>BBCS01000001.1 GCA_001316125.1 Vulcanisaeta distributa JCM 11213
TTGGTATGTCTAGTATAACGCCTATGTCTGTACCTATGTCAATCTCGTACTTGAGAATTTCGTCTGGGGGGGATACCTCAACCCTACCGTACATTAGCAGTTGATACGCGCCTGAATCAGTCATGATGGGTCTATCCCAATTAAGAAGCTTATGCACGCCAACCTCCCTAACCAAGTCACCATAGTGTCTCTTGAGTAGGTAGGCATTGGTTATTACCTGGTTGAAGCCTATATCTGCAATATCGTTTAATGTCACCACTTGCTTCATGGGATTTATCACAGGAAATAGAGCTGGAGTCTCGATAATTCCGGACCTAGTCCTCAACCTACCAATCCTCCCGGCTAAATCCTTATCAAGTATTTCAAAGGACATTCAGGGACTACTACAAAGGACAAAATCAATCTAAAAATATATTCATTACGTGATTTTACGCTCATACCCATTAATTACGCCCTTCGTTTAGACATAAATTCATCAAATAACTCCTTAACACGCTTAGCCAATGGTCCTGAACCCTCGACACCGGCTGTGGTCACCTTAACATTACCAACCTGCACCACATTAGCCTCCTCAATGTACTTAACCATGCCGGGGGGGAAGTACTTATCTATGTACCTGGCGAATTCCCTAAGATCCACAAACTCCTGGACAAGCACTATATCTACTATGGCGTGGCTCATTATTAGGACCCGTGAGAACCTCTCATTCTTATTATTGACTGCGTCCACAAGCATTATGTTTAATGAGCTGTCAATGCCGACGAGCATTCCCTGGTAAGTCGTGCCCGTGCTCGTGGTCACCCTAACCTCCTTATTAACCATGTTAAGTAATTCCGCATTAAACCTCCTGGCTGCGTCGGCGAGTAACGACATAATTAATCAGGATTACATAAGATAAGCTTTTTTAGTATTTTTCCTTACCGTAGAACGATGCAGTTAAGTGGTGATTTCAGGGTAATGAATGTTAAGAGTACGGATTACAGGGGGGGCATTATAAGGCTTGAAATGAGTAGTGAGTCTGGCATATCCCTAGCCTTGAATATCCAAGGGACGTCATTGGTGTTGATATTAAGCAGGGAGATAACGTTAAAGTTAGCATTAGTAATGAGAAGGACTCAAACTATGCCTCGAATTGGGATGTCTACATGAATGGCATTGTGTATTACGTTAGTGAAAACATTATTAAGATATCGATAGGGGGGGCTTGATAATGGACGTTAATAATTTTAAAAATGATGTTAAGGTTGGCGAGAAGGTCTACATTGGTTTGAAGGTGTTAAAGTAGGCTAAAAGTTTCAGTAAACTCTCACACTCCACTGGAGTTTAATAAACCTGAGCTATTTAGCATATAAGCACTGGACTTATTAATAACGAGAATGGAAATCACTACGCCATGCAATGCCCCTATTGTGGAAGTTCAAGAATAATTGAGAGAGACGGACAATACATATGTATGAATTGCGGTACTGTGGTTGGTTCTGTGTACGTTTACGATACGTATACACAATCATCACCCTTAATAGATGGGGGAAGAGATTGACTTAACACCAATATGGAAATCCATTGAGAAGAGCGTGAGAAAAAGTGGTGAGGTGAAACTTAGTGTTTATAGGAGGTTGAGGGCGATAAATGAGTTGTTCAGGGTAAGACGTGAGAGTTACTCGATGTATAGGGCTTATGACTGTATGTTACTCATAGCGAGAACCTTCGGCATTAGTGATGAGTATATTGAGGAGGCTAAGCTCATTTTTAGGAAGATTCTGGCAAATAAGGATCTTTCATCGGCGACATATTACGAGGCAGCAATTGCCGCAATACTTCACGTAATATTATCGCATAACCTGCCCATAAGTACTAAGCAGGTGATAAACACGTGTAGGTCAAATGGCCATAAACTAACCTTTGAAGCGATAAGGGATTCCCTAGCCATTGTTGGAGTAAGGTATAGCCTGAAGGATAGGATTTTATCGCACATAAAGTCAGGACTTACTAAATTATTCGGTGATTCCTGGGTCACGGTTTACCCCCCCGAGGCTGAAAAATTCCTGAACTCATTGAAGAAATCCGTTATTCAATCAAGAAGTCCACCCATACTCGCCGCCGCCATTATTTACTGCATAAGTAAGAGACTTGGTTATAAATTTAGGGTTGAGGATGTGGCCAAAGCCGTACAGGTCAGCCCATATACCCTGAGGGATTACGCACGTAGATTATGCCCTAATTAGAATGTATTTTTCATAACCGGTGAGACGAATCATGCCAATACTCAAATCCTCACCAAGCAGAGCTGATGGCAGGGAGTCACTATTGGTTAGATTGGTAATTTCTCATCAAATCCTGAACTGCACTAAATGCCCATTAATTGGTAAATGTGATTTCACGAGAAGCCTTTCAAACATGGCCATGGAGGGCAGGGTTGATGTTGACGTAATCGAAACATTAAGCACCTGCGAGCTGGCAGACCTAAGATCTCTACTTAATGCCATACGTAAGTCAGGCGATAATAAGGAGTTCATAAATAGACTCCTTAACTTATTAATTAAGGGTGGTGTTAAGCCTCATTTAAGAATAGAATTGTTTAAGGAGGGCTCCATCATTACAATGGGCAATTTCTCATTGGTAGTTGATAATGCCAGATCAATGATTAATAAATCCATTGCCTTATCTTTCAATCTCATAATTAAGGATAGCGAATGCACGGTGGAGCTTCATAAAGTCAGCAATGATTATTTAGATTACCTAATTGAATTAGTGAGTAGGGTTGTTCCTAATAATGAGTATTCCCTGCCATCGTTATTGTTATCGAGGGAGAAATTCCTATCCCTATTCATTAAAGATCCCATGTTCAGGTCATCATTAGTATTGGCTAGTTTAGGCTTGGGTGATTTATCGCCGATAATCCTGGATCAGGAGGTTGAGGATATATTCATAACCCAGGACTCCATATACATTAACCACAGTAGGTATGGGATTTGCAGGGTTGTTAATGCTGATGCTCAAGCAATTGCGAAGCAGTTTCTTAAGATTGCAAACATAAGTGGTGTTAGGGTTTCTGTGGACAACCCAAGCGGTAAGTTCTCGATTATGATAAGCAACAAGAGACTTAGAATTTCTGTGGATAGGTGGCCCTTGGTTGAGGGCTTATCCGTACACGTTAGGCTTCATAAAAAGCCATTCACAATTAATGAATTAATAAATTCAGGTTCGATAAGTATTGAAGATGCAGGTAAATTAATCACGGCATTACGTAATGGGCTCAGCATCCTAATAATGGGTCCGCCATCAAGCGGTAAAACAACGCTATTGAATGCACTGGATATGGCGTTACCCCTGAACCTGAGGAGGATCTACATTGATGAGACGGATGAATCCCTGGAACTACCGACACCAAGCGTTAAAATTAAGTCAATAATTGGCAAGACTGAGGAGGTACTTAAGTCACTACATAGGGGCTATGGCGTACTAATCATTGGCGAATTGAGGGATAGGGACCACTTCGAGGCTTTGGTTCACGGTATTAATGCAGGTCTCCAGGTATTAGGCACTACACATGCAGATAGTAATGAGGCGCTGATGAATAGGTTAAGGGCTTTCTCATTAAGTGAATTAATCGACCTTAACAAATTCGTGCTGGTATCCATGGAAAGGGTTGGTTCAATACGTAGAGTTAAGTCCATTACTTATCCGAGGAACTTCAATCCAGGGCAACCAGAAGTCAGTGCTGCAGTTAGTGTAATAATGAGGTTGAACCGCGTTATTAATGATGACTATGTTGAGTATTCAATTCAATTAAACAAATTATTAGGTAATGGTGGTGACAATGAGCCTAAATGAATACCTATTGGGCAGCGCCAGGGCAAGGGCTCAGGAAATAATCGATTCACTTGATAAGTCCCTAACAATAATTGTCGGTATCACGTCGATAGGTCCCATAGCCCTATTCATATTCTCCACGCTGGTAAACCCATACCTCTCACTTCTCATACCAATCTTTGTAACATTCACGACACTCATTATTAGGAGATTATTCCTTAAGTTTAAGGGGGAAACTCAATAATGAGTTACTGAATTCCATGAATGCTAAGGATGGTTTTATAGGCGAATTATTAAGTGGTGATGGGTCGTTAATTATGAGTGTTCTTGGGCTGATGATTCACGTAGGTGGATCTATCTACTTAGGTCTTTATATGATGCTAACGGTGATATCCTCGATTCTCTACTATCCAGGGAATTACAGGGTAATCTCTCAATGAGTGAAGCGAGCCTTGCCAGGTACATACTAGCGCTTAGATACGCAAGTGATAAGGTAATAATTAGTGCATTGAGTAGAGGTTTAAGAACAGCAATACTTAGTTATTACGTTCTTCTTTTCGCGATACCCGCGGTGGCGAAGTCACTTCAATACCTTGGGATTCATTGGAATATCATCTTCATAATCTCGATACAGGTAATAATATCGGCGGTGATTATAATCTTTGTGAGAATGATAAGGAGGGAATTTAATATTAATGTTAACACGTACGTAATCTTTGCAATGATGATTTTAAGTGTTTTATTGAGTTTCGTACTTTTAATATTACTCAAGTGAACCTGAGGAACTCTCGCTCTTACCTTCTTCGCCCTCCTTCTTTTCCTCCTTCCCGCTCTCAATCTTACTAGCGGCAATTATCTCATCAATCCTCAGCACCATTGTGGCTGCCTCAACGGCGGCCTTCAATGCCTGTAACTTAACGGTTAATGGCTCTATTACGTCAATAGCCCACATGTCGGCGACCTTACCCGTGAAGGCGTTAATACCGTACTTCCAGCCATCCTCCTTGCTCTCATGAATATGCCTTAGCTCTGTCAATACGTCAACTGCATCGAGGCCGCATTCTCAGCAAGTGTCTTTGGTATTACCTCAACGGCATTTGCAAAGGCCTCTACTGCGTATTGCTCCCTGCCGCTAACCTTAGCCGCGAATTGCCTAACGACCTTGGCAACCTCCATCTCCGGTGCTCCACCGCCAGGTAATACGTATGGCTCCTCAATGACGTCAGAAACCACGCTAAGTGCGTCTGTTAGGTTCCTCTCGGCCTCGTCAACGAGTCTCTCGAAGCCGCCCCCCTAATCAATATGCTTACTGCCTTCGGGTTCTTGCACTGCTCAACAAATACCATCTTTTCATCCCCCCCAACCCTCCTCTCCTCGACAAGTCCTGCAAAGCCTAGGTCTGCCTCGGTCATGTCCTCGATATTAGTCACTAACCTGCCGCCAGTTGCTCTTACTAGCTTCTCAATGTCGCTCCTCTTAACCCTCCTAACAGCTAAGATGCCAGCCTTTGCCAGGTAGTACTGAGCCATGTCGTCAATGCCCTTTGTCGTGAAGACTGCGTTTACTCCAAGCGCCTTGAACTTATCGACGTAGGACTTCAGTATGTTTTCCTCCTCCTCGAGGAAAGCCCTTATTTGGTTGGGGGGGTCGTTAATCCTAATCTCTGCATCAATCTCCGGCTTCTCAACCTCAAGTGGTGCGTCAAGTAGGGCGATCTTGGCATTAACAACCCTTTTAGGCATGGCTGCATGGACAACCTCCTTATCAATCACAATGCCATAAACCAACTGCGTATCCTCAAGGGCACCGCCGTGCTTCTTAACTATCTGCACATTGTCAAGGTCCGCAATCCATTCTCCATTCCTCTCCTCAGCAACCTGCAGCATGGCCTTAACTGCGAGCTCGGCGAAGTAATCCTTAACGGTCTCGCTAATCTTCCCGTGCATTGCCGTAGACGCCACCTTCTTCAACGTTGTTACATCATCCTCTTCACAGGGACTGCGATCTTCCTTAAGTGCTCCATTGCGGCATCAAGTGCCTTCTTAAATCCTGAAACAACGACTGTTGGGTGTATATTCTTGTCAAGCAGTTTCTCTGCCTCCTCAAGTAATGCGCCGGCTAGTATTACGGCGGTTGTTGTTCCATCACCAACCTCGTCATCCTGAGTCTTAGCAATCTCAACAAGTAACTTACCAATTGGGTGCTGTACATCCATCTCGTCAAGTATTGTTGCTCCATCATTAGTGATTGTTATGTCACCAAGGCTGTCAATGAGCATCTTATCCATGCCCTTAGGACCAAGTGTTGATTTCATAACCTCAGCAACTGCCTTAGCAACCATTATGTTTATTCTCATTGCCTCCTTACCAAAGGCCCTTTGAGTTCCCTCTTTCAATACCAGTACTGGCACACCACCGATCTGTGCTAGATATGCCTGTGTACCGCTGCTCATCGGCGACTCCGTAAAGCACTTCTATAAAAACCTTTCTTTCTCATAAAGATTAAACACCGCATCACCATACCAATAAATTACTCAAATCAAGTGAATTCACCTTAAGGACATCACCAGCATTAACAACAGGCTTTATAAACCTATCAAGATCGTCAATGCCTATCCTCGGGCATGCCGTATTCACTACAGCATCCACGGCAGATTATTGACATAGTCAGGCGAGACCTCATTTAAGTCAATAATTACGAATTCCTTACCTAACCTCCTCAACCTATTAATTAATGCCTCAATTAAGTCAGGCCTATATTGGCCGGGCTTTCTTGAGATGATGATGCCCACGGACCTCGCATTATCGAAATCCTGAATTGCCTTAACCTTCATGGCCAAGTACCTGCGATATACATCATCCACATTCTCAATCACACCCCTAAACACGTCAAATAAGTAAACATTAGCTTGGGGGGGTCTTAATAACTTAAACGTTAATGGGTAAAAGTATCCAGAGCCTATGAATAGGACCGTGTTCGGTATTGGAAATTGTATGAAGCAACCAGTTATGGGGGGGCCAGGTGCTATTGGCGCATTAAGCATCTTAGCAATTTCATGGGCATATAACTTATATGGTAATGAATATGCTATGAAAGGATTAATGCCTGACTTAATGAAATTATCAAGGGCATCCCTAGCCTTACTTAATAATTCAGGCTTTGGTTCGTAGTAAATAGCCGAGAATAGCACCGTGGGTCCATTCTCAATTTCAACGACAATAACGTCATTAAATTCGCTCTTCCTTAACTTAAAATTGCTGCTTATTATACGAAAAATATTGGGTGGCAGGGCATGGCCTAGGTGAATTACGTATTGGTAATCACCACTACCGAGAAATCACAGGCTCCCCCCCAAACATTCTGACCGCTTAAATATGCCCTATAGCCCTTATTATTTAAGTACCGTACAACCTCTAGCCCAACATTCTTAAATCCAAGGGGAGTTTCAACTAGTAACTTGCTACCCTTATCACCCCTGCTTAATATTTCCTCAATTCCCTTAAGTGGTACTAAATATGCACCTAATAATTCCGTTAAATCATTGCTATAATCCACGGGATTTCATCATTTAAATAATATATAAATAAATTCTGTGTGTTCTAAATGGTCCATTAACATCGATAGTACTTATAGGCCGCCAGCCAGGCACCTCAAAATCATGGCTAACTACACGGGACCCACGCCTAAGCTCCTTACTTAATTTAGGCCTTAACTTCTCATTAACATTGCTGCCTAGATATAACGTCACGACGTCAGCTATTGAATAATCAAAGTCAAATAGGTCACCCATACAATATATGCCCTACCCCCCCTCAATCCCATTTTCTCAAAGGACTCAATACAGGACTTAACCAGGCTGGTTGATCTCAATACCTATTCCAACGGCATTGAACATCGTAACCGCCAGCGTAATAATACCGCATTCGCCAGCGCCCGGGTCTACAACGACCTCCCCCCCAGGCCTCACATTGGCCAGCTTAAGCATTTCAATAGCAACGTCGCGTGGTGTAGGTACGTAGGGCACGGTTGTATCCATATTCCCCCTTTTTTATAAAGGAAAAGAATTTAAAGGCATGCCTATATTGAGGTCTCAGAAACCGAAGCCATGTCTACAACATCTCAATTGGAGTACGAAAGGTTAAATGGGGGGGTGGTCGGCAAGCACGTGTATGGTAATTTATACGGGGGGGTTGACCCGAGCGTTCTAAGTGATGAGAAATTCCTACGGTCATTAGTAATAAAGGCTGCCGAGATAGCCAATGTTCACTTAGTCGAGGTCAGGTCATGGAAGTTCATAAATGGTGATAAGGAGGGGGGGTGAGCGTGTTAGCGTTAGTTGTGGAGAGTCATATAGCAATACATACGTGGCCGGTCTATGGGTTTGCCACGGTCGACGTATATACCTGTGGTGATCACAGCATGCCTGATAAGGCATTTAATTACATCGTTAATGTCCTTAAGCCGAGGAGGTACGTTGTTAATTATGCAGATAGATCAAGTGAGTAATGAATAATTAAAATAAATAAATTTAATTATATTTCATATTTAAATGGTAGCATTATGATGTTGGCGCAGGTATACATCTAAGAATTCTAATTGCTGTCTTAACATCATCAGCTGTTACTGTCTTTCTTCCAGCATGCCTCGCTAATTCTATGCTCTTTGATGCTATATCAAACGCAATATACTCAAGGATATCTCTCAATGCTTGTATTGCATCTTCACCAACCCTTTCAGCACCAGCTTTATGGAAAATTCTATCTATTGGTGCCAGTGGTAATTCTGGCATTAATGATATTTTTGGGGGGGATTAATATTTAAGGATTTTTCCTCTTTTTACACGTAAGAAATTACATGTGTTTTAAAGACCTATGTCCTCTAATTTATAGGTTAACGTTGCGAATTTCGTCTTATATAGATAAAAAATCTTACCGCAATTGTTACAGCGGCATGCAATTATGAAGTTCTCACTACCCCCCCTTCTACTTAAGAATTGCACCATTGTCCAGTTATTCATGCCGCAGTATGGGCATGTGATTACCATTATTTATCACCGAGGAAATCCATTATATTGCGCTTATTATTAATACTATCTCCAATCTTTTTATTCTCCCTATTATCGGCATCACTTTTATCCTCACTCATTTCCTTAATGGCCTCGTCTATTGGAATGACTGCGTTATTTTCCTCGTCACCATACTTCGTAGTTAATACCTTCCTAACAACGCTAACTATGCCCTCATTAATATTATCAACCTCCTGGTCCACTGCCCCAAATTATTCAGTGCGTCGAGTGGGGTTCCAAAGGCCCTCAGTAATGCCTCAGCCCTCTTTGGACCTATGCCAGGCAATGATGATAGGAATCGAACCTGAGCATCCCTAATCGTTTCACCTCTCTTGATAGGGATTGTCTTGATACCCCCCCTACTTCCTGCCTTCTCCGCTAAGACTTCAGAGCATAGGCTGTACCCTCCTCATCGGGTGTATACAGGACCTTAATGCCTACGTCAATTAACGTACTCAGCGCACCAAGCACTGAGTGCTTATGCACGTCCCTCCTATTAATGGCCCTCCATAAATCGCCCTCAATAATTATGTAAGCCCTATCGTATGCACGGAGTAATTCCCTGCTCTGCTCGAATAATCTGCCGTCGACTATTGAGGATATGAAGTCCATGGCCTTCTTACGTTCAACACCAACATTGCTGGGTAATACGTAATCGCCAATGTCGAGTTTACGAGGAATAACATTACAGCCTAACCTCTTAATCCATTTAACGACTTCCTCAGCTGTTTCGTACTCACGCGAATCGACTATTACAATACAATCCACAGAGTTCTCACTTAAAGGAAGAAAGAAAAGAACTAATTAATTTACCTAATCCATACTTAAGTCTCTCCATGAACCTCCTCAGAAACAACCATGTAAATACCAAGCAGTGTGATGACGATACCGACTATGGTTAATGCCTGAGGAACCTGGTGAAATATCGCGAGTGCAAGTAATGAGGCACCAATTGGCTCTCCCAATGTCGATGTGGTTACGGTTATGGCCCTTGAATACCTAAGGGAGTAATTCAATAATGTATGACCAAGTAGCATTGGGCCAAGTACGATCATTGATATGTAGAACCAAGTATATAGTGGATAGGGCCAGAACTTGGTGTGCATTATTAAGCCAACAATTAATGTCGTTACTGCTGAAACGCTGTAAACAGGCACGGTGTATGTCGCCAGAGATGCTTTGACCCTGATGAATCTACCGATTAGGAAATATACGGCGCCAGACACGGCACCGGCTAGCGCGAGTAAATCACCGATTAGGGCCTTTGTGTTCACGTAAAATTCAGGTACCGTGATTAATACAATGCCTAGGAAGGCGGTTAAGGTGCCTATTATTGATCGCTTGCCAACCCTCTCACCTATTAATCTACCCATTACCAACGTGAATATTGGGTATGTTGAGACCAACGTGGTGCTTGCGGCCACCGTGGTTAAGTATAGGCTCTCAATCCAGGTCATGAAGTGTGTCGCCAGCGCAATACCGCTAATTACCATTAGCGTTAGTTCATTCATTGATGGCGCATAAGCGTTGTTCTTTCTTTCAATTATAAGTAGTGGCGATAATACTGCTGCAGCTATCGCAGTCCTCCAAAAGGCCACGGCTATTGGTTGGGCGCCAGACAGTAGTATTAATATTGATGCCCAGGATATCGCCACCACCGCCACCGTAAGTATTATGTAGTACTTAATTGCCATATATTGCTTCCGAATTAACAAACATCAAAGTTTAAATGCATTAATAATGCATTATCTCAGCGTGAGCATGAAATTTATAAATCAGCCATGAGAATTATCAAAAAACGTGGTTAAGGTACCAATAAGGCTTGTTAGTTGGGATGAAATAGCCGAGTGGGCTAGGGTATTATCAATGAAAATAAAGGACTCGGGTTGGTTACCGGATATCGTAGTTGCAATAGCCAGGGGTGGTTATGCACCGGCCAGGCTCGTCTGTGATTACCTAGGCATTACCGACTTAATAAGTCTCCAGGTTGTTCATTGGCCATCAACAGCCCAGGTCGCTGAGAAGGCCTACATTAAGTACCCCCCTTATCCGTTGATCTAAGCGGTAAGAAGGTTCTTGTGATAGATGACATAGTTGATACCGGGGGACTCTATACAATTAGCTAAGGAGCACATAGAACGCAATAACAAAAACGTAGAGGTAAGGACAGCAGCCCTTCAGTGGATATCGACGGTTGCCAAGTTTAAGCCTGATTATTGGGCTATTGAGGTTAGGGATTGGACGTGGTTTGTCTATCCGTGGAATATCACCGAAGACACTACGAACTTCATAAGGAGGGTGCTCACTGAGGAGTCTAAGGGTGGTAAGAGGGAGTGGACTTTGAATGAGATAATTAATAAGTTGGTTGATTGGTATGGCGATGAGATCCTCAAGGTTAAGGTCACCTACATAGACCTGGCACTGAGGAATCTGGAGAAGCAGGGTATAATCACTAGGACTTATAAGGATAGTGTTGAGCACATAGTGCTTAAGGTGTGATTAACCAAGTGAGAGAGTAATCATTTTTAAAGCCCACGATTAATGAATAATGAATGCTAACACAGGAGGAAAGGATAAGGATTTCCATAGTAGGCAAGTTGGGGAGGTTCAGGATATACCTATTCCTAGTACTACTGTTGCTTTATCTGGCGGCTTACTTCCTTGGATATGCTGTAAAGCCCGGCCAGCAATTCGCGTCCCAGGTAAACCAGGAAATTAATCAGGAGGAGTCAATGATTAATAAGTTATCATCAGTGTCCCAGGTCGCAGCCTTCTCTTACAAGCTAACTAACCTTATGATGTCGTTAGGCCCATCATTAATACCGCTCTTTGGTATTTGGAATACGGCCGAGCAGTGGGTCTATGCTGGTATTGCCACGAATGCCGTGTCAAGCAGTACTGCCGTGTCAATAATGGCCGAGACAATATTGCTATCGATCATAATCGCGATACCCTCAACAGATGGTCTGCTTCTAACGCTGTTGCTGATTAATTACGGAAGAAATAGGGAATTTAGGGACCTAACAATACTTTCCCTGCGCTGGTATATAATGTCCGTTATCCTCGCCGTAGTATTCCTAGTACTATTCTCAGCAATACCATGATCTAAACTAAGCTCTTTGGTTCAACGCGCCTAAACTCAAGTCCATACTGCCTTAAGTAGTGGTAGGCTGCAGACGATATTGAGGGTGCAACGAGTATGCCCCTAACGTTTTTGCTCTCCTTTTGACTTAAATGCTCTACGTAACGCTTAAGTTGATTAACAGCCTCTGGACCTGCCTGGCTCCTCTTACATTCAATAACCACAAGATTGCCCCTGGAGTCCTTACCCAGTAGGTCTATGTCACCAACAATTGTGTGATACTCCCTGGCGATTATTTGTAGCCCATCCTCAACAATACTTGGGTTACTTATTATAGCATTTACTAAGTCCTCCTCAGTACCAAAGACCCTGTAATTCAACGTAACACCAAGTCTCATAGCGCCAACGAACTTAATCACAGGTATCTCCACCATAACCACCTCCCTAGGGCTAGCCCTAACACTCCTGAGTGTTAACACGCCGAGGTTTATTGAGGCATATAGCGTAGATGGTGGTGGATTCCAAAGCCTGGGTTTCTCCTTATTAGATTCATGAACCATAAACGTTCCATCAGGTTTCGATATGACTAACCTAGGCATTAAATCCTCAAGTTGCGACTTTGCCCTACCTTCGTAGGACGCAGTCATGTCTCCATAAATGAGTATTACGTGGGTATTTTTCCTAAGGTTTATGAGTCGAAGAGCCTCGGTTGGTACCGGGTCAACTAGGTACTCGAGGTCCGGCGTCACTTCCCTATTAATGAAGCTCGTGATATCCATTTAATGTTACTTACTATCTATAAACATAAGAATTTTCCCTTACCCATCATTTCGTATACTCAACATCATCCTCACTAATCAACTCCAACTCAAAGTTCAAGTCATAAAGTATTTTGGCAATGTCAAACGTGCTAAGCCTTAGCGGGTTAATGACTATATTAAGTATGTTATTCTCGATCCACATATCGAGTGGCTTAATGACCCTTTGAGTATCATTTAAATTACCTGCCTTAATTACCCTAAATCTATAGTACCTCGCGTATGCCGTACATCCATTATCAAGGGCGTTGTTCATAAAGTTTGTATCATCATTAGTCATTACTAACGCTCCCTCATTACTTAAACTGAGTATGTTTACATTTTCGTTCTTAATAACACTATCAAGACATTCCTTCCACTTAATTAGGTAAACAAGGCTCATTGATAAATCATCTTTTCAATGAACTCCTTAACTTTACGAATATCGCTTTCCTCAATCTCCACTAGGTTTAGGGCATTACGTAGTATGGCGTTAAGTTCATTCTCAGTTACTGAATTAATTTCGTTGAGTTCAGTTAATATGTAATTAACTATGGCGCGGGCAGCTAATCCTCTTAGGCTAACCTGCATGTTCTTAAGTTCCTTTAACAATTCATCATTAGACATCGAAATCGAAGAGATTAAGAAAAGTTGCGCTTTTAACACTTTTTACTAACGAAGACTTATCACTGCCTTTTGTCAATGGGTACGTAGGGTACGTCATGAGGACCTATGTAACATGCCCTAGGCCTAAACAGCCTATGTTGATCTAAATACTCAATGGCGTGTGCAGCCCACCCGACTACCCTCGACATCGCGAATATTGGCGTGTAATACTCATAAGGTATTCCGAGCAGGTACATGGCTATGCCGCTCCAGAAGTCAATATTTGGATAAAGCTTCTTCGGAGCTAGTTTCTCAAGGACCACCTTCTCCACCTCCTCCGCAATCCTATACCACGTCATGTTACCCTTAGCCTCACTTAACTGCCTAACAAGCTCCTTGTAAATCCTGGCCCTTGGGTCATAGGCCTTATATACTCTATGGCCAACGCCCATTAATCTCTTACCCTCGGCAAGTAGCTTCTCCACATATGGCCTAGCGTTCTCAGGTTTACCAATTTCTAAGTATTGCTTCATTGCAGCCTCATTGGCGCCACCATGGAGTGGACCCTTCAGTGCGGCTATACCAGCTGCGATGGCTGAGTATAAGTCTGTCCATGTTGATATTGCGACTAATGTAGCGAATGTCGATGCGGGTACCTCATGATCAATATGGAGGACTAGGTATAGGTCTATTGCCTTTGTTGATGTTTCTTCAGGTTCCTTCCCAAACATCATATAGAGGAAGTTAGCAGCGTGGCTTAGATCCTTCCTGGGCTTAACTAAGTCAAGGCCTCTGCTGGCTCTGTAATGCGCGGCTATCATTATTGGTAGGGCTGACGTTAATTTAATAGCTCTTCTAAGATTGGCTTCCTTGCTGTAATCGCTTGGGTTCTCATCAAAGGCGCCCAAGGCAGCCACACCAGCCTCTAAGGCTAGCATTGGGTGTGCCTTAACCTTACCTAAGGTGGTTACTATCGAATAAACCTCACTGGGTAAGTCCCTATACGATGCTAATAACGCCTTAAAGTCCTCAAGCTCCTTCCTATTGGGTAATTTACCGTAGAGTATTAAGTATGCCACCTCCTCAAATGTTGAGTACTTAGCCAAGTCATCAATCCTGTAACCCCTATACCAAAGAATGCCATTCTTACCATCAATATCACTTATGGTGGTGGTCTTTACAAGGACGTCCTCGAGACCGTGAATTATGGGCCCACAGGGACTTTGAATGACTTTACCACTTGTCTCAATTTTAACCTCCTTAACCTCCTCACTCATACGCTTTCGACTTAATAAACACTTATTTAAATACTATCCTAGTATATAGTTTAACTAGATTTAAGGTATTAGTCAACTGTCGAGTTTTTAATAGATAGCTATAGAATTACAGCCATTGCGTGAGTAATAAAAGGGGAGACTTAATATTACCGAATTAGTGAATGTAATGATTAGGGGGGGTCTTTTTATCGGCAGGTTTCAACCACCACATTGGGGGGGACATGTTTGGGCAGTAAAGGATATACTCAATGAGGTTGATGAATTAATAGTGGTGATTGGTTCTGCGCAATTCAATTACATAATTAAGGACCATTCACCGTGGGCGAGAGAATTTGGATGTTAAGGGAGGCTTTAAGGAGGGTGGTGCGGACTTATCGAGGATTATAATCGTGCCAATACCAAATATTGAAAATAATGCAGCATGGTTCGGTTACTTAAGGTCGTATGTACCGCCATTTCAAGTGGCTTACACGGGCAATCCGTTCGTAGCTATGTTGCTCAGGGAGGTGGGCATTGAGGTAAGGCAACAACCACTTTATGATAGGCAGAAATATAATTCCACAAGGATTAGAGAATTAATACTTAAAGACGATCCTGAGTGGGAAAAACTCGTACCGAAATCCGTAGCTGAAATAATAAGGAAGATAAACGGAATAGAAAGACTAAAAATAATAGCAACAGGCGAGGCTGAACCACATAGGTGGTAAACGTCACTTAAAATGCTTATTTTAACATAATTATGTAAGAATTGGCATAAAGTGGCGCCGCCGCCGGGATTTGAACCCGGGACCTACGGGTTCCTGCAGGGTTAACAGCCCGCCGCTCTACCGGGCTGAGCTACGGCGGCAAGTCAATGCTGTCTTGTTAGAATTTAAGTTTTTTTGTCCTGATTGGGTATTGATTAATCTCACTTTATCGAGTTAGTGTATTACTGAGCAATCACTTGCTTAAAGTTTTGTAATGCAACATCTATTTTATTTAAGTCCTCCTTTGTTGGTATTCCATTTACGCTTATCGAATCTATTATCGTGAATCCCGCCTTTTCAAGTCTTGTCCTTATGTGCTTAAGTATGACGTCACCCCAGCCATAGTCCGTTATCAGCAGTATTGGCTTTCCACCTCTTAACTTCCTTATTAGTAGGTCGATTATGTAGTCCATTAATGGGAATGGCTCGGTATCATACGTAGACACTCCAAGAACTATACCAAGTGCATTATTAACATCCCCAATTAAATCGCCAATGCTTCCTCTTTCCTTATCCGTAAATTTATAAACACTAACATTAAACCCCCCCCAGTCATTAAGTGCATGAGTTATGTAGTTCATTATACTATCAACGAAGCCGTACATTGAAGAATACACAACCACTATTTTCCTATTAACCGGCGTTTTCAACGTAAACTCCCTATACAAGTCAACAGCCCTTTTCACGAGGTCTCCTTTAATCACGGCACCATGGCAGGCGCTATTATGTCAATATTACCACCTGTCATTGTCAGTGCCTTATCGAGATTCCTAATGACGTTATCCCTATAAAAACCAATTATGTTCGCAAAGTACTTTCTCATTGATGACACGTACTCATCATCTAAATAAATCATCAATAAACACTGACTTAGGTATTGTATACGCACCAAAGGCATCGCAGGTTAATAAAGCCTTCATTTGGAATATGTACGTGAACATGGTCTCGGGCCAGTGAAGCCATGGTACATGAATAAACATTAACTGGTAATTCTTCGTATTCAACATCTCACCATCCCTAACAGCCTTAAATTTAGGCTTATTCCATAGAGACTCCTCATTAATTTACTGGTCATTGGGTGGCCAATGAAGGTAATGCCCGGGTTCCTCTCATACAAAGCCTTTATTGAGCCGCTATGGTCTGATTCCATGTGATGGACCACGACGTAATCTAAATCATTAATATCGATTACGGAATTTAAGGCATTAAGAAATTCATTTTCTAAGCCTTTCTTCCATGTGTCAAAAAGTACCGTAGTATCATCATCAATTAACAAATACGCATTGTACGTAACTCCCTCGGGTATTTCCCATAAGGCCTCGAAGTATTTCGTTGCCGTATCGTTATACCTTAGAATAATTAAATCTCTGCCCACTTTATCTATTACTACGTTCTTTTCAGCCCTCATTATAATTACTTAGAATAATGTGATTTTAAAGTCAAGGATTGTATGTTTATTTAAAATAACTTATTTATTTCAATTGAATAGAGTTATGTTAAAATATGGAAAATTATATTTTTATATTTATTCTTATTCAAACTCATTCATTAAATCCAGCCCCCCCTAACCTTCATTGCATTGTATATCCTGTCCACAGCCTCTACGTAAGCAGCCTCCCTTATCGTTACCTGGCTCGTACCCAGCTTATTCCACCTATTCATTACCCTGTTAAATGTATCGAGTAATATCCTCTCCAGCTTATTCCTCGTCTCCTCCTCATCCCAGAAGTACCACTGAAGGTTCTCAACCCACTCCAAGTATGACATCACGACACCACCAGCGTTAGCCGCTAGGTCCGGTAGTATCCAGACATCTTTCGAGTGCAGTATCTTCTCTGCATCGGCTGTTGTTGGTCCATTTGCACCCTCAACTATTAGCTTGGCCTTTATGTTATTGGCGTTGCCCTTGTATATTACGTTCTCCAGCGCGGCGGGCACTAATATATCGACTGGTAACTCCAGGACTTCGTCATTAGTTATCTTCCTAGTCCCTGGGAAGTCATAGTTTATGACGGTACCAGTCTTATCCTTAACAGCCTTAACATCAGCAAGCTTAAGTCCGCTTGGGTTATAAACGCCGCCCTTGCTGTCCGTCACTGCAACGACCTTAGCACCCATCTTCTCCAGCCAGTATGCTCCCCCCCAATAACCAACATTGCCGAATCCCTGAACAGCCACGGTCTTACCCTCGATACCACCCCCCCACAGCTTCTTAGCGGCTTCCCTAGCCCAAACAGCAACGCCAAAACCTGTTGAGTACTCCCTAACCGGATTACCCCATAGTACTACTGGCTTAGCCGTGAATACGCCAGGCACGTTGTGGCCTGCGATCTTGCTATACTCATCAACCATCCAAGCCATTATCTGTGGGTCAGTGCCAACGTCAGGTGCTGGTATATCGACCTCAGGTCCTATGAAGGGCGCCAACGCCCTTGCATAACCCCCCCTACTTAACTCCTCGAGCTCCCTCTTACTCAACTTCTTATAATCAACGGCAACCGCACCCTTGCCTCCACCATATGGCAGACCATTTAATGCATTCTTGAACGTCATTACTGTGGCTAGTGCTATATCCTCCTCAAGCGTTACCTCAGGGTGGAACCTTATTCCACCCTTGTAGGGTCCTAAGGCATTATTGTGCTGTACCCTATAGCCTGTGAATACCTGTATTTTTCCGTTATCCATCCTAACGGGTATGCTAACGGTTATTATTCTTTGGGGGGGTCTACTTAGGATTTCATAGACCTCTTGCGGGTATCCACCTAACTCTATAGCTCTCTTTAGTGTTTGTAACACACTTTCTAGGAATGTAGTTCCCCCCCTTAGTGACATCGAGACTATGTAAGTGATGGGTTATTAAATCTTTCTCTATTAGCTTATGTAATACGAATGCGCCACAGGTATTGAGGTCAAAGGTTAGCATTTAAAATTATTAATTAACGCCATTATCAAGAAATCTAATGAGCCAGAAGGCACTTAATAGGTTAATGATTAAGTTAACTAAGGAGAATCTATGGATTTACATAGTTAAGTTATTAATGGAGAGGCCTATGTATGGTTATGAAATAGCGAAGGAAATAAGGGAACGCTTTAACATTAATATAACAAATGTTGGAGTTTACGTAGTGCTTTATAAAATGGAGAGGGATGGACTGGTGGAGACCTTTATTAGCAATGGTTCTAAGATGTATAGGTTAAGGCCAGATACCATAGAGCTTTGGTTAAGGGCTAGGGACTTCATATCCTCAATCCTCAAGCAAATCTTTAACTGCGGTGTCGATTGTGGTTCTGGGAAAACTTAAGGATAGGATTGAAAGAATTGGTAGGAGAATCCTTGAAGGAGGCCTTGCTAAGGTAATGCCTCGGGACCCTAACATATTGACCCTGTCATCACTGATCATCACATTACCAACACCCTACTTAATGTGGTTACATCATTACTGGGCCTACGTACTAACATTTGCACTATTAATAGTTGCGAGCGCCTTTGACATGCTTGATGGATTAATAGCCAGGTACTGGGGAAGGGTATCTAGGCTTGGCGCCTTCTTGGACTCCACGTTAGATAGGTACGTGGATTTCGTAGCGTTAATCGACCTTTGGATAGTCAGCGATATGAGCTTGTTAAGTACAATCTCATTATTACTTGCGGTGTTAGGTTCATTAATGACGAGTTACACGAGGGCTAGGGCTGAGGCGCTCGGCATTAAAATGATTGGCATTGGGCTTCTTGAGAGGGAGGAGAGACTCATACTCATTCTTCTTATCCTCTTGGTATTCATAATCACGGGCGTTGATGCGGTGACTCTATATGGTTTAATCCTCCTCGCGTTGTTAACAAATGTCACCGCTATAGAGAGGATAATCACCGTTATTAGGTCTTTGAGTTCACGTAATAACTGAATGTAACAAACATTTTTAATGATAGGGAAAAGTTAAGCTTTATTAATTAATCCTCAGATACAGTAATTGTGGGTATGCCTGAGGAGAGTGAGAATGTGGTTGTTTACATAGAGAATGAGAACATAGCCAATAAGGAAATTGTTAAGTCAAGTCTTACAGATACTGTGAAGAATTACGTGAAGAAGCTATTAGATAAGTGGAACCCGGAAGAGTCAGACTTCATAGTCCTTAAGGTGCCTCAGACGGTGAGCCTAGATCTACCATTAAGTAAGGAGCTTTATAAGAGGGTTGAGAAGTACGGTGTTAAGAGGGTTGGTAATAAGGCCGAGGTTGAAATACCAACATACGAAATAATATATAGTAATAGGTGGATGGGTGAGGACATGGAGGCCGATAGGTTCGTCGTAATAATGCCTTACATAAATGATGATGTCATAAACCAGGTAGTGAACAACATATTGTCATCATTAACGCCGGAGGGCGAGGGAGAGGGTGAGGAGTTATTTGAGGAGTAATTTTTCACACTTACATAAATTATCATGAGTAATTATCTATTATTGACGAGCCCATTATGCTTTCAAACTCAATCCCAAATGCATCAAGGACCTGCTCTAGCGACGTCCTTAGATACTCAATGTACTTATTGGGGGGGTCTATCTCGTCAATCCTAGCCAGTTGTATCGGCCTAACTCCCTCCTTACCCGTGGTCTTCACATAAATTATTATATCGCCAGGTCTCACGTTATAACCAAGATTCTTTAACTGCAGCGCTGCCTTAACGTGCTGTGGTGTGTTTTTCGTATACGATTCAAGGGGGCTTGGTCAACGCCGTCCTTATTGCTAATTTATTGAGCGGTATTTCCTTCCTCTGCAACTTCCTATAGTAATCCCTGACCTTATCCCTAACCTCCTCAACAACCTTACCAACATCCTCGAGCCCCCGGATATCGGAGAGCAGACCCACAACCTCATTAAAGGCCTCCTTAGCGAAGTCGGGCGTGTTCCTCTTCTTACCGACCAATCCCTTTATGTCTAATTCACCATTCTGTAGTATACCGACGTAATTCTTCTTCCTACCGCTCATGGCAACCAGCTTATAGACTTTGTCAAGCTCAATCTCAATACCAAACTCCTTATCCACCCACTCAATCAATTCCTTGAGCTTACTCTCATCAGGATTCCATATGAATAGGCTATCGGTATCGCCATAGATAGGCACCAACAAGCTCAAGCGCCTTCAACACAGTCCTAGATAGCACGTATCTGGCCAGGGCAGTCGTTAATTCAGCGGCAGGTGGACAATATAACTGAAATACCTCAGCTCCCAATACACCATATGATGCGTTAATGAATACCTTGAGGGCGCTCTGTACAACATTGTAATAGCTCCTTAGTAATTCACTGGGTGCGGTCTTAGCTAACTTCTTATATACGTAAGCCCTTAAGTCCCTGAGCAGGCCTACGATTAATGCAGTCAGTCCCCCCCTCCTATCATTACACACCCAGTGAGGTAGCTCCGGTATTGGCTTATTGCTCTGTTCCTTCTCGCTTGGGCATTTAACGGTTTCGTATGATATATTCCAACGCTTTATCACAGATGGGTACATACTTGCGAAGTCAAGTACGTAGACATTCGGGAATATACCAGGCATGGGTTCGAGGACTATGGCACCTGCGTACTTCTTACCCTTAATAATTGCCTTAGTTGCTACATCGCCCTTAGCCTTAACAATATCCTCCTTCTCAGGTATTAACCAACCTCTCCTCCTATGCTCGTAATACAGCATATTCCTAATCCACGCAGATATTTGGCTTCTAACCAGGTCATCAGGTGGTGTCTTGGATATTCTAGACATTAGTACTATTAATCTCAGTACCAGGTTGTTATCATACGTAGTCAGATAAAGCCCTAGGAACGCATCCCTAAAGTTATAATTAATTAATTCGACATAGTTCATTTGGGATACAGGCTTATCCCTGCTCAACTTAGACATGCCTATTATCGCATGGGCTATGGTATCCAGTGTCCTATCCATACCCCCCCTGTACTTACCACCAAAGGCGTAAACCTCGATGGCCCTAATATTAAAGAACTTGTAAAGGTCGAGGTGTATTCCAAGGGCTATGGAGGCTTCATTTCTCCTCAGGACTATTGGTATCTCTTCCTTCTTAAAACCAAGCTTTAAAGCCCTGTGGTAGATGTAGGGTAGGTCGAAGTTATCGCCATTAAATGTAATTAATATTGGATATTGCAGAATTATCGAGAATAACTCCTTCAGCATATCATACTCACTATCAAAAAACTCCACCTCAACATCATCATACATGAGATTCTCAAGGTCCTCCAGCTTTAATTCCATGTCAGGTCTCCTGAGGACCAACACCTTCTTTAAACCATCACTACCTGCAAGCCCTATCGATATGATCTCATAATTAGCCTCCTTAGGATTCGGCACTCTATTCTCCTGTGGGGTGAACACCTCAATATCGAGAGACAGCCTCTTAATGTTTGGTACAGGAGCTTGAAACAGCGGTATCCACCTCCTTGCCTCCTCAAGGAATTCCTTATCATCGGCATACAACTTATTTATGAAGTCCTCAATCTCAGCAGGCACCTCAATGGGTACCTGGACTAATTTGCCATCCTCGACTCTGTAAAACATGCCGGGTATGATTTCGTTATCATAAATGTAGCATAGGTGGTACCTTATCCTCGACTCCCAGGTCTTTGAAAGCAGCTCTCTTATTGAGTCAGACCTGCCTCCAATGCTTAGTGGGTCCTTAGCATTTATTTTTGTGAGTATTATCTTCTTATCACTCAGCGGATCATACTTCTCCACAGCCTCTATATGGCTGAATCCTGGGTGTAGGATGACCTTCGTGAACTTTGCAATTAGTTCTTCAGGCTTTACATTAGTTAGTAGGTAAGGTTTATGCCCAGTGTTATCGTACCAAAAATAAACCCTATCATTAACTGGGTCGTAAAGCTTAACGAGGGCTTTACCAGCCTTACCGTCATAAGTCACGGTAAGTACTATTGACGGAGGTGTATTCTGCGGTGTCTCAGCCTTTATTGTTATCTCCTCCTCTTCCTCCTCCTCACGCTCCTCAAACTCCTCCTCTTCAAACTCTTCCTCCTCTTCATCCTCCTCCCTATACTCCTTACCTCTCATTTCTCAGCAATATAGCTATAATAACTGACTTATTAAGTCGCTGCTCTCCCTGCCTTAAGTACTACGGCATTCGCATCCACATGTGAGTAGAATTATTAAGTAAGGTGTGTTGGTTAATCGAGCAATGAGTAGGTATTTAGGTGATGTTGTTTGGCCCACGATACTCCTAATAGCAATAGTGATCCCTGTATTCATCACTTATGAACCATACATATCAACAAACACTCACTATAACATCGCATCATCAATAACACAAACCCTTAGCAATGCTGTTAAAAACCCAATTAACGCATTATCAACATACTTCCTTGGAGACCTCGCTCCATACCTGTACGTAGTGATTGCGGCCTTACTCATTCTCAATAGGCGAAAAATCCATGAATTACATAATGAGTTAGGTTTGTCCTGGAAGCCGCTATTTGGTAGGTTATCAATACCCATAATTATTGCTTTAGCGTTTATATGGTTCTTAATTAGCGGCTTGATACCCTTAATGATTCCTATACCCCCCCAATTATCTCTAACGAACATACTCCTCCTCATATACACGTTATACCCAATAGCCATTAGTGAGGAAATGGTATTTAGAGGCTTCATGCTCAGTAGGTTATTACCGAGGAACAGCCCCCCCATTAATGCTATCACGGCAATGCCTGCAGTAATTATAGACGCTATTTACTTTACCATGCACACGTGCCGTTTACCTAGCAGTTTACGGCATAAATAACTTAATCCCATTAATCTATACGCTCGCTTACATATTCGTTTATGGGTTAATTTCGGGCGTTATATTTATATCAACGAGGAATGTAATACCTGACATAATTATTCACTGGATTAATGATTACCTATCAATAATCACCGTGATTTACCTAATGCATTAATAATAGCATCGCACATCGCGCTCGAGATTCTCATTGCAGCTTCTTTATAGTCCTCAAGATCTATCAACTCCTCAGGCTTTGAGGATACGGGTAATGAATTTATAACTATGAACGGTACACCTAACTTACTGATTTTCCTCTCAAAGCCCCCCCTGAGCATCCTATTTTCATGCGTTCCACCATAAGCATTATTGAGTATTACGAGCATAGGCTTCCTACCATACCTAATAAGTAAGTCGATGTGGGACTTAAGCCTAAGCATTGCGCCTTCGATTCCATCAAAATTCGCAGAAGCTATTAATACTACGTCGGTATTTACCTGCCTTATGAAGTCCAGTGTAGATGAGAATCCACGCTTATACCTCCTAGCCGAGCCTGTTAAAAGCCCCCCCATAACACCTTCAATGATGAGCACGTCTAACCCAATGCCCTTAACGGCATTTAACACCTCCCGCCAATTAACCCAACCAAGTGACTTACTACCCCCCCATCTTAACCTTATGCTCATCCAGGGTTTAAGAGGTCTATTGAGTATGTAAAGGCTTGGATGTAAATCCCTAATGTCGCCAGCCAGTTTGGCAATACCCACGTAATAACCAGCCTTACTAAGGCAGTAGACTAATGCACTTGATATTAGCGTCTTACCCTCCCCCCCAGTCATGGTAGACGTTACGGTAATGACCCTCATACTCACCTCAGGATTACCACCCCTCTACTTACCCAATCACTTTCACGATAACTTCTGTAGTAACTTGCAATTTCATTTTCGTTAACAATCCCAACCTCATGAAGTATATTCCTCATTATTGGAGATTTGTGTCCAAGTATTCCATGAACCATTGTTCCAAACACATTGTATTTACGTGACATAACAAGTGTGGGTGCATTGATATTCTCATTCCTATAATTATGCCTAGATATATATGACATCCCAACAATCTGAACATTATCTGATAAGATATTCATCCTACCATACGTATGAGCCTGCCAACCAATTAATTCAAAACCCACGAGATTCCTGGTCGCCCAACTCTCGCCAATTATCTTAACCCTCACAGGCCCCCCCGTAACAATCAATGGTTCAAAGGCTATGTCTAAAATGCCGAGTCCCCCCCTGGAATATCCAGGCAACCCCCCCTTAACATTTAAGTTAACAGCTCTCGACAGTAATTGAGTACCTGAACAAACACCTACAGTAAAACCGCCTCTCTCAATGTATTCCCAAATCTCCTTCTCAATCCAACTATAACGCTGCAGTACCTGAGACTCCACCAAGGTTCCAGGAGGTAGTATTAATAGGTCGAGGTCCTTTATTATGCCTGGTTCATTAATACGTATATTAAATGGTAGTTCCTCATAATAAGGCATCGCACCCCCCCTAACACTTAATACGCCAATCCTTTTCATGACACATCACTTTAAGAAATCACCACAGCATCAATTCCATTACTCACTAAGGTTGATACGGTATTGGCATTATCATCGAAGTGCACGAGAATCTCATACCTCCTCATTATATTCTTAATAATCCACGATTTATAGATTGGGTCAGGTTGAGTATTATTATCGGGCCTCATAAATAACTCGTCAAATTCCTTCACACCAAAACTCCGTAGTTGACTTATTGTGCATTCCCTCATTGACTCCCTCCTACCCGTCACTATTATTATGCCAAAACCCCTATCCCTTAATAACTTAAGGAGACTTATGTTTCTTGGTTTAGGACTATCCATAAACAATTTATTACAATCAAGGAAGCAATCCCAGTCAACTTCATTATTAGGCTTAAGGCACAATCTTAATCTATTTTCCGAATCAACAAGGACTCCATCTATATCGAAGGACACGTACTTAATGCCCATCACCCCCCCACTAATCATCGAATGCTAAGTCCAGGCACTCAATACCATCACAACTTATATAGTTAATGCCAACCATCTTAGGCAGGTAATACATCTGCTTAACTGACTCGGTGGCTACGATATTAACCCTAACGCTCTTAAGGAATGGTGATACTACTGGGCATGTAGTTAATACTAGGTGTATATTAGAGTCCTTAAGCATATTAATGATGCCCTGGCTTAGGGAATTAATTACGAAGGGAGTTGTGGCTATGTAAATGGGCTTCTTAGCCCTCTTAAATCCCCTATTCCTCACGTAATTAACCACTGACAGGACTTCATCAATTCCGTAATGAGGACACCCGAGGAATACCGCATCAAAGTTACGTGCCTGAGTTTTAGCATCTTTAATAATGTCATTAATATCAATATCTATTACCTCAGGCCTACTCATCATTGCAAAATACTCCATATAGTTTGGTGTTATTCCGTCAATAACAATGAATGCATGGGGGGTGAGTATGTAGCGTAACTAGCTAGTAATTGCTTAATTACGGCATTGCCACCAAGTTTGGCCACGAGGTATGGCTTCCCATCACTGACAGACTCTGCAATCCTTTTGCCTAGGAGCCCAGCGATTAATGGGTCAGTGATTGGTTGGTTTCCCTTAACCCTAACAATGTGTGTTGGCGTTCTACCATTTATCGTATAAAGTCCGTACCTCGGTACTTTACCAACCAATGCTGATAACACCACAAAGGGTCCCGGTAACTTCTCAGTCCATGCGTCGTAGATGGCATTTACGTAAGCTACGGCGTTCGATTCAGCCCATGCGTGGTAAGTTCTCGGTCTAATCCGTAGGTACTCATATGGGGTGCACGTGAGCATAGGCTGGCGCCCATACTCTTTAACGCATTTATTATTCTCCATTGTTTATCGATGAATTCTTTATCTATTCCCCCCCAATCATTAAGTATATCAATGCCCACGGGGTTAACCGTTGTAAATACACGAAATCTAGCATTAGACTTGGCTAAGTCCTCTAAGTACTCAAGGCCTGGATCACCTATTGTTAAGTAGGAAACACCTGCAATGTGCGCCGTCTCTATATCGAGCAACTTATCGGCCTTGAGTACATCGCCAACCCTAACTATTACCTGCATTGCCCTTGCAATGGCATCTCCATAGTCACCACGAAGCATTGCCTCCTCATACCTGCTAAGGTACATTCAGCGCCTTAGAGGTTGTGGAGAAAATAAATCTTATTAAATTGATTATATTACACGAACTCGGTAATGCCCAATAATAAAATTAACATATTTAGGAATGTTTCAGCGTTATTTACTGATTATGATGGAACAATAGCGCCGATAGACGTTGCCAGGAACCTGAGTAAACCTCCCGAACCTATTTATGAGAAATTACGTGAAATAAGCATGTACATACCAATAGCTGTAGTAAGCACGAAGGATTGTGACTTTTTAATACCGAGGACGGGGTTTGCCAGGGCATGGTCGTGCACGAATGGTCTTGAGATAAGGGTTGATGGCAATCGTTATATACATGAGGATTTACCTAAGTGGCAGGATAAATTTATGTTCATAATTAATTATATGAACGGCATTAATGAATTAAGGAATGTATACATAGAGATTAAGCATGTTGGTGATTTAATTGGTGGATTAGGAGTTGATTGGAGAGCCAGAGGCTCAATAAATATGGAGGTTCTAAATCGTATTATTAAATTGGCTAATGAATTGGGGCTCATTGTCATCAGGTATAGGGGGTCATCCGTTCATAGATATATACCCAGGTATTCAAGTTGATAAGGGTTATGCTGTATCACGGCTTAGGGAGCTCATGGGCATAAAGGGACCAATAATGTATATGGGTGATTCAGAGAATGACATTCCTGCCATGAAGGTTGTTGAGTACCCTATTGGTATTAGGCATAGATATAATGAGGGCCTTGATCTGCCAGTGCTGTTATGGGTTCGTGAGGAGGAATTACCAGTTTTCCTGGGTGATTTACTTTCAATTTTAAAGTCCAAGGTTCATTAACTTCCGCAGTCGAATTAACCTACTTAATCGCCGCAACTTAACCTCATAGTTAATGCTCACTTTTAAATCAATTCTAAGAGAATTCATGACCCTAGACTCAGCAATGCTCTCTACATTCATAGGCTTCTTGAATGCCGTAATTAGATGTATTAAAAACCTTTCTCTATAGTAATCAATAAACCCATAGAAATGGTTTAGGCATATAGAGTGCAAGACCCTCAAGACCAACCCTCTCGCTAGGCTTCATTAAATGCCTATACTCACTAGCCCTGGGATTTACTAAGAACCACCTATTTCTCGGCACTAACACCCTGGGTAACCTATCCTGAAAACCACACCGCTTACACCTTAATATGCCTGACCTACCCACTGACTCCATGGGTCCACCACACACGGGACACCTCGGATTCCTCACCTCAGCATACCTATCATGAAGAACCCTCATACCCTCTATGTAAAGGCTGAAATCACCATTTAACTTAACACCACCCCCCCACGCCTGAACAACGCAACCAACGCAATTATCTAATTCCCTAGAAACCCCCCCCAGGTGCCTATATGCCACTGCTTTTCGATTATTATCAAAGGCAATGAGCGCATGCCCCCCCTATCATTAAATACCACATTCGTGATAGTACCCACGAGATCGACATTCCTATATGGTATGAATTCGCTCATGCGTGATCTATGATCGTTAGTTCCCTGGTTTGTTATATAAATGATCCAACCAATGGCATTATATTTATTGGCTAAGTAATTGCCCATGGCAAGTACATGATATGGTGAATCACCCCCCCTAACGCCGAAGAGCACGGGGTCAGGCCCGTGGGGGGGCTCAATGAGCACTTGGTTGTCGTATATATTTAAAAATGTGAAGTGACTTGTTGTATCATCCCAGAGCCTTACATCATTAGGTTCAATGATAGGTCTCTCCTCATCCTCAGGCCTGTATGCAATGAACTCGAATGTAGCATCAATCGGAATAAATCCTAAAGACGCTAATGCCCCCCCTATGACACCTCTACCGCCCACGAGCTTGGCATTAACCTTATCAGCAACTTTACGTGCGAGGTCTAGCGTAACCACATCCCTAACACTTTTCCTATAAAACCAAAGTAACCTCTCGTTGATATTCGATAAGTCATTTATTACCATATACGCAATTCCAGGGCTTGTCTTACCAACTCTCTTAACCATTTGGTCTATTAATGATTCCATCAACTCAATATAATTCGCGACCTCATCCTCAGACGCAACATGTATGATTATTGATAGGGATGCATTACCTCTTGTCTTAAATGGTACGTAAGGATTCAGCCTCGTTAAACGTGGTAGTCCAACAACATTATTAATCGAATCATCCTTAATTAGGTATTTTACGAATGAATACATGACATAGGTCGTGCACCCACCACCCTCCCAATCAGTATCATCAATACCAATCATTAAGTAAGGCATTTTGCGATAAGTCCTATGGGGAATAATATAATTCCTTCCTCATTATACCCTGCTGAAATTATCTTAATTTAGGCGATGAAAGCCTTTTAAATTAAAACTACAATTAGTATCAATCAATTATGGTTGAGAGTGAGGAGCCTGAGAAGGAGGAACGTGAAGAAAGTGAGGAAGAAGAGGAGACCACTGAAGGTGAGGAAGCCGCGGAAGAGACAACGGAGGAGACAGAAGAGGTTGGCGGGGGGGAAGGCGTCGAGGAGGGTGGCGCAGGTGGTGTTGTTGAGACTGAGGAGTATTACAGGATAATGTTTCCTAAGGGTAAGGAGTTTAGGTACGTATTTACGGCCTTAGCTAATTTACTTCAGGAGTCGAATCTCATCATTGATTCCGAGGGTATTAAGATGAAGTCAATAGACCCGAGCAAGGTTTCTCTAGTGATACTGAACATACCCGGCTCAGGACTTGAGGAGTATACTGTGACGAAAGAGTTGAAAGTTGGGATAAGCTTTGACCTTGTTAAGAAGATTTTGAAGAGGGTTAAGGCTAGAGAGAAGGTTGAGCTTGGTGTTGATACGGCTAAGAATAGGTTCTTCATAACTATATACACGAAGAAGGGCAGGGAGGGCGGTTTCTATAGGAGGTTTGGACTTCCAATAATTAACATTGCTGAGGAGGAGGTCCCTGAGCCAAAGCTTGAGTATCCTGTTAGGATTAGGATGGATATGGGAGTTTTTGTTGACGTATTAAGCGCGGCCAATGAGGTTTCCGATTCCGTGAGGTTTATAGCTAAGGAGGACTCCTTCTCTATATTGGCTGAGGGTGAGGGTGGTAAGGCAATTGAGACAACTTACACAAGCAGTGATGAGGTCTTTTACGAATACTCAGTGCAGGGTTCCCATGACTCAACGTACTCCATTGAATTATTACTTGACTTTATTAAACCCATGAAACAGATTAGTGAGACTGTGACGATAGAATTTGATAATA
Source organism: Vulcanisaeta distributa JCM 11213 (assembly GCA_001316125.1). The sequence continues at coordinate 29,691 of BBCS01000001.1, forward strand.
ATAAGCCATTAAAATTAACGATGGACTTCGCGATCGGTTCCATTCAATTCTACCTAGCACCAAGGGTTGCCTAATATATCTCAAATTAAGCGTTCTCTTATCCATTATCTTAATTATACACTATACTTAATTGATAAGTAATCGTGAGGAGGCACTATAATTGGTGTTAATTGTGAAAGATTAACATCAAGTGATACACCCTTGATAGAACCCTCTCCTGGCCTAAAGTCAATGCTAAAGTCAATGGCGGAATCACTCCAATTACCTACGAATATTAATCCATGTCCATCCAGGGATTCAATCCTAGTCATTATGTGTGTTGGCATTATAGACATAAACTCATAATCATTACTGATGGTTACCCTACCACCATTGATATTAATATTTAAATCACTAATTACATATGCACGGTTTAAACTTGTTATTAAAATTACGAAATGCCCGTTAATATACATGAGAATCCAATTGAGGTATGGTGTAATCTTCGTATCCATAGTTATGTGAGATGGCCACGTTATTGGATTAAGCAGTGATAGGAAGGTTAAGTATTTCAATTCATCATTAGATGAAAACATCAATTCATCAAGTACCCTGAGGCTCATTAAGGGCATGTTATATCTATTAAATGCTATGGATAATTTAGAGAGGTCCTCAGGCTCAATTCCTTAATTCTTCTGTAATAATTATATAACATGTTTACCGCTTTATTATACTCATACAACCTATTTGCTAAGCATATTAATTCATCAGCACAGCCCCTTCTTAATTCACTTCTGATCCTCATCATTTCATTCTTCAGGTTTACGATGGATTTAACGCTCCTCTCCCACCGTAATTCCCTATATGCATCTAAATACCTTGCCATTAATTCATTACCGCAATACCCTACATTGGCATTAACTAACTCATAGGCATTCCACAACCATAATGCATAATCACACCTAGGCCTTAGATAAATACCCATTCCTAGTCTCGAGGTGTAGTCCTGCCTTGACGTGAATATCGTCACGTACATTTTTAATTACTTTAATACCGATAGCGGTGGTATATACTTATTATGTTCTATTATTGATCCTGGGTAGATCACGGAATTAGCGCCAACCCTAGCCTTAGGTCCCACAATGGCGCCCAACTTAGCTATTTGCTTACCCTTAACAATGACTGGTGATAGGTGCGATACCTCGACACCACTCGGTAATACATTTAGTGTTACAACGCCAGGTTCTATAGTACTCTCATCACCAATTATTGAACTACCTATAAATGAACCCCCCCTACCCACGGTAGCCCTATACCCAATAAGCGACTCCGTTATTTCAGCATCAGCACCTATCACTGATTCCTCCTCAAGCGACGTATTGTTCCTGATTAATGCATTATTACCGACGTATGCGTTCCTACCGATGTACACAGGCCCCCCCCTAATTATTGCGCCGTGGTCTACCTTGGCGCCCTCATCAACTATTACGGGTCCCTCTATGACAGCCTTCGACGAGATATCGGCATCCTTACTAATCCTAGCCTCCCTCAAATCGCTCATTAAGTACTTTATGGCACTCAGTAAGTCCCAGGGATAACTGACATCAACGAACCACCCACTCCAAAGGGCTACGTTGACGTTGTCCCTGAACCTCATTAAGGCGTTGTTAATGCTTCCGTTAAAGTCGTGTAAAGAGGTCAGGAATTCTCTCTCAGCGATTAGTATGCCAGTCCATGCATAGCCCGATTTATGTTCACTAACCTTATTAATTACCACAGCATCATCTACCTGGACCTCAAAGTAACCCTGTAAATCCGACAACGGCGTCATCAGTACAGTCACTGGTTTACCTGAATTCACGTGGCTGCTTAGCGCAAGTTCATAGGCCTCTCGGGGCAGTATAACATCGCCGAACGATATTATTGTTGTACCCCCCCTACCGGCGATTTCATAGATCATCCTTAATGCGCTGTCGATGTCATCACCCTTCTGTCCAACGTTCTCTATCGAAACATTGCTAAAGTATCGACCAACCTCATTACCTACCTTAGCCGGGTCCCTGGAGATTATGTAAATTGTCCTTAGCCCTAGATGGATCAGGTTATTCGTTGGATAATAAATCAATGGCTTACCCAGTAACTTAATGAGTGGTTTATCGAGATAGGGCGTTAATGGCTCCATGTTAGTGCCCCCCCTACCACCACCAAGTATTACCCCCCCAAGAACCTCCCTATAATGTGCCATACTGCTCACTCCACGGTCACCGTCTTAGCCAAATTCCTTGGTTTATCAGGATCGTAGCCGCGCGCAACTGCTGTGTAATAGGCGAGGAGCTGCATTGGTACTATGTATATTATTGGGGCGATCCTATAATCAATATTTGGTAATTCAAACGTTACGCTCAATAACTCCTTAAACTTACCAACGTACTTCTCAGGAACAAAACCTATGGTATACGCATCCCTAGCCTTCATTTCCATGACGTTACCGAGCAACGCATCCACATTGTCATCATCAAGTATCGAGAATACGACGGGGGTAACCCTCCTCAACAAGTGCTATTGGTCCATGCTTGCTCTCACCGGCTGGGTATGCCTCGGCATGTATGTACGCTATTTCCTTCAGCTTCAGGGCACCCTCCATACTCAGCGGGACGCCAATGCCCCCCCTACCCAGGTAATACGCATTATTTCTACTCTTCATATACTCACTTAACGCCTTTACCTTACCCTCAGTTTTTGCTATAACGTTTTGAAGAAGTCCCGGTACCTTACTTAGGGAATCCATGAGGTTTCTATACTCATCCTGGTTCAACCTACCCATTGCAATGCCAGCCCTTAAGGCGAGTACCGTAAGAACAACCAATTGCGTGGTGAAGGTCTTCGTAGCCGCAACGCCAATTTCAGGGCCTGCCCTCGTATAAAGTACGTAATTTGACTCCCTGGGTATTGCACTGTCAATTACGTTTGAAATGGCGACCACCTTAGCGCCCCCCCTTTCCTTAAATGCTCTCACGGCAACCAGCGTATCTATGGTCTCGCCTGACTGGCTTATGGCTATTACGGTATCGCCCTCGTTAACCGCATTAACATACTTCTTATATTCAGAGGATATGAGCGCATGTGTATCAAGACCAAGCATTGTTGTGAATAGATAATCACCAACGAGGCCTGCGTGGTATGATGTACCGGCACCAATTATTAGTACTTTTCTTGAATTTAAAAGGAGATTAACTACGTTGTCGAATTCCTTTTCATTAATTCCTGCCAATGTTGAATTTATGGCGAATGGTTGCTCATGGATCTCCTTAAGCATGAAATGTGGATATCCCTCCTTACTCGCCATCTCAGGTGTCCAACTAATGAGCCTAATCCTCTCCTCAACATTAACGGGAACCCCCATCCCTCTCAATATAGACCTTACCAGGTTCAATATACCCATACTCGCCATCCCTAAGTACTATCACCATATTCGTAAATTCGAGGAAGGCCGGTATATCACTGGCAACGAAATTAGCGCCATTACCGATACCAACAACCAACGGCGAGGTATTCCTGGCAAAGTAGAGTCTGTTGGGTTCCTGAGCCATTGCAACAACGAATGCGTAGGCGCCCTTAAGTCTCGATAGGGCTGCCTTAAAGGCATCAAATGGTTTGTAACCAAGCCTTAAGTACTCCTCGATTAAATGGGCAACGACCTCGGTATCAGTCTCGCTCTTAAATACGTGACCCCTCTTAATGAGTTCCTCCTTAAGCTCTAGGAAGTTCGAGATTATGCCATTATGGACAACAGCGACATTACCCGTACAATCCGTGTGCGGGTGCGCATTCTCATCGCTTGGCTTTCCATGGGTAGCCCACCTGGTATGCCCAATGGCTGTTGTACCGTTTACCTCGTCAAAGTTTAACCTCGCACTGACCTCGGCAATCTTACCTTTACCCTTCCTAACCTCTATGTAATTACCCTTAATAACCGCAATACCGACAGAGTCATAACCCCCCCTATACTCAAGTCTTTCGAGACACCTCCTAACTACCTTACCAATGGGCTCCCTAAGGTTATTCGGCAACGACGTAATACCAATAATACCACACATAATCTAAGCACTTAATCCTAAATAAAGTAATTAGAATTAATAAATATTTAGCTTAGGAGATAAGCCCTAGTTCAATCTCAAGTGCAGTCAATAATCTGCATAGTATTGATGATGTATCCATAACATATTTACCAATCTTCAGAACGTCATCAGCAAGTCTATAAGTACGTTCTTCAAACGAACCCCCCCTAGGGAATGCGCCAATCATTATTAAGGGTCTCTTAAAATTCCTCACGTAATCAATGAATGATTTTAAAGATACTTCCTTTCCCCCCCTCACGTCGTCAAGAAGTATTTTACGATCAGGCGACTCGATGCTTAATACGTAGTTAATTCCATTCACAAACCTCATTAATGGCTTACCGACAGGCGGCACTCTACCAACCTCAAACAATTGACTCATTAGCCCAATGAAATTATCGTAATTACGTGGTGGGCGTATCTCAGGGTCAACATCAATTACTAAATCGCTCACTGTATGTATGTACGTCTTAACTAAATTATTCCGCGCAAGTAAACTACCCTGAATTAGAAGAAGTGCTTGGTGAAGTATGTCCGGCCTTCCTCGTTTTTCTGCATTAGGTAATCTAGTCATGGCTCTATGATGTTTAGCTATCGAGAATTAAGTACTTGGGATTCACCCCTCTTCTTTTTGCATCCTTAATTATTACAGGATCGCTTAGTAATTCCTTAGGTACCGTCTCAAGAGAAGCCTCAGTAAGTAATAGTATTACCTTATCCACAGTAGTAAGTAGAGTGGTATTAATTTAAGAATTGATCAACATTTATACTCTGCAGATTAAATATTGTGGTGCACTCATCGTACATGCACTTTATGATTCCATGAAACTTCCTAGATATAGCCAATATCCTATGATTATCAGGGGGTTGAGTACGCTATCAAGGCCTTGGCACCCCCCTTCTCTTCAAATCGTTTATTACATACGCAACAAGCCTGGTACCAATACCCTTACCTTGATAATTATCCCTAACAACAATAGCCATCTCATAACAGCCATCACTTAGATAGACAGCTTCTAAAACGCCAACTAATTCATTGTCTATGAAAGCACCATAAACGATATTACGTGGATCAGCAAAGACGGATTTCACATATCTCTCGAAGTCCTTAAAGAAACCCCTGAACCTATAATAAATACTTTCGTTACTCAATGAGTTATATAAATCAATAACTATCTTCATATCGCTACTCCTTAACTCCCTAAATTCAAGCTTAATTAATGGCTTCACGATACTCATCCTCGATCATTATTCATTACTATTAATCCTTTTAAATTTCTTTCTCTTCAAGTGTAAAACACGCCTAGTAGAAGTATCATATACAAAGAAATAATGATGAAGCTATACGAACATTATTATATAGGATAGAATTGAATGCATAAGAATACTTCTGCATTGAATTAATTATATTAAACATTGGTCATATTATATTCATAATGATTGAACGAAAATCAATTTATTTTAGATTAGTTTTTCCGTTATTTACTGCTGCCTCCACCCCCCCCTCCTCCACCACCTGGTGCCGCCTTACCCTTCGTTACACCCACCGTTAGGCCTAACCTACCCGTTGTCCTTGTTCTCTGGCCCCCCCTAACCTTAAGTCCAAGGTTATGCCTAATGCCCTTCCAACTCCTTAACTTCTTCATTAGGTCAATATCCTTCTTAGCCGCCAATACTAAGTCTGCGCCCAGCAGGTGGATATTTCGCCCTGTCTCCGGGTCCTTAGGTCTATTCACAAACCAACCAGGTGCAAACTGGTTTAGGTTCCTAACAGCCCAATCAAGTTTCCTAACAGTCTCATCATCAAGTTGACCTAACCTGATTGACGGGTTTATCCCCCCCAGGTACCTGCATATTGCATATGCTGTTGATACACCAATACCCCCCCTAATCTTAGTCAGGGCATAGGCTACAGGCTTAAATCCATCCAAGTCAGTATCACCAATCCTCACTATCTGCCTAACTTCCTGGGACATTCGGCTCTAATGCACCTATGGGTATTTAAATTTTAATTTATAAGATGATCTCGCCCTCCCTGTATATCGGCTCCATTATCTCCCTATAGCCCAATCTTCGTATTCTTAGCTATAAACACGGAATCCTTTATGTAAACGCCATCACCAATTACAGACCCATCCTCAACCCTAGCCCATTTACCAATATACGTATTACTCCCAATGATACTTCCCGATACGTAAACGCCATCACATAATGAGGATCCCTCAAAGATGAGTGAATTCACTACCTTGACCGTATTCCCAACCTTGGTATTCCTGTGTATTATAACATTCGGCCCAATCTCTGTATTACTTCCAACAGTAACGTTAGGCTAAATAAACGGGGGGGGCTGTATGGTAACTGTTGATGGTAAGTCGATATTTATACAACCGCTATTAATATCCCTGCACCTGTTCGTTAAAACGCTGAAGTTGGCTCTCATGTAGTCCTCGGGTGTTCCAATATCAAACCATAGACCATTGTGTATATATCCATAAACCTCGCCCATCCTTAATAGCTTTGGTATAACGTCAATAGCAAGCTTAACCTGGTTTTCTGGATTTTTAGGTATCAACTTAATAACTTCCTTCGTAAAGACGTAGAATCCAGCGTTTATTAAGTTGGAACCAACGTATTGCTTAGGCTTTTCAATGAAGTTTATTATTCTATTAGTTTCATCTAGTTGGGCAACTCCATACCTAGATACATCGTCTACCCTGGTGAGAGTTATTGTGGATGTGCCACCCATTTTCTCATGAAAGTTCACGAGGGCATTCGCATCTATATTGCTGAGTATGTCTCCGTAAACCACGAGAAACGTGTCCGTGAGTTCATACTTTTCATTGATTAATGATATTGGACCGGCATCGCCAAGTGGTTTATTTTCCATTACGAATATAAGCTTATCCTTAAATTCGCTCCACACATTCTCCATGTGCTCCTTAATTAGGTCGCCCATATACCTTATCGATATGAAGACTCTGTTCAGCGGTATTCTCGTTATGGACTCCATGATCCAATCAATTATCTCCCTATCAAGCACCGGTAGTAGGGGTTTGGGACGTGAATAACTAAGGGGGGGTCTAAGTCTTGTTGCTAATCCACCAGCTAATATTATCACATCATAGCTCTTCATATGAAATATTTCACTTTCTGGATATTTAATTTTTTATTGTATAGTCCAGGTTTGAAGTTAATAAGGATTAAAAGGTATGCCCTTTGCTACTTAAAGGGGGGGTTGGTGTGAGTAATATTCCTGATGCCTGCCATTGGGATCATGAGTGCATAACGAACTCAGTCGCATCAGTACTTATGCAGGTACTAAAGGCTTTGCGCCTAAGGATTTGGCAAATAATAGTGCATTTCGTGACTTGGTACGCTGCGATGGTAGGTGTACTTTACCCATAAGTGATTACTCAATAATTAAGGGTTTAGACGAGACGAGTATTAGGGATGGTGTTGCCAAGGTCGTTAGACTCATAGACTTAAGTGATATTCCGAACCTGGTGCAGTTATTGATTGATATGGATTTAGAACCAGGAATTGTTGCAGTGGATGAGAATGTGAGTATTGACATAAAGGGTGAGTTGGGGGGGCTAGGGTTAATGAGGCCCTTGGTATAGCCCTATACTCAATAGCTGCTTATGATAATGCCATTACCAGGTTTAGCGTTGCTGCTGCGATTTATGAGGGCCTCGGCAATGTAGGCAAGGCACGCTTCATGGAGGCTATGTCGAAGATAGCAAGGGCGGAGGATCTTAGGGTTAAGGCTTCAAGGCTTCATGAGGAGGGTAATCATGAAGCTGAGAAGAGTATTATTGAGGACGCATCTAAATTATATGCATCATCGGTGGTAAACTTTAGGGAGGCCGTAGGGATTGAGGAAGCAAGGCTAATGAGGTATTAAGTATGATGGACTCCTCAGAGGTACTCGCTAATTACTACTTCGCTCATGGTGATATAGCCAGGGCCATGCAGTATTACGATGCCTGCAGAAGCGCCTTAAGTAATATACAAGGTTTAGGTAGGGATTATTGGAACGCTGTGAAGATAAAGGGCGATCTATGCTCGGCATTTTACCTACTATGTAAGGCTATTGAGGAAGGTAATTGGAGGACTTATGAGGAGGCCGGTGATAAATTTCTCGAGCTAATAGGCGAGCTTAATCGATGAATTGACCACAGAGGGTGCGGTAATGTCCTATAGGGGGGGTGCCATAGACGGTGTTGAGGAAGTTGATGATGCCATCAGGATATACTCAAAATACGTTAAGGCCGTGAGTAAGTATTTCGATAACGTAATTAAGGATAGGTATGGTAGTTTCGAGACATTTATTGAGGAGTTCCGTAAGGGCGACTATGAGAGCCTTGCTCACGTGCTTAATACCGATATTAATACACTTAAGCTTTACGTGGTCGGTAAGATAATAATGGACGTGGTTAAGGAGGAGGGGTTTAGCGAGGATACGGCCCTTGAAGTACTTGCCTACTTAGCCGGCCTTGGGTTGAACCCCCCCTTGATATGAGTGTTGACGAGATGATTGAGGAATTACATGGGTTCATCGTGGATGAGGACTTCCTTAATAGGATTAAGGATTTACTAATTAAGATTAAGGGTAGACTCAGTAATATCGTTAGCAAACAATAAGTGATTAAGTGAGGGTGGTTTTATTAATTTATTAGCATTAAATATGCATTGTGAATATTGAGGGGATTTTATCGGAAGCCGTTAGGATTGTTACGCCAAGCCCTGAGGAAAGGGATAGGGTTATTAATATAGCAAATGAGGTCGTTAGGTTATTAATAAACGGCTTATCAAAGCGTGGTTATAGGGATTTTGATGTAACGATACAGGGCTCTGTGGCTAAGGATACGTGGTTGCCCGGTGATAGGGACATTGATATTTTCATTATCCTGCCTAAGGATTACATTAACAGGATTAAGGATGGCAGTATAACTAATGACTTAATTAATATAGCAGTCGAAAATAACATTAATTGGAATATTAAATATGCCCAGCATCCATACATTCAACTGCTGATAGGGGGGGACTTCGAAATCGACGTGGTCCCATGTATTCGTATAAACCTGGAGAGAGACCATTAACCGCGGCTGATAGGACACCATTACATACTGGATTCATAAATAGTAAGCTTGGTCAAAGGACTATAGACGTTAGATTATTAAAGGCGTTCTTTAAGTCAGTGGGTATTTATGGTGCTGAGATTAAGGTTCAGGGATTCAGCGGTTATGTGAGTGAGTTGTTGATAATATATTATGGTTCTTTCCTCGACACGATTAAGGCCATTAGTAATTGGTCGTTAAAACACGTGTTCATAGACATGACGGGTACGTATAACGAGAAGGACGCTATAAAGAAGTTTAAATCACCCGTTATAATAATAGATCCTGTCGATCCAAGTCGAAATGCCGCAGCATCAATAAGTAGGGAAGTATTGGCTACGGCTATAGCGGCGTCAAGGGAGTTCCTTAGGAATCCACGAATAGACTTCTTCATGAAGACTCATAGGGTAGCGAGACCTGCCTGGGTATTACCAACAGTAATCATGAGGATGCCCTACAGGAAATGTCTCGCCGGACATTGTATGGGGGGGTGAAATTAAGAAATTAATGTCATCATTAAATAAGAATCTTAGGAAACTCGATTTTGAGGTAATCCGATCAATGGCCTGGAGTGATGATAAATCAACGATTCTCTTAATGATATCTGTAAGCGAGCTTGAGCTTCCTCCGTATGAATTGCATGAAGGTCCCCCCCGTTAATTCAAACGCTACTGAGGTGTTCATTAAGAAGTATGTTAATGACCCAGGCGTTATCGGTCCATTTATAAGGGGGGGTTCACGATGGTTTGTGGTTAGGAGAAGGAGATTTTCTGATATTATTGATGCAATTAAGCATTTAGTAACTGCTATGTCGTTGAAGTATTTGAGGGGGGGTTCCCTTAATAATGCCCAGTACGTAAAAATAAGGTCTATTAATGACCTGAATACCTTGGAACTGACTGAGAGGGTTGTCGTTGAGGAGTTCCTTAGGTCACGACCTTGGTGGTTGGACTAGACTACTCTCAATTTTTCATAAGCGATATTTTTTTAAAGTACCTCGTTAATAAATCCATGAATATGTCAAGCGCACCCGACCTCGAGCTAATGACCTTTAATGGAGTTAAGGAGCTCCTTAATTACGTAAACAGCCAAATAAATGATCTTGAGAAGAGAATTAGGGATATTGAGGGAATGATGAGTGAGTTGAAGGTTAAGGCCGATAAGTACATGGCATTAATGAAGATGATAGAGGAGATAGTTGGTAAGGGTCAGCAATTACCGTTGTCAACGGCAATAGAACTTACGGGTCTCAAGATAATCTTTGACCCAAGACCAATTGATGAGTATGAGACACTTGATGAGAGTAGGAAGGCCATGGCAGATAAGTTAGCCGCATTAACGAGAGTTAAGGACGTACTTGACGTAATCATTAGTAAGCTTGGTGATAAGGCTGATGTGCCAATACTTGTTGAGTTAAAGATGGGTGTTCCAGTTAAGATAATATTCAGGAGTTGGTGAACCTAAATTGAAACTGCAGGTCGCGTTAGACTTAACGGAGCCTAGCGTGGCTGTTGACCTAGCACGTAGACTGTGCAGTGCAGGGGGGGCCGTTGATATTGTTGAGGCGGGTACTCCGTTAATTAAGGCAGCTGGTATATTCATAGTTAGTGCATTAAGGGTTGCCTGCCCAAATGTGGAGATAATGGCTGATCTCAAGACCATGGATGTTGGCGCCCTTGAGGCCAGGTTAGCCATTAATGCAGGTGCTAATATAGTCAGCGTCCTGGGGGGGGCGCGGCTAATGAGACGATTAGTGAATTCATAAATGAGGCAAGGAGGCTTGGTGGTAAGCCGTTGATCGACATGATAAGTGTTAAAGATCCGGCGGCTAGGATTAGAGAGTTGCTCAACGCAGGATTAAGGCCTGACTATGTTGGTTTGCACCTCGGAATTGATGTCCAAAGAAGTAGAGGTTTAACCGTTGAGGACTTAATAAGTGAGGCCGTGAGTATTAAGAATAGTTATGGTTTAGCGGTTGCTATAGCTGGTGGTATTAATGAGGAGGTGGCGCCTAAGATCAGGGGTACGAACATAGACGTGGTGGTTGTGGGTAGGGCAATAACTCAATCCACAGACCCTGTGGCTGCTGCTAAAAATATTAGGAGGCTACTTGGTATTGACTAAGGCTTCTTAAAGACATAGATTAATCGGGTTAATCCGCCGTGAACGTATTGTAAACCATTAATTATTAATTCGAAGCCAGCATTCAAGAACCAATCAAGGGAGTTTACATACGTGGGGTGCGAAAAAGCCACATAACCGCCACTCCTCAAAACTCTAAAGGCCTCCTCGGCGAAGCCCTGTACAGCGAATCAAGGTCTAAGTCACTTATTGATAACCTATTGTATGGTGGGTCTGTTGCAATTGAATGAATTGATTCGTTTCTAATGGGACTTAATAGGGAGTCTGAATTTACGGCGTCTACGTACATATTGTTTAATAAACCCAGGTATTTCGGGTTAATATCCATCCCAATTACACGGGCACCAATCAGCATAGCCTCCTGGGCAATTATTCCAGAGCCAACGAATGGGTCAAGGAAGACCTCACCCTCCTCAGTTCTCGCTAAATTAACGAGGAGTCTCGCGATACGTAAATCGATAATAACGGCATCGCTCCATCTGCCTCTCCTTAAAACCCTATATCTTGACCTATCAAGTTCCGCAAAAAGCTCCTTATTGACTCCATCATCAATCCAGGCACGTTTAATCAACGCGGCTCTACATATCCTCTTCCTCAGCGACTCAAGGTTGCCCCCCCTATAATCAACCACTAATTCTCTGGAATCCTCAATAAGATCTAGGGAACTGCCAGACAATTCGCTTAATGCTTCAAGCTCACCGTACGCCAAGGCCTTTAGATCCTGACTTACCTCCACCCTTAATCTTACCATACCTATTCCTCAAAATTCCTAGTGTAATCAACGTTATTAACCCTATCACAGTATAGATCATTAAATTAAAGAGCAGGGTATACGTACTCACCTTACCAAGCATATAACCGGCTAAGTCACTTGCCACTAGTAATAGAAATACCGTTAAAAGAACATCAGCGGCAACCCTGCCAAAGGGTCTAATCCTAAATTTTGTGTAAACCTCAATTGCATTAACCGTGAGTATTGCACCGACCACAAGTCCGACTAAGTCAAACACGTTCAACGCGCCCCCAGAGCGGTATGGTCTGATGTAGCATATAGTAGGTAGATAGTGAGTATATTATTACGAAGAATATTGAGAGGGCCGATATAAAGAACGTGGCCTCATACATTCTAAGGAATCGAAGCATACTCTCATGAAGGTTAAAGCCATAAAGTATGAATGCGATACCCAGCAATATCGTTATGCTTGCCACGATCATAGTCCTAACCATAGTGGGTATATACGGCCACACACTATAGAATGCTCCATAAATAAGTAACAGGGCTCCAGGCACACCAAGCGCGTATCTTCTATACCTAGGTTCACTAAATAACTTACCAATGTAGTATCTGGCAAGTACTGCAAATTCTTCAAAGCCCCTCGTCTGCTTAACTACGATTCTTCTTACGGAAACCACGGGTCTCCTTGATTGAATAAGTGGGACAACAACCTCATCAGAAGGTCCATCAGAAACCACTACGAACCCATCGGCATCAAATACCTGGAGTACCTTATCAACCTCACTAAGTATCTTCATGTCGGCAGTAACATCCTCCGAACTTGTCCCTGTAATCACGGCTATCTCGACGTTCTCAGAGCCAAACGTGGAGATCAAAGTATCATAAAGCTGTATTGCGCCGAACATGGCGTTTGCATCAGAGTCATCTGGGTACCTAAGTATGTATTCCGTAGCCACCTTAAGCACATTATTCCTGCCAATTATTGGTGTAGGAACACCAAGCCTTTCGCCTACGTCATTATCCCTATCGACATAGAGCACTATTAGTCTTCTTACGAGCTTAGACATGGCTCACTTCTCATTTTCTTCATCATACTCCAGACCTAATAAATCATTCAGTGATACTCTTTCACCCTTCATCAACTTCTGAAGGCCTTCCTCAGCCCTTCTCCTTAACTCTTCTTTGATCCTTGTCTCCTCCTGCTTCTTTATCACTAGGTTTTTCGACTTACGCGCAGCCGCCAGTAGTAGTTGGTACTTGTTTAATTCCTCATTCAATTCCCTTAAGCGAGTCCTTAAATCCTTAATCTCAGCCGACTTGCTCAATATAGCCTTCTTTAACTCATCCGACGAGCCTTAAGCGAGTCCCTCTTACTCTTTAATTGAATGATTTCATTAACAATGGATTCCCTCTTCTTCTTCAATTCCTGTATTTGAGACTTGATATTAGCAAGGGCATTATTATAAAGATCCCTCATTTGCTGCCCTAACTCCATCCTTTCCTTACGCATTTTCTCAATTTCCTGAGAGTCACGACTTATGTATTCCTTAATTCTCGAAAGTACTTCGGCCGCGTTCAACTCCTTCTCCAACTGCTGTATTGTCCTAAAGAATTCCCACTCCTTCTCAGGATCCGTGGGCGATATCTCATGCTCAAACTCAAGCTTATCTATTAACTCCTTTAACTTATCCTTATCAACGGGTTTACCGCCAATTAAGTCATTAACCATTTTCAGCAATTCCCTATACTTCCTTACCCTATCTATCAATTCCTTAATCCTCTTAAGCAGTTCAAGTCTTTTATCCTTAAGTTGCTTTAACGTACTCACTATGTCATCCCTACTCTTCCTCAGCTTAGCGATTTCATCCTTAACACCCTTCAACTCAGCCCTCTTACTATTGAGTTGATTTATCACTGAACTTATCTCTTCCCTAACCTTATTCAACTCATTACGAAGGCCCTCCCGCTCCTTCTCCCTACTCTCAATTTCATTCCTAATCCTAAGAATTTCACTACTCAATTCCTTAATCTTACTCTCCAACTCCTCCTCATTTAAAAATGCCATTCAAATAAGCCATACTAAGGAAGGTATTAATAATGCTTATCCCAGCCCTGATGTTTCGATGAGGGAAGAAAATATAAACCACCTATGTAAAACGAAGTAAGATATGACTGAAGTACTTAAGTACGATTTGATAATTATTGGTTCCGGCTTAGCCGGTTTAAGAGCCGCCTTTGAGGCAGCCAGGGTTTCCCAGGGTAAAATTAGGATCGCAGTCCTATCAAAGGTTCATGCAATGAGGAGCCACTCCGTCAGTGCTGAGGGTGGTGCAAGCGCAGTTTTATACCCAAAGGAGACTGGTGATAGCCTTGATCTGCATGCGTACGATACCGTTAAAGGCAGCGACTTTCTCGCGGATCAGGATGCCGTTGAATTACTGGTGCGTGAAGCCCCCTAAGGAAATAATATTTATGGATCACCTAGGCGTTCCCTGGTCCAGAGATGAAAAGGGCAGGATACTTCAAAGGCCATTTGGTGGCATGTCTATTCCTAGGACGACATTCGCTCAGGATAAGAGTGGCTTCTTCTTAATGAGTACGTTATACGATAATGTACTTAGGTTTGATAATGTTGAATTCCTTCATGAGCACTTCGTCACGTCGTTGTTGATGGACCACGGGGTATTCAAGGGAGTTACCGCAATTGACCTAAGGACTGGTGAGTTTAAGGTAATACTTGCCAAAGCGGGTATAATTGCGACTGGTGGTAATGGCAGGGTTTACAAGTTCACGACAATGGCCTGGTCATCAACGGGTGATGGTTACTCATTGGCATATAGGGCTGGAATACCACTTAAGGACATGGAGTTTCCACAATTCCACCCAACAGCTTGGTTCCCAATGGCATTTTAATAACAGAGGGTGCAAGGGGGGGTGAGGGTGGTTACTTAATTAATAAGGAGGGTGAGAGGTTCATGAAGAGATACGCGCCGAGTAGAATGGAGCTGGCTCCCAGGGACATAGTCAGTAGGTCGATAATTACGGAGTGCATGGAGGGCAGAGGCTTCGTGGACGAGGAGTCTGGTCTCTGCTACGTATTATTAGACCTGAGGCATCTTGGTGAGGAGAGGATAAATAAGAGATTACCGATGATTAGGGAAATAGCGATTAAGACTTTAGGTATTGACCCAGTTGATGAGCCAATACCCGTTAGGCCAGCAATGCATTACATGATGGGTGGCATACACGTTGATTTATACGGCCAAGTAATGCTTGATGAGGACAAAACCAGAGTGCCGAATTTATGGGCCGCCGGTGAAGCAGCTAACGTTAGCGTTCACGGAGCCAATAGGCTAGGTAGCAACTCATTAAGTGAATGTCTCGTGTGGGGGGTAGGTTGACCGGTGCTGCTGCCGCTAAATACGCGATGTCAGCTCCAGACTCAATGCTTGAGTATACAGGTGATATAGCAACTAAGGCGGCCAATGAGGAAAGCAGGATCTTTGATAAGTTACTCCATAAGGAGGTTGGCGCTGAAAATCCGTACTCCATTAGAGAGGAGATGAATAGGACAATGGATACCTACGTCTATGTGTTTAGGGACAAGAGTGGGCTTGAGGAGGCTTATTCAACAATAAAGAGGTTGAGGGAGAGGTTCCTGAATGTTAGGATTGAGGATAAGGGTAGGTACTACAATACAAACCTTAAGGATGTGCTTGAGCTGGACTTCCTGCTTGAACAGGCGGAATTAATAATTGTTGGTGCATTAACAAGGACCGAGTCGAGGGGGGGCGCCCATTATAGGCTTGATTATCCAAAGAGGGATGATGCTAATTGGTTGAAACATACACTATACTTCTACACGCCTGATGGGCCGAGGCTTAGTTACGTACCTGTCCGCATAACGAGATGGAAGCCTGAGGAGAGGAAGTACTAAGGTGTTCAAATCCATTAAAGGTAAAAGTAATTAAGAGGGTATTAGCAGGGCTTTCTCGTGAAGTACAGATTAATGGATGTATTGGCATGTCCGTACGACAAAACATTCCCACTGACATTAATAGTGCTTAAAGAGAGGGAGTATCCTGAACGAAAGTATGAATGGAACAAAAGGCCATTCTGTGAAGAATACTGTGCCCTTAAGAATGTCTTCATAAAGAATTACCCGAATCCACAGGAATTACCGTGCGATGAATGCATTAAGAAGGAGGTTGTTGATGGCATATTATACTGCCCTAAATGTGGTCGTTGGTATCCAATTAAGGACGAGATACCGATATTGCTACCCGATGAACTCAGGAATAAGGAGGAGGATAAGGCCTTCCTGGATAGAGTTAAGGATCAATTGGTCAAGGTAAGTCCGGAGCTTGGAAATAAGATATTAAAGGAGGGCAAACCTGTCAATTTATCATCATGAATTAATGATTATTAAACAATGGTTCCTATAAATGACATTATAATGCCAAGTATTACATATAATATGAGCCATAACACGGCATTACCCCCCCTAAAGTACCTGCTCATTAATGTGCCAAAGATTCCGAGAATTACCACTGGAATCACGGGTATCCAAAACACCCTAACCAAGTACATCGTATAATTCGTAACCGAGGCACCCAACAGCGACACGGCGCCAAATACCAAGCCCTTAATTAATGCATCGTATATGGCCCTCCTATGTAAGCTCGTCCTTAATAGCGAACCTCTCCTCATCAATAACGCTCTCTCGATATGGCTTAATGAGCTTCTCTCCTCGATATACTCGGCCATGAACGCCGTTATTAAGTTTATTGTCGTAACTATAATCACTAATTTAACAGTACTTCGCATGGTCTCACCTAATACGAGCGTGGTCAAAACGCTATCTAGGAAGCCAAGCACTAAGTACCTACCGTTAATACTTACCATACTCACCTCTCCTTAAGCAACTGAGGATTAAGCTCAAGTATGTACTCGCCAACAATTACCTGGTCAATACTTCTAATCGCACCACCCAAGTCCTCGATAACCCTCTTCACGTCATCATAGTTTATGTTGTCACCCTCAATAACAATGACCAGACCTAGAACCTCAACGTCCGTGTCGGTTACGGTGACATTAACGGCCTTAACACCGCTAACCCTGCCAAGCCTATCCGCGAGTTCCACAGTAGAGACACTGCTTGGTATGTCAACATCAAGCACAACCCTACGTAACCCACCCAATTCAGATCAAAGATAATGGAGTATACCCCTACTTAAGTGTTTAACCCTGTATTGGAAAATAAGTTTTAAATGAAGCCCAATTAAAGAGTGTAATATGTCTTGGAAACCAAGTGAGGATGTAGAACGAGATAAGGAACGAGCAGCGGAATATGAAAAACTATACAGCGGATTCACATTCCATGGACATTAACCGTCGAGTTAAGGACGGGCATCATAATAGCGGCTAGGTTCGCAGATAAGCTAAGGCGTGCCGCATTCGCGGCTTTTTCAAAGATGGTCCCCGAGGACGTTATACTTAGGGATATAGCGGAGTTGAATAAGACTGTGTATGACGAGATGATTAAGAGAAACATTGATAAGTTGGCCCTTGTGAGGATAAGTGTCGTGGTTTCATACGATCAAAAAGCAAATAAGCTTAATTTCTCTGATTTAAAGATTGAAAGATTATACACCGAGGATGAGGTGAGTAGGATCATTGATGAGAAATGCGGTGAGTTGGAGAGGAAGATTGAGAAGATAAGAAGTATAATAGGTTCGATATAAGCATTCAATAATTCACTCCCAATTAAAAACCACGTGTCTCCTTACCAATAAGCATTAAGAGTACGGGAAACTCCTCAACACAGTCAATACCAAGGAACCTACACAACTCCTCGTCATAAAAGGCACCCACAGCCCTAACACCAAGCCCCAACCCAGTAGCCACGACATATATGTTCTCCATGACTGCACCTGCATCCAGGAGGACATACCTCAAAGCCCTCTTCCAGTACTTCCACCGGGTTCGTGAGTAAAATGACGTGAGTACGATGACCACTGACGCCCTACTGACGTGGTCCTGCCCAAGGGCTAAGTTAGCCATTAATGAATTAAACCTACCCAACCTAAGGATTTCCAATGCGTGGTTGAACGGGTCATAGTGGTAAAGTCCCTCCCTCAGCCCCCCCATCACGTTATGAACCACCGGATAAGCCTCAATAGGCTGTAAAGCACCTGCGGATGGATATGCACGAAGTGGGTATTTATCAAAACCATAGGCCTGGGTCCAGCCAGTAATACCCAGTCCTAGAAATAATACCGTTGCCAAGTCATCAATACTTATCGGCTCATCAATGAAGTCCTCCGCGCTTCTCCTTGTTATAATCGCGTTGCTCACGGTCATAGTTACGCCCTTGGGACTTGGTAACTTAACCACATGGCTACTCCTTACCCTCCTCAACGGAGGCATTATGCCAGCCCTCCTGGGCCAGTACTCATCCCTATAATGTCTCATTAGGAAGTCGCAGGCAACACCAATGTCCTTCCCTATGAGTCTCTTAAACATGAGCAGCGCCTCACTGGGTATTAAGTCCTTTAACACCTCATCCTCGCACATAAGGATTCAACATAAGGTATTCATTATTTTGATTTAAACCCTAAGTGTTTCGTTGTTACATGGTTACTCAATGGGTAGGTTACCCTCCTTAACCTGCCTTATCTCCTTAGTCTCAAATCCCTGTCTCACTGCTATTATGAAGAATACTATTGACATAGCCAACGCAATTAGGTAGTCCCATGGGTATTGAATGTAACCCATGCCCAATGAACCTATGTATGATAAGGCGCCAAACACGATCATGTAGCTAATGAACCAGGTACTCGCCTTGATTTCCTTACTAACGTAACCATCCCTCGACCTATAATACAGATACGTGACGCCTCCAATTAATATTAATGCGAACGCAATCCAATACTCATAAAATGGTAGTGCGTTGATTATAAATCCGTAATAAATCACTATTATTAACGCGATCCAGAAAATCGCCGAGAAAGCCGCGGCTTCGCCATAGCCCATGCCAATGACCTTTCTATAGCCTAGGATTAGTAATGGTAAGCCGAAGGCCGTTATTACGAATATATAGCCCAGGTAAGGCCAACCTGTCCAGTAAACGAGCATTGAGGACATTATAAAGCTCAGTAACCCAACTAGTAATGGCATTGGGACCTTATACGGCCTATTAATATTCGGCGCAGTCTCCTTAATATGACTAATGCCGGGCCGCCAGCCAGGTAATTAATTATTGTCGCTGTTGTCGATATGCTGACTATTTGATACCAAGTTGGGAATGGCAGTAGGAATAGTACGGCTATTAAGTAAGTAACTATGAATGAGAACCACGGGGGTCTGGAATTTTTCATGTAAATTACTGAAAATGCTTGGGTAGTAACCCTGCCTTGAAAGTCCATAGAGACTCCTTGCTGTTGTGCCAATGTATACACCCATGGTACCTGCGGGTGAGATCCATGCATCGATCAGTAATATCGTGGCCCACAGCACAAGAACTACGATACCACTCACGTACAGCTCTGAGTAGAATGGTGAGCCTGCCCAATTAGAGTTTAATAGGTCGCTCCAGTAACCGGGCTTTATTGGGATTACGTACTGACCCTTACTATTAGGCAGGTATATCTTGCTCCAGTCGATCCCTCCTATAAACGCGATCTCCAGCGCCATGTATAGTATTGCCACGAGTATTATCGATAGAACCAGGGCCATCGGTACGTCACGCCTTGGATTCCTAGCCTCACCTGCATACTCAAGGGCCTGTCTAAATCCCTCATAGGCCCAGATAATGCCGCTGGGGGGGATTAATGCCGTAAAGACGGCGGTCCAACCTAGCGGTGCGAACCCTCCATATGCCGTGAAATTACCCGGGTGTAGGTATAGGGTTATTAAGAGTATTACTGTGGCTGTGGGTATTATGAACTTCCAAATGGTTATTGCCGTATTAATCTTACCAAATATGTTAACGCCAATTACTTGTATGACCGTGAAAATACCTATTAATGCTGCCGCCGTTAAAATACCAAGTGGCGTCAAGTAGCCAGACTCGGTACTAAAGAGCGGCAAGTACTTATTTGTATACATTATTATTGCCTCAGCCTCCATGGATATTGTGGTAGCTGAACCAATTAAATATGCCCAACCGAGTAGGTAATTAGAGATTGAGCCGTGTACGTAATGATCAATACGAACAAGCGAACCACTAAATGGTAATATCGAGCCTAATTCAGCGTATGATAGGCCTATGAATATGAAGAATACCCCAGCTAAGAGCCAGGATATTAATGATGCTGGGCCAGCATAGGCGGCGCCCGCTAAGGCTGCGAATAACCACCCACTACCAACCATTCCTGATATTGATAGGAAGAGCAGATCCCAAAACGTTAAGGCCTTTCTTAGCTTCACACCTGTATTTACTGTGGAACTTTATTCATTTCCTATATTTCCGGTGAAGGGAGGTCACGAGATCGAGAAATTTAGAAAATTTTTAAGCTTTACTCCAACGAGTTATTTACGTCAGAGTTCTTCGATGATGGTTCCTGAACTACCTTAATATTTAATGTCTTGTAGAATATCTTTTCATTCAACCAATTAATGTTTGATGACACGTAATCAACCTTCTTCCTCATCTCATAATCCCTAGGCTCAAGACTGAGTAAATCCAGGTAAAGCTCCTCCATCACCCTCTTAGCCTTAACGCGAAGTCTAGGTTGTTCTTAATCATCTCCTCAGTCGCCTTTCTACTAAGCTCGCCCGTGAAATCGGCAATGCCGTTTATGTAGGGCTCGGCATCGACACCCAGCTCATCTGAGCTCGGTATCCTGCTTTCGGTCATGAAGAACCACATGGTCATGGCCTCAACGTACTCCTGAAGGCTAATGACGGCATTATTATAATACATTGGGTACTTAGCAATTAACTCCCTTAGTTTATTAACGAGATCCTGCATCTCCCTTATGTACCTGCGCGCTGTCTCAATATCATCCCTAATTAGTGAGTATATTACGGACTTAGAAAGCCTATTCACCTTAACCCCCCCAGTCTCAATAACCTCATCCTTAACCTCCTCAAGCTCCCTCAACCTTGCCCTTAACCCGTCAGTATCGATCATACGGTCTGGTATAAACCCAAGCCTTAAAAATCAATTGCCACTAATAATTAACGTGGTATTTCCCGTATTCGGCGGTGACTTATTAAGCGATATACTAGGTCTTATCCTTAAGTCCTCGGACTTATACCTCAGAACCTCAAGAGCTATTAGTGTCGATAATGGTAAGGTAAGGATCATGGGGGGGCACGAAATTAATAACTTCTACGTCATAGCCATTGGCAAGGGCTCAATAGGGATGGCTAAGGCCATTGAGGATGCGGCCTACGATAAAATAATTGATGGTATCGCCGTGGTTCCCAGGGGGGGAACGCCAGGTAATCTACGAAAAATAAGAATTCTCGAATCAACACACCCACTGCCGACTGAGGCAAGTATTAATGCCGGTTTGGAAATACTCGACCTAATTAGTAATGTTAGGAGTGGCGATTACGTACTATTCCTGATTAGCGGTGGTGGTTCTGCTCTCGTTGAGGTACCCATTAGGGGCCTGAGCCTTGAGGACATTAGGGAGGTCAACAACTTACTCCTAAGAAGCGGAACCACTATTCACGAGATTAATACCGTGAGGAAGCACCTATCAATGACGAAGGGCGGCAGACTTGCCAGAGAGGTAGTTAAGAGAGGTGGTAAGGTAATAACCCTAATAGCCAGTGACGTACCTGGTGATGACCCAGCAACGGTTGCCAGCGGACCAACAGTCCCTGACCCAACTACATATAGGGATGCCATAGCCATACTAAGGAATAGGGGGGGTCTTTGGGATAAGGTACCAGGTACGGTTAAGGACATCCTTGAACAGGGCTTAAAAGGCGTTATTGAGGAGACGCCTAAGGAATTAACTAACACGTGGAATTACGTAATTGCGAGCAACATGGATGTACTCACGGACTTAGCAAATTACGCTAAATCACTTGGTATGGAGTCATTAATACTCACGTCACGAATGGATGGGGGGGAGGCCAGGGAAGTCGGTAGGTACCTAGCGAGTATAGCCCTGGAGGCCAGATTTAGGGGGGGAGTCCCAATAAAGAGGGGGGGATTGATACTATCAGGTGGCGAGCCAACAGTGACCGTGGTGGGTAATGGCAGGGGGGGTGGTAGGACTACAGAAATGTGCACGGGCTTTGCCTTATCGGTTAGGGGGGGTGTTGATGGTGTTTCCATGATTTCCATAGCCACCGACGGTATTGACGGTAATATGGATGCGGCAGGCTGTGTTGCCGATGGTCACCTAATTGAGGAGGCCATGAAGTTGGGCATTGACCCCATAGGCGAATTACGTAATAATAACACGGCTGTTATATTCGAAAAAACAAACACCATAATACGCACTGGATGGACTGGTAGCAACCTGAATATCGTGACGGCGATCTTCGTCTCAAGTCATTAAAGTAGTGGGAATGGTTCGATCTCCTCCAGCCTCTCGGGGGGGTCGACGCGTAATTTACCCATAACAGCTTCATCAAAATAGTCCGTCGTTACGATGGCATTTGCAACACCCTCCTTAAGGTTAAACTCTTTAATCACGCCGAAACCCGCCAGGAAGTCTCTACGTATTAAGCCAATGAACATATTGTTGAAGAGCCTGGACGGCACCTTAACCACACCACCATGCCTAGTGACCTCGGTCACATTATCAACTACGTAATGGCCACAATTATTGACTATACACTCAATTACTGAGTTACCAATGATTTTATTCAGCTCAATGCTTACGTTAATTAATTCACCACCTAAGTACCTACGTAAGGCCTGATTCCTCAGAAACCTCCTCTCATCGGGATTCCTGGGCCTTACATACTTCGGCTTAGAGACATTAATTACCTTAACACCCGACCTTAAGCGTAGATTAATGCCTATGGATACCACGTAGTCTGCACCGACTGTATCAACGATGTTCCTTATCAACTCGATACCACCATCCACAACCCAGCCAGGCATGTCAATTAACACGAGACCTGGTGTCCTACTAAAGGCCTCCCTAACCATGGCGCTAACCCCCACTGATGAACCTACCAACACATTGCGATGGACTATTACAACCAATGAAAACCCCACTCATCATATGTAAATCCTCCATGGTAGGTGTTGGTAATCCAACGCAGGAAAGTCCAATGACGCCAGGAGGCCCTATTGATGACTGGCCGACATCGGCATCCACGATACATGTACTTAAGCCCTTAGTCACATGCCTATTCAATAGGTACGTGGTTAACGTGGTCTTACCAGAATCAATATCACCAACGACTAGGGCAATACCCTCGAGATTAAGGTTATCCCAGTCACTCGGTATTGTACTACCATCAACATACCTGACGGAACCCCCCCCACTAACGGATAATGTGCATGAGCCGCCGGCAAATATGGGCAACACCCTAAACCTCTCAACATTTAGAGAACCACTCACGGGACAACCCAGCACCTCACATTGCCCATTCACCACAGTAACCGTGGCAGGACCCTCCACAATTAAAGTACCATTACTGAAGCTCAAAGTTAACGAACCCACGGAAGATAACCCATACACGTGTTTAAGTGCTTTATTGCAGGACAATAGGGAAAAGGTAAAAACTACCGAGATATTAAACCAGTGACCACAATGACTGAATTAACAATACGGAAGGCACTACCCAGCGATGCTGGGCAAATAATTGAATTCACGAGAAATACTTTCTCATGGGGGGGTGACTACGTGCCTAATGCCATTAATGAATGGATTAGTGAGGGCACGGCCTACGTCGCAATTATCAAGGACAGAGTGGTGGGTGTGGTGAACATGGTATTGATCAGGGAAATGAGCACGGCATGGCTCGAGGGATTACGGGTTCACCCCAGCTATAGGCGGATGGGCATTGGTAGGGCATTAACGGAGTACGTACTCAATGAGGCAGTCAAAAACGGTATCAAGTACGCAATGTTGATGATTGCTGATTGGAATGAACCAAGCCAATGCCTGGCAAAGTCCCTGGGATTCCACGAGGTGCTAACCCTATTCACAGGCGTGACAAGGCCAAGCCAGGTAAGTACAGTACGTGGAGAAGCAATGCGGGAGGTAATCAGAAATGCGTTGGGAAGAACCAATGGTTATTTCTGCACCACGAAGAAGCATTGGATGTGTACGAGGGCAACCGAGGATTTCGTAATGACCATGATAGACGAAGTATATATTGGTAGGGGGGGTATAGGCCTTGGTGAATTCTCGGTGGGACCACCGACAATACCCACCAAAACCGAAGTATTGGCCACGGAGAATGGCGATTTCGAGAATTATTACGGCAGGTTTATTGTTTACGAGAAGGAACTAGGCCAAGCACAGGCAAAAGCTTAAATTTTCTGGTTTACGGTTCTTCCTGGGCCGGTAGTCTAGCCTGGAAGGATGCCCAGGGGGGGTTGACGCCCCCGCATAAGCCTTGCACGCGGGAGATCCCGGGTTCAAATCCCGGCCGGTCCACCACAATCAATTCTCACGAGACTATCCTCCTAGCCTCCCTAACCATCTCCTCTATTTTAGCCATGCTTACCTTCACATATTCAACCGTGTATTTCCTCTCGTGGAATCCCCATACGTGTAGATCATATGCAGCATTCCAGCCATCAAGTACCCAATAACCGAGTTCCTTCGCCAGTGTCTTACTAGCCATGCCGAGTAAGTACGTGTGCCATCTACCCTCCCTCATAAACTCCTGGTATTCGGGTGTTTTATATTTCTCGGCTAATGCTTTGATAACCTCCTCAGCAGCCTTGTAAAGCTTCTCACTAGCCTGAACAGCATCACCCTTATTAATGTATTCCCTGGCCTCGTTCAAGTACTTCTCCGCGATACTCATTCTCTCCCTCATGCTCTCTTCAGGGTCTTGAATACTTAAGGCATCAAGTAATAAATCGGCCACGTTTACTCCCTTACTCATTAACTTCCTGATTAATTCATCAATATTACTCATTCATTAAATCATAAAGGCCATTAGTATATAAATCCTCCTTCTGAATGAGTGGTACATCCTTCAGTTTTCTTCGAATAGCTTTTATGAATTATCGCGCCAAAAAGCCTTTCTTCTGGGCAGTATATCTATTACAATGTTATTCCTGGTATCAGTTACGTGAATTATAATGGTTTGTCATATGTGGTACCACGCCCGGTGTTGAGTTTAATGAGACCTGAGCTGGTGGTCAATTAGCCCAGGGATGTTCACTAATATACCTTGGTTTATCGCCCTGGTTTGTTTACGTAAAATTAAAATCTCCATTTAACCCTTAATGCGTAGTGGTTAGTGTTTCCTTGAGTGATATTTATGGACGCTGTATTACGGTTTACGAGTATAGCATAGTCATTAAGTTATGTACATCAACTACTGTATTACTTGTTGTTCTATCTCTCTTTTTAATACCCTATAATTTCTTCCTAGGTATCATCGTGATTGTTGCTATTTTATCATTCTCAGAGCTATACCATAGAGAGTTGAGGATTAATAGAATAACCATGGTTAGGCACGGTAGATATTACATGGTCAATTTCGTATGCGGTAACGAGATAGTAAGGGCCAGGGCAAACCTAACCACGCGTCTAGGATAGCCTCGATCGTTAAGGTGCCCGTTGACTTTCATCAGTAACGCTTACATAGGCACTTTAATGGCTCTAGGTAATGGTTGGTGGCTTTGTTTTGTTTAATGGTTTTGTTTATTCGTCATTCAAGCCCCTGGTTAGGGCTGAGGCTATGGTTGTAGTTGGTGATAGGGTTGTTTATGTAGGTGATGAGTCGAGGGCGTTAAAGATTGCGGATGCCTCGGGCTTGAGGAGGTGGACCTGAAGGGCCGTGTTGTGATGCCGGGATTCATAGATGCCCATGCGCACCTGGACTCGATAGGAATTAACCTGGCGACGCTGGATTTAAGGGGTGTTAGTAGTATTGAGGAGTTGAAGAGTAGGCTCAAGGACTATGTGAAGAGCGTCAAGGCCAGGTGGATAATAGGTAGGGGCTGGGACCAGGAGTTGTTTAGGGAGAGGCGTTGGCCGAATAGGTTTGACATTGATGATGTGGTTAGTGATAGGCCTGTCTTGCTGGTCAGGGTCTGTGGGCATGCTGCTGTGCTTAACACGAGGGCCATGGAGTTGACTGGGCTCTTGAATGCGGTGGTTAGGGATGTGGTTAGGGATGGGGGGGTGGGTAATGCCACGGGCGTAATTGTTGAGCGGGCTTTGGATAGGGTTGAGGAGTTGGTGAGGGATTCATACACACTTGGTGATTATGGGGAGTTCATGATGAATGCCATGAGGTATGCAGCATCGCTTGGTGTTACGACCGTAGGTTTCGTATCCGTGGACCTAAAAAGCCTACAATCGTTGATAATGCTTGAGAGGGAGCTCGGTAGGTTACCGATTAGGGTTAGGGCATACCTAAATCCATCTGATCATGGGATTGACGTCATTGAACTACTGAGACAACTCGGCATTAGGGCTGGCTTCGGCTCTCAATACCTGAGGATTAATGGTATTAAGGTCATTGCCGATGGTTCACTCGGAGCTAGGACCGCCTGGTTATCAAAGCCTTATAATGATGATCCGGGTAATTCCGGTAGGCCGAATTACGGCTTTGATGAGTTGATGAGTATTGCGAGGAGGAGTGGTGAGGCAGGCCTTCAACTCGCTATTCACGGTATTGGGGGGGATAAAATGGTTGAGACTATACTCGATATTTACAGCAGGTTGGGTAACGCCCAAGTGCTTAGGCATAGGATTGAGCATGTATCCGTGTTAAGGGAGGACCTGGTCAGGAGGATTAGGGAGCTTGGCATTGCGTTGGCTGTCCAACCTCACTTCGTAATTACTGATTGGTGGGTTGTGAATAGGGTTGGTGCTGATAGGGCTAGGTACGTGTACCCATTCAAGACGTTGATCGATAATGGCGTAATGCTCGGCTTCAGCACGGACGCTCCAGTTGAGCCTCTCATCATATACTAAAAGAAGCAACTGCTTGAAAATGCGGGAAGCCCGTGCGCACCTCTGAGCATTATTGGATTTATGGAAGGCTCTAGGCATGGCTTCAGTGCAGTGTTAGCTCCATCATTACCGTAAAACATAATCCCTAGCGCCCAGGCTCTGAGCAATAATATTCTGTTTATACTCAAACATACATGTAAATCACTTAATTACTTAACTTATTAATTAGAATTTTATATCACCTCAATTTTCCATTAAGACCGCATTTCTAAATATTTATTTTCCTCAATACATCGAGAAACAAAGACAGGAAATGGTGGTTTTTATCGTGCCCGTGGGCCCTGGGCGGGGGTTGTTGGCAGTTTAGGTTTTTCATTGCCTTTGTTATTGTCCTTGCCCTCCCTCCCTTACCCTCGCTCACTGCCTCCTCGAGCATCCTCCTCAGCATCTCGCAGACTTTGGCAACGAGCTCTGGGTGCCTCCTTATCGCGTCCATGCCCATGTAGACCACGTACCTCTTACCCCCCCGCCTAACCAGCTTAGTCTCCTCATAGCCCGCACCCCCCCTCAACCTCTTCAGGATGGCCCTTGCTCCTCACAATCCTTACGACTGACGATAAGCTCAATGAAGCCATAACCATTCACACTGACGGTCATCTTGATACCAGCGACATCAATCGATGACCTACCCAACGGCTTGATCTTCGCATTGACCAGCGTTGTTAGTCGCCTAAGTTTCTCGGCGTCTGGCAGTAGGGCCAGGTCCTCGATTAAAGCCTTTATTGAGGGTTCGCTAAGTATCTTCCTAGCCATCTCAACAGCCTTTGAAGCCCAAACCACATACGTTACTCTACGCTTCTCATCCCTCTCTCTAAACCCGAGCTCCTCAACCTCTCGATTATGTTGCCCCCCCATATTTCACGCTTCGTCTTACCTATGTAGAGATTAACTATCTTAGATTTCTCGACGTTCACACTGCCATCACTTAATATTGCGAATAATAAGAATAGCGGGAATCCATCATCATCGAGTTTGTTAACTTCCTCGGCAACCACGGCTTTGCTCTCGAACTCGCCCTTATGGTCAATAGCCATTAGATTCCATGCAATGCCCACGTCATTGCCATTAATGCCCACACCATATATATGCACATGGTTTCTCCCAGGCCAAGCCAATAGCCAAGTGAAAACTTGCCACGTTTGGTTCATGTTCATTTGTGGGTAGCCCTTTTTGTGAACCGAGCCGTCGGTCAGCAGTAGGCCGTACTGCATGGCCCTTAGCGTATCTTTGCCGAATAGCTTTGGCACGGCTATGTGAGTGCCCTTGAGACCGGTGAATATAATTTCTATTGTTATGCTTCCCGAGCCAGCTACCCTCTCCGTCTCAATTGTTAGGTTCTCTGTGTATAGGCTAACCATGAAGCTTTTGTTCTTATTAAATGGGTCACCGCTAATGACCACATCGACTTCACTCTTTCTCAGTTTCTCAATCAATTCCTCGAGCTCTGATTTGTAGGTCTTGAGCATTTTTCCCTGGCTTTCTCGGCTAGTTTCAGAATTTTCTTTCCGGCTTTGTACATCGTTCTCCTCAACCTGGCTATGTTTTTGTCGTTGCTTTCCTCGATTTTCGCCCTGATTTTCCCTAGCCAATCACTCAACGCTCTTATTGTCTCATCAAACGGCGTCGCCTCATCACTCAGTAGCACGCCCTTGTGCTTCTCGACCCTATTCATGAACTCATTGATTAGCCTCATCACCTCCTCAACAACCCTTGGGTCATTGACCTCCTCACCACACCTTAGTCGTTTAGAACCCTTAACCTTTCTACTCCAGCAAATCCTTGGTTTAATGGCTTCAAGAGCCATAGAGACATCCATAGGACTAATACACAACCAAACTAATAAATCACTACCAGGGAAGTGCTGAATAGGCTTAAGCATTTAATTGAAAGAGGGATCAATGAATCGGTTGTTAATGCACTTGACAAGCCACGCTTAAGCCAACGCAACAAGGTAATGAAATAGCCAAGCCCAAACCCACTCATTAACCCAGTTGATGGTGGGCTTTACCCAAATGTTAGGTTCGTTGGTAATGACTTGGGCGTGGTCTCGGAGACCTACGGGAGGGATTTCGCGAATCAACTCGGTATTGACTTGAGGGACGGCGAATTCATAAAGGCTATAATCAAGGCATACTCGAGGTCTAGCACTGGCGATGATGTGTCCAATGAGCTAGCGGGCATGGCCCTTAAATATGGCGAGGCTACACCCTCATTGCCAGGTTAATTGGCGAGGGGGGGTTCTACATGGGCATTTACGAGAGTAGGGACATGGATAGGTTGCTGGACGACGTCCACAAGGACGCATTGGAACTCCTAATCAACTGGCTCAACAACTACTTCAGCGACCTCCCCCCATCAAGGCATTGGCGAAAACCCTAGCAGTAAGGGAGAGGCTCAAGGCTAAGGTGAGGATCGGCGATTGCACGGCGGCGCCTGAAGCCATGGAGAGGATTATGGTACAAGCTTCAGACGGCTTATCGGGCTTAGGCGAGAAGCGAGCCAACTGGCTTGCAGTGAGGCATGGCGACTTTTTAGAGACCGTGTACGCGGCAGTTACCAGGGGGGGCTGCCATGAGGGTATAGAGCTCTGTAGGTATACGGAGAATGAGAAGGTAAACGTGACAGACGCACTTCACCACTACACATACGGCTCTGCGTACCTACTCCGTGAGGAGGATGAACTCGGTAAACTCGAGCCAGGCTACCTGGCGGACTTCATAATAATCGACAAAGACTCACTAAACATTGACGAGAAGGAACTTAGAAACATAAAGGTCCTAGAAACATACGCAGGAGGACAAAGAGTGTACCCATGATCTCGTTAAAATGCGGCCTTTTCCTGCACAGTTCCCTGTATTAACCTTCCCTCCCTAAACCTGCTCAGTCTAAATATGTCCCTGAATGTTCTTACTTTTCCATACTTTATTAATTCCGTGACCATCAATGCGAAGGCCGGCGCCAATTTAAAGCCATGACCGCTCAAACCAACAACGACTATTAAATCCTTAATTGGCTCATCAATTATGGGCATCCAGTCAGGGGGGGTAACATCATATAAACCCCCCCTCCAGCCACCCAGGTACTTAGCATTTGTAAACCACGGCATTCTCTTAGCGGCATTCTCCATCACGTTAACGGCATAGTCAAACTCCGGCTCGGCTAATGGATTGAAGTCGTCTGGGTCTGGCCAAGCATCCTCGGGTGGGTACAGTAGGCCCATTAAACCATAGCTAGAGCTCGGGCCTTATGTAGAAGTTATTCACGTAATCAAATACGTTAGGCAGTGACCTACCTATTTCGACCCTAATCACCCTCTCAATAATGTTCTTAATAGGCAGGTTCAACTGTGGTAATAGTTTTTGGGTCCAAACGTTGGTTGCAATAACGTAGTGGTTAGCCCTTATAACCTCGCCACTATTAATGATCATCACACCAACCACCTCATTACCCTCAAACTTGACCTGAGCCTCATCAATAACAAACTCAACACCCAACTCCCTAGCCCTATTCATTATGGTATTCGTGTATAGACCCGTATCAACATAGCCAGCATCCTCCTCATAAATGCCGGCCTCATCCAACGTAACGCTAGCATTAAGCATTTCACGTATTTCATCACCACCCAATAATCGAACCCTAGCACCAATACTACGTAACATGTCAAAGGTCCTCCTCATGCTAGCCTCATCATTACCAATAACCAGGAGGCCCGTCTTCGTAAATACACCAGTGCCAAATTCCCTCTCGAAATTCATGAAAAAGCCATGACTATAATGCGACATTCGAGCCACATCCTCATTGGCATAATAACTTCTAACAAGGCCTAGGGAGTAAGCCGTCATTCCCTGGGCGATCCCACGCTTATCAACTACCAAGATCCTGAAACCCTCCTGGGCGAGGTAATACGCCGTTGTCGCCCCCCCTGTAGAGCCTGCGCCAATCACCACGACGTCGAATGTTTTATCCATGGCTAATCCTCACTTGTCACTGGGAATCAGTTTATAACTAGTACGTGATTGACCACTTGATTAACATGGTGATTGCATGCACGAGGGACTGCTACGACACATGCATATTCGATGAGAATTACAGACCGCTTAGCATATTCCCGATTAATGGCTTCACATGTGCTAGGGGGGGCAGGGCTGACTTAATTAGGAATGAGAGGAATAGGGTTACTTCGGCTTACATAGATGGTAAGGAGGTTAGTATTGACGAGGCCATTAAATACGTAGCGAAGCTATTCAGGGAGGTCATAAAGAGGGATCCAGCAAGGATACTGCGTACGGATTATGACGGAAACCAGGGATTACTCACGTGGTATTTCCCAGACAGGTTGTTTAATGTAATTGGTGCATCACAGACTGATAGGTCCATATGCTCTGCGGAGGGCCATGCAGCTATTAGGGCGCATTATGGCACCAGCATGGGTGCTCTGCCCGAGGATTTCGTTAGGTATAGGGCTGTCGTATTCTGGGCGTTTCCAGCCAGTGTGTCGGCGCCTCATATATGGGCCTTATTCATTAGGAAGTTCAGGGTGGCGATTGATGTTAGGTTCAGCGACACAGCTAGGAAGTCAGATAAAGCAATAATAGTTAGGCCTGGCACTGATGTGTTCCTGGCACTTGGTGTAATTAAGGTCTTGATTGAGGAGGGCCTCGTTGAGGGTAGGGTTAGGCATTTCGAGGATTTGGCAAGTTACGTTGGGAGGTTCTCTCTTGATTACTTATCGAGGGTTAGTGGCGTGCCTGTTAATGGCATTAGGTGGCTTGCCGAGTTTTACCATGATTATAAACCATTAACACTGATTGGCTTTGCCCTTGGTCGTTCATTAAACGGCGGTGATGCCATTGGCATGATTTCGCTAATCCCGGCCCTAATCGGTCTTGAGAGGGGTTATTACTACTCGAATTCCCTGGGTTGGGGAATAGACTTTGATTACCTTAGGGGCCTTCACATGGCTAAGTCATCCAGGGTTATACCCATGGCGGATTTTGGGGGGGATTACATTGAGCGCGGTGATGTGGATATTGTATATGCCTGGAATGAGAACCCTGCGGTTACCCTGCCAGGTGGTGATAAGTTGATTGAGGCTGTTCGTGAGGGCAGTGTCGCATTAATCGTTCATGACCCGTACTGGTCTGAAACGGCTAAGCTGGCTAATGTCGTTATTCCAGCGCCAACATTCCTTGAGAAGTATGACGTAATTTATAGTTATTGGCATGACTACCTGGTTTACAACGAGCCAATTAAGTCTCCTAGGGGTATAACGGAGGTTGACTTAATACGTAAATTAGCTAAGGAGCTCGAGATCTCTCATCCACTGCTTCTTGAGGATCCCTGGGATGCCGTTGATAAGGCCATAAGGCCTGCCGGCGTTACTTTGGAGGAGCTTAGGGTGAGGAAAATTGTTAAGGTAAAGCCGAGGTACTTACCCACGAACGAGCCTGACGCACTTCCACTGCCTAATCCCGTAGAGCCTAGTGAATTGAGTGATAATGAGGTTCGCTTAGTCTTTACCTCGCATCCGCTTTATACGAATACGCAGTTCCGTGAGGTTTACGGTAATCTAGAGTCTGTGGTTTATACCCATGATTATGAGGGTGTCGTTGTTCTAGAGAATGAGTTTGGTGCTGTTAGGGTTAAGGCTGTTAGGATAGTAATGTGCCTCCTGGTGTGGCGTTGATTTATAAGAGTAGCCTTATCGACCTTGATGGTAAGCCGATAAATACCCTCACAGGCCGTGTTAAGGGTAAGTATGCAGGTACGCCATTACTTAATGGCGTTAAGGTTAGGATTAGGGTTGCAAATAAATGACATATATTTTTATCAATCCATTCATGATTAATTAAGTCACTTTCACATCATTAACGGTGATCAGTAAGTCATTAGCACCATAACCTATTGCTTGTTATCGTTATCTTTAAGGACATGCTTTTAAACTATGCCCATTGACGGAATAAAATGGTCGTTGAATTAGCCAAAAGATCTGGCAGGGATTTAAGGAGACTTTTAAGAAGATTAAATTTGGTCACGGTAGGTGTTTTGATGATAATGAATTTACATCATTATTAAGGAGCATCAATATTAAGTTTGGCAATGATTATTGGTTATTAGGTTGGAGGGAACATAAAATTAGTACTTCCTCATCGCTCTTTGTATTGTCGCTCATTGATAGGTATAATAGGGAATACGTGGTTAAGATTTACGTCAGCATTGGTATCATAAGCATGGTATTACCCGCAAACCAGCTTAACCTTTCCGACGAAATTTCAGGCATAACAATGCTGATTAATGGAAATACGGCCAACCTATCAGGTAGGATACTCTGCATAACCAATGTTAAGGTTAAGGAGGTGCCTTAACGCCTATCCCTGCCTCTTAACGTGAATCTTACTCCTAAGCTCCTCAATTTGCTCCCTCGTTATTCTGACATACCTGGATAATAATTCAATCGGTACATAGGCGAACCTATCACTTAATCTCCATGTTGGCCACACCTTACCGCCAATGTTAATTTTAGCACCGCAGAATTTGCACCTGCCATCCTCGGTTAAGTTAACCTCTAATATGTCGAAGCCCCTCCTCCTAATCACAACCCTGCCGCAGCTTGGGCAGTAGGTGTTTTCGAGTTTATGCCCTGGAACATTACCAATATACACGTACTTAAGTCCCTCCTCCTTAGCCACCTGGGCGTGCCTCTCCAGCGTCTCTATGGGCGTTGGTGTAGGTAATCAACCTTATAATCAGGGTGAAATCTCAGGAAATGCATTGGGGGTCTCAGGGCCTAGGTTATCCACGATCCACCTGGTCAGTTTACGGGCGTACTCCAGGTTATCGCCTATTTCGGGGGACAACGAGGTCCGTAACCTCAATGAATATCCCCCCCTTCCTCTTCATCTCAAGGAGGGTCTGGAATATGGGCTCTGGGTCTGGGACCATTGAGAATCTCCTCAGGAACTTAGGTTCTGCATTGCCCTTGAAATCCACGGTAGCCGCATCAAGGAACTTGGATATGTAATCAACCGCCTCATCGGTCATGTATCCGTTAGTAACGAATGTATTGAATAGTCCTTTCTTCCTGGCTAGGACTCCAACGTCGTATGCAAATTCCGCGAAGATTGATGGTTCGTTATATGTATACGTGATTCCCTGGGTCCCATAAGTCTCGGCCAACTCAATAATCTTCTCTGGAGTTACCTCGAATCCCTCGAGAACCCTTCTCTGGCTTATGTCGAAGTTCTGGCAATACTGGCATGCCCAGCTACAGCCGTATGTGGAGAATGAGAGAACCATGGAGCCTGGGTTGAAGTGGTAAAGGGGCTTCTTCTCTATTGGGTCCACGGCTATTGCTGAGATCTTGCCATAGACCATTAGGTGGAGTTTACCACCTAAGTTCCACCTAACACCGCAAAATCCGTACTGCCCATCGGAGAGCTTACACCTTCTTGCGCATGCCGTGCATTCAACCCTGCCGTCCGGCAATGCCTTATATAATGTTGCCTCTTTCATTAAACTCATAACTAATCATTAATCAATTATTAAAAACCTTATGAGGTGAGTAGGTTTCCTTATACTAGTACGTAATTATGGAGGGGGTATGTTTTTTAAGTGGCTTATTATATGGAGCCAAGATATGCCGAAGAAGAGGAAGAATAGGGGGACGCCATAAGGGCGATAAGGGCAAGGAACCAATGGTTTATTGCGACAATTGTGGTAAGTTAGTGCCTAGGTCTAAGGCTGTTAGGGTTACTGTGCCCTACTCACCAGTACCCGGTGACTTAGCTAGGGAACTTGAGAAGCAAGGCGCCATTGTTCCTAGGTACTACGTAACCAAGACCTACTGCATAAACTGTGCCATTTACCTTGGCATACTGAAGGTTAGGGCTGAGGATGAGAGGAAGAGAAAGATTTCATTAACGAAAGCACCAGCGCGTAGAGAGGTAATAACCGTACCGCCAGCATCAAAGCCCGCCCAAACGCAGACACCAGCGACATCAACTTCACAAGGCACTCAGGGAGCGCCGGCAAAGCCTTAATCTTAAAATAATGACGGTAGTAACTCTTATAAGCCATTTCAGGTTCATGTTAATGCATAATGGAGAATAGCGAAGAGACTAGGAGGATGGAATTGCCCAATACGGAAACAGTAAGGAGAGGTCCAAGTAGGCTTGAGTTAACGTTTATTGAGAGCCTAGGGATTTCATGAAGGACTTTAAGGTTGTTTTCGACCTATCAATAATAAGGGAAATAACACTTGGTAGGAGCCTGAGAACATGGTCATAATACCTGACCCAACGGTCTCGAGAAAACACGCCGTGATAACCATGGTTGGAAATGAATTGCTAATTAAGGATTTAAATAGTACGAACGGTACATACGTACTTGATGGTGGGACATTCAAGAGAATAAGTGAGTACAGGTTTAGTGGTGATGTCGTTGTTAGGCTCGGTTATTATACCGTTATTAAACTATCACTGGTAACTGAGGAAAACGCATAGTATTAAGTGGCTTTTACATTCATGAATTTACTAAGTATAGCTAGAATTTCATTGGTACTTGATGGTCTCAATGACGGATTTAACTCAAGACCTTTCATTATTAATGATGCAATCTCAGGCGGTACATCAGGTCTGTAACTAGTTATTAGGGGGGGTATGAAGGCCTGTCCACTACTTAATCTATGGATATGTGGGTTTATCCCTGTTAGCATTTCATAGAATATGCATGATAATGAGTAAATGTCTGACCTAACATCGGCGATTCCCTTACTAACCTCAGGTGCTGCGTAGGCTATTGAGAATTGGGATACGTAGGACTTACCACCAACCATTATCTTAGCCGCGCCCAAGTCACCAATCTTCACAACCCTCCTCTCCCTATCCTTAAATAGTATATTCTCAGGTTTAAGGTCGAGGTGTATTATGTTTGCCTTATGGAGCTCAGACAATGCAAGCGCTATTGAATAAGCCAGCCTTAAGAATTCACCGAGCTCAAGAGGCCCCCCCTTCTCCTTCATTAAGTCCCTCAGTGATCCGCCCTCCATGAACTCCATAACCACATAAGGTGGCTCGCTCAGGTAATCCTCAAGAGACTTATACGGTAGCTTCTCATCGGGCGGTATGTGAACCTCAAACACCCTGACGATATGTGGGCTCTCAATAAGCAAGTACTCACTCATCTCCTTCTTGAATGATGAGAGTACCCTGGGATCATTAGCCAAGGGATTACCTCTCGAATCCCTATCCTTAAGGACCTTAATGGCGTAGATCCTGCCCCCCCACTCATCCCTACCCCCCCTAAGCACGTAGCTAAAGCCACCTGTTGCGATTACCTCATCGATTAGGTACTTACCATCTAACCATGCGCCAAGCCAGGATAATGGTGGTTTCAATCCCCCCCTAACAAACCTTAACCTGGTTGGTCTTAGGTACATTATTATGAAGATGAGCGTTAAGGCGGTAATACCCAACCAGTAAACCCTGACCACTGGGTAAATGCCGTAGACCAGTGTCACTAGTAATACTGCCGCTGAGACGTAACCGGGGAATTTCCTCATCATTGGTACTGCGGATACAATGGATGGCATCAAAGCCATGTATGCATAAGGTTGATTCAGCACTAGGAGAAATACGGCACCAGGTATTATCAGGAGCACGCCTAAGTATGTTATTGCCCTATCAATCACATCCTCAGGGAAGTCAATCCTATACATCAATATTGAACCTCTAATCGTTATTATGAAGGATGATGCGAATATAAGGAGTGAATTTATTAGTAAATAAAGCGCTGGGGGGGTGCGGGATTTACATAACCTCTATAGAATAGGTATAAAACGTATAATGATATTAATACAATCATCGCCCTTAAATCCGCAACCCTTAACGATAAAACTAATACAATAACCCCTAGAAATACCGCTAATACATCATAGACATAGGCATTACTCATTATAAATATCATAGATAATGCGAGTATGATTTCTGAAATCAGTGGTATTAAAAACCAGTTATTTCTCAATGGATACTTCCTGAATAATTCATAGAATAGCACGAATAATGAAACCACGATTAATGCCCGTACGGCGTTAATACCGGTTATAAATAGTAAACTTATGAAAAGCACAATCCCTGGTAATGCCTTAAGCACCTTATTAACATCGGTAATCAACACGTTAGTTACTCTTTAAAGTCCCAATTTAAAACGTTATTTAGATAATGGATGAAGAGGGTCCACGTACTCATCAGAGGCATAGTCCAGGGAGTTGGTTTTAGGGCCTCGTGAGAAGAAATGCCAGGAGACTAGGCGTTAAGGGCTTTGTTAGGAATCTACCTGATGGCTTCACAGTGGAGATAGTCGCGGAAGGACCCGATGAAGCCATAGACCAACTAATAAGTATTGTCAGTAAAGGGCCCCCTGGCGCAATAGTCGAGGATATCGAGGTGAGTTATGAGGAGCCCAGGAATGAATTCAACGATTTCGAAATTCTCTATTAACATAATTAACATACTTAATTAAACCACCACCGCATGGTTTAGGCCCCGAATCTAATAAATCCATTATTAATTGTCTCGCAGTGTCTGTTAGGTTGAGGTTCAACGCCTCCCT
This sequence comes from Vulcanisaeta distributa JCM 11213, assembly GCA_001316125.1. Next base: position 67,525 of record BBCS01000001.1, read on the forward strand.
CAAATCGACAAACCTTAACTCCATGGCGTCACTCGATGCCTTAGGTTCGCCACTAATGGGTTCTATTAAATAATCCAACAATAAGAAGTGGTACTTAACCCTGCCTTCCTTATCTCGCTCTATGTATTGGTAAATACCGAAGAGACTAATCACCCTACCAATAATACCAGTCTCTTCCTGTAACTCTCTCAACGCGGCCTTATCCGGATCTTCGCCTGGCTCAACCATACCACCAGGTATTGACCACTTACCCCTGTTGGGTTCAGCGCCCCTTCTTATTAACAGGATCTCACTATTCTTAATAACTATGGCGCCAACACCAACCAATGGATACCTTGGGTATTCCCTACTCATTTAGTAGCTTGGTATGTCCTAAGTTAATTAAGTATTAACGCTACACTTAAAAGGGTAAAATGGCACGGCATACCTAATGGAATGTAATAATGACAAGGTAAGGAGTGTTATTGAGACTTTATCAGATAAAGAGCCCATTGAGGCTTATCAGACATTACTTGAGGAGAATTGCTTCGGTAGGAGCATGATTTATGACATGGGTGGTAAATACATCGTGTACATGAAGGATGAGGAGAACGCATGTATTGAGGAAACGAACTCGATAGACCGTGCCAGGGAGTTAGCGAGGGCATTCGTTGACTCCGTTTGTTCCTGATGACCATGAAGGTAAGGGTAATATTATCAGCGAATCTTCACGAACTTGCTAATGCGGTGAGCGTTACCTTGCAGGTACCGAGTGAGTGTACGGTTAAGGACTTAATAATAAAGCTTGGTGAGGTAAATCCAGAAATTCCGAAGATACTGCTTAAGGGTGATGAACTTAATGAGAATTATATCGTGATTGTGAATGGTAGGGACATACATTGGTTGAAGGGCTTGCTTACCAATCTTAATGATGGCGATGAGATATTAATTGCGCCTAAGGCATTCATATCATAAAACTTAATACCTCCACTTAAGTGTTTTAATACCCGTGATTGTAAATGGCTAGGAATAAGTTAGTGAGCATTAAGGAGGCCTTAGATTTGGTAAATGATGGCGATGAAATAGCGATAGGGGGCATGTCCTTTCACCGTAATCCCATGTCTATGGCCATAGCCATAGCTAGGTCAAACAAGAGGGACTTAGCATTAGTGGATAGGGAGCCTGGGCTTGCCTTTGACCTATTAACGATATCGGGTAGGGTTAAGAGGATTAGGGCTGCGATGGTTACATTCGAGCACTTCGGCATCGCACCTGGTTCAGGAGGATGGTGGAGAGTGGCGAGGTGGAGTTCATAGAGGATGTTTGTGAGGGTGTAATGGCTGGACTCCGTGCAGGGGCTTACGGACTTCCCTTCATGCCGTCAGCCATTGCATTAGATAGTGAATTAGTTCCGTTAAATGTTAAGAGGGGTATTTGGAAGATCATTAAGGATCCGTTTAATGACCAGGAGTTGATTGCAGTCAAGGCGATAAGGCCTGACGTGGCCCTGGTGCACGTTCATAGAGCTGATGAGAGGGGTGATGTTGAGATTTATGGTCCTAAATACGAGGATTTACTTAAGATTCAGGCGGCTAAGAAGGTCATAGTTACGGCTGAGGAAATAGTGAATGAGGATTATTTTAAGGAGCACCCAGAGCGCCTAACAATACCAGGCTTCATGGTAACCGCCGTTGTGCACTCACCAAGAGGTGCGTGGCCAACGTCAATGTATGGCTATTACAAGGCTGATTATGACATTATCAAGAGGTATTTTGATAATGTTAAGGCTGGGCTGAGTATTGAGAAGGTGCTTGAGGTGTTCGCCCATGGCTGACATGGATAACGTCATTAAGTGCATGGCGAAGCAATTGAAGGATGGGGGGGATATTATATATACGGGCCTTACATCAGTCCCTGCCGTGTTAGCGGTTGCGTTGGCTAGGTATTGGGGATTGAACATATGGTTCATTAATGTGGCTGAGGTATATGAACCCCCCCGTAACATAGCAATAACACCATCGTCTGGAGATCCCTACTCATTTATTAATGGTGAGGGTTTTGTAACGAGCTTAGATGCCTTTGACCTAGCCAGGCGTGGGCAGCTTGATGTTATGTTCTTTTCGGCGGCCCAGGTTGATCGTAGGGGGGGCAACATGAACTTATCTGTCATTGGTAATTACGAGAAACCCAAGGTTAGATTACCCGGCGGCGCAGCCGCGGCTTACCTATATAGAAGAGCCCGTAGGGTTGTGATGTGGCTCAAGGAGCACTCGAGAAGAACGCTCGTTGAGAGGGTTGACTTCATAACCGCCCCCCGGGCCCACGAAGCAAGGCCCGCATTTAACGATATGTACCCCCAAAGGCCATGTTTGAGTTTGATAATGAGTTAGGCGAATTAGTGTTGGCCGGTTTATTCCCTGGTGTTGGTGTTGATGATGTGATTAATAATATGGCGTTTAAACCAAGAGTTAGAGAATCATTAAGAATTCTTGAGCCTGTAACGCAGGATGAATTGCAATTCCTAAATAAGTTAGACCCGAGTGGTGTTAGGTACTCATAGTTTTAATTATTCAAATATCATAGCATCTTATTTTCTATCTTGTATGCACCCAGTATTATTGCTCCAGCTGATTTCGAGGCCTCCACAAGCTTCTTACCAACCTCATCACCACCCTCAGCTGGGTAAACAAGTAAGGCGTAGCCAATAGCCTCGCCTGGCCAGCCATAGGCATAAGCTAGTAATAGGTTAAGCCTGTGGCCGCCTCTATCGTCGTCAAAACCCTACCCAGAGTACCTGGTTCATTGGGCATCGCTATATGTATTATAAATACGCCGCCCTGTATCGTCATGGCCAAGTCATAAATCTTCGTAAATAGTCTCTGCATATCCTCAATCATCCTAAGTAAATTAGCTCCTGCACTCACGCTTGAATTGAAAATAATCAATTATTTCAATTAATCACACAAGATAAAGAAAGACTAAAGTAGTATTGATCCGTTGATTAAATTGCGAATGAGAAGTATATATAAGTGCGTGATTTGTGGCTCATACACCGAGGACACGGTACATTGCGGGGGGGTACAAGCTAGGTTATTACTAGATGGTAAATTAAGGAGCAGGCTGAGTCATTTAATGACTTACCTACTTAGGCATGATCCAGACGCGGCAGACCTATCAATGGACAGTGAGGGTTGGGTAAGCATTGATGAGTTGGTACATGCATTAAGGAATAAATGGGATCCAAAGGCATACTCATGGCTGACTAAGGAGCATATAATGGCGGTGGCGTCGCTCGACCCAAAGGTAGGTTTGAGATTAGGGATGGATGATTAGGGCTAGGTATGGCCATAATAAGTCGCTCGATGTTAATATAAGGTATGAGGTTGACAGTGAAGTGAGGACTCTATATCATGGAACCACGAAGAGGGCGTTGGTACGAATAATGCGTGAGGGTATAAAGCCTATGAACAGGAAGTACGTGCACTTAGTACTGGACCCGAGGGATGCTTATGAGGTGGCTCTTAGGCATGGTAATGACGTAGTAATATTAAAGATAAACGTAGATTGCCTTAGAAGGAACGATCAACAAATATTGATTGCGACGGATAGGATAAGACTTACGGACTACGTACCACCACAATGCATAGAGTCAGTAATAAACCCACGAAACTAAAAGCTTAAATTTCTTGGTTCTCGGCTTCCCTTGGGCCGGTAGTCTAGCCTGGAAGGATGCCCGCTTGGCGCGCGGGAGATCCCGGGTTCAAATCCCGGCCGGTCCACCACAAAATCATTATGTGAGAGTTAGCTTTTTGTCTCATTCATTACTTTCTATATGATGTTTCTGTGGTTGTTAGGTATTGGCTTTGGTTTGCTGGGTATCTCTTGGTTTACCCTTGAATATGCCTCCGCCTTTCGATTCAGCGCCGATTATAGGTTGTCGTACATTAAGGAGAGGCTGAATTACCTAACGCCGTTATACCTCATTGGTGCCGCTGCCGTGGCTTTAACCCTAATTTCGTGGATTGAGCCCTGGTATAAGGTCTACATATCCTATGTCACGGTTCTCGGTCTAACCGTTGGTGGTAAGGTATTTTTCAATAGAATGAGGAGGGGGTCTCATAAGGGCGCTTGACGTTTATGACCTCGATCTTGACTTACCCATAGTTTCTGCGGCTATATCGTTAATACCGCTTAGCTCCGTAATTAATATTCTTATGATTAACCTCGTATCCACGGCAACGCTGTTTCTTGAGTCAGTCATTATTTATGTTAGGGCGAGCAGGAAGTTATTTGATGTTGGGCGTGTGAGTGCAATACTTTACTCATTACCTCAGTTGGTAATTGCCCTATATGCGCTTTACGTCTCAGTGAGGTCAATCATCGTATTTATAGTAGCGCTTTTCGTGTTGACGCTGTTTATTAGTGACCTGGCGTATCTAATGATTAAGAGCCGTAGTGGTAAGCCTTATTTCATTGTGTCTATGAGGTGCCTATAGTGATGAGTGCTAGACCAGGATGACTCAGTGATTGGTAGAACCCGGGCTGATGTTCAAATTCTAGGTATGGTTTTTAAGTGGTTTAATTTTATGATTAATTGATGTATGGATAATAAGAAATTGAAAAATTACATACTCATCCAAAACCTCGCCAATGGACTTGCATCACCCTTCATGAGTTTCCTAGCCGCCGTAATAGGCGTGCCCAATGTCGGCATTAGTATTGTTTCGTCAGCAACGTCATTCTTTAGCGGTATCGTTCAATTACCACTAAGGAGGGTTAAGCGAGTTGAGCAATTGCTGAAGTTCTCAACCTTGCTACTTGCCGTTCTATGGTTCATAATGGCATTCATAGCCTATGGTAATCCCATAATGTACTTAATAATCTACGTCTTGATAGCCGGCGTTGGCGGTGCGAATTCATTTGCATGGGCATTAATAATGGAGAGATTAAGCAGGGGGGGTAGTAGGGGGGGTTGGGTATTGGCTAACTTTGCGTTTTACGGCTCCATAGGTAGCTTATTAGCTACGTTAATTACGGGCATCATAGTCGGTAGCAATTATACAATAATGCACTATGTATTCATGACCACGGCATCGCTTATTTTCATCAATGCAATTAATGTGTGGAGCATTGAATTAACTGACCCTAGTGATCAGGTGGTTACTGAACCATTATTAATACTTAAAAATAATAGAAAATTAGCAAAATTCCTCCTTATCAATACTTTATTCGCTATCGTATGGAGCTTCGCATGGCCTCTTTTCCCATTGGCTCAAGTCTATCTGCTTAATATGAATGTTGAGCAACTAGCCATTGTTAATGTGATTAGCGGCGTATCAACCTTAGCACTACAGAGGTTTGTGGGCAGATGGTTTGATAAGAATAGGAAGTTGGTAATGTTCCTGGGAAGGCTCTTGCTTGTGACATTCCCATTATCATATGCCCTGACCAATAATGTTTACGTGATTTACCTGGCAAACATGGTAGCTGGATTCACGAACTCTGCTTCGAACGTTGCCTACATATCCTTCGTATACGATAATTCCGAAGATAGGAGAACGGCAGTTAGCCTGTACAACCTATTCTATGGTGTTGGTACGTTAATTGGCTCATTAATAAGTGGTGCATTGGTAACAGTGGTTGCTAATTACGTGGGTTTAAAGGATAGTGTTAGGTACATGCTGCTTGGCGATGCTGCAGCCAGGGCATTAATGGCCACGCTGTACATCAGTGTTTAATGCGATTCGGAAGTTTTTTATTGAGGTTTTTTACTCCCGTAATGAATGTTCACAGTATTTATCGTGGGGACTGCCGGATCAGGTAAAACAACGCTTGTTAGTACCTTCGCTGAGTGGCTTGAGAATAATCAGTACGATGTTGCCATAGTTAATTTGGATCCAGCGGTGGAGTACGTGCCTTATATACCGGACATTGATATTAGGGATGTGGTTTCAGCCCGGGAGTTGATGAGGAAGTATAAGCTTGGTCCCAATGGCTCGATAATAGCCGCAATAGACATGTTGGCAGTTAGGCCCAGGAGATTAAGAGTCAGATAATGGATATTGGTGCGAATTACGTCTTAATAGACACGCCTGGCAGATGGAGCTATTCGCCTTTAGGAGTGTTGGTTCAGTACTAATTAATAGGCTGAGTATGGATAGGTCAGCCGTTGTCTTCGTAATAGATGCAACGCAAGCCCAGACACCGAGTGGCTACGTGTCATCAATGCTCCTCGCCCTCTCAACGCAGTTAGGTTTAACATGCCTCAAGTGAATGTGCTCAATAAGATTGACCTGCTCGATAGGTCTATGGTTGATGAAATACTTGAGTGGAGTGAGGAGACGGACCTACTCAGGGAGGCGTTGATGTCTAACCAGGCTAATAAGTTGGAGGCGGACTTAAGTGTTAGGTTGTCAGACATATTAACCGCCATCGGTACTATACCAAAGCCAATACCAATAAGTGCTAAGACCGGCGAGGGTCTTGATGCCCTTTATAGAGTTCTTCATAACGTCTATGTTGGAGGTAGTGATTATGATTACCTGGAGTAAACCTCACCAGTGTTCCTAAGTATTACATAACCAGGTCTGGGTCCTACCTTACTTATCCTACGTATAAACTCCTTAACCGTTGGTTTATTGATGCTTGCCTTAGAAACCACGATGTCGAACTCCTCTAGGGCTATGGGCTTAATGGCAAGACCCGTCATGAGCGCTTGCCCAGCAATTGCTATACCGTAATCGGCTAGTCCTCTGGCCACCTTCTCAGTAACCTCTACGTGGGTCTTAACAACGTCGTTATAGCCCTTCACAACCCTCCTTATCTCATCCATGCTATACCAGTATGCCTAGCTATACCATTGAGTAGTAATTCCGTCACCAGTCTCGTGCCTGAGCCTGGATTCCTATTAACCATCCTAAGTCCCAGTATATCCGTTAGATCACTAATGCTCAGGTACGGTCTATGCACAATACCCAGCAACCTCATGTAACCCCTTATTAAGACGGCATTATCCCAGGCACCCAATGAATGCATATAAGGTATGTTGTACTCACCACTTGCTGGGTCAATTAGATGAATACCGGCTATGTCAGCTAAGCCATTAATGACCATGTTTAACCCGCCCATTGAACCGACCAATAGGCATCAATGCAGTAACCCTCGCTCCTCATTTCATTAATTATATCCCTAACTATGCAATCATCACTTCCAGCATAGACCGTGTTGCATACAGTGCCATCGGGGGGGCTCCATACGTACCTATTCACTATCGACTTATACGTGCTCAGTAATTCCCTGCCCTCCGCAGTTAATGACATGCCTCCTTTGTAGCCCCCTCTTTGAATTAACGACCTTAACGTCCAACCCACTTTCCAACCTATTAATTAATTCCCAAGCCCTTGAATATGGTAATCCAAGGTCCTTTACCACCGATAATAGGGAACCTTCTTCTCGAGAATCTCGAGAAGTCTCGCCGTTAGGTCATCCATTAAGACTTTCCCATCCTGCTCAAGGAGCACTTCAATCTTAAACCTAGGTTTACCCACTATGTAATTTAATTACAGTTTTCTTAATAAGTATTTTACTTTCCATTGAATATAATAGAATGGTTTATTAGTGAGCTAGTAATAGAGCATATTCCCCCCCGTACTATGGTCATTAAGGCCATCGTATTAGACCTCGACATGACCCTCGTAAATACACTACCTAAATTCCTAAACATACTTAGGGAATGCGCCTTGAAGTATGGTAGGAGCTTAAATAATGATATTAACCAATTACTCAGCATTTACTATAGGGACCCATCGCTAAGCGAGGTGTTAGGTGATTTGTCAAGGAATTTCTGGTTTTGGCATGAGTGCTGGACATTGTACTCCATAAGGAGAGATTATGGTGAGGTATTTCCAGGGATTTTAGATTCAATGAAGGTTCTACGTAGTATGAATAAGAGACTTGTCATAGCCACAGGAAGAGAGCTTGAGTGCTCACGAATAGTGGATGAGTTAAGGTATTATGGGTTTACTGAGTTTATAGAAGATTGCGTATCGTTGGGTGATTTAGGACCTGGTCATGATAAGCTTGACCTTGTTAAGAGGGTGCTTGATATCCTTAGGCTACCACCTAACGTTGTCGCCTATGTTACCGATCATCCAAGGGATATTCTCTTAGTTAATGGTTTGGGTACAATAAATATAGGGGGGGTTGCAACATGGACTAGGGACTTCCCAACAAAACTCGTAATTAAAAGTGTGGCCGAATTACCAAGGCTCATTGCCGTACTTGACGGAGCCTCTGATTGATGATTATGCCTATTGATAACCCAAGGACTATCGGTGCTAGATAGGCAAGGAGCATGTACCAGGGTATCCCTAGGAAACCCGGTATTACCGTTACGTAGTAGGGTCCATACACACTTGCATTTACATAATCACTACCGGGGGGGTACTGTACTAATACCTCATAAACACCGGGTTCTGGGAAGGGTATTGAAGCCTTCATGAAATTCCCAGTAATTGGTATATCATAAATACTCACCGTTTTATTACCGCTCCTGATAACTATCGTTAGATTCCCATTAACATAACTAATTGGTATGTTGGTAACAACACCTATACTGAATATTTCATAACCACCTGCAGCGATTAAACTGCCACTTCCATTTACGTAGAGTGTCAATGGCGCTTTCATTACATTTAACGCATAGGTTGCGCGGCATCCTTGATAGTTAATGTTTCCCGGCCAGGACACAATAATTGAATACTTACCTGGCATTTTAGGTGTGAATACGTACGTGCCAATGCCGCTTGCATTAATGTACATTATTCCACTTATTGATGATAAATTACTCATTATTAATATGTTTAATTGAGCATTTATGATTACAGGCTTCATCTGGCTTTTTATAACGAGTTCATGCAATACCTCAGGTGTTCCACTAATCGTTATTAATAATGAACACGATGCCTTACTAACGGTTATCGTAATATTCGTGGAACTTGGTAGATAATTCGGCGGATTTGCGTAGTAGACGGTTATTAAATACGTCCCTGCCTGGGGGGGCGGTATCCAGGTTGCCTGGACGGTACCATTCACCGGGGGGGTATAACTACCTATTGTGGATGCTAATCCATTAACCTCATAACCTATTGTTAACGTCCCACCTGAGATGGGTGGTGATAGCTTTACGTAAATATTAACTGCACTTCCGTAAGTTACGTTGGTACTGTTTACATAGGCGATTATATATACGGTACCTGGCAATACAATGAATGTATAATTAACAAGGGCCTCCTGAAAATACGTAGTGTTCGTGAACTCAACCGTTAATACGTGATAACCAACGCCATAATTAATAAGTAGTGAGTATTGTGCAATTCCCTTACTATTGGTGGTTACGGACGTTACATAATTACTATCAACGTAAATACTTAACTGTTGATACTGTAATGGTCCTACTGGCGTTATTGCGTTTATGGTTATTGGCATGTAGTTACCGTAATTAACCGTACTCTGTGCACTTAAAGTTAGGTATACAGGTGTTGGTACTATCATGAAGGTGAGTGTTTCATTCTCATTCCACGTATAACCCCCCCAGCATCTGTATAGCTAATTCTAAATGTTATTGATGCGGTGCCCAGGGAGTATGGTCCTGGTATTACCGTTATATTTTCACTTATTGGTGGCCTTATAGTGATCATATTATTACTAATTACTACGCCTGTCCCGACTATTGTTATTAATGCCGAACTTATTGGTATGGGTGTACTATTCGTTATATTAAGCGTAATTACCTGCGATACACCACTGTATAGTTTCGTTGCTGTGGTGTTTATAACTATTCCGGGAACCACGGAGGATACCATGAAGTAGTAATTCAGGGAGTAGCCTACTGAGGATAGCGATAAGGATGCATTGTAACTGCCTTTAGCTAAAGCCGGTACTGTTATGTTGAATGAGTTTTCCCCCCCTGGCTGCAGTGTCCACGAACCTTGAACTGTGTAATTCTTAATACTCAGGGTATAAGACACGTTGATTGGTATCGATGTATCATCATTAATATTAACAGTTATAGTGCTATTTATGCCAGCGCCTGTGTATATATGCGTGTAGTTACCTAGGGGCTCGGTGTAGGATCCATAGTACCAAGTGATTCCTGTAACCGTAAACGGTGTTGGTGGGTCCACACTGAGTAATGTAAGTATTACGTGCATTATTAACGCTACTATTACCATCTACGGTAGCAATTAATTACTCATTTAAAAATACTGCTTACCTGAATGATAAACGTAAAGCCTCATTAGCAGACGCATCTAGGTTTTTAAGGACTTAGGGCAGTTGCCTCCTCTGAAGATATGGGTAGTAAGTTTACCGTGATAACGTTTGGTTGTTGGTTAAATAAGGCGGATAGTGACATAATGATTACGAAGCTTAAGTCATTGGGCTGGGAGTACACGGAGGATGTTGAGTCTGCCGACATGATAATCGTGAATACATGCGCCGTTAGAGAGGAGGCCGAGAGAAACGAGCTTAAGCTCCTAAGGAAGTTAAGTGAGGAGCATCCAAGTAAGAGGTTAATCGTTGCTGGCTGTTTAACTAAGGTTAGACCCGCTACCATAAAGGATGCGGCCCCCCCTAACGCTATCCTCGTCACATCACACGGTGCCGAGCACATAGATGAAGTTGTGAGTAGTAACGTTAATGTTCACATATATGATGATAGACCAGCGAAATACCTACCTAATTATTACCCTGAGCTTCACGGACATAGGTACGTAGTACCAATACAAGTTGGTTGCCTAGGTAATTGTAGCTTCTGTGTTACCAAGATTGGTAGGATGGGTTCTGGCAGGGTGAAGAGTTATGGCATAGATTACATAGTCAACGCCATTACAAATGCCGTTAGTAGGGGCGCGCGGGAGATTTACCTGACGGGGCAGGAAATCAGTGCTTATGGGCGCGATAGGGGGTTACGACTTGGCAGACCTTCTCGAAAAAATACTGACTAAGGTCGATGGTAGGTTCATGGTTAGGCTGGGGATGATGGAGCCCCCCCTTGAGTTAAGTCGAATAATTGATAGGCTTCTTGACGTTGTAAAGTCTGACTGGCGTGTATATAGGTTCTTCCACATACCAGTACAGAGTGGTAGTGATAGGGTGTTAATGCTCATGAGGAGGAAGTACTCGGTTGACTTATTTAGGGATATTGTAAAGAGGATTAGGAACGCCTTTCCTGACGCTACCATCGCCACGGACATTATTGTGGGCTTCCCTGGAGAGACCGATGAGGACTTCTGGGCCAGTGTTAGGTTAATTGAGGAGTTGGGTATTGATAAGGTTAACCTGGCCAGGTATAGCCGTAGGCCATTCACCGAGGCGGCATATATGGAGCAGGTGCCTGAGCAGGTTAAGAAGGAGAGGAGTAAAATCGCAACTGACGTATTTAATAGGGTTGCACTGGAGAGGAATAAGACGTTTATTGGCAGGGAGATGTGGGGGGGCATCGTGAGTGAGGTTGACTTTAAGGGCGAGAACTACGTTGTTCGTTCATATAATTACAAGCCAATAGCCGTGAGGAAGGCTGACATTGGCGCATTCGTGAGAGTGAAGGTCACGGATGCAACATCGCAGAGACTCTTTGGTCAATTGCTCGAGTCAGAAAATCTAGGCACTAGGTATAGGGTTGACTTTAGAATTACCGAGGGCTTAGACCTAGTTTCTTAAGGCTATTATTCAATCCTTAGCACCTCCATTGGTCTGATTCTCGTTATTGATATTAATGACGGTATTGATGCGATTATTGACGTTGCTATGGCTATTATTAATGAGTATGCGTATAACGTTGGTATCAGTATCACGGGTATTATTATTGGGAGGTTAAGCCTAATCATTATGTACCTAGCCAGGTAAGCGCCTGCTATGCCAAGCAGTATACCTACCACTGAGCCTATGATGCTCATTATCAATATTTCAAGGAGGAATATCAGTATTACCTGGCCATTGGATGCGCCCAGGGCCTTAAGGATTCCAATTTCCCTGGTCCTCTCCCTAACGTTCATTATTGCCGTATTAGCAACGCTAAGCCCAGTAACTATTAGGCTGAGCGCTATTATTACTATGAAGAATAGGTTAACCATCGATAATGCATTGGAGATTGAGCCAAGGACAGACTTCTGTTCATAAACATCGGCATTGGGGGGGAAGTACTCACTTAATGCAGTGGCTAGTTGATTGAGGTATGTCGGATTCTCCTGTGATAGCTTTATGAATATCGCATTAACAAACCCCCTCATCATCTAGGTCATTTTGTAATGTACCTATTGGCGTCACGATCATGTTTAATTGAAAACCAAGGAAACCACCAAGTATGCTACTAAATGTTCCAGTAACCTTGAGGGGTATTATCTCGGAGCCTCCCTGAATGCTCGTTAGTACCTGGACATAAATAGTATCGCCAATGCTTATGTTATCCCTTTGGGCCAGGGTATCCTGTATTATCGCCTCCCCATCACTCATGGGCAATGAACCACTTTCCATGCGAACCTCAAAATACGAGAAATACTGGTTAGGTATTCCGATTAGGGTAACCGCATGTCCATTAACCTGGGCCGTACTTATTATAATTGCAGGGACTACGTAAGACACATGAGGAAGCTTAGCAATAACCTGTGCCACAGCCTCGGGTATTGAGACACTTTGGGAATAAACCATCAGATCCGTGGGCAGTATATTCTCGACCTCGTTAGTAATCGCGACCTTGAAACCGTACGTCATGGTTTCCAGGGTTATCATTAATGCCACACTATAGATTATTGCTAGCATTGTCAGTATAGCCCTCGTTTTCCTACCGCTAAGGTTCCTAATAGACATTGTGAACAGCGTCCTTAAACTCATGAGACGGTTTAATGTAGTCATATGGTGCTTAAAAATACTTCTAACAGGAAAATAATCAGTCTTCACCTCCCTCCTCATTATCATGTATCAGTTTGTTGATCCATCATCACACCAATAATTATTGACATCACCACTATTAATAATCTTTATTGTTCCATTGTTATATATCATGGTATTAAGTACTAATTCATTTAAATGCATTAGTTCATAAATTGATTGCTTTTTATACTTTCATAAACTTGTAACTTGATTAATAATAATGCTTAAATAGTAGCATTCATTCTGGGTTACGTGCCGAAGAAAATACTCATCTTAGGCGGTGGCGTTGGTGGCGTCGTTGCTGCCAAGAGAATTGCTGAAAGGATAAGGGGGGGTAGGGTTGACGCTGAAATAACGATAGTTAGCGATACGGATTATTACCTATTGCCACCGTTACTCGTCAATATCGCGCTTGGCGATATAGAACCAAGCAAGGCACAGTTACCGCTGTCAATGCTAGAGAGGAGAGGTGTCAAGTTTGTTAAGGCTAAAGTCACTAAGATAGACCTGATAATAGGGTTGTGGAGACTGATCAAGGCAAGTTTAACTACGACTACCTTTTGGCGAGCCTAGGCGTTGATTTTGACTTCCAATCTTACAACTTGGGCGTCGGTTATCACAATTATACGCTAGATGGAGCACTTAAACTAAGGGATGCATTGAGGTCCTTCAGTGGTGGTAAGGTGATCATATTCACGCCTGAACCCATATATAGATGCGGTGTGTATCCCTTTGAATTCGCGGCTCAGCTTGACACGGTATTTAGGAAGAGGGGGGGCATTAGGGATAGGGTTGATATAACGCTTATTCATCCCTTCGAAAAGCCGATACAGCCTTAGGACCTGAGGCCGTTAAGATTACTGAGGAAGTCTATGCAAAGAAGGGTATTAAGTACATTGGTAGCATAAAGCCTGATAAGGTTGATGATAAAGAGAAGACTGTTATACTGGCAAACGGTGAGAAGTATAAGTATGACCTGCTCATTGTGGTACCGCCAGCAAGGCTTCCGAAGCCCTTTGAGGGAACGCCATTAATTACCGATACACCAACCGGTAAATGGACGGCTATAGATGTTTATACTGGTAGGAGTTTAAAGTACGATGATGTTTATTTACCTGGTGAGCACTCGATGCCATATATAGGCTTACCAACGGCTGGAGTACCTGTACACTTCACGGCATTAGCGAGTGCCACGGTAATAGCGGGTGAACTACTTGGTGAGCCCATAGAGCCTGCGCAGATAAATGCGATGACCTGCGCCATGGATTATGGCGATCTTGGTATGATGTTTAACTGCGATGTTAAGCTTGATTTAACTGGTAATAAGGCTGCGTGGGTAGGTAGCTGCTATAGTATATTAACGTCACCGCTTGGTAGATTGATTAAGGATCTATTTTATAAAACCTGGCTAGCAACAACGATGTGAGGTGATCACCATGGCGCAGCAAACTCAGGCTGAAAAGAGCCCCGATGAGAAGCTTGCTGAGGCGTTGAACATACTTGTTCAGAATATTGATGAGATTAGGGGGGGATTACTTGATCAATTAATTGAGCTCAAGCGTAGTGGTGTAATTGATGCGTTAATGCTAATAGTTAATAGATTTGATGAGGTCATACAGTACTTATTCCAGGATCCCGCGATATTTAGATTATTATCAATACTCGTTGATGGTAGTTTACAAGCGATGAATAAGCTGGATACTCAAGATGTCCTTAAGTTGAAAGGTCTCGTTCAGGATTTAGGCGGATGTCTAGGGAAGAACGTGGATTTAGCCAACGCTAAACCCGTGAGTGGATTAATGGGACTTTGGAGAGCATTAGGGATAAGGATGTACAGAGAGGTCTTGGTATTGCTATGGCACTTCTGAAGGCACTAGGTAAGTGCTCATCGCAACAGTAGAATATCAATATCTTAAAGATCTCTCATTTGATAAAATTTAGCAAAAAGATTTTTATATATTGACGTTAACAACAAAGCAATGAAGATACAAGTCAAATTTCTGACTTTACTATATGAAATGACTAAGACGTTGAGGACTGAGATCGAGTTGCCTGATGGTGCAACATTGCTTGACTTAATAAGGAAAATTGACGATGTTATATACCCAGGCTTCTCTAAAGTAATCCTTGACTGTAATAATAAAATTAAAGATAAGTTCTTAGTATTAATTAATGGAAGATCCCCAGATTTCTTAAATGGCGTTAATACTAAGTTATCTGATGGCGATGAAGTAACATTTTTACCGCATTGCGGTGTTGCATAACTAATGTTTTTCGTATTAAGCTTTTTAAACTATTTTTACTGCTATGTGATTGATGAAGGTTCAGGTTAAGTTCTTGGCATCATTATATGACATAACCAAGGTACTTAAGACTGAGCTTAACATACCTGACAATGCGACAATTAAGGATTTAATACAGGTTATTGATACCTCAGTGAGCCCCCCCAATTTCTCGAAGGTTATCCTAGATGATAATGGCAGACTTAAGGATCAATACGTGATCCTGGTTAATGGTAGGTCAATAGACTTTCTAAATGGATTAAGTACTAAGTTGTCTAATGGTGATGAGGTAGTATTCCTACCACCAGCCGGCGGTGGTTAAAAGGGAATATTTTAAACAATGCCTTATGAGCTACTCTTATCCTGGTTCTCATTATAACTCTCGAGGATCCATGATGGTGTTGATAAAATAGCCACATAGCCGCCGAATGTTTGCGTTAGTGTCAGGTTTTCCTCAACAGACTTAGGCATTACGAATAATTCAATATCCTTCCTACCCTTAAGCATTATTGTCAGATTCATAATTTCATCCTCACCAACGTCCTCACTAACAACAACCATCTTAGCAATGCCCTTCTTAACCGCGTCCATCACCGAGTCCTTACCATAAATTAGGTACTCGGGCTTCTTAACGGCTAGGTACATGATTTCCTCCATTAATTTCTTAGCCTTAACATACTCAGTTTCCTTAAGCTTATCCTCAGCATTCCTAATGGCCTCGAGAACCCCACCAATATCAGCGCAGCATGCCGATACGATGGCAATGACCTTATCCCTAATCCTATGATCTAACTCACCCTCCTCAAGGAACTCCTCCTTCGTTGGTCCTGGCCCAGCAACGACGATACCCTTTAGGCTTGGTATTTCGGTAAATACCTTATTGGCTCTCTCAGCAACTAGCTTGTAAAATGTCTCGGCTAAATGCTCCGTCTGTCGCTTATACCTAAGGCTGATTGTCCACCAGCCGCGTGCTTATTTGGCACAAAGAACTCCACCTTATCAACAATCTCCCAATAATTACCCCCCCTCAGCAACGCAATGACTGCCTCACCCCCCCTCTCAATCACTATTATCCCGTAAGTGTCGCTACTCTTAACCATGCTCTCAAGTATCTCAGTGTGGAATGACGTATCGCAGATGTACTTAAATGTCGATATTGGTATTGGGGGGTATTATGGCGTGAAAAACCCACTCATAATTACCTGGATTTATCATGTGAAAGCCTGCGAATATCGCAAGTCCGTTCTCGGGGGCCTTTGAGATGCCCTTTATCGAATTTATGATCCTCTCTAGTGCATCTTGAACATGCGTTCTCGTGGTCTTATCCTTGATATTGCTTGCCAATGCCCATTCCTGCCTAAGCATCGATACGACATCGGGTATCGGCCTATTACCGTTGATGTATAGGCTTATGAGAGTCGTTGCATAACCCCCTATATTTCTTGAGTAAGTTTATCATTATTTTCAACTCCGAGAAATCCCTTATTCCAGGGCATCAACATACTATGGATGGATGGGACTGCTGCATTTAAAAGCCTTTTGCTTTAGTCAAAGCATCTCTATAGCCACTGCCGTGGCACCACCAGTGCCATGACACAGCGCCGCCACACCCCCTCTTACCACCAACATGCATTAACGCCGATATTAATGTCGTAACTATCCTAGCACCACTAGCACCAAGTGGATGGCCCAGGCTATTGCACCGCCAAATATATTCATCTTATCATACGGTATACCCAACTCCTTATTCACTAGGGCATTAACCACTGCGAAGGCCTCATTAACCTCGAAAACATCCACGTCATTAATGCTCCAACCAACCTTGCTCAGTAATTTCCTAATCACATAGATTGGCGCCTCCGGGAATCTCCAGGCTCAAGCATGTGCCACGCATAGCCAACGATCCTCGCAATGGGCTTTAAACCAAGCTCCTTAGCCTTATCCATAGTGGTCAACAGCAGCGCCGCAGCACCATCAGATAGTTGTGATGAATTACCGGCAGTATGTAAGCCATTGGGTCCAAAGGCGGGCTTTAGCTTAGCTAATTTCTCAGGGCTTGTATCAGGTCTAATGCCTCATCTCTATCCAGGTAAACCCTCTCGCCATTTATCACGGTGTCTACGGGCTCCAGCTCGAGGTAATACTTATTCTCAGTGGCCTTTAGAGCTCTCATATGGCTCTCATAAGCCACCTTATCTAATTCCTCTCTAGTTATTTCGTGTTCCATGGCCACCTTATCGGCCTCCTGACCCATGAGCATCATGTTTGTGGGATCTGTTAACCCATCATAAATCATCAAATCAATGAATCTTAAATCCCTACCAATTAAGTGCTTAATTCCCCCCCACCTAACCTCATGTGGCAGAGCAAGTGGTTGCGTACTCATGGACTCAGCACCACCTGCAATTACCACATTTACGTCACCAACCTTTAAGGCCCTAACAGCTCAATAATCGCCTGCATTCCTGATGAGCAAACCCTATTGACGGTAAATGCACTGACCTCTATCGGCAACCCAGCAAGCAATGCCGCGAACCTACTAAGGTTTTGACCCATACCGCCCTGAAGTGTTGATCCAAAGACAACCTCGTCAATAAGCTTACCCTCAACGCCTGTTCTCCTAATCAACGCCTTTATGGCCTCAGCCGCTAGGTAAGGTGTCTTAACGTTCTTAAATGCGCCACCAAATTTACCGATGGGTGTCCTTACGAAGCCCGTAATGACTACATCCTGGCTCATACGTCTTTAGCAATTGATTAAGCAATATTAAGCTTTGTCCATAATTAATGGTTAACAATTGCTTTAGACATTAACTAATTTATATTCAACAGTTAAAAATATCGTGGTATCATGAGGATATAACTTAATTACTGGCGTTAATCGTAAACCCGATGGACATTTTAGAGAAGCTTCATAACCTCTATGGACGTGAAATTGATGAGCAACTAATTAAATACCTAAGTAAGGAGGTGAGTGAGGAGTTTAGGGATGCCGTGATTTACCAAGTATCCACTGGCGGTAAGAGATTAAGACCATTAATAACGTTGACAGCCGCGAGGGCTTGTGGTGGTGATTATAGGGTTGCACTACCCGCCGCAGCAATCGTGGAGTTGATACACAATTACTCCCTGATCTATGATGACATAATAGATGAAGCATTATTAAGGAGAAACAAGCCTACGGTTAGAGCTAAGTATGGTGATTACGCAGCAATACTAATTGGTATATGGTATAGGGAGGCCATTGAAGAAGCTATACTCGAGACTAGGGATCCAATAGCCTTCGCGAAGGAGACGGCGAATACGATACGCGCAATAGATGAGGGTGAGCGATTAGATATCTTACTTGAGTATGCTGGGCGTAGGGATCCATACTTCGTAGAGAATAGATTGGGGCCCAGGTTACTGAGTAATTGGGAGACTTTGTATAATACTTATATCAAGATGATAAGTCTCAAGACAGCTGCTTTAATAAGAACGGCTGCAGTCTTTGGCGCGATGTCCGCCAATGCGCCACATTGTGTTAAGCCATTGGCTGATTATGGCACGTATCTAGGGCTTGCCTTTCAAGTATTAGATGACATACTGGATATTTTTGGTGATGTTAAGAAATTTGGTAAGGAAATTGGTAAGGATATTAAGGAGCATAAGTTGGGTAATGCAGTCGTTGTAATGGCGTTGAAGGAGTTAAGCGATAAGGATAGGGAGGAATTATTGGGCATTCTCGGTAGGATTACCGTTACGAATGACGATGTTAAGAGGGCTGTGGAGATAATATCGAAGACTAACGCCAGGGAAAACGCGTTGAAAATCGCCATGGACTTTGCGGAGAAGTCTGAGAGGGCATTAAGTGAGTTAGGGAGCAATGAGTTTGTTGATGATCTTAGGGAGATTTTGAGGTTTACGGTAACTAGGGAATTCTAGTGAAACCTATTAAAAGCATGAATAACCTCATACTTATAAGTCCAGCTTACGGTATTAACCACCGGAGAGCCAATGAAGCTTTTCATGATAAAGTTAGGGGGGGGTAGCGCAATAAGTGATAAGTCAAGACCACTTAGTTATAGGGAGGATTGGGTAAGGAAACTGGGCACCTTATTCATTAAGGAGTTCAGGTCAGGTAATAGGTTTATCCTAGTTCACGGAGGCGGTAGCTTCGCGCATCCCATGGCATTGGCCTATGGATTAAATAGGTATAGGGATCACGACCAATTAATTGGTATATCCCTCACCTCAGCCGTACTTAATAATTTAAGCATGAAAATAACACTTACATTGGCGTTAGTTGGGTTACCCATTTATCCGTTAAAGACAGGGTCAATATACATAATTAAAGATGGCAAGCCCCCCCACCTGTTGATAGAACCTATGCACATAATTGAATTAATTGAAAGGGGTGTAATACCAATGCTTTATGGAGACGTTGTTGCTAGTGATGAGGATTTCTCCATAATTAGCGGTGATGATATAATGCTTGACTTAGGCTCAAAGTTAAGGCCATTAGCATCGATATTCCTGACTGACGTACCTGGAATACTTGATGTCAATGGTAATGTCATCAAGCAATTAACTAAGGCATCCATTGTTAATGAGAGGAGTACTCATCATATAGACGTGACAGGAGGTCTCATGAAGAAAATCCAGTCCGCGATGGAATTAGCTAGGTATACAAGGACCTACTTATGTGCAATATGGGATTTGGAATCAATAAGTAGGATACTTCATGACGAGGAGCCCAGTAAATGCACGAGGTTTTTACCCGATTAACTACTCCCTGATGATGTAAATAATGTCTTATTTAGATATGTGTCATTCATGAGCTGTGAGCCATAGATTATCCCTGAGACATTTACGGTATTATAAGGCTTAACTACTATTAGCAATGGGAAGTAAACACTACTTGCGTTAATACCTAATTTGGTGAGTAATTGCGGTAATAACGTTCCATAACCAACGATAAGCACTTGCGATCCATACGTATAATTACCCCCCCAAAATGCGGTCGTAACTATGAAGTTCGATGTTTCGGGACTGAAATTACAAAGTTCATATACGTAATTATCAAATTGCTGAATCACTGATAATGTTGCGGGAGCCTGGGTTGGCGGATTAGGAAATACGATAATTATAACGTTATAATTATGATACCGCGCGGCATTATAAAGTATTGACCAGACATTGCATGATTCATCTATTAAATATGGGTCATTAACTGTTAAGTACATTAATATGGGCTTCGTGTTATTTATCAATCCTAACGCTGTGGCATTTACTATCGAATTATTATATGGATTTATCAATGTTGAGAGCATATACTTGGTAATAACCGTGGCATTAAGCTCAGTCTGGGTTTGTTGGTTCATTGTTAGTTTAGATACCATGCCAGGTAAGAATAGGACAATTATGAATGCTGCCTCACCGAGTATCACTAACGCCAGCGCTAAATAAAACAGCTTCCCTCTACGCCTTTGGGGGGGTCTTTTTGTCTTTCTTGATTTTGCCATGATCGATGTTAGGATCCTAATAATAAATTTATTAGGTTAACTCTCCACCGGCACCAAAACTTTATAACCAATTCAATGCGCATGCCCTAACAATGAAGGCACTGGCACTACATGGCTTTGGTTCAAGTCCCGAGAAGATAAATTGGCTTATTGGCCCATTGAAATCATTAAACCTAGAGGTAATAGCACCAACATATAGGGATTTTGAGGATGGCCTTAATAAGGTCAAGGAACTACTTGAGGGAACTAATGACAGATATGTTATCGCTGGACACTCAATGGGTGGTACAATAGCGCTACTTACCGCATCAACCGTGGATCAAGTGGCTTGTGCGATCTCCGTGTCAGGACCAACCGATAGATTAGCGCAGATTAAGTGGTTGCTCTCAGGCGAGCCCGGTAGTATTAGAAGGAGGACTTATGAGGAATTAATGAGAATTGATAGTAGGCAGGTTACTGAGGAATTTCTCGCGAAGACCTCACCAATCAATTACTTAAGACCTAACCTACCGCCGATACTTCTAATTCATGGCACTAATGATGAGTTAGTGAGTATAAGGCAGGTGGAGGATTACTATGATAGGGCTAAATCACTTGGTAATGTGATTGAGTTAATACGTGTTGAGGGTATGCCGCATACACCTAGGGGTAAGGATATTAGGGTAATAGCCAAGTCCATTGAGAGCTTTGTGCGAAAATACTGTTTGAATGTGATTTGAAGGAGGTAGGTCTAATCAGCTACATAGGTTTCTAAGTGGGATTCCTCGTCAATGTACGGTATCTTAACTAATTTATGTCCCTTATGAAGTGATAATAATGACTTATGTACCATTGTCTTACAATCCGAGCACCAGTAAAATTCATCCTCATCCCTCTCCTCATTAAACTCTACGAAAAATGGACATTGCCACTCGGTCATGACCAACCTCATGTAGTATGGGCTATCCTTATTCGTGCAAATACCGATATTATCGCGTAACTCATGAAGTCTAAAGTACTTGCAATTAATGCATTTAATCTCCATAATCTCACCTACTATTTTACTTATAGCTAGAATTAATAAATCTGTCGCAAAATATATAGACGGTGTTTCTCTATTCATCTCTATAGAGAATAATGCTTAAATTTTTCATCATAGTTCAAATGTAATATGAGACTGTTAATAGTAAATGGAAGGGAGATTGATGAGGTCTTAGATAGTAAGGATGGCGTTAACGGGTTAATAAATGCCATAGCCGCGGCTTTTAAGGACTATAGCTCCGGCGTTGTTAAGATGCCTCAAAGAACGGTTATTTACCTTAATAATGACTGGTGGGGGGGTGTCATGCCCTGTGGCGCACGTAACCTCGGATTTTCCGTTAAAATAGTCAATGTTATTGAGAGCAATAGAGCACGTGGTCTGCCAACGACCCAGGGAATTGTCGTACTTATGGATGATGTTACGGGACAACCAATGGCAGTCATTAATGGCACGGCATTAACAGCGTGGAGAACCGCAGCTGCGACTGCGGTATCGATTAAGTATATGGCACGAAGTATGGATAACGTGGCAATTATTGGTGCCGGATTGCAGGCAAGGTACCATTTAATATTATTATTTAGGGCTTTTCCCATAAGGAGAGTGTTCATACACTCAAGGACGAGAGAAAGGGCTCTTGAATTGGCTAAAATAGCCCAGGATAGAGGTATTGATGCCGTGGTAGTTGACTCAGGTTATGACGCTGTTAGGCGGGCCGATATCGTAATAACGGCAACAACAAGTAAAGAACCTGTTATTCGTGGTTCATGGCTTCATGAGGGAATGCACATAGTATCAATCGGTGCCCCTGAGATTAATGCCAGAGAATTGGATGATGATGCTATTCGTAAAGCATCCGTGGTAGCGGTTGACTCACGTGTTGCCGTTATGAATGAGACTGGTGATATAATAATTCCAATGAAGAATGGCTTAATATCTGAAAAGAATTTAATTGAGATAGGTGAGATAATAAGCGGGGTAAGACAGGTAGATTAAGGGATGAGGATATTACGTTGTTTAAGTCTGTTGGTATTGCGGTCGAGGATCTTGCAGCGGCAACTTACATATATAACTTAGTGAAAAGTAAGAATATGGGTGTCACTGTAGAGCTATAAGGTCTTAATTATATATAAATAATTTGATAAAATCATGCATTTATAGTGGAAAATGTTGGAGAAAAAGGTTTATAAATAAACTCTGTGACACTGATGTCGGTGGTTAACGTGGTGTCTCTCATAACAATTAAGGAGAAGAGTACCGAAGAGATCCTTGAGGATGTTGATATTAAATACATCCTTAGGTGCATACTTAGACTCTCACCAACTGAGGTTGAGATTTACTATCTATTACAGAATAAGGCCAAGGAACCATTGACCGTAGCCGAAATAGCGAAGGAGATGAATAAGTCGAGAAGCACCATTGAGAGGTCCTTAGTTAAGCTTGTCCAACTTGGTCTAATCGCTAGGAGACCTGTACTCGCTAAGAATGGAGGCTATACCTATGTTTATTATACAAAGCCAATAGACTATGTTAAGCAGAAGCTATTACAGTTGATTAATGCATATTATGAAAAGTCGAAGCAATTAATTGAGAATCTAACATCAGCCGCATTAATAGAGTCGTTAAATAGTATGGCAAACGAGGAGGGGGGGTCTGACGGTAACTCCAATTAATTAAATGATTAAAATTACTCGCTCCTTCCTAAACCTAAATCCGTTGATAGATCACGTAACCCTTCCTCAATCTCATACATCACAAAATTCATGTCCAATGCCTTATCAACAATCATTATTAATGCCAACTTACCAATGGATTTTACAATCAGTAGATCCTGCCCTAGGGATATCACTAACTCGGATAGGTTTGCCTCGTTTAATGCCTTTCTTAGGTTAAGTTCGAGGTTTTTTATTGAGGACACTATTAATGCGCCTAACCACTTTGGGTTAACGTTAATATTATCTCTCATCCCTGATGCTATTGTGAATCCATCCATTGTAACTAAGGCGACGAACTTTATTAAGTCACTTGATCCTAATATTTCATTTAGTTTTTGCTGTACCCGCTCAGTCAGCGTTCTTCTTGATGGAATACTGCTTGTTGATGATAGCACATTTTCTATTCTAAATATACCTTTTAAATCTTTTATTCATAATACAGAAGTGTGGTTATTTAGAAATAGACAATGAGAAATAATCATTGACCTTGACCTTCATTAATTCCCTGTTCACCCTCACTTACCTGGGGGGGATTTTGTTCGTTCTGGGTCTTTAACCATTGTTCGACAATGTCATAGCCATAGATCGCCTTAAACATCTCGCGTCCTAGCTTCGTCATTTTTAATGGGGTCCAGGGCGGGTCAAAGACCACGTCAATCTCTATGTCCTTTGCGTCTGGTATAGCCTGTTGAATTGCGGCACCAACCTGATAACCAAGGTTTTCAGATAGTGGGCAACCCACTGCTGTTAGTGTCATTTTTACATGAACAACCTTATCATCATCCATCATTATTTCATAAATAAGTCCTAGGTCATACACATTAATCGGTATTTCTGGGTCATACACATTACGCAAAATTTCTATTAACTCCTTAACTTTGTCGTTAGGCAGATTTGTCTTGAATATTGGTTCCTCTATCTCTTCATTATTTGCGGTGCCCATTGTCTCTTCATTAGACACTGCCATTAATAATCACCAACAGTGTCACGGAGACTTATTTATAAACCTATCTAGCTTATTGATAATAATTACCCGTGTATAGCAATTTTACGTAGATGGATTTATAAGTGCTAGGTATTGATAAACATGATGCTTAAAGTACGTAAGGTAGACCCTCTAAATCCTGATAACTCTATAATCAGGGAGGCAAGTGATTACATTAAGAATGGATACTTAGTGGCATTCCCCCACGGAGACTGTCTATGGGCTGGGCGCAGATACATTTAATGGCGAAGCATGCTTAAAGATCTTTAAGGCTAAGGGTAGACCGCCGGATAACCCACTTATAGTACATATATCGGATATGAGGGAACTCAATAGAGTTGCCGTTGATATACCGGAAATTGTATTACCAGTAATTAGGAAGGCATGGCCAGGACCCCTCACTCTAATTCTGCCTAAGTCTCCTGACGTGCCTAAGGAGGTTACCGGTGGTCGCAATACAGTGGCTGTGAGGTCGCCTGCGCACCCCGTGGCGCTTGCATTAATTAAGTCGTCTGGAACCCCCATAGCCGCACCGAGCGCTAATAAGTCGGGTAGACCAAGCCCTACATTAGCTGAGCATATAGTTGAGGATTACGCCAACGACGATGTTGAGATGATCCTACTTGACGCAGGGCCTACGTTCTTTGGTGTTGAGTCTACGATAGTGGATGTAACGAGAAACCCACCTGTATTATTAAGGCCTGGTCCCTTTACAATTGAGGAGTTAAGGTCATTATTTAACACCGAGATCGTGGTTCCAGAATTTGCGAGGGGTTTAGGGGGGGAGGCTGATGCTGCCTGGCGCCTGGTATGAAGTATAGGCATTATGCACCACGCACGCAATTAATAGTTGTTGAGTGTGAGGAGTATGATTCATTAGTTAGGTTGTTACGTGATGTGGCCTTGGATTATTTAAATAAGAAATTGAAAATAGCGTTATTAATTACGAAGGAAACAGCAAGCAAGTTAATGAATTACCCTGAAATTAATGAATTACCAATAATAATAATGGGTTATAGGGAGAATCCATACACAATAGCCGCATCATTATTTGATTCATTGAGGAATCTTGATAAGTTGAATGTGAATTTAGGCATTGCTGAGGGTATTGAGGAGAGGGGGGTATTGGATTAGCTGTAATGAATAGATTAAGGAAGGCGTCAGGATTTTCCATAGTTAAATGTAAAATGTAAGTAATAGGTGATTCAGTAATGTCTTTCATAAATTGAAATCGCAAATTCAGAAGTGCTTATTATCAATGATACATTGTAGATGGATTAAAGTTAAAAACACGTTAATTAACGTAAGTAATGGGTGAATTAGATGATAACAATAATAGGTAGCGGCCGTGTTGGTGCAACCACAGCCGCCTTCCTCATGTTCTTCGAACCAGACAATGAGATAGTCCTCATAGACGTAATAAAGAACCTACCACAGGGCGAGGCCCTTGACCTGAACCACGCGGCTGCAATACTTGGTAAGTCTGTTAGGTATAGGGGGGGTAGTAATGATTATAAGGACATGGAGGGTAGTGACCTAGTAATAGTCACTGCTGGTCTCGCCAGAAAGCCTGGAATGACCAGGGAGGAATTGGCAGGTAAGAATGCGGAAATCGTAGCCTCAATAGCTGAGCAGATTAGGAAGTACGCGCCGAACTCCATTGTTATAATCACGACAAACCCACTCGATGCGATGGTTTACGTGCTTTACAAGAAGCTTGGCTTCCCAAGGAATAGGGTCATCGGCTTCAGCGGTGTTCTTGACTCACAGAGAATGGCCTACTATGCATCCCTGCTAGTTGGTATCGCCCCCAGAGTCAATAATACCGTTGTGCTTGGGCAGCATGGCGAAAACATGTACAGTGCCGGAGGCATCCTTCGTATATGGAAAGCCACTCACTGAGTTCATAACAAAGGAACAGTATGACGATATTGTTAAGAAGACAGTTCAAGCAGGTGCAGAGATAACTAACCTAAGAGGCTTCAGTAGTAACTGGGGGGGTCCAGCAGCTGGCCTTGCATTAATGGTTGATTCGATAAAGAAGGATAGAAAGAGAATATTCGAGGCATCTGTGTACCTAGATGGCGAGTATGGTGTTAAGGACGTCTTTGCTGAGGTTCCGGTAGTGCTTGGCAAGAATGGTGTTGAAAAAATAATAGAATTGAACTTAAATGAGGAGCAGAGGAAGAAGTTCTTGGCGAGTGTTGAGGCCATTAGAAAGAACTTAACTCAGGTACCTCCGCAATTCCTATCATAAGAAGAATTATCATCTATAAAAATCATATAAGATTATCCATATATTTCCTAACATTCTCCCGTAATGAGTTAATTACTCTTGAGAATAATTCCTCATGGTTCAAGATATATCTAGCTAGAGCCTTCACAGCTGTTACAAAGTCATTAATATAACTGCTTATGAATTCCGGATCATTAACTAACGTAATCCCATTTTGAACATTCTTAATAAGCTCATTAATTAGAGACATTTTACTTTCATCTAGGCATTCCATTAATCCTAACATGTTATTTAGCATTCTATTCTCTTTATCTAAATGATCTCTCACAGCATTTAATAATTGATCATACATAGCCTCATTATTCTTAGACTTAATTAGCAATAGGAAGATCATATAATGTTCTACAACTGCCACAGAGTAAAATGTCATTAGGGTGTTCAATAGATCATCAATACACTTCACATTGCTCATTATTAAGCAACACCAGGTTATTAATTTTAATGTCACTTCTTTGCCGTCTTTTTAACCTCGCCAATGACCTCTCCATACATGCTTATCGAGAATTGCTTACCGCACTTTGGACATGTTATTGATATACCCATATTATACCAAGACTCTCCCATCTCGACCTCAAAGACATGGCCACAGTATGCACTTAGCCTAATTTTTAACAATCTCTCTGGTACACCGCCCGAGTACTCCCAATCCTCAGGGAACTGCCACTCCTCTCCTTCGCTACTCATCGAGGGTTTGGGCGCTACTTAGTGAATTAAAAACATTTCTATTTACGGATTACGAATATTAAATTTTTCATAAGTTCTCCTTTGCTACGTACGAGTTTTACAATTTGGTTTTAAGTACGATCTAAATTAATATTTAAATTTTTATAGGCTTAGAAACATCGATAATGAAGGTTTGTTCATTATTCTCAGGTGGTAAGGACTCGACTTACGCTTTACATTGGGCTGTACTTAAGGGTTTTGACGTTGTTTGTCTGCTCACGTTAATGCCTCACCGTGTTGACTCATGGATGTTCCACTACCCAAATATTGAGTGGACAAGGTATCAAGCGGAGGCGTTGGGCATTTCCCAGGTTATTTATGAGACTAGTGGCGTTAGGGATCTTGAGCTTGAGGACTTGAAGATCGCTTTTAACGAAGTTAAGAGGAAGTATGGGATCATTGGTATAGTGACTGGGGGGGCTTTATTATCTGATTATCAGAGGATGATGATAAACATTGTAGCCCACGACGTAGGTTTAAGGGTTTACTCACCGTTATGGAGGAAGGATCAAGTCACTTACTTAAGGAATTTATATCGCCAGGGATTTAGGTTCGTATTAACGTCAATAAGTACCATGGTATAAACCTAGGTTATTAGGCAGGGTGTTAACACTTGATGATATTGAGGAATTAATAAGCTCAGCGTTGAAGTACGGCTTCAACCCAGCATTAGAGGGTGGTGAGGGGGAGACCTTCGTTGTCGATGCACCATTATTTAGATATAGGGTTGTCATTGATGATGGTGAAGTTAAGAAATTAGGTCAATATTCATGGATTTACATAATTAAGTCCGTACACCTGGAACCAAAGGTTTTAGATAATAAATAAGCTATAACATTGGTCGCTCATGGATTATCTACTTAAAAATTGCGACTTCGTACTGACGTGGATTAATGATGAGCTTAGGATACTTAGGAACGCGGATATAGCGATTAGTGACGGATTAATAATGAATGTTGGCACTATAACTGAGGGTGGGTTTGAGGAGATTGATTGTTCAGGTCATGTCGTGATTCCAGGGCTTGTTAATGCGCATACCCATACACCAATGTCTCTATTGAGGGGTTTCTATGATGATGCCGAATTAATGACTTGGCTTAGTAAGATGTGGAGTGTGGAGCGTGAATTAACGAGGGACGTAGTGGCCCTCGGCAGTGAGTTATCTATTATTGAGATGTTAATGAGCGGTACAACGGCATTCATAGACATGTATCATTACCCAGACGTGACCGCTGACGTAGCGTTAAAGTACGGTTGAGAGCTGCTTGGTCCCACGTTCATAGACACATTAAGGAGACCCTCATGTGTTGAGAATGAATTAAGGAATTTCGTGAGTAAGTACGGTGATTCATCGTTGATAAGACCGATAATAAATGTCCATAGTATCTATGCTGTGGGTAAGGATACGTTGTTGAGGATTAAAGACCTAAGTTATGGTCTTAATTTACCAATCCAGGTGCATGTGTCTGAAACAAGGGATGAGGTTTATGAGTCGAAGAAGAAGTATGGCATGTTCCCTGTGGAATACCTAAACTCACTGGGTTTAATCTCTAGTAGGGCTCAACTCGTTCATTTGGGATGGGTTACTAATTGGGAGTTGAATATTATAGCCAGGGCTAATGCCCGTGTAACCCACGCACCAACATCAAACATGAAACTGGCCACTGCCGGTCACTTTCCAATGAGGGAGTTAATGGATATTGGCGTTGTGGTGACGTTGGGCACTGATGGGCCTGCTAGTAATAATTCCCTTGATATGTTTAGAGAGATGAAGATGGCAGTACTGCTTCAGAGACACTCATACTGGGACGTGAGCATTAAGGCGATTCACGCATTCAAGGCGGCAACACTTAATGGCTATAAATTACTAGGCCTTAATGGTGGTTGCGTAAATAGTGGTTGCGTAGCAGACCTAGTGTTACTTGACTTAGGTAGCCCAAGACTTCAACCTGTTAGGCTTGATAATATTCTATCAAATATTGTCTATTCAGCGGACGGCTCAGACGTGGATATGGTAATCGTTAATGGTAAGATAATTTATGATAAGTCCAGGGATTATCAAGCGTTTAGGGAACGGGCAAGAAGAATCAGCGAGAGACTTAATGACTTCATAAGTAAGTTCATATGAAAAAAGCACTCACTCATGGGAATGGATCGCTGGGGGGGAAGTGCGCCACTATTACTTTGTCCATGCCCTCCTTACTCCATGCCCTTCCCATGACCTCCGTATTAAATGCTGAAGCTACATTACCTAAACCATCAATTGCTATTAACCCAATATTACCTGGACCGAATAGGCTGGTCACGTAATTAACGACTTGCTTAACGGCATCACCGACCTTAATGCCGCCTTTAATCAGCATGGCAACCCTAAATGAGGCCATGGCCCTAATGATGAATTCCCCAATGCCCGTAGCAGACACCGCGCACACGCCGTTCTCAGCCCAATAGCCAGCACCTGGAAGCGGTGAATCGCCAACCCTACCAGGCCACTTAAGTATCGTACCGCCCGTCGACGTTGCCGCGGCCAGGTTACCATCCCTGTCCAGTGCGACTGCGCCCACCGTACCCAATAAGCCTAACCTCCTGGCGAGGTCCGTGTTTTTCTCATATCGTGAACGTAAATTCCTGAGCAAGGATTTATACCTATTGATTTTAGATTCGTTTATTAATTCCGTTGATGGTACCCAAAGCCCAAATTGCCTAGCTAATTCTTCAGCGCCCTCCCCCCCGGTTATTAATACGTGATCGGTTCTCTCCATAACAAGCCTAGCGAGCCTTATCGCATTTATAACATGCTTAACAGATGCCACAGCTCCAACACTTAGGTCTTTACCCCCCCACATGACGCCGGCGTCCTGCTCAACCTCACCATATAAATTCAGTACCGAACCCTTACCAGCATCGTAAGATCCATCAAGCTCCATGGATGTAACGGCCTCAACGACCATGTCCAGGGCATTACCCCCCCTCTTGGCTGCCTCGAGACCTGCCCTTACAGCATTTACTAAACCATTTAAGTATCTTTGTCTGTGCCCCCCCTCATTAACGAAGTAACCCAGGCTACCAGCACCTCCGTGAACCGCGATCGTGGCCTTTACGTTCATCAAGTTTTAGGAGTGGTTGGTCTTCCCTTATATTATTTATCATTGCTACTGTATATTAATAAGTATTACATGGGTAATTCATTAATTTAAGGACATAAACTGATTTTTAACCGAGGACAGTACCAATAAATGTATGTCGAGTAAATTAACGAAGACTGAGGAGTTAGCTGCTAAGCTTTACTTTAATGAGGGATTGAAACCCAAGGAAATAGCTCAGAAGCTCGGTATATCCGTAAACACCGTGTACAAGGCAATATCTAAGTATAGGGCCTTCACTAAAAATATTGATCAGGTATCAAATCAGCTTAATGATGATAAGCAATTAAGTAGAGTAGACGCTCAAATGAATAATAACAATAGCTCATACTTATTAGGTGGTTATGGCAATATCCTTAACGTGAGCCTATCTATCATTACGGGAATGCCTGATCCACAACTAAGGAATGATTATTTATATGAGAGTGCTTATCAGGGTGAGTTAATAAAGGAATTGAAATCCCTTAAGGATTAATTGGCAAGCTCATTGAGAAGGTTGAGGAGCTTGAGAAGAGGAGTAAGGATGGTTGCATCCCTAGTACTGTGAAGGGGGCAGGGCAGTATTGTTAATAATGAGCAGTTTAGTAATGATTCGTTGCCTGATTTTATACGGGACAATCCATGGATCGACGTCATTAAGTCGATACATGCTGACGTTTAGTTTCTCTCAGTTTCTCCTGAGGTTTCACGTGGTTTCTCTCTTTCAATTATTAAGAAAGAAACGGTTTATAAAGTATCTCGTAGTTTTCATTATGTGAAACAGAACGTAATAACAAACATTCTCTTTACGCTAACGGATACTGTTACAGCCACATTACTTTACATAGTCTTTCCAATAATACCTTTCTACGTATTTATAACATTATTAGCCCTAATCATTACATCATCGGCACTTAAAAGGTACGGTTTAACGACAGCATCTTAGTAACATATGTGGTGCTGACATTCATTACAGCCCTAGGCCATGCATCATTACTAATAATGCCACTGCTCCTAACTACCTACTTAATAACCGAGCTGGTGTCATTAATGACATAGCCATAGTATCATGGGCCTTACTATTCACACCGCTGTATTGGCTATCAATACCCCCCCTCTCAATAGCACCATCTGTAAAGGGCTATAGTGTCAGGTCAACGGTCATCTTCTCACTCCTCACATTACTGTACGTAATTGGTGTTGCGTACCAGGGTATTACGTGGACGCCGATAATGGTCATTCACGTAACGAACCTGGACTTAATACGTGGAATGGAGCCCCCCCTAATATTCGATGGTTCAGGTAATTTACTCACTATATATAGTGAATTAAGTAATGTGATGCTTTACTTCGTCTTCATAATAATCATGACAATACCACCTTTGATAAGCAGGTATTTACCGAGACTCACCATAATATGGCCAATGAGTAGAGATATATCGCAAATAATAATGAATTTGGTACCACAATTAATAACGGTATCTCTCCTTTATATACCCTTAATTAATGATTTATGGAATTATTACATAACACCACTACTTGTCGTTGGGTCGCTAATTGTTGGGTTTAGTACCTACGCACTTGATATTGCGCAGTCTAGGCTTAAGGTAGTGACTCAATCAGTACTACGTACTAGAAGGAGGTCCCCAATTGTAATACCAATAATTGATCCATTAATGATCACCGAGTACGGTTATTGGATTAAGAAATTGCCTAAGGACGATGTTGATCTTGTGAATGCCGTAGTAAATATATTATCTAAGACCGGGGGGGTAGCGGCATTGCATGTCTCATTACCTCAGGATAAGGTTGAAATAATTGCAAAGGCATTATTTGGATTAACTAGAGCTAAGGGATTCATAATTAAGGGCGATATTAATGAGTTAACAAATGACGTTAATTGGTTTATTAAAACCCATGAGAAGGCATTACTTGTATTGATTCCAAACGAAATTAATAAGGACATGATATTAAGATTAATTGACTATAATAAACGCATGAAGCTTTATGCCTTAATAATAAACAATGGTAGTAATGACGTTATAAGTAAACTGAGGAAGTACGGTATTGAAGTTATAACTTATGGCGAGATGAAAAACACGGAGATTAATCAGAAGCAGACTAAGAATGTTGAGGAGATACAGTTAAAGCAAGGTAATATGACTGAGACGGTCATTAACACTAACGTCCCAAATAATAGCCCAACTCCAATTAATGAGGAGCCAATTCAAGCAAGTAACGTACCAATAAATATGGGAATTACGACAACACCTGCCAAAGTAGTTAATGAGGAAAGCGTGAACAGGAATAATGAGGTAGCCACTAATTTGCAACTGGAAAAGGGTATTACGAAGGAGGAAAAGGCCTTAGAGGGTCCTAAGCCCTCGATACGTAAGGAAAAGACGAAAGGCGAGACGACGAGGGAGAAGCCCAGGACTAGGGGGGGTAAGAGTGTCGATGCCAATGTTATGATTATGCTTGATCCCGTTGATTTGATAAGTATGAACACGAAGTCTAAACTCATTGATTACATAGACTCGTCTATTAGGTTAAGAGATATGATGAGTAACCTTGGGCTTAAGTACATAACGTCAATATTAGTGGTGGGTCCACCTAAGTCGGGGAAGACCGCGTTAATAAATTATGTGGCTAAGCACCTTGGAGTGGCGATTATTGATTATAAGGACCCAAGTATTTCCATAATTGATAATGCGATAGTTCACGTACCGAACTTTGAGGGAGCGATTAACGAGGATTTGAACCATGTGCTTAAGCTTTTGAACATAGCCAGGGCTAAGCACTTAGTTATTGTGTTTGAGAGTAGTAATCCATGGTCTGTGGATCCCGACTTTATTAGGAAAAACGTTGATGCAGTGATACCCATATTGCCTATTTATGATGATTATATTAATGAGGTTATTGAGGGTAAGCTTAGAGTTAATGATAAGGATAAGGAGGTAATTAAGGTATAATTAAGTCGTGCCCGGCCGTTGAGGCTGTTGAGAAGATAAAGCTATACTTGTCATCTAGGATGGTACAAGCATAATATGTGAAGACACGTTTAGGAAGTACCAGGACTTCGCTCAATCAATTAGTGTTTAAATAAGTGATTACTAGGACTATTGCGTAATGAGGATTAGAATTGCGACAAGGGGGGGAAGTAGGTTATCGCTGATACAGACGGAGATTGTGATGAACATGATTAGGAGGGTTGAGCCTAACGTGCAGTTTGACGTGATAATTGTAAGGACCACAGGTGATGTTATTCAGGATAAGCCATTATATGCCATTGGTGTTAAGGGGATTTTTGAGAAGGAGGTTAACCTGGCGCTGCTGAGGAATGAGGCGGACATAGCCGTACATAGCCTCAAGGACCTGCCCAGTGAGATTAGTCCAGGTCTTGTGGTTGCTGGGTTCTCGCCTAGGGATCCGCCATTCGATGTCTTAGTCGTTAAGGATGATTACCCAAGTGAATTAATGGCATTACCAAGTGGTGCTAGGGTTGGCACATCAAGTGTTAGGCGTAGGGCATTCCTCCTTAATGTTAGGAGGGATATCTCAATAAACGTAATTAGGGGGGGTAATGTCGACACACGAATTAATAAATTAATCAGGGGGGGCGATTACGACGCCATTGTAATCGCGGAGGCGGGCCTTGTGAGACTAATAAATGACGTGAAATCACTTAACATTAAGTACACCCGCATATCCCTGATGTGTTACCACCAGCGCCTGGGCAGGGCATAATAGCGGTTGTTGCCCGTGAAAAGGACACGGACCTAATAGATCTCCTGAATAAGGCTAGCGACCCCCCCAAGGCTAGCTGAGGCATTAGCTGAAAGGGCGTTCTTAAGGACTATCGGTGGTGGATGTCACGTACCCGTTGGTGGTATAGCCATTCATGAGGGGGCTCGTATGGAGTTTATTGCAGGTATGGCTGATTTAAATGGGGGGGAGAGGAAAGTCCTTGTTAAGCTAAGCGGTTCGCCATCAAATCCTGAGGAGCTTGGGGTGAATGCTGCACGTGAATTACTTAAGCGGTGGAGTGAGGGATAAACCTCAGGATTCTAATGCGTTATTATGAATGTTTATATTAATGCTTATTATCTGCTTATTATGGCGAAGCTTTACTTCGACGGAGATGCTGAGTTGATAAGGGGTAAGGTTATATCGATGATAGGCTTTGGTAACCAAGGAAGCGCCCAAGCCCTAAATCTTAGGATGGTAGTTTCAACGTTATAATAGGTAATATAGAGGATGAGTATGCAAACCGAGCTAGGAGTCTTGGCTTCACTGTGTATTCAATACCGGAAGCTGTTAAGCGCGGTGATGTTGTGGTTATGGCTATTCCAGATGAGGTTCAGCCAGAGGTTTGGATGAGAGACATTGCGCCGAATTTATCGCCAGGTAAAATCGTGGTCTTCCTAAGTGGTTATAATGTATATTATGGTTTCATAAAGCCGCCTAAGGACGTTGACGTTATAATGGTCGCTCCGAGGATGATCGGTGAAGGAGTTAGGGATAACTTCGTGAATGGTAAGGGATTTCCCGTACTGATCGGTGTTGCGAATAACTATAGTGGTAGGGCATGGGACTACGCACTGGCATACTCAAAGGCCATTGGTGCCATTGGTAAACCAGGTGGTGTGGCTGTCGAGTCGAGCTTTGAGGAGGAGACGATAACAGACTTATTCAGTGAGCATACGTGGGCTGGGGGGGCATTCTTATTTCTACTGGCTGAGGGCTATAATGTGCTTGTTGAGAATGGCGTGTCTCCTGAGGCTGCCATGCTTGAGCTTTGGGCCTCTGGTGAATTGATAGCCATTACTAAGGCGATCGTTGAGAAGGGATTATTCGCACAGCTTAAGGGTCATTCCACGACTAGTCAATATGGCCACTTAACCTGGGGGGGTCCTAGGTACGTGACTGATGAGGTTAAGAAATTAATGAGGGAAGCGATTAGGCAAATTAAGGATGGCACATTTGCTAGGGAGTGGGCTCTCGAGAGGATGCTTGGCTATCCAGTCTTCAATAGGCTTTGGGATGAGATAATGAGAAGTAGGGTTTGGCAGGATGAGGATAGGCTCTATAGGGCCTTGGGTAGGCGTAAGTAAATGCCTATTATCTTGTCATTACATAATTACGGGTAACCTGAGGCCATGGCCATTAAAGACGTGGTTATTGGTATCGCCAGGTTATCCTCCATCCCGTATGCTTCGGCTAATGCTGCAACTACTGTTACTGCCAGGGAGCCGATTAATTGATTCGTGAATAGGAATAGTACTGTGGCTAGCGATGCCATGCCCACGAGTGTGCCCTCCATGGTGGCATTACTAAAGGGCAACCTGACTCTACCGAGGAGTATACCACCTATCGCGCTCATCGTATCGTAGACTATCACTGACATTATCCCGTAAATAACGTAATTACCAGTTAGCAACTGACTAATTAATACGCCAATGGCGCCCATTAAAATGCCTAAGTAGCCACCTCTTCTTTCATAATCCCTCTCAACACTCTCAAGCAATTCCTTAACGGTCTTCTCAAGTCTCATTAATCCATCGTCTAGGGTATCTATCGGTATTGCCGAGCCTATTGGCGACTTAGTGATCTGCTGTAGTATTGACCTCCTGGCGCTTGTTAATGCATCAAGCAGGACTATGGTAATTATCGGCCTCTTAACCTGGATAACGTATATCACGGAAACGCCTAGGGTAATTAGCGTGAAGTACAGTGTTGTTGATATGCCGTAGGTCTTCAGGTTCACTATAAATGGTATTATTAAAAATATAGATAGTGCAACGTGGATCAACTTCCTAAGTGCCATCGCCTTCAACTGTTCTATCCTGCTCAAGGTCAACACCTATAATATAGACTGTCAAGGAGCTCTCTTTCTTTAACCTATCTATGAGCCTTCTATCTATATCAATCGCCGCCTTATTCGCCCTAATCATTAGTGTTGCATCATCAATGTAATTACTCCTCCTAATGATTAATTTATTATCATTGCCCAGGGTGAGCTTTGAGGAGCCCATACCAACTACGTAGTCGAGATAGTCGTCAACCACAAACATTACTATCACTATTGACCCATCCTTCTTAATAATCTCCTTAAGTTCGGGGCTTATACCCGATAAACCCTTATCGGCCTTAATACCGATTATACAATCACCCCCCCTGGGCGTTAAGTAATCATCCCTTGTAATCTCAATCGTGGTCCTATGCCTAGCCCTAACATTGACATGACCCCCCCAAGCCCTTATCCTATCAATGACTACCCGAACCACGTAGATTTATATCAATAAAGCTTAATTATCTTAATTTTAACGGTAATAATAATGGATATTGAGGAGAGATTGTCATTGATAACCAGGTATCCAACGGAGGAGGTACTCACGGTTGACGAGTTAAGGCAATACCTGGAGACAGGGGCTAAGCTGAAGCATTACATAGGCTTTGAAATAAGTGGCTATATACACATTGGTACGGGCATTGTAAGTCTATCAAAGGTTGTTGATTTGCAGAGGGCTGGTATTGAGGTTTCGATATTGCTCGCTGATGTGCACTCATGGCTTAATAATAAACTTGGCGGTGACCTTGAACTAATTAGGAAGGTTGCAAATAGGTATTACGTAGAGACGTTCAAAAAAGCCATTGAGGTTCTTGGTGGAGACCCAGACAACGTTAAATTCTACATGGCGAGCGACTTATACCACAATAATGATGAGTACTGGTACTTAATACTCGACCTTGCCAGGATGACGAACCTAGCCGACATTAGGCATAGTCTAACAATACTTGGTAGGAGGATGGGTGAGTCAATACCCATGTCATGGCTCGTATACCCACTGCTCCAGGTGGCTGACGTATTCGTGATAGGCTCACACATTGCGCATGGCGGTATTGACCAGAGGAAGGCCTATGTGCTTGCGAGGGAAGTCGCTTTGAGGGTTAGGTTTTACCCATTGATGCTTAATAATGAGAAGGTAAAGCCAATAGCCCTATTTCACAGCCTAATACCAGCCTTAACATAACTGGGAAGGAGTCTAAAGAGGAGTTGAGTGAGATGAAGATGAGCAAGTCATTACCGGATACCGCCATATTTCTACACGATAGTGCTGAAGCCATTCGTCAAAAGATACTCAAGGCGTATTGTCCACCCAGGGAGACTAAGATGAACCCCCCCGTGATTGAGCTTGCGCATTTGTTCTCATTCAGGGAGCGTAGGGATAGACCATTCATTATCGAGAGACCACAACAATACGGTGGTGGAAGGCTTGAGTTCTGGACGTTCGATGAATTAGTCAAGGCGTATACCGAGGGTAAGATACACCCCCCCTGGACCTTAAGAATGCTGTCGCTGATGAGGTTGTTAAGTACCTCGAGCCAATAATTAAGTGGTTCCAGGAGGGGCAAGGAGCCAAGTTGATAGAGGAGATGAGTAACATAATGAAGATAACGAGGTAGTACTACTCCATTAGTTCCCTAATTAATTTACTAATTATACCTGGTTCAATTAGTGATAGTTCATTAATTACTGAGAAGATCGCTCTAACAAATGACCATGGTCTTCTTGAGGCCGCCTTTAATATTGCATCGATATGATTATCATAATCATCAACATCAACACTAACCTTATTCATCGACTGTATCACATCGCTAAGGCTCTTATTTATCATCATGTGCAGAATATATGATGCAGAGCTTAATGCCTTCACCTTTCCCTTAATATACCTTCTAAATAATGCGTCGTAGATGAACAATGCATCATTTATTGATAGACCCTCCCTTATGGCACTGTTTATACTCTCGGCGAGTAGCCTTGCACTTAGCATGCCCATTATGATTCCACCCCCTGTCATTGGCTTGACGAAACCTCCGGCATCACCAATAACCGCCGTGTTACCCATAACTACGTGACTTGGTGATCCACTAATTATTATCTTACCTCCAAATGGCTTTAATTGTTCCGCCTTTATTATCTTTAATAATTCCGTGAATTTAACCCACACATTCACATCATCAGCTAACCCAACCCTAAAATCGTGAAAGTCCTTTGGAACAATCCAGGCAAAATAATGTTCACTAAGCTTCCTATCAAAAATAACCACAATCTCCTCATCACTCCTAGGCATTAACTCACTTATACTGAATGACTTAGTATCAGTCTGTACGCCGTAAACATGGACTGGCTTCCACGGAATGATATTCCTCGTTAATGCCATATTAGCGCCCTCGGCAATTACGGCGAGGTTAAATGCCTCCTGTCTTGCCTTAGTCCTAATGAATCCATTACCTAACTCAATAACTCTCTCGCCAAGCATCAATGTGCGCTGCCTAAACCATCGGCGAGGTAATGCTCAAGACCCGGCCTATCAAGCATTGCTATGGCTTTTCTCTTAAAGTCGAAGGTTATACTATTACCGCTTAAGTCCGTTATCCTTACATACCTGTAGGTATTTACGACAGGAGGTGATATACCAAGCGGTTTTAAGGAGTCGAGGTTAATAAGCCCCCCCGTACAATGAGGCGGCATTCCGAGCATTTTATCTTCCTCGAATATCGTTACATTCATAACCTTGCTCAACTCACGGGCTAAATAAAGTCCACTGGGTCCGGCGCCAACGATTACGGCATCGCTCTTGCTCATTTTTAATTGTCTATGGAGGAATTAACAATTTAATATATGTTTTAGTCCCTATTCCTAAATGACGCTGAGTTATACTAAGGTTATTGCGGATCCAGCGCTTGGTTGGATTAGGCTAACCAGTGAGGAGACTAGGTTTATTGATTCCTGTAAGTACATGCAGAGGCTACGGTACATACATCAGCTTGGTTTAACATTCATGGTTTATCCATCAGCCCACCATAGTAGGTTTGAGCACTCACTTGGTACTCTTCAGATAGCGACATTAATGCTTGAGCGAATGCTTAGGTCTAATGATGTAAGGGAGTCATTACTTAACCTTGGTAAATCCATGGGCCTTGACACTGAAGATGAGATAATAATGCACATGAGAATAGCGGCATTACTTCATGACCTGGGTCATCTACCCTTCTCCCACGTGTTTGAGGGGGTCTTTGGTCAGGGTATTGATCCATTAATCATGAACTGTAGTAGGGGAGTTAATGAGGAGGTTTTGGGTAGGGTCTTTAAGGGTCCCTTTAAGGAGCATGAGTTAATAACGTATTTTATACTTACGAATAATGATGAGTTTAAGAGTGTGCTTAAAGAATCGATGCCAGATATCGATTTACGTGTAATAAAGGCGTTACTGCACAGTGACATGGTGATTAAGATCTCGGAATTATTACCGCAATACATGGACGTAATTGGTTATGACGACATAGCATTTCTTAAGTCACTCGGTGATGAGTTAAAGTCGCTCAATATTTTGAGGAATCTGATATCTGGTGACCTTGATGCTGATAGGGTGGAGTACGTACTTAGAGATTCCTACCTGACTGGGGCTAGCATTGGTTCTGTAATTAGTGTTAGCGATATTGAGAGGATACTTGATAATATGAAAATTGTGAGGAGTAGTAAGGATTATGTATTGGCATTTGATGAGAAGGCAAGGGCTAATCTGGAGGGCTTCATAATTGCGCGCTTTAACATATATAAGCTCGTCTATCTGCATCATAAGGTCGTATTATTTAATACGTTAGCTAGGAACTTAATGAGTGAATTGTTGAGGCATTATGATGAGCTTAATGATGATATTAGGGATTATCTGTGTCGAATATATCGTTTTTCAATCGGTCATTTAAAGGATTATGATGTCATGTATATAATAGATGATTATTTATTATCAGTATTACTAAGGAATAGGCAATACCTCATAAATAGGATACGCAACATTTCTAAGTTTCTGGATCCCTTAATAACGAGGAGTACGACATTTAAGGCAATGTGGAAGAGGGATTTCGAGTTTATAAATCTCGTTAATAAACAAGGTGTTGAACTTACGCTGATAAATGACGTATTTCCATACCTACTCAGTAAGGGTGAATCTAAGGATGAGGTTTTGCGAGCATTCTATAATGAGTTGAAAAAGGAACTCAGCGAAGCATCGATTACTTGTTTACGTAACCTAACCAATAATCGCTTTATTGAGTCATCAATAATAATAGGGTTTAGGACATTTGAACCTGAGGCAAGACTTAGTATAATTCATGGAGATTCCTTAGTTAGTATTAATGAATTATCACCACTCGCTATGTCCGTGGCAGATGCATGGAAAAGATCCCCACATGTGTTCGCATTCGTGGACATCGAAGAGCTGAGTAATGCCTGCCAGGGCATTGACATTAATACCGTCCTGGATCATCTAAGGGGTTTAGTTGTGAAGGCCATGTATAATGCATTAAGAGGTTTTGGTAATATTATTAGTAAGTATTTCAATAGTTCTTAGATAGTGAAGACCCTCACTACTTAGTGTTACCTTACCATTACTGATACTTATCACGTCAAGTAAATGAATAATATCGTCAGAACTAATTGAGTATCCCATACTATTTAGGTGCTGCGTTATTTTTGAGATGAGGCTGGGAAATTCGTTAACGCTTATGTTCCCTAACCTATTAAGCTCCCTAACAACTACCAACTTAAGGATTAATGTGTCTGGATTTTTTTGTGAATGCATCAATACTAAATTATGGTAACTCACTTATTAAGCTAATGAATAAAACATTACCTCTGTGTAGGCTAAAACTTTCGATTTTTATAATTTAAAATAAATCAACAGGGTACCTACTTATTGCCCTTGAACCTGATTCCGTGACTAATATAGTATCCTCAATCCTAATGCCACCAACGCCCTTAATGTAGACGCCAGGCTCCACCGTTATTACTTCACTTGGTTTTAATTCCTCATCACTTGAAGGACCTATTGATGGTCTCTCATGAACCTCAATCCCAACTCCATGCCCCGTACTATGTATGTAATACGAGTCAAAGCCGTACTCAGCTAATACATTCCTCGCTATTGAATCTACATCCTTAGCTTTAACGCCGGGTCTAACGGAATTAGATGCCTTCCTAAACGCCTCAAGCACGGCTAGTGCAGCATCCTTTATTTTACCGCTTATGGATCCCACGGCAATGGTCCTCGTCATATCAGTGCAGTAAAGGTGATATCGAGCACCAACATCGATAGTCACAAACTCTCCCCCCTCCTTATTACTCTATCTGTGAATACATGGTGCGGATATGCGCCATTTGGTCCTGAGGCAACGATAGGCTTAAACGCCACATCCTCAGCCCCCCCCTATCAATCATTCCTTGATACAGCATTGCAGCCACATCCCTCTCCCTCCTACCCTCAAGGCCGTTCTTCAGCACATCGTCAAGGGCCTCCTCAGTTATTCGTGTAGCCTCCTCAATCATCCTTACCTCATACTCATCCTTAACCTCCCTCAATCTCAATATTGATTCATTAATATTCACGATCTTGATACCCACGGAATTAAGCTCCTTAGCCACTGGCGAATCTGGATTATCGATGCCAACAATATTATTAGGCTTGAGTCCAACCTCCCTAAGTAGGTAATCACCGATGCTCTTAGACACGAACAAGCTCTCCCCTGGCATTCTACGTGGTACTTCAACGGTTGAGTAACTGATGAGTCTCGTATCACCACCAACAATTTCCTGAACTCTCTGTAGGTCAAGTCTTGGAACTATTAATGTCGTATCCATTGATCTATTAACGATAAGCATTAACCCGCTATCAACACCTGTGAAGTACTCAAGGTTTGCTTCATTAACTATGACGATTACGTCCAAGCTTAATTCATCAAAAAGACCCAGCACCTTATTTATGTGATCCTTAATTATACCCACGACATGATTAGAAGTTAATACATTTTTAAATAGCTTCTCTCTATTCAATATTAATGATTAACTGGAGCGTGGAGTCTGAGGATGCTTTGATGACTACGTATATACATAGGTACTCAGTGCTTGGTAAGACCATTGAGACGAGGGTCGTATATGATAAGGCAATTAACAAGTATAAGCTAAGGTTTATATCGATAAAGCCTGTAAATGAGATTGAAATATCTCTACTCACAATATTAACTCCTCATTTTAAATTCACAATAGACTATGTACAGGACAGTAAGGTGGCGATGATATATCCAAGCCCTGAGGCCGAGTTGTATGACGATTTACAGTCGGTGAGTACGTACGTCGACTCATTAACAACATTAATGATCGAGTTATTGAGCTACTCAAGTAATCCTCTATTAAGGACTGAGATTAATTATGAGCTTGCATCGAGGAATTGGATACTCGATTTAAGCGATACCTCAGCGAGTATGTTTAAGGTTTATGATACCAAGGTTGGTGTGATAAGGGTATCTGTGGAGCTTGAGCATCGCCAATTGGAGTTGGGCAAGGTTAAGGTGGATGTGCTTGTCAGGGCTATAACGGCATTGAAGTGCGTGGTTGATTCCTTAGTAAATAAGGGATTTAATGCCCAAATAGTTTATGAGGACTTAGGTATAGCGCATTTAACGGCTGAGTTTCCCAGCCTTGGGATACTAACATTAATAGCCTCGAAAATTGATGATATGATTAATGAGGTAGAAAGATCGTGCTCCTAAGTGGCCGTACATTTACGTTCTACTTCTTTTATTTATTTATATGATTTATTAAGAACCAGTGTAATTTATAAATAAGTATGTCATTTACTATGCCTTGTATGGTTATGATAAATACGTACAACTATTACTTAGTGGTTTCCGTGGCTCTCATTCAATTTGCAATATTATCATCATTCATTTATCAAATATTTAGAGAAGCAAGAAAACCAATAGATAAAGATACGGAGAATGTTAGGGTTAATAAATCGTCATCTATCGTTAATCAACTCGAGTTTGATACTAT
The DNA here is from genome assembly GCA_001316125.1 of Vulcanisaeta distributa JCM 11213. The sequence continues at coordinate 110,970 of BBCS01000001.1, forward strand.
GAGCAGGAGTAAAGAGAGTGCGGTGGATGTTAATGAGCTAATTGCGAATATCAATGAGGACGAGATAAGGTTCTATCCTACCTATTAAGCAGGGGGCGGTGATGCGTATCAAGCAGAGATCGCGAGAGAATTGGGGGTTGCCCAAAAGTACTGTTTCTAGAATAATAAGGAGATTGCATGATAGGGGGTTAATAACCGTTAGAAGGGTAGGCAGGTTTAGTTATGTTCAGGTTACGGACATTGATTACGTGAGTGACATAATTAGTAGATTAAGTCCTAACAAGTCGTGAGGATAATTTATCGGCAATCTCGTTCACAATACTATTATTGATGATGCCATAAGGTCCCTCACCCATGGTCTTAGCAACCGCGACAGCGTTTGAGAAGAGGAATGACCACTCGAGGTCCTCACCCCCTACTGATCATGTACGTTAATGAACAGGTTAACACATCACCGGCACCTGTTGGATCCCTCACATTGACTATGCCGTCCGTGAAAACACGGAGTTTATGATCATTATACAGCAGTACTGACCCATTGGCGCCCATGGTTAACACCACGACTTACCCGGGTACTTATTGACTATGGTTTCGAACTCACTTATCGGTACGTCATCAACGCTGGCCTTAACTATGTCTGCATACCCAATTATCTTCGTAATATCATCAATATTAACCTTAGTCTTCACATAATTATTTTCATCAAATACCCTAGTAAATCCCTGTAAATCAACGCCCATGAATCTAATACTCCTCCTAATATGTCGTAAAACCTCCAGGCTAATCTCCCTGGCTATTGGATTTACCGCAACAGTATCAGGTAATTCGTAGAGATCATCTATTGAGAAGTCCTTACACCTGGCCAATAACCTTAACTTCCTTGTTGTATCGTAATACGTTATTTCATAGGACGTACTATTACAATTACTTAGCATCCTAATTCTATCCGTAACTATGCCCCTACTCCTATAATCGATTAAATAATCATTGAAGTCATTACCAACCAAAGTGATTGGTAGTGGATCAATGCCTATTTGCTTAAGGTAGAACGAACAATATGTCGGTGCACCACCTGGTGACCTCCTAACCGTTGAACCCCCCCTCCTTATTATGTCAATGGCTGCATGACCGATTATTCCAAGCATTAGGAATCCTTATTAACAGCAGTTAATAAATTATTAGGGATGAAGACATCGAGCAATAACTTAATAGAATGCCCAATCCTACCAAGTCTAATATCGTTTATAACCCTCGATGACTTTATCAACGACATTATTATGCTCGTGAAGTTGTTAATGCCCTCAATGGTTGATACCAATGATACCCTAACCTCATCACCACTACTCTCCTTCACTATTATCAAACCATCATTACTGTAAATCCTAACTCTACCCCCCCTAATGTACTCCCTATACCCAGGGAATTTAATATTACCATTTGCCATAAGCCTTAGGTAGGCTGTATAGATCATGAAACTAGACTTTATGTAATTCCTCAGTACCGCATCAATAACACTTAATAACTCATTCATAGCATTTCCATGGAAGCTAACACCCCTAAGAAATTCTTCATTAACGCGATACCTAATGTACGACGCCTTACCATCCTTAATACTCAACTCATAAAGCGCCAACTCACCCCTTAATAATGCGTAGACCTCAATACTAGATAAGTCACCCCAAATGATGGGCCTAACCGGCTTGCTCTCTATATATGATCCTTGATATGGAATTAGCATCACGTAATTACCGGTCTTGCCGCATGATGTTACGAAATCAATATAATTATCCCTATGCATAATACAGAGTAGTTCATCGTCCAGTCTAAGCGGTAAAATCGGGTGCCTTCTCATGATTAGGAATTTAGGTAGCACAATCATTAGCTGCTACGGTATTTAATAGCCTAAAACTCAATTTCAGGGATATTACTAAAAGAAAGATATTATTTAACCCTCCTAAGGAAGATAAGCGGCCCGTACTTTTCAAGGACATCGGCTATCAGACCCAGGGCACCCTCGTCCCTACCTGAGAATCCCACAATCCTAACATCCTTATCACTAAGCCTAATGTAGTGGTCAAGGTCAAATCTAATAATGACCTCCTTAGGTCCAAAGACCACCTTAAACTTCACCTTATTCTCAACAAGTCTCTTAACAGCCTCTGCCGTAGTTGATATTTGTTTAGGCGTTGGTTTACCCCCCCTTGGACTTCTCTTACGTAGCTCGCTAAGTTCCTTCTTCGTCTCCTCATCCTTTATCTTAACAATACCCTTAACCTCATCAATCACTATTGAATCTCCCTGATAATCAACAACTTCGAAGTTCTCAACATTATTAACAATACTCAGTAACTCATTTAATGATACCTGCTTTGCCATATTTTTACGAAGTAAGGTATTGGGATTTAAATGCATTACGTGTTAATAAGAGATAAGAACCTCCTATATTTATTATCGTGCGTGATCAAATGCCTAATTGCATCACTAAGACTAAAGAATAATGCTCCGCACTCCTTACCATCCTTACCCCTATACTTACACTTTATGTGAGGTGCATTACCCTCATACACTATTTCCAAGACAGGTTTTAACTCAGCAGGTATCTCGGGTACTCGTAACTCGCCACCCATTAATTTAACATGGCTTCAGGAATTTTTAGTGCTTTTGTTTATCATATTGGTTTTATCGATCCTTAAACATTTATTAATTAGTTATTTATTGATAAGGCGACCTGGATGATACCGCAAAGGGATATTAAGGGCATATTGTCATCAATACCGTATTATAGCTTAAACCCGTACGTAAATAAATGCCCAAGTTGTGGATCTGTGATGGTTGTTGATGGTGAGTGGGTTAGAGAGGATAGTAGGCATAGGGTTAAGTTAATCGAGAGGTCATTAACATGCCCTAACTGTAAGGTTAGGATAAGGCAGTATGTATATTTACAGTAATGATTAGGGTGCTCAGGCCATGTATTCAGATGAGATACAGAGGTTAATTGATAGATCGTCAATGTTTATGTTTATATCGGTTATTGCCGCATTACTGTCGGTTATCATGATAATCATAGCCGCCGACTTCCTATCAAATGAGTTACCACCGTCAATAGCAGTAAAGTACTTCCAAGTGCTCACCTTCCTGGGCTGAATGCTGTTACGGGGGGGCTTATAGCCGCGTCATCGATAATGGCAGTAATTGGAGGCTTCATGATATATATGGCTAGGTCAAGCCTAAACAGGAGGGAGTTTCTGGGGGCTGCCTCGATAATCACGACAAGCATTATCCTAATTTTAATAGCGTTGATATCGGCAATCGGCATATACGTTATTTACCAATATTACGTTGGTTTTTCTGGCATGATGGGTCCATTACTACCTGGAACATTTTCATTATTACTATCAATAATACTACTAGTAATAACACTTATACTTACCTTACTAGCTCTAATGATGACTAATGAGTTAAGGAGAAGGTACTCACCACGTAGGGTAAGGAAGCGCCAACCTCCTCCGCCGCCACAGGTCTAACTTTAAATTAAGTATCGATAATAGTGTTATGTACATGTTTTACGTTAAAAGATTTATAAATTAATTTAAATTGGGCACGGTGTATGCCTAATTCAGTCGTTATAATAGGTGATTCGCCAATACCCGACAGGCCAAGCAGGGACTTAATCATTTATGCAAGAGATTCTGGTTTAAATGCCATGTATGTGCCAATTTCACGAATATCAGTTAAGGTTGATAAAGATGGACCACTCACGGTTATTAGGGATAGGCCATTTAAGGTTGATGGTGTCTTCCTTAGGAGCCTTGGTGTTCTCATTGATGTTGAGACATTCTTCAGGAGGACAATAACCATGAGATTAATTGAGGAGAGCGGTACTGTGGTTATTAATCCGTTGGATGGATTACTAAGGACTAGGAATAAGCTTGAGACAACCGTAATACTAAAGAGTAAGGGCTTGCCTGTGCCTGACACAATAGGCACCGAGGACATACTATACGCGTACGAGATGGCTAAGAGCATGAAGGATGTGGTGATTAAGCCGTTGCAGGGTTCGAGGGGGTTATGGTGCGGTGAAGGTGAGTGATGCTGACATAGCGTTTCAAATAATGAGAACGTTACTCACGTTTAAGAAGCCGATATACCTACAGAAATACGTAGAGAAGCCTAACCGTGATATTAGGGTCATGGTAATCGATGGTGAGGTCTTCGGCTGCATGATTAGGGTCGCCCCCCCATTGGTCAATGGAAAACCAACGTGGCTCAGGGAGCCGTTGGTAAGCCCTGTACTAACATTGATAAGACAGTGATGGAATTAGCCGTGAAGTCCGTGGAGGCTCTTGACCTTATTTATGGTGGTGTTGACATTGGTGAGGGTAAGGATGGTTACGTAATATTTGAGGTGAATGGATCGCCGGATTGGGCTGAGTTAACCGCGGTCACGGGTAGGAATCCCGCTAAGGCCCTTGTCCTCTCTATGATGAGGAGGTTAAAGGCATAATACCATAAGGTTTATTTCTCCTAGGCCTGGGTTTACCTAGGGTTTATGACTAGGTGGTTGATTAAGTGCGATAGGTGCGGTACCGAGTCGGTGTTTAATGCGGGATATGACTTAACAAACCTTGGTAGTAAACTATACCTTTACTGTGAGAAGTGTAGGAGGAATACCGAGCATACTGTACTTGGTTATTATGATGATGACACGAATGAATTTGTACCATTCGAGAAGGCATTGTCATTTAGGTACAAGTCGTTGTAGTAATTTATATCGTTAATAGCACTCCTTCTCTAACTCCATTCTTAACGAGAGTAATTCAGACCTAGTCTTCCTCAATTGATTAAGTAATTCATCAAGTCCCGTCAATTCATTTTTCTCATCATCTCCCAAATCACCAACAACCTGCTTAATCATTAATTCGCTCTTCCTCCTCTCTGCATCACCGATCTTCTTATCTATTTCAGAAAGCGTGTCATTTATCGCACTAATCTTTTCATTACATTGCCTAATCCACTTAACCCTTTCCTTCTCAAGCTATCCCTAATATCCCTGTATAAATCCTCCTTGATACCACCCTGAAGAAGCAAGTCACTAAGTTTATTTAGCTTGTCCATAATGTCCCTAAGTCTCTCCTTAATACTATCCACTTCATTCCTATACATACTAACAAGGCCCGAATACTCATCATCAAACCTCTGAAATACTACCTTATCCGTTGCAAATACAGCATTGACATCGTTAACACTAAACTCCTTGGTACTTCCATCATTTAATTTAACGGTTATGGAGATTGGCTTCAAATCACTCTTACTTAACTTTATGCTCACTACGGTACCAATTACCTTACCATCATTAGTAACAACAGGCTTACCAACATATCCCCCTAAACTTCTTCTCTGTTGACTTTACCGAACTGAAGAATTTAAATACCATCGTTAAAAACGACCAAGCATTGATATAAATATGTATTACTTGATAAAACATGCGTATTCAAGTAGATAATACGATAAACCCTTGACCTACTAAAATTATCGATTAATCATTAAGAAACGTATACGTTGCAAAAATCTACATTACATTAAACTTAAGTATAAATTCTTGTTTTTGTTTTTCATTTCTTTCTCATTTTATATCTACGGTTCTTTCTAAAGCGATATATTTATAAACTAGCGCTACAGAAAAGATAACGACCAGTATGGTTACGCTTGAGGATCTGGCTAAGAGGGAGTATGATGTTGAGGGTAGGAGGTTGAGGCCTACGAAGGTTTGGAAGGTTCAGCCTAAGGGTAGGAAGGGCTTTGTAATGGCGTTGTTCAAGACACCAGACGGAAAAACAGTCAGAAAAGTAATAGCCAAAGTAGACGAACAAGGAAACATAATAACCTAATAAGTCAGCGAGGTAATTCAAATTTAAATTAAATTAAAATCAATTTATTATTTTACTTACCTCCTGTAATAGTTAAGAACCTTCTTTATTGCCTTTGCGGTATCGATCGCATCCTCAGTGGTGTATAAGGGCCCAATTAAGATTGTCACTACTCGTTCAGCGGCCCATTCAGCATTTGGCAATGGTTTATACGTAACCTTTCTTCCGTAGTATGGGCATGTCCATGGGCAGCCTTTACCATGACCCATCATGTTTGTTATTATTGGTTCTTTATGGAGGGGTATTGGGTAAGCCACGGTGGCCGCCTCAATACCCTCAGCCCTTAATGCGTCGATTACCCTATCCCTATTAACCTTAAGCCTTTCCAGGTTTAGCAGTATTTGGAATAGGTGCCATGCATGCCTAATGTATGGCTTTGGACGTGGGAATTGAATAAGGTCATTCTCAAGGTTCTGTAACTCCTCCATGAGCACTTTAGCAAACACCTCCTTACGCCTGATTATCTCCTCAATTCTCCTCAACTGTGAGTAACCAAGTGCAGCTTGGAACTCAGTCATCCTATAATTATAACCCAACAACTCATAATAGTACTTCCCGGTCTCACCATGACTCCTCAATAACCTAGCCCTATTGGCGATCTCGGCATCACTCGTAATAACCGCACCACCCTCACCCGTGGTTATCGTTTTCGTGGGATAAAAGCTCAGTGTGCCAACATGACCTATCGAACCAGCCATACGACCTCTATAAATTGCCCCCCCAAGGGCCTGCGCAGTATCCTCGATTACGTATAATCCTCTCTCATTAGCTATCTTCATTATTTCATCCATCTCAGCAGGATAACCAGCCAAGTGAACAACGATTATCGCCTTAGTCCTATCAGTTATGACATCCTCTATAGATGATGGGTCTATGTTCAGGGTCTCCCTATCAATATCCGCAAATACCGGTATTGCATTCGAATGAAGTATTGTCGTTGCTGATGCAGCGAATGTGAATGGTGTTGTAATAACCTCATCGCCAGGCCCAACATCAATGGCCTTAAGTGCTACATGTAACGCGGTTGTGCCATTAGATACCGTTATAGCATACTTAGCGCCCAAGTACTTAGTTAGTTCCTGCTCAAGTAGGGTATTCCATTTACCGCCAATGGCCGATAACTGGCCTGACCTGAGTGCATCAATTACGAGATTTACATCTTCATCAGTTATCCAAGGTCTAAAACGAAGAGGCGTAGATCTGATTGGCCTTCCACCTTCAATTGCAGGTAACTCACTCATTCAATAAGTTCATAGACATGGACCAATTATAAGTATTTACTACCTATGAATCCTAACCCTGACCTTATATAATCGTGTTAATGACTCCTCGAGAGCCCTTACCTCCTCAGGGAAGTTTTCTAATCCTACATTTTCACCATAACTCAGGGTATCGCTAACCCATTTGCACTCCTTCGATATTAGTACTTCACCGGTATTTGGATTGTATAGCAGCGGGTACATCTTACAGGCGAGAGGTTTAACTGAGTGTATCGTGCATATTTTGTTCTCTCTATCGTAAAATGGGCAATAACCCCTTATTAACCACCTATACACCCTAACACCGTTTATGTTTAACTCACGATACTTAATATCAAAGCCCCCTAGACTTAGCTAAAGCCCTTAACTTAATAAGCTCATCCTCGAATAAGATCGGACCCCCTCTCCTCATTATCAAAGTAGCAGCACTCATCACATCGTAGGCATTGAAATATCCTCATCCACTCACCCTCCTGGGTTAAGGACGTTACTAATGAGGAGCTCCCTAAGTTTCTCGATATCCTCAGGCTTTGGTCTCTTAATGATATTAAGGTCAGTTATTAAGTAATCAACTAAGTCAAGCGGTACCTTATCAAATAGTGGAATCTGCACACTTAATCCATTTAAATTAAAATCCACAGAATAGACCTCCTCAACACCGCCTATTACAGCCTTGTAAGACTCGGCAATTACTACGGCATTCGCATCAAACCTATGCGCAACAATGAATAGGGTCTCAGTACCAACCTTATTTAGGAAATAGCCATCGCTATATAGGCCATCAGCTCCTGAAATCACATAATTAACATCCCTCGCGAAGTGCGCAATCGCTGAGTCCGGTATTGGAACCACGTTGTTCACATAACTCGAGTAATCCTTAATGGCTTGAGAAGTCTCACTACCTGGTCTCGACTCCATAATATATAACGTATCAAAGCATTTACCCCCCCACCTTGAGAGGGTGATCTTAACGGCTGAGCTATAGCTGATAGTCATCGCCCTTGACCCACACCTAATTGGTACCTATCTAATTGAGCGATTAAACGCTTGGTTGCATCCTCATACCAACTCTTCAATCTATTAATTACATCATTGAGGTTTAGGCCCATATTTATGGCGTCTTCAATTATGTTCGTCAAGTTTATTATTGACGCCATACCAGGCCTAATATTCCTCAGTTCATTAAGTAATGCCTTAATACTGTTGGTGTTAAAATTACTTTCAATTGCAAGTTTAATAACATCGATACTCCTCAGGAAATACCAAGACGCACCATGTACCCTATCCTCCCTTAATTCCCTCAATATTTCCTCAATACTCATGGCTCAATTAACAGCAATAGGGGGGGGAGGTTAAAAGCTATGTCGGTATTGCAATGCGGTCTTTAACGAAGATATAGAATAATTATTAAGCAAACTACTTAATAAGCCACTAATTACTGAGTCCCAATGCTATATATAGAGACCCCCCCTGAATGCATACTCTGTGCGCTTGAGTCCAGGACCCAGGAATTGAGGAAGCTCGGTATTAACGATATTAATGCATACACGCAAATAACGATGCGTATATCAAACCTAATACCAAGAGGTAGAACGCCACTCTTCATAGAGTCCTTCGAGTCAGTAACGAAGATTTTAAATAATGATGATCCACATGCTGATGAGAAGAGGGAGCTTGAGGATACGGCATCTCTCATCATAAGTAGGATAATTAATGATGCAGGTAATGACATAGTTAGGTATTTTGAAATAGCGGCAGCTGCAAATTCCGTGGATGTCCCAATGAGGGATTATCAATTTGACATTAATGATTTCGTGAATAAACTCCTCGAGGAAGCAGTTTGGCTCGGCACGTCCAAGGAGGAATTAGCGAAACTGCTAAGTAATGTTAAGGATATTGGTTATATCGTTGATAATTCAGGGGGGGAGTTTCAAGTGGATACATTGTTAATTAGAAAGTTGATTGATTTGGGTTTCCAGGTCACAGTATACGCCAGGGGCTTGCCCTACGAGGTTGATGTCACGGCCGATTATGTAAGTAGGGTATTAGGTGATAGGGTTAGGGTCATATCCACGGGTAATAGATACCCAGTGTTTTACAATAGAGGTTTATGGCGCGATTTAAACACACACGAGTTAATAATTTCTAAGGGTGTTGGTAATTTCGAGGCTTATTTAGAGAGTAGTTTAAGGCTTAGAGTTCTATTTCTATTTAGGGCTAAATGCGGACCAATAATTAGGTTATTACGAGTTCCCAAGAACAGCCCAGTCGTCTATTTAAGGAATGATAAGTAGATTAGCCATAATTAATATATAACTATAGATAATCTATTATATCTTATTTATTTATAGATTATTCTTTTATAATAATGACCTTTTTGAAGATATTTATGATTCTTAACATTAAGATCTTTATAATTGTTAATTATTTAAAATTATTAAGCCGTAAAATTACGGTTGAATTAAGCATTAGGAAAGGCTTATATAAAGGATCTCCTCGGTTCTTCCCGTGAAGTTCGCACTTAAGTGTTCTCCGGGCCAGAAGATTGAGAGGCGTAGTGAGAAGGTTGCCATTATTGGTGCTGGACCGGCGGGTCTTGGTGCCGCTGGCTACTTAATATGTAGGGGGGGCTTTCAAGTCGATGTTTATGATAAGTTGCCTGAGCCGGTGGGTTAATGATATTTGGAATACCCGAGTACAGGGTTCCTAAGAAGAATGTTAGAGCTGGTATTAAGGAATTAATTGAATTAGGCGTAAACTTCATACTAAGGACTAAGGTGGTCGCTGATGAGGAGGAGCACGTTGATGGCGACGACTTCATAGAGCATAAGGTTCACCTTGAAGAACTAATTAATAATTATAATGCCGTGTTGATAGCCACGGGCACGTGGAAATCAAGAACCCTTGGTGTGCCAGGCGAAAACCTAAAGGCGTTTACTTAGCCCTTGACTACCTATATAGGATATACACGAGCGAGTTGGGTTACTTACCTAAGTCAGTCATTTACCCAACGGGCGAGAAGGTGGCTGTCATCGGTGCAGGGTTAACGGCTGTTGACGCGGCCATAGAGGCGCAGAGACAAGGTGCAAAGGAGGTTTACGTACTCTACAGGAGGACAATAAATGAGGCGCCAGCTGGTAAGATGGAGATACAGGGATTGATAAAGAGAGGCATAAGTTCGTGGAGCTTGTAGGCATTGCTGAAATACTTGGTAAGGATCACGTAGAGGCTGTTAAGCTAATTAAGATGAGACTCGGTAAGCCCGATAGAAGTGGTAGACCAGCGCCGGAGCCGATACCAGGTAGTGAGTACACAATGGATATGGACACCGTGATAGCCGCTGTTGGTGAAGTACCGACGCCGCCATTTAAGGATGGTTGTTGCGGTATCAAGCTAACATCGCATGGTACGATCGACATTGACCAAAAACATAGGACAACAAGGAAGGGCGTGTTTGCGGCTGGTGATGTGGCCACGGGACCAAGCCTAATAGGTAAGGCATTGAAGAACGGTATTGACGCCGCGATGGCGATTGAGGAATACCTATTAAAGGGTGGATGGAGGGAGCAGTAAACAGGTTAGTAGTGATGTTTAAATTATCATTAATTATTCATTGAACGTGAAGCTCCTCTCCTTCCTATGGAATAACTCAGTTAGGGTTGGCGTATATACCGAAAAGGGAGTTCTAGACCTGCCAAGCACTTACATGAGCATTTATGATGCGACGGAGTCGCCGAGCTTCCTCTACGACATGAGATCCCTCATAAGCAGCGGGGGGGAGCCTGCCTTAGCCATGGTTAGGGAATTGGTAGATAAGGCATTAAGGAGTGGTGACATTGCATTATTTAGAGATCCAAACGCAATAACCTGGTTACCGCCAGTACTAAACCCAGAGAAGGTACTTTGTGTCGCCGTTAATTATAGGCTCATGGTGAGGAAAGCCAGGCAAAACCCCCCCTTGATAGGCCATACTTCTTCCCAAAATTCCCAAATGCACTCATTGGTCATAATCAATCAATACTCAAGCCCAAGGTCTCGAAGCAGGTTGATTGGGAGGTGGAACTGGCAGTAATTATTGGTAGAAGGGTAAGTATATCGATGTTAATAAGGCCCTTGACCATGTCTTTGGTATTTAATTCTTAATGACGTGTCAATGCGCGATTGGCAATTCCCAAGTAAGGAGCCCTACGGCATGGACTGGATATATGGTAAGAGCATGGATTCATCAACGCCAGTGGGTCCATACATCGTGACAAAGGACGAGATACAGGACCCACACAACCTCAGGCTGACGCTCAGGGTCAATGGTAATGTGGAGCAGGATGATAACACGAGGAACCTAATATTTAAGATACCCGAGTTAATTCATTGGGCATCCCAGGGCGTTACGCTTAAGCCTGGCGACTACATAAGCACTGGAACACCATCAGGTGTTGGCTTCCCAAAGGGTAAGTTCCTGAGGGGGGGTGGTGATGTTGTTGAGGCGGAGATCGAGAAAATAGGCACACTGAGGAATACAGTAATCGAGGAATGAATAGCCTAGAAGGATTTATTAAATTACGACATTAAGTAAGCAATAATGAGCGGAGACCATAACGCATTACGTAATGTATTAATCATAATAGGCGCAATCATATTAGGCGTAAGTGCATATTTACTCTATGGCGCATTAGTCATGGTTAATTACATGGCTTATTACCACTGCATGGGGGGGATGATGTGTGGAATAATGATGTACTATCCATTATTCTTACCCTTGGCGTTACTAACCGTGGGCATAATTACAGTAATTGCGCCAATAATCTTCATAAGATCCACCGAGAATACCCAGGGACTGAGTTACGCTGCGATACAGGAGACTGCGGCGAAGGGTGATTCCGTGATGGGTTATTCCAATGATTATTATAGTAAGGTCTTAAGGCTATTACCTAAGGCTGAGCGTGAGGTCCTTGAGTACGTGATTAAGTCTGGGGGGGTGAGGTTTTTCAGTACCAAATAATGAAGGACCTAGGCTTATCAAAGGTCAGGCCTGGAGGATAGTACGTAGGCTTGAGGAGAAGGGCTTAGTAGAGGTCATTAAAGTTAAAGGTAGAAATATAGTGAAACTTAAGGATTTTAAGAGCAATAAGTAGTGCTTTTTATGATTTAGCCATGGCATGAACCATGCCCATGACTTTCATTTTGATGATTACTGCTTGATGAGGTCCTAACTAAATTCCTAATTATCCAAACTATTACGAGTATTATGAATATTAGAAATAATATGGCGATTAGGGCACCAACTATCCATCCAAACCATCCAAAGCCGAACCACGGACCAAACCCCCCCAACCCCCCCACCAACCCCCCCACATACATGGGCAAGGCATTATCGCCACCCCCCCATCATACCGTCCATCCAACCAGGTCCATAGTACGTACCTGGATATTGAACAGTGGGGGTACGGGTATGCCGACGCGCTTAAGCCATTGCCCACGGCAATTATCTCCCCCCCATACATACCCTCCTCCGCATGCCCTGGGTAAGTGCATAAGTACCAATACGTACCTGGCGCGGTGATCGTGAATGTGTATTCATAGCCATATGCATAACCAGCATTATAGTTAGCCGGTGGTAACCATCTCATTAGGAGCATCATCTGGGAGCCATGCCACCGTACATGCCTAAGTAGGGCATTACATAGTATGGGTATGGGGGGGCGGTACCGTAGTAACCACAAAGTTATGGTACATATCATCATCGAGATTAACGAAGGTTACATGAACAACGGCGCTGCAGGCATGACCAGTGTCGGATTTATAAGCCCATAAATAACAAAGACATCGCCGTGAACGTACGGCGGAGGAGTCGCATTAAACATTCTCTCGGCATCGTTGCCCATCATGGCCACGACTAATAAGTTAATATTCTTACTAGTGAATACTATAGTATTGTTACCTGGGTAAACGTGGGCATAACTAGGCACTTCCATAACCTCCTTAATGACTTGACTTATTGAATATGTACCATAAGTATAACCACCATAGTAATTACTCGCACTAGGACCTATAGGCAGGGCGCCAGGGTAATTACCATAGTAATAATCATTATAGTAATAAGGCGTAAGTGCATAAACTAAACCCAGACTAACCGCTACGCCAATGGCAATACCCACCGCAATCCAAATCCAAGTCCTGCCCATACCAATCACGAAGGTGCGAATCCGGTTTCCTGAATAAAAACCCTCTGTGTAACCAACAGTGTAACCACCACGTAATACCTACGTAATTAACTCGAAACCATACTTACATTAAAATAAATGCATAATCCTGGTGCCGGGGCCGGGATTTGAACCCGGGCCCCCCCTTGCGGGGACAGGATCTCAAGTCCTGCGCCTTGGACCTGGCTCGGCCACCCCCCCGGCGGTCAATAAGCCATTAACTGCGATTTAAAGCTTTCCTTCATGGATTATGTCCTTACCATCGACCTTTCGATCTCCAATTCCTTCCTAAATATTGATAGTGCATGATTTATATCATTAAGCGGTATTCCCAATAATTCAATTGCTCTTTTGTTACTTAGGCTACTGTCCCTTGGTCTTCGGGCTTTGTAATTAACATCACTTAGCTTTATTGGTTTTATTAACTCCTCGTTAAATCCGAAGTGTCTGGCTATGGCCTTTGCGAACTCATACCTGCTTAGTCTTGGTCCAACCACGTGTATTATGCCGTTAAATTTCATGTCCAACAACTTCGCTAAGGCTTCACCAATTATTGTGTTTAATGTTGGTGATGACCACTGATCAGTTATTGCCGTGACCGCCTCACCCCCTCGTCAACTTCTCGACCACGGTCTTGCCAAAGTTGGCTCTCCCTGGCCCCCGTGCCATAAATCCAAGCAACCCTAATTATGGAACCACCCAGGCTCTCGTGATTTCCTCCGCCATTAACTTTGTTAAACCGTAATAATTAACAGGCCTTGGCGCATCATCCTCTGAGTACATACCCCCCCTCTCACCATCAAATACGTAGTCCGTGGATAGGTAATAAATGGCCGAGCCAATCCTATACGCGGCAGTGAGTAAGTCCCTACTGGCCGTTACATTAACCCTATAACAAAGCTCCAGCTGCTCTTCGCACTGGTCAACATTGCCTATTGCAGCCATGTGTATAACCACGTCAGGCCTATAGTCAGTAATTAACCTAGCGGAATCCCTGGTTATGTCGGCCTTAACCACGGTGACGCCGGGTATGTTGATTGGGTGCTCATTATAGGTGCCAATAACCTCATACTTATTAGCTAGGCTAATGGCTGTTTTATACCCAGGCGATGAACTAACACCAGTAATTAATACGATCATCATAAATAAATCAAGTCAATTATTTATAAGGAATTTCAGGAAAGGCTTGTGGTATGGTCTTACGATTATTAATGAGTAAGGTTAATTAAACCATAAGATTAATAAGTAGGTTGAGGGAGAACTCGAGAGCCGTGAAGCCCACGGCCCGATGAACTGTCACTCCTCCGGAGCGGCCACACTCTTTATCTGCTTATCCTTTATTGTCATACATTGTTCATAAACGTGCCTTAACTCATCATTAATGCGTTAATCTCAGTATGTGAAGGTTATGGTTTGTTTCTCAAAATAATCTCAAAATAAAATGTTTATTAGGGGGGGTACTATAAATAATTTGGGGGGGTTGTCTAAATGTTGTTTAGTATCGAGCCCAAGAGCAGGAGGGAGGATCTCTATGATTTTGATCATGAATTAGAGATGCTTACGAGGTTCCTGAGGAGTTCAAGGTTAACATTAGTTACCGGCATTAGGAGGACTGGTAAGACATCGTTATTAAAGGTTGCATTAAATGAGACCGGCATTGATTATGTATACGTAGATGTCAGGCTTAGCCTGTACGCAAGTTACCGCGACGTAATTGACTTATTCATACAGGCACTTAATGAACTTCTGCGTAGGAGGTCCTCGATTAGGGATAAAATAATTAATGCACTTAGAGGTATCGAGGGCCTAAGGATTTCCGTTAACCCGCCTGAAATTTCGGTTAGGTTAGGGGTAAGCCACGGGTTAGTGTTGCTGACCTGCTCATTAGGCTTAATGAGGTTGGTGGGCCTGTGATAATAGCGATTGATGAAGCCCAGGAGTTGAGGAGGGTTAATTGGCTTAGGTTTGATAGGTTATTTGCATACATCTTTGATAACCTGCCGAACATAAGGCTGGCACTATCGGTTCACAGGTCGGTCTCCTTTACGACTTCCTAGGGCTTCACGACCCGAAGGCGCCACTCTTCGGTAGGGCGTACATGGAGGTTAAGACGAGGAAGCTAAGCCCTGACGAGTCCCTCGACTTTCTCGAGCGAGGCTTCAACCAATTAGGCATTAACTGCCCTAAGAACGTCCTCGAGAGGGCCGTGGAGACTTTCGATGGTATTATTGGTTGGTTAACGTACTTCGGCTATATATACTCAATGAGGGGGGGATCTGCAGACTTCGATGAAATAATGAAGGATGCAGTACAATTGGCGCTTAATGAGTTACGAAACCTAATATCCTCACTCAGGAGTGTTAGGTACGCCGTGATTTTAAGGGTGTTGGCTAAGGAACCAATGCCCTGGAGGTTAATCAAGCGTAGGCTCGAGGATTATGAGGCAGGGAAATAAATGCCGCAACAGTTTCCGAATTACTGGGTAATCTTGTGGACCTGGGCATTGTCGAGAAGGCTGATGATTACTATAGGATTTCCGACCCAGTGTACAGGCTCGCTGCCGAATACCTGTAAGGGTTTAATACGGGTTGTGATTAATACCATCACTACTAATGGACCTAATTAAGTACTTGGAGTTCAAGGAGAAGCTGAGGAATAGGTTGGAGAATGAGTTGAGTGATGAGTCGATAGAGAGGGCGAGAAGAGATCCGCATGCAAGGAGGTATACGAGGCCGTGCGGCATGACGATACACACGGGGATTGGTTGCACATACTCATGCACCTACTGCTACATCTATGATATGGGGGGGTTTCCACATAAGCCATGCCATACCCACTAAGCGGTAAGGAATTACTCTACGCATTGACACTAAACATATGTGGTGCTTGGGCCTGGTGGCACGATGCTTGCCATGGGCTCCGTGACCGAACCCTTCCTACCCGAAACCAGGGAGAGAGCCCTTGAGTATATCGAGGTCCTGGGCCCACTTGGTAATCCGCTACAGATTAGCTCTAAATCCGTCCTTAACGATGATTACATAGTTAGGATTAAGGAGCATGCACCACGCATTAGCTTTCTTGAAACTGTGGTGTGCCTTAGGGATTGCAGGAAGGTAGAGCCCTGGCACCAGACCCGGTGGATAGGCTGAGGTTCGCGGGTAGCTCGTCAAGGCTGGAATAAACGTTTCCCTGTTCATAAGGCCAATAATACCCGGTATAACCGATAGAGACGCCCGCGAAATACTGTTAATGGCTAGGGAGCTTGGTGTGAGGTCTGTAGTGCTTGGTACGCTTAGGGTTACCGCGGGCATCTATGAGAGGCTTAGGGCTGTTGGTATTGACTTAAGCCTGAGACTACCGGGTAGTAAGTTGGGTAGGGAGCAGGTACCAATTAGAGCCAGGGATTTAAAGGATAAAATCTCGTCAATTGCCCGTGGGATGGGCTTCAGGGTTTATGAGTCAGCATGTGGAGCTAATATCGAGGCTTCTAGACTAGGGTGCTACGCCTGTAAGTGGGGGCCTTGTGGTGATATGAGTAAGTTGCCTAATGTGGACGCTAATGAGGTTAATGAGTTTATTAAGCACTTAGGTTATTCCGGGCATGTTGAGCAATTAAGGGATAACAGAATCGTTATTAGGCTTGATAGGGGTGATACACGTAGGGTTGAGGCACTGCTCAGAGAATTGCTTAGGCGTGAGGTCATTATTAGGGGTTTCGCAAGGCATCGTTGCTTAGGTAGTATGTGCAGTGATTTTGATTGACCAGGTACTTAATGGGTGGATTGCGATCCGTAAGTTAGTGATTATTACAATGGCTGCTACCTTAAAGTAAGGCAAATTAATTCATAAATACATACTAGTATTAACATGCAGGAGTTGCCTAAGCCTTGGTTTGACCTCGATGGTTATAGGAGGACTAGGTTGCTTGAAGCTAGGTATGAGGCTGAGTTGGCTAGGAGGTTCCTTGATGAGGGGGGGTTGATTAGGAATGCCGCTGGTAAGGCTTACCAGGCATGGAAGGCCCTTGTAGCCGCATTCGCTGCCGAGAATAGGGATAAACTTAAGGATGTATTTAGGGGGGGTGTGGTTAGGTTGAGGGGGGGCAACAGGGTTATCGATAGGGTTGATTGGGTAATCGCTATAATGCCGAGCAATGCCTGAAGCGGGTGTCGCAGGTGATAGGCGGTGACATTAATGTATATACAAACCTAGCAATACTACTTCATCAGTATCAATACAATGGGCCGGATAGGCAGGGAATACTCAGCCAGTATTGGGATGATGAGTCGGCTAGGACAGACATTGTGCAATTACTGAGTGTTATTGATAGGTTGTTGCGTGAAAAGGGCGTTTAGGTAACCCCCCCACTCCTCTCGAAACTACTCCTCATTTAAGCATCGCCTCATGTGCAGTAATAAAGGTTTAAATAATGCATGGATGTGGTTTTACGGTGTCTTCGTTTAAGTACTCGGATGTTTACAGGGTTGTGTATCCGAGGAGGCATGAGGGTATTTATAAGAACCGTGGTGATAATCCCTGGGTATCAATAAGGATTAGGCAGGGCGTTGGGCGCGACCCGAGCAAGTGGTTTTCGAATCAATTGAGGGTTATTGCCGAGGTCAGTAGGGTTTATGGTGATGGTAGGGCAATGCTCGGTACTAGGGGGGGTGATATTGAGATCTTCAAGGTCGATTTCAGACTTTTCGATGAGGTGGTGGCCAAGCTTAAGGAAGTCGGCCTTGACCCAAGGGACTCCTGCGGAAACTCTGTTAGGAATCCAATACCGTGCACCTCCCAGTTCTGCCCATATGCCCACATAAACGCTGAGGCATTGTCCACATTCATAGGCGATTACTTTAGGTATAGGAGTGAGTATGAGCAACCCTCATTACCTCATAGGATTAAGATATCAATTTCGGCGTGCGAAAGGGCTTGCGCAGTGCCCGTTGCCCAGGACATAGGCATTGTGGCCAAGCCCAACGGTAAGTTTGACGTGTACCTGGGCGGTGGAATAGGTGAGCACGCCTTCAGCGCTAAATTAGCCTTTACTGACGTTGATGCGGAGGATTTACTACCAATCTGTGTGGGTGTTGCCGAGGTCTTTAGGAGGTCTGGCGAGAGGAGGGGGGGATTCAAGTGGGTGGTTAAGTTACGTGGTCTTGATAAGGTTAAGGAGGAGGTTATGGCAATAGCCAGGGAGGTCAAACCTAAGCTACCCAAGCCGCCCGATTTGACTCCAAGGTTCATTAAGTCAAGGATTGTGAAGGTCCCATACCCAACTGGCTGGGTTACCGCTGATGAATTGATTAAGTTGGCTGATGTGGCTGAGAGGTATGGGTTTGGCTACGTACTATTATTTAACAACCAAAGCGTCTACATACCAATCCGTGAGGGGGGGGTCAATAAGATTGAGGAATTGAACAATTATGAGATTAGGGATCCAGGGCCCATATATCCCGAGGGCCCGATAACCGTTGCATGCCTAGGGAATGAACTATGCCCACCAGGCCTAATAGACACCACCGGGCTCGGCCGTAGAATACACGTACACGTAAGTAGGCTCAATGAACCAATTAGGGTCGGCATTAGTGGGTGCACGCATGATTGCGGCATGTCGTGGGTCTCGGACATAGGTTTCGAACCATTTGGTTCTAAGACGAGGATCTTAATAACAATGGGTGGTTCATCGACGGCCCTGGGCTTTGTCATTGGCACGGTTGACCCAGGGGGGGATGCGGAGCTCGCGGCGCAGGTTTTACTTGAGATGTATAGGGAGTCAGGTGTTCGTGGGGGGGTTAGGGACTTCGTGACTAAGGTTGGCGTTGATACTATTAGGAGCGAGCTGGTTAAACGTGTGCCCTCCTTTAAACCGCCGGATAAGGACATTAGTATTGTTTTTGGGCCTGACTAGCCTATGAAGAATATGCTTTAAAGCATTGTTTACTTAGTTCTTCGGCTTATGATTATTGAGGACTTACCTGCATTATTAACAGCCGTTATCTGGGCCTGGGCATCAATAATGTATGGAGACTTCATGAAGAGGATGCACCCATTGACGGTGAACTTCCTCAGGATGCTTTATGCCTCAGTAGTACTCCTAATTCCGGCAATGGTGCTGGGGGGGCTTAATTACGGAGCCATATGGGGGGGCTCCCTGAGCGGCTTGCTTTCGCTCGTCATTGGCGACTCACTATACCTATTCTCAATAAACTACTCAGGCGTCTCAATAGCCGCACCAGCATCCTACACCTACATACCATTGACAGTGTTATTCGCGGTATTCCTAGGCGAACCACTGACAATAACGAAGCTAATGGCCAGCATATTATTAATACCTGGCGTCTACCTACTATCCCGCGGTGGTGGTTCAAGGAGGGAAATTAAGGGTTTATTCCTCGGGCTCGCCGCGGCCGTTGCGTGGTCGACGGGTCAAACGATGATTAAGATTGCCGATATTGCTGGGTTAAATCCCATTTCCATAGCCTTCACGAGGGTTGCAGTGGCCGGTATCGTACTATTCATGGTTAATCGCCTCACGGGAAGTAACATTGCTAAGGCCGTTAGGGAGACGGTACGTAGTTACTTACCCATTATCGCCGTACTTGACCTGGGCCTTGGCGTTGCCCTGTTCGCCCTTTCAATGGATTTAATAGGCCTTGGGCTTACTGTGATACTGACGGGCTCCATGCCGTTGATAGCGCAGGTCATGTCAAGCATCATGGGTAGGGAGAGGTTCAGTATTGTTAAGTTCCTCGGTGCATTAATAATAGTGGTGGCAATAATACTAGTAATGTTAAGTTGGCCCTAAAGCTCCTCAATATAAAGCTGGAAATTGAAGGAAAAACAGGTTGATTTTAAGGGATGCTCTCTCTAACCTATCATGATGTTTTAGCTGGTTTACCTGTTATCCCGTACTTCTGAGCCCACTCCTCAAATACCTTTTGCTCCTCTGGCGTTAACTCATGACTGAACCTATACCACCCATCCTTCTTCCTCGCGGTCTCAGGTGATTCGGGGGGGTCTTCCATATGCAGTTCACTGGGCATACGGGTATGCAGGAGAAATCATCATAACATAGGTCCCATATTAGCCTCGCCTTACCATTCTCATCAAGCTCCCATGCCTGGTATGGGCACACACTAACGCACGCACCACAGCCAATACATATGTCCTGATCATCAATAACCCTTATGTACTTCCTTAGCTCCTCAGCAGGCTTTCTCTGAGCCATGGCTGGTCTTAGTAGGATTACCTCTCCCCCCCTTTTATACGGATTACTATTGAGACTATCGTACGTCAATTCACGTAAGAAGTCTCAATTACTTTTCCGTTCTCACCGTAAAAATAAATAATCTATATTTTTACGAGAAACTGATCGCTCATCTCTCAATTTCACTTAGCATGATCTTCACGGCATTGAGAAGGTGGATGTAAGGATTTTCCTGGGGCATGTTCTTCCTTATTTTATCAATGACATCGCTTAGTATATTTACTAAATGCTTGAACTGGGTATCCTTTATGCATTTATTGTTACATTTGGCTATGAACCTAAGTATTGTTGGTATGTAGTCAGGTAATTCATTCCTATCATAATTAAACCCATACTTATTATAAAGTTCCATTAGGCTTGCCAGGAACAAACCCCCCTCTTACTTCTATCGCCGTAAACGTGGTATGATAGGTAAAGATTAGTTTTACTTGACATGTCGAAGGTTTCCACGTAGATTTCCTGCAAATAGTAAAGATCACGGCTTAATACCTCCCTTATGAAAATTTCAATCTCCCCCCCAATACCATGGCCATCATTGACGCTCATTAATTTTAAATCGTTAATTAACTTAGCCGTTGGGTATTCGAGCAGGTCCGCGATTAATTCAAGGATTGACTGCCTATTCATTGAAGGCCTCCCTACTGATTCTTATCTTTATCTTACCATTACTAATAAATTGATTTCTTAATTCAGGCACAGCCTCCTTAAACTGATCATACCCACACATACCCTGCTCCGAATAGGCATTAAGCATGTTCTCCTTATGTGACTTAGGTATTACGAACCTATCCTCATACTTAGCAATAGCCAACAGCCTATACATTTCAAGTGCGTCTTGCTCCGTTAATCCAACCTCCTTAAGCGCATCCTTATTAGGGCTTTTAAGCTCAAGGCTCCTCATGTAGATCCTCATCGCCAATAACCTCTTAAGGGCATTACGTATTAACTCCTCATTGCCCGCAGTAAACATGCTTGCTAAGTACTTAATGGGTATCCTTAATGAATCAATTTTCGGAAATACATCCTCCGGCGCTACCTCACCCAACTCCTCACCACCAAACAGCCTGAGCACGGGGGGGCTTAGTGGTGGTACGTAAAATACCATGGGTAGGGTCCTATACTCCGGGTGTAGTGGGAAGGCTATGCGCCACTTTTTAACGAGCTTATAGGTTGGTGATCTTTGGGCAGCCTCTATCCAATCATCCCAAATACCATTATCCTTAGCCAACTTTATAACCTCCGGATCACTTGGATCAAGTATTATCGATAATTGAGCATCCACCAATTTCTTTGGGTCGGGTTCAGAGGCCGCCTTCAGTACGGAATCGGCATCATAAAGCAATATTCCAATATACCTAATCCTGCCAACGCATGTTTCCGAGCATACCGTAGGTAGTCCATTCTCAATCCTTGGGTAGCAGAATGTGCACTTCTCAGCCTTATGGGTCTGCCAATTAAAGTATACCTTTTTGTACGGGCATGCCGATACGCAGAATCTCCAACCGCGGCATCTTCCCTGGTCAACAAGCACAATGCCATCCTCTTCCCTCTTATAGATGGCGCCTGACGGGCATGCGGCAACGCATGGCGCGTTAAGGCAATGATTACATATCCTGGCAGGTAGAACATGAACGTCCTTTCAAACTCAAGTTTAATCTCCTCCTCAAGACTTGCCAAATTAGGGTCTTGGGACGCTATTTCCGGTGAGCCTGCAAGGTCATCATCCCAATTAGGACCCCCCCACCTAACCTCCACTTCATCACCTGTTATTAATGACCTTGGTTTAGCAACAGGTTGCTCACCCTGTTCAGACTCTATTAGTCGTTCATAATCATAGGTCCAAGGCTCGTAATAATCATCAATAGTAGGTAGGTATGGGTTATAGAATATCCTCAGCAATCTTGAGATCTTACCGCCAATCCTAAGCCTAAGCCTTCCATTTCTCAACTCCCAACCACCCTTATATCTCTCCTGATCCTCCCAACGCCTCGGATACCCAATACCCGGCCTTGTCTCGACATTATTCCACCACATGTACTCCGCACCCGGTCTATTAGTCCAGGTATTCTTGCACGTTATACTACACGTATGGCAACCAATGCACTTATCGAGGTTCATGACCATGGAGATGTGGGCCAGGACCCTCATCACCATCACCCCCCCAACCTCCTAATTATCACAACCTCATCTCTCTGGGTACCGACTGGGCCGTAGTAATTAACCGCCCAACTTAATTGGGCATAACCACCGATCATGTGCGTCGGCTTAACCCTAACCCTAGTGGCACTGTTATGGGTACCACCCGGCCTATTAGTCAGTTTGGACCTACCGACATTCACAGTCCTCTCTTGGGCATGATACATGATCACGGTACCCCTCGGAACTCTTATCGACGTGACAGCCCTAGCCACGATTACACCATTCCTATTAATCACCTCGACCCAATCATTATCCTTAATACCCACCTCCTTCGCATCATCGCTATTAATCCAAATAACGGGACCCCCTCTAAATAGCGTTAGCATTATTTGATTATCCATGTATGTTGAGTGTATCTGCCACTTACCATGCGGCGTCAAGTAACGTGCAACCAAGTACTTACCACTAATGCTAGGTCCCTCACCGCTATTAAACGGTACCTGGACAACGGGAGGTTTATACGTCGGTAGCTGCTCCCCCCCAAACTCTATGATCCACTCATGATCCAGGTACACGTGCTGCCTACCCGTCAACGTCCTCCAAGGCACCAAGTCCTCCACATTTAATGCAAATGGCGTGTATGGCCTCTCCTCAGATTCCTTACCGCTCCAAATGGGTGTCCTTAACACCCTCCTTGGTTGGTAGGATAGATCACTGAAGTGTATCACCACCTCTCTTTGATTTTCCGCAATATGCGTTAAGTCAATACCAACCCTATCACTAAGCGCCTTGTATGCCTTATACGATGCCTCGCCATTAGTCGTACTAGATAAATGCAGTATTGCCTCAGCAACCTGATAATCCCTAACCAATAGTGGGTGACCGTGCTCGTCAATCCCGTTAAGTCTACCGACTCCCTCATACTCCTCCCTGGCACTCCACGTAATACCCTTAGCACCTATTGAATCCTTAATTAGGGGGGGACCGAGTGTGATCATCTTATGGTACACATCGCAGTAATCACGCTCAACAATAACAATGTTCGGGCCAGACCTATTGCCCAGTTCACCAGGCGTATCATGCAGTAACGGTACAGCAATCACATCCTTGACCTTGCCTAGGTATTTGCATGCCATCTCACTGAATTTCTTGGCTAGCGCCACGAATATATCCCAATCAGCCTTAGCCTCCCAGGGTGGTGGTATGGCCTGGTTAAATGGGTGTATAAACGGATGTAGGTCCGTGGTGCTTAGGTCATTCTTCTCATACCAGGTCGCCGCAGGCAGCACTATGTCTGAGTATAGCGCTGATGTGCTCATCCTGAAGTCAATCGTGACCACTAAGTCAAGCTTTCCTATGGGTGCGGGTTCACGCCAATTGACGAGCTTAGGCTTTATCAATCTCTCCTTAGCCATCACCGAATTATCTGTGCCTAGTAGGTGCTTGAGTACGTATTCATGACCCTTACCACTCGAGGCGAGGAAGTTAGCCTCCACATGAATAATACCCTTGGGAAGTTTTCCGGTGCGTCGGGATCCTCGACAGCGAACCTTATGTTACCCCCCCTCGTAAGTCCTTCCTTTACGTACTTAATAACCTCCTCATCACTCCTTGCCCCCCCAGCCTTGGTGGCTTCATCATAGAGTCTTATTGGATTGATGTTGAACTGTGGATAGAATGGTAACCACCCATTCTTGACCGCAATAACGTTATAGTCCACTGGATGCTCATACTCGGGGGGGTTAACGGCAACCTTACCCATGCTTAGGTCCTCATACCTATACTGGTCACTATGTATGTAGGACCATGACGTGGTGTTCTGGAGCCTTGGTGGTCTAACCCAATCCTGGGCGAAGGCTATGTGGGACCAGGAATCAAGGGGGGGCCTAACCTTCTCTTGACCACGTAGTGCGCCCAGCCACCTCCATTAACACCTATGGTTCCGAGCAGCATAAGCATTGTTATTATCGCTCTGTAAATGAGGTCTGAGTGGTACCAATGGTTAATGCCTGAGCCTACGATGACCATAGACCTACCCCCTAGTCAACTCAGCATTCCTAGCGAACTCCCTCGCAACCTTAATTGCAACCTTCCTATCAACACCCGTTATCATCTCCTGCCAAGCCGGCGTAAATGGCTTAGGATCATCATAACTTAATGGATAGTCGCCAGGTAAGCCCCTGTTGACGCCTACATGGGCAAGCAGTAGGTCGTAGACAGTCGTGACCAGTAAGTCCTTATTACCAATACTCAATCTCTTAACGGGAACTCCCCTGATGATTGGTATTGGCCCCTTATCATCAAAAACGTAGGTCTGAACCAATACTATATCATCATGCATGCCCAATAATGTTAACGCAGGATCTATGGGTTTACCCGTTATTGAGTCCTCGAGCTTAAGGTTCCACTTACCCTCATTACTCCACCTAAATCCAATACTACCATTGGGGGGGATGGCTAACTGCTTAGTATTTAAGTCAAGGACTACGGTCTTCCACTCCGCATTTGGTACATTCAGCCCTAGGTCTGAAGCCCTCAGGAACCTACCGGTATGTAGGAATCTCCACTCCTCTCTAATACTACTAAGAATGGTAAGTCTGTATACCTCTTAACGTAGTTTATGAAGTAATCCACCTGCTATCCACGTAGAACTCCCTCAATATGACGTGAATCATCGACATAGCCAAGGCAGCATCAGTGCCGGGCTTAGGCGCTATCCATAAGTCTGCGAATTTTGTAACGTCGGTATAATCCGTGGTCGCAACGACCACCTTCGTACCTCTATACCTGGCCTCAGCTAGGAAGTGGGCGTCTGGGGGTCCTCGTCATGGCTATGTTCGTGCCCCCCCAAACTATTATGTACATTGAGTTGAACCAATCAGCACTCTCATGCACGTCAGTCTGCTCACCCCATACCTGTGGTGACGCGATTGGTAGGTCCGCATACCAATCATAAAAGCTTAGCATCACACCACCTATTAACTCAAGGAATCTCGACCCAGATGAGAAGCTTACCATGGACATTGCGGGTATTGGCGTGAAGCCAAATATTCTATCTGGCCCGTAGGCCCTTATTGTGTATATCAGCGCCGCCGATATTAATTCGAGGACCTCATCCCAGGAAGCCCTAACAAAGCCGCCCTTACCCCCCCTAGCTGACTTATACCTACTGGCTAACCCTGGGTTTGTGACTATGTACTCCCAAGCCCTCACGGGATCCCCCCCTGTCTTCGATAGCGCCTCCCTCCATAGCCTCATGAGCTCACCCCCCCTAACGTATGGATGCTTGATACGTAATGGGCTGTATATGTACCACGAGAATGATGCACCCCCCCTCGGGCAGCCCCTCGGCTCGTACTCAGGCATGTTTGGTCCATTGGTTGGGTAATCAACCGCCTGATGCTCCCAAACCACTATACCATCCTTAACATAGACCCTCCAGCTACATGAACCTGTGCAGTTAACGCCGTGTGTCGACCTAACCACCTTATCATACTGCCAGCGATTCCTGTACAGGTCCTCCCAAGCCCTATCCGCATTATCCAACTCACTCCATCCATTGTTAAACCTCTCTCTGGGCAGGAAGTGCCTGAAGACCTCCTTAATGAAGTTGGCCTTAGGCATGGACAATCACCTCGGGTCTCCTGGCCCTTCTGTATATTATCCAAGCTCTCCTCAGGTAGAATATTGGGTAGCTCCACACGTGGACTAACCTGGTGAATGGCCACACGAGGAATAGTATGTACGCGAAGATTATGTGGAGCTGGAACGTTATTGGCACGCCAACCATATAGTTGGAGTTGGGCTGTAGTATGAGGACAGACCTCAACCACGCGCCAATAGTTGACCTGTAGGGGAATGGGTGTACGAATATGTCGTATATCAGCGTGTTGTAGAGCCCGAGAGACATGGTTATCAGTATTAGCACAAGCACGAGTATGTCAGTGACATCACTGGTCTTCCTAACCCTGGGTATGAGGAGCCTCCTCAGGAAGAGTATCCAGGCACCGAAATAAGCAACAAGTCCTGACGCACCGCCCAGTACTATGGCGACCTTATGATACTCCTCACTAGCTATCCCCATGGCCTGGGTAACGCTGGGCGGCACGAGTAGACCCACTATGTGGCCAAGGATCACAATTAGTATGCCCCCAGTGGAAGAGCTGAGAACCAATGTTCAACCAACGCTTCTCAAGCAATTCACTGGACTTTGATGTCCATGCATACTGGTCAACCGCATACCGATACACGTGACCCCCCAATGAAGACCACAATGACTATGTAGGGAAGAGAGACCCAAAGAACCTCGTCAAGCGGCGTTACCATGACATCACCCTAATGTCCCTTATGCCTACGTTCATAGGAATAAAGTATTATCCCGAAGATCACAGACAACGCGCCAAACACTATATAGATAATGAACCAAGTGCGTAACCCACGTGGCCGTAAATAGCAACGAAGGCCGCCATGGCGGGTGGTATCAACAATCCACCGGCTGAGCCCAGGCCACCGACCAGCCAGTGGCACCACCCACGGCCTCTGGAACGTACTTAGGCACCAACTTAAACACAGCGGCGTTAGCTATGCCCATGCCGATGGCCATGATAATCGTCCCGATGGCACTGAGGGTAAAGGTATGGCTTAGCATCATGATTACGCTACCAACGACTAGGACTACGTATGAGACAATGGCCACCTTCTCACCACCCACTTATCGCTGAACCAACCGCCTGGTACCCTCATCAGCGCCGTAAGGAGGGAGTAAACGATGCCGGTCATGAGACCGGCCATTGCAATACTCAGTGATAGGTAGTTAGTCCAATATGTTGGCAGCCACTCAGTGAGTGCCTCAAACCCACCAAAGGATATGAAGTACATTACGACTAAGAGCCATGTACGCCAAATCCTGGCAGACTCGCCTAGGCTCTTAACGGCTGAACCACTGGTATTAACTCCTCACCAAGCTCCTTAGCCATGCCCACGGCATTATCACGGCTAACCCTCCTAACTAGCTGGAAGTAGTAGGCGTCGTAACCAATCACGGCGAATATCACGGTCATGACCACCAGGAATACCAACCACGCCGTGTACGCGCCAACCAATCCAAGGCTTGCCAACGCATACGGTAGTATGGCCGTGAATATTCCCGGCGCCGCATTACCAAACCCAGCAAAAGCACCCAACGCAAAGCCCTGGCGCTTTTGCGGGAACCAGTAGGACACGTAAGCTATTCCCGATGCAAATGTCGATATTCCCGTGCCAGCAACAGCACCAAAGAGCATTAGGAGTGCGTAATCCAGGACATGCGATGTTACGGCACCGGTCAATATCGCATGTAGGTCAGGATTAACCCAATCATACCGACTACGGCAATGATTAACTGCGTCAGTATTATCCTCCTACCACCAACATTATCAACAAGTGCGCCAAAGGGTATTCTAAGTAGGCGCCCGTTACCAACGGTATTGCAACCAGCCAGCCAACCTCAACAATATTTAAGTGAAGTAGCGGCGCCACGGTGTGGACCGTTATACCAAATAACGCAACTGCGGCAAACCCTGCAAAGAATGCTATGGTACCAGCTATAAGGCCTGTCGTGGGGTTTCCACGAATGCCATACCTCTCTAGTATCTCCTTACGCCTAGGCATGCCCATATATGATTTTTCGACCTTTTATTTTTTCCTAAAATAGGAAGAACCAAAATACTTTGATAAATACCGTGCATATTGATATGAATTTAAATAATTATAAAAATATATAAATCAATGCATAAATATGCATAATAATTCAATCACGACCTCGTTAAGGGCTCCTGTGACGTTTTTCGTAAGTGTGTGCGTGCATTGTCACGAAATTAAATTATTTAATTATCCTCCAGCTGTCTCGCATCTGATTGCGTATGGTTATTAGGGTTAATACCGCGTACGTGATTGATAACTTAATTAAAGACCATAACGTAATTCTCGAGTCGCTCAAGGTCCTTTACAGGGTGGTGAATAGTGATAACCCTGATGCCAGGGACCTTGAGTTATTAATAAGGTTCTTTGATGCGTTCATTGATAAGTGTCATCATGCCAAGGAGGAGTACATACTATTCCCATCATTAAACCTGAGACTATTCCCGTTTGAGGGTAGCCCTGTCTATGTCATGGTTACTGAGCACGGCATTGCCAGGTACCTAATAAGGATGAGCGAGGAATTGCTCAAGATGTGGGTTGGTAATAAGGATGAAGGCGTAAGGCAGGCGTTAATAGATCATTTAAAGCTTCTTGCAGACCACCTCACACAACATATTAAGAAGGAGAACGACGTGTTATTCCCCCCCGGGTCATTGGCGTTAGATACCCTAGAGAGTTCGAGGACTGTTGAGGATATTGAGAATGAGACGGGTCATGAGAGGTGGGTCATGGAAATTAATGAATTAAAGCGAAAGTACGGCATTACTTAATTATTTATTTTACCTTTCTATCTCAAATCCACTTAGACATTCATTGAGTAGATAATCGTATGGCAAGCCATTTCATAGCAATACCTTATAGTTAAGATAAAGGATTTAGATTTAATAATTAGCCCTGACTCAATACCTTGATGGTTTCCTCAAGCATTTTACGGACCTTCTCGATTAATGGTTTCGCATCCTCGATAGTCAATTTAGCCTCATGAAAGCCCCACACATGTAATGAGTAGCCTGCATTCCAACCATCCAATACCCAATCACCAAGGGTCTTAGATAGCCTCGAACAAGCCTTAAGCAGTAGGTGCGTGTACCACCTACCCTCTAATTGCCTCTTGGTTTTCAGGCATGTTGTACTTCTCGGCCAATGCCTTAACGACCTCCTCAGCAGCCTTGTAGGCCTTCTCACTGGCCTGAACAGCATCACCCTTGCTCATGTACTCCCCCCCGGCTTCATTGAGGTATTTCCTGGCCAGCTCAAGCCTAAGTTTAATGCTTTCCGCTGGGTCCTTTAGGTATAGTTGGTTTAGGATCACGTCAGTAATGTCAATACCAAGCCTCTCGGCGACATCAATAACCTCCTTAGGTATCTCCACAGATGTTAATACCTACCCTACTTTAAATACCAACCGTTCAACGCGTATTGTTCCAAATTTTGACTGGGTCAATTTAATTAATGCACTCCACAATACTAATCCATACCCTATGGATGGACTCACGAACAGGGACATTGCCGTACTCATGCACTTGAAGAGGGCTAATGTGGATTATGGCAAGTCAATAGCCATAAACACGGGTATCCCACTCGAGGAGGTATTGCAGATACTCGATAAGCTTGAGGCGATGGGCCTGATAGAGAGGGTCAGGTGGTAAGACGCTCAAGAGGAGTGTTGCCAGGTTTAAGCTTAGTAATGAGGTTCGTAAGCACCACGTCTACTATAGACTCTCAAGACGCGGAGAACTGCTTGTCAGGAGTATCAGGAGGAATAGTGCCGATGATGATTAATCCCATGATGCGTTCAAGCGTTGAACGCCCAATTACCGAGGATAGTATCTTCCTGCCGCCCTCAATTATCGTGGTGATGTCCTGCCTAACCATATCGAGACCCAGGTAACGACTTAACACGCCCTCCCTATCCAAGCCGTTATATTGGAACTCATGTATGTCCAGGGCCAGTTCAGTTAGTAGCACCACATCATTACCATACCTACGCCCTAGTATCATGGCCACCTTCTTCATGTGTGTCGTAGGCATGACGGCTATTATGAAGTCCACGGTCTCAACCCTAATCCTCTCCTTAAGCTTAACAAAGCCACTAAATTCTCTTGTCAACTCACTACGGGAATTAGCGGCTAACACGGCCAAGGTAGCCTTCCAGCCCTGAAAGGCCTTACCTGCGGCATTCCTATAAAGGCCGTTTTCCAGGAACTTCTCAGCCAACTCAAACTCATAGAACGCTTCCTTAACCCTGGCATCCACATACTTACTTAGATCCTTCCAGGGATGCGGTATAGATTCCATTTATGCATCACATGATTACTTCAATAATAAAATGAATATATACCTTACTCGTGAACCGCTCTCGCAAAGACTTATCTAGGCCCATGTCTTAACTAACCAATGGTTAAGTACGTACTTAGGCCCATAGGGATTGTCGAGGTGGGCTTTCCAAGGCCTGATGAATCAGGTAGGGACAGGTATAAGACTAGGTATGACTTCGTGGGTGTTGTTCGCGTCTTTGACGAGTATGTCGATGGTCTACAGGGTCTCGAGGAATACTCACATATTATCCTAATTTACTTATTTCATGAGCAGAGGGAAGCAAGGCTCAAGGTTAGGTTGAAAGGCACGGATAAGGAGGTCGGTGTTTTCGCCACGAGATACCCAATTAGGCCGAATCCAGTTGGTTTGTCAGTGCTCGAGCTCGTGAGACTTGAACCCCCTAGGCTATGGTTACGGGGGGGTCTCGATGCGTGGACGGGAACCCCCTATAATCGATATTAAGCCTTATGATTACTACGACATCGTTAAAAGTCCGAGGGTCCCAAGGGAGTTTGAGGAGGAGTGGTTTAGGAGTTATGTTGAGAAGGGGGGGTATGGTGAGAAAGTTCCATGGCTAGGTCCGTGCCCCCTAATGCCTTAAGGCTATTAATCCCGTAAGCACCACTTTATTAATGGGCCATGTGTGGGCTAATACCAAGGTCGGTAATGCTGATTTGAGTAGGGTTGTTGAGGTTAGGGCCTTGGTTGACATTGGCGCTACTCTGACGGCAATACTTAAGTCATTGGCCAACGAACTCAGCCTACGCATCACTGGTAGGTCTAGGGTTGAGACTGGGGGGGCTGGGGGGGTTATTGAGGCTGACAGGTCTAGGGCGTGGGTTAAGATTGAGGGTAAGGGTGAGATTGTGCCTGTGCTTGTGTCGAATATGGTCGATAAGGTCTTGATCGGCGTAACCACGCTCGAGGTTCTCGAGCTCGAGGTTGACCCGATGACTGGTAAATTGAGGGAACGTACACTACTGCTTTATTAACCCTGATGTGCTAAGATACCGTGGTTTTAAAGGTATTCCTTGAGGCTCATAGGAGCGATTGCAGGGTTCAGAACGCACTCAAGGCGCTTAACCTGGACTTTAGCATAGTCAGGGTTAACGTGGGTGATGAGGTATCAACGCACCTAGTTAAGTTGGGTAAGCCCGTGAATAGGGACTTACTTAATTACCTGAGGAGGAGTGGGCTTAAGATTAACGTGATTGATGAGGAGACCCTGTGGGTCTCAGCGCCGAGTTGTAGCGCCTGTAAGGCATTAAGTAGGGCTGGGCTTCTCGTGGAGGGTGGTAAGCCGGGTAATGAGGACTCCATTGTTTATACTGTGCTCTCACCAGGCATTAAGCGATTGAGAATGAGTATTAGGCAGTTGAGGTCTAGCGGTGTTAAGGTGAGGGTTCTTGACATGGAGCAATTGCCCATGCCGAGTCCCACGGAAAGGCAGTTGGAGGTCCTACTCCTTGCGTATAAGATGGGGGGGTATTTCGATAGGGAGGTTAACCTTAAGGAATTGGCTAAGCAGCTTGGCTTGTCAATATCTACGGTTAGTGAGTTACTTAGGAAGACCCTTAAGAAGGTTGTGATGCACTATTTTGAGGAGATCGGCATTACCATTGATGAGGATAGACCTAAATAACCTCGTAATCAAACCCATACCTAACCTTTAAGTACTCGGCGAGTGCCACGGCATTATTACGTAACCTATCCCTAGTGGCATAAAGTAGGGTTACGGCACCATTACCACGTATTATACTTAATAATTTGCTTAAATCGTTAATATTTCTATCAAGCTCACTCCAATACTTAAGCCTAAACTCATCCCATTTGGCAGGGTCATGATTAAACCAACGCCTCAACTCATCACTTGGCGCTAAATCCCTTAACCACACGTCTATCTTAGCCCTCTCACGACTCAAGCCCCCCCTGGGCCATAACCTATCAACAAGTACTCTAACGCCATCGCCGAGGTCAGGCTCATCATAGACGCGTTTAACCCTAATTCTCATCATCAGTACCATAAGATTCATTATGGTACTTATTAACAGTGAATCAAAGTATTTCTACGATGATTGTGGAAAACCGGTTTTAATTTTAATTAATTAAGAACTAGGGATGATTAGTAAGACCTACTCACACCCAAGGCTTCAAGTAATGGTTTGCCCAATGCCCTCCTAAACCTAAGGAGCATCCCAAGTATAACTATGGCGAAGCCAAGCGCTGCGACTAAGTCGCCAATCATCCTAAGCCAAACGAATTCATCAACTAATGGCAACTCCCAGAAGCCGGGATGACCACTTGGTGTTATTATAGTCTTTATGAACCAATAGCCGTACTTAAGCTCATACATGAACTGTAGCACGCCTAGGGGGGGTACTAATGATAGCAATGCCTGGAGGTAGAAGCCAACACCTATGATAATGGCTGCCCACCTCATGTACTTAAGATCCCTATCACTAAAGCCACCAGATAATGCGAATGCAACCACCCACATCATTATGCTGGGTAAGCCGTAAGCCAGTGGGAAGGCTAAGTGGGCGTGTGCCATTGTGGTTTGCGCATCATGGAGGAAGTAATTGAGTAGGGGTAGGTTTATGAGGCCGGCGCCAAACGCTACAACGCCTATACCACCGCCAATACCTGCAACTAGGGCATAGGTTACAATGGTCTTTTGAAGCTCAGTCCTAATTTCGCCCCCCCTACGCCACAGCAATATTACATAAATTATTACAAAGCCCAGCGGTATTGCCTCGAGGGTGCTCATGACGGCCCCCCCACATACATCCAGAAGGTGGGTAAACCATTGAAGTAGTAGTGGTGCGCGGTCCCAATCATACCGGTGATTATTTCCAGGGTGGCGTCCATACCCGCGACTACGGTACCTAACTTAGGCGGTATTAAGCCGGCTACGACGAGGAGCACGACTGTGACTGTAACCACTATGGGCGGCCAAAAGCCTTCGACAAACGCATGTATTGTCATCCACCTGAAGTACTCATCCACTTGGAAGTCAGGCCAGGGTTGTATGATTGGCAGTGCGCCTATGAAGGCGCCGGCCGCCGTACCTGCTATGGCTATTGATAGTATCTTTGCGAAGGGCTTCAATGGTTCAGGCGCTGTTCTTGATGCCCTACTCCATAGGTATGATACGTAGCCCAATATCGCCGTTATTAGTATTAGCCATAAAGTGCCCTGGGTCGTAACATCTCTCCCCCCCTGAGCCCCCCCTATTATGAACCACCAAGGCGCTGGTATTAACTGGAGGTAGCTCGCCCATATACCGAGCAACGTGCCGATTGAGACCAATACCCCCAATAACCAGCACCGTGAGTACTTGTCTCCTACTCACACTTAATCCGAAGTATGGGAATACGAAGAAGGAAAAGGCAATCCAGGTTACTGCAATCCAAAGTACGGCAAGGGTATAATGAAGCGCCCTACTGACGTTGAAGGGTAGTATTGGTATGAGGTTTATGCCGTATAGTGATGTGTCTACGTATAAATGCATTGTATAGGCGCCGAGAAGCCCCCCCTGAATCCCGAGGGCTATTCCAGCAAGTAGGAAGGCGGTTAAAGCGAGTCTTTGCGCATCGTTGGGCAGTGG
This sequence comes from Vulcanisaeta distributa JCM 11213, assembly GCA_001316125.1. The sequence continues at coordinate 145,370 of BBCS01000001.1, forward strand.
TAATTGTATGCTTAGCCTCGGCTCATTCCAGTAATCCATGAGCTTAAGTACTACGTAGCCCGCCATGGGCATTACAACGAGCATTATTGTAAATAACGTGATCCAGGAGGCGTAGGTAACATTGGCCGTAGGCTCAATTAGGCCCGGCATATATGGGAAACCGTTGGTATAACCCTGCATTGCAATCATGAAGCTCCACGTGAAGTAGGCGACTAAATCCTTGATAACGGTCTCATTAGTTATTAGGTCGGGCTTTAACCTAAACTGCTCAGATGCAGGTCCAAGCATCCAGGAGTAGAACTTGACGGCATTGTAGAATCCCTGGGCGAACTCATCACTAACAACGATTACATCCCCCCTTAGGCGTTGGGTCCGCCTTAATTGGCATTAAATCCTGCCTTATGATGGCCATGCACTTGCATTGTCCTGAGCACGGCGTCAAAGCCCAGGTAATGCGCGGCGGTATCCTCGTAAATCCTCAGGGTGTATGATGTGAAGTCAATACCGAAGTAACTCCCCCCCATGCCTAGTATTGATCCGTAATCCATAAGCCCATACTTCTGGAAGTAGTACTTGCCCATGACCACATCATTGTAAGTAAATAATACAGTACCATTCTCAGTAACCACGGCTGCGGGTATTGGCGGTAAATGCGTGAACGTATACCACGCCATAATGCCGTAAACCACGTAGACGAGTATCGTAACCATAAGCACGACCCGAGGCCATACTGAGTTACGCCCGGCCATGGTGATCAATATTTACTCACGTTTTAGTTATTAATATCGTAACAACCCAAATAGTTTGACGGTACACAATGATCATTAATGTTTAGATTTATATTTAACATTATTCAAATATATACATTTAAATAATAAGTGCTTAATCGAAAGTATGGCTCATTTAATTGATTAGAGTTAATGATAAGGCTTTTATTGAGAGATGGCATTACCTTAGATATAAGTTCATGTTGCCTGGGCAACTTGGTAAGCCTTGGAAGGATCTACGGGCATACATTGAGGCCAGGAGAGCTGAGGCTTCGGCTGAGGTTAGGTTAGCATTAAGGCTGTTGGTTGAGGGTTACACCAGGAACGCCGGTAAGGCGTTTCAGGCATTTAAATCATTGCTTGCCGCATTGGCCGGTGAGAGGAGGGAGGAGCTGCGCGGTAGTATTGAGAATATTGATAGGATGATAGCCCTCATGCCCACGTCCATGATTCTCAGGGTAGGTAAATTACTAGGCCTTGAAAGAGAGTCGATGATAGCCTTATCCCTCCATCAATATCAATATAATGGTGTCGATCCCGAGGGAATTATGAGTATCTACCCAACTAAGAAGGGAGCTGCGAAGGCCATATGCACCTTACTCAATAGCATAATTAGGATATTGAGTGATGAGTCGTTGAGACAGGAGCTCAATAAAGCATGTAAACCTGCCTAGGATTTTCATTAATTTAATACTACATTTTAAGATGTAAGTATTATCGCCTAACTAACCATTGGCACCTCCTCCGGCGCAACCTCGTCCGGCATGAACCTATTAGTTAATACGTGACCCTTCCTCAGATGCTCGAGAGCCTCCTCAAGGTCGAAGATTGGGTGCTTACAGTCTATGCAATAGACCCAGCCAAATGTTGACAATGCCTCCCTTAACCGATTCTCGGCATCCTTCGAGAAGTGACTATACTTAGCACCCTCCTCCTTAGTGACTATGCGATCCTTAAAGTAACCAAACCACATATGAATGGCGTGGGGTATGAACTCCTCCTCACCCTCGCTCATTAACTTTACCTAGATTAGGATGCGTTTAAGCTTTTATTAAGAAGTTTTTCAATGCTTTATGAATTTTCTCATAAATTATTCTGTATTATTACCTGATTAAGAGAATAATATTCATTGAATTATGGTTATTTATGTTAATAATTCTTAAATTATCTATGTCAATTTAAAATAATTAATAATTAACAACTGTATTCTAACTGGTGACTGAAGGACGCTTTTTATACTGGGTGTTGATGGTTCCTTGATAAGTATGATATGCGTGGTGGGTGATGCCGTATGAATGAGTTGAGGTACATAATTGGTGGTCCTCAGGGTGGTGGTTTGGAGACTACGTCTGAGATACTTTCATGGGCCTTTGCTAGGTCTGGCTATGGCATTATTTCCGATAGGGAGTATTTCTCGAATATCAAGGGTAGGCATAGTTATGTCCACGCCACAGTCTCAGCCGCAGAACTGCCTAAGCACCTTACTTACCCAGTTGATATTGTGGCTGCCATGGATGCAGAGACAGTGTTCACGCACTTTAATGATCTTAGGGATGGTGGTTACTTAATCTATAATAGTGATGACGACTCCGTCAATTACGCGAGCATACCAAGTATGGAGAGGGAGTTGAGGGATAGATTGGGTGAGCAGTTTAAGGGGGGGCTTGGGCTTGATGGTACGGTTAAGTCCGTGATTAAGTACCTACAGAGTAGTAAGAAGGCACGCGTAGTCGCCCTGAGCTTTAAGGAATTGCTCATGGAGATCCAGAAACGCGAAGGAATTGTTCCATCCCAAGCATCTAGGTACATAAGCACGATACTCGTTGGCGCCGTGGCGGCGATAACGGACATAAATGAGGAAAGCCTTGATTATAGCCTTAGGAGGAGGTTCACGAGGGAGGACGTCTATAGGCATAATAAGGCTATGGCGGAGATAGTAATTGACCTAGTCAAGAGCCAATTCGGTTCAGAGCTAAGGCTTGATCCTCCGAAAATAAACGCTAAGAGCATACTCGTGGCCAGCGGTAATGATGCAATAGCGATGGCTAAGGTCGTGGCTGGGGGTTAGGTTCCAGGCATACTACCCAATAACGCCGGCCGCTGACGAGAGCTTCACGCTTGAGGAGTACGAGACACTGGGTGGTGAGGGTTCAATAATCGTCTTCCAAACTGAGGACGAACTAGCCGCGATTAATTCAGCCATAGGCGCCGCCTTAACAGGCGTCAGAAGCTCAGTGGCAACCAGTGGACCTGGCTTTGACTTAATGGTTGAGGGCCTTGGGTGGGCAGGCCATAATGAGGTCCCCCGTAGTAGTCACGTATTACCAGAGGGGGGGTGGGCCAAGTACCGGGCAGCCGACCAGGGGGGGTGGTCAAAGCGACTTATTGTCATCGGTATTTGCCTCCCATGGCGAGTATCCGAGGATTGTGCTTGCGAGTGGTGATCATGAGGAGGCGTTTTACGATGCAATTGATGCGTTTAATTATGCAGAGACGTATCAAGTACCCGTCATACACCTCGTTGATAAGTTCCTGGCTAACACAATAGCTACAATACCGATGCCGAACCTAGATAGCGTGAGGATAACCAGGGGGGGTATGTTGGCGCCAAAGGGTCTTAAGGAATATAGGAGGTTTGACTTATCGAGCCCCCCCATATCGCCGAGGGCATTCCTAGGCGAGTACGTGATGTGGTACACGGGTGATGAACATGATGAGTACGGGCACATTAATGAGGACCCGGTCAATAGGGTTAGGATGATGAATAAGAGGATGAGTAAGCTTGATATAATGGATAAGGAGATACCTGAGGAGAGGAGGTATGCCTACTTCGGTCCTGAAAGACCAGACGTACTGCTGGTTGGTTGGGGCTTTGTAAAGGGCACCGCCGTGAAGGCTATTGAGGAGCTTAATGAGGAGGGAGTAAAGGTGGGTTACTACCACATTAGGATGTTCATACCATTCCCAAGAAACTCACTAACAAAGTTCGCCAATGAGGTTGGGGGGGTTAATAACCTAGTGGCTGTGGAGCATAATTACATGGCTCAGTCGGCGAAGTTGGTGGCCATGAATACCGGGATCATGATCAATAAATCAATAGTTAAGTACACGGGGGGGAGGCCCATGTATGTTCATGAGCTCGTGAACGCCATCAAAAACGTGCTAAGGGGGTAGTACGAGGGAGGTGGTGAGCTATGGAGCGTAAGATAAAGTTGACAATAAATGATTACAAGACCAATGTATGGGTTGATTGGTGCCCTGGATGCGGTAACTACGGAATACTCTCGGCAATGTACCAGGCCTTTGCGACCTACAGCTTGAGCCTGAGAAGACCGTGGTTGTCTCCGGGATTGGCTGTTCAGGCAAGACGCCGCACTTCATAAACGTAACCGGCGTCCACACACTGCATGGAAGGGCGCTGCCGTATGCCGAGGGATAAAGCTTGCTAACCCTGACCTAACGGTTGTGGTTAATGTTGGTGATGGCGACCTACTCGGTATTGGGGGCGGCGCACTTCGTGGCTTTGGGTAGGAGGAATGTGGATTTAGTCGTTATGATGCATGATAATACCGTCTACGGCCTAACCAAGGGCCAGGCGAGCCCAACATTGGCTAGGAACCTGCAACCCAAGGCTCTCCCCCCCAAACCTAACATACAGGACGCGGTTAACCCAATAGGCCTTGCCATTGCCGCCGGCTACACATTCATAGCCAGGGGCTATGCCGCGAGGGTTCAGCACCTTAAGGAGCTGATAAAGAAGGCAATACTCCATAAGGGCGCTGCATTCATTGATGTGTTACAGCCATGCGTTACCTATGACAATATACACACGTATGATTACTACAATAAGAGGGTTTATGACCTGCAGGAGGAGGGTTGGGACCCAGTGGTGAAGAGCCCCCCCGAGGAACTGCCCCCCCAGAAGGCTGCGCAGGCATTGGCTAAGTCGTATGAGGGTGATGGTAGGATACCAATCGGTATATTCCTAATTAACCCGAACGTGCCCACGTTCGAGGAGAGGTACGCACAGAGACTACCAGGCTACTTAAAGGTGCCGCCGGCTAGGGAACCCATCGAGGTTGGTGGTAAGCCCGTGATAACCACAGAAAAGTTTAAGGAGATCTTCAGGAAGTACGTGATAGAGCTCAAGTGAGCAAGTCGTCCTTGCCCTCCCCCCCCTAAAAATGGTGTCCGCAATCTTTATATTTAACCAACTGTGTTATTGACGTAATGTCATTATACTATGATTTAGTACCGACAGGAATTCCAGGGCTTGATGAGACACTCGGTGGTGGATTAATTAGGGGTAGGACATACCTAATCAGTGGCGAGACAGGCACGGGCAAGACCCTACTATCACTATCATTCCTAATAAACGGTATTTACAAATACGGCGAGCCTGGTATTTACGTGTCGGTTGATGAGACGTACGATCAATTAATGAACGGTGTTAGGAGGTTTGGCTGGGACCTTGAGGCGCTTAGGGAGCAGGGTTACCTGGAGGTCTTGATACCAGAGATGGACATTATCGAGAAGATAGGGAGAAGGATCCAATAACCATAGCCAAATCCCTAGTCTACACAATAGCCGATTACGCGAAGTCCCTGGAGGCCCAGAGGCTCGTCATAGATCCAATAGCGCCGTTGGTAACGCTTGAGAAGGACGTCCAGGTTCTTAGGGAGTACATTAGGGCGTTGGTAATGGGTATTGAGAGGGAGGTTGGTGTTACAACGATAATAACCACGGAAATACCAACGGGGGGGGCCAGGGTGATCTCTAGGTATGGAGTTGAGGAATTCCTGGCAGCCGGCGTATTCGTAATGGGGGCTAGCCCAGACAACCGAGGGCGACTTCAAGAGATACCTATTTATTAGGAAAATGAGGTGGCAAGCCGTCCAACCAACAATACTGGAGGTTGAGATACAGCCAAAGGTAGGCGTTGTCGTTAAAGGACCACTTAAGGACGTCCATATACCATTCTATGCGTTAATGATATAACTCAATTTATTTTCAATTAATAACTATGAGAATAGACAAATGTTTATGGAAAATTCTAATAATGATTATGCAACATGTATGTATATATACTTATTTACTTAACATTTAGTTTCTAAATACAATGAGGGCGCTGGTTTGGACTGCAATTAAAAGAATGGAGATTAAGGATGTTGAGAAGCCTAGGCCTGGTCCAGGCTGGGTTCTTCTTAGGGTAATGTATACTGGCATATGTGGTTCTGATGTATCCGGTTTTCTGGGGGGGTTGAATGAATTACGTAAACCACCGTTAATAATGGGTCACGAATTCACCGGCATCGTTGAAGAGGTAGGCCCTAATGTTCCTAAGGATATAATTGGTAAGTTATTTGCCGTGAATCCAATTGTTGGTTGTGGGCATTGCAGGTACTGTAAAATGGGTCTTAAGAATTTATGTATTGAAAGGAAGATAATAGGCATTGATTACCCAGGTGCGTATGCCGAATACGTACTAGCGCCATATGATAACCTATACCCTGTGAGCGATCCCGTTAAGTGCGTTGGCTGAGCCATTAGCGACATCATTAAGGGCCGTTAGATTATCAGGCGCATCCCTTGGGGGACTCCGTCTTAGTTCTTGGGGGCTGGGCCCGTCGGTGCCTTTGCAATAAAGCTACTATCAGCTAGCGGTATTAAGGACTTAACGGTTGTCGAGATTAATAAGAACAGACTTGAATGGGCCCGTAAGTTTGGGGGCCGCAAGGCTTATTGAGAAAAGCGGTGATGAGGCATTAAAGGAGATTAGGGAGTTATATCCTGAGGGTGTTGATGTGGTTATTGATGCCGTTGGTTCCGAAAATACGAGACGATTAGCAATAAACGCAGTACGAAGAGGTGGTAGAGTAATCTTCGTTGGCTTACATGACAATGAGGTTAAAATACCAGGCAATGTAATAGTTAGGAATGAAATTGAAATAAAAGGCTCCTTCTCATACACAGATGAAGATTTCAGAAGATCAGTAAATCTATTGGAGCAGGGACTCCTTGATCCACGTGAGGGTTGGGTTGACATTAGACCGCTTGAGCGTGGTCAAGAATCCTTTGAGGAATTAACGGGAACGTACACGAAGTATGTTAAAATAATGCTAACACCGGGTGAGTGATATGGATAATGAAGTCGAGGTTACGAAGATTAAGGATGTTAGAGCTTACGTAGTTAAAGGTGGAGGCGCTGATTACCATGATCAATCGCCAAATCATTGGATACTGAGCTACATAGCAACGCCAATATCAATATACCCGGAGTATAGGGCAAGTAGGGCATCGTGGGGTTTAAATGTACTTGGTTCGCTAATTGTTGAGGTTGAGGATTCAAGAGGTGAGGTTGGTTTTGGCGTGAGTACTGGTGGCTATCCAGCGGCTTGGATAGTAGAGAATCATTTAAAGAGATTTGTTGTTGGTAAATATGTAGGCGAAATAGAGAAAACGTGGGATCAGATGTTTAAGGCTACGATATTCTATGGCAGGAGAGGACTCGTTATGAATGCTATATCTGCGGTTGATCTTGCTATGGGATTTAACAGGAAGAGTTAGGGGTTTGCCCGTCTACGACTTACTTGGTGGTCCTGTTAGGGATGAGATAGTGTTTTACGCAACTGGTCCTAGACCTGACGTTGCGAAGAAGAAGGGCTTCATAGGTGGTAAATTACCGCTTAAGCATGGACCTGCTGATGGTATGGAGGGATTAAAGGAAAACGTGAGAATATTCAAGGAATGGAGGGAGCAACTTGGTGATGACTTCCTACTTATGTATGATTGCTGGATGAGTTTGGATTTACCATACGCTATGAGACTTGTAAATGAGTTGAAGCCATTTGGTCTTTACTGGATTGAAGAGCCATTTATACCGGATGATTATTGGTCATATGGCGCCCTTGCTCAGATATTACCACCAACTTTATTAGCCAGTGGTGAGCATGAGTCCACACTTCACGGCTTTAGAATGCTTCTCGAAGTTGGTAAAGTAAATGTTATTCAACCAGACATAACCTGGGTTGGTGGTATAACGCCAATGATAAAAATATCAGCCCTTGCAGAGGCATATGGTGCGTATGTAATACCTCACGGCTCAAGCGTATACGGTTATCACTTCATAATAACCAGGATTAATAGTCCATTCGCTGAATACCTCGTTGTATCTCCAGATGCCACAGAAATAATTCCCCCAATTCAGCCCATTATTACTTAACGAACCAGTCCCAGAAAATGGAAAGATTAAACTTAGTAGAAGTCCCGGTTTTGGAGTTGAGCTTAATAGAAAGATTGAATTAGTGAGGGTGAAGTGACTTTCTAATTACCGGCCGCTTTAGATAATCCATTGTTTGTATCTATTTACGTTTTCTGGGTCATAGGCAGGTATTATATATTTACTAATGCCCCCCCTAAGGTATTCATAGGCATTTAAGCATTCATAAATGTCCTCAGCAATTCCGATAGGCACGTTCTCAGTTATGTTCCTCATTGTGAACGCGGCGTCCGTGTAACTAACGATCCCATCCTTTGTCTCAAGTATTATGGCCATGGAACTCCTATGATGGCACCCAGTCCACTTAACCCTAACTCCAGGAACCACAATATCTTCATCATTTAAGAGGGCAATCCTATCCCAAGCCTCCTCGAACAAGTACTCCCTAACATACCTGGGTAGATAAATGTCCCTGTTAAGGAAGGGCGATGGCCTTGGATTAACCACATCCTCAAACCAACCCCCCCTCCTCGAGAAGTATATCCTGGCCTTCTTAAACAGGTCTATGTTACCCACGGTGTAATCTTGCACAGGCGTTATCACAACATGCGCAATATCCTCAGGCTTCAAATTCAACCTCTTAAGAACATTCTCAATCTTTTCATCATCGCTAACTGTAAAACGACATCTATCACTACCAGCCCATTCCTTAAGGAATTTATTCCTAAGCGCCAGATCCCTAACGAGACCAGTCCCGACAAGTACATAACCATCATCAGTGTCGATAATCAACGAATAGAATGAAAGCCTAACCCACTTATCAAACCATTGCATCCAATAGACCTCTGGCCCAGGAACTTGGTCTTCTTGAAGTTTATGCTTACTACGTTAATGGTATTGAGCATTGGGGGGGTTTCCTAGCTTAATCGGGAGTCACTTAATCAATTCCTTAAGGAAATCACGAATTACGGCAAGATTTTGAGTAGTAATGTTAAGGTTTTAAAAATCGAGGATTTAATCGCAGCAAACGCTTCAAGGCTTGATGTGTTCTTAAATTCAAGCGAGTATAAGGTGCTTAAATACGCGTTTGAACGTGGTTTCTTCAATATTCCGCGATCAATAAGTATGGATGAATTATCTAAAGAGCTTGGTCTTTCGAAATCCACGATAGATCGTTATTTACGTTCGTCGTTAAATAAGATCCTCAGGATTATAGTAAGGAACGAAAATTAATAAGAAATCATTTATCACGCTTGCCTTCAATAAATTCTATAAGCCATTGGTAGGCCACGTCAGGTGGTGCATGTACTGGTGGGTTCTTGAAGGCCCATGCTGATAGACTGATGAGTGGCCCACTAATCTCCCTATCCATTGCCAGCTTCACAACCCTAACTATGTCAATCATAACGCCGGCATTGTTAAATGGGTCATAGACCTCTAGGTCAACTCTAATCCTAATTGGTATGTTTGCGAATCCACGGGCCTCAATGAGCATGTGCGCGATCTTCCTACTGCCAAGGAACCTTATGTAGGCTACCGGCGATATGTACGTGTCGAAGTCCTCACCCTCAGCCATCCTCTTAACAGCCTCGGTCTTGGTCCTCTCCTTCTGACCCTTCCTATACATTAGGTTTAGGAAGTCTGGCGTGCCACCAACATTTAGTTGGTACGTGCCTCTATCTTAACGCCCCCCCTCAATGCTAATAGCCTAATTATGGTCTTATGGAGGACGGTGGCGCCTAGTTGGTTCTGGACATCATCGCCGGCCAGTGGCAACTTGGCTTTCTCGAATTTCTCCTGCCACTCCCTCGATGTTGCTATTATCGATGGCATGGCATTCACGAAGGCGGTTCCGCTCCTTAATGCTGCCTCGGCATAGGCTTCACTAGCCCTTTGGGCTCCTGTTGGTAGGTAATTAATGAGGATGTGCGCATTCGTACTTTCTAACTCCCTAATGACATCCTCAATGGAGCCTCCGTAATTGGTATGAAAGTATTTCTCAACTGCTCGGCAACGCCATCGAGTAATGGGCCGGCCCTCACGATAACGCCTAACTTACCAACATCAATTACCTTAAGTGCGTTGTTGGGCTCCGTGAATATTGCCTCACCGAGATCCTTACCAACCTTACGTGAATCAACATCAAAGGCTGCGACAACCCTTATATCCCTTGGTTCATATGGCCCAATGCGTTGAAATGCGAGTCCAACGGGCTCGGGCTCGATCTCGCAATACTTAAGTCCCTGGATGAAGGCTGAGGCTGTATTACCGACGCCGGCTATTGCCACGTTAATGCTTGACTTCATTATTCACGTAATATTAACAGCTATTAATAAAGGTTTCTCCCGATCAATTCACTTACCCCCCCTTAACACCACACCCAGTATTAGGAGTATTACACCAACTATTACAAGGCCTATACTGACGATAGATGATAATACGAAGGGCACAAGCGTACTAACATTGATCGTGCCGTATGTATAATAGACAATCACATTCTCACTATAATTATTCACTATTGATAACATACCTGGGCTTGTCTCTGGTACGTATACGATCACGTATTGCCCATCAACACCCTTTGACTCTAACTGACCTGGTACTGACGCGACCACTTGTAGTGGTTTTCCTAAGGTATCATTATAGATAATCATTACTGCGACGCCATTTTCTGGAGCAGCGATTGTTATTGATGAGTTGGGTGGGACCAAGGTCTCATTACGTACCCCAGTAACTAGGCTTCAACGCCACTTGTTATTCCTGAGCTTAAGTAAATGCCTATGAAGAATATGGCGATCCCAAGTACTATTAATACGCCACCCGTTATTAATAACCCCCCCTTCCTCATTATCTCAATGCTGGGATGAATTATTTAATAAGTAATTCTCACTTTAATGGTTTAGGATTGGGCATGTTCGTGGCTGTTGAGGGTATAGACGGTGTTGGTAAGTCAACGGTAATATCCATGTTAAGGAAGAAACTAGAGGAGAGTGGTTACAGGGTGTATACTACGGCTGAGCCCAGTCAATCACCCATTGGCAGGTTAATAAGGGATTGGCTCCTCAAGCCTGGTTCAAATGTGGCGCACCCGTCAATATTCGCACTCCTCTTTACAGCTGATAGGGTTCAGCATTATTATGGTGAGGTTAAGCCTATGCTCGATAACGGTTACTTAGTCATTACTGAGCGTTACATGGAGTCAACACTGGCGTATCAAGGTGCAATGGGACTGCAACAGGAGTGGTTAATGGAGCTTCATAGGTTTGTGCCTAAGCCTGACCTAACAATAATTCTTGATGCGCCCGTCGATACCGTGATTAGTAGGTTACGTAGTAGGCGTGAGCTTGAGGTTTTCGAGGTCAATAGAGAGTTCCTCATTAAGGTTAGGGAGATCTTGCTGAGGCGGGCATTAGTGAATAACTACCCAGTGGTTAATGCCAATAAGGACTTGGGCGCTGTCGTTGATGATGTTTACGGGTTAATAATTAATGCATTGAGGAGGGTAGCTTAAATAGGCGTAATGTGATAATGCTTTGTTATGTCTGTTAAGATGATCGACATCACGAGTAAGGAGCCTGTCTATAGGGAGGCCATCGCCACGGGCTTCCTGAGGGTTGACGAGGATACAATGGGTGAGCTAATGAAGACTGGCGTTAGTGGTCTTGGTAATGCCGCGGCGATAGCTAAAGTAACGGCGATAAACGCGACAAAGACTGCTTGGAAGTACGTACCACTCCTTCACCCAGTGCCGATTACGTACATTGAGGCCAGGGTACGCTATGAAAAGGATGGAATTAGAATGGCGGTGTTGGCTAGGACGAAGGCTCAGACGGGCGTTGAGATGGATGCGTTGTTCGGCCTATTCACGGGTTTACTGGCTGCGTGGAACACGATTAAGGGGTGTAGTAGGACATGTATTCCTGAGTGGGTCACAAACTTCATGGGCAAGCAAGTGCAGACCTGCGGTTCCAGCCGTGTTGATGGTATGTTCGACATTAAAGTCGTTAGTAAGGTTAAGTCTGAGGATGGGGGTAAGTCTATCACTAAGTGACTTTGAGGATAATACCGGCGGTTCACCTGTGGTGACCATGTTCGATGTGACCACGGAACCAACTTACTATGGCGAGGCGTCGGCAAGGGGCTTCATAAAGCTTAGAGGGTACGATTGAGTTGATTAGGCAGGGTAAGGTGGAGAAGGGTGACGTAGTGACGGTTGCAAAGACAGCCTCAATAATGGCCACTAAGAGGACCTGGGAGGTTTTACCGCTCGTGCACCTTAATTACATTACATACGTTAATACCGATGTTAAGGTTGTTGAGGATGGGGGGGTTGAGATCACCGTGGACACACGCAACGTGTCAAACACGGGCTCTGCCATGGAGGCTGTGTTCGCCGTTGGTGTTGGCTTATTGACTGTTTGGGATATGGTTAAGAAGTATGAGAAGGATGAGAATGGTCAATACCCATACACCGTGATAAGGGAGGTTAAGGTATTGAAGGCTCTTAAGACGCCTGCAGTTTAAGCGTAGACCTCACTTATTACCTTCTCAACCTCCTCAACGTCCTTAACCGTGTCCACTGACTTCCAATAAACATCCCTATAAATGACGCCCCCCCTAATCCTCCTCTCACTCGCCAGTTTTGGGAATGCCGTAACCTCAATATCACCCTTATCAGGCAGGTACTTGAATATGTCCTTAGTGAATGCGTAAACACCCGCGTTTATTAAATAATCAAGTAATGGTTTCTCCCTGAACTCCGTTATAAATCCCTCACGATCAACATGGACGATTCCGTAGGGACTCCTCATGGGGGACTAGGGCTATTGTTGATATGACATTACTACTTAATTGCTCTATTAATGGCTTAATTGATAGGTTTGTTATTATATCTCCATTAAGCACTATGAATACCTCATCCTCAAGGAACTTCATAGCATTCTTAATTGCACCACCAGTTCCCAGAGGCTCCTCCTCAACACTGTAGAATAGCCTAACGCCAAACCTAGAGCCATCACCCATAACCTCAAAGACCTTAGTCCTCAGGTAACCAACTGCGAGGACTATGTCCTTAATACCCTGCCTACTGAGCCACTCAATTTGCCATTGAAGTATTGGTTTACCACCAACCTCAATGAGTGGTTTTGGTCTATCCAGCGTCAATGGTTGAAGTCTCTTCCCAAAGCCCCCCCTGCCAGGATTAATGCCCTAACCATTAACTGGGAATTTAAATTAGCCCTATTAATGCATTAAGCACCATAAACCTGCATTTAAAGTTAAATTTATTAACTTAAACTCTAAGTTTAAGGGCATATGATCGATAAGGCATTAGAATTGCTTAGACAGGGCAGGATAATATTCATACATGACTCCGATGACAGGGAGAATGAGGTTGATGCAGTGATCAGGGCTGACCACGTAACGCCATCAATAATTACCTGGATGAGAAAAAACGCGGGTGGTTTAATATGCTTCGTGACGGAGGACTCAATAGGTAAGCATTTAGGTCTTGACTTTATGAGTGATTTATTACGTAAGATAGGCTTTAATGGATTAGTTAAGAGGCCTGGCTATGGTGACGACCCGGCATTCTCAATATACGTCAATCATGTGAAGACAATAACGGGTATTAGGGATAGGGATAGGGCATTAACAATTACTAGGCTCGCCGATGTTGTTAAGATGATCAATGAGGGTAAAGTAATTGATGCCCGCAAGGTCTTCTATGAGGAGTTTTACGCACCAGGTCATGTACCAATACTCCTAGGGAGAATTGGGCGTAGGTTTGGGCATACCGAGTTGTCCCTGATGCTATCGAAGATTGCTGGAATACCGCCGGCTCTAGTGATAGTTGAAATGCTTAGTGATGACGGTGAGGCGTTAAGTAAGGCTATTGTTAATAAGATAGCTAATGAATTAGGTACGGTGCTTGTAAGTGGTGACGAAATAATCAGTGAAGCTAAGAGGCGTGGAATTATTTAAATAAATATATTTGAATAATAATCTATGTAATAGAATAATCGTATTAACTCACGTATTACTAATATACCTCCTGCCTTGATATTGTTTAATCCAAACTTGTCATAATTATCATAAAATTTGATATTAGTAAGGAAATTATGTGAGATTTAGCGTATTGAGACCGATATATTCGTCCGTTGCATTTCCAAGCGATGTTTTTAAATACTCCCGAATCAATGAACCTATTGACCAGTATGGTTACGCTTGAGGATCTGGCTAAGAGGGAGTATGATGTTGAGGGTAGGAGGTTGAGGCCTACGAAGGTTTGGAAGGTTCAGCCTAAGGGTAGGAAGGGCTTTGTAATGGCGTTGTTCAAGACACCAGACGGAAAAACAGTCAGAAAAGTAATAGCAAAAGTAGACGAACAAGGAAACATAATAACCTAAGGCACATAATAGCATTAAAATTAACCCATAAAAACCATACATTTTTCCTTTTATTTTTCTAAGAAACCATATTAATATGAACTGCTGGCTGGTCCTTATTGGAGATTGCTCAAGACCATGTAATTGCACAAGTGAACACCCACTGGTATTAAGTTCAAATCCTGGTATTACTAAGGATGATGGCATAATTATTGTAGATGAAAAGACAAGGATTCCTTGCTGTATAGCAATAATTAGTGGTGTCAAATCCTTAAAAATAAATGGAGAAATAAGGATATACGTTTATTTAAAGGACTGCGATGTCCCTAGTGAGGATAATATAGATAAGATTATGAAGATCATAAGATCTCTGGGTTATACGATTAAGATTACGAGTATTGATCAAAGCCTATGTATAAAGCATCGAATTTAACTGAATTAAAATACCATATAATAGCTAAGGATGGAAATCAATGAATTATAAGTCCTTAAATAAATATCGATGTTCTATCGCATTCAATGAAGCAGAATTATCGATGATGGCGGCCCCCCCGGTGGGATTTGAACCCACGACCTACGGCTCCGAAGGCCGCCGCTCTTCCTGACTGAGCTACGGGGCCGTAATATTTATTCTCACTTTTCCCTTTTATTTTTTAGGCGTATCTATGGATCTTACGGTATTACCTCTGTTGAGTCTAGCACTGGGTCGTACATCAACTCATTACCATTAATAATGCCTTTCTTGATGAGTTCCTTAATCCTGGGCGCTATTGACAGTACTGCCTTTATAGTCTCCCTGGTCACGTAATCCACGGCTTCGACACCATCCCGACCCAGTACCTCTCACCCTCCATTAATGCATATAGGCACCTACCACCACAATAAGGTCTAAACTCGCAGTTCATGCATGTCTCAGGCAAACTCATCTTCATTAGTTTAAATCCATTATTAACACCTCCAAGGACCGCCCATTGCTCCCTAACAGCTATTGGGCATGCCAATACCCTGCCATCTGTCGATACCGCAACTGCCCTATAACCTGCACCGCATGGCGGCCCTTCATACGGCTTAAATAAGTATGCACTTAATATGCCGAGTATCGGCACTATACCTAATATCTTACCCTCCTCAGCATTCCTCAGGAATAAACTCACTAATTTCTTAATACCTGGCAGGTAACTGCTGTTAGTCCATGCCCTGACATCCCATTTATTGGTCCATATCACGTTCAACTGCCAATGAACATAATCAAAGCCAAGACCTAGCAGGTGCGTGACATCCTCATATATGTCTGTTAACTCCGTAACCGTCATCCTAGCAATGATCCTCCTAACACCCATATTCCTTAAGTAATTGAGCGCATTAATAACAGCCCTATAAACACCCCCCCTACCCCCCCTATTGGCATCGGTAACGCTTTCCCTACCATCAATGGATAGTAAAACTACATCCATCCTCTTCCAATAGTCCCTGGGCAGTAAATTAACAAGGGTACCATTAGTCTGAATCCCAAACCTCCTTGCCTTAATATTATCCATGACCCACATTATGAAGCGTGGATTGAGCAGTGGTTCACCGCCGTAAAAAATCACCGTGGCATCCACATCACCCTCAATCAACCGTTTCAGTCTGTTAACATCATAAGTCACCCTCCAAGGTACAACGTGTGTTCAAAGGATCCTCCGCAGTACGAGCACTTAAGGTTGCATGCGCCTGTTGTAAATAGAAGCCACAGCATCCTTAACACCCTTATTAATTTTGGTCGCTCATGCTCAGAATGCTTTTAAAACTAGTACCTGTTATTGCTAATTGATGGACATACTCACGATTTTGCTGCAGGTACTACTGCAGACTGGATTAAGTAATCAGAGTAGTTTCTGGAGCTTTATCTCCACGATAATTTGGCTAATAGTATTCGTACTACTCCTCACACCTTACTTCCAGAATTACATGGCAATAATGTGGTACTCATACAGCGTGGGAAATTTCCTCACTAGCCTAAGTAGGTTAATAACAAATAATGTTAACCTAGTTATTAACCATATTAACCAACTATTAAAGTCAAACGGCTCATCCCAATCAACGAATAAGAGTTTGATTGAGAAAACTATACAAGACCTCATGGAGTTCGTGGTTATAGAACCCGTTAGTGCTGAACCCACAGGATTAATGAGGACTCTTAAATTGCTCGTGACCTCCTATAATGAAAAACTTGAGGACTCAATAAAGACTTTACTGCCAAATATCGATAGGCCCCCCCTTGTTCAGAATGTTGTTGATGCTGTTGATGGTTTAAGGGAATTGAATTACATATATAAAGTGATTATGCATTATTATAGGTTGAGTAATAAGTATAAGAATCCGTACTTAATGATGCAGGTATACATGTTATTACCAATCATTAGGGAGTATGTTAATGCATTAAATGGTGCAATAACAACATTTCTAAAGGGTCAGCCAGTTGGTGATGCGGCGGGTCCATTAACAGCATATAGATTCATGAGGAGCTGCTTAGGTTTAACGGAGCTTACGCATAACATTAAGGACACATACATAGGGCTTTGTGATTTTGAGGGTAGGAGGATTTACGTGATTAAGGCTAGGCCCCCCCGGAGGCACTGTTGGTAATCTTGATGATGGCATAATATACTTAATAGAGAGGGTTGGTGTTAAGCCGAGGATGATAATAACCGTGGACGCAGCCTCAAGTTTGAGGGTGAGAAGACAGGGTCAATAGCGGAGGGTATTGGCGTTGCATGGGTGGTATTGGCGTTGAGAGGTTTAACATAGAAAGGACCGCCAGTAAGTATGGAATACCTCTCTACGCAATACTCATTAAGATGGGTTTACCTGAGGCGTTGTCGGCAATGACTAAGGACATTGAAGGTGCAGTTAATGAGGCTGTGGAGAGGGTTAAGAGGGTTATTAGGGAGAGTGTTAGGGAGGGTGAGGAGGTAATACTCATTGGTGTTGGTAATACTGGTGGTGTTGCTCAGTAAGTAAGTAATTTATTTAAATTCTCAATTCTCACATGCGCGGTGAGTTTCGAGTATTACTACATAACCGTGGTGAGCCTGGTAATATTCGTAGTGGCACTGCTAATTGGGCTAATAATGAACAATAGGTATTACAAGGCAATAAGTGAGGCACTTATGCAGGTTAAGGAGGTGGAATCAAAGGGTCCGCCGACGATGACAAGCGGTGATTTCGAAGTTCTAATGTGTCCCCCCGTTGTGGTTATTCCAAGACAATACCGTATAGGTTGGGGATTATGTTGGTAAGGTTGTTGATGAGACATGTCCCAATGATGGTGAGAAATTAATTGTACATGCAATATATTCCTCAAGGCCTGTCGAGCAGTATTCATGAAGATAAGCTTTATAACTGGTTGGCTTGTTACAAGATTCGTGACCCATTTTAATAGGGAATAAGGTTATGAGTATAAAAGATGTTTTTAGCCTAAACGAGGGTGCTGAGGTTACAATAAGGGGGGGTTGGGTCTATAGGAAGAGGGAATTGAAGGATAAGATATTCCTCGTAGTCAGGGATGGCAGTGGCATAGTACAGACCGTCATTAATAAGTCCGACTCCGATACGGCGGGTATAGCGTCTAAATTAAACATAGAATCATCACTTATGTTAACAGGCATCGTTAAGAAGGAGCCGCGAGCACCAGGCGGCGCCGAGGTTCATGTTAGGAGTATTGATTGGTATTACATTGGTGATCCATTCCCAATAAATGAGGATGCGGCTAAGGCGGATAGTGAGTATTTGCTTGATGTTAGGCATTTATGGATTAGGAGTAGGAGGATGTGGGCTATTCTTAGGGTTAGACATACGGTGTTTGGCGCAATTCATGAGTTCTTCAGATCTAGGGGGGGTTACTACGAGGTTCAGGGGGGGCCGATGTTTGTGTCAGCGGCTGTCGAGGGTGGTGCCACGTTATTCCCCCGTCAAGTACTTTGATAGGGAGGACGTATATCTAACGCAATCATCTCAATTCTACCTTGAGGTTTTGATTTACACCCTTGAGAAAGTTTACACGGTAGCGCCAAGCTTTAGGCTGAGCCTTCAAGGACTAGGAGACATCTGACAGAGTTTTGGCATGCCGAGGCTGAGGAGGCTTGGCTTCAATTCGACGGCTTGCTCAACCTGCTTGAGGACTTAATCACGTACATTGTTAATAAGGTCCTCGAGGAGAGGCAGGACGAGTTGAAATTATTGAATAGAGATACGAAGATTCTGGAGAATGTAAAGCCGCCATTCTATAGGGTCAGCTATGACGAGGCAATCGAGATTCTTAAGTCTAAGGGGGGGTTGAACATTAAGTGGGGGGGTGACGACATTGGGGGGGCTGATGAGGAGAGGGTATTGACAATGCAGTTCGACAAGCCAATCCTCTTACATCACTTCCCTGAGCAGGTTAAGGCCTTCTATCATAGGAATGATCCAAGCAGGCCAGAGACAACCCTGAGTGTAGATGTACTTGCGCCAGAGGGTTATGGGGGAGATCGTTGGTGGTGGAGAGCGTATTTATGACTATGAGGAATTACTTGGTAAGATTAAGAAGTTTGGACTTAAGCCTGAGGATTATGATTGGTACCTGGATCTGAGGAGATATGGCTCGGTGCCGCATGCAGGCTTTGGGCTTGGTGTTGATAGGCTGGTTATGTGGGTTTGCGGTCTTGATCATATAAGGGATGCATTACCATTTCCAAGGGACATAAGGCGCGTTAAACCATAACGTGTAAGTGATGATTCAAAATGGTTCGGTTACTAGTAACTGGTTCGCCAGGGGGGGTTGGGAAGACCACAGTGGCGGTAGAGCTTTCGAAAGTATTCAATGCGGTGTTGGTGGATATAAATGAGGTCATAAAACCCCCTCCTTAAGTGGGACCCTAAGCTACTCACTAATTACGTAATAGATGAGGGAAAGGCACGTGAATTAATCGCGAGAAAATTGAGTGGCTTACAGTCTTACATAATCGATACGGTAGCCATAAACCTAATTGATAGGTCATTAATTGATTGGTGCATCGTACTTAGGCTTAATCCCACTGAGTTGATGCGCAGATTGTTAATGAGAAATTGGCCTAGGTGTAAGGTTGTTGAGAATGTACTTGCGGAGGTCGTTAGTTCCTCATTAAGCATGGCCATTGACCTATTCGGTAGAGATAAGGTGATTGAGGTTGATGCAACAGGTAGGGATGTCCAGGATATTGTTAAGTACATAGTTAATCATGTATTAAGTGGTAATAGCGTTATTGGTGTGGTTGATTGGCTTGATGTGCTTGATACGGATTTCCTGATAGGCCTTAGTAAGGAGATGGATGGGTGCCAGGCTTAGTGGTCTGTGTACTTTATGCTTCTCATTAGTCTCTTAATCTCGAACATGAATAGTCTATTCCAGCCAATGTTCTCGAGCCTCTTAACGATGCTCCTAAGCGTGCCAGCCCTAAGACTTACGAGTAATACCTTACCAACGCGTTTACCCTGCATGAAGAATCTAATGAGTACTAGTCTCTCATTCTCATACTCAAAGACGTAGTCCTTTATTGTCCTATACTTACCAAGTGTGTCTCCAAACTCCTCCTCAGCCATGTCGAGGTACGTGGCTAGGTCTGGGTCAATCTCCATGTACTCAAGCCTATGTAAGCCGGCATTCTCAAGGTCGAGGATGGCCACATCAAGGTCCTTGTTAACCTCAAATATGGCAATGCCGTAAATACGCATTTCAATCCCCCATGTCAAGGCAGTACTATGCTTTAAAAACATTTTGTCCAATAATTATTGAAAAAACAGAGTCAGAATGTTATGTGAACATAATTTAACCATACGTAGTAAATTACCGTATTCACAATTGTTACGGGAATCCCATACTTCATAAACTCTAGGAAACCAAAACCCTCACCTCCCCCCCTCTTCTCACTAGCCTCGCTAATTATTACATTACTCGCGGCACCGATTAACGTCAGATTCCCAGCTATAGTACTTGAAGCCGCCAATCCAACCCAAATAATGTAATTACTCGGCGAAACCCCCAATTCCCTCATCAAGGGGGGGATGTACAAGGCTACCATGGGTACATTACTAATGACCTGACTAAGGAGTAAACCTGATATGAAGACTCCTATTAGTGTTGTTGGTTGTGGTAAATAATGAGCCAATGAATTAAGTACTCCGGATTCCAGGGCTCCCTCACTGACGATGAATAACCCTATGAAGAATAGTATTGTCGTCCAGTCAACATTATGTGCAACACTTCTCCTATCGCCTCCACTGAGTAGGTAAATTATTGAGGCGCTCATGAATGTTAAAGTAACCGGTGTTAAGTATGGGCTTATGTTGAAGATATCCGTTATGAAGTAAAGCGGTATTAATATTAATAGTATCGTAATTGCAGTATAGGCTAACCTCTTATTAATGAGCAATTCCTCAGGTCTTCTAATCTCCTCAACCACTACATCATCATTATTACGGAATAGTAATAGAAGTAATGGGTATGTCACTAATATGTTGATTATTGTTGGTGGTAATAGGTAAAGTGCAAACATTATAAACGGCTTTGGCATGCCTGACTCAAGTGCAATGAGGAGATTCTGCGGATTACCAACAGGTAACGCCACACTGCCTATGGTTACACCAAAGGCTAGTGCGTAAAGTAATGGCTTGATATTTATCCTGGCCTGCCTTCTCATTGACACTATTACTGGTGTAAATGAACCTGCAATACCGTCATTTGATAAGGCGAGCGATAATATGGCTGATAATCCAAATACCCTGAGTATTAACCTGCCCATACCACGACTACTAGTCAGTAATCTATATGCTAAGTAACTGAAGAATCCACTGACCTCGAGTGCGGACGATATTGTGAATAGTGAGATTAGAAATAGAATAACATTAAGATTTATTGAGGATAGGGCCTGATTGGGCGTGAGTATACCGAGCACTATTGTGAGAGCAGCACCAAATAGCATTGCTACCCAGGGCTGTACATTAATCTTCCCAATCCCCCCTCAGCTATCAGGCCGTATGTAATCGCTAGTATGATACTATCCTCAATGAATTTTGCTGACAGCATATCCTACTTAGTGTCCTTTTACATTAGTATAAGAATTAAAAAGCTTTGTCTCTGATATTAATTAAAGGAAAGAGAATTGAACAAATAAACTTAATTAGGAAGATAGATAGTGAACTATTGATGATGAAGCTCGAGAGGTTTGATCAAATGATAATAACGCAGGCCTTACTGAACATGCTTAAAGAGGTTAATTCTATGGTAAATTGGTGGCACTAAATGGGATTAGGGACGCCATTGATGACTTAAGGGCTGTGATTACATTCTTCACGGTAATACCCATTGGCGGTACTCACGATGTTTCAAGGGCGCTTAAAAATGCTTGGCTTGCAGTGATAGTTGTGCCGCCAATAACTGGGTTATTACCTGGTCTCCTTGGTTACTACCTAAGTCTCCTAACACATAATGGCTTATTGATTGCGGTGGTCACGTACATGTTATTACTCCTTCTGACTGGGCTTAATCATATTGATGGTTTTGCAGACGTGGTTGATGCGTTGATGGTTAAAGGCTCAATTGAGGATAGGGTTAGGATACTTAAGGATCCGCATAGAGGCTCCGCGTCAATAGCGATGGTAGTACTACTAGTAATACTGGCTGTGTCGTCATTAATTAATTTAATTCATGTATTATGGCAGTCATTACTTATTGCGGAGTTTGTGTCTAAATCCTCATGCTGCCTCTGTGGTATAATTGGTAAGAGGCCCAACCATAAGGGGGGGTTGGGTTGGCAATTGACTACGTATAGTAAGGAGAAGGTTCACGTAATCACTGCCGTATTAATCATAACCTTAATCATCACTTACCTATTACTGAAATTAATTGGTTTGCTTATTGCTTTAGTAACCACGGCCTTTAGCGCGTTGTTGTTCATGGCGTTACAAAATAGCCTTGGGGGGGGTGCTGTTGGTGATCTTTACGGTTTCACGCTTGAGGTTTCAAGGGTTACAGCATTAGTGCTAATGTCTTTTTTAATCGGTGCTTGAGGTTTGCATTAACTTGAGTATTCAGTACTACTTTAATATACTGCCCTATATCGTATCACTGTATGGGTAATGATCCAGACGCCATAATAAGTATAACACCGGACTTAGCTCTCGACATGGGCTATACCTATGCTGGCGGGCTTGGCGTACTCGAAGGCGATAAATTCTACGGCGCAGCGGCGCTTGGGCTTAATTACTACGTGATAACCCTACTGTATAGGAATGGCTATGTTGATTATGACTTTGATGAGAATGATAATCCAGTACCAAAGCCTCAACCGCAGCTAGGTCCTTCCTTGAATCCTTAAGGCTAGCCGACACATTCACAGTTAAACTAAAGGATGAGAATGTGGAGGTTAATGCATGGGAATACCGCCTAGGCTCTGCGCATGCCGTATTCCTAGAGCCTAGAGGACCTGAGTGGGCCTCGAAGTTGACTGATAGGATATACATAGAGGGTAGCGTTGAGGAGAAGTTCCTGAAATACATATTCCTTGCCAGGGGAGCCGTGGAGTTCATAAGGAGGAACATAGGGCTTGAGAACGTTAGGTACATAGACCTTCAGGAGGCTTACGCGGCCATGGTGCCGATAATACTCAGGATACCCGGCAGGTATAGGCTCATTATTCATACACCAGGTCCCTGGGGACATCCATCATTCCCAAATAGGCTCTTTGAGGAGGAGACTGGTTACAGGTTTATCGAGGACCCCCCCGTGGTCCTAACGAGCATTGGGGCTGCCATGGCTGGGAAGTGATAATGGTTTCGTCAAAGCACTATGACATAATGAGGAAGGTAATACCCCCCCAATTCATAAGCAAGGCTAGGTTCATAACAAACGGTGTTGATCTCAACAGATGGATGGACCCGGAGATAAGGATGCTTTATGAAAGGGGTTCACTAACTAGGGAGAGCCTTACGCTCATTAAGTCGAGATTAAAAAATGAACTTCAGGGGTTAGTCAGATCGTACAAATCCATAGATCTCGGTAGCGATTCATTCGTTGTGGCGTGGGTCAGGAGGATGACTTTATATAAGAGGCCTCACTTCATGGCCAGGTTGATTGAGGAGGGCGAGTTTAATGACGTGATTTTTGTTTTAGGTGGAAAGTCGCACCCAATGGATAAGGATGGATTAATATACATGAAGAAGTTCAGGGAATTACATAGGAAGTATAAGAACGTTGTTTACATACATGACTATGACGTTAACAAGGCCAAGATAATACTCAAGGGCATTGACGTATTACTATTTACGCCATTCCCAGGCTGGGAGGCTAGTGGTACGAGCTTCATGAAGGCCGCAATAAATGGTGTGCCAAGTATAGCGTCTAGGGATGGTGCAGCCGTTGAGTTAATAACGGATGGCGTGAATGGTTGGTTGTTCGGTAGTGATATTAGGGAGTTGATAGATTTCGCGAATGATCCAAGGGGTAAGGAGATTGATGAGAGGGAGTACACGGAATTTAAGGCGAAGTTTGCCAGGTGTATGACCTGTATAACTCGGATAAGGAGCGCTTTTACCTCATTAGCCTAAGTGCAATATTTAGTTTCGCACCTAGGGTTGACATTAAGAGGGTGCTTCGTGAGTACTATCCCGACCTCGTTAGGGGGATGAGGTTAAAGCTTTTTAATTCCCCCCCGGTAGCCTTGGTCGTCAATGCCCACATGCAAACTCTGTAATAGGTCCTTCGATACATTAACTGAGTTATATGTGCATTTAAGTAGTGAGTGTAATAAAATTCCGAGGTCCAGGAGATGCCCTGTGTGCGGTAGCAAGTATAGGTCTATTAGGTTCATGAAGCACCACCTAATAAATGAGGCTTTCATCGAATCCAGGCACATGAATTATTTAATTAGCATTTAGGGGGGGATAACATTATTTCTGCCAATCAGAGTGCTGCACTGTGGAGGTTACCAGGGTTATTAAGGTTCAATCCAATTGTAGGGAGTGCCTTGATTTAATAGTAAAGGCATTGTCTATGTTCAATGGGATATTACTCATGAAGTTCTTCGGTAATGACCTCGTAATAACCTACGACACCAATAACATTAATTTCAGCGATATTGCCCAATCAATTCTCTCACTTGGTGTTGGCTTAATACTTAGAAAGGTCATTATGGATGCGAGCATTAGGGGCAATATTAATTTTGAGGAGCTGGAGCTAACGATTAGTAGGTCTGTTGACGGTATTGCGAGCCTATTTTACGATCAAGCAACGTCTAGGTTATCAATCATTATGCACCCGGATACGGACATAAACACAGTCATTAATAACCTAGTTAATATGGGCGTCACAATTAATGAGGTAACCACAGATGAATTAACCCAGGTACTGATGGCCCGCTCCTAATCTATGGTGGCGTTGGCTTACTAAGTCGGTGGGTAAGTTCAATTGCTTAGCTACCTTGGCTAAATGCCTTAAGTACACGGTTAATCCCTTATCCCTCTTAGCGGCATCCACTATTGCCTGCATTATGTCAATAACGGCATCATAAACCTCCCTATTAACTGGGTATGGTGATCCATCCTTACCGCCAAGTGCGAAGGCGTACCTCCTTGGATCAATATTCGCTGGATCATCCAATCAACCGGGCTCCTATAAATTAACTCGGCTATCAATGCCAGGGCCAGCATGGTGCTGGGCCCAAAGCCCCTAACGAGTAGTAAGTCCTTAAAGTCATTGGCATCCCTTGCCCTTTTAATGGCATCCTCATTTATGGATGCTGTGTACGGTCTAAAGGCACCACTTATGTACGGATTATAATACTTGGGTGGTTCCTTACCCAGGTACGTGAGTATTGTGGAGTCGCCCCTCATCATAGCCCTAACCAATGCCCAATCCCTAATTACCTTATTAACGTCTTGATGAACAAGGTCAAGTATGGTCCCTCTAGCATCACCACTTAATCTACTAACCATGTTAAGCGCATAATTACCCTTAACACCAACAATGCCTGTATGAGGCTCATTCAATAGGTCATTCTCCATCCAAATATGGTACCTCCTAGCATACCTATCTTCTCATTCATGCCCTGTTGAATTATTACCCAGGTACCGTCTGATCCAATGATCATTGCATGATGATAAAGCCTATAACCATCCTGTAACGCCGTATTATCAATCTTAGCCGAAAGTCTCGACATAAGCTTAAGCCCCCCCTCAACGTCAATATCCCAAACCCTACCCAACTCCTCAATCTCAACGGGCGTATTAATTGCGTAAACCCCCCCCTTACCACCGACAACCTGATACCCACATCCTTCTTTGATAATGCCTCCTTAAGCGCCGCGGTGGTTATTGTAGTACTGCCTGAGGAGTCCCAGTCCATGCCAATTATGTTATTAAACGCCTGAAAGAAGAGTGGGTTAGAGAATAATTTAATTGTGTCCTTAATACCATGCTCATCAACCAGTAACTCAACAATAAGTCCACTAAGCTTGACCATCCTACTGTAGAGCCACGGTGGTACGTGGCCCGTATGTAGTGGTAAATCCGCAAACCCTGAAACACTCACATAATTATGTTTTTAATGACTAATATATAGTTCTTTCGTTCTTAGTGATTCTCATCATGAACACTCATTAATATAATGGTCATAAGGTTATACTTTTATGTACCCTTAAATTACAATCAATCAATGGATTTCGATCTTAGTAGGGAAGAGGCGCTGTTTAGGGATTCGGTTAGGGAGTTTGGTGAGCGTTATATAAAACCGCACTGGGTCGATCTTGACGAGGGCAGGTACTCACTCCTTGACTTAATACCTAGGCTTGCCGAGCATGGCTTAGTTGGTTTAACGCTCAGCTCTAAGTATGGTGGTTCAGAGGGTTCCTTCCTAATGGCGGCAATAGCCGCTGAGGAGTTAGCTTACGCAGACCCAAGCCTCGCAGTCCCTGTCTACTTCCTACTGGAGACCGCCTGGCCCTTCATAGTTCAGCGATATGCCAAGGATAGCGTTAAGGAGGAGATCCTGCCAAGGCTAACTAAGGGTGAGGCTTGGATTGGTATAGCATCTACGGAGCCTCAGGGCGGTAGTGACGTGGCTAGTGAAAGGACCGAGGCAAAGCTTGTTAATGGTAGGTGGGTCCTCACGGGTGAGAAGAACATGGTAACAGGCGTGTCGATAGCCCTTAGGCTACCCTATGGTGGTGGTTTTGTAACGATAACCAGGACGGGCCCACTCGAGGCTAAGCATAGGGCCATAACGACCATGCTCTTCATGGTTAAGAGGAATGGAGTCGTCAATACGGGCTTCGAAACAAGGGATTACGAGGAGTGGGGGGGTAGGAGGGGGGGGATACCAACTGGCTACCTGAGGCTTAATGGCGCTCCTGTGGATCCTGAGTTCGTGCTTGGCGAAGTGAATAACGGGTTTAAGATAGCATGGAGGGCTTTGACGTAGCCAGGACATTGATTGGCGCTGCGGCCCTTGGGACTGCCCGTTGGATGCTTGAGCAGGGCAGGGAATGGATTAAGAACAGGATTGTCTTTGGTAAGCCAATCTCCTCATACCAATCAATAAGCTTTAGATATGCCGAATTAAGTACTAGGCTTGAGGCTGCCAGGCTCATGGTCTATAGAGCCGCCTGGCTTGCAGATAAGTTCTATGGGGGGGTGATTCCTCGGTCTCAATACTCGACGTGGCGAATGCCGGTGCCATGGCTAAAATGCTTGCCGTTGAATTGGCAATAGACGTGGGCTTGGAGGTCATGAAGTGGTTCGGCGGCGTTAGTTACTTCAAGGAGACGCCAATAGCCAGGGCATTCCTAGGAGCTGAGCTACTACGTGGGTGCTGAGGGGGGGACGCAGAACGTAATGAGACTAATAATAGCCAGAAACCTAATAGGAAGGGAGGTGGAATAGCCATACAAGCCATCAGTAAGCCATCTCCCTAAAATTACGCAGTCAGTAGGGACAGTACGTACATGATCCTCGTATCAACGAAGGCCTCAATCAATGCCGCAATTACAATAACCACCGCCGTGATTACTACGCACTCAGTAGTGGTGATTTTAGAGGCCATCTTAACCACCCTACTCATCGTGTATAATTCCAGGGCGCCATGAGGGATCATTGAGGCGAGGCCGGCAACCCCATAGGGTGCGGTTAATAGCCCGGTCAAGACTCCGTACATGTATATGAAAACAATGGCGTAACTCCTAGAGTACTGGCTTATTAAGTAAAGTGCGGTGAATGCTGCGGAATTAGTCTCCAAAACCCACAGGAACAGCCTAACCTCAAAGCCCATGCTAAGCAATACCGTGGACGCCCTAACAACGTCAAATACTCTAAAGACTAAACCCCCCCCAAGTAGTAAACCTGCCATTACGCCTAATACGAAGGAAACAACTATACTCCTAAACATGGTAAGACAAAGAAGGCCCCCCCAAGGACAACCAGAGATACTACTACGAGGGTTATATAGGTGGCCACCGAGACAAGTAGGGACTGCCTCGCAGACCTCAGGAACAGCATTAGGAAGAGGGTTAAGGACACGAATGCTATGGGTGTAGGCACGACTAAGGTTAACAGTGGGTAATGACTGCCGAGGAATAGCCTAAGTAACCCAAGGGCTATTGAGTAAGCCATGACGTAAAAGGCAATGGACCATGCGGTCATTGAGTAAACGCCATCATCACTAATGGGCCTGGTTAGGGCCTTAACAATGGGCTTACCAATGACTGCGAGGAGCATAATAGTACCGAATGAGGTGACGAAGGCGAGGAAGTAAATAACCGTGGCTAAATAAATGGGGTGTGATGAGTAGGGAAGTAGGGATATAAGCTTAGGACCAAGGACCTGGACGGCCAATGATAGGGAGACCATGCTCGATATAGCTGACGCAGGCAGTGTCAACGCCCACGGCGGTAATAGGGAGAATGGATTATGGGAAGAAATAAACTCCTAAAGTCGGGGGGGTGAACATAACTTATCAATGAGAGGCCTAGGTACGTAAATGGATAGGCAAGGATGATCAACGCCATGGCGAACTTACCATAGCGAGCCCTTACGTACCGCATCAATTCCTTAAACCCCCCCTTGGAAAAACTACTCATGCTCATGAGACTTTTCCTCCTCAGTAACGCTGGTGGCGCACGACCAACGCTATAATAAGCGGCAAGGTCTGCAAGCGCCTCATTAAGCATGAGCATTATGATAAGTGTGGAGAAGAACGTAATAAAGCCACAATAAACTATGGGTGTGAGTATATAATTCTCTATCACATTAACATGATGATAGAGAGTTAATAATGCAGCTAAGTAATAAAAGGGCGTCACAAATGCCGCTCCGGTAACCGCAATGACTAAGGTCGTAATGAACCACCACCTGATATGATGTTCCTCATGTGCCAGGACAGCCTTATAATCCGTGGAATCGCTGGCGATATCTTCCGATATGAATATTATCCTAGGAATCCTAAGCACCATGCTAACGACAGCTTGCCCTACATTGGAGATACCATTCACGACATACACGGCATCCCTACAGGGAATATGCAATGCACGGCATGGTAATAAGCGGAAAAGATCAAAGACTAGGAACATAAATAGGAAAGACATTACATTAATAAAATAAGCCATAAGTAAATCATATGAATTAAGCCCCCCCCATTTAATCAAGATTGAAGAGGGAATACCATTAAACAACGCTAATGACGCCTCAATCCCAACGACCACTCCCACAATAGACGAAAGTAAATAAAGCATATGGTATTTTTTATAAATATTTGGGTTTATTTTTAATATTTTATATCTGTACATGGTTACGTATCAAATAAGAACTATGCAAGGTAAACGCCAAGGCCAATGAGAGCTGCTCCACCCGTCATAAGAGCTACAGATGCCCATATTGGCAATGTTTCTGCAATATAAGTATAAATACCAATAGCAAGTAAAGTTGCTCCTGCTCCAGCGATCCCGGCGCCTCCTTCAGTATAGCCTGCACCCGCACTTGCCCAGGCTGGGTTTCCGGTCTGCTGGCTCTCTAAATATAATTCTATCCCTATTATATGCGGCATTACTGGCGCCATTACTATTGCTATTAACGCCAGTGCAGACACAGCTTTTATAATATCCTTCCTAAGACCTGGAATACTACTCTGCATCATTGTAGGGTTATTTTAACTGATATATATATATATTGCGCCCCTTAATAATTATTTTTCACAATAATTATCCAGCATTAACTTATAGTAACTTATAATTATTTATAATCTCTCCGTGGTACTTATCCTACATAGTCTGTGAGAATAATTTTTAAAGGTCGCGCATTATCTTTCATTAATATGGATCAACAGGCTGGGGGGGCGCAGGGCGTAACGCCACGTACTGCTTACATACTCTCATTAATAGGTAGTATACTGATGGTGATAAGCTCGATAGTGGTTTTAATAGCTGCGGGGGGGATATTGATGTCGATACCCCACTTCTACGCGTTCCATAGGTTTGGTTATTACTCACTGATGCCCATGATATCATTATCGCCGTTTTTCTTCATAGTCGTGGGTATAATCGGCCTTGTGGTGAGCGTGTTGGCTCTGTACTTCTCCGTAAGGCTTGGTAGGTTGAGTGATGTAAGTGCTGTGCATAATACCGGAATCATACTTTTAATACTGGCGATAATTGGTTTGTTCGTGGCGAATGGCTTCTTCATAGGCTTCATACTACTCCTCATTGGTTCAATACTGGCTATTACGTGGAAACCATAATAATGCCTAAACGCAGACCTACTTAAAATGGTTAGTAGGGCCGTGATTAGGTATATTGAGGAGTTATTAAACCCGTACTCCACCTACTACTCGGATGGGGTGTTAAATAGTGAGGGTATGACATTACTGAGGATAATAGCTAGGGAGGTCCTTAGGGAATACCCAGCCTTAAAACCGAGGTTTGCTAAGGCCAGGCGTAGGAGGGATTATGAGTATGTATCGAGCTACTTAATGAAGTAATTTCCTATCTCTCAGAGCATTCTCAATGAATTTCGCGGATTTTCTATATATCTCGCTTATTCTAAAATTACGACCCTTAATAATTATCATGGTAATCAGCACCATTAATAATATCGTGGCTAATACTCGCTTATATATCATCACAATTCTTTTTAAACCATAACCACTCATACGACCTCTTTTACCTTATTACGCTATACTTATATTTATCTCCGCATTTAAATTAGCCGTGTCTGAATTAACAACGGCACTTAGCATTGCTAAGAAGTGCTCATCATACATAGATCTAGTGGGCGGATCCGTTGCTGAGTATGATTTTATAGAGTGGCTATTGAACCAGGTAGATAATCCGTTATTCTCCTATGAGCTACAGCCTATCAGTGTCCTTGTCTGGAGAGATAGGTTTTCGAGGATTGTGTACGGTAATAATGAGTTTAAAGCGTTGAGCATGCCACTGGCACTAGGCGGATCTGACAAGGGTAAACTTACCATGGACATAAATGACTCGGAAGGTAAGGTATTACTTACGGATTTTCCTGAGGATATGGATGATGCGAAGTACATATACATAAAGGCGATGGAGAAGGGCGCTCTAGCGGTCATTTTCAGGGATAAGTACCCTGGTGTTGTTAGGAGAATTGTGGTCACAGCAACGCCTGATTACTCCTGGGATAGGGCGCCACCGCCTGTTATGCCGGCGCTGACCGTGTCTAAGGAGGTTGGTGATGAGTTAAGTAAGCATGTTGGTGAGGAGGTGGAGTTCGTGAGTGATGTGGAGACGAGGTTAAGCACTGGCTATAACCTAATCATTAATCTAGAGGGTGATAAGGAGGAGTCGGTAATCCTGGCTGTTCATCATGATCATTGGTTGGCTGGGTACGCGGATAATTGCCTAGGTGTTGGCTTGGGGGGGCGTCAATTCTACTCAATGCGATTAGGGAGAGGTCATCCATGAAGAGGGGGCTTGTCCTTCATTTCATTTACTGCCGAGGAAGCCGGTAATCCGGGGGGGTTTGCGAGTCTCTATTGGGCTTATGGATCCACAAGGTATGTAGAGTATCTAAAAAGGAGAAACCTGCTTAATAGTATATATGCTGTGCTTAACCTGGACGTCGTTGGTAGGCAATACGTAATACACACGAGTGAGGACTTATCAATGCAATTAAGTCAATTAGTTAGTACGCAGTGGGAATTGCCCAAGCCTTACTTCGATTCCCTTAATTTTGAAATGAATGGTATACCATCAATGACACTATCAAGCCTTGATTATTATTGGGATGTTTATCACACGGATAAGGACGTTGAGGATAGGGCTAATCAGCAGGATATTGACTCCGCCCTTAAGGTTACGAATCAGTTGCTTAGTTACTTATTAACCAGTGATTTAACCCCCCCATCACCATACATATCAGTGCTAAATAGGGACATAATAAGCGTGGGTCTCGGCATAGAGCTCAGGGAAGACTGGGAAACCTACAGACTGGTTAAGTACCTGCTCTCTAAGTACCTGGTTGAGTATAGGCGTGATGGGTCTGTGAAGACCATATATACGAATTCGATATTATCCTACGTGAGGAGATTCATAAACATTAACGACATAAGCCAGGTACCACTTAGGGTTGAGGAGATGGGTACTGGCAGGGTAATCATGGACACAAGCACCATAAGGAATGTTAGGCAATTGAGTCAGTACATATCACAGGTAATAGAGTCGCTGGCTGAGGACATGAGCATAAACCTAGCCGTTTAATTCTCTAGTGCCTGTTCTATCTCTTATTAACGTACTAGATATCTTATTGCCAAATCCATCCTTAATTATCGGCACAGCAATAATATACAATGGACGTAACCCCCCCCTCTCCCTCCTAAGATTATTGATCTCAATCGCCCTCGGTAACGTCTCTAGGCTAACCACTATGCATCAATTGTTGGGTCAACAATTGTTGGGCCGTAAGGGTCATTAATGACGTCAATTATCACATCGCGGTCATTACCACCCAATTCCTTAATCAGGCTCCTTAGATTAAGGAGCCTAATCTTTAATGGCTTCACCTTATACGCCTTATAAGCCTGGGCGAACTCATCACTAGTTACACCAACAAGCACCTTACGTCCATAATTAAGTGCCGTAAATAGCAATGCCGTGTGCCCCGTATGGAGTGTATCAAAAGTTCCGCCAACCGCGATCTTTCTGAATTTAAGTCCTTGCATAGGTTGAGTTAATTAATATGTTAAACAAAATGCTTAATAAATCTTGAATTGCGGCTCCTCCGTATTTTCGTGCCTTTGTTCAATTTAATTATTGGCTATATATTTAGTGGACATGGATATATATGGGGGGGTAGAAAAATAATACTTGAGACTTAGGTTTTTATACCCGGTTATACCTCATATAAGTGTCATCAATATATAGGAGGGTTATTAGGATTGGTGAGAAGAGCATTGGGATAACACTGCCCAAGCGGTGGCTTGATGTATTGAGTGTTGGCGTTGGTGACGTTGTTGAGATAAGCCTTGTGGGTAAGGTAATCGTTGTAAAACCGGTCACGCAGGTTGGCGGTGAGACTAATGAAGTCAGTATATCACTCGGCGGCTCAATCGATGAGACCACCAGGGTAATTATTGCTAGTTACATAGAGGGTTACGATAATGTGGAGGTCATTGGGCAGAAGGACGTTATTAGGAGGGCGTTCTCAAGTGTTGAGAAGAAGTTACCTGGGTCGCTCATGCTTGAGGGTGATGGTAGCGTACTGATTAAGGTCGCCACTAGCGAGACTAACGTTGATCTTAATGAGGTGATTAACAGTATGGCTAATATCCTGAACTCCATGTTTAGTAAGTTCATTGATTACTTAGAATTAAATAAGGAGGATTTGTTAAGGGAGGTTCTTGAACTTGATGATCAAATGGATAAGCTGTACTTCCTTGCGTTAAGGACGATAAAGAAGTTATCCTTTAGGGACCCGAAGAGGGCTATTGACGATACAATTGTCGTGAAGAACCTGGAGCATGCAGCGGATGCCCTGGATAGGCTATCCAACGCATTCATGAGGGTGCAGGCAACTCAGTGTAGGCGTGAGATAGGTGAGAAGCTTAAGGATGTGTGGACATACATAATGAGGGCCGTATACTCATACCTGGATAACAACATTAATAATGCGTTGAAGGTATTGCTCGATAGGGAGCGCATGCTTAACAACATGCTTGAACTAGCCAACATGGGGGGGTGTACGGGGGGGCTAAGTGGGTTATTAACGGCCTCAATACATGAGGGGGGGCAGTTAATAGTTGCATTGGCCGCTGACATAGCCGAGGCAGCCTTTAGTAGGCATGTTAGGAGTATTGCGAAGCCTGCGAAGATCATAACGGGTGAGGAGTTAAATAATGAGGAGTGAGATTTATAGGGCTTTATGATGAGCACGTCGGTAGCTGACTAATGAGGATGGTCAGAGGTGCTGATATACGTAGACTTCGAGACCTTGAACTACTTATTCAGGGCATACCAGGTTATAAATCGCCTAAGTTAAACCTTGAGCAGTACATAACCGATGCGAATATAGTCGCCGTGGCCATTTGGGACGCGTATATGAGGAATTACCTAACAAACGCGAGGGTGCTTGACCTCGGTTGCGGTACTGGTAGGTTCGCAATAGCCGCGGCGCTCATGGGCGCTAGGCAGGTAATATGTATAGACATAGACCCCCCCGAAGCCCTAGCCATAGCTAAGGAGTCAGCCAGCGAATACGGCTTAAGTAATATTGATTTCATCACAAATGATGTCAGGAATATGACTATTGTGGGCAAATTCAACGTGGTATTCCAAAATCCACCTTCGGAATACAGTCAGAGAGAGGTCTTGATGTGAAGTTCCTAACTGCAGCAATAAACCACAGTAACATGATATACACAATACATAAACTAAGCACCCTAGACTACATAAACAACAAAGTCAACTCACTGGGATGCGTAATGAGCATACTTGATAAAGTAACAATAACAATACCACTCATGTACAAACACCACAGAAAAAGAAAATACAAAACCAAAGCATTCCTCGCACGAATAGAATGCCCAGGAAGATAACAAATTGCATTCAATCGCTTATAACTCTATTCCAGCAATACGCTTCAACTTACTCCATTTATCGAAGTTCAATACTTCAGGTGTATTAAATAATACGGTAATTAAAGGCGGTATGGCATCAATCATCATTTTTGCCAATTTAATTGCGCTCTTACCCCTAATTTGTATTTGAACTTCGTTCTTTGTATTAATTATTTTCCAATTAATTCCAAGCTCCTTTAGCCTATTGAGTATGTCTTCCCATTTCTTAAATTCATTAGCACCAATCGATAACCTAATCATAGGTCTAACAGAACCATTATCACGTCTCTCAAACGTAATATCACCATCGCCAAATACAACCGTGATCATGAACCTTAAAAATTGTATTTTACTAAATTTTCTAATAATACTAAAAGCCATGTATTTATTTGAGAAATGTTCAAGGGCGATTAGGTGCCACATAATTGTCACATCATCCTTATTAATATTAACAGCGTCAATCCGTAGATGATGTTCACCAGGATATAACAAGCACCAAAGCACTAATTGCCAAATACGTGACGTGCTCATACTCGGCTTACTATTATGGATGCCCTCATCAGTTATTGAAAACCCTAATCTTAATGGTTCTAATGTCTCCTTATATTCTTCATCATCTATGGCCTCCTTAAATACACTAGGTATTACTTCCTTAAAGCCTTTTAATCCCTTGAGTATTAATTGTGCTACAATTTTATTCCTATTGCCTATTCTATTAGCCTTTAATTCTATATGCTCTTCATAAATATATGCTGATAATGTATTCTTTCCTTTACTTACTATTACCTTCACCTTACCATTTTCTAAGTCATTAATTAACTCTTTAATCTCTTTACCAATAATGACCCAATATGCCTTTAATTCCCTATTAATATGATTTAATAACGTATTAAGAATTTCCCTAACAATTTTAATTAACTCTTTAGGATACTTATTCTCAGATTGTTTTAGCTCCTTATTAGCGATTTCTATAATTTTTATATAAGTGTTATCAATCCATTGTGTATCCCAAATCCTTTGATAAATTAAACGTTTAAGCACTTCATTTAATATTTCAATAACTTCATGCCTAATATTCTCATCAATTATACGTTCTTTTGGTAAGCACTTCTTACCTCGTCTACATTTACCCCAATATATTTCAATTAGCTCTGAAACTTTAACCATTAATTCTCATTAATTATCTTATCTATTTGATTAATAAATTACTTTCAGAACCAGAGTGGAAAGTAATTTAATAAATAATACATGAGAATCAGATTCTATACGGAATAGACGGGTCATTAACAAATAAAAGCTTAAAAATTAACAAAAATACATCAATCCTGCGGGGGGGTGCCCGAGCCAGGTCAAAGGGGGGGACGGGCTCAGATGTGCGTTTTGCACATGGGAATCCCGTTGGCGAAGGCCTGCGTGGGTTCGAATCCCACCCCCCGCACCAGAAACTGAATCTCTGACTTGGTTTTGAGTGGCGTATTTCTTAAATGAGACTGGGTAATTATTGGTTTGGTATTTTGGATTTGGATGACGCTGGCGGGGGGGTTTGCTGATAGTTGATGAGCCTCACCTTTACGGAGACCCTTTCAAGGTGATGTGTCTTTTCGGGGGGGAGCTGAGCTTTGATGATCAATCCCGTCGCTGAATTAACCATTACATAACCTGACCACGTGTTTATTCCTAGTAATTTCACTTTTTTCGGTCATGACATGGTATAATTAATACCATCGTCACTGTAGTTCTCCATAATCTTCGGATTCACGGTATTATTAATACTATTTACCACCTTGTACTTTTCATTATGGTTTATGTTGCTTAATTGATGAATCAATATCACAGCTATTACTAGTAACGATGCAATTATTAACACAGCAATTATTTTAAAATCCATAGTTTTTACCCAATATGCACTTACTTAAATAATCAACGTATCGTAATGACAAGCCCTGCAACTACCTGAGTAAGGCTTATTTATCGCATTGCTTTTAGAGCAATGGTTCCCCGCGCCGATAAGACCCGCGGAATCGCGGGCCCGTGAGTCGGTATCCGTCGGGTCATGGGGGGGCTCCCCCCAGCACAATCATCTTCGGCATTTCTCACGAATTACGTTAATTATTATCTTCATGGCCTTCTCAAAGTCATCCTTATTAATTGATCCTAAACCAATCCTAACGCCATCATCCTACCAAAGTACTGCCCGGGTACTGTTAGGACATTCCTACTCAGTAATTCATTGGCGAGCGAGCTCCCTGTAATATCTTCGCACATAACCCTCATGTAGAATATGGGCATGTACTCCGTGTAACTAATATCGACGTAATCCTTTATTTCATGTATCATCCTCCTCATCGCATCTACATTCGGAATTATTATACTCAGATTCCTCTCCCTAACCCAGCCCTATTCCTAATGAGTATTGAGGCATACCTAAGGTTAAGGTCAATAACAAGCGGGCTCACCAGGTCAATTATCCCGTTAATTTCCCTTATCACGTTATCATCACCAACCACCCAACCAACCTTGAGCTCTCTCATTGTGTAAAACTTAGATGTGCTAAAGGTAAAGACCACATTCTCCATGGGTAGGTCCCTGAGATTATTCTCCACGAACTCCAGGAATATCGAGTCAATAACGGCATAAGCACCCCCCCTCCTTCTCAATTCATCACTTAACTCCCAAAGCAACTTCCTATCAAGGAATACGCCAAGTGGATTATTAGGATTTGAGAAAAGAAGGGCTGAGCCTTCTCAACGTGATTAAGTAATTCCGTCAATGACTCACTAATTCTCAACTCAGTTTGCCTTAAACGTAGGAACCTTGGTAATACCCTTATTGGTTCATACTCGGGTATCACGGTGGTTACCTTCTCAATCAATCCTAATTCTCTCAATGCCGTCAATGCAGCGAAGTTGCCTTCCTGCGTACCATGAGTAATCGCTAAATTCCTCTTATCAACACCATAAACACTCATTAAATCCTCAATGAAATTACCAGCCTCACCAAGCCTTACTACATCATCCAGTGGTATAGGCATAACGCCACTACTCGACACGTCATACCTCGCCTTATGGGCTCGCAACCACGTGAAGTGACCTATTTCCACGGTTTAAACGATAGCGCCTCATTATTTATTAATAATACCCACCTCAGGTAAATCTAAAATACCGTGCATTAATTGTTAAGTTATGGCGCACGAGAAGGAGTTTATCCTCGTTATTGACCAGGGAACCACTGGTACGAGGGCTGTATTGATTTCGAGGAATGGCTTAATAATGGGGGGGTATGCATATCATGAGCACACGCAGATTTATCCTAGGCCTGCGTGGGTTGAGCATAACCCACTGGAGATTTGGGAGAAGACTAAGCTCGTGATTAAGGAGGTCCTTGAGTATACTAGGGTTGATCCGAGGGAAATAGCGGCTATTGGAGTTACTAATCAGCGTGAGACCACAGTTATTTGGGATCCGAGGAATGGTCAACCGGTCTATAACGCCATTGTTTGGCAGGACAGAAGAACATCATCTATGGTTGATTACCTGAAGCAGAATTACCTGGGTGTGATTCAGGAGAGGACAGGCCTCGTTCCAGACGCCTATTTCTCTGGGTCAAAGATTTGGTGGCTCCTTGATAATGTACCAGGGCTCAGGGATAGGGCTAGGAAAGGTGAGGTGGTCTTTGGCACTATCGATACCTGGTTAATTTGGAACCTAACCAGGGGGGGTAATAAGGACGTGCTAACGCCCGAGAGGGGGGGTGGCGCCCACGTCACTGACTACAGTAATGCGTCTAGGACCATGATATTCAATATTCACAGGCTTGACTGGATGATGAGCTGCTTGAGATTGAGGGTAAGATACCCAGGGACATACTACCCTTACCAAGGCCATCAAGTGATAGGAGGGTATACGGCTATACAGGCCTGAAGTTTCCCAACTACTTGGTGGCGTAAGTATCCCAGTCTGTGGTGATGCTGGTGATCAGCAAGCGGCATTGTTTGGGCAGGTTGGTTTCGATGTTGGTGAGGTTAAGTCAACATACGGTACTGGGAATTTCATACTAATGAATATTGGGGGGGACACACCAGTAAGATCTAAGGCAAATCTATTAACCACTATTTACTACTCCATTGAGGAGGGCAAGGCTAAGTACGCACTTGAGGGTAGCATATTTATCACTGGGGGGGCTGCTGTGCAGTGGTTGAGGGATGGCCTTAAGATAATAGAGGTTTCCGACGAGATAGAGCATTGGCCGCATCAGCTAACGATACAGGCGGTGTTTACTTCGTGCCAGCCTTCACGGGGGGGCTCGGTGCGCCGTATTGGGATCAGTATGCCCGTGGGCTTATAATAGGCATTACACGTGGTACAGAGAGAAAGCACATTGCCAGGGCTGTCCTTGAGGCGATAGCGTACCTAAACAGGGATGTTCTTGAGGCCATGATGAGTGATACGGGGGGGATTAGGATACCTAGGATTAAGGTTGATGGCGGTGCTGCTAGGAATAACTTCCTAATGCAGTTCCAAGCTGACATAACGGGTATTGAAGTCTGGAGGCCGGTGATCTTTGAAACAACATCGCTAGGCGCAGGCTATCTAGCAGGTTTAGCAGTTGGTCTTTGGAAGAGTTTAGATGAAATTGCCAGGAACTGGAAATTGGACAGGGTATTTAAGCCAAGGATGGACTTGGAAACGAGGGAGCGTTTATATAGGGGTTGGAGGGCAGCCGTACAAAGAGCCTTGGGCTGGGCTAGGGAAGTACCATGGCTTATGGGTTATGATTTTGGGAATAAATTTAATTTTTTAATGATTTAGTAATTAGTTAAGGAATGGTTCTCGTATATGGACATAGGGGTGCCATGGGCTATGCCCCCCCTGAGAATACATTGCCCTCGTTTAGGATGGCAATTGATATGGGTGTTGATGGCGTTGAGCTTGATGTTCACATGACTAGGGATGGGGGGGAGGTAGTTGTCATTCACGACTTCACTGTTGATAGGACGACAAATGGTAGGGGGGGTTTTATTAAGGACTTGACTCTGGCTGAGATTAAGAAGCTTGATGCCGGTGCACGGTTTGGCGGTAAGTGGCGTGGTGTTGCTGTTCCAACGCTTGAGGAGGTATTTAGGGAGTTTAGTAGGAGGATTAAGTATAAGGTTGAGATTAAGCGTGGTAGTGATTATTACCCTGGCATTGAGAGGAGGGTTGTCGAGTTGATTAGGAGGTATGGCGTGGATGCCAGGTTATTTCCTTTGACTTTGACGCCCTGAGTAATGTTAGGGCTATTGATAAGGACATAGAGATTGGCATAATATTTATTGGCAGGATTTCCTGGTTCATCGACATTGCCAAGAAGTTGAATGCGCAGTGGCTTCATGCGTCTCGCGACCTAATTGACGAGAGAGGTATTGAGATGGCGCATAGGCTTGGTTGAAGGTCGGTGCCTGGACTGTGAATGATGAGGAGGAGGCGAGGCGCCTCGTTGATATGGGCGTTGATGACATTACGAGTAACTACCCAGACAGGATTTTACGTGTTGTTAAGACCGGTAAGGTGATTTAGCACATGGAGTTTGACATAGCCGTAATTGGTGGTGGAGTTAACGGGGGGGTATTCACGGCACTGGATTTAGCCTTAGGGGGGGACTGAAGGTAGTGTTGCTTGAGAGGGGGGGGTCGTTGGTGGTGGGACGTCGGGTAAAATGCATGGTTTACTACATAGTGGTGCTAGGTACGTGGTTACTGATCCTAAGGCTGCGGTTGAGTGCGCGGAGGAGAATAGGATAATCGCCAGGGTAGCCCCCCCTCACGTGGTTGATGATACTGGTGGTTACTTCGTGGCAATTACTAAGGAGGACCTGGACTTCCAAGACGAATTCATTAATGGCTTAAAGAGGGCTAATATTGATTATAGGATCATTGATGTTAGGGAAGCCATTAGGGAGGAGCCTAACCTGAACCCTGAGGTTAAGGCCGTCGTCGAGGTTCCTGATAAGGTTGTGTATGCGAGGGAATTGTTAATGAGCGCCGCCATTTCGGCATACATTGAGGGTGCGTTAATTATTCAGGATGCGGAGGTGGTGGGCTTTGATGTTAATGGTGATGAAATAACAAGTGCGAGGGTTAAGGATCATGTTAAAGGCGATATTAGGCGTGTTAATGCGAGGGTATTCGTTAATGCGGCTGGTCCTTGGGCTGGGAAGGTGCTGGTATGGCTGGTATAAGCGTTGATGTCATGCCTACGATGGGTGTTATGGTAGTTTATAGGCATAGGCTAACGAGGAGGGTTATCAATAGGATGAGGCCTCCATCCGATGGCGATATACTCGTGCCTTACGGTTCAGTATCTATCATGGGAACCACGGCAGTCATTATCGAGGATCCTGACAGCATCACAATAACTAAAGACGACATTGAATTCCTAACATCAGAGGGTTCTCAAATGGTTCCTGCATTAACCAGGGAACCCATTGTTAGGGCTTATGCATCGGTTAGGCCGTTAATAAGTATGCCAGGGACCACGGGTAGGGAGGCCACTAGGGATTTCATGGTTGTGAGCCATGAAAGGCCGAGAAACCTGGTCTCGGTCATCGGTGGTAAGTTCACCACAGGAAGCTAGTCGGTGAGAGGTTGGCCGATGAGGTTTCGAAGATCCTGGGCGTAAATAGAGCATCAAGGACTAAGGATTACGCATTATTCGGTGCTGACCTGAGTATTAATATTAAGGATTTAGATCCTGAGGCCGTCTCAATTATTAAGTCGTTTAGGGGGGGGAGTATTGATGAGGAGAGGGGGGGTTTGATTGCATCGTTATCGTTAATACTTCAACACATTACCCGTAGGAGTAGGTCGTTAATTGGGTGGTCCTGATGGCAAGTGAACTGCATTATAATGGTTCATTCACAATAAGTAAGGCGCCCAGTGATGTTTTAAATTTCATAACTGACTTATCTAGGGCAATAACCTGCATACCAAATATTGTTAATTACGAGGTGCTTAGTAAGGATAGAGTTAGGGCTAGGTTTAGGGTTGACCTGGGCAATGAAGTCCCGATTGCCGAGTTAAGGAGGATAACCACGGATGCAATTATAGAATTGATTAGCCAATCAGGTAATGAGGTTAGGTATAGGGTTGATGGTCGGGCCGCGGGTAGCACAATAAATGTATTACTGACTATAAGAGTTAGTGGGTCAGGTAATGACTCTAGGATTGACTGGGATGCCGTGGCAAGTCTGGGTAGGCTTCTTCAGTTAATGGGTAAGTTCGTAAATATTGATTCCCTGGTTAGGAGGATTTCCGAGGATACTATTCATGGATTTATAGAGTGCCTGCTGAGGTAAGTAGTTTATTTATCTCGTAAATTTAAAAGTGATATTTCAGTAATTGTTTCATGACTCAGAGGGTTGAGGATAGGGTTTCGCTTAGCACAGGCATTAATGCCTATTACAGGTGTTGGTTAGCCGATAAGCCTTAGGCATCGTGATTGGGGGGGTTCATGGCTTCGCAGAGCATAGTGGTAGGTATAATGACTTCGGTAACTTCCTATCAAGTAATGGATACTCACTATGCATGGAGGATTTGAGGGGGGGTCATGGATTAACGGCAAGTCCCAGGACCTTGGTTATGTGGATAGCTTCGACCTATTCCTAAACGACCTCGAGGAATTCATAGAACTAATGCTTAAGAGGACTGGCTTTAGCTCGGCGTTTCTATTCGGTCACTCAATGGGAGGCCTAATAGTGCTTCATTACCTTGGTAGAATAGGTAAGGGGGGGGTTCATGCGGCGATAACCAGCGGTGCTGCCGCAATAGTCAATGTTAGTACTGGTTCCTGGCTTATGCTATCATTACTCAATGCATTGGCGCCAAGGCATAGACTGAACCTACTAATAAATCCCGAGTTTTTAACGCATGATAAGAGGATTGTGGAGGAGTACGTAAATGACCCGCTCGTATTTAAGAAGCCAACGGTCAGAATACTATATGAGCTTGTTAGGGCGTCGAGGAGTGTTTGGAAGTACGTAGATAACATATCGGTGCCCATAATGATGATGCATGGTGGTGAGGACAAGATAGTACCTCCAAGGGCCACCCAGGAAGTGTTCGGTAGGTTGAGGGTCGGTGATAAGGCTGTGAAGGTCTATGATGGTATGTACCATGAAATACTAAATGAGTTAAATAGAAATGTGGTTTATGGGGGGGACGTGTTAAGTTGGTTGAAGGCCCATACCTGGCTCACCGCAGCTCCTATACGCGTCAATTACCGCCTTTAAATCACGCAGTGCCACCTCAGGTGGCATTGGAACATCAGTATTATTGATTACCGACTGTAGGAAGAGCTCAATCTCCCTCTCACTGCGTTTATTCTCTCAATGTTTATCCTTTCCTGCCTCCCGTTAATATTAATTATTAGGTCACCGTATGGTTTACCGGGTACACGACTACCTGGATCCTCCATTATGAAGCCATGCTCGCCATAAATCTCGAAGGCCGATGCCTTATCACCACCAGGTGCTGACCAGGAATAAAGCAGGACACCCACGGCGCCATTTCTAAACCTAAATATTGATACACTTATGTCCTCACCCTCAAGTCCAGCGAAGCCACGTGTGCACACAGACTTTACCTCAGTATAGTCATCACCGAGATTAAGTAACGTATCCACGTAGTGAATACCACCATCAATAAGCGCGCCACCACCCATCAACTCCCTAACCCTCCTCCAACCACCTGGTGAATTATACTGAAGCTTCCTAACAATAATCATTGAGACCCTGCCCAATTGACTCATTAATTCCCTCGCCCTCCACACTGATGGGTCAAAGTAATGGTTTTCTAGGACCATGAATTTCTTACCGCTTGACTTAGCGACATTTATTATGCTCATCGCCTCCTCAACAGTCCTTGCTATCGGTTTCTCAAGCATTACGTGCTTACCTGCCTCAAGCGCAGCTATGCTCATGGGCATGTGAGCGTCATGACTAACAACAAGGTCCACTATATCCACGTCAGACCTCAGTACATCACCATACCTCGTGAAATAACCACTGGCATCATACTCCCTACGACAGTCCCTCGCGAACTCCTCAGTCCTACTAAACACGTAAACCTCCAACCCGTACCTATCACGTAATTTTAATAGTGCGTTTAGATGAACCTTACCAAAACCCCTACACCCGACGACCGCGATTTTAAGGACCATTAATGACACCACAAAATGTCATTATTTAAGGGATTTCCTCGCAAACACCTTCCTCGGATCAACTCTGTGAAACACCCTACCAGCTCCGTGGAGTGCTATGTTCGTCTTACTAAAGTCAATACTCCACTCATCAGCAATCCCAGGCTTAACCTTAACCTTCAGCACCTCAAACACGAACAACGTGCTCTCACCAACATCCAGCCTATTCATGACTCTCGTCTCATAAACAGCAATTGCATCCCTCCAAGTCGGTACTTTAACAACGTCGCTCGGCACCAATTGTATCCTGAACTCCCTCACTTTATCCACGTCCTTACCTGAGACAGAGCCGAGTTGATAAATCAAGTCTACCTGGTCAATACTCGGTATATTAATTGTAGCCTCGGGGTGATAATTAAGGCATTGGTAGGTGAAGGTCTCCCTATAAACGGCTACACCGATTGTTGGTGGTTCCTCTGATATCGGTAAATTCCAACTGGCTGGCATGGCATTAACTCTATCGCCAGGACACAACGTGATCAATAGTATTGTAGGCCTTGGGTGCAGTAATCTATAAAACACGCCTTTATACTCTATGAACGACACGCATAAAGACTCTACGGCATTTAAAAGCTTAGTTTCTCGTCTCTTAATATTATTCATGTATTTTGCTAAGCATTACCAATTATTGTAAGTATGTGGTAATTTTATTTCGTAGGGCTAATGATAATTGATGTATGATTACGTGATTCATTGTGGAAGGGTTAATGAGGACTCACTGGTTGGTTCATCAATTAAGGAGGTTATTAATTGGGCAGTGGGTAAGGTAATGAGCAATGAGAAGGCATTAGTTATAATGGGTGAGTCAGGTAGTGGTAAGACCACAGCGTTACTGGCAATAATGAATAGATTAAGAGGATTAGGTATACCTGTGGCCTATGTAAATACATACAATGAGATAGGACTTAGATCAGTAAAGCTTGTTGATTGCCATAATGATGGAA
The DNA here is from genome assembly GCA_001316125.1 of Vulcanisaeta distributa JCM 11213. The sequence goes on from BBCS01000001.1 coordinate 190,041, forward strand.
ATGCGAAGGTTCTTCTTATTGACGATGTTGACGCGGCATTTACGGTGCCAAGGATGGCGCAGGGCTTTATTAATAAGGTTCTTGGGTTCGGTGGTACTATAATCACCACGTTAACAATACCGCTACTCGTGGGTAATGATTTAGAAATGCTCGAGCCATTAATAAAGTTTTTACACTCAGCGTCAAGAACAGTTATTGAGTATCGTGAGGAGGACTTAAGGATCCTTGCCCAGAGAATGGGGGGGGTTAATGTTAATTATGTTAGGCCGGCAATGAGAACTCCTGGCATGGTACTTAGGAACTTCAGGAAATTAGGTAGTGGTGACTCAGCAATTAATGATGTACTTAATGATGGTAATGTTGTGCTATAGTATTCCACGGAACTCCTCCCTAGTTCTTTCAATAAGCATATCTGAACAATCGAGTATGTTTGTACTACCTAAGTCAATTAGATTTACACCAATACCGTTTATCTTAAAGATCTCAAGGTCAATCCAACTTATTTTAAGGAGGCTAGGGTTGATGCTGCCCTGGATTGATGATGCCGTGAGCGCATGTTCACCATTTATTGAGTATTCAATAGTACTATCCTTCTCATCAAATTTAACATCGAAGTACTCCCTGAGTATGTTAAGGTCATCCCTTAATACGTAAGCTTTGATGTACGTGTCATTCAATTTATTAGTACTTATTAAGTATTCAGCGGCGTCGGTGTTTGTGGGAACTCTGTTCAAGCCTTTGGTCAGGAGGTATATGTACGTGTCGGCGAGGATGTCGAGACCTAGATGTGTCGGGTTTATCACGAAGTATATAGGAAGCGTTATTAAGCCTCCACCACTATGCTCGTCGGGTTTTCAAACATCTTCTCAAGGGGGCATCAATGATCCGCCATCAATGCTCCTTATCTTAACGTCAATACCGTACTTCCTCATTAACGCCTTATCAAGGTATGTCACTCTCTCCCCCCCCTCGCGTATTGCTTTATCCTTGCATGTCACTGACAATATGCCCTCATTGGCGCTTATTGATATGCAGTCGTTGAATTCCGCGTACTTAATATTGTCAATAGACCAATTATTTATCTTTGCTAAATCAGCCAATAGAGCCACTGAGTCCTCTGCAATTATATAATCAATGTTCTTGCCATCAACCCTATAATCATAAGCATTGTATGGGTATAGGTTAATAATGTCCTCAGTACTTAATGACATTATTGAACCCTCCCTGATCGCCTTAACTATGAATGCTTCCTTAACCATGTCATTGACAATCCTCTTAATCCTTACTAGGATCTCAAGCGCGTTCATTTAATTAATGATTGAAATTAAAATTTAAAAACTTATCAACTGATTTTAGCCATCACTACGTTATCAACTAAATCCCTGAACCCAAGTATAACTTATTTAAATTCACATTAACTATGCTATACGTGGATATCCTAACAATTAAGGAATTCCTTAAGGAGCACATTGACAAGTTATATAGCGAGTTCAGTGCCTACGAACCACTACTTAGGATTACGACTAATAAGGCTGTGGTAATTGGGGGGGACCTTCATGGCGATGTTAACACATTACTACGAATAATAGAGAGTTCCCGCCAGACAGTTGGATGTACATAATGCTTGGGGATTACGTGGATAGGGGTGAACACCAAATAGAGACGTTATACCTTGCATTAAGGTTATTTCTTGAACATAAGGCTGTGTTATTAAGGGGGGGTAATCATGAATCACCATTGACTAACTATGAATATGGCTTCTACATGGAGTTACTGAGGAAGTTCGGGCCCTACGACGGCGACTCAATTTATGATAGGCTAAAGGAATTATTCTCACAAATGCCCGTATCGGCAATACTGAATGATAAGTACTTCCTGGTACATGGTGGTTTACCCATAAATAATATTAGTATTGATAACATAGCCAAGTTACCAAAGCCCGATGAGATCCCAAACAATGAAGTAACATTTCAGTTATTATGGAATGACCCATCAGACAACGTTAAATACTATGAACAAATATCATTAGGGGGGGCCAGGCATTTATGTATTTGGGCCGGCATTAACGGAGAGCTTCCTTAATAGTAATGGATTAAAGATGATTATTCGTGGACATGAGTACACGCCGCAGGGTTATAAATGGAACCATGGAGGTAAAGTGCTTACCGTGTTCTCATCAAGGGCGGGTCCGTATAGTGATACATCACCTCACATAGTGGTAATCGATAATGATTCATTAAGCATAATCGATGTTTCATAGTTCACATTAATGATTTACTCAGTCTGGGGGGGCTTGGCTCAGTCATGGGTCCTAATCAGAGGTGGTCATCACGCATATTCATAATTCATGAGGTGATTTAAATATTATTATTTTAGAATGATTTATAAAGGGGGGGTTCCTTCCCAATAATGTTGTAAGGCGGTTACTACGTCCGAGTCTGAAAGACCGAGAAGGAGAAACTTCCAAAGAGGTAGGGGGGGTAGAGGTCCAAGAGGTCCTAAGCCGGTAAATGTTGGTGACGTGATAGAAGTAAACATAGTAGAGACATCGAAGAGAGGTGATGGCATAGCTAGGGTGAAGGGCTTTGTGATTTTTGTACCTAATACAAAGCCAGGGGGGGATAAGGTTAAGGTTAAGATTACGAGGATTGGTAGGACGTACGCGGTAGCCGAGGTCACGCAGGAAGGTTCCTCAACGACGCAGGAAGCCGCTGAGGGTACGGAAGAAGAAACTGGGACTGAGGAATTCGGAGAGGAGACGGAGGAATAGCGTTCTTCTTAACCCGAGTTCATTAAATTAAAAACTATCCGTGAAGAATTCCCTTAAGTATCACCTGGGGGGGTCCTTTCAATACTGAGAATTTAATCATGGACATAGGTACTTGGTAATACCAAGCACCTCCACTCATTATTCTCTTAATTAAGTTCCCCCCCTTAAGTATCACCTGGGGTCCTTTCAATACTGAGAATTTAATCATGGACATAGGTACTTGGTAATACCAAGCACCTCCACTCATTATTCTCTTAATTAAGTTCCTGGTACTTGATATGGAGAAGGCACTTATTCCAAGTCTCCCCATCACTAAGTGGTCAATTCCATACGTACCCAGCGATAAGTAGTACGCCAGTGATAAGTTCTTAATTAATGGCTTAATAATACCTAGATAATTACTTGCGAATTCAACCGGGCTACTTGAATGCCTTAGGGTCAATGCGGCCAATGCACCACTGTACATTGCGTAAAAGATGCCCTCGCCGGTGGTTGGGTCGGCAAGCCCGGCTGCATCGCCGACCAAGGTATATGCTTAGAGACTATTCTATCACGGGCTTTAATTGGTATGGGATGACCGCGTATTTCCCCCCCCTCCCGTAACCCAACATCGCTTACATACTTGATTAATTGGGTCCTATAATTGCCCCCCCAGTGTATTGAGCCAATACCAACATCATACTCCCCCCCATTACCCCCCCGCGGAAATATCCATGAGTAACCCCCCCACTTAATCCTCGTCATATCTATTACACATACATCATCTGGGTAATTACCATGTGCTATGGTCATGAATGCCATAGCCGTGCCCCTCCTTATGTCATTACCCAATTGCCTGGCTATTACGGAATTGGCGCCATCAGCGGCAATCACGTATTTACCTAAATATGTATTATTCATACCAATGACATTAACGTACCCCCCCCATGGACATCAACCCCCCCAACAATTCTATCAACAAGGTAATCAGCGCCCATTTCCAGGGCATTAGACAGTAGGTAATTATCAAACTCATCCCTAGAGACCACACTTATTATTGGGTCGCTATCCATTAATAAGAAGGAGCCAGCATTATTAACGACAATAACCCTCTTACACGTATTTCTAACCACACCATTTAATTCAATACCAAGCCCCCCCTCAGTAAAGCCACAGATTTCTGCGTTAAACCACCACCGCAGGGCTTAATCCTTGGAAATCGAAACCTGTCCAGTACCAACACCTTTAAACCGAGTTTCGCAGCTACGTATGCAGCCATGGAGCCTGATGGGCCTGCGCCAATCACTATTGCGTCATATGTGTTAACCATGCCTATTTTAAATAAAGTACAGAACTTTAATTCATATACCCTTTCATTAACTTTACTTAATCATCTGCGTGGAATCACTAATCGGAATCCATACAGGAGGATGATCAGTACGCTAGCTATATAAAACATGGTTAGTAATTGATCATTTAGTATTAACACTATCATTACAGCAATTAGCATTAGGACAATTGATAATTCATGGATTAGATCCCTCAGGAATGAATATCTATGGGTCAGGTAACCCTTTGGTGTTGGTATCCACTCCCATTCGTCGGTTATTAATGATTCTATTGAATATATGAGCATTGGGAATGACATGAGTATTGTAAGTAATACTGACCTCGCAGCATTCATAAGGAAATCCCACGTTTTATAACCAATACTATTACTGATTAACCACAGTACCGTAGCCAATAGCACCACGACAAATGTGTTTAGCGCTTCAAGGAGTAGTATTGGCATTGGTGGTATTAAAACGCCAATTACCGAGAGGATTACGGTAGCAAGTATTGATAATGCAGCAAAGGACATGCTTGGGAATTGAAGCATCCAGAACGTTCCATCAATCTTCTCCCATATCGATGCATAATCACTCATAATTAATAACTTCAAGTTGTGCTTCATATTCCAAATACTATTAAATAACCACCTACTGAATTGCTTCTTAAATGCCAAATACGTACTTGGCACCTCACTATAAACGTCAGAATCAATTAAACCAATCCTGTAGCCTCTCAATCTCAACCTTATACTAAGGTCAAGGTCCTCACCTGTGCATTCACAGAATCCGTTGACTGAATCGAGGACCTTCCTCCAGATAACAAGGTTATTACCTGTTATGGCGGGGAAGCCACCACCGAGGAATCTACCTCTAATAAAGACTTCATTGTAAACGTCATACATGAACTTCAGTAACCTTGAAATAGCGTTATTAGTTATGTAGTATCCCTTCCACACCGCAGTGACTGCATCGTAACCACTCAATAATTCATTAACAGCCTTTAGCAGGTAGTCACTGGGTATTATAGTATCCACATCAAACACAGCAATAACATCACCCCCCCTTGCATATTTAATACCGTAATTAAGGGCACCACCCTTATATCCTCTATTAATTGTTCTACGTATTATTTTAACGTTTATACCAAACTTAGTAACAATCGGTGTTATTATCTTTATGAGGCTATTTACGTAGTATTCGGGGTCGTCACTTATGAATAATACCTCAAGCAATTCCTTAGGGTAATTAAGTGATGCTATGGTCTGTAGACTTCGTTCTATTGTTAGGAAATCCTCGTTCTTAATAGGAATAAGTATTGATATGAATGGCAAATTACGCGTCGCTTATTAATAATCCTTAACATGCTGTTCTTACTGCTATGCGTCCTCACGTACCTTAGACTTACTATGCCATACTTAACTAACACCGCTATTTGTACGAGGCTTAGTACGAGCATGGCTATCGTTATTACATACGTTATTGACAATATCGTTAATGCCAATGGCGTTAATGGTCTTGTTAGGATCCCCCCCAGGGGGTATTGGTTCATTATGTACTGCTGGACTACTTGTCTTGTCAATTCCTTAATCACGATATACTCGTTATTACTCATTACGTAATGCCAAGTAGTAAATAAGACCCTTAATTTGTGTTTCTCTCACCTTTCCACGAGCTCCTGAAGCCTTGATAACGCGTGTTTATAATCCATGGAGAGAACGAGTAGTTCGGAATCGCCGTACTTAGATAGTAATCCCTTATTAAGTAATTCCTTAATACTATCCTTAACATCCTTACCCATTAATAATGCATAAAGCGCTATTATCCTCTTAGCCTGTGCTGAAACCTCAGCATCAATTAATTCATTATAAATCCTAGAAATATCCTCAGCTAGTTTTACTAGGTCCTCGAGCTTAATATTGCCTACAACCCTTATTTTAGAACCATCTAATTCCGCGTTTATGCCCTTAATCTGTAATAAGTCGATTATTAAGTCGATAGGTATAGCGGCATTAAGCCTAGCCTTACTAAGTATTAATGACACATCATATGCGCGGATGCCGAATTTACCCCTCATTAATTTAATGTCATTATACACGCGCTTAATCTCCATGGAGTAAAGTTCAACTTCATGGGGGGGCTCACCCTGTATTGAAATCCAAACCCTAACGCCGCTGCCAGTATCGTACCGAATAAGTAACTCCTTACTCTTAATCTTGCCGGTGAGCATTTCCATAAATGTTAATGCCTCGTTAACGTTATTGAATGTGAATACGAACTCCCTGCGCACTATTGATCACAATATGACTCAGGCAATGGGTTATAAGGTTTTGGTGTCGGGCATTACCGAGACTACTACGTGATAGGGCATGCTATATACCTTCGCTATCTCGCTCTCTATCTCAGTGGCGACATTATGAGCCTCAGTAACACTCATGCTCTGCGGCAAATATATCAGGATTCGCATGGCACTTATACCCTCAACCTCAACAATATTAATATCGCTGACACGACCACCATACTTAGAACAAACAGCATTAACAGCCTTCCTTACCTCATCAATATTTATGGTCCTCTTGTCAGGCTCTAGATGAATCCAAACTAGGGCATTGGGTATTTCCTGCCTTACTTTGCTTTCCACTTCATTTACAGCCTTATTAATATCACTCAATTTGGCATCGCTCTTAACGACCATGTGCATACTGACTATTACGCCATTCTGCGACTCCATTATGTTTAACTCATGGATATTAATGATTAACGGGTTCCTAACACTAGCAAGAGCCCTCTCTACCCTCTCGCGAAGCTCAGGTTCCACGTGAACCATGACTATTGATGGACCAACCTCACGTTTTATTGCGGACTCTACATTATCAGCAATATTATGAGCCTCAGCAATACTTAGGTGGTCGGACACCCCCTATCGTTACCTCTATATGCGCCATTGAACCGACCCTCCTAGCCTTAACGTCCTTCACAGAGACAACGCCCTGTACTGACTTAGTGACATTAGCGACTCTTCTGATGAGATCCTCAGATGTCCTGTCCATTAGTTCGTCAATTGATGTCCTCATTATACGTGCGCCAATTACCGAGAAGTAGATGACTATGGCAAAGGCAATTAAAGAGTCAAGCAATGCACTCCACTCATCAAATAACCCAATACTTAGTCTCTCCATTAATAATCCAATGATCATAAGGGCGATGACAGAGGTCTCAATAGCAACATCGCTCAGGAAATGATAGGAGTCAGCCTCAAGAGCTCTGCTATTCCACTTAATTGCCGCCCTCTTTAATGCCCTTGATCTATTTACGTCAATAGCTATTGCTATCGCCATAACAACTATAGCCACTATATCGGGAGTAAATGGTACCCTCATTATTATACGCTCAGCGCTCTCATAACCAATGAGTATACTAGCCACGATTATGAATAAGGAACCAAAGAGCCCACCAATACTCTCAGCCTTACCATGACCAAATGGATGCTCCTTATCTGGCGGTTTAGAACCGACACTAACGGCTATTAATGTGATTGTTGTTACGAGGATGTCAAGAAACGTGTGCATCGACTCGGCAAGAACTGCAAGGGAGTTCGTAAGTAGCCATGCCGTGATGTTCATGGCTGTTATTAACACTGACGCTAGCAATGAAAATAATGCAACTCTCGTCTTCTCGTTACTCATATACGTGTAAAGACTTCTCATGTTCACCTCACTATCCTGTGAATCACTAATTAACCTATCTTTATGCATGCTCTAATTCGATAACTAATTCGATATCAGTTTATAAAGCTAACTTCGGGGAGAAGGGTTTATTAACCCCCCACTTTAGGGTAACCCTAATGATAACGAGAACAGTAACAGGCCTAATACAATCGGCAAACCTGGTATTGCTCACACTAGCCATGATAATACTTGGGCTGGGAATATTTAACATAAACTTCTTACTTCATCCGCCGAATCAATTACCAGTCGTTGAAATACTAATAGTATCCCTATTCCTAGGGATGCTCCATGGAATAACGCCTGACGAGCATACATGGCCAATAACCTTCAGCTACGCAGTTGGTGAATATAGCACAAAAGGAGGCATGAAGGCAGGTTTCCTATTTTCCCTCGGCTTCACAATACAGAGGGCTTTCCTAACAACGCTGGGTTACATAGGGCTTGCCTACTTCTACATGAAGTATAACCTAGATGGTCCGGTTTACTTCGTAGTTGGGCTGGTTATGGCAATAGCAGGTTCATACATATTAAGGGGTAAGTACATACACTTACCGATAGACGTATTACTTGGTGGTCATCAGCACCACACAAATGAGGCTAGGAGAATACCACTCCATGAGGCTCACCCAAGGGAGGTTCCGATAAAGATGACGATCGTACATGGATTAATAGCCGGATTCGGCTTTGGTGCCTATGCGTCAATAATAACATTTGTACTGGCTCCACAAATGCCTAGCATTTGGTACGCACCATTGCCCGGCCTGATGTTTGGGATTGGTACCATGATAATGCAGATAATACTTGGTGCCGTCTTCGGTGGGTTGCTGAGGGCTAAGAAGCTCACGGAGGAGGAGGTTAAGTATGTTGGTAGGAAGACGGCAGGTATCACACTTTATTATGGAGGTATAGTATTTGCCTTAGTTGGGTTGTTGATAATCTTCCTACCGCAAATTGATGCGTGGGCCATAAGCACAGGAATACCAATACCAAACCTGGACGCTATAGATATAGGCTTTTTACTGGTGATCTCGTTGTCGGCATAATTGGGTTATATGGCATAATAAAGTCCTATAAAGAAGCTATTAAGATTCATAGATTAAATTCCTCAGCATAAAATATGAACTGATGCATTTTAACTTATGAATATCATTAGATTAGGTCTTTGACTCAGTCTTTATTAATGCCAGAGCCTGGACAACCCTCCTCACAAGCTCAAGATCAGCCTTAACTCTACTATAAACATCATCGGGTATCTCACCCTTAGCCTTACTATCCTCAAGCTCCTTAATCATACTATCAACTTGGTCTGTGGTTAGTGACGTAACGTCCATTGATCTAAACCAATGCTCCTTAATGCCCTTGTCAATCTCGTCAATCTTCGACTTAGCCTCATCATACATATTGGTTAACTTCGTTAGGGTATCTGTTAACTCAGCGGAGGACTTGGAGTACTCATCATCATCTATTAAGCCAAGCTCCTTCTTAACCTTAAGCATGTCAAGCTCCTCGCGTATCGAATCAATACTAGCCTTGAGCTCATTAACCCTAAGTGCCAGGAGTATGTTATCGACATCCCAATTCCTCTTAACATTACTAACTGCTGTCTTATAATCAGACCACATGTTATTTAGTCGTTTTATTTGTTCAGTATAGTTGTCATACGTCTTATTAATCTGCTTTAGTAACTCCTCGTATATTTTCAGCATTTCCTCACTCATGATATCACCCCCTCAATCTCAGCCTTCAGCTTCTCATAAACCTCCTTACTAATCTTACCATCCCTATACATCTCCTCAAGCTTGGCTAGCGACAGCTTAAGCTTGCTAATTTCTGGCGTTACTGTGGTCATTAATAGTCTCTTATAATGCTGGTTAATTGTTGATTCAACCTCCTGGTATCTAGCATTCAATTCCTTAAGCTTATCACCAATCTTATCAAGCTTCTTCTGAATATTATCCCTAAGCTTGTTATACGTATCATCATTAATAAGTCCCATACTCCTCCTAAGCTCAACCTCCTTAAGATCCTCACTATACTTATTATGAATCCTCTCGAGAATGACCATATACCTCCTCAACTTAGCCTTCTCAACCTCCCAACTCTGCCTCGTCGACTGCACAGAATTCTCATAATCCTTCCACTTATCATTAAGTGTCTTAGCATTACCCTCAAACCTAGATATTATTGATTCACTACTCCTAATCAACTCATCCTCGGCATCACCGGCAACCTCAACACGTGCAGCAGTTGCGGCAATTGGTGCTGCGGTAGCTACCTGCTGAGGTTGCTGCTGGGCTTGCTGTTGTAATGGTTGAACAGTCTGTGAGGCTTAGTCTCAGCCTTTACCTGGGCGCCTTTGGTTCTCATGTACTGAACATATATTGGACATTCGAAATAATCACCAAAGCAGTACCATTGGAATGGGTTAATTGGTCTCTGTGCATATGTACACACGTAACCGCTTGCTGTCCTTTCAAGTCCTGGACAAACGGCCCTAGACATTATTAATAATCCCTGTATTTTAATTGTTTATATATGTTGCGTTGAATGATTTATGAAGGAATGGTCATGTTACTAATGAATTAAGATAGTCCTGAGGCACGCCAAGGTCTACGTAATTACTGTCGGTTAGGAAAACCATGATCCTCATACCACTTTGCCGTAAATACTCAACGTACTTATTCATATCAAGTCGTTCCTTACTTAACTTCTTAATTAACGAGCCCCCCCTCATTATGTATATGCCGGTGACTATTGGTAAGGTAATTGCGGGTTTCTCAAGCCAACCCCCCCTGAACTCACCACCTGGGCCGATATCAAGTACGCCGTACCTAGCAGTTAGTCTGTATTTGATTGAGACTATGGTTACATCGGCATTACTTGATCTATGATAATCAAGTGCCTTTGTTAGAGGTACATCGGTTAATACATCACCATTGATTATAATAACATCATCATTATCATTAATAAAATCCCTCACATACCACAACTGCCCTGCAGTACCTAATAATTGATCGGCAATAATGAACTTAATACCAGGTATGGAATCACCTAATAATGAAATTACCTTATCAGCCATGTACGCAGTCACTACAATAACGTCATCGTATTTAAGATCTTGCAATCTAACCCAATTCAATATATATTCAATTATTAAACCATCACGAAGCGGAAGGTAAGGCTTGGGAACCAGGTAAGTAAGTGGTCTAAGTCTCTCGCCGAGCCCTGCCGTTAGGATCACTACCTTGGTCATTCACGGTCTACATGTAATCCTTGAGCCCAAGCTTCTTTAAATGCCTATTAATTATTGAGGCTTGCTTATCAAGCTTCTTTGCCTCCTCAACGATATCCCTCTCCTTGGTCTCCATATTCCTAAGGTCGAGAAGGCACCTACCGTCAGGGGGGGCCATTACGTGAGCCTCACAGACAGCGTATTGACACTTATAGCCAATGCAGGATCCACCAAACAAGGTGCACTGGGTAATCACCCTATTACCCTGCCTTACAATCTTCAGGCTTTCTTAGCGCACCTAAAGTATTGGAAGTTGCACCAGGTACCGTCACAGTACTTAGCCTTAACCTGGACATTGACATTAACCTTAGACACGGTAATCCCCTAACTCCTATACACAGTGTAGTCACTACATATATAAGTTTTTTCCATTACTAAATAACTTAGGAATAACCAACCTACTCAATATTTCATTGGCCAACTTAACGTAACCAAGGGATTCAAGGAAATCAATGACCTCATTTAGCTTAGGTGATGATCTGGCGCCTTTTCTGGTGACCTTGAGCGATGCCGTTGCATTAGCGAAAATGAGCTTGTCTATTGGGTCAAGGTCTAGTACAGATGCGACTACGTAAGCTGCGGCAAAGGTGTCACCAGCACCTGTGGTATCTACAGGTGGAACCTTAAACGCATCGGAGTACTTAACCTCACCATCCCTAAGAAGTAATGCTCCACGTGGACCAAGCGTAACTATCAACTCCCTAACCCTAACCCTACTCGCTATGTTCTCGGCAGCCCTAACAACACTCTCTGAATGACCCAGTTCCCTCGCCTCAAAGCTATTCATAAACCAAACATCAACGTCACTCATAACATCCCTAATAACGTCAAGCCCCTTCCTAGCCAATGGCGTACCACCATCAACCGAGATGGTTAGTCCCATGGACTTTGCAATGCGCTTTGCGGTCTCGATAATCTCGGTCCTACCGAGAGCTACATGGACATGTGAGATGCCATTCATGACATCATTGGTAATGTCATTGGGTGTTAATCCAAGGTTAGCTCCTGGATACCTAATCATTCGCTTAGAGCCATCGAGACCCACAATCACAATCACAGTACCCGTCTTTTCATGGCTGATGCGCTTTATGAATCGGGTATCAACGCCCTCGGTCTCAAGTTCCTTAATTAACATGTCACCGAATTGGTCATTACCCACTGACCAAGGAACCTAGAGCCAAGTCCAAGCCTGGCAACCGCCACGGAGAAATTAGCCGCGGAACCCCCCCCACCACCCATGTATGTCTCATATGCATCAATTGATTCATCGGGCCTTGGTATTGTGTCGGTCTTAATGTAAATATCTAAGTTCAGGTTACCCATTGACAGTACTACCGCTTGTTTCTTCACGCGTAGCTTTATTAACTGGGCTTATTAATTCTTAACCGTGGATAATGCGGTAGATGTAAAGAGGTTGCTTGAGCTTAGGGATAGGTTGGATAGTAGGATTAAGGAGCTTCAGGAGGAGCTTGATCTATTGAATGAGGTTAAGAGTGTCATTGATAGTATAATTAAGTCGCAGTCTATAGTTCCGGCTACGGAATTGGTAAGTAAACCGCAGGATCTGGGCAGGCTGGTTGAGACTAGGGAGATTAGGTCAAGGTTGGTAATGAATTGCTGGGTACCGTTGAGATTTATGAGAATGGAATGAGTATTAAGCCGATAAAGCCCTTCAATAAGGATAACACGGCCTTCAGGAGGTTCTTTAGGGATAAGATACTTGAGGGTTTTAAGCAGGAGGATGACAAGTTGGTTAAGGACGGTCAATTAAGGCGTGAGGAGGCCTTCAATTATGAGGTTAGGCTTGATGGTGATAACGTAGTCGGTGTAGTCATTAGGAATTATAGGAGTGATGAGAGGCTTAGGGAAATAATTAGGGCGGCAAGGTGGATGTTAGAAAGGGTATTGAAGGAGGAGGGTGGTGAGTAAACGGTTACGGGTTAGCGCCCTCCTCAATCTTTACCTTCTTCTGCTCCTTATACATTTCGAGTATCTCATCAACCGTTGTGGCCTGCTCGGGCGACTTATCGGTCCTATAACGTCCAGTGAACCTTGGGAACCTAATGGCTAGTCCAACATCAGGCCTAATGGCACCCATACAACAGGTATGGAGTGGCTTAGAGTTATTTCCGCGCCAATTATTTCAAGGACCACGGCTGGTACAAACCACACATCAGGCTCCATCTTAGAGACAACCCTTGGATGCCTATGCGGTATCCTATATGGATCAAGCATCTGCTTTAGCTTCACGAGATCCTCATCAGTAAATCCACTACCAACCTTACTCACCGTGTAAAACTGGTCAGTCTTAGGGTCATAGGCAGCAATAAGCAGCGCGCCGTACGTGCCCGCCCTCTTACCACGACCCCCCCAGAAGGCACCAACAACCACCAGGTCCAGAGTATCCGTCAACTCACTCCTATAGTCACGCTTATACTTAATCCAGAGCCAGCCCCTGGCTCCCATTTCGTATATCGAGTCAGCCTTAATGGACTTACACATAACTCCCTCACAACCATCACTTATCGCCTCATGGAAGAATTTATCAAGTTCCTCGGCATCATTTATTATCCTCCACGTTGCCAAATGAACATACTCACTAGGCTTAAGGACTTCTAACAACTTCCTCTTCCTATCAATGAGCGGTAAGTTTGTTAAGTCCTGGCCGTCGACGTACATAATATCGAACAGAAATATATTGACTGGGTACTCCTTCATTGCCTCCTTAATATCATGTTTTCTCTTCCTATGCATCAACTCCTGGAAGGGCCTGAACTCGCCCGTATCTGGGTCTATGGCGATTATCTCACCCTCAACTATGAACTCCTTCGCATCAATAGCCTCCTTAACATACTCAGCAACATCTGGATATGCATGCGTTATGTTCTCGAGTCTCCTGCTGAATATCCTAACTTCACCATCTTTAGTCTTGTGAACTTGGGCCCTCTCACCATCATACTTATACTCAACCATGGCAATGCCGCCTAGCTTAGCCAGTATCTCGGCAGGTGTGCTTAATCTCTCGGCGAGCATTGGTTGTATCGGCACACCAGGTGTTACATGTATTTTGGCTAAGGCGTCCTGACCTTCCTGAGCGACCATCTTGGCTATGTAACCGAGGTCTGGGTAAATGTGGTAAGCTCTCTCGAGGGCCTCCCTAGGCACTTTATACGCATCTGACAAAGCATCAAGTATTGTCATATCAGCAACGCCAAGCCTCAACCTACCAATCACGAACCTGGCAATATACTTAGCCTCCTCGGGTTTAGCCCTTGAGAATAAATACGTGAGGAGCTTAACCTTCGTATCCTGAGCACCCTCACCACTCGCCCTGGCTATTGACATCAACGTATCATAGACCTTACCCATCGTCAACTCCTCACCACCCCCCCCACCACCAAAGAACTCAAGTATTGACTTACCACCACCCTGCTGCGGCTTACTACTCATTATTCTCCTGGCGGTCTCACCAACATCCCCCCCAAGTCTCTTATAGAGGTCCTCGACCTGCTTAACGGGTGTACCGGTGGCGTTGGCTATGGCTCTGAAGGTAAGCTTCTCAGCAACACCGAGCTCCACACCTTCCCAATCAGGCCTTAATTGACCGAGTATGAAGTAAACGACCTTATCAATAACGTTGGGCGGGGGGGTCTTCTTGAGGAGTGATGAGAGTAACTTAGCCATGACGGTCCTCTGAGTAGTCGCCTCAATACTCTCGAGTGCCTTCACTACATCGATGAATCTAATGTCATTACTGCCTGTAGACATCAACTTACACACTTTATAAGAGATTAATTAAACCACCGCTCCGTAATACCCTAAGAATAAGGTTGATTAGGTAGGGCATTAAAGCTTTAATAGATTATCGTTAAACCTTAGTAAATGCCATTAGACCTGGACTCGGTATTGAACGATGTATTAAATATAGTGAAGGTGCATAATAAATGGCGTAGGTTAGAGACGATAAACCTCATACCTAGCGAAAATGTGATGTCGCCGTTGGCTGAGTATATTTACCTGAACGATATGGAGGCAGATACGCTGAAGGCACGCTGGGTAGTAGGTATTACCAAGGAACTAAGTACATCGATAAGCTTGAGGGTCTCCTCGCAAACTTAATGGGTGAGCTGTTTCATGCGAAGTTTGTCGATATTAGGCCCATTTCAGGTACCATAGCCAATGCAGCGGTCTATGCAGCATTGACGCAGCCTGGCGATACGATAATGTCGGTACCACTTAACTCTGGAGGTCATATAAGTCATAAAACAACGGGTGCACCTGGAATTTTCAAGTTGAAGGTTGTGGATCTGCCCTGGGATAATGATGAGTTTAACGTTGATGTTGATGAAAGTATTAAGTTAATTAGGGAGGTTAAGCCGAAGATCGTTATACTCGGCGGTTCTGTATATCTGTTTCCGCATCCCGTTAAGGAGCTCCTTGAGGCTGTTCACGAGGTCAATGCGGTGCTACTTCACGATTCGGCCCACGTACTTGGTTTAATCGCTGGTGGGGCATTTCCGAATCCACTTGACCTTGGTGCTGATGTTATGACATCATCGACGCATAAAACATTTCCGGGTCCCCCCCAGGGTGGTGTTGTCTTCACTAATAGGGAGGACCTATTTAAGGTGATTCAAAGGGCGGTATTTCCTGGGCTTACCTCGAATTATCACCACCATAGGTATGCCGCGACTGCAGTAACGGCAGTCGAAATGATGAAGTTCGGTAAGGCATACGCAGGGCAAGTCGTTGATAATGCAAGAGCATTAGCTGAGGAATTACATGCATTGGGGGGGTTCAAGGTCGTTGCCGAGAATAAGGGGGGGTTCACGAGGACTCACCAGGTACTTATTGACGTATCCAATGTTGGTGGTGGCACTAAATCAGCGGTATTACTTGAGGAGGCAAACATAATTGTGAATAAGAATGCTCTCCCCCCCTGGGACAAGGGCTTCAGGGATCCAAGTGGTCTTAGGCTTGGCGTTCAGGAGATGACTAGGTTTGGCATGGGTAAGGATGAAATGAGGGTTATTGCGGAGTTCATGGCACGTGTCCTCATAAGGAAGGAAGATCCCAGCAGCATTAAGAAGGAAGTTATTGAGTTTAGGAGGGAGTTTACTCAGGTTAGGTATGGTTTAACGCCGAGGGATATTGGTATTGATGTCAACATAAGCATGTTAATGTAGCGAGTCAATGTAATTTTAAACGTAGAATTGCCATGCGCGGCGGTGTTATTTTTGATCCGATGGAATGGTTATTAGTCAGGAGTTACTACATGGCACTACTCCCTCAGCTGAACTTCAGGGATGATCACATAGCAGCTGAGTTGGCGCCCCCCCGTTTCTGCAACTACGATGGTGATTTAAGAGAGTTTAGGTGGGACGTCGTTAATATAGTAATGCCACCAGCTGAAGTGAGACCCAGTGATGATGGTTTATTAATCGCCGTTGAGGGATATTCCGTTAAGCTCCTTCGTGACTGGGGGGGATTAAGCCCCGATATCGTTATCACAGACTTCGATTTCAGACCCGAGGAGATAATTAACTGTGACTGTTTAGTGCTTGGTCATGCACATGGCGACAACATCGCCTACTACCCAAAGTACGCATCTAGGATTAGGAGGTTATTACCCACGGTCCAGGTGTGGCCTAGGGGGGGTTGTTCATTGCTAATTCCTGGATTTACCGATGGTGACAGGGCTGTTTACCTAGCCTACTACATGGGTGCTAAGGAAATTAGGATTTACGGCTTTAATCCAGGTAAGGTCGTGAAAAGAGATGACGAGGTGAAGAGGATAAAGTTAGAGATTGCTAGGACATTGATTAACAGGGTTGTGCGAAAGGCCGTGAGTAATAATGCCGCAATCAATCTTATTTAGACATTACTGAGACTGAGTTAACTGTTGTGGTGCGATTGTTATTAGGGGGTTTTTCTTTACCCACTGCGAATAGGTAATCCACTATTGTCCTGACCTCCTTACCCTCATTCGTTATTATCTTTACTGTGGATTCCCTCTTCCTGTAGGTCTGTACTATCTCAGTTATCTTTCCGTAGTAACCCACGTTTTTCCCATCGACGATTAACCCAAGTGAGCCTAGCTCTAGTTTTACGTAATCAACGATCTTGTTCTCAGCAATATCAATTAGCACTGAGTCAAGCGTCTCATACTTACTGCCCTCCTCATAGGGTAATTGCATGTTCCTGCCATCATGCAGGTTAAGCTGTATTTGCCCGCCCTTAACCATGGTCTTATTCTCAATCCTACAAAGCTTATACCTAGCCTCCTCTTGGCTTATTGGTACTGGCCACAGGAACTTAGTTGGGTGTGGAATCATTCGGTAAACCTCATTCGTTGGCACAATCTCAACAACGTCCATTAAACCCACTGGTACTTATAATCTCTCCTAACCTTACCATCAACCTTAATCAATCCCTTACCAATGACGTACCTAGCCTCCCTAAGCGTCTTCGCGTACCTAAGGACGTCCCTGACAAGCAATGCCAGTGGTAATGACTTAGTCAATGGATGTGGTCCAGGGCTTGACCTAACAACCCACACGGCCTCCTTAGTAGATATCGGCCACCACTCAGGCGCTTGGTAACGCCTTAAGTGCCTACTGGGCATTAGGCATCACCGTGGGGAACCCCCCCATTTAAAGGCTTACTGCTGCTTCTGTTCACCGCCACCGCCCTGACCGCCAACGACGATTACCTCAGGCTTCCTCAATGCCCTAGCCTCCTTAGCCTCCTCAAGCTTCTTTAAGTACTCCTCACGCTGCTTCCTAGCCCTCTCAATTGCCTCCAGCCTCCTCTTATCGCTGGTGTCCAGCTCAACGATCATGACCTTTGATGGGTGTATTGGGTAATAAACGGTCTCACCGCTCGGTCTCTTCAGGGTTGCGTTCTCCACGTAGATCCTCATCTTCCTTAAATCAACCTCAACCACCTTACCCCTAACGCCCTTGAAATCACCCCTCAGTATAAGCACGGTATCACCCTTCCTAACCGGTAATCTCTTAACGCCATACTGCCTTTGTAAATCCTCACTAAGCCGAGCCGTCATTAACCTATGCCTAACATGGAGTGGTGCGTTGAATAGCGCCTTCCTCTGCTTCCTCGGTTGTCTAGACCTTGTTAATGTGACCATGCAAGAACCCGCTTAAGCTAATTATTTAAAAATTTTAATATGCCAAGGGACTACGGTCAGGTTGAGGCGAGGTAAATACCAACAAACATTATCACAGAGCCTATGATCTCCGGTATGGTTGGTTGAACGCCCATTATTAAGTAATTAAGCACGAGTGTTAATGCAGGCACTATGAATATGTACGGTGTCGAGTTAGCAACACCGATTGTATTAACGAGTAAGTACCAGACTAGGAATAGGACTGCACCACCGACTATGGATGTACCTAGTAAATCACCAATGAACCCAGGCACCCACTTAATGTTAGTGAACTCCTTAAGTCCATCAACTAATAATCCCATTAGAGTAAGTACCACTGAGCCGACAATGAACATATTAGACACTACGATTAAGCCATCATTATTACCCAACTTCCTGAAGTATATGCTGTACAGGGCCCAGAATATGGCGTTTACCACGGTAAGTAATGCCCCAATCAGCGAGACGCCCCTAATTATTGATGAGACTCCATAAATAATAACCCCAACAAAACCAATAAGTGCGCCAATTACATTGAGCGTCCTTGGCTTTTCATGGATGAGTAGGATCGATAGTGGTATTGCAAATAGGGGGCATTGTGTAGCCAAATATGGCCGACGAGCCTGGGTCGATATAGACCAGTCCATAGGCCCAAAGCGCCGTGCTCAATGAGGAGAATAAGCTCAGGAGAGCTAAGTCCCTATTTAGTATTATATAGTATTTACCATTAATTAATGCAGCAGCCAGAGCTAATAGGCTCCGGCTATTGCGTACCTAATTGCCATGTAACCCAGTGGCGTTGCATATCTTAATCCGAATTTTACGAAGAAGTAATTAAATGATGCCGAGAATACATAGATTAATAAGTAACTAATGAATAGTGATTTCCTCATCAACAATGCCGGGTTATGGTGTGCTTAAAAACCGTTCTTCCTGGAAATAATGAAAGGGATAAAAGGCTTGTTCCTAGGGGGGGTCTTTAGAGTATTAATGCATTATTACGATAGGGAACCCGTCTTTAAGGAGATGAGGGTTAAGAGGATCCATACAGTAATTAGGGGATTTCCATTGACATTCGTGTTAGCCCCCCGTGGGGTCTTCTCGAGCGAGGATGTGGATGCAGGGACCAGGTTGTTGGCTGAGAATATGGTTATAATGAATGATTGGGACATACTCGACATGGGCTGTGGTTATGGCGTTCTCGGTATCGTAGCGGCGAAACTAGCGCCGAGGGGGGTAGGGTGGTCATGGTCGATATAAATAACTCGCGGTTAAGTTAGCAGCTATAAATATTAAAATTAATAGGGTAAGTAATGCCGAGGTCCGATTAAGTGACCTCTACAGTGCGGTTCAGGGCGAGAGGTTTAATACGATAATTTCGAACCCACCAATAACTGCTGGTCTCGATTTAAACAGGAGATTGATAATTGAGGCTAAGAACACCTAAAGCCTGGCGGTCTCCTTCAAATTGTTGTACCGAAGAAGTTGAGGTCGAGGTTTGAGGAGGTTCTATACGGTAATTACGACATTGTGGAGAGATTGGCTAAGTCAGGTAATTACATAGCCTACGCGGCTAAGGTCATGGGTTAGCCCTTCGCCTCCATCCTACCTAGCCTATCCATAATCCTCCTCTGCTCCTCCCTAATCCTCTCAATCTCCTCCCTCAACCTCGCATACTCCACGCCCCCCCTCTGCATCTGCTCCCTAATCTTCCTAGCAACATCCCTCGCATAACGCCTAATACGACCATCCAAGTCCCTACTTGCCAAGTCATCAAGTACATCCAGGAACCTTGGATCCAGGGAACTCTCCACGGCAGCCACTGCGGCATACCTAACCCTGTAATACGGGTCCTTAAGCAACTCCCTAATCCTATCATAAACCCTCCTAACACCCACGAACTTACCCAGGGACTGGGTTGCGACCATCCTAACGAGGGTTGGTTTACCAAGCTCCGTATACTTAATGAGAGTATCCACAGCCTCATCAGTGCCTAACTCGGAAAGTCCCTGTAGTGCGCCCTGGGTTATTACGTGGTTATGGCTTGGGTAATTAAGGGCCTTAATGAGTTCCCCTGCGTAATCCATCATCCCAACTTACCAAGTGATTGAGCAGCCTTTGACCTGACGTAGTAACTCTCGGATGTGTTTTCAAGGATTGATGTAAGGACTCTAGCTGCATCCCCATTACCTTTAAAGTTACCCAAAGCCTCCGCAATGGCTTGTCTAACCCTCGGGTGTCTCTCATTATTCAATGCATTGAGTAACGCCTTGAGCGCGTCATCCGTACCTACTCTACCGAGTGCCCTGGCAGTCTCAGCTCTAACGCCCCCCCAGAATGGGTCATTCATCAATGCCTTGCTTAACCCCCCCTCAACAGCCCTGGCACTACCATCCCTCGCCAATGCATCAATAGCCTCTAACCTGCACATTATGTTATCACTACCTAACTCAGCGATGGCCTCCTCAACACCCTTATCACTACTCACTGACTTAACACCCACCTTAAACTGAGGATCTATGCACACGTACTGCGGCCTCTCGCTGGCTGGTACGTATATCGTGACCTCTCTCTCATTTAGTTCGATTCTAAGTAGGTCAACCTTACCGCTTGGGTATTTGACCTCGAATTCAAGGGGGTAGCCTATAAATTGGGTATGAGTCATCGCCCTGTGCCTGGCTAATACTCAATTTAATGAACTTACTGCCTGGATCGTAACTCCAGGAATACTTAATGACCGGGTGGCAGATGAGTAAACGAATTGCGTGAAAAACCAATCAAGTGGTTGCCCAGAAACCTCCTCAAGCGCCTTCCTGAGGTCCTCCGTATCTGCATTACCATGGGCATGCCGTGTTAAGTATAGGTTTATACCCTTCTGGAAGACTTCATCACCGAGTAAATTACGGAGTGTGTGAAGGGCAAGGCTTCCCTTCTCATACGTATGCCTATCAAACATCTCCTCAGGGTCCTTATACATCCTCGTGACTATCGGCCTCGCGTACCTATTGCCATACTCATTGAGGTAACTCCTAAGGTTTTGGTACAACTCGTACAAGAACTCATCACGTCCCTTGGCACGCTCCGTGTAGAGCGCCTCGAAGTACGTGGCGAACGCCTCATTAAGCCAGATATTAGCCCAGTCCTTAGTCGTCACATAATCACCAAACCACTGGTGGGCGAGTTCGTGAGCCACCAAGCCATCTGACGTGAAGTCCTCCATACCTGGGCATGGGAATCTAGACCCGGGACAATGGGCATGTTCATCATGTAGCGTTGTATCTGTGACTATGGTTATCGTTGTGTTCTCCATACCGCCATAAATAAATTCACTAACGGCGACATGCTTATAATTAGGCCATGGATACCTAACGCCCGTGTACTCACTGTAAAACCTTATCATGTCGCAAGTCCTATAGAAACTAAACCTAGCCCTATCGCCGAATCCTCTTGGCACGTAATGCTCAATGGTTATCCCATCACAATCCTCCCTAACAACCTCGAACTCGCCGGCTGCAAAGGCTACGAGATACGCTGAGTGGGGGGGCTTGTCTAACCGCCAGTGCCACAGTACCTCATCACCGAGATCCTTAGTCTCCACTAGAATGCCGTTTGAAACCGCGGTCCAGGTCTTCGGAACTATTATTAATAACTCGCTCGTGAATTTAACATTAGGGTAATCGGGCATTGGTATCCAGTAATGATTATCCTCACTCTCACCCTGTGTCCAGACCATGGGCACCCTATCCCTGTAATGCTCGTCCGGCAATATGAAATAGAGGCCCTTCCTGGGTTTCGTTTCGTAGTTCACCTGCACTGTGTGATTCCCTGGACTGATGTATACCCTGAGTACCCTGCCATCGTACTCAAACTTTGTGTCCTGCCCATTCACCTTAACGGATATTATCTTCATCTCTGCCGCATCAAGCTCGATATAATCCCTGCCAGGTGGCACATCAATACTGTACTCTGCTAACCCCCCCTCGATCGCCCTCTCGCTAGTCTTAACCCGTATTTGGGCCTTAAGTGCTTTAGGGCGTAGCCGTAATGTTTAGGAAATTGAGGCCTGTAGTCAGGGTATACGAAGTTCCTACCAATTAAGTAGCCAGCCTTGTCAAAGGACACGTGGTTGGGATTAAACGAAAATTAATATGTATTACCTTAATTACCTTGTTAGAAGAACCTTACCTTGAGGACCGATAGTTTATAGACCTTGTTCTGTTCCTCAGTCTTAATGACCCTCTGACCAAGCAGTGGGAATAGTCTCTTTAATGTTAGGTAGCACTCCTCGTCATCGAGTATGAACGTTATAACAGAGCCCACCGGCGCATCGCGGAAGTTCTGTATGGCCAGTGTACTACCGTATGGGCAACCAATACCCCTTAAATCAACTGTTAACTCGCCAACCCTCACAGGTTACCAATGAGTATTGGTATACTTTAGGCATAATGCACTGCGCATTTTTTGCATAGGTCTCTGCCACATGGCGTTAATCCATTTAGGTAATAAGCCTAGGGAGGATTTATAAGCCTCGGAATTAATAATTATAAGTTCATGTCCGCAGGTAGGGACTTTATTAACCAGGTGATTATGGAGATCGAGAATTCAATCCTAAAACCCCCCCTCGAGGATATTGAAAGCAGCGCTGAGGGAATCCTTGAGAACTTGTCGGAGAGCATGAGTATTGAGAAGCCCAAGGTAATAGCCACGGTGAATCCCACGAATGAGTGCATTGAGTACGTGGATAAGGATCAGCAATGCCAAGTAATTACCGGTAAGTACTTCCCCCCCGAGGAATCAATAATACTCATTAATTATAGAATTGACATGAACACACTTCTCCATCTATTCGCCCATCACGTACATGCGGTGGAGATGGGTAAGGCTAAGTATGTCAGGGTTAGGAGACTAGAGGAGTTGAGACTTCCCTGGGAGTTAAGGCCCACCGAAATTGTGGCTATGTACAGGACCGCGCAGTTAGTACGTATGCTCCAGCCCAGGGCCTGGAGGATTTATAATGAGGAGATCAAGCCCAGGATTAAGGAGATTGATGAGAAATTCAATAGTGTGAGGTTTACGGTGAATTACATAGAGAGGCAGGTGGAGCACATACTGAGTAGCAGAAGGTCCATTCAATAGCGTTCTGAAGAATATTTGATTTAGTTATAATTATAATTATGTATCTGAATATTATCATTTTATATTGTTATAATAATTATGTATTATCAATAAAGCTTATAAAACCTATAACTTTATAGTACTTTGTATGTCGGTAACATGGGCTCTACCTTTAAAGAGAAAATAATCCCCCCCGAGCTTGGGAAGGAGAGGGCTGTTGATCCTGAGGAGTACAGGAGAATTCACCAGGAGAGTCTTAAGGACATTGAGGCCTTTTGGTCAAATGTTGCCAGGGAACTTGAGTGGTTTAAGCCCTGGGACAAAGTACTTGTCGCCGATCCACAGCCCCCGTTCTATAAGTGGTTTGTCGGTGGTAAGTTGAACGCATCATACCTAGCCCTGGATAGGCATGTTAAGGGTGGTAGGAAGAATAAGGTGGCCATTATTTGGGAGGGCGAGCCAGTTGATCAAAGTGGTAATCCGCTTGAGGTTCGTAAACTCACGTATTATGACCTATGGCGTGAGGTCAATAGGCTCGCCTACGTGCTTAAGAATAAGTTCGGCCTTAAGAAGGGTGATACCATAGGCATTTACCTACCATGATACCCGAGCTCCCAATAGCAATGCTCGCAGCCGCAAGGCTCGGCGTTATATTCACAGTGGTCTTCAGCGGATTCACCGCACAAGCCCTGGCCGATAGGCTCAATGATGCGGAGGCTAAGCTTGTGATAACGGCTGATGGCGGTTATAGGCGTGGTAGGGTAATTAGGCTTAAGGACATTGTTGACAAGGCTCTTGAGCAATCACCCACGGTTAAGAACGTAATCGTCTATAGAAGGGTTGGTCTCAATGACGTTAACATGGTTAAGGGCAGGGATTACTGGTGGCATGAGTTAATGAGTGACGTACCAATGAATGCTTATGTAGAGCCTGAGCCTGTGGAGAGCGAGCACCCATTATATATACTATACACGTCAGGTACTACGGGTAAGCCCAAGGGTATTGTTCATGACACGGGCGGATACATGGTGCTACTCCACGCAACCATGAAGTGGGTATTTGACGCCAAGGAGGACGACATCCACTTCTGCACTGCGGACATTGGCTGGGTAACTGGGCACAGTTACATAGTATTTGGGCCACTCCTTGAGGGCATGACGACCATAATGTACGAGGGTGCGCCTGACTACCCGAACCCGGACCGTTGGTGGGCGATTGTGGAGAGGTACGGAGCTACGATACTGTACACCAGCAACGGGTATAAGGACACTAATGAGGTTTGGCGATGACTGGGTTAAGAAGCACGACCTCAGTACAATAAGGCTCATGCACTCAGTTGGTGAGCCAATAAACCCAGAGGCCTGGAGGTGGCTTTGGAAGTTGGCGGGTAGGGAGAAGGTGCCCTTTGGCTCCACCTGGTGGATGACAGAGACAGGAGGCATACTAATATCCCACACACCAGGTCTCGCCCTGGTACCGCTTAAACCAGGTACCAATGGACCACCATTACCTGGCGTCGATGCGGACGTCGTTGATGATAATGGTAACCCGGTACAGCCAGGACAGAGGGGGGGTTACCTCGTAATTAAGAGGCCCTGGCCAGGTATGCTATTGACAATTTGGAAGGACCCAGACAGGTATGTTAAGACTTATTGGAGTAAATTCCCTGGAATGTTCTACGCAGGTGATTACGCGGTTAAGGATGAGGACGGCTACTTCTGGATACTTGGTAGGGCTGACGAGGTAATTAAAGTCGCTGGTCATAGGCTCGGTACGTATGAGCTCGAGTCAGCCTTAATACAGCATCCAGCGGTGGCCGAGGCAGCTGTTGTTGGTGTTCCAGATCCTGTTAAGGGTGAGGTTCCAGTGGCCTATGTGGTCCTTAGACAGGGTTATCAGCCTCTGAGCAGTTGAAGGCTGAGTTGAATAATAAAGTTAGGGAGCTTGTAGGTCCAATAGCCACATTATCGAACATATTCTTCGTGACTAAACTACCAAAGACCAGGAGTGGCAAGATAATGAGGAGGCTCGTTAAGGCCGTGGTCACGGGCCAACCACTGGGTGATGTGACGACACTTGAGGACGAGGCTAGTGTTGAGGAGGTTAAGAGGGCCTACGAGGAGTTTAAGGCTGAGTTGGAAAAACTCGGTAAGCAAGGGTGAGTAAATGCCTGAGAAAGCGGCCAACCCAGCACCACTTGGGCTCTCGAGCTTCGCATTAACTACGCTAGTCCTAAGCCTATTCAATGCACACATAATAACCGCGGGTTCAGACGTTGTGGTCGGCCTAGCGGCGTTTTATGGAGGTTTGGCTCAAATAGTCGCGGTTTATACGAATGGAGGAGTGGAAACACCTTCGGCTATGCCGCGTTCTTTACATATGGCGCGTTTTGGGAGTGGTACTTCATAACAGTGTTGCTCCTTGATATGCACATAATCTCCGTTACACCGGCCGCCATAAGCGCGGTCTTGGCTGCCTTCGGTATTTTCACATTTATCTTCTGGATATATACCTTCAGGCTCAATTGGGCGCTATGGCTGGTGTTCTTAACACTTTGGTTAACCTTCTTCCTACTCGCCGCGGGCCTAGTAATCGTGGGCGGCTACGTAGGTATAATAACTGCATTACTTGCCTGGTACACGGCTTTCGCGATGGTGTACCAGGAAGTATTCAATAGGCCGGCGCCATTACTAAACTCACAACCACTGAGGACGAGGGCTGCGACGGCATAGGTTATAACGTAACCAAATAATTAAAAGGTTAAATTATAATCTATTTATATTTAGAATGTTCATTTGTACATTTATATTTAATAAATTTTCAACTAAATTATCTCTAAACCATAGTATTAATAGATGGTGGTGAGTAAAACTTTTAAGGATAAATAATTAGGCTTGATTTATGCCTAGGTCAATTAATAGGGTTGGAATTTCAAAGACAGCGTTGATAGGTATAATTGTTGTTGTTGTGGTTGTTGCTGTTGGTGCTTATTTTGCGGTTACTTATCACCCAACTAAAAAGGTTGTTACACCGCCGCCTGTGACTAATGTTACGAAGCCCACGGTTACTGTTGTTTCTAACCAAACGATTACGTTAGCACCACCAAACCCAAACGAACTAATAGACTTAACTGATGTGGCGTCACCAGACTGTCTAGACCCAGCCACGGGCTTCTGGACAATGGATGAACCAATATTCAACGTTGTCTATCAAGAGTTGGTAACATGGAATGGTAGCGATTACTTCCATGTTGTTCCTATGTTGGCTACTAATTGGACTGTGAGCCCGGACTATAAGCACTACACATTCACCTTGAGGCAGGGCGTGTACTTCACTGATGGTGAGCCATTCAACGCAACCGTAGTATGGTTCAGCCTCTATAGAACAATAATCATGGGGGGGCAAGGACCTGGAATAAGCAATTACGGGTCACTGTTATTCCACATGAGCGTTTATAGTCAATACGGTATTGCCATTCCTTGGGGGGGTGCATGCCACGCACTCGCATACGCAACCGGTAATAACGCCTACATAAGCAATGTAACCCTCTGTGCCAATGCATTGGCATACGTGTTAAGTAACTTCAATGTTCAAAACACAACAATACAAAAACTAATGACATACCCAAACCAAGCCGTTGTCGTGCTAAGCCCATACGAAGTAGAAATAAACTTGATACACCCATACATGTACTTCCTACTTGATATCGCGTCATGGTGGGGTGCAATGGTTCCACCAGCCTACGTAGATGCCCACGGCGGTGTTCAGGTAAACTCGCCGAACAGCTACCTATGCCAGTATGGAATGCCAGGAACAGGCCCATACGAAATCCAAAGCGTTACGGGTACTCCTGGTGAGTTTACGGAAATAGTCCTAACCCTCAACCCCCCCAACTACTGGGGGCAACAACTACCCACCAGGCTCACTACCAATACTCGACCAGCCAGGTCACATAAAGATCATAGACCTAAAGATATCAGAATCACACACAAATAGGGTCGAACTATTCGCGGAAAACCAGGCCCAATTATCCTATGTAAGCTCACCATTCCTCGGCCAGGTCTATAGCGCCTGGTCACCATACAACCAGTACTTACCGCCAACGGCAATCGTGCATATTGATTGGGACTTAACGCCTGAGTGTATAATGATGCTGTCTATGAACACGCAGAGATGGCCGACAAACATAACGGACTTCAGATTAGCCATTGAGCATGCCATTAACTACACTGCATTACTATACACCTACTACTCACCACTATTAAACACCACGCTAGCAACATACTACCTAGGGCCATTCACACCACTTAACCCATCACTATACAACCCAGACAATCTACCATTCTATAGTTACAACCCGAACCTAGCCATTGAATACCTCAACGAATCAGGCTGGGAAGGCAACTTCTACACCGTACTACCCAACGGCACAGTAATTGGAAACCCAAGCGGCCAAAAACTACCATCAATACCAATTTACGTAATACCACCAGTAACGCCGCAGTTAGAGGAGCAGCTTGAGATTGTGTCTCAGGATCTAAATCAAATAGGTATACCGACTGCTGTGAGCTATGTAACCACATCAGAGTATGATAGCTGGACATCACCATCAGTCAGTGGTAGGCTCATCTACGGCGTTGGTTGGTGCGCTGATTGGCCAGACCCAATAATGCAAATAGCGACATCAATACTAACAGGCTCATTACCAACCGGCGACTATGCCTGGTACAATAATCCAAACGTCACTAACCTACTTTACGAGGCTGCATTCACGACAAACCTAACTGAACAAATACAGATTGCTAAGCAGGTATATAAGATAGTCTATAACCAGGCACCGTACGTGTGGATTCCAGATCCAGTCCCGTACTTCCTAGTGCAGCCATACGTGAAGGGTATAATAGTAACGTGGACGGGCTACTACTACAACACCATGTACTATAAGCCAGTAACTATAACCGTTATAACGTACTCCAATGGAACCAAGGTGGTGCAGGTAAGCTCATAGTGTAAATAATCTCTATAATCATTTCAAAATTTATATTATCATATTTATAATCAATAATAATCAATTTATAATTCTAGGTATTTTTAGGACTATGTACCTGTGGGTAAGCTTTTTAAAGTAAACGAAATATAAGCCAGTCTGTATGGCTGGTCGTGATTTCTTAATATTCGTAATAAGGAGATTTATTAATGCCATAATAACGCTATTGCTATTACTCCTATTGATGTTCGTGCTGGTCCATGCCATTTATAGAACGCCTCTGGCACTCGCTAGGCTTTATGCCGGTCCCCCCCACCCAACAATGGCTCAGCTAGAGACCATAGTTAAGGAGTATCACCTTGACGCTCCACTTTATATACAGTTCATTAATTACTTAATAGGCGTATTTAGTGGTAACCTTGGTTATGACCCAATCTATAAGGAGCCCGAGGCCTACATAATAATGCATTACCTGCCAATAACGCTCACGTTTATGATACCTGCAGTAATAATAACAGTGCTGCTTGGGACTTACCTGGGTGCCATTGCCTCGGCAAATAGGAATAAGTGGCTGATTACCTAATTAGGGCATTCTACATATTTACCTGGTCATCACCACCCTACTTCATAGCCCTACTCCTACTATTAATATTCGCCATATGGCTTGAGCCATGGACCCACCTACCAACTAGTGGTTACGTAAACCCGTTATTAGCCAGGCCAAAGCCGATAACCGGTTGGCCTTAATCGATGCATTGATTGAGCATGACTGGGCCTATGCGGAGAGTTACGTAATTCACATGATACTACCCATGTTCGCAGTCGTCCTTTACAGCTTCGGCGTCTATACCAGGATGGCCAGGAACACAATGCTTGATGTACTTGAGAGTGATTACGTGAGGCTTGCCTACGTTAAGGGTCTCTCAAGGAGGGTGGTGGTTTATAGGGTTGGCTTAAGGAATGCCCTTATACCGTTGGTTACCCTAATGGTCCTAACCTTCGCCCTGGCCTGGACGGGGGGGCCTACGTCGCTGAGGACGTATTTGATTACCATGGGATGGGTTACATAACTACAGTGGCGATAACAAGCGTTGACCCATTAATGGTTTATGACATAACATTATTCGTAGGGATATCAGTAATCATAGCAAACTTCATCGCTGATATACTCTATGGAATACTTGATCCGAGGGTGAGGATAACATGACGGAGCAGGTAACCGAGAAGAAAACAGCCGGTGGGTTTACAGCAACCGCCTGGAACTGGATTAAGTTAATATCCAAGGATCCAGCCGGCCTTATTGGCCTTATCATAGTGGCAGCCTTCGTCATTTGGTCGATAATACAGGGGGATACTTGAAATACTGGCTGGGTATCTTAGGGATCCGAGGCTTGGCTGGATACTACTGCCCTATAACCCATTTGCCCAAAACCTCGCCGGCGCCTTTCAGCCGCCCTCATGGGCCCACTTAATGGGGGACTAACTACATGGGTCAGGACATACTATCGAGGATACTGTACTCGATACCCTACAGCGCCGCTTACCCAGCCTTCCTCGTGGTGCTCTCGGCAATACTAATTGGGGGGGCAGCCCTAGGCATCAGTGCTGGTTACCTGGGTGGTTGGTGGGATGAAATACTCATGAGGATAACTGATGCCTTCCTCTCGGTGCCCGCCATAATACTTGCCATAGTAGTCTCGGTACTACTTAAGGCCAGCTTCATAGGCATGATTTACTCCTTCATAATTGTTTGGTGGCCAATATACGCGAGGCTCTTTAGGGCTGAGACGCTTAGGGTTAAGGCTATGGACTACATAGCCGCGGCTCAGCTCTACGGCGTATCAGCACTAAAGCTCTTCTTTAAGTACCTATTCGTTAACACCATTGATCCGATAATAGCCTATGCAATGCTCGATTTTGGTAATGTGATATTGGCGGCAGCAATACTGAACTTCATAGGTGTTGGCCTACAGCCTGGTTTGCCAATACTGGGTGAGATGGCGTCTGACGGCGTTAGTTGGGGATTTCCGAAGTATTGGTGGTGGGCCGTGTTCCCAAGTGTTGTGATATTGATAATAGCGCTTGGCTTTGTGCTGCTTGGTGATAGGTTGCAGGACATAATAGGTGGTAGGGCTGTGTACTGAGGTGGTGGGTATGACCCTCCTATCAATTAGAGACCTATACGTTGGTTATAAGACCGTCATGGGGGAGCTCCACGTACTTGACGATATAAACCTGGACATTGATAAGGGCGAGATAGTGGGTATTGTTGGTGAGAGTGGCTCTGGTAAGTCAACCCTAGGCCAGGCAATTGCCAGGGTGTTACCGGGCAATGCTGTTGTCTCAGGAAAGATAATGGTTGATGGTGTCAACCTGCTGGAGCTCAGTGAGAAGGAGATGGAGAAGTATAGGGGGGGCACAACAGTATTCATGGTGCTGCAAAACCCATTCACAAGCCTCAACCCAGTCAAGACAGTTGGTTATCAGCTTATGGAGGCTGCCCGGATTAGGATGGAGAGAAGTGGTGAGAGGTACAGTGAGGATAGGGCTTATGAAATGGCGATACAGGCCCTTAAGGACCTGAGGTTCCCAGACCCAGAGATAATAATGCTGAGGTATCCACACCAACTCTCCGGTGGTCAGATCCAGAGGGTTGTGCTTGCGATGTCGTTAATACTTAAGCCAAAGATATTAATTGCTGATGAACCAACGTCGGCCTTAGACGTTACGATACAGGCTCAAGTAATAAACCTATTCAAGCAGTTGAGTAGGGAGATGGAGACGGCAATACTATTCATAACCCATGACATAAGCCTCGCCTACGTGATATCCACGAGACTAGTGGTTCTCTACGCGGGGGGGCGTATAATGGAGGACGGCGACATAGAGTCGGTGATTAGGGAGCCAATGCACCCATACACCCAGGGATTAATAGCAGGGTGCCCGACTTATCGAAGTTCGTCAGTGGTAAGGTTAAGTTACAATCAATACCTGGTAACCCACCATCATTCCTAGACCTACCAAGTGGCTGTAAGTTCCACCCGAGGTGCCCATACGTTAAGGACATATGCAAGGTTCAGGAGCCTAAATTATTAAAGGTGAATAATAGAATAGTTAGGTGCTGGCTCTACGGTGAGTGATGGGTATGCCCCCCCAATAGTTAAGACCGTAAATTTAAGGAAGTATTACCTAGCCTATAAGATGGGGGTTATTGGATAGGTTGTTTGGTAAGAAGCCCGCTTGGGTTAGGGCCGTGGATAACGTAAGCATCGAGATTGAGGAGGGCGAGACGCTGGGACTTATTGGTGAGAGTGGCTCTGGTAAAACAACATTGGGTAAGTTATTGGTTACTCTCGAGAAGCCCGATAGTGGTGAGTATTACTTCATGGGTGAGAGGGTTACTGAGGATAAGATACCCTGGGTTAGGCAGCAGGTCGCTATGGTGTTCCAAAACCCATATAGCTCACTTAACCCGAGGCTATCCGTTAAGGAGATAATCTCAGAACCACTTGGGCATTTTGATGAGGATAGGGTTAGGGAGGCCATGGAGATGGTTGGCCTTAATTATAGGGAGCATGGTAATAAGAGGCCTAGGGAGTTGAGTGGTGGTCAGGTTCAGAGGGTCGCCATTGCCAGGGCCATCGTTAAGAGGCCAAGGTTCATAGTCCTTGATGAACCAACCTCAGCCCTAGACGCATCACTTCAGGCACAGGTGCTTAACCTATTAATGGACCTTAAGGAGCAGTTGAAGCTGACCTACCTATTCATAACCCATAACATAGCCGTGGCATACTACATATCTGATAGGGTCGCCATCATGTATGCGGGCAAGATAGTGGAGATGGGGGGGAACGTTGATGAGATATTCAAGAAGCCAATGCACCCATACACGCAGTTATTGATGAAGTCCGTACCAACAATAGGCAGGAAGGAGTTGGAGCCGCCAACCGGCGAGGTGCCAAGCCTTGTTAATCCACCACCTGGCTGCAGGTTCCACCCAAGGTGCCCATATACAATGAGTATTTGTAAGGAGAGGGAGCCGCAGTTGATTATGGTTAATAATAGGCAGGTTGCATGCTGGCTATATCAACAGCAGTAATACCTCTTAATTTATTCCCTACCCAGTTTTATTCAGGATACCGATTTATAAGCGTGCAGGAGGTAAGGGTAAATGTGGTCAATATAATTAAGCCAAGGGTTGAGCTGGTACTCACCTGGGGGGGTAGTGAGGAGCTTGTTGCTGCAATGACTGACGTTGTTTATAGGGCTTATTCAATTGAGGATGCGTTGAGGAGGGTTAGGGAGAGGCCTGAGCTGGTTGCTAGGAGGGTAACGGGTTTCCTCAGGGATGGGCATCACAGCGTTCTTGAGTTCATGGGCGCGAGCTGGCTTGTTGAGGGCAGTAGGGCGTTCACGCATGAGCTTGTTAGGCATAGGGTGGCTAGTTACTGGCAGGAGAGTCAGAGGTACGTGGACTACACGAAGGGGCAGCTACGCTACGTACTGCCGCCAAGCTTAGCCAGTGATTGGGCTAGTCATCTTGATAATGTATCACAGGTCTACATAAAGGCTAGGGAGGGCTTTGCACCTGAGGATGCCAGGTACCTGCTACCCAATGCAATGGCCAGTAGGGTTTGGGTTCAGATGAATGCGAGGGAGTTCTTCCTAAACTTCATACCGCTTAGGACGGGGGGGCTCGGAGCATTTCACGAGATTAGGCTCATTGCCTGGCTCATGTTCGACTCGCTAGTCGATAAGTTCCCAATAACCGCGAGGTGGGTCTGGGACAACTTGCCAAGGTTGCACCCAGACTACTGCCGAAGTGTGGAGAGGCTAAGCCATACCTACGGGACGAGTGACTGTAGGGTAATAAGCATTAGGGATGCATTCGAGAAGTGGGGCATGGAAATACCGAAGAAATTATCCGAGCTCATTAAGTAGGAATGCTGTAATCTCCTTAGATGTGAAATATTATTCTTTGTTCCATTCGTGGATTTCTACAAAAATTAAACATTTAATGGACTTCTTTCTCTGCCTGACTCAATAAGCCATACACTTAATTTATCGGCTTCCTCCACGGCCCCCCCTGGTAGCGTCCTTAGGCAGTATATGACCTTGACCACCCTACCTGGGAACTTATCAGGTAATTCCTTAATCACCCTATCAATCCTATTAGCAACTCTCCTGACCAAGTCTGCACTAACTCTCACCTTAGCCTCACCGATGATGGTTATCTGCCATTCGTCCCATAAATATCGAATTCATACCTCGTATTAAAATGCGTCGGCCTAGTCTCAACGGTAATGCCCCTCTGCCTAAGGAGGTACTGAACAACATCATTGGCCTCGTCCTCAATGGAGATTGTTATATTACTCAAAGTTCTCTTTATATCATTAACATCCCTCCTGAGGACCTTAACCTCCTGCCATAGCTTATTTTGTTCTTCACGCATCGCCTTGATCTCTTCGAGTATTTTTTCCGTGATTTGTAGGTGCTTTTCCTCGGTGTTGGTTAGTCCTTGAACGAGTTCGGTCAATTGCCTGGTCATACTCATTAATTCCCTCTGACCCTCGGCTAATTCCTTTGTCATTTCCATGAGTTTGATTTGCCCATCGAGTAACTTAACTTGATTGTCAGCTAATTGCCTAATTGTGTCCATCAACTTTACCTGACCCTCAGCCAGACCCCCCCTAACAACCTCGAGGGTCTGCCTCTGACCATCAGCAATTGCTTAACAATCTCTAGCACCTTATCCAGTGCATCAGTCAATTGCCTGAGACTTGATTGAACATCGGTAATGCCTAACAAACCCAGCACTGCGTACCTAAACACCTCATCCTCGCGTAACAACCTAAGAAACTCATCCCTAAGAGACATTATCATTAGTGATTTCACGGGACTTAAATAAAAGCTTATTGCCAATTATGGGTAAGAGTGTTGGTAAGTGCTCGTTAGTGCCCTTTCCTAATTAATTGTCTGCCCTGATGAAGGGTGCAATTAATCGTTTCGTGAATCCCGGTAATTGGTTAATTAAGGATTTAGGTAGTGGCTTGATTACGTAGAGGATGACCAGTAATAAGGCTATGGCGATTATCTGCGTTAGTGGCCAGGTGATTGGTGGATCCCGGATTGGCTGTGCGCAGGAGGAGATTATGGTTAGGGCTAGGGATAAGCCAATGGCCAGGACATTCATACTTCGGGCACTCCATCTCTCGTTAAGCCAATAGATCAATAACGCAAATGCGTAGATTAAGTAATTGCTGGTTATTGCCATGTATATGCCGAGGGTATGAAGGGCCACGTAGGCTAGTACTCCAAGCCGAGTCCTGTGATATTTGCGATTAATGCGTACCAACCCCCCCTACCAATGACCCAGTAATAGGATGTGTATATATTGACTATGACCGCCAACAGCGTGTAACCAAGCAGTACTGAGGCGTAGGGTATGGCCTTTATGTACTCACCACTAATAATCCCTATGGTCGGCAGAATAGGCAGTGTGAGGACTATTAATTGTGCAAGGAGCGATGCAGCTATGAAGGATGGTATTGCATAGTCACGGAAGGTCCTACCAACATCAATACCAATACCGAGCCCCCCCTGGGACAACCTACTATTCATCACGGTGGATACGGCAGGGCCTAGGGCCGTTACGGCATTAGCAATTGCGGATGCCAATCCATATATACCCGTGAATTCAGGGCCAAGGTATACATAGACAAGGTACATCAATAAGTTATAGCTTAAGGTACCCATGTAGCCTAGTAACCATGATTGAAAACCAAACTCAAGAAACCCCCTTATCCTATTTTTCACGACACTAACCCCAGCCAGTGGATCGGCAATGTCCCTAACAATACCCAGATAATAAATGAACTGCGCCAGGGAGCCCAGGAACACGGATATGGCTAACGCATAGACATTGCGCATTATGATTATTAATAGTACTTGCATTACTCTCATGGCAAGCATGTTGATCGTCGAGCCCATGCCTTGGGACGCAACCCTACCCACCAACCACAGGTAAAGACCCAGGCGCCCGCAATTGATTGAATGAAAACGACGCCCACGTATATATACGCCGTACCAAGCATCCACCTGGGTATGCCATTACCAATGTATAATGGCGTTGCTAATGCAATTATTAACCCGTAAATCACGGCCATGATCAATGACATGAAGACCATGGCGGAGAAGTAAGGCTTAACGTCACCACCTCTGGCATACTCGATGGCGCCCTCCCTGGCAATGGCACCGGTTATGCCCGGTATCGGTATTAAGGCACCTATTGAGTTTATTATGGCAAAGAGCGCGTTGTAGTATCCGTACTGCGTTAATGATATGTATCTGGTTAAGACGACTATGTATGCAATGGCTAACGCGTAATTAGCACAGTGGTAGGTAATTCAGCACGACAGCTACAACGGTATTTTCCCTAACCATTCATGAGGGTGCCATTATTAATATTTTAAGTATTATGCATGTATAGTTTAAGCCTTTTAAATTATTTTTGACAGAGGATATTAATGACAATAAACGGCATTGTACTCGTCGCGGGTGAGGGAACGAGACTCAGGCCATTAACGTACACATTGCCAAAGCCATTAATACCAATAATGGGTAGGCCCCTGGTCATGAGGATAATAGAGGAGTTAATGAGTAATAGCATTAACAAAATTCATGTGGTTGTTGGTCACCTCGGCTTTCTATTTAGGCAAGTGCTTGGTGATGGGTCAGGCTTAGGTGTGAGTATTAAGTATGTTGAGCAGAGGGAGAGACTTGGTATTGCCCACGCGATACATAGGGCTATTGAGGATGGGGGGGCAGTCGGTGAGTTAATAGTTCACCTTGGCGATAACTACTTCGGTGAAGGGTTGGGCAGATTCATCCGTGAGTTTAGGGAGGGGGGGGTTACGACGTGTATGTCGTTTTAACAAGGCATAGGGACCCCCCCACCAGGTTTGGCAATGCGTGATTAGGGACGGCAGGATAGTGAAACTCATCGAGAAGCCAGGGAACCACCGCCAAACAGTCTCGTAATGACCGGGATATACATGTTCAGGGATTCCCACGACGTAGAGAGGGCCTTCAGCACGCTCAAACCATCGGCTAGGGGGGGTGAGTATGAGATAACCGACTTGATCCAGTGGTTCATTGATAATGGTAGGAGGGTTGGTTACTCAATAACCAATAGTTGGTGGAAGGACATGGGAACGCCACAGGACATACTCGACCTACTCTACCTAATGCTTGACGAGATCAAGCCAAGGATTGAGGGTGAGGTTAAGGGTGAGGTCAACGGCAGGGTTATCGTGGAGAAGGGAGCAATAATTGAGGGTAGGGTTCAC
Organism: Vulcanisaeta distributa JCM 11213; assembly: GCA_001316125.1. The sequence goes on from BBCS01000001.1 coordinate 226,753, forward strand.
GGACCAGCCTACATTGGGAGGGGCTCAGTGGTTGGTAAGGACACGGTGATCGAGCACTACGTAGACGTTGAGTCAAACGCAGTAGTAAGTGGTGGGAGTCTAAGTAGGTCGCTGGTTCTCAATGAAGCATCACTTGAGTTAGGAAGGGCTAGGCTTGTCGATAGCATTATTGGTCCTAAATCAAGGGTTAGGCTCAGCGGTGGTAATTATAGTTTAATACTTGGTGAGGGCAATAGTATAATTAGCACCACTTAATAACTATCAAGCAACTTCGGATTCTGCTCAAGGAGCTTCTTATACCACCTAACAGTGAACCACCTATCCTCAGGCCTTAGGTGGCCAGTGAGTAATTCGTGGTATACCTGCTTAACACCATCATCCACGTTATAAAGCACGGAGAAGTTCAGCACCTCCCTAATACGCCTAAAGCTGACACTATAACTCCTGGCATCAACCATACCCCCCCTAAACCTAATCTCACCACCAACAATGCCCTGCACAATCCTAGCCATATCAACAACCCTGAAGTTCTGTTCATCAGAACCGACATTAAATATCATGCCATTAACCCTATCACTCGGTGCCTCAAGCACGGTATTAATGGCCCTAACGACATCCATAACGTGGACAAGAGGTCTCTCCTGCATGCCATCACCCTCGACGTAAATGACCCCCCCCTCCGTGAATGCCGACAATGTCATGGCATTTATCACCAGGTCAAATCTCATCCTAACCGATGGCCCGTAGACAGTGGCGAACCTCAATGCAGTCACAGTAAACTTATTACTTGCTAGGGGAAGCACATCCTTCTCAGCCATTAGGTTAGCCTTGGCGTAGGTCGTTAGTGGGTTTGGCTCGGTATTCTCATCAGCAATACCACTCTGCCTACCATAAACACTACAACTCGAGGCGAGCACATACATGGAGACCCCCCCAACCTCACTGGCAAGCTTAGCTAACCTAGCCCTAGCCTTGTAATTAATGTCGAGCGTCCACTGAGGATTTAACTCGCCAGCAGGGTCATTAGACAATGCCGCAAGATCCACAACAGCGTCAATGCCACTAAGTACTTCCTTACTTATTGACCTAGTATCAGCTTTAACGAGTTCGAAGTTTTTCTCACCAATTACGTGTTTAAGCACATCATCACCAAAAAACAACCTATCAACACACCTAACACCATAACCCTTCCTAAGCAGATATGGCGTCAATAACGTGCCTATATAACCACCACACCCAGTGATAAGGACCTTCATGCTAATGCTGGTACCTACATTTTACTTTTAAATATTTTCCAAGACAGGATGAACAATCCACATTACATATATGCTTAGTGGCGTGATAAGGTATTTATATTGAGTGTATTATCACCTAATAAGGTGTAGGCTTTGGTTGATGTTATCACGATAATCACGGTAGTGGTGAGTATAGTATCATCAACGGCATCCCTAGCCTACTGGCTCGGCAGGAGGTTCACGGAGATAGAGTCCAGGTTTGGTCATGTTGATTCAAGGCTCGATCAAATTGAGAGCGGGATTAACAGGATTGAGGAGAGAATTAATAAGATTGAGGATAGGATTAGTAGCATTGAGAATAGAATTGGTGGGGGGGTGGAGAATAGGATTAATGGCATTGATGCTAGGGTTGAAAGGCTTGAAAACGCGTTCAAGCAGTTCTCCGAGGTTCTCATAACGGCATTAGAATCCAAGGGCTCACATCGACGGAGGCCCTGACACTCAGGAGCATGGTGAAGACATTACTACCGGTGCCAAGGACCAAGTACTACACGTGGGAGGTCTATGAGAGGCTTAGGCAATTGCTTGATAAGGACCCGAATGAATACACTATGGCTGATATTGAGCAATTGAATGATATCGCGGATTTAATAGAGAAGGAGGGCTTTGAAACGAATAGGAGGGACCTAATAGAGTATGCCTGGAAACTCAGGTACTACGCGATAGTCGCTAAAGTGGTCTTCGTATACCCAAAGCTAAGACAACAAAAATAATAATGCACAAATTCCAGTGCTAAACCCCACCATTAATCTTTAGGTCATAACCATAAATCCAACCACGAGATCACTAAGACGCCCTATATGGCGGTTTTCAGCATGTCGACAAGAGACTTAAGTGCCAATTTACGTGGACATGAGTACGCCAAACACCAACACAAGGTAGGTATTTAAGGGGGGGAAATCCTAATCTTAAACTGTGAACACAGAAACTCTCGAGAAGCCATTGCCTAAGCCGACTACTGAGGACTACGTGAATGCAAGGCTACTAGAAGCTTTAGTCGAGGCCAGGCTAGCAATTGAATTTCTAAACAAGGGCTTAGTTAGGAATGCATCTGGTAAAGCCTTCCAGGCATGGAGAGCCCTCCTAGCTGCATTACTGAGACTAGAACTCGATAAGTTAATGCAGGTGGTAAAAACCGATGAGGAGCGTAGGTGGCTAATGGAGAGGGCAATACCCAGAGTTCCAACAAGCAGGATGATGGCGTTGTCTAAAATGCTCAGTGACATTGGGCATTCCGGCCTATTACCCGACACAGCATTAGCCCTGAGTTTACACGATTATCAGTACAATGGGCCAGACCCAGACATGGCGATGTCGAAATTTAGGAGTAGGAGTGACGCCGCAGCGGCGGTCCTGGAGCTCGTCAATGAAATGGTTAGGCGTATTGAGGAACTGAGACCGAAGGTGAAGTGGGGGGGTGGTGAGCTTGAGGAGGCTCTCAGGGAACTTAAGGACGAGCTTAACAAGGTAGGGAAATCCTAAGATCTGCCAAAGGCGATTACCTTCATGATCTGCGACTTAGTCCATTATTAAGGCGTGAGTCCATGCCTATCTTCAATCCCAATTACAAGGTCATTATTATGAAGTAAAAAGTAAATATTTTTAAGTAATCCACGTATACTCAATCGTGGATTTAGAAGCACTTGAGAGACTGTTGCCTAAGCCCACCACGGAGGATTACGTGAATGCCAGGTTGCTGGAGTCGTTAATAGAGGCCAAGTTATCACTTGAGTTCCTGGACAAGGGTTTAGTCAGGAATGCAGCTGGTAAGGCTTTCCAAGCCTGGAGGGCGTTTTTGGCGGCTTTGCTTAGGCTTGAGATTGATAAGCTGGTTAAATTGGCGGGAAATGAGGAGGAGAGGAATTGGCTGGTGAATAGGGCAGTGCCAAGGGTACCAACCACTAGAATGAAGGCACTATCACAAATGCTGGAGGAAATTGGGTATGCAGGGATATACTTCGCCACAAGCACAGCCCTAGAATTGCACGATTATCAGTATAACGGGCCAGACCCAGACATGGCGTTATCTAAGTTCAGAAATAGGCAGGAGGCGGCAGTGGCCGTGGTGAACCTTATTAGGAAGTTGGTGAGGTTTGTGGAGATGTTGAAATCAAGGGTTAAGTGGAGTGATGACTTGGAGAATACGTTCAAAGCCCTGAAGGAGACAGATGCTGGTAAAACTTAAACAATGAACTTCATTAATTAATAATCATTACCTAATGAACAAAGTCAATACTTATTAACTAAACACGATTTAGGGAGCCGAAATGAGGATATGCATACTTGAGGAATTTACAAGGCTTGGCGGTGGGCAGGTATACGCACTGCAGATGGCTAGGGCATTAACGGAGCTTGGGCACTCCGTGGAGTTCGTGGTTGCCGGTGACGTAAGGGTTAATCCCAAGTACCAATGAGGCACATAGACGTGGGCTTCAGGGCATCCTACGACCCAGCCTCACTACTCATTAACTACATAAATCATAGGAGGCTCAGGAAACTGCTGGGTAGGTACGTCGATGACTGTGACCTAGTCATAAATAATCACCCAAACTACATACCATACAACAAAGGCCCAATAGTGCTCCATGGGCTCTCCTTCGTGGACTTCATAATCGATGAGAATGGGAACATAAAGAACCAACTACTGTTTTGGGTACTCTCTAGGATTTACAGGATGTACGACGGCTCATACATAATTTACAACTCAAGGTACACAATGAACCTGGCCAAGAAACTACTACCGAAAATGGGCATAGAGCCAAGGCTAGAGTACGTACTAAGCCCACACTACACAATAAGCACAGACAAGATACCGCAGAAGGAGGACTACATACTAACCCTAGGAAGACTCGAATGGAGCAAGGGCTACAGGGAACTAATAAGAATAGCACCGAAGGTAGGGAGGAGGATAATCGTAGCAGGCAGGGCAGACGCGAGGGAATCAAGGGAAGTAATTAAGGCGCTAAGGAGCGCTAAAAACATAGACGTGATACCGGACATAGACGAGAGAACGAAGGAGGAACTATACAAACACGCATCAATATACCTACACCTCAAGCCAAACGAGCACTTCGGAATAGCAGTACTAGACGCCATAGCCACAGCAACAATACCAATAGTACCGAGGTCAGGCGGTCCCTGGACAGACATAGTGGAGGAGGGAAAATACGGGCTTGGGTACACAAACACCGAGGAAATACCACAACTAATAAACAAAGCCGAAGAAACAATCAACAGAGAAAAAGTATTCAAAGGCAGGGAAAGATACAGCCCAGAGAACTTCAGGAGGAGACTCATGAAGGCATTATCAATGGCGATACACAGTAAAGATACGGAATAAATTTAAGCTAGGTGCTTGTGAATAATGCTTAAATAATAACAATGATTATTGAAAAGATGCTACGCAACATGCAATTAATTAATAAGTGCGCCATTATTAATGAGATTGAAAAGAGGAGATTCATTATTAGATTGGTCTCTTTATCGCTATTAACTCAATTCTACATAATATTTGCACTCGGCTACTTAAATATAACGCCACGGCTATACAATTATGAAGTAATACACAAATCAGCAATAGCGTTTACGGTTGGGTTCTTTCTACTCCTAACACCAACAATAACAAACCAGGTAAAACAGGCAATAAACGACAAATACTACGCAGCAACCCTACTGATATTCCTGGCAATAACCTACGAATTAGCTACCTAGCCACAGTACCCCCCCCATACTACGGACTAAGCCTAGGGGGCAAGCCTAGACACGGCAACATACCTACAATCCTTCGCCTCACTAACATACTACAGGCAATTCCTAGAGAGCTTCGTAGGCCCCCCCTTCTTCGCCGTACACGCATCACCAATACTACTCCTAATATACCCAATCTACGAGTTATACCCATCAATATTCACACTAATGACAATACAAGTCACAATACTAATGCTACCAATGCCACTAATGTACAAACTAGGCATGAAGATATTCAACAACCCAAAGCACGCATTGGCCACGGCACTACTATACATACTATACCCATGGATATTAACCGCATACGCACCATTCGAAGTAGTCACACTGGCAGGCTCATTCATGGCAATGGCACTAATAACCATGTACCTAAACGACAAAAAGGCCTATTGGCGTCACTAACCTAGCCATGGCATCAATAGAATACGTACCATTATTCGGCATTGGACTAAGCATATACCAAGCACTATCAAAGGAACATAGAAAACTAGCCCTACTAACATTCATATACTCAATAGCGTGGTTAATAGCTGACTACTACCTGGTAATGTACTTCAGCGGATGGACGCACAACATATTCTCAAACCTATACGGAGCGACATTAAGCTCATTATTAACAAACATAACAAGTAAATTACTGAATTTTAATGCTACGAAAATATTAACGATAGATCCACAAACGCATAATAGTATGAACATGTTAAGCAATATTATGCAGGGCATAATCTCAAATTATAACGTAAAAATTCAGTATATAATGGAGATTTTCGGACCACTAATGTTCATAAACCTCTTAGAACCGCAAACATTATTATTAATGCCTTGGTTGGCGTCATTATTATCATTTTTCACGCCATATTATACACCTAATGTTTATTATACGATATTAATTAGCGCCGTTGCATTACCAACGGCAATATGGACATTAAGGAAACTAAAAACCGAAACAAGGAAAAAGATACTAATGTCACTACTAATAATAAACGCAATAATAGGACTACTCATGGGTCCGCTCACCCCCGCTCTCCGGGCTATACTACGGAAACACAATACCAAACTGGAACGCACCAGTGGCCAATCAATACGACCTAGCCATGATACAACTAGCCAACTACATACCATGGAATGCATCAGTAGCCGTACCAGCACTGCAGTCCCCTGGTACTCAATAACAAGGTACGGATGGGGGGGAAACCACGGAGTACCATTCCTCGGGCCAAACAGTAATACTCAGTACGTGGTTTACTCACCACTCGTGCCAACAGGATACCCATACAGCACTGGAGGTAGTGAGTACAGCCCATACGCCTTTGATGACGGTGCATGGATACTGAAGGCAAACTACACCGGACCAATAAAGATAATCAACGGATTCTATTACGAGAATACCTACGTAATAAGCCCAATACTACCGGGAACATGGCAATACCCAATAGCCCAAATACCACCAACAAACATAACAATACAAATAAAAACCGAAGTAAAGCCACAACAGGCAATAACACTACTAAACACAACACTCCTCAAAACACAACTACAACAACCCCAAGGAATAGCCTGTGGCGATATACTTGGTCCGGGGCCTGGTGAAATAATCATACCAGGAGGTACCTATGTTGTACAACCAATAACCATAAATGAAACGACCAAAATAAATTCAATAACGGTATTTGCATCTTACACGGCCGGTATAGCAATGCCTCAAATAATTATTTCATCAGCACCATTAATAATTACCTCAGGCTTAAACATACTATATACTTACACATTCGGAATACCATGGTGGTGCTTACCACACTCCTGGGCGACGCCAATAACGGCAAATCCAGGCATAACCCTAAAACCAGGGACATACTACGTAATACTAACATTCCCAGTACAGGGGGGGCAAACAATATGCGAACAAATACCAAACACACCAAAGGCGCTACTCATAAACGCAACAACAGGGCAAGTAATACAGCAACTACCATGCACCCTAGGAACAATAATAACAACAAACCCACGAAATAATTCTCAAATAGAATCACCAATAAATATTGCAATAGACATATTAAATTCTACGGTTATAATGAATGGAAATCAGGAAGTAATAATAAACATAGAAACTAAAAACATTACAGACCTCGTATTAACAGTAAGTACTTCACAAATATCATTTAATTATAAGTTAATTGTAAAAATAAGTATAGTTACCTCAAATTATATGCAACCAAAAATCCAACAATATCTTATACCAACATTGGGCTTAATTCCAGAATATGTAATCTTAATATTGGCAATAATTCTCATTTTCTATTTTTAAATAAAACATTAATAATGGCGCATGATTCACGCAATCGATAATTTCATAGCCACTATGAATAAGCGTATTAACTAACCATAAAGTACTTGGTCTTAATTCTATCATTAAATACTTCGTAATCCCTAGAGCTTTTTCCATTCCGCGTATTGCCTCTGCCTCGGCGCCTTCAATATCGATTTTCAAAAAATCAATTTTATCAATGCTTAAATCACTTATTATATTATCAAGAGTATCTGCTTCAACCACAAGATCACCATCATGACTAACTACAGCTTTTTGCTCATCGCCCTTAGGCACCCTCATAAAAATACTTCTTCTCTCACTCCATACAGCCTTTTCTATAATCTGGACATTATTGCATGAGTTAATCTTTACATTATTACGCAAAACGTCTACTACTTCTCGTTGTGGTTCGATTGCGACTACATATTTAGCCTTTTTGCATGCCCTAACCGTATAACCACCTATGTGTGCACCAACATCAATGAATACTGAATTTTTAATATTTGGATAAAACCAATTAAATATTTCATAATATTCACCAATTAATAAATCATGAGCATCGCCAGACCCAGGCCTAAGTATTAAGTATATATTTTCATTAAACTCATTTAATTTGACGATTAATGGTTTATTACCAGGTATATAATACGATACTGCATGTACTTTATCTTCACCTCCCTTAATTAGAAGATCCAGCGAAAACCGTAACAACGCCATGAAATACCTTAAATTATCCTCTAAAGTAATACTGCGAACATTTAATAGTTTAATCGCACGGAAAAGTAATCCAGGCTTTCCTCTGCACATCATCATAACGTTCATAACTTAAGTACTGCATAAGCTTTAAAAGTTATGTTATTTATTTTTAAACCAAGTTGCTCATGAAGTTACGAAATATGACCTTAGGCGACTATATTTTTGCTAAACTTATTGGTTCTCATTACTTAATATATTTAATATACATTTATCCTAAGTTAATCCAATATTATATAGAAATATTAGGGAAAATAAAAATAATAAATGCGCTTAAATTATTCTTCGGATTGAACATCACTTATGATAATTGCTTCATTAGCAAATATTATGATTTATTTAATTGTATACGGCTTTTAAGCGAAGTTTTTAATATTAAAATAGAAAGAGATTTTATTGTATTGAATTATAAAAATAGAGTTCTCAGGTTCGTACGTGGTGAACCAATTAGAGATATTGTGCTTTCGTTAATCGAACAATTTAGGCTTGAGCAGTATTCCTTGGATCCATCATTAAGTTTTGATGAACTTGATGTAGTTGATGTTGGGGGGGCTTATGTCGGTGATTCAGCAATTTGGTTCGCATTAAACGGTGCTAAACACATATATGCCCTCGAACCTTACCCTTATGCATTCCAAATGGCTGAAATTAACATTAGGCTAAATAATATAGACAATGTGACACTCATAAATGCTGGTGTGGGCAATGTGAGAACACAAATAAAAGTACCTAATATAGTAAGCAATAGATATAGCCAATTACTTGAGTCGTCAAGCGATGGTGTTAACGTACCAATACTTACATTAAAGGATTTAGTGAGGACCTACAATATAGATGATGCATTATTGAAAATGGATTGTGAGGGGGGGTGTGAGCGGTCAATTCTATATACAGATGACGATACGCTGCATAGATTTAAATATATGATTATTGAGTATGATTATGGATACCTAGACTTAATGCGTAGGCTTAAGGAGGCAGGTTTTAAGGTAAAAAGGTGGAAAAGACCTCGCATTATTAATGATAGAGTTACGGGAATAATATATGCAATAAGATTATGATATTTTTAACTTTATAATACCTTTCATAATTTTATAATTGAATGTAACAGCATCAATAAGCGATTTTAAGCTTCGTAATGGTCCTGTACCAAGGGTTCCTCCGATTATGTCTTGTATTTCGTAATTTATGAAGTCGTATTTTTCATTTTCGGCTATATTGATACTTAAATCAAAGTCTTGATATGTCAATAAGTAATTAATGTCGAATATTTCACCATTATTCTTTTCGATAAAGTAACGACTAAAAATTCCGAAGGACCCTATGAGTAGGTATTTTCTTATTTTTTAACCGCTATATCCGATAATGCTATTGACGACATTATTTTATTGGATATTGAACCTTTAATAAAGACGCCAGCACCGTATTTTATGCCGAATTTCTTATAAAAGTTAGGAACTTTGCACCTGCATGATGAGCCAATATACAATGAATATAATAATTCATAGGGCTTTCTGAACTGTACAAGGTATGACGGGAGCGAGTGATAAGTACCTGGGGGGGGTTTGTAAAAACTGTTGCTATATTTCTCTCGTTTATTGTTGAAAGTTCTTGTTTAAGTTTCTCAGGGGGATCTCTCATCATCATATCATCATTACTTAGAATATACCATGTAGGTTTATACATTTTTAATGCGTATTTAAAACCGTAATTGCAACTATACGAGTAACTAAAGTATGGTCCGCTTGATTCAACAAATACTATATGAAGACCCCCCCTAAATGTTTCTTTAATATTCCTGGCATAAATACCATTATGATCCGCTGTGGGCACAACAACCACAATCTCAGTATCGCCAGGTACCTCGTAAATACGTGGTTCAGCCTCGGTCTTCTCTTAACCCAGTTTATTGCATCATTTACGTCTCTCAAATCTTTATAAAATTTTATGATATTATTTATATCATTACTATTATATAATTGATCAAGATACGAAAATCGCAATAGTTCATTATCATACATCATACTTCATGACATCTTTCACGCTTATTTAAGTTTAGCCCCCCCTTAAAGGATTTACTTTAAATACTGAGTAAGTTAACATCACTATATGGACCAGGTTGTTGGTATTATTATTAGTCATAATCCTAATCTAACTAAATTTCAAGCTAACCTTAATTCCTTAATTAATGAAGTTAATCATGTAGTCGTTGTTGATAATGCCTCGAGTAATATTAGTGGTATTACCATACTATGCCGTAAAATGCCTAATTGCAATTTAATTAAACTTGGTTTCAATTCTGGCGTTGCCTATGCCTTGATGAGGGGGTGTTCGTTATGCCGTGGTTAATTACAGCCCTGATTGGTTGTTGTTTCTTGATGATGATACTGTTGTGCTTGATGGTGCTGTGAGGAGGGCCTTGGGTTTTTATGAGGGTTTGCCCAGGCCCGTTAGGGATAGAGTTGGCTTGATTAAGCTTGGCTCGGAAAATGGTGATTGTAAGGTCTATGAAATACTTTACGGGGGGGCATTCTCGGGAACCCTTATTAAGAGTGGCATAGCCATGAAAACATGCTGTAGAACAAACTTCTTCCTAGACCAGGCAGACCACGACCTATACGCAAAGGTAAGAGAACTAGGCCACCTAACACTAAAAATAAACTGCAAACTAATAGAGCATGAATTAGGCACCAAAATATGGTCACCAATACTATCTAAAATTCATAGGAAGGACTTCGTACACTATGAACCACCATGGAGATACTACTACATAGTCAGAAACTCAACAATACTACTAAAGGAGGGAAGAATGCACTCACGCATGTACTTAAGCCAATTACTATACTGGGGGGGCTTAAACGTGGCATTCCATGACGGGTTCGTGAAATTCCTAAAATCCTTAGGACTAGGACTGCTACATGGCATAATGAATCATGAAGGCATCATAGAACCACTTATCTTTAATACGTAATGATCAGTTACTTAAATGAAAATGTATTTAATTAGGGGAGCATTTATATTCCTTATGAGCGTTAGAGGTATTACATTTTATGATGAACTTCGCCTCATAACAGCTGTGTTAGTATTTACGTACCATATATTACGTAGATTATTAAAGCCAGAAGTAGGGTTTATGACCTATCGTATTACATACCAGGTAAAGACCCAGTATTAGTAAGGTACCGTGATAAAGAATATGATGTAAAATTCATAATTAGGCCCCCCCGTAGTGGGGATTTCTACGATGTGTTGGTAGAGCATTATGAGTTAAGTCATTGGCTGGCCTTAGTACTTAACACCACTAAACATGCTGTGATTGTTGATGTTGGTGCTTATATAGGTGGTTATACCGTTAGGGCTTGTAAAAAGGCTGGCAGGTAATTGCCATTGAACCCTTAGAAAGCGCCGCAACTCTACTCCGTAAGAACGTAGAACTTAATAATTGTAATAACGTGGTATTAATTAGAAAGGCCGTATGGAAGGAACAAGGCAAGGTTCCTATGAAAATTGTTGAGTTTAATGAAGGAGGATCAAGGATAGATCATAATGGTAACATAATCGTTGAAGCAGATACTCTCGATAATATGATAAGGGAATTGGGGATTGACCGCATAGACTTTCTGAAAATTGATATTGAGGGTGCCGAGGCAGAGGCAATACATGGAATGAAAGAAACCTTAAAGAATACGAATTATCTAATGATAGAGCTAAGACCTAGCACATTATGGTTAATTAATGAGTTAAATAAGTTAGGGTTTAAGGTATTAGATTGTGTAAATTATGGCAACGTTATTAACGTGTTTCTACGCAATGAGAATAAACTAAACAATACACACTTATAATCCCAGTATTAGTAAGCCCATGCCATCCTACGGATTACTAATATTTAATAGGAATGACGTAGTTGGTACTACAAAGCAGTTTCCAAACAGTACTACCAATAAACGTAACGATGAGTATATTAAATTATACGATCACAATGAATGGAAGCCAGGAGATAATGATAAGCACTGAAATTAAAAATATAACAGGTTTATCACTGACAATAAATATACCAGAGATAAACTCCAATGCGCAATTAATCATAAAGTTAAAGGTAATAACGCAAAGCGCAACAGAACCATCAATGTCATGGTATTTAATACCAACAATAGGATTAATACCAACATATTTATCGCTAATATTAGCAATGTTAATCCTTAACAGAAAAATAATATCATCGGCGACGATTTACAAATCCTACAAATTCAATTATGTTAATTAATTCGTAAATTTGTAAATAGAAAATCATGATATTGTCGGTCCATTATCAATGATTTATGGCGGTGGGCAAATCTCAATGCTGGGTTGAGTATATAGAATTCTTGCATACCTATGTTTTATTATATTTATATTATACTTTGATAATAATTCATAGAACTTTAGGTATATTTTTTCCCAATTATTTACAAAGAATATATCCTGTATTATATATCTATAATTCTCACTTATCTCCTCAACTCTTCCCATATTACTTAGTTCGGACCAATATACAAGCTCTAAGTTTGACATAATCTTAGAAATACCATTTGATATTAATGGCGATAATGGGCCTAAAATTAAAGAACCCACAATCAAAACTGGATCATTGCTTTTTAACATATTAATAATTAATTCCCGCGATTTAAGAGCCAAGCCTCTTAATCTATGTGTCTCGTTCTTCATTTGCCTAAGTATAAAACTAATTATATTCTCTGAATACCTCATTTCACCTCTATAGCCTCTAATTGCGTATATTCTTGGTGCGTTGCATGCAACCCTTAGGGGGGGGTAATACCTGGACTTGCACATTAGAAATGCCCTTGCCCATAAATGCACATCTTCTCCAAAGTTTAAGTTCATAAAACCACCAGTACGTTCGTAACATTCCCTCGTCATTAAATAAACACCTGAATGTGCGAGTGAAAAGTCAATACGATACTTATTTATATTTATATTTAAAAAATTATATAATAAATCATGCACAGCATATGCATCTGCATCATAAAATAATAAATAATGGCCCTTGCTCATAAGAACCGCTTGATGCCTACCTAAACCTCTTGTGCACCTCATAATCTTATATCTTGCCCTAAATTCCTTTAGTATCTCGACAGTATTATCTTTAGATTCATTATCAATAGCGACAATTTCATAGTTCATGTTCAATTCATCTAAAACCTTAATCAAATCCGTTAATACCCTTCTAAGGGTCTTACCTGCATTATACGTGGTCATTATGACAGAGAGCATTGATTACCAAAATACTTTTAATGTATTTAATTTTCACTATCACGATATTTATGAAGTTAGGTATAGTGATGCCTATTTACCCTAAGTTCATGGGTGGTGGTGTTAAGCATGCTCATGAAGTAATTATAAGATTAGCAAAGAATTTCGAAAAAGTAGTATTATTCCCAGCCTCTGATTCTTTCTTTATTATAAGTAATGACCTGGATAAAGAGCGTATCTTTAAATGGTAGAACAATACGAGAAACACGGCATTGAAATTAGCCAGGGGGGGTTTTATGATGTATTGACTAGGTTTAAGTCAATGAATGCCGTTGAAAAGGCAATTAATGTAATGACGTTGGGCTTTACTAAAGAATTAGTAAAAATATATGCCAATAGTAATGTTAAGATCGACTTTCTATTTGACCCACTTCTTGTTTTGCCTGACGTTATTTTACTAAGTAAATCGCTAGGAATTAAGTACGGCTTTACTCATCAAGCAAACATAATATCTAGGTCATTATTTTCTAGAATATACAAGGCAGTAAGATTCACAGGATTTAACCCAGTGTTACCATATGAAATATTAACGCAGATACCGCCATCGTTCATATTGAATTACGTAAAGAAGTTAGTAAAGAACTATAAACCGTCATTTATAGCCCTCGTAAGTAAGGGACAATTAGAATTATTGGGTGTAGATAAGTGGGACATACCTTATTACATCCTTGATCCAGCAAATGCCATAGATCCATGTATCTTAAATTACCGAACTAATCATAAGGATAATTACTTCGTCTTCTATGCAAGACTTCACCCAGAGAAGGGACTTTTTGAATTACCAAAAATAGTTAGGTTAGCTAAGAGGAAATGCTACTATTCACGTTAAGGTTATGGGATCATTTCCTAATGAAACTATTAAAACGATCTTTTTCAAGTTAGTAAATAAGTACGGGGGGGTTAATGATAATATCGAGTATTTAGGCTTCGTTAATGATGATATGAAGTACAAAATCGTCGCTAATGCGAGGGCCTTAATATATCCATCTCATAGTGATTACTTTTCCTTAACAATGTTAGAAGCCATAGCACTTAAGACACCAGTAATTGCTTTCAAGATACCAGGCCCCCTACTCAATATTTAATAATATTAATTGCATAAAGTTTATTAATGAATTTGATAAAAAAACATTTGCTAAAGAATTAATTAATATATGTAATGATAATTATAGCTTTATATGTAATAATATTGATACTTATATTGCAAAATATTTTTCATGGGACTTGGTTGTTAAACAATTAATAAAGCTAATTGAAAATAAATTATAAAATATGTATTATCTAAATTTCATTAAGTTTCTTAAAAAACATAATAATTATCATACTGGCACAATGTTTATGAAGACGTGCGGTTTATTACCACTGTGAATTATAAGAAGCGATAGAAAGTAATGTAATGAAATATGTATAATGCATTTAGCTTAACACTCATGAATTTACTAGCATATTATGCGTAACTTTTACTCGTCCTCTTACCATAAGTGCTTCCTTTATTAAATCATAAATACTAACCTTAACATAAGGCGCTTTATAGAGATTCAGAGTTCCTAAGACTGATCTGAGATAGTTTCCAAGTCTTATTCCATCAATATAACCGTAGTACTTTAAGCAAAAATCATCTTTAAATAAACATAAAATTTTATTACCAATACTTCGCCTGATCATTAACAAATGCTTCGTAGTATTAGAATATTTAGTTTCTACGATTATGCTTAACGCAGTAAAACTCCTTATTACATATCGAGATATTAATGGACCTCTCGTAGTCATACTAGTAAAATGCAATCCAGCATTTATTGGTATATACATAGATTTATATCCCTTGTTCCACAATACTAGTCCTAGCAAGACGTCGTCTAGATATAAGAATGTTTCGTCTATGAATGGTTTGCCGTTTGGCATCGTCCTCCTTACGGCGTCGACCCTCACCACCATGTATGCTCCATCTGAGTATGTCACATGGTGCTCCTTATTG
This sequence comes from Vulcanisaeta distributa JCM 11213, assembly GCA_001316125.1. The sequence goes on from BBCS01000001.1 coordinate 242,141, forward strand.
ATTCCTGGGCATTCGTCAATTACGAATCCATTACAAATATCGTCAAAGAACCATAGCTCATCACCCCCCCACCCTCCTGCTGAATAAATAATTCTTCCATCGCCATAATATATTAATCCGCTTACTGCAGCTACCCCCCCCTCATTGCCTTCCACGTGCTCTATTAGTTTGGTTAGTGATTGTGGTGTTGGTATTAGGTCGTTGTTCACAAAGGCCACGTACCTCGAGTCTGGGTCCCTGGCTTCCCAGCCAACGTTCATGCCGCCGGCGTACCCGAGGTTCCTCTCATTACGAATCACCCTCACCCTAACACCGCTTGGCTTATGCTCCTCAATGAACCTCCTAATACGCTCAAAGCTACCATCCGTGGAGGCATTATCAACAACAATCAACTCATAACCATCAAAGTCAAGGCTAAGGAAGGAATTAAGGCTCTCCAGGGCAATGTCAATGAACCTCATGCTATTGTAATTAAGCCAAACCACAGACGCCCTAGCCACAGCATTCATGCTAATGATAATACATTTAAGCATTAACGTTGTGATTAACCAATGGGCATTATTAGGGATTTGAGTGTGGTATTGGCCGGTAGGCGTTTATTCAGTAATTGGCTTGGTGCTGGCTTTAAGTACCTCCTCACTAGGCATGGGTTGGGTAGGGACTTCGTAACCGTTAAGTGCGGTGACGCCAGTTATAGGCTGAGCCCAAGCATGTACTCATTCATCATTAATGCATACCATGATGGCCTCATTACTGAATTTAAGTGCGGTGGTTCCATGGAGCTCCTGCTTGGCGGCATTGCCAAGCTTGTAATTAGTAAGAATGGTGATGCGTTGTTCATAGCACCAGATGGTATTAAGCTTCGTGGTGAGGATTCCATGGATTTAACCGTGCTCTCCGAGACATGGCTTTACGAAATCCACTTCCTCGGCTTTAATCTTGATGGTTGGCTTGTTGTTGATATTGGCGCTTACATAGGCGATACACCGCTCTACTTCGCTAAACGCGGCGCCTTCGTTGTGGCAGTCGAACCTGTCCCATACCACTTTGAGGCGATGCTCAGGAATATTGAATTAAATCCTGAACTCAAGTCAAGGATATTACCGATAAATGCTGCCATAGCTGATAAGGATGGAAGTGTTGAAATAGTAGTAGAGGGTAGGATTGATGGTGAAGCCTCCATATTTAAGAAGGGTAAGGGTGTTAAGGTTAGGTCATTTACGTTAAGTTCACTATTAAACCACGTTAGGAGCTTGGGGGGGTTGACATTAATGCCTTTAGGGTTGGGGGGGCTTTGAAGATGGATTGTAAGGGTTGTGAGTGGGATGTGGTGAGTAATGAGTTAAACACCCTAAGGCTCTTCGACGTACTAAAGATTGAGTATAGTGGATACTTGAGGAATTACACGGTTGATGAACTAATGAGTAGGATTGAGTCGGTGGGATTCAGGTGTAGGAGGTACGCACACAACCAAATAGCCGTGAGAATCGGTTTAGATAGGTATGGGATGCTTTCGTGCTTGAGGGTGCGACCATGTGCCACGTATCCGTTCTCGAGTTCTTCCACAACAATACCGAGCCAGGTGAATTCCTCGGTAAGGCGGTCCTCGAGGTTGGTAGTAGGTATGTTAATGGTAGTGTTAGACCATTCATTGAGAGGTTCCTAAAGCCAAGGCTGTATGTTGGTATTGACCTTGAGCCTGGGCTCTTCGTTGATGTTGTCACGCCGGCCGAGTTCATTGTCAACGTCTTTGGTGTTAATAGGTTTGATGTTGTGGTATCCACGGAGTTGCTTGAGCATGTACATAATTGGAGGGTTGTGGTTAATGCCATGAAGCTTGTGTTGAAGCCCGGAGGACTCATATTCATCACAACAAGGTCTAGGGGTTTCCCATACCATGCATACCCCCCCTTTGATTTCTGGCGTTATGAGGTTGGTGACATGGCTAGGATATTCAGGGACTTCGAAATAATAACCCTCAAGAGAGATCCGGAGGCGCCAGGCGTATTCCTAAAGGCTAGGAAGCCAATGAGCTGGAGACCAGTCGATTTGTCTGATGTGGAGCTTTACTCAATGGTTTTGGGTAAGAGGACTCGGGATGTGCCAAGCCTAGACGATATGCCGGTGTTGAGGAGGATCATCCTAACAATCCTAAATTCAAGGCTCGCGAGCACAATGCCAGGCGCACTGAGGTGGCTACTAACGAGGGCAGTATCCTAACCCAAAACACGTAGCAACATAAAAACACCAAGTGGCATAGTTACACTGCAAGGATTTAATCAACGAGATGAAATGTGTTTAAAGTAATTGGATGTTAGTACTTTAGTTAATAAACAGCACTATAATTGTTGGTGGGAGTGCCAGGCTTATTTATGCGTTGGGTTGAATGGTGTTGAGGGTATTGTTAAGGTCGTGAATGCTGGTTTATGGTTTAGGGATATCGATCTTTTACCTTGATATTGATAAGTCTAGTCCTGGATTAGGATCGAGAATGAAGAGCGCCATGGGCCAGGGCTTTATGAAGCTAGGTTCTCGATATGGTGAGGTGGGTTATTTTGTTGTTAGGTTTGATTGTGAGGGTTGTGAGTACTCACTACTTACGCTACCATGCGATATTATTAGTTATGGTGATGAGCATGTTATGGAGGTTCATGGTGCACCATCGCCAATAATTGATAAGTTGAGTGGGTGTGGCTTTGAAGTAGATGGGTATTTCCAGGTACGTACTCAATAATTCATTTCCACAAAAAGCTTTAAAGTGATTAGTCACTGCATTCATTAATGACTGTTGTCATAGGTTTTAATTGGCCTGTGGAGCATGATAATGCCGTTGCGTCATTGTTGATGGCGAACTCATATTCGCCAGTGAGGAGGAGAGGTGGACAAGACATAAGCATTCAATTGATGAGCCACCAATTAATGCCTTGGTTCAAGCCTTTAAATTCCTGAAGGATAAGTACGGTCTTTCACCCAATGATGTTGATGCCTATGCCGTTAATTATGAACCTAAACTCTATAGGAGGGTTGATAGGGCTTACTGGCTTAGGCATGTCATAATTAATAGTGTCAAGAGTGGTTATTACAATGATAGTGAGCTTGGCTTAGCCATTGATTACTTAAAGTCTAAGCTTGGCCTTGACAATTACCTCAAATACGCCTACCACATGATTAGGTACTCAATTAAGAAGGCAGGGTTCAACATGCCAAGTGATGTTAGGATTATTCCAGTTGAGCATCACCTTGCCCATGCGGCATCAGCTACTACTTCAGTGGCTTCAGCAATACCGCTGTACTGACTATTGATGGCGTTGGTGAGTTCGATTCAACGGTTGTTTGGAGGGTGAGGAACGGTGAGTTTGAGAAGTTATTGAGCATCCCCCCCATTTGGCTTGGTTCGATAGGCTCACTTTGGGATTACGTAACATATAACCTAATTTTCACATTTCTAGAAGGCCCTGGTAAGGTGATGGGCCTAGCACCCTATGGTTCATTGGATAAGGATGTTTATGGGAAGTTCCTTGAGGTTTTTGACCTGGAGAATAAGGATTACCCATACATATTGAGAGATAGATTTAGGGTTAGTGGTTATCGAGGTGGGTTATTCGAAGATTCATGGAGGCAATATACTGCTATCGCAAACTTCATAACTGGTGGTCCCATTGAATGGGATCCCCCCCATGGTGAGCTTGATAAGAGGGCTGTGAATATTGCTTACGCATTACAGAAATTTACCGAGGAGGCTATGCTTAGGCTTGCTGAGTGGGCTAGGGGGCATACTAATGAGCAGTACTTGGCTTTGGCTGGTGGTGTGGCTCTTAATGCCAAGGCTAACATGGTTATTCACTACGCCAAGTTATTCAGCGACATTTTCATATTCCCAGCGGCTAATGATGCCGGGACCACCGTTGGTGCCGCTGCCTATGTTTATGAGCACGTGTTGGTGGTAAGATGAAAAATAATAGGCTTAGGACTGTTTATTTGGGTCCGGAGTATGGTGATGATGAGGTTAAGAAGATCGTTGAGCGTAGCCGATTCAATGCGGAGTACATTGGTGATGATGTTAATGAGGTCGCCGACTTAGTCGCCAAGGGCTACGTAATTGCCTGGTACCAGGGTAGGGCCGAGCTTGGGCCAAGGGCACTCGGCAATAGATCCATTGTGGCTGACCCGAGGAGAGCCGACATGTGGAGGTTTGTGAATGGCATTAAGGGTCGTGAGTGGTGGAGGCCACTGGCCCCATCACTACTCGTTGAGGACGCCAGTAAGTACTTCATTGACCAGTGCCCCACCAATTCATGATACTGATGTTCAGGTATAAAGAGGGCATGAGGGAGGTCGTACCGGCTGTCTACCACGTTGATGGCACGGCAAGGCCACAGACTGTTGCCAAGGACGAGAACCCAACATGGTACGAACTCATAAAGGCATTCAAGGACCTGACCGGCGAGGGAATAATACTAAACACAAGCTTCAACCTAGCAGGAGAACCACTGGTAGAAACACCACAAGACGCCCTAAAATCCTTCACCCTCGGCGGATTCGACGCAATATACATACAAGGATGGCTAATAAAAAAGAGGTAGGTCTATGGGGGGGTGCTGGGGGGGCTTAGTAAATTCATTAATGCTTATGGGCTCATTGAGTACTCACGCCATTATTTCAATAATTGGTTTAGCGCACTCATTGACTACCTAAGGGGGTGTTACTTCATTAATGTCCAATTTAGGAATGGCCTTCAACTCTACCTAGATAGGCTTGTTTATGAGGAGTTGATTAATTTAAGTAAGTCGGGTCTTATACGTGATTTTCAAGTCAATCCAGACGGTACCTGCGTATTAAATGGTAATGTTAATTGCGATATTAATTCGGACTTAGAGACTGTGATGAAACTCAATAAGAAGGGTTGGAGGTTTAGTAAAAGTTATTACTTTAAGGATTTTGGGGGTTTCATTGTTAGGTTTAGGCATCTCTCTACGCTGTCAATAATTGAGATTTTTGAGTACGGCATTTATGGTGTTGATATTGATGGTGATATTGTTGATGCTGGTTCAAACATAGGCGATTCAGCAATATACTTCGCCCTAAGGGGGCGCAAGGCGTGTTGTGGTTCTTGAGCCAGTTAAGACGGCTTATTGAGAGTCTTTAATTAACTTTAAATTGAATAACATAAGTGATAAGGTTCTCGTTTTGAATAGGGCATTAAGTGATACGTATGAGGTAATTAAAATTCTAAAGATGGGCTTAATATGTTCTGGTTATTATACCAGTTATGGTAATAATCAGTTGGTAATGGGAATGAGAAGGTTAATTATTAAGTTATTACCGTGTGATTTAGGTTATTACCATGTTAAGACGATTACATTAAGAGATATTTTGGACTTGATTAATGAGCCTACTTGCTTAAACTTGATTGTGAAGGATGCGAATTTAATGTAGTGCTTAACGATTATAAACACGTAAAGTTATTCAAAGAATTAATAATTGAGTACCACTCAGGCATTACAGGGTTAAGTAAGGATGTATTAATTAATAGGTTAAGCAGGGACTTTAAATGCTACGTAGACCCAGGTCTCAGCATGAATATTGAGGAAATAGGTTTAATAAAATGTAAGAGGAAGGACTAGATATATCCCTGGTTACTTGTCTTGAACTTTAAGATATGCGCATTAGTAAGGAATTACATTTCTTCGATGTTCCCAGGTTACGGTGTGTTTTTAACTACGCTGAGTGACCATGGTTATTCTCTAGCCTTGATACGTAGAATGTTAATTAATGTGGTTAAATAGCCCTGACTTCCTTATTGCCTCTATGCTTAGTTTCTTTATGCCTTGCTTGGTGGCCTTAGTTAGGTTCATTACCCTCGTGAGTATCTTTCCTTGCTTGCTGTCAAATAGTATGGTGATTCTCGCTATGACTGACTCATTATTCACTAAAATGACAAGCGCCTTGGTTTCTCCCTGGGTCTCGATTGGTAGGTAGAGCATGTCGATGAATTTATCAAGCATTAGTTTCAGAATTTGCTCTACATTCACATGGCTCGCTAATAAGGACAATAGATAGGAATAAGTTCCCGGCAAGCGCTACTTAGCAGTCGTAAACAGGAGGGAAACTTTGGATGACCTAAGGGCCGGTAATGAACGTAAAGCCCATTGACCTTTACTCGATGAATAGGCTCTCAGGGCTTACGCTACTAACGAACCTGCTAATTAAGTCATTAGGCTCGGCATCATTGAGTTGTGATGCCCTGGTTCTGGGTTTGTTTGTGGGTTATTGGTTATTCCTGCCTTGCGCATGTTCCTGAGCCAGCTTTACCAGGGCCTCCACGTGCTTTAAGTCCCTCGCCACCTGGCTTGGCTTTAGCCTGGCTTCGTGGAATCCCTCCACGTGTAGGAACCAGGCGGCCCTCCACCAGAGCCTGACCTCCTCCCTACCAAGCCCATCGCTTATGGAGTCAACGGCGCTGAAGAGTAGTGTGGCGGTCCACCTACCCTGCCCCTTAGCCGCCTTTGCTTCATCTAGGTTTAGGCTATTGCCAACGCCTTAACGGCCTCCTCAGCCGCCTTATAGAGCTTCTCACTTGCCTGCACGGGGTCTTTATTGATGAGGTTCCTGCCCTCATTTAGGTACTTGTTGGCTAGTTCTAGGTGTGTTTCAATCTCCGTGCTTGGGTCTGGGTTGAGCCTTGCCAGCACGCTGTCTATGACGAAGCCCTCGACGTCAACCCCCAGCCTGGCGATCTCCCTGGCTAGCGGCTCGGGTAGTTCAATAACCACGCCCACGGTGTTAAAGGAATGCGGGGTTTAATAAGCCTGAGCTGTGTCCACCGTTGGTTTAGGCGGGCGTGTTTTCGGTTGGTTACAGATGCCTTAGACGGCTTCGTTTGTGGTGAGCACGCCCCCCCTGCCACCATTCAATTGTTAGGTGTTGATCCCCCCCATTCACTTAATGGCTCTTCTTAACTCGTTTAATGCGTTTCCAATTCGTTGCCCCCCCACCTTACCCTTTGCCTTAGGTTCTAGATTCTGTTTGTTAACTCCCTTATGAGGCTTGTAACGACGGCCGCGGCCTCCTCCCTATTTCTGTACTTGCTCATTGCCAAATCTGGGTCCGGGCCGTTGTACTGGTAGTCGTGTAGGTTCAGTGCCCTGTCCGTCCAAGCAGATAACCCACTATACCCAATTTCCTCTAGCATCTGCGACAGTGCCATCATCCTCGTGGTTTGCACTCTAGGACAGCTTTGTTCATCAGCCATCGCCTCTCCTCCTCGGTCTTGTACACCTGAATTAGCTTAATCCAGTTCAAGCCTGAGCAGGGCAGTTAAAAATGCCCTCCAAGCCCGAAAAGCCATACCCGCGGCATCCCTAACGAAGCCCTTGCTGAGGAATTCGGTGGATAGCTTGGCTTCAATCAATGATTCCAGAAGCCTCGCATTGATGCGATCCTCCGTGGTTGGCTTGGGCAACGATCTCTCAAGGGTCTCCGTATCCACGGTCGATTCACCGCATCCCTCCCTTAAACACTTTGAGATTGTGTTTCCAGCATCCTCCTCACGGCCTCCCTGTGCAGTGGTGATTGCCACGCGACGCGCCTGCAATCCCGAGCTCCTCATCTTTCTCGGGCGGTGGTTGGTCTATCCATAGGTATGGCTTCCTGTCTGATATGTCGAGGACTAGGTTTAACTCGATTAATTTGTTCATCAGTGGTATTCCCTCCCTCGTGAATAACACGTCTGGGTCTTCAACAGCCCTAGCCAACATACGCCTCTCACTATCACTTAGCGAGCTTACAAAAACATCAACGCCCTTACCCTTAATCAACTCCCCCCCAATCACCCTATCAGCATCCCAATTGGCTTTATACAATTCCTCAAGCATCCTCGGATTACCCCCCCCAGTTAACCGCCAGACCTCTTCGAGGTCCGGCTTCTTGCCCGGTATTTGATCATAAAGTTGCTTGAACCCGTTCTTCGGCATATTCCACATGGGTATTATCCAAGCCCACGTGTGTCTTCCTATTTCCCTCCTCGAAACACCCTCACTCGTTGCGGCTATTGTGACTATCTTCTCGTAATGCTCGGGTGGGTACTCAATGAGATTAAGCAACGCCTTCACGTATAGGCTGATTCCTTGATGCCGATTACCTGGAAGGCATCATCAACGATGATGGCTATCTTGCCCCTGGTCGCCTTGATTACGTCATAAACCACATTATAGGCTATCCATGCGATTCTAGCCAACGCACTCTGAGCAATAGCTCCTTAATCAACCTGAAGAACTCCTCCCTAAGGCTGTTAATGCTTACCTCAGCAAAGGCAAGCCTATTAACAGGATTAACATAAACAACCTCAAAACCAAGCTCCCTAAGTAACTCAATGGATTGTAGGAGCCAAGCCGTCTTACCACAGCCCTCCGGTCCATAGATGACTTGGACTGGGAAGGTGCTCTTCTCGGCCCATTCCTCAATGAGTTTAAGGGCAAGGTCCCTATCCACGAACTCCACTTGCCTATCGGCAAAGCCCAGCCTAACCCTCCCCCCCACGATTCAATCCTCACCATCCTCCCTTTTTAGCCTTTTATTCAATACTGCGCTTAGAAATGCTAGGTGCGTGTGTTACCTATTCATTTTTCACCGATGTGGTGGAGTTTCAGCGGCTGTGTAGGGGTTAAACATGCAGAGACCCTGGTGAGGCTGGCCAGGAAGCAATCAGACGTCCCAATTATTTAAGGGAGGTCGTGCTTTGGGTGTGAAGAGTCGCCGCAGTTATATGTGCACGGCGACTCTCCAGGTCCAAGTGATGAGTACGAACTCATCATTATACCGGTTTTGGTGCTATACCCTGGTTACGAATGCTCCAATCTCTAAAGCACACTTTCTGGATTCATCGTGAGGCCAAGTTTCTCAGGGGGGCCTTGTATACATGTTGCTTTGGGTTGTGGGGGGGAACTAGGGTGGCGGTAATCACGGTTTCAGATGATAAGATACTTAGTAATTTGTTACCTTGTCCATAAACTCCCTCAGTGAGTGCGTAATTGTTATTTGGCTGGGCTAAGTACGTGCTAACTCCATCATTGTCAATACTAATGTATATCTTGAGCATGTTGTGTCTGCATCATGGCTAGGCAGTGGTTAACCTCCCCCCCAGTGGTCTCGTAAATATTTACTATCCTCATGAATCTTTTAACATGTTCAGTAATGGGTATTGCGCGTCGGCATTGACCGACTAGCTTAAACGCCAATCGCCGTGCTTAAACCCAAGTGATACGTCTACTCACCTTCTCGTAAAGCTTCCCATACCTTTTGTTCTTCATCTTCATGAGCAATTCATAGCTCTCCGCCCATTACCAACCCGCAATATTCAGTCACCCAGTGGCCTTCTACGTAACGTCCCACCTTCACTTTTCTAAGGTATCCTTTAGTGTTATTAACTACTTTAATGTCCACGGTTACATTAATCGTAAAGCTAATATTAGTCCTACCATCATTTCATTCCCTATAATGAATTGCCGCCGGTCTCCTCCCTAGTAGGCATGCGGTAGGGACTAATGAACCTAATAATACATGGTTAATCGAATGATACATTAAAACTCTCATACAACTTATCCTGCTATTTTTATTTTGATTTAATACTTTCGGGTTACTGCTGGTATCATTGAAGGAATAAGGACTAAAAATAGGGTTGTTGCCTCTTTAATGCATGATAAAGGCGCTTGCCATTAGGCTTCCCAGGGGGGGGATTATTGCGTATACCTACATTGATGCAGCCTCGCCATGCATGAGTTGTTGAAGTACGCGCTCCTAAATAATGAGTTGGGGGGGAGGGTTAGGGAGTACGTTGAGGTCATTGATTCCTGGAGGAATGGTAATGAGGAGGAGAGGAGGGCGTATAAGTTCTTCATGAAGAATCACAAAAAGCTTTACAAGGAGGCCAAGAGCTATCTCGAGAATTCTGCTATGTATATCTCACAGTAGGTATTATGTCCTCGATGGCTCAGCGCCCTGAGAAATGCGAAGCTATCGTTAGGCGCGTTCAGCGTTTTGTAAGGGTTAGAAGCGTGAATTTCTTGAGGAGGTTGTATTAACATTTGAGTGTGGTAATAGGGCTGATTATGTCTGCTTTAGGAGGAGGTATGGCAATTACGGAACCTACCTAGCCAAGCTAAATGGTGATTTTACATTGATTGAGAGGGTTATGGGTCCTCAGAATGAGGTATTAAGTATCGCACCTGGTGATTTTGTCCAGGGTGTTTTAGGGCTTATGCCAGGCGATGATTACGTGTGCGTGGGTATGCATGTTGAGCCAGGTAATTACTATACGGTTAGGTTTTACGTGCACAAGCCCATTGAATCCGAGCCATAAGGGTATCATTAATGCCTTACTTTGATTACGTAATTAGAGATGTAGCGGCAATACTTAATGCGCCGATAGATGGACAGAGGCAGTATGTGTCGGTTGTACTTGATGAGGAGCACATGGAATTTAAAGAGGGGGAAATGAATGAGGAATTGAAAACCGTGTTCAAGCAAAGTAAGGACTTAGTAAGTGATTATAGGATCCTAACCTTAACAAATAAGAATGTCGAGTCCTCCTTCAGGATCAAGCCCAGTGACGGTCCCATAATTTATCATTATCATACTACACTTAATTCATTTTACAAGGCATTCTCCTGGGCGTACCGCATCACCGGTATTGGCGTTGCTGCGTTGGCATTATTCCTAGTGATCATGAGCCTCTTAATGCCATTAAAGACCTACATGAACTACTTAGTCGTAACTGCGCCAATACTAACAACGCTCGTACTACTAATACTTAGTAGCTATCTAATCCTGCCTAAGGACAAGCCGCTCAATATAGGTCTCACCAGGGTTATGGCCTTAACCGACACATCCTTAGTACTTGTATTGACGATTCTCATCAATTATTAAATTAATACTTCCTTAATCGTTAATAACTCGTTAATACCCACAAACATGACTCAAGGCTTTAGTGAGTCTTCCCTAGCCCTGAACTTAACCACTACCAGGGTGCAGAGCCCAGTCTTTTATTAGTAATGGCCTGTGTTCGTATTATAAAATAAGTCTCGTTAGTACTGGGTTCGCTTCATCAAGTAGTGTGAAGGTTTTGTCCCGCTCCAGAGTGTGGTTTAAAGGCATGGTGGTTATTTTACATTATATGACTATTAAGGAGACGAACGAGTCTAGTAATAACTAGTGTAATGCCTCAGATCACTGATTATGGGCTTGAGGGTATTAAGGGTACTAAGGAGGCCCAGGGTTTACCTTGGCGTAATTCACATGGTGGAGAAGGGCGAAACTGTGGACCCACCGAGCTATCACCGTGGGTTGGGCTATTGAGCTGGGCGCAACGTAGTATTTACAATGAGTTGGATATCATAATTAGTAGGATGATACATTAATAGCAACAGCGACGGCTTAGGTATCTATCCCATTCATTAAGTCATAAATTCACGTGGCTTACTCAACGTGAGGTTTTATCAATGAATTCGTCACCGCAATCCCTGGGACCTACTTAATGATCTTCTTCAATTCATTTAGTGCATTCTCGAGTTCATCGCTCCACTTAACCCTCTGCCTTAGGTTCTCGACCCTACTCACTAATTCCTTCACGAGACCCACCACGGCAATCGCAGCCTCCTCCCTACTTCTGTATTTTGATAGCGCCAGATCTGGGTCCGGCCCGTTATACCGGTAGTCGTGCAGGTTCAATGCCCTATCGGTCCATGCCGAAAGTCCTCCATGGCCTACTTCCTCAAGCATTTGCGACAGCCAAACCATCCTAGTCGTTGGTACCCTAGGGACTGCCTTCTCGATGAGCCACCTCCTCTCCTCATCAGTCTTTGCAATACTCAGGAGTTTATCAAGCTCCATCCTCAGCAGAGCAGCTAGCAAAGCCCTCCATGCCTGGAAGGCCTTACCTGCGGCATTCCTAACAAGGCCATCATTGAGAAACCTAAGGGCTAGTTTAGCCTCTATTAGCGACTCCAAAAGCCTAGCACCCACATAATCCTCTGCAGTTGGCTTAGGCAGTGGTCTCTCGAGGACTTCTGTATTCACAACATGTTTTACCGGTATTCCTTAATAAATAAATACTTAACTAAGCCCTCCAACACCTTCCTAACCGCTTCCCTATGAAGTGTCGACTGCCAAGCAACGTTCCCTCCCTACTCATGAGCAACCCACTGTCGCTGGGGGGGACCTAGTGAAGATGCGAATGTGCCGAGGTTCTTCCTAATGGTGATTTCCCTTAGTAACCTCTCCGTGCCCACCTTAATACGTAGAAATCCTTCGGCACTACTGATGTTTGGTTAAGTATTTAGGTTGCTTGTTTTTGTGTTGTTTGTGGTTTTTAGGAGGGTTAGGTTAAGGTTTACCCGTGGTGTTGAGGTGGATTTTGTGGATAGGGAGGAAGCCCTTAGGCTCGTTGAGAAGTGGTCGGATAGGGGGTACTTACCCCCCCGTGCAGGTGGTTTTTGGTCCTGAGGGTTGTGGTAAGACTGCTTGGTTGAAGCAGTCCGTGGTTTTGCTTAGGGAGCTTGGCTTTGAGGTTGTTTATGTTAATCCGATTAATAAGGAGGTTTTTGCCGAGTTCAGTATTGCTGATCTAAGGAGTAAGTTCCTAACACTGGCTGAGGAGGCCCTCGCCCAGAATGCCCTTGGCAGATTGGCTTGGCTGGCCTTCGACATTGCTAAGGAGTTGATCAGTGCGACGAGGGGGGGTAGGATAGCCGTAATTGTTGATGACGCATTCCAAATACTTGGAGTCAAGGAATCAGCCATCTACGTTAAGGCACTATTAAACCTAATCGAGTATCCGCCCGAACACTACGAGAGGATAATAACCATAGCAGCAACAAGCGAGGGGGGGTTAAGTAGGTGGGAGATTGGTAGGCATAGGTGGGCTTGGTCATCACCCATGTGGAACATGCCCAAGGAAGGATTTAAACAACTATACGACCAGATACCCGGCGAGAAGCCAAGCTTCGAGGAGGCCTGGCGAATAACAGGCGGAAATCCGGCGGTGCTGGCTAGGTTGTATGAGGTGTCTTGGGATGTTGATTTGGTTGTGAGGAGACTTATGGAGGAGAAGAAATTAATGCCTGAGTTCATTAGTAGGTGGAGGGATTTGCTTGAGGGGGCTGTTAAGGACCCGGACGCACTATGGAGGTCTGACGTACCCGAGGAATTAATTAATGAATTAATTATTAGGAACTTAATACTATACTTCATGTCAGACCGGGACCCAAGGCTTTGTAGATACCCCCCCACCACCCGAGAAAGACCTGGAGCTGGGGATAGGCAGGTACGTAGCCTGGCAGTCACCACTACACAGGGAGGCCGTAAGAAGGGCTTTAGAGATTTTGAGGTGAATTACATCATCGCCATTATGTGAAGCTTTTTATTTCTAGTTAGTGGTGCCGGTTAGATGCCCTCTTACCAGCGTTGGGTTGATTGGCTCAATGAGGCTAGGATGACTTGGCCGCGGCGATTGACCTACTTAGGCTTGGCAGGTATTCCAAGGCCTGCTACTTCGCGCAGCAGGCCGCCGAGAAGGCACTTAAGGCTCTCTTGATTAAGAGGTTGAATCGCTATGAACACACGCATAGCGTTAGGGCAGAAAACTTTATTAGGGTCTTTTGAGGAATTTTGTTGACAGTTAGGGACAAATGTCAGAGAAGTTGTTAAAACCCAAGGAGTTCTGTGAAATTGTTGGGATTAGCTACAGGACTTTCAAAAGGTGGGTAGCGGAGGGAAGAATACATGTTGTGCGGACTCCTAGCGGTAGGATGAGAATACCTTATTCTGAGGTTGAACGTATTCTCGGAGGGAAGACAGGGGCTGGAGAGGTTAGGGCTGTTATCTATGCTCGTGTTAGTTCCTCAGACCAGAAGAGCGACTTAGAGAGGCAGATACAGCATCTAACACAATACTGCTCTGCCAAGGGATACAGAATTATAGATATTCTAAGCGATGTTGCCAGCGGTCTCAAGACTGATCGCAGAGGATTACTGAAGCTTTTCAACTACGTTGTTAACAGGAAGGTAGATGTTGTAGTTGTAACCTACAAGGATAGGCTCACAAGATTTGGTTTTGAGTATCTCGAACACTTCTTCAGACAGTTCGGTGCAAGAATAGAGGTTGTTTTTGGTGAAGAGCCTAAAGACGCTTACCAAGAGCTCGTAGAGGACTTGATTGAAGTTGTAACGTCGTTTGCTGGAAAGCTCTATGGTATGAGGAGCCACAGGAAAAAGAAGCTTGTGGAAGGCTTCAAAAAGCTCCTAGAAGAGGTGGAGAAGAGTGAGTAGAGTGGGAAGAACTGTTATTGTTAGAAGCACTTCATTGCCGAGGAAGGTGTTCAACGTCTTTGTTGAGCTTGAAGGTATGTACCGCAACATGGTTGAGCAGCTGACGATGTTTGCTATTAGAAACGATGTGAAGAGCTTTACGAAGCTGAAGGCGTTGAAGTACCGCGAGATGAGAAACCTCTATCCACAGTTGCCATCGCACTACGTCTACACTGCATGCCAAGACGCCTCTACTAGAGCTAGAAGCTTTCTGAAGTTGAAGAAGCATGGATTAGCCGAGAAAAAGTATCCAGAGGTTAGAAGTGTTAGTATTTGGCTAGACGACCACCTCTGAAAGCCCAATGGATTGACCTATATTGCGGTGGTGACTCATAAGGGATGGGTAACAATAGAGATTGAGCCACACAAGCAGTACTGGAGATACATCAATGGGGGGGTGGAGGCTAGCTTCTGAAGCTAAAATAAAGCTTGATAGGAGAGATAGGAGGGTCATAATTTATCTAACCTTTGTTAAGGAGGTTGAAGAATATAAGCCTAGTGGGTATCTGCCTGTTGATGTTAATGAGAACAATGTAGCGGTGCTTATTGATGGAGTAGCCCATCTCTTTGAGACCAATACCGAGAAGCTCGTTCTTGGTTATTATTACTGTAGGAAAAGGATACAGGAAAGGTATGATAAGCTCTATGGGGTGACGTCGAGGATTAAGAGGAGAATTATGAGGAGGCTCAAGGAGAGGAAGAGAAAGGATGATGTAAGGTGGAAGATTGCTAACATAATTGTTAGGTTTGCTCATGAAAAGCGGTACGCCATTATTCTTGAGAAACTAGGTAAAAAGCCCGCTAGTAACATGATTAAGAGGATAGGGGATAAGCAACTGAGGCACAGGATTTTCCAAGCCTCGTTTAGAGGTGTTCAGAAGGCTATTGAGGAGAAGGCAAAGGAGTATGGTGTACCGATAATTTATGTAGACCCGAAGAACACTTCAAGGTTATGCCAATACATAGTGCCGTAATTGTCTATAGCAATAGCTCTAGGGTTGGGAAGTGTAGCAAAGGTGGTGAGCTATGGCACCGTGACGCAGTTGCTTGTTGGAATCTCCTTCTTCGAGCCCGCCTAGGCGATGGGAGCAATGCTCCAAGCTAGGCGGGTCAAGCGTAGATGGGAGCCCCCCCGTGCCGTTGGGCTCGACCGCCACCCATGACCCCCCCATAACCCTACCAAAAGGGCTATGGGCGAGGTGGAAGTCCCTAGAGGTGACCCCCCCAAACAACCACAAAATGCCGAGAACGACCCTCTAGGGACAAACGGTTGCTCGAGATACTTAGGGATAACGGCGTCAACGTGCATGATGACTTGATCAGGATCGGTGATGAACTCGATAGGCATTACGTACCAACGCAATACCCAAACGCGTGGCCATCGGGCGCACCGCATAGGCACTACACGGAGGAGGATACCAGAAGAGCCATAGACCACGCGAGTAGGGTGATGGGCTTCGTTGAGTCGAATCTATGAGATTGCGAGGAGGAATAACATTAGGGACCCAAACCAATTGGTGCAGGCAATTAATGGTTTAACACCCATCACAGCATTCATAGTTGGTTTACTGGCCCGTGGTGAGTTCGTGATGGGTACAAGCGACATAGACATGGTGGTTATAGTGGGTGGTGAGCCGCCATTTAGGGCTAGGGTAATCGGGTCACCACTGGGTGATGTGGAGGTCGTGGTATTCACACTAGACGAATTCTGCAGGCACCGCATGGATAACAACATGATGCTTGAATCATTAAGAATCGGCATACCAATCATAGGCGACCAAGAGGAACTAATGAAGCAGTGTAAGTAATGAACGGCGACCCTACCATTAGGGCAGGTTTGCTCAATGACCGTTTGCGTTACCAATCATTAGTAACTAAATAAGTAAAATGGATTCCCAGGGAGCTTTGCATGGAGAAAGGTTTATAAAAGCGTTACCAATAATTGGTAACGCAATGGGTCAGAGACCGGAGGTTCCCCCCTGTTTGGTTTGGCGAGGTTGCTTGAGGTTATTGAGGAGTTTGGGTCTCGTAAGGGTCGTGACCCCCCCTATACCCGTGAGCTGCTTGGTTACCTGCGTATGTGGGGGGTTATGGTGAGGACCTGCTACTCCTGGCTTGGGATTTAGGGCTTGTTGAGAGGTATGATGATTATTGTGACCCCCAGGACTCAAAGGATTTGTAGGTTTAATAGGGTTAGTAAGAGAGGTCATGAGTTCCTGAGGCATTATAGGGCCTTAATGAGACTTCTTGGTCGGTCTGACGGTGATTAGTGACTTACATCACCGCTGAGGCTATTGTGGTGATTAAACCTATTATGAATAATATGCCGAAGGCCCTAAGCACCGCTGGTTCGTAGAGCTGTGGCGCTATGTTTGTGAAGCCCAGGGCCCAGACTACGTAGAATAGTAGCATTAGGGTGAGCCCAAGGATTAGTAGTGCCTTCCTTAGCCTTGGCTTGAGTCTCGGCCTTGATGTTAATGGTAATGCGGCGGCTATTGGTAATGCCACCAAGCTCATTAATAATGATTTGCCGGGCTCCTCGAGTGCCTTAATTACCATTGGTGTTGGGCAGCGTGTTGGTTCCAGGGGGGGCTTTATTGATATTGGGCCCACGGTGATGTTCGTGGGTAGCACCGGCTCGCTCGTGGTTATTACCAGGCTTATTGAGGAGTTGATCCAGTGGGTTACGGTAATTACATCCCTTAATCTATAAGCGCCACCACTGGTTATGTTCATGATGGTCGTTTGATTAATGGCATTTAGTGAAATTCTTAGCCAGGTGAATTTTACCGGAACGGCTTTGGTAACCACATACGTTATTGAGTATGTGGGTACATCATTTGGGTAATTGAATGTGGAATTACCGCTTATTACCCTCATGCCTACACCACTCGTTACGTAGAGGATTAATGGCTGATCTGTGGATATGCTGATCTCGTAAGTTCCCGGTGTTACGTTGATATTTATATTGAAGGTTATTGGGTATGGTTTCATGCCCTGTGTAATTGATGGAGCCGCGGCACTTGCCCTGGCAGTTACTTGCCCATTTTTGAGCACGGTAAGTGCTAAAGTCGCCTCTTGCTCTGAGTATGATACTCCGTAGATGATTACCTTATTAATGCTCCCTGTGAAATTGAACCTTATGTTAAAGGTCACCACGGAGTCAGCGCTTATTGGCAGTACCGTGCCAGTTAGTGGGGGGGTTGACATTACCAGGGGTATTGAGGTATTTACGTACGTAGTCACTGGGGCGATACTTACCATGGTGGTGACCACGTACATGCCTGGGGGGGTATTGTCAACTCACCAGTGCTAATGAGGACGGCGCTTTGGTATAGACCGCCTGGGATCGTTAATGAGGAATCCTCGACGTAACTAGTGGCGTTGGTAATTAATTGGCCTACGGTCTCCTCAAAATCATTTACTGTGGGCAGTCCCGTATAATTCCTAAGAACCAGTTGATAATCACCGCATATTGCGTATGTACCATTCATGGGACCCACAGTCTCTACATAACCTGCAACGCTCTTACCTGGGTTCATGGCTATTAGTGAGTATGTTGGGAGTACTGTGCTCTCTACATAACCACTTGGCGCCAGTGATGTGAGACTGTAGATATTGGCATAGGACTCACTCAGTGGTTCCCAATTAATGTTTACCTGCCCAATTCCCTGGTATGGGGGCCACATTGGTGATATCGGCGTTGTTAATGCGTGATTATTAGGGCTATCACGAGCGTTAGTACGGCCAATCTATTCTCGCGCAGTTTATGTAGGGCTTCTATGAGCGTTATTATGAGTATTGCGGGGACTATCGCTGTAAAGCCCACGCCACTAAGTACAGCCGTTGCTAGGCTGGTACTGCCGTGCCCAGGACAGCCAACTGCATGAATGA
Organism: Vulcanisaeta distributa JCM 11213; assembly: GCA_001316125.1. Next base: position 260,395 of record BBCS01000001.1, read on the forward strand.
CGTGGTCGAGAGTAAGTAAATCATGTTGTTCAGTACTTCCTGCGCAGTCACCACATGGATCAGTGGGTAAGCGCCAGCTATCCAGTAGTACGTGAATGCTATTAGGCCTATTGTCATTACGTACTGACTCGACTCATTAAACTCCCTCTTAACGAACCAGTGAGTTATTGGGACTAGGACATTGAGTAGGTCCGTGATTGGGCTTAGGAAGCTAGTAATGCCGATAGAGCTGTACTAACTGGCCTATTATTATTGTCGATGTAGTAGTACATGGCTATGGCTAGTGCCGTTGATATTGCTTGTGGTAGCCATGGGTTCGTGATTAAGTTGATCAATGAGGCGTTGATTACCGATGCAAGGACTATGGCGGTTACGGGGGGGCCAATACCCAAACCCCCCCTGACCCTACTTAGTTTATATGTGTAAATTGCTATTAATGAGTTTGTGGCCACTATGAGGAGTGCCATAAATACTGGTAAGTAGCCACTCATTACCAACGGGCCAAGTAATAGCTTTGCCCAAGATCACCAATGCCAATACTCGCCAGGCCCAGGGACTTCATAATTAACTCCCCCAAGGTCATAATAATAACCGCTCCCATTGAATAGCTGCAGCCAAACGTAGATTATCTCAACCACGCTGACTATGTACGTGATCGCTCCAATTAGTGATTTGGCTATTAATTCACGTTTCATGAATGATTATGATTATAATGCGGTACATCTTTAATGCTTTACCTCGATTGAGTGTAGGCAGTGCCTAATACCAATTATTAAATATATTAATTCATTGATTACCTCGCCCAGGGACTTACCACTACTCATTATTGTGATCGGCATTTCAATCCTCAACTCATCACCAACAGCATTAATCATTAATTGACTAAGTACGTGATCACCCCCCCTTACATAGCTCATTAATACATCCATTACTTTACCGAGTTCATTAACCCTTATTATGCATGGCACGTAGTTAATGCCATCAATGACATACTTGCTATAGTCCATGTCGCACTCAACGTGGATATCCCCCCCTCATCCCTAATGAGTGTGCTCACACTAATTGCCACTAGGTATAACTTTTTAAAGGGAATGCCCATTAATTGCTTTGATGTCATCAATTGAGGAATTAATAACTGGTACTGCGGTTGGGATTAAGGCGAGCGACGGCGTTGTATTGGCCGCCGAGAAGAGGGTTGCCTATGGATTCACCATGTTCAGTAGGTCGGGTAAGAAGGTGTTTAAGGTTAATGATAACATTGGCATAGCCTCAATAGGCATACTAGCCGATATGCAGGTCCTCACAAAGATCGCCAAGGCATACATGTCGCTCTACTCCCTGGACACTAAAACTAGGCCGAGCATTAGGTCTGCGGCCAAGCTCCTCTCATACGTACTATTCTCCAACAGGGTATTGCCATACTTCGTGGAGGTGCTCGTGGGTGGCGTAGACGATGAGGGGGGGCCACATCTCTTCATAATGGACTCGCTTGGTTCCTTAATCGAGGATGACTACGCAGCCGTCGGCACGGGCACGAAACTCGCCATCGCCATACTCGAGAGCAATTACAGGCCTGGTATGAGCGTTAAGGAGGCCAGGGAATTAGCCATTAAGGCAATAAACCAGAGCATATCCAGGGACCCAGTCTCTGGTGATGGAATTGACATACTGACAATAACGGGCAACGGCTCAACCGAGGAGACAATACCACTACAACCGCTGCGGTTATAAAATTGAGTGTACCCCCCCGCCTTGGAGGAGCACAGCCTCATCGGTGGGTCAACCCCCCCAACTCAGTCGGCCCACGCCAGCGGGGCTGTTCAATAATATTACAGGGGTATTTTAGTACCTTTTACCGTAAAGGCTTAAGAACCACCCACGCGCATGCACATTGATGATGTGCCTCCACGGGACTGAGGACCTGATGAAATTGGTCTTTGCTGATTTTTGTTTTATTATTTGTGTTACCAATTATTGGTAACGCAAACGGTCATTGAGCAAACCTGCCTTAATAATGTTGGTCGTCGCTTAACTGAGGTAGATTTTTATTCATGGGCGTTTACCTTTGCTGTAATTGTTGTATGGCCTTGATATTGGTTAGGTATGGTGAGGTTGCGATTAAGGGAGCGGGTACAAGGTCTAGGATGGAGAGGTTACTCATGCATAACATACTCAGTGGTTTAAGGGGTATTGGTGTTAATGCTAAAGTTATCAAGTCCCAGGGTAGGTTATTTGTTGAGGTCCCTGATGATAAGGTTAGGGAGAGTGTGGATGTGATTAGTCGGGTTTTTGGTGTTAAGTCTTTATCTCCTGTTAAGGCCTACGTATTTAAGGAATTGAATGATATAGTCAATGCGGCGATTAAGGAATGGAGTGACTTAATTAAGGGTAGGAGATTCGCAGTTAGGGTTCACAGGGTAGGTTCACATAACTTCACATCAATGGACGTGGCCAAGGCTGTTGGTGCCGCACTCAAGCCATTTAGTGCTGGTGTGGATCTCGAGAGACCCGATATTGAGTTGTTCATTGAGATTAGGGTGATAGGGCGTACCTATTTACCGAGGTAATTAATGGGCCTGGTGGCCTACCACTTGGTTCTGAGGGTAAGTTATTGGCATTGATATCGGGTGGTTTTGACTCACCGGTTGCTGCCTGGTTCATGATGAGGAGGGGGGGGTCCTACGTAGATGCGTTGTTCTGTTCCCTGGCCTACCCCATTGACGTTATTAATTTCCTCAGGGTCTCACATGCGTTATTTAGCAGGTGGTCTATTGGTTATGACCCGAGGTTATTCATAATCGATTGTTCACCATTAATCGGCGAATTTAGGGCTAAAGCCGACCCACACATGTGGAGTGTTCTGTTCAAGAGGGTCCTTTACGAGGTCGCCTCTAGGGTTGCCAGGTCAATAAGTGCGTTGGGTATCGTAACGGGTGAATCACTCGGTCAAGTTTCGTCACAGACCCTCCATAATCTAATGGCTATTGAGCATGGTATTGACATGCCCATTTACAGGCCGTTGATTGGCTTGATAAGGACGAAATAATGAATTACGCGAGGAGGATAGGGACTTATGAGGAGTCAATGAGGACTGAGGAGTTCTGCGCAATATTCTCGGAGAAACCAAGGACGAGAGTTACAATTGATGAATTGGATAATGAATTTAGGAAGCTTGATCAAAACCTCATCAATAACTTACTTAACAGTGTCGTGACATTGAGGGCTAGTGCGGCTGGCAAGGTTATTGATGAGTTGATGCTTGGCACTAGTGATGTGGAGATTGATCACGTACCTGAGAATGCCGTAGTCATTGACCTAAGGAGCAGGGGGGGTGAGTACGAGGCGTGGCATTACCCAGGTGCCATAAACGTGGATGCTGATAAGTTAGTGAATACGGCAGAGTCCCTAGGTAAGGATAAGGTCTATGTGTTATACTGTAGCAAGGGCCTTAGCAGTAGATGGGGTGCGCTCGAGCTTAGGAGGTTGGGCTTCAGGGCATTCTCCATAGACATTAATAGGTTGAGGAGGTCACCATGAGGGTTTCCAGGGGACCAGGCGAGGGCTACGTTAAGTCCAGGGTGCCCAGGGGGGGATTCCACCTGGAGGTTGCTAGGAGGATTCAGTCCACGTTAGCTGGTAGGGTCGTCGAGGAGGACCTATTGAATGTTAACCATGTAGACATTGTGGCCGGGGGGGTTGACGTTGCGTATATTAATCGTGGAGGCCAGGAGATAGGCGTCTCAGTAGCCAGCACGTACTCACTGGGCAGGTCCTCAATTACCGAGTGGAGCTGTTGGGTTGGCCCAATAACCTTCCCCTACGTACCTACGTTGCTATCCTTTAGGGAATTAAAACCAGTAGTTAACGCCTACCTTAGGTTAAGGACTAAGCCCCCCCAGGTCGTCTTGATTGATGGTCATGGAAGGGCCCACCCATATAGGCTTGGCATAGCCAGCCACTTCGGTGTCTGCATGCACGTACCGACCATCGGTGTCGCTAAGTCACTGCTTTATGGCAGGGTTATTAAGGTCGAGGGGGGGCCCATACTCGATATTAACACCGACGAGGTCATTGGTGGGCAATTCAGTGCGCGCCCAGTAGACCGACATATGTCAGTGTTGGTTACGGAATCTCCCTGAGGAGTGCCGTTGATCTTGTTAAGAAACTATGTGTTGGTTCTCAAATGCCAATACCAATACTCCACTCTCACAATATGGCTAATGAGTTGAAGAGGAGGATTACGAAGAAGCTGGTGGGTGGTGCCACGATTGATGAGTTAGATAGTGAGTGCAGATCATCAATGAGTAATTACCTCTAATCACCACCTCTCACCAAGCTTCTCAGGCACAAGCAGTTTCTGTCTCTCAGTGATGTAAGTCCTGGCATCCCTAATTAATGAATCAATTACCTGCGGGTTTGCCCTAGACTTTGCTGAATCGAGTATTGTCTTCGCCGTATCAATTAACTTAAGGTCATACTCAACAAGCTTCTCAAGGTTCTCGGGAAAGACCTTAAACCTATCATGCATGCCAGCATCACCGGTTGGCGAGCCCCAAACCTCGGCTATTAAACTCCTTAAGTCACTTAGCACGGTCTCGTACTGCTGTATTAACGGGTCAAATGGGTTATTACGAGCCACCTCCTCCTCAGCCCTCTCGATAAAGCCCAGTGCCTCTTCAAGCATTGAGGCCGCGGTCTTCCTAACAAGGAAATCATCCTGCCTAATCAAATCCTTGACCTTATAACCCCCTAAACCAGGCACCATCAATTGCAGTCTCTCTAACGGGCTTAGTGGGGGGGACTCCGAAATTGGTGGTTTTATTTCGTTGCTCGAAGACATTGATTACTTATCTATGCTTAATTTTATAAACCTAGCTTAGTAATTGAATGAGAATTAACATTCAACCCCCTACGACATCCTTACATGAATTAAGCAATTCCCTATACAGATGGGTTAAAATCCTGGCGGCCTTAATCTTCGTATCCAACGCTTCAAGTAATTCATAATAGGCCCTCCTGAGTATTTCCCTAATATCCTCGGGCCTTGTCTTCAGTGATAGTTCAAAACTAACGGTGTGGCACACAACCTTAACAATTGGTTCCTCAACGCATCCTGTCAGCCTGATAATTACCTTACCCTCATCAACCCTAAACTCAGGAACTAAATTTAAACTAGATAGAATCCAATTACCACCAACTGGTGTTATGTCAGGCATGATGTGTTAGTAAATTCATTTTACTTTTAAAGTAATACGCCATATGGAGAATTCTCATGATTTGATTGGTGTTTCGTATGGTTTTGGTAGTCCTGAGTACACGCCCCCCCATACGTAGAATATTATTGCGAGTATCGTAACCACCACCATGTCATATGGGAACTTGAGTATTGGCATTGGGCCACCGGCGGTTTGACCTATGTAAGTCATTAGGACCATCGCCAGCATGTAAACGACATACCAAATGGAGTTCCTAAGCCGGCCTTAACCCTATAAATGGCGCCGAATATTGTTGAGAGTATAAACACGAGCAATACGCCGTACGGAGTCGCGGGCCAACCACTCCAATAAATAATCCACGTAGCAAAGATAAAGGCGAGGGCGCCAATTATTGCTGGCGCGGGTACTTTATATACCCCCCCGCTTAACCCCCCCTGTCTCCTAGAGACGACTAGCGACACGGGCACCACCGAGAAGCCCAGGTAACCCGCCACCACGGCCTCCTCGATAATCATGTACACCGTTGGTATTGGCGAGAGTAGGGCAAGTACTAGGCCGGCGAGTCCGAAGATTATCAATGCCCAGTAGGGTATTGCGTACCTCTCGTGTATCTCACCAACCTTCGCACCAACGTACTTAGACCTATACATTGAGAATAGAACCCTGGAACCAGCACCAAGGTATATATAGCCAACCACGAATGGTCCCAATATACCGACTATCGTGGCTATCACCAATAGGTATGTAAGTCCGTATTTACCCGCAATGAACATCACTGGGTTATAGGATGACGTAATCATTGTCAAGTCAGCCCAATCACCAGGCTTAACACCAAAGGTACTCCAGTTAAGTGAGGCTACGTAGGCGACGGCAAACAACACGTAAACTAGTGTCTGTCCAATGACAACTAGTAACACGGCAAGCGGTAAATCCCTCTGCGGATTCTTCATTTCCTCGGCGTAGTCAGGTATGACTCTAGTACCACCGAAGGCGAACATGGCGAGCGGTATTGAGGCAAACATCGCGGCTGCACCATAGGGCATGAAACCGCCAGGCAAGCCCGTAAAGTTCTGCGGCATGAATACCGCAACCATTAAACCAACCGGTATGATTAAGTATAGTATGAGCTTGAATATGCCGATTCCCGTGGTGCTCACTCCAAAGGCTTTAACGCCGAAGTAATTGAATGGTACCATCAGCAATATTAGTGCTGCAGCTACGCCGGCCCCCCCGAGCCAAGTGGGTATTCCGCTCGGCGTTAATAAGTTGTGCGTGAAGTAGTTTATTCCGTAAACCACAGCAATTGCTTCGGCGGGTGGTATGAATAGGTACCAAACCATTGAGGCCCAGGCATTTAGGAGGTTAGTCACGGGGGGGCCATGAGTATAGTAAGCATAACGAGCAGGGCCGCCAGCCTCGGGGGGGTAGAGCGTGCCCATCTCCATGTATGTTAGGCTTATGAAGAAGTAGAATATACCGCCAAGTATCCAACCAAGTACTACTGCAGGCCCGCTTTGTACCATCATTTGAGGTGCGGAGAACAGTATGCCAGTACCAACGGCGCCAACCAGACCTATTACCGTTAATTCAAGTAGGCTTAGTTCCTTACGTAGGCTAACATTTTGCCTATTTTGAGAGTTCGTCATGTTTTACTAATAGTATTGCGTCTTTTAAATTTTATCATTGCTCTTGAATTAGTTAGTTCCTGGGGGTATAACCTTTATTCATAGTTATTTATTTAGTTCCATTAAGTATGTAGTAACTCCCTTATTCTATTAAGGATTAATTGCCTAATTTCAGCGGGATTTAATTCCCTACCTCAAATACCTTCTTATTGTTGATTATTAATACGGGTAAGTCAAATACCTTATATTCCCTTAACTCATTTACTATTGGCATGAACTCGGCGGGTCCTTCACCGCCAAGTAGCATGCCGCGGATTATGTCTAGGTAATCTCTATCGATCCTTACCGATATGAACCTAATAACATAATTACTAATCCTTTGTTCATCCATGACTTCCTTTATGATTCTCTTAATCATTTCTAGGTACTTATCATCCCTGCCATTTATTAGGTAGAGCTTAATGCTTATTATCATTCAATTACTAATTAACAATCAATTACTAATAAACCCTTCCCTTCATTGAAAATAATTAATCAATGACTAAACCTCGTGCCTAAGTAACCGCCTATAGCGCCAGCAAGTATGTTTACGGCTATTAATATGCCAATCTTCGTCCTACCCCCCCAGATAGGCCCTGGGTACGCATCAAACAGCATGCCCAGTACTGCCAGGGCTATTATCACGTAAATCACAGTCCTCTGAGCAGGCCTGAAGTACACATTGTAACTAGTCATTTCCTCAGACCTATACGGCCTTGCAAATAGTATTAATAATCCGTATAGAGCCAGGATTAGTACGAGGGATAACCAGTAACCCCTGATTAATGCCCATATTGGGCTTATGACCAGTGGTGTTGGGTAGAATATGTTGCTATTGCCTCAAGCATTAATGTAACCACCGATACGAAGAAGGCATACCCAACACCAGCCACTGGGTTATACCTGGCTTCTCTCGTTGACATTAATTTTCAATTTAACAATAAACTTTATAAACCAAACTAACAATTTAATGTTGTTATGTCAATAAGGGCTCAGGTAGTATCCACTATTGACGAGAAGGGAATCGACCAGATGGGTCCAGATGACTTAATAGTGAAGTATCACTCAGTCGATGTTAGGACCAGGTCTAGACTCATTGTTTACTCGAATCAGAAGGCTGTGGTCAGGATACAGGGACAGGTGCAGGGGGGGGTTTTCGATCCAGGTGCGCATGACCTACAAACGCCTGCCAACCCAATTTCGCAATTCTTTGCTAAGTTTCAATACGCTGGTAATGTGCCTTGGGAGGTTGAGGTGCTCTTCGTAAGTACGGCTAGGCATGAGGCTAGGAGTGAGGGTATTACCCAGACAAAGGAGCTCGTGCCAATGAGGTATCAAGTGGCTTATTACTTCATGATTACTGACCCAGTCAAGTTCATAAACGCGGTGCAATTCAGCGGGTTTAAGTACACGGTTGAGGACTTCAAGAACTACGTATCACCAATTGTTGACCAAGCAGTCAGTCAAGTACTTAACCTAGTCTCTTTGAGTGAGGTATACGCTAACCTGCATAAGGTCACTGATGCGGTAACGGCGAGCTTAAGGTCATTCCTTGACGAGGTTGGTGTTCACCTAATAACGTGTAGGATTGTAAGGTTGGAGCCTGAGGATGAAACCATGAGGAGGGTTGTGCAATTCATGGCCCTTGGACTTGACGTCAATACTGCGATCAGGGCTAGGCTCGCGGAGATAATGGCCCAGAGGAGTGACCCAGCGGCGACAAATATGATGCTTGGAGTGCCCTACTACCCAATATACATATTACCAACGGCTGGAATGCCCGGCGGTTTACCGCAATTAATGGTGCCGCCAACACAACAACGCCAGCAGCCGCAGCAGGGCGGTTCAAGTCAATCAAGTGACTTTGAGATTAGTAGGGGGGGTTAATGATTGGTTATGAGCCACAACATATTAAAAAGCCTTGGAACGTATAAGGGCCATGAAATCGTCCTTGAAGAGGTCAGGATTGATAATTTACCATGCTTCATAAACCTATCAACACTCAATCAGGGGAAGTCCCCCCCGAGATACTCATTGAATTAAGTGTCGGTTGTCACCACTATAACGCAATGATAAGGGTGACTAGGAAGTTCATGGAATTATTTGGCGTGGAAACAGCTAGAGTAACGGCGGTTAGGTTGGCTAGGGCGCTGGGCATTGAGGATTACGAAGCAGTCAAACGTGGAGATATTGAATTGAGGATAAGGAGGAAACCACGCAATTACCCAGAGTGGGTTAGCCAGAACATGGATTCCATAATTAATGCATTCAGTGAGATACTGGCATCGCTCGGCATAATTACTCAGCCTCAGCTACTCAGTCGCAGCAGGAAATCATACAGGCACCGCAGGAGGTGCAAACGCCAATAAGTGCTTCCCATTCAGTCTCCATGAAGTCGCCGGTAACTAATGTGGTTAAAACCTATGGTAGCATTGGCGATCGAAATCTGGTATTACGATCCCTTAGTGGAAATACTTATGTTGAACTATGTCTCGAGAGAATGGGTAGCTGTAAGCCATTAGTTACGGTAAAGGCTAAGCCACTTGAGGTAACGGTGCATGAGGATGCCGTGAAGGCTTTGGCGAGAATAGGTCGATTGAATACGCCACGTGGATCGCCAACGCCTCCACATCAGTAACTACGAAATAAGTGAATTGGGTAACGAAATAGTGCTTAGGTCGAGGGATGGCGTAGATGATGCATTGACAAACAATCTGATCAGGATTATGGATATAATAGCCAGTAAGTACCTGGGCAGGGAATAATTAAACAATCATTACTGAGTCTCCCTGGCCTGTTTAATTAATTCCTTGGCCCTGGCTATGAACTTAGCAAGCACTTGCTTAGCAGCTTCATCGCTCGGTAGCTTACTGACAATACCAGTTGGGTCTGGCCCATTGTATTGATACTCATGTATCACCAGGGCTAGTGATGTTAATTCCACAATATCGGCATTTTTCTCAGCAACTTGCCTGCGATCTCCATGAGCATGTTCGTAGGCATAATGGCCAGGATCCAATCATTCCTTGAAACTTTAACGCTACGGCTAACCCTCTTATAGCCCGTGAAATTAAACAAATGCCTACTCTTAATGGCTAAGTACGATAGGTAAGACTTCCATGCCTGGAATGCCTTACCAGCGGCGTTTCTAAGCAATCCATCGTTGAGGAATTTCTCGGCTAGCTCAAGCTCTACTTGAGCCTCCATAAGCCTTGACTTACCTATCTCATCTAAGTTTAGCTTAATTTCAATCATTTTTACCACATTAAATAATTAGGAGCCTTTAAAGTGCTTTTAGTTCGCCATTACCCTGCGAAAATCTTAAGTAAACATTGTCAAATAACGTATGTTGCTAATGAAGTTAAGCATTAATGATTTGGTTGTTGGTTATGGAGATAAGGTTATCATTAATGGATTAACCGTGGAATTCGATGAAGGTAGGACCGTAATCTTAGGCCCTAATGGCTCGGGCAAGACAACATTATTGAGGGCTATTGCTGGGGGGGTGATAAAGCCGTTGAGGGGCATTATAGTGCTTGATGATAGACCACTGCGTGGGGGGTGACGTGGGTTATGTCAGTCATGCCGGTGGGCTTGATCCTAACATGACCGTGCGTGAAAATCTAGAGTTCTATGCCGAGGTTAAGAACGCCAGCAACCTAGACGAGGTAGTTGATAGACTTGGGATTAGGAATCTAATGAATACTAAGGTGGGTCTCCTGAGTAATGGTCAGAGGAGGATGGTTGAGATCGCTATCGCCATGTTGGGTAGTCCCAAGGTTTATGCACTTGATGAACCAACTGACGGGCTTGACGTGAATTTTGCCAGTAGAGTTAAGGATATTGTGAGAAGACTGCACGGCATTGTTATATACACAACACATATGCTATCCGAGGCTTTAGAACTCGCTGATTACCTAGTCATCATTAGAAAGGGAAGGATTGCCTTTCATGGAGACATGACTAAGCTTGGTGGTGCCATGAGGATAGTCGCTAAGAGGGGGGGCGTGAGACCAGGATTATTGAGACTGATTTGAGCGAGTTATCCCGTGTTATGGATGAACTGAGGTCTGAGGGATTTAATGTACTTGAGGTCAGGAACTCAGTGATTGATGAGTTACTGAGTGGTGTGGATGATTAGGCTTACCTCAGGAGGGCATGGAGGGTTGGCAGGACCTATTACCTTGTGACGCTGATAACCCTGTTGGCGGTTATGGTATTCGTGATTGTGCAGTTCGTCTTTGTAATAATCACGGTCAACCCCCCCGAAAACATTCATGGCGTTAAAATGCCTATTGAGGAGGCCGTGACATTTACGAGGTCCTCATGCTAATCATATTGATCGGCATGACTTCACTGATGGTATCCTTACTATCCGCCACCATCGTGCTTGGCACAATACAGGCAGACATACAGAATGGAGTTTTCGAGGTGCTATTCGGTAATGGCGTGAGCGATAAGGATCTCATTAAGGCGCTTTATATCGTTGGGCTATCATCATTCGCTGCGTTTTACTTATTGGCTGAGGCCTTAATGATAATTCCACTCTACATTGTAATCCCAAAGATCCTAAGCACCCTAATGGCGGCCACCCTACTGGCTCCATTTGGTGTTGGGTTGTTTACCACGGGGCTTAGTGTGCTCATTGGGCTTTCAAAACCAAAGTACTTTAAGATCTCCACGGGCATTGGATCGACAAAGAATTTAGCCTTTACCATGGTATCGCTCCCTGGCCTCATAATCCTATTCTCAATAATGATACCTATAATTACGACAGCGACCAGTGCAACTTCATACCCGGCGGCGCTACTGCGTGTATTGAATGTGGCGTTGATTATCGTATCGATAGTGATGGCAGTATTATCAGTAATTATTGCATTTAAGACTCCGGTTAATAGGGTTGGGTTGATAATGAGGGGGGGTGAGGAGCCCTAGTCACAACTTGATGATTAAGTAGTTAATGCCCAGGTAGGCTAGGAAGAAGGGTATTAGTACTAAATCCGTTAGGTCAAGCCCAGCCGCCTCAATGGCCCATAGGGTACCCAGGCTGAATAATAGGCTGAAAGCACGTACTTTAAGTGCGGCAGTCTTATCCTGGCTATTTGGTCCTTGATAATGGTCGTGAGAATAACGACTATGACTGCGGCAAGTAATGTGCCTATGAGAGTTGATGAGTAACTCCTTGGTATTAAGGCAATGAGTACCAGGCAGCCTCAAAGGCCTCTATCGCAGATACCGTGAACACCACGGCTAAATCCCCCCCACGCTCCTCCTCACCACCCTTACCCTTCCCACTTCTCTTAAACGATCTACGTGCACTCCTCAGTAGCCTATACCCGAAGTAGAACAGTATTATTGCTGAGGCGGCTAATACGTAGTCGAGGGGGGGTAGGTAAATGATGTACTTACCAACGGTGAATGTAGGCACTAGCACCAGGAGTACGCCAGCTATCGCATAGAGTACTGGCTTAAAGCCTTTGTAAATTCCCTGGTAAATGGCCGTGACTGCACCGGCCTCTGAGAGCTCGAGTAGACTTATGCCGAATGCCGCGAAGAATATTCCGAAGTCCACGGAAGCGCCAAAATCACGCCTGGTTTTAAGTATTTCTCATGCACCTATAATTGCGCAAAGCTATATAACTCACTTAAACAACATAGTATAAATATAATGACGGAGGAGGTAGTGATACCAAGCATAATCGTCGAGGAATTAAGAAGGAGAGGGCTTAATCCTGAGGATGCCGTACTTGACGCATTAATGAAAGTAATTAACCTGGACCCAAGCGCCATGATGGAGGCTAGGATAGAACTCGCAATTAAATATCTAAATGAGGGTAGGGAATTAATCGATAGGGACCCCCGTGCAGGCCAGCGAGAAGCTCTATAAAGCGGCTGAGGAAAGCGTTAAGGCACTGGCTCAGTATTACGATTTAAAGAATATATTGAGTAGAGTGAGTGAAGGTAGGTGGACCGTGACTGAACTTGAGAAGGTTGTTGAAACAGTAAGTAAAAAGCTTGGTGATTGGCTTATGCAGTCATGGGATGTGGCAAATTATCTACATGTATGGGGTTTCCACGAGGCAAAGTTAGACGCTGAAGCGTGAGGATTAGATACCCGTATATTGAGAGAATAGTGAGTGAGGTCAATAAGATTATAAAGATGAGGTCCGAACAAACATGAACAATCGAGAAATACGTATAAGCTAAGGCGGTTACGTCATTATTATGCCGAGTTATAAGGTTATTAGTGACATTACGAAGGTGAATGAGGAACCACTAAGTATCAGGGGGGGTGCCGTGGGCGTATACACCCAGTGGCTCGTGAACAAGGACGACGGCTCTAAATATGCCGTGAGAAGGCAGGTGGTTAAGCCTGGCGGTAAGGCGCCACTGCATAGGCATGCTTATGCGGAGACCTTCGTAGTGCTGAGGGGTGTTGGGAGAATGACTGTGGATAACGACGTCATTGACGTAAAACCAGGCATGTGCATATTCGTAAAACCAAACACGCCACACTCAATAGTGAATATTGGTAATGAAGACCTGGAGTTAATAACAATAATATCCTATGAGGACGACATGAGTATAGATGTTCTTGAGTAGTGCATTAAATCGGTATTTAATGTTCATGGCTTAAATTTTGTTAATTATAGTTATTAGAAATTGAACAGATATGCTTAAATATTCTAATTACTTTCAATTTAATAATGAGTGAGCCAGTACTTAAACTTAGACCATTTACGGCTATGAGTGAGGTTGGGAAGATGGTGCTTGCTATAATCGTCACTAGCGCACTATGGTATGGTGTTAGTTACCTAGCGTCACTGCAATACCACGTACCGCTGTGGGAGTTTACATTGATTCAGTTATTCTTTGCATTATTCATTGTGCTTGAGGTTTGGGGGGGGTTTATTTTTACTATGCCCTTTTTCTTCTTGTTGTGCCTGGTGTTGGTGTTCTTGTATATGCCTATAGAGGTTATTGGAGGGTCAGGAAGAGGGAGGGATTTGTTGAATTGCATAATGCGATTTGAGGTATAATGGTGCAATTGTCACCCCCTGTCAAGAGTTGGAGGCTGGTGAGGTTGTTTATACAATATTCATGGCAATAATCACATTTGGAGTGTTGGGGGGGGTTGTTATTACTGATATTTTGCATGGGAGGTTCATGCTCAGTGATGTTGTTGTCCTCCTAATCATGATTGCTCTGTACATACCATACTACCTTGTAATGAGGAGCGTTAGGAGGTCACTTCAGGCTAGGAGGGATGAGGTTAGGGACATCCTACTATACAGTGATTACATGCACATTACAACAGCAACCAAGGAATCACTGGATATACCACTCAGTGATGCCATTATCTGCATTGCTGGGTTGAACATCCCCGACATGATATATGGCATGACGAGTTATGATATGTTTAGGATTAAGTATGGTGATAGGGTGTTAAAGCTCACACTACCCCCCCATGGTGCTGGGGGTGAATTCATTAATGTACCCAGGGATAAACTGGGCTTGAGGCCCACACATGCAATTACCTGGGTATTTAAATTATCCTGTAAATGTCGAGGAATTTACTATACCACTCGTTATATGTCTTCCTACTAATCACGTGGAACTCAAATACCATGAGTGCATCATCGCCAACTTCCTTAATGATATTCATGACTAATTCCACGTACTTATGCGGGTCATCACCATATACATCAGATATTATCAGAATATCGACATCGCTATCAGGTCTGAAGTTTCCACGTACATAACTACCAATTAGCATTAACTCTGCATTAGGGTCAAGCCTGAGCACCACGTCCTTAATCCTGTCTAGGTAGTAATCAATGTTGTTGAGAATCCTGTCCCTAATCCTCTTAATATCGAGTAACAAATCTACGAGAGTAGGCATTTAACCACCTCATTAAACTCATTGGCTATGTTCAGCGCCTTCTCGGCATCATCCCTATTAAACCTGGGCGGCATATAATGACTTGCTATATACGCAAATTCCAATAACAGAATTACTTCCCTATTCCTGGTGTAGAAGTCATTTAGATGGCACTTATCATTTAATATTTTCATTAACTCCATGAAGAGTTGGGTTAATCTATGTGTACGTGGATAATCACCAATAAGGTTATACAACAATGACTTAAGTTTTAACTGCATAAACTGTTCTACATTAAACATTACCAGGTCATAGTACCCCCCCCGTTCATACGCAAACCTCGCCTGCTCCAAAAACTCCTCAGCCCTTTGACTTAGGAAACTCATTACCCCGATTACTCAGTATAACGCTTATTTAATTATGCCCTTTGGAAACCAACCACTCTTAGTCCTAACCAAGCCCCCCCTCTCCTCAATGTATCTCCTCACCCTATCCCTAACGTCATCAAAACCCTTGAATCACCGCAAAGTACCTTACCATCAGTTACTGCATCGAGTATTACCATAGAACTATTAAGAACCTCATTTAACCTACTTAATGGCAACCAAACCACCTGTCCAACATCTCTCACCTCAATCCTGTATTCACCAGTGGGTATGATGGCCATTAAATCCCAATCACTCAATGGTGTATTGTCACCCCCCCTTGCCCTGGAACCAAATAGGACAACAACCAGGGACCTATGGCATAACTCATTAAGCAACTCCCTAAACCTAGCCTCCCTCCACCTGCTAACCTCATTGAGCGCCTCTAACCACCTGCTGTACATAATCCCACACCAGGTCCATACACCTAATTGCCTCCTCGGCCTCCCACCTCCTGTAATCGTTAATCCTAGCATCCGGGTAATGCGCCTGGACATAGTGCTGCTCAAGCAATTCAGCGCACCTAGTAACCTCCTGAGGCGCCTCCCTGCCCAGAATCTTCAATAGGTATTGAAGTAGCTCAGATGTTGAGTGGGTGATTGGTCGTGAACCACCAAACTTAATGAGCAACCCCTTAATTAATAGCTCGACGGACTGCTGAGCAAAGAATGCCGCTGAGTCAAACCTATTGCTCGCTAAGTCCTCCTTCGCGTAGTCCCTAAACCTCCTCGCCTTATTAAGCCAGGCTCTGTCATTAAATATGAGTAATGCATTATGAAGGTGCTATTAAGGTTTATCTCGTTACCTTCGTTGACATGATCATTACTATGAATGCCGTGATCGAGGCTATCACGAAGGATAATATGAAGGATTCCTTACCAGGCACCTCATAGAATATGGGTATGCCATTTAGGTAATAAGCGAGTAATGGAGTCCTATATGTGGTCTCCAGGGAACCCGCGATTACCGGGCCCAGCGTATTGCCCATGAGTCTCATGGCCGTGTTTGTGCCAGTCATCGTAGCCATTCTCTCCCTGGATGCTGATGATATTAATAGCGTTATCCTGGTTACGGTCATGCCGCTATGCCTATCATGCTTATTATCATCACGATTATGGTAATCATCAACTCATGCACGTATACCGTGGCCGCCATCAATAAGCCACCAACCGCCGCTACCCCCAGATGTCATTATTAATATCCTCCTATAGCCAATGGCGTTCATTAAGATGCCGTATAATGGACCTGCAAAGAGCATTATTAGGGCTATGGGCGCCAGTGTAAGGCCTGTCCTTAGTATTGTCATGCCATAACCAATGGGCCTGGGCAACTCAAACATATACACAAGGGCCTGAAATGATAGGAACATCCCAAAGCCGGCAACGAATGACGAGAGTAGAGGCACCGCTATGTTGGGATTTGCAAAGTCGCCTATGTTTATTATTGGGTTCTGCGTGAGCAGTTCATGATTAATAAATAGGAATAATATGGCTAATCCAAGTGCAATGCCAAGCCAGAAATTCTCTGAAAGCCAACCCCCCCAAGTTGGAGCTTCTGTGAATGAGTAGCCAATTATTACGAAGGACATCGCCAGCAGTGCCAGGCCTATGTAATCAATGCTTTCACTAACCCTTGCCTCAGACTCAGGTAGTACCAGGTAGGCCATGAGTATTAACACGGCTAGTATTGGCAATGCCGTCTCATACGCGAACTGCCAGGAGTAATACTGGCTAGGTATGCGCCTATTGGTAATGCAACGGCCGCCCCCCCAATGGCGAATGTTGATGCGATGATACCCTGGGCAACAGGCCACTCCCTGGGTGGTAATCTCTCCCTAAGCAATGTGTAGCCAATAGGGTTTATGCTGAGTCCGATTCCCTGGACGGCCCTGAGCATTATTAGGATTGGGTACGTAGGCGCCATGCTCGTGAAGAACACGGCAATGAAGTAGACAATTAACGTTGCCAGTAGTACTTCTTCCTACCGTAACTATCGGCTAGCTTACCAAGGATTGGGGCGAGGGCAAGACCAGCGAGGGTCTCTGAGGATAGGACCACGAGACCTCTGACTCCGTTACGCCATATTGCTTCTCTATGGTTGGTAGGGATGGCATGACTACCATCTCTACGTACATCGTAATTATCGATATAGACGCTAGAACCGCAAGGTACTTCCACGCCTCGGAACTTAGTCTAATACCACCGAGGTTTCTAAGCACGAAAACCGATATCAATACTGATTAAAAGTCTAACTCACGACTATGTTAAAATACTTATCGCTAGGTCAGTTTCTTTTTAAATAGCCTATTGCAGTTGATTATTTACCGTACCGTAATACCTAATGTAATTCCCAATACTGGTATTAAGTAATCCATACATGGTATACCAATTATCTAAAGTTTGGATGTCCAGTGTTGTTAGTTTTAAGGTTAGGAGGGAAATTAAGGAGAAGATGGAGAGGTTTAGGGATAGGATTAATTGGGCTGAGGAGTTGAGGAGGTTTGTTGAGGAGAGAATTAGGGAGTTGGAGGCTAAGGAGAATATTAGGCATGTCATTGAGGAGCTCGAGAAAATACCAATAAGCGTCCCCCCCAAGGGTTTTCAGTAAGTTCGGTGAGGGAGGACCGTGATAGTGATTGATGCATCGGCATTAACTGCGTTCATCCTTAAGGAGCCTGGTAATCACTGGGTAAGTATATCATGAATTCCACATCGGTTGATCATGTAATTAAGGAGGTCATAAACGCAATATGGAAAGCACAGATTAGGGGGGGACTTATTGCTAGGGAGTATGCCGTTAAGCTTCACGAGCTAGTAATGTCCCTAATTGGTAAAAACATAGTCCTAGAGCCTGGGAGAAGTACATCGATAAGGCATTTATGATAGCGCTTGGTCATAGAATAACCATATACGATGCATTGTACATAGCACTGGCAGCTACTAAGGGATTACCACTCCTAGCACTTAATAATAATCAGGGGGGAAGTTGCTAGAGAGGTAGGCGTGAACGTCATCACGCCGCTGTAAGTATTTACTTCCTTAATGATCTAACAGGCGGTATAGTATTTAAGTGCATTAACTCATCAGGTATTGCCTTGTTTAGGGCTATCTCCCTATAGATATAGGCAGATGGTCTCCAGTACTGCCTCTTAGTTGTGTAATCGACGTAGAGGAGTCCGAATCTCATGCTAAAGCCTGAGGCCCATTCGTAATTATCCGTCAATGACCAGTGCAGGTAACCCCCCCTAACATCAACCCCCCCATCACTCAAGGCCCTATACACCTGGTAAATGTGACTAACAAGGTAATACGGCCTTAGGTAATCGGCCGAGTCGGCTATCCCATTCTCGGTAACGTAAATGGCAGGTGATACCTCCTCCAGTACTTTATCAATACATCGTATAAGCCCTCTGGGTAAAACTCCCAACCAAAGTCGCTGCATGGCCTATTGTCGGGGGCTTACGGAATTCCTCTCACAGGCATGCCCATAACCTGGCACGACCACGTATGAATTATCACTAACCAACCTGACTACTAGCCTCGAGTAGTAATTCGCCCCCCCAATCCAATCAAGCCTATTCCTAAGGTCCTCCCTAACCTCACCATACAGGTTACCATGGATTATTGCATCAAAGAATGACCACCTGGCATCCTGCTCTGCCAACTCTACGGCCTTAGAATCTTTCTCTGTCAATGGTGTGTAGGCATTATTCGCGTAGATAATTCCCACGGGTTTCTTACTAACCGTTTTAATTGCGTCATAAGCCCTGGCATGGGCCTGTATTAAATTAACCAGGGCCTTTCTCGCAAGGTCAGGATTTAGATAACTTGGTGGGAAGCCTGATTTAACGTTGACATAACCGTTCCAAGCAACCACGTTCGGTTCATTCATTGTTGAGTACATGTCGACTAAGTCATCTAACTTCCAAGCCACATATGCTGCAAACCTGGCGAAGTTAATCACCGTCTTAATGTCAAGCCAACCTGTGGGTCCGGAAAGATCGCCTTTCCTGACCCTTATTGGGTCATGAACCATAGTGGTAATGGCCAGTGATAGAGGTTTAGTATGAAGAATATGTTTCTATTCTTCAAATCATTGAATATTGCCCTATAGTGCTCAATGGCAGCCTTATTAGCTACTTCATCGAGCCTCTTTAGATCACGTTCATCAATGTCAACCTTAATTACTTTATCACCAACAACCTCAACATTACCACTGGGTGGTTCAGGCATTGGCTTTGGGAATATCCTGGACCACTCAACATTAACTCTGGCAATGTCGAGCCCCATCCTAACGGCGTTATCATGGAATACCCTGTATAGCTCCAATAGCCAGGCCCATTCTCGGGCAGGTCACCACTAACGAGACCAGATACTATGTTATCTTTATCATGAACCCAAACCCACCAATCACTATTTACATCCTCATCACCCAGAACACCCATCTCATGCTGAAAACCGGCCTGGGACCAGCCAAACCTGAAGTTCTTGGGAAATGATATCGGCACATATAGGCTAGGTCAATGGCATTTTTAGGAATTACCTAAGGTTCATGAAGCCCTATGGGTGATGCTTAAGGTTTTTCACAGGGCATTAATTAATAATGGCAGGAATGAAAAGGAGGAAATACAGTACATACCTATCGTTAGGTCTTGCATTCTCCATTATTGGCTTTATAATAAATGCAATTTCCCTCATTATCCCGTTACTGCTTTTTCTCGGAATATTCATAACATTTTTCGGACTTATACCAATATCGAGGTACCTCGGCATTTACTATAGACGTAGCGCCAATGCAGCTGGTATAATCTTAGCAGTGGTTTATGTGTTGATTACGGCTGGTCTCGTCTTCCTCTCAATAACTAAATTAATTAGTCAAATGAATGGTGCGGAGATTATATCAGGAAGTATCAAGAGCATTAATGTTGTTGAGGGGGGGTCAAACATAGCCTTTGCTACTATTGGATCTGTAATGTTCGTAATGACCTGCCTCATTAATGCACGCACTGATTATTTAGCAGTGACTATATTGAGGGCATTCGTCATGTCAATATTTGCGGTATTCGTGGTCTCAGTCATTGTAAGTGCAATTACTGCCTCATTGGTTTCATCGGCATCGTTAGTAGCGCTACCGCTTATTACAGTCATGTACATAGAATTCGTAAGGGGGTTAAGGATGAGTTAATTACGTAGGAATTACACAATAGGCATAATACTTATATACATGGCTCATTAAGTCATCAAAATCGTGATCAGGAAAAATAAATACATAAAGTACGTGGTTATTACGGTAATGATAGCAATACTGATAATGGCGTTAAAGTCAGTATCGCAGCCTAATACCATACAAATAAGGGTGGAGGTTCAGGGAATGGGCCCGTTGGTCAACGCCACGGTGACATACATGGAGTTTGTTCAGTCATACACGACTCAAATGCTCCATGCCTATGGCACGACTACCACGAATGATGAGGGTATTGCTGTAATTCCACAACCGCCACCCCCCCATTACCAGGTAAGGAAGATGTAATTACTATAACAATTAATGCGACAATAAACGGATCACTCATTTTCAAATCATACACTCTCTACTTAACGAATGAGAACTTTACAAATCAGATAAATATAACGATATCAATACCCCGGGTAAACAATTCAACGGGTAATACTAATTACGGTAACCAAAGCATGTTCTTAATAGCCATAGTCATTATAATAATTATCGTGCTAATAGCAATAATAATCTCGCTAATGAGGAGATCAAAACAGTAATGACATATGCATTAAGGATCCCTGGTCTCAAAATTATTTATCTCATTAAATTCGTTTTCCACGCGGCACTTTAGCCACATTATTTTAAATATAAACTTCCTGTATGATAATAACTTGGGGGTTGATAATGGTAGGTACTCGTTGATGATGGGTAGTGAGGCCTTGGTCCGTGGTGCTATTTACGCAGGCGTTAGGTTCTACGCTGGTTACCCAATAACGCCGGCAACGGAGATCGCTGAGTACATGTCCCAGTTATTGCCCAGGGCCGGTGGTATCTTTGTGCAGACTGAGGATGAGTTGGCGGCTATAAACATGGCCATTGGCGCCTCGGTGGCTGGTTGGAAGTCCATGGTCGCCACTAGTGGGCCAGGCTTCTCACTGATGCAGGAGGGTATTGGGCATGCCATTAATGCTGAGGTGCCATTATTAATCGTTGATGTCCAGAGGGGGGGAGGCCCATCAACCGGTCAGCCAACAATGCCATCGCAACAAGATGTTTTTCAGGCCAGGTACGGCTCCCATGGGTCTTACGAGATAATAGTCCTAAGTCCCAGCAATGTCCAGGAACTGTTCTATTTAACAATAGACGCAGTTAACCTATCAGAGCAATACCGCACACCAGTGATATTACTCACGGAAGAGGTCACCGTACACCTGTGGGAAAAGATCTACGTGCCAGACCCTGGAGAATACCCGGTGTTACCCCACGTCACGCCGCCCACGCATGGTGATGAAGGGTTCCTGCTCGAAAGTCAGCTTCATGATGAGAGGGGGGGCTATAATGTGGCCAATGACCCTGAATTGTCGGCTAGGGCATTATGGCGGTTGATAAGGAAGATTAGGGATAATGTGGATAAGATATCGAGAATTGAGGTTAAGTATGTGGAGGATGATCCCGAGGTCTTCATAGCGTCCTATGGATGTACAGCAAGGTCGGCGCTGGCGGCCGTTAAGATGCTTCGGCGGGATGGCTATAAAGTCGGCTTCCTACGGCTTGTGACACTCTGGCCATTCCCAGAGGGCGCCATTAAAAACGCCGTAAGGGGTGCGAATACCATTATCGTGCCTGAGATGAACGCTGGTTATATGGCTAATGAGTTCAGGATGCTCGGCTTAAATGTTGTACCGATTCCAAAGCTTGGCGGTGAAATGCCAACACCAGAGGAAATATACAATGTAGCCAGGGGGGGTGTTATCTCATGAACCCACTCATTCAGAAGTACCTACGCAGTGAGTATGCCCAGGGTAAGAGGAGGACAATATTCTGCCCCCGGATGCGGTAATGGCATAATACTTGGATACTTCATTAGGGCCATAGATGAGTTAAAGCGCGAGGGCAGGTTTGATGATTCTAAGCTATACATAGTGACGGGCATTGGATGCTCAGGCAATATACCAGTACCACTTAAGTACAACATCGTACGCGCACTTCACGGTAGGGCATTATCAGTCGCCACAGGCATAAAGCTTGTTAGACCCGATAGCGAGGTTGTAGTGTTTGCTGGCGATGGTGATTTATTGTCAATAGGCGGCAATCACTTAATACATACAATAAGGAGGAACGTTGGTATAAAGGTCATCCTTGTCAATAACATGCTCTACGGTATGACCGGCGGTCAAGTAGCCCCCAACAACGCCCATGGATGCCATAACCCACACGACACCCTACGGCAACCCAGAACCACCACTTGACGCCTGTAGATTAGCAATATCGCTCGGCGCCACCTACGTAGCCAGGTGGGCAGTACCACTGGCTAAGCAGTGCATTCAATCAATTAAGGAGTTACTACTTCATAGAGCTTCGGCCTACTTGAATGCTTATCCAATGCCCCGTCTATCAGGCAGGTACGTAATCGGCATCGATAGGCCTTCAAAGATAATGGATTACTTCCTGAAGATAACCGTAGTATCTAATGAGCCGAGGTATGGGGGGGATAAGATCACCATTGGTAAGTTTGCGGATTACGAAAGGCCAACCTATGAGGAGATCATGTGGAGTATAATGAGTAGGGTGAGGGAGGATGGTGGTCATGAGGCGTAAGCCGACTGTGATTAGGATTGACGTGGATAAGTACCTATGCAAGGGTTGCTACATATGCGTTGATAAGTGCCCGACGAAGGTGTTTGAGGTATCGGACGCTGTCGGTGATTACGGGGCATTCCTACCCGTGGCTAAGTACGTGGAGAGGTGCATTGATTGTGGAATTTGCGAACTCTACTGCCCTGACTATGCAATAACGATTATCAGGGGGGGTGGTGAGGGTGAGGCTTGAGGTCAGGTTTGCTGGCTTTGGTGGCCAGGGCGTGATTACGGCTGGCAGGTTATTGGCGTTAATTGTTATTGAGGCTGACCCAAGCTTATACGTGGTCTATAGCCCATCATACGGCTTCCAAACCCGTGGTGGTGACGCATTATCAGACGTAATAATCAGTGATGAGGAGATAGACTACCCAAAGGCTAGGAGGTTAGACCTGGCATTCCTACTCACACAACCGGCGTATAACAAGTACTGTGGTTATGTTAAGGATGACGGGCTTATAGTCATTGACGACCACGTTAATAAGGCCGACAAAACGCAATGCGACGTTAAGAGGCACCGTGAATTAAGTATAATAGCCAATGCAAGGCTAATGGGCAATGACGTATTCGCATCAACAATAATACTAGGCGCGGCAATAAACTACCTAAGCAATACCGAGCTACTAAAGGGTAAGTTATCGCTAGAACAATCAAAACGAGTAATTACCAACTACTTCAGGGAAACATTAATAGGCAGGAGGACAGGGACCGAAGAAATAATTAATAAGAATATCAAGGCACTGGAGATTGGTTATAAAATAATGCAGATGAGTCCCTTTTAATTTAAAATAAATTTATCTGTACATAACATAAATATTAATCAGCACCGTAATACTCCTCAGACTGCTTTGGCATTGCCAACTCAGCCATCCTCGATATTATCCTATCCTCGCAAATGACGTCATCGGATGTTAATACACCACATGGATTACCCCTATCATCAACCACAAGCAAGTGCTTAACGCCATACTCACTCATCAACATGGCAGCCCTATAAATACTATCACTTAACCTCACGGAAACTAACCTATTGAATGAGCAGCATTGACCAACACTCACATTTAGATTGCCATGTCTATGGTATCAACCCAAAGACCCGACTGAGCAAGCATCATTAATTGCGTTTCGTAACCTCTAGCAAAGGCGTCCCTCCACTTCTTAACTAGCCCGGGCTCAACATGAGCCGCGCCGTGTTTAATGGCTAAGTTGTTAATCACATCACTCACCACATTGACTAATTCCTCGTTATACCACCTAACCCTTACCAGTGCTATGACGCCATCCTCACCAGCCATAAACCTGCTGCTCTCCCTATCGTGAATAACGACCCTATGAGGCCCCCCCGGCACATTGATCACGAGGTCACGGGCAAAGTGAATGGCATCTTCAAGGTCCTTAAACATGTAAGCCAGGTCAACGTAGTAATTAGCCAACGGCCTAACCCTAAGCATTGCCCTAACAATTATGCCGAGCACGCCATCAGAACCTATGAACAAACCCCTAAGGTCAGGCCAGGAGGTCCTAATGAATTTGCCAGGGCCTATCGTAACTAACTCACCATTGGGTAGAACGACATCGAGAGCCAGTACTATCTCGTCAATATTACTCATGCTATGCGAACCTGTGCCCCCCCCATGGGCTATTGCGCCGCCTACTGTGAGCAATTGAAATGATTGTGGGTGATAATCCAGGGTATAACCCCCCCTCTCGTTAAGCCACTTCTCAATGTCGCTGACCTTGGCACCAGCCTCAACGGTTATTGTTAAATCCTCCTCGTTGAATTCTAAGATTCTATTTAGCCTACTCATATCAACCACGATACAGCCATCATGATATGCGCCACCAACGACACTAGACCCACCACCATATGGAACGAGACATACATCATACTTATTAGCGAGCTTAACAACGTTAATAACATCATCAACATCCCTAGGCCTAATAACGGCTGGCGGTGGATTAGGGACATGTCTAAGGATTTCCCTGAGTATGAGCAACGACCACCAATCCCTCCTGAATACTGATAATTCATGACCCTCCTTAATTACGTTATCCCTACCAATCAGTTCCTCGGTCTCTTTAAGGAAATTTGATAAATTCATAGTCAATACGCAATAAACATAGATTAATGCTATAGCACTATATAAAGTATATTTCCCATATAAACACAAACAATATATCATAAACAAAGCATCATTAAGTATGCCAGGTTGGAAACCGGCTTGGGAAGGGAACATTAAAGAATTCCCCGACCTTACCGAGAGGGTTTGGGCCGCGGAGCGACCACCGGGTGGTTGTTACAACTATATAGCGTTGAGAGAGGTTAGGAGTAAAGACGTGACCTATCCACACCCGGTGTTGATATTGCCAGGCATGACGTCGCATGGAGAGCAGTTAATCCATGTTTCGTGGCATGGAATACAACCAATAGAGCCAGCAATACCAGACTCCATGATACCCATATACCTAGCAAGGCGAGGCTACCTGATATATACCATTGACTATAGGACTCACTTTGTACTTCCAGATGTTAAGGACCTATCATTCATGGTTGATTGGGGTTGGGATGAGTGGTTAAGCGATATCAGGGAGGCCATCAATATGATTAAGGAGATTACCGGTAAGGATAAGGTCATACTAATTGGGGGGGAGAGCTTTGGCGGGATTGCCTCAATGAACTACGTAACGGCTTATCCAAACGATGTGAAGGCAATAGTGTTACTGGATGGTGTGCCAATAAGGTCCTCCGTGCTTCAGGCATTACCTATACGTAGCATTGAGGAGCTCAGGGCAAGTAAGTTGTACGCAGTTCCCTCAATCTTAACAGGCGCTAAATACCCAGGTAACATCATGAACACGGTATGGCTTAAGGCACTATATAACCCAACACTACCAAGCCCAGAATCCGGCTTTAGAACATTGAGTGACTACCTAATGAACATGGTCTATAACCAGGGGCTGGCAAACCCATACTCGTACCCATACTCATCACCACAAGCCATATTTGCCGTGATGGCAACGTTAGACCCGTACTGGCCGACGAGATTGTTCATAGAGCCAATGGATCAATTCAGGGTTAAGTATACGGAGATTAAGGTACCAATACTCGCTGTGATAAGCGGATTATTCGGCGTTAAAGTGGCTGATATAGACCTTGTGAGGAGATTAACAAGCGACATAATAATACTTGATGGTTATGGACACTTAGATGTTTATGCAAACCCGAATAATATTAGGGATGTTAATGAACCCGTTCATAACTGGCTCACTAGGATTAAGGATTGATTGAGATTAATAAAAAGCCATTTAAGTCCTAATGTATTTCTTACCTTTAAGAAATGTCATGGATATTACGAAGGTTAAAGTACTAATAAAGAACCTGGAGACTGAGGCGCGGGTTGGGATGTGGAGTTTATAGTGGATACCGGCAGTGTCTTCACCTGGATTAGTAAGAATATCTTGGAATCAATCGACATTAAACCGAGAAGGGTCAGGTAATTCAGGACTATAAATAGTAAGGTGTTATGAGAAGTGTTGGCTTAGTCACAATTAGATATGAGAATTATGAAGGTGATGTTGAGGTGATATTTGGCGAGTCCAGCGATACAGAGGTCCTTGGCGTCACGGCACCCGAAACGCTGGGCCTAAAGATTGACCTAGTTAGTGGTAAATTGAAATATGCAGATCACCTGGCATTGTAGATGAAGGTCATAACGACATCTTCAACTTAAATAAAGGTTTTTCTATTTGGTAAAGCCATTATTTCCTTAAAAATGTTTATTTCTCATTACGTCTCCTCTTAGTGGTAGGTATTACTATCGCACTAATTACGGCTGTTATTACCGTATACATGATTGCCGTGAGTAGGTAATTAATGTGCCAGGTCACGATCATACTCACTGGCTTACTGACAGTAATTACGAGCCAGGCTCGCTTAGGAGTACTCCATCACTAAATACAGTGTTAGGCTTAATCGCAAGTATCTCACCGTAGTAAAGCCACTCGGTCAAATTGGTTGTGTAAGTGCCGTTAATACTAACGGGGGGGTATTTGCTATATACCGTAATGAGGTACTGACGCTCGAAGTCACTTAAGGATATGCTGAGGGGGGGTGAATTAACAATGATAGTCTCATTACTACCTAGATAGACTAGGCGTGTATTATTACCCAACGCGTAGTACTTAGGCACGAAAATGAATAATGTAGAGCTTTCATTAGCCCATGTCGTTACTGAGTAGCCACTGATGTTCCGTAGCCCGGCTAGGGAAATTATCGCAGGTACAGGACTGTTTACCTTAACCTGATATTGCCTTGTCCAATTAACAATGACTGTGTATGGACTATTAATTAGTAAATCAATAATATTGCTTGTTATTATGCGGTAGAGGTTGGTTCCCGTGAGGTATACATAGTAAGCATTAAACACTAATCGTGTCCTATTACCGAGGTAGTAAACTGCTGGTTCACTAAGTTCTATCACTGAATTAGAATTATACCAACCACTTTCATTACTTAGTAATCTGCTTTGATCATCAATTATTATCATATACTGCAACGTATAATTAATATAGACGCTTGTTGGTCCCTGAAGTGTTAAGTTCAATGCGTTTGTAGTGATTATGTATGTATTATTAATTAAGTAGTTCGTGAATATGTACCTAGATTCATTAGGTACTACGGTAATTATCTTCGGCTCGACTAACGTAGTTGTTGAGTTCACGGTATATACATCAACCATCGTGGACTCATTTAAGGGATTAATGATTATTAATGGTATGAAGTATGTACTAAGAAAGTTCAATTCCTCAGGACCGTGAATAACATTGGCGAATCCGTAATTAAGTGGTATCACATGAGCATCGTATATGGTTTCGGCAGTATCCGTGCCGAAATCCCACGTCGAGGGTACTGGCGATATGTAATAATCGTCTGGATATGGCCATGCGAAGTAAAGGGCTAGTGTAATATTTAGGGACTTAGCCACCGTGCACTCGCTATTCCACGGTCCTGCGATTACTAATTCGGCATCGTTCATTAATTCACCATTATTGCTTGTTGGTGACACCTCCATATACGTTGACGAGGACTTCACTCTAATTGTAACGTTGTCAAACCAGACAATTGATAATCCATTGTATGAGTAGCCGAAGGCAATCCAGGGATAACCATTACCTGTTAACCCAGTCCTTGTTATTAGGTATATTGTAAATGGCAAATGTACCTGTTGCGCTATTTCTGTGTAGTATGCGTAGGCCGTTGTATTGCTTGTCGTGGTGTTTACGGGACTAATTACTCCATTACCGCTAACTAAGTTGTTACTAAGTGAGGCGTTAATTGATGTGCTATTCCACACATTATCGCCTATCTGAGCCGTGTGATTTAATGAGTCAAACAATAGTACGTTCTGGAGCCAGTAGTATTGAGTATAGCCGCTGGCTGTATTTACCACGAGGACTGTATTGAGCTGAATACTAAACCAGTTATTGCCAGGTTCGACATAGCCCGTTGGGCATGAGCTTGGTTCCTGGGTAAATACGTTATTTATGATGACCTTACCGATGAACTCATTAGTCTCATATTCATAGGCAAAATACGTGCTATTAACAATGGCAATACCATAATCAGCAATCCCCCCCATTGGGAATCCCCCCCATTGATTTAGTGCTGGCTTTTCTGTTAGTGATATGGCATAAATAACCAATGTATGACTTGTCCCTTCATTGGCGATGGCTATGTAGTAAGTCCCGGTCGTATTAATGCGGTAATAGCCGGTCACGTTACTACCAGTTACTGAGTACAGATACTCATTAATGCTATTTCCATTGAAATACTTCATGAATTGCTGTTTAGTGAATATGTATAGTGTTATTGGTGATGTACTCCAAATACTGTAATCTATGTACGACCCAGCCGGTGCACTAAAATTATAGTAATAATACCAAGCTGGTGGTAGGTACGCTATGCCGCCTGTCATGTTTGCATATGTGTACGAGAATGAGGTACTACTCGATAAATTAGTGACGTTAAACATGCTCATTGGCGGTATCTCAACCACATAATTAACCTCGGCAATGCCTGGTATGGCAATTAATAATAAGGCCGTAAATGCGATAAGTAAAGCTAAACCCAATGTATTGCCAATGCCCAGGTGGCTCTTAATGGTAATTAATTGCGGCATAAAGCTCTAGATAATGTAACCTTAAGTATTAATAATTAATTTTCTTCCAAAGTATTCACTTAACTTTTAACGTTAATTGATAAATCACAGCCGATAATATTATCACGAGCCCCCCCATCACCACCCACAGTACTTGATAGTTCATATTAGTTAGTATAAGCGACGCTATCGCTGGTGCAACGGCACCACTTAACTGCCAGAATAGGTTTGCAATGCCAGTCACACTACCGGCCAATTCACCGCCTATCTTAGAAATAGCGGTTGAGTTTGCCGGCGTTATTACAAACCTAATAAGGCCCATGGACGCCGCCAACACCATTAATGGCAATTCCCTGGTAACCACGGCAAGTAACATTGTCAATACTCCGTATAGTGCCTCGAATAATGATAGGGTGTTCTTAACACCTAAGCCCCTGATTATGTAGCCGGCGATCAATGTTGATGGAATACCCAGCAACGCAAGAAGTGAGTAAGTGAGACCAGCCACGTAATCACTAAGTCCTATCGATAGGAAGTACTTATAGGCGTAAAGCGTTATTGTCCAGTATGACATGAAGAATAGAAAACCAGAGAAACTAACAACTATAACGTCACTATTCCTCAATAACTTAAGGTTCAATGCTCTACGTGCATTACCACCATAACCCCTAACATTAATGGGCATGTACAGTGATGCTATGATTATTGAAACGAGGGCAATTATGTAGTAACTCCACCTCCAACCAAGGGCAATGCAGACCTCAGGTAAGGTAGCACCGGCAAGCACTATGGATAATGGCCAGGCGATGCTGTAATAACCCATGGCAACCGGCAGCTCAGGACCACTGAAGCTAATTGTCAACAATTTCACGGTTGCCGGGTAAATCCACCCAGCGCTTAACCCCCCCATGAAGAGACTGGCCACGTACTCAACCCACATGGCATTAGCTATACCGGATACGAAGGATGATGCCGCCAGACCTATTAATGATATTACGATTACGTACTTCGGACCCATCCTATCTGAAATAATTCCGGCAGGTACCTGAACGACCACGTAGCCTACGAAGAATAATGAGAAGACAATGCTATCCTCAACAATAGTTGGTTTTAGCGATGAGTATGCCGATGCTATGCTCCAGGCAAGCCTAGAGAAGTAGCTCATGAAGAAGGATGCCGATGCAACTCCTATTACGTACATGTCTCTAATCCTCATGCCCTAAATATATGGGTTAGATCCTACACTTATTTATGTCATTTCTCTTAAAGTGTTCGTGCAGTGGCGGCTTAGATTGGTCTATTGCGGCATACTTATCATCCTCTTCTCAATGATGCTCATATTCACCAGGGTATTCAGTAAATCGCTGAGCGCCGTATTACTCACTTACCTACCCTCAATAACCTCTAACCCACTTTATAATTAATTTAGTTTTTCACGTTAGTCAGGGCTATTAAACGTTTAACTAAGTATAAAAGGGATGCCGTACTGACATGTATATCGATGGCAAAGCAGAGAAGTAATGAGTTAATGAGGAATGCCACCGGTTTCCTTGGTTCGCTGTATAATTCATTGGCAGGCCAGGCACCAGCCTACAGTATAGCGGGTGGTGCTGCTCTAATAATGGGTAGTGCATACGCAGCGGCGCCGTTGGCAATGCTACTCACGTTACTAGGCGTGTTAGCCATTGTTTATTCAATATTCGTGCTGGCCCATAAATACCCACACGCAGCGAGCTTCTACGCCTATGTGACAAATACCATCAATGCAAGGACTGGTTTCGTGAATGGAATCATCTATGCAGTGTTCTACAGCATTGTTGGTGTTGGTTCAGTTGCCATAGCCTTTGCATACCTCGGTACAGAGGGCATATATGCGGTAACGGGCCACGTGATAAATCCACTAATCCTACTACCAATACCCATTGTCCTAGCTTTAATACCTGCGGTCCTTGGTATAAGGCCGAGCATAAGGACGGAAATGACGTTGACCAGTATCGAGATAGCCATCCTATTAATATTCGTAATCCTCTCATTCGCAGCAAACCTTAACAGGCTCTCGGCATTACCATTCACGGTACAGGGGGGGACCTTCGCAACAACACCTACCGGCATGTTGGCGGCATTGTCAGGAGGCCTAATCTTCGCAATAACCTACTTCATGGGATTTGAGGTAAGCACGCAGATATCCGAGGAGGTTAGGGACCCAAGGAAGAGCGTGCCAACGAGCACGCTGTGGGCCACGGTATTCATGGGGATACTATACATACTGGTCACATACGCAATACTACTCAACATAGGCTACACACAAAGCGCCATTAATAACTTTGTGAATATGGCTGAGGGCATGGGTCCGAACCCAGTCTACACATTGATAGGGCATTACCTGGGTACGCCAGGGCTAGTACTATTCGCAATAAGCGTCATGATAAGCGTATTTGGGTGCTACCTAGCCACACTAAATGCAACTGCTAGGATGCTCTATGGAATAGCAAGGGACGGATTATTACCCACCTGGCTCGCCGAGACCCATCCCAGGTATAAGAGCCCGCACAAGGCCCTTTACCTAAGCACCGCCGTGGCTGTATTAACCATAGTGCTCGCATACGTCGCAGCCTACGTAAGTGGTTACGTTAAGCCCCCCCTGGAGTTGACCTATAACGCCATGGAGGATGCCTACGCCATAGACTCCCTATACTACGTATTAAGCCTAATACTTGTGGCGGCGGGAGCCTGAGACTAACCACCTGGGTGGCAGGGTAGCCATAGCCATTGGAATAGCCATACTCGCAATAACCTTCTACTACTCAATAGTAAGCACTTGGTACCTAATTATATTAATAGCGTCAATAATACTCACGGTAGCCGTATCATACATCATAAATTCCAGGATAAGGAGGATAAAGATAACAGTATGCCCATACTGCTGAATTTAAATTAAATTTTAACCTACTTGTGATGATCTTTAGGATATCATCTCTTCCTTTCCCCCCCTATAATTGAAGGTGAATAATAGGTATATTATTAAGGCTGCTATAAATGATATGAAGTAACTTATGTCAGCACCACCGAGGGCATTGGCTATTGGGCCTACGAAGGGTACTAAGCCCCCCCCGGTCGCGGCGTTTAGGTTCATGAATGGTACCGAGATTAATAAGCCGATTACGTAGCGAGTAGTGCCTTCCATATTACCTTCGGTCCGTTTTCCACGAGTTTCCAATCCCTGGTTTTATTCACGTAGAACATCACCAGTAGAATGCCGATCCAAGGCGTTATCCAGTAGTCTAGGAATAGTAGGAATCCCTCGTAGTAACCCACGAAGTTCAACCCACCGAGTACTGCCATTACCGTGCCAACCACCGCGCCGGCTATTAACGCTTGCCACCTCCTTGCCTTATTGTAAATTGCCAGGGCTGATAGGGAGTTGGTGTATATGTTGAGGACATTGGCGGCTAACGCGCCTAGGAATAGGGCTATCACGGCTATTATGGCGTAGGCAACTCCGTAATTGCCCATGAATTGGACAAGCACGGTCGGTAAGCCACTGGTGTTTCCTGTGGCTGCGCTGACGGCGAAGCCCACCACCTCACTCCATAGGCTGGCCAATAAGCCTCCAAGGGCCGCGTAGGCTATTATCTTCGTCCTACTCGTGTTCTCCGGCAGGTAACGTGAGTAGTCGCTGGCGTATGGGCCCCCCCACGACATTATGTAACTGAACACCGTCGCCAGCGCTATTGCGAAGTTGAATGGATTGAAGGAGGCAGTCCTTACATAAGCGCTCAGTAGGTGTGGCTTTGACAGTGCTAGGGCTAGGGAGACCGTGAACATTATGCCCAGTATTATTGATAGTACGTACTCAGACCTGTGTATTATGTCATATCCAAAGAGTGCAATTACGAATTGAGTCAACACGGTTATAAGGATTGCGGCATAGAGTGGTATTGCTGGGTCTACGTAATTAATTATGTAACCACCAATTATTGCATTCACTGAGAACCAGCCAAGGGTACTTACCCAATTCGCTATTGCGAAGGTAGGTTCCCAACCCTACCGTATGCAGCCCTTGAAATCATTATCTGTGGATAGCCGTAGGCAGGTCCCATGGCCGCCAAAAGCCCGACCAATAGTCCACCTAGTACATTGCCAAGTACTAGGGCGAGTACCAGCCAGGGAATTGGTAGACCCAGCATGTATAGTATTGGGCCAAGGCATAGTCGGCTACGGTTAGGTTACTCGCAAACCACAACGTGAATTGATACATGGTCTTACCATGCCTCATTGAGCTTGGTATGTGCTCTATACCGAGCCTTTCTATTATCGATGTCATTGGACAGAGAAGAGCAAATGGGGAAGTAAGCGTTATATGGCAAAAATTGCGGTGACTCAGCACGGCTTAACTAAGTGGGCTGGGCAGAAAATGCCAAATTATCTCTTCACTATAGTGCTATAATGGATTATTACGCGGATTACCTCTCGATATATGATGATAGGTATGGAGTGATTGATTTTAGGAATAAGGACGTGATCGATGTCGGCGCATTCATTGGTGACACGGCAATTTACTTCGTAATGAGGGGTGCAGGTAGGGTTGTGGCTATTGAGCCCCCCCATCCTAAGGCATTTAAGGAGCTTGTTAGGAATATTAGGTCGAGGGAATTAATTAATAGGGTGATACCCATCAATGCAGCACTTAGTAGTGTCTCCGGCGTGACATGCGTTCCCATGGACATGGACCTAGGGAGCATAATGGCTACTTACTTCGGGCCTGTGGCTAATGATTACATGTGCGTTAATGGGGGGGCTAGGGTCAGGTTAGCCACGCTGGGTGAAATTATTAATGAGACTGGTATAAACACTGATGTTTTAAAGATGAATTGTGAGGGCTGTGAGTATGACGTTATACTTAACGATTATGAGCACGTCAGATTATTCAGGGAGTTAATCTTTGAGTATCACAGGTGGGTCACTGGCATACCAGTTAAGAAATTACTCAACGTATTAAGCAGGGACTTTGAGTGTGCCTTTATTGGTCATGTTCATGAGGATTATGGCTACGTTTATTGCCGGAGAATAACTTAAAATCAATGAATTAATTTCTCATAAGGCAATGATAGAGCTTATTGAGAAGGTTAATGGCCTTATTTATCAATTAAGGGTATTCATGCCTATGGAGCCTGGTTACGTATTTTCATACGTGGTAAAGATGGATAATGGGTGTGTAATGATTGACGCTGGTTACCCAAATACTGAGCTCCTTAATCCATTAATTAATGAGTTGAATAAAATACCGAATTGCAGGTTAGACCTGTTATTCATTACGCATATGCACATTGACCATACTGGTTTAGCTGATGGGTTGCGCAGTAGGCTTGGGTTAAGCATTGTCATGCATAGGAGGGATTATGAACAACTTCTGAAGATGCTTGACAGGGACTTATTCATTAAGGAGTTCCTTGAATTACTAATGCGCTACGGAGTTCCCAATGCCGAGATGGAGCTTTACAAGAACGTAGCCGGTGGTTTATCGAGTAGAAGGAAATTGAGCATGTTTAACCCGGACATCATAGTTAATGTTGAGGAGGAACACATTGGGGGGGGAGCGCATGTATTATTAACACCGGGTCATTCACCGGGTCACATATCGATAATACTTGATGACTATAGGCTTGCATTTACGGGCGACTTAATATTACCAACAATAACAACACATGTTGCTTAACTCCAATAAACCCAGGTAATCCACTTCGTGATTACCTCAACTCGATTATCAGGATTAAGAGGGCGGGTCTTAAGTGCATATACCCAGGACATGAGGGCGAAATATGCAGTGTTAATGATAGAATCGATGAACTTATTGCGCATAGGGTCTCAAGGCTATGTGAAGTGCTGAATGTGTTGAGGAGCAAGGAATTAACCATATTTGAGATTGCGAATAGGCTCAGGTGGATGATGATAAGAAGTACGTAGACCTCGACCCAATGAATAGGTACATGGCATTAACGGAGACTGCAGCCCTCGTTAAATACCTGGAATCATTAAATATTGTTAGGGCGAATGGTGACTATAAGTACGGAATCGCTAAGGAGGTTGCGTGCGATATTAGGGAGTTAATACCACAATTAGGTTAATTAGGTTCGGAGTTACCATTTTATCAATGGATTTTGAGGATATCGAGGAGTTCATTCTCAGTAAAATTAGGGAGTCTAGGTTGCCAGGTCTAAGTGTAGGCATTATTAAGGGTGATGAGTTGGTTTATGCCAAGGGCTTTGGCTTTAGGGATATTGATAAGGGCTTACCCGCAACACCGCGGACAATTTACGGAATAGGTTCAATAACCAAGTCCTTCACGGCATTAGCAATACTTAAACTCGCGGAAGAGGGTAAGTTAAGTCTTGAGGATCCCGTTGATAAGTACGTGCAGATTAAGTTAAACCCATTAGGTGTGGTTACAATACACCACCTACTAACGCACAGTAGTGGATTACCCGCACTTGGTTATGCGGAGGCCTACATAAATGGTATACTCGGCCTTGAAAGTAATTGGCTACCGCTGGCTACACCCGAGGATGTACTTGCATTCATGAGGAATGCAACTGATTGGGCGGTGGCAAGGCCTGGTGAGAGATTCTTCTACCTGAATGAGGGTTATGTAATGCTGGGCTTAATAATCAGGGAGATCAGCGGCATGCCCTATGAGGACTTCGTTAGGGACAAAATACTGAGACCGCTAGGTATGTCCAGGACTTACTTCACGGTAGAGGAGGTTCTTAAGGATCCTGAGGTCGCTACTCCATATATAATTGATAAGGAGGGTAGCACTTACCGAGTAAGTTCCCATTTGGAATAACGTCAGATGGTGGGTTATTGAGTAATATAATTGATATGGCGAGGTACGTATCAATGCTAATAAATAGAGGTGAGCTCAATGGCGTTAAGATACTGGGCAGGGAGTGGGTAGAGAGGGCTGAGAGAGGCTACATTGATGTTCCTTGGAAGATAGTCAGTGATGAGAGGTACGGCTATGGACTAATAGTGAGTCAGGACTTCTATGGCAGGAAGTTAGTCGAGCATAGTGGTAATGTGGGTGTTTACACGGCGGATATGCATATGTACCAAGCGATAGAATTGGGGTCGTTATAATGGCAAACGCGAGGGCTATCCTCTATCAAAGATGGGAATTTACATACTGAGTAAGTTGCTTGGTCATGACCCAAGTGAATTAAGGGCTTTTATGATTGAGGAGGTGAATAAGAGGTTAGAGGGCACGTATGAGGCATATAGCGTACTGTAAAGATCTCAATACAAAGGCAGGGAGACTACTTAATAATGAAGAGCGTGACGAAGTATACTGAGGAGACGACAATACTTGTGCCAGATGAGGTAAGAAGGGATTACGCCAGATTCTACACCCTAATGAATGGGACCAAAATACCTGCTGAGTTCTTTATAGAAGGTAACAGGGTGACCCTCATTTACGAGAGATTTAAATTCATAAAACGAGAATGAGCAGTTAAGGTTTATTCTCGTAGAAAGGTTTTTAAAGAATTACGTTATACGATATCCGTATGATTAGAATAAAATTTAACAGAGGTAATATAAGGAGGAGTGACTCGAATGAAGATGCCGATAGATATATGTATACAGATAATGTTCAAGAATACGGTAAGTATTATGCATTTATACGGCGTGTCCCAATGTGACAGTGTTACTTAAGTACTCTAACGTTAAGTAATTGTCTGTGATTGTTGGCAATATAAATAATGTTCCTCTTGAGGATGTTTCAAAATTATTAAGGGGGACGAGGGGTTTCTACGTTCAGTGGTTAATAACTAAGGAACATGGTTCTAAATACGCCGTTAGGAGGTTCATAGTTAAGCCTGGCGGTGTTATGCCCCTTCATAATCACAAGTATACTGAGGCTGTTGTAATTCTCAGGGGTAAACTCAGGGTTAGGACTGATGATAAGACATACGAGCTTGGTCCAGGGGACTTCTTCTTCACAGGACCGTATGAGCCGCATGCAATTGAGAATATTGGCAATGATGAGGCTGAGTTCATATGCGTTATTTCTTATGAGGATGATATGTCGCTGAAGTCTCTTGAGTGATTGAATGTTTTGAACTTTATTCTTATGATTCAGGGTTAAAACAGCATGTTATATAGTAATAATTAGTGTGATGTAGATTATTTGTTGAAAAATAGTTATTAAGAGGTTATTATAATGCTCAGCTGATGAATCCAATTAATGATTATTTAAAGGATACTGTCAGGGAGTTACAAGGCGAGAAGGCTTTCACGTACCTAGCTAAGGCGCGTGAGGTGGCTGAGAGGAAGGGCATTAAGATTATATCCTTTGGTATTGGCCAACCCGACATACCAACCTTTGATAACATAATAAATGCAGCCAAGAAGGCCCTTGATGAGAAATTCACTGGTTACACAGAGACGGAGGGTATTAGGGAGCTTAGAGAAGCCATTGCTGATTACCTCAATTACAGGTATCACGCCGGTGTTAGGCCTGATGAGGTTATTGTGACCACGGGCACTAAGACGGCTATTTTCCTAGCCATAGCAGCCTACGTAAGGCCGGGCGATGAGGTTATAATACCAGACCCAACATACCCAGCCTATCCAGAGCTTACGAAGTTCTTCGGTGGTAAGCCCATTTACGTTGCCATGAAGTTTGACCCGGAGAATGGGTTTAGACTTGACCTAGAGGCCATAGAGAACTCTGTTACCACGAAGACGAAGGCCATTGTAATAAATAATCCGCATAACCCCCCCACTGGCGCCATTTTTAGGCTGAGGAGGTTATGAAATTGCTTGAGATAGCTAAGGACTATAAATTACTGGTTATTGTTGATGAGATCTATGATAATTTCGTCTATGAACCTGGGGGCCTTCAAAAGCGTCCTAGAACTTGAGCCCGACTGGAGAGACTACGTGCTGTACACCAATGGCTTTAGTAAGACGTTCTCAATGACTGGTTGGAGACTTGGTTACCTGGTGGCGAGTAGGGAGGTTATC
Organism: Vulcanisaeta distributa JCM 11213; assembly: GCA_001316125.1. Next base: position 298,615 of record BBCS01000001.1, read on the forward strand.
GAGCCAATAAGGAAGTTGGCAGCAAATACCTATAGTTGCCCGCCAAGTATTGCCCAGAAGGCTGGTGTTGAGGCTCTTAGGAATGAAGCATCCTGGAGGAGCTCCAGGGCAATGATCGATCTATTCAGGAGGAGGAGGGATGTGATGTATGAGGAGTTGAGGAAGATACCAGGCATTGAGGTTTGGAGGAGTACGGGCGCCTTCTACATGTATCCAAGGGTTAAGAAAATACTCAATAAATTGGGCATGGATGTTGAGAAATTCGCTGACTGGTTACTTGAGAATTACGGTGTCGTCGTATTGCCAGGAACAGCCTTCTCAGAAACAAATATGGGTAGGGAATACGTAAGGCTCAGCTTCGCACTTGATGAGGTATTAATTAGGGAGGGCATAGAGAGGATTAGGAAGGCCGTGGAGGGAAATTAAGCAGTGTGATTTAGCATAATAATAAGTCGGATTTTTCACCTAAAGGCGTTATTCCTAGGTTACTCATTACATTAGTAATTATTTTCAGAGTCAAATCATCATTAGGATTGCTCGCAATACCTCTTATATTACCGGCGTACTTACATGGATTATTTATGAAATCCTCATTACTATACTGTATGAACAATTCCCTCCTAACTCCCTCACATAATATCCGTATAAGGACCTCCTTATCGCCATGGTTACGAATAACGTCACCATATATCGATGAATACTTCGTATAGACCTCAAATCTAACTTGAACGTAATTACCCGGGCTACGAAAAATAGGTCCCTCGACTATTAATGAATCAAGAAATCCATAATCATTAATAATAAATTCAACTGTTAATTCAAGTTCATGAAACCAAAAATGAACAATCAAGCAATCAAAGGCCTTTAAATACCTCGAACACATAATCCCACTCTCAGTACAGCTCCTTATACTCACGATAAGGTAAGTAGCTTAATCAATATTTAACATTAATGATTCACACGATACTTTACAAATAGCAAATAAAATCACAAAACTAATGATAGGATCATTCTAAAGAAAACACTGGAGAAACCTTTAAATAAAAGCAAAAATAAATAAAGGTAGCAAAATATCAGGTAAGCCCACTATCGTGGGCTCAAATGAAATCACTATCTCTTTTTTCTTTTCCAGTAATTATTGTACATATCATTTCCTGTTATATCAAATATTATTTTACCTTCTACAAGGGAATAATTGCAATATAATATAGAGATCTATAAAATCTTTATCCAGAACATACTAAAAAGATTTAAATGCATCCCTGGCAACAACTCATCGTATGAGTTTGTTGAGGTTGGTCTTGGGGGATGTGGTTAGGATTATTAAGGAGCTGAGGTCGCTTAGGGACTCAATTAGGAATAGAATCACTATCAAGGTTCCCAGGGATTACGTTATCGGTAATGTTGATGTTCTGGCTAGGCCAATGTTTACTGACGGCTTTGTCGTGTCCTTTAGGGTTGGTCAGAGTGAGTATAGGGTTTGGTGGTCAAGTATTGAGGAGTCATTGGGTGGTAAGAGCGGTGACTGGGGGGGTGATTATAGGATTGTAGGTGGTAAGGAGCCGTATATCGAATTCTTAAACCCTGATGGTGGTGTTGCGGCTAGGGTTAGGGTTAATGAGGAATTGATAAGTAGGTTAGACAGCATGTTGAATGCGGCATTTCTACTCAGTGTTGCGGATTGGTTTATTGAGGATGATGTTAGGAGCATAGCCAACATAGCCAATGTATTCGTGCCAGAGGACTACTCGGAGCTGAGGTATATCAGCGACTTCGTGGAGACCGTACACTCAAAGTTAAGTGAGTTAAGCATCATTAAGGAACTTGAGGATGGCGTTAGGAGAATTGAACTCGAATGCCACATGAATAATCATGGGAATAGGGAGATCGTCAACGTAATACCAGTCGGCAAGTACTACCTATGCCCAGAATGCCTAAGGAAGGCGGAGAAGTACGTTGATGAAGTGCTCAACAGGTGGAGGAACGTGAAGATAAGGGTACCACTCGAGACATGGCAAGGAATCCAAAAAAGCATAGAACAAACAAAGGAAATAATAAAGTCAATAACGGAAACCATATAACACGCCTTCCCATTGCTCAATGACTCAAATAAAAACAAACCTATTACAACGTTATTATTAATACATAATAGGCATTAATACCAAATAAATAATTAATAATGATTTTACGAACAATAAACAATGAATAACCCACGGCACACGTTACAATTCCACAGGATCACCCACCACAAACAATCACACCTATTAAATGGCCATAACGATAAAACCCAAACACAACGACCATGGTGCGGGGGCCGGGATTTGAACCCGGGACCTCCCGGTTATGAGCCCTACGCGGGGGCTGCTGCCCCCCCAGGGCGCTCTAGCCGGGCTAAGCTACCCCCCCCGCTCCATGACCTTCTCCTTCTCTGGTTTAAAAGTGTTTTTCTATGGCCGTCTTATTCATGGTTATAGCCTTGGCATTCTTCTTCGTCTTCTTGGTCTTAGCGTGTATCTTAGCATGTATATGATTATTATGATTAGTATTAGGAGGAGTAGGGTTTGTGTTGGTGTTGCGTAATTAACCTGTGGTGTTGTTTGTTGGTTTTGTGTGTTGTTTTCGTTGTACCATTGTTGTATTATTGTGGTTATTTCCTGGGCTATCTGTGGGTTCTCTATTATTATGCCGAGTTCCCTATTGTGATTTAGTGAGTTGTAATCGAGGTTTACGCTTCCTACGTAAACGTAATCGCCGATGACTATCGCCTTGGCCGCTAGGTCTTTGATCATTACTGCGTTCAATTCGCTGACCGCTTCTTCATTCTCGGTATGTTGTCCAACGAGTATTAGCCTATCACTATGTGTTAGGATTAGGCCGTACATACCAGAGGATGGGTAGAGCTCCTCCATGGCCATGTAAAGTGTTCCTGGCTGACTGAGTAAGTCCTCTAGGTACTCCGCTGAGTTTATTGGTGACACCACAATACCTGGGTAATTAATCTGCGTGATTGACTCATTGTGGTAATCGGTGAGTATTATTTCGGCAAAGACCTGGGCGATGCTTGAGTTCTCTATCACGAGGTCAATACCTAGGTCCCTCTCAAAGCCGTAGTAGGTTGGGTTTATTGAGCCTATTATTACGGTTTTGTTATCAATGATGAAGCCTTGCTATGTACATAGTCATAGCCGTAATTAAAGGAAACGTGGGCGCCAGAACTAATTAACTCATTAATGCTGAGTACTCCTCCTCGGGTATACCGCCATACACATTGCCTGATAAGACCACGTAGACCTCGACGCCTTCTGAGCCAAGTTAGCCAGCTCATTAATGAGGGGGGGTTGATAGGTCAGTTCATAAACCTCAGCATAAACACAACACCTCGCCCCACCAATAACATTGAGAATATAGGTTGAGTTAATTGGTGAAACCACAACCAAGACCTGGCCCGAACCTACCACCACATACCAACCCTGCGCATACGAGACAATGGGCAAGACCGCAATAACAACCAATACGAGTACCAGGACAAACCTCATCAAAACCAAACCCCCCCAACCTAACCATTTAAACAAAGCACTAAAAATACGCAATACTACGAAGACCCTAGAAAAATGCTTTTAAATTAGTGAAAAATAGCCGAAGATGGGCGTAGCTCAGCCAGGTAGAGCGGCGGCTCTTAACCCGTAGGTCGTGGGTTCGAATCCCACCGGGCCCGCCAGTTCCTCGTTCAATCCCAAACCACTTCGTGGTCGTACCGTTTTCATGCCCTTACTTTAAGATTAGTTTTGTGAGGAAAATTAAGGTTGATCGTCATGTAGAAGGTCGGGATATAAATAATATATAAAGTTTAAGTATCATTGCATTTTTAGCCTCTATAACTATTCCTTTAAAGCGCATCATCACCCTGTAATTGCGATGAATAAGGATACCTATGTTGCTGTGCTGGTTGGAATGGGTGGTTTTTCTGATGGATTTGCGTTATTATTAGGTGGTTCTGCATTACTTTCACTAAGTCAGTATTTTAGGATGACACCCGAAGTTGAGGGGGGGTTGATAATCTCGGCGCCATTTATAGGTTCGGTGATAGGTTCGTTAATCTTTGGTAGGTTAGCGGACATACTTGGCAGGAGGGCTATACTCCTTAATGTACTGGCATTCTTTGCCCTGGGCTCATTAATAAGTGCTTGGCGTATTCAACCTTCGTCATAATCCTCGGTAGGTTATTGGTGGGTCTTGGAATAGGGGGGGTGATATTCCATCAGGTGCTAGCTTGATTGCGGAGTTATCTAATAGGTATAATAGAGGTAAGCTGATTTCGTTGCAGAGTATTTTATGGGGGGGTCTTGGTGGCATTGCGGCGGTGATGGTTGCATTGCCGTTATTAAATGTGATGGGTGATGAGTTCTGGAGGGTATTACTTGGTTTAGGTATGGTACCGCCATTAGTGGTTCTGGCCTTAAGGAGGAGTATTAACGAGAGTTGGGTGTGGCAGATTAAAAGGGTACGTGGTGAGGATGCTAGGCTTAGGAATCGCGGTAAGTATGCATTGACTCTCTTTTTTACGGCTTTATCACTGTTTACCTGGACCTTCATTTTGGCAATATTTGCAAATTACACACCGGCGATACTTGTTAGTGTAATGGGGCTTAGTAAAGCCATGGCATTGCTCATAAGTGGATTACAGTGGATTAGCTTTGTCATTGGTGGATTGGTAGTATTTAGATGTTGCGATCAGTTTGGTAGGAGAAAATTGATAATACCCACTGGCATAATCACGGCAGTACTACTCTGCTTATCATCAATGATTATTAAAAGTCCATTAGCATTATCAATAGTTTTGCTAATATTATGGGTATTAGGCGGTATTGGGTATATCGTAAGTAGCATTTACTCATCTGAATTATTCCCAACATTGCTTAGGGGGGGAACATCAAGCGGCATAAACTTTTCTTCAGGAAGATTAGGAGGTTACTTAAGTACACTTATACTACCATCATTACTATTAAGTATTGGACTGAGTAAACTATTTATAGTATTGGCTGTTATAATGATACCGCTAATCATCATTAGCATAGTGGTTGCTCCATCCAGTGAGAGTAAGGATCTTGATGAGCTAGAAAAGGATTATCTTAGTTAATTAAAAATTATAATGTATTTATAATGTTAGTAAGGTCAGTCGGTCAAGTATTCTTCATAGTCCGTCGGGTTTATCCTCATCATCTCTTAACTTAGAATTCATGCGTAATTTTTAATTTTAGGCGTTAGGCGGTCTTCCTCAATGTTTCAGCAGTTTTATGATTTTATGCTTGGGATGGTCTTTGGTTTCCTCCTTGCTGTTCCCCCTGGCCCTATGAATGCATTAATTGCCGCTGAGGCTACTCGATCACCGATTCATGGGACTAGTGTTGGTCTTGGGGCCATGTCTGCCGATGGCATACTCATGGTTATTACCTACCTCTTCTCCAGGGTTTTGGGTCATTACGTGTATTACCTATACTTCATTGGTTTTGCGGTGATGATTTACCTAGCCGTGTCAATTTTAAAGTCCACCTTCTCTCCTAGGAGCTCCAGTGGTAATAGGTCTGTGCTCCTTAATTACTTTATGGGTGTTTCCATGGGTTTAACGAATCCATATCAAGTCTTTTGGTGGCTCACGGCGGGTCTATCATTCATGAGCATATTCGGCATTTTCAGCATAGCGGGCTTGTTCACGGCGATACTCATTTGGGTCTTTGTATTTCCATATGCTGTTTATGTTGGTAAGGTTTATGGTGGTTCCAGGGTTGATTTTACGGTCAAGCTCATCTCGGCGTTAGGCATAATGGTCTTCGCCATCTATATAATCATTCACGCATTGACGCATTTCATATAGAGGTAAGTTTATAAAGTTGAAATTATAGAATAGAATGTGGACCTAGACGAACTAGCACTATCTGTGATGGGACCACTAATCCTAAGGTTAAGAAATACGAGAATCTACGAAAGGCTTGAGAAGAGTCTTTCATCATCATTGTCGTTCACGAGCCCTGAACGTTATTTAGCGAGGGTCTTATTTATAACAACAATAATGCTTGTAATAATGGCTCCACTTGGTGTCCTTCTCATAATGCTAAACCTAAGCAATGCATTAATACTTCTCAAAATGAAACTTCTCTTTTCAACCCAGTACGGTATTAGGGACCTGGTGCTAATAATCATTGGTGTTGTCCTCATATTCATGCCATTAATAGTGTATGAAATGATGATTGGAATACCGAGAATAACCTCAAGTGATCTCGCCTTTAAGGTTGATACTGAATTGCCGTTTTTCGTGGCCTACGTCTCTGCGATAACAAACTCAGGACTTTCAGTATTCAGGGCTGTGGAGAGGATTGCCGAGGCGAAGATACTGGAGGTCATGGGTAAGGTGGCTAGGTGGTCGTACATTAGGTTTAAGGTCTTTGGTGAGGATCCGTTGACGGCTTTATCAAACGTATCGTCCGTAATAGAGAGTAGGATGCTTAGGGAGTTCATCAGTGGTTACATAACTACAGTTAGGACTGGCGGTGACGTTGTTCACTACATAAACACTAGGCTTCATGACATTGTTAGTAATGCCATTGAGCGCATGAATAGGGCTGCCGAGTTCCTTGGGATGCTCATGGAGAGTTACATAGGTTCAGCAGCAATACTCCTAATTGGCCTAGACGTGCTTTACTTAGCGCAGGCCGTGACGCCCTTCGGCAATAGGTATGCAGCCTTCATGCAAGCGATAAACTCGAATTACATGTTCGGTCTATTCGTTGTGCCTGCAATATCAATAGCGTTCATATACCTCGGTGAGGTATCGGCCTTTAGATCACCATACACCGACTATAGGCCTATAAGTGGGCTGGCGCTTCGTTGGCTGTGGCTGTGGTGCTCGGCGTTCTTGAGTATGTAATGCTATTTCACAGAGATTTAAGTAATAGGATTTATATTCATGGATTACCAATTCCGTTGGACTTTACGATAGTCTTTGGCCTAACCCTGGCTTTATCCTTCGTGCCGACCGCAATCTACTCCATGAGGGTTGTTAGTGAGAGGTGGGAGATTGATAGGGAGTATGCGGAGTTCCTCAGGGATGTGACTGAGTTGAGGAAGAGTGGTTTTACACCTGAGAAGACCTTTGAGACCCTGAAGTACACTAGGAGGTATGGTGCCTTTGATAAGTACCTAGATACCATGGTTAGGCAGATTAGGTATGGTGTACCGATTAGGGAGGTCTTATCATCAATAATGCCCAAACTACACAGTTATTACTCAAAGGTCTTTACATTCCTACTTACCGAGACGATAGACCTTGGTGGTGCATCACCGCAGGTCCTTGATATGCTCGCAAGCTTCGCATCGTCAATAGTGAGTGTCCAGGAGAACATGAGAGCTAGACTAAGGCCTCTGAGGTATGTCCCGTACATTGGCGCTGTTATTTTGATAGTTACATTGGTGGTTTTGATATTCTCCGTGGTTGCAATAGTCACTAGGGTTGGTCCTGGCGGTGTTGCTGCTGGTGGGCCTACGTCTAACCCATTAATTAATTTATTAGCTACCTCATTCTCCTTCACAATAACGATTGACTCATTCATAATGGGATTAATAGCTGGGAAGCTTGGTGAGGGTGAGTTATCCCTTGGGTTTAGGCATGCAGTGGTGCTGACACTAATGGTGGTCCTTGTCTATGCAATGTCGCCGTTCTTAGCGAATGCGTTGTTTGGCGACATGTCCACGCCATCAACGAGCGTACCATATTAAGCCTAGCCTGGTGGTGCGGTCTCCATTAAATAATCTATGTATTTAAAAATTGAGTCGAGGGCTGGCGACTCATAAAATGATAACTTAAGACTCTCTATTTCCAATGCCTGCCTAACTATTGGGAATAGGTCGTCATATGGAATCACGTGGGGGGGCTCAATACCAACAATATCCCTAAGGAGTTTTGTCCACGGATGCCCACTCAATGCATCCACGGGATACCTAATATTTAACATATTTAATATTGGCTTCAGTAACTTATTACTTGCCTTTAGGTCACGTATTAAATTAACCACATTACCAACAGCCCTCAGGCTGCTGTGGTCAGGTATGGCAATGAGAATCGCGTTAGTGCTAACCTCAAGTAGCGTTATTAATGTGTCATAGGATAAGCCGAGGGCTGGGGTATCAATTATTACGTACAGTGGTGAAATGGCTTCCACAGCATTTAACAAGCCTCTGAGTAGGTACCTATCAATCCTAACCTGACTTGGGTATTGACTAAGGGATGCCGTGAATACGAGCTTAAAGGTGTCACTATCAATTTGCCAGGTCTTCACGTAGAATGTGGAGAGTGGATCGGGTATCTTACCCATGAAGTAATCAGCCAGTGTGTATGGCATTTGCTCCTCAATATTGCCGAGCATTAGTAGGGTTGCCGTACCACTGTCTAAACCCAGGTCTATAAGCACGACTGGGTATTGAGCCTTACTCCTTAATTCGTAGGCTAGTATGACGGCCATGTTCACCGCTATCGTAGTCTTACCCGTGCCGCCCTTCGTACCACTTGTTATTAATATTGTCTTCACAGAATCACCAATTACATAATGCTTATTGAGTTAGTAAATAAAAATTACCAAAGTTGATGATCAAAAGACGTATGTAAAGGCCTAGCATTAGTAAATTCATCTCTTTGGTTTCCTGAGCGGTCTTCTCTTAATATCGTCAGGGCTTGGCCTATTACTTTCCATCTCAAGTTTAACGAGCAGGTTCTCAATGTCCCTATTTATCATTAGTATACCCAGGATGTTAAGTAGGAACCCTATTATGAATAGTGATGATGAGAGTAATATGTTACTGAGGATTGCGGATAAGGCGAACCCAATGATCATGAATACCAACCCAATTATTGCAACCATAAGGCTTGTCCTCATCGGTAATAGTAATAACTCCTTAGGTATTTATACTTAATGAGTTACGGTCATGATAAGTACCTATCCAGGCTATTACTGAGTAACTTCCTCACCGTGGACCAACTCCTCCTAACAATAGGCGGTAAATCACCATGCCTCTTTACCCAATCCCTAAGAAATGCCATGGTCCTTGGATCACTTGGATAGCCACTACCGAAATCCCCCCCATATTCTCTATGTAATTCCTCAATTATCGAATCCCTAATCACCTTAGCTACTATGCTCGCGGCAGACACCACAGGTATTAACTTGTCGGCGTTATTCATAGCAACAACCTCGACATTACCCACAACACCCCCCCTCTTAACCATGTCCCTAAATCTCTCGGGTCTTGGATCTGGCGAATCAATATACACTACCTGGGGGGGTGATACACTATTCAATGCCCTGTTAATTAACTTAATGCTATCTCAACCTCAAGTATGTTCAGGGCATTCATATATACGTAATTATCAATGACCCTGGGTTCTACGATCTCATAGTCAATGTAGTTTAGTGTTGATTTAAGAATTGAAAATAAGCGAGTCCTACCGGCCGGACTTAACTCCTTAGAATCCCTAATACCCATTGCCTTTAACCTATTCATATCGTTTGTAACGGCTATTGCCATGACCATGGGCCCGATGACAGGTCCTCTACCAGCCTCATCAATCCCTCCCACGAGCACTTGCATTAAGAGTCTCTCTAATCACCTTCTTAAATTCCTCACATTTAATGGCTTATTTCCATAGATTGCCGCCTCGTAATAATTAATTAACTTATCAATAATGTCATTATTGACCCTGGGATCTCCCGCTAAGTAATTACGAATGTCCCTATGGTTAATGATGGGTCCCTAATACCAAGCCTTCTTATGAGCTCTGCAAATAATTCATTAATGCATTCCTTATCGTTATATACCTGGTACTTAAGTACTGATGGTGATATCATTAATAATGTAATTAGGGCTATGGTCGTGATCAATGAGGAATCAATTATTGCATAAACAATTGAACGATTTCCGCGCATCTTCATACTCATAATACCAGTCTTATTAGATGGCGAATTACCCAATTGCGTACCATGAATTACCAATGCGCTACTATTTATTGCGGCGTTAATTGAGAATTCTCTCTCCAGTTGGCCTATGTGGTATGTTCGTTGTCCAATCATCTCATAATCCGAGGGATAGGTGGTAATGTTAATGCCTAATTGGGCAATGGCCCTATTATTGGTAACGCCTAGGCTCACTGATGCGTTTATTGGTATTGTCTCGGCAATGTCTATCGTGCCATTGGCATATATAATGCCGTTAATTAGGAGGTAATTACCACCTATTAATCCAATACCTGTGAAGGCTGCGTATTCCTGGTTCAGTGGTTCCTCTGGTGATATTAATATGACTATGCCGTTGCTTGTGTATGTACCGTTAATTACCGACACACTTATTACCGGCCAATTAATTACATTGTAAAAACCCACATATGCATTCCCAAGTACATTAATTGATGAAAATAGAGCAGGTAATAAGATGAGCATAAGAAATACTGCCTTAAGTACCAATGATTTATTAATTGGCATTATTAACAATTAATGATATGAATTTATTAATAATGCTTTTGCTACTTGAGGCGCTGCAGGGAAATTCATCGATGCCCATCAATGCACCAATGATTTATATCGGCAGTGCATTCTCAATCACGGTGTACCAATTATCATTTAAAAACGTCACAGGCTACCTAATGACTCCTCAGGGTATTTACGAGGGCACCTTCGTGGGACTACTTAAGGTGGGTAATCTAACGTACATAGGTACATACCACGGCTTAATAAGTCACTCATTATTCATAGGGTATTTCACGCCCATAATTGCCTATGAGTCCGTGTCAATACCCACGGTATTAATGCCGGGTAATTACACGGGTTTTGAGGCCATTGCGCAGTCTAAGGTGCCTGTCTACTTAAGGTACCTGGTCTTTAATGAGTATAGTAATGGGACCTTGGTGAATACGCTATCTTTAATCAGCGTCAATACTACGAAACCACCATTAACCATATGGTTCAATAATGGCTATGATTGTGTTGAGTATTCCATAAACATAACATTCAATGAGCCCATGAAGATAATACCAATACCAGTCATTGTTAATACGCAGCCGCCAATATCGTACTTCGTGAGTAACGTATCAATAATAGGCGTATACCCACAAACGGAATTAACGTTACTTGAGCCAGGTGACGTCGTTGTTGCTGAATCACCAATTAGTGAAGCGAATTATACCATGTATGTTTGCAGGAAGATTATGAGCACTAGTAATTCCAACTTCCTGTATGTAATTGAGTATCTAGGTCCTACTGGTATTTCATTATCGAATTCCATCATCACGAGAATATTCGGCATTGAGAGACCGAACAATTTAATCTCAGTGGTCAATAGGGTATTCTATGTGCTAACTAGTGTAGGTACGTGGTCATTACGTATTCCGTGGGTCCAAATAATCTACTTAATACCGGTAAAGGCTCAATAATTGACTTTACCGCACTTGCGATGGCGGTATTAAGAAGTTACGGCATACCAACTCGAGTGGTTCTTGGTTTTTACGGCGTCAGTATTGGTAATAATACCTACGTCTTTAGTCCAGAAACGAATATTCTATGGGATGAGTCATTCGTTAACGGCTGGGTTATGTTTACCCCCCATACCCAATCCCCAGTAAGTCAACACTGGGTGTAAATCTGGCGGATATAGCATCATCAGTAATAGTCGGTCTAGCACTTGTTTTACCCTGGATAATTGGCTACTTAATATACGTGTTAATAAGCCATGTTAGGGCGCGCTGAGTTTAAAATATATGCGTGTTTTCATTGATTTTAGGTAAATAATAATGGACACGGTAAATGCCAAGCAGATTGTGATAAACTATTGAGGGAGGTCTCTAAGTCCGTGATCGGCTATGAACATGAGGTTAAACTACTCTTCGCATGCCTAATAGCGGGTGGCCATGCATTGATTGAGGGCTATCCAGGTTTGGCTAAAACCACGTTGGTTAAGGCATTCGCGAAGGCCCTCGGTCTCTCCTTTAGCCGTATACAATTCACACCTGACTTATTGCCTAGTGACATAACGGGCTCCCTCATCTTCAATCCGAAGATTGGGGACTTTGAGGTTAGGTTTGGCCCAATCTTTGCTAATATAGTCCTTGCTGATGAGGTTAATAGGGCTCCTCCTAAGGTTCAGTCTGCTTTGCTTGAGGCTATGCAGGAGGGTCAAGTGACAATTGGTGGTAAGTCCTATGAGTTGCCGAAGCCCTTTATGATAATAGCCACGCAGAATCCCATAGAGCTCGAGGGAACATACCCACTACCAGAGGCACAACTAGACAGATTCATGATAAGAATAAGACTAGGATACCCAAGTGAGGATATTGAGATGAAGATTGCTGAGAATATAGATCTCGGTAATGTAGGTTCAATTAATACTGTGGTAAATAAGGAGGAGGTTGAGGCGCTTCAGTCTCTTATGCGGTTGGTATATATTGACCAATCAATAATTAGGTATATCGTGAATCTGATAAGGGCTACGAGAAACGCCCGCGACGTTAAGCTAGGCGCAAGCCCAAGGGCTGCGCAGGTACTTAGTAAGTTGGTTAGGGCCTGGGCTTTGTTGGATGGTAGGGACTACGTAATACCCGATGACGTGAAGGTTCTGGCGCCTTACGTCTTAAACCATAGGGTTATAACACTTGGCATTGATAGTACCGTATTAATTAGGCAGTTACTTCAGCAGGTGCCGACGCCACTCATGGAGAGGGTGCTTCGTAGGCCATGATACGCGTAATACCGAGTAATAAGTTATTGATTATATACCTCGTTCTCTCCGGCATTACCTACATTGGATTGCTGGCTAATAACCTATTTGGTACGTACTTCGGGTTAATACTCTTCATAGTGTTTACGTCATACGTATTGTCGTGGTACCTATTAGCGATGCTTGCGGCATTGTATTCGCGGCTAATCTTTGAACAAAATAGTGTGGAACTTACGGTAGGCTCTTCGATCATAATCAATGCAAAGGTTTTATCGAGAATACCAATACGGTGGGGGGGGCAAGGCTTAACCTAATTCATTCACCTCACGTTCAATCTAACGCGTTAAATGTTAAGATTAATGGTGAATTCACGGTTAAATTAATGGGTAGGTGGATTGGAAGCACTAGGGTTATTGGTGGAGTGCTGGAATTAAGAGATTCATTAGGGCTTTTATTAATTCAGAGATTACTTCTTTGTGACTGTGTTGAAATCGTAGTAAGACCAAGGCAATTGATTAGTGCCAGTGATAAGATTGGTGTTGGTGGTTATACAGAGCACGGTCTGTCAATGGAAGGTAGGTTGGGTGATTTTAAGTCGTTATCAATGTATGACTACGAAAGACCTGCCTCATCAATACATTGGCTAACAAGTGCTAGGGTTAGTGAGCTAATGATGATTAATAGGAGTGAGTTTGGTTCATGCCCCCATATTCATAGTTAATGCCTCATCAAGGGTGTTAATACCGCAGAATGATGAGAGACCCATTGATAAAGCCTACAGGTTATAAGTGATTCATCTAATTACTGCGGTGAGGTTAAAGTAATACTTATACGTAGGGGGGGTTATGTCGAGGAGAGAATCGTAAGTAGGGGGGCATTATTCCCTACCTAGAGCGTGAAATAAGAATTAGGGTAATTAAGAGTTTTAATGAGAGTGATATGTTTGTTGATTTGCCAGATTATTTTCGTAAGTATTTAGATAAGGACGAATTACTTAACATAGCCTATATCAGGACTTCCATAGATGATGAGCCATTAATTGACGAATTAAGTAAAGTAGTTAATGCCATAGGTAGTAGGAGTAGAATTGTTTTGCTGAATTTTAAGACAGTCGATGGTTGATAAGTATGGTGAGATTAAGTGACTATGTTTCATACATGCTGATTAGTGTCATATGGCTAATACTGGAATTAGTACTAACGCGTTATCCTCAATGCTCTAATACGGCGTTTCTAGGAATAATAGTTAATGTCATCTCCATGATAGTGACATCATATAAGTACATATACAGTAGGTACCTGTTCATACTTAACATGGCATTATTAACGATCATGGGCTTTCTAGTACCACCAGGCATAATAATGCCGTATATAATCACACTAATAATAAGTATTGTGTTATACCTATTACTAATTGGTATGCTTGAGCCTTACTCCCTAATTCTATCTCTACTTATAATATACTTATCATATATAATAGAGAAAATGCTCATGAAAGTATCAGCATTTTATGCGCTTGAAGCATTAGTTAAGGAGGTTGGTGTTAATGTGAGTTTGTTCATGACCTTATTTACGTGGTACCTTTCATTATTTATAATCTCAATAATCATAGTATTATTAATAATACTTTTGAGTAAGAAAGTACTAACTCCTAGTAATACTTATTAACATAATAATTTTATGAATTTATATGCCAGATCCCTTCCTAACGGATGAGCACCAACTCATTAGGAACAGTGTTAAGGAATTCGCGGAGAGGTACATAGCGCCTATAACTAGGAAGATGGATCTTGAGGATTACTATCCTAGGGATTTGATAAGGGAGCTTGGTAAGCAGGGCTTCTTAACTCCATCAGCACCGCCCGAGTATGGCGGACCTGGCATTGATCTTAGGGGGGGTAGTGTTGTGGTTGTTGAGGAGTTAAGCCGGTACAGCCCAACCCTGGGCTTCATTACGGAAATAGTGAATGATAATATAGTGTATGCCCTGCTTAAGTACGGTAGTAATAAACAAAAGGAGGAAATATTACCAAAAATCGCCAGTGGTGAGTGGGTTGCATCGTATGCCCTAACAGAGCCATGTTGTGGCACCGACGCTGCTGCCATAGAAACAAGGGCTGAGCGGAGGGGGGGTGGTGAGTGGGTCATAAACGGTAGGAAGATTTGGATTACGCAGGGGGCCTACGCAGACATCTACCTGCTCTTCGCGAGGACGGGACCTAAGGAGGCTAGGCATAGGGCAATAACGGCATTCCTAGTGAGGAGGAGTGATTGTGTTGAGGTTAGTAAGTTGGAGATGATGGGTATGAGGGGGGGTGCCGGCGAGGCCGAGGTTAAGTTTAACGATTGTGTTGTTGGTGATGACGATGTATTAGGGAAGGTTAATGAGGGGGGGTTCAAAATAGCCATGGTCACACTTGACCTGGCCAGGATTGGTATTTCAGGCGTGGCCCTTGGACTTTCGCAGGGAGTACTTGATGAGGCACTTGAGTGGGCTAAAACAAGGACTGCCTTTGGTAAGCCGTTGATTGATTGGGAGTGGATTCAATTCCAGTTGGCAGACATGAAGGCAAAGCTTGAGATCGGTAGGACAGTGACTTACAAGGCTGCTTGGCTTTATGATAATAAGGACCCATCATTCGTACTCTACGCCTCAATTGCTAAGTTATACACGGCGCAAATGGCTGTTGAGATAGCGAGGGATGGCGTTCAAATACTTGGTGGCTTCGGCTATTCAAAGGAGAGTTTCTCTGAGAGGGCTTACAGGGATGCTAAGGTGCTTGAGATTGCCGAGGGCACTAATGAGGCGCAGAAAATAGTAATCCATAGAATATTGACAAGGGGGATTACCGGAGGTAGAACTATGATACCGATACGGCATCCATCGTTAACAAAGGATCATGAGAAGTTTATTGAATTAGTTGATGAGTTAAGTAGAAGATTTATAGAACCCGTGGCCGATAAAATTGATAGAGAGAATTACTACCCACGTGAGGTAATTAGGGAGTTGGGTAAGAATGGTGTATTGTCTCCAATATTGCCGAGGGAGTATGGTGGTTATGGGATGGACATTCTAGGCACAGCATTATCCATTGAGGTTATATCGAGGTATAGTGGATCGATGGGAATACTAACCGAGGTGCAGGGATTCCTAGTAACCGACGCATTCTATACGTACGGCAGCAAGCAAATGAAGGAGGAGTTAGTTCCTAAGCTGGCTAGGGGTGAGTTAATAGGTTCGTTTGCGCTAAGTGAGCCTTGTTGTGGCAGTGATGCCGCGGCTATTGAGACTAGAGCCGAGAGGAGGGGGTGGTGAGTGGGTAATCAATGGAAAGAAGATGTGGATTACCCAGGGACTTTATGCTGACGTGTACATAGTGTTCACGAGGACGGGACCTAAGGAGGCTAGGCATAAGGCAATAACGGCATTCCTAGTGAGGAGAAATAAATGCATTGAGGCGAGCCAATACACGTCATGGGTATAAGAGGGACGGGCACATCAGAATTGACATTTAATGACTGTGTGGTTGGCGACGATGATGTTGTTGGCAAGGTTAATGAGGGGGTTCAAAATAGCCATGGAGGCGTTAAATCTGGGTAGGATTGCCGTGGCCTCCGTGACCTTAGGCCTTGCAGAAGCCGCCCTTATGGAAGCACTTGAATGGGTTAGGAATAGGAGGGCCTTTGATCAGCCAATGACTAACCTGGAGTGGATTCAGTTTCAGTTGGCAGACATGATTGCGTACATAGAGACGATGAGGTCTATAGTATACGATGCGGCGTTACACTTTGATCGTAAGTATGAGGACTATTATGCATTTGCATCAATAGCTAAATTAACGTCAGTACTTCTGGGCATGGATGTGATTAGAAGGGCTGTTCAATTAACAGGGGCCTATGGCGTGTGGAGCAATAGCAAGTTGAATAGGATTTATAGGGATGCCAAGCTTATGGAGATTGGCGAGGGGGACCAATGAGGTTCAGAGAATGGTTATTTATAAGTGGTTAAGTAAATACCTGGGCTGATTAACAATCTGCGTATTCCATGGCCATTCTTAAAATCATCACTAAATCCTTAATCTTCAACCTACCAGTATTAGTATTTCTCGGACTTGGGTGATAGCTCATGAATATCCTAACGCCATTAAAATCAACATAACCACCATGCCTAAACTCGGCCCTAATACCCAGGCTAGTTTAATGCCTAGAAATGCTATGTGGCCGAGGGCCACGATTGCCCTTGGCCTGACATGCTCGAGCTCATACCTAAACCAATTGCTTACACAGGTATGGATCTCCTCATTACTGGGCCTATTATTTGGCGGTGCGCATTTAACGACTGATGTTATGTACACGCACTTAACTGCAACACCATCATTCCTAGAAATACTATAGGGCTTATTGGATAAGCCTGCCTCGTATAAAGCCCTAAACAGGAATTGGGCGCTACTATCGCCAGTGAACATGCGCCCAGTCCTATTACCACCATGAGCGGCTGGTGCTAATCCAACAATCATTATCCTGGCATTACTCAAGTCACCCCATGGTGGTACCGGTCTCCTCCAGTAATTATCATTCATAAACCTTGGCAATGGCTTAACGCTCTCCCTATAACTCACTAATCTTGGGCATGCCCTGCACTGTACTAATCTATTTACGAGGTCGTTATACCAACTCACAGCGTTAATACGCATTAAGCCTTAAAATTAAGCCATTACTTTAAATGTGGAGGGATGAATCAATTAACTGAGGACATAATCAGGGGGGGTATTGTCGTACATTTATGGACCTGACATACTAAAGAAGTTAAGTGGTGAATCTAGGATTGAGGTTAGCAAGACGGGTGGTTTAAGGAGAATTTACCTGGATAATAAGCTTATCTTCACGATTAGGCTAGTGATGGCCGTCCACTACCGACATTAGAGGGTGCGCGGTTGATTGATAAGGTGGTTATCGTGAGTAGGGAGGCTGCGTCATTCGTGAGACAGGGCAGGAGTGTCATGGCTAGGTTCGTTATTGACATTAGGAACGCTATTCCTGGTGATGAGGTAGCCATATACTCAGAGAATGGTGAGTTCCTCGGTATTGGTAGACTAATGCTTTCTAAGGATGAGGTGTCAAGTGTTGGCAGGGGGTGTGGTGGTTAAGTTGCGTCATCACGTAGGATCTTCTGAGGATAAGTAACCAATAATGCTTATATTTTGCCAAATTCTTTAGGGGGTACGGTGGTTATTATCTGGCGAATGAGTTCATAGTAACGCCTGGGAGGTTAAGGGTAAGGTAGACTACATGAGGCTTGCCCGTGAGTTCGGTGTTCAATTAATAACGGAAAACGAAATCAATACACTACGTGAGTTAACGGGTGAGGTTCATTACCTAGTAAGGAGGGGGGGATTCTTCTATGCACATAGGGATTTACAATCAATACTGGATCGGCAAAGGAACGGCCTAAGGTGGGCGTTGTATAACGGCAGGGGACCTAGCGCTGATTTACATATAGGCCACCTAGTTCCCTGGATGCTCAGTAAGTGGTTTGTGGATAAGTTCAATGTTGATTACTTCTTTGAGTTGACGGATGATGAGAAGTTCCTGGTTAAGGAGGGGGGGTATACCCTTGAGCAGACGAATAAGTATGCCTACGAAAACGCCCTAGACCTAATAGCCCTTGGTTTCACACCAGATAAGCTACACATAATCATCGATAGTGAGGACATAAAGTACCTATACAAGATAGCCGTTAGGGTGGGTAAGAAGTTGACCTTATCAACAGTAAAGCACACATTTGGGTTCACGGACTCAACAAACGTTGCGCCGCCTTCTTCCCAACACTGGAAATATCCATAGCCTTCCTACCCACCGAGCTTTATGGCGAGCAGGTACCCGTGCTAATACCAACAGCTATTGACCAGGATCCGTACTTCAGACTTGCTAGGGACATAGCCGATGAGTTGGGATATCCCAAGCCATCCACGATATATAGCAAGTTCATACCTGGACTAACAGGTGAGGATAAGATGAGCGCCTCAAACCCGGACTCGGCAATATATGTGACGGATAGCGAGAAGGACGTTAGGAGGAAGATAATGAATGCCCTAACTGGTGGTCAACCAACGGCGGAGCTTCAACGTAAATATGGCGGCGATCCAGACAACTGCGTTGTCTATAAGTACCACCTATTGTTTCAGGACAGTGATGAGAAGGTTAAGAAGATCTATGAGGACTGCAAGGCTGGGAAGCTACTATGTGGTGAGTGCAAGGCAATGCTTTTCGAGAGGATTAGGGAGTTCATGAAGGAGCATAATGAGAGGAGGGAGAGGGCTAAGGATGTGATTGAGCAGTACAGGATCTCCGTGAAGTTCAGATAATACTTAATTAGTGCCATCGTGTTAATACAAAATCATGGTTAATT
This sequence comes from Vulcanisaeta distributa JCM 11213, assembly GCA_001316125.1. Next base: position 317,773 of record BBCS01000001.1, read on the forward strand.
ACCCAGTCATTGACCTACATGAGGACATAGCGTACTACCTAATGAACTCTGGGAGACTTGAGGAGGAATTTCAGGACTTCGACGTTGACGTGCCCGGCAGGCAATCAGACATACCTAAGCTCATTAGAGGGAATGTTAAGGTGGTCTTTGGCGCCGTGTTTCCAATACACGACACATACAACCCAATGATCGGTGAGAGGATATCATCGGGCTATGGAACACGTTCAATAAAGTCCTACACACCAGCGGCGTCCAAGTTAATAGGCCTTGAAATGATCAAGATCTACCTAATACTTACAAGAAGATTCAGTAATAAGCTTAGGATTATTGAGAGTTACCCCGACATTGAACAGGTGATGAATAGTGATTTAATAGGGTTGTTGATATCTGTTGAGGGCGCTGACATGCTTGATGATGCTTACGATTTATTATTGCTTCATAGGCTTGGCGTTAGGGCCTTGGGCATTACCTGGAACTTTGACAATAGGTACGGTGCATCATGCTTCACGAGGAAGGACTACGGTTTAACGGCAGATGGCGAGGAACTAGTCAGGCTAGCCAACGAGCTCGGCATCATAATTGATCTAGCCCATGCGAGTAGGAACACCATGATTGACGTATTAAATACTTCTAAGAAGCCTGTCATAATTAGCCATGCAAATACTCAGGGCGTTCATAAGCACCTGAGGAACGCTGATGATAACGTACTGGAATTCCTCGTCAGGAATCATGGGGTGATTGGTATAACCATGATACCATCAACGATTGGTCCAAAGCCTAATACGGACTCATTGGTTAGGCATGTACTTTATATACATGAGAGGTTTGGTCCTGACATAATAGCCATTGGAACAGACTTTCTAGGGATCGAGAAAACCCCCGAGGACTTGACAAACATAGGCGAGATCACGAGATTCCTAAATAAATTGGCTGAGTACGGGATGAGTGATGGTGACATTAGGAAGATAGCCTTTGAGAATGCCCTTAGGGTTATTAGGAATAATCTTTCGTAAAATTTAAGGAATTAACAATCCCTTTAAATCCTAATCATGGCTCGGCCTGGTGTTGCCTGACCACTTGCCTGTGATGTCACGAATTGTATGTATTGAAGCCTATTCTTCTCATACTCATCGACAGGTACTGGCTTTAATTTCGAGAGTATCTGCGGTAATGTCGTGTACTCCATCTCCTCAGGTGGCAATCTATGCGGCATTACTGGGCCCATCCTCCTTATGTAATCCGTTATTTGGGCAGCCAACTGCCTACTATAGTCAAAGGCTGGATCATCAAATAAGTCCACTGGACCCTCCAGGTAACCATCATGCAACTGGAAACCAAGGGATATGACCTTCGGCGGCCCATCGAACCTAGTCATCTTTGGACCAAGGGCTATCTTCTTCTCCTGGTCAATACTTATCATTTTTGTCGGCATTAATGGACCAACGTGGCTACCCCTCATCCAGCCCTCAACCAGGTGAGGATAGGCGAAGGCCTCGAGTATCTCACCAACCGCTGGTAAGCCATGCTGAGCCCTAACCATGGCCACTGGGTCGTCCTTACCAACATAGCGGCCGGCAATTAGGTTCAACCTCTCAACACTTGTTACGGAAGCCTGGATTAGATCTGCCTTCCTATAAATCCTCCTTATTATGTACCTGCCCGGCGTACCTATTAGACCTAATATGTCGTAACTATTCTCAGGCGCATCAAGTAGGTAGACCTTACCTTCGTAGACATCCAGGATCTCAAACCTAAATCCCTGGTGCATTGCAGGGTCGATGACTAGGCCAGCCGTGTTAAATGGGTCGGCGAATATTCTATAGAACGGTAAATTGAAGGCTCCAGGCTCAGTCTTATCCGCAGCAAATACCACAAGTGGCTCACTAGGTCTCTCCTCAAACTCCATCTCGGCAACTTGAGGACCTAAGCCCCCCCTAATATTCCCACTAAAGGTATCCTTGAGCAGATCCTGACCGGCTCCATAGAGCTTAACCTTCTTAGCTATGTTCTCAGTGGCCTCCTTGAATATCGACCAGGCAAGGCCATGAATATCAGGGTTGTTCTCACCCTTCGTATGAGTCATGAGTAGTGACATATCGTCACCAACGTTATAAACAAAGTAATCAATTATCAACCCCCCTCTTCTGCTCCTCCCTAAGCCTATCGGCTGCAAACTCAAGTATCTTAGGATGTACCCACGCATGTCCAGGCAAACCACCTATGTCCGCCTTTATTATCGAGACCGTGACCTTCATTAGTGAATATTAATAAACCGATGTATTAATACTTTATCCTTATAACACTTAAAATTTTAATAATCATATAACAAGGTAAAACCGAGTATAAGCATAATTCACTTATTGACAAAAATCAACCACTATAAAACTCACCACTCTCTAAGTACTTAAGTACAACCCCCCCAGCGATTGCACGTGCGAGTGGCGGTGGTACAGCCTCACCTATTTGATTAAATTGAGAGTCCTTTGGACCAAAGAATACGTGATCATCAGGAAAACCCATGAGCCTCGCCTGTTCCCTAACAGTTAATACTCTATCCTCAAATGGATGCACGAAACGCACACTACCCATGACGGTTGGTGCAGGTTTCCATGGATTAAGCCTCACGAAGTTCCTAAACGAGCCTGTGGCGCCCCCCCTAAACCTGTAAAGGGCATCATCCCAACCAAGCCTCGCTATACCCCCCTAACCTTCCTATCACTAATGGTCACATACTCATGATTGGGTATCCTAGGGTCCCCCCCAGGTTCGGGCAAATCACCGATGGCATCCCACACAGTCAACACCCTACCCAGCTTCTCAGGCCTTATCGGTATATTACTAATAAAGACCCTACGCCTAATACTAGGCGTTCCGTAATCCTCAGCATGAAGCACATTGAAGTATATCCTCTCATAACCAGCCCGGGTAAACTCACTAATCAAAGCATCCCTCAACGGACCATCCATTATGTGAACCACATTCTCAAGAACAAAGACCCTAGGCCTCAACTCACCAACAAGCCGAATGAACTCAAGGGTCAGCCTACCCAACTCATCAACATAAAGTCTATCAAGTGGGTCCCTAGCTCTCCTTGGATTGGTCTCAGTAAATGCCTCACAGGGACTACCACCAATTATCACGTCGGGCCTACCGCCAATGTACTTAATAATGTCCTTACCACTAACATTCCTAATATCATCGGTGATCATCACAGCCTCTGGGAAGTTATAACTAAATGTTCGTGCTGCGTTAATATCGACTTCCACGCCAAGGGCCACATCAAAACCCACATCCCTAAACCCTCTACTAAATCCTCCTGCCCCCCCTGCGAATAGATCAACTACGGTATACCCCCCCATTACTGCATTATGCGTATTATCTCATTATTTTAACCCTAATCCTCCTCCTGCTCACTCTCAGTTTCGTAAAGATTATCAAGAAGCTGCTTAACATAGTCCTCCTTAAGCTCCTTCTCCTCCTCACTAGGTTCCTTCTCCTCATAACTCTCAACAATAACCGCGCCCTTCTTCTCAATACTCTTCTTATCAACATAGGCCTTGGCATCACTACTCTTCAGCTCCTCCTCATAACCACACCTCTGGCACCTAAGGTAAACCTTTCCCTCCCTCTTGACGGGTACCATCAAGCCTCCACATCGAGGACAAAACTTCATGCGGATTAACGCATACAAGAAACTTGCTTAAAAACCCTCCGGTTATTTCAATTAAGGATACTTGATACTGAAACAAACAAAATTAAAAATAAATTAAAGGAAGAGACTCACGTGAAAATAGTATGAGCGAGAATTGGATAAAGGTAAATAATAAATCCGTCAGATACATTATAAAGGGCGATGGAAAACCCATGGTTATGGTGCACGGCTTAAACTTCAGCGCTGATGATTGGTTATTATGCTGTGGTGATGGTTTCCCGGGAATAAGGATATACGCTATAGACATGCCGTATGGACCAAAATCAAAGAGCGAGCATTTCATGCCGACGAATCCGAATGACTATGCTGAACACCTATATAGCGTGATCAAGGCACTCAATATTCAAAACCCAATACTTGTTGGGGGGGCGAGTCTTGGTGGTGAAACGGTACTTAGGTATTTAGCACTCAGTTATCCGGCCATAGCAGGCATAGTCATAGGGCCGTTAGGGTGCCTAGTATTGATTTATCGAGAATCAAGGTCCCAGTGTTAGGCATATGGGGGGGTTCTCATGATAGGATCTCTGGTAGGGAAAACATTGATGCCATTAAGAGGGCTGGCTTTAGGGTTGAGATAATCGACGGTGCCGGCCACCCGGCCTATCTAGATAAGCCTGACGTCTTTGTTAGAATCGTGAATGACTTTCTAAGGAGTATCAATGTTATTTAGTGTATTATTTGCGTAGTGTTTACTTATTATAAGGCAGTTCTAATTTAAATTTAAGGTATGCCTCTTATTCCGTGGATAGAGTAGACGTCGCATATATCATAGGTGTTGTTCTCGGGAAGGAGGATACTGATGGTATTAGGATTGCCTATAGCACATACACAACAACGCTGGGTAAGTGGGTTAGGGATCCCGATGGTGTTGTTCAGTACCTAATCAATATTAATAAAGCTAAGGTAGTGAAGAGCGGCTCTGGCCGCAGTGTAATATTAACTGATAGAGAAATGATGAACAGAATAAACAACCTATTAACACCTAAAGAGGATACTGACCCATTCACGGTTGTCGTAGAGGGCATACAAAAACTCGCTAATCCTCTCTCCGGCTATGCGGATATTGGCGACGTCATTAAGTATATAGAGAGCAGGCTAGAGGTACCGACAAAGGAAGCTGAGGACTTCCTAATAAAGGTGATAAAGTTCCATAGGGGGGGCAGGTTTGTGTTTGCCCATGGTGGCTCACGTAGATTAAAAATCGGTTCTTCATACTATGGGTTGATAAAGGTGGTGGGCTGATGCAGAGGATACTCGTACCAACAGGGGGGGCTCTAGGATTAAGCTCCTTGGACCTTCATGGAGGGCCGCCAGAGATAAGCTACTTACCATGATTGATGAGGATTACCAATTAATAACGATCATTGGTAGGGCAGGCACTGGGAAAACCACGTTATTGCTAAGCCTTGAAGGCATGGAGCACGGAATCTATATGTATGCGGATATGACCGAGGTTAAGGAGAGGGATCTATCTGCGATAGTATCTACAGTATTTGCAGACAATATATATGAGGTTAGGAATTTGCAAGAGAAACTGAAGAAAATGAATATCAAGGGAATACTCAAGGCATTCGCCAAGGCAAGCCCAGATGAAGTTGTTGAGAGCGCAAGGTTAAAGCCCATGGAAACCCTAAAGCTGCTTAACGATGCCGTGGAAATCCTAGGTATGAAGCCACTCGTCATTGGCGTTGATGAGGGACTACTAAGTCAAGACGACCCAAGGGCTGTGGACTTCATAAACGCACTTCATGCATTCAGAAACAACATGCAGGCGTTGGGTTCCACTAAATTAATAATCACGTTATTACCAGACGTAGTTAACCTAATATCCAAAATAGATACACCGCTATTTGATATACTAAGGCTAGGTGCCATAACATTACCAGACTACGTAGCACAGGAGGACCTCAAAGAAGTAGCACAGGAATACGGACTTGGACCAACAGAAATAAACAAAATAGAATCATTAGGACCACTAACCATGAGACAGCTCATATGCCTAATGAACACAAAAATAGACGTAATAAAGTGCGGAATAGACACAGCGGGAGAAATATCAATAGAATAATTCACCCTAATTAAAGCAGCATAAATCCAGAAACACAATCAAAATGTTAAAAAATAATCATATTAACATAGAAATAGCATTTAAAGTACTGTTAATTGAGATTGTTTTGCCTATTCAGCATATCAATTAACACCTACATGTCTTCACGCAGTCCCTAAGGAAACCCATTATCAAACTAATTACATAACCAACTATGTACAAAACTGCCATAAAGATAGCTAAAACAAATGAAGTTAAACCCACCAATCCCATGATCCTAGACATCTCATAAAGAACTTCTACACCTACGAATCTGGAGAAGATGAAAGATAGAACAAAGAAAACAACGCTTACTATAGTTGACCAAAGCATAACCCTACCAATACCATCAACAGTACTCATCAAGAACATCAGTAAAAACATCAAAATAAACCTTTTGGGTAATCTACCTGACGACACGAAATAAGGATCAATGTTGGAGCCCCCCCGGCCGGATTCGAACCCGGGACCTCCCGCTTACAAGGCTTGCACGGGGCTGCCGCCCCCCCAGGGCGCTCCGACCGGCTGAGCTACCGGGGCGAGAGTGTGTTTTCCCTGAGGAATTTTAAGCTTTTCGTGATGTTTATTGCATGGCTTTTTCCGCAAGTTCCCTGACCTTACTTATCAATGTCCTTAATCCCTAGATGTAGATTCATCATCTGGGTATGGACTTAGTATACCCTGTTTATCTGGCCCGTTGTATTGATACTCATGCAGCAATAATGCCATGTTCGTATATACATAAATATCACCACCTATTACCTGAGCCACGGGTTTCAGTACTATTATTGCATAACGGCCACAATCCAATAGACCTTTTTAACCCTCATCCTAAGATCCCTTAGTCTCTTTGTGCCTGGAGGCAACTTCCCTTCATTTATTTTATCCACGCGTATACCGCCACCAACGCCTTCCAAGCCTGGAATGCTTTGCCGGCTATGTTTCTTATGAGTCCCTGATTTAGAAAGGACTCTGCTAGCCCAGTTTCGTACATAGCCTCTTAACCTAAGGTGGTGCTTGTCCTCACTTAAAATGCTTAATCATTAATGATTATGGAATACTCGTGGTGTTACGGCTTATCCACTATCCTTCTTTGTTGTGTCATTGGTACCCTTGTCCTGCTCCAGGATGTTGCTATTGCCACGGCTATTAAGGCTAGGGATGCCCTGAAGGCCATGTGTAGGCTGTTTATGAATGGTGCCATTAGGCTTGGTGTCAATACCGAGGTCCCCACGAATATTTGGAAGGCAATGCTTCTCGGTATCGCCATTGATGAGACCACAATGGCTATTATGAAACTGAGCAGTATGCCTATATTACCAATTGTCCTGTTTGTGCCGGAGGCTATCCCGTACATGTCCCTTGGCACATCCAGCATTACCATCTTACCATTGGCCGCAAAGAACATGCCAGCCCCCAACACCGCTTATCGACGCGATTATTGTTATGTAGTAGAACGGCGTTGTCAATGTTAATAACGTATCATACAGTACATAGGCCACAGCCTGAAGCGTGAGGCCTATTGACGCTATTACCCTGGCATCGGACCTATCCGCTAACCTACCACCGAGAGTCGCCGCTATTGAACCGAGTAGGTAACCAGGGACTAGCCATATGGATGCGTAAAATGGGTTTAGTCCCCCCCTGACTCCCTGTAAATACATTATCAGTAGGAACAATATTGCGTTATTGGCCATGTACTGGAAGAAGTAGGAGAAGCTTGATAGTGTGAACATTTTAATCCTGAAGAGTCTTAGGCTTATTAATGGTGACTTCGCCCTAGTCTCTATGTATATAAATATAGCAAATAAAGCTAGCCCTAATAGTATCATTAAACCTACGACATTGTTATAACCAACCCCCGGCATAGGTTATCCCCCGCCATTGATAGAAGGCCGAGGGATAACCCAAGGGTTATTGCACCGTAAATGTCGAAGTCCTGCTTAACCCTGACACCCCTATCCTTTAAGTATGCCAGGCCGGTTATGAAGCTGAATATCGCTATTGGGACGTTTATGTAAAATATCCATCTCCAACCAATGAACGTGGTTATGACGCCGCCAGCCAATATACCAGCCACCGCGCCCAGGTTCCAACCCATTGATGTCGTCCCAAACACGAAGCCCCCTCTCCTCAGGCCTGAAGTAATCACTGGCTATGGCCATGGTATTACTTGTCATTAATGACCCACCAAGCGCTTGTACTGCCCTAAATTCAATAAGCTCTATGGCATTAGTCGATAACCCGCACAAAGCACTACCTATGCCGAAGAGAATCATGCCAAGATTAAACATCCTGGCTCTGTCCTTTAAGTCGCCAAGCTTTCCTAACTGTGTTGAGAATATAGTGACGGCGAGTATGTAAATTAGTATTACCCAGACGAGTATTGATAGGTCTGTGTGTAGTGCCGTAAGCATTACTGGTAATGCCAACACGACGATTGTACTATCCAGCGCGGTCATGAATGTCGCTAGGGTGAGCAATACCAGGACTATGAATTGTATCTTATCCATTAATTACATCGTTGCTTCAGACCCCCCCTTTAAACCTTTATTACAAAGACCAAACTTAAAAATGAGCGCATTATTGGAATTATATGACGACAATTAAGGATATAGAGATATACCCAGTCAGTGACCTGCAACCGCTAAGGCATCACCGTGGGCTTCGGTCTCGATAATTGTTAGGGTTGTCACGAGTGATGGACAGGTTGGTTATGGGGGGGAGGCCGTGCCAACTCTCAGGGTTAACCAGGTCGTTAAGGCTATTGAGGAGGTTAGGAGGTTCATGATTGGTAAGGATCCGTTCAGGGTCGAGTACCTATTTAGGGAGTGGTATAAGCATGAGTTCTACATTAGCCGCTCGTTTGAGGCAGCTACTGCGTATAGCGCTGTTGACATAGCACTACACGACCTACTGGGTAAGTACCTCGGTGCACCCATATATCAATTCCTCGGTGGCCTTGTTAATGAGAAGATTAAGGCCTACGCAAATGGTTGGTATAGTGACTGCATAACACCTGACGACTTTGCGAAGAGGGCTAAGGAGGTTGTATCCATGGGTTTTAAGGCTATGAAATTCGACCATTTGGGCCGTACTTCGATCAGATGGATGAGGAGGGCCTTGAGGAAGCTGTGGAGAGGGTTAGGGCTGTTAGGGAGGCTGTGGGTAAGTACGTGGACATATTGATAGAGGTTCATGGTCGCTTCAACGTTAATACGGCTATTAAGATGGTTAAGGCCATGGAGCAGTTCGACCCATTGTTCATTGAGGAACCTGTACACCCTGACCTGAATTTTGAGGGTCTCGCCAAGATAAGGGCTGCGGTGCCCGGCGTCCGAATTGCGGTTGGTGAGAGGATAATCAGCGTTGAGGAGGCACTGCAGCTCCTGGAGAGGGGGGGTTTGGTGGATGTTCTTCAGCCTGACATAACCAATGCCCTTGGCTTCACGGGTATGAGCAGGATTAGGGCTTTAACCGAGGCATATGGGGGGGTCGAGTTGGCGCCACATAACGCCTTCGGCCCTGTGCAGCATGCCGCGACTCTACAGTTTGATGCGAGTACGTATAATCTGCTAATTCAGGAGAGCTTCTACGAATTCTGGCCCCCAGTGGAAGAGGAATATTATTAATAATGCCATTAGGCTCGAGGATGGTTATTACAGGGTGCCCAACAGACCTGGTCTTGGCGTTGACGTTAATGAGAAGGTTCTCACTGAGATGAAGTTTGAGGGTATGGAGCCATTCCATGAGGAGGAGCCTGTCTGGGTCATAAAGGGTACATGGAAGAGGTATAGGTAATCCCGAGTTATTGATTTAAACTGGGCATTAAACCTCAAATACTTATAATGTCAGACGACGTATATGCGATAATAAACCAGCTCACGGACCTAGAGAAGAAGATACTTGCCCACATATACCATTACGGACCAGACACGCCCTGGCTACTAGCCAGGAGACTTCTTGGAGCGGCTGGTTGGAGACCTATAGTGCCTGAGGACGAGATTGAGAAAGCGGTTCAGCACCTAGTTCAGCTTGGTTTGTTACAGGAGTTTAGGGGTTCACTCAAGGGTAGGGTGACATCGTCGGTTAAGCCTGGTTAAAGGTTAAGCAGCGTAACCCTGAGAGACGTGGTAGGGGGGGCATTTACTATGACCTAACGAAGATTGGTAGGAAGGTGGCTGGTGAGGTTTGGAAGAACTATGTTAGGCCAAATATTAAGAAAATGCGTAGCAATCAATCATAGGTAGGGCTTGTACCAGGGATCGCCGAGGCTTGGTCTTACAATACTTGAAGTGTTCTTTACAAATTTCTCTCCGTTTTTAATGGTGTTAATTAGTAATTGAATGTCAAGTGGGAGACTCGGACCAAAGTGCGCAAGGACGTCGTTCGGCGTATGTATTATTGGTCTGTTTATCCAACTCGTTTCCTGTGGTCTATAATCCTTGGTCTTTCCCTCATAAATCACTAGTTGCGGGTTAACCCTGTTAATTATGTCTAGAGCGCCATCCTTATTTGTGATAAGCTCAACGCATTTAAGGCCCCTGACATACCTAATACCAACTCTATCAAGTGCTGATGCTACGTATGATGCCTCACAGGGTATTACGTAATCACCGAGGGACAGAATGACTATCGCATTCTCTACATCAATGGAGTGCCTCAGTAGGTCCATGTATACGCCCATCACCCTCTGTGACTCTTCTTCTAGGTCGAGTAATTTACCTATCATCTCGAAGGAGCTCATGATGGCATTTAAATTCACGGGCATCGGTACTGCGAGTACGGGAGCTATGTTGCTTAATGGCTCGACTAAATGTCTCTGTACTGGGTATGAGAGTATTATTAGGTCGGGGGGGCTTAGCCTTTTAATTGTCTCGATATCCGCTGATGTGAATGACCCTATCTTAATTGTTTTCATAGCCTCCCTGGGCCTGTAACTCCAGACGTCTGTGCCGATTACCCTATTGCCCGCGCCAATTATGAATAGGAATTCCGTTATTGATGGGTTGAGACTTACTATCTTACGTGGCGTGCCGTCTAATGCCTTTGTCAGTAGCACGGATTTTAATGATGCATTAAAGTTAATTTTAGTTTAATGCTTACCTTACCTGGTGATGAACCAGGACTTATATGAGCTGTGATTGGGTCTTCTCGCCACTGATAATCAGCTGGCTCATAATTAATCATCAAATCATTGACTTAGCCATCATCACCAGGTAATGTTTAAGGGAAAGGTTTATTAGCCCTTTGGCTTTCCGTGGCTTGATAATGCCATTTGACAAAGTAGGTAAATCGATAAAGGAAGCTAATCAATTAATTACTCCGTATTATGAAAACGATGATTATCCAAGAAAAATCATCAGTAGATTATCGAGATTAAGCACGGGCACCAAGACCATTTTCTGCCAGTGGCTTAAGTATGGCTTCATAGAGAGTGTGCAGGCAGAGGTCCTACCAACGGGCACGGTAGTAATCACTGACTGGGCTTCTGAGGTTGATTCATTGATTCATGAGCTTATAAGCAATGGAATAGCATTCCTAAATAATAATGGTTATGTCGAGATACCCCCCCTAATGATGTCGCTGGCGGACCAAATAGATTTAGGCCTGGTTTGTGATGGTGATGATGGTTACTTAATCAGTGATGGCGAGGTGATATACCCAAGTCCGATGATTATGAGGGTTCCGCATTCTAAGGAAATTGTTGAGGAGCCTTATGACGATTTAACCCGGTCTATGGCATCGGTCATTAGGAGGTTTGATTATTACTTGGGTGGTAAGATAGTTCATGTTGGGGTTAATGTTAAGTCCATTGGTATAATGAACACCATCGTTTTTAGGAGTCCGATTGACATCCTAGTGATAACCAACAACCACTCATCAATCGCCCATAAAATACTGGATCCAAGTAGGACTGTTCATAGGGGCTTATCGGCATTAGAGAGTTATTTAATGGATGGCGTGGACTACGCCGTGCTTATACATAAGTATACTTACTACGAGGTCCATGTGGAGACATTTAATAAGATAATGAGTAGGCAGTACATCAGAGATTCAGGCTTTGCGATTGTTCCTAATGAGCTTGATTATATAATATTCCTCAAATGGCCGAGGATGAATTCATTAATGATGAGGTCACAGAGCGTTGCAAGTAGGCATTCATTAATTAATGGCGCGGTTAATTTCATGCTCAATGCCCGTTAAGCATTTATTTTACTAGTCATTAAGGCTGAGTCAATGTCCCTGGTTTGGTTTATCATGGTAATGAGTATAGGAGAGTTTCGGACCTAGATCCTAACCAGGTAATACTAATGATAAATAGTGGGTGTGATGGTGTTAGTCAATTGATTAATTACGTAATTAATAATGTGCTCTCAGTAAGTAATTATCGGAGTATAACTGCGAGAATCTATCGAGGCAATGATGAGCATTTAGTACACTTTCTAATCAACTTATCGAGTGGTTCCGAGGAAGTTATTATTTTAGTGTCGAGGAATCCAGCTGATACTTTGTTCAATTACTATATGTCAACTTTGTCGGAGAATATTATTGAGTGTAGTTATGGTAAATAATGAATTAATTGTTTGAATTTTACGTTTATAATTGATAAATGTTATATATAAAATCACTAAATCATTAAATAATAGGCATGAAAAGGCAATACTTATTAATAGGTGTGTTATTGAGTATTTTGATGCCAACGGTATCCTATGGGAAATTCACCATAGAAATACCCGTTAGAGTCAAGTTGTTCATAGACGGTGAAGAGGTATCCTCAAGCAAGGGCAAGACATTTACCAGGGAGAACCCTGCGCAGTTTGACCAAACGATCGCCGTTATTGAGGAGGCCTCCACAGACGACCTTAACAGGGCTGTTGACCTGGCTAGGGAAGTCTTCGATAAGGACAAGTATGGCTGGGTTACGAACTATAGGCAGAGGCTTAGGATTCTGTATAAAACGGCTGAGATACTTAGGGAGGAGGCCGAGAGGATAGCCGTCACGGTGGCGCTAGAGAATGGAATGCCCATTAGGCAGGCTAGGGCCCATGTACTCGCCGCAGCCGAAATTTTCGAATTCTACGCAGGCCTTGCCGATAAGGTCTATGGCGACTCCATCGTCCTCAGTAATGGTAATGTGTCATTGATATTTAAGGAGCCTGTTGGGGGGTAGTTGCTGCCGTATCGCCATGGAACTTCCCGATGACTCAGGCGGCTAGGAAGATAGCGCCCGCCTTGGCTGCGGGCTGCACGGTGGTTTGGAAGCCAGCCAGTTACACACCTATGAGTGCCATGGAGATTTACAGAGCATTGGCTAAGGCTGGTCTTCCCAAGGGCGTTGTTAATGTAATCTATGGGCCTGGAGCCACTGTTGGTAATGAATTAGTTAGGCATCCGAAGGTTGACTACGTGAGCTTCACCGGGGGGGAGACCACGACGGGTAAATTAATCATGCAGCAGGCGGCGGCCGGTATTAAGAGGATTGGGCTTGAGCTCGGTGGTAAGAACCCAGGTATTGTGTTTGATGATGCAAGTATTGAGGAGGCCGTTAGGGCTATTGTGTTTGGCGGTCTCAGGAATACCGGACAGGCCTGCGGCGCCATTAGTAGGGTATTGGTTCATGAGAGCGTGCATGAGAAGCTAGTCAATAGGTTGGCCGAGGTTGCTAAGGCTTAGTCATTGGTTACCCGCTTGATGATAACACGGACATGGGGCCACTCGTGTCCAAGGCCCAGGAGGAGAAGGTGCTTGGCTACATAGACTTCGGTAAGAAGGCTGGGTTCAAGGTGGCGCTTGACGGAGGTAAACTAAGCGGTGGCATATATGACAAGGGATACTTTGTAAGCCCCCGTGATCTTTGACGATGTTGATCCAAGGAGTAGGCTTGCCCAGGAGGAGATATTTGGGCCGGTCATAGCAGTCATACCATTCAAGATCGAGCAGGAGGCCATCGAGATAGCGAATAACGTGATTTACGGACTCACAGCATCCATATTCACCAAAGACCCTGCGAAAGCCCTCAGGGTAGCCAGGAAGCTCCAGGCAGGCACAGTATGGATCAACGACGCCTACACACAACCAACAGAAGGCATCTGGGGGGGCGGCTATAAGCAGTCAGGCATTGGACGCGAATTAGCCTATACGGCCTTGAGGAATTCCTAGAGATCAAGCAGGTCTACGTAGACACCACGGGCAGCTTGATAGGCCACACTGGAGGACTGTGATGAAGATCGATAAGCTATGAGCAAGTCCCCATTAAATAAGCTGTAAAACTAATCATTACCTCTCACCTTACTTAACAGAGCCTGGTGAAGTAATGTATTACCCATGGCTATAACGCTTGAAGCATATCGAGATCAGAAAGTCCATATGGGATCACGATCACCTAGCATTACATGCTAGTTACGGTTAAATTGAAATATTATTAATTTTCAATTCTACTCGACCCACTTTTTATGAATAGCCGAAGTAAAAAAGCTTTGTATGATACCTTATTGATGATGGTAGGTCCTAAATCTAGGTTGTTGTTCGTAACTGTCTCGGTAATCATAATTGCGACCGTCGCTGCCATACTTATTGTGTACTCGCCAAGACCCTTTATCTGGCATAAAACTACGAGTAAGGCAGGTAATACCGTGATTAACGAATCCGTGATAGCTAATGGGCGATCAACAATAAGCCTAAACATGCCAATCTACGTGGTTGGACCATCAACGTTGATCCAGAAATTGATTGGCACTGGTATCAATCAGTCACTTATTAAGTCCATAAGCCTTAATCAACTCCCTGAGCTACCCAATGATAGTATTGTCGTTATTGATTGGTCTCTAATTAAGTCAAGCCTAGTCATCGGCGATCCGATGAGTAAAGTAACCATTAACCTAACCAGCCTATCACTCGTGAACTAGCTGACTCTATTGCTAAGGGGGGGACATCGTAGGCGTTACGTAAATGGAAGTGATGAGGGTGTAGTTGAGTTCATCCTTGCCTACTCATGGGCGGTTGCCACGAGTCATAAATTATTGCTCAATATAAATGTGCCAAGTAATGACTACTTAATGGCGTACCCAGTAATACCGGTGAACCCACATGAGCCTGTAATCATAATCGTAAGGCGGGTCGGGGGGGCTGAAGGACTCGTGATAGGGCCAGTGTACCTAAACCAACTACCAACGGTCATAATAAACATGGTGAGACCAATCGTAATAGCTACGTCCAATAAAGTTATAGATACACAGGACCCATGCTATGAGGAATATGTAGAATTCCAAAGCAAAGGTTACACGAACCCGGTGCCCGGAATATACGTTAGTGGTAATGGTACGTTAGTATGGGCAGCACCCATGTTTATTCCTACGCAACTCAATGATTACGGCATTCAAGCTTATCAGGACGGCAACGGAACGTATTACTGGGATACCTGCTTAGTGGCGAATGATCTCCTTGGGAACACCGGTACTGGACTGTATTACTTCCCCATAAACGTACTTGGTTATGAGGATTACTATGAGAGTACCACAATGTACAATAATAATGGCCTTGTATCTGATCAAGTTGGCGTTATTGATTATTACTTCGGCTATCAATTATTTAATGAAGGTATAACCAACGCTTTGGTTGGTGATCCAGGTAATGGGGGGGCTTTCGCTACTAGCTCGTGGAATCCACCAACAACAAGCACGAGTGGTTATGACGTATTCCTCGGTATAGATATAGGGGGGGAAGTGCCATCTGTCACGGTTGGTATAGACTTACCTATCGGTACCAGTGAGACCATTAGTGGTTCGTTGAATCCCGCAATGGGTATATCACTATATGGCACAACTATACAGGTGCCTAATATTACGTGGACGTTCAATATAGGTTATGGCGCTAATGGTGCAGCGTTCCCAAACTCCTTTGAAGACATATCACCAGCTAACGTATATATACCAAACCTGTCATCTTCATACATTTATGCACAATTTAATGTTGATTTTGAAAATAGTGTCGTTACGGTTCAATACCCATGTGCCTATGAGATTTATCAGATAATTTGGGTCGATACTACCTGGGACATTGTTGTGGTTCCACAGTCAAGTGGTACGGTGAGTCTCTCTCAATCAAGCCTCTTGCTAAATAATGCAAATGCACCACCAGGTACGTACATAACCGGTATCACGTCGTATTACGTGCCAATAATATGTAGCGGTTAATGAGGCGGTAATTAACGGCCTTTCTATCATAATTATCAGGAACCTAAAATTATTATCATTTATTTACGGGTATTTATTGAGTATATTTTATTAATTTATTCATTGAATGATCAGTAAGATTTTTAAGTATGACCTATTCATTCGAAATCGTGTTGAATGTAAGTGTTGAGTTTGGGGATGATGTTAAGGAATTGATTAAAAATATGAAGGAAAGTATGGTGATATCATTATAATCCTTGGACACGGATGCTGCTCACCAACGGAACCGCAGATATATAGGGCTAGTGATTTCATCGTTGGTAGTGATTATGTTGAGGTTGGTAGGTTGATGGTGTGCCGTTTTACATAGAGCGTAATTTGGCGGAGTCCTACAATGGTTGGGTACTCACGCTTAGGGTTGAGCCGCTTAATGGGGGGGCTGTTGATGATTCATTCTCGCTTGATGTGCTTGAGGGTGTTAGGTTGAGGCTTGGTTTTAAGGCTATGAAGGTTTCATTATCGAAGAACCTAAGTATGGAGCTTCCTCAATAATGGGCTTGGCTATTGGGTGGGAAGGGTTATTAGGATTTATTGCAGGTAAGTACTGTAATGATTGATTTTGCATCGGCAAGGAGGAGATTGGTTAATATGCTTAAGGATGAGGGGGGGATAATCAGGAGTGATAGGGTTGAAAGGGCCATGCTAAGCGTACCCCCCCGTGAAGAATTCCTACCAAGCTACCTAAGGCTTTACGCCTATGAAGATACACCACTCGAAATTATGTATGGCCAAACAATCTCAGCGCCTCACATGGTTGCTATGATGTGTGAATTACTTGATCTTAGGCCTGGGCTTAGGGTACTTGAGGTTGGCACGGGTACTGGGTACCACGCCGCAGTGTGTGCTGAAGCCATGGAGAGGAAGGCACAGTGTATACTATTGAGTATTACCCAGGCCTTGCCCTCTATGCCACTCAAAACCTGGCTAAATTGGGTTACTTAGGCGTTGTTCATGTGTTTATTGGCGATGGCTCAAAGGGCCTGCCAAGTATGCGCCGTTTGATAGGATACTCGTTACCGCAGCCGCCCCTAGGGTGCCGCCTAAGTTGTTTGAGCAGTTATCGAGTGATGGCATAATGGTTATACCAATTGAGGAGAGGTTTACCCAGGTGCTTTATATGGTTACTAAGGAGGATGGTATACCCCCCCACATGAGGCCCGTGACCTATGTATCCTTCGTCAAGATGAGGTATAGCGGGGGAATAATGCTTTTAATCCGATATTGAAAAATAAGTTGGTTATGATAAAATTAAGTAGCAGTAGGAAGAAGTTGATATTGTTTACGACGTCCCTAGCCGCCTTCCAAACGCCCTATAATTCGACCGTTCTATCCTTCATAACGCCAGTATTGGGTAAGTGCTTCCACGTACCACTTGATGTTCTAATTTATGTACCAATAATATACCTTATACCATTACCGACATTAATGATAACCCTGGGCAGGTTAAGCGATATTTATGGTAGGGTCAGGATGTTTAGGGTGAGCTTCATACTATTCCTAATAGGCTCAATGCTCGGTTCATTAGCGCCAAACATTTACGTATTAATAATTGCATCATTAATAATGGGTTTTGGCTCATCAATACTATCGCCAGGCTCCGCCGCCATAGTGAGCCAGGTATTTCCTGAGGGTGAGCGTGGGTTCGCCCTTGGTATAAATGCGATGGCTGTTTACCTGGCTTAACGTCAGCCCCCCCGTTCTTTGGCGGATTAATAACGCAATTCCTTGGTTGGAGGTTCGTCTTAGTAATAACTACTGTATTAACGGCAATTGGTCTGGCGATATCCTGGTTCTCGATGGAGGGTATTGAACTTCTTAGGCGTGTTGTAAGGGTTGATTACCTGGGCGCCCTTACTTTCACCCTGGCTATTCTATCTGTTATAATGTACCTAATATTGTCGGCTGTGAGTGGGTGGCTAAACTACCTGTACTTACTAATTGTGGGTGTTGGGTCTCTTGCAATATTCATAGTGATTGAGAGGAAGGTCGTGAATCCAATGCTTGACCTCAACCTATTCACTAGGAATGTTTCGTTTATGGCTGGGAACATAACCGCACTACTTAATTACATTAGTACGTACTCAGTACCGTTCCTATTCTCGCTATATCTACAGGTTGTCCTTGGCTATAACCCATTCATTGCCGGGTTGATCCTAGTCTCGGAGCCCGTATTCATGGCTGCATTATCCCCCCCTGTCAGCGGTAAGCTCTCTGATAAGTATGGCTCTAGGGAGATAGCGGCATTGGGCATGGGCTTAATAGGCCTGGCCTTCATAATGCTCCTACTGCTAAATATTAAGTATGCCATCTACATAGCCATCTCACTAATGGTCCTGGGGGGGATAGGCTTCGGCTTCTTCTCAGCGCCAAACACGAACTCCGTAATGGGCTCAGTAACCCCCTGATAAGTACGGAGTTGCCTCTGGCGTCTTAGGCACAATGCGCTTTATGGGCCAGCTACTAAGCATCACCGTGGCCAGCGCAATATTGGTTAGTTACCTGGGTAAGTACGCAAGTCTTTACTTATTCACGGGCATAATGATGGGCAATATCACGGTATACCAATCATTCATTACCGGGTTAAAAATCGTATTAATAATATCCGCAATACTTAGCTTCATTGGAGTGTACACATCATTGTTGCGTGAAAGGTGATCATTATTATATCGTGATGATTTTTAAGTAATTACGTATTCACCTAGGTAATAACCATGATAACCTCTTAACTTTGACCGCAAGTAACATTAGTATTAAGTATACTAAGCCGCCTATTAAAGCCCCCCCAGTATACTCTGGTGGCATGTACTTTGGAAATGCCGTTGGGATGGCGATGGGTAGGTAATTCATTAATACGCTACCGATTATGAAGGATATTATTGCGGCCATACCAATATGTCTCAGGGGGGGTTCCCTCGGTATGTCGTAGAAGTACCTCTTCACGTCATCCAGTGTACGTACATTTTTCTTTAGTCTTAAGTACCAATCAAAGATTAATATGAATGTTAGTGGAAATATCGTTAATCCTACAAAGTTAAGGAAGCTCTCTATTAGCGATAAAATCCATATTGAGACTATTATTGAGGCTATACCCAGTATTAATATTGCCACTGGTTGCGTTAACCTAGCCCTAAACTCACTCCTGAATCTCCTTATTACTGGGTCTAAGGCGACGAGTAGGTCTATGGCGGATGGGTAAAGGTTCATCGCATTTGTATGTATTATTGCCAGCGATGCGCCAAGGGCCGCTATCAAGACCCAGATTGGTGTTGATGGTGGGAATGATAAGGCTGCAACATTCCAATTATTAGCATAGTATTGACCGGCGAAGCCCAGGATGCCCATTAGGTATATTGGGACTATGATCCTATTGGCGTAGCTAAGCCATAGAATGTATCAACCTATTAGATGGTCTGGCGAATCTTGATGTTGTCGAAGTCTTGTAAGCCCAGGATAAGGCGCCAAACGCGAGCATTAGGTCTATGGCGGTACCCCACTGGACATTTGAGCTTGGTGATGTTGACCATAGGGTTGACCATGAGACATGGTATTGGGTGACTAGGTAATACGTGAGTACTGCATAACTTATTAATAGAATTATCGAGGTATACCTGTAGAAGTACTCTAGCCACTTGAATCCGAGTAGTACCAGGAATATCTGTATTGCGCCCATTATAATGTACCAATACATAATTGGTGTATGGGTTACCGCCGAAAGTATTTCCGAACCCACGGCATTGTTAAGGGCGAACCACCCAATATTAATCACGGTATATAATAATGATAATGCCTGTGCAGTACCATAACCAAAGGTTTTTCTGGCAATCACAAGGGCCGTTAATGGTATTTGCCTACCATTTCCGAGAAGAGTAATGTGGGTATTACGCCGAGTATAAAGGCGAAGGTTATTGCTATTAACATGCCCTTAAGGCCCAGGTTAAAGAGCAGGTAGCCAGCGAGGGGGGGTGTCGCAGCTGATGCGGAGGCCATGGCCCAGAATATGAATAGGTTATAGGCTTTATACCTTCTCAATCTAGATGGTATTGGCAGCACGCCTATAGTCTCCAACTCCTTACCGAACCTACCAAACTCGGGCAAGCCCTTGGCTAACTCCTCGAGTTTTCCCTCATCGAATTCCTCCAGAACCATGACAATCACCTCTTAATCCACTCCTTAATCACATTCATTGTTAGGTACTTAAGCCCCCCCATGTTAGACTTGATGGCGTCCCACTCATAGAGTATCCTAACGGCTTCATTGGCCACCTTTATCGCATCTTCGACCCCCCCAGCGTCTGGCGTAAATTCGTTGGTCTTTCTATTAGCTATTACTGCCATGATACCCCCAGCCCTCGCTCCATGTACATTGGCTATGGTGTATATGGTTGCGGCTTCCATCTCGAAGTTTAACACGTTCATTGAGGATAACGTATTAATGATGTCCCTCGACCAGGGTGGTTGATAGTCCTTGAATCCCGGTCTACCCTGGCCTACGTAGAAGTCCGCTGTAGATGCTGTTAACCCAACGTGATATTTAACGCCGAGCATCTCTGCAGCCGTTATAAGGGCTAAAACCACGTCGTAACTAGCCACTGCTGGGTATTCAGGCATTGCGTAGGCGTTGCTTGCTCCGTCAAATCTAACGGCGCCTGTGTTAATGATGACGTCGCCAACCCTAATCCACTCATGTATCGCCCCCCCCGTCGTGCCGACCCTAATGAAGGTATTTGCGCCGAGAGTAAGTAATTCCTCGATGGCTATTGCCGCCGCCGGTCCACCAATCCCAGTGGATACAGCCGATATTGGGGGGGCGCCCTTGTAGGTACCTGTGTAGGTTACGTATTCCCTATGTGTCGCCACGGCGCGGGCGGAATCCCAGTACTTGGCGATCCTGGGCACTCTGTCAGGGTCGCCTGGTGTTAGTACGTATGGTGCTATGTCACCAGGACCAGCCATTAAGTGATATACCTTTGTACCCACCGTTGGTCTTAGCGCAGACATTAATCAATGAGCAATATTAATTTTTAAAGAATTACCTGTCCACATAAGTAAAATGAGTCAGGAATTAGCATTTCGATTTGGAACGGATGGTGTGCGTGGCATAATCGATAGAGACTTCAACGAGAAACTCGTGGCTGTTCTTGCTGAGTCCACCTTTCGTTATTGGTCACGCAGATATGGGCTGAGGAAATTACTCATTGGTTATGATGTTAGGAGGAAGTCTAGGGATTATGCTAACGTGGTTGCTAGCGTAGCCTTTGAGCATGGGATTGATGCTGTGGTTACGGATAAACCCACCCCCCCACGCCTGTGGTTGCCTGGTTTGGTTCTCGTTTTGGTTTTGACCTCACAATACAGATCACCGCAAGTCACAACCCACCAATCTACAACGGCTTCAAGGTAATAACAAACAAAGGATCACCAGCTCCAGATGAAGATACGAGCGAAATAGAGGGGGGGCTTTATGGTCGGGAATGGCAGGATATTGTTAGGTCAGTATCAAGCATTAGGGTTGTAAAGCCCCAATTAGTGGATCCGGGTCCTCAATACGTGGATTACGTGATTAATGATGTTCCCAAAATGTTTAAGCCTAGGAGTAGGTTAAGAGTCATTGTTGATCCCCCCCTGTTTAGTACGGCAATTAACTACACGGCTAAAATACTTAAGGAGTTGGGTATGGAGGTGATCGAGGTGCATAATAATTATGACCCGGACTTTGGAGGTAGATCCTAATCCAGAGCCTGAGAATGTGCGCGATACTATTCAGGAGGTCGTGAATAAGAATTACGACGTCGGTGTTGCCCACGACTGTGATGCAGATAGAATAGCCGCTATTGATCCTGTTCATGGTTACTTAAGTCCAAATAACGTGATAACAATAGTACTTGAGCATTTGATCAGGAGGGGCTTCGTTAAAAGGGGGGGTGTTGTTAGAGCCGTGTCCACTACCCACATTGTTGATTTAATAGCGGGTAAATATGGGGGGGTTAGGGTTTACGAGGTTCCCGTGGGCTTTAAGCACTCGGTTAAGTATTTAATCAGTGGCGATGCTGATGTGGCTGGTGAGGAGAGTAGTGGATTGGCCTACTCATGGCATGTGCCTGATAAAGACGGCATATACACCGCTGCATTATTAACAGCTATAGCCTCTGAATATGGAGGCTTGGTCAATGTATTTGATGAGTTGATTAGGGAGTATGGTAGGTCATTTTATAGGAGGGTTGATGTGCCGTTTAGTAATGGTAAGGAATTCGTGAGTAGGAATAGGGAGGTTATCATTAAGAGACTTCATAAATTGGGTGATGTTAGGCAGGTAATAACTATTGATGGTGTTAAGGTTGTGTTTGGTGATGGTTCCTGGATCCTAATCAGGGGGTAGTGGTACGGAGCCCATTATAAGGATTTATGCTGAGGCATTCTCTGAGAATACATTAGACCAGGTAATTAATTATACGATTTCATTGATTAAGTCCCTGGGTTGAAGCTAAATACTAACAGCAAGGTTAATAATGATGAGAACTAAACCTGCAATGTGAGGATATTCATTAAGTGGTGTGGACTGCTTGGTGCATGTTCGTTGGTTCATGGTTATTTGATAGCCTGGAGGTTGTTAAGTACGTTAGGGATGCCACGCCGGTAGCACCGCCTGAACCCATAGTTGAGTTGGGCAGTGTTAGTGGTGATGTACTTAGGCAGTTACTGAGTAGGCTTAGGCAGTTGATATCGTTGGCCAGCGTGGTTGCATGGATCAAGAGAGTTGGCCTTAGGGTCTTTATCCATGGTTCGGCAATTCCCGAACCAATAAACGACTTCATCAGGGCGGCATTGGCTGGTGGTGCGGATGGAGTGTTTGTAGATGACATTGTAAATGTTAATAGTGACCTCATAGATATTGTGCACGTTAATCAGAGGGTTAGTGAGAATTCTGTGAATTACATAGTCATAAGCACCGATATGTCTCATCAGCAGTTAATTAGGGCGTACGGCATCATTATTAAAGATGCCGTTGTTGACAGGAACTGGCTATTGCGTGTTAGGGATGTGCTTAGGTCGGTTTATGGTAGTAAAGAGTTCTTAGTAATGCTCGATAACTCATCACTGAGGAGGGAGGTTATTGAGGAATTACAGGATGTTGTCGACGGCGTGGTGATTATGGAGATACCAAGCTTGTCTCGCTGAGTTTCGATGGCCATAGGCGCTTAATGTGTTTAGGTGCGTTAATTGTTACATTGATTTTGAGACTGAGGATGAGATGAGGAAGTGCCCCCCAGGTGCGGTAATAGGCTGAGACCCATTATTAGGCATTGGGATAAGTTTACGGTGGTTGAACCAAAGGTGCTGAGGCTTAAGGCGAGTGATGAAATTAAGTATATGCGGTTAAGCCCACCCAAAGTTATTAATTACTGAGACATTTCATGTTGCTAGTATAATGATTAGAGGTGATAGGTTAACAGTCGCTAAGTACATGCTTGAGGACGAATTCATCGGCGAATTGGGTAGTGATAGGGCTAGGATGATACTCTACGTTCATGAGGACAAACCCTCAGAGCCAAGTTACGGCCCGCCAATTGATAGCTTAGACCTGCCAAAGGAATTAATAGACAAGTTGAGGAGTCTTGGGATTGATAGACTTTACGACTTTCAGTGGGAGGCTTATCAATCAATTATTAATGGAAATAATACGGTAATAATGGCAGGGACTGGCGTTGGTAAGACCGAGGCATTCCTACTGCCATTAATAACGATGATTGGTAGGGAGGGCATTAAGGTGATGATTATGTACCCAACAAAGGCCCTCGCCAGAGACCAACTACTCAGGATGCAGAGGTACTTCACGGCCATTAACGTGTCCGTGATGCCCTACGATGGTGACACACCAAGCGATATTAGGTCTAGGATATACTCCTCACCACCCGACATACTCATCACAAACCCTGACATGGTTAGTGAAGCCTTAACCCACGTTAGTAAGTTCAGGGATTTACTACGTAATTATGGTGTGATCGTATTAGATGATTTCCACGTATATAACGGCGTTTTCGGAGCCATGTTCACTATGTGCTCAAGAGGATGAGGAGGTTCATGAGGGATTATCAATTCGTTGTTTCCACAGCCACGGTTGGGAACCCAGTTGATTTTGCCAGGGAGTTACTTAATGTCAATGATGTTAGGTTGATTAAGGGTCCGGAGGGTAGGAGGGGGGGCTTAGTTAGGCACGTACTGGTTAGCCCGATAAGTAGAGGTAGGCTTGCTGAGGCTGCTGAGCTTGCTAAGGTGTGTGTTAGGAGGGGGGGTATGAAGTGCCTAGTCTTTGCTGATAGCCATAGGTTTGTGGAGTTGATTAAGAGGTTTGTTGATAGGGTTGGGTTTGGTGATAGGGTTAGGGTTCATAGGGCTGGGCTCACCATTGAGGAGAGGCACGAGGTTGAGGATGGGTTTAGAGAGGGCAGGTACCTGGTGCTCCTGACCACGCCGACTCTCGAAATGGGCATTGACGTTGGCGATGCAGATGTGGCCGTCATGGCAACAATACCACCCAGTTACTCAAAGTACCTGCAAAGGAGTGGTAGGGTTGGTAGGAGGGGGGGTCAGAGGGCTTACGTGATTCAGGTCCTTGGGGATGACCCAATGAGCACTTACTATAGTTCAAATCCACGTGAGTTCTACATGAGGAAGCCGGAGGATCTGTACGTTGAGTGGAGGAATGATGAGATTGCTAAGAGGCATTGCCTATTAATGGCTTATGAGAGACCTGTGAGGAGTGGTTCGGTGGATCTTTACTGTGAGGAGGTACTTAAGTCCCTGGTTAGCGAGGCTTAATCGAGATTAAGGGTAATTACTACGTAGTAAGTAGTAAGGGTCGCGAGGTTGCCAAGGCAATACATGGTATTAGGGGTATTGGTGATGTTGTTAAGATAGTCGAGGGTAAGAGGGTGATCGGTCATCGAGAGTTACCGATGGCGCTGAGGGAGCTTCATGATGGCGCTATATACCTTCATGGTGGTAGGGTCTACGAGGTCTATAAACTCGATCTTGGAAGCAGGGCAGCCCACGTGAGAAGGTTACCGAATGACTATGATCTTTACACAACGGCGCTCTACAGCTCTGAACCAAGGATTGATGAGGTGCTTGAGGAGGGTTTCATAAAGTCCGTGCCTTATCAATACGTTAGGTTAACAATTAAGGAGGTGGTTCATGGTTACGTAGTTAAGAGGTTCGGTAGTGGCGAGGTTGTGGAAAAGAGGGAGTTTAATGAGCCATTCATGTACGAGTTCAGAACAAAGGGCGTGATAATCTACGCGCCTTCATAACCTTCAGTCCATTTGAGAATGTGGACGTTGTCGAGAGGGGTAGAGCCTACCATGCGACTGAACACATAATGATCATGGTTGGTGAGAATGTAGTTGGGGGGGCAGGGCCCACGGATTTAGGCGGTATCTCATACCCAACTGGGCATATAATAATCTATGATTCATACCCAGGTGGTTCAGGCACCGCCAAAATGCTCCTTAAGAATATTGATGAAGTGCTTAAGATATCCCTTAACGTATTAACACACTGCACGTGTATTGATGGTTGTCCTAAATGTGTTTACTCGCCGTACTGCGGCAATGATAATCATTACCTATCAAGGAGAAATGCCATAAAGGTTATTGACGCGGTAATTAAGGTGTATCGTCAAGAATTACTGAATTACCTACCGAGGGGTCTTATGATTAGTGTTAATCATTGTTAATTTCCTTGATATACTGAGGAAGGCAGGCATGAGTATTATTAATGGTACGATGTACGTAACCACCCTAAACCAAACATCATACATCAGGTAGTAATTACCGAGCCCAAGGCTATTTAGTATGTATAGGTTAGCGAGTTCGCCAATACCCGCTGAGCCAGGTAATATCGATATGTACGTAAGTACTATGTATGATGATGAAATTAGGATCCCCGTTAATACGTTTATGTGAACGCCAAAGGCATAGAATATCATCACTACGTTAAGCCCTGACAATACCCACTGAATAATTGATGCTAAGAAAATTACTAAGTAATCAATAAGCGAGAGTTTAAGACCGTAGACCTCATCAGCATTTATCAAAATGAAGCTACTCGCAATCTTTATCCGTGAATTAATAAACCTGAATAAACCCTCAATATACCTACCAAGCCTCGCGCTCACTATCGCTATGAATAACACCACATAGGCCAGGAGTAGTATTAATGCCATTATGAGCGCCACGTAGGGAACTGCGGCAAGACTAAATAGGTAAAGCATAAGTACTATGGATGTCAATGTTATCGTATCGATCGTGTAGCGAAGCACTATGCCCTCCGTAGCCCTAGTCGTTGGCAACCCCCCCTTAAATGTTAGGTAGGCTATTGAGACGGCTTCACCACCAATGTAAAATCCAGGTATTAATAATGACGTGAACGTCTGTGCAGCGGCTATCTTAATGAGTTCCGTAGTCCCCCCCACCCTATAGTCCATGCCCCCTATTGAATATTATACTAAGTCTAAGACCAACGAGCAATAATTGTGCTAGATATATTAATTCAGAAATTACTAAGTAAAGTGGGTAATTCGGGGGGGTCTCATACCTACTGCTTGCTAGTCCCGACCTTATTAATATTAATATTGTTGCCACTATTACGGCTATAGAAATGCCTATGAATGCAGCATCCCTACGCCAATCCCCCCCACCGCTAATACTATTACGCCTAACCAATCTAATCTTGCCTAATTACCTACCGTTTTAAAGACTTTCACACAGCAATCCTAATCCCTAATATAATTCTTAGCCGTAGACTCAATGCTCTGCCATACCATGTCGAAACACCCAACAAACATTAATCTAGGCACATCACTATCTAGGGACTTATTAACGCAATCAATAAAGTCAGGAAGGACTACATCGACCGCCTCATGAATAATCTTTGTCCTCTCACCAAAGTCAATATTTCTCAGGTAATTAATCCAGTGAGAGTCGCTGTAGAGCAATACCTTAATTTATATCCTCAATCTTAACATCAGAGTTCTGACCCATCTATTATCTCTTGCTTCTCATATATTTAAATTTTTCTCAAAATGAATTACGTAAATTAAGTTCATAAAATCAAAGTGATTTCTCAAAAAATGATAATAATATTTTAAAAATTAATTATGATTAAGGTCAACTAAGGGTCTATACGAATTTAATGCCATCAACCTTAGTGAGTGTACCTGTGTATAGGAATGCTATTTGCCTAAGTGTAGCGTAATAATCGAATTCATTAAGTGCGGAGATGCGTCGATGGGCACAACCACGTTATACCAATTAAGCGCTGCGCTACCCGCCGTGTGTAGCAGGCATATGTTAGCCACAGTACCCACTATTACCAAATTCGTTGCATGCACAACATGTCTAAGCACGTAATCCAGGTCTGTACCAAAGAAGGCATCATACCTACGCTTTCTTATAACTATGTCATCCGGTAAGGGCTTAAGCTCGTCAATTATTTCCGCACCCCATGTACCATGACACAGTGTTCGCCCCATATCCTAAACTCAGGGTCATTCTTGAAATGCAGTCCTGGGTGTATATTATGGGTACGTTGCGTCCCTAGCCTTCATTAGTAACTTCCTTATTGCCGGTATTGTGGCTTGTGCGGTCGGTACGTAGAGCCTGCCGTTTGGTTTTACGAAATCATTCTGCATATCAACAACTATCACGGCAGTGCTTGAGGCTGGTAATGAGACTTCCTCCTTAATTTCTATTTCAGGTACCTTAACCGTAGCCGTTATCTTTGACATTGGTCCAGAATTAATGATGCCCCTAATATATTTGAGGCGGCAATTTTTACCAAAATGCCGTATTGATTTTAAATCATTCTTTGAACCTTAAGCATGAACTGCTTGATCTTTGACATCACGTTCTCAACGTGCCAAACAGGGTTTACAAAAACCATCAACCAGCCCTTGGAACCCATTTCAAAGAAGGCGATTTTAAAGTTTGAGAAGCGAATTATGAGGTATTGATATGGACCGAGGAGGTCATCATTGATTTTAGCGGTATGATCGACGAACTCTATGAGGGAAAGGAGGTTTTTGAGGGATTTAACGGTGAGGGTGTTTGGGATATGATAAATAAGTGGGATGCCATTTGAGTCAATAATGGCGGCGCCAATAATTATTTCACCGTCTATCAGCTCACTAAGCATTATCCGCTTAAGCTCGGTTTGAAGCGTCTTCTCAACGACCTTTTTATCGGGAGAAACATAAATTACCAAACTAATCCCCACAGAATTGCTAGCGCAACTCTTTATAAGCCTTATCGCTTCAATTTATGTACTATAGAGAGTACGTAGGAATATGTAGACAAAAATAGATTTAAAAATACCTAAAACCCTACGCACCACTCCTCTTACCAGCCCTACCAAGCATTTCATGAGCCCTAGCCAACTCATCCCTCGCCAAGGCAAGCACTAGATTAACCTCACCAGCAAGTACGGCGGCCGCCACTATCTCCGCAAACTTCAGGGCATTAGTTCCAGGCGGGTTTCCAGAGCCATAAACACCAAGCATTTGAAGCATCTCCCTCTGCGTCGGCAACCCAGTACCACCACCCACAGTACCAACCTCAAGACTCGGCAGTGTGACCGATACATAGAGGTCCCCATTATCGAGAGGCTCCATCCAAGTAATACCCATGCTAGACTCAACGACCTGGGCCGCATCCTGCCCAGTGGCTATGAATATCGCCGCAATTATATTAGCGAAGTGAGCATTGAAGCCATATGAATGAGCCAACGCAGAGCCAAGCAGGTTCTTCCTATTGTTAACCTCGGCCACATCCTCCGCCGTAACACCCCCCCACTTCTCCAGGGTGCTTCTCGGTATTACGGCCTCGCTAATCACGGTCTTACCCCCCCTACCGAGTAGGAAGTTTACAGCGTTGGCCTTCTTATCAACACACATATTACCACTAAGTGCGACCAGGCGCGCCTTTGGGAAGTTACTAAGTATGTACTTAATGGCCTTGTCGGTAGCTATCGTCACCATGTTCATGCCCATCGCATCTCCGGTCGTGAACTTAAACCTAAGCCAAACATTATTACCAACAATAAACGGTTGAATACTCACCAACTTAGCATGCCTACTGGTTGACTCAGCAACATTCTTCACCTCACTAAAGTGCTCATTAACCCAATTAACAAGTTCAACAGCATCAATTACACTTGGTACCGCAATCACCGGAGCCTGGTCATGCCGTCATTAATGACCTTACTCCTGGCACCACCTGCCTCAGTGACGATCTTAGCGCCCCCCCTATTCACAGAGGCCACCAGTGCACCCTCCGTAGTTGCCAGCGGTATGTAGTAAAGTCCGTTGCGTAATCGCCAATTACCCTCAACGGCCCCCCCGCAATTCCTATTGGTACCTGTGCAGCACCTATTGTATTTTCTATATTCCTACCGACCACTGTGTTAAAGTCTATGACCGTCCTACTAACATTATCGAGCTTCACATTAACCTTACTCTCAATATATCTCCTCCTGACTTCGGTTGCCTTATTCGAGTCATTAAAGAGCTTGTCTAGTTCGTGAAGTTTCAATTCGCCTCTGTCAATCTTTGTGAATATGTCCTCAAGCTTATTTCCTCAACCATTATATGGGCTATATCCAGGGAATATTTAAAAACTTCACATTTATGGCAACTGCTGGTGTTTAATACGACAGAAGTATATGTCGTAGCCCACTCCCTAGTGCCAGGTAGTAGGCATTATGAGAAGGGACTGAAGGAGTTATTCGCTGACGCATTTCTGAAGGTCCTCGATCAAGTTGGTAATGCCGACTTAGGCGCAATATACGTGGCTAATGCCTTCTCCGAGGTACTTCAGGACCAGAGCGTGCTCGGGGGCCTACCTCGCAGATTATGTCGGACTTAGGAGGATACCGGCCATTAGGATTGAGAGTGGTGATGGGTCAAGCGGTATCGCAGTCCTGGAGGCCTATAACATGGTTAAGGCAGGAATCTACGACTGCGTCGCGGTTGTCGGTGTTGAGAAGATGCATGACGTAGTTAATGTTAAGTTGAATAAGGCCCTATCCACAATAACTGACTACGAGTATGAAGGCTTCTTCGGGGGTGACACCGGCGGCACAGGCGGCGATGGCAATGAAGGAGTACATGATCAAGTATGGCTATGACTATGAGGACCTAGCAATATGGCCAATAAAAATGCATGAGAGGGGTAGTAAGAATCCGCTTGCATACATGAAGAAGCAGGCAACGCTTAAGGATGTGCTCGAGTCGGAGGTCGTTGCGGACCCACTGAGCTTTATGACGTCGCACCTGCCGTGGATGGATCAGCCGCAGTAATACTGTGTAATAAGCCCATTAAGAGCGATGCTGTGATCAGGATTGATGGTATTGGCGTTGGTGCCTATGGTACTTACCTGGGCCAGAGGGATTCTTTGACGGAGCTTTACTCCGTTAGGGATGCCACAAACATGGCCCTTAGGATGGCTCACGTTTCGATAAACGACATAAACCTGGCAGAGGTTCATGACACGTATAGCATACTTGGCATGCTGGCCCTTGAGTCAATGGGTCTCGTGAGGCCTGGTGAGACGCCGAGGCTCCTATCCACGGGTGCGTTAGACGCAGGTAATAAATTAATTGTTAATGCTGGCGGTGGACTTAAAGCCATGGGATTCCCTGGTGGGGGGGCATCGGGTATGTATGAATTAGCGCTGATGGTCATGGAGTTGATGAATGCGAAGCCCTTTGAGTCGTTGGGTAGGGCTGAGTTAGGAATCGTTCAGGATATGGCTGGTTTCGATTTAGTATCAACATCAATAATCCTTAGGAGGGTGAGCTGACATGGTGGACCAGAGATTGTCCATACCAAGGTACTGGAGGAGGATGCCCCAGTACTACAGGCTCGAGGGTGTTCAATGCGTTAAGTGCGGTCGAGTATACTTCCCACCAAGGGCTGTGTGTGAGTGCGGTTCTAGGGAGTTTAGGCCATACCCATTACCAAGCACTGGCAAGCTCCTGAACTTCACCGTACTCTACTCAGTGCCTGTTGAATTTGAGAAGATGAAGCCCCCTGATCATAGGCTTAGTGGATCTTGGTGGCGTTAAGGTTATCGGACAAATAGTGGATTGCATAAACCCCCGAGAAGCTGAGCCCCGGCATTGATGTTGAGGTTGTGTTTAGGATGGTTAAGATGGACGGCACATACGGCTTGATAAACTACGGCTATAAATTCAGGCCAGTCAATAATTGCTAAATCTCCTAAGAATCAAAACCCTCACCTTAAACGCCCTCCTAATCCAATCACAGAAGCCACTATTACTTACGCAGAGCATGTATGACCTAGCAATGAACGCCAAGTCCGCCAGGAAGCCTGCGGTTACGTAGTCCTGAACCTTCAACGCACGGGTCATGCGATCAATTATGTAGGAATAAACTGTGGCGGGATTCGCAAGGTCATCATCAATACCCACCAGGTAATCCCCCCCATTTATTCGCAGCTCACCTCTGACCAACCTAACGTATTGATAATACGACACCGCGGCAGATATTGTGTTACCTGGGTCATTACCATTGATAACATCCAAGTAAGGCTTGGCATAATCACCGCAAGTCATTAGCCTAATTACTATACTCTCCTTATCGCCACTACCAATTAGTCCATAGGAAATCCTCCATGGCACTTATTACCTCCCGGCTACACTCACTCCTCTCCACCTGATCCCTGCTTGCCTGCATATTCATCAAACCACTTCTTCAGCTCCTCAATATTGGGCTCTATAAGTGTTAGTCCCTTGCCAGGCTCAATCTCGTACTTCATAGCCTTCCTGTAGTGATTTGTGAGTCTGGCCTTCTTTATAATGAGCCAACGCTCAATCTCCTTCTTCTTCTCTGGCTGCTCAATCCACATGTGGATTATTGCATCCGCAATGTGCTCCGCACCGAAGCCGAAGGTCATACCGGTGGTTGGCGCAAATTGATTAGTCATAATTACCGTGACATTACTCCTATACAGTCTCTGTCTCAGTCGATAGGTGATTAACCTGGCCATTGCAGGCGCATGAGCCACATTGGGCTAGGGAGTCGATAATCACGAGCACGTCCTTCGTCACCCTACCCTCCTCACTAACGCCAAGGACCTCATAAGCCCTCTCAATACTAGCCATCACAACCTCCATACTCAATGGCGACTTAGCCTTCGCCTTACCCTCCTCTTCCTCACCTGCCTTAAGTAACTCCCTGTACTCCCTGGCTAGGCCGAAGAGGTCTATCACGACGAGGTTCGTCTTAACGTCCTTGACCTTCCCAGCCAGCACATCAGCGAGGCTAACTGCATCGCTAAGGTCAATATTGAACTGCCTAGCCTGCCTAACAACATCAAAGAACCTGGTCTCGGTCGAGACGTAGACCACGGGCATGGCATCCACATTGGCTCCGGCAGCCTGTATCGTGAGAATAGACTTACCAACACCGGGCTCTCCAGTCACGAGTAGCCAATTACCCCTGGGAACCCCACCAAGTAATGCATAGTCAAGCCAGTCAATCCCAAGGCTAATCCTCCTTATTGCGCTGGACATTAGGAAAGAGAGATAATACCGAATTTAAAAATCATTTTAATAATGATCTAACCATATTACACTCTCATCTGCTTAATATCTGGGAAGTCATCCTCAAAGTACTCATGCTCACCCTAATACCCTTACTCCTCTTCTCACGCTCAAGGCCCCCCCTAAGCTCAACACGCCTGATCTTACCACTAATTGTCTTGGGAAGCTCTGGCACGAACTCAATGGCCCTGGGCCTCTTATACGGCGCTATGTTAAGCCTAATGAACTTGAATATGTCATAGGCCAAATCCCTACTTGGTGTGTAACCTGGCTTAAGGACTATGTAGGCTTTTGGTATGAAGCCCCTTATCGGGTCTGGGCTTGGGACCACGCAGCCTCAGCAACGGCTGGGTGCTTCAATAAGTCACTCTCCAGTTCGAATGGGCTAATCCTATAGTCGCTTGATTTGAATACGTCATCTGCACGGCCAACGAAGTATAGGTAACCCTCCTCATCCATGAATGCCACATCACCCGTGAAGTATAGGCCCAACCTAAACACCTCCTTATTCTTATTCTCATCATCGTAACCAACCATTAGGCCAATGGGCCTTGGGCTAGTTCTAACGGTTATGTGACCATCCTTATTAGTACTCACGGGGTTCCCATCCTCGTCGACAAGGACTACGTCATAGCCGGGGGGGGCTGGCTTGCCCATTGAGCCGGGCTTAATCTTCATGCCAGGGAAGTTACCGACCATGAGCGTGGTCTCCGTCTGCCCATAGCCATCACGTATGTACTTACCCGTGGCCTTGTAGACACGCTCAATTACCTCTGGATTAAGCGGCTCGCCGGCGCTCACGAAGCTCTTAATCTTCTCTAAGTTATACTTCGTTAAGTCCTCGAGTATTATCATACGCCAAACGGTTGGTGGTGCGCACAGCGTATCGACCCCCCCGTAATTTTCAAGGACCTTCAAGTGATTTGCTGCACTGAATCTGCCGCTGTAGTCGTAGACGACGGTGGTTGCGCCCGCGTTGAATGCTGCAAAGAACGTGGACCAAGCCCACTTAGCCCAGCCAGGGCTTGAAATATTCATATGCCTATAGCCAGGCTTAGCGCCCACCCAGTACATCGTTGTTAGGTGACCTATTGGGTAGCTTGAGTGGGTGTGCATTACCATCTTTGGTTTAGCTGTTGTGCCCGACGTGAAATAAACTAAAAGTAGCTCATCGGTCCTAGTCTTAACTCCCTGGAAGTTCTCAGACTTACCACTTGTTAATTCATAATAGTCGAGCCAGCTAGGGCCTGGCTTACCGAGGGTTATGAAGTACTTAACACCTAATCTCTCAAGCCTATCCCTAATTTGGTCAATCCTATTGAGACCTCTGGGTCGGCGATTATGGCCTTGAAGTGCGCCCTCGCAGTCCTATCCTCAATATCCGCCGGTAATAATAATGTAGTGCTGGTGCAATCACGGCACCCATTTTCAATAGCGCCAGGAAGGTCTCAAAGAGCTCGGGCCTATTATTGAGCATTACCATAACGACATCCCCCCCACGGCCAATACCCAACTCAGTAAGTGCGTTGGCCAACCTGTTGGACCTAGCCTAAGCTCGGGGGGGTAACTAAAGATCCTGGAATCACTCGTCTTGAATAGCTCATCATTTATGTATACGAGGGCAGGGTTTGTGGCGGTCTCCGCAAGATACTTATCGAAGTAATCCACAGCCCAATTAAACTCGCCAGGTGGTGGCCACCGGAAGTTCGTCTTAGCCTCTTCATAACTACCCGCATTTAAGAGCAGGTTTCTCTGCTTAAGGAACTCGTCAAGAACTACGCCAGCCATTATAACTTGGTAGTTCTTGATATTAATAAATTTTATCTTATTATCTTAATAATATATTCGTTAGGTGAATTAACATACTAAATCAATAATATTGTAGTATGTCGAAAATAAGAATTACTAATCAGCTCGTCTCTTCCTAAATCATCGATCATACATATCATCGACCCATCATCACTAGAGTAATTATTTTTGTTGGGATTTTAAACTTGAAGGCCGATTAATGATGCTACTATTATGCCCGTTATGACGGCTGCAAAGCCCAGTGCTGACTTTAGGTTCAGTTTCTCCTTAAGCTTAATTATTGCCAGGACCTCAGTAATTACGGGTGATAATGCCGTTATTAACGTTGGTACTGCAATCCCTGCGTAATCCACGGATAGTACGTACAGGGGGGGACCTCCAACGCCGTAACTAATTAACCCAGCGAGGAAAACCTTACTACTAATTTTAACTTTGAAACCCTCAATAATCATCTTCAGTATTAATGCGCCAATCATTAGGGTGACGCCTCTGATGAATATTATGCCCCAGGGATTTGTGTACTCATAGGCTGTACAGGGCTAGGAAGGAGAAGGCGTAGAGTATGGCTGAGAGGAGCGCCATGAAGTATCCGTAAAATGTTCCTTTGCCAGAACCCATTATTAGGTAGAGGCCAATCATTATTAGTATGGCAGGCCACGCGTACGTTAAGTATGATGGACTAATAACGAGTAGTATTATTGGGAGTAAAACTACGTAGGCGTAGGAGATTACGTTTGCAATACCGACATCGGCATACCTAAGTGAGATTAGGAATACGTATGTTCCAAATACAGGCCCGAGCACTGCAAAGAGGGTCCCATAGAGCCAGGCGCCATAGTTTAATGGTGGTCTGAGTAGTATAAATGGCACGGCAAGTACGAATGCGCCTAGTGAATTCGATATTAAGTCATCGAGTGCGCTGTCCGTTGCGCCTACCCTGTAAAGTATTGGTGATACTGCCCAGGCTAGTGATGCTGCCACGGCTAATGCAATACCGAGTAAGTAGACTAACATATCCTTCACCACGGATGTAAAGCCCAAGCATTAAAAGGCATACTCCTAATTCATTAATTGAACGTTGGGTTAGATAAAGTATTAAAGTTTCTCGTGATCCTAATAATCAATGAATTGGAGAATAGTCTTCCTAATCCTTGGAATCGCATTATTAATTATTGGCGCACTGGTAATCGTGCTGTCAATAACTCAACGGCAGGTCGTAATTCAGATACCGGCGAATTCATCATCACCCGCCTACCTATTGCTGAGTAATTGGAGGAATCTGAGCATATACGTATCCACTGGCTACCCAATACCAAAACCAGTATTAAATGGCGAATTCTCTAAGCCACCGTCAATCCTCCAGGTATTTTACGGGCAATATGGACTACTTAGTATTAATGTGACCATCACGAACTTAGGAAACACCAGTGAAGCCTACCTAGCGCTCAACAATACGGTCATTATCAGGGGGCAGTAATGGCGAGGTGTCGGTATTCATACCACCAAACTACACAACCATAGCCATTATTACCAGGTCGAGAAACCCACTGGCCATTGAGGTATTTATACCGGCTTCTTACATGTACCAGGTAATTAATGCTACATTCGTGATCATAAAATCACCGCTCACAATCAGTATATACTCAGGTAGTGGGATTACGGTAAGCAACGTGGATGGGTGGACCGTGCTCAGTATTAGTGGTAACTACACATACGTGGTTCTAAACCTCGGTGGTACATCGATAATCCCAATTCATGAATTAATGAATATTAATAATAACGAGGTAAGTAATTGGCTGGGGGGGCTGGCGAGGAAGCCCAGGTTAAGTGGTGCACTACTCACTGAGTACTACCTGAGTCTCCTACTGCTTATGGACGACCAAAACCCAGTCACTGGGGGGGAATTCGCCGCATCACCAGAGCCCGTGTACTTTTATACCTGGGTTAGGGACTCATCATTCGCAGCCATGGCACTGCAGGCTGCTGGTTATTATGGACCAGCAATGAAGTACTGGCTATGGATGTGCAACGCCCAGAACTCAAGCGGTACCTGGTACACACGCTACAACTTCTGGTATGGAACTCCGGACAAGACCTTCGGCATTCCTGAATATGACAGTATTGGGCTATTCCAAATTGGTGTTTGGCAATTCTATGAGTATGCGCACAATAAGTCATTCCTACTGGCGGTGCTACCCTGCATCAACAAATCCCTAAGTTGGGAGTTAGAGAGCATTGAGGAGAATGATGGTTTAATACCCAAGGACTTAAGCATTTGGGAAAGCAACTACGCCTATAACTTCTGGACACAGGCAATTGATGACCTAGGTCTATACGCCTCGGCACAGATATATAGGGCATTGGGTCTCAACAACTCGGAGATACTTAGGGCCGCTGATGAATTAAACGCCACAATACAGAGGTACTTCTACGCTGGCAAGTTTTACTCACAGGCAATCACGAGCACTGTGGTATACACAAGCAGTGGTTCACAAGTAACCTACGTACCAAATGGAATACCTGACTCATCAGTAATCCTACCCATAGCCATGGGATTGGTAGGCCCACGTAGTGTTAGGGCGGTAAGCACTGTTGAAACCATAACGCGTGTATTGACGGTTAATGGAGGGTTAGCGAGGTTTCCAGGCGATGATTATCACTACGATTCAAGCTTTATGACAGTACGGCGCCAGACCCACCCTGGTTAATAACCACGTTATTCCTGGCCATGTATTATGAGGATGTTGGAAACTACACGGGTGTGTACAATATATTAGCGTGGTGTGTTGAACATTCGCAGCATGGCCTATTGCCTGAGGCGATTGACCCAAGGCTTGGCTATCCATTGCCTACGACATCCCCCCCTTGACTTGGTCAGCGGCAATGTACGTGCTCACGGCCCTTAGTTATAGACCACAGCATAAGCCCGTGATCACAACCATGATTTTGGTAGCCGTGGTAATAATTTTGCTCGCCGTAGTGATGTTCGCAGTCTATGGCAGGACCAGCCTAGACAAGCCTTATTGTCTCGCCATTATTCATAAATACAGTCGGTATCTTAAGCTGGAGCTCCAGGGTTAGGGCTAGGTTCATTATCTTGCTTGGTTCGCCGTGAACTAGCATTATCTTATGGGGCTTGGGCTCCATGTTCCTCACATAATTAATTAACTGCCTCCTATCACTATGCCCTGAGAACCCAGGTATTGACTCAACCTTCATCTTAATATCAAGTGTGACCCTATCCGAGTAGTACCTAACCGTCAACTTCCTCTCCCCCCCCTGCTGAATCCTTCTACCAATCGTGTTCTCCGCCTGATAAGACACGAAGATCAGCATGTTCCTCTCATCCTCAGCCGCATGCACAAAGTAGTCCATTATTGGGCCTCCATTAAGCATGCCATGTGGGGGCCAATATGACGGCTGGCGGTCCCTGTAGTATCTCCATGACTTGCTCCTTACGCTTCTCAGGGTCCCTGGCCCTCTCGATTGGCTTAACGTACTCACTCAGGAATGGGTTTACCCCCCCATCATAAATCATTTCCCTAAGCGTTCTGTTTAGGTAGTCTGGGAACATTAAGTGAACGTTCAGCGTCTCTAGGACCATCCCATCGACATAGATCGGGATCCTAGGCAACTGCTTATTGTTAATGGCCTCATTAAGCACCAGGAGTATTTCCTGAGCCCTACCCGTGCTAAACACGGGGGGATTAGTACCTTACCCTCATGCTCAACAGTGTGCTTAACCAAGTCAATGAGTCTCTGCTCGCTCTCTTGCCTTGGCGGTTGAACATCCTCCTTACCGCCATAGGTACTCTCCATAATTAACAGCTCAGCTCTCTTGAACTTATTATGTGCCGGGTTCAAAAGCCTGGTTGGCCCGTACTTCATATCGCCAGTGTAAATAATGTTGTAAAGGCCATTACCAATGTGTAGGTGCACCACGGCTGAGCCGACCTCATGCCCAGCATCAAATAGCATGAGTTTAGTGTCAGGGGATATATCCGTTGGGTGGTCGGCGTAGTTTAGGGTTATCGTGTGGTAGAGGGCCTGGGCAAGGTCCTGCCTGCTGTAGGGTGGTACCCTGCCCTCGGACTCCGCCTGCTCAATGTAGTCAGTGAGTAGTACCTCCATTAAATACTTGGTGGGCTCCGTCATGTAAACCGGGCCCTTATAACCATACTTGAATAGGTACGGTACATAACCAATGTGGTCCATGTGCGCGTGGGTTATTACCACGGCATCCAGGGTATCCAGGTTTATCTCATCAAGTAGTGGTGCTTCGTCGCCTGAGCTTGACGGTTTAACGCCGCAGTCGAGTAGTATTGAGCTTTCCTTAGTTCTGACGAGTATGGCACTCCTACCAACCTCCATCTGGCTCCGAGCCTGTCACGGTTATCCTCACATCCTTATACACGGGTTCCCTATGAATCCTCATTCCAAGCCTCCTGAGGAATTCAAGCCTATCCTTGGCGGTAGCTATTTGGATCTGCTTAACGGCATCTATGTCCGACCTAGCAGCCCAGCGCCCATCTCTAGTGCCGTGGGTATTATCCAGGGCTTCCAACCAGTCTCAGCCAATATCTCCTTCTCCAACTTACTCCGCTCCTAACGGGCTTCTTCAAATAAACATACACCTCACCAGTTAGTTCATCAACCACTATGTCATCTATTATGTTTGAGCCGACACTCTTCGTGACCATGTCGGTGATGACCCTCTTCAACCTATCGACCTCCTTAATCCTGACCTTCGGATCACCCCCCCTAATGATTATGTACTTCTTCAACTCCTTGGCAAGGGTCTTAATGTACTCACTATGTTCCATCACGTACCTTGGGTTCATCACGTAAATAATTACGTTGGGCCCCTCAAAGTCCACCTTAGAAAACTTGGCTTCGGGCGGTAGGATCTCCATAATCTTCTTCTCCATCTCCTCCTTTAAGGATGCCATACTCAAAACCTCAAGAACTGGGGGGGAACGAATACCGCAGGCACTTAAAAAATTATCTCTAAAGGAGCATGGGAAATAACAAGTAGCGCGTTCCGAAAAACCGATAACGAAAACCTAATAAGACAGTAGGCAAAATCCATAGGCATGCCAAGGAAGGAGTACACAAGGTATAGGGCAAGCAAAGGTTCTTTCTGCTCTGGCACTAAAAGTAATTTATTAACTAAATTGATAAATTAAATCATAGATGCTTAATAAATTTCGGAGTTCCCGATACGATAAAAATTTGCCAGGGTATTAGAAAAGGTAAACGATTAGTATGTAAGGAGCCGATTATAGATCCTGAGGAAAAGAAAGAAATCATAGAGCTACTCAACGAAGCCTTAAGTCGAATTGAGAAATGGAAGGCATACAGTACTTGGTGGATTGATGAATTTTACATAAAGAGTATAGAGAAAACTAAAGAAAAACTCGAGCAGCTTGAGAATAAGTATCCAAAAGAAATAGTTAATAATGTTAAAATTATTATAGAAAATATATTAAACAATCTACGTAGTAATCTAAAGCCATACTGGGAAAGCAGAATTAGTCCAGAAATTAAGAAGCTGATTAGAGATTTAAGAAATGGAAAAGCTGAGGTAATAATAAATAAGACTGAGAAAACATTAATGGTGCATGTATATGAGGATCATGTAGAATTGAAAATAAATAGGATATATAATAGTAACAGCCCAATAATTCAACTGGTAATTAATGGCATTAAAAGCTTTCATATAAATGTGCCTAATGTATTTAGGGAATTAATGAATAAAAAAGAGCATGAAAGGTTTATTGAGGAGGTTTTAATACCCATGGAGGGCGGTTTTGCGATAACTGATGAAGGTAAAAATAAAAATAGGCCATCAATAAAGACAGCGCAGCTTTGGCAGGTTCTGTTATGGCTACTTATTTATCCGGGAGAGATTTACATGGTCATTGATACTATTAATGTGAATAAATACGGTGAATCAATTATATGGCACCTGAAGGCTAATAACCATATATCACTTAAGCAAAATATTCAGGAAATAACTAGGAGATTTAATGATGTGGCATTTTTCAATTTTATACTTGCAGTAATTTTAGGTGATGGTGATGTTCAAATTAGACGACGCAAGGAAGGTTATGTATCACGTGAAATTAGAGTTACGGCAGGTGATGAAAAATGAACATTCTATACCCAATAATTGAGAGACTTAACAATATAAATATTAGGTCTAGTTTAGGAAGGCAAAGAGGAGGAAATAAAATAATTATTGAGGAGAGCCATGCCGTTGAACTGGCAAAAAGAATAATCAATGCACTACCGCCAGTAATGAGAGCTTTACTTGATGTTCTTGAGGTTTTTGACTTAGATAAGTGGAGTAAGTTAAAGCAGTTAGCGAATACAGAACTGGCTTTTAAGCTCGGTGATTCGCAAATAAGCATACTCGGTATAAGATTTACGATTAGTATTACGCCTTCCGGTTACGTAGTGCTAATGGTTACTAGTCGAGATAATGATAAAATTGATGCCATTAAAAGAAAACTAGCAGATCTTGGCCTGAATGAGGGCATAGACTATAAAGTGAGGTACAAAGATCGCCGTGGCAAAAGAACGATAGAGCTAACAATAAGGCATAACACAGTGATGAGAATTAATGAACTAAAAAAGAATGTATTGAAGAAACTATGTGAAATGCTTAATAGATCTAGAAGAGAAGCCATAATTAAAGCCATATTGCGCCTCGCCCAAGCACCAAAAGAGTACGTATGCATAAGATAATAAAAGGAGGGGGGGAATGAAGAATATGGCTTTCTTCAGGAAGTACCTGGGTTGATAGGCATGGGTGATGAAAAGGAGCAAAGGTGGACTGGGAACACCATCACCGACTGCTTCCTAACATGGGTGGAAATACTGGAGCGGAAGGAAAAGGGAGGTAGGAGGGTAGGACTGAGAATAAGGGTGGTGGTTATGATGGGCTGTAAAAACCTATTCACTCACTGAGTTCCCACTAAGCCCTGGGCGGTGGTTTGGCAGCCGAGCCTAGCCATGGCGCCATTAATACTTCGTGATCTCTCTCCATCGCCATTACCCACAGCCTCCCTCAGCATTTCAGTTAGTTTCCCACACACTATGGCCCTAACCCAGTCATGCATCATCACCTCACCCTGCCGTACACGTACGCGCGCATGCCGCCACCCCCCACGGAGTAATGCCAGCATTAATCCCCCCAAGGCCTTAAGGCTCTCCAAAGCCCTCACGATTTCGGCCTCATCCTTATGGACAGCGACCAACTCCACATAACCACCACGAACCCTCACAGTCATCCTCACACCACCAATAATCACAGAGGACCTACCCTTCGGCATATAACCCATACCAGCCAAGTCAACCAGTTGCCTAAGCTTAACGGCATCACCAAGGCGAGCCAAATCACCAATAATAACCCCCCAAACACGGGATCACCCAACCACTCCCTAGCCAACCTAACAGCCCTCGAAGACCTAACCCTAACAACCCACTCCCACCCATACTCACCACCCCCCCTAAAACCCAACCCCCCCCTCAACCTCTCAATAATCGGACCCCCCCACAACCCATACTTACCACCACCCATGAACAAACGAACCTCCCTCACATCATACTCATCCTGAATATCAACATTACCATCACCAAACACAGCAAACAACAAAAACCACAAAAACAACCAATCATCAAAACCAACAACCTCCCCCCCAACAAACCCACGCTTAACATCAACCACACTTCTGCCTTTAAACTTATAATCAATGGATCTTAAGAACCATGTAATGGTTATGTCACTATCATTTACATTAATGCTCTTTACATATATACGATTTTTGCCTGGAAACACCAATGGCCATACAATGCCCTGCCAAAGGTAGGTCGTGCTCATCTCAGGGTATCCATCCCTATCAACAGTACCATCCGTCAATAATAACCCATATTGCATGGCCCTTAATACATTATTGTCAAATAGCCTTGGCGATATGACGTAAACACCCCTAGTATTAGTAAGCGTTGGCCTCACGGTTATACCACGGTTCCCAGAGAATTTCTCAACTACAATTATTAGATGACTAGCGTATAAATAAATAGAAAAGCTCTCCTCTTTATTCAATCCACCGCTGATTAATACGGTTACTTCGCCCTTCATTAACTTAATTATTAACTCCTCAAGCTCAAGCCTTTCCCTCGTAAGCCACCTTTTCCTACCCTCTTCAGAAGCCTTAACATTGTGCTGGAAACGGTAAGTAAAGCCCTCCTAAACTCGGTAATAGTCCTCTCTACATTATCACGTTGCCCCCCCTGATTATCAGCTTCGCTTGACCTAGACTTCAAATAACCTATGAACTTTTCTAACTCATTAATATACATGTCAAATGGAGTCTCCTCATTATCCAGCAAAACATCCCTATACTTCTCAATCCTTCTAAGAAACTCCTCAACTAAATTCAATGCCTCACTTCTCGTAACCTCATCAACTTCACCACCACATACCAAACGCCTCTTACCCCCCCTAATCCTCACACCCCCCCGGCAAACCCTAATCCTACCAAGAGCCGAAAAACCATTAAACATTCACAGACTTAATTCTCAATTCAATTAATAAGGCACTCTCATCACAGCCAATCCTAACTTTAAGCC
Organism: Vulcanisaeta distributa JCM 11213; assembly: GCA_001316125.1. The sequence continues at coordinate 360,872 of BBCS01000001.1, forward strand.
AAATAGAAAGCAAAACACGCCATATAACCTAGGAACACCACCAAGAACACAATAATCAACATAATTAATAATAGCAGCAGCATAAAGAAGATGTATCATCGTAAAAAGCATTATCCATCCTAAAGCGGGCCATCAGTAAAAGCTTAAAAACTATATTAAGTTTATGAAGAGCGGGGGGGCCGTAGTCTAGCCTGGCTAGGATACAGGAGGCTCAACCTCCTGCCCGATGCTCGGCTTGGGCAGCCGCCGCAGGCTACAGACCAAAGGCCTGCGGGCTTGGGAGCCCGAGTGATCCCGGGTTCAAATCCCGGCGGCCCCACCAGTTGGTTTGTTTTTGTTTTTAGGCCCGTGGGCCTTGGGCAGGGCAAGTACAGATACCAATGCAGGGAAACACAATACTGCTGGATAAGGTTAATCCAGGATACTGGACAATACTGGTAAGCGACCAAAGTGTTTAAACAAACTAGCATACGCATTAGATGTAGGATACAAAGAAGCGGCAGTAGTAAGTGGAACTTCAAATTATTTTACCAACAAGGGGGGGTAGGAACAACATTAACAGAAACTACGAATCTAAATGGATATTCTAATGATTTTGCAGGAGCAAGAATAATAATAAGCAATAATGGAACATTAATACCTTTTGGTTTCTTATATAACACTTCTCAATATCCCTATGGTTATTCGCTTAATTTTATAATACAAAGCAGCAATACTAACTATGGCTAATTTTAATCATTTTTATGGAACTATTAACTTATAGGGAACTCCGAAAGTTGCAATAACCCAATTAGGTGAATGATCCTCATAACTAATGACCTAACCTAAAGGCTAATAGAGCCTCGACCTTCCTTAACTGCCTAGTTACAGGGTCAACCTCGAGCCTAAGTCCCTCGAGTGAGTATGCTCCTAAAACTTCTGCATCACCATCCTGGGCGAAGACAACTATTGTCGTGACTCTCTCACCCATGCACTCAATAATAGCCTCACTAATATCCCTCTCAATGACCCTACCCTCGATAGTCCTAAACCTAACCCTTGCCATTGGCTCTATGCCAAGTTCCTTAAGCCTTGACGCCCTAACCCACGTGTATGTGCTACCCGTATCCACGAGTAGGTCTAAGTCAATGCACCGGGTTGGCTCCTTAGGGTTGCAGATCCTCACTTTGGCGGTGGTATTACCCATCACTAATTATTGCGAATAAGAAGTTAATAAGGTTAGTACGGCATCTATGCCCGTAGTACCATCAGCAGCGCTTCAGTTGGTTTGAGTCTCTTCTCAATGGGGTCAGGCGCCAGGCCAAGCTGCTTCAGGGTAACTGAGCCGAGCAGGTAAACACCCTCATCACCGAATATGACAGGCGTTGCTGATGCCGTGAATCCCTCAACCTCAATGCCCGCCTCACCCAACGGTCTCTCAATGACCCTAACGTCGGCTAGCCTAAGCCTAACGGTCCTAATGGGCTTTGATGCCTAATTCCTCGAGTACCCTGCTGGGTATCACGGTGTATGTTGAGCCTATATCCACGAGTAGATCTACCGTGGCTGACCTCGCGGGCTCCCTGACGTTCCAAATGCGCGCCTTAACGCTGAATACGCCCATGGCTGGTTTAATCACTTGCTATCTTATCCTTAAAAATTAATTTAATTGCCTATGATCCTCAGGTCCTGAACGCCGCGCCTATCAATGGTTCAGCTGGGCAATACTTATTGCCTACCTTGATTATCCAGGCCGAGTCAAGCAATTGCCTTAGGTACTCGCTTATCCTTGAGTCGCTAACCTCCATGCCGAGCGCTACCTCAAGCCCGTTCTTGATCTCGCTCCAACGCGCATTCCCTCGCCACAATCCTCATTATTGCCAGGTACCTATCCTTCGCTGCCACCTTATCGGTTAGGAAGTTATGGAATTCCTGCCTTATCAACGCTGTTGCGTAACTCATGGTCTCATTAATCGCCTTATCCAGGTCCCTATATTCGTAATACCTAAGGCCAAAGTACGTGAGCCAGCCCGGGATACCACCGAGCTTCTCATACACGGCGTCAAAATCCCTAAACTCAATACCCAACTCCTCGAAACCCCCCCGCCTCAGAAATTCAGCCACCTGATCCCTGGTGAAGGGCGATAACTCCACAACGCCCATTGCCCTACCGAAGAGTGGTGATTCAGTCCCTAATCCTAAGAAACCTATACAGAAGCCCCATTTTTGAGCCACTTATTATGAACCTAACCCTCCTCAGGTTGTCATATGCGTAGGCGAGGACCGGCAATACGTTGAAGCCCCCTCGCCTTAACGAGCTCCTGGGCCTCGTCAAGGACAATGACTACACCGTTACTAGCCCAATCATTTAGGGCATCGAGTAATGAGGAGAGGGAAGCCCTGTTACTGCCCTTCCAGGAGAAGAGTACTTGATTGCCCATAATGCTAACGCCACTTATGTTCCTAAGGAAGTCGAGTAGCCCAGGAAACCTACTGGTGAGGTTGTTAACCTCACGTTGAAACTCAAGGATGAAGTCCCTATATGACAGGTACTGCCTCTCCTCAAACTTCCTTAGGTCAATGTATATCGATGGGAGACCCAACTCCCTAATGGCCACGAGTATTAAGGAGGACTTACCGACCCTACGAAAACCGAAGACCAGGGTAATGGGTAAACCCAACCTACCGACATACTCAACGACCCTGCCAAGCTCAACCTCCCTATCGAAGAGATCAGACCTGGTGTCCTTCGGCCGTAAATCAAAGAGCACTTCCACCCCCAGAAGTAACTTCTGCCCCCAGAAGTTAATAAAGTCATCTTGGTAGATACATAATCATATCCATGCATTGAGTCGCCACAGCACATTGTTTAATTATGCATTAAAGCATGAATAGAAATAAGATAATGAAGGTTATGCAATAATAATACTGGAATTAAGGTCTATACTATCCTTCATAATAACTTAATAATAACTAGTGAATTATAAAATGAATGATTTAAGGTTCATTACCATACCAAGCATTTACCAGTGAGTTAAAGGCTTCGGGGCCTATGATGATCGCAGATAGAATAGGCATGCCAGTACCCGAGACCGTGATTAAGTCCAGAAGATTAAAGGTGAAGGTTATTAAGTCATGTTCTCCTTGAACCCCCCCTGGATCTTTTACCTCTGCCCTGGCTCTTAGGCGTCTCCTCGGTCTTTCTATCCCTATTCATCGTGAGGTAATTACTTATTATTTCATAAGCGACCTTAGGATCAACAACACCCACCAATCTCCTAGCTAGCTCGGTCTCGCCCATGTACTCAAGCCACTGAACAATATGCCCTTCCCTCAAGTGATATTCAAGGGCCTTAGAATCAACACTAAGAAGCCTCTCAAACTCGCTCCTCAACTCATTAACGTCGTGAGCCACACCTATGATTTTATCAAAGGATTTGAAGTAAAATGGCTCCTTACCAAGGGACTCGCCACCCCCCCTCAACCCAGTATTGATACCCATTAGCATTGGCTACAACCCGGCTATATAAATGTTGCCTTTTCACGTTCAATCACTCATTAAGTACACCGTTAACCCAATGAGCAGTGTATGAGGAGACTTAATGCCAGTTCACTCCTCGTCTGGGTCCCTATACTCAATGTATATATCGTCGGGTCCATTAACAACAACCCTGAAGTAATCACTACCAACCCTCAACCTACCACCATCCCTATACACGTAAGTCACCTCAACATGTAAATCACCAACAACATCAATGAAACCCCCCCTCCTAAGGACCTCACGCAGAATATCCTCAAAGGAAGCATCACCACCCACCCTAAAGACTATAGGCGGTATGTCCAGACCAACATCGTAAATCACGAGGCAGGGATCACGAAACATAGTGCCCTCCTTACACTCAATGCCAAACTCCCTAACAATCCTAACAGCCAACCTACGGGCAAACCTACCAATGTTCAAAACAACACCACGATAATTACGGTAAGCACCAAGGTAATCAACATACAAAACCCTCAACAAACTCAACAAAGCCTCAGCCTGCCTCTTACCAATCGGAGCATCAATAATAAAATCACCAAAGGCAACAACAAACCTCGACTTACCCATCAAGGAATTAAACACAACCAGGTATAAAAATTAATTCCACCCCACCAATTACAGCGGTTAAGTGTGAGTGTATAAAGATCGAGCAAAGGAATTGAGAGATTAAATTCAATACCACTTAGTAGGCATTGCGATCGATTTTCAAAATATGGAGTATCGATGTAAAATGACGACAATAGGCTCAGTCAACGGGTGTATCCTCGAAAAATCAAGCTTTACAAGATCCTGGGCAGTGGATGAAGGCGTAACCTGTCCATCAGAAGTCTCCCTAACCTCAACAACATCCCCATCCTTAACGGTTAAGAGAGCTCAGGGAATTATCCCACTTACTATGGGTTACTGCATGTATTGTATAAATAGCCATAGCGACCTAGGCATTCTTAATATACTTCCTAATATATAGAGTATAAAGTTAATGGTAAAGAAAATAGCTATTGATTAAGATTCAGTATTACAATCTTTTTGAAACTTGTTTTCAATCTCTAAGTTTCACGGCTACCGAAATTGCGGCTTTAGTTACGTTAAGCGGTGCTGCGGCCTTTGCATATGGTTCGGCGTCTCTTTCAGTCGTTCTTGCAGCACTCGGTGTTGCGTCTGCGGCGTATGCGGTTTATGAGTTCTCGCTTAAGGTAGCATCGAGTGGTGGATATTATAGATATATCGAGAGGGGTTTTCATCCTAAAATTAGTGCTTAGGGCGGCTGGTTATACGTATTATATGCAGGTATTAACGCGATACTATATCTGGAAACCGTCCTTACTATTCAGTTATGACTTATCATTAGTCATTTGGAATATTAAATCGAGTACATCCTTTAATCTCCCTTTAGCCACATCTCGTACTTTATAAATATCATCAGACTCGCCAGGGTCTATCTTAACCATGAATAATTTCCTGCCATTATCTAGCGTTATCTCGACATGGCCGCTATTCTTCATTAAATCCCAAAGCCTTACAGTTGCCCTATCTTCCTCGTCGTATATCCTTTTCGTATTCAAGCCTGGAAACACCAGTATTCCGAGATCAGCATTATACTCATACATGTAAGCCATGACCTTATACCTACCAGCGGTTATGTATGTGGGTAACTCAGAAAACTTGCACTCAATAACTATCGTCTTACTATTACCATTAACCAATGAAACATCAGGTCGACCCCTCACCTTAATTGCTAAGTCCTCATTCGAATCAACAGCCCTTATATTCGAGTTCTCTAACGGCTTATTAAAGATCACATTGATGGTAATTCCATCCCTCACCAACTCCAGGACTCTAGCCCTTCTCCTAGTTACCTTGTAACCCCTGCTGAGGAATATGTCAAGCACAAGCATATAAACGAATATCTCATAAAGCCTCCAACCAAGCAATACCATGTCACGATCACTAACCCTGCGCCTCAATGACGCATAAATCCTCCCCCCCCTAGGAATAAACCTACTTAGTAAGTAAGCATCATAAGCCTCTAACAACCATGACGGCGCATAAGGCATTAACCTCCCAACCTCCAGCACAATATCCTCATGACCATACCTAACGTTCGCCGATGGTAACCTCTTAACTAATTGGCTCAACCTTAATCGTCTCCTTCGTAGGTCTTCAACCTCATTACCTAATTCCCTACTTAATTCGTTGCTGGCACTATTCTTCACGGCATTTTCATACCAATCAATCACGTATTTAGTGGACTTAAGTACTCATCGCCATCTCCCTAAGCAATAGGTACTCTGGTGACCTAATGGTTGGTAGGTAGGTTAATGATGAATAAAGCCTGGCAGGATACGTAATTACTGTACGCGGAACATCAAGAACACCCCATACCTGATTATCAACGACTACCCTGAACTCCCTATACCTAATATAATCATTGATAGCCTTCCTTACTGCATTAATGACATCATTAACAGCGATATTACTCATTGACACAAATAAGTAATTTCTCGTTAATTCATCAACAAGCACACGTTCACCACTTGAAATACGGCCAAGTAGCACACGCAAGATCCTAGAGGACCTGCGTAAACCATAATGCTCCAGGTAATACCTACCAACAAGAATCGATAAATTTCTAATCCTCCTTACCCTCCTAGAAACCCCCCCTTCACTCATACCAATTACTTCCCACCAACACTTATAAGTCTCTTCGTAACCTCATCAACAACTCTCCTAAACCTCTTAACAGGCTCACCAACAACAATACCTAATGACGACTCAAGATAACTCACGAAATACTCAAGCACGCTCTTCTTATCATTAACATCCAACAACCCCCCCTGACCAACAGCATTATCCAACAACTCAACAGCCAACTTAACAGCACCTGGAGAAACACAGGGCGGCTTATCACGAAGCTGTCCACGAATCTCCCTAACAAAGTCAGCAATAAGCTTCTTAGACTCCTCACTCAACTTTAAATGATTAGTTTTGTCCAGGAATTTCCTAACATCACTATCACCCTCAGGGCATTTAATGTTCATCAATATAAATCGCCTAAGCGCCGCCTCACCTACAATGAATAAATTCCTAATATCAACAACATTCATAGTACCTATTATCCTAATATACCTCAGGGGGGATAACTAGGATCATCATACTTATCCTTAGCCAACTTAAAGTTTTCAAGAAAATGCTTAGCCTCCCCCATCGATTCTCTCTCCATGTCCCTCAATCTCACTAACAAGGTCAATAGGAAGCTCCCAGTCACTGGGATTGGGCGATCTAAATATTGCGAAGAACTCGCCAAAGGCTTATCAACATCAGCCCTATTAAGCTCATCGATTATAACGAAGAACGGCCTATTATCACCATTAATGAGCCTCTCAACAACCCTATTATAGGCCTGAATAAGCATGCCAGCCCTCCACTTAACAGAACCCTCCTCAAGAGTCTCACCACCAATTACATCACGCCTAAACCAAAGGGCATTGGCAACCCTAATCATATAACCACCATCACCACCTAACTCCTTGGCAACCCTAACAGCCAAACTAGTCTTACCCACACCAGGAGGACCAACAAGAAGAACATTACCAAACTGCACAGCATTAATGAACCTACGAATAAACATTTCATCAAGGTAAAGTTCCTTAGATATTCTATTAACAATATCATCAATACTCAATTCCGAAACTTTAAATTGTTCAGAAGGTTTTACATTACTGTAAAAATCAACCATGGATCTAACCTCTTTGTCATTATTAAGTATGGCACTAATACTTTGCCAAACCTTTCTTAATAACTCCTCTTTGGAAAAGCACGTATTTCCCTGTTTCGGTACATTATTATTAATAATATTGATAATTTCTTTATTAACAATTTTATCTTTCAACGTCTTAATTAATTCGTCCTCACTCTTCCATCTAAAACCTGGATCCCTTAAAAGGTCTCTAATGCCTTGATCAAGCCATAAAACCCTCATCCTCCATCTAATCACCCAATGGCCTTGATCCTCCTTCCAATACTTAAAGTTCCTGAAGGCATCGAGTGTGACATCAGTTACTAATCCAAAACCAATAATCCCGACCTTAATTATATGAAAAAGGGCAATAATAGGTCTTGCCTCATTAACATCCCTTAGCTCCAACTTAATATTACCACCTTCCTTATTTATCTTGAATAAAGCATTAACGTACTTATCAACAAGGCCCTTAAATGGAAACCCCGTACTCTCGCTAAGACCCTTAATACTTATGGGGGCCACTAGCCCTATCACCCCCAAAGCACGTAACCAACCTCACCCTCAACAGAATACCTAAGAGACCAAAACCAATGCTCAGCATTACCAGGAAAAACACAAACAAAAGGCAACACAACCCTACCCCCCCCTCTCCCCTAACCCCACTCAATAACCCTACCCCAAATCATCAAAACCACCAAACACCGACCTATAAACAAACCAACCCATCAACAACCAATCACAAACAATTATATTAAACTAACTTTCAACCCTAACTAAACCAAGATATAAACAAACACAACAACTACTAACCCACATTACCACTATGCTCTCTTGGAGAATATCTGGTTCGGTAAGTTCTTGATAACCACGGGCTTCGCAATGTTCCTTCTATTCTCTTTAGAGATTATCGTGCATTAGCGATTATTTGTGAGATCCCGCGGAAAACGGCGATAATCCTTCTATTCTCTTTAGAGATTATCACGGCGTTCTTCCCCCCCAGGAAACCGACCGTCTACATCAACAAGCCTTCTATTCTCTTTAGAGATTATCCTGCAATGCCCTGTACAGCCTCGGTAACTCGGCATTGGCTAGGTCCCTTCTATTCTCTTTAGAGATTATCGGCAACCGCAACCGTTTGTCCCTAGAGGGTCACCTCTAGGGACTCCTTCTATTCTCTTTAGAGATTATCCATCACTAGTCACCTGCTGCGTGTTGGGGGTAAGTAACATCAATTTTCCTTCTATTCTCTTTAGAGATTATCGTGGTATCACACATTAGGGAGATGATTGAGTCGTGCAAAAGGTCTCCTTCTATTCTCTTTAGAGATTATCATTGGGGTCAGCACGTACATATGCGGGACTAGGGAGACGCTCCTTCTATTCTCTTTAGAGATTATCTATTATAATGCAACCACCGGGTTTGCGTTTAGAAACTGCGGTTCACCTTCTATTCTCTTTAGAGATTATCCCCTCGGCCTAGTGACTGCCGAGGAGGTGGAGCAGTGGCTAACCTTCTATTCTCTTTAGAGATTATCGCTTAAGGAATATCTCCCTGACGAGAAGATTATTGCGATCTTCCTCCTTCTATTCTCTTTAGAGATTATCAGCTACCTTGGTTACGCTGTAGGGTATGTCACTAAGTACTGCCCCCCCCTTCTATTCTCTTTAGAGATTATCGCGGTGAAATCGATTACGTGGGGGTCGACATAATGCCTAACTGCACCCTTCTATTCTCTTTAGAGATTATCTCAGCACGCATGAATGTCTTAATCACGTGTATTATGTGTTCATCTAGTGCCCTTCTATTCTCTTTAGAGATTATCTGACGACATTTTGAATTCCCTGCACCAAACTTGTGAATGCATCACCTTCTATTCTCTTTAGAGATTATCCGAGGCGTTACTTTATATATTTGCTTATAAGTTTTTCTTCGCGTGGGTTTGTCTATCATCGGAACGTTTATGCTCACGGACATGCACGGCACGTACCCGCTCCCACGGTCAGTACAACACTGATAATACATGTTCTGATTGCTACATTCAATCCCACATAAACGCAGGTCTTCCCACGGTTGCGGTTTATCGGCCTCTCGATAGGCGCTTAATATCCACGACGTCGGCAACCACGTAACCGAGGCCCAATGTCCTATTTTTGCCTACGCCATAGGCATTGGCAACATCGAGGAGGAGCCTAAATAGGCTGGGTCTGTCCGTATAGGTGATGTACTCGGCAGTACCCTCAAAGGCGGGCATCCTCCTACCCCCCCTACCCAGGTTAAGAACTAACCTCCTAACCCTCATGCCGAGGACCTCCGTGTTAAAGACTAGTCCTTAATAAAACCCTTAAGGTCAACATTACCAATAACACCAACCAAAGACTCACCACCCCCCCTACCAACCAACAAATCAACACCCCCCCTCAAAACCCTAGCAAGGGTAAGACCAGCCGAAGACAAAAACCTAGCAGGACTAGGCCAAGAAACATAATGACTCCTAAAGATGAAGGACGTAGGCCAAAACCTAACACGCCAACGAACAACAGCCCCCATAATCACTATCCTCATACATGCCTAACCTGACCTCATCAACCTCAGCACTAACTACCTTAATGACCTCACCATCACTCAACTTAAGCTCACCCCCCCTAGTAAATAAACTAGGTACGGCAGAACAATCAATTTCAGAACATATCAAGGAAACCCTAACATTATAGGGCTCGCTGGGCACGAGCTACTAGCCACATTACCCCCCCTAAAGTCGAGTATTGGAGATGCTGTGAATGGCTTCTCCCTAGCAGTATGAGGCACATTAAAGCCAGCACCACTAAGTACCTCACTAATTAAACGATTAACAAAACGACCACACCACGTATTAAACCTAACCTCCCAATCAACGGTAAAAGCAATTTTTATAAGCAGACCAATCATTGTATAACTATGCTATACCTGCTAATAAGTATTTCAGGCAGGGAAGGAAATCCGCTATTCGAACAATAATAAAATGTTTAAAAAATAATAACGTTAAATGTAAAGTTTTGCTGGGAATTAATTTAATGGATTTGTGTGATAATAATGTCATTGATAGTATTATAAATTTAATTTCGAATGGTAGTAAATGCATAATAATTACAGTTAGATTGTATGATGATTAAATTTAAACTATAATTCTGTCAATGTATTGACCAGACTTTTTATGGTGTCTGAGTGTATTATGCATGTTTCTTTTTTCTTTAAGAATTCTACAATTTCTCTGGTAATATTATATATGTTATCTTTTATCGTGTTATTGATTATTGCTTCGCTTAATTCTGCGAGAATGATAGGCCCGTCTTCATTCTTAAGGAAGCAATCATTAAGGATTCTCGGCCATTGTGGTATGTGGTACTTAATGTCTGAGATAGCTTTCAATAATCCCTCTATATTAATCTGGATATAATTTGGTATTCTCATGGAGTCTCCACTCTTTTCATAGATCCATATTAGTGCATCCATGTTTTCGAATGCGTAGAGGGTTTCTCCAAAGGATAATGCTATTAATGGTGCTGCGAGGATTGGTATATCTAGATTAAATTCGTTATACCTATGTTCAAATGCCCTTTGCACCAGCACGATGTCGATTAAATCGGCCTTAACGGACGGGATTAATGTAACCATTATTGAGTTAATTCTATTGCCCTTATTGACCCTTAGCACAAATGATCCGTAGGCGAGGCCCATGTTAGCCATTAGGAAGCAGGTGGGGGGGCATATTGTATATTGTACATTTTTCTTAACTACGTAATCCCTACTGAGGTATTTGCCGTAAATGGGGGGGCCTAACGGTAGGTATGCCGTTGGATTTACCCTGGATGATCTCCTGCCCTCATTACTGTTTGCTGCATGGTTTATGTCCGTGTAAGTTTTTATTGATTTGAATGCCGTAATTGATTGGCTTAATGACTTAACCCATGCGGGAAATGTCGGTTCATTAACATTTGATGTCCAAACCTTCCTAAGGAATAGACCAATGGCTTCCCCCTTCTTAGCCGTTGACACACACTGTCCCTGCAATCTAACGAGTTCCCTCACAGCTTTACTCTCGTCTACATTTTCGTTAATGATGATCCTAAACCTCTCGCCAATCCTCTCCACGGAACCGCGCCTAGCCCCCCCGCCCAAACCAAGTACCTAACCATGCCATGCATTATCAACGAATCCGTGACCAGGCTATGCCCTGGCGTATAAAGCTCAAGGGGCATTACCCATCACCTTGTTGATAGCGTCCTTAATTTCATTAATATCCACTGGCTCCGCACCTTTAGATACTCTCTCAACTATCCAATTTCCCTCATCCTTCATATCTCCGCTCCTAAGTACATTGGCGGCGATGGAATCTGCCAGTGTTATTAAATGAAGCACTGACGCCACCTTGGCTCTACGTATGAGCATGTCCTCTAAAGGACCCACGCTCGCCCACGCAATCATGTCCTTAATTGAATATATTATGTCATCAATTTTAATACCGTCGTTTAACCAATGGTCTATAAACTCCATAATATCATTCACGAACTCATCATTAATAAGTCCTTTTCTTACTAGGAAGTTCTTTAGTAATTCATTAAACGTTTGCTTAACGTCACAATTAGGCTTAAGTTTGTCCTTAAATGTATCGAGTATCCTCCTGATGTTACTTATTGTTAAGTACCTCTCACCTAATTCACCTACGTATATCCCCCCCATTAGGATATTTTCATGATGAAGAGTTACAGCCAATGAGAGGATCATTTTCACATCCTCAGGTCTTTTTCCGAGAATTTTATACATGGCATAGCCACTAAATATTTCGTGCCTAAAGTTCCTGGGACTCATCTCATACGCGTTTGTGAGTTTCCCAAGGTCATGAATAGCCAAGGCCACGGCTATTGGGTCGAATTCTAATTTCCCTAATACCCTATCCAATACCTTCTCATAATAAGGCTTAATGACGCTCCAGGCCGCCACAGTCGACTTTATATGGTTTTCATACCTCTCTACCTTCCCCCCCTCCTTATTATATGAATAGCAGACGTTCATCAAATCATCACCTCTTACGGCTCCTTCTACTTCTCTTCTTAGTTGTAACCTGTTGACTTTGTTTAATTAATTCAGTATTTAATCCCATATAATGTTGATATATTTGTAAATTACCAGCTTCATTAAGTATTGCTATTAATGGTGGCGGGTTCCATAATAGGTAATTTATTTCATTTTCGTTAATATTTTCGAATGCAAAAATATTGATATGCATATTCATTTCCTTAGCTCTATTAATAAGAACAGTGGCTAGCTCATCCCTTGCGTTAAATGTTAGTAAGTATATGCTCTGGGAGGCAATATTTCCTAAGTTACTTATTAAGTTCTGATACCTATTAAGTGGCTCCTCGCGTAATTCAGAGATTGATAACTTAAACATGTTTCTATGTATAGTGTTCTCGTCGCATAATATTCTTACTTTATTCCCTATCTCATAACGTATGCAGTGACCATTTTTTAATTGCGTTAAGACTTTATCTGTACTAATATTAGTGTCATAATGTATTAACTTATCAGCATCGATTATAACAACCTCTATATAGTAAGACGGCCTTATTAAGAATTCATATGTTTCCTCATCAGGTGGGTAGGCGAAGAGGTGTAAGTTTTCTAGGTAATCTATTGATTTATAGAAAAGCTCATCACCTCTGCTAGATATTTTCTCTACTAGGTCTCTTGTGTATACGTTGTCCAGTAAGCCTGATATGGCATTAACATCGCTAAAGTCAATGGTTTTTAGCCTATTAACCTGGCCGTGAGTCACATTAATTACTTCGTCGTTATAAGGTGCTGGACTTTCAAGTTTTGTAAAAATGGTGACCTCACCTTTTATACCCCCCCTCCTACCTACCTGCCTATTCTCTGCATTAAGCTATCCATTGGCGATAATTCAGTGTACAGCTTATCAAAGGAGAAGTCAATACCCACCTCAATAGCCTGGGTTCCAACCAGGATGAAGCCAGTACTTTTCCCGCTATTACGTAGATTCTCAGCATTGCTTATTTTCCTATATACCTCCTCTCTATCGCCTCTTGTCATTAATGAGTGTATGAGCACAACCTTACCTTCATCATCCTTATCGCACCTTTCTCTTAACCTAATATACGCATTGCGTGCTCTATCCACGGTATTTAATATTACTATTGAGAAGTCGTTACATGATATCGCATCTATATTCTCGATTAACGATGCATCCACGATATTAACGGCCACTTGACGTGCGGGTCCCTTAACTGTTATTTCCCTTACGTTGTCATCACCGCATAATTCAATGAATTTCTCCTTAATTGACCCTGGTAATGTAGCGGTGGCGAAAATTACTAACCCGCCAGCCTTAACAATACTACAAATAACCCTGGCAAGCACCTGGGTCCTAGGAACGCCTCATCCTGTATTAAATGGGCCTCATCAAATATCACCAATGAATTCATTATTAATCCAGCAGGTAACGTATACCTACCTGTCTCGACTCCACGTTCCCTCCAGGCTTGAACTCTCTTAGCCACATAACCATAAACCAGCGTGTCAACGGTGGTTAGGGTTATTGGTGCCGTGTATAGGAACGTCTTATTAATTACCTCTCCATGATCCTCATCTATCTTCAAGGATTTATTGACTAATCTGGCATAGATTTCCAGTCTATCCCTCATTTGCCTAAGCAATGCGTGCATCGGCTCAACCCAGTAAAGTCTACCTGCAAACCAATCCTTCGTACGCCACTGCATTAGGAATATGGAGGCCAGGATCTCCGTCTTACCACTACCCGTTGGCGCCTTAAGAATTACTAGCTTGCCTTTATTGGCATTGTTTAATTCATGATATATGTCCTCAGCTACCTTGGCTTGGTTCCTTAGATACTCCTCATTCACAGTACACCCATTCTTACCACGCTTTGCTGCACACCACTCAATTATGAAGTCCCTAATCAACTCTTCAAAGTTAGCATTCACCAGTCATCACCGCTAGGAAACACTATACTTACACCATTAAGCCTGGCGCATAATGTGTCATCGCCATAACTCATCATTGATGGATAATAAACATCACCCCCCCTCCTGCCGGATGTGACAGGTAGTGCAAACATGGATTCAATACCCACCTCATCAGTGGCCTTAACTACTGTGAATCCACCGCTAATACGGTTTTGGTCATACTTAACAATTACATTGACATTCCTATCATTGCATCTTTCCGCATCAGTAACAGTTACTGAAGTCGTGGATGCCCAAGACTCACTATTGCCAAATCTACCCATTAACCATAATGCACGCTTCAACAGGTCAATGGAATCCTCATCTTTGGGTATTACCAATACGGTTCTTGGATATGATAACACGAATTCCCTAACCATCGCATCTAAAAACCCCCCCCTCGATGAGTTTTTCCCAACCCCCCCTCTTGTCCCTGACCTCCGCCTAACCATCGCATTTAAAAACCCCCCCTTAAATTCCTCAATATTTGCAGGCATCCTCTTCTTTTCAAGTACACCCCCCCTAATCATGCGTAATACTAAACCCCCCCACTTAACTATAGGTAGCCCACCTTCCGTTATTGATGTATCACGCGCCTTAAGGACGCGGCTCCTTGTAAGTCGAGACATTCCTTAACACGGTCACGCCATACCTGTCCTGATTTACCGCAATAGCCTAGTAGGGAGAATGCGTAGGCTATAGAGCCTATTAAGGTTGATGGCGGAATTAGCGGGTAGGAAACGGCCACTTGGTAGGTTTCGGGTATCCTTATGGAGTACATAGGCAATATTTCAGCAAGTAGAACCTTCATTGAAACCGCCTACTTGTGTTTCGTGATCATATCCTCAACTTCTTTAATGACCTCATTGAATAAGTCCTTAAGATTGTCGTGAACCTTTACGGACATGTTCTTGAGCGTGGTGGAGGACTTACACTCGCTTATTCCATAGCAATGAACATATATTTGGGCATTATTCACAATAGACGCATAGGTCTCTAATATGGCTATTGATTGCTTAACATAGTCAGGGTAGGCGCCATGCACTAGGTTAGGTATTGGTGCGTCGGAAACCACGACAATTAAGTCATTCAATTTACTTATAGGCAATGAACGCGCCTGCTTAGAACCACTACCCATTAACATGTTGAGGACCGCTAAAATCGATGCCCTACTCCTTCTCTTCCTCTCTTCATCAACATTCACATTATTAGGTAATTTGCTTATAATACTGCCATCACCCTCATACCTAGGTCTCAAAACCCACCCAAGGTCCATACTCATTGCGAAACCATATAGAGGTCCTGACACGTATTCCTGCTTAAACACCATCATACCTTTACCCTCCTCTTCCTCTTTCTGCTTAGGTGTGGCTTGCTTGGGAACAACCCTATTATGCTGAACTGCAAACTTAACAGTATTCTCAATATTATCAACAGTTAGTACAGGTATTGCATGACTAATTTCAATAAGTGAATCCCTCTTAAGTTGTTTATCAGGTATCAAGAACCCATGTAAGTCGTTACAAAGATCAATTATAGCATCTTGCTCATTATCAGCAGAAGCAGATTTGAGAGAATTAGCATCCATTTTACTTACAGTATATTTATATCCTCTTAATCCAACCCCATGCTTACATAGAATGTTTAATAATGAGCCTTCTAACTTCACGTACTCCTGAGCAAGATAAACAGCATGCCAATGCTTAAGGGCATTCCCTGTAATTATGGGTACACCATCATAAACCCTATATGTATTGCCATCCGGAACAACTATTTTAGCGGTGGCCACCTGGTTATAATTACCAATATTGCCCGACCCAGTTAGAGCGGAAACCTCTACCGTAAATCTACCGGCGACCTTAACGTAAGGTGGGTAGGTCATGGTGATCACCTCGCACTTTCTTCGCACTCCCCCAATCTTAACCACGTTATTATCTGGTGCTAATGCATATGCCGCAAAGCGCTTTATTTCAGTGCGTATATCTCTAACATTCTTAAGATAATTATACAATTCATCTTGTCTCTTAAACCACCATTGTAATCCATTTATGACATTAATTATTACATTCTTACAATCATCTCTGTTAACCTTATTCTTAAGGTCATTGAGGTCGTTCAGAGTCTTGGTTACTAGCCTGGATATTTTAGATAATGCATCAATTAATGTCTCGAGTTTAGGGTTGTTAGCCAGTTCATCAAGAATATCGTATGCTTGTTCACGGTGTATAACGATCCTCACGACATCAGCAGCATCCCTAACGTAATCCCTAGTCTCTTGTGAGACCGACTGTTGGTTCATACTCACTAGCTGATGTGCCGGGTTAGTTTTATATAATTTTTGTTGATATGTTTCTCAATTTATGGAGAAGTTGAGTGTTAGGAAGTGTGTGGTTGTTAGTGTTGGTTTTTATCCTGGTAATGCGAGGCAGGCGTTGATTAGGCTGGGCCTGTGGGTGGTGATGTTGTTTTCCTCGTGAATAGTGAGCCTAGGACTGTGCCTGAATCCGTGCTTAGGGGTGGTAGGAAGCAGCCCATTGAGGCTATGGGGGATCTTCGTAGGTTTGTTAATGAGTTGGATAGTGGTATTGGGGGTTGTTGATGTTTGGCTTGATCCTAGGGCTGGCATTGCTAATAATGTGGCTTGGCTTAGGTCGTTGGTTGAGGGTTATGCCCCCCCGTGTAGGGTTATTATTGGTATGGCTGGTGGTTTTAGGTGGCTTAGTGTTGCTTTGATGTTTTTGGCGTTGGCTTTGTCTCGGTGGGTCGTTATGTCGGTGTTGCTGTGGATAGTGTCTTTGTTATGCTTGAGGAGGAGAGTCCGTCGGTTAGGGCTTTGTTTAGGAATGTTGAGGAGAGGGTTATTCCGTGGCCTGTCACGCCTAGGTTGGCTGACCTGTCGCTTGATGAGTATAGGGTCCTCAGGTTGATTGGGCTTGGTAAGCACAGGGCCAAGGACATACATAGCGAGCTCAATAGGGATTGCAAGAGGCCAGGTGGATGCATATCCATGGCCACGGTCCAGAGGATACTCGTGAAGCTCATCAAGAAGGGGGGGTTGATAGGCTACGAAAAGAGAGGCAAGGCCCATTATTACGAGCTAAAGCCCCTGGGCCTCATGCTCGTTGGTAAGGCGGAGGCCCAGCAAGGTGAAGCATAGCTTGAAGCGTTACGTTAACACTGTTGGGATATTCATTATTTAAAAATTGAATACTTAAGACCGTGGGAACACCTGCGTTTATGCGGGATTGAATGCTATCGTCGGAACACGTACCACCAATGACGTACCAATCGTGGGAACAGGAATGAACCGTAGATGCCGTGGACATACTTGTTCTCATGATGGGCAAACCCATGCGAAGAAGGACTTATAAACAAGCCTATAAAGTAACGCCTCAGACAATCTCTAAAGAGAATAGAAGGAATTTGTTCGCCACAACATCCATGTAGTAACGCACGACAGTGTAGAGACAATCTCTAAAGAGAATAGAAGGATCTTCCCCCCCCATACCCTGCCAACGTTCCATCAATATCCAATGGACAATCTCTAAAGAGAATAGAAGGGGGGGTTCAAGAAATCTGACGTTTGATAAATCCTCATTTATTGAAGGGATAGACAATCTCTAAAGAGAATAGAAGGAAGTCAAAACCACGCTCATTAAACCACTGAACGACCCATCTTCGAGACAATCTCTAAAGAGAATAGAAGGTGCTCATCATGTGATTTAGCACCATTGTGTCCGTTTAGGAAATTCCGACAATCTCTAAAGAGAATAGAAGGTTCTCCATGACATGTGTTCTAACACATCCTTCGCAATGACCTTGACAATCTCTAAAGAGAATAGAAGCTTTCGCACAACAGGGGGGGATGGCAGTATGGCAGTATATCGTAATGACGACAATCTCTAAAGAGAATAGAAGGAGGATACGTGCATGCACCATAATAACACGACACTGCAAACGCGGACAATCTCTAAAGAGAATAGAAGGAATCTCCCGATAACAACATATCCAATGCACTTTTCGGTGCTATTCGACAATCTCTAAAGAGAATAGAAGGTTTACTATTTACAATCATTGCTGTTGCGTAATTACTCATTTCCACTGCGACAATCTCTAAAGAGAATAGAAGGCAATGTAAAGAACTACACCCAGCAAACACCAAACAACAAACAAAATACAGACAATCTCTAAAGAGAATAGAAGGGGGGGAATTCGTGTGTGTACAGCCCCCATGAATCCGCTGGGTGTGAACAGACAATCTCTAAAGAGAATAGAAGGATACAATTCGTTCGGGCCTGAAGAGTAAAAAATCACTATGTACATGACAATCTCTAAAGAGAATAGAAGGTGTCGACATTGGTTTCAGGGGGGGGCTAAGGAAAACATGTCTGTGTTCGAGACAATCTCTAAAGAGAATAGAAGGTGGAGCCGAGAATGAATTACCCAACTCAACAGCAAAATCATTTCGACAATCTCTAAAGAGAATAGAAGGACTCAATGCATCACCGGTTGCGATTGGATATGCTACAGTACTCAGACAATCTCTAAAGAGAATAGAAGGATAAGCCCTGCATGGCCCACGTTCGTTGTGCCCACGTTCGTCACGGGACAATCTCTAAAGAGAATAGAAGGAGAAAAATTGGAACAAGCACATTGCGAGGGTGGTAGGTAAGACAATCTCTAAAGAGAATAGAAGGAACAGCCTGTTTTTCTCCTTAGCAACCTGAATTAGCAATGTTGGGACAATCTCTAAAGAGAATAGAAGGTCGTGAGTACGCACTCCGTGTCATCAACGCCGGCGTACTCCCTAGACAATCTCTAAAGAGAATAGAAGGAGCCGCGGTCTTCAATACGTGCGTTGATGAGTTGAGTAGGACAATCTCTAAAGAGAATAGAAGGATGTATGAAGTAATCAAATCCAGTGCATTCAGCACTGAAGAAAATAGACAATCTCTAAAGAGAATAGAAGGACAGTACGATAGTACATCTCTAGTTCGAAGGTTTCACCTCGACAATCTCTAAAGAGAATAGAAGGTCTTCCGCTCTGCTGATTGCTACTGATTGCACCTCGGAGAACCTGACAATCTCTAAAGAGAATAGAAGGTCAGTGCAGAAATAAATGGGTTGTGAAATATCGTCATCCATGCGTTTAGACAATCTCTAAAGAGAATAGAAGGGTCGTTATTATGTTCACAATGTTGTCCATACTCAGCTCCATATTGCTTATCTCGACAATCTCTAAAGAGAATAGAAGGGCGAGGCCTGTTGGTAAGTGGCAGTGTTGGTGTTTAGGCTCGACAATCTCTAAAGAGAATAGAAGGCTATCTTCAAGTCCTTGATTGGCGAACCAGGGGGGGTTGGGCTTGGGTGACAATCTCTAAAGAGAATAGAAGGCTGCTCAAGGTATTAACGATGACAAAGATTGGCAAGCCTGCCCGATAATCTCTAAAGAGAATAGAAGGGGTACGATCACTGAAGGGAGAGGAGGAATACTAAGGAGCAGATACAGATAATCTCTAAAGAGAATAGAAGGTGGCAGCGAGCAAGGCGTTTAGGTAAGTCCTCACGTCGCCCTCCCTGATAATCTCTAAAGAGAATAGAAGGAAATACAAGTACTCAAACCCTCGCTCTTTAATGCGAGATGACGGGATAATCTCTAAAGAGAATAGAAGGACATGGCCATTTACTTTAGGTTGAGTTAACAAAGTATGATTACGAAAATCTTTAAGGAGATGGAGGATGTTTTGTGGTGGTTTATGGTGGGCATATGTCCTTGAAGTGGCAGGCTTTGCATTTTGCTTTGTTTGTGGTTTTTGGTGGTGGTTGTTGGTTTTGTATGTGTTTTCTTATGTCCTGTATCGTTCTTTTTATCCATGTTCTTAGGTTTGGTGTGGGTTTTATGGCTATTGTTGTTTGTTTTTCTTGGTTTATGATTATTATTTTGTCTACGGTGACCTTCAGGGTTTCTTCTGTGGCTATTGCGTATGCTGTTGCTTGGGCTAGTATGTGGTTGTATTTTGTGTATAGCTTCTTTTTGTTTCCTGTGTTTAGTTTTGTTTCTATGATTACTGCCCTTTTTCCGTTTATTACTATGGCGTCTACCCTGCCTATTATGCCGAGGCTTGTTGATTTTACAGGGACTTCGAGTTTTACTTCTCCCTGTATTCCGAGTTCCTTTATTGTTTTGGTTATGGTTTCTGCGTTTTGTGTTTGTTTTGCGTATTTCATGGATTCTGTTGGTGGTTCCTTCATTATCATGATCTTTAGGTACGCCTGTCTTGGGCAGTAGGTGTATTCCTTTATCATGCTTATTGGTATGTAGTCCATTAAATCACCGTTGGTCCGCTCGGTATGGCTAGGTTTGCTGTGCCTAGTTTTATTGCGTTGTTTAGTGTTTGCCCGTCGATGATCAGTATTACCACCGAGTCCTCCCTGCCTATCACCCTCATTAGTGCCCTTGCTGTGTCCTTGGCTAAGGCGCTGCCGCCCCTAGCCATGTATAGGCTCCTTTGCACTCTTACATAACCCATCGCCTTCAGCTTGTTCATAATCTCGAGTCTCCTCCTATCGTCGCCTATATCGTATGATACCAGTACGTACATTTAAAACACCCAGGTAAAGCATTCGTAATCCTTCACATTACCATTCCTGATTATTGAGCTAGGTACCAAGCCTCGTGTTTCATTATCTCGGTTAGTGATGATTTCCTGCCTGTTCGTGGATTTACGTAGTCCCTGTTTAGGTTATTGAGTATTAACTTGGCCACCGCCTTCCTTGAGTCGTAGTCCAGGAAGCCATTAATTATATTTAGTTTTACGTTGTCCGCATTAATTATTAATGCCCTATCCACGCTACGGGCCTAAATACCTCAACGGTGTCGAAGACTAGTGATGGCTTTCCACTCTTTATTGTGTGGAGTATGCCTAGGTATGGGTCTAGCCCAGCCATTATTAGGTATCTTTCCATTACTGAGTAGAGTATTCCGTAGCCGTAGTTTAGGGCTAGGTTCATCGGGTCTGTGCCATCGGGGGTTTCTTCCGTGGAACCCCAATTGGCTTGGTAGTAGTGATGTTATTGCGTCCCAGTACTTATTGGCTGCCTGGGCTTCGATGCTTTCTATGATTTCTGGGTTTAATTTGTTTGTTTCTATGGACATTAGTTGTGTTGCCATTGATGATATTGAGTAAGCGATGTCGTTTAGTGACGTTTCTCTACGGCTCTTGGCTAAGTACCTAATGAGTCTTGCCTGGTTTTCTATCTTGCATGCTATTATCCTACGTGCCAATTCAAACCTTATCTCATTGTTTAGAAATAATTCGTACTGTTTTATCCTGGTTATGACGGTTTTATTTATGATCGGTGACGTGATTATGGCCACGGGATCGCCGAGTGGGTTTAGGATTACTAGGTTTGCGCCTTTTGTAGCGAGTATTCTTATTGCCTTTGTGGTTATTGAGGCTCTTGATGTTGCGATTATTACCTCCTCCGTGTTTGGCGATAGCACCTGCTTATTGCCGTCTCTGCCCATGATTATTACCGAGCCCTTCCTAGCCACTATCCTTGTCCCTGGTTCTGTTATGAATACTTCGTTAGCCATGGCAGACACCGTAGAATGGGCAGGTCCTTGGGCAAGAGCTCGCTGGTCCCGGATCGTCTCCATGCTCGATTATCCTGGCCACATTATCCCTCATGTCCAAGAATGCCCTCCTCAATGTGTCGTCTATCTTAACCACTCTCCAGGTGAGTCTCGGCTTACCATTAATGCCTATATGAAGTACCACGCCGATGTCCACCGGGTGACCGATCCAAGCCTCTATGGCTAGTGCATATGCTGTAACCGCTATGTCCTTCCTATTGGTTAATTCCTCACTTGGTAATGACGTTACTAATTCCACAGGTATGAAGCCCACCAGTATGTCGGGCTTAACGACGTCGGATAACCCAATGGGTGCTCCCGGTATTGCCGGTTCAACGCTAATGGGTATACCTCCTCGCGGGCGTTGAGGGACATGGCCACGGCCTTCGTGTAAATCTCGTATAGTTGTGCCCTGTACTTATTGCCTAAGTCGCCATGCTCATTAATTATACTCTCGAACCTATTGTCGAGTTGGGAAAATGGTATTGATTCTCTGAATGGTGTCAGGAAGACCTCATGCACCAGCCTCCCAAGCCTTAAGCTCTCGCTATCCTCCATGGATACCCTAACTACACGCCTAAGGTATGCATCGCGCTTTGTTGGGCATGGTGATGAGACCTCGGACACCGTGGGCCTAACTGAATGCCTAGGCGCAACCGCATCCCTAAACCAACCCCCCCTAACCTCTGCGTATGACCCACCCTCCATTGTGCTTCTAATGTAGTCCCAAACCCACCTGGGTAGCACCATATGTCCACTTGTACCTACTTACGTGTTTTATTCTTAATTGTGAGTTACATATTAATTAATATTAATTGAGAAATAGAAATAAACCGACATTGAAGTTGTTGATGCTTATAATCAATTATTGCTATTTGACGTATTAATGAGTCTTTTGCCAATGATTAATTATTGCCGTTGTTTATTAATTGTTAAGTCATAAATATTGGGACAGGCTTTAGAGTGTCATATTATAATAGTGTGTTTATTTCTGGTTAGTACTGCTTCATGGTCTTGACATTAGGTTTTTATTTTTGGTTTTGGGTTGTTAATGGATGTCTCTTCGTGATGAGTTTTTGCGTTTGCTTCGTGAGGATGAGGAGTTTAGGTTGGCGGTGGTGGGTTTACTTGGCATTACTGATGTTCAGTCTTCGATTAGGCAGTTGGTTGATTTGGTGGGTGTGTTGGTTAGGAATCAGTCGGCTGTGATGGATGCTCTCGGTAAGCTCATGGATGTTGCCAAGCAGACGCTTGAGATTGTCCAGAGGCTTGTGGAGGGTCAGGATAGGCTTTGGGAGGAGAACAACAGGATTTGGCAGGAGATCAAAAGACTAGCCGAAGGACAGGAGGAGTTGAGGAAGGGTCAGGAAGCCCTCAGGGCTGACGTTAATAAGCTATGGGAGGAAAACAACAAAATATGGCAAGAAATAAGGAGAATAAACGAAAACATCGAGAAACTATGGCAAGAAAACAAGAGGATTAACGAGAACATCGAGAGACTTTGGGAGGAGAATAATAAGCTTTGGCAGGAGTTTAGGGCGTTTAGGGAGGAGCAGGAAAGGTTCAATAAGTGGATGCTTAATGCATTGGTTGAGATTAGGGATTCGCTTGGTGGTGCCTATGAGTATTACACGGCTCATTGGATCGAGAGGTGGCTTGAGGGTAGGGGGGGCATTAACTGTGATGTTAGGGCGAACGTGACAATCCCAGTGGATGGTTCTAAGGAAATAGATGCCATTTGCTATGATCCATTGGTTATCGGTGAGGCAACCATTAAAGTCGCCTCCATTGATGAGGCAGAGGGGGGAGATAGGTAAGCTCCTTGAGAACGCCAGGGCTGCGGAGAAATTCTTCAATAGGAGGGTCTACGCGCTGGTACTTGCTGTGGAGACCGTGCCTGAGCAGGTCGCGGAGTACCTAAGGCGTAGAGCCAATGAGTTGGGTATAGTGTTGGTTCTCGGTAGGGAATATTCATGATCGAGGTCTTCAGTCCGTGCTTAAGGCAGTTAATCTAAATAAGTAAAGATGGCGAATACCAAGGATTATTAATGGTTCGGGTTGGTGATATTGAACGGGTCATTAGGGGGGGTTGCTTGAATATTATTGGTGTTTCTGCTGGTGATTGTGCGTTTGGCGTTTATGATTGTAAGAGCATTAATGTTAGTGGGGGGGCTGGTGTTTACGTCTTCTTTGATGACTCCGGGGGGGTTTATTATGTTGGTGAAGCTGATGACATAGCCGATAGGGTGAGGGGGGGGTACCATTGCCGAGCCAATATAGGTGGTTCCGAGGGTGTTGTTAGGTTCCTAATGCATTACCTCGAGGAAATCTGTGCCAATAGTGGTAAATGGATTGGGTTTGATGCCGTGGGTAGGGAGGAGTTCGTTAAGAAGGTTCTAGGTGAGAAGATCAATAGTTTGAAGATATACGTGGTCACGTGCAAGGGACTAAGTGATGAGAGGCAAGGCAATAGGAGAGTTAGGAATAGGCTTAGGAAAAGGCTTGAGCATTGCCTTAGGAATAGGCTAAAGCCAATACTAAACTCAATAAATGCCCGTGAACAGAGCCAATATTAAAACTTAGTTCTAATGCTTGGTCTATTTACTGGGTGTTTATTGTGTCATTATTCTTTCTATTATTTCATGTATCTTCTCATTAAGTACTATGGATGCTGGTATTATCCTGATTCCACTGCTGGTCTTTTCCTTGGCTTTTTCCAGTTTCTCGTCATTCACTATGAGTACTCTTTTCCTGGCATTGACATGCTCAAGTCTGTATAAAGCTTCAAGCAAGCTACCACTAACCACAACCTCGAAGGCGTAGGCGATCTCATCACCCTCAAGCAGGCTACGTCAAGTCGAAAATCACCAACGTCAAACTCGGAGACCGCTTCAAAGCCAATCCTTCTACCGATTTCGGTGAGACGCTTCTTAATGAGCTTGTGTTCAGCTGATTCGGCGCTAGTTTCGCCTTCACTTTGTTGTGAATCAATCATAAAGATGTTCCTTAGTTTTGTTAGTAATGTCCTATACTTGGGATTTAATGCGTTAAATACATTTAAAGGAATTGAGATCCTATCGTCCTGTTCAACATTATAGTACGAAAGTTCCTCCGGTATCACCTCTGCAAAGTGTGCGCTTCCACATGTCCTTAGGTATTGTTGTGCATTAATCCAATACATGAATATGTGGCATGTTCTCCGTGCTTTCTCAGGTCTCGTAAATATTGGGCTTAGTGTCGGAGTAGTTGCTTTAAATATTGTGTTAGTCTCTATGAATGAGTAAGTGATTTTGAAGATTAGGTCATTAAGTAGAGCCTTAGGTACTAATACATATTTATATTGAATGCCGTTCTCCTTTATAATACTTATATTTTCACCAAGTCTATCCAACCTTATCAATGAATTATCTTTACGTAAAATAAATATTTATCTTCAATAATAGATATTAAATAGATATTAAAGACTTATCATTAGTTCCAGCCTTTATTTCATTAAGTAATTTATTGATTTTATTGCTATTTAGTGTAATTATATATTTATTGGTATTGATGATCTTAAGGGTACTGAGTCTTCTAGGACTTAGAAAATAATTCTCTAAAGCGAGTTATGTGATTGTAAATAAGTATGTTTATATCTAGGAGTATTAAGTTTCTTTCAGATGGTATTAATTGCTTAATTGTTGTATTTTTGTGTAAAATAATATTTAAAAAATTAATAGTTTCTTAGTATGTTCTTTGATAAATATTAATGTAATATTTAAATAATTTCTAGGTGTCATGTTTTGACCTGTATGGTTCAGTACATACCTCGTAAACAGATACTTGATAAACTCTATGAGAAGATTGCGGCGAGGGAACCAATCCTCGGCGCCGGTGCTGGCATTGGAATTATAGCCAAAATGGCTGAGCTTGCTGGCATTGACTTCATTGTCATTTATAACTCTGGTAGGTTTAGGATGGCTGGTTTCGGTTCATTGGCAGGCTTGATGCCGTACGGTGATGCGCACCAAATACTCCTTGACTTGGCTCAGGAGGTTTTAAGTGTGGTTGATCACACGCCGGTTCTAGCCGGCGTTACTGGAACCCACCCGTTTTACCAGGGTTATAGAATGAAAAAGTTCTTAGAGATGCTTAAGGATATGGGCTTCTCTGGTGTTCAGAACTTCCCGACGGTGGGTTTGATTGATAAGAATTCGTTGTTTAGGAGGAACCTGGAGGAGACAGGCATGGGTTATGATAAGGAGGTCGCAGCCATAAGGATGGCTCACGAGCTCGACATGATAACAACACCCTACGTCTTTGACGAGGAGGACACCATAGAAATGATAAAGGCAGGTGCTGATGTCGTGGTTATTCACCTTGGGTTAACCGCTAAGGGTACGATAGGCGCTAGGACTACCTTGTCGTTACAAGATGCTGTAAGGATAACACAGCACCTGGTTGATGTGGCACGTAGTCAGAAGTCAGACATAATAACAATAGTTCACGGAGGGCCTGTTGCTGATGTGGATGACTTTAGGTACGTGGCTGAGAGGGTGAAGGGGGGGCTTCATGGATTCTTTGGGGGGCAACAACCTTCGAGAGGCTTCCCGTTGAGAAGGCTGTTCCTGAGCAAATAAAGGCCTTTAAGTCAATAAGAATGAATCCGTATCCATAACGATCTAAGTGGTGAATAATTATGAGCATTAAAAAGCCCATAATTGCTATTTTAGTTACCTTAGATACTAAAGAAGCCGAGGGTTACTTCCTTAAGGAACGAATAAGTGCCTATGGTGGTGTTCCATTACTCGTGGACTTATCAATGAGGAAGTACACACCTAAGCTTGGCAGGCCTGATATAAGCAATGAGGAGGTTGCTAGGGCCGCCGGATTCTCGATCGACCAGGTCAATAACATGGATAGGGCTAAGGCCCAGGAGGCCATGGCTAAGGGTGCCATTAAAATACTCAAGGACAGGTTAAGTAAGGGTGAACTTCATGGCGTAGTTGGGCTTGGTGGCACAACTGGCTTGTCCCTGAATGCAATGATTATGAGCGAGCTACCCCCCCTCTATATGCCTAAGTTCATAGTGACCACGGCACCGGAGGAGGGCTCTAAGCTTGTTTCCGGTTCTAACATTACACTCTTTTGGTCGATAACCGACATAGCCGGTGGTGAGAGGGTAAATACCATAGAGGCTGAGGTACTTAATAGGGTTGCCGCCGCAGTCGTAGCTGCTGCTAACCCATTACCATACTCAATAGAGAAGAAACCGATAATATTTGCCACGCAGTTTGGTAATACGACGCCTCACATACTGGTTGCCAAGGATTACCTGTCTAAGCAGGGATATGACGTGGTTGCCTTCCATGCGTTAGGGAGGACCGGTGGTTATACCATGGAGAGGCTGCTGGAGGCTGGGATGGCTGTTGGTGTGCTTGATGTCACAACGCATGAGTTGGTTGATGAGGTGGCCGGTGGAGTACTAAGCGCTAGCTTGGGGAGAAGCTTAGGCTAACAACTGCGGGATTACTGAGTATTCCCCCCCAGGTCGTTCTTCCAGGCGCTGTGGACATGATCAATTTCTGGGGGGGACCTGAAACAGTGCCAGAGAAATTCAGGGAGAGGTGCGCCTATGAGCATAGTAAGGGAGTTGTTACGCTAATTAGGGCTACCGCCGAGGAGTTGTATATGGTCGGTAAAATCATGGCTGAAAGACTAAACAAGGCAAAGGCCCCCCCACCCTAGTGATATTCCCGTTGAGGGATTTAGTATAATTGATAATGAAATTAATGCAAAGCCAAGGCCTGGGGCATATTGCCAGAAGATGGTACGCAAGGACGGTGAATGGGTTTTTGAAAGCACAAATAAACCTTGGTTCGACAAGCAAGCCGATCTGCAATTACTAAAGGCATTACTTGAGTATCTAGATCTCTCTAAGCCAAACATAGATTTATTGGTGGTTGATTACAACGTTAATGACCAGGAGGTTGCGACGCTCGCTGCGAGGGCGCTTGATGATATGATCAGAGGCAGATGGAGAAAGGGTCATTACCCATACTTAGCTGAAATAATGGATCCGAACAGGGTCATTAAGGACCCAAAAACTCTATTTTCCAAGTGATGCATGATGACGGAACCTAAGAAGGAAGAGTATAAGGTTGTGCAAAGGGTGCCGTTTTGGCTTGCTGTAGCGTTAACAGTGGTTATTTCAATCCCATTCGGAGTATTCCTAGGTCCCTTCAATATAGCGCTTTGGTCCTCGTTCATAGTCTGGGCTGAGTACTTCGCATTTGGTGCAGAGTATAAGGCCCTTAAGTATATATACACGTTGTTCCCACTAGGTGCTTTATGGGGGGGTTCAATTTCCGCAACATTAACAAATTACTTCGTGGTTTACCTACATTCAAATCTCATTTTGAATGTCGTTATATGGCTATTCATATGGGTTGCTATAATGGTCTACATAATGAAGTATCACCAGAATTTCACAAAATATTCATTGGCATATTTCAACGGCCTAAGCATGTATCTAGCCTTTTATTTCGCACATATAGGCCTGGTATGGGAGGAGGCCCGCTGACTGGTAATCCATTGATTGATCCATGGATACTATGGGTCTGGTGCTACCTATCAGCAATCCTAGGGGGGTTTCCTGGGGGTGGTTAAACGTACAATTAACGTTTCCTAAGAAGGTAAGAATATCATGAATAGGATAAGTATGGGCACGTGCATGAGTAAAATCTATGTTTTTCTTTCCTGGTTTAAGGATGGAGTAAATACCAACGCTGATGCGTACGTGGTTGTCGATGTGCTCAGGTTCTCCACCACGGTGATAACGGCATTAGATATTGGGATCGAGAGGGTGTACGCAACGCCTAGCCTCGACAAGGCACTGGTCCTTTCCAGGGCTAGGGATATTCCATTGGCCGCAGAGGTTGAGGGTATTAAGCCCCCCCATAGCTAACCTGGATAATTCGCCCTTCGAAATACTAAGTATTGGAAGAACATACGTAGGAAGTGGCAAGAAAGAGCTCGTTATAAGATCAACAGCTGGCGCTCTATTAGCGATAACCCTTGCAAGAATTAACATAAATACCTACATAGGCTCAACAGTAAATGCCTCAGCATTGGCCAGAAAACTGATGGAGAAGGGTTACGGCACAATAAACATTGTCTGTGCAGGGTACAAAGCCAAGGAATTCGCGATTGAGGATTTTATAGGCGCAGGTGCGATAATTCACGAATTAATGAAGTTATGTAATGACATAGTACTTAATGAAGAGGGGTTGGCGGCGCATTACTTATATAAGTCCGTGAGTAATTCATTGAAGGAAGTATTCTCACAAAGTAAGTCTGGTAAAATAGTCTTAAGCACAGGGCATGATCATGATATAGAGATAGCAAGTAACATTAATAGTTTTATAACAGTACCTAAAGTTACAGGGACCTCTGAAGATGATATAGCCATAATAGAAAGAACATAAGGATAATGCTCATGCGTTAATATGCACTGCGTTTGTTATTACCCTTAAAAAGTCGTTATTTTATTTATAGTCAGTTCCTCAGTAACTCCCTAACAAGGCTCATCAATAGTGTTCCTAGGTATTTTTGATCATGACCTGAGGTGATTGCCTACGGTGTGTTATTGTTCTTATAGTTTTCCTTTAGCGCCTAATCACTACTCTTATCATTTTGCATTCAATTACTAATTAACTCAGGTATTTCAGCGATTGGCCCGTGATCTGCCACTGATCACAAATTAATGAATTACCCTGGAGAAAACTCATGTCGTCTAAGGCAGTGGAGACAGGGTTAGAGAGACTTAAAAGTCTTGTTGATAAAGTACGTATGTGGGGTTTTTGTGGTTAATTGGGTATGGTAGGGATTTATTATTTAAGTTCATTGAATTTTTAATTGATTAACCTCAAGTATTAGTAAGGTAATTCCTATTTTTGCTAATCGTGGGATCCTAAATAATTTATTTGCAGTAAATACCGTGGCAGAGAAACAGAAGGCTAGGAG
The DNA here is from genome assembly GCA_001316125.1 of Vulcanisaeta distributa JCM 11213. The sequence goes on from BBCS01000001.1 coordinate 390,790, forward strand.
TAATGAGGGAGATTGGGTGAGGGTATTAATTGGAGTTTGATTCTTAGGAATGCGGATAGCACGGGTGTGGATAGGACGATTGGTCTAATCATCCTTGAGTACGGCATGCTTGGTGTCATTGATGCCATGGGTGAATTAATCAGGGATTACATTGGTAATTTACCTGGTGATAAACTCAATGAGGAGTACAGGAGGCTCGCGGAGGGCATTGATAGGGTGTATGAGGAATACATGAAGAAGATAAGGGGGGGCAGGACCGATGCCTTCAGGGACATCGATACTGAGGCAGCCAAGCGAGTGAGAGATGAACTGCGCAAAGCTCTCGATGAAGCGTACAATAAACGTAAGGATGCGGGCATGAAGGTTAGTGATTGATCCTTATGGCGGTGAATGTTGATTTTTGAGGAGGTTGTGAGGGGTTCTCTTGATTATTATTTTAGTGGTAAGGTTCGTGTTTTGAGGTATTTTCTCAGAGTTATTGATGTTTCGCCTGAGGAGGTATTGTCTGATCTTATTGTGAATAAAGCGTTAGAGCCTTTAATTATATAACGTTGGGTATTGCGGTCACCACATTAATTGTGTATGCGTTATATGCTAAGGCATTAATTGATGTTATTGTTTCATTCCTGTGAGTACCGTTGTTTGGGTTACTGGTGCGATGTCTGTATTGCTTTATACGAGTGATAAGCCATTACTTGAGGAAATCTACATAAGGAAGCACTTGGTGGTCTCATTTATAATCTTGATAATGATGATAGTAGTTACGCTGGCTTTAAGGCTCTTTATTCATTAATGATTATTCTTTGCGTCAATTATTACATATCACAACAATACAGAAGGATTTATAATTATTTAGGATTGAAAGTAATTAATGACCCAGGGCAGCCTATGGATAGCCCTCTCAATGGTGTTTCTAGCCTTGGCTGCGGTCTTTGGTACCCTTTGGTTTGTGAGTAATCAAAAATACTCAACGTTGATGGCCGCGTACGATGCCCTGAAGGCTCAGTATGATGACTTGAAGAGTCAGTACTCAGGCCTACAGAGCCAGTACAGTAATTTACAGAGTCAGTATTCGGCATGCCAAAACCAGTTAGCGAATTTACAAACCCAGTACAACAATTTACAGGGGCAGTACCAATCATGCCAAGCCCAACTACAGCAATGTACCCCGATAACTTCCACGCTTTACATGCAGGCCCTTGGGTTGGTTGGAGTTCATACAGGCATAGCTACATTATATATTTTTGTAAGTAACCCGTCAAATATTGATATTAGTATTGATGGATTCACCCTTGGTACATTAAAATGTATCCTTAATAGTTCTGTGGAGATACCTGCTGGAGCACAGGGAGTAATGATAACAATAACGCTCCCAGTGAGCAATGGTTACTTCAGCGCATTTGGTGTCAGTGTTAATGGTACATCCGCGGTATGTTCAGGACAGCAGGTAGCCCAGGTTGGTGCACAATACAGTGGCTATATAACGACCGTTAGCGGGCAAACATATCCATTCACAGTAACGGCAAGTTCATAGTACTTGGTCGGTGCATTGATGTTTCCATTAAAAATAATCCATGTTTCGTTATATCATCAATGATGATGTTTATTTTAATTGAAAGACAATGTTTAAATATTTATTTTAACCATGGTATTAAGTAGTTAGATCTCATGCAGCCTACTCAATCATTGGGGGGGATGAATAGGGCGGATGTTATGGAATTGAATAACATGTTTCGTAAGGCTATTGGCATGTTATTTCGGCACGCCACAAATTTGATTGATGTAATTAGGGATTGCCAAGGCGTTGAATGTGTTGATTTAGTGAATGCTGAGATTAATGATTTAAGGCTGATGTTCAATACTTAGTAAGTGAGATTAGGAGGGGGGGTCAATTAACGTTTGTTGTTGATTTTGCAAGGGCGATGTATGAGGTCTTTCAATACCTAGCTAGGTTTGGTTTGCTTAATACTGAATATAAGGAGTTCCTTAAGAAAGTTGCAATTGATGGTGGTGGCGAGTTTCTTACGGATTTGTATAAAGTCCAGGTGTTGTTTGTCAACGCAGGTAGAATACTAACGCATGCGGCCTGCATGGCCCGTTACAGGGGGGGTATGTCTAGAGTTGGTAATTACATACTTGATAAGGCATTACTTTTACTTGGTATGGCTATGGATGAGGCATTGTTTGGTGATGGTGAGAGGGCCACGCGTTTATTGGCTTCTTCATTTCTCGTGCTTTATGGTAAGGAGAATGAGGCGGGGAATGTGTTGTTTAGGGCTGGTTATGGTTATGAGCAATTAGATAGATTTCTAAATTCCTACGCCTCATTTGCTACATTGTATGAGTTTGGTATCAGGTTTACGGAAAGTGACTACCTATAGGGATGTACAATGTATTTGGTGGGTACGAATATCCTCATTGATTATTATTTATGCTTTTACATGATTAGTTATCGTAAGAGCATTGAAGATAATGTAAAGCAAGCCAAGTATTGTAGATCGTTGAGAGATTTCTTGGTTAGCACTGAAAGATTGCTAATGAGTGACTTAAGTATGAGGGAATTCATGCTTAAGCTTATTGACAAGTTTGTGGAGTCGTTAACGCCACCGCCTAAAGAATTAAGTAATAGGGACTTGATAGGATTTACTGACGAACTTGCGAAGAAGTTGGTCAATAATTTAGGCATATCAGTAGTCAATACTAATGGTGAGGTGTTAAACGAAGCGTCTCGTATAGTAAATGAAAAATAAGTACAAGATTCCATAGTAAAGATTCACGTAGGAGGGAATTAAGAAAGCTTGGTAGAGATATTATTAATATGATCCATGCCTATAAAAGTAATGCGTCATTTAAGGAATTAAATACAAAATGCTGTAAAATACTAATTAAGATAAATGATAAGATTCTACAATTTACATTGATTCTTATAACTTAAAATCAATCTCATGACACAGTTTAATGAAACTAAATGAACATAATGAATTAAATTACTTTCCATTACTCACGTATGTTACTGTGAAGCTTGATCCGTCAGTGGTTAGTGTGCTTGGTTGTGCCAGGATCTTGCCGTTGTATGCGATCATTATTATTTCCACGGTTGATGGGTAGCTTCCGAAGGCCGCGGTGCTACCGCCCACGGTTGCGTAGCATGTGCCGATCACGTCTGTGTAGTCCTGCCCGAAGTATGCGGTTCCGAAGTTTGCCAGCGCCGTTAATTGCCCATTAACCGTTGGTCTCTCCAGTATGCACTCGGCCGATGAGAGTAGTGCTCCGCTCACGCTACCCATTACTGTGTATGTCTCGCCCCCCCTTGTGATGTCCTTGATCACTATGTTGAATTCGCCATTGCCTATGTACGTCACATTCACGTAGATCACATCGCCGGGTTTGACTGTGAATCCGCTTATTTCCACAGAGGGTGATGGGTAGAATTCATACCATGCCCAGTATATGGGCTTACCACCACTGCACTCTATGGCCACCCCCCCTGCCTGCTCAACCGTACTGTCATTGTACCCGTCAAGCCCGGCCCACAGGGCAACGTAAGTTGTCTGCCTGGTGCAGGTCACGGATGGAACAATGAACGAGCCTGCGACGCTCGTTACAGTACCCTCCCGCGCGGCACTGCGTAGCCAGCCCAGTTTAGGCTGTAGACTGTTGATGCGTAGCCAACGCCGTGCTTAATCATTGGGTGCATGGTGGGTGTTGCCGGTGCGTGGGCTGTGGCCACTGCTACCACGGCTATTAACGTGAGTGTTACGAGTATGGGTATTAGCTTGCTCCCAGTCATTAACTAAGTAGTCATTGATTATCCCTTTAAAGCATTACCCATGTTCATTTTTAATTCATTGAATATGTATTATTGTCTTCGAATCATTTTACATACTTTGTCTCAGGAATTCCAGGGCCTTGGCAGGGTGCTCCTCCGGCTTGACCCCCCCCTGATAACCTTAGCCACCTTGCTCCGGGTTTATTATGAATGTGACCCTCTCCGCGGTCCCCCCCGTGGGCCTCAGCACACCGTATGCCTGCGATGCACGTTTCTCACTGTCGCTCAGTAATTTGAATTTCACACCGTACTTCTCAGCGAACCTCCTCTGGGTACTCACAGAGTCTGTGCTTATGCCCAAGACCACCACGCCCAGTTTCTCGAATTCGCCCCCCCATAGCCTGGCGAATTCCTGGGTCTCCCTCGTGCAACCACTGGTGAAGGCCTTTGGGAAGAAGTACAGCACTACCCACCTGCCCCCCCTGTAACTCGATAACCTTACCGTCTCCCCCCCATCATGGCTTTGTAGTTCGAAGTCGGGAGCTTCCTCACCCTCGTTGACCATCAACTTAACCTCAGTGTCGGGCTTTTCTATGTTTGGTTTGAATTAACTTAATATAACTGGTCCCGGGTGCTTAATCTCATGAGCTCACTTAGGAGCTACCTAGTGGAGGTAATCCGCGAGTACGAGAGGGTGCTGGGCATGTATAGGGTGTTTATGAGCCTAGGCACTGCATGTGGTTCAAGCGAGTACGTGGGCGTTCTTGAGGCGGCGCTCGTAGAGTCCATACTCATGCACTCCCGCAGTTTAATTCAATTCTTCAAGATTGTTAAGGGCAGGAGGTATAAGGACGTCATTTACTACCTGCATACCTCAAACGCGGCGGTGCCAGGGAGTTTAGGCGTAGGGTCAGGGCGTGCCCTGCTATGATGATGCCCAGAGGATTATTAGGGGGGGTGTTAATAAGTATGTCCTTCACCTTACGAGGGAGGTTGCCGAGTCTGGCGATAGGCCTGTCGTGGGTAGGGACGCCATAGCAGCCGTTGTTAGGCTTCTTTGCTGTGTTTTCTCTGTCTTTGTTGATTATGTTGATGTTAGGGTGGTTAGTGGTGACGTTGTTGATGCGCTTAGGAGACTTAACGGTGATTGCGTTAAGTATTAAAGTCCTTATTGGTTATTCACGTGATGAGCCTTGTGGAGATTGATGGTTCCGTGCTTGAGGGTGGTGGGCAGATACTTAGGACTGCCCTGCACTATCAGCAATTACTGGCAGGCCGGTTAGGATATATAACATTAGGCTAGGAGGAGTAATCCAGGGCTTCAACAGCAGCACCTGACTGGCGTCATTGCGGCCGCCAGGATATCCAATGCCCAGGTTACGGGCGCCGTGAAGGCTCCACTGAGCTTGTGTTTAAACCGGGGGGGAGGATTGGCTGTGGTGAGTTTAGGTTTGACATTGGAACCGCCGGTGCTATTACCCTTGTCATACAGACAATACTCCCAATACTCGTGTTCGCCCCGTGTAGGAGCACGGTGACAATAACGGGTGGGACTGACGTACCCTGGTCACCGCCGATCGATTACGTGAGGTTCGTTATGCTTCCAATGCTTGGTCTATTTGGCGTTAAGGCTGAGGTTAAGCTCGTAAGGCGTGGTCACTATCCGAGGGGGGGTGGTGGTGAGGTTGTGCTTACGGTGGAGCCGAGTGGGTTAAGGCCCGTTGAGGTTGTTGAGTTTGGTGATTTGAGGGAGGTTAGGGGGGGATTTCGCATGCGGTTAGGTTGCCGGCTCACGTGGCTCATAGGCAGGCCAACTCGGCTAGGGAGTACCTGGTTAAGGCTGGGGGTTAAGGTTCCAATTGACATTGCCGTGGAGACCTACGAGCAGGGTAAGGACCCACACCTGGGGGCCGGGCAGTGGTGTTGTCCTCTGGGCCGTGTCGAGTAGGGGGCTTGGTGAAGGGTGCGGATGCGCTTGGTGAGAGGGGGTAAGCCTGCGGAGGTGGTTGGTGAGGAGGCGGCCAAGGAGCTACTTGAGAATTTAAGGAGTGGTATGGCGCTTGATGAGCACATGGGTGACATGGTGATACCATACATGGCACTCGCCGGCGGTGGCGTGGTTGGCGTCTCCAAAATAACCCTGCATGCATTAACGAATATATACATAGTTGAGAAAGTACTCGGCGTGAGGTTCGAGGTCAGCGGTAGGGAGGATGAACCTGGCATTATTAGGGTCTCCCATGCTTAATTGCTTTGGTTATTTTTAATTAAGCGCATCGCTAATTCACTTGATTAATGGGTCCAGGTACTGGATATAGGGGGGGTGGTGTACCGCTTTCAATACTTATTGGTTTGGGGGGGACATTTCTCGATGGTTATGATCTACTCAATATTAGCGTTGTCTTGCCCTTTCTAATTCATTTCATGCGCTTGACCCCCCCTGAGATGCAGGGATTACTTGGTACATTTACGTATATAGGCGGTGTATTTGGTGCCTGGTATTTGGTGCGTTCAGCGACCTCAGGGGGGGCAGGAGGGTGGCGCTACTAAGTGATATCACGTTCTTCCTAGTTAGTTCCCTGCTCTCGGCATTCGTCATCTCCCAGGTCAGCTCCTGACGCTTAGGTTCCTGATTGGTTTTGGGATTGGCGCTGACATAGTGTCTGGGCCGGCGCTATTGTCCGAGGAATCCCCCCCAACCTTAAGGAGGGGGGGCTTCTTACTTGGACTTTCATTAATAATGATGCCACTGGGCGGACTTATCAGTGCAGTACTGGCTTACCTACTGTTCACAGCGGGTTTACCACCTAGTATCCTCTGGAGGATTATACTGGGTGCAGGTGCCGTGCCCGCGGCCATAGTAATACTACTGAGGAGTAAGTTGCCGGAGTCGTCAAGGTGGTTGTCTAGGGGGGGTGCTCCAGGGCGTAGGAGGATGCCATTTAATGAGGTGTGGAGGGGGGGTTATTGGAGGATGCTTATTTACTCATCAGCCGCCTGGGTTGGGGGGGCTGGCACCACGTCTATATTCACGATATTCACGCCAATGCTTGTCGCTATTAGGGGGGGTGGCGGTTACGGTAACATGCTGGGCACGGTATTACTGCTTTGGGCATTCGCGGCGTTAGGTGCTGTGTTCGGTTCATTAATGCTTGATAGGGTTGGTAGGAGAATCCTACTAATGGCTTCCCTACTTGGTTTAGGGCTTGTTTTCTGGTACGTGGCAGCTACGTACAAAACCCCAGGGCTTGAGTACTCGCTGTCCCTGGCCATGCTCCTGACATTCCTAGTAGTTAGTGGTGCATACACTGTTCAGACTGAGGTCTTCCCAGTGGAGGTTAAGTCCTTCGCCGATGGCATAGCCTTCTCCCTAAATAGGATTGCGAATTTCGTGTTTGGTGCATTAACACCAATCTTCCTCTACACAGGTTCAATAATGCAGTACCTGGGTTGGGTTGGAGCCTTCGTACTACTAATGTCGGCGATCGCACTACCTACCGGTATAGAAACTGCAAGGAGGGATCTTGAGGAGATAGAGAGGATTGCCAGGAAATGATTTTGTGAGTAAAATACCTCGTTAATCCTTAATTTCTGGATATTGCATGAATCAAGTAATGCTGTTCATAGAGACTCTAGTTTATGTGGTTAGGGATGGCAGGGTCCTCCTGATTAGGAAGAAGCGTGGACTTGGTGCTGGTTATTACAATGGGATCGGTGGTAAGGTTGAGGAGGGCGAGGACGTGGTCTCGGCCGCGGTTAGGGAGTGTAGGGAGGAGGTTGGTATTACGCCGAAGAATTTAGAGTGGATGGGACTTCTCGAGTTTTGGAATTATGAGGATGGTAAGGTGGAGTCCGTGCATTTCGTCCACGTATTCCTCGCCAGAGAATTCGACGGAGTGCCCAGGGAGTCCGATGAGGCTGAGCCAGTTTAGTTTGGGGGTTAATGAGGTTCCGTATGACAACATGTGGAGTGACGATGTGATGTGGCTACCAAAGGTCCTGAGCGGTAAGAAGGTTTATGCAAGGTTCGACTTCGACCACTGGAGTCTCATTGGTGGGCAGGTCTTCGAGCTGGTCAGGAGTACGTGATCAGTCACGCCCTCACTCCTCACTACTCGGTCGTGTCACTAATCATCACTAAACACTTAATAGGGCTGGGCTTAATAATCCCTTGGTGCTGACTCCTTCCAGGACGGATCGGGTGACGAGAAAACCGACCACTGAGCAAAACCACTACCCCATGCCAACTCCCCCACGCGCCATCAACGCTGACCTACGTAACTCTGCATTTAGTCTCATTATCTATAATGGGCATCACTTGGACGTTCATCATGCCATTACCGTCAGAAACAATTGTGTAGTTATCCAGCTTCGCATTGACATTAATAATCACGGGACTTAGTAGGTATAGTATTGGCGCCAGTATGAATGGGAGAATGACGAAGTGCCTTCTCTCGCCACCTTCCCTGGAACCACCATCAGTCGCTACTATCTCGTGATTCCTCTCAAGGTAGAAGTCACCATTCCTGGGTTCCCAATACCAGGCCTCAATAAACCAAAGGAGTGAGCCAAGGTCGTAATACCTCCTCTCAAAGATCGTCACACCATCAGGAATCTTCTTCCTCGGTGAATTACCATTGTAAGGGTAGTAAATAACCACGGAGTATCCCGGCGCAAATAATGCCTGTGCGGGCATTCGCACTACTTTCTATTCCAGAATATAAAAACCTTACTAATACTATTAAGTGAAAAATACAAAAATTAATCATTTCAACAAGGCATGTTATTAAATAATCATTACTAAGCCAGGGTTATTGCACCATCAATAATTACAACGGCACCATTTATATACTATGAATCGTCAAATACGATGAGTAATACGATTAGGCAATCTCCATTGTATCGACAAACTTACTCAAGGAATCCCTATGTAAACTTCCTCATTTAGGCAATTAGCAATCTAAAGTTAATTCAGTAAGGAGAAAGAACCCCCCCACTTATTACAGTATGATATGAATTAAACAACCCAATTAGCGGCCCCGGTGGGATTCGAACCCACGACCTACGGCTTAGGAGGCCGCCGCTCTATCCTGGCTGAGCTACGGGGGGGCCAAGGTAAGTCAATGACTTGGGAAATTTAAGTTTTTGCTTGTGTCTGATTTACGGAATCTCTTACCTCACCCCCGTTATTTACCATTTATCGCCTCACTTACTATTCGCATTAATGCGTTCGTTGTGCCGTTCATGAAGTGCTTCTTTATCCAGGGTTTCATTATTATGAAGAGCGGCGTTATTCTTACGTCCCATTGACTAATTAATGAATTTTCATTTATGTAATTCCTTACATAGCCTCTTATCGGGCCCCTCAAATAATTAATTAGCACAAGTCTCTCTGGGTCATGTACCTCAATTCTCGCGATGCCCTTATTACCCGGGCCTGGGAATGCGAACTTTATCCTGGCGGTATACGTATTACCGTCCTTGCTCAATATATCTATTTCTCTATGGCCCCCCCTCCAATACCTCGGCATGGACTTGACATTGCTGAGTACCTGCCATACCCTATCCGCATTCCCTGGATTTATTTCTACACTCACTGTGAATTCAATACCTAGTATTGACATGTTGGTTATTTCTATGTGTGTAATGGGAGTAAAGAGTGTTTGTTTTTGATTATTTTGAGGGAACTGCCTAATTTCAATCACCTATATGTCGACAGCTCCTCCAGGCTTTTGCCCTTACCCTCAACACCAATTAGCACACCGGCTATTGCACCTATTATCATTATCACAGCCATCAATGTGAATGCGATTAACGCTGCGTAGGGCAGTGGCTTAAAGGTAACTATTATGTACGGCATTACAAATGCTCCGATTATACCGCCAAGCCTACCTATGGACACCGCAGTACCTACCGCCGCGGCCCTCAACTGCGTCGGGAAGACCTCAGGTATCATTACATAGAGTATGTCGGCGGCCGCATAGACGAAGAAGTACGTTAGGGCCAGCAGGCCTATAAGCCCAGTAAGGCCAATCGCCTTAATGTAGTATAGGTAGGCCATTAATAGGCCAAGGAGGCCACCGACTGCGTATGACACCACTGCCATGGGTCTCCTACCAACCTTATCGGCTAGGTACGGAATAACGAAGGCGCCCACGGCACCAAATGCCGTAACTGGAACTAGGTATAGTGGTATTATCGTTGATGGAACACCCAGTGAGGATAGGAACACGGGTATTAACGTGAATGCAGTATAGTACGGCCAAGTCTCTGAGAAGTTAAGCAGCACTGCGCTTACGGCTCTCCTTGGATATAATGTGAAGACCTTCCTAGCCACCGTCCAACCCCCCCTCGGACTCGCAATTACGACATCGACAGGTTGTACAGGCGGTAATTCTTTAATTCCCAGTTGATTCTTAACGAGGTCCTCAACCTGCCTAACAATGCCCTCAGCCTCATTATACCTGCCCTTTGATAGTAACCACCTCGGTGACTCAGGTATCGACCTCCTAATGACCCACACGAATACGGCAAGTATTGCGCCAACTAGGAAGGCGACCCTCCAACCAATGCTTATCGGTAACCTGGATATGGCAAAGTAGGAGATTAATGATGCGACGACCGTGCCGACGTCCCAACCAGCGCCGATTACGAAGCCCAACCACTTACCCCCCCTCTCCTTCGGTGGTACGAATTCCTGAATTGCGCTATTCACTGCGCCGTACTCACCGCCTATGCCAACACCTGTGAGGAATCGGAATACGGTAAGACTTATGAAGTTGAATGAAGCTGCCGACAATGCCGTAAACAAACCATAAATCAGTATAGTAGTCATAAACAGCCTTTTCCTACCAAGGACGTCTGCCAAGACACCAAATAATTCAGCTCCAATGGCTGCTCCTATTAGGAATAGTACGAGACCCAGCGTAGACTCGAGGGACGTTATCTTAAACACCTTAGCGACAATGGCCAACACACCACCATAAAGTGTGCTCTCTAGACCATCTAGGAAGTATGCAGCCGTTAATACGAGTATGACCTTCCGGTGGAATGGTGAGAACGGCAACCGGTCTAAGCGAGCCAGCAGGTCTGTCTTTACTACTTTAATTCCTGACTCGTCACTGTTTGTCATAATTACTAGGTAATAATGATTTTTAATAAGTATTATCCCTGTGATAGGTGAATAAAGATATATTAAGTTGACGCAGGTCGGGCATCAATTGGTAGGGTTATGAATGAAGCAATAAGGCTGGTGCTAAGTAAGGAATTGATCATTTTAGATGGTGATGGTACGTTGTACATTGGTTCGAAGCCATTACCCGGCGCCAGGGAGTTTATAAGGTTCCTTGATGAGCACGGCAAGCGATTCGTCGTAATGACTAACAATTCATCCTTTAGTAAGGAGCATCACATTAGGAGGTTGGGTCGGATATTAAGGAGGAGGTTTTCCTTAAATGAGGTTTTCGTGTCTACGGAGGCGGCGATTGAGTATTTAAGGGAACTTGGGGTCAGGAGGGTCTATGCACTCGGCATGCCTGAATTTATCCAGGACTTAATCAGGTCCGGTATTACTCATGATCCTGGAAATCCCGAGGTCGTGCTCATAGCCTTTGATAAGACATTAACATATGGTAAGTTGGTCAGGGCTGTGCGCCATATAATGTCTGGCGTTCCGTATATCGTGGTTAATCCAGACGTGTTATGCCAACGGATAGGGGGGGTTACATACCAGACGCTGGTTCCATATGGGCATTGATTAGGGTGGCCACGGGTAAGGAGCCGGTGGCGGTTACGGGCAAGCCCAGTAGTTTATTTCTTAATTACATGCTTAGGAAGCTGAATGTGAAGCCCAGCGATTCCGTGATAATTGGTGATAGGTTATACACGGACATAGCAATGGCTAATGAGAATGGCATTGACTCAATACTCGTCCTTACGGGCGAGACGAGGGCTGAGGACTTAGTCAATAGTAGGTATAAGCCGACCCTTGTGGTTAATACGTTGATTGATATATTGAAGTAATCACTGCTTAGCCTCCGCCTCCTTTGGCCTCCTCCTCTCACGCTTCTCCTCAATTCTCTTCCTAAGCAGGTTTACGTGGAATAGAAGCTCATTAATACCAAGCTTATTACCAACCTCCTCACCATACTTAAGAAGCTCCTCAGCCTCATCCAAATCCCTCGACCTACCCCCCCTGGCGATTAATTCCTGCGCCGTGTAAACCACGCACTCCACCAACTTCTCCCTAAATTCCAGTGCCTTCTCCTTATTGCCCTCCCTCTCGGCCTTCTCAATTAGTTTTTCCCACCTTGAGCAGGTTATTGCCATACCACCACCAAGCCGCAGTGTGGTGGGTTGTGGGTTAATTTAAAAATTATGCCTTACCCTCCCCCCCAGCCTTAGTCTCCTGCTTAACGGCGCCCCTGGCCTGCCTAGCCCTTGCCTCATTAATTAATCTTCTGACCTTCCTAATAATGGCTATGTAATTATCGAAGAGCTTCGTCTCCTTAGTCTCCTTCGTGGCCTCCCTAAACAACTTAATGCCATCATCAAGCTTCCCACTCCTTACTAATTCCTCAGCCGTCCTCAATTTAATCACTAATTCCCTTGCCTTATTGATTATTTCTTCGCTCGACATCGAGACAACGGAGGTTAACCCCCCCTTAATAAGGTTTATTAGTTGGTAATTACCCTTGCTACCGTATGAATTAATGATTAGGGTCTGGAGCACTGAGCGTTGATGAGTGGTGAGCCCGAATCCTAATACTCATTAATAGTCTTATTCTTCGACTTATACTCCTTAATTAATTGATCGGCAACGTCGGGCGGTACCCTAATTGTGTATAGGTAATGCTTAAGCCTAGCCTTTAACTTAACGTAATCAGGGTATCTCTTAACCTTGATCTCCTCAGCAGCGTCTGCGTATCTACGCCACAACTCTACAAGGAATACCTCCCTAGGCACGTCACTGCCTGTGCAGGGGGGGATTTTTTAAGGATTTCTACAGAAGAAGTAATTAAGCCGAAGTAATCAGTATTAGCGTGGTTGTTAAGACCGATGTATTAATAATTGGCGGCGGACCGGCTGGCTCCTACCTAGCCCGTTACCTAGTCAGGAATGGGTTTAATGGCGATGTCATGCTCATTGATAAGAAGTCCGTGATATATGCACCAGTAATATGCGGTGAATTACTACCCAGTGAGGACCTTCTTAAGCCTGGATTAATAGGGATTTATACGAGGTTTTACTGACAACGCTTAGGGAGACGCTACGTAAGGAATTTATTGTTAATGAGATTGGGTGGTTAAGACTCGTGATTAATGGCCATGACATAGCTAGGATGCCCTTTAGGACCTACGTCATTGATAAGTCGGCAATGATTAGGGGTATCATTGAGGATGCCATTAATGGTGGTGCCAATGTTCGTTTTGGCATTACGGCAGTTAAATGCGCGACTAAGAATGGGGGTTATGAGTGCCTTGTCCATGATAAGGATGGTGGCGAGTACGTCATTAATGCCAAGACGCTAATTGGCGCTGACGCGTACCCGTCAATTGTTGACTTAAGCCTGGGCATAACCAGGGGGGGCTTCAGGGCTGAGGACTTAATAATAGCGACAAGTGCGAGGGCTAGGGGGGGTGGGTATGTGGATGATGAGGCGGTCATCATTATGGATCCCGGGGGGGTAGCACCGGGTGGCTTTGCTTGGATATTCCCGAGGGGGGGTGATGGTTCTCATAATATTGGCGTTGGCGTTAGGAATAACATAGCGTGGAGAGGGGGTAACCCAATTGATTACCATGCACTTTTCGTCAGTAGATACGGGCTTGAGAGCGCCCGAAGATCCGTGCTCATGAAGACCTTACCCGTCGGTGGTTTGTTAAATAAGTATGGCACAGGTAATGCTTACTTAATCGGTGATGCTGTCGCTCAGTAATACCAACCAACGGTGCCGGCATTAACCCTGCATGATAACTGCCCACCTACTCGGTGAGTCGATAATGCGTGGATACGATTATTCATCACTCATGAATAAGTTGTTCAAGCCTCTGATGGATAGGATGGTAATGTTCAGGAGGATTGGTGACCCACTATTGATGAATAGGGATGCCATGGAGTTGGCGGTCAAAGTTTCAAGGAGTTACATGACTAGTTCCATTTATGAGGCCACCCTATCCTCAATGAGGGCGAGTACCCTAATTAAGTTCCTAATTGGTAATTTATTAATTAAGTTCATCTCCAAACTATCTTGACGTGCATGTAGTATTTATTAAGGCATAAATTTAGGGAATTATGAAATAGATGGCCGTATTGAATCCAAGCAAGTACATGGAGTTGTTGCCCATGGAGGTTAGGTCAGCGGTTAATAAGGTTATTCAGGTACTCGAGGAATCCTTCACCGGCCTCTGGATGCCCAATAACCTGTTAAATGCCACTTACCACTACATAAGGAATAGGGGGGGAAAGCTCATTAGACCAACCCTAGTCCTGCTAATGGCCTACGCACTAGGCAATGGCAGCGGTCTCGAAAAAGCGGTGCTACCCGCCGCATCTGTTGAGTTAATACATACGGCTTCATTGCTTCAGGACGACATAATGGATCAGCAAAGTATTAGGAGGGGGGGTGTGGAGACTCCGTACAGTATCTATGGTCCGCACACGGCAATGCTCGCCAGCGACTTAATAATTGCTAAGGCCGTGGAGTATGCCATAAGGAGTGGCGATAATGATATCGTGTTTGAGCTCCTAAATTCATCCATTAAGTTAGCAATTGGCCAGAGCTTTGAGTCGGAACTGAGTGGTAGGGCTGACGTGACCATCGATGATTACTTAAGGCTCATTTACTATAAGACCGCCTCGCTCATTGAGTCCTCAATGGTCGTTGGCGCTTATTCAGTTAATGTTAAGGATAGCGAGGTAATAAGTAGGATTAGGGATGTGGGTAGGTTCGTGGGTATTGCATTTCAGGTTAGGGATGACCTAATTGATTACCTAAACATTGATAGTAGGAACCCTGGAGTTAACACTGATGAGGTTAATATCGTGAGGATAATGAGTAGGGGTAATGACGATGTCAGGGGTGCCATTGATAAGGCCAGGGGGGGCTTGTTGAATGAGATGCTTGATAATGCCGTTAAGATGGTTAGGGAGGTCGTGAATAATGAGGTCCTGGTTAATTACATAAATTTGCTGAGGATTTAAGAATTGATTAGTTAAGAAAGGGCTGTAATAAGCCATATAATACATCGCAAAATAAGTCATCCCTAAATTTAAATCGCAAATTACAATCAATTGATGAGCGAGGTCTTCATAATAGATGATGTACCGGTGAGATACGAGGACCTATTCAGGGCGCCGGAGAAGGATGGCGCAGTGGTATCGGTCAGGGTTCACAAATCAGTTAAGGAATTACTCACTAAGTTGGCTGAAAAGGAGGGCTTAGACGGAGTCTCGGAACTACTCAGGTATTTAGTGGCTGGCTACATAATGGGTAAGTATAAATTAATCAAGCCCGAGCCTCGCGTGATAACGCAACCCATATTCCTAAATGTAAACATAAATAAAAAGACCATTGAGGAACACACGGACATAACCCAGATCGGCCTGAAGATGGAGATCGACGAATTAATAAAGGAGTCCATGGACGTAATAAACAAGGTGAAGAAGGGAGTAATAAATCCAAGAGGCAACGAGTACATAAGGAGATTAAGGAATAAGGCCGTTAAGTACATGGTTAAGGCCCTTAAGTACGGCATGGAGGAGGAGTACGAGAAGTTAAAGACGATCCAGATAACACTAACAACACTACTCGAGGAGGAGTAATAAGAAAACTTTAAATCGCAGTTTAATGGCTTATTGCCTGCCGGGGTGGCCGAGCCAGGTCCAAGGCGCGGGCCTGGAGATTCCGCAGGGAACCTTAAAGTCCGTCCCCGCAAGGGGGGGGCCCGGGTTCAAATCCCGGCCCCGGCACCAAGATTATGCAGGGATAATAGTAAAATGATGATGAGTTATTTTTATACGCATCCGAATCGTATTCTATTTCATTAATGTATTGTGGTTATTTGTTTCTGTTTTCTGAAAGTCTCTGGTGCGAATATTGACGTTAGGAAACCAATTAAGAATACCATCGTTATTATTATCATTGTGTAATTGAAATTTCCCATCAATAATACCGGTATATATGGTCCTATTATCATGCCTACCCTAGCCAGTGCTGTTGCTGAGCCTGTTCCAACTCCTCTAATACTTGTTGGATATAGTTCTGGGGTGTACGCGTAAATTGTGCCCCCCCATATTCCTGACATTGCGAGATTTAACATTGACCCGCTTATAATTAGAGTTGATATATTATATGCGTATGCAAATACTAATGCAGATATTACGGAGATTAAGAAGAGCAACATAAGAGTTCCTCTACGTCCTAATGAATTGATTAGGTATATGGCTATGTAATAACCAATTATGGAAAATATTGTCATTATTAGTGAGAATGTGAAAGACTTCACTATCGAGAATCCCCTGTATAATAATGCAGTGGGTAACCATAATAGGAATCCGTAATAGCCAAAGGCAATTGAAAACCAAAGAATCCAAGCTATAACCGTTCTTTTACGTAAATCTTTATTAAACAAATCACTAATAGTACCTTTAATTTTAATCTCCACAGTATCTTTAAACATTGACTCATTAAATCCGTACTTCATAATCAATCCCTTAGCTCTTTCAATCTTACCCTTCATTATCAGCCATCGTGGTGATTCAGGTATTGTGAACCTAATGACTAATGCGTATATTGCCAGCGCCGTAAGTATGGTCAGGGTTAATCGCCAACCTATTGATATTAATACATATCTGCTTATTAACCCAGCAGTAACAACGCCATAAGCCCAAAAACTCTCTAGCAAGACTACCAATGGACCTCTATTACTCTCGGTACCCCATTCATTAACCAATGACGCAACAACAGGCAATTCACCGCCTAAGCCAAGTCCAGCAAAGAACCTCATTAATGAAAATACTATGAAGTTCCATGATAAGGCACTTAATCCGTTAAATATACTGTAAATTAGTAATGTAATTATAAATGCCGTGGTTCTACCAATCATGTCCGCTACTTTACCAAATAAAATAGCGCCTATCAATAGTCCAAGGCTATTTGCTAAAATTATTATGCCTGATTGGGTTATGGTTAGGTGCCATGTCTCGATTAGGAGCGTGACTATGTAAGATATTAATATCACATTCATTGCGTCCAGTAGCCAACCGATGCCGCTGGCTATGATTAGTCTAGTGTAAAATCTTTTCACGATAACGGACATAATTTTAATCTATAAAATTGCTTCAATGCATTAAACAACGAAGCAGGAATTCTATGATAATGGGTAATTGGGCAATTTTTGCCTAGCTACGTTAAAATATTCGCTATATCTAGATGAAGCAATGATAGAGTATGTCGATTTAAGGGGCTGGATGAATATTGCTAGAAGGGTTAATCAATTAGTTGAATTAAGAGGGGGTCTCACTTAATGAAGTTGGCGTTATAGCACAATTAGATTCCAAGAATAGAGGACCAGCTATATATTTTAGTGATTTACCTGGATATGGTAGGTTCGGTATATTGACTAATTACTTAAACAATAATGTGCATTTAGCAATAACATTAGGTTTAGACCCTAACTCCAGTACTCGCGATTTAATTACATATATTAGGGATCATTATGACGAGTGGTTGGTTAGGAGTAAAGAGTTTCCACCTAGATTCGTTGATGACGGGCCTATTCAAAAGAATATAAGGTCTGGCGATGACGTAGACTTAACAATATTTCCAGTGCCTAAGTGGCATATTGATGATGGTGGACCATACATTGGCACTGGCGATGCCGTGATAATGAAGGACCCCCGAGAATGATTGGGTTAATGTGGGTACATACAGAGTTCAATTATTTAATAGAAATGAAGTTGGGTTAATGATAGTCCCTGGGCATCAAGGCGATATAATAATGAGGAAGTACTTCAGCTTAGGAAAACCTGTCCCCCCCGTGGTTATGGTCTTTGGTTTAGATCCACTACTCTTTATAGCCTCAAGTATGGAGATACCTTATGGTATCAGTGAGTTAAACTTCGTCGGCGCTATTAGGGGGTGAGGGTGTACCCGTTGTTAAGGGTGAAATTACAGGACTACCCATACCGGCTTATGCGGAGATTGCTGTAGAGGGTTTCATCGAACCAGGCAGAGTTAGGAAGAGGGCCCGTTTGGTGAGTACACAGGTTATTATACTCATAGGGGCCCTGCACCGTATATGAGGGTTTTAAGGCTTTATTATAGGGATGATGCGATAATTACTGGGATGATACCGTCAAAGTCTACATATTCAACCTATGGTTATTTCAGATCTGTATTTAGATCAGCGATGATATGGAGCAGACTTACTAAAATGGGTATTCAGGGCATTAATGGTGTTTGGGTCCCTGAATTTGGCGGGTCTAGGAATATGGTAATAATATCCGTGAAACAACAATATCCTGGCCACGCCACACAGGTAGCAGCGTTAATAATGGGTATGCCAGAGTCGGCCAACTTCCTTAAGTATGTGGTCATTGTCGATGATGATATTAATCCTTACGATATTGAGGATGTGCTATGGGCAGTCTGTACCAGAGTTGATCCTAAGGATGATATTGATATTGTCAGAAAGACCTGGAGTCAACCATTAGATCCAAGAATAAAGAGGCCAACTAGTGATTGGACAACCTCAACCGTAATAATAAGGGCTATTAAGCCTTATGACTGGATCAATGAATTTCCAAAGGTTGCAATAGAGCCTGAGGACTTAAGAAAGGAGGTTTTTGATAAGTATGGTAAAATACTCAATTGGAAGGTATATTAGGGCTATTCATAACTTCAACATCTCAGCCACTTCCGAAAAATCCATTTTTCCTTTACCCTCATTTTTGGTTATTTCAAGTAGTTTATCTATCATGGACATTATTGGTAATGACCTACCCTTACTCATTGAGTGCTTTATTGTTTCATCAACCACGTATTTAGCGAGGTCTATTGAGAAGGACTCTGGGTAGTTACCGCTTAGTATCCAGGGTAGTCTAGTCCTTAATTGCGCTGAGTCAGCTCCACTCATGCTTAGCGCCTTGACTAGGGTGTTCGTGTCTAAGCCCACGTCCTTCATCAATGGCGATAGCTCAGCTAGTATCATGGTGTTGGCTATTATTATTGACGTACTGATTAACTTAAGTAATGTAGCTTGCTCGTGGGTGCCAATGTAGATTGGGGGGGTGCCCAATTGCCTAAGGAATTCCTCTGACTGCTTATACAATTGCTCATCACCACCAATAAACATCACGAGAGATCCGCTCTCGGCTTGTTTCGGCCCACCTTCAAGCCTGGCGGTTATGTATCTAAACCCACTCTTGCGGACTATTGAGAGTACCTGCTCAAGCTCCGTCAGGCTCATTGTGGTTGTGTCTATCACCACGGCATTGGTGCCCAGCTCACCCAGTACCTGGGTGGACTCCTTGCCCGTGGGTAATGCGAGTATTACGTAATCAGCATCGCTGCATTGCTCCACACTATCCACGGTCTTAACACCTGCATTGCTTAATGTCATGTACACGGACTTATTGACGTCATAGCCGTAGACCACATAGCCCCCCCTATTAACGAGGTTAATAGCAATACCCCCCCTACCCATCCTACCCAAACCAATTATGCACGCCCTCATTACCCAGTTACTGGCTTAAGCCCTAAATATGCATATCGTCAATTCCTTGACCTGCCCATGATTGAGTCCACAATCCTCCTAACCCTGTCAATTACGTCACTGGGTGCCGTGGCATCCATTGGGTATTCCCTACCACCATACTCCTCGGGAAGCTTTCTGGTTGCGTCAATGCCAACCTTACTACCTAAGTTCGGAATCGGCGTTGATGGGTCGAGCTCCTCCACTGGGTAATTATCAATTATGAGTATGTCCCTCGATGGATTAACGTGGGCAGCCACTGCATACATCACCTGACTCCAATCTCTGACGTTTACGTCGTGATCAACCACAATCACGACCTTACCCAGTACAGGTACTAAGCCCATAATGCCGTCATGACCCTCCTGGCATGTCCAGGGTACCTCTTCCTAATTGATGCGATGATTACGTAGCCCAGGCCCTCGGGTGGTATTTCAATATCCACCAGCTCAGGGAGTATTAGCTTTAGGAGGGGTTTTACAACCTTCGTCCCAAACCTAATTATGTTCCCATCCTCGAGCACAGGCTTCCCAGTGACCGTGACGGGTATCAGGGGATCCCTCCTGGAGTAAATGGCCTTAACCCTAACCACAGGGTACTCCTTGGCTATTGAGTAAACACCCACGTGATCGCCAAACGGCCCCCCCTCCCTAACGTACTCACCAGTCAACTCACCCTCAATAACCAACTCCGCATTTGCCGGGTACTCAACATCCACTGTCGAACCCCCCCTCACCAACTCAACACCCTCACCCCCCCTAAGCACCCCCCCAGTGACCAGGAGCTTATCCAGCGGATGCGGTATTGAAACACCAGCCATAAGCATCGTCACTGGGTCAGGACCAAAAACAACCGCAACCTCAGCCTTCCCACTGAGCTCTCCATACATCGCGCTCCTGCGCCAGGGCTGCCAATGCATCACGAACTATCCCTACCAACTACCTGCAACCTATAGTAGCCAAAGTTCCTGTAGTTGCCGTACTTAACGAACGTTATCCCAAAGGTGATGAACCTACCAGCTCATGAACCCACTGCCTAATGGCTGGTATCTTCGCCAAATCAATGGTACTCCACTCAAGTTCCCTAACTGGCCCATCATCAACACTCCTTGGGAAGTATTGCGAAAACCTCCTCAACTCATTCAAGGATTTCAGAGTGTCGAATAGTCCCTGGGGGGGAATCCTCAGATTTAATAGGTCCGTTAACTTAGAGGCCGCGGTCTCCGGATCGTTACCCTCCATGGCGAGCATAACCCTGTCCCACTTACCAAATAGATTGCCGACTATTGGCAATGTGCCCTCCCTAGTACTCTCGATTATTACGGCAGGACCACCCCTATACATTAACTCCCTCAATAACGCGGCAACCTCAAGGTCAACACTAAGTGGTTCACTTATCCGGACAAGGTCTCTCCTTTCCTCCAGGCTCTAATGAAGGCTCTAAGGTCCTTAATGGCCACTAAAGAATAATGCGTATTGGGCAAATAACGGTTTCCTATATGGAAATCCTTAAAATGTATTCGTGGCTATCATGACATAATGGGCATTAAGACCTGGTTAATATCATTCAGCCCGACAACATTAACGAGCGCCTTCTCATCCGTGACCCTAGGCACCGCATTAGCTTGGTACTTAAATAATAGGTTCAATCCAATATTCTACGTAATAACGCTGGCAGCTCTACTACTGGCCCAGGCAGGGGGGGTTAACTTAGTACATGACTACTACGATTATCTGAGTGGCGTGGACATATTATATAGGGCCAGTGGCTTCTCCCATAGGCCCCCACCCAATAATAGACCTTAAGTTAAGCCTAGGGATGTTATTACCGTAGGTTATGTATTCCTAGCGATAGCCTTTATGGCGGGGGGGTTTACCTATTTACCTAGTGGGTTTGCCCGTGTTAATACTGGCCATGGCCGGCTTAGTAATTGGCGTTGGTTACAGCATACCACCATTGAAATTCCACTATAGGGGTTATGGCGAGGTGCTTGCGGCACTTGCATGGGGCCTCTCGTTACCTGGGCTCGTACATCGCCCAGACAAGCATCTACGCAAACCCAGCACCATTAATCGTCGGTATACCAAATGGATTATTTACGCTATTAATACTAATCGGCTCAGGCGCCCTAGAGATTGATGCGTGCAGGACTGTGGGTAAGATAACGCTTGTATTACTCGTGGGCATTAGGAATACGAGGTACGTAGTCTACACATCAATAGCCCTCATATACTTAGCCATCGTGATCTCAGCAATCCTGCATTACTTACCCTACATTTCACTGGTATCGTTATTACTTATTCCACGCACACTGAGATTGGCAGGTCCGTTACTCAGTGGTGATGAGAACGTGGTCAGAAGTAGGTGGAGGGAGCTTAGGAACCTGTGGGCTGGTCCCTTCAGTGTCAGGTTAATCCTTTTAATAATCTTCATAGCATCAATGATAATAGCTCGAATATACCCACCTCTCTCAATATAATACATAATACGAAATAACTTAAATAGCCAATACGTACCTGATTAGCGTATGAGTATTCAGGGAAGCCTTGAGTCTATTAGGCGTAGGGCTATCATTAGTGCCTACCTTGGTTGGGTCATGGATGGTTACGACGCACTTCTGGTTACGCCGATAATGCCGTTACTTGGCGAATTATTCTTCCCTGGACATACTCCCTACTTGGTGGCTTATCGACGCTAGTGGCTACGCTTATTGGTAGGCCGCTTGGCTCCGTTATCATGGGTTACGTGGGTGACAGGTTTGGTAGGAGGGTTGGGCTGTTAATAACTGTCCTCGGTTACAGCCTATCAGCTAGTAATAGCGCTATTACCGACTTACGCAGTCATAGGCGTACTCGCGCCATTAACCCTACTGGCGTTAAGGTTTCTCCAGGGAGTATTCCTGGGTGGTGAGTGGGGGGGCCTGGTACGGCAATGATTATGGAATGGAGTAGGTGGAGGAAGGAGGTGACTTCGGCATTCGTACAAAGTGGCTACCCAATAGGGGGGTTGTCATAGCAACAATGGTCAATGTCATGTTCCTAACTTACATGGGGGGGCCAATACTTCAATGCCTATGGCTGGAGGATATACATGGGTACTGGAGCTGTAGTGGCGGTTCTAGCCTTCATAATTAGGAGCAGGCTTGTAGAGTCGCCATTATGGTCGAGGCCCAAGGCAAACCCACTGACGTTGTTATTCAAGCGTGGAGGTGCATGGCTTGGATACGGCATACTATTCACGGGTGGGTTACTGACAATTTACTACTCCACATACCTGATATACTCAGACTTCCTAAAGGTCATCGGTGCAGCGAGCATAATACCCAGTGTCATGCTAATCTCGACAATAGCCGCAGTAATAGCCGTCCTCCTCGCTGGTCCATTAGCCCTGGCAATTAGTTATAGGTGGTTCATAATAGGCACGTTAATGATTTCGCTGGCCTACGCACCAATTGCCCTATTGCTATATCCAAACTTCATAAACCTGGTAATATTGGCGTTCATCGAGAACTTCGCGATGGGTCTCGTGCCATACGTATTAATTGATAAATTCGATGTTCAATACAGGGCAAGCGGGCTAGGCGTATCCTATAACTGGGGGCTTGTTAATTGGTGGTTGGGCGCCAATGATCGTTGGATTAATAAGCCCCATGGGTTTAGGCATGGTGGTGATGATGGCCGTCGGCGTGACCTTAGCAATCATAGGGCTATTAATGCTGTCAAGGGCGAGCAGGTAACTCACTCCCCCTGTTAATCCCCTTAGTATCTCCAGCATCTTCCTGGCATTTTCAAGCATCCAGTGGTCATTATTGAAAAACACGTAAATCGCATTAGGATTGAGGGAGACAGCCTTAATCGCTAGGTCCTAAGCTCATCCTCACCATAGTCATACATATACCAATCAGTCCTACCGTGAAGCCTCAAATAAATAATGCCATTTGTACTCCTAACCCACGTAACACCAGGCTCGTCAACAGACACTACGGTAATGCCTAAGCCCCCTCAGTTCATTAATGGCATCCTCACTGCCGAACCAGCTCTCGTGGCGAAACTCAATGGCAAGCCTAGCGCCAAGTCCTGTTTCCCTGGCGAATGTTCTAATCCTCTCCATACTCTCATCATTATAGGCGAAGGATGGGGGCATTTGAAATAGGTAGAAGTCTATGTATGGATCGAGCGGTTGAAACAAGTCACTAAACCTGAGCAGGTATCTAGGGCATCTTCCTTGAGTCTCTTAACGTGGGTTATGTACCTATGAACCTTAACAGCCCACCTAAGTCCAGCGCCCTTCCTAGCCCAGGAAGCCACCTGGTTCCTAAATGGGAACCTATAGAAGGACGCATTGAGCTCAACGGCATTAAGCCGGAGTTCCTTACGTACCAGTCGAAGGTTGAGTCCAGGTTCCAGTCATAGAGCCAGCCTGACGTGCCGACAAAGACCTTAACCACGATTTAATCATTGATAACGCCTTATAAAGCTACCACGCACTGAGTTAATGGGTGATGATGCTGTCGGGACACCAGAGGCGGTGATGAACACCTGGAGCTGATAGTTATTTAAGCCGCAATGAGTAATTTACCTTGGGAATGTCGAGTAATGCCTTGAATGCCATGTTCATGAGCGCACTGGAGGTTCTAAACTATGCCAAGGAGGAGCTTAATAAAGCTCTCAGGTTAAAGGATATGCTTCTATACAGGAATGCAGCAGACAAGGCATTCTTCGCATTAATCATAGCCATAAACGCATTCATTTACGGAAAGACTGGGGGGGTAATCCCCAGGAACCACGGTGAACGTAGGAGGATTCTCAGAGAGATTGGTCGCGAAGACTTAAGGGCATTATACAGCGATTTAATGAGGACTCTCCATGATGAGGCATTTTACGAAGCGTTTACGAACCAGACGAGGTTAGTTACGCCATTAATAAAATCGAGAACCTAATCAGAGAATTAATGAGCAGATAACGACTTAAGGATTAATTACCCAGCGCTAATTATTCCCAGTGATTGGGTTGTGCCGCCACTGACCTGGTGATGATGGGGTCACGAATGACCTTAACTACCATATGGTGCGTACATTCGCTCTATTTCTGACAATAAGTAATTCGTGAATATTCCGTAAATGAGCATGGGTATAACCATAATTACCGATATTTATTATGGTTACCATTATTGTGATAATAAATGCCTTTAATAAGGCATTTACACACGTTGATTTTTAATTATTTAATTGCAGAACTTAAGCCCTGACTAAGCCATTAGCCTCCGCCTATCCTCATTAGCCTCAGCATTACGTATTGATAATAACCAATTAAGTCCGTGGCATTTGGCGATATCGCTAATGCACTGAACTTCTCTAGGTAGCTGGGTATACCCGTTAAGTATGAGTATGTGTGCACGGCTGTTAAGTCCTTACTCGTCTTAGCATAGTTACCGGATATTCCCACGACCACCGCACCACCGTACGGATTAATTATTTGTAGTGTAAGGTTCATGAAGCCGTAGGAGTTAAGGGACTCGAGAACGTCGGTCTTATAGTCCATGCCCGGTAATGAGTAGTGCTCATGTGCATCCATCCCTAGGTTAACCGTGGCATACTGAATATACGCGGCTGGGTATGGGTATGAGGTTGGCGGCGCCAGTGGTGTTACGTAGGCGGTTACGTTAAATATTATTGGGTACTTATAGGCGAGGCTCATTGTGAATAGGTCGGCGCCATTTATGTTCTCAGATGATGACTCAGTGAAGTTCTCGCTTAATGTACCATATTCCATTACAGCATTAAATAATTGATAGGCATTAAACACGCCGGACTGCTCGGAGGATGCCACTTCAATGCCGTGCTCAAAGACTAGTCTCGATATGTAATTCAGCGTATAATTGCCATACTCCATATATTCTGTTAAGCCCGTGGATGTTGTTGAGAAGATAGGTCCGGAATCGTAGAAGCTTGAGTATGCAGTTATTAATTGACCACTAACCATTGGGTTCGATTCGTTAACCCATAGCATGAGTACTCCTGATACTGTCCAGGTGAAGTAGGGCAGTCCCGTCAATTCGTATGCCTCGTATAGGTTCGTCATAGTCAATGTAATATTAACGTCGTTAATGCCCGTAGCAAGTAATGGCGTTATGTCGGCCATGTATGGGTTATGAAATGACAATGTGTTTATTGATGGCATAGGCTTCCACATGAATGGGTCAATACCTCCAGTGTATATGGTCTCGAATGGGTTAAAGACGGCAGCCAGGTAATTATTGTAGTAAACAAGGAGTTCGCGGGTGGCAGGCTCATTCGTGTACCAGAATTCATCTAATTCACCGCCCTCCATGTACATGAGTAGCGCAGCCCTATACGTCCCACTGGGTATGTTTGTTATGAACGTTACCTTATCATGGAATGGATTAAGCCCTATTAGGGATACCCCATAGGAATTAGGCGCAATTGGTATGAAGTAATTAGGTAAGCCGCTGGGTTCAGGCCCTGGGTATAGATAAAGTGTCACGTTGACTATGTAATAGCCTGTGACGCCTATGCTTGGCACAATCCAATTGGGTAGTAACGCCTTGAAGGTTATGCATGAGCCGGAGAGCATGTTCTCAAAGATTGTTAGGTCAGACCAAGCCGATGAATTCAGTATCTCCTGTGTCGAGCCCCCCCAGAACACCGGCACTCCATTGGCGAATATGTAGAATGCCCTATCGTACTGAGGACCGCCGGTCTCCATTATTGTCACATTCAGTACAATGAGACTGTACGTGCCTGAGGGTATACACACAGTACTGTTCTGCGGTACTGTTGCGTAGGCATTGTTTAATTCGTATGGAAATACGGCATTTGTGAATACATGAATTACTATGGGCTTAGTACTTGGTGGCAGTGGTTGGTACGCCTCGAAGGAATAGAAGCCATTGTAGGTAACGAATGGGTCTTTACCGAGGGGGGGTGTTGTCATGTTGTAGATCTGTGGATGCTCTACCTGGTTTGCACTGGTCATGATGCCATTGCTAGTAGGATTATTATTGATGCAAGTATTACATATCTAAGGCCTATCCCTGTCATAGTTAATGCATTACTTGTTACATTATTAAGTATTATTGTTTCTATTCCAGGTAAAAACCATTAAATAGCAAAGCCAAAGTGCTTTACATAGTTAAAGCGCCACTCTCTTCTCACGTATAGGTAACCAATTATTATGCCCACTATAAAGCCGAGCAGGTGGCCCAGATACGCAATGCCGAAGCGAAGGCCAGTGGTGATAGTAGGAATATTATTGCTATTATGTTAATTGGATTCGCCAATATTACGCCCCCCCTGTGCGGTGTGGCTATGATAAAGCCTATAAGTCCAAATAACGCGCCTGATGAGCCGCCGACGAGGACTGGGGTTCCCATTGCGTAGTAGAGTATTGGTGAGAGTGCCGAGGCTATGCCACTGAGCATGAAGGTTAGCCAGAAGTTCCTGGTCCCGAACATGGTTTCGAAGTACGGCCCAATCATCCATAGGGTGAGCATGTCGAAGAAGTAATCCGCATACGATGGATGCGCGAATATGGCTGTTATGAAGCCCCAGGGGGGGGTTATTGGAGGCCATGTACTACCAGTAGTGCGACCATTGTTTCGTAGGATGCTTGGTTCATATTCATAGCTATGAATATTGGTATTGTGAATGCTGTTGATACTATGAAGGCAATTAATGTGTTTCTAAACCTATACATCGTCTATTACGGTTTTAATTCATTAAAATGCTTAACGCACATGCATTTATAAGGGGGGGTACGTCATAACCTCCTGAGCAATGAAACAACTCAATATAGTGTTTGGGGGGGAGTTCGTTAGAGGATGTAGGCAATGCCAATTAGGCATTAAGAGCGTGCTATTCATAACGGGTTTATGCCCACTTAACTGTTTCTACTGCCCAGTTAGTAGGGATAGGTTTGGTAAGGACGTAATGTTCATAAACGATAAGCCCATCAAGAGGTTTCCAAATGACATCATCGATGAACTTGATAGGGCCGGGTCAAATGGCTTAGCCATCACGGGTGGCGACCCAATAATGGTTATTGATAGAGTCGTTGAGTTAGTTAAGACGCTCAAGAAGACTTACGGACCTGGCTTCCACATACACATGTATACGCACGCCTTAAACCTAAGTGAGGATGCGGTTAGGAAACTGGCTAGTAGTGGAATCGATGAGGTTAGGGTTCATGCAATAAACCCGGCCCAGTTGAACGGCAAGTTGAGTCTTCTCGGTATGCTTAAGAATGCCGGTATTGAACTTGGCTTGGAGGTACCTGCCTGCCCAGGTTTGAGAATAACATTGTTAAAGTTGCCGAGCTTCTCATTAATAATGGCTTGATAAGCTTTGTGAATTTAAATGAACTTGACGTAAGCCCTGCAAACATAAATAACCTAATAAGCATGGGTTATAAACCAGGGCCTGACGGCAATGTCATTGGCAGTATTGATGCTGGTATTAAAATAGCCAGTGAAATTAGGAGGAGGTGGCCCTGGGTGAACGTCAACGTATGCACATCCCGCTACAAGGACCTAGCCCAAATTGGTGCTAGGCTGTTTAGGATTAATATGAGGGTTAGTGCTGGGAATGAGGTTGTGCTTGATGATGGTACTGTGGAGAGTAGGGGGGCGAGGGTGGTGTGGTCATTAAGTTGAGGATTGGCGATAAGGAATACACCGTTGAGAACTACTAACGACACTCATTTAGCAACTGGAGCTCCTTAACAAGTTCCTTCCAATCACTTAATTGCTTAATCAATTCATTCCTGCAGTAAATCTCTATTGAGCTATTCCATACGCATCAATGATCTGATGAGGCGGCGCTGGAAATGCCGAAGCCCAGGCCACGTAATTGCCCTCAGGCTCAAGGCCTAATCTCCTTCTCAAGGGCAATCATGTTTCTTGACTTCCTCAACCTAATGATGACCTTAAGCCCCTTACTCCTAACCATAGTTAATACCTGCTCGATATCCTTAATCGTGACCATGAATCAACCACCCTTAACAGGCCTAAATGTAAATGCCTTATAATAAGTGATAACCCCCCCTCGGAGCTCACAAGAGCCAGGACCAACTGTGCGCCCATGCTCTCACTGTACTTCAACACATTCAGTAATTCCATTACCTGTATACCCAATCCCTCAGTGACTATCTTTATCATATACCTCGGGCTTGAATTCACAGGGCTCTTACCCTTATCCCACACCAGGAAGTCCACGGGACCATTAATCACGGGCTTTATGAAGTAGCCCCCCCTCTTCCTCATGTCCAGGTAAACCGTTAGGGCGTGCGGACTCTTCACCTCCTTTATCAACTCATCCACACCAACCTCATTGCCGTCAATCAACACCCTGTAACCAATTATGGATAAGTACACGAGCTCTATGGCCTTAAGACCATGGTACCATCCTCACATCGCCAATACCCCCTCTCCTCGAATTCATGTACATCACCATTACTAATCTTAACAAGACTATACTCATCAGTCCCAGTCTTCCTAACGACTATGGTTTTTTCCTGATTCTTCGAATCCCTCATTCCGCATTACCCATCAATGTAAATATTTAAAAACCCACTACCCATCACCATTAACGGGATTAACCGTGGGTAAGAAAATACTGGTGCAGAGGCGTGGGAGGGGGGTGGTTCGCAGTTTAGGAGTCCGAGCTGGATTAGGGAGGGACCCGTTAGGTATTTATCGATGAGTGAAGTTGAGCTTAATGGAGTAATTAGGGGTGTTGTTAAGGAATTAATGCATGTACCTGGACTTAACGCCCCCTGTGGCTAGGATAGCGCTTGAGGATGGTAGGGAGTTCCTAAATTACGCGGCTGAGGGTATGTACGTGGGTCAGGTAATAGAGATCGGCGCAATGGCTAGGCCAATGCCAGGTAATATACTTCCGCTTGGTAAGATTCCGGAGGGTTCCATGATATACA
Organism: Vulcanisaeta distributa JCM 11213; assembly: GCA_001316125.1. The sequence continues at coordinate 420,264 of BBCS01000001.1, forward strand.
ATATCGAGAAGAGGATTAATGATGGCGGTAAGTTCGTTAGGTCAGGTGTACTTACGCGTGGTCCTCATTCATAAGGACAGTACTACCGTTGTTCAATTACCCAGTGGCAAGGTTATGGAGATAGACTCAAGGGCTAGGGCAACGGTGGGCATAGTGGCCGGTGGTGGTAGGATCGAGAAGCCCATGCTCAAGGCAGGGACTAAGTACTACAAGTCGCTCGCTAAGTCCTGGAAGTATCCAACGGTTAGGGGTAAGGCGATGAACGCGTATGCGCACCCGCATGGTGGTGGTAGTCACCAGAAGGGTGAGACGCCGGTACCAAGGACTGCACCACCTGGTCAGAAGGTTGGTATAATAGCGCCCAGGTGCACTGGTAGGAGGTGTCCACAGATTGTGCCGAGGGGTAAGAGGGTTTGGGCATCTGGCTATTCGAAGAAGACGAGGCTTAAGAATAAGAGGACAAGTGCGATGCCGTCAGAATAAGGTCACTCACCCTTACTCATTAACTCCCTGCACCTATTTAATTCAGCGCTTAATGCTGAGTATTTATTAACGTCCTTATACCTAATATCCTCAAGGTACCTCTTGACCCCATTTATTATGGACCTAAGGACCTCACGTGATGATAGATAGCCCCCATACCTCTCCTGGACCTTACTAATAATATCATTGCAACTAGCAACGCCCTCGTTAAGTAGGTTTATGACGTAGTTTACCGCGTCCTCCATGATCTTCTTAATCTCGGTCCAGTGAATATCGCCTGCCTTAGTACGTACTAAGCCCTGGGCCGGTAGGTTTGGTGACCAGGTATAACCACAGTCCAGGCACTTAAATGTTAGTGTCTCCGAAACAACAATTGCTATTCTCCTGGAGCCGCACCTTGGGCATGAGACACCCTGAATGGACATACCTCATTTATGAAGTCAACTCATTTATTATAAAATGCTTATGCTGGTCCCTGGGTAATTACGGTAATGATATTACACAAAGCGCCTAATATGCTTACAGGGTACGTTCCTCTGGTTGAGCCAGGAAATAATCGTTGGACCGAACACGATCGGCGCCTTACTAAGTTCATCAACATTTCTCGAGCCTGTGAGGAACATGGCAATCCTAAACTCCTTAAGTAACCTGCCAATGAATCTCTTGGCTTCATCATAACCCTTAAGTGCGGCTAATAGAAGGGGGTCTTGACATTGAGAAGGCGTTGGCCCCCCCAATGGCCATTGCCTTAGCGCCATCAAGCCCACTCCTAATACCCCCCCCTGAGGCGATTATTACGCCGTTGTACACACTCCTAACCTCACAAATGGACACCGCGGTTGGTATTCCCCAACCACTGAATATGTCCGCCTCATCCGTTGTCCCAGCCCTTATACTCTCTATCCTTATGAACGAAGTGCCTCCAGCACCGGCGACGTCAATGGCGTCAGGACCAACCCTAGAAACAAGGGCCTTAGCAACCTCCATGGATATTCCATTACCAACCTCCTTAACAATCAACGGCCTATTAGCCACCCTCTTAATGAATCTGAGCTTATCAATGATACCCCCCCTAAACCAGGGCTCACCTTCAGGCTGGAAAACCTCCTGGGCAGGGTTTAGGTGAATGGCTATTGCATCGGCATTAATCATATCTATTGCTTGGGAAACCCAATCACTAAGTACCTTCTCATCAAGCCTAGAGACCTGTGGAGCACCCAGGTTGGCTATCTTAAGGGCGGTCGGCGCGTTCTCGGCAACAACCCTAAAGCTCCGGGCAGTCTCCGGTTTGACGATAGCAATCCTCTGGGAGCCAACGTACATACCAATGCCATACTCCTCAGCGCACTTGGCGAGTGTGGAGTTAATTTTCTCAGCAGTCTCAGTACCACCGGTCATCGCGCCAATAATGAATGGAAACGACAACCTCTTATTAAACATCGTAATTGACGTATCGACATCGTCAAGGTCAATTTCAGGTAATGCCATATGTATTAAGTACACCTCATTAAATAGGTTGTTACCCTCCTCAACGTTTTTCTCCGACGCAATCCTAATATGATCATCCTTCCTACTCTCAATCATTCAAAGCATGAATCAAATAACGAAATAAAAACTTATCCTAAGTATCATGTAATCTATAACCTATATAGTTATTAAGAGTAAATATATTGATTAAACCCATTTCACAATATAAATTTATTAACAGAGCAATTCTCATATCATCTCGGTGATAAGAAAATGTTCATGAGCAAAAACAAATCGCAGAATAACCAGGTAAATACGGAAAGGAGAATATACAGAGGATACACAGCTGTTGAGTATTTGAGGGATGGTAAGGCTATTTTATGGAGTGGAAATAAGGCATACACGCTATATTTATGATTTGCTATTTAAAATTGAAAATAATATCTTATTAAAATGATCGTGTTTTCTTAAAATATTTTATGTCTTTAACTATTTGATGATTTTACTTTAAGCCATGCATTAACAACCTCACTTAACCAATCAGGTATACTTACATACTTAGTCAATGTCTCTATTGTTAAGTTATTAAACTGGCAATCATTAATGCTATTCACGAAGTTTATAAACCAGTAGGTAACCCGGAAGTGATGGCTATTGCATATACAAGCTCCTTACCCGTTATGCTATTTAATACGGTATCGCCAAGCTCAGTATTCATTAGCAAGTATGCTGCGTAGGCCTTTCGTAGTATCGGGTCCGACTTAAAATCGATATTACTACTGACACCATTTGTGGTCTTACTACCTATTGGGTCCAAGGTATTTGTTTGCTCAATCACCTTTGCCGTGCTCCTTGCACCCACCTGTACCGTCTCAATGGTATGATGGAAAGCCTCCCTGCCCCCCCTTAAGTATGAGAATACTGCGGCAAGTATGGCAAGTATGGCCGCCGTGTGATATGCGTAGTAGAAGCCGACTGCATGGCAGGCGCTATTGCGCTTGGAAGAAGGTTAGCTTATCAATGTTGCTAAATACGTTAGCTGGTAATGATATATCCGCCTGCTCAACCAAGGTCTTTATTGGGTCGTAACCTAGGAATGCTGCGAAGAGCGCGTATACTGGCGGTATTGACACGAGCTTCTCGGCGTCGAGCATTGGGACTCCAGCACTTAATAACGCCTTGTATATTGACTGCGTAAGTACTGTTGAGGCTCCGGTCAGGATTAGTGTTAGGAATATTGCAAAGCTCATTAATAGGCCTATGTTTTGCATGGAAGCCCTCAGCCCAGATGCGGCTGACCTCTCTGTCGGCGGCACGGCGCTCAGTATTGATACGAGGTTTGGTGATTGAAATAGGCCCGAGCCGGCGCCCATTAGTAGTAGTATTGCTGCAAACCATATGTAGTTGAAGTTCGTTATTGGCAGTAATGTTAGTAATTCAAAGCTTGCCGCAAGTAATATAGCACCGAGTGTGGATACTACCCTGGCACCAAACCTATTCAGCAACTTACCACCTATTGGTGCGAAGATTGCGTTGGTGATACTACTCGGTATTAGGTATATCCCAGCCCAAAGAGGTGTGTCTGCGTATGGGATGCCATGAAGCGGCAGATAAATAGCTTGTAAGAGCAGTGATAGGACGAATACATTGGCTCCCTGGGCGAGGAATAGGAAGAGACTGCTCACTACACCATAGGTGAACTGCCTAATCCTGAATAGCCTAACCCTTAGCATTGGTTCGTTAATCCTGGACTCAATAACGAATAGTAATACAAATAAGGCGCCGCCGACGCCAAGCAATACCCAAACCATTGGGTTGCCCCCCCAGCCGAGTGACGAATTTCCGTAGGGCATCATTGATAGCATTAATCCCATGAGTAGGAGCACCAATGATGCTGTTAGTAATGATGCGCCGACCCAGTCAATTCTAGCCCTTGTAAATCCAGCGGGTAACTTATAAACGCTTTTGTATGCCCATACAATACTGACCACGCCCACTGGTACGTTGAATAGGAAAACCCACCTCCAATTAATTGTTGCTAATAAACCACCAACCACTAAACCCAATATACTGCCTGCACTAAACGATATGCCTACTATACCTGCGCCACGCCCCCCCTACGCTCTGGTGGAAAAACATCAGTTATTAGGGCAGCGCTATTACTGAACATCATTGACCCACCTAAACCCTGTACGAATCTATAAATGACCATTTGAATACCAGCAATGGCTCCGTAACCCGGTGTTAACCCCCCCAACAATAATGATGCCGTGGTAAATACGATATCGCCCATAGTGAATACCCTACCTCTGCCATATATGTCGGATAACCTGCCGATGAGGGCTACGGTAATCGCCATTATCAATGGGTATGCGAACATTATCCATGCCATTATCATGAAGCCTATTGATGAATTGATACTTAGTCCAATACCCCCCCTGAGTATCGCGGGTAGCGCGATTACAACTGATGAGATGTTAATTGATCCAAGTAACGCTCCAAGGAACGCATTTATCAATACGGCCCTTCTCTGACTTTCACTTATTGATACCCATAGTTCTCTTTGCATACGATTATGGCATTCGGATACTCAGCATTTATAAAACCTTCTTTGTTAGTGATATCGGCTATTTTCTCTATTTAGGGAAAGACTTAATTACTATTTGTCATAAATAAGACATTGTGGAGAAGGCTTTAATCATTGGGCTTGGGTTCATTGCGACGAACCTAGCTAAGCACTTAGTTGATAGGGGGTTTTGATGTATATATAACCTATAGGTCAATTCACGGTAGTAAAGCACTAATGATGAAGGACCTGCTGAGGTTGAACGTAAAGCCTCACCGGCTAGACCCGAGTAATTACGAAGATCTGGTGAAGTTAATTAATAACGTTAAGCCAAATTACGTGTTTAATACAGTGGGCCTGCTAAGTGGTTCATGGAATGAGTTGTGGAATGCCCATGTTGAAGTTCCCCGCAATATTGCAAGGGCAATACTAAGTATTGATAAATCAATAAAGCTGATTCACATAAGTGCTTCAGCAGCCTCAGGAAAGATAGGTAATTTCATAAAGGAGGAACCAGCACACTGTGATTTCTCTTACGTAAATCCCAGGAGTGATTATGAAAGGTCTAAATGCGATGGCGAAAGAACCATTAAAGAGCTAGGTAATGAGGGCCTTAATTACGTCATTGTTAGACCGACCCTTGTTTATGGTTATTACAATGATCATAATGAGTTCCTAAGCCTTTATAGGCTTGTGAGGATGGGCCTAGTGCCTCAGGTTAAGGGGTTTATCGGTGCGATTTACGTGGGTTACCTGGTAAGAATGCTCGAGAAATTGGCTGTTAGTGAGGAGTTTAGGAATACGTTTCTCTATGCAACTGAGTGCACCATGTACAATTTAGGCGACTTCGCAGAACTAATGGCTAATTTCCTGGGAGTTAGCGGTGTCAGATTGCCATTACCGCCTAGCCTTGTTGGTTTGTTTCTACCGAGTGGTGTTCGTTCGTTGCTTAAATACATTAATGTGCAGTATGATTGCGGAAGTACGAGGGGGGGGTATTAGGTGATGTTGAGCCTGCTATTGATGTTGGTGTTAAGGAGATGGTTGATTGGCTGAGGAGGGTTTATGGGTAGTAAGTATTTAATGGCTTACTTATGAGTGGTCTTGATGAGTGAGCCCAGGGTTGCTGGCGTATTAATGCTCGTTAGTGGAGCTTCCTACTCATCCCAGCTATTCTCCTCGGTGTTGTATCACTTATCCTGGTGCCAATACCTAACATAGGCTCTACGATTCTCTGGGCGTTAACATTGATAGTTATTGCCCTGGCCATAATGAACATAGGCGCTGGTGCATTATTAATATCTAGGCAGAATGATCCTGAGGTTCGGACGTTGGGTATTGTGGTTGCTGCGTTAAACCTGGTCTTTACTTGGTGGACATTGATAGGCGCCCTACTTGCCGTGCTTGAATTAGCGTTCCTAATATGACTTAATCATGTAGTACTCCTTATAATTACTGGAGTTTTATCAATGCCGTGAAGGTAATTCCACTTGGAACTGGTGGTTGGGTTTCAAACCCATTACTTGGTAATGTATCACTACTTGTAGAGGTTGGTAATTCAAGGATTTTAATTGATGCTGGTGAGGGCACGTATAGGGCCTTAAGGATGTGCGGCTTTGACGTGAATGACCTAGACTTAATGCTCATAACGCATAGGCATGGGGATCATGTAATGGGCCTATCAACCCTAGCGCTATTTGCAAGGTCCAAGGGGATTATGCTTAAAGTTTATGGGCCCAGGGATGTGGATCTACAAAGGCTCTTTGACGCATTAGGCATACCGCAATACCTATCAGCAATAGAATTCCATCCAATTGACCCAAGCCCAGAGCCGTTAACCGTGTTAATCACTCATGATTACAGGGTCACAGCCGTATTGGCCGACCACACAGTGCAGACCCTGGCGTACAGGATTGATGCGGCTGATGGTTCATGCATAACATACAGTAGCGATACAAGGCCAACAAAGAATATAGTTAACCTCGCCAAGGGCTGCACATTACTAATTCACGAGACATCAGGGAACCCAGGCACTGAGGAGGCGTCCCATTTGCATGGTCATTCAACGACGAGTGAGGCAATTCAGATAGCCAGGGAGGCCGGTGTTAAGTACTTAATGCCGATTCATTATTACGTGGAACCGCCCATATTAAGTAATGTTGGTAATGATGTTGGTATTGTCATACCATTACCATGCACACCGCTTGATATTCAGAAATTGAAATAATTAATTATTTATTTAATGATATCGAGGTAATAATAATTTGAATAATATCAAAGAATTAACTCTAGGAAATACTTATAATTAAGGTATGGCAATTTATTATGTGAGGATGGGTATTTCACGTACTGTCTGGCTATAATCGGCGTTATAATCGTGGTAGTAATAGCCGTTGGTGCCTATTACTACATTAAAGCCATAACCACGCCTAAAACAGTAACCTTAGTTGTTGTTGCCTACTCAGGAACCACCGCGCAATTCATACAATTCGCCGGTCAATTATTCCATGAGGAACATCCAAACGTGTATGTCAAGGTTATCACATACCCATTCAGTCAGTACGTTACTAACGAGTTAACGGCACTTGAGGCTCACTCAACTGAGTATGATATTATAGAGTTCACGTCAACATCATCACTTAGGTTTGTGCCTTACGTATTACCACTTAATTCATATGTAGGAACCCTATTCAACATGAGCGACTTAATGGCTCCTCAGGAGGCGTTTGGTGGCGAGTTCTATAACACGACGACTGGGCAGATTGAGTATATTGCATAGCCTACGAGACTGTGACCTACATGCTTGCCTATAAGTGCTCTATATTCAACAACCAAACACTGGCCCAGGAGTTCTATAGTGAGTATGGTGTTGAGTTTAATCCATTAACATGGCAGAACTGGACCACCGTGCTTGAGGTTGATCAATTCCTCGTGGGTCACGGAATAACTAAGTATGGTGTCTTAGTCGATGATCACGTATCGCATGGCATAATAGACGCGTATCCAGCAATATTTGGTTGGTGGTACATGAGAGATCCGAACCTTAACGATGGCAGGATTGGTGGTTTACCGAACTTCAACATAATGTTCTACGGAGCGCCAGCCCCCAGGTTGTCCATACCCATTGCCTGACTTCAACACGACAGATGGTATTGAGGCTCTGGAGGTTTATAAGGAACTTGTGTCTTATGAGCCGCCACCAAACGTCACACCGGTAACCTATGATAATCTGCCAGAGCTATATGCTGAGTATGCCCCTGCCGCGTTAATGTTCGTAAGTCAATTGTCATACTTACCACCAAGCGTCTATAATGATACGTGCCTAGCACCATTACCGGGTGGCTACGCGGAAACCGGCACTAACTTCCTGGCCGTTAGTAAGTACTCAACACATAAGCAGTTGGCTCTTGAATTCCTGGCATTCCTAGTGTCACCTAAGGTTCAGGTGTATGAGTATCTGTACTTCCATAAGTTCCCAATATCAAAGGAGGCATTCCAAATGCTGCTGAGTAATAGCACTCTTAGTGAGCATGATAAGGAGTTACTTGAGGCGGTTTATGATGCGGCTCAGTACGCCTGGGCGAACCCACCGAACATACCACCTACATACACAGAGCTAATACCAAGCTTCAACCAGGAGGTGTTTAGCTACCTACTTGGGCAGGTAAGTGCTCAGCAGGCGATGAATACGGCGGCCGAGTCCTGGATAAACGCCCTCGTTCAGACCTATGGTTCCTGTTCAGGCTAATACTTGCATATAACGTTAGCTTATGTTAAAAATTAAAAATTAAATTCTTCACGATATGTAACTGGGCTGGCATGAGGAGGTTTTGGCTAATACCATATTTAATATACATACTAGCCTTCGGATTAATTCCATTAATCCTAACCTTTTACTTCGTTGGGTTTAACCCATCATCGATAAAGGCTTAATAACGGATTTTCCGCCGGGCACGTTTAACCTGGCACTTTACAATACATTACTTTTCGCGACAATGACGGCTTTAGTATCGACGTTGCTGGCATTAGTGCTGGCAATCAGTTGATAGTTTACCCATGAAGTGGCAGGTGCCAATGTCGCTAATAATACTTGTTCCATACACGATACCATTCATATCATCATCAATGATATGGTACACACTCTTCGACCCAATGTACGGTCCCTTCTACTACCTGTTCAGGTTGTTTCACATACCCATGCTAAACATGACCACGATACCTGGTCTATCGATATGGGCAGTAATAATTGTAGGGATATGGAGCAGCACGTCATTTGCCTACCTGGTAATCATTGGAGGTCTTAAGTCAATTAGTAAGGAGCTTAAGGAGGTTTCTCAGGTGATGGTGCTTCCCTCTCGCAATACTACAGTGGTGTTGCGCTACCCTACATTTTCAAGATCGTACTTACCGCATTCCTAGTAATATTTGTACTTCAACTGGGTAATTTCGACATACCATATGTGCTAACAGAGGGTGGACCTGGATACTCATCAACAACATTACCCCCCCTGCTCATATTCGACCTACTTTACTTCATTGGCAACTTCTCAGGTGGTGAGGCTGCGGCAGCGATACTCGCAGCTTTAGCCACATTACCAGCCGCGGCATTACTCTACGTTATGCGTAGTGGTGGGCTTTACGTAAGGCTCCCTGTGATTAAAATACCGGATAAAGTCTATGATTCGCTGCTATGGTTATTAACGGTGGTAATACTGCTCTTCCTGCTATTCCCCGTTTATTGGATGGTTGTACTTGCCTTTAGGCCGAATATTTACGACTTCGTATCACCACCAATACTATACCCAGTCGCCCTTACCGCCAAGTACTTCGTGAGCGCACTCACTGGCTCTACACCCTACATATCCACAAACCTCGTTGTTGGAGTATTCGTAGCCTCGATCTCAGCGGTGCTTGCAGGTACAGCCTCTTACATAATGTCGAAGCAAAACATTTACTGGTTGTTACTAATCACGATATATCTATACTCATTACCAGCCACGAGCTTCATATTCCCAGTATACATCCTATTTATGAACTCAGGACTCCTAAACACCTGGTGGGCACTGATACTGGCTGAGCCCATATTCACAGTAACGCTATCCGCCTGGCTCCTCTTCAACATATACAGGGATCTACCAAATGAGTATCAGGAGTTAGCTGAGATTGAGGGTGCCTCCTCGACATACACGTTGTTTAGGATCATAGCACCAATAACCAGGAGTAGCTGGTTCATGGTAATGATACTATCCTTCATAATAAGCTGGCAGTTACTATTCTACCCATTAATACTCACGGAGACCCCATGGCAATTCAACTTCCCACCAACGGGCGCGCAGACAGTAACTATATTCGCAATAGAGGCCATAAGGAGTAAGGCGGTTGATTGGGGGGGACTACTGGCTTCATCAGCTTGTGGTTGCGTTACCGGTCATGGTGCTCAGTTACATAATAATGGGTAGGTTGCTTGAGGGATTTAACATTGGTGGTATAAAGGGATAATTAAATGCATATATATGCATTATGCTATTCATAAGAATGCATGATGAGAAAGGTTTTTAAATTCGATATCAGAATCGATATTGGTGATAAGCATGTTCGGAATAACGAGATGGGGGGGCGCATGGATAATACTGAACCAGATAACGGATAGGATTAAGATAAGTGATTTAAGAAGCAAGGTACCACTCTATGGCACAGCCTTTGACTATGCAATAAGTTCATTACAAATGGCTGGCCTAATAAGGGTTGTTAGGGAGGGTAATGAGGAATACGTGGAATTAACGGATCTCGGCAAGAGCTTCAAGAGCTGGTACGCAAGCTATCCATACCCACCACCTGTACCATGGGGGGGCCCAGGCTGGGGGGGTTGGTTCTACGGAGGATGGCATGGTGGCTGGAGGCGCTGGTGGCATTGGTGGTGATATAATGTCATACCTCATTAAAAATTAAAAATAGAATTATTTCATTATCTCCGTTGGTATCCTCATAATAACCCTAGCCATTGGTGAAACTATGTTTGCGGCCAACCTCATCAGCGTAACCATACTACCCTTAACCTCAAGCTTTCTAAACACGTTAATCATGGTCGTTACCGGGTCATCTAACCCACTAAGGACTTTAAGCCACACATCATAGTCTGCAATAACCACGTAATCGTACGAACCAATGTCTGGATTTATAATGAAGGATGCCTCATTACATGAATTATTGAATTTAAGGAATATACCTACCGTATCAACCTATTAACACCGTAAGTTCTCTGCAGGTAATTAATTACATTGGGACTTAGATTCCTACTGACTAATAATACATCTATTTTCCAGCCATTTATCGCATTAAGGAAGTCCCTATCGCCATTAAGGCTCAGACATAAGACATCAACCCACTCCCTACTTGGGAATATGTATGTCACACAATAATTTTTAACGAACACTCTATAAACATTTCCCCTTAGTTTAATAATAATAGGTAACTACTTAAACACCTATTAAATTCCGATTTACACCTATGACAATCATCGGTGTACCACGCTTTAGGCACTGCATCATGGCCTCCTGATATATTTTCCTTGAGTACTCAACTCTTTGACTAATCACGAGATAACTAATTAGAGAACTATCCTAAAAATTTACGAAAACTCTTTAAGCAATAATCATTATCTAGTGGATACCCTTTCTATTAATTAGATATTATACATATAATATTAATTTTTCTCATATTTACGATATTCTATTGTATATACAGGTGTAGAAAGAGGTTTATAATTCGTTATTTCATCTTTACTTTCAATTACTTATTAATTAGAAATAGAAATATAAACGTTCAATAAGGTATTTTAATAGGCATAGTAATGATTCAATAGATACCAATGCTTAAGTATGTTTTTGGTCCTGTGCCTTCACGTAGATTGGGCAAGTCGCTGGGCGTTAATGTTGTTCCGCTTAAGTATTGTAATTTTAATTGTATATACTGCCAACTGGGCAGGACTAAACACGTAATAAATGACCTGAGAATGTTTTACCTACCCGAGGATATTATCAGGGAGTTGGAGATAGCTGTGAGAACTAGGGATTATGACTACTTAACATTTATTGGCGATGGAGAACCAACGCTTTACGCAGGCCTGGGTAAGTTAATTCAGTGGGCCAGGGATTATCAGGATAAACCCTTGGCGATATTGACCAATGGAGCTAAGTTAATTGATGAGAAGGTCAGGGCATGGCTAAGTGAATTGGATGTGGTTAAGGTAAGTACTGATGCAGGAAGTGAGAGAACGTTTAGGCTCATTAATAGGCCTCATAGGGAGATAACATTTGATAGGTTCATAGAGGGTATTGAGAGATTTCGTGAGGTGTTTAGTGGGCAAATATGGACTGAGGTAATGCTTGTTCAGGGAGTAAATGATAATGAGGATGAGATAGAACGTATTGGCAATGCCCTAAGGAGGTACAGGCCAGATAGGGTATATATGATGGTACCAACTAGACCGCCTGCCGAGCCTGGGTTAGGCCACCAACATCTGATGTATTAATGAACCTAGCCAGGGTACTTTCAAAATACATTAATAGTGATAGGATTTTCATAATAGACTATATTGAGAGAGGGGGAGTTTCATATAGATAGGAATGACCCAGTGAGTAGTTTGTTAGGTATACTTAAAATACAACCGATGACTATTGATCAGGTAATGGACGTTATAAGGAGGAATAATCTAGATATGGAGATCCTCGATAAGATAAGGAGTTTAACGAAGGAGGTTACTTTTAATGGTATTAAGTACTTAGTTTACTCTGGCGGGTGATTTTTCGTTAAATATATTAAATATATAATTATTTTATAGGGATTATTTAATTAGCCTAAGGAAAAATAATAGCTATGCCAGAACTACTCAATTTTGATATTGTGATTATTGGTGGTGGTATTGCCGGCGTATCTGTAGCTCGTGAATTATCGCAGTATAACGTCAGTGTTGTGGTTATTGAGAGGCATAGTGACGTTGGTCTAGAGAGCACATCAACAAACCATAACCTGGTCTGCCAGGGCGGTGATGCATTGACATTTAGACCGGGTACGCTTCATGCCGAGCTGAACGTTAAAAGTATACCACTTTGGCCGAAACTTGCTGATGAGCTTGGCTTTCCATTGAAGAGGGTTGGCGGTCTTTGGTTGATTAGGGATAAGGCCGACTTCAGGAGGTACTTAAGGCTTTACTCGAGGGCCTTCAAATCATCGCTTGAGCCCAATGCGCCTTATTACATACCTGAGGGTAGTTTTCAACCTCTGGAGTTTGTGGATAGGAGGCGGTTATTGGATATGGAACCATACGTTACACCAAACGCTCTAGGGGGCTTTGCATGACCCAAACCTATGCATAACTGACCCCCCCGTCAAGGTTGCCAAGCCCTTGCGGAGAATGCAAGGGCTAATGGTGTTGAGTTCCTGTTTAATCAGGAGGTTATTAGGATTGAGAGGCAGAGAATAACATACAGTATTTATACTAAGCAGGCTTAGTCATTAGGTCAACCTTTGTGGTTAATGCGGCTGGTATTGAGGTTGATAGAATTGCCGAGATGGTTGGTGCGAGGAACTTCTCCATTGTGCCGTTAAAAGGTACGTTGACGGACTTTGACGAGGAGGTTGGCAGGTTAATAAGTCATGAGGTTCATGTACTGCCCAGGATGGAGGACATGCCTCATGTAAAGGCCGTATTGCCTAATATTTATGGTTTCGCTAGATCAGGCATTTACTTGGAACTTACATTTAGGAGTGATAGGGTTGTTCGTGAAGAGGCTGTTAACCATAATATCAAGGTTGCCAAGGAGTTATTCCCAGAAATACCCTTTGAGAGACATGTTGTTAAGTCGTTCATAGGCTTCATGGCATATACAAATGCGGACACTGGCTGGCATGACTTCGTGGTAGACATACCAGATTATGTACCCAATTGGATTAATATAGTGCTTGGACCTGCCGGTGTATCCGCCTCGCCAATGCTCGGTAAGAAGGTTATTGAGTTATTAATGCAATCAGGCTTAAGCTTGAGCCTAAGAAGGATTTTGACCCAAGGGCTAGGAGGGGGGGTGTACAGTCATGAGTGCGCCAAGGATTATAACCCTCGACATTGCCAGGAAGATGATAGATGCAATGATTAGGTATGCCCAGGACAATAGGGTATTGCCAGGTAGTTTTGCCGTGGTTGATGAGGGTGGTCATGTAATTGCGGCTGAACGTAGGGATAATGGTCTACCCGCGACATTTGACATAGCGATTGACAAGGCCTGGACCGCAGCAACAATGAAGACCTCAGCCAGAGTTCTCGAGGTTATTACGAAGGGTCAGGGTTGGAGACTCAATGTTAAGTATGGCGGTAGACTCACGATAATACCTGGCTCAGTACCGTGGTCTCGGGCAATAGGGTTATTGGTGGTATAGGGCATAGTGGCGGCTCCGCTGAGGAGGATGAGGCGATAGCGCAGGCGGGATTAAGCGCGTTTTATAGGGAGGATCATATAGACTTCGCTGGCGAGGATACACTTAAGTCATTAAGGAGTGTGGCAGATACTGTGATTAATTATGTAATCGAGAAGAGGTTACGTCCAGTGGTCATAACAATAGTTGATGAGTGGGGGGGATGGCCGGCATTGATCTATCGAATGGACGGAACTCCCTACGGCTATATTGAGATTTCACGTGATAGGGCTTGGACTGCAGCAGCTTTTAAGATTCCATCGGATTCCGTGGCTAATGAGGTGAATATTGAGTACGGTGTTGGTTGGAATGAGAGGCTGACGGTAACGGCCGGCGGAGTACCCTTTAGGTTAAAGGGGGGGTCTGTATTCGCCATTGGTATTGCCGGTAATAAGCCCCCCCAGTATGATAAGGAAATAGCAATTTCAGCATTGAGAAATTTCGGTGCAGAGCTCATTGCCTAAGCCCAGCCCCTAATCCACATCATCCATCAGTTGGGCAAGTCATCAGCATCAAAGTAAAATCTAATGCATTGCATTTTTAACTTTACTTGATAATTGTCATGCTTAAAAATAGGATTTCTAACCAACCATGTGAGCACAAGAATAAGTCACATAACGTACTACGTAGACCTGCGATCAGCCTACGTACAATTCCTAGGATGTAACTTCACCTGCCATGGTGCATAAGAAGGCTAACCCCCCCATGGGACCATCACTTGGAAAACAAGGAGCTAATCAGATTGAGGTTTCAGGGATTGCTAAGTATTGATGAATTTCTGGGTATAATTGATTATGCATGATGAATTACGGCCTGGAGGAGGCTGTTCTTGGAGGTGAGGAGCCGACGATTGATCCCGCATTACCAATGATAGTAAGGGAGTTAAGAAACAGAAAATTAAAGATAAGGCTACTAACGAATGCCTACGAAATAAGTAATGAACTACTAAACGAACTAAGACAATGCGCTGACTGTGAGGTTGTAATTGGAATTAAAACGCTTGATCCAGATAAGCACATTAAGTACACGGGAAAGCCCATCGAACCAGTCCTGAGGAACATAAGGAAATTAGTAGAAGGCAATATCAGGGTTATCTTTGAGACCGTGCTAATACCAAGCCTAAATGACGCTAAAGACATTGAAGAAATTGCAAAATATCTGGCAAGTATCGTAAAAGACCCAGTCTAATAATTGACTCATTAATCCCAATACCTGGAACACCATGGAGAAGACCAACGAGAGAGGAGTTAAGTGACGCATGAACAGCGCGAGTAAGTACGTCAAGGCAATGAGCCATGAAAGATTAGGAAGATCCAGCGAGGTAATTATATTATATCCAAGACCACGCTAATGGTGCTTCACAAGCAATTAGAGAGCACTGATTGATCTAGAGATTAGGCGAGTTAATCTCCCTGGCCGACTCAATTAGCCATATACCGAGCCTATTAGCCTCCTCCACCGCGCCAGGTAACGCCCTCATGCAATAAAGCACCTTCACGACAGCGCCAGGAAACTTGTCTGGGAATTGCTTCATAGCCTCATTAACCCTATCATTAACCTCCCTAACCGTGTCCGGTCCAGCCCTAACCTTAGCTTCGCCAACAACTGTAACCCTACCATTGGTGCCGTAAATATCAAATTCATACCTAGTGTCCAGGTACGTTAGCCCAGTCCTAACCACTATACCTCTCTGGCCAGGTAATACTGCACCACATAATTCGCCTCCTCCTCAGGCGACATTATCACACGCTCCAGTGTTCTACCAATCCTATCAAGCCTCTCCTCAATCCTATCAAGTCTACCCTCAACCTTATCAAGTCTTATCTCAACTTTGTCGAGTCTTGCCTCAATACTGCCAATACTTGTCTCAATCTTACCAACCCTATTCTCAAGGGACAAAAAGCCACTCTTAAGTCCATTAACATCAGCCCTTACGCCCTTGACCTCCTCAGTCAACGCCCTCACCGCACTAACCAAGTCACTAACTGCATTCTTAAGATCAACAATACCCAACAAACCCATTACAGCATGCCTAAACTCCCTATCCTCCTCAAGCAACCTTAGGAACTCATCCTTCAAAGACACAATAAATAGGCGCAATTAAAAATAAAAACCTACCCATGTAATAAGGTCCTGAGCTTAATCTTGCCATTCTTACCATGCCTGAAAATGAACACTTTATCCACTAACCTAGAAGACCAGCAACGGCAATTAACATAACCATTTAGATATGCCCATAAACCCCCTGAAAAGGAACACCAATGGCTATAGAGACGAGCTGTAACGCAGTCACGGAGGAATTGAAGGGGGGGAAGGTGGTAGCCGGGCCCGGATTCGAACCGGGGTCAACGGGTTTCTACCCCCCCATTCGGTCCAAAGCCCGCCATCCTTGGCCGCTAGACGACCCGGCTAATAACAATGAAAAGAAACCAGTTTAAAAGCGCTACTTGTCGTGTTTCACGGCATTATGGTCTCAGCACATTCCTCTTTGTTGCTAATCCTCTTGCTATTAATAGCTTTGTCTCTATCGTGGCTACCGTCTCGTCTCTTTGGTTCTTCACTTCATGCTTGAAGGTTATCACGCCGCCGTTATACTTCTCACTTGGTTTCTTATCAACGACCTCAGACTCCACGTATATTGTATCTCCGATTTTTACTGGCTTTAAGAACCTTGAGTGAACCTCGAGCAACGCGATCGTTGTTCCGGCGACTAACGGTGCAAAGAGACCCACGGCAAGCGCCTGGATTAGTAGTCCATGGGCCACTCTACCCTCAAATATGGTCTCTCTTGCGAATAGGTCATCAACATGTAGTGGATTATAATCTCCCGTTAATCCAGCGAATTGCATTATATGTGTCTCAGTGACTGTTAGTCCCTGTGACTTCATTTTCATGCCTACCTGAAAGTCGTCGAATGTATATGGTGGTAATTTTAGGTTCACATTATGCTAATTATGTTCACATTATTAACGTTTACCCAAATCTCATAGTTATTTCCTATGCTTAATGATGAGTAATACTGATAGTATTAGGACTATTGCGATTATCACTATTACATAGCTTAATGATGAGTAGGGAGTGTATTGTGGTGTGCTTGTCTTCGTTGTATGGGCAGTTCCTGTGGTTGTTGCGGAGCCTGTTGTTATGAAGTTTATTACGTAGTTACCTGGTGTGAGTGTTAATACAATGCCATTACTTGTCGTCTGAAATCCCTGTATGTTACTTGGTATTGACGTTGGCAGTACATTGCTTACCATGTATACCTGAGTTTCATAATTAGTGTTTATGTTGAGTTGTAATGTTCCATTGCTTAGGACATTTATGTATGGCGTGTATGTTATTGTTATGTTTCCTGGGTTAACCATTGATAGGTATACCTCATTATTCGATATGTAGTAGGGTATTGACTGCCCTGTACTATTCATCACCGTCAAAGGGCCTAAGGGCTGTACTGGGAGTGTTATGTTCATTAGCAGTGTTGGTGCGTATAATGTGGCGTTTATGATGACTAGCGAGTTGTTTCCCGCTAGGTATATGAATACTATGATTGAAAGTAGGTCAAGCACAATAAACTGCCTAAGGCCCTGTGTTATAAATCTTTCTTTCAATTACTAATTAACAGAAACCCCCCAAGACCACTAACCAACCTACGCCTATTCCTAATAAAGACATTAGCCAAATGAAGCATGTGCCAACAGATCATGTGGCCCTTAGTAAATGCCTCGCAATCACACCTACCAACCATGGCCACATCGCCACTCCTCAATCTCCTAATCCTAACCTCAACACCATGCCAGGTATTAGGCTTAGACCTACTCCTAACCCTACCCCCCCTAATCACCCACTCCCTACCAACCCTCCTAACCTCATCGAAAACTACGTCCTTACTAGCCATTATCAGTTAACGATATTACCCACTAATTTAAGAACCATTCTAGGTTGAATTAAGTGATTGGCAGGTTAATTACTGTCCCTGTCCTAACATCGCAGTATTTATCACGATAATGTACACTCATGTAATGCCTAGCCTCATCACCTGAGCAGTGAGCCGGACATACGTACCTTGAGTACCTAGCAACAATATCAAGCTGTTGCCTAGATGGACCATGAAAACCACCAATCACGAGGTAAACATCACCAAGTAACTCATGACTTCTTCTCACGATATTATCAATGCCAGGGTGGGAACAACCAACCACGACAACGGAGCCATAACCACTCAACTTAACAATCAGTGAATGCTCATAAACACCCATACCACTCATGATACCAGTCGTAACAGCATCCTCAAGTATCTCCCGGGAATCTTTAACGGTGATTGGGTTAAGGTCCCACTTACGCAGTATATTGTCTACCTCAGGAACATAGACAGTTAATCCCTTCCTGACCTTACCAATGTATTTAAATCCACCATAGTGATCTGCGTGATAATGACTGAGGAAGGCTGCGTTAACCCTATTGAGGTCTATACCTAAGGCCTTGATGTTGTTCTCCATAATTCTCGGCTCCGTGTCTGCATCGTAAAGTAATATCCACTTATCTGTCTCAATGAATATACTCCAGCCCCCAATCATTCAGTAATGGTGGGTTTGGCTTATTATCATTAATTACCATGAGTCTGATCCACTTAACCATTACTTGCTCTCAATAATTAATTCCTTATAAGCATATTAATCTGCTCTGTACTTAGCCTTAGTAGTGATGATATGCACCTCCGCCGATTAATGAGGAAATTAGCCTGGAGCTGATGGGTTTTACTTATAAATCATGCTGAGTTCTCACGCGTTGTGGGTTAGGGCGTTGAATAATGGGGGTTAAATATGTCATTAATCGTTCCGTCATAGACATACTGAATATCGGTGGCTTTGATAATCAGGGTATTACCAACTTCATAATTACCATGTTTAATAACGCTCGTTCCTTCGGTGTTCCTGAAGATGTACGTAGTGCGTATATTCATGGTAATGTTGGTCATAGGCGTGTTTATGGCTACGTAATGTACATTAGGAGGTATAGGTCCGTCAGTATCCATATTGGGACCTGGCGTATTAAGCATGACTTTAGCAAATGCGCGGCCTATTGGGGGGGTTGGCAGGTTCTGGCGCATGAGATTGCCCATTTAGTTGGTATTGGCGGTGGTCATTACCTTAGGCATGGTAACGTTCACCTAAACGTTGCTAAGGAGTTGCTTCTTGAGTCGTTACCGTTGGGGGGGATCGCCATACCTGCTACTTATTATTTATTGGTTGATTATTCATTGGGAATAGAATGTAAGAAAGGATATTCAAAGACTTCGAGAGGTCTCATAACCAGTGAATTGAATAGATTAATCAATAATTACTTAATTGATGCTAAGTATTACCTTAATTGCTCCAGTGCATTACGTTCATTAATTAGGTCATGCAGTCCTCACTTAATGCTTCATGCCTAGCGCATTTATGCCTTGCTATTGTCAATATCGTTATTAGAAAGGTTTATTAGGGCTACTTAACGTTGGGTTGTGATTATCGATGGCAGTTAGGATTATCGAGAAGAAGATTGAGGATATACTCTCAATAATGAGAAACCCGGCTCAGGTTAGAAATGCAGGTACCCTAGCCCATGTTGATCACGGCAAGACAACAACCACAGATTCATTACTAATGGGCGCCGGTTTACTTAGCCCCCAAGGTTGCTGGTAAAGCCCTGGCAATGGACTATGTCGAGATCGAGCAATTGAGGCAAATGACCGTTAAGGCTGCTAACATAAGCCTATACTTCGAGTATGAGGGCAAGCCATACATAATTAACTTCGTTGATACACCAGGCCACGTAGACTTCACAGGTCATGTAACGAGGTCCCTCAGGGTTATGGATGGCGCATTAGTCGTTGTTGATGCGGTTGAGGGTGTTATGACGCAGACCGAGACTGTAGTTAGGCAGGCAATGGAGGAGATGGTTAGGCCCGTACTATTCATTAATAAGATTGATAGATTAATCAAGGAGCTTAGGCTAAGCCCCCCCAACGAGATTCAGCAAAGGATTGTGGAGATTGTCAAGGACTTTAACAACCTAATTGACATGTATGCAGACCCAGCCTTCAAGGATAAGTGGAAGGTTGATCCATCTAAGGGCCAGGTTGCGCTTGGCTCAGCGCTCCATAAGTGGGGTGTAACCATACCACAGGCCGCCAAGGCAGGCCTCAAGTTCAGCAACATTGTCGATGCATACGAGAAGAACTATGTCGATGAGTTGGCACAGGAATTCCCGCTTTATAAGGCTATTCTAAATATGATTGTTGAGCACGTACCACCACCAAACGTAGCCCAGAAGTACAGGATACCAAAGATTTGGAGGGGCGACATAAACTCACCACTTGGTAAGGCGTTACTTGAGGCTGACCCTGATGGACCAACCGTGATAGCCGTTAGTAAGATGAATAAGGACCCACACGCTGGTTTAATAGCCACTGGCAGGGTGTTCAGTGGTACCATTAGGGAGGGTGACGAGGTCTACCTAATAAATGCCAAGACGGCTAAGAGGGTTTTGCAGACGTACCTATACATGGGTCCGAATAGGATTGTAATACCTGAGGTGCCGGCTGGTAACATAGTCGCGTTGTTGGGCGTTGATGATGCGAGGGCTGGCGAGACAATAGTGGCTGCCTCGATTAAGGATGTGGCGGCTCCGTTTGAGAGGATGAAGTACATAAGCGAGCCGGTGGTTACAGTAGCCATAGAGCCCAAGAACCCGAATGATCTGGCGAAGCTCGTGGAGGGCCTTAAGGAATTAACGATTGAGGATCCAACACTAAGCTTAAAGATTGATGAGGAGACGGGGGGGCAGGTATTGCTTAGTGGTGTTGGTACGTTGCACCTAGAGATAGCCACATGGTTGCTCAAGGAGAGGACTAAGCTTGACTTCACAGTGTCGCAGCCATTGGTTAGGTTTAGAGAGACTGTCAGGGCATCATCACCAACATTTGAAGGCAAGTCACCAAATAAGCACAATAGGCTTTATATAAGTGTTGAGCCACTTGATGAGGAAACGATTAAGCTGATACAACTTGGCGAGGTGACCGATGATCAGGACCCGAGGGAGAGGGCTAAGATACTTAGGGAGAGGGCTGGTTGGGATGCTGATGAGGCCAGGGGGGGCATATGGGCTGTGGATGAGCAGTACATAAACATCTTTGTTGATAAGACAACAGGCATTCAATACCTAAGGGAGATTAGGGATTACATAGTGCAGGGCTTCAGGTGGTCAATACAAGCCGGTCCACTAGCCCAGGAACCTGTTAGAGGTATAAAGGTGATACTGCATGATGCAGTGGTTCACGAGGACCCAGCTCACAGGGGGGGTCCAGCCCAGATAATGCCTGCTACGAAGAATGCAATAATGGCTGGAATACTCGCGGCCAGACCAACATTACTTGAGCCAATGCTATCAATAGAGGCTAAGACGACACAGGAGAATATCGGCTCCGTGATCGGCGTGTTGAATAGGCATAGGGGTAAGGTCATTGATATGGTTCAGTCCGAGTACATGGTAACTATTAAGGGCGAGATACCGGTCATTGAGTCCTTCACCCTAAGTGATGAGTTAAGGAGCGCCACCGCCGGTAGGGTGTTCTGGAGCCTTCAGTTCGCGAGGTGGTCTCCTGTTCCTGAGAACATGCTTGTTGATATGATAATGAAGATTAGGGAGAGGAAGGGATTGCCTAAGGAGATTCCGAAGGTTGAGGACTTCATATCACAGTACTAAAATAATAGATTAAGGAGTTTGATTTTTAAATACATCAAGTGTAGTTGTAATACGCATGTCGTCACAAAGCAGCCAAGGTGGGGGTAAGATAAGGGTATCCGTGCAGAAAGCAGGTCCATTAGATACTGGTGAAATTGCTCAGACCATGAAGACCGTTAAGACTAAGTTTGCCATAATGAGTGGTAAGGGTGGTGTTGGTAAGAGCTTCGTCACGGCAAGTCTGGCATTGGGATTTGCAATGAGGGGGTTATAGGGTTGGCATACTTGATGCTGATGTCTATGGCCCAACAATACCGAAACTACTCGGTCTGGTTGGCGCTAATCTTTACCTTAGTGAGGATGAGAAAATAATACCTGCCGAAGGCCCATTTGGTATAAAGGTGGTCTCCATGGACTTCCTACTGCCCACTGATGATACGGCCGTTATTTGGAGGGGGGGTCCATTGGTTGATAGGGCAATTAAGGATTTCCTGGGTAATGTGCGCTGGGGGGGCGAGTTAGATGCCTTGTTCATTGATTTGCCACCAGGTACTGGTGATGCCCCCATTAACAATAGCCCAGGCCCTCGCCAACGAGATGACCGGTAGCATAATAGTGACTGCACCAAGTGATGTATCAAAGAGGATTGTGCAGAAGGCCATTGACTTCTCAAGGAAGGTTAAAATACCGATAACCGGCGTAGTCGAGAACATGTGCTGCTTCTACTGCCCTGAGACTGGAAAGACGTATTACATCTTTGGTAAGTTGATCGGTAAGGAAATGGCGGATAAGTACGGCGTGCCGTACCTTGGCATGATACCGCTTGATCCAAGGATTGGTGAGTCTAATGACCTTGGCGAACCTTTCCTAATGAAGTACTCTACGTCAGATACCGCTAGGGCTATATTGAGTATTGTGGATACGATAATAGCCATGTACAAAGATAGGCTTGAGGCTAAGGTCGAAGCCACTGCCAAGAAGCAAATAAAGTCATTACTTAGGTTACCTGGTGAGGAAGAGGAGGAAAACCAGGAAGAATCATAGGTACTTTCTTAAGGCCTTCGCAGTTTCCACTATTGCCTCAAAGTCCCCTGGAGCTGATAGGTAAATACCGGGGGGGAAGTACCTCAATAGCTCACGGGCTCTGGTAATCGCATCATCTATTGGGTCAGGCTTTACCTGAACCTCAGTATTGAGTATCCTACCTATAACCCTAGCCGACTTATTAGTGATTATTAATAACGCTGGATAAACATCAACGTTAAACTCCCTATTCACGGTAAAAACCCTCATTAAATCATCCATCGATAATGTGTATTGAAGCATTGCGAAGTCAGGCTTTGCGCTTAGTCTCTCCCTTATGTAGCTCTCCTCAAAACTTGATATGGAGATACCAAACCTAGCGCCACTGATTTGCTCAATACTCCTTAAATAATTAATGGCACTTACCGGCGTTAAATCAGGGACTGCCGTAACGCCAGGCCCCCCCAGGTCGCCCCCTCATTAGCAGGTAATTCCTAACGCCATTAATTAAACCACCCATTACTAGTGCCGTAAGCCCAACCTTATTATGGTCGGCAACCCTAACATTCGCAATAACCTCAACATTACCAAATCTACGCCTAATCAATGCACCTATGAGTACTGCATTTGCTGAAGGATTTGCGAATGTGGAATCAGGAATATCAATATGCGTTACATAATCAATAACACCACCAATCATATTCAGGTAATTATCTATATTCTCAATTCTCCTCAGTGGTGGTAATTCAGCTATTATGACCGCCATTATGGGCAATAGTCGTAACCACTAATTAAGAATTACGCTATTGAACCCTTAATACAGTTAATATTTAGCCATGGAGAGATTAGTATGAACTCATTATTAAGTAGGTTTGTATTCTCTTGACACCCAAGTTTCGTAGAGCCGTTCATTCTCATTATCATTAGGTTCCCAAACTCCCTATAGAGTTTCCTCGAGAAAAGCCTGGTGGCTACTACGAAATATATGCCGTGGGACCTACCAATCCTTATGCTATTAATTAATGAATTTAATAAGTCCTTATTTCCCATGAGACCCTCCGCATTATCCACAATCATGACCACCTTATTATCCCTAGAACCTATAAACCACTTAACGATATCCTCTACGAGTATTATCTCGTAAATACTCATTAATGAATCAGGTAATTCATGAAGATCAATAATCGCAACCCTACTTCTCAAAACCCTTATTGGCTAAACACCGAGATATCCATGTTCTCACCACCAATGTTAACCATTGCATCGAAGAACCCCGTGTCCTTTAGCGAGTATGCCAAATCAACGGCCTTATTTATTGGCCCTCTACCAATTATGTTGAGTAATTCAGGATCCTTAATCGCACTAATGAAGCTCTGCACAGTATTAAGTGCCTTCTCATTCTCCATCATTAATGTCGTGATCACGTACTTAATCTCTGGGTCCAGGTAATTAGCCGCCCTCTCAATAAACCACCTGAACCTAATGGATAATGGCATAATACTCAACTTACCAAATCCCTTCCTCTGAAAGTCAATATTAAATTCAATACCATCATTCTTCGACATACTCATCGAAATCTTAGCCCTCCTCCTCTGAAAGCCAAGAATACGTAACTTATCGACAACGTACTTCTTTAACTCATCAATATCCGCTGGTCGACCCAGCTTCATAAGATCTATCGGGATCAGTGCGGATGCATCGATTCCATTCTCAATAATATCCTTTGTATACTCACCTGTCCTATCAAGTATTACTATATTCTCATAACTACTTGTCGAATACAACTCCTTAATCAACCTCTTTATAAAGAAGGACTTACCGCAACCCGGCTGACCCATTATTAACAAGCCCCCTACTAAGTGCATCCTCACTTAACGTTATTGGTATGTCATGCCCATTAATTAATGCCTTACCAAATGACAAATTTCCTGTCAATCCGAGGAATTCCCTAATAACTTCGCTACTTGGGTAAATAACCAAGCTACCGTTGATGGGTATTACAAGCAGTGATGCATAACGATATGAACCATTTCTCTTTACTCGTGAAATTACGAAATCGCTGGTAATTCTAATGTACGTTGAGTTAGTACCTTTTATTGAAAGTGGTGGACTAATTGTGCTTTCAACCTTATTAACCCTGAGGAGTACCTCATTACTCGTTGATGCATCAATAACCACAATATATGAACCAATGAATAACTTACTAATTAAGTCATTATAGTTAAGTTTCGAGCTTACGGTTAGTATTAATTTACTGTTTTCATTAATACTCTTCTCAACGATCCCTAGCACATCACCTAATTTGTTGATGCTAAGTTCATTAATAGCATTATCGTTAACATTGCCTCTCTGCATCGAGTTAGGGTCTACTCAGTAGCTTATAAGGATTCGTGAAGTATTAAGTCGTGATACTTATGATAAACTCCACGTGAAACTTCATGAAATTTCCAAGAAACCTGAAAACTACTGCGATAGGTATTCCTTAATGGCTAACGCAAGTCTCTTAATGCCCTCGAAGATCTGCTGCGGTGTTGGGTATGTGAAGTTAAGCCTCATGTCGTTATGCCTATCCTCATTTGGATAGAAGGACTTACCCGGTACGTAAGCAACCCCATACTTCTTAATGGCAACACTAAGCATTTCGCCAGTATCAATCCTCTCAGGCGTTGTTAACCAAATGAACATGCCAGCTGACGGCTTAGTCCAGGTAACACCCTCAGGCATGTATTCACTTAACGCTTGAAGCATCAGGTCCCTCTTACTCCTATAAATCTCCTTAATCCTCGGTATATTCCTCTCAATAACACCCCTCCTCAATAATTCAGCGGCGATGTACTGATTAAGTGTTGATGTGTGTAGGTCAATGGATTGCTTAGCAAGCTCAAACCACCTAATCATCTCACTACTCGCCGCAACCCAACCAAGCCTAAGTCCAGGTGCGGCTATCTTACTGAATGTAGATAGGTAAATAACCCTACCCTCACTATCTATTGCCTTAAGCCTTGCAGGCGGCTCCTCATCACCAAAGTATATGTAGCCGTATGGGTCATCCTCAATTACCAATAGGTCATACTTACTGGCGATGTCAAGCAGTGACTTCCTCCTCTCCATACTCATTGTAATGCCGTTGGGTTTTGACCAGTGGGTATTACGTATATGAACTTGGGTTTGCCGCCATCATCAATTATTTTCTTAATTGTGTCCTCAAGAATATCAACCTTAATTCCGTAATTATCCATGGGTATACCGATTATCCTAGGTCCATAAATTCTAAAGGCTTGCAGTGCTGCTAGGTACGTTGGGCTTTCAGTAATTACATAATCCCCAGGTTTATGAATAACCTACCAATTATATCAAGGGCTTCCTGACTACCAACCGTAACTATTATGTTCTCAGGACCATCAACCCTGATACCCTCCTTACCCATAAACCTAACTATCTCCTCCCTTAATTCCGTTACACCACCAGTGGTTCCATACTGAAGGGCCTTATCGGCCTTTGTTGATAATACGTCCCTCGTTACTTCAATTATATCCTTAACGGGGGAATGACGAAGGGTCAGGCATTCCACCGCCAAATGAAATCACATTCTCAGTAACCCACTTCAGTAACTCCCTGATTTCAGAAGCTCTCATTAACTTTGATCTATCAGCCAGGAATTGAGTAATATTCATATTGGTCGCCATGATGTGGTTAGAGGGATTTATATTGCTTTCTCTAGAATAAAAATAAATATATTGAATAAATACTTATTTTTAGACTAAGTCATTAATCAGAAGAGTCTCTCAATTTCATCGAGATAATTAACAACATCCTTTGCAAAGTACGTGATTATTAAATCTGCTCCAGCCCTCCTAATGGCAATTAGAGACTCAAGAATTGCCTTTTTCTCATCAAGCCATCCATTCATTATAGCAGCCTTAAGCATTGCATACTCACCACTGACCTGGTAGGCGGCTAACGGAACCTCAGGAAAGTTCTGCTTCACAAGCCTAATAACATCAAGATAAAGCATTGCTGGTTTAACCATGACTATGTCAGCACCCTCATTAATGTCCATAGCAACCTCCTTAAGAGCCTCATGCGCATTCCTCGGATCCATCTGATAACTACGCCTATCACCAAACTTAGGCGCACTGGCTGCAGCCTCCCTGAACGGACCGTAGAACGAACTCGCGTACTTAGCGCTGTAAGCCATTATGACAACGTCACTAAAGCCAGCCCTGTCAAGGGCTTCCCTAATTGCCTTAACCTGCCCATCCATCATGCCGGACGGCGCAACAACATCAACACCAGATTCCGCGTATGTCACTGCGGTCTTGGCGTAGAGCTCTATTGTTGAGTCATTATCAACTATATACCTGCCATCAGGCAACTTCTTAACAACACCGCAGTGGCCATGGTCCGTGTACTCGCATAGGCATACGTCAGCCATTACAATGAGTTTATCCTCAAAGGAGTCCTTAAGGAACTTAATCGTCCTCTGTATTATGCCATGCTCATCGTACGCCGAACTACCCCCCCACTCATCCTTATGCTCAGGTATGCCAAATAAAATAACCGACCTAATGCCAGAACTAACCAACTGATCAACAAAGTTGATCAACTTATCATTAAGGGGCCACCTGTACTGTCCGGGCAGTGACTTAATGGGTTCAGGTTCGTTAATGTCCTCCCTGACGAATATGGGCATTACGAAGTCATCAGGCCTGAGCATGGTCTCGGCAACCATATTCCTAATGAGCACATTTGACCTAAGCCTCCTGGGCCTATTAACGGGGGGGTAATTAAACAGGTAATTCCTCAACCTAATACTTTCAGTAACAACCACAGTATTGAAGCGCCAAAGTACCTGTTTAAAAATAATGCTTCCCTAATCACTGGGGAATAAAGAACGAGTAAATACCAAGGCCGATCATGAACAAACCCAACATGCCAAGAGCAACCCTACCGGCCTCAGCCACAACGCTCCAATCACCAATGCTCTTAACCACACCTTTATAGATGGCTAGTACTATGATCGCCTGGGCTAACCAAGAACCAAAACCAAACATGAAACCAACTAGGAATGATAAACCAGTCATAATCATGGGAACGATAGCAATAGTCAGAATTAATACTATGAAGAAGTCACCACCGAATGCCGCGGCTAAGCCGTGAATCCATATTAACTTATAATCCGCGGTCTTAACGTCATGGTAATCCCCATGCCTTCCAAATACTAGGTATGCGGCAACCCCCCCTATCATTGTTAACCCAACAATTATATCAACGTATGGATCAAGAACTGAAGTATTAAGTAATCCCATCAACTCACCAATTAAGGCGCTCATCAAAGTCCACACTAGGGTCAAGGCACCGGCAAATACGGAAACGGCAGCTATAACACCCCCCCTCACGTTTCTCTGCATCAAGCCGTAGGTCACCGTTATTGGCCAGGTATGCTCATCAGGCTTCAAACCATGTATCACACCAACAATGAGCACGGCAATTAACCAGTAGGGCCCCCCCATGGACTTAACTATGTACTTAGCAAGGGGCTCGAGTACTTCGGGCATTGACATTATGGCAATAATTATAGCCACTGATATAATGCCTGCCAATAGCCATATCTTGGGTGACCTTCTTGAGAATGTGATTTTCCGCATATTATTAGGGTTACCCTAATGATACTTATAAACCTTTCTGTTAGGGCTACCCTAATTCAGCCCAAAGAATAGCTTTTTAAGTAGCTTATCATTATGAATATCTGAATAAGTATATGCATAATAACATTAAGGTTCTTATCGCTGGTATACCAAATTGTGGTAAATCCACCATAGTCAGTGAACTCAGTGGCGTTACCATAAGGACCGCTAATTACCCAGGTACCACGGTTTCAATAAATAGAATTGAATATAGCATTAACGGGATTAAAATGTCAATCATAGACCTACCAGGAACCTACAGCCTTAGAGCCGATATGATCGATGAGTCTGTGGCTGCCAGGGAGATATTACGGGGGGGTGACTATGACGGCATAATAGTGGTTGGATCTGCACTTGACCCTGAACAGACTCTCTACTTACTTATTCAAGTCCTTGAACTAGGTAAACCTGTAATTCTAGTTCTTAATATGATGGATTTAGCATCTAGGAGGGGCTTTCAATACGACATTAAGGGATTAAGTAAAGCCTTAGGAATACCTGTATTACCTACAGTAGCTGCTAAGGGCGCCGGTTGAGTAAATTGAAGAATATGATAATTAAGATATATGAATTAAGGCAGGGTAATACGCATATTATTAATTACGGAAAACTTGAGAAATACATAGAGACTTTGTCTAATACTCGGAATATCACGGGGGCTTGCAATAGAGGTGATCAGTGATAACCTAGTTGCGAAGGAAATAATAGATAGCCTATTGAATAATGATTATGTTAGGCAGTTGATTGAGAACGCCCGTAGAGAGATTGAAGATGTAAGTAGTTATGTCGCGGCTATGCGCTGGAATGTTGTAAGATCACTTATTAATAGGTTTGTTATAAAGAGTGGAAAGCCCTCGCCCAGTAGGTATGACGAATTATTCATGAATCCTAAATACGGACCAATCATCTCCATTTTATTATTATTTGTAATAGCTGAGACCGTATTCCTCGCCCTAGAACCACTGGTGGACCTATTATCAACTGCCCTTAATTCATTGCCAATAAATGATGTTGTTGGGTATTACGTAACCAATGAATTAATTAGGTCATTAATTATTGATGGGGGGGTGTGGAATGGGATATCAACATTAATAGACTTTATACCCTACGTCTTTGGGGGGGTTGCCCTCCTGATAGCGTTTATAGAGGATTCAGGATTGATCGTGAGAATATCATTCCCAATAGAGAGGTGGTTAAGGCGTGTTGGTATCTTCAAGGGGGTTTAATATACTTAATCGCCGGCTCTGGGTGTAATGTACCTGCAATAACCGCCACTAAAGCTATGCCAAACATTAGGGATAGGGTACTCACTGCATTAATGATCCCCCCCTACATACCATGCACCGCCAGGTTCGTGATAATATCATTAATAGCCGCCGCAGTATTACCGCATTTAATGGGCCTCGTTGTTGTACTACCCTATGCAGTGGCGTTAATCGGCGTGATTATTATATCGAGTTTCTCAAAGGTACATTTAAAGTTCATAGGTAGAAAAGCGCCGTATTCTTATACATTACCTCCATTAGTATTACCCTTACATAAGGCATTCATTAAGAAGGTTTGGCATTATACTTATGAATTCATTTCCAGGGCTGGGGGGGCGTTAATAGTGATTTTTATAATAGTAATGTGGTTCCTTTCAATAAGTGGACCAAGTGGTGTAATAGGCCCAAAGGCTCTTGATAATCCTGTGCTCCTGAGGCAAACGTGGCTTGGCATAATAGGTAATGCATTGTCGCCATTGCTAAGCCAATAGGCATACCCTGGCAGTTCTCTGCGGCGTTGGTTTATGGGTATATATTTAAGGAAGTTGTATTAAGCACTCTGGCTTTAACGTATGGTGTTGAGGAGGGTGGCTTATTCATGCGGTTAAATCATTTATTTCGCCGCCATCCGCCATAGCACTGATAGTTTTTACAACTTTCTACTCACCATGTATTGCAACGCTTATTACCGAGAAGCAGATTGTGGGCTTGAGGCTTACGGTGATCAACACGATTTTACAGTTCCTAGTAGCGTTAGGATTAGCATACATGGCTTATCACATGGCATTAATTGCATTGAGGTTGTTCGTATGAGCGTAAATAACGAGTATATACCAATAAATAGAATACCAAACAACTCACTGGTAAAGATAGTCAAACTCGGTAGTGATAGGCTAATCGACCTCGGTTTAATGACCGGTTCAGTTGTTAGGGTACTAATAAGTACGCCCTGTGGACCGGTCCTCATTCAGAGGGAGGATGGATCGGTAATTGTGCTTGATGCTGATATCGCATCTAGCACCCTAGTATCCATTGTATCAAGCCAGAACCAGCCAGGTATAGACATAGGAGGAGGTGGGGGGGTTGGAGCCATTAATGGTGCATTTTTATATTAGTTAATGCCTATATAGAGCAAACACTTTAGAGTCTTAACCTGAGCCAGTAAATATGCCTTTAGATCCGGCGGTTAGGAAAATCCTTGAGGAACTGAACAAGATAATGCCACAAATGACCAAGATACCACTTGATGAGTTCAGGAAGATGTTTAGGGCGTTCTTCGCGTCACAGCCAAGAAGACCCATTTATAAGGTCTACGACATAACCATACCAGGCACCGAGGCGAAAATACCCACCAGGGTCTACATACCCAGGGAAGGCACTAATTTCGGGGGTTCTCGTTTATCTCCATGGTGGTGGTTTCGTACTTGGCGATGTGGAGACCTATGACCCATTATGTAGGGAGATAGCCGCTGCCTGCGACTGTGTGGTGGTTTCCGTGGATTATAGGCTAGCCCCCCCGAGCATAAATTCCCAGCAGCCGTAATTGACGCCTTTGACTCCGTAAGGTGGGTTCTCGAGCATGCAAAGGAAATCAATGGCGACCCAGAGAAGGTAGCCGTTGGCGGCGACAGCGCTGGTGGTAATCTGGCTGCCGTAGTGGCGATAATGGCTAGGGACCAGGGACTCAAACCAAGCCTAAAGTACCAGGTCTTGATAAACCCATTTGTAGGCGTTGATCTAGCTTCATACTCAATGAGAGAATACTCCACTGGTCTATTCCTTGAGCGTGAGGCAATGGCGTTCTTTAACAAGGCTTACTTAAGAAGCCCAGCCGACGTGTTTGATCCAATGTTCTCACCAATATTCGTAAACAACCTAAGTAACTTACCGCCGGCTCTAATAATAACGTCAGAGTATGACCCATTAAGAGACTCCGCTGAAACATATGCAGCAAAGCTTGCTGAGGCGGGGGGGGTATCGACAGTAATTGTGCGTTTTAATGGGGGGGTGATCCACGGATTTTACGGACTCCCAATACCGCATGCTAAAATAGTAATAGGGTTAGTAGGAATGGCACTAAGGCAAGTATTTTATAATAGGTACTGAAAAATCGAATCAATGATTACAGCGCTTCAATGGATAAAAAATAAAAATAAGTAATCTTTAATGAAGTTAATGGTTATGGATGTTATTCATTTATTAATATTAAAATTGCTCCTAAAGATGACTTTAAAGATTGTAAGAGAACAAAATGCAGCAGGTGGCTTATCATTATATAAATTACTTATAAATTATGCAAACATAAGTATTGCAACCATATATAGAAAAATAACTGACTTAATGATGTGGGGGCTATGTGATTAGGGTTAATAAGAATCATTACTTAATAACAACTAAGGGTTTAATTATAATGGCATTATCATGCATAAGTGGTCTTATTAACGATGATGAGGTTTGTCAAGATGCCACATTATTACTTAAGCATGAATGGAATTTAGATGAATTTGATGATGAGAGTATTAAAGCCTACCTAAAACTACTTATGACTAAAGTATCTAAGTATGGATTAGACCCATTACAGGTATTACCAAGTCTTAATTTCTCTAAGTCAGTACTCTTCCTAATACCAGATAACATTTACTATGTGAATAGTAAGTCAATGCTGGATTTAATGATTGAAGAGTTAGGTGATAAAGAATTAGTTATGAAAGCGCAGGGCATAATTGCTAAAGCCTTGATGTTGTTGTTACCAAGTACGACATTAGATGATGGTTGTAGAGCCATTACAATAAGCGGCAAAGTAATTGCCTTAAAATGTAGAGTTAAGGGTTATACCCTCGATTCTAAGTGTCCCGTGCTCATTAAGTTAACGAACAATAAACTATAATTTTATCAACTTTAAGAAAAAATTAAGTTTAAATATTATTTTATAAAATCTTCTATTTTCACGATAATATATCAATAACGTTTTTATAATAAGCATATAATAATTTATTTTAATGTCAGCCCCTGTCTTTGGGGGAAGAAAGGGCATCAAAGTATGATGCTCAGTTAAGGAGAGCATTGAATTTCTGGGATATTGCGTATTTAGAGATTGGTTCAATGATTGGTAGCGGTTGGATGTTCGCGCCTTTGCTCGCAGCCTCAATCGTAGGCCCAGCATCAATAATATCGTGGTTAATCGCAGGGATACTTGTCTACTTCATTGCTGAGGCATATACCGAGGTTGCCAGCATGTTCCCAAGGTCAGGAGGTCTCGTTAGATTTCCGCAATACACCCACGGACTCTTTGCCTCCTATTGGATAGCATGGACAACGTTATTATATGTAATCGCGGTTGCACCTGCCGAGGCGCTGGCAACAACTACATACTTATCAGCGCTCGTGCCTGGGTTGTTAATACCAGGTACGATGGAATTAAGCGCACTTGGTTATTTAGTGGCGGCTATCTTGCTCATTTTCTACTTCTTACTTAATTGGTTCGGTGTTCATGTAATGGGTAAGACGAACACGGCCGTTGGTTGGTACAAACTATTAATACCAACCTTCACGATAATCCTACTACTCGTCTTCCTGCTTCACCCAATTAATTACAGCGGATTGCCAGGCGGCTTCATGCCTTATGGCTTATCGACTATCTTCTTGGCAATACCAACGACTGGTATAGCTTCGCATACCTAGGCTTTAGACAAAGCGTCGAATTCTCAGGCGAAGTCATAAGGCCTAGGGAAATAGCCAAGGGCGCTGTTTTGGGTTTCACATTGGTCGTGATCATATACGTATTACTAGAAACGGCATTTGTGGGAGCCATAGACTGGAGTAAAATCTCGGTACAACCTGGCGATTGGAGTAGTCTTACAAAGTCTATATTGTCAAGGGGCCCATTGTATCAATTACTCACTTTGTCCGGTATCGCAGTACTTACGGCATTTGCCATATTATTCATAGTAGATGCTGTACTTTCACCATCCGGTACAGGTTGGATTTATGTGGGTGGTACCGCCAGATCGCTATACGGCATGGCCGCTAATGGACAATTACCTGAGTGGTTCCTATACCTCAATAGGCATAAAGTGCCTAGGTGGGGGGGCACAATCGCCGCATTAATAGTTGGTTTCCTCTTCCTTTATAAGTTCCCGGCCTGGGGGGGCTTAATAGTCACGTTTATAACAAGTGCCGGTTACTTAACGTTTATAGTGTCAGGACCATTATCATTAGCCCTCAGGAGGTTAGCACCAAATGCGCCTAGATATTATAGGATACCAGCAATAACGATCTTCTCGGCGTTAGCCACGATCTCCGTCTACCTAATTGTTTACTGGTCTACATTCGACATACTATGGGGTGTCATAGTCTTCATACTCGCGGGTCTCCCAATATTCTTTATGTATGTGATGCCCACAAAGCTCGGTGTGAATAAATCTAGGGGTGTTATTGCCGGTATTATTTATTGGATCGTCTTAGCATTAGCGACTTACTTCATGCTCTACGAGCCGATTATCGTTCCGTACGAGAGCGCTGGTAAGCTACCGTTGACAAGTTACCACGCTGGTTTGTTCCTGGCCTATTACGTGATAATCCTTACAATGACCATCGGCTTAACATTATGGCTTTCCAGGGATGTTCCGAGCGACTTAAAGATTCACATTAAGGCTGGTTGGTGGATCGTAGCCACATTATTCACAGTATTTCCACTGTCATTCTTCGGTCAATTTGGAGTATTCGCAAACCCACCAATACCATGGCCATACGACACGATAACCGCCATAATAATAGGCATAATCATACATATATACGGAGCAAGAAGTGCATTTATGACACCGGACCTAAAGTACGCATTAGAGAGACTAGCACATTCATCGTAACACATAAGAACTAAGTAATTAACCATTAATAACACATCAATATCCACAGACAACGCAAAAAGCTTAAAAACAAAATAATGAATATACCTAACTGGGCCCGTAGCTCAGCAAGGCCAGAGCGGCGGGCTCCAGACCCGTAGGTCGTGGGTTCAAATCCCACGGGCCCACCAGTTTTACATTCAATCACTTAATAACTGTTATGATATAACGTAATCCATGTTATAGTCATAGAAATAAATAATCATGGTTATTATCATATAGGTAGTCCATGGCAATGGGTCATATTTTACAAAAGCACTCTTGTAGGTTATTATTATCTTAGTTACGTTTATATTTTAATTTTCAATTTATACCATCACATAATAAAGAAGGTTTTTATAGTATCTTGGGCAATTAATTTGCGTGGAATTGCCCGAGACCATAATTAACATCCTTAGAAGGAATGGATTAGATATTGATTACATCATTGATGTACTAACGATAAACCTAAACATTGATTCACCAAGTGCTGCTAAGGCTCATGCTGAGTTGGCTTTGGCCATGTTTAATGAGGGCTTGGGTTTTGTTGATAAGGGTGATATTATTCAATCGAGTGAGAAGTTGTGCAAGGCTGTGGAGTAGTCCGTAAAGGCTTTGGCGATTGCCAGGGGGGGCCTTGATGAGGTCAGGGAAGCCCTGGAGAAGGGCAGGTGGACCGTGAGCCTACTGGATAAGGCTGCACGTAGACTAGGCGATGAGGTATGGAGGGCCTGGACCGAGGCCTACTTCCTCCATGTAAATGGATTTCACGAGGTTAGGATCGACGTCGATGACGTTAGGGCTAGGCTTCCTATTATTCAAGAACTGATTAATGAGGTTAAGAAGTCACTGGGCGTTACGTGAATTATGAGGAGTGACTTATTAGGGCTGGTTTTACTATTGTTTCGTGATGAGGGCCCAGTATCGGATTGGTGAAGTGAAAGACCACTGCTGATTAGTCCTGGGGGGGTAAAGGCTTTAAGTGCGTGGACAAGGAGTGTATATGGTGACGAAAGAGGGTTGGCTGACCAGGTGCTGATCACCTGGCAAGTCTGAGAAATGGTTTATTGGCCGGGAGGAAATCAATATATTCATCGCATTCATTTACTACTAATTGGGTCTGTGATGAGTCCCTAGACCCTGAGGTTGATGAGGGACATCCTTACTGAAACAGATAACAAGGTCATACTGTTACGCCTCCGCTCGTTATGTATTCCGATATTCCGTCACCAAGAAGTGCAAGTCCAATTACCACTATTGTTATTACTACGCCAGGTATTATCGCGTACCACCAGGCGGGTGCTGGGAAGTACTGGAAGCCCTCGGACACGAGCCTACCCCACTCTGGATATGGCGGTGGTACTCCAAAACCCAGGAAACTTATTATTGAATAGGCCAGCACGACATTACCTAAGTCAATGGTTGCGTAGGAAATTACTGGTGTTAACACATTCGGGAATATGTGCCTAAATATTATACCTATCGTGCTCGTCCCAGAGAGTTTTGCGGCATCAATGAAGTACTGCGTCTTTACCCTAAGCGTTTCGGCCCTAAAGAGCCTTGCATATGTTGGCCACCAAACAACCACTAAGGCTATTGCTGCATTGACCGCGCCTCTACCTATTGCAGCTTCTACCGCCAATGCCAGTATTATTGCTGGGAATGCCAGAAACATGTCGGTGACCCTCATGCCTGCCTCATCAACGTACTTGCCGAAGTAACCTGATACCATTCCTATAAGACCTCCAATGAGTATTGCCGAACCTACGACAAGTATTGAGATTAAGGCCTCAGTTGGTGTTCCATACAGTATTTCACTGAATAGGTCCCTACCTAAGTTATCCGTTCCAAAAATATGCTTAGGTGACGGAGGTTGGAATGCGGCGGCATAATTTACCGCAAATGGATTGTATGGTAGTAATGCCCACCCAATTGCTGGGTTATGAAGTAGCATACCCAGTAGCTGTAGTATGCCCTCGATTATAGCCCAACCGTAGAATGCCACCGTTATTATGAATCCAACGAGTGTTGGTGGGTTATGAATCATGTAGGTCATGAAGAGCCTTAATGATGAAACCCTGCGTTCAGTTGTTACGGTTATCTGCGTAGCCATGCCACTCACCTACTCGAGCTTAATCCTTGGATCAACAACCGCGTACAGTATATCGGCTACTAAATTCGCAATTACAACACCAATCGCGACAATGAAGGTGCCAGCCATTACTAATGGGTAATCCTGCTGATATAGTGCCTGTGTTAATAACCATCCCATTCCCGTCCATGAGAACACATCCTCAATAACCACTGCACCAGCGAGTAGTGAAGCAAAGGTTAGTGCTAACACTGTTATTGCAGGTATTAATGCGTTCCTAAGCATATGCTTAAATACTACATCCCTATCCCTAAGCCCCCCTTCATTATTGCGGTTCTTATGAACGGCTTTGAGGCGATGTCTATCATGCTATTCCTAATTAACCTTGAAATTATACCAAAAGCCACAAGTGCCAATGCGGTTGCAGGAAGTATTAAATGCCTAAGGCTTGACCAGAAGTATGGCCAGTCACCCTCAATTAGTGCGTCAATCGTTGGCATGCCAGTTATTGGCTTTGGTGGAGGTAATAACGGATTGGCAAGGCCTGTGGCTGGTAATAACCTCAATCCGTAGGCTATGGCTAATTGGAGGAGCATGGCAACTAAGAATGGCGGCATTGACCAAGTCACTAAGTAGAACGCCCTAATTGTGTA
The DNA here is from genome assembly GCA_001316125.1 of Vulcanisaeta distributa JCM 11213. Next base: position 457,573 of record BBCS01000001.1, read on the forward strand.
GTCGGTTGGGGTATTCTTATGCACTGCTGCAATGGCTCCCGTTAAGATCCCCCCCAAAATTATTATTACTATCATTGCTGCTATTGTTAATTCAAGTGTCCTTGGGAAATAAACATCAATCAATTGTATTATTGGTTGATGATACATGGGATCCTCACCCCCCAATTGCCTTGAAATACGGCTATTAGGAAGTAGTAGAATTGAACATATACGGGGGTCATTTAGATGGTATTCCTTAGTTATTGCCTCAACAATTGATGGTACAGGGTGTGGACCTGCCCATGCAACTGCTGGGTTTGGCGTTATTACGTGCGTTATTATGAACATTATAAAAATCACTCCAAGTACAGTTATTACCATATTTATGCTTCTTCTAATTAGAAATGATGCAAGTCCCATTATTACAAAAATTATTAATAATTTTTAAGTTTAACTCACTTAAATAGATAAATTAACTATGAACTACCCGTTGTCGTGTATATTGGCGAATAGTTTATGCATGTACCTGTACCGTTATAGAAGTACATTGTTGGGTAGTAGAAACCAGTTATCAGCGGATTAATTAAAACGCCACATACGTACTTATAAGTGAATCCGTAGAATGCAGGTTCATATAACCATATGTATGGTACATCCTTATATACCTGGGCGTATATTTGCTGCATTAACTCAACTCTCTGCGTTATGTTCGTAGTGAATACAGCCTCTGTGGTCAATGTGTTAACCAGTGAGTTATTATACCAAGCCTCATTACCAGCAATACCTCCAAAGTCAACATTAAGTATGAACCAAGCTTCCTGAGCCACTGGATCCCACCAGTCTGGGTACCAGTCAAGTAGGAAGAATCCTGGGTACTGTGGTGATGTTGGTGGGTTCTCCATAGCAGAGACAAGGTAACTCACGGGAACACCCTCAAGTATCACGTTAACGCCAATATTACTGAGCATTTGCTGTATCATCTGCGCCTCCTGTGTAAATGTTAAGTCAGTGCTTATATACCATAGATGCACGGTTAATGGCTTACCGTTTGGATTAATTACTGTACCATTAGGTAACGTTAACTGGAACCCGGCACTCGCTAGTAATTCAATTGCCTTATTAGGATCATATGGATATGGCGGCAAATTACCTGGGTTGTAGTATGGATTTGGTGGATATGGCGGTATTGGGCCTAAGTATGGCGCACCAAATCCCTTAAGCACGGTATCAATTATTTCCTTAGTATTAATCGCGTATGCAAAGGCCTCTCTCACTACGGTTAGGTTATATGGGTATCTCTGCGTATCAAATACGAGAAAGACATCACCACCTGACCACACAGTCCATACATCACTATGTTGGGTATTGATAATATAGCCGAGAAGTATATTGGCGGTGGCGCCTCATGCGGGCTTGAGTCAATTGCCTGCGCAGCGCCCGTCTTAAATGCGAGTATTTCCTCATCAAAGCTTGTGTAATACTTAATTACTATGTTCTGTATGTGGGCTGGCGTGAGCATGAAGTTTGGCGGGTTCTTGGCTGCCCAATAGTTTGGATTGGCCGTTAATACTATCTCTTCACCGGGTATGTATTGAGCCAGTGTGTACGGTCCACTGCATAGCATGTGAGTACTTAAGTAGGATGTGGTTTGATCAGGCTGTACACCACCATTTTGATCAACAAATGTGGGATCGACAATCATAGCCCATGAACCAGCCATTACACCGAGGTAATCGTAATAAGGTGCCAATAGGTTAAACTGAATCTCATATGGTCCTTTAACTACTACCGCTTGGTCTGGGTATTCCATTAGTTCGACTATTGATTGATTGTGTACGTTGAAGTTACTTAGTACATTAGCTAACGCATAGGCACACTCCTCCTCATAACCAGTCAAGTTAGTCTGAGGATTCGGGAACTGAAGACCAAAGATCTTCTCCATAGCACGACAAACACCCCCAAGGAGTCGCATAACCAGTCATGCTGCTATTGTACCGTTGTATAGTAAGTCAAGGAAGTTGAATGCGCCAAATTGATTCATGACTATTGACCTATAAATACTGAACCAGACCGTCGTTGCATTTATTTGGTCTCCATTCTGGAAATACGCACCCTGCCTAATATAGAAGGTCCAGTTAAGGTAGTTGTTTGAAACTGTCCAGTTATATGCTAGGGCTGGTAGGAAGGATGATGGGTCAGTACCATTGAATATCACTAACGTCTGATAGCATGAGTATAGTATTTCCATGTCCTGTGTGTATGCGGCTATTGCTGGATCAAGGCTGTCAGGTGGAGTTGTTTCTGCAACAACTAATGTGTTATTTGATGGAGGGGGGGTCACCGTAGTTGTTTTAGTAGTAACAGTGGTGACATTAGATGGAGGAGGTGTAGGAGTAACTGGTTTTGATACCTTAGCAGGTGGCTTATATAGCATATAGGCCGCAACACCAACTATTATCACTATTACCACAACTACTATTGCTATTACAGCGCTCTTTGACAGTCCCTTTCCCGGCATAAGTATAATTAATATAATTTAGTTTTTAAGTATTATTATTTTTCAATTTTTCATAAAATACCCATTTATAAATATTTAAAATGATAAATACTTTTACAGGAATTATTTCTTTACATATAACCAACATGCAACTTTAATTCCATTCTTCACCTCAATAAGGGGGGGTGGTTCCTTTTCACGACACACCTCCATCCTAAATGGACATCTAGGATAAAACCTACAGCCCCTTGGCGGATTAACAAGGCTACCGACCTCACCCGTTGGTGGCTTTAACTCAGGCTTACTAATATCTGGCACCGACTCAATAAGCGCCTGTGTATATGGATGTAGTGGTTCCTTAAGAATTACCCCCCCAGTATCTCCAATCTCCATTATCTTACCCATATACATAATCATCATCAAATCACTCATGTATTTGGCAACCGCAATATTGTGTGTAATGAGGAGGTAAGTTAAGTTATGCCTGGCTTGTAAATCAATTAATAGATTAAGCACCTGAGCTTGCGTCGATGCGTCTAAGGCAGATGTTGGCTCATCAAGAACCACAAAATCGGGATTTGTAATTAACGCCCTTGCAATTGCCACCCTCTGTCTTTGACCACCAGATAATTCGCTCGGTCTTCTTGTGGCTAATGATGAATAATCCAGCCCAACCTCATTCATTATCTTAGCCACGGCATCATCTAATTCCTTACCCTTGACACCTCTATTTCTCAGTGGCTCTCCTATAATGTCCCTGACCCTCATCATTGGGTTAAGGCTTGAGTATGGATCCTGAAAAACCATCTGTAACTTAGCCCTAATGTCTCGTAATTCCCTCCCTCTTGCCATAGTTATGTCAATATTGCGGAAATAAATTTTACCTGAGGTTGGTTGTTCAAGCGTGACTAATAATCTACCTAACGTGGTTTTACCACTACCTGACTCACCAACAAGTGCCGTTGTTTTTCCACTCGGTATTTCTATACTAACATCATCAACAGCCCTAACAAAGAGTGGTTTTTCCCTTAATATTCTATTTATTATGCCATAATTCTTCGCAAGAAATACTTTAACTAAATGCTCAGTCCTAATTATTACATCACTGCCCATATAAGTGGCACCTCACATACACATTATTAACCTTAACGAGATTTGGAACAACCTTATCACATACATCCATTCTATGGGGGACACCTTGGGTGAAATCTACAGCCGGGTGGTGGGTTCAATAAGTTAGGTACAGAACCACCTATTATTGGCAATCTTCCCTCAAACTTACTAATTTTCGGTATACTACTCAGTAGCGCCTGCGTATATGGATGCCTCGGCTCATAAATCACGTTCTTTGCCGGACCTAGCTCCATTAATTGACCTGCATATAATACCATTATTGAATCGCCTATTATCGATGCAACGGCTATATCATGAGTTATGAATAGTATTGATATACCATACTCGTTCTTTAAATCCTTGAGTAGTTTGAGGATCTGTGCTTGAACGGTCACGTCTAATGCGGATGTCGGCTCATCGGCAATGTATAGTTTGGGCCTCATGAGCAGTCCCATGGCTATCATAACCCTCTGTATCTGACCTCCAGATAATTGGTGTGGGTATCTTTCAATTATTAATTCAGGATCGGGTATCCTAACGTCCTTAAGGACGCTCATTATTTCATTAATAGCCTTGCCCTCATCGAAAGTATTGCCCTCCCTCTCATACCTAATCCTCACGGCCTCCATTAACTGATCCTTAACCTTAAACACAGGTTCAAGCTTGTTGCTGGTTCCTGAAACACCATGAAGATCCCCCCCGTACCCCCCCTTATCTTCCTCATCTCATCACTACTTAACCTCAGTATGTCAATATCATCAAACACTATAGATCCACTAACATACTTGGCATTGGGTGGTAATAATCTTGCAACGGCCAAAGCCAATGTTGACTTACCACTACCTGACTCACCAACAACGGCAAGCGACTCGCCTTTATCTATGCTGAAGGTTACGTCATTAAGGGCATTAACAATACCAAAGGGGGGTTCTGTAAACTACGCTTAAACCCTTAACTTCAAGAAGCACCATACCTAAAGTAATTAAAATTAATTTTAATTATTTTAAAGCCTTAACTTAATTACCTCATTAAATGATCAATACTCATAATAAATGCATTAGGCCTATAGTCAGAAAAACCGTTATTAAAGGTACAATAGTACTAGCAATATTCTCATTATTTCTTGAAATTACACCATCGAGGATAATAAACTATATAATCTTCGTAATATTATGGTACGTATTATTAAGCATATACATACTTTGGAAGCAAAGGCATGAATACTGCATAGAAGATAAGTTAATAACCATAAGAGGACTCACTGGGATTAGAACCGTGGACCTGAGACAAGTAGTTGATTGTTTTATATCGCAGGGGGGGATATTGGCTAAGCATTTTAATTGTGGTTCAATATACCTAGTGCTACAGAATGGAAAGGTGATTATCATTAGAGATATACCGCAACCAAATACTTACTATGAGTTGTTATGTAGGGGCATGTAAATTAATGCATTAAACACATAATATCTTTAAAGCCACTAACTGATGCTTAATTAATGAGTTGGCCTGAGGATTCCATGGTTAAGGCTGTTGACCTTGCCTGAGTAATGGCTCTACGTATGCTGAGGTTAGGTATCAGGTCGACACTGTTAGGTTTGTCAATGTTAGGAATGGTGCACTTCAGTCATTAAGTAGTTACTCCTATGGTGGTGTTTCGGTTAGGGTCTTGGTTGATGGTATGTGGGGTTTCGCTGCAACGAGCAGTACTGATTGGGAGTCAATTAAAGATGCCGTGGGTAGGGCTGTCTCGTTGGCTAGGTCTGTGGCTAGGCTTAGGAGGAGGAAGGTGACCATCAGTAGGGATAGGCTGGCTAGGATCACGTATGACGTTAGCCAGAGAGTTAAAGTTGAGGACTTATCAAATGAGTACTTAATTAAGTACTTAAGCGAGCTCGATGCCCATGCCAGGTTGAGCCCAGGATTAGGGTTAGGAACCTATTCCTGAGTACCACAATTACCGAGAGATTAATTATAACCAGTGACGGGGGCCTACGTTAGGAGTAGGGTACCCAGGGTCTACCTCTTCGGTTCGTTAATAGCATATGACCCACAGAGCGGCAGTGCCCAGAGAAATATTGAGTTTGGTGGTTCAGGTGGTTTCGAGGTACTAAGCGGCGTTGAGGATGAGGTTGATAGGGAGGTTAGTGTCATTAGGGATGTGCTTGATAAGGCTAGGCCGCTCCCTCATGATGAGGTAATGGATGTGGTGCTAAGCCTGAGTTGGCGGGTATAATGGTTCATGAGAGCATAGGCCACCCGCTGGAGTTGGATAGGATCATGGGTAGGGAGGGTGCCGAGGCAGGAGAATCGTATGCTAAGCCGGATTACCTGGGTAGCTATAGGATTGGTAGTGAGTTGGTCACGATAATAGACGACCCAACAATACCCAATAGCTACGGCTTCTACCTAGTTGATGAGGAGGGGGGGGTCACCGCTAGGCCGAGGTTCTTAGTTAGGAATGGTGTGATTAATGAGTTCTTAATGAATAGGGAGTACGCATCATACATCGGGTTAACAAGTAATGCTGCCGCCAGGGCTAGTGAATTTGATAAGGAGCCAATACCAAGGATGGCCAATACGTACTTAGCACCGGGTAATTGGAAGCCTGAGGAAATAATTAGGGAGACTAGGAGGGGGGTTGTACATAGTCTCATACACTGAGTGGAATATTGATGATAAGCGCTGGTTTGGGCGTTATGGCGGTTTCGAGGCTACTACATAGAAAATGGAGACTTGAAGTACATGGTTAGGGAACCATTTATTGAGGTTGACACGAAGACCTTGTGGAGTAACGTGGACGCAGTGGCTAATGACCTTAGGTTCTACCCGGGAACCTGCGGTAAGGGTAATCCGGAGCAGGGAGTCCCTGTTTACTTAGGTGGACCCACCTTTAGGGTGGTTGGTGTCAGGGTTTTGAAGGCACTGCGCTAACCCTTTGATATGTTTAAATCCTTAATTAATACGTATGGTGCCGTGCCAGGTAGTGGCGAGTCCCACCAATAAACCTGCCTAGCCTCCCTACTTGAGTCTACGAAGTTCCTAAGTAATGTCCTGAAGGAATCCGCAATCCTTAACCCGCGCACCCTGGCACTCAACTTACCATTCCTCACTAGAAATGCCACATCCCTAACAACGGTTGAGAACACGCCCTCCTTAACATTCTGAAACCTCGTGTACCAATTATTGGTTATGATAATTCCATTCCCAAGCTCAGCCGCTATTGCCTCAATATCATTGGGTAATCGCCCTGTGCCTATCGCCACGTGCCTCGGCCTCGGTCGTAACCAATTACCAACGGCATGACCTGTACTGGTTGTATTGAATTTAGCGGCCGTCCTATTATTATGTAACAACCCAGCAAGTGTACCCTTTCTTATTACTTCCACGCTCATTGTTTTATTACCCTCATAATCAAAGGACTCCGAACCAAAGGCGTCGGGGGGGTCGCTTGATAAATCCATTATTGATAACTCCTCACTGGCTATTGAGTTACCAATATCGTTCTTGGAGATGCCGGACATCTCCGTTATTACTGAGTAGGCATTAAACCACATAGAGGTCATCACACCGTATAAATGGGCTGATACCAACGGACCAAGAACCACATTGTACCTACCACTACCCATGCTCTCCTCCGGTAAATCCCTAGCTAGCCTCACTAGGTGACCTGCCTCAGTACCTGCAGTCCTTGGTTTAAATCCATCAAGCGTGTTAGATATTGATACTGACGTAGCCGTTAAATCATTGATAAATGCCCTAATTGTGAGCGTCACGAAGGAAGCCTTATCCTCAAGCTCAAGCCCGGCACTGTCAACGTAGTAGCGCTCCTCAATGCCGAATGTCATTGCACCGGCATTTCTCTGTGAACCCTCATTGAGCGATGCTTGGATCGCCTCATTTAATCCATCGATTAACTTATCAATATCGCCCTCAATCCTACCATCATACTTACCAATTAATTGGCTTGGTTTCTCACCATGGGTTAATGGTACGTAGAATTCATCCTCAGGTATGCTACTTAATTCCTTGATTAATTCCTGGACCCTGTTCCTAATAACGTTTATGTCGGCTGTCGAAAGTGACGTGGTTAAATACCTCCTTGACTTAGCAATGTATATTGTCGTTTCGTGGGTGACCCAGTTATTGGCTATTGTGGGTTCATTATTGGCGAACCTAATCATCGACCACCTAACCCTCCTGGAGACTATTACCCCCCCTCATCCACAGAGCCCTAATGCTTTGAACAATGCTACCCAACTCACTTAACATTAAAATTTACGATGCAGTATTGATTTTTAACCTTTAAGCCTATGCCGATTTTATTCTGGTGATTAATTAATAATAGGAATCATACATGTTATTAATTTATGATTCTTAACTCTGAAATTTATGCATAATACACTTAGCGAATAAGGAATAATGTATTGCATAAGAGATTCATTAGATGGTCGAATCAAGTCTAACAGTTAATGATTTGATAAATTACATGTTTAACGTTATGAATACCTATGATAAGGATGAGCTTAGGATTACAATACAGGAGCCAGTGCAATGTATACTATACTTATTATACGGTGCTCATCCTATACTTACTGGGTAGGTTTACCCAAAGTTGAAAGCCGTTAACTCCCGTATCGTAAATCTCATTGCCATTCAACGTAACTTTCCTAATAGGCTTTGGAATCTCTTCATGGAAGATACCACCGCTATCGGTCATTCACCGGGCATCTCCAGGACTAATAACCCCCTCATTCCCTGTATTATCCCTATAGTGAACTTCCTCATTCAATAAATAGGTCATTGTTTTAACATTCTCAACATTAATAAGATTGCATTCATTTATCTTAAATTATAAACAAAAATATTAATTTCTATACACATTTATAGTATTTTATAATACCGTTAAACATATGATATATCTTAATAGGTATACTTTAAAGACTTTTGTCATAGTTCATGCATTCTTAAGACGTACCTTTACAGTTTAGATTCGCGAACTCAGCAATCGCATTATTAAATATATGCCTGAATCTATTATCGTGGAGTTTGTAGAGAAGGCGAGGGATCTCTACCTGGACACGGGTACTAGGTTTCCACGTAGGATAATATGGGCAATGGGGGGGCTCATTAAGTATGCCGCAGCCAAGGTTAATGTGGAGCTTGGGCTATTAAGTAGTGATGTTGGTAATGCAATAATGAAGGTCTCCCAAGAATTAATGAGTGGTAAGTATGATAATGAAGTAATACTTGACGTGTATCAAACCGGTTCTGGCACAGGCTTAAACATGAATATTAATGAGGTCATCGCCAAGCACGCATATTTGGATCTCGGTGTTAAGGTGCATCCTAACGATCACGTGAACCTTGGCCAATCATCAAATGATGTTGTGCCCACGGCCATTAGGGTTGCCGCGGTTATGGAGTACGTGGAGTCATTAAGGCCTGCAATTAATGATTTAATAGTCTCACTACGTAGGAAGGTTAATGAGTTTAGTGATGTTGTTAAGCCCGGTAGAACACACCTAAGGGATGCGTTGCCAATAACCCTCGGTCAGGAATTATCCGGTTACTAGATGCGTTTTTACGTGACGTTCAATTACTCGATTACACCATTAACTTCGTTAAGGGATTACCAATCGGTGGTACCGCGGTCGGTACTGGCTTTAATACGCATCCAAGATTTAGTGATGAGGTTGTTAAGGTAATTAATGAGGTAACTGGGCTGGATTTCGTAAGGGTTAACCCGTTCATGTCTATGAAATTACTCACCGATTTAGTAATGTTATCAGGTGCAATTAGGGCACTATCACTGGACCTTCACAGGCTTGGCCAGGATATTAGGCTAATGTTTTCAGGGCCGTTCACAGGGCTTAATGAGATAGACATACCTACACAAGGCGAGGTTGCTGGGTCTAGCATAATGCCTGGTAAGACTAACCCAGTTACCGTGGAGTCCCTTTTACAGGCTATAGCGCAGGTATTAGGCCTTGATAAGTCGATTGAGCACGCTTCAATGCTTGGGGGGGAGTTTGAGTTAAGCATGGGTATACCAGTCATTGGTTATGACATAATCATGGAGATGAGTATATTGAGTGAGGGAATTAGGAAGTTCACGAAATTCGTGATTGATGGGTTAACCCCCAACGTGGATGTCATACGTAGATATGCCGAGAAATCACTGGCCTTGATAACCATGCTCACGCCCATGATAGGTTATGAGAAGGCTGCTGAATTGAGCAGGGAATTAATGATGGGCCGCAGCATTAGGGACGTACTTAAGGAGTTGGGGTTTAGTGATGATGAGATTAATAGCATCCTTAACCTTAGGGAATTAACTAAGCCTGGGTTCAAGGTACAACGCAAGTGATATAATGATCATTTTTAAAGATATGTTATTCGGCTTTATTTATTTCAATTTCATAAATACAGTATTGGTCCTCCGTAGACTTCCTCAAGGAATGACTCCGCGCCCTTAATCTCGTCTACTATGTCCACTAAGTCCTCCTTTCTTATGTTATAGAGTTGTGCGGCAAGTGGGCATGCGTATATTTTGAATTTATCGCCATAGACCGACTTAAGCTCCTTCAGGTATGAATACCAATCCTTAAACTCACCCTTCTCTACGGCATTCTTTAAATTCCTTAAGTACGTCTCTATGTAGGGGACATACATAGCCGGTCCTATCGTCACGCCCAGGTCCTGGGTGTTTAGCCTTGGTAATACATCCTTCCTAAAGGCGACCAATCCTTCATTAACCAGGTGAACGACTACCTTATAACCAGCCGCCAGTGCAGCTGCGCCATAAACCACTAGGCAGCAAATCCTATTTGCGGCACCCGATGCGAATACAATGCCAGTTTCCTTTCCTCAGCCATCGATTTATAACTAATGTGGAACTTAATATGTTATTGATAACTATGCAGTTTTTGCGCAATTAACTTATTTATATCCATATTTATATAGATATATGCAAATGTATGTAAAAAATGCACTAATAATTCATACTTATAAATCGTAATACCATCGCATATTTGTGGAGCCATTAACCGAGGTAGAGGATATATTGAGCTACCTTAATCGTGGCTTCGCCTCATTTGTTTCTAGTCCTTATATCGTAGTTGAGGTGGACGAGAATCCAGGGGGCTGGATACCTTAGTTGGCATATACCTGGTTCAACATTGTTAAGACTTTATGGTGATTTATTACGTGATGTGGGCATTATAAGGGATTATGAAGTATTAATAATGGATTTAGCCGTTAAGGGCATAACCCGGGATAGGCATATTGTGCTTCTTGATGAGATTGATAATAGGCACGCGGCATTAGCCTACATGGTATTAAAGGCTCTTGGTTTTAAACACATATCATTGCTTAACGGTGGTAAGGTAAATTGGCTAATACATAAGGGCCCTCTATGCACATGTAATGGACATACGTATAGTGGCAATTTCAATCAAAGGGATTGGGTAAATACCGTTGTTAATCTTAAGGATTATTTCGTTAATTTCGATCAAGTATACGAGCTGGTTACCAATGGTGATATTGGCGGTGATACGCTACTTATTGATGTTAGGTCTCCCTGTGAGTACATGGGTAGTGACGTGGATATTTGGGGGCCATATACCAGGCGCCATTAACATGCCCTGGAATCTATTCCTCGAACCCAGAACCAATAGGTTTAGGGATCATGATGAGATTGTGAAGGTGGTTGATAGATACGGACTTTCACCGAATGACAACATAATACTTTATTGCAGGACTGGCGGTAGGTCAGCCCTCGTGTGGTTTGCCTTAACAGAATTGCTTGGCTTTAGTAGGGTTAGGGTTTACCTTGGCTCCTGGCTTGATTGGATAAGTCGTGGCGCCCCCCCAATTAAACGTGGCAAGGAACCCTAACTATTAATGCCATGTTAGCGCCCACTAAACTTAGTAAGCGCCCTTTTTAATACGTGTACATGCAGTGAATTAATGGGCATTGACGAGAGGATTCAATGCCTTTCACAATCGCGATCACCCTACGTACTTGAGGCCCTGAACAGCCCAGTGAAGTGGTGGGTTGGTGTGCCAAGCCTTTGAGAAGGCCATAAATGAGGATAAGCCACTACTAATAGACATTGGTGCTGGGTGGTGCACTGGTGCCATGTTATGGACGAGACCACGTATAAGGATCCAGAGGTTGTCCAATTAATAAATGATTACTTCATACCGATTAAGGTGGATAGGGATGAGAGACCCGATATTGATAGGAGGTATCAGGAGGCTGCATTATTAATTGCTGGGCAGGGCGGATGGCCATTAACCATTTTCGCAACACCCAAGGGTGAGGTTATCTACGCCGGTACCTACTTCCCGCCTAGAGATGGTATGGGCTTACCTGGTATGGTTAGGGTATTAAGGGCCGTACTAGACGCCTATAGAAGTAGGAGGAATCAGATAAGTGAATTAATTAGGGAGATTAACAATGCAATAACAAGCTCCTACGTCTCCACAGTCACTGATAATTTGGACATTGGTATTGTGGATGATGTGGTGGTTAAGATCGTGGATATGTACGACAATGAGCATGGCGGTTTCGGAATGGCGCCTAAGTTTCCCCCCCAGGTCACGTACCACGCATTATTACTTTATAGGGGCTTCTACACGGGTAGCGCCTTAATCAATATTGTACGTGAAACATTAATAAGGATGGGGAGGGGCGGTATTTATGATCAGTTAGGTGGTGGTTTCCATAGGTATTCCGTAGATAGTGGTTGGTTAATACCACACTTTGAGAAGTTACTCATTGATAATGCCGAGCTTCTAATGAATTATTCCGAGGCATATGCCATTACCATGGATGATGAGTTACGAGAAATTGGGGGGGCGGGCATTATTAATTACGTTAATGACACGTTGGCAAACCCAGACGGTGGTTACTACGCCAGTCAGGACGCAGATGTTGATTTTAGGGATGAGGGTGGCTACTATAAGTGGAGTGTTGATGAGTTGAGGGGGTTACTATCGAATGATGAGTTTAACGTTATTTATTGGTACTTCGGCATATTTAAGTTTCAGGGTAATGAGAAGGCTGTCTTGCATAGAGCGTTAAGTATTGAGGAGGTCGCTAATAAGTTAGGTATCGGCATTAATATGGCTAGGTCATTACTCAACTCCGCAATAAATAAGATGATTAATGCAAGGAGACGGAGAAAGAGCCCTCGAGTAGATACCACGATATACGCAGGCTGGTCCTCAGCCATGGCTATTGCATATACAATGGCGAGTGATTACATGAGCATTAACGGCGTAATTGAACATTCATTAAAGACCGTCGACTTCATTATGAATAATATGTATAGAGGTGACGGATTACGTAGAGCATTCAGATGCAACACCCTTTCGCTACCAGGTTTGTTAGAGGACTATTCCTACACTCTTCTAGCTGCGTTGATGGCGTATAGTCATACGGGTAGTAGGAAGTACCTGGAGTTCGCGATTAAGCTCGGTAATGACATAGTTGATAAGTTTAGGGCGCCAGATGGTGGTTTCTACGATACGGACATGCCCGATGAGCCAATGACACTAAGGATAAAGCCCATTGCAGACACGCCGAATTGGAGCCCAAACTCCCTGGCGTTGATTGCTTTAATGAACCTATATAGGGTGACTGGCATTGATAGATTCAGCAAGGAGGTTAATAATGGGATAAGGGCGTTGTACTCCCTGGCAATGAGGTACGGACCCGCCGCATCATCATACTTCATAGCCCTTGATTGGTACTTGAGGGATCCACCTAAGGTGATAATTGTTGGTGATGCCAATGATGACTTCATGAGACTTTTAAGAATGGCATTAAGGACCTTTAGGCCAGGTAAATTGGTGATCCCAATCATTAATGATAGCGTCGACGACCTATTAATGGATAACTCAATAAAGGCTATGGTAAATGAATACAGGAGAAGAGGGAAACCGCTGGCGTATGTCTGTGCATATTCCGCATGCACCACACCCATAGTTAATGAGGAGACTTTACGTAACGTACTTACTGATTTTATGCGTGATAGGTATGCATAATTATTCATACGCTAAGAAATGCTTAAATAATTGCAATAAATAACATAATTATTAATGAAAAGTCATCTAGAAATCAAGAGGGAAATTAAATGCACAATGAATAAGGGATCACTTAAGGCATTGGCATTATCACAACTCGCCCTAGCAATTATCCTAGCCCTATTTACAACAATTATTGATCCGCCATCAATAATAAACATTATAGTTGCTGCATCTGTTACAGTGATTGAGGGCGCATCCGTAGGTTATGTACTCCATTATTTAAGGCGTGGTTGCCTTGCTTAAGGTCATCCTCGATCTCAATAACCCTGCTTGACAACTCAAAGTAATACCTACTCTCATCATCACCAACGATGTGTAACTCCACTGGCGCATCCCAGGGAAGGCCGTAGACGTCCATTGCCCTAATGAGAATATCCTTATAAAGCTTGCCTTTATTCACGGTGACCTCTCCTGGTATGATTATTAGTATGTCTATGTCACTAAGGACAGTAGTCCTACCTTCAGCAACCCCACCAATGACAAAAACCCTAACGCCTGGCACCAGGTCCTTGGCAGCCCTCATAACAGCTACTGCATACTCCCTCCACCTCCTTAAGTGCTCGAAGTGATACCTAACCCAACTTGACATTACTAACACCTTATCCAACAATCTTATTAATTCCTTAGCCACATTAAGCGCTTTAGATACATCATCAATATCATAGCTAATTTCACCATACCTATCCTCGGTATATGCCTCCTCAAGCGTTATTAATGCATCCCTATTATTAATCACAAAATCCCTTAATTCACGCATTAATTCATTAAAGCCCTGAGATTCAAGTCCCTTAGTTAACATACCAATCAATTCCCTACATGACCCCTAATTTTAGACCCAAACAACTCAAAATAAACAGCCTTTATGTAAAGTTGAATCGCTTGATCAATGAGGAACATGGCTAAATCAAAATCATCAGTACCCTCAGCAATGCGAAGTGCGTCCAGGGCTCTTCTCTTTAATTTATTAACATATAAGCCGCTCATACATTTACTAAGTCTATACCATAACCATAATTAATTACTTTAATCTCTTACCAATGGCTATTATTAGTGGAAACGATTTAATGAAGCTAACGTTAAAGTGGGGAGTCAATACATTCATCAAGCATTTTTCACTGCATGAGTGGTTCCCTAATGCTCCAATCTTATCGGCATTAGCCTCAACGACTATGAACACGGAGTTAGGCCTTAATGAGTCGTAGACATTCCTAATAGATAATGCATGATCACCCCCCCAGTGATGTAGTGTGAACATGGCTATAGCGGCGTCAAACCTACCCGGCGTAATTGGCAACGCCCAACTCCCTGCATTTACAAAGTCAGGCCTCCAAAACCTCCTGGCCTGCCTAAGCATTGGTAGGCTCACGTCAGCACCAACGACATGATAACCATAACCACTCAGTATGTTGGCTAACCTACCAGTGCCTGGCCCTATTTCAAGGATCCTCGCCGGCGGCTTCACGAATTTCCTAAGAGTATTCGCCGTTAACTTATAACTCCATAGCAGTAACACCTCAAGGAATCTATATATCCTCGCGGTCCTTTCGTCGAATTGCTCAAAGTAACCGTAATTACTAACCATCATTATTACGTGAAGGCTTAGGCTAAATTCTTAACGCGTTATATTAAAACTCGCGATAAATTAGCCGTGCATGAATATGAAGTATAACGTTATGGTGGCATTATCGTTGTAGTTAATCACAGGATTTGGTTGTATAAGTATGGATATGTTGTAATTACCTGGCATTAAAACTATATTCCTAGAGCTTACATATGGCTTGCCATTATTAATTATATGCAGTATCGCCACATACTGCCCATTGGGTCCCTGTATATATAGCCAGGCATTGTTAATGCCATTACCAAGGTAAGAAACATTCACAAGCATGAGTACCTCCATTTGTGTAACACTTATTTCCTCAACATCATTGTAATATATGTATGATGCGTTGGTTAATTGAACATGAATATTAAATAAATAATGATAATGCTGTTGCTGTGCTGAAACTATGGCATCAGCTATGGCGAGTACCATTAACGCAAACATTAGTACTATGAATATTGTTCTCACAATTGTTTCGCTTTCTATTTCTAGTATTTAAATATTTCTATTTTTATTGAGAAAAAGTTTAATAAAATCAATTTATATTAAATATTTTTCAATAATAACCTGTATTTATAAATCTATTTTTTGAATTAAAGAAAATAGGATAAACAAATTATCCATAATACATTAATTAGTAATGTTGATGCTCTCATTAAAGTTATATACGAATTCAACTCCCTTAATCATGACTGTGTATGTTCCACCTATTGTGATTGTTCCTGTGAAGTTTGTTGGTATTTTCAATTCTTCAATGACTATGTAATCCCCCCCAGGGTTTAGGTTAACGATAGTATTATTGGGGGTAAGTGGCTATTAAGGCATTGCTTGAATTAATAATGAACAAAACTAACTGTACTGGTTCCTGGGCATTTATATTGAGCTTCATTGATAGCCGATGCGTAATTATTAGTTTTGCCAGGGTTATGTTTATAGTCTCCGTATTATTAATAGGCATCATTCCTGATTTACTAATTGAAATGTCTACATAAAGCCCTGTTGGGCCATTTATGAAGTCATTTATATACTGGGATTGAACCTCCTCAATATTTAGTGGTGGGCTTGTTATACTTATCGATGTTGTTACGTATTTATAATATACGGCGCTTGCCAGGGCTATTAATGCCGTAGTAAGAATAACAACTATTACCGGGAGTTGTCTATGCATACTCAATCACCTGCGGCTTACCTGGCCTACCCTTAATGAATGCCTTGGATAGGGCGAGCATTATTCCCTGCTCAATACTTAATTCCGTAATTGATGATCCATCAAAGTACACGGACCCCCCCTTATCAGTAAAGGCCACGTATTCCCTGGTCTCCTTAGGCCTTTCTGTCTCACCGGCCATAATTGCCATATCCCCAATGATTAATGAGCCATTAATTACCGAATATTGAATACCAATCCTATCCAGGGCCTTCCTGATGGCCTTGATGATGCCTTCCGTCCTGGCAGTAAGCAGTGTTTCTTCAATAATGGTCATTCTTCTCGTGATGATCCACCTAGCCCTGGTCGCGGCATTTACAGAAGTCACTAAATACAATACTGCCAATATGTAAAGTGGTACTCCGAAGTACGTATTGTATGGTATCTTTATGTACATGTAACCTGTCTCGGTACTAAGTATTGAGTAGCCACCGTAAAATAAGTACCTACTTTGAAAAATGAAGGCCGTGATTATTAGCATGACGGCAAGAGAGAGTGTGAATAATGATAGGTACAGGGAGTACCTACTGCTCCTCCAAATGATTGGTATTACAGCGGAAGCAATTACGTAGATGAGGGCCGTAATGGCGCTCGGCAAAAATAGGAAGTACCTGCGCCCGAGGAAGGTTATTGAGAAACCGAGGGGTGTTAATTCCTGTGTATAGATGTTGGATTTAAGGTACCAAAGCGGTAGTAAGAACCAGGATATTGCGAACATTAATGCAATCACTAATTGAATAATAACCTCAAACCTCACATTAACCACCTGCCCTGAACACATTATAAAGCGTTAACTGCGTCGTTACATTGGTTGTTGGGTATATGTAGGTTACGGTGATTGGTAAGTAGAGGGTATAGGTATGACCACTTATTAATGAGCATGTGAATACCCTGGCGTTTGGGATATTACTTAGGTTGATTGTAATGACCGTATTATTAATGCCAGGACCTACCTGTGTCATTATAGGGATGTTGCCAATTACGTAAAATACGTATGATGATTGAGTATCATCCACCAATGTTAAGTTTGATAATTCATTTAATACAATTGGTATTGGTGTTGAGTATGAGAGTGTTATTCTAAGCATGCAGTTACTATATTCTATGCCGCTCACCCAAACATTAATTCTCACACTCACAGGCGCCACTAGGAAGAAGCCTATGTACATCGGGTCTCCATAGAATGTACCACTAACCAAGCCCTTGATTCCAATTGTGCTTAGATTAACATATTGGGGAAGTAATGGGTACCTCGCCTCAAGGGTTAATGGCCCAGTAACACTTAATGGGGCTGACTGCCCGGTCTCAAGGATGCTAGCGTAACCCCCCCGGTTATCGTTATATTGCCCGTTGCATTAATTATGACTAATTTAACGATTAAACCCTCACCTGATACCGTCACGTTTTCAATATTTACGTATGGTGTGACCATTGTTGCCGTGCGTATACTTGATGCGTACTCAGTAGCCGCATACGTCACTATGAGGGCTATTAACGTTAGGATTACGGACAATAAGATGAATGTTTTAAGTGGTGTCATTTTAATCAGCCAGGTTATTAACCGCTAATTGGTGGTAGTGGCACGGTGGCATTACTAACAACGTTGTAACCAAAGTACAACGTTACTGTCTCAGTCTCTCCTGTGCTCAATGACGATATTGGTTGGGCAATCACCGATATGAAGTATGGCCCAGTACTTAGTGCGCAGGCATTTGTTGTTCCCTGTATTGGTTCAGCATTTGCTATAATAGTGAAGCTACAGACGGACTGTCCCGTGTAAGTGTTTTGAATGACTATTGTTAATTGCTCAATTATTGGTGTGCCGCTGATCGTAACGTTGGTTATGTATATCCAACCAGGTGTGTTAACAACTAGTCCAAGTGCATGGTAGAAGTATGCATATGATGCGTTAGTGAGTTGTATCGTCGCGGTGAAGCCCTGTGAAGTTGCTGTGAAGTTTGCGTAACTACCTGCATAGCTATTCAGTGGCGCAGTACATGTTGTACCCGTTGGAGTTGTGTATGTGAAATTCTTGCCACTATAGAATACCAATGGTGACTGGGACACTGTGGCTGTTATTACGCCTTTATAGTAGTAGATTACGTGGGCAAGTACAACCACGCTTATCAACATTAGGACTACCATCGTTAGTAATACGTATTTCCTCATCTTCTCATTTCTCATTACGTTTCTCATACAATTAATACGCTAGGTATTTATTTTTAAACTTTTCTTATAAATTATGTGCTTATTTTTAGTATTATTCATTATAATACATATTTTCATTTATTAGAAACTGAACATGACTAGAAACTACCCCGTGACCGGCGGTAATGGTATTGACTCATTACTAACAACATTACACGCCAAATAAAAGCTTATCGACTCACTTTGCCCAATATATAGTGGTGTTATTGGCTGGACAAACACGGAGATGTAGTAAGTACCTGGCTGTAATGCACAACCAGGTGTTGGTGATATAATTACGTAATGAGTACCTGGGGCGCAGGCATAATCATACTCCTCATTTAACTGGTTAAAGTAGTTTTGTAAATTAATGACCTCGGTTGTATTATTGCTCAGTATGGCATTGTTCGTCATTGTAATGACCTCGGTTGGCGTTAATGGGTAATTCATAGTGGCTGAATTTTCAAGCGCAGTAACTGTCTGGAACAGTAGTAGTTCAACCTTACCGCAGTAGGTGTTTGTACTGTATGGACCTTGGCTTGGGAAGTAAAGTGCCTGTCGCAATGTGTAGTTACTTAACTCGGTGCAGTATTTGTTCAGTGCCGTGAATACTGAGCCTAAGGTTTCATTTGGTGGGTATTGCGGAGACCATGGCGGTATCGAAACATGGTTCTTCCAGTAACCTGCCGTACATGACTGATAGGTCTGTGTTGGGGGGGTGGGTGTGGCGGTGCTTATTATCGGTAATACGCAGTATGTTTGGTTTTGTGGCGTTGATATGTATAGCCATAAATTATTTATTAACTCATTACTTATCGTTACGTTGGTTACGTAAAACCAGCACCAGGAGTATACGTTCATTCCAACTACCTGGTAGTAATAGGCATATGAAGCATTTGTTAATTGTATTATTAATGAGAGCTGCTGGGGGGGTAATACTCGTTATTACGTATGGTGGTACATAACCATTAGGACCTATGAAGAATGTTAATGGTGCCTGGGATACCGTAGCCGTTATCACACCCTTATAGTAGTAAATTACGTCAGCCAGGACTAGTACACTCACGGCTAATGCGATGAGCATGATTACTAATGCTATTCTACTATATTTTGCATTTTTAATTTTCTCTGTGAACATCATACTCATTTAATTGCACTTTCTTTTTAATTTTTCTCTATATTTCAACTCCACATAACAAAATAATACTTAAAGTGGCGCGTATCAACTATGGTTTTGTGGATATTAAAGAGACAATAAACGCAATCAAGAGAAATGGATTGTTAAGCGCCCTAGTGATTGAATTGCTTAAGGATAACGATGCTTATAATGAATTATCTAGGTACTTCGTGGTGAGTAATGGAGGGTTATTCCTAAGACCAATTGGTATTGTTAAGCATGGACTCAGTGATGACGTGGTGAGGGCGTCTGGTAAAGGTGTTGATGGTGTTATTGAGGTTTTTGAGGAGTTTGCCGATGGACTGAGAAACATTGACGGCTTCTCACACATAATATTAATCTCGTTGTTTAATAAAGTCACTAGGGATCAACGAAATATCCTTGTGGTTAAGCCCAGGAGGCTTGTGAAGTTTGGGGGGGTAAGCCTCGATGAATTACCCGAAGTTGGCGTATTCGCGTCAGACTCACCACATAGGCCAAACCCCATCGGCCTTAGTATTGTTAGGCTCGTTAGTAAGGATGGTAGGTTCCTCAGGGTTTCTGGTCTTGACCTATTTGATGGTACGCCGATACTGGACATTAAGCCGTACACGCCTGACAGGTCCGTTAGCATTAACGAATTAGCCACACCGACCTGGTATTCCACGCTTTGGAGGAGGATTGGTGGTGGCGTTATTTAGCTAAATTAATGACTCAATAAAAGTTTATATTTTAAATTTAGGCATAATGGTTTGATAGTAATGGAAAAAATTGAGCAGATAATTAAGGAGTCGCTGAAGTATCACACAATTGGTGAGGTTAATGGTAGGATTAGGATACGGATCACCGACGAGACAAAGACAAGGCTAATAAAGGCTAGCTACGGCATATATAACCACTCAACTGTTGAGTTATGCCACTGGACGAAGAGCGCCTTGGTTAAGGGACAGAGTTGCTATAAGTTTAAGTTCTATGGAGCACCGGCAGGTGGTTCCCACAGATGCGCCGAATTTAGCCCAGTAGGCATGATATGCAGCAATAGGTGTGTCTACTGTTGGAGACCCACGGAATCCTTTGACTCCTTTATACCCAGTGAGGATTTGGTCGATGACCCTGAGGAGTTGATTCAGGGAATACTCAGGGAGAGGTATAGGCTATTGACAGGTTACTTCGGGAACCCGAAGTCCAAGGAGAGGGCTAAGGAGGCCCTGGTGCCAACGCATTGGTCAATATCACTTTCTGGGGGGGAGCCGACACTATACCCAAAGCTACCGCAGCTTGTTAAGTACCTCAAGAGTTTACCGAGTACTAAGTCCGTGTTCATAGTCACTAATGGAGAGCACCCAGAGATGCTAGAAAGGCTACAGCGTGAAGATGCGTTGCCAACGCAGTTGTACCTATCCTGCAATGCGCCAAATAAGGAGTTGTTCTATAGGATTAATGTGCCGGTGATGTATAGGGAGGATGCGTGGGAGAGGTGGTTAAGGAGCCTTGAGTTACTGAGTAAATTGAATACTAGAACCGTCATTAGGATAACCCTGATCAGAAGCCTGAACTACGACTTCAAGTACATACCCGAATTCGCAAAGCTCATGCTAGTCGGCAATCCACACTTCATCGAGGTTAAGTCCTACATGCACCTGGGCCACTCCACATTTAGGCTAAAGAGGAGTGATATGCTTAGGCATGAGGAGGTTAGGGAGTGGGCCATGAGGCTACTTGAGGAGATTAATAGGCTTGGTGGTAACTTTAGGTACATGGATGAGGATGAGCCGAGTAGGATTGTGGTTCTTCAGAACATGAGTAGGTATGTTGATAGGTGGATTGTCAGGCCTGAAGACCAGCGTAAATATAGCAATTTTACCTAATTAGAACCTCCACGATTCAATAAACTCAATTGTGCCATCACCATGGATGTGGTATTTACGGTACTCTCCATTACTTAATGCGTGGCAATCACCTATGAAACTCGGTTTATAATAATCTATGACCGTTGACGATGCGTAGAGAAAACCTCCAGGTAATTCGCATTCATAAAGCCTGTAATACCTCTCCCTAAATACCTTCTTATCATCATCAAAAGCCCTGTAATAGCTACCAACTACTAACGTAATTAGGCCATCCCTAATCAATGCTATGCCCAGGTTAGCCCCCAGTCCTTACAAACCTGAGTAACCAACTAAGGTCATCCTTTGTAATGTCATTTTTAACTCGCCTCGCGAGTGCTAGGTTGGCTATGTAGGTATCGTTAAACCTAGCTGCGTAATCCTTATCAATGCCGATCTCCTTAGCAATATCATCTCTATAAAACGAACCATTATGAATCATGTAAAGCTCAAAGCCATCCCTCGTCTCAGCCCTAACGGGGTGCGTTGAGAACACGTTAATTGGCGTACCGGTGCTCGCAGCCTAGCGTGCATCATCATTAGGACAGTATCATCATTATTTACGCCACTTAAGAATCCTCTGATAATGCTTATTGCATCATCCATGAATATAGCCTTAACGCTCCTGTGATACAGCGTTGATGCATTACTAGCATTAATGAGGAGCGTTCCCCCCCATCCATCGCTATGCCTCTCCTCATTGAGGAAGTCCTTACCGTATGGATCCATGGAAGCCGCCTTAACCAAACTATTACCGATATTGACCAGTACATCTCCGGCATTGTTAAATTTACCAAAGGTAATAACAAGCTACACATTATCTACCAGGTAATAATCGCGGTTTATAAGCGTATTGCGCTGCCGCAATTAATAAGCAAAGTCCTCAGTGGTAAAATACCTTTTCAATCCTCTCTCTAACATGATCAAGCCAATCAGTATTAAGCCCAGGTTTGAGTCATGACGTGCAAGACTAACCAGTATAACCTCATTATTTATTGGAGACATAGCAATGAGGTAATTCCCAGCCCTAAAAAGAAGAAGGTTTGCACTACCAATACCAACCTTACTAAACATCTTATCAATGGCGCCCTTAACAGCGGCAAACACAGCACCTAAGGATTTCGCATCAACACCATCCTTAGTTACCGAGGAAACAACAAAACCATTCCGATGAATAAGCATAGCCCCCCCCAAAACATCACTACCCACATTACTTACGAAATCCCTCAATGTAATATCAACCTCAGTATTCAATTTATACATACACTTTGTATCAAGAAGAGACCAATATTTAAATTTTTACTTCCACGAAAATCGCGAAAAACATTATAAATAATCAAAGACGAAACATAAAATACTTCCTATAGATCTGAAATAATGTTCAAAAAGCAATTGATAAAGAACATAATATAAAAGACAACGATATTTTCAATACAACAGAAGTTATACTTAAACAATAATTACTCAATTTAATGGAAGTTAGTAATATTAGTTATTGTCATTAATTATGCGTCTCATGTGTGAGTGGGGGGGTCGGGCGCGCGCATAGGTGTCGTATACGTTCTACTGCTAATTAATGTTCAATTTCATAATAATTATAACCTATATATTTATTCCGGCGATTATTTATAAACCACATATCAATAAATACGCATAGTTAAATAGTTATAATCTTATTTATTTTCGTACTCCCTACCAATGATTAGGTAAATTCCCTGCTCTCTGGCCTTATTTACTAAGTATTGCGACACTTCATTTGGTACTGTTTCAACCGCAAGTACTTTTAAGTACGTTTTTCTTCCTGTGAATTTCTCAGCAGCCGTAACTGAAGCATTTAGTTTATCTAATTGATTGTTAGCTTCTTCGGTACTTCTTAGTGTTACTGTAACCTCACCAATGACTAATGGTTCTGGACAGAATATATCAACCTCCCTATACCCATCAATGGGTAATGTGGCATTAACTATGATATCACAATTAATACCCCTTTCCCTAAGTATTGCCTTAACGACCCTAGCTGTATAATATTCAAAACCACCACCTAAGGCGTCCCTAATTTCAAGTAAGGCATTTCGTAACCACCTCAACTCCTGCCATATCTTGTTGTTTTCTTGCCACAGTCTTTCTATGTTTTCGTTTATCCTCTTGTTCTCCTGCCAAAGCCTCTCTATGTTTTCGTTGATTCTCTTATTTTCCTCCCAAAGTCTATGGTTCTCCTCCCTCAAAGCCCTAACCTCCTCCCAAAGTTTATTTTGCCCTTCAAGCAGTTGTTTGGCAATTTCTAATAACTTACCCTGACCATCAATGAGACCGCGAATTGCGCCAACAAGAGTATTAACTACATTAACTAGCTCCTTGAGTAATGATTGAATGTCAGTAATGCCCAGGAGCCCCCCCATAACCGCTAGCCTAAACTCCTCATCCTCCTCCAATGCCTTAAGAAATCTCCTCTTCTCATCAGGACCTAAACTCATTATTTTCTAAAAATCATTGGATATTAAAAATAAAAACCTATTCTTAATTCGAAAAATTAGAGACACCTACTTAGTGCGTGATCGTCACTGCATTATAATTATTGCTCAGGATAATTTTTTAAATAATTAATTGTCAGTGGTGTATATGGCTGATAATGTATCGGTTTTTAGGGCGATTGAGGATCTTAAATGGTCAAGTGCGCATACGTGGTCGTTCATAGCCTTCGCCCTTGGACTCCTCTTTGAGGCATATCTCGTCGGCATTGCGCCGATTGCTACGGGTTGGTTTTCACTGCCGTCGTACTTAACGGCATTGACCTTAATATGGCCGTTTCTATGGTTAATAGTTGGTTTGATATTTGTTGGGCCTTATCCGATAGGTTTGGCAGGAAGAGGCTCTTTATATTGACGATGTCCATGTATGCAATTGGCATAGCGTTGTTCATAGTGACGACTCTTGTCATACCAAATTATGTATCACTACTTGTTACGTTGGCTATAATGCTCGCTGCCGCTGGTGGTGAGATGAATGTGATATTGACCGACATGCATGAGGTAATGCCGAGGAGACATAGGAGTAAGGCTGCCTTCTTCCTCATAAACTTCATAAACATTGGGCTAATGCTCGTATCCTTCATAAGCCTAAACACTCAATTAATCGGTCCCTTCTACCAGAGACTTGCCATTGGCATTATAGGCATCGTAATACTCATGGTGTTGGTAATTAGTAGGATGAAAATGCCTGAGTCGATAAGATGGTTGGAGAGGAAGGGTAGGATTAACGATGCAATTAAGGAGGTCAAGAAGTACTACGGGGTTAAACTGGATCCAACAAACCTACCCAGTGCTGAGGTTCAGGTAAGTAAGCCTATTATGCATCCACCGCTCTGGTTTAGGTTTATTGCAGCGGTAATGATGATGACTGCGAACGACGTTGGCTTTGGGCTCCTTTCGTATGAGGTTGGTCCAATCTACTTCAGTAGTCAGACAGCCCTCATAATATTAATAACGGCACTAGCCGAGTTTATTGGTGGCTTATTCGTTGCACCGTTTGCAGATAGAATTAGTAGGAAGGTGGTTCTGCTGTTTTCCACGGGTGGTGCAGCCATCACAACCTACATAATAGTGGCGTTTATGAAGCCGATAGTGAGTAGTTTCACGTTATTCCTAATAATGGACTTCATACTAAACATATTCATCGGTATTCAGTACCTAGCCATGGACACGTTTAAGGGTGAATTATGGCCAACAGAACGTAGGGGGGGCACTTTTGTTAGTCTCGTTAGGTTAATATCGATTGGCTCATTAATACCCGAGACAATATGGGCCGTCTCAGCACCACTAAGTCAATTCCTGATACTTAACATGGGTGTCTGGACAATGGGACTTGCCGCAGCCATCGCCTGGTTTATATGGGGGTATTGAGACCAGTAAAGGTACGAGCATTGTAATTACATCAGGCGAGGTATAGTTTTAAAAGTTGAAAATAATGTTTAAGTTAAAAGTTAGTTAATGAATAATTAGTTTTGATTCATATTTACGTAGATATTGCCATTATTCATGGTGCTAAATACTATTGTGAATTCATTATTTCCTGAGAGATCAAGGTGAGTTCCATAGCAGAATATCTGTGGTATTCCTGGTGAATATGCGTTGCCACCAATATTTACAGTTATTGGATCCATCATTGTGCCATTCATTGTATAGATGAATAATGTTATCTCACCAGTACTCTTCGGTGGAATTACTATTGATGGCTCCAGGTTACACTGTGTGGAACCAATCATCGTTGTGCCGCCTAGCACCAATTGATTGTTACCATTATTACTAATGCTTATTGTCACAATAATCATATTATACGCCTTACTTAATGTGGCACTAGTCTTAACATAACTTGGATTAACACCGTTTGCATTCCACCCACTCATTAATGAGTATATCATCTGTCCTAGACTGTTTATGTTGAAGTGGAAAGGTGCAAGTACTGCGATTACTAAAGCAACCAAAGTGATTACTATAAATATGTGTGAAAGGTCCATATTGCCCCCTATTTATTTTGTAATTCATTAAATGAAAAAACAAATCTCTCCTATTTAAATTTTTCTTCAATTTTCTAAGAATGCCTAGGTTTCTTTCAATTATCTAATTTAAATATTCAATTCCTAAATTAAAGAAAATAAAAATAAAAACGCAATATGAAAACTAATCCATATGAGCTCGAAAATAAGGATGCCACTAGCCTTCATAGACCCTGTAATTGGCGATTTAGGTGCTCCACCGGAGTCATTGAAGTTTATTGAAAATGAGAAAAACATCCTCATTAATACCCTTAGGTCCTCATTTCCAGACGTAGAATTCGTGAGCTATGATATTAGGGACCGGTTGATGTTCAGTCGTTTTTAAATATGGAGGGTAATGCGGTGGGCTACGTTGTTGTTGCTCTTAATTCATTGATGGGTTTTATAGATCCGATAGTTAGGAGTGGTAAACCCGTAATTATAATCGCTGAGGCCTACGCAGGTGCTGGCGAGTATATGTTAGGTATTAGCAAGGCTTTAAGTGAGGGTTACCCAGTCATTGGGATCTCCACACGCGATTTAACAAGTCAGGCCGTAATAACTAGGGTTAGGTATTTAGTGGCGTTGGCTAGGCTAAGGATGAGTAAGGTATTGTTTGTGGTCTCGCCCAGCCTTAAGTCACATCTGTATTGGCAGTTTGGACCTAACACGGACATGTACAGTGTGTTTAGGTTGATACAGTCAATAACGGGGGGGTCACACCAATAATAATGGATGCCAATGAGTTTAGGGTTAGGTTCTTTGATAAGGTTAGTGATGAGGAAGCCGATGAGTGGGCAAGTAGGTGGGTTAAGTATGCTGAGGCTGTCTATGACGACTCAATGGATGAGATTAGGAATTCGGCCAAGCTTTACATAGCCATGAGGAACGCCGTGAAGGAGCTGGGCGTTAATGCAATAGCCGTTGATTGCATAGTACTTTATAACACGGGGCTTCTGAGGGCTTGGCCATGCCTCGGTTACATGCAGCTCTGGTATGATGGAATAATACCAATCTGCGAGGCTGATCCTTACGCTACCGTGCCAATATTAATTGCGAAGTACCTATTTAATAGGAATGGTTTTGTTGTGAATGTTGGTGTTGATGAGGAGAGGGGTGAGTTCATATATCATCACTGTTACGCACCGACAAATCCTCATGGCGGTGATAAGCCTGAGGTACCCTACATAATAACGAAGGCCCACCTAGGGACTAAGCATGCATCAGTGCATGTTAGATTACCTACGAATGAGCCTGTGACTATCGTTGGTTTCAATCCTGAGGAGCGATTATTGACCATCCACGTATCTAAGTCAGTGAGTAATGAGTATTCACCGCAGGCCTGCGCAACAAAGCTAATAGGTAGTGGAAATGCAAGTAATGTTGTACGTAATTGGAAGTGGCGTGGTGGGTGGCATAGAGTGGTGATTTATGGCGACTTCAGAAAAGAGCTAGAGGAGTTTGCCAGGTTACTTGGGCTTAGGGTTTTACATGAGGATTTATAGTCGTAAAACCCTCTTAACCCACTCACTGGTTTCATGGATGATCGGTGGCCTCCAGTAATCACCCGTTAATGCCTTAAACACGCCAATTATCCATGCCAGGAATACGCCAAGTCCATAAAGCACCTTCAGTATTAGGGGGGTATCACTATCGTGAATGCGAACACTATCGATACGATCTCCACGAGTATCCAAGCAATGATAATGACTATCGTAAATCCAATGGACTCTACGGCCCAATACCTAACATAATCATCCTAGCCTAATGATCAAGCCACTATGGCCCCCAATTATTAGGAGGGCCCATGCAATCGCAGCCCAAACCCTACTCTCCGAACTACTCATCATAATCATCGACACGCAGCCCACTTATAAGTAATTGCTCCGTAATACCTCCATGGACGGTGATAGTAAGTATTATTAAATTAGGTTCATGAAAAATAAGTTGTGTCCAGAAGAGCTAGGAAGAAGGAGGAGGGTAAGGAGCAGAGCACCGCATCAATAACCTCATTCCTCTATGGCACAGAGGAAAAGCCAAAGTCCGAGGCTAAACCCATAACCAAGCCAGCCGAGGTAAAGGCAGCTGAGGCTAAGACTGCTGAGAGGGCTATCCCACAACAACCAAGTGGCATTGAGGACGCGGTGTTAAATCACATAATGAGTAGGGGGGGTGTTATTACTAAGGATGAGTTAATGGCCTGGGGCAAGTCCAGGGGGGGTATCAGGATCGCCGACATCCTCAGGGCCATCGAGAGCCTAAGTAGTAAGGGTAGGATTAGGAAGAGACTCAATGATAAGGGCAATCTCGTCTATGAGTATGTTAAGTAATACCTAGGTAAGACACAGGTATTGATTCTGCGCGCCTATCAGACTCCCTTATTAGACCAGGCACAAAGCACGTAATCAGACCTAGGAGACATTAACTAAATGAATTGCAATGAGTCCCCCCCAAGGTACATCACCCTGGTAAGGCCGGGGCGAAGCCTTGGGGGGGATGATCCACCATAACCACTTCTCATTATTTGCTAGTATCAATAGGACTTAATTATTCCGTTATTGTTTCATGACCAAAGCATTTTTAACATTATAGTATTTTAATCATTAAGACTGATATAATTATTATGAAAAGCATTGAAACATTCTCAATAAACGCAAAAAGAACCA
Source organism: Vulcanisaeta distributa JCM 11213 (assembly GCA_001316125.1). The sequence goes on from BBCS01000001.1 coordinate 486,493, forward strand.
AACCCTAGCAATCTGCCAATACTAACGAGCTCCTACATGCAATTAACCATTGGCATGTAGTATTTCATGTCCGCTTATAAAGTGATTTACACCTACTCATGAATATTCTGTGTGACCTCCTCTCCTCATCATCGACGTTGTCCCAAGACTCGATAACGCTAACTAACCGCTCAATAAGCGAATAATCACCAGCAACAGCAGCATTATCAATAGCTCTACGTAACTTATCACTCACATTAACCACGACATTAAGGGCAATTTATTAAGTGCTGTGCTGCACGTGATTATTTTAAATTGAGTTTAGAATCTTACTTATAATCGCCGTCGTAAATGAAACAAAATACGAAGATTGCAAAATTGAAACCAATAATTTTAATCACAGCTTATAACATTGACTAACTGCTACATCCTCTGTATTCAGTGTATGATAAGTACACGTTTGCGGTGTAACCGTTGGGATTATGGATTATGAGGTAGAGGTTGTCGCTGTATGAGCTTGGATTAACCAGCTTAATTTCTTGGTTAATATACGTCATGCCAGACCACTGATAGAGCACATAACCGTTTTCATCCGACATCTCGACATTCACGGGCATGCTTGATGTGAGGTTAAGTGAGATATACACCCCCCCACAATTACCTGTCGGCATGTACGCCAACACGCACTCATAAGTTGCGCCGGGACTTACCGAAATATTGGGTCCCTGTGAGAAACAACTTGGTATATACGGTGAAGGAAGTGATGATACCGTCTTCACCGTTGCTGGTGATGATTTATTCAAACTTACGAACAAGAGGATAAGCGACACAATCACCACGGCGAATATGATCATCACCAGTTTTCTCACCATACCAATACCGTCAATAATGCGTAGATTAGACACAATATTTAATTGTATTAATCAAGCTTTAAACCTGACCCAAGCATGGAGTAACTATATCAAGGCTAGACTTAAATTATTATCTCACGTCATGACTCTAATAAATATTAGATTTCTTGTTCGTAAGCTTGGTTGTTGTTTTATTACATACTATTGGTAACGTTCTTGACCCTATTATTAGTTATGTTGATATTGTGTTTCCTAGTATATGTGAGGGCAATCGTTCCTTAATTGAACTAACGGCATTTAAAGACCCACATAATCTACGACATAGCATCAATATTAAACAAATTATTAACCACGAATTTGCATCTCACGGTGTAATAAGCCGTGAAGTGCGGTGTTCTTCTTATGTAAGTTATACCAGTGAAGTTATAAAGCTTAATATGTTGACGTAGACCTGAGGTTGCGTTCGTAACAAGTATTCTTTTACGTTCTAAGGGTTGAGCATCTTTAGAGCATAATTAATTGTAACGTATCGAATAAGGTCTAGTAATTTATAAGTTAAATTAGGTTTGTTAAGTTTACGTTAATTTTTGACTTCCACTCAGTTAGCCATCTCCTATCAAGTTGGTGAAAACTAGTATTTGTGACAGTTTTAATGAAATGCAGACTGAGAACTCACCTTTTATTTCTATGTCACATTCTACTCTATTATTTGGTTTTTCACAGTGAACGAGATAGGTAAGTAATATTTAGTTTATTAGCACATCGCACCAAATATTAATCTCCATGTTTGTGTCAATTATGTCACGGCACTGTTTAACTATACGAACCTTCTGTATAGGTTTCCGTACTTGCCTATGTAGCCTCTGATCTTTATTTCATAGCCGCACCTGGGGGCATTTGTAGTTTACCAGCTTCACGTCGATGACTCTGTCCTCAAATCTCTTAATTAATACGGCACCACACCTTGGACAATACGTGTGCTGGCCTGGGTGCCAGGTATATTGCCGACATAGACGTAGTCAAGCTCTTTCTTAGCCCTCCTCCAAATGTCCTCAATCAACTCAACAGGTGTTGGTGGATTGCGTAGCTTATGTGCTGGGTAATAAGCCGTTATGTGAAGTGGAACATCCCTACCCAACCTGGCCACCGCATTTATTACCTCATCAGCCTCATCATCATTAACACCAGGTATTACTAGGTACGTAACCTCCAGGTGAATACCCAACTTAACGGCATACTCAAGGGTACTCATTAACCTATCGAAATCAGCAGCCAACCACCGCTTATATGTCTCACGGCCACCCTTAATGTCGGAGTTCATCCCATCCATACCCGCATTAAATAAGGCCCTCAGGGCCTCAGGAGTGAGATAACCATTAGTGTTGATTGAGGCGTGCAAGCCCCCCCTGGCCCTGGCAAGCCTAAAAACGTCGATTGCATACTCAGTTAATAGTGTTGGTTCATTAAACTCACGTTAATCCCGGAGTCACCATTTTCAATAGCCCACTCAACAAGCTTCTCGGGTGGCACATAAACGCCATCCATGCTGGTAAATTTACTCAAGTGCCAATTCTGACACCATGCGCATGGGAAGTTGCATCCATACGTACTAATTGTTAGGGCCGATGTGCGTGGATAGTAGTGGAATAATGGTTTGATCTCCATTGGTCTTGATTCAGCTGCCGTTAGTAGGCCGTACGTGGATGTGTAGAGTCTTCCGTTAATGTTGAATCGCATACCGCAGAGTCCAACCTGCCCATCTGACAATGTGCATTGCCTATGGCATAATGTGCACTTGACCCTATTATTCTCGAGTTTCACACTGAATGAGCTCTCCCTAACGTTGGGTAACCTGAGTAATTCGCTTGATGGTTCGTACATTCTCAACGGCCATGAGTAGATGGGCATTTCAGTAATACTCATGGTTCAGGCCTTTTATACACTTTTTAACTCAGCCTAGGCCCTTTTGAGGGGGGGGTAATGAGTCTTAGCGTTGATGTTGAGGAGTTCGGTAGGTGGATTTCAATGGCCAGGAGAACGCTTGAGTCAGCGAAGGGCGATGAGGAAAGGGGGGGGATTATAATTGGTCGTGCTTCAAGGCGCATCAGGCATCGGAATTTGCCGTGAAGGCTATTCTATACGGAATTGGCAGGCCCACGAGGGGTCACTCCATTACTCATTTGCTTAGTGAATTGGGTAGGATGGTTCAGGTCCCCCCCAGTGATGTTATGGATTTGGGTAAGTTTCTTGATAAGTTCTACGTGCCGACTAGGTATGTCGATGCATGGAGTGAGGGTGTGCCTTATGAGTACTTTACGCGTAGTGATGCGGAAATGGCTATTAAGGCCGCTGAGAGGATTATAGTATTTGTTGAGGATTTATGGAGGGGGGGATTATTAAGTGGCGTGAGGAGTTGAGGAGTAGGGCATTGGAGCTGGCTAGGCAGGTTGCTGATAGGGTTCGTGGTACGGTATTCCTAGTTGGTTCTTATGCTAGGGGGGGTGATTTCGCAGAGGATAGCGACATCGATGTCGTTGTTATAGCGACTTTAATGAGCCGCCGCATAGGAGACTTCTTGACTTAGATACTCCGCCTAATGTTGAGGTCCTAGCATTTAATGTTAATGAGGTATTTAAGATCGTTGACCGGTGCTACCCGCTCGCCCTTGATATTGCCTTGGGCATTGTTCTCAGGGATGACTTGGGCATCTCAAGCGAATTGGTAGTTAGGGCGAGGAGGTGCGTGGGGGTAATGTATTATCTTTGATTTATTGAGTTGGTTTCTGAGGCAAAACTCTTTAGTTTTGTTCACAATGCTTACCTCAATGGCTAGGGTATACCTCGGGCCTGCCGGGATTCCAATAGGTGCTAAGGAGAGGAAGAGGAGTGCGGGTACGATAGACGGTATTAGGTACGTGAGTGAGGTCGGCCTGAACGCCATGGAGGTTGAGTTTGTGCAGGGGGGGGTTAGGATGACCAGGGAGGCTGCGCAGGAGGCTGGTGAGGTTGCTAGAGAACTTGGTGTTAGGCTGTCCGTGCATGCGCCGTACTTCATAAACCTGTGTAGTGAGGAGAAGGATAAGGTTGAGGCTAGTCTGGCGAGACTTCAGGAATCCCTTGATAGGGGGGGCGAGGCGATGGGCGCGACCGTGGTTGTCTTCCACCCGGCATACTACGGTAAGCTTGGCCCGGAGGGGGGGTGTTATAATGCCGTTAAGGATGGCGTCCTCAGGATCATTGATTGGATGAAGGAGAATGATATTAAGAATGTTAAGCTCGGCCTCGAGGTTATGGCTAGGAAAAGCCAATTCGGCGGTTTGGAAGAGACCTTTAGGCTTGTTAGGGAGATTAATCACCCACAGGTTGTTGCTGTCATTGATTGGGGGCATGTGTTTGCAGGAATGGTGGTTCCATTGATTATAGGGCTGTGCTTAACATGTGGCATGAGTACTTCGGAGACCAACCAATGCACACCCACTTCACCTGCGTTAAGTACAGGAAGGGTGAGTGGTTGATGAGCATGAGCCAATTGACACTAATAATCCACCCTTCGAGCCCTTGGCCAAGGAATTAGGCAGCGAGGACATTGAGATAACCATAATAAACGAGTCACCACTACTCGAGAAGGATGCACTTAAGATGAAGGAAATGCTACTCAAGCATAATAATGTTCTCGTGGGGTTACATTGAAGTGGAGGTATTGTAGGCATTGATATTGAAGTAGGGTTTATAATACTACCGTCAATAGTAATACTTGCATGGGTTACGTAACGGTCTCCGCAAAGATAAAGAGGGAGTTGTGGGAGAAGTTGAAGAGATATAATATACCGATTAGCGACGTAATAAGGAGGGCGCTTGAGAAGGTCAGGAAGGCCGAGGAAGAGGAATTGGCTAGGGCTCTCGATGAGGCAGGTCAAATACTTAGTAAGATACCTGATGAAGAGATCGTAAGGCTGTTAGGTCAAGCCGTGATGAAAGATAAGTTATCTATTTGACGCTTCGTCAATTATGAATATAACTAAATATTTAAGGAGAGACGCAGTAAAAATTCTACGCAATAATTATGTGCTTGACTTAACAATATATGAGGTTGGTAATGCGATTTGGAGGGAAACCGCGTTGCTTAAGTATTTAGTAGAGGACGAGGCTTTAACTATGTATAAAGATATGCTTAAAATTTTTAGTCATATGAATATTGTTAAGCCAAAGAATCCCGAATTAGTGCTTAATCTAGCAATGAAAATCAGGTTGACGTATTATGATGCTGCTTACGTCACTGTGGCATCTGAGGAGGATTTAACGTTGGTAACTGATGATAAGAAATTAATTAAGGTGATTAATGATAATAGAAAAGCAATTATTGAATTGCTTCATAAGGATGTGACGGTTAAATCCAGCGATATTTTCATAGGTAGGAGTAAGCAATGAATCTAGGGCTTTGCAATCCACCTAAACCCGTACTTCTCATACATACGCCTAACATCGTCGCTACGTAAAAGTTCAAAGACCTTAACAGCGTCATTGCTTGCCCACGGCATTAATGCAAAGGATAACCTACTAACCCTATTCCTACTGGGCACCGTATATTTAAAGCCCCCAGTAAATCGCCTCTGTCCTCCAAACCACCCCCCCTGCATCAATTAACCCATTACGAAGTAATTCAGGTATTTCCCTATGGTGTATCCTCGTTAGGTACACCGAGCCCTTACCAATGAATTCTGAGTAATCACCACAGTACTCAGTGTATAACTCCCTAAACAATGCGCCAATACCCTCCGTGACAGGGTTTGGAATTGCAACTCTCCTATCCCTTAACTCACACCAATCGTTCACAGTCTTGCCAACATACACTATTGCTAAGTCGTTTTCAACGTACTCAAACCTATCCCTGACCGTTAAACCACTAAGCATGCTTGTTGGTAATGATACTATTTCAGGCTTAGCGTCAATAACCAAACCACCAATAACGAGGGGGGGTTCACCCAATGCCCTCCTTAGCACAAGTCCTGGTGGTATAGTCTCAACATACACGTTAAACCCCATGGACTTTAGGAACCCCATTAACTCGTCAATAACGAACCACTGATTACCTGCCAAACTCATCTTTACACCGCTTAATATGCCTTTCACATCACTTATAGTGTTAAAGCCAGGTAGGGTTATGTTAGCCTCACTCATCAATCACGATTAGCTGGGGAAGTCCTTTAAGTTAGTTTCTTGGTGTGATTTCGATGTTGAGGGTCGTGGTACAGATTTCGGATATTAATACTATAGATCAGGCACTAACCTCATGCAACAACCTAATAAATGAAATACCCGACGCGGAGGTTGAGGTTGTCTTTCATCAATCCGCAATAAATGCCGTTGTTAGGGGTAGTAGTGTTGAGGATCGGATAAGGGATCTGATGAGGCGTGGTGTCGTGATAGTCGCCTGCAGGAATTCAATGAGGAGCAGAAACATAACTGAGGATCAATTAATAGATGGCGTTAAAATAGTGAACGCTGGTGTTGCCGAAATTGTACGTAAACAGGCAGAGGGCTGGGTATACCTAAGACTATGACGGCTTATGCTTGGCGACCTCATTATTTATCCTCTCAATGATTTCCACAGCTCTCCGTAATAAATCAATACTCCCTGGTCTAAACGTGAAGTTTTCATCGCCAATGGCATACTCAATATCGCATTCACCATTGCACACTATGGAGACATATATACTGAAATCCTCACTAAGCTCGAGAATCACGACCCTCTCACGCCCATACTCCTCAACCGATGCTGCAATGCCTAGTTCCCTGGCGATGACCATTACTTTATTCACAATGCTATTTACGTCAACCATTGATACGCATATGCTAGCATGGTATAAAACTTTTACAGTAATACGGAGAAACGGAAATAAACCTCCCCCATAATTCTCATGCACGACCGCGGAGAGGGCTTGAAAGCCCACGATGATGCGTGTCGTCAGGTCCCCCTGTCAGACATTGCCTTCATCACTTAATGTTATTGCTCATTAGGTAATTCACTATTTTGTTCACGAGTATTTCCGCAATCCTTCTTTGAGCCTCCCTGGTCTCTGCACCTATGTGCGGTGTTATTATGACCCTTGGATGCTTAGCAAGTTCTATTTCCCAAGGCTCCCTGGGCGGTTCATGCTCAAGTACGTCAAGAGCCGCGGCAGCCACCTTACCATCATTGAGCGCCCTGAGTAACGCCCTTGCGTCTATTACCTCGCCCCCCCTGGACGTGTTAATTATTATTACGCCATCCTTCATCATCTGAAACTCCCGCTCACCAATCATGTGTTTTGCGTTTGGTGTTAAGGATACGTGTATTGTTATGAAATCACTACCCCTAATCAACGTTTCGAAATCCACGAAATCAACACCGAGCTTTAATGCCTTATTTCTCATGTCGATTATATCATATGCCTGAACCTTCATGCCTATAGCCCTCGCTAACTCAGCAACCCTCTGCCCAATCCTGCCAAACCCAATTATACCAAGTACCTTCCCAAATAATTCAGTACCGACATACTTACCCTTCGGCCACTCACCACCCTTAACTAGCCTATCCTGCAGAGCCACAAGCCTTGCCGCAGCAACCATTAAGCCGATGGTTAACTCTGCCACCGACTGAGTAGACCCCTCCGGCGCATTGATTACCTCAACACCCCCCCTTGACCTGGCGTAATCCACGTCAATGTTGTCCAGCCCAACACCAGCCCTAGCTATCACCCTTAACCTACTGGCCGCGTCAATAATCTCCCTAGTGACCTTTGTCCTACTCCTAACCACTAAAATCTCATAATCTCCAACAATCTTCAGCAAATCATCTCTATTGATGCCTGGCCTATAATCAACAATCACGCCATGCTTACTCAACTCGTTGATTATGTATTCATCCACCGGGTCCGTTATTAATGCCTTAACCATTCATTGGCTAAATAGGCTATGGTTTTTAAGCATTATTATCTATATTATTTATAAATCGAGGAGATGCTTCGCAGTTAATAATACCTTGGTGTATCATTTAAAAGGTGTTTACAATAAATCCGTTGTTGTGATTCCTGCTGTAGCATACGTTAGAGTATCCACTGAGATGCAGGACCCAACTAACCAGGTTGAGTATCTAAAGCGGTGGAGTGAGTCAAGGGGTTTTCATATATTGAAGTTCTACATTGATGAGGCAGTTAGTGGGGCCTCGCCAATAATGGATAGGCCAGCCTTTAGGAATTTAATCAGTGACATTGAGGGTAATGCACTTAGCCCTAGACCAATGGTTCTCCTGGTCTATGAAACATCGAGGCTCGTTAGGAATTTCCAGGAGCTCTTTAGGCTCTTAGATATCGTTGAGAATCGGCTTGGTCTGCTCATAGTTAGTACCAGTGAGAAGGAGGCTGTGCTTCAAAACCTGGATGGTGCATATAGGCAGTTCTTAAGGACTGTATTGGCCTTCGTGGCATCCATGGAGAGGGAGTTCATTAGGCAGAGGACTAGGGCAGCAATGGAGAGGCTTAGGGCTGAGGGTAAGATTGTCTCTAAGGTAGACTTAATGCCGAGCGAATTAGTTAGGGAGGTTTTAAGACTATATAGTGAAGGCTTGAGTCAAAGGCTATATCGACTAAGTTGGGTATTAGCTTTATGCCGTGAGGAGGATATTAAGTAAGCATGGTTATAGGGGTAATTACACATGCCCACGCTGTCTGCATAAGATGGTTATTGTTGATAAGGCTTTGATCCAGGTTAATGGTAAGTATGGCATTAAGTACGTGCTTCACTGCCCTAATTGTGGTTATGAGGAGACAAGAATTGAATGATTCTTAACGCCATAATCACAACTCGCCCTTTATGTATTCCCTAAACTTACCAAGTGCGTTAAGTACCCTGGCAACCATTAATTCATCACCCCCCCACTCAACGTAATAAACCTTCCACTTATCAAGCTCTAACTTATCACTCTGTCCTAAATAACCATGCCACCACTGTAGGGATTCCTCAATCATCCTAATTAGGCGAACCTTATCATCCTCTTCAGGATGGACATTATCTAAGTCCAGGATTATTATTGCGAACCTCCTCATACTAAATCAGAGTACAATAATTACTAACCCATTTATTAACATGTCCTTGTTAACTACCACAAAGGCATTTAAGAGTGCCTTAAGCACTAATTACAATGAGCTATACGGCGTGGATCATATCAATAGGTAATGAATTACTCATTGGAAAAACCGTAAACACTAACGCGTCCTGGCTTGCAAGGAAGCTAACACTTCTTGGCTATGACGTTAGGAGGATAATAACCGTGCCAGATAATGAGGAAGATGAAGTTGAAGTGTTTAGAGATGCCATTAGGAGGGGGTATTAGGGTTGTTATTTCAACTGGTGGTTTAGGACCAACATTTGATGACAGGACAAGTGAGTACCTGGCTAAGGCCCTGAATAGGAAGTATGTAATTAATGATGAGGCGCTTAGGCTCGTGGTTGAGACATTTAAATCAAGGGATCTAGAGCTTACTGAACCTAGGCTTAAGCAGGCAAAAATGCCTGAGGGTGCTAAACCACTGCCAAACCCAGTTGGTACTGCACCAGGTATTTGGGTTGAGGAGGGTAACACGATTATTATTGCGTTACCTGGAGTCCCAGCTGAAATGATGGCAATATTCGAGAATTACGTGGAGCCAAAACTACGTGAGATAGGGCCTAAGCTTCATTTCGTTGAGAGATCGATAACGGTTAAGGGAGTCCCCGAGGCCGACCTGGCGCCAATAATTGAGAGGGGGGGTATGAAGATGAGCAATAGAATATACATCAAAAGCCACCCCAAGGGCCATGAGATTAGGGCTCCGCTGGTTGAAATTCACGTATATGTTAGCTCTGAAGATATTAGGAGCGCTGAGGATGAGATTAATAGTCCTTAACTTCCTCATATCGGCAATAAGGGAAAAGGGTGGTGAGGTTTTAAGTGCGTAACGCCACGTTACTGTAAAAATCACGTGTACTTAATTATTGAGTACTTAAGGCAATCGCCAGAGCTAACCTTATGTGGGTGGCCAAGTACGAGTATTCTCTCCATATCGTCATATGAGAAGACGAGGTCAGGCTGCGCACCACAGAGTAAGCCCAATCCCATTAATTCTGGCGTTTGTCCCGGAACAATACTTGAGAACACCCTTTGTATGTAATCCCTCATCGTACTTGACATGCTCAGGTCAAACAACGTGCTGAGCATAACCTCATTACCCGTTAGCGTTATGTCACCTGGCTCGAAGCCGTAGGTGTTGACGAAATCGTCACGAATATTCCCAAACCTATTCCTAACGTTATTAATTACGTCAAAGGCGGCCCTAAATAAATCACCAGGCTAGCACTCACCTCACTGGCCACATTGTCCGAGAACTTAATACTAGCCTTCTTCGCACAAACTACCTGGCCATATCCTTATCCTCTACGTTCTCAACACCATTATAGATGGACACCATGGAACCACTAACCTTAACACCCGTGGGCTCACTCGGTGTTGACTGCATATAGCACTCAATACCGCCCATTAGGTATGTTGGGTAGAAGTTCTCATTAATATTGAAGTAATTTTTGAAGGCGTTTACGAGGTAGTTATTTGGGTCGTAATTGGGTTCTGTGATTGATGATTGAATTAGGAAGACCCTCTTATTCTCAACAGTGCCAAGACTAACCTGCTGCGTCTCGAAGCCTGAGACGCTCCTGTAAATGTCAACGTACTTAGAGAACGTGCCCTTAATCTCATCAGCCATATAACGTGCAGAACCCGACAACGCATTCATTATCTCCCTAATTATTTGCTCCTCATTCCCAACCTGAGCCACTAAATTCGCCGAGTGTGAGTCAACGACCTAATTAATAAAGGTTTCTAAATACGCAATACTAAACGAGATCCCTAGGATCAATTCTAGTCAGACTCACAACCCTATCATACACGTTATCCGTGGATATGATCTTCCTATCCCTATCGTACAATAGGCATGTATAGGCATGTGGCTGCGTTATAAGCGTCAAAAATTTATGTAAGACCGTACTGATTTATTAGAGCCAGGCTAATAGATCTATATCCACAGTTATTGGAATTCACTTAAATGTTTGGTATCTGCGTTAATGCACAAACCCTATTCAATATTTCACGCCTACTAAGTCCAGCACGGCTTAGCACATAATAAATCTCATGAATAACCTCCCTACTTACCAAGACCTCGCCGAAATCCCCAGTGGCAACACGTAGTAATAACCTATCAGCTACATTCTTAAGCCAATCCTTATCCTTCAAATGCGCCATTAATACTTCCGTCTCAATTAGCATGACCCATCCTCTTAGCCCTTTCCAAGGCGTCCTTAGCGGTCTCTTCCTCGGCCTCTTTTTTCAATTCTTCAATACTCTTCTCACTCCTTATGATACCAGATGTTGCAGTTAGTGGATCCTTAGGTATGGGTATGCCTATGAAGTACTCACCAACATCAATTATAATCACCGAGCCATACTTAGCAAGTCTTCCAGGCAGCCTAATTCTACCCCCCCTATTATCTATTTTAACCACACTCCCCCCCATTAAGTATTAATAGACCCATAATTTATTTTAAATCTTCCCACATTAGCCTAATGCTTACCTCATTTTTCGGCTTACTTCCCACTCATTCTCTGCCGTGATGCAGTTAACGCCGTAGTCCCTACATAATTTCATTATTGAGTTTAGGGTCTTGACCCACCAGTCCCTAGTCACTGGGTATATGGGGGGGCTTAACCTTCTACTCATGAACTTAATTACGACCGGCCTTGGCCTGAACCTATCGATTATTACCTGCGAGTTTGTTTCCTTGGCTAAGCGTATCACTGGTTCGTAATCCTCCACCTTATCGTTTACACCGGGTATTACTGGGCCCAGGAATATCCAGGTCTCAATACCTAGGCTGGCTATTTTCCTGAGCGCTGATGCCCTTGCCATTGGGTGCGCGGCCATGGGCTCTATGACCCTGTAAGTGCTCCTCATTGTGGTTATTGTGAAACCCACGTCAATTGACTTATTGCACCTATTGATTACGTCCAGGTCCCTAATGATTAACGCAGACTTCGTCTGGACACTAACATGATAACCCGCATTACATAGTACGTCAATGGCTCTCCTGGTTAGTTTATACTTGGATTCCACGGGTTGGTATGGATCAGTTATTGTGGACACACCAACAATGCCAGGCTTGAACCTCCTGATATCCCTTAGCAATGCTTGCATTAAGTTAACCTTGACATAGACTACCTCACCCCACTTAATGCCTGGCTCGCCCCTCGTGAAGTCCATGGCATAGCAATAAACACAACCATGCTGACAGCCAAGGTATGGGTTTAATGCATAGTCGTACTCCGGCAGGCCCGACCTTGATAATGCAGTCTTAACCCTTATCTCCCTCACAACGATATTGCCCAATTTAATTATGTTATTCATTTACCTACCGCCTAACCAATTAACTAGGCTTGATTGCTTAGTTAGGACCTTAATCACGTAAGACCTAGATACCAGGTACTTATTGGTAGCCTTAGGAAGCCAGCCACGTAATTAAGGGCATCCCTTAGATCGTAAAACCTCTCATATGGACCATTGAACATAGCCCTAATATTCTCCCTAACCCACCAAACACCAATGGGCAGGTTAAAGCCTGGGTAAATCTCACGCCATAATATCACCGCAGCCTGCCTACGCATTGAGCGTAACGCCTCAAGTACTGCTATCCTAGCCGCGTAATAGCAACCACCTATTGATGGGTAGTCATCACGACCCCCAGTAACCCTCGTAATCAAGCTCAAGAACCACATCACCACCCCCACACATTCCACGTCGAGCCAGGCCACCAAGCCTCAGCCCACTCATAGAGCCAGGTGTGTGATGCGAGGATTCCTATGAATGTGTTATCCCTGATGCTCCTTACGTAAACCCTATACTCACTTATAAGTGGGTAATCGCGAACCTCACTGAGTAATTTATCGGAGACATGCTTATCAACGGCGGTTATCGACCACCTAGTCGGCACTAGCCTTCTCCTCTTACCAACACCAAGGGCGCCAACGCTTAATAGCCTTGATATGTGGTGCACGTCAATACCATGGCTATATAGACTCCAAATGGCCTCCGTAGCATTCAGATCAGTGTCGCTGTATACCTTATCAACAATCCTCGGCGGTGGCGGTAATGAGTCCACCTTTAACTCCCGCAGTGGTGATGATGGTCCAAAGGGTGGTGAGTGCTCGTCAAACACGTACCTAACACCCACAGGCCTCTCAAGCACTAACTCAGAATCCACCGGCCCGCTTGATAATGCCATGACCTGCACATCATGGAGCGCCCTGGGCGGGTTCCTAGCGTCCCCAACCCTGACCTTGATAGACCCCCCCCTAATTAATGATAGCCTACTTGATATGAAGTCCTCGAGCTTCATATTCAGCCAGGTCTTTGGGTTCTCAAGATTGCTGGTATCGCCATGAATAGGCGGTGTCGCTGGATAGACATTAACCTTCGGATATCCAATACGCCCAACAAATATGCTTGGCGGTGAAGACCCATCAACACGCTCCCTATTAACGACATTCTTAAGCGTGTACTTTGCACGTAATTCTGCCAGGACTGGACAGTAGGATAGGCCACATAGGTTATATTCTCCCCCCCTGCACCTAATGCATAGTGCTGTTTATCCGCACTTCAGATAACTAACGCCCTAGCGCTATATAGGCGTTTCGATTATTCTCTCCCTGAGTGGGAACCCTTAAAAGGCGCTTCGTGAATCCTTACGTCAAGTCCATGTTAAAGAATTGGGTGAGTTAATGAGGTGTAACAGGGAGGTGTTGGTGGCCAGTGGACTTGGTTATTTCGTTAAGTTGGTTAAGAGGAGGTGCGTTGTGGGTAATGGTATGTCTGTAGTTCATGCCGATCCTAGTGTGATTGGTGTTTGGAAGGATGGTGAGTTAGTGGAGCTTAATTATGATTGGAGGGCGTCGTTTATTGATTATGAGTATGGTGTGATAACCGTAATTGTTAGGGATAAGTCCCTTGAAACGGTCATTAGGATTAGGGGTGGTAAAATAATTGATGCATTTACGATGGAGGTGAATTAAGTTCATTCAGGCGGTATCTCCTTGAATAGCATGTTTATGTCAATGCTCTCCCTCTTAAGCCTATAAAGTCTGACTGCGTAGTAAATCGTGATGCCGATTACGAATAGTGCCGCGAAAAATCCTATTATGTAGGTGTTTATTGATGGTACGAATAGGTATGCCATTGGGTTCATGACTTCCTCATAGGCAATCCATGCGAATAATGCGGTCATGTAGATACCAAGTACTGCAGTCCTCATCGTCCCTGTCCTTATACTAAGCACTATGGCTGTTATGGTTATTACCATGAAGTACATGAGTATTGTTACCAGGGTGCTTACGTCCATCGTAGCTGATAATAACGGGACTATACTGAAGTTGTACAGGTACATTATTACTAGGGTTATTACTAGGTCCGTTACGTGGGCAATAATTGGTGTGTGGGCCTCGGGCTTACGTATGCGAGAATTGATGGTAATACCCTATCGAAGGATAGGGCGAGGATGTACCTTGCTATTTGTATTACAAGTACTGAGACGACATTTACATACCAGGTAAATGAGCCAATGGCTATCAACCACTGAAGCACGGGGTTCCTCAACGCCATTATGAGCAGGGCTTGTGGGTATGGTGGCGGTAATGAGCTTGGCCATGAAATACCGCTGGCTATGCCGTAGTATATTGCGAATAACCCATTCAACTTATTAATACCTAGTGACGAAACCGTAACCCACACACTGAGTATTAGGAATGCAGCGCTTATGGCATAGGTCCCAAATATTGCTATGGGCATTGCATTACCCCCCCTCCTAACCTCACCGCCGACTGACAGTATGAAGTTTACAAAGGGGGAATACGTAGGCTAAGTACGGTATTAGGTATATCGTATCCAGGATAATGCCATTACTCGGTAATTCTCTCGACACAGAAACAGCCTGACTTAATATATTAGGTGCTGCGGCATTTACAACGTTAATTATTTGCGGCGCGTACACGTAAAATAATATTATTGTTAATGCAAATGTTATTATGCCAAATAATGAGATTGCCGATGCTAAATACGTACCTGCCTTGATGATGCTATGTTAATTAATACAATGATTGCGAATATCATGGAGCCATTATGAATATCATTAATGGATTACTCATTAGTGAATTGCCAAGGGATATGAGGTAAGGTGCATTATTTGAAAGGCCGATGGCCATTATTGCGGGTGCTAATCCCGTGATCAGACCAAGGCTTATTAATACGGCATTGAAGAACATCTGATCTATCACGAACATGAACATTGTGGCGAAGCTATGGATGGGTGTAGATTCCTCGTTATGAATATGTAGTCACTAGCCGTCCTATAATACGTAACGCCAACCCTATTAAGCAATATTGTTAATGGTAAGAATAATAATGCACTAATTGCTATGGCTATTAATGGGTTTCCTCTTGGGAAATTGAACATACTAGACACCAGCAGTATAAACCCTGACTGGAAGGCTATGAACGCGGTATTCATGAGCAAGGCTGTCCAGGGACCAATCTCTCTAATAAGTCCCGTGGACTCCCTAAGGAAGATTACCGATTTCTTCACGGTATCGACCTGGACCAAGCACTTTAATTCCTTTCTGTATTAGGCAAATTAACGCTTTAGTGAGTATTCCCTAATAACCTGGAGAAGCTCACTATGGTGCTTCTCATCATCTGATATACCCTTAAGCAACTTAACTATGAGCTTCGAGGCCGCCCTATGTCTAGCATTCATTCTTGTACTTGTAATCGGTAGGTAGCTCCTCAATAGAAAACTGTAGACTCTCACCGCATTATCCTCATAACCCTCCAACTCATTTAACTTATCAATTATTACGTTCGTTGCGTAATAATGAACCTTCTCCATTGAGTTTATGTAATCAATCAACGACTTAGTATGTGTTATCGCCTCTTCAATGCTTCCCTGCAGCGATGCCAATGTCTCCATGTCAAAGACCTTCTTTGGTGGACATTCACGGATTAGCTCCTTTATTGTCGTTAGTATGTAGTTGTGCATTGCCGATTCAATGCTTATCTTCCTCATTATTGCGCTTATAAATGGTTCATTGGTGCTTGAGGCGGCTATGCCGTATAAAATGGCTAGGTACCTCTCGAGCTCCCTCATCATATCAATTATCATTGACAATTTATCATTAGTATTGCCATTATGCATCTGCATTCACGCATGCTGATTTTATAAGGGTATAATTTATTTTTTCTTCCTTAATTCACGGCAGTATGAGGGTCATAATAATTGGGGGGGGCGGCGCCGCGGCATGAGCGCAGCATCTAGAATAAGGAGGTTAAGGCGTGATTTTGAGGTCGTAGTTTTTGAGGGTACGGGCATGGTTAGCCACGCGCCCTGTGGGATTCCGTACTACCTTGAGGGCCTATTTGATAATTACGAATTATTCATGCATTATACACCGGATTACTTCCGGAGGGAGAGGGGGTATTGATGTTAGGGTTAATGAAGCAGTTATTGAGGTTGGCCCGAACTACGTGGTTACGGATAAGGGTAACAAGGTGCAATGGGACTACCTAGTGCTTGCCACAGGCGCTGTTCCGGCAATACCAAGCATACCAATTGAGGGGGGGAGTCACGTATTCACGGTGCACCACCCAGCCGATGCTGCAAGATTGAGGGAGATTCTCTATTCCATGAATAGCATCGGCATCATCGGTACTGGCTATATTGGGCTTGAAGTTGCTGAAGCACTTAGGTTTAGGGGGGGCAAGGAGGTGTTAATGATTGGTAGGTCCAGTTATCCATTGCGTAAGTCCCTGGATGAAGATATGGGTGAAGCCGTTAAGAATGAGTTAATTAAGCATGGTGTAAAGTTGCGATTGAATGAGAAGGTGCTCGAGATTAACAGCCAGGGTGGTAAGCAAATAATAATTACTGATGGTGGTAAGTACGTTGTTGATGCCGTGGTATTGGCAACGGGCATAAAGCCAAATGTGGAACTGGCTAAGCAGCTTAATTTACGGATTGGTGAGACGGGGGGGGCTGTCTGGGTTGATGAACATATGAAGACCAGCCTAGAGAACGTGTACGCGGCAGGTGATACGGCTGAGACAAGGAACTTAATAACAGGTAAACCCTACTGGCACCCCCCCTTTGGGACCACGGCTAATAAAATGGGGGGGTTCGTAGCAGGTAGTAACATAGCTGGTAGGTCCATGGTCTTCCCTGGCGTTGTTGGTACCTCAATGACTAGGTTCATGAACCTATACATAGCAAGTGCAGGCCTAACAACGCAGGAGGCGCTTAGACATGGATTTAAGGCGGAAGGTGCCACAATAACTGCCAGGACAAGGGCTAGGTATTACCCAGGTGGTGGCTATGTGACAATAAAGCTAATCGTGGATAAAAACACCATGAGAATTATAGGTGCTCAGGTGCTTGGTGATGATGGCTCTTACGTACTCGGTAAAATCGATACGCTAGCCGCATTAATGGGTAAGGGAGCAACTATTGAGGATCTATTCATGAGTGACCTAGCCTACTTACCTGCCGTAACCCAGGTTTGGGATCCATTAATAATCGCCGCAAGGCAGTTTCTTAGGGATTGATGTATTCTTTTATATTTAAATAAATTTAAATATTTATGATTAAATGCTAATATTTTTAGTGAACATACATATGCCTATTCAAATGAAAATATAGGACGCCTCACTATATAAATTGTTAATTCTCATAATTATGTGCGATGGTGGATCAGCATACTTGGGGGGGCACCAGCTGATGTTAGGGTTGTCACTGCGGTTGGCGTTCTAGCCATTTAGCAATGGCATCGAGCTTCCTTGGCGCAATACTCTTGGCGGTGGTTACTGAGTACCTATACATCAAAAGCCATAATCAGTTCTGGTATAATACTGCCAGGACATTCTCGGTAATATCAACAATATTTTTCGGCGTTGGCGCCGCCTTCGGCACATTGGTGGAGTTTGGCTTAGTTACGTTGTGGAGTAACTTCATATCACTTATTGGTGAGGCCATAGTACTTCCATTTTACCTGGAGTTGTTTGCATTCTTAACGGAGGTGATTATATTACCGCTTTATGTATTTACGTGGAATAAAATTAGGAACCAAGCCCTTCACTGGGTAATAGGCATAGCCGCAGCATTTGGCGGTTATTATAGCGCCTACAATATATTAGCGGTCATGGCTTCATTAAGTATGAGACCGCCAGGTCTCGAAGTAATTAACCTATACCAGGCCACTGGCAGAATGTGGTTGGTTTAACGGATTACGTGGTTAAGTGGGTCTCACCAACTGATGCTTGGAACATGTTCTGGTGGGGGTGCCAATGTGTTTATATTCCACGGCATATTAGCTGCCGTTATACTTACCTGGTCCATAATAGCCGCGATATACCTATACCTCTACATACGTGATAAGAAGCCGGAGAGGTTGATGATGCTTAAGATTTTAGTCCCCCCCACAGTGGCTGTGTTAACGGCAATACAGGGATTTGTGCTTGGGCACCTACAGGGCGAGCTTGTTCTGCAGGATGACCCACTTAAGCTGGCGGCTCTTGAGGGTATGTTCTGGAGTGGACTTAGGATTGATCCACTAACGAGTTTCTTTGCCTATGGAACATTCAACCACGCCTTTTGGGGCTACTACAGCTGGCCGGCGTATGAGAGACCACCAGCCTTTGTATTTGTTTTCTACTGGGTCTTCATGATTATATTCGGAATATTACTCGGTATTTGGAGCGGTGCGCTATCACTTTGGTACCTATTCCCTGGCGTCTTCGGTCGTTTTGGCTGGGCCAGGGCATTGGCAAACTTCTTTGAGAAGAGCGGCGTTTATTTAATGCCGTTCTTCGCAGCCTTTGCATCAATCGGTGGCGCGGTTTCGGCTGAGTCAGGTAGGTACCCATTCATACTTGTTCAGGCAGACCCCCCCAATCCAAATGGTGGCCCGCCAATAATTACTGGCGTACCTGTTGGGCCAGGTGGTTTATTGAATCCAACGCTTTACTTCCCAGTTTGGTTAGCAGTATTGGTGCTTATTGTTGAGATCGCCATGCCGTCACTGGCGGTGTTCATGGTTTACCTATACCTAAGGAGAGCGCCTAAGTACGTAGAGACCGAGATTAAGGCTATGGAGTACTGAGGTGGTGGGTATGGTCTCCGCGACAGACATTGCCGTGGGCCTAATTGCCTGGGCCTTCGCCGTTCACCTGCCATTAGTGTATACAGTGCTTGGCCTTGGTTGGATACTGCCAACACTTGAGTTAATTGGTTACAGGCGTAATAAACAGGTCTATGTTGATCTAGCGCACAACATGGCTAATTACCTAATCACTGTATACGCAATTGGTGGTCTCTTCGGCACGATAATAACCGTGTTCCTGGCGGGCTTACTGCCGATATTCACGAATATAGCCGGTGCCCTCCTGTGGCCTGTGTGGGGGTGTTGCCATTGTGTTTGGGGTCGCAATAGCGCTTCCCTTCATTGGATTTTACTACAGGGGGCTTTGGCAGGATTAGTCCGATGAAGCATGTTGCCGTTGGTTATGGAATGGCTATAGCACTTACGGTTATACCGGCGATGTTTAGGCTCGTATTTGCCTTCATAAATTACCCAGCGGGTGTTGAGGTGTTTAAGAATACATCATCAATAGTTGGATTTACACTTGGCATTAATTGGTCCCAGGTATTCCTAAACCCAACGTATGCCCCATTATTCCTGGCAACGCTTTTTGGAGCGATCGCGATGACTGGGGGGGTATTAATAAACTCAATATTTGGTTGGAGGTACTCAGTTGATAAGAGTGAGTATAGGTTGGTTGGGTATAGGATTAGTAATTGGATAAGCCTAATATTCGGCATATTGTACGCAATATTCGCTGGGCTGTACTTATATGAGGTTTACCTATACTCACCGACGGTTGCTTGGTCAATATTTGGTAAGCCACCTGCTACTTACCCTCAAGCCTATACCCAGTTTATGAACCAACCATGATATTGACCGGCGTGTTCTACATGGACATAGCCTAGGCCTGATACTACTCATACTAATGGCCCTATCCTTTAAGTTCATCAATAGGCCATATCAGCCTCAAGCTCGTCCTCGTACTGCTACTAATGATTAGCGCTGAGGTAATGAACGGCTTGGCGCACCTACCTTACGCAATAGTTCCTCCATTACCTGCGGTACCAGTCCTTGTTAAGGCTTACGGACTGCAATTCACACTTCAGGTTGCCAATACTCTAAAGGTCTCCACATTATTAACGCCTGAATTGAATGCACTACTGCAGTTAGTGTCTGCACAGCCTGGCCTGATTTATGGGAGCCTTGTTGTGTTTGCATTCTTTAATGCGTTGTTACTCTACGTTATTTACGCTGCCCTCTCGTGGAAGTGGATTCCACAGGCACTTAGGGTTGAGAGGCAGTAATTGTGCTAACTATCCTCCTAATTAAAATAATAACTATATTTTTCACATTTCTTGAAACGGCCATTGCAATGCTGAAGTAGATGGCTAGGGTTATTAACGATACGATTAATACCTGAAACAGCGAGATAATAATACTTGGATAAAGCACGAATTTAATCACACGTACGATAAGCACTAAAATAATTATTGATAGTAATGATGGTAATGCGTAATCCATAATCAACGCTTTACCATTAAGTAGGGATTTAAGGCTACCCAGCTTAACAAACCTAAATCCCAACGCTGCCGTATTTGCAAGTAATGAAGAGACTAACGCACCAATCACCGCATAATACGTGAGCCCCAGGTCTTTGAACAATATGATTAATGGTACCATTGTTGATAAGTAAACAATTGTGAAAACAAGCTCGGCTAAATGAGTATGTAAAATAAGA
Source organism: Vulcanisaeta distributa JCM 11213 (assembly GCA_001316125.1). The sequence continues at coordinate 507,304 of BBCS01000001.1, forward strand.
CTCCTTAAATAAACGCCAGGCCTTATCTCACTGGCATTCTTAATATCCCTCTTATCAACACCCTGCATTACATTACTGATGAATTGATTAACATTACCCAAGACGCTGTTTATCGCAAGAAGAATAACGGGCAACACCAATAAACTAACCTCACCTCGCATACTTGGTCTAATGAGGTTTATGTAAATCCCAGGAAAGAACGTCAATGTCAACGCCACATAAGTAGTTATTAAAAGTACTATTAAGAAGTCTCTATAGACTATGTTTAGCTTTCCGCGTTCAAGGAGTTCCCCATAGGTGACGTTAATGAGGGTGCCACTATAGCCAAACGGCTTACTGAGTATGAAAACCACGTACCAGATACCCAACTGGGCATAACCAAAGATCCCAATGAACATTGCGTCCAGGGACCTAAAGGAATTAATTGCATAACCCATTAATGGTACCCAGGATGCACTAAGGACCTCCCTCAAGTATCTACGGGTGTTGTAGGTGTGAATGTTATACCTCAGTGAATATATGAAGGCATATAGAGATGGTATAAACACTATGAAGAATGTCGACCACAGGATAACCTCTATGGTCCATCCAAGGACCATTATCACTGGTATGGCAATGAACTTAGTAATTGATTGAATTATAGATGTTATTACGAACCTACTTCTATCCTTAACCATCAATATTGAATTCGTTATGGACTGCAGGTATGACGTTATTTCCGAGAGCACCGCTATAATAAGGACCAACCAGGCATAGGCCCCCCCATCTTAGTCCAAACACTTGCTAGGTAGGCTATGGTTAATGCAAGCGTCACTAGGTAAAATATTGATGATACATTCACGGCAGCAATGATGTTTAACCCATTATCCCTAGCCGTCAACCTTGGGTAGGCGAAGCTTATTAAGGCAGTCGGTAGGTTTGAGAAGGCAATCGTCGCATTTAATAACGATAGTAATCCAAGTCCTGCTGTTGGTATCTTCCTCGTGATGGCAATATTATATGTAAAACTACTTAATAAGGCAAGCAATGATGCCAGGACGGCCATTGTCCTAATACTCCTCGCCATTAATGCCGAATCTACGTACTAATTGCTAATTTAAAAATTCCCCACATTGATTAGTTACGGTATTTTAATCATTAATCTTTTCTATTACGAGACAGGCAGTAATACGATGCTAATACTAATACATGGATCGTTGGGACTTGATTACTTAATTCGCAATATATTGCCAAATAACGATTGGGTAATAACCATGTTATGTCCAGGTAATGGCAATGATGTTGGTATTGATGTAGAGTTGAGCCCAGGAATTATAACGAGAATAGCTATAATGTGGAGTAAAATACTTGATCTAAGAGATGACGATATGAGACTACTGCTTGACTCGCTTATGAGCTCATCAAGGCTTCATGATGCTGTAAATTACATAATTGAGACGTACCAGGACTATAACGCATCGAGGCTTTACTACTTCATAAAGCTAATGAGTATGCTTAATATATGGAAACCGTTGGGTAAGGGTTGCATAAATGCTCCGCTCATTGAACCCATAAAGTCTTTGGTGGCTGCGGTTATACTGGCTTATTATGCATCTAAAGGAATTAAGGGCTCAGCAATACTTGCAACGGATTTTATAGACGAGATTAGGGATGAATTGCAGGAGGTGAGGGGTTTCGGCAATATCTATGTTATAACTAGCCGTATGCCACGTGATATTGGCGTATTCGATGAATTAGTGATGACGTCGATATCGATTCCCCCCCAGGAAATCTTTGGCAAGTTAATTAGGGTAAGCAATGGCATGGGTTCTGAGGTATTAGTAACAAGGCTTGGATTAAGCGTTGTGAATAATAATTTCGAACTTAGTAGGGAGGCGTTAAATGATATTGACCTAGAGATTTTAAGGACAGTTAATGAGCTAGGCTTTACAACAATGGCATCACTAATTGATATGGTGACCCAATCAGCTGCTGCGACTAGAAATGACGTTATTAAGGAATTGATTAAGCTATCCAACATGAACTTAATTAAAATTAGGTACCTAAGTGATGGTAGAGCAATAGTCACACCAACCGTGCCGGCTTAAATTATTGATTACTAAATAAGCCTTATTACCATTAAATATAACCTATTTACTTAATTATTGATGATGAAAACCTATAGAGAAGAATTTATTAATTAGATAAATCCTAGTAATGCCAATGCCGCCCAAGTGGTACTGGCCAATAGACCCGAGTAATGTTCCTAAAATAGTTGTTGAGCCACCTGGTCCGAAGGCTCAGGAAATAATAAAGATAGATGAGTCACTGGTAATGCAGTCCTTTGGCCGGTGGTACCCACTCGTCATTCGGCGGGGGTTATGGGCCTGTTATCGAAGATGTTGATGGAAACCTATACATCGACTTCAATGCTGGTATTGCAGTTATGAACGTCGGGCATAGCCACCCACGGATCATAGAGGCAATAAAGCGGCAAGCCGAGTTATTCACGCATTATAGCATGACTGATTTCTATTACGAATTAATCGTTAAACACGCATCAATGCTCACAGGCATAGTACCAATAAGCGGCGCTAAACGCGTCTTTTACACAAACTCAGGCACTGAATCAATAGAAGGAGCCATGAAGATATCACGTGGCCACTTTAGAAATCAGAGACCTTACATAATCGCATTCCTGGGCGCCTTTCATGGAAGAACATACGGCTCAATGTCATTAACCGCGAGCAAGCCAATACAGAGGTTTGGCTTTAACCCAATGCTGCCTAACGTAATACACATACCATATCCATACCCCCCCTACAGGTGCCCATTTGGAAAGAACCTAACTGAGGAAGAGTGTGGCGAAGCTGTTCTCGGTTACCTGGAGGATTGGATATTTGGAAAAATGGTTGACCCAAGCGAGGTGTCGGCAATATTCTTCGAGCCAATACAGGGTGAGGGTGGTTATGTAGTTCCACCGAAAAACTTCTTCCCTGGTTTAAGGAAAATCGCTGATAAGTATGGCATATTGCTTGTGGATGACGAGGTACAGGCTGGGTTCGGCAGGACCGGCAAGTGGTTTGCCATCGAGCATTGGGGGCGTTGAGCCCGACATAATAACGATGGCCAAGGCAATAGCCGCAGGTTTACCACTCGGCGCAATTGTTGGTAGAGCAAGCATAATGGACTTACCAAGGGGGATCCCACGCAAACACCTTTGGCGGTAACCAGTGGCCTTGGCTGCAGGTATTGAGGTCATAAACATAATAAATGACGAGGACTTACTGATAAATGCGCAGAGAGTTGGTGATTATATAAAGAAGAGGTTCATGGAGGAGATGGATCACGCGGAATTGATTGGCGATGTTCGCGGCCTCGGCCTAATGATTGGTGTTGAACTTGTTAGGAATAAGAGGACTAAGGAGTATGCCACTAAGGAGATTGAGCAGGTGCTCTATGAATCCTTTAAGAGGGGGTGTTGCGTGATAAGCGCGGGCAAGTCCACTATTAGGATTGCACCACCGCTAAACATACCCATGGAGCTCGCCGAGAAGGCTGTGGATATAATAATTGATGTTATTAAGAAGGTTGATAGAGAACGCGTTAAGTAATACCTAATTAATTAAGGCGTCCTTCAAAACCTCCTTCTCTTCCTCAAGGTACCACTCGAGCACGTAATCATGCCTATCAGCGTAATTCCTGGCATACTCAAAGGCATTCCTCCAATCATTATCCTCATAAATTATCCTCCAGCCCTCCTCAATAAGTGATAAGTCCTCAGACTTACCACTGACTAGAATCCTACCCATTCTCCTGTTTATGAAGACTTTGTACTTGCCAGTCATCATATCACGTATACGTGTACAGGTTAAAAAGTCCTATCAGGTTTTTATTTAAAGAGTACACTGAAACTTTCACTGAACTTACGCAGAATTCATGAAACGACCAATGATACTCACGTACTTATAAATATCGTCAGGAAAAATCAATAGGTAAGTCACATCACCAAACCTCTCCCTAACCCTCAGAAAAGCTTGAAAGACAGCGCCACTGCTAAGACCAATGAGCAGACCCGTATTCCTAGCCACTGTAATAACACCCCCCCTAACAGCCTCCTCAAGACTAACATCAACAACCTCATTAACGACCTCACGAACCCACCTAGTCCCAGACTCAAGCCTCTTTATTCCGGGTATTGCGCTACCCACTGCAGGCTCAACACCAACAACGTAAACATTGCCAAACTCATCCCTAAGCCTCCGAGCAATACCAGTTATATGCCCACCAGTGCCAATACCCGCGACTAATACCCTAGGCACCTTACCAACACTCCTGAACTGCCTAACAATTTCCTCACCAGTAACGTAGTAATGACCATCAGGATTATCAACATTCTCAAACTGATTAAGATTGATCGCCCCCGTTCCTAACAGCCTCCTCACTAACCCAACGCCAAAACTCCTCATCAATCATCTCCCTATCAACCCTAACAACCTCAGCGCCCAAGACCTTAAGAAGAACCTCGGTAGTCTCGCAGGTGCTTCGTTGTATAAGCCCTGTACTTAAACCCATAAACATTGGCCAGGGCCGCCAGGGAAATCGCCACATTACCTGAGGAGGCCTCAAAGACGAGGCGGCCATGTAAATAATCATTTAAGTACCTACGGAGCAGGAACTGCACGGTCCTATCCTTAATACTCCTACTAAGTGGATTGAAAAACTCAAGCTTGGCCCAAACATCACCAAAGCGATCAAGCCTAACGAGAGGCGTCGGGTAAAAACCGTTTATGAAATCAACTACATTAGGAAAAACATTCTTACCATCACCACCTGCAAATACCAACACCTGCCATATTATTCAGCAAGAATAATTAGGCCTTAAAAGCATTATTTCGGATTTCATTGTTGAAGAATCCCCCCCCAGTATACGAGTTCGTGGTCGCCGTGTTACTGGTTTATATTTATGATGCCCGAGCAGGAAATCCGTCATTACTGATATTTCGTTATTATAATGATTGTAAGAGAAGGTATGGATGTACGGAATCCCCCCCGCGGTTCGTCCGTCCGCATTCATTGGGGACCGCCACGGTCCTCTCTGGGACTATCGCGGCACTAATAAGTCAGTAACCATACTTATAAGTCTTTGGGTTCCCTTTAAAAGAAATTGTTTTAAAGGGGGGGTTATTTGTACGTGGCTTGATGGTTGAGGTCATTGTTAAGGAGTTGCCTGAGAGGCCTAGGCCTGGTGAGAAGGTTCAGTTGCCTAATGGTGAGTTTGTTAGGGTTAGGCATGTTGGTATTCCCTGGCTTTTACCGCCTAAGAAGGTTTGTAATGACCCTGAGTGTCCATGGCATGGGCACTTAAGTGTTAGGGGTCAGGTATTCACTGTCACCGTTGAGAAGGTTCATGGCAGAACTGCGACCGTTATCCATGAGTGGTTACATTACGATCCTAAGTATAAGAGGTATGAGAGGAGAAGAAAGAAGATGCATGTTAGGGTTCCACTGTGCATTGATGTTAAGCCTGGCGATATCGTATACATTGGTGAGACCAGGCCTTTGGGTAAGACTGTTAGGCATGTCGTAATTGGTAGGAGGGAGGATGTTACTGAGGTCAAGTCCCAAGTGCTTAAGCTTGAACAACAGTAATAACCCTTTAATAATCCCTAACCTTAATGCACATGATGCTTTACGACGCGCATACGCACTTGCACGAATTCCTGGATAGTAGAATTGCAGAGTTTGTTAAGGAAATAGTAGTTGCGGCTGTTTCTGATGATTACCCATCCTCAAGGAGGACCATTGACTTATCAGGTAATTATGAGAATATTGTGCCATGTGTGGGTATTCACCCCCCCTGGAACGTGGATAAGGTTGGGCTTGATGAGTTAAGGCAGGTTGAGAAGTTATTGCCCGAGGCCAAGTGCATTGGTGAGGTTGGTCTTGACAGGAGATTTGTTCCACAAACCTTCAATAGGCAGGTTGAGTTCTTCCAACTTTCGTTAGTTGGGCTAGGGATTATGACTTACCGCTTAATATTCATGCTCCGGATGCTTGGAGGGATGTTCTTGAGATGGTTAGGAGGCTGATGTGGATAGGGTCTTATTTCATTGGTACACAGGTCCTCTTAACCTGATTCAGGAGTTGAGGGATTATGGTTACTATATATCGATTAATGCTGCCATAAAGATACAGGAGAAGTCAAGGGTCGTGGCCAAGGAGGCGCCGCTTGATATGATATTGCTGGAGAGCGATGGACCTTATGAGTATAGGGGGGGTATAACACTCGAGCCTCCCATGGTTAAGGATGCCGCGAGAATTATTGCCGAGATAAAGGGTGTCAGTGTTGAGGATTTATGGGATGTTGTTAGTAATAATTTCTCTAGACTTTTTAACCTGTAATACTTACCCTATTTATTAATTGATACTCCATGATCGTAATCACGTACATGCAGTATCAATAGTAATAGTTATTAAGACCCCCAATTAAGCTTAATTCCGTATGGCAGAGAAGACAGGACCATTCCAGAAGGTCGTTGTTGACCAAGATATATGTATTGGCTGCGGCGCTGCGTTAGTGTGTGCCCATACCAGGCGTTGGAGTTAGATGAGAATGGTAAGGCGAGGCTAATATGGGACCTATGTAAGGACGACTTCAGCTGCGTGCCGGTATGTCCAGTGAACTGCATATGGAAGACCAGCGAGGCACCAGACTCAGCCAAGGGCAAGGCCAACTGGTATAGGTTCAGTAAGCCACTGGGTGATGCTGAGAAGAAGGAGTTTGAGGATTGGAAAGCTAAGTATAAGATCGCCTGGGCACCTGCATGAGGTGTATTCTTCATTTAATCAAATGTTTAAATTAATTATTTTTTCCTTATGATAGAAAGATTAAAACAGTGCACTTTCTAAACCTGCCATAATGATAGTTGATAAGTTAGATAAGGAAATACTCAGGGAAATGCAGAAAGACGGTAGGCTACAATTAAGTAAGTTGGCTGAGATCCTCAATAGGCCAAGAACTACTGTGGCTACGAGATTGGCGAGGCTTGAGGGTGATAAGGTAATAACCTCATATAGGGCTGTTATTGACCCATTAAAGGTAGGCTTCACACTCCTCGCATTCGTACTAATTAGCGTCAGGAGGAGCGCACCAAGTGGTGGTAAGTCAGCCCAAGTACTCCTTGTTGAGAAGATATTAAAGGATAGTGATTCGGATCCTAAACTACCCTGGATTGAGGAGGCCTATGTAATAACTGGTCATTATGACATATTACTTAAGGTTTGGGCTAAGGATCTCAGGCAACTCAGTTATTTCCTAATTAATTATCTGCCAACACACCCTGACATTGCCCAGACAGAGACCATGCTCGTGCTAGAGCTTGTATCTGATTGGAGAGATAGGTTATTGCCAATTGATAAGGTGCTTCCTGATTAAGAATTAGCAATTGATTGGATTCCTAATCGCGTTCAATATATTGAGTGCTGTTTCCCTTGGTGACTCACTATTGATTATTGATCTACCAATAATTTCAAAATCGGCTCCGCTGGCTATTGCACATCCAGGTTTACCACCCTGAACACCAACGCCTGGTGATAATAATTGATAGTTACTACCAACCATTGACCTGACCTGCCTCACCACATTGGGTTTTGTCGCAGGGACTATGAAGCCGCTAACGCCAAGGCTCATACCAAGTGATACATTATAATCAAGATTCCTATCATACAACTCACCGCCAGAGCTCATAGAGATTAGAAGGTATACGTCAACGCCTAACTTACGCGCCACATTAATGGCGGTAGCTAGGTTATCCCTACCGGCCACAGCATGCATTATTAAACCATTAATGCCTAATTCGTATATCTTCCTAACCACATACTCATTAATGTGTGCAACATCGCCAAGCTTAAAATCAGCTAGGAAATACTTATTCACACTATCCGTTAACTCCTTAATTCCCTGGGAACCAATAGTTAGTAATTGATGCCAACCAATCTTAACAGCATCAATAAGATCATTAATGCCATTCAGGAACATGATTGACTTCTCCACATCCCAATCAACATCGAAAGCCAGGACAAGCCCTGTATGTCTTTGTATCATCAGGAAATAATTAATAAAATAATTTTATTTAAAAATAGTTTTAACACTGGCACTTACTTTCTTTCCTCCTTTATTACTCCCATTTCTTTTAGTACTATTTCTAGGTCTTTTGTTGGTATTCCGCTCCTCACTGACCAGAAGAATAATGCTAGGGCTATTATTGCCGCTGTTATTGTGTCGTATGGGAATGGTAGTGGTGGCGACTTCCAAACACTGAATGGACCAAAGAAGTCGAGTATCAACGTAGTGAATATCAAACCGAGAACCCACCAACCGGCATTAATATGCTGCTTACCCTCCTCATTGGACCACATGCGGATTATGTAGATGAAGCTACAGTCATTGCCAGCATTATTATGACGTAAGCCACGAATGGTATTACGTACTTCATGCTAAATGGTAATGCCGTGCCCGCGGCGGATGCGGCATTATACGGAACTATTATGTCATAATAAATGAGGAATATCGTTGATAGGGCGAGAACAATCCAATAAATAACACCAAGGATTACAGCATTACTCCTCTTAACACCAAACCTATTAACTGAAGTATACATGAAGAATAGCGGTAAGCCCGCGAGGACCAATGCCGTGACGCCCCCCACATAGTCGTAAAGCCAGACCAATATGGTATTAAGTAGGCAAATATGAATGCCAAGGCACCAAATACATATGGAGCAGGTAACTTAAATGGCCTAGGAGCCTCAGGCGCCGTCCTCCTAAGTACTACGAGTGTTGATCCTACAACGACGTACGTCAATACCGTTGTTGAACTTATGAATGTTATTATATATACCCATGCCGGATATGGTATTAGGAATAACGCACCAACAAGCCAGGCGGCAATCGTTGACCACATTGGTACCCTCCACTTATTAAGCTTCAGGAACCAGTCAGGTAAGTGGCCATCGGCAGCCATGCCGTAGAATGTCCTCGCTGATGTACCTGTGTATATCCAACCTGTGCCGGATGGTGATACTATGGCGTCGATTAATAGGACTATGCCGAAGGCCATCAGTATTGGTATTCCGCTGATCTTCATGATCTCATAGAATGGACCACTACTTAGCACAGTCGATGTTAGGTCAGCCCAATCACCAGGCTTAAGACTAAGCTTAGACCAGTCAATAGCGCCAATAAAGGCAACCTGAAGTAATATGTAAATTGCCATACATATTAGGAAGCCCACCACAGTACCGAGTGGTAGGTCTCTCTGAGGATTTTTCGCCTCACCACCGTACTCGATGCCCTGCCTAAAGCCAAGGTAAGCAAATACGATGCCGGTTGTTGGTAGCGCCATGAATACCGGCGCCCATCCAAATGGCACAAAACCACCAGGCACTGCCGTAAAGTTAGCCGGATGTAGGAATAGACCGAGTAATAGGACCACCGTGAGTATTGGTATTATTAGTTTCCACCAACCAACGGCTGTGTTCGTCTTACCCATAACATGAACACCAAAGTAATTAAGCAGAAAGAAGAATGTTAAGAGGCAAATGCCACAAGACCACCCTCAAGTTAATACGCCGCTTTTCGTTAACCCAGGAACATAAGCTGACATGTATGTAACCACGGCTTCTGCTCGGCAGGTGGCACCGTTATTGCACTTAAGAAGTAGGCCCATGCAAGTATGAATGAGGTAAGACTACCATGCTATATTGTGGATATCTCACTATAGATCCGGACTTGGGTATCATACCGCCTAATTCTGCGAATGAGAAGGCTACGAACATTAGGAATATACCCCCCCAAGTAGCCAGGAAATTATCGCGGCAGGGCCGGCTGTTGCCGCCGCGTAGAAGGAGCCGAATAACCAACCACTACCTATTACTGCACCTATTACTAGGTATGCAATATCGAACACATTCAAAGCCTTCCTGAGTTGTTTATCCGTAACCTCAGCCTTCTCAACACCAATCTTTGGACCTGTCTCTGGTGGGTTAGACATAACAGAATATAGTATGTTTTATTCTCCTTTATTAATTTTTCCCTTTATATTTATATTCTTGTAATATTATGCTTGTAGAATATCAAATGATTTTTTCATTTTACAAATATATTATTTATAGATAAAGCATAGTTTACATTCAATTTTATAATCTATTGATAAAATCATTCATCATTAGTTATTTATAAGCTCCCCCCCTGAGATTAATCATTGAATGCTTGATAAGTGCTGTATTGAGGTCGGCATTACAACCAGTGGGGCATCTGTTAGTTTAGTGCCGATTCAATTCTATAAGAAGACTGAGAACCTAGCCCTGGAAGAGCAGTTGGTCATTATTCATGATCCATCCCTTGAGGATGAATTGTTACTTGGTGTTATTAGGAATGTTACAAAGCTCGAGCCGCTCATTAGGGATAGGGTTAGGTCACCCTTCGTAGATAGGCCCGAGGTTCTTGACCAGACAATACTCATGCCCTTCACCTCAGCCATGGTTAGGCTCTATGCCACATTAAAGCCGAGTACTAAGTCCGTGCTTGAGGTTAGGCACGTACCGACGCCAGGTTCTAAGGTATTCGTTATTAAAGACGGTAAGTTCCTTAATGATTATATAAAGTCCAACCTACCAATACACATTGGTAATCATAAGTATAGTGGTTGGTCCATTAACTTGGATGCGGGTTTTGTTAATCAGCATGTTGGTGTATTTGGAGCTACTGGTGTGGGTAAGTCCAGGCTTGTTAAGGCGTTGATTGAGGAGTTGGTTAGGGTTGGGAGGCACGTGATAGTCTTCGACCATAGTGGTGTGGATTATGCGCCGTATTTCAGGGATAGGGTAATAACCTCTAAGGAGATCTTAATCTCACCACCAACAATAGCCTCGGTAATTGCGGAGAAGGCTAGGCTTAATTGGCAGACCTTTGGCGAATATCTGGAGGTTGCGGTAATTACGTACGTGAGTGGCGACAAGAGGATGAAGAGACAGCAATCCTCGCAATTAATTGATCCGCAGTCAAGTACTCAAGCTAGTCAAGTGTTTAGGTGGGATAAGGCGTCATTCACGAAGCACTTAGTGGATAGCATGAGGGGGGGGTTGGGCGCCAGGGATTCGACTGTTGAGAAGGCTAGGCTCTTCATTGACTACTTCATAGAGAGTGAGTTCTTTGATGAACTTAATAAGAGGACTTTATCGCCGATGGATATCGTAAACATGGCATTGAAATCAAACTTAGTGGTCATTGATTTAAGCCTTGACCCAGAGCTCGTGGTTAAGCAGGCAATTGTTGCTGATGTCATAGACGCTGCCTGGAGGCTCGTGAAGGCCAGTAAGGCACCGCTCGACCTAGTCTTCGTAATTGATGAGGCCCAGAATTACATGCCTGAGAATGAGTGGACAATATGCGGTGATATCATTGAGACCACGGCTAGGGAGGGCCGTAAGTGGGGGACTATCGCTCATCGTTGCTAGCCAGAGGATTGCAAGGGATGTTAGGGCTAGTGTTAGGGCTAACCTAGGCACCGTGTTCTTTAGCAGGTTAAGCGCCCAGGGCGACCTCAGGGAGATAGCCGCATACATGGACCTGGCAGACGTTAGTGAATCAACACTTGCACAACTTGGCACTAGGGAGTTCTTCGTGGCTGGTCTAATGAACCCACTCAGAAAGCCAATATTAATTAGAGTGAGGGATGCCTAACAATCAACTCCTCGCTTACGCAACTCCTCCATAATCTTAATACCGAGTTTAGCAACATCCCTATACTCCCTATTGCCTATTATTCTCCGGATTACGTTGATGTCGATAATGCCATATTGATGAACCACGATATTCCTAAACCTAACGACAGACCTATACATATTAAACTCCTCATTACTAAGCAATCCAGCGCTCACCAACTTATTACCGGCATCTACGTAACCCTCAACTTCAAAACCCATAGCCGATGCCGCCTTAACAACCATATCAATGAGAACCTGCACCTGAACCTGTAGTAGGTACACGGCAGAGAAGTACTTATACACATCCTCCAGGTCATTAACGCTTAGGTTATCCAATAAGGATGTGCATTGAAGTAGAAGCTTCAATAAGCGCCCTATTGCGCCCATTTCCTGGTCACCGCGTTATCTGCGTCCTCAATAAATCAAGCTTCTTAGCGTCAATCATAAAGTCGAAACAAGGCGACAAAACCCTTAACTTAATGTCGAGGTATTCATCAAGGTCCCTGTAGTAAATCACCCTACCCCCTACCCAAAGCATCTATTATTAATGAGCAGGGTAAGTACTCATAATTATTAAGAATCACTAAATCCACATCATCCTCACGCACATGTAGAAACCTAGCCAATGCATACTGAAGATCAAGGTCCCTATCAACATCACTCAACCAAGCGGCGAAATCCCAATCACCCTTAACCACCCTACCCCCCCACGCCCTGGAGCCAAATAGTACCGCGAAGACCACGCCGTAGTCACTCCATGGAAATGACTTTAATGCATTAATACTCATACACTATACTTTATGAATCAACCCTTACTTATACCTATCACTGCATAGCCTGATTGAATGATACTGCCAGTCCAAGTGCAATTACTATTCGATAAATTCGTTTGATAAGGCAATGCAGGGCTCATTAAGATTATCGAATAGAGTTGTTTAGTGCTGGGATTAACGCAGTTATATGCAGTAATTGTGTATGGCTGTGATGATGAGTAGAGCAGAGTTGTCGTCCTCATTACCCTAGTTACTGGACCCAGGCTTGCTATCACTGTTATGTTAGCCATAAGCTCCTCCACACTACCTTCACCCCCCCTTGGATATAGGGTCACGTAATAATTCACGGCTAAACCCTGGGTTGAGAAGGATGATGTGGGTAGTATCAGTGTGAAGTTAAAGGCACCAGTAACATCGCTGAAGGAGGCTATTGATATGGCCGTCTCAATCTCATGCTTTAACGCCGACGTTACTAACGAGGTTATGTAATTGGCCGTATTTAGTAGGTTCATGGATATGTAGTAGTTCATGTACCAGGTGAAGGCTATAACCAGCGTCATGAGAGCCACGGTCATTATTATGAAGGCCAGTGTATCCATAACCATCACCCGAACCCAATGCCTATTTGAACGATGGTAACATACATGGTACTACCAACCACAGTTACGACTGAGCTCTTGATGTAGTTATCCCCCCCGTAATAACTACCAAGGTAGCAAATTTCGCTAACCTTTACTTCACCATTATTAAGAATCACTGATTGTGAACTAATATTCCGTATACTAATGATTAATTTACTTCTACCCTGATCACTGATTAAGTTAAGCACTGGTATGTAAACATAACTAATCCCATTTGGCCCAGTGCCATTTATAATCATGACCCTGGGAACCAGGACGATGTAAGTTCCGTAATTAATGCCGTCAATGTTGCCATAACCGAACTGCAGAACTGCCATTGACGTACCCATTAAAACACTTGACTTATAACTAACGATGAGGGAGAAATCGTTAAATGACGAAGTAGGTATGCCATTAATCGTCGATCCTCTCCACACACTATATTCACCTGGTGGTAATGAGAAGTAGTTAGGCGGTACACCATATATTAACTCGCCAGATGCTACATCAATAAGTTTTTGATTTAATCCCGTATAAACTAATACTGTACAATTGGCATTTGCTGACTCTATGAAGTTATAAGTGCCGTAGTTAGTATTCGGGAGTTGGTACGTGAGCACTGCACCTGGCACAAACATGAAGGTATCTACGTCATCGGCAACGTTTGTCAAGAACGATACGACGTACCCTATGGATGATTGTGAAACCTCGTTACCGAACTGCACCATGGAGAAGACCATGAATATGGCGCTCAAGACCATTATCACGGTAATTAAAATAACGGTACTCAGCACATCGCTCTGTCCAGCCCTCCTACGCATATTAGCAGTGTTAGTAGTCATTCAATCACCCATAATACACATATATGTAGATGGGGGGGAGTATTTCAATTTTTCCACTAAGCACAACACCACTACTCATCACTTCATTACCGATGCCGCATGTATAGTTAATGACATACGTCCCGGGGGCTATTATAGCCGTAATTGATAGAGATTGGGTACGTAACATTAAACACAAGCAAATTACTCAGGTTGGACTTGAAACGTCCAATTAACACGGGCACCACCAATTCATATTGACTACCACCCATGGTGAATATGGCTACCCTGGGATATAACGCAATGAATTCGCCGTAGGAAATGCCAGAAACTGTGACTGCGCCGTAGAGGGCTACGTTAAATAGATCACTGGACTCATTAACCGCTATTAAGCTCCTATTCCCTAAAAGCACATCAATATAGCCGTTGTGTATCGAACCATAGCCAGGTGGTGTACCAAATACAACACCACCACTATTATATGTAATGGTTCCATTAATTGCTAAGTTACAGAAAGAAGGTATCACGTTGTAAGTACCGTAATTCGTCATGAATACTGGATAACTAAGTACGGTTAACGGTATTGGATTAGACAATGCGCTATCTAAATCAGTGGCTATGTTGTCAAACAGTGTCTCAACCTGCGAAACTGACACGCTGGCTGATGCCCTACTAAAGTTAATTCCAACTATTACGTAAAATATGAGACCTAGGGCAATAACCACGCCCATCATAATGACGGTGCTGACAGCCTCGCTTAAGCCCCCCCCGCCCACGCCCATCACCCACCACTCACACTCATTAAGCCTAGGTAAACCAGATAGTAAGTGCCGTTGGGTAGTTGAATGATGGCGTAAGCCGACGCCGTAGGCGCAAAGCCACTAAGGAAGAACTTCTCCCGGTACTGTGGAGGCACCACGTTATACATATTAAGTAGTTCAATGTTGTAGGAGGTTGTGATTGGCATGTAATATGACGTTGTTGGCGTGGGCGTTACCCACAAGTCGTAGATTATAGTTGTGGCGTTGTAAACGTAGTAAGCGCCATTATTTGGATTCTGTGGCGTGTTCTGGCTTATTACTAGGTTGCTGGGTACGACTGTTAGGCTTATACCGGTTATGTTTGGATTTGACATTAGCTGTGCGCAGTTGAGTCCGTTATTGCTCGTTAAGTTGTAGAAGTACGATAATGATTCACTACCCATCGTAACTAGGTCATATATCGATGCATTTATGTCTATTCCACATTTCGCTAAATTGACCGGCAACGATAACGTGAGTAGGTATACATAGTAGTAGCTGGGTAGTGTCGTGCTGATAATGTTGCCGTTAGCACCTAAGGTTAGGTATTCATGGGTATTCCCGTAGGTCTCATTTACATATATATTTCCAATGCTTATTGGGAATGAAGCCCCCGCCATCTGCCTACGTAATTATTTATACATGTGCCATTGACGAAACAAACACCTAACTCAACATAGACATTACTGAAGCCAAGTGTTAAGTTAGTACCTGGTATTGACGTTAATAATTGACTAATTAGATAAGTGGTAATTCCAGCCGTATTATTACCGTTAATGTCCACCGGCACTGGTAAGGAGCAATATGCCGTTGTCGGCGAGTTTAGGCTCTGCCCATTTGCGGTTCCACCGCTCGTCTTTATTTTAACCAAATAATTAGTACCGCTGTACATACCATTACTGCTCGAGTAACATTGGGATTGAGATAATGATTGCTGTGTATAGTAGTTGATGAATTGCGGTGCGTTATTATATGGCGCGTTAAATGATGAGTATATGATATTACTGTCACCACCGATTGGATAGCAATACGGTAATTGGCAATAGGTATTATTCAGGACATTGTAGGGGGGGGTATCGCCGTTAGATACAAGCATGTAAATGTCGCCAGTGGCGTTAAGCCAGACCACTGCAACGCCGGTACGTGGATCGAAGTACTCAAGCCACCAACTCAGCATCCTAACGCTGCCACTTTCGAGGCATTGCGTTATGTTGGTATTAAGTGGGTTCTTGCATTGTATGAAGGCTACATTCGATAGTGGCATGCTAGTGTTTATTGAGTACTTACCACCAAGTAATGAGTTTATCGAGTATACATTTAATGAGAGCATTGAGGTATCCACGCTTGTCGTGAATATCGGCATACCCAGCGGAGGCACGTAGTAGATGCTCGGTATTATACTCAGCGGTATTAACACGTAATTCCCGCGACTCGTTATAGACATTATAACCACAATATCCCTATACGGGGGGGCTATGGCGATGTACCAATCGTACTGAGGACCAACTACGGTATTAAGCAGTGATCTAATGGCGCTCCAGTTACCGTGCTGCACATAGTAGGTGAACTGCGGATTATTAATAGCCGTTAGTAATACGTCATATGCGTACCACTCGGTATTAGTCTGTACCTGGCTCCTCAGGGTCGTCGTTGGTGAGTTGAATATCACTGGCAGTAAGGCTGCCAGGACAAGCACTATTATTGTTGCCGCAATTGCCTCAATAATCCTCGCCTGCCCACGATTAAATCTAGCAATCGCCCTCATCATAATCACCACCATGGCTGACTTTCCGGCTGGCAGCTTGGTAGCTGCTGGCTTGGCGTATAACCGTAATATTGGAGCTGACCATCCACATAGTTGTAATATAGATTATAATTGGCATATGTATTACCGTTCTGCGTTGTTCCCCAGCAGTTTAATATCGTATAGTTGAAGTATGCGTAGGGTAGTGTCTGGTTTGGGAAGTGCTCATACTCAGTGACCCAGTTATAGAGTCCGCTTGGGTAGTTAGCCGTATTTCCATAACCGGTTATCTGAGTTTGCCCTGGTGGAACTACCTGACTTATTACCGTGTATCCCGTGGCTAAGTTGTACAACGTCTCATTAAAGGTAAATATGGACATCACGTGCATCGGGAAGGTGTTATTGACCTTAAGGATGTTCAACGATAGTGGCAGTTTTACTAGGCCCATCACTGCATAGTCATAACCATTAATTATGTTAGTTATGTAGAGACCCGTGTTTGAGCCATATATGGAGAGTAGTGTTGGTATGCCAGATTTATGAAGTACGTATTAACTAGTAATTCATCACTTGACTCATTATATATGTAGGTCATGTACGGAACAAGAGACGTGGCTGAGTAGCCTGATGGAATCGCTGAATTCTGTGGGTAAGCCCAGGGGGGGTTTAATGCAAGTATTATGTTGCTGTAGTTAATGAGTATTAGGTATTGGGTTGTTGGGTAGCCTGTGGGTGGCCAGGGCATTTGCACGTTGAATACTATTGCATTACTCGTTATGTTGCACACGGCATAGTTAACATTAAAGCTCGTTGCGCCCAGCGTTGGTGTTACAACTAGCCCACTGAGTGTTGTGCCAAGTGCCGGCTTATTATCTATGGACACCTCTATTTGTACATTCGTGGGTAGTTTGTAACTGTTGAGGTACTTTACCGAGGCATTTACTACCGCGGCGTTACTGAGTATTAGCGCTACCCAAGAACCCACATACACACCATAGTTAGGGTCATAACCACTCAGCATAAATGCATTGTTACCGAATCCTGTATTCGGTATTAGGTGAAGTTGGGTAAATAAACCGTTATTGGTGATCTTATGATTTTACCATTAATGTATATAGAGGCAGTTCCGGTAATGCTACCACTAAATAGATTGATTGGTTTATTTAGCGTTACTATGACCGTTATATTTATTATTCTTGTCGTATTGCTGATGACACATTTGTACTGATTATTGCTTGACTGGGAATTTGGTGTAACACAAATGGTGTAGCCATTACTACCTATACCACTGGTTGGTGGTGTTGGTGTTAAGAAGTTTATGCCGACCAGGTAATTGTTTGGTGATTGGGTTACGTTAAAGGTTGCGGATATTACGAAGCCACTCTGCCCCATTAACTCGTCGACTGGGTATGCGAATACTAACGGGTATGGATTTGATGAGCTGACCACCCAACCGACGCCCTTCTGCCAGTACTCCTGGCTTGGGTATGCTTGATAAGATGGCGCCCATAATGAGTTGGCTTGTCCCGTGGAGTTTATTTCAGGCCCTGTGCATGTGTAGGTGTTTGTTTTGAAGTTGAATATGCACTCTAGCGTTGTGTTGTAGGTCATTGGGTTTGGGTTTATGATACAAGTACCGTTTGGTGCTATTGATGCTGTTAGGTTTATAGCGTAGTTTAGTGTTAGGTGTTGTATTCCTAGGCTTGGCAGGTCGTAGGTTTGTTTGGCGCTTGCCAGTATTAGTGATTTATTACTCCCTGAGTATACATACCTAATGCCCGGTATGCTGAGTGCTCCGTAGAAGCCCGTTACCGCGGTTATACTCGTGTTTAAGTTGCTCTCTGGCACTACTAATCCCGTTGGTGCGTATATACTGCTAATCATTAGTTTTAATTGTGTTTCAATTACATTAGATAGTGAGTATGATATTGGCATGGAGGTTAATGCATGCAGGTAAAGGGCTATTCCCTCGTTCATTAGGAATTGACTATAGTTAATGGCGTAGCTGTCACCACGGCATTCATTACCTGGATCAATTGCTCAACAATTACCTGCGGGTCATACTTTAAGGCGTAGTACACACTCCTTTGGTATATGTATGCCGGGGGGGCCATTGTGAATTCTCTGTAAATGAGGGCTACGACGAGTGTGAGGAGAACGAGGAGTATTGCAATGATCAGTAGTCCCTGACCCCCTCTTGCTTACATTAGCCATGCCTCATCACCCCATCGCTGAAGACGTTTCCCCCCCGTAGTATAGATATAATGTTGCGTAGTAAGCCGAGTCCCCCCCTATGTAGACTAGGGATGTTGCCGTGCCCACTGGGGGCATCCTTTATTGATTTCCCGAAGACTATAACCCTATTGCTTAGGTAGAATTGTGGTGATATTCCGTAGGGTATTACGAGGATTTGCGACTTAGGTATACTGCCCGTCAGCCCCCCCTGGGAGTTTCTATAAACCGTGGCTATGAGGAACATCGGTGAGCTAGGCACGTTCCAGTAGCACACCGAGCTCTTTTGGCCGCTATATGGATTACCGTTACCTGGGTATGTAGTTGTGCAGGGCACTGGGTATGATTGCTGGCTATTGCCGTTTGCTGGATTTAGGGTAAAGTTGGTTTCTTGAAATACATAACCATAGACCGATTTGTATATTGCCATTACCCTTAGCCCAAGTGATTTCTTCCCAGTGTTGTTGTAGATGATTTCTAGGCAGGTCGTGTTGAGGGCGCTTGGGTCTATGAAGAGTATTGAGTTCATATTTGTGTTGTTGGGTAGTATCATTACCATTAGTAGTGGTATTGTTATGTTATTCGGCCATATTAAGTAGCCGTGGTCTCCAATCCCGCTTATGCTTGCATATGCGTCTATGTATATGCTCGATGCGTTGCTTATGTATGGGTGGTTCACGGTTAGGTTGCCGGTTGTGCTTGTGCAGCTTAGGGTTGCCATGTTGAAGGTGGCTATTCCATTAGCGTTCGTGATCTCCGTAGGTGATGTACCTGCACATATTGCGAAACTAAACTTATTACCGCTTGAACTGGTGCTGTAATACATAATCGTGTATGTTATTTGTACTGTTGCATTGGGCACTGGTTGTTGCGGGTTTGTGTTGAACCTGGTCACTTGTACAGTTACTGTGTTTGTTGATGTATTGTTTATTATCGTTACATTAAATACGGGGGTATATGACGAGCTTGAAGTCGTAGTTACT
The DNA here is from genome assembly GCA_001316125.1 of Vulcanisaeta distributa JCM 11213. The sequence goes on from BBCS01000001.1 coordinate 527,024, forward strand.
GCCTAGACCTAGTATTTTCTTTATGTTTGTATAATTGAGAGATGCTCTTGCTAGGTTTTTTGGAATTAATATGAAGTAGTCCGTTATGTATAAACTGGTAATATTAAGACTATTTAGGTAGCCAAAGAAACCATTACTTGATTGCGGTATTTGGCATATTGCTGTTGTTCCTGATGGTGGTGGTAATGGGTTTATACCGTTTTGGTAGTCCCAATAGGTTAGGGCTAGTACCTTGAATGGGTCTAGATTGTATGGTTGGCTTGGTTGGGATAGCCCAAAGGCAGCCAGTTGGCTTGCGTTTAATCCCCCCCAATTGGGCGGGTTTCCTGGGCTTGTGACTATGTATTGGAGAAGTGACTGTGCCATGGCATTCAATTGAAAGGTGTTTACTTCGGAGCCTGCGGAGTAGGAGTAGTTAGGTATTAAGGCTATGAATACGATTGCTGCGATTATTATCACTGGCACTACTAGGCTATCTCGACTGCGCTTGACTGGCCCTTGAGGCTTAATTTGGAATTGAGCATTAATATTAAATTGAATGATAGTTTTTTAAACTTAGCTGAACGTGGCGCACATAAAGTCCTCAATATAATGTTATCGTTTACTAGCTAAGTACGGTATTTAACGGCACTAAACGCTTTAATAGGGGGGGTTTAATCAATCATCAAGTCGATATGGCTAGGCAGCCATACGTGTTTGAGGAGGTGGAGGTTCCGGAGGGTGTCAAGGTTGATATCAATGGTAGTAAGGTCATTGTTAAGGGTCCATTGGGTACCTTGGAGAGGGACTTCGGCAATATACCGGTTATTATAAGGTCTGCTAATGATTCCATAATTATTGAGTCGTATTTCGCTGGTAGGAGTGAGAGGGCTGTTGTTGGTACCGTGGCTGGCCATATTAGGAATATGATTCTTGGAGTTACGAGGGGGGGCTGGAGGTATAAGCTCAAGATCGTATTTTCCCACTTCCCAATGAATGCCAAGGTTCAGGGCAATCAGTTAATTATTGAGAATTTCATGGGTAGGAGGTCGAAGATAATCCTCAACATACCCAAGGGTGTCAAGGTTTCCACGACTAAGGATGACATAGTCGTGGAAGGTATTGATAAAGAGGTCGTTAGCCAATTCGCGGCAAACATTGAATTAGCCACTACATTGAGGGGTGATGAGAGGATTAGCCGCATGGCCGTGAGGGTGGCCCTGGCGTTCTTGATGGTATTTATGTTTACGCCGTTGAGCACATGAAGTGATTTACTCGAGATATATGCCTGATTTCTCGAGCCTCCTCTCTATCGAATCCTTATCATCTGCATAATAGTTAATGGCCCTCCTCAGGTACTCCTTGTCGATGCTTACCCTACTCTCTGGGTCTGCGAGTATTTCGGCAATCCTTGACAAAAATTCGTCACCCTCCTCACTGGCCTCCCTGGCCTTCAGTACCAGTAGGTCCTCAAGCCTTATGCTCCTTATTTCAAGGCCGTTGACCTTAACCTTAACCGCATTCCTTATCATTTCCTCAGGTATGTATATGTCGAGTATGTTCTCCATGAGGTCAACCCTAATTACCTGGGCATTAACAAGTATTTCATAATACATCATGCCATTCATGTCCATGCCCACGTCCCAGTCATTCTCCCTGGCAATTTCCTCAAATACCTCGGGCTCCGTTATTGTTGATTTATTTATTATGAAGATATCTATATCATGTATGTTCCAATCAATTCCGTAAAGTAGGGGGGGTAGCACCGCACTACCAATGAGGATAAAGTCAATACCCCTCCTGTTCAATTCGGAACCCACCTTTATCAATGCCTTCCTTATTAAATCCAAGGTTTCCCTAGATTGATTACTCCCCCATGCGTAGACTTTAAATTACCATTTAAATTTAAGTGTTTTGCCAAGTATGTCTGGAGTATCGTTTAAGGCCGTGGGCATAAGGTTCGATTACCTACATGCTGAACGCCTTCAATTAATACCACCTCAAACACAGGTCGCATTTAACGTTAACCTCGTCATAGGTCCCAACGCGGTGGTCAGGGGGGGTGACATCGTTGAAATACCATTCTCACTAGCCGCAAGCTCAAACCCATCAATAGTTAACATATCGATTAGAGGTGCGTTAATTATCCAGGGCGACCCGAGGCAAGTTGAGGATATTGCTAAATCCGTAAACTCAGGTAAATCTCCACAAATTATTCAAATGATGATTGGGCAATACGTATTCTTCGAAGTAAACCTGCTACTTAAGGAATTGGGTATTCCACCTGCGATGCCTATTGCACCTTTACCACAACAACAAAGGCAGGGCGAGGGTACAACAATGTATGCTTAACCCTGGGCCTGCTGCATTGACTGATACTTCTTAATTGCCTTAGCCGTATATTGAAGTGGGTTCTTAACACCGCATCCAAGGTTAGTTGGGCATAGGCCAAGGCTATTCATTTCCTGGCAGGATGGGGGGGCATGTAGAACTTACGCCCACCCCCCCTCAACCCAGCTATATGCTCAACCTGGTACCTAGTTTTCTTCTCGTCGAAGTCAGCCACGGTCTTAAATAGATTAACGACCTCCTCAACACAGTCCTCTACGGGCTTACCCTCAAGGTCATGGCATCTCCTGAGCATGTACGCGGCTACAGCAAACCTAGCCTGGTGACTTGGGTTACCTCCAGACTTAATCTCATTAATTATTGCCTCCATACACGGTGGCGTTAATCCGGTTATTTGAACTTTGACCTTAGCCGTAAACCCAGATCTATATTCCATAAGTTCCTTCATACCGCCGAGCGCATCAATCAATGGCTTCGTCTCATCAAGATTCTCATGCGCCTTACTTATTAACTCAAGAACCTTTTTCTCAACAGTCTCCTCCACAAGCCTAACAAGGTCCTTATACGTCATCAATACCCAACCCTTGAGTAGATACCTATTAACTAGCTTCCAGTAGGGGGGGTCGTTCTTGGGCATAAATTTCAGGTAATCCCAAACCCTAACACCAACATCAAACGCCAGTGCTAGGCTCTCATTATAAATATCAAGGTCTCTAAGTCTCATGGCGTTAATACCGAACTCCTTAGCAATGTATATCACGCAGTCGGGATCCTCAAGCGCCAACTTACCAGAAAACCTCTTACTCTCAACATCCGCGAACCTCCTCCATAGCGACTTATCCAGGTGCGCCGCAAGTACTATGGCTATGTAATGAGCCAGTAATTCATCCTCACCGAGGTCAGGATCATCAGTTATTGAATTTTTCAGGATAGCCTCACTGAGTATTTCGTAAGCCCGCTGAAGTAATTGCCTACCTACTACTGAATTTGCAAGGTCGTTAATGTATATCCCCCTCTCACTCGTTATTTCCCTGAACCTAGTAAGCCCCCCCTCCTTACTAAATGGATACTTCACTATGAAACTTACGAAATCACTTAAACACCTAAGCACTAAAGTCACCAAATTAATAATCGCATGTGAATATATAAAGAAAACAAGCTAATGCCCAATGTATTATTAGGAACCTTAAGTCACATGCTATGTAGTTTATCCATTATCAATGCCTTGCCCAGGTCATGAATACTGCTAATCTTTATGAATAGGCCGCCGCCAATCTTCGAAAGTCTCATCAGCAACTCATCATCACTATTCTCACCAATGGCTATGGTAGATATTGTCGTGCCACTCCTCCTAAGCCTAACGGCTTCTTTAATACACATGCTTGAGTTAACAGTCCTACCATCAGTTACACAAATCACATGCTTAGAATTACTCCTGGACCTAGTCAACACTTCCCTGGACCTTTCAAGGGCGTTGGCCAGGTTTGTACCACCACCCGCATATACATACTTAAGCATGTAATTCATTTGCTGCCAATACCTCCTAACCTGGTGCAGTCCCCATAGTACGTCAGCCCTGAAGTTGAATAATACCATCGCTAGCCTATCATTTGTCTTTGATAGGAACTGAATGTACTGCGCCACCGCATCCTTGGCAATTTCTATCTTGGGCATACCATTACTAAGCTCCCTCATACTCCCCCCCGAAACGTCTAGGCATAGTACTATGTCTATCGTCTTTACATTCGCATACTCCTTAACCACGATGTCCTTATTCGTGAATAATTTATGCATCATGGACTTCCTACTCAGGTTCATAGCCGTCTTCTGCAGGTCGACGTCGAAGTAATTATCGCCGATCTTATACTCCCTAACACTGACTACGTACGTTGGGTACTTGTCAATATCTGTGAACCTAACAACCTTTACCTGCCCATACCACTCATCGCATTCCTAACCACATTCCTCAAAGCCTCAAACATCCTCTCCCCATCCCTACTCCTCCTGAAGTCTGTGGGTAGTAAGCCATAATTCCTGAGATATGGCTCCATCTTCCTGAGGACCTTAGCCTTCTCCACGATGTTTGCGTATGGGTCAATGAACATGTTTATTAATTGGGCTAAGTTTAGGAAGTTAACAGTACCAACACCACCATACAGTATCTCGTATATCGTTGATATTATTGAGTCGAGCTTTGCATCCTTGCTATGCTCATTGACATTGGCAATTAATGACCTGCTCATTGGTAACTCCTGACTCTCCTCAGCACTATACTCAGCACCAAATCCACCACCGATATTACCCGCGCCCTTCTCATAATCACCCCCCCTCTCCATATTCTCACCCTCAGTAACCTCACCAACATTATTAACGTTGAATCCGGCAACCTGCTGTGTTGAAGCTTCCTCAGTCTCCTCCTGCATTCTCTCAACATCCTCAAAGGCCCTTTCAAATGCCTCCTCAAGAACCCTCTTCTTATCATCTGGGTTCGAGGTCTCTACCGATAAGTATAGGTTTTCAATGCCGACCCTAATGACTGTCTCCTTAAACTTATCATAATCAACACCACCCTCAATTATTATCCTCATCATTATGTCATTAGCGGCAGCCTCAAAACTCCTCACCGAGCCAGGCCTAACAACCCTTGAATCCTCCTGTAAATACTCATAAACCTTGCTAAGCACCCTCGTAACTATTTGTGCTGGGTCAATACTCGTGCTCAAGTCTTAACCCCACTATGGATAATGTGCGCCATATTAAATAACTTACCCATCTAATTACTTATGCCTGTTCATATTAATGCTCATCTCCTTGAATATCTCCTATACATCATCACAGCCTCGTCAAACTTACGTGCAAGGTAATCCTTCTTCTCAGTCTCACTGGCAAAGTTACCACGCACGACATTAACCATGTTACTAATGATCTCCCTCTTCAAGTCATTTAATGAGACCTCCCTACCCTCAAGCCAGGCCCTGGACATAGCCGTGGTAATTGCATAAATTGCAGACCTAATACTTGGACCCACCTCAATATTGCTATCCTGGGCGACTAACGTCATGAATGTCGCCGTAACCTCCGTTAATGCGTCCGGAGCCTTAAGGCCTAGGTGCTCCATATATAGGCTACTCTTCCAGGAAAGTATTGACTTGAGTAGGTCCTTGTCTGGGTATGGTATTTCCACAACCTTCATCCTATCAGCCAATGCCTCACTAAGCTCGTAAACACCTGAGTACTCAGCTGGGTTTGACGTTGCTATTACGAGGAAGTCACTCCTTATCTTAAAGCCCCTTATAAACACGTAATGCTCCTGTAGGACCTGAAGCAGTGCTGCCTGGCTGTATGGATTTAACCTATTTATCTCATCAAGTATTAATATACCGCCATGAGCCATTACGAGAGGGCCCGGTATGTAAGCCAGTGGATGGTCAAGCCCTGCCTGCAGGGCTACGGCTATATCAATATCTCCCGTTAATTCCGTCGCCGTCATGTGGCTATGGCACGCAACCTCAATGTATGGGGGGGCTCAGATATATGCAGTATTTCAGCCAGGGTCTCCGCTAATGTGGTTTTCCCTATACCCACGGGACCCATTATTAATACATGCCTACCACGCAAGGCTGCTTAGCACGTCCATCGCAATATCGTTCAACCCCTTAAGCTCCCTCTCCAACTCCGTGAGTATCTTCTTAACGCCCTTCGTTCTTATTGCATCCGCGATCAATTTATTAACCTGGATCTCCTCCCTCTTAACCAGGTCTGATAACCTCGGTAGTAATGCCATCAATTCCTTGCCTGATGCCATTCAGTACAAACGCAGTTCTTGAGCTTTAAATTTTTAGTGCTACATCGTTTTAACTAATTTGCCTCTGCATGAGGAGAAAGGTATTAATATGCTTAATCAATAACGCCTTAGTCGTTTCGAAAAAGGTGGTTTTAGTGAGGTATGGTTACTCAGATGAGGAAGATCTAAACGAATATGAATTAAAGCGGGAAATAAAGGACCCAAAGCAACGATGGATCGTCAGGATAATAAGATCAATGAAGGACTACTACAAGAAATGCCCGTACTATGACACAAAGTCTGGCGACTGCTTCATATTATTTAATACCGAGGATCATAGGTGCCCAAGAGTAGGTACGAGGGATGCCCAATACTTGAGGCATTCTTAGCGAGTAGATATGATGAACTTAAGAAAAAAGGTAAGCCAATACCGTACGACTTCAGGGATTTGGCGCTGTATTAAGGGTTATCCTGCATATTCCTAATCCTATTGAGTAATCAAGCTTAAATAATTACGTAATTAATAATTATACCCGTGGAAATACAGTCAGTAGGACCCAATGAATTTCTAAGTATTGATGGCCCAGCGAGTATTAGAATAATTGATGGTAAACTCTACGTGCTAGGTGCTGAGTATGGTCCTGGTAATTCATTCACCGTCATGAGGGTAGAAGGATAATCGCAAAGTCACTTAGTGAAAGTAAAATAGACGTTGTGCTTGGTCCTGAGGGAAAGATAGAAAAAATAGATGGAACCAACGAGGTAATTGACGCATGGGATAATGTATTATCTACCATACAGCTAAGGAACTCCATTATAGCGGTGCTTGGCGCCATGGATGTGGGAAAAACAACGGTAACAACAATACTCGTTAATAAGGGCGTGAAAGAAGGACTTAAGGTTGGTGTTATTGATGGTGATCCAGGTCAAAATGACGTTGGACCACCAACTACGGTATCAGCATCGGTGGCTACAAACTTCATAACGCATTTAACGCAATTGAGAAATTTAAGGTCAATATTCGTGAAAACGACGAGTATAGAGTATGTGTGGGATTACGTATTGAACGCCATTTCAAAGTTAGTTAATGAACTTAAGTATAATTATAACGTTGATACTATAGTAATAAATACGGATGGTTGGGTCTCGGAGCCGGGTGCCGTAAAGTTTAAGCTTGAGATGATTAGGCGTGCGAACATAAGTCATGCCATCGTTATTAGGCGTGGCGATGAAGTAAATGAATTACTTAAAGAATTGACTAATGCCATTAAGAATACAATTATATTACCATCACCTCCCAATGCCAGGATTAGGGATAGAGATGATAGGAAGATACGGAGAGAAATGGGCTATAGTAAGTACCTAATGCCTCCAGGGAATTAAGCATTAGCCTTAGGGAAAAGCCCATTGTGAATTTACCATTATTCAACGGGTTAAGGTATGATAATTATATTACGAAGTTAATTCAAAGGAGTCTCAACATATCAATACATTATATTGAGCAGTGGGGGGGAGGGGGGGTTGCCGTGGCCATAGGCAATGTTAAGGAATTTCAGATTAAGAATCTTGGTGATGTTAGTATAGCAATACTACCAATAAATTGGGAGAGAGGTCTACTCGTGGCATTGGAGGATAAGAATAATTATCTGTTATCGTTGGGTGTGTTGCGGAAAATATACTATAACACTGGCAAGGCCGTGATATCAATACCCAAGTCCTTTAATAATGAGGACCTGGTCGACCATATTAGGCTTGGTATGATCAGGGTTAATGACAATTATGAGGAGGTTGAGAAGACGCTTTATATTAATAAAATTGAATCACTGCTGTCCTCACAAAATATCCTTAGAAGGTAATAATTAGGACTAATATTTAATTATTTGGGAAAGGTATTTTTAGGTAAGATTTTATTAATTATTAGTATGGTAAATAAGGTGATTAAGAGGGATGGTTCTGAGGAGGACTTCATAATTGAGAAGGTTATAGTCAGCATACTTAAGACGGGCGCACCGATTGATGTTGCTAGGAGGATTGCCAGGAAGGTTGAGTGTCAGTTCATGGATGTTGATAAGGTCACGGCTAAGGACCTAACTAAGGCTATATTAACTGAGCTTAAGAAGGTTAATGAGGAGTGGTACAGAAATTGGATAGTCTTCGATAGGGCTGTAAAACGTAGACTGACTGAGAAGGAACTTGAATAGCATTCTCGACTCGATAAATGGTCAAATTCATCATTATTTTTTACTCCTACCCTTTCCCCCCCTCTCCTCTTTTTCCTTTTCGTAACTTCTCTCTTAGGTCTTAGACTATTTTCGTAAATCATATTTATTAGGATGATAAATATTGTTGCGACAATCATAACCATGATGACCCAGGGAATAATACCAAGCATTAATGGCCCCAACGTACCTGATGCATATAACTGATTAATACTTATCGAGCCCGATGGCACAAATGTATAGCCATGCTTAATCAATACTATGAAGTATACCGCTAATCCTATCATTATACCCGCATAGGCTGCATTTGCATATTTAACGATACTTCCAAGGTTCATCAGATATATCGCGAATAAACGCTTTTAAAAGTGCTCTCTCCCTCATTAACCGTAGGGATGCGTAGGATCGTTTACCTGGTAGGCACCTAATGCTTAAGTCGAAATACCTGGATAAGCTGAGTAATGGTAGATTCACGACAATTAGGCTTGGCATCATTAGGCCGAAGTATAGGGAGGTGTTTATCCACAGTGGTGGTATGGTGGTTGCTAAAGCACGCATAGTTAATGTGCTGTATAAGAGGATTTCGGAATTGACAGATGAGGATGCAATCACAGATGGCTTCACCAGCCGTGAAGCATTAATCGATGAGTTAAAGAGCATTTATGGCAGTATTACCAATAATGACTGGGTCACGATACTCACGCTGGAGGTTACTAGAGTAATTGGTCGTAGAGATGATGGTTCAGTTGGGCTTAGCCCCCCCGTCGATATAGCCAGACTGGCGCTTAGGTATAATGTACCAATGAGTGAGGAAGAGAGGAGAGTATTACAGGAATTAGTTAATGAAGGGAGTGTTCGTAAGGCGGCGGTTAAGTTATTCAATTCCCTCAGGGGGGGTAGGGTCGTGATTAGAAAGGTTGTTAGAAGGGTGCTTAAGCACCTCATTCGCATGGGTATTATAACGGATTATTGAGTAGTGCGTTCTATCCCTATCCTAACCTTCATATCCTCAATGTCCCAGTCCATGGCGAAGGCGCTTGTCGGCGCATTACCAATGATGACGTCTACAGCCCTAACCTCATTCGTTATGTAGTCCATGAACTCCTTAATGGCTGCCAGTAAATCGTCATTGCCCGTATTCACGTATACCCTGATCCTCTCATCAACCTTTAGATTAGCCTTAGCCCTCATTGTTTGTATACGCCTGACAACTTCCCTGGCCAGGGCTTCGTAATAAAGCTTCCTATCCATGACCTTACTGAGACATATCTCGTAACCCCCCCTTCCTTGAGCCCTAACATACTCATCCTCATTGCATTGACCAATCTCGCTCACAAACTCCACCTCCTTAACATTGGCTAGGTACTCAAGCAGGTGCTTCACCTGTTTCAGCATTTCTAGGTTATTGGATTTTTCAACTTTAATTACCGCCCTTGCCAGGGGGCCACCTAAGCTTAACCTTTATCCTATTCCTCATCTCCGCTATGTCTGAGAACATGGCAAATAGTAAGTCAAAGGCCCCCCCCTCCAACTTCTCATCTATGTACCTCTCATTCACCTGAGGTAATAACGTTAAGTGCACACTCTCCGCTTCATTCCTCTCAAACTTCCTAACAAATGCATTCCAAAGATACTCGGTTATATGTGGCACTAAGGCTGAGCCCATTATTAAGGCTCCCTTAATCACATGGTAAAGTACGGCATACGCCGCGTACTTATCCTCCTACTCTCCTCAGTCCAAACCCTGCGCCTAATCAGCCTGATATAGCCGTGACTCAAATCATCAACAACTAGGCTAACCCACTCCCTGGCAGCCATGTGAAGCTCCATGTTATCCATGTAACCAATAAACCTACGTAACCTACTATAGAACCTACTGAGCAACCACCTATCCTCAATTAACCCCCCCTTACTAATTAAATCCTCAAGCCTATGCACGGCTGGGTCAAACCTGTCAAGGGTCATGTAGGTATCTGCGAATTTAACCACATTCCAAAGTATTGAAAGTATGCTTCTTGTCTCGGCGATCTCGTCTGGGTCAACCGACATTGTATCCCAGGGGGGCAGACTTTATGAGTAGGTAAAGCCTCGTTGGGTCAGCACCCCCACTTATTGAATAAGTCCTCGGCCCAAACCACGTTGCCCTTAGACTTACTCATCTTCTGACCATACTTATCAACAACGTGACCACTAATTAATATGGACTTATAGGGCGCCCTGCCCATCCATAGTACTGACGTGACAAGCAGCGAGTAAAACCAACCCCCCTGGTCTGATCTATTGCCTCTGTAACCCAGTCATACGGATATAACCTATTGAATAACTCCTTATTTCTAAGCCCATCAACACTTGCAATCCAGGCAACACCGCTGTCCATCCACACATCAACAACGAATGGCTCCCTAACCCATTCCTTACAGTCCTCGGTCTCTATCTTCACCATGTCAATCCACGGCCTATGAACAAGCATCTCACTTGGTACATTGGGTATGAACTTAGCGTACTTCCTTAACTCATCCAGCGAACCTATGACGAGGACTTTACTTGGGTCATCCTTACAACGCCAAACAGGTAATGGCGTACCCCCCCAAACCCTACTTCTCGATATTGTCCAATCCCTGGCGTTGGCAACCCAGTTATCAAACTATCCCTCAGGAAGTCCGGGTATATCTTCACCTTCTTAAGCTCCTCAACCAGCTTATCCCTGTATGCTGATACCCTAATGAACCACTGCCTATCAGACCTATAAATCAACGGCGTACCGCACCTCCAACAATGTGGGTACGCATGCACTATCGTCTCGTAATGAAGTAGTAAGCCTCTCTCCTTCAAATCCTTAATTACTTCCTGGGAAACATCAAGCCAATACTTGCCCTTAAATTCGCCACCATTTTCATTGAATATCCCATTTATCTCCACGGAGTTCGTGATTGGCAAGCCATACTTCTTAGCCGTCTCAAAGTCCTCAGGGCCATGGGCAGGGGGGGCTATGTGGACCAGCCCAGTACCCTCCTCAAGCGTTACAAAGTCCGCAAGAACCACGTAATGAGCCCTCTTAATATGACTTGCATGTATTGGTACCCTCTCCATGTATATATGCCTATACCTAGTCCCAGCCAATTCTGAACCCTTAACAACCCTAACAATTTCATAATCCTTAATTCCAAATTTCTCCATTAACTTAGGCACAAGGGGGGGTTCAGCGAGCCATAGATACTCCGTGGTATTATTAATATTGACTTTAACCAATGCGTAGTTAAAGTTGGGATTAACGGCCACAGCCTCATTATCAATTAGCGTCCAAGGCGTTGTGGTCCAAATAACAAGGTACGTATTGCCTGCGCTCAACGGGGGGGAATTTAACATATATTGACGGGTCCTCCCTATCCTCATAGCCCTGGTCAACCTCTGCATCACTAAGGGCTGTTTCGCACCTTGGGCAGAATGGTAGCACCCTATAATCCTCAAATAGCAATCCCTTCTCCCAGGCATCCTTTAGGAAGGCCCAAACATGCTCTATGTAGTACGGCTTCCTAGTCTCATAAGCCTTATCAAGTCTAACCATAGACCAAGCCTCCTCGTACCAACCTCCCTCCACCTTTCAAGGTAGTAATCAACCAGTGAGTTACACTCAAGGCTGAATTTATCATAACCGACCTTCTCAATATCCTTCTTAGTCCTAAGCCAAGCTTCTTCTCAACCTCAATTTCCACCGGCAAACCCTGCTCATCCCAACCACCCTGGCCCAAACCCTATAACCAAGTAGCCTATGGTATCTGAGAACAACGTCCTTATACGTCCTACCCCTAATATGGCCAACATGTGGGAAGCCATTAGTTGTTGGTGGACCCTCGAGGAATGTATACCACTTATTAGCATTTACAGGGCCTTCATGCCACTTACCCTCAATGTTCGCCTCATGCCAATACTGCCTAACCACCTCCTCGATCCTTTTTACATCGAATTGAGTCTCCAGGGTGAAGCGTGAATCAATAACGGACACCCACCATAAACTATATTGAGTATTTAAAAATTTCACGCAATGGCACTACCATAGACCTTCAGTAGCTCATTTACGACACCTCCCGCAAGTATCATGTAGGCGCTTAATGGTACACCGACATTTTCAGTCAGTAAGTGAACCAGCGCCTCAGCATAGAAGGCCGCCGTTAATGCCGAGAGCTTACCAAGGACACTCACCAACTGGGTCACTGGCTTATTCTCCCTGCTAATTATTGACACAGCTAATGAGCTCAATTATATTGGTAAGGTTACCAGTGCAGTTACACCCACATTGACGCTAAACAACTTGAGCATGTATATAATCATATTAATCCAATGCTCATTTCTATCAATATCTGTGATAAAATCACGCCAATACTGTTTAATAAATTCTATGCAAGCACCTCCCTTAAAGAAGTCCATATTGACTGTCGACATAGCCGTACAATAAATCTCACCTAACTCATCAGCAATATCAAGTAAATCGTCCCTATATTTATTGAGCACCTCTATGTCAACCACACCCACCCTATAAGCTACTGGTATCTGCTCAAGTACGTGATTCACAAATACCGTATAATTACCCCCCCTCCTTACCTCATCGAAATATAGCATTTGATGACTACCCATACCATGTTAATTAACATGATTGACTTTATAAGTTCTATTTCTCTTAACTTCGAAAGCGCAGTAATGCCGTATTCAGTATGTCAACAAGCCTATTAAGGCTATTCATATCGACCTCCTGACGCGGGCCAATCGCATTCATGTCCAGTGTCAACGGCGTAAGCGCAATATTACCCTCCTTATGCACAACGTATGTATCCGTGTTCTCCTCAGGCTCAATTAACGAACCAAATAGCCAGTAATACTTACCTCCACGTGGGTCGACCCTAACGTCAATCTTCTCAGAAAACTTAAGCTTTGAAGCCCTAACAAGCTTAACCTTAATGTCCCTGCTAACGGTCCTTGGGAAGTTTATGCTAATTACATCAACGCCCCCCCTGGGCATGCCGTGCTTAAGCACGAACATAGCCGACTCCCTAACCACAGCCCTAAGCACAGGCTCGAGCTCCTCATTACCCTCAAGCTCATCACCGCTCTCAACATCGACCGAATACGCAATGGCTGGAATACCAAGCAGTGCCGCCTGAAATGCGGCGCCGAGGGTTCCCGATGATAGTATTACCTGCATTGAGGTATTATCGCCAATGTTTATCCCCGAAAGAACAAGGTCAACACTGCCCGTTATCTCCAAGGCCGCTAGATATATCGTGTCAGAGGGCGTACCAGATGTCGCATATACCTTAAAGCCACATAAGTCCATTACTGAGACTCTGAGAGGTTTGTGAAGCGTTATGCCGAGACCGGAGGCTGATTTAGGCGTTTCTGGGGGGGCTACGACATAAACCTCGCCTAGGTCCTTTACGTATTCATACAGCATCCTGAGCCTGGACTGTATATGCCATCGTCATTCGTTACGAGTATCTTAACCACAATGGTTCTTAGGGTATAGGTTTATAAAGGGTTTCGTGCTCACTAGTCAAGGACTGTAAGTTAGGGTTTAAGTGGTGGATGAGCATGAGTGGGGAGGTTGTTGTTCCAGGAGATGTTGTTGGTGTCGCTGAGGAATACCTGCCAGGGGGGGAGAATGTTGAGGCTGATGCAGATGGTAAATTAAGGCTCAGGTCATGGGGGTAGTCATACGTAATGATAAGGATCACATAATCAGCGTTAAACCCATAAGGAGTAGCAATTTGTTGTTGAAAGTGAACGATATTGTTTATGGTAAGGTTGTGGCGATACCAAATGATAGGGTTGTCATTGTGAAGATAATTGGTGTTGAGAGTAATGGCAGTAAGACAGTACTAAAGGATGACGTGACAGGTATAGTACCTCCATCTCAATTATTAAATGGGAAACCAGGTAGCGCCAGTGAGGTTCTTGGTATTGGCGATATAATTAGGGCTAGGGTAATATCGAAGGACCCGCCGTACACGTTGACTCTAAGGGATGTGCAACTCGGTGTGGTTTATGCGAGATGCCCTAGGTGTGGTCATCCATTAAAGTGGAAGAGTGGGGGGGAGTTGCTTCAATGTCCTAATTGTGGTGCCGTTGTTAGGCGTAAGGTTAGCCTTGTTGAGTATTGGGCTTGATCAGTCGTAATACCACTCCTCATTGTTCAGGGGGGGTCGAGGTGGTCATCACCGTATTAAATGCGTTGAGTAGGTATTAAAAACTTCCTTGGTTAATGAATTTATGGTGATGATGACTGGTATTTCTGAGTAGTGAGGAGTGGCACCAGAGCTGACTTCGCAGTAAAACTTAATATGGATGAGTTCTACTCAAGTCCTTGTGAAATTCTCGATAGACAATAAGCTCAGGGGGGGTAAGGTCTTTGTCGGTGTAGGCATTGTACATAATGTGAGGAACAGTGAGTACCCAAGCGAGTTGTTGACGGTTATTAATGATACTGTTAAGGAGGTTAGGTCGAAGTATAGCCTTGACAGTCTCAAGGATGACCTAATCATTAGACGTTACAGGGATTTCTATTGGCATGAGCTTGGTATAGACCCGACAAAGCAGAGGCCTGCCCAGGAGGCGTTGCTTAGGAGGGTTCTTAGGGGTGAGGATTTGCCAAGGATTAATCCGATGGTTGATATTGGTAATGTGGCGAGTATAAAGTACCTTGTGCCAATTGGGTTATACGATATTGATAGTTTTAATGGTAAGGACTTGGTAATTCGTTATGCAAGAAATGGTGAAGTCTTTAATCCAATAGGCTCTCCTAAAAAGACGCTTACTGATAATCAAATAATCTTATCAACAATAGATGGTTTAATACTGCATGTCTATCCATATAGGGATTCTGAAATAACAAAGGTAAGGAGTGAAACGAAGAACGTATTAATAGTTACTGCTGGTGTTCCCGGCATTGAGGATGAGAGATTACTTGAGTCGGCTCAATTTATAATTGACTTAGCCGCCAGGTATTTAGGTGGAAGCACCGACATGAAGCCAGTCGTAGTTAAGGATGAGAAGGAGTTATAATAATCCTTAATTAAGTAAACATGCACTTAGCACTACGTGAGTACTCGTAAGGTTAAGGTTGTGAGGTATAGCGAGAGGGCGTCCTACGATAGGGATGAACTCATGAAGGTATTAAACAGGAATTTCATATGTCACGTGGGTTTCATCGACGGTGGTGAGCCATACGTAATACCAATGCTTTACGTAAATGATGATCAGTACATCTATATACACGGTTCGCCTGACAGTAGGTTGATTAAGATTGTGGGCAACGGGTCACCCGTAGTTATTGCCATTACGGAGGTGCATGGTATAGTCCTTGCAAGTAATTTGTGTAATAACTCGATTAATTACGAGTCGGCCATAATATACGGTAGAGGATCGTTCGTTAATGACCCTAATGAGAAGCTTCGTGTCTTTCAGTTAATGGTTAATAGGCTAGTACCTGGTAGGTTAAATGATACTGAGTTGCCATCTGTTGAGGAGTTGAACTCCGTAGCCGTTGTTAAGGTTAGGATTGAGGACTTTGCGATCAAAAGGAGGGAGGGTGGACCTACCGTCACTAGTGATAAGCATTGGGAGGGGGGGGTGATACCAGTAATGACCGTTTATGGGATGCCAATTAGTACGAATAATAAACCAATGCCGAAGTATTTAATTGACTTAGTTAAGTCGCACCAACCTACCTGAGTTTCGCGCGTTCAAGGAATTCATCAATTAACTGACTTACTGTTGGCCCCTCAAGAACCTTGAGTCTCCATTTAGCCTAACTATTGGCTTATCAATCTTGACAACATCCTCGATATGGGCTGGGGGGGTACCCATGATTACTACGTCAGCGGGTATCCTCCTTATGGTTTCCTCCAAATCCCTAATCTGCTCTGGCGTGTATCCTAGGCTTGGTAGTACTGGTCCCATGTGCGTGTATTTTGCGTAGGTCTCCTTTATTATGCCCACGGCGTATGGCTTTGGATCCACTATCTCAGCATTGTACTTCTTGGCAGCTATGTATCCTGCCGCGTATGGTAAGCCGCCATGTGTTACCGTTGGTGCGTCCTCAATAACCACCGCCCTCTTACCTGCCACGGCATTTGGATTCTCCAGGTACACCTCAAGGTCTGCCTGAGTTATTGATGCCCTCGGGTTTACGGCCTTAATATTATTAATTATAGTCCTGACATTCTCAGGGGGGGTTGAGTCAGAGACCTTTGTCACTATCACAGCATCGGCGAGCCTAGTATTAACCTCGCCAGGGAAGCTACCAACCTCGTGCCCTGGCCTTCTGGCGTCAGTAACCGTTATTAAGTAATCGGTGTAGTAGAATGGGAAGTCATTATTGCCACCATCCCATAGCAATACGTCAGCCATGGACTCAGCTTCATTGAGTATCATCTCATAATCAACACCAGCAAGTACAGGCACGCCAATGTCTATGTAGTGCTCGTACTCCTCCCTCTCCTCAAACGTGATCTTCATCAAATCCTGCCTTGTCCTGAAGATCTGTACCATCATGTCATCAGGATTCATGTAAATCATTGGATGCCTAATCGCCGCAACCTTCAATCCCCCCCTCTTAACAAGTTCAAGTGTCACCTCATGCGAGACAGTTGATTTACCAGCACCAGTCCTCGTAGCAACTACGCCGATCATGGGCTTTGAGGACTTTATCATGGTATCCCTAGGACCAAGGATACTGAAGCTTGCACCACTTGCTAATATAATGCTTATTATCCTACCAACATCATTATATAACAGGTCACTATAGGCTAGGACAACCTCATCAGCGCCCAAATCCCTTATTAACCGACCGAGATCCTCAAGATCCTTGAGACCGATAAGTGGTATACCGCCTGGTTGATAAAGGTCTCCGGCACCCTTAATATACCGCTTACCACCAATGCCGGGTATTTGAACCTGGGCGACCGCCACAACCTTATACTCTGGGTTGTGCCTGAAGTACATGTTAAATACGTGGAGGTCTCGACCGCCTGCACCCAGTATTATTACCCTCCGCAATGAGGAATCACCGTTCCTTAGTACTGGATTAGTACTATTTATTATTTACCCACTGCATTATCAATTCTGTTAATGCAGGGGGGGCAACCCCGTAAACTCTCAATAATGCTTTCCGATAATGAGATCTCAGTGCCGTCATTAAATACAAACGTTATTATTGATTGATCATTACGTACCATGGTTAATTCACTCCATGGATAGAATACGTCCATTGGCTTCACGTATATGCCCTTTTCATAGATTGCGTAATTATCAATACTCAATAACTGCGGACCCCCCCACATGCTGGCTAACTTTCTATTTATTAACTTATTAAGGAGGATTACTAGTATAAGTAGTATGAGAATTATTATTGGCGCAAGGACGGGGCTGACGAATCGTATACCCACAACCGCGGTTATTGCCAATGACAAAAATACGGAAACCTTTATTATCAAGCCCCCTCATCCTAATGCCAATCCTCATTACGATGACAACCCTACTTTCCAGTTATTAAAGATAGCTCACCAAAATAAACCTGAAATCACGCCTCAAGCCTCCTCACTAAATAAGCCTTTTGTGGATTTGTCAATTGTAACATAGTTAATAACGCTGGATTCAAATCCTTTGAATCCTTAATTAATAGGCTCCTCACGTAATCCAGTATCCTGGGGGGGTCGAGTCTAACATACTCATCAACCCTATCAAGCAGGAATGGGTAACCAGTATCCGTGGTTTGCGACTCGAGGTACGCCACCAACTCCTCAATACTCACCCCATCACTCGGATTGAAGACCTCAAGCTTAACCGCGGGTGCGCCATTACGTGGCTTATAAAATACCACGTATATGTCACGAAGCATCTTTAAGCCAGGGTGAGTAGATCCGCTAAATACCCTCTCAAGGTTTACCAAACCCTCACTAAGTCTCCTGCTCATCAAATCTTTAATGTCGTCGCACTTTCCACCCTTGCACCTTTTCCTTAACTCACAATCGCCATAGTTTATCCGAAGCCACTGGGGCAGTATATCACCGTAGTTCCCAAGTACCATGTACTCGCCATTACTTAAGACTAAGCTTGCAATAAGTTTATCATTCATTGGCAAGCACTCATTGGTTAACACCGAGAGAAACCTGGACCTAACCCTCTTAACAACACCAATAATCGCGTCTTAGTCTTCATAGCCAATTCTAGTAGATCGCCAACCACATTCGTAACGCGAGCAAGCACGCCGCCCTCAACTGGTAAGTTATACGGTAGCGGGTGTACTGGTATTTCGCCATCAAGTATCACCAGGTCAACCCCCTTCCTACCCCCCCTGGCCTTATCACGAAGAAGCTTAATTGCTAACTCCCTCTCCCTGACCTGAGCCCTCCTAGTAATCACCCTCTCAAATTCACTTACATCCTCAAAAACAACCTCACCAGTCATGTACCTATCATATGAACCGTTAAGGTAACCCACATAGCCATAGGAGAGCACAGTCATGACACCACCAATAAGCTCGAGAGGTGGGGTCGGGTAGCTTGAATCGATTGCATAAGCATTAAAGGCCTTCGTCGATGAACCAATACTCTTAATCAAGCCTCTATCCTCAATAACCCTCCTTAACTCACGGATCAGGGTAAGTATCTGCGAATCAATACCTTCATCAAGCATTTTCTTCACATCGGATTGTATGGAAAGTAGTAATGGAGGTTCAATCCAAAACTCAATATCCCCAGGCCCATAATCACTAGGTAACATCTCAAAGCATTGATTACAGGGAGGTATATAAAGCACTAATGAGCAAGATTTGCAGTTACTTCCTGAACCTTACCGGCTTAATGCATTTTCAGTCTCTCTAACCAATGCCCTAACCTTATCAATGCAGGGCATTAAATTATTCACACTCAATTTAGCCTCATAAACCTTGTACTTATAATACTTATAGCACGTAAACACTGCTCCACCCATTAAACATCCAATCACTTAATCCCACAGAAAGCGTGTCCGTAGCCCTCTCAATAGGTTAAGAAATTTTAATTTTTCTCATGACTTAATTTCATAATTATCTATCAGCCTCCGGCGGGAAGTAGCCAAAACTTCCATATATGGCTGGTACATCCGCTAGCCTGTAGCCCTTTAGTGCCTCCATGAATCCCCCCCTGAGCAGTAGCCATGATGGTGTGACCATCCTTAACCTGTACGGCACGTTACTATGCCCGTCAGATATTAATGTAAACAGTAGTAGTCCTCTTGAGGCCTCTGTCAATGTCGTCGCCTCGCCAGCGCCTGGTGTTAATCCCACATGAGTTTTTGTTAGGAATGTCCTAATGTCCTTGGCAGCCTGCGGCCTATCCTTTGGCGGTATTCTTGAGAGTAGTTTCTCACTTATTATTGGTGTGTCTGGTATGTTCTTGACGGCTTGTCTAATTATTTTAATACTCTGCCTAATCTCCTCAACCCTAACCAGGAACCTTGAGTATGCATCGCCATCATCAGCCACCGGTATGTCCCACTCAAACTCATTATACACCTCGTACGGCTCAACCTTCCTAACATCATACTCAACACCTGACGCCCTAAGGAATGGGCCGACAAGTCCGTACTTAATAGCCTCCTCCTTCGTTAGTACGCCAACCTCCTTAAGCCTATGTATCGTCACCGGGTTCTTAACGAATATTGACTCCATATCCTTCATCTTCCTCTCCAGGTAATTCGTTAACTCATAGACGAAGTTGAGAACCTCGGGCTTAACATCCCACCTAACGCCACCTGGCACTGTATAGCTAAGCGTCGTTCTCGCGCCCGTTATCCTCACAAATGCCTCATTAATCACGTCCCTAAGCCCGAAGGCCCACATGTAGCCCGTACTGTGACCAATGAATACTGCGAGTATTCCAGTATCGTATAGGTGTGTGGCTATCCTACTCAGCTCAGCCAGTATAACCCTAATGTACTGAGCCCTCTTGGGCACGTCTAGGTCAGCCAGCTTCTCCACCGCACGTGAGTAACCGAGGTCAAAATTTGCTGAGTCTTGTATCGTAGGTCTCTCGATGAGTGGTAATATGTGTATGTATAACCTAGTCTCGGCGAGCTTCTCCACGCCCCTATGCACATAGCCTGGGTCTGGTATTGCATCAACTATGTAATCGCCCTTGAGCCTGAGTATTATCCTCATGTGTCCACTCCCTGGGTGTTGAGGACCAATGAAGACCAGGTACTCATCACTCCTGTATGCCTCCTCAACGTACTCCTTTGGTATTGGTACGAAGTTCTTAACAAACTCCTCAGGCACCTCCATCCTAACAGGTAGCTCTGCATACTTCTCATTACTACCCATGCCCATCACCCGGTGCTACCGTCCGCCTCCTGCTTACCTTCACTTGGCTTTTCCTGGGCAGGTTTTGCCTGCGGTGGCGTGGCCTCAGTGGGTTTTGGCTGTGGGGGGGCTTGCTGTGCAGGTTTTGGTTGGGTTGGTGCTTGGGCTGGCTTTGGCTGTGGTGGTGCTACGGGTAGTCCAGGGAACTCCCTATCGACTATGTAGAACTCCCTAACTATTGGTACGTCCTTCCTAAGCGGGAACTTAACTGGGGGGGTGTCTGGGTCGAGTAGGAAGTTCCTACCATCCATGGGTTGCCCTCAAACCAAACACCGAAGAAGTCATACATCTCGCGCTCCATGTAGTCAGCGCTCGGCCAAATGTCTATTAGGCTTGGTACCCTGGGGGGGTTATCCCTCGGTATTTCCGTCGTCAATGAAATGAGAATGGGCATCAACTCCTTCTTGCTATAGCTCGAGACCCAATACTCAACGTAGAACTTATTCTCGTGAGGTGCATCAATAACATTAACCGACTTAACATGGTCGAAGCCGAGCTTTGACAATGATAATGCGGCGTCCCTTAACTTATTGGGCTCTGTATCAACGCATATTCTATTAATGTCTGTTACGATTATTTTCTTTGCTGATTCCTTGAGTGCGGGCATTAATTGATTATTAATTAATTCATAACCGAAGGGCCACTCCACCTTCTTCTCCTGACAAACAGGTATGTGCGGGTTGGGGGGGTTACCCTATGTGGTGGGTTTGGCGCCGGTTGTTTGGTTGGTGATGGTGTGAATATCTTTGTTAGGTCTATGGTCTTCGGCTTAACATTCGCCCTGGCCTCGCCCGTCTCTATCTTTCTCTGGACGATCTTAATCATTTGAATAACGGCCTCCGGCGTCGGTGGGCAGCCAATGGCGTATGCGTCAATCGGTATTATTTTATTAACGGGGGGGACCGCATGGTAGCTATTCCAAAATATACCACCCTCAGCCGCGCAGGAACCCATGGCAATTACGTACTTCGGATCGCTCATTTGCTCCCAAACATACCTGAGGACCCTGGCCATCTTGAAGGTTATTGTACCCTCAACGAGGATTAGGTTTGTCTGCCTTGGGGGGGCATGCCATGGTAGTGACCCAAGCCTCTCGGCATCGTAAGTCGGATTCCAAGTGTGCGCCATCTCGACGCCGCAGCATGCCGTTACGAGGTGCACTGGCCATAGGGAATACTTCGTACCCCCCCACTTCTTGTAGGCTCTAATACTTTGTCAAGCGACATTCGCTCACCTACCGCTTGACCTTCTTATAAATTCTTTGGGATATGCCATTTTTAATGCGTATTTATAGCCGACATAGATACTTGGTAGGGTTATTACTAATATCGCCAATATTATATAAATTATTGGCAGTGCCATGACCGCCACCGATGATAGAATTAGTAATATCACAATGATCGGCTCCATACCAAGGAACATGAGTAGGAAGCCCACATACTGTATTGGGAATACGTACCTGGCCTCACCAACAGGTGGATTACCAGCCTCATACCTCTGCAACTTTGAGACATTTGGATTTTTTGCTGCGATTCTTCTTGCTACGTACATTATTGCAGCATCGGTTATAAGGGCTATCACCACGAGTACTATCAGTATTGCTAATGCATCAATGAAGGCTGACATCGTGACCGGGAGTATTAGTAATGAGGCATTTTTAAGTAGTAACCTCATTCAACGCATTGCCCAAGTAACTTGTTAAGTGCCAATGTTAGTAATGCCGTACTACCCACATCCCTACCAACAACCTTAATCTGCCGTCCCAGATTCAATTCACTCTGCATAAATGGTTGGTCAGACGCCTGTATCACGATCAATACCCTACCTTTAACCTCATTACCCATGGAATCACCCCCCCTGGTGCTCAGGAAGTATACTGCATCTGGGTGAAGGAGCTCAACCGCATCCTTAATGTCAGGCAGTACAATCAATGTAGCCCCCCCAGACCTGAGCACAAGCCTAAAGGCCTCAGGCACACCCTGCTGAGCAGCAGTACCCACGGCCTTAGTAACCACTATGGTCCTCAGGCCAAAGCCAAGTGAGACCTTTACTGCATCCAGCAACTTCTGCACACTGGCTGGGTTATGGATAACAGGTATTACATTGTTAATGGCTTGTTGGCAATCCATCACGCCACAACTCAGCGCCTCCTATAAAACTATAACCCAATTAAAATTATTAAAGGGCCTTACAAATCAATTTCCTGATGAGTACACCATTGGTCAGTGAACTCATGGATAACGTAGTAGTTATTGCAAAGCCCAAGGATATTATTTCTAAGGTAATTTCGGACATGAGGGATTATAAGGCTTGGGTTGTCCCGGTCATTAATGAGAACGGTAAATTAGTGGGTGTCCTGAGCTACAGGGATTTACTTGAGCGAAGGGTTAGCCTTAGATCAAAGGTCTCAAGCGCCATGTCACCACCATACTCAATAAACCAGGACTCGGACCTCGTTAAGGCAATGTCCAAGATATTAACCCTGAGGGTTAGGGCATTGCCCGTGGTTGACTCGAGCATGAGCCTTGTCGGCATCTTAACAAGGGAGAAGATATTGGGGGTACTTGCTTGATAATAGGATGCTACCCCCCGCACATCGGTTTCATCCGTGATGTCTAAGCCGGCAATTACAATTGATGCCAATGAGGCTGTGGCGAGGGCTAAATGGCTCATGATAAGGCATGGAATAACACGCCTCCCAGTACTTGATTCAGGGAAGCTTTACGGCATAGTTTCAATGCGCGACATAGTCGAGCGATTATACTACGCATCAATACCACGGCGCAGCAGGAGGGGGGGTGATGTGGTTGGTACTGAGGATGACATACTCGCGGCCCCCCCGTGAAGGCAATAGCAACCACGCCGGCGGTCACCGTCAATGAAACCGACGATGTTTACACAGTAGTTAATTTAATGCTTAATAAGGGCATTTCCGGAATGCCCGTGATTTCAGGGGAATCCGTGACAGGGGTTGTTTCGAGTTACGACGTAATAAGGGCTGTTCTTAAGCCTTATGAGGAGATACCCGTTGAGGCAAAGCTCACGGAGATTGATGAGGATGTTAAGCCATTGGTCGAGAAGGTGATTTCGAATTACATTGCTAAGATTAATAGGATGACGAACGTCATTGACATGAAGATAAACATTAAGAAGTATGAGAAGGGAGGTGAGGAGAAGAGGAGTAAGTACTCAGTCCATATAATGCTCAAGGACAACGCAAATACGTACACAGTCAATGAGGTTGATTGGGACCCAGTAAACGCCGTTAGGTACGCCTTCGAGACCTTGATCAAGAGAATTGAAAGAGAGATAAACAGAACAAGGGATATAAAGAGGCGGGGGGGAAGGTTACGTGGAGGACCACCCAGCGAGTAATAATCAACGGGTGATGAATGCACCCTTTAATGACTGGTGATTACTTCGCCAACGACTGACGCAAGGACAAAAACCAGTTCTAAACGCTATATCGGTTTCATACTTCATTAATTGTATTTTGTGTTTTCATTCTTTATTTCGTTGCTATTTTAGCCTGTGCTGCATGTTTGTGTTGTTTGGTTTGTTGGTATGTATGTTGTTGCTATGCATGTCACTGTCTTCGTACCGAGTGGTGTCTGCATTACTGCCTGCCAAGTAACCACGTAACTGGTTGGTGGCGATAGAATGAACTGAGCTGCTTGGCTTAATGATATACTGCCTGTGTATGCCGTGACATTAACTGAGTGAGGCATTAGCTCAACTGGCAGGTACTCTGGTTGTAGGCTTAGTGTGACACCATTATTATACGACACGGTGATGTTTGATGAAATAATGCTTATTGCATACGGGTTTGGGTTCTCAAGCCACAGGTTGAAGTAAAGAACAACACTGACCAGCGAACTCTGGCTTGAAATACCCCCCCAACTGGCCGAAACAAACTCGGGTGGTTTGAAGGTCATGTAGGGATAGAGAAAAACGAGAAACAAGGCAATAACAACAACGACAACACCCAAAACCAACCCACGAAAACGCATACAAAGGTTAAAGCCTAGGTCCTAAATTTAAATATTCACAGTGCCGTCATGCTTACGTAATTGCACTGTTTATAGCATTTACGAGCTTACTAACGCCCTTCCCTCCCGGCCTTACATCCTCAATAACCTCAACTCCATTATTACTTAATTTTTCCTTCACGTTATTCGGCACGGCATGGCGAACAATGAGCATCGTTTTCCTCGGCCTAAATTGCCTGACGTACGGTATAACCTGCTCATCAACGTCACTCTCCCAATCCTCGTAAGACAACGCCTTACACTCAATCAAGAAGTCAATCCCGCCGCCCGACTTAATCAGATCATTAATGCCATTAAACTTACCCCTGGCAATAACAACGTCAGGCCTAACAGCCCTTCTACCATGCTTGGTTGGTATTACGATCTTGTTATTAGCCATGATTGATTTGAGATTTGGAAAGACATGTATCGCTGGATTTACTTGGAATTCAAGCCACATTGTGAAATCGCCATATGGTGTATCGAGTATTGCAAAGCTAGTTTCACCACCCTGCTCAAACCAAACAGTAACTGGCTCATTAATAAATGAATCACTTAACTCCCAACGTCTTCGTATTAACCTCCTCGTTCCTAATGCCTCAGCGATCTTCACGGTTACCCAGTTCTCGTAGACTAGAGACATGGTCGTTTTAATCCCTCTAACCCTACCATCATCACTCGGTATGCTTAGTTCAGTAAAGTAGTAAGTCCTTGGGTTATCAAAGAATTCGCTAAGTCTTACTGCATGGCCCATGAAACTCAAGCTACCGCCAATCGACCTCCAGTAATCCCTAGCTTCATTAGCCATTGCCGCGAACTCGCTGAATAACTCATTTAATAGGTTCCTTAACATTGGACTTTTAATCCTGAAACTAATGCCATTTAACCAATCATTTACCGCATCCTCAATACCCCCCCTACTCTTACACCTTGTATAATCCACCGTATTCACGTAATCACTAGATGGACACCTAGTGACGCTACCATAGCCACTCCTACTGAAGCTGAATATGAATATCCAAGGTGAGACATTACTCGGTACTTCATATACGTACTCATCATCACCACGCCTAACGAGCCTACTAACCTCAGAGATATGAAAAAGCTCATTACCAATGAGGACGTAAGCATACTCAGAACCACGGGTACCACCTCTCCTCAACTCACTAACAAGCATAAAACATCTATAGCAAAATTGGTAAAGTAATGCAAAAATTAAGTATTCCTATTTCTCAATTAACTAGTCATGAATTAACAAAAACAAACAAGGTGCATATTTGAGGTAACATTGTCTTAGTTCCTCATGCCTCAGCTTCAATTCGTTATCAATTCCTTAATTTCTATTAGTAATGCTTTTAAAGACCAGTATATGCTTTATTATTGATGTTCTTTGTTAATTACCTTTTATTAATGAGCCTACGACATTTATTATTCAAGACTTTGCTTGGTGGTTATCATGAGCAACACAAGTAGGCTTATTGAGTGCTATCAATACTGTAGTAAGTACTTTAGTGATAATCAAGCGTCGCTGCAGTCCTGCTACAGAAGGTGCGACGCAATGTGGGGCTCAAAGACTAGTGCTAGCACTGACATTAAGTCTTTCGAGACATGCTTCCCAAATAGTATTTATGGACTTGAGGACTTCATGGATAAGTATAGGAGATTGGTAGGTCTAGTTTTGAGGATTGGCAGATCGTTGCTGAGATATCAAGCATTATTGGTAAGATGCTTGAGGAGGGCAGGCAAAATAAATGCCCAAGCCTAAACGAGGCAATTACTGATGCAATTAACAAGGCATTAAATGAATTAGGTATTGATAGGTACTCGATAACGAAGGGTTACCTACATGGAATGAATGATGAGGTTAGACAATTACTTACAAAAAAT
Source organism: Vulcanisaeta distributa JCM 11213 (assembly GCA_001316125.1). The sequence continues at coordinate 553,661 of BBCS01000001.1, forward strand.
ATTCCCAAACCTAACAGATATGGAAATTACGCCGCATTATACCATACCAATAGATACAGTACCAAGTAGTTTTAGGGCATATAAGTATTCTAGCGGCGGACATAGGGCTAGGTATGTAGTCATAGGCGTAATAATCGGCATATTAATTGCGGCGGTTTTCATATACCTAATAATGCCGCATATATTTATGACGCAACATACCCCCAGTAGTTCCGTTAGCTCTATAGGTAGTTCTCCCGTGACTGCAACCACAAATGTCATAATCCTTAACCTAGCTCCACAATCTCAGGTTTGGGCTGTACCTCATGTTTACCAGGGAGATTATGATGGTAATCCAACGAGTAACTGGCCCACTTATGTGGTGTTAAGTAGTGGTCAACCCGTACTTATGATGATACCGTATCAACCATCTACTGCCGGTGTGATGTTCTGGGAGGGATACTATGGTGGCGGCTCCATATCCATAACACTCATTGGTACCTACACGATATCCTCAACGCCAACTTTCGGTGACGGTTTTGAGGTGTATTTATTTCTAAAACCAAGTACCTGGAGTATAAGTCCTCAATTTAATTATTCAATACCTTATGTAGCATCTCCGGCTAAGATTCCTCCATCATCACCTGCACAGGGTGACCTTATTTTACCTCAAAGTTCATCAACGTACATTATGGCTCAATGGGACCCATGGTGGCAATTTGGCTATAGTATGAACGGGGGGGCAACAGGTCAATGGAACGTTTGGCTCGTTAACAATCCACTAGGTTATAGCGTTACCATTAATCCAAATCCATCACCTAACATAGGCTCTCCCTACTCTGGTTTTGATGGAATTGGCAATGGCGCATTCCAACCTAATCCTGGTGATCTAATTCAAGTTACTGTTACGTATAACCCAAGCACTAACACATTGAGTGGTATGGTCATTGATTTGAACACAGGGCAAACAGCCACATTTACGATAAGCTTAAATGGATACTTCACACCACCGCCGCCTGGAAATTACGTATTCGGAATAGGAGCAAGTACCTGGGCCACTATGCCAATTGGATGGTAGTTCAAGTGAAGACAAGCGGAATAGCATACTCAATAAGCTCATAACAATGATGACCCGCCATTTTAAACTTAAAAATTAACCAACCCATTTTCTCCATAACACCCAGGTAGTTAGACTGGACTAAGACTAATTAACACTATACTTCACCATATATAGGCGCAGTTGCTTTGATTATGAAGTAGTAAAAGATTAAGACATAGAAGGGACATGCCGCTGGGAAACTAAAAATCTCAATTCCTTAAATTAATAGAGAAGCCATAGCACTACCTTAATCCTTAAATCTTCTCTTAAATTGCCTAAAGGTATTCTTTTATTTAATTGTTAGTGGAATGATATGTCAATATTGCGGAGAATGCGCGAGTATTACCTTCATGAATTTGTTTGGCTTTATCGAGATAGGCCAAGTAAACGGGTTAGTCTCCATTTCCTGGTGCTTTCGTTAATGCCTCTGACTATTACGAATATTATCATGAATACGAAAAACACAACAAAAACTCTTACAGTGGAACAGTCTCTATGTTTAAGCGTAGCTAGCATTGATAAGCATTTTATATTACGATGTATTCAACGATAATTAAACCGTATGGTATGGCTAACACGCATTTCATTCTTGCGTAGCGTTTTACACCACTTAGCATACTTAAGGCCAATACCTACAATAGGTCGATAATTAACCATACATAACTAATTAGTTGTTGTTAATGAATAATAAGAATAATAAGTAGGTATTTATGCCTTCCAAGAATGACTGACGTGGATGTTAAGGGCGATATTAATGATGAATTCGTATAGGGTTGAATCAGGCATGAACGTAGATTAAGCGTGGTCAGTCGGTACGTGAATTCTTCATTGGTCTGTTCCGGGGGGGGTTGTCATCACTTGGTTATGTGCTCAATGTATTACATTTAAGCCAGAGCTAAAGCTTTTATTTTACTACTTATTCCACATTGATTTCGTGATTAAGATAAGCATTGTGAAGGCCGAGGACAATTACCTGGAGGCTGTAGTGCAGGGAGAGACGTACACATTATTCGCACCATTAATTGAGTACCTGCTCAAGAGACCTGATGTTGAGTATGCAATGTATGATGTTGATCACCCACTGACCCAGAATGTTCGGTTTAGGATAAAGACTAAGGGAAGGCCGCCACTTGATGTTATTAAGGAGGCTGTGAATGAGATATTGAGGGATGTTGAGGAGTTAGAGAAGGGGGGGTTCTTAGGTTCGCCATAGGTATGAAACACTAGGTGCACGAGGATGGTGGTCAGCTCTTGATTTACGTACTTGGTGAACCACCTCAATGGTTAATTGATGTAATTAGGGAGTTGGGTGAGGAGATAGTTAAGGTTAATGATTGTAATGCGCCTCCGCGTAGTATCATAATCTCAGTGGATAGCACATGCATGGTTAGGGGTTCCATTGTCCTATCATTACTGCCTTACAAAGGCGCAATACATATCCAAAGAGGTACTGCGAGGGGCATATTATCAACCGTAATAAGCACCATGAAAAGAATTGGCAATATTAAGAGTATTAATGAGGCATTAGCGTTATTGAATTTCGCCAGGACCAAAGTAATTAGTGCAGTTAATATGATGGAGATCATGCTTGAGTATCAAGTGGCCCCTGGAGCGGTATATACAATTGCGGTGCTTAATAATGATAAGAGTAAATGCACAGTGGCACTTGGTAGGGGGGTACTTCGAGGGGGGGTACCTTGGTCCTTGAGTCGTCAATATCATGGTTGTTAAGTAATGGTAGTGATGTGTATGTGGTAAGGGGGGGTGATTTGGTGCTTGAGCTTATGGCTTTATCCATGGTCTTTGGTATTAACCTTGTTCATTCTAATCCTCCTTACTAGGTTTATGGCCGAGAGGGCTGTTGCGGCGCCATTTAGTATTAGGAATATTAGGTTCCAATTGAGGCTGAGTATGCGTGAGTAGGTACTGCCTATTAGGTATGGAATTGTTAATCTGAGGGTGGTACGTCGCCTAGTGCGAGTACCCAGCCCACGGCAATGAATAGTAATCCGAGTATCCCCCCCACGATTATTGTTATCAGCATCCCACGCGTTTAATTGTCTGCATTTTTAAGGTATACATTCTCGAGGTCATCGTAGTAAAAAATAAATTCCTATAACATTCTATAATTAACAAAGATGAGGGGTCTATTGGTAACCATGCCCAGTGTTGTTAATGAGGTTAAGAAGATTATTGATGATTATTCGTCCTTCAGTATCGTTACGGAATTAAACGATGATGTTAGTAGTTACGATGTCATAGGTATTGTCGGAACCGATAAATTCATAATCATGAACCTCCATAAGTTAAACTCATGGGAAGGCCCTGTCCTCACGGTTGGTTTTGGATTAAGCTTTTTGAATTCCGTGGACATAACAAACCTGGATAAGGCATTATCAACAATAGTGAGTGGCAATTATGATATTGAGGAGATACTCAGGCTTTCCGTGAATGTGAAGGGAAAGAAATTGCCAAATGCTATAAATGAGGTTGCCATTTTCCCAACTAGGAGCGCGATAACTCTTGAGTATAGTCTATATGTGAATAATGAGTATTTATGGCATGACGTTGCCGACGGCTTAATAATATCAACACCCACGGGCTCCACCGCATACGCAATGTCGGCGGGCGGCCCATTAATACACTCGAGGGCTCAGGTCTTTGAGATAGTGCCCGTTAATAGTACGAATTTAGCCCGCGTACCCGTCATTGTGCCCAGCGATTCCATAATCACTATAAGGGACTTAATTTCCAGGTCTAGGGTTGAGGTGATAATTGATGGTAGTATCAGGACTTACGTTGGTAATGAGGTCAGGATAACGTCTGGGAAGCCGCTTAAGCTCATTAGGGTTGGTGAGGTCTCGAGCGCCATTGGACGTTATGAAAAGAAAATAAGCCTGTTGGCAAACATGGACCTGCCGCCTAGCGCTAAGTTCATACTTAAGATCCTTGAGTATGAGGGTCAATTAACGCAGAAGGAGATCATTGAGAAGACCATGCTTCCAAGCAGGACTGTTAGGAATGCATTGAGCATTTTGATTAGGAAGGGTTTGATTCAGAGGCAGGTCATTATTAGGGGTAATAAGGAGGTTATTGTTTATTCCCTTAAGTCTACTGGGCAATAGGTCTGTGCTTTATTAATTCAATCCTTGAACACCTAATGCTCCTAACTTCGCCTTTATTTGATAAGTTAGTTATGAATACGATCTTCACATGATCCTTAATATTCACGATTAACCTAGGCCACATAATTAATTGCCCATACGTTATGTACCTCCTTAATTCATACCTCGCCATACAATTATTAAATTCATGGAGCAATTAAAAAGTAGTTTGTAAGGTGCAAAATCTGCATATTTTCCATAGAACAATATTATCATTATGAACCATAAATTTAATAAATTCTAAAGGTGATAGAATATTGATGGCTGTTAATGATGAATCTAAGAAGGTAGGTAATGAGGAACTCATTGAGGAAGGTCAGGATTTCATAAGGAGGTTAATAGAGCCATCACCGGCTATCGTGAGAATTCACTGTTATAATTGTAATTTCGACAGTGTGAAGATCCCGAATGGTGTGGAGTTTAGGTTTAGGTTATTAATGCCATTCATGCTGCCGTGATTAGGTATAGGCAACCAATTAAGGACTTACTAATGCTTGATTCAAAGCCCGTGATAACGGCTATTTACCAGTCAAGGGTTAAGGATAAGAAGACCGAGAGACCCGTGGTGGTTATTTACGGGGGGAGATAAACCCGACGAAGAGGATATGGAGGGTATTGAGCATCTATAATCTGGTCCTTGATGATTATAAGGACTCAATAGTTAAGCAATTCAATATAATAACAAAGAAGGAGATTTGGCATTATCACCAGAGTGTCTCATTGAATGGTAAGACGCAGCACATAGGCATAGTCCTAGCAAATAAGGTACTCCTTAGGTACTTAACGAGGTTTGGTGAGGATGGAGCATCAGTAAAGATGGTACTCCTAACACCCGATGGTATACAAACAAGGAGGCTGCACGTAGACTCGGAGGAAGAAGTAACTGCCGAGGAGAAATCAATGATTGGCGATTGAATTTAAATAGTAAAATTTAAAATAGCAATTAAACAATAACTTAACTTATGACAAAGGGTGACCGGAAAGCCATAAAAATAATGATAATAACAGTAATAATACTCACGACTATATTAATGGTATATGCCTATACACCTCGTCATGAACAGGTGCGCGTACATGAACCATTGCCGAGAATGGCACCTGCGGCATCGCTTACGGGCGCCTTTGCCTACGTGTCTAATTTTGAGTATGTTAACGAGCCCTTAAGCTATTATGGATGGACAAAAATCAGCGGACAAATACCAGTAATAGTTACTCAACCCAACTATTGGGGGCGAACCTGCACTAGAGTCCACAGCCATGAATAATAAGCCTCAGATTGACATTGTTAATCCATCATTAATAGTTAGGGGGGGCGATCAATTCCTATCATTCCAAGTGGCGATTTACTATGGCGATGGTGGCAGCGGGTTCTTTGGCCTTGTGAATAGTAATTACGATCCCGTGGCCGTCGTCGGCGTGGCCAATGGCTATGTTTGGGCTGGTCCAAACTTAACGGATCTTAAGCCGGTGGTTTCCTTATCAAGTCTTTCAGGTGCGCTTTATCCACCTGGTTGGGTCTTCATAATGGTTAATGTGTTTAATGCGAGTACGCCGTATAATAAAACCGCTGGTTGGGTGATGCAGGTATTTGTTGACCAAACCAATGAGCCTCCCTTTGTGGTTTCTGTTCCCGAGGCAGGTAATTATTACACGGCAGCCATAATCACTACCAACGGGACTGTTTATTACACGGACATAATAGTCACGAGCCTGGAAATACCGATTTACCTGCAGAAGTATAATAATATGGAGGGTTATGGGCAGGGATCAGGCCTTCTCGTAACGTTGTTACCGCCATTCTATAATTTAACGGCTCTCGTACTACTTAGGTACTGGAACACGCCGCAAGTCGGCATATTGAGTTTCCAGATAAATGCCATGAATTACTACGGAGCCACTAGGTCATCATGCGTAGGCTTCTTCCAGATAGGTGTTGACCTGGACCCGAATGGTACTATCGCCCCCCCCTGGTACGTACCTGGTAAGAACTGCATAGCCCATTACTACTTCAACGAGACCACAATGAACCCAGCGGTGCTACCCGGCATACCAACACCAAACAATACACTACTTAACTGATGATTTATTATAACATGACGGCTAAGGAGATAGTCTTCGAGATTTATGACTATAACACGAGCCAGCTATGGATACATACAATACCGTATAGTGGGACGCCATTTTACGCAACGTATACGCAGCTTGAATTCCAGTATGCATACACGAAGTATCCAATATATGACTATGTATTTAATGGGACGATGTTCGACATACAGGTGACATTCCTAAATGGAACCACTGCAACACTACCGGCCAGTTACATGGTACCATTCGAACTAAGTGCACCACCCACTTGGGACCTAACTTACTACAACGTCAACGCCTCCGGGTATAATCAATTTGCGAAGTGATTTCGCTAATTAAAGGGCAAATATTAAAAATCCAATGAGTTAATTATACTATCGTGGCCAAGAACCTGCCTAATCTATGGAATACATTAAGCACGATGGATGTTGGCGGTATTAAAGTTCGTTATTACTCATTGAAGGCGCTTGAGAGGGAGGGCTTTGACATTGCCAGGTTCCCGTACACGATTAAGGTCTTCATAGAAAACCTGCTTAGGAATTACGATGGGCAGGCAATCACTGAGGATGATATCGAGAACCTACTGCACTGGAATCCGAAGAATCCAGGTACTAAGGAGGTCCCGATAAAGGTTGCGAGGGTCCTAATGCAGGATTACACGGGAGTACCTGCCCTAGTCGATCTAGCCGTGATGAGGGAGATCGTGGCTAAATACGGCATTGACCCGAAGGTCATTAATCCACAGGTGCCGACCGACCTAATAATAGACCACAGCGTGCAGGCTGATTACTGGGGGGGTAGGCCTGACGCGGTTAAGTTGAATATTAAGCTTGAGGTTGAGAGGAATGCGGAGAGGTACGAGTTCCTTAAGTGGGCTCAGAATGCCTTCAGGAACTTCAGGGTATTCCCACCCGGCACTGGTATTATACACCAGGTACACCTTGAGCACATTGCCAGGGTTGTGATGACCGAGGACCTCGGACCCAGCGAGAAGCTTGCCTACTTCGACACCGTAGTTGGCATGGACTCCCACACAACAATGATCAATGGGCTTGGAGTCGTTGGTTGGGGGGGTGTCGGTGGTGTTGAGGCCGAGGCTGCGCTCCTTGGTCAGCCAATAGCTGTATTGCCACCGCAGGTTGTTGGTGTTTATCTCTATGGTAAGCCAAGGCCTGGTGTCACGGCTACGGACATAGTCCTATACGTCACTGAGACCCTTAGGAAGTATAACGTGGTTGATAAGTTCGTTGAGTTCTTTGGTGAGGGCGTTAAGGAGTTGCCCATACCTGATAGGGCAACGATAGCTAATATGGCCCCCCCTGAGTATGGGGCAACCACTGGTTTATTCCCAGTGGATGAGCAGACGCTGGCTTACCTAAGGCTTACCGGTAGGGATGAGTGGTTGATATCGCTTGTTGAGAGGTACTTCATGGAGCAGGGGGGTCTTTGGTTCGCCGAAGGAGGGTGATGTTGAGTATAGCCAGGTAATTAGTATTGACCTATCAGCATAGAGCCGAGCCTCGCCGGTCCCTCACTCCCGTGGCAGAGGAGGTCCTTGAGCGACGTGCCCAAGAGCATTGAGCCTGTCATTGAGGATAGGAACAGGAAGAGGAACATAAGCGGTAAGAGGAAAGTTGTCATAGAGCTTGATGGTAAGAAGGTGGAGCTTGAGGATGGATTTGTGGCCATTGCCGCAATAACAAGCTGCACCAACACGAGTAATCCATACCTATTAATGGCGTCTGGCTTGGTCGCTAAGAGGGCTGTTGAGCTTGGTGTCTCGCCGCCTCCATACGTTAAGACGGTGTTAGCGCCGGGTTCTAGGGTTGTTGAGGAGTACCTAAGGAGGTCGGGGGGGCTGCTTCAGTACCTTGAGAAGATCGGCTTCTACATAACGGGCTTTGGATGCATGGTCTGCATAGGCAATACAGGTCCACTCCCAGAGCCTGTGGTTAAGGCTATTAGGGAGAATGACCTAGTTGCGGCGGCAGTACTCTCTGGTAATAGGAACTTTGAGGGTAGGATACACCCGGACGTCAGGGCTAATTACCTGGCCTCGCCGCCCATGGTTGTCATCTATGCACTTGCGGGTACCGTTAATAAGGACTTAACAAGGGAACCAGTGACGTATACCAGTGATGGCAAGCCAGTTTACCTGAAGGACCTGTGGCCCAGCGATGATGAGGTCAGGAGTTACGTTGAGAGGTATGTAACGCCTGATGAATTCACCGAGAAGTATACCAAGATTGGCGACTTAGTACCCGATGAGTGGAACACGTTAAAGGCACCGAGTGGTGACCTGTATCAATGGAATCCGAGGAACACGTACATAAGGAGGCCACCGTTCTTTGATGATTTCGATCCAGATAGGCTTGTGGAGGTTAAGGACATAGTTGGTGCTAGGGCTTTGCTGGTGCTTGGTGATAACGTAACCACGGACACATATCACCGGCAGGCTCGATACCCGCGGACTCACCTGCGGGTAAGTACTTGATATCACTTGGCGTTAAGCCGAGCGACTTCAATACCTTCGGTACTAGGAGGGGGGGTAATTGGGAGGTTATGGTAAGGGGGGGTGCGTTCTGGAGCAGGGGGGGTGTTAAGAATAAGATAGGTGGTAAGGTCATTGAGGGTGGTTACACGATTCACTGGCCTGATGGGCAGTTAATGACCGTGTTCGACGCGGCAATGAAGTATAAGGAGGAGGGAACGCCACTCATAATACTTGCTGGTCAGACTTATGGAGCCGGTAGCTCAAGGGATTGGGCTGCTAAGGGCCCGAAGCTCCTGGGCATAAAGGCTGTCATTGCGAGGAGCTTCGAGAGAATACACAGGAGTAATCTGGTTGAGATGGGAATACTGCCACTACAGTTCATGGAGGGTGAGGATGTGGATAAGCTCGGTATAACGGGTGATGAGACCTTCGACATAATAGGGCTGTCCCAGGGCTTAAAGCCTAGGCAGACCGTAGATTTCATCGTCCATAAGCCCGATGGTAGGGTTATTAAGACGAAACTACTTGTGAGACTTGACACGCCAATGGAGGTTCAATACTTCCTGAACGGAGGAATACTCCAGTACGTGCTTAGACAGATAATAAAGAGACATCGCCAAGGAGACGCTCAGTCATAATAGCTTAATCATCTCACAATAAGCACTATTTAAAAACTCGTAATCATAGAATTTATATTCGGAGATTGCTATATGGAAGCTCATAAGGAATTCCCAGAAGACCTGAGCTTAAGGCTAAGTAAATTAATGATACTTCTTAAGAACAGGGATGTTGGTACCATGTATCTCGGTGTTGAAATTAGGTGAAAAATGTACTCGGTAAGATTGCTGGACCTTCTTGAGGATTGAAAAACTCATTATTAATTCGTTTTTGATTGATGAGATATATGTCCTTCGTATTTCAACTCCTCAGTTCCGCACCAGAACTCAGTTCTACCCGGAACTTAAGCCTACCTAATTACGATCCTCATGATCTGCATATTAGATAAATATGGCATTTAAGGGCTAAAAGGATACTGTAATAATTAAGTACGTTTGTACTGAATGCGTGATTTCGTAATTAACCGCATGATGTTTCTGATCCAGGTGATCAAGATATTGATAGAGCAGATTCAGGTTATGATTCTATAACTTAGTAAGATTAATAAGATTAATAATACAATATTAGAGTGATCAGTGTGAATAGGAGAATCATATTATATACTACTGCTATTATGATTACCTTAACACTATCGTTCTTACTTTTAGAATTTGGCCTTCTAGGCATAATTGAAAAGACTAAGTTAAATGGTATGGAAGGGTCAGCCATAAGTGTGATAGGGAGTTACCAAAGTGATTCGGCGTATTCCATGGTTGAGGTATATGGTAATGGTGTCTCGGTTTTCGCATCACCTTTTCTCTGGAATATGGCGTATTCAAAGGGCTTGGTTAATATGACCATTAGCGATTATCTCTATGTTAATGTTGATCTCCATGATTTCAGAAAGGTTATTCCATCCATACCTGTGGATGGTTATCCAGGCTTGATGTATGGGCAGGAATGCTGGTTCCCCCCCTTTGCTGGAAAGACAATGGAGAGGGGGATTATCATGCCTGTCAAGGTTATTGAAATGCCCAATTTTAACTCAACGGTTTATTACACAGTTTACCAGGTAAATGGCGTCATCGACGACTTTTTCTTACGACATGTGGCTTACCGAGAATCCCTGCACAACGTACTTAGAGTTTCCCGACATTGAGATAATGGTGTGGTTATACCATGAGGGGGGGCCCATACCCACCTCGTTCATTAAAATCGGCAATTTAACTGTGACAATTAACGTGAATGGGAGATCCATTAAGGACGTTTTCGTGGTGTATATCCTGCCTCATACTGGCTCGTCAAATGGTTGGATAGGTATTTACTATGTTTCAGAGAGACAGTTAGTGGGGGGGAGAGTCGTAATACCCTTGTCGGTGTTTATTAGGGACTCCTTCACCTTCATTGATAGGTTATATCCATCGATCTCTCCATTAAATTACTACCTGGATGCAATACAGTTGGGTATGGAGTTCGATGATGACAATGGCACGGCAATCTTAGGTTATACCCTCTATTATTGGATGCTTGGTAACGTGACCTTAATAGGTCAGCTCCATTGAGCTCATTACGTTCAATTAACCAAGCCACCTAATACTATTAAGTTAAGGAAAGAAAAGAGTTAAAAGAAATTTACGTACATGGCCTTGCGCATGAAGAAGACGGGGATTACTAATAAGAGAGTATCAAGGTTTAAATACACGTTATTCCTACTGTTAATAGCCTTACTCAGTGCCGTCACTTATGTCTTATCCCAATTCGCTCTTCAGCGTATCCTGCAAAGCCCCCCCACCTTATCGTCCTACATAAGCGCCTTAGTGAGCGCGGCTGTTGTTGGTATTGGTCTCGTTTACCTCAATAGGTACCTCATTACCCATGGTATTAGGTTTCCGGTGCTAAGGAGAACCTTTAATCATGTGGTCTACATAATTCCCGGTGATGGACAACCTATTAATGAGGAATTGATTAGGAGATATGAGGATGCCCTGAGATTCTCAGACAAGAATTCGGAGAATTATGTTGCTGAATTGGCAATGCTTGGCTTCATGTACCTTCAAAATGCCATTGCCTATGGTAATAAGGATCTTTACCTAAGGGCGAGGGACTACTTAGATAAAGCGAGGGATGCTATGAAGACTGTCAGAGTTAGCGATAAGGTTAGGATACTCGTTGAAAGACTGGAAAAGGAGGTAGAGAGCAATAAGGCTAAGTTTGAGAATGATAACATGAATTGATTTTCACTTGTTCGGTGGGTAGTAAATTACGTTGGTAAATTAAGGTTTCCACGTAGATTAACTAAGAATAACCGTGACTAGGTAAGTTACATTAACGTAGGGCTCCGGCGAGCTCCATAATCTTTTGCCTCCAATCACCAGCCCTAACTATTGCACTAGCCACTAAAACACCCTGTGTGCCAAGCTCTAGGGCCTTCCTAACGTCTTCATGGCTTTCAATGCCTGCTCCCGTAATTACGGGAACACTTGGGTTAACCCTCTTAACGAGCTCGACGGTCTTAATGATTACGTCGGGCCTCTCCCTACTAACCGCCTTACCCGTACCAATGAGCTCAGGCGGCTCAACAGCCACGGCAGTTGGTTCCAGGGCTGCTGCGGCAGCGCTTGTGAATGGATCTGGCGCACACACGAGAGTCTCTAGGCCGAGGTTCTTCGCCCTATTAACGAGCCAACCAAGGTCATTTAGGAGGAGCCTATTCTCGCTGTGATTAAGTATTACCCCCCCCGACGCCCCAGTCTCCTTAATGAACTCAAGCGGTACATGCCCTGTCCTAGCCCCAGGCTCAACCGGATCAGCGCCCTGGGCGTAAACGGGTATTCCCACGTTCTCAGCCACAAGCCTAAGCTCAGTAATTGGTGGAGCAACGGCAATGGACACGCCCAACTCCCTGGACACAGCTTCAGCGACCTTAGCAAGCTCAAGAGCCCTCTTACCGAGTACCTGAGGGTACGCTTTCATATTTATGATTAGTATTGGCAATCTCATACAATGATTAGCTATTATCAACTAATTATTAAATTGTTAGGGTTTAATGATAATAATGATTACACAATTAGGCCGTGAGCTAGTAAACATCAAAGACAATGCATAAAGGGGTCAGGAGCGTGATGATTTGTGCATATAGTATGAATATTCAGTATAGCATTATGGTGATTTATTAAAATGCTTAGGGTTATTATAAATTTTATAATACTTTCAACATCTTATTGTTTCTCTGTCAGTACTGATGTGGGATGAGGAATGCAATACCAAACACGGTAGAGCCAATGATCATGCCTTAAAAATCCCTGCCACATAACTTATCATAAAACCACTTAATTCTCTTAACGGTAAATCCTTAAATCCATAGGCTTCTTTTTATGTACATGTAAAATAACATTTATAACCAATTAACATCGTAGCCACCCTCACCAATCTCCTCCCTTATCCTGGCTAGTACATCCATTGTGCCAAGGTATGTCATGTCGGTCAGGTAAACCTCAATGCTACTTAATATCTCCCAGGTGCGTGCGTAGTGGAGTATTGTCTCGACCTCGACAAGGTCCTTTGGGAAGATCTCGAACACGTCCATGCCCACGGTCAGTGGGTTGAATGTTGGTAGTACTATTATATTCATGGTGCCCGTGGTGCCTATTTCGGTATTATACATGTTTTTGCCGAACACGGACTTATCAACCCGTACCTTAACGATAACTGGTGCTCTCATTACGTAACCAGTCACATCCTGGATGAGTATGGCTGGGTGAGTATGTCCCATTATTATCACGTCGGCATTTACGAAATCCTCAATCCTAGGCTTTGAATTTCCGTGAAGTAAGAGGAGGTTTTTGCCATCCCTACTCCTTATCATGAAGCCCCCCCTGGAGTCTATGAGGTAAACGTTGAGCTTTGCATTACTGCTGAGTATTAGGTCTAGGTTACCATCGTGATTGCCCTTGACCAGAACCACCTTATTGAACTTACCACTAATCCTGTCAAGGAATTCCCTAACCTCCCTGGCGCTCTCAACTATGCTCGCTATTTCATGCTTAACATCACCCAATATAGCCAGTGAAGTCGCCCCCCCATTCTCTCTGCGAAGTCCAGAACCAGTTGTGCAATCCTGGCTGATTGGCTAGGTATCCTAACGCCCTTCTTACCAAGCTCAACCTCTAGGCCAACGTGAGTATCCGCAATAAGCAACCATCTCTCGCCATCCTCAGAATCCACGGTAATGCCTCGAAACTCCTCAACGGACACTGCATTAATGATTAGTAATTAATGCCTTAAAACCATTTTGCGTAGCAACTACTAACTTAGAATCTCCCTAATTACGTATGACAAAGCCTCTTTAACACCAATACTATACTGACCAACGCCATCATGAACCCATCTAATGACCCAGGGATCATAATGAACCACACTAGGTTCTAAACCAGCCAGCTTACTGACGGCAGCAACCCACTGCCTACCCAGGGACTCCCTAAACATGTTAATCACGGGACGACCAACATTAATCGAGAGTCTCCTAATGAAGTGCAGGAGATTCCTCAGCGCAATTACTGAGCCAAGGTCCTGAATGCCCACTGGATAAATAGTATCACACATACTCAACGCCTCGGTAAATACATGGTCTAAGTTGGGCTCGAATGATGGAAAATCAATAACCACATTATCAACTTCAACCCTATCAATTAAGTACTTAATTAACGATTCCAACTTATCCCTAAAATCACCATACTCGTTAACAAGCGCTAAATCACCATGCCCAGAAGGCACCAGGTAGACCGGCCCATGCTCCGTTGAAACAATATGAATTACCTCACTAACCTTAGATGCGTTAATCACGTAGGTAACCAGTGTATGTCTTGGCACACCACTAAGTAGGTTAAGTGACGTGCTTGGGTTACCCATGGCTAAGTCAATAATGGCAAGCCTAATGCCAAGCGCTGGTGCAGCCCTCGTGGTCAATATCGTCAGTGTGCTCTTACCAACGCCACCCTTCAGGCCAGAGACGATGCACTTAATGCTCACGTCAATATAGTAGCACCTCAATTAATAAGGTACTAACGTTGCATGAACAAACATTTTTATTTTTACATCACCAATGTAAATTGTGGAAATCCCAAAGCTGATACTCAATGAGGCGGAGAAAAGGGGCATTGACATAATTGACCTAATATCAAAGGCATTATCGCTTGACCCATTAACAACGAGTAAAGCACATCTTGAACTCGCAGAAAAATTCCTAAATGAGGGTAGGGATTTAATCGATAGGGACCCCCCCGTGCAAGCCAGCGAGAAGCTCTACAAGGCGGCTGAGGAGGCCATCAAGCGATCGCCATAACCCTAGGCCTAGACGAGGCGAGGAGGGCATCCGAAATTGGTAGGTGGACAGCGCAATTACTATTTGATGCTGTGGATGACGCCGCAGATAGGCTTGGTAAGAGGGAGGTCAGGTGGTGGTGGGGGGGACGGGCATGGTTTCTACACGTGGAGGGATTTCATGAGGCAAGGCTTAGGCCTAACCAAGTTAGAAGGGATCTGCCCGATATCGAAGCCCTCGTGAACCTCGCAAAGGATATTATGAAATAGAGGTAATTTTTTAGATCCTAAGCATTGCACATTGGTATAATTAATACCACTTTTAGTGTAATAAATGTCTCTATAAACGCAGCAACAATCAATAGAACTAATGATGGAAGTAAATACTTAATTAATGAATCCTTTAATGAAATTACATGTAAGCTAAAATACTCATAGCCTCCCACACCCGCCAATGCATATCCAGCCAATTCCAATAAACCATGCGGTAAAATTCCCAGGACTGCGCAGATCGGCATTAATGGAGATAGTAAAAGACCATTAACAAAACCAGCAATAAACATGACCACGTATTGAATAAATTCATTAAAACCAAGCAGAAAAATTATGATTGAAAATTGAGAATTCTTAATTAATATTATATCGAATGATGCTAATCCAGGCTTAATGAATGGCTTATTGATTTCATGATTAATCATCACCATCTTATTAAATGGGAATAAAAACTCATGAAAAACAAAATAACTTACGAGAAGACCTGAGGTAAAAGCAAAAATGTAACTTAACGCTTCATATAATAATCGCTTTCTCATATTAATCACTTAAAACTAACGGTACCCTCATATAATGAACCATTAATATTAAGATGTATTGAATGACAAGTGAAATAGCAAAGAATACAGCAAATGAAATAATTAAGTAAATAAATGACTTGATATTAAGTCCAACATAATAATTAATAATTAGCAACATCATTAATAAATACAATACAATCAATAAGTACTGATTAATACCGTAAAAGGTAAACCCCCCCATCACGGCTAAGTAAAGCCCAGCAGTGAGCGTTGAAATATTCAACAAACCCCCTCTCGGTTAAAATATGGCCAAGAAGTAATCTGGCGATAGGCCTTAAAATTAGGCCTAAAAGCATGGTCAATACCATAGAGCCTAAGATGGACCCTGTGTATGTAAGTAGCGTGAAATACGTGATTAAATTCATGCTATTAATTAGAGGAATAGCACGACTAACGTAAACTATGGTCATTATGGAAGCCGTTAAAAGCGAAAATAGAAGTGGAAACTCCCAAACAGCATGCGGCGCAATTGCATCACCGTACATTAAAACGAGATCCCGCCTACCAGTATGGAGTGACTTGCTAGAC
The DNA here is from genome assembly GCA_001316125.1 of Vulcanisaeta distributa JCM 11213. The sequence continues at coordinate 569,780 of BBCS01000001.1, forward strand.
CATGGCGCCTTTTCTACGGATGAAACACCATATGTCGACCTCAATGCAGCAGATATATAATTTAGTGCATTACTGCCATAGACCTTGAACATCGCCCTATCAGCATTAACCTCACAAACCCTAAATAAGACCAGAGGCATTAGAATCATAAAAGGGAGTATAATGTACGTAAAAAGTGGAAAAACATTACTTGGCATAAGCTGTAAATATACGGGCACGGCAAAAACTGAACTTAATACTATAGGTACGTGCTTACCATGCAAATGCTGAGCTTCATGAACCAGTATACCTCTACTAACCTCATCAACATCATCACTCATAGACCTCATAATGATGAAGCCCTTATATACACCGCCAAAAGCCATACCACCATAGTTAGGATGCCTAAATAACCATATAGTCAGGTAATTACTACCGCGGGTAATAAAAGGCGCATTCACCCGACCAATAACGGCATAAATAATTAATTCAGCGGCAGCTGAAATGGCGAAAATCAGTAAGAAGGAGATGCCGTAAGAAATTACGAACAATACGTATAACGATACTAACGATGTTGAAGGTAAAATATGACCTATAAAACCTCTAATGACATTTAAGAAATAAGGAAATACCGCCACGATAATTATCACATAGAGTATAAACATCATACCTACATAAGCGAAGTACGTAAGGAAGGCCAATCTTCCTGATGATTTACCCTTCTCCGTTAAGTTGATGTAATAGCTATGCAATGACACATATATTACAAGAAATAAAAGTGTTGGATAAGCAACGTAATTATATATTATGGAGATAACGCCTTTACCTCCGGAAATAATATTTAAAGACATCATTATGACGAAGATTATAATTGCTAAGGATAATATAATTATATCTTGTTTATTTTTATTTAATTTTGAATTCTGATTTAACATCCTTACCACTTACAATACGCCAATAAGTCCAAGCGTGCAATCTAATTTTGCAGCCCCCCCAATATCATGAGTATAAGCATCATATAAGCATGTAGAAGCCCATATAGCGTATGCGACCCCCCCAAATGCAACGAGCCCGATGCCTGTCTCTGCAGCTGCTGCGGCAACCAATGGCATTATTATTGTTGGCATTAGTAGTATTATTGCTAACGCCAGCCCTGCTATAGCTAGATCTCTTCTTAGTTCATCTTTCATATTCTCACCCCCCCATAATTAGTTTATTTTATCTAATATATATATTACTGTTTCGGTAGTTATAAGATAATATTTAATATTTAGGTCTTATTTATTAATATTTATTTTATTTCTTTTATGATTTAATAGAAAATTATTTAATAGTTTTTCGGATAAATCTTAATTATTTTGTAATGTTTATGGAATATTTTGAGCAGTGTTTTTCAATCGTTATCTTCGGCGTTTTGAATGCTCTTAACGTATATTAATATTTTTATGATTGTGATGTGATTTAGTGGGTAAGGTTGTGGTGATGTGTAATGGATCACATCAGTGGTTATAGGGTTAGGATTAGGGGGGGTAAGTATGCCACTGCCATTAGTAAGTTGGCGCTTGATCTTGGTTATACCATTGTTCAGGCCTCTGATGTGATAATCAGTAGGTTTAATATTAATGTTGATAATTCCGCGCCTGACGTCACGATTAAGGACTCTGAGAGGGTCCCTGGGGCGTTGACTGTAATGGGTAGGTGTGGTGTGGTTAATGATGTTGTTAATAACCTGCTTAGGGTTGTTGAGGAGGAGGCGTTAATCTGGAGGTCTGTGGTCCCTCTTCATAGGGTCGTCATGGGCATCGTTAACATCATTAATGGTGATTACTTCGTTGATGTTGGTAATGGCGTTAAGGCTATACTCAGGGCGCCGGGTGGCGTGTATAGTGATGGTGATGTTATTCCCGTCGTTATAAGTAGGACTAGGGTTTACCCAAGTGATGAGTTGGTAGCTATGCCCGGCGTTAGGGTTGATACTGAGTACGTATCTATAGTGCCGGGTAGTGGTACCGTATTATTCAGTAGGCATATCAGGATTATGAGGTTAGGCAGACGTTGCTTAAGGTTGGTCTTAAGTACGTTGGTAGGTTGAGAGGCTATAGTATTAAGTGGAGGAGTAGTGCTCAGTTCCTAAGTGAGGATGAGGCTGTTAAGGAAATTGAGAGAGCGATAGATACGCTTAATGAGGTTGAGTCGGCTAGTAAGTCGTCGGCTCCGTACACGGTGCTCCAGGATGGTGAGTGCATCGTTGAGGTTATGCTTAATGGTAGGGCTAAGATCTTGCTCGATAATGTTAGGAATAACGTTATGCCGACAATAATGGGTCATCACACGTATAAGACCTTAAAGCGGAACACCGCGTTGTTGGATCTCGTTGAGGCATTGCTTGGTCGCTGTAACGATAGGGCTGGGTTTAGTGTTGAGTTCATGAGGCAGTTAATGAGTAGGAGGTATAGGGTTGGTATTGTGCATATTAAGCCAGGTGGTGAGGTCATTAAGCTTGGTAATGCCGATGTGCTTAAGCTTGAGCCTGACGATATTGTTTTATTGCGTAGGTTGAGGGGGGGTGGTGGTTACCTTGATGGTCTCGGTATTCCAAAGGAGGAGGGTGACATGGCAATAACTTGCTCCGCAATTAATAATGAATACCTAACCCACGTCTACGTTGATCATGCATGGAGACCCAAGGGCATTTACATAAATGTTAATACACCCATAGAATTCACCGGCAGTAATATCCTCTACATAGACCTTGTGGTCGATGTCGTTAAGAGGTGGGATTCCAGCGAGGCCAGGGTTATTGATTATGATGAATTTATGACGTATGTGAACATGAACGTAATACCAAGTAAGTTGAGGGCTAGGGTTGAGAAATTGATAAGTGATTTGCTGGTGAGTGCCCATAAGCTTGGTGAGGAGTGCCTTAGTAAGGCTAGGGAGCTGGCTGGGTGATCCTACACACCACCGAATACCTGCATTATCCTCACTATTTCGAAACCAGTGGTGTCACTACCCACTAAGCCACCATTATTATTAACCACAAGCCCACCCCTAAGGAAACTCCTACCTCTATTAACCGTGCCCACATTTACGGTTAACCCGAAGTAATCCTTTACCTTCCTCACATCCTCATCCTTAGCCTCAGGGCTTAGTAAGACGCCTTATCATTAGCCACCGCAATTGAGCCCACCAGGTAAGTACCGCAAACCTCGTCTACGATTACCTCCGTGCCTAATGTATCCCTTATCAACCCTACGTACTCCTTCTCAATTATTGGTGATACTATGGTCTTCCTATTATTCGTCAGTATTAAGTTGGCAATGGCTGTGTATCTTGTGCGTATTATCGATACGTTAAGGCCATTCTTTTTCAATTCATTTACCTCATCCTCAGTAACTATGCTCGGCACCAACACCCCATTATCATTACCAACCATGAAAATGCCTATTAACGGCGACTTAGCAAGTGATGCCTTAAGAACACTCGTACCAAGTGTATCCCTTATTGAATTAACGACTTTATCGGGGACATCCATCGGCACTATTGTCAGGGTATTGTTTGTAAATATATAAACACCTATTGTTGATGTCCCATAAATACTCAATGGTGCAACCTCAAATCTACGCTTACTCATTCCTCTCGACTCTCCAAACAACTTAACAACTATTTAAATAATTATTATGGGTTATACGGTACGGCCCCCATCCCAGGAAGTCCGGATATGTATATTCCCGCGACAAGCAGCGCTATTAGTAATGCAACAGCTATATAATCAGTCCTACTCATCCTAATATCCCTATAATACGTTCTCCTCCTATAAGCCCTGAAAGCCCTTATGTCCGCGGCAATTGCTATCTGCCTGGCATCCCTAAGTGTCAGTATTACAATGCTCACGAGCGCCATAACCACAACCCTAATTATGAACAGCGACTCAGCAATGAACCTTATCGGATTTTTACTCCTAGGTCTAAAGTCAACCCCCCTAGCCTTCAATGAATTAAGGACCACCATGGAGTTCTCGAGAACCTTAGGCACAGAGCTAACAGCCAAAAGCAGCGTGAACCCAAGCTCGATGGGTAACCCACTCTTCTCGAGGGATCTAAGTATGTCTGATGGTGGAGTACTGAATATGAGTAGTAAGCCGGAGGCTATTGCGGCCACGGCTCTAAATGTTATCTGCAGACCATATATGATGCCCTCCCATGTCAAACCAACTGGGTTATTGACATAGCCTAGGTAAGGCACATAGAACGTTCCTGACCCCTGGGTTATCCCTAGGACTGCAAGGGACTGTGGAAATACGTATAGGAATGTCACGTGATGGAATATTATTTGTAGGTAGGAGTACGGTGCAAATATTGACTCAGTCCATGCGGTTCCTATGAATGAGGCAAGTATGAGCGGTAGTGCAACCCTGAGCTTCTCCTTAACATTGCTCAATAACGCGTATAGTGCCATGACGGCTATAAACATTATTGCCGATATCCACCAAATCGTTATCGCGGCAACGGTAGTAACTATTATCGAGAGTAGAATCTTCGTTCTGGGGGGGTCCATCCTATAGATTATCGACTTACCCTCAATGAATCTAAATAACGACATGTAACCTTGGAAGCCAATGAGCTTGAATATCAGGTAAACGACCAATACAGGTCCATAAAATAGTATTACCAATGTTATTATCCAGTTAATGACTGGGTTATACAGTACTTGACTAAGCAGCATTCACCCTCACCCTCCTAATACTCGCCGTTGGCTTACCTATGCTCCTCGTGACCTCGAAGACCTGTGGTGGCGATATGCCCCACTCGGGATGTTTATGCGATTCCTCAAAAACCTCCTCAGGCGTTCCACTGAATGTCACTGCACCATCATACATAACAAAGGCCTTATCACTGTATTCCCCAACTTGTCTCATATTATGCGTAACCATGACAAGTGTCATACCCCTCTCCTCCTTAATTGTCAATATTAAGTCCATTAAGGCCGTACTCACCTCATTATCAAGACCCCCCCTGGTTGGCTCATCAAGTATTAAAATCCTCGGCTCAGCACGAGTACCGAAGCAACACTAACAAGTCTCCTCTGCCCCACGGAAAGCTTATGCGGGCTTTGGCTTAGTAAGTCGTTGATACCTAGGTAATTAACCACCCTCTTAATCCTATCCTCGGCTTCCTTGCCACGAATACCAGCCAACTTAAGCGTAAATTCTAACTCACTCTTAACAGTGCTCGAGAAGAGCATTTGGTCAGGGTCCTGAAACACGTAGCCAATTAACCTAACCCTATCCTTACCAACAAGTTTTGTCGAGTCATAATTAAATATCTGAATACTGCCACTACTCGGCTTATAAATGCCTGCGAGTAGGTACATTAATGTTGACTTACCGCTACCATTAGGACCTACCACGCTGATCACATCGCCATCATGGATTACTAAGTTAACACCCTTTAGAACCTCATGCGTACTACCTGGGTAAGTGAATCTCACATTATTTACCGAAATGGCAACTTCACCATCATCCTCTTCATGCTTACTAACAACGTTTAACTTATCGGCAGCACCAAATTCTAGGAATTCATCAACGGATATTGGGTAATAATCTGCATTCTTATTGATCATCCTATAAAGCGTAGTTACCTGAGGCTCCTCAACACCTAATTTTGTTAAGTCCTTGGCTACGGCTCTGTGCGGCTCATCGTCAATGTATATTGTCCCATCCCTAAGGCCAATAATCCTATCCACCAGGCCTATAACCCTCTCAACCCTGTGCTCACTCATGATTATTGTTAATCCCTCATCATTCAGCTTCTTAACAAGGTTAAAGATCTGCTCGGCACCTATCGAGTCGAGCATCGACGTTGGTTCATCGAGTATTAAAATCCGGGGGGGCCTAACCGCGAGAACACCCGCAATGACAAGCCTCTGTTTCTCACCACCACTTAGTAGGAATGTTGGGTGCTTCATCTTATGAAGTAGATTAACTAATTTTAACGACTCAACAACCCTCCTCCTCATCTCCTCAGGCTCAACAGCCCTATTCTCAAGCCCAAAGGCCACATCATCATCGACAATCAATGAGAATATTTGACTCTCCGGTATTTGATAAACTGTGCCAACAATCATGGCCATCTCATGGACGGGCATCTTCCTAGGGTCACGACCAGCAACATTGATCGAACCCCCCCTAACCGTTGCATTTATTATATTTGGTATAACGCCATTAATCACATTGAGCAATGTGGACTTCCCAGAGCCTGTCCTACCCACGAGAAGTACGAACTCGCCCTCCTCAATCTCGAGAGACAATCCCTTAAGAACGGGCTTATCAGAACCAAAATAACGAACAAATAAGTTATTAATTTTAATGATTTTCGCCATACACCTCCCTAAGTCAGTACCTTCTTAATGTAGTAAATAAACGGCGACACCACAAGGCCAAGTACGGCACCAGCACCTATGCTGGCTATGGTCGTTATGAACCAAAAGCTTGGCGTGAATGAAATCCCAAGCACAAATGGTCCCCAAAAGCCCCCCCTCCACCAGAATGGGTACGCCGTTGATATCGTAATGCCGCCAAGTAGTGCGTCAATTATGAATAACGCCCTGGCAGGCTTCAGCTCTTCCTCCATCTCCTCAGCAGTTACTGACTCACTATCCGCTGTCGTAGAACTATTCACGCTCTTAAAGACCCCCCCCTAAATGGCATCATGTAATACTTACCCCCCCTATAAATTAGCCATAAATCAATTATCGCTGCATATGATGTAACCTCATAAATGAACCAGAAGGGCTCACCACCAAAGCCATAATGAATAATATCGGCTAAGAGAGTATAAATAACCATTGTTAGTCCGGCCGAACCGGGCTTACCGACCAGGGCAGCAGCCAGCATCACTAAAAAGGTCTCACCAATTATTGGGTAATAGAAGTACGTGGTTACCGTACCGACCTTAGGTATTAGCGGTGATATGAAGAAATTATAAACAATGAGAAGCGCAGCTATTAACGCTATATAAACGAAATCAATGGTCTTGAAATTACCGAAGGGTCTACCCTCCTTTGGTCTCCAAGCCCATGCAAGTAGTGCGAAGTATAGCAAGGTCCATATGAGTATGACATACCAGGGTATTATGGTGTTCAAGTTAAAGTGTACGCTATTCCAAACCATCTATTCACCAAAGGATATTGATGACCTTATTTAAAAAGATTTACGTAAATAATGTAATTATATTATCTAAAAAATTATATACCATAAGTATTATTTGAAAAATATCAAAAGCATGATAACACCATGAATTCGCTCAAGTTTAAGTAGGAAGATTAATACCAACTTCGTTAACGTACTTAAGCAATAATGACTTAAGATTTTCCTCCTCAGCACCCGGAATTTTTATGTGACTCCAGGGTAGTTCGCCATTAAGTGGTTTCCATGAGTACACGTACTTATTGAGTAAGTTCTCGTACTTCCTAAGTAATCTTCTCCAGGAGCCCCCCCTATCAAGATTCGTTAATGATGCCTCAAATATTAAGTTGCCAATGTCCCTATCACCAAGCGCTAGCAATGCCTGAACTTTGGCATCAAGCACATTATATGTTGAAAACTCATTATATGTTCGTGCATCCCTTAGAATTTTAATTCTATCGTTAATGACCTTATCATCAGCCATTGGCAACCACTGCAGTGGGGGGGTATGTGGCTTGGGTATCCATGGATTAACCGAAAGTGAATGTTTAATACCTAACCTCCTAAGTCTTGTTAATAGATTAATTATTGATTTTATGTCTTCATCACCTTCACCTGGTAACCCAACCATGAAGTAAAGCTTTAGATGATCAATACCCACACTTACTGCGTCCATAGCTACCCTAACAACGTCATCGTCTGAAAATCCCTTACCCAATGCCTTTCTCAACCTTTCACTCGATTCAGGAGCTATTGTGAGAACCTTTGACCACCCTTTGCAATTAACCTAATAGTGTCCCTATCTAATGTGTCAACTCGTAGGGAGGGAACAGAAACACTAAGCCCTAGCTCATTTACTAAAAAGTTGATTAATTCCTTAAAACCTGGATGATCAGTCACGGAGAGACCTATTAAGGATACCCCCCCATTAATTATTCCATCCCTACCCAATCCCTAAGTATCAATTCCTTAATAGAAACAATGTCAGCGAACCTAACAGGTCTGCCAACAAAGCCCTCCATACAGAATAGGCACCCCCTCGGACAGCCTCTCATAACCTCGAGAACCGCTGGATTACTAAATATTGACTTAACACCGCCCATGCCTAGCTCGATTGCCGTATCATGAATTAACCTAATTGAGTATGAAAGATCCTTACGAATGCCTTAGTTACGATGTGCTTACCAATACTCGGCACGTAAAAACCCGTCGAACCCATATAACCATCAATATTCTTGCCATACTCCATATAATGACTAATAAGTTGAGGAATTAGCGTCTCAGCATCACCAATGAGTATTATGTCGGCAAATGGCGCCATTGGCTCAGGGTTTGCCATTAATGTTGGCCCGCCTAACACGATTAATGGATCATCAATACTCCTTTGGGAGTTATATGGGTTTATACCGCTTAGCTCCATCATCTTTAGTATACGTGGATAATCAAGTTCATAATGCACCGAGAATATCACTATGTCGAAATCCCTAAGTGATTTAGTTAGGGATTTACCGTCATCACCTATAAACACGAAGTCTGAATATACATTGGAATGTTCATTTAATAGTTTCCTGATTATGTGTATTGATAATGATTGGAGGGCGACTCTGGCATTTGATGGGTAAGCAATGGCTACCTTAGTCATCCCCTTCCTGTAAGATTTTTGGTAGGCGTTCATCGGTATTACGAGATTCCCTGGTATGTCTGCGACGGGCTAATTCTAACCCTGAGAATAACGAGTGGTTGATTGGAATCTCTTATTTCCATTATCTTCTTTAGTAGCCTTAAGCGTATGCTCGTGATATTTGTTGATATTAATTTCAACGTACCATCCTTACCATACTCATTAATCAACTCACTAAGTGTGGTCCTTAATATGAAGTCTGAAACCACATCAAGGCTACAAACCTCGTTCTGCCTTATTAATTCCACGATTATCTCTCTACGTAACTTATCAATTAGGTTCTTAGGAATGCTCTTAAGTAGTTCGTCAGCATTAGACTGAGGATTAGCGTTGTTATTGTTCTCATTATTCAACTGCTCATTCTCACTAAAGACAAGCTTAACCCTCTGTCTCCACTTAATAACCCACCAATTAAACCATTCATCAACCATTTTCGTCACCTGCTCCTCATTTCTCAAAATCCTTTTACATAATTCATATGATGCATCATTATTACTCAAATTAAGCAATCCAAACTTATGTAATAAGTAATACCTCAAATCCTGGTAAGCATAGCCCGTTAGGAAATCCTGCTCATTAGGATCTAAGTCCCAAGGCAGGGAGTTAATCCGTTGTTGAATCATTGAGATTAACTTACGTTCACCAAACCCCCCTCCCTGCAGGCTATGTCGATATCGAAATATGCCACAAAACTCCCGTATGTATATTATTTTATTTATTATTTAAACATTTGGTCCATGTTATGTTTAAATACGACTAAATAATTTATTTATATCCATAAAATCATGAAGAATTTTTGAAATAATAAAGGAATTAGATAGTGAATTATACCACTTATTTACTAGGTAATTAATTACGTAAGAAACATCATCAACGCTTAAAATCCAGTTCGGCTCCCTATCGCCATAGCTCACATTAAGCAGTAATAATCCGTAGGGTGGTGCAGGTGGTATCGGCTTCTTAGTCCTCAACTCTATTAAGTCCCGCAACTCATTAATAGTCAATACCCCCCCAGAACCAACCATCCTAAGGGCATTAACGATCTTCCTAATCATCTTATTCCTGAACCCACGACCAACGAATGTGAAGACCAGGTAATCACCAAACCTTTCAATGTTGACGCTGTTTATCATCACCGTGGTTGGCACACCCTTCTCCTTAACCTGAAAATTCGAAAGGTCATGAATGCCCACAAACAATTTCGCTGCACTCTTCATTAAATCAACATCCTCATAGAGCCAGGGCATCACGTAGACATAACTCCTAGACACCGCGGCCCTCGCACGAAAACCTTCGTCAACCTCAGCCCAGGCCCATGCCCTAATTCCATTCGGTAACCTGGAATTCAACATGCCAGGTACTAATCTAATACTGTCAATGTAATTTATCGAGACTACATTACCAATAGCGCTAACCCCTGGGTCTGTCCTCGAGGCCTTGCTTAGCTTAAAGTCTTTAATGAAATACCTAATGGCTCTCCTCAGGTAATACTCAATGGAGTTAGTACTACCTGTAAATCCACTAAATAATGATCCATCATAAAATACCTTAAAGGCTATTGTTGGCATTGTATATACGTAACTACTACTGGAGATTAAAAATAGTGCCATTATTAAGTTATTAAGTACCTTTAGGAGACTTGACGATAACTATCCTATAATTACCATCATCCAACTGCACAGCCTCCCTAATCTCTACATTGAGAATCTTCAATATTCTCTGTATCATCATGAAGCATATGAAGTCATCCGTTATTACCGTAAGTGTTGACCCTGTCTCGGCCTTATCCACAGCATTGGCGACGATCGTAACTGGTGTTGGGCATTGAAGACCCCCCCTAACATCAATAACATTACTCATATTAACCACGCCTAATTAATGCCATAGTCGTATTAAAATACTTATTACGTGTGCTGATTATTAACTGAGTCGATGGGTTTATAAGGCATGGATCACGCATATTGGCCATCGAACTAATTATCTTATTTCAAAGTCCTCAAACTCACTAAAGGATTGCTTAATGACGTAATTTATGGCCTCAACAGAACCAACGGGGGGGCTTGATCTAATCCACTCAATGAGAGCCATTACATCCTCCTTACATCCCTCAGCGACCACCTCAACTGAACCATCTGGAAGGTTCCTCACATACCCAGTTAATCCAAGGGATAGGGCTTGCCTACGTAATGTTGGTCTAAAACCAACACCCTGTACATTACCAAATACCCTCGCCTCAACCCTCACCTTTTCACACTTAATCTGCCGTCTCCTCAGGCTTCTTAATACATCAATGTTCATAGTGAGCTTCATCAATAATGATTTACTCGTTATGTACCTCGTTACGTAATCAGGCACGAATAACCTGCCAGACCCCCTACCCATTACCTCACCGATCACCATGGGCTGAACATCCTCAATACTCCTCAAATCCCTGATAATTGAGTCGATAACATCCTTACTTGCCACAATTGCTATGGCCCCATTGGTACCTGCCGTGGTGTCGGTGATTATGTAGTGCTCAGCGGCGAACCTTGCAACCTCGGGTGATATCAATGGTATATTATATAGTGCAACATCGGCATTAGCCTGCTCGGCCAGCTCCTTGAATACAAATATGCCGGGTCCTGATACATCTATTGTGGCTGCTATATGCTCATCCTCCTAAACGCCTCACCTATCTCAGTAGGTACTTACTTATTACTCTGGCTATCTCGATGTTAGGTCTTGAGAGTATGTCCATTATTTTTATCTTCAATTTCTCAAGATCCTCAATACTCATCACGTTACGTTCAAGCTCATCCATTATTGACTCATCAACATGAGCCGTTAAATACGTAGATATTATGGAAAGCTCACCAAAGGGCCTAGTAATAAGTATCTTAAAGCCGGCCTTAATGTTGTCGTAGAACATTGGTGGTTCCCTATCTAATGTACCAACCACGGTGGCGCCCATCAATAGGTAATTAACCCTTGGCTGTTGCACATCAGTACTTAATTGAAGGCCCCACTTACTGCTAAATTCCCTAAAATTCTTCATTAATTTCTCCTTTAAATCCTCAATTGGTGTATCATAGACTGGGTATATCGTTATATCCCTATACACGCCCTTTATGAATAGGTCATTCAACGCATTACTTACTGCGGTAGCTACCTGCCTATAACTACCTGGGTCCTCCGTCGGGTCAATTATCTGTATCGTATCATTATTAGCCAATAAGTACCCATCACCACTCTTCGTACTTATGAAATCGATGAGGGCAAACTCAGCCTTCTCCTTAGTCGAGACTATAGAGTGACCCTTACCAATCCTAACCCTAACAGGCGAACTACCCAACCTCCTATATAGGCTCATTATTGAACTTGCAAATTCCCTCGGCGATGATGCACGTGACTGGTGAACCTGCAGCAGCAGCAATGCCACTGATGGATTAATACTAACTAATTCATCCTTATTTACACCATTACCAGTTATATCATATATCCTCCTAACCAGTGAGTAATCACCGTTACTCCTTAACACGGCTACGTCCTCTCTAGGCTGTATCTCTATGTTTAACTTAGCTATTTCATTGTTAACGAGTGAGAGGGCTGGGTATAACGTATCGTATAGGTCAACCTTAACTGAACAGCCAATGGCAAGGGACAATAGGTTAATCCCAAGATCCAAGTACTTATCTAGTCTCTCCCTAAACGCCCTTATCCTATCATCCCTCATCTCCATCACCGCTTCCTAATTATGATCCTCCAGTAATTACTCTCCTGCCTAACTTCAAGAACCTCATGACCAAGCTTCCTAACAGCCGCCGGTACATTGTCACAACTCGCTGGGTTATCAACGAGAACCTCCATTATCGAACCTTCCTTCAATTCCTTAATGGCCTTCAACGTAAAGACCTGCGGGTACGGACAGGCATAACCCCCGGGCATCCAATAAATACCTATTGTTATTCACCTTTTCGAATTTCACGACACTATAACTAACGTAACGCTTTATATAGCCTTAAATTAGTGCTGTTTTTGCACAGTTCAGTATTCATTTAAATTTAAATAAATTTATTCAAATTCACAATGAGACCGACTTATCACACCACTCAAGCAGCTCAATGTATTTACCAATCATAACCAATTCATCAACTATATCAAGAAAATCACCCAAACTAACCTTAATACCTGCCAACTCAAAGGGCTGGGTACAAACGTAAACTCTCACATTACCAATCTCCTTGGCCTGCTTAATCATTTCATACCACTTGAAAAATTTACCATTAATTACGGCATTGTTATAGCCATTAACGACACCATTAACTAACACTTCTAATGAAGAATCACCGTTATAATTACCGATTTTATCTGCATAATTCCTAAGGAATGCAAAAGATGCAGACTGCGTGACGTAAATGGCAACCTCATGACCCATACTAACTGCACCAAGGGTTATCGTGCCTAACGTTAATAATCGATCCAACGTTGAGTCGGTGATTAAAATAAGTAATTTCATCACGTAGACTTACCTGGATTCCCTTTAAAAGCGGGAGAAGCAATGCAGTCCCTGCACAGTAGGAGATATAGAGGTGAGTATTTTAAGTACGGTAATCACTTTTAGGTAGCACTTACTCCTTAGCCTGCGTCTCCTGCTTGCTCCTATCCTCAGCCTTAACATTCTCCTTATCCTTCTTCTTGGTCATGTATGGACTTGGCATGCACATACCTGGTCAGCAAGATGAAGTGCGTATGTTTATAAATGTTTCTATTTAAATTTAAATGAATTCTTTTAAATAAAAATAAATATAAATATATTGATATGCATATAATTAAGTATTTAAACCAGTCGATTACTGATAAGGTTTAATGATAGCTCTTGGTGAACTCATTAAAAGCTTAATAATGCCCTTCCTAGCATTACTAGTGGGCGAAATGAATGATGATGCATCAATAATGAATAACGATAGAGATCATGTAAGTAATGATGGGGGGGTTACTGATAAGATGATACATACCTGTCCCATGTATGCTCGAATTAGGTGGTTGCTTGTTGAGTCGAGGGGGGGCGGACCAATTAGGTCTAAGATATTGCTGTTGCTCAGGGAGAGGCCAACAAACATCAATAGAATTGCTAAGGAGTTGAATATGGATTATAAGACGGTTAAGCACCATCTGGAATTGCTTGAGAAGAATGGCTTGGTTAAGAGACTTGGTTTAAGGTATGGTGATGTTTATTTCATAGAGGATAATGCCTATAAGCATTGGGACGAACTATACGTATTAATTAAGGAGAGCTTAAAACTTAGTGATAACTCTAATCCTCAGTAATTACGTCGAATTGAAAACCACCAACGCTAAGCAAGCCATCATTAATCATCTTAAGCTTAACAAAATCCAATTCATCAGCCAATTCACCACTTACCTCATACTCAACGTCAAAGTTAATGCACTCGCCAGGACTTAGTTGAAATGCTTCGCTTTCAATAGACTTATTACTTACAATAATATCATTACTAACGAGTGCTATGTAGGTTACGTAATTCTCAAGCCCCCCCGTCTTAGTGAATGGTCCGCCATACCTCAACCTAAGCCTTAATACCCTACCCTCATTATTACATAGTCTCACTGATCCCGGATACCTAACCCTCCCACCTACATCCTTAGTTACGTAAACTAGGTATCTATGAAATATCCGCATGGTCATTACCCATGGCCTGTGCCTTACTGGTGATGCTTAGGTATATCATTAGGTTGGTTATTGTTAGTACTGCAGCAAATATTACAATTATTGCATGCTCTATGAATGCGGTGGTCACGTAGATAAGCGAGGCAACGGCAATTAAGTAATGCATGGGTATCTTATTCATTATACCACTTATTACCAGGGCAATTATTGAATACGTATAAATCCCAATAAATACCGCAATCAATGGCATTGAGGATGGAGGTGCGAGTATTCCTAAACCCATGGCAAATACCATGGACATTATGTGGGACATGAAGCTATTATAAATTGTCAATGAGTAAAGGGGGGGATATGCCATCAATAGGCCTAGTACGGCCGCCGACACATAGCCCAAAATCAACTTTGTATTGATTCTATTAATAATTAATATGTATATACTATATATGAGAAGTACTACACCTCCAATACCTGCTAGATAGAGCATTGGGTAGACTAGGTATGGGCTTAATCCACCTAGGGAAAATGCGAAGTATTCCGTTAATACGTTAGCGATGTATAGTGCTAGAGATATTAATTGAAGAAGAATTAGTGGTGCTAATGGCAACGATTTAATTCTCAATTCATAGACTAGTGCTATTAGCGATAATACGGTCAACGCAGCATAGACGAGACTACCCATTACCCATGGAATAGTCATGTAATACATTGGATAAAGAATACTGAGTAATGTGCCTCCCCCCCACAGCATTAACACGGTGACCAGGAAGTAAATCCTACTAAGTGGTATTCTAATGAAGTATAGCATGAATGGTATAACCACCTCAAGCCCAAACACAGAGAATGTGCCAATGAGCTCTAGATCAGCCATATTAATACCAGTACTTGGCATGAATGGCGCAACGTAGAATAGGAACTCCCTAAATATGAAGTAGAGGATAAATAATACCGAGAATAACGCCACCAATACTGTTTGATCTCTATTGAGTACTCCGTGAACATAGTTATGATTTTTACCACTAATAATGTTAGCATCCATTTAACTCAATCACCCTCTCCTCCTTATTGAGTAGTATACGAGGCCTATGGCCACCACCGCTATTACTATCCCTATCACAGCCACCGTTAAGACCGCCGCGGGTATTGCCGATACAGCGTGTGATGGTGGTGGCGATGTGGAGATAGTCAGTGGTATAAAGCTTGGCGATATTGACTTATCCCAGGAGGTCTCACCGGCCTTGCCAATCCAAACTGCGAAGGCAACATCGTATGTCTGACCCGGCACCAGGTTTATCGTATCGGGCATTGGCGCTGATAACGGCCTAACGAACTCCACTATCCAATAACCATTCTCATAAACAGCGCCAGTATACCCACTGAAGTAACCGGGCTCAGGGCCTGTGGCATTTGGGTACCAAATACCTCCATCACCCACGTCATAAAGCCCCCCCGTCTGATTAACGAATAGGTTTATGAAGAACCCATGCGGATTTGACGCAAATTGTTGCGCAGCTGCTGGGTCGATGCCGTTCTCCACGTCCCACGTTACATTAGTGAAGTAATTGAAGTTATCACCCTGCGGGTCAGTGGCTCCTGAGATCCATTCCCAAATATTAGCTGCACCAGAG
This sequence comes from Vulcanisaeta distributa JCM 11213, assembly GCA_001316125.1. Next base: position 585,919 of record BBCS01000001.1, read on the forward strand.
CTCAACGAGCCACCTGTGTATTCCTCCACGTTTGTCCCTAAATACGCCTGGGCAAGTTGACCAAGCTCACCAGGTATCTTATAACCTGGGTGTGGACCGCCTATGTTCATGCAATCACTTGGACTTTGCTGTGAACTCATATACCACATTATGGCTACCCTATCAGGGTAATAATGACCGTCCGTTAAATTAACGTAATACCCGTAGAAGTAAACACCATAATGAGGAGCTAAATAAGCAAGTACGTACTCCATCGGTCTTGGCGAACCCTTAATCACCGCATAACTTGCATTAATTACGAAGTACTTCTTATGGAATGTACCAGTTAGCAACTTTAGGAATGTCATGTTAAGGGGCCCATTTGGATTATAAACAACGGGCCAATGACCAGGGCCCGCTATTGCCGCAGGGCCTGCGTAGCTTGGCCCATATGGGTCTGGCCACTCCAATAGGATGATTATGTCCGTGCCATTCCATGCTGCCTTAACTAATACGTAGGGTACTAACCTGATGTTGGTACGTTGTAGCTAATTGGTATCATCTGCGTCGATAAGTTCGGCACAAGGGATACGTTGTATGCGGGTATTTCCTTCCAGAAGCTTTCGGTACCTGGTGCTGCTAAGTTGCGCTGCCAACAACCTTATAGGCCACGATACCTGATGGCGCCTGGGCCAATGGGACTGGGTATACCATGGCTAGCACACCCACTATTATGACCAGGGCTATCGCAAGTATTGTAGCCAGTCTTAGCCCGATCCTCATCATACGTTGGGATTAATCCTGGTATTTAAGTCTTATCATATGTTGATATAGGGATAAAAATAGGTGCTAGTTAGGAATAAATTGGAATAAAATTGGGATAATAACATTTAAGTAAAATTTATAAGGTAAGTATTAAGTACCGTTAGTGATGAGTGAAAGGAACAGCCGTAACAATGGTGGCCTATCAATGGGTAGAAGAGATTTCCTTAAGGCCATGTTATTCATCTCTGGTGCCGCTGTTGTTCTTGGGATGCTTAGGGGGCCTTGAGTACCTTATGCCGCCATCAATAGGCATTAGCTCATTTCCAAGGTTGTTGCTTGTTGATGAGAATGGCAACCCAATAAAGGCAAGTAAGTTACCTGTCAATGCCCAACCAACAATAGCCCTATTCCCATATCCACTCAATAATGAGCCCAATTTCCTATTAAATCTTGGCAATGACAATAATCAACCAATCGAGGTGCCACCAACCACGGTGGTTATTCCACAAAACGGCGTTAAGTATGAATTCCCTGGTGGTGTCGGCCCAAGCAAGTCCATAGTAGCCTTCAGCGCAGTCTGTCAACACCTAGGCTGTACATTCCCGGAACTCACATTTTACCCACCTGGGTATAAAACAATCACGGCATTAGGTCCTAAGGATAAGGTGCTTCACTGCTCATGCCATGGTTCTACTTATGATCCTTATTTGGGTGGTGCTGTGGTTACGGGACCAACTGTTAGGCCGTTGCCTGCGGTTGTCCTTGAGTGGGATCAGAGCACGGACGAGCTCTACGCAGTCAAGATGGTGGGACCAGTAATCTACGGACATCCAGGATACAACAACCCAACACGAGACACCGTAAACAACCCAATAGGTGATCTACAGGGTGGATCGCCGATTAGTGGGACATCAACCACCGTAACAATGCATACAAACCCAGCAATAACGGGGGGGTGATGCCATGGGCGAGAGGAGGGACTTCACAGATTGGTTTGCCGAGCTTCTGCACCTTAAGGATGTACCTTTCATGGGTGTACCTAATTACATGTTTAGTATTGAGTATTGGCTTGGCGGAATCTCGGCCAGCGCACTTGCCTGGCAGGTATTAACTGGGTTGCTGCTTCTATTCTATTATGAACCAAGCAATGCGTACAACTCAACAATGTCGATAATACATAACGTACCCTTTGGCTCGGTAATACTCTCATCGCACCTATACGGCGCCTACGTCATGATATTCGCCGTATACATGCATGGACTTTACGTAATGCTTAAGGGTGGTTATAAGAAACCAAGGGGGATTCCAGTGGGTGCTTGGTGTATTAATGTTTGTATTAACCCTCGGCGTAGCATTTATTGGGTATTCGCTGACCGGTGACGTATTGGCTACCGACGCTGTGGACGTAGGTAGAGGGTTATTAACGGCATTAGGCTTACAGTCATTAATACCGATCGTCTTCGGCAACGGTACAGAACTCGATCTCTTCTCAAGGCTTCTAGCCTGGCACATAACCATAGCCGCGGCCATAATACTACTATTCCTACTCCACTTCTACCTGGCTGAGGAGAATGGATTAATGCCGAGGTTAAAAGATGCTGGGTATAAGGCTCCAGCTGTAATTAATAAGAATAATAACGATTTACCGCCTTGGTGGCCCAGGAACTTCATATACATGGTTGCATTAGTTTTTATGACCTGGGGGGGAATAATAATACTCATACCATCAATACTGGCACTTCCCAGTGTTTATCCAAGCATACCAATACTCTTTTCGCCATATCCAGGGCCATCGCCGACTAGTCCCCAGGCCGCCGCAGTACCAGCTATCCACCCTGGTTCTTCCTATTTATTTATAAGATGCTCGACATGCCCTTTGGGCTTAAGATTGATGAAGTACTGTCAATGATTGTTCCAGTAATAATACTACTGATAATACCCGCATTAGATAGGAACGATAAATTACACCCACTTGATAGGCCAGGTATCCTCGCCCTAGCCCTAATCGGCTTAACCTGGCTCATCGAACTAAGCGTGTGGAGTGCAATACAGCCTGGAGTACCTGTTAACCCATCATGGGCTACCCTCGTGATGCTGCCGCCGTTAGTAATAATAATCGCCGGCATATACGTGGCCCATAGATCTTGGGTTAGTGTTAGGGATAAGGCTTTAAACGGAGGTAAGGCGGAAAGCGCCAAATCCACCTCATGGGTATTGAGTAAGCCGGCGGCATCAATTATTGGTTATGTAACGGCTATTTTGACAATAATAATCATAGCATTATCGCTTGCCCTGAACCCAATAAGTGATGGACCATTCATAGGGATTTCATGGGGTGCTGCGTTGTTATTGTTATCGGCATCAATATTTAGTTACTTCTATACAAACTATATTTAAATCAAAGTTGATCCAGACCCTTCACTTAAAAATCACGTACCCTTATACTTAGAGACGCATTTTAACCTTGCATTTTTTACGGCCTTTAATAATTCATTACGCCTGCCCTGGTCCATTAATGTTGATACTACCGCATCTAGATATAACGAGTCTATGGCGTTAATGCCTGCCTTAATCCAATCAACCAGTTGATGCCTTATGGGCGGTTATAACCTCAGACCTTTAATGATGTTCTTAGCATCTCCGAAAAGATTTTCTCTATTGATTATATGAACAATCCCATAATTAGCAGCCTCAGTAATCGCCAGGGGGGGTGATCCAGTGAGCACGTCTATCGCCTTATACCTGGGCATTTTCTCAAGAATAACCTTAGCCCCCCCAAGCGGCATTGGCACGCCAACAATACCCTCCGGATAGCACATGTACACGTCAGGTGGGGCTATCACTAGGTCGCTCAAAAGGGCCAGCTCCATCCCTAAACCCAGTGCTGACCCATTAAGTATTGTTATTACGGGTTTATCCATAACAGCTATGACAGAGACTAGGGCTTTAATGCCCCCCCTCACTAACTCCTTAATTGAGGCATAGTCAGGCGTTATGGAATCCCAGGGGATACCAATGGTAAAGAATGAGCCGCCAGTCCCCCCCGTAATGACCGCCCAATTAATACCATTATCGTTATTAGCCACTGTTAATGCTGTTGTCAACTGCATTATTACGTCAAGGCTAAGGACATTTTCTGGACCATTATTAATGGCGATGACGCCAATTCCCTCCTCATTCCAAAGCATTATTTTATTAAATTGAATAGAGGACATACATTCTTCGTAATTACGAACGCACTTAAATTAATAACGCTCTATCCATAACTAGGAAAACTTAATGCTCTCAAGGTATTTGATTTCATCCTCAGTTAATCTCCAACCAGCAACACCGAGGTTTTCTTTAACGTGGTTGGGGGTTTGAGGCTCTAGGTATTGGAAATACATGTTCCTGCTTACTAATTATCCAATTAAGCACTATTTGTGCTACGGTCTTTTGACCATGGTTCCTACTTATCATTTCCAGGGCATCCCTTGGAAACCTACTAATGAGTTTTCCATGACCAAGTGGGTAATACGCTATCACTGCCATGCCATTTTTCCTCGCATACGGTATTATGTCATTCTCAATTCTCCTATCCATTAGGCTATAGGGCATTTGGATGGAGACGATTTCGTACTTCTTCAGTGCATTCTGAGCTTCAATAATTTGATTAAGACTGAAGTTACTAAGTCCTATGAACCTTATTAAGCCACTATCGACTAAATACTCCATGGCTCTCATGGTCTCCGTGATTGGGACTCTCCTATTAGGGAAGTGTATTTGGTATAGGTCTATGTACTTAACACCGAGCCTTTCAAGGCTTCTTTTCGCAGCCTTAATGACGGCATCATACCTAAGATGTGTTGGCCAGACCTTAGTGGCTATGAACAATTCCTCCCTGTTAAAATCCTTAATAGCCTCGCCAACCAGCGGTTCCGACCCATATATCTCCGCCGTATCTATGAAGTTGATGCCTCCCTCTAGACCAACTCTTAAGGCCTTGAGCTTTCTCTCGTAACCAGGTCTTATACCGAGCCTTGATAGTACTATCCAGCCCGGGTCGTAATATGTGCCCATGCCTATTATGGATACCTTAACACCGGTCTTGCTAAATACCCTATACTCCACGTATTGGCATTACCAACTCCCATTATTAACTTATCCCGGCTAATTTTAAGAGTCGTAAGGATCAATAATTTATGAATAGGGGGGGCGGGTGCTTTATATCACAACTACGCCCTAACGCAATGAGCTATGTCGTTTAATAAATTATTTGAACCAATTACCGTGGGTGACGTCGAATTAAGTAATAGGATCGTCATGTCACCAATGGCCACAAACTTAGCAACACCCGAGGGTTACCCAACAGAGGAGTTAGTAATGTATTACGTTAGGAGGGCCTTCGTTGGCTTAATAATAACTGAGTATACCTATGTAAATAGGGTTGATGCCAGGGGTACGCCGAACCAACTCGGTCTATATAGCGATGACCTAATACCCAAGTTCGCGAGGCTAACGGAGGCTATTCATAATGCTGGGACCAAAATATTCGTTCAATTGGTTCATGTTGGTAGGAAGACCAGGAGGGACTTAATATGGAATAATACACCGATAGCCCCCCCATCTAACGTGCCATTGCTTGAACCGGTTAGGGAGATGAGTGAGGATGACATTAATAGGGTCATTAATGATTTCGTTAAGGCGGCCATTAGGGCTGAAAGGAGTGGTTTTGATGGTATTGAGCTTCATGGAGCGCACGGATATTTAATAGCTCAATTTCTATCGCCGGCCGTAAATAGGAGGAGTGATAGGTATAGGGATGGCGTTATATTCCTTGAGGAGCTTCTTAAAGAGGTTAGGAGTGTGGTGTCCATACCCATTGGCCTGAGGATATCAGTTACCGAGTTCGACAGAGAGGCTTGACACCAGAGATGGTTGCCAAAATTATTAAGAGGGTTGAGGGATTACTTGATTACGTTCATCTATCGGCTGGTAGGGACGGACCATTGGGAAGTTCAACACCCTTTTACTATAAAAGACCGAGCTTCATTGATGAGGCTAAGGTTGTTAGATCAACGACTAAATTACCACTATTCCTGGTAGCTCTATCTCTACGCCAGAGGATGCCGTGAAGGTCCTTGAGGTCGCGGATGCCGTTGTCATTGGCAGGCAATTACTCGCTGACCCTGATTGGCCGATTAAGGTTAGGCTTAACATGCCGATTAGGCCGTGCATTAGGTGTAATCAATCATGTAGGTTACCAGCCACTAGGGAGGTTAGGTGTGATGTTAATCCAGAACTTGGTTGGGAACTGCTTCCTCCACCGCCTAAGGGGGGGTTCGGCGAAGTCGTTGTCGTTGGTGGTGGGTTAATGGGTATGGAGGCGGCACGTATATTGGCTTTACGGGGTTTTGATGTGAAACTTTATGAAAAGGGTGATAAGCTTGGTGGACAACTTAATGAGATCAGGGATCCGTATAAGAGGGCTGAATTCATGAGGCTTGTGGATTATTACGAGAGGGAGCTGAAGGGGGGGTTAGGCGTTAAGGTTTATCTTAACACAGAGTTTAAGGATGATGGAGGTAATGTTATTTATGCCGTGCCTAAGGAACGCCAACCCGAGTTTAAGGATTACAGGGGGGGTTTGAGGATACTCCTTGATTCCAACCTCTATGCATATCAAGATTACGTATTTGAGTGGGTTAGGCGTAATGAGGTTTATGTTACGGATAATGTGTTTAGGGGTCTCGATAGGCTAGGGCATACCTATTGATGGAGAAGTATAGGGAGTTGGGTGTTGAGTTCGTAAAGTCGCCAGAGTCCGTAAAGGCCGATGTGGTGATTCACGGTGTTTACAGAGACCAACCATCAATAGGAAAAGCCATAGCAAGGGGATACTGGCTTGGGAGGACTTATGGTCAATTGAAATAATTGGCAATGGATCAGGTACCCCCCCAGGATCGATCACCAGTCACATGGCATGTCACTCATCACTTAACGAAGAGTTTAATCAAGGCCTTAAAATACTTAACTTGGGCATTGCTTCGTTGGGTTTATAAGCAGGTTGCATTAGGTTTAGCAACGTGAGTGTCAGTAGTAGGGACTTGGTTGCCAAGAAAATGGCGCAATTAATTAGCTGGGGCAACACTGACTAGTTATACATGCCCGGTGTGCGGTACGCCACTGCTTAGGTTAAAGACCGGTGAGTATTACTGCGCGAATTGTGATAGGCCCGTGGTCATTGTTAAGTCTGATGCTGAGGAGAAGGAGGTCATGATTAGGTACGGTCTCATGGATATTAGGGATACGCTATATGAGAGGCTGGTAATGATTAATAACGAGCTTAAGGAGACCAAGGACATTGATAGGATAAATGAGCTCGTTAAGTCAATGGTACTTATCCTGGAGGCTTATGATAAGATAACGCAGATAATAAACCAGGGATTGCCGAAGAGCGAGGTAACTAAGGCTGAAAGGAAATAGGAAACCTTAGTAATGCGGCGACACCGCCAATACTCCTCAGTTTCTCACCACCCTCTGTACTCGATGGTATTACCACGAGGTTAGCCCTCGTCCTCAACGCCATACTAACCAAATCCCTCATTTCATCACCCCCCCTCTCCTTATAGGTCTCGTCAAGCACTATTAACACCTCCACCGCACCAAACTCAAGCGCCTTCCTAACCTCATCAATGCTAATAGCCACCAACCCATTACCCACACCTAACCTATTGAACACCTCATCAACGTATTCCTGCCCAAGGCTTATATTCAACTTCCTAAGAACATCACCGCCAACCCTCTCAAACTCATAAACACCGGCCAGGCCGCCCTCACCCTGCTCATGATAAATAATTGGTATGCCTAACTTACCTAGCTCCTCATTAATTACATCCCTAGCCATGGATAGTGTCATGTGGTTACCAACGACAATAATATGTGTAGGTCTCTTAACCTGTATCCATTGCCTAATCTGGATAAGCGCGTTTCTGAGGGACTTCCTAAACCTATCAAGAGAGTCCTCGCCCTCCTTACCGCCGGCCTGTATTGGTATTGTCCCAAGCAACTCTCTACCAAACCTACGAATGTGGGCAACTGCGACCTCCTCCATTGAGACCGAAACCAATAACACGCTTATTGATGCACCACCGAACATCTCCAAAACCTTACTAATGAACTCCCTATCAATACCGCCCGGTTTAACCAACCTATACTCGAGCCCATAGGACAACTCCATCGTGTGGTGACTACCCTTGGCACCCTCAAACCACTCAGGAACCTCTATCAACACGCCCCCCCTAACCCTAAGTGAACCCCCCCTAAACGCATGATACTCAAGACCCTCAACCCTAAGGCCCACATAAATCTTAACCCTCTCACCCCCCCTAGAACCTTCCCTACCCCCCCTGAACTCCCTGACTGTCCAACCATAAATAACGTCGCCCGGATCAATTAGCAGGTAAATGACGTATAGGTCATCCTCGCCCTCAACCACGAAGTCAACCCAATCCTTACCAAAGTTAAGCTTCACGGGAGAACCAACGAACTTAGGTAATTAAATAACTATCCACTAGGACTTCCTCCTTGACTCTCCTTCGACTTCTTCTCCTCAAGCTTCCTGAGCGTTATGCCGTGCATCGCGGCTGCGTACCACAGCATCTTCCAAACATCAGGTCCCCTATCACCGTACTCCATAACGAACTTCCTAGCCAATTGCAATAACTCATCAGCCTCCTCAAGCGTTAACTCATCCTTATCAATAAGCTCAAGCAACCTCCTCTTCTCAGCATCCGTAAGTGGGTTAGTGGCCGCAGTAACCATGCTACGTAATGCAGCCTTAACGAAACTCACATCCTTACTATCAAGAATACCCCTAAAACCGAGGAACTCGGTAATAAATTCATTCTGGCCGGTAATAATATTGACAAGCTTATTAAACTTTCCATCCACGTAACTCCTGAATTCGCCAAGTTTTGAATCAACATAGCCCTTAAGTTCACTAAACTTGGTGTCCACGTAACTCTTCAAATCCCTCTCAAGTCTATCAAACCTATCATCAATTCTTTCAAATCTCTTATCAATCTCCCCAAATCTTTCGTCTATTTTTTCGAATCTCTTATCGACCTCCTCGAATCTTTTATCGATTTGCTTGAATCGTTCATCTATTTGTTTGAATCTTTCGTCTATTTGCCTGAACCTCATGTCGATCTCCCTAAACTTACCACCAAGCCAATAAAGCGTCGTGCCCAGTATCGTAACTATGGTAATAATAGGCCCAACAACACCCAAAACTAACGATAAATCCATCAATCATAATAATAGTGATTTTAGTTAATATTCCTTGCGCAGATCATGTCCTAATCCATTCGTGGGTTCGTGCTAGGAATTGCTTATAAATAGGATATGCATCCTATCATGATGATGAGGGATGAAGGGTGGAGTGGGGTGCATACGTTGGTCTTCACGGTATTTTCCATAAGCACCACGATTGAGGCTTACATATATTCCATAGCCTACATAGCCTCCGGCTGGGTCTCAGTGCCAAGTCCTTAATCGCCCTATTATCTATTTGGCCACCCCCCCTATGGCTACTAATTGGTGGCGCCTTAATGGGGGCCTATCTCAGATGCCATTGGCAGGAAGAGGAGCCTCTACTTATCATTGGTTATGTACGTAATAGGTTCCGTAATCCTAATACTCAGTATTAACTACGCATTATTGCTATTTTCCATAGCCGTATTAATGCTCGCTGTTGGTGGTGAGTATAACACAGTTATGATCTCATCCCATGAATACTTCCCGAGCAATATCAGGGGGGGTCGCGCTGTTTATTTAATACTTAACTTCACGAATTTCGGCGGCGCTTGGCAGCGGCTCTAGCCTGGCAAACATAGCATCAGTGCCGCTTCAAAAGCTCGCACTTGGGCTTACAATACTCATAATAATCCCAGTGCTTTACCTACTTAGGTCATTAATTCCCGAATCACCATACTGGCTCAGGACTAAGAAGGTAATTCCTGAGGATCAGTGGCCTTATTTAATTAAGGAGGGAGGTAATCGTACATCCGTAAGGTTACCACCATTACCAGTTAGGGTAGTGATTGGAGGCTTAATCGGCTGGTCATATACAGCGGGCTTCACATTAATAGTATTAACCTTCGGGCCCTATTACTTCCCTAACCTCACTAATTGGCTTATTTTCACCTTCTCAGTGGCGTCCTTCATCTCCGGAATACCAGTGAGCATGCTTGCCGATAGGGTTAGCAGGAAATTACTGTTACTTATTTCATCGTTAGGATCCCTAATTATCTCAATACTCATACTATCACTAATTGGTGGTCTCGTGAACAATCAATACATCTTCTGGGCGCTCTTCATACTATTTTCAATACTCGTAAATACGTACTTCCTAACTGAGGACACGTTGAAATCCGAGTATTGGGTTACGAGACGCAGAGGCTCTTACACCGCGGTCGTTAGGGTCATGTCATTGGGCGGTTCAATACCGGTGATATTCCTATCATCTTACCTGCCAGTGAACTCATACTTAATACTGGCAGCCACAATATTTGGTGTTGGTTTTGCAGCATCCCTTATCTGGTACTTAATTGGTGCTGAGACTGGTAAGGGAATTAGTATTAGTGCGTGGAACATGAGTAATAATGAGGATAAATTTGACCTGGTGATAATCTCTGACTGTGTCTTAGATATTTATTATAGGGTTAGGGAATTACCGATTAAGGCTGGTGACATCGCCGTATCTAATATAATTGCCTTATCACCTGGTGGTGCATGTATAACGGCATTAATAGCCCGTAAACTGGGCCTTAAGGTTACAGTCATTGATAGGGTTGGTGATGACCCATTCTCTGACATACTCATTAAGTACCTTAATGATGCTGGTGTGCACACAGGGTTTATGAAAAGGGTGCGTGGTTTCGTAACAATATCCAATAATATAATCGGCGCTGATGATCACGCATTCATGGGTTACCTAGGTGTTGGTAAGGAATTAACGATCAACGATGTTAATGAGAATGTAATTAGGAATTCGAGGGCTGTATTTATCAACGGCTTCTATGCCTCATTTACGAGAGACATTATCAATGTATTCACAGAGGTAATCAGAATTGCCCATAAACACTCAGTCCCTATCTTCCTCGATACGGGACCCTCCATTAATAATACGGACCTCATGATTAACCTCATTAAGTCAGTAAGTACCGTCTTTATGAATGAGGAAGAGGTGAAAAGATTATTTGGTGATATAAATGGTTTAGCTAACACCACACGTGGTACTGACGTTATTGCCGTAGTGAAGCTAGGCAGTAAGGGCGCTGCCTGGTACATAATAGAGTGATTCAACAATGCCGACCTTATAACGTGAGTAATGCAATGACAACAATAGGCGCTGGTGATACATTTGATGCTGCTTACATGGCTGGCATCATGCATGGACTGAGTCCCATGAATTCCTGTGATTTAGGCAATAAGATTGCTGCATTAAGAATTCAATATCTAACACCATTGGAGCTGCCTGATCTTAAGGACCACCTAATGAGTAGGCCCCCCCGTCCTCGTTAATAATTGGTAAAGAATTGGTATTAATTAAGTTGTTTTATACCGATAATACTTCATGCTTATTTCTAAACTTAGTAACAACCTTTTTAAAGACGTAACAATAACGCAGTCTTCGTGAGGATAGTACTTCACACGGCCAAGGGGGGGCCATATGAGTATAAAACACCAAGTGGTGAATCGGTGTGGATATGCATGTGCGGTTTGAGCGATGTATACCCAATATGCAGCGGTAAGCATAAGCTTGTACGTGATGAGGAGGATAATAAAGTGTACACTTATGACCAGAACGGCAATAGGCTTGGTGTTATAAACCTAGAGGGTGTTGAGAGGTTAAGGAGGGTTTGAGGGGGGGATCTGGTATATTTTCAATTCTCTTTAAATTTAAAACACCAATACCTGGTACCCATTATTTATGTAGTACGCAACTCTATCACCGGCAGGGTGTAGCTTAATACCTATCTTGGTTAACTGCTGATCTATTCCCTTATTTCTCGCATAATTAATGCATGCACTATCAATTGCCCCCTGCTCTCAGCAATTTCTCGAAATTATCCTTGGCAAGTCCCTCAAGCCTCAATAGTCTTTCCTGGGCCGGTCCCCAGAAGATGACCTTAAAGTCCTCATACCTATTTGTACCGACAGTATTTGCGGCCATTGTTAACGCCAGATCCATCTTAACATCATCGCTCATTATTAGGAAGACTACCTTCGCCATCGCGCATCAACGCTCTGCCTAATTTATGTGTATTTCGCGCCTGCCAATGTTCATTAACCATTTCATGAATTCTTACTAAGCGCGATTGGTTTAAAAAGCATTAGGGTAGCCCTAACGTTGATGATACAGGGAGAAAAGGGCAAGGATAGGGTAACAATACTTGGATTAACATCAATTGGTCACTTCATTAATGATGGAAACATGTGGTTAATACCCGGTATAATACTACCAGTACTAAACCAATTAGGCGTTAACTATGCAATAATTGGATTACTATCTGCACTCTACGCCGCAATATCAGCAATAGCGAGCCCTTTAGTACCACTCAGTATTAAATGGCTTGGCGGTCACATGAGGGCTATGGCACTCGGCATGTTCCTATGGGCATTCGCCATCGGCCTCGCCTCAATAGGCTTCTTAATACATAACCTATACCTAGTATACGTAGGTGTTGTATTGGCAGGCATAGGCGCCGCTTACTACCACCCAATAGGTAGTGCATTGCTATCAGCCACATACGGCGGAACAGCCGGCTCAGCCTTGGGATAAATGGCGCATTTGGAAGCCTGGGCAGAGCACTCTATCCACTTATTGCCTCAATCCTTGTATTTGCGGGTGCCATAAGCACAGTCTTTAATTTATGGATATTAGCCTTTGTGACATTCATCGTAGCGTCGCCGTGTTATTATACGGTATTTATAAATTCGATGTTAAGGCGTATAGGAGAAATAAGGACGATCCAACGAACAGTTCAACGACACTTAGAGCATCTATAATGCTAATAATACTACTATTCGTAATAACATTATTGAGAAACACCGCAGGCCAGGGTATACAGACATTCCTCGGTATATACATAAATAAGGTACTTGGCATAAAGCTCAGTATAAGCTATGGGGGGAAATCCTATCAATACTACTTGCCTCAGCCATAATAGGTCAACCAATACTTGGCTGGTTAAGTGATAAGGTTGGTAGGAGGTTAATCGCCTCCATATCAACATTTGCCTTTGCAATACTATTCATAGCATTCATATACACTGGAAACCTCGTCTTTGCCTTCTTTGCAATACTCTTCGTGCTCAGCAACTTCCCACTAATTATGGCAGTACTTGGTGATTTACTCCCGAGGGAACAGGTTAGTTGGGCAACATCAATAGTTTGGAACGGTGCAGTTACCGGAGGTAATGTACTCGGCTCATTAATAACGGGGTTGCTCGCGCAATACTACGTACCAATCTATGGCGAGGTGGGTGCCTAGAGCATGCACTGCTAATTGTGCTGATACTGGCATTCATATCGGGAGCCCTGTGGTTAGCTGTACCTAAGCCGCCAAGGCGCACTAAGGTGCCATTATTTGGATAATATAGCTAATACTTAGTATTTCGCTACCTTATTAGTTATCAGCAAGACTATGTCTAACCTATGTTCATATATTATCATTATACCAATCGTCGCCCCCCCTACTATCATTGGTACTTACTAAGCATGTTTCTTAATATATTACAAGGCAAGGTTAATTCCTAGTCTGAAGTATCAGAAGTTGAGTCAGTTATTAATGGACATGTTAAGTCGAATTATTCAAATTTGGTGAGTAAATTCTATAAATCTATAGTGTATTAAATATCAATACGTAAAGTCACGTGCTAATTGTACTTAAGCTTCAGGAACCATGCTATTTAAAATGCCCTGGCTATTAATGGGTCACTCGGTTTATACAGGTCATTTTCCTTAATCAAGAATGATGCATCCATTAGGTTCTGGAGTAGTTCCGTCACCTTCTTATCATCGACTTCGTAGCCCTCCTTAGCCATTAACATGCGCTTAACATCACTCCACCTACAGCCAAACCTACATAGGCTCATTATTGCATAGTAACGTTCCCTGGCCTCCTCCCTACCCCCCCTCAGAAAATTCTCAAACTCCTGCCTAATAAGCTGCACGGCATATTCAAGTGTCCCCCTAATGACCTCTCCATGATCATTAAGCTGCATGTAATTGAGCCCGTAGTAAGTAAGCCAACCAGGTATGCCACCTAACTCGTTATATGCGTCTTCAAGTATGCCCTCACTGACGGATAAACCAACCTCTCTAAAACCAGCCCTTAGGAATTCAACGGCTTGTTCCCTAGTGAATGGGTTAATGCGAACCTCGAACATTGCCCTACCAAACAGTGGTGAGCCAGGGTCCTAAGTCTCAGGAATCTATAAACCATGCCGATCTGTGAGCCGGTGAATACGAAGTTGAGCCTAAGGTTATCATAGGCATAAGCTAGTGGGTAAAGTATGTTAAATCCTTTAAGCTTTCTCAACTCCTGAGCCTCGACAAACACGATGACCACTTTACGCCCCTCACGCTCACCAATATCAGACAATCTATCAAACAAATCACCCAACTCAACCTTAGACTTACCCCAACCAAGCCTAACCTCAAAGCTAGGCCCCGATATAGACACACCACGAATACCTTGCAGTAGCCTTCCTTAGGCTTTCCTGCCAACTATTCAAAGCCCTCTCAAACTCACCCAGTAGGTGCCTATATGTTAAGTATGCATGGCCCTCATACTTCCTCAGGTCAAGGTATACCTAAATCACGTCCTTCTCCTCATTCATAAGTACCTTAATTAATGACGACTTACCACTCCTCCTAATCCCAAGTAATAACGTGACTGGATAACTAAGACCAAGCCTTAACCTTCTCAACTCCTCATCCCTATCGAATAAATCCTCCCTCCTCTCCTTAGGCTTAGGGTCAAACAGCACTGGCTACCTACAGTTACTGGGTATCTACCTAGTTATTAAGCCTTTCATGGCATTGATAATAATCATTTTGAAAGAGGGGGGGTGAGCAGGACCGAGATAATGATAATATTCATGCCTTCATACTGATTAAGTATTAAAGGGTTATTGATAATTCTAAGCTTATGCCGGGCTTTAAATTCCCTAATGGTGTCACTGTGGAGCTTATTAAGGGTGATATAACCGAGGTTGAGGCTGACGCTATCGTTAATGCCGCTAATTCGTACCTGGAGCATGGTGGTGGAGTTGCCGGTGCCATTGTTAGGAAGGGTGGTTGGGTTATTCAGGAGGAATCCCGTGAGTGGGTTAGGAGGCATGGCCCCCCCGTCCCAGTTGGTGGTGTTGCTGTGACTGGTGCGGGTAAGTTAAGGGCTAAGTACGTGATTCACGCCGTCGGACCTAGGTGCGGCATTGAACCTATTGAGAAGCTTGATGATGCAGTTACAAACTCTCTTAGGAAGGCTGAGGAGTTGGGACTAACTAGCATAGCCTTCCCGGCAATTAGTACCGGTATATTTGGGTGCCCGTATGAGGATGCGGCGAGGATAATGGCACGGGCAATCAGGAGGGAGCGCCAGGCCTTAAGAGTGTGAGGAGGATAATCATTTGCTTGTATGGTGATGAAGCATTCAATGTATTTAATAGAGTGTTTAATGATGAATTAAGAGAGTACAAAACAGGTTGAGAATGCTTTGTCAGTAAGGGGGGGTGATGTCATCAATCGTCAGGCCGGAAACCTTTACATCACTTAATTAATGCCTAGAGATTACTCTTTAAATACTTATGCTGCGCAACTTTTATTAATTAGCGATCAATTCCTCTTTTTAATATGAAGACCTGGCTATTAATAGCACTGGCTTTCCTAGCAGGTCTAAGTGGAATGGTTGTTGCGGCAAATATGAATGGCGTACTTGCATACCTAAGCTATCACTTAATCCTACCGCCGCCCCCCCAATGTATAGTACAGTTTCTGCGTACATAAACCTTGGCAATCTAACACCAGGAATGAGCGGCACGGCTAAGGCTACCGCGTACCTATACGTTAATTCCTCAGGATACTTCAAGGTTAAGCTTCATCATGAGGGCTTAGACGACGTATTTAGCAATTTCACCGTTGTTATAACTATTGGGAATCAGACAGTGACACTTAACCTACACAGGATGAATACACCGTTTACCTAACACCTGGTAATTACACGGTATCAATAACTGTCTATTACACGGTTAAGCCCAACCCAGAGGGACCGCCTAATGTCGTTAATAAGCCATTAATAACGATAAAGCCCGTTGGTGAACACGAGGAGGAACATGAGGGTAATTACACGGCATCTAATAATCAGGGTAATGATGATAACCAGGGATCTGAGGACTAATTATTGATTATAAAGTCCTAAATTGAATTAAAATTTTACCTAACGGGTTTCTGCTTCTTTCCCTGCAATATGGCCTTTAAGCTAACGCCATTAACCATTATGACCCTGAACCTAACGCCGGGTAGGTCTCCGTAAGCCCTACCCTCAGGGCCGCCTATTCTCTCGATTATTACCTCATCATGCTCATTTATTATATTTAAGCCGCCATCCCACGGCACGAATGCTGTGACAACCTTACCATTCTTAGTTATTTGGACCCTGACGCAGTTACCAGTTACTAATCCGTTTGCAATGAAATTATGGTATGGGCTCTCAGTGGTTACATCCCAGAGCTTGTCATTCCACTCAATGGGCTTGACCTCAGTGACTATATCCCATACAAGGCCTGAATCTCCTAGTCCTAAAGTGTTTTCAATAACCCACGCATTAAATGGAGGTATTCTTGCCGTTCTGCCTACGTACTTAACGTTCTTAATGCCTCTTAACCATCTATATACCGTGGTTCTATTGACCCTATATCCAGCGTTCTTTATGGCCTTAATTATACTAATGGTATCGTACCCTCTTGCTATTAATCTTCTTGTTAATTCATAAGCCTCAGCATAATGCTGCCAAAGCATTACCTTCCTACGTAAGTACTCATATGCTAGCACTGCCAGCGAATCACGTTCCCTATTATACGCATAGCCAATCTTGCCGAAGAACCTTATCAGATTCTCGGTCCTACTAAGTATTGAGAACCTTAGCCTAACGGTTTTGACGCCATCTTTCCTAATCACACCTTCACTGACTGTAATAGGCGTTGTTTCTACACCGAATTCATTAAGCAGAGCCTTAATATCATTTAGGAATGCAATACCATCATTTAATAAGCCCTCCGCCTTATGCATTACTAATGATGGCGGTTGGAACGTCCTGCCATTATCTTCAACCGTGGCTTCTCCAGCTCACTACCGAAGTATGCAGCGAGGAACTCTGCCTTAACATCCAATGGCGCCTCCATAACCCACTTGGGAACTCTAAATGGCTGTAACACCTTATCACCAACAGGGACCCCCCCCAATGCCTTAAGTAATACGAATAATGCTATTGAATTTACAAAAACAACATGCGACTTACCACTGATCACCTGCATTAACCCATTACTCCAGGTAATTATGCTTTCACGATCATACTCCCTGATCTTGGACGGCTTAAATCCTAACTCAATTAAATCATTAATAATATCATCGAGATCATTAGGATCACCACTAAATGCGACTCTACCTTCATAACCATTACCACTCCTAACATAGCTTAGTGATCCATCACCAAATAGATGACCGACTATTCGTGCAATCCTATAAATATTCTTATTATTATATTTAAGTGGTAGTAATCCAAGTCTCTTAAGTTTATTTATTATTTCATCAACCTTAGAGCCAGGTGGAGCTTCCCTCCTGATGTCATCTTCGGTTAGTATCACTCTATCATCATTAAGAGCGTAGGCCTCAATGGACTCCCTTGGATATACAGCCACATAATCACCAGGCCTAACCTCCTTAAGTGACAATATGCCCCCCCTACCTGTGTATATTGGGTGGTCGCCACTTGCTATTATTCTCCTGCCGTAAAGTGTCTTTAATTCGTAAACACCATCCTCCCTAAATTCCTCAGGCTCTATGTGGAAAAAATCCACGAGATTCGTTGGTTCTACCAATTTAGAATCCTTATTAAAGTGAATTATAGTTACTTCATGCCATTTATCGACCAAGTTTACTATCTTGGTGGCCACCCTAGGCGTTAAATTAATTAATGTGTCTGAGGCTACGCACTTCCTCACGGCTGCGTTTGGTTTCCTTGCCTCGACACCGACCTTCTCAAGGACTATTCCTCTAGCCATTGGTGCTCCCTCGAGTGGGTCGAATTTCTTGGCTATGCCGAGCATCCTCCTCTTATAATACGTGTCACTCCACCTAAACTTCTTCCTCTTCTCCTTCAATCCCCCCCTGGCGGCAAACATACCAAGCGGCGATTTTTTACCAGGCATCGCCTTCACCGTTAATTTAAGTACTTATTTACTTTTTCCTCACGTCACTGGCTTTGTTCTGGCGATACTATTTTTATCCGGTCAATGTCGAAGTACCGCTTAGCCAGTAATTTGGCTCTGTTTATGTTTCTTCCCTGCTTACCAATGGCTATTGCCTTGTCCTCGTTATGCACTGTGGCTATGGCTATACTACCATTGTTGGGTAACTTCGTTATTTTTACTGAAATTACCCTAGCTGGGTATAGGCTATTCTTAATCAACTCCTCGGGTGTCTCCCCCCCATACTCAACAACCTCAACGTCCTTGCCCGTTAATTCCTTCAATTTCCTAATGTTGATGCCATTCTTACCTACGGCGAGTGGTGCGAAGTTCTTATCAACAATGAATATTATTCTGTTGTATTGTGGATCGATTACCGTATCCCTTGGAGTTATTCCAGTTATCTTTTCAAATAATGCCACGTATCTAATTTCCTCTTCTGTTAATCTAATGCTTGGCATTACGATCACCCAGTACGCTGTGATGCTAAAGCCAATATATTACTTTCTCCTGGGTCGATTATGGCTATTGTTGAGATTTTGAAGGCTTCCTGACGGCTGCGCCGAGGTCCCAGCTTGATCCCTGGAACACATATACCGGCACATTCGACATCTTTGCGTAGTACTGCACGGTATTCATGATCTCAGCCGGTGCATTAGATGCTAGTATTACAAGTTTTGCTGATCCATCAATTATTGCCTTGAGTGATTCCTTATAACCAAGCGTCACCTTACCCGTATTCAACGCAACCTGTAGTTCTCGTGAAATATCAATCATTCAAGACAGCCCTGAAAAAACCCTATTTAAACCTAATGCTAATGGTAGGCTCAAGTAATATTTTATTCAAATTCCATTAGTAACTGAACAATGCCAGTACCAATAGGTATGTATTTACCAGCAAGCACACTCTCAACAACACCTCTAAAGTTCTCTAGCTCACCCTTAATTGAAGCCTCAACCAGGTTCTTAACCGTAACCTCAAAGGCAGCCCTGGCCAACGGGCTCTCCTTCTCACCAACAACGCCATGCCTACCAACCTGCCTAACCCTACCTGTCCAAGTCATTACGTCAGAGATAAGCATCAAGTGCCTGATATCCGTGTCTAGACCTTGCTGGTCAAGGACCTTCTTCAACTCCCTCATTATGACGGTCCTGGCAGCCTCGATACCCAGTACTTCAGCGACCTCATGGATGTCGTTAGATATTGTCCTCCTATAATCAACACCATCTATCGTGAGGACAGCCTCAAGGTTCGTGCCCTCAGTCTCTATTATCCACTCACCATCCTTATACCTAACCAGCGTCTTCTTAACATTCTTAATACCAGCAAGCCTAGTCTGCATCACCTTATCCCTAATCCTCCTAAGCTTTATTATGTCAGCCTCCTCCAGCGTTATCCTAATGACATTACCCTCAATCTCCACCTGAGCACCCTTACCCTTAATCCTCTCAACAACCTTCCTAACATCCTCCATACTCAAACCCCTCTGCTTGAGTTCGTTTTCGTCAATCTCAATGGTTATTTGCGAATTAATGTAATCAACCTCAACGCTCTTGGTAACATTCTCTATTGTCGTCAACTGAATCTTATAAGCAATCTCCTGGGCCTTATTTGGATCACTCCTATGCTCCTCATCTAAGTATATAGTCATCATAGGCACTGAAGGCTTCCTCCTGGCATCAACAAGCTCTATCATTCTTGGTAGACCGAGTGCCATTGAGAATTCCCTAAGTCCTGCGAAGTGGAATGACCTGAGGATCATCTGCGTACTTGGCTCACCAACAGATTGGGCGGTAACAATACCGATAGCCTCTCCAGGGTCAATAAGCATTTTATAATACTCATTAACTAATATCCTAGTTAGATCCGCTAACTGCTCCCTCGTTAATTCCATGCCCGATAGTTTGCTTTTCAATTCATCAATAATCCTTGGAGGCAATATATTGGCTAATTGTGCTAGTATATTATTCAACTCCTCTTGGGAAACCACATTCTTTGCCTCCGCCATACTCATCACCTACTTATGCCTGCTCTCCTAAATATTTCATCTAAATTAAGCCTGCCATGATCACTCTTACTAACATCAATACCATCCTCGGCATACCTCGTCTGTATTATAGAGCCTGAGGCATTTCTAACGGTGCCGTCATAGGCAACGTAGATATCCTGTAACGCATTAATGAGTCTCCTCTGCATATAACCACTCTGCGCCGTCCTAACAGCAGTGTCCACTAAGCCATCCCTACCACCAGCTGCGTGGAAGAAGAACTCGAGCGGCGTTAAGCCAACCTTGAAGTTATTCCTAACGAAACCCTTAGCTATTGGACCAAGGTCACCTGGCTCGAAGTGAGCCGTAGTCCTTCCAGCAAATCCCCTCTTGAAGCGCTCACCCTTATTGTCTGCTGGCCTATCATCGCAACCATCTGCGTTATATTTACGATGCTGCCCCCCCTGGCGCCCGTCTTCGCCATTATGTAGCTCGCCATCCTTATTGATATACCTCTCCGCAACACGGGCGGCAGCCTCCCTAACGCGGCTAAGCTCTATCGTTATATCATTCTCCAGTGTCTCTTCTATCGTTAAGCCAGGCTCGGCCTCAAGCTTACCCTCCTGAAACTCTGTATGTAGTCAAAAACCTTCTTCTCACTCTCCTCATATAATTTCTCAAGCTCTTTATAACTCTCAGGTGGCATCTCTAGTGAATCAATACCCATTGAGAATCCTCTAAGGTCTAAGAACCTTAGTAATGCCCTCAGTATTGAGTCCACCCACCTCCTTGCATATTCATTGCCATACCTCTTGACTATTACATGCCAAAGTGAATCAACCTGCTCGGCACCAATGGATTTCTTATCGAGGACTCCAGTGGCTACGTAGCCATTAACCACAATTATATACTCATCGGTGTAGCAGTTATATGGATCTTTGCAACTTTCCTTAATTGCCGTTGGTTGAACCCAATTTAGGTCCTTGGGTAGTAACATAGATACTAACTGTTTACCTGTCCAAAGCTCCTTCGGGTGCATTATGGCTGGCTCATCGACTTCTCCATCATAGTTTGCCGCGGCTAGTAGGTACATGAGTAGTTCCTTATTAATGAATGTATCCTTCCTAGTCAGTAGGTAACCGCCCGTTATGTAGTCCTGCCTAGCGCCTATTATTGGCCCACCGTACCTGGGCGTTATTATGTGGTTCTGGACGAGCATTAACGTCTTAGCCTCAGCTCTAGCCTCCTCATTCTGTGGCACGTGTAGGTTCATTTCATCTCCATCAAAGTCAGCATTATATGGCGGGCAAACCGCTAGGTGAAGCCTGAAGGTCCTGCCAGGTAGCACCCTAACTATGTGACCCATCATCGACATCCTATGAAGCTTGGTTGCCTATTGAACAATACAATGTCACCATTCATTAGATGTCTCTCGACCACGAACCCAGGGGGGGCTAATTTATTAGCTAGCTCACGCCTATCCCTGAAGTACCTGAGGTCAACTCTCCTACCGTCTGGGTAAACCACATAATTAGCGCCTGGCCATACCTCAGGACCATTAAGTACCAACTGCCTAGCCACTTCAATATTCCACTCGGTGACCGTCATCGGCACCGTTAGGATCTTGGCCACGTCAATTGGCACACCAACCTCGTTAATGCTCAGGTTGGGGGGTCGGGGGGGCTAATTACAGTCCTTGAGGAGAAGTCAACCCTCTTACCTGATAGGCTTCCCCTGAACTACCCTCCTTACCCTTAAGTCTCTGGGCAAGCGTCTTAAGTGGTCTACCACTTCTATGCTTAACTGGTGGTAGATTCGGCAATTCATTATTGAAGTACGTAGCCACGTGATATTGAAGTAGGTCCCATAACTGATCAACCACACTACTTGGCGCCCCCCCTGAGTCAATGGCCGTCCTAAGCTTCTCATTAACCCTAACAATATCAACGAGCTTGTGCGTTAAGTCATCCTCACTCCTCTGCCCAGTCTCCAGTTGTATTGATGGTCTAACCTGCGGTGGTGGTACAGGTAATACTGTTAAGACTGCCCACTCTGGCCTTGCGAACTTCGGATCCCAACCCAGCAACTCCAGGTCGCTATCTGGGATCTTCTCAAGCCTCTCCCTAATCTTCATTGGATCTAGCTTCTCCAGTACACCGTTCTCCTTCTCTTCATAGAACGTGTAAGGTCTCTCAAACCTAATCTTATACTGCTTAGCACCGCAGTGCGGGCATACGGTCCTCTCCATGGCCTTCTTCCTAATCCTCTCGATAAGCCTATCGGCAAGTAACTTCCACCTAACCTTAACCTAGCCAATCTCTTACTATACTTCTCAATCTCCTCATCCGTTAATAATATCCTACCGCACTCCCTACACGTTGTTCTAAGCAAGTCATGAATATACTTGGCATACTCAACATGAATTACTGGTCTGGCGAGCTCTATCCTACCGAAATGCCCAGGACACTTATCGGGTGGGTTACCGCAGGTTTCACACCTAGCGCCAGGCTCAACGACGCCAAGTCTCCTATCCATTAATCCACCAACCATCGGCCTACCGGCCTCATCATAAGTCTCCGATGTGGTTATCTCCATGACAGACATCGACCTGATAACGTCCGGCGAGAGTATAGAGAACTTAATAGCCTTTATAGCCTTAAGCGGTATTTCCTCCTCCCTAACGGAGGTCTTCTCGGCTTGCGTCGCCATTACTCATCACCCCCCCATTGACAAGCCATTAAATAAACCTTATCAGGCTCTCCTCTCCTCAATTAAATCACCCGCCTCAATCCTTGGGTAAATACCTAGGCTCATTAACTCCTGAAGCAATAACTTAAATGCATAGGGCACGACAACTCTCACAATTCTACCCTTATCACCATGTATTGGACAAACCGGCTTACCCTTATTGGAATCGTACCAAGCAATCATGCCACAATCCTCACAGACATACATTACATACTTATCACTTGACTCAACAAGCCTCTCCCTAAGTAGGCAGCCGCGCCATGGGCTATTAACACATCCCTCTCCATCTCACCAAGCCTAAGACCACCCTCCCTAGACCTACCCTCCGTTGGCTGCCTGGTCAGTATCTGCACCGGGCCCCCCCTCGCCCTAGCGTGTATCTTATCAGCAACCATGTGATGAAGCTTCTGGTAATAAACAACACCGATGAATATGTCGGCCTCGAGCTTCTACCCGTCAACCCACTATACATCACCTCCTTTCCATCCCACCTAAAGCCAGACCTAATGAGTAAGTCCCTAAGCTCCTCCTCAGTTACTCCCTCAAATGGCGTCGCATCAATCATAACACCCCCCCTCAATGCCGCCACCTTACCTGCCATAGACTCAAGTAATTGACCAACAGTCATTCTACTTGGTAATGCATGCGGATTGACTATTATGTCCGGTGTTATTCCATCCTCCGTAAATGGCATGTCCTGCATTGGTATCATCATGCCCATTACACCCTTCTGCCCATGCCTACTGGCGAACTTGTCACCAAGTTCTGGAACCCTCAATTCCCTGACCTTAACCTTAACGAGCTTATAACCCTCATTCGTCTCCGTAACCACGACACTATCAACAATACCCTTCTCACCGCGCCTGACGGTTATCGATGAATCTCTCCTGGCGCTGGACACCACGGTTTCGGTGTATACTCCATAAACCTTGGTGGTGACGTCTTGCCTATCAACACCTCACCACCGGATACAAACACCTCTGGCGATACAATACCATCCTCGTCTAAGTGAGCATAGGTCTCAGGCCCCTTGTAACCCCCCCTAACCTCTGCGGATGGTATCTCTATCCTATCCTCCTCACCGCCTGGGTACCTCATCTGCTCCGTCTCGTATGTTCTAAAGAATACACTCCTATACATGCCCCCCCTCTCAATGGATGACTTGTTCAGTATTACGGCGTCCTCCATGTTGTAGCCGTATACGTCAGTAGCGCAACCACGGCGTTTTGCCCAGCCGGTCTCTCAAGGTAGCCATTAAGCTCTATACCCCCCTCGTTATTACCAACGGTCTCTCAGGGTAAATAAGTAAGTGACCCCCCCTACTATCCATCCTAAACCTGTAATTGGCGGCTGGGAATCCGAGACTTTGCTTTGCCATTGCGGCTTCATAGATGTTCCTAGGTGACTGGTTATGCTCCGCATACGGTATTATTGATGCCACTGCGCCGATCATGACCGATGGTATAACCTCCATGTGCGTGTACTTACTCATGTCCTCCTCAGGGTTAATGGCAACCAATGCATTCTCTTCCTCATCACCATCAAGGTACTCAATAATGCCATTACTAATCAAGTCGCTCCAAGTCCACTCACCCTTCCTTAACTTCTCAACGTGTTCAGGCCTTAGCTTTGGCTTTCCATTCTCAATAATAATTAACGGCCTCCTGAGCTACCGCCATCACAATTAACCCTCACCTCATCAAGGTATTCATTCCTAATCCTGGCAACATTAATTTCATGATTAATCTGCCCCCCCCTCCTCCTCATCTTCCTAATCGTACTCACCAACTTATCCGGATCCGTATGAACGCCTATCAACCTGCCATTCAGGTAAACCTCAGTACCCTTAACACCCTCCTTCCTAGCCCTTAGTATTGGCACTACGCCGAGATCGTAAAGCATCTTCTCGACCTCATTCTCATCAACGCCAACAGTTATTGTGGACAGTAATGCAAGGTTCTTCACTAAACCGCAGTTCTGACCCTCAGGGGGGGTCTCAATGGCGCAGAGTCTACCCCATTGGGTTGGGTGTAAGTCCCTAGCCTCGAAATGAGGCTGTGTCCTGCTTAGGTTGGATACGACTCTCCTCAAATGGCTTAATGTCGACATGATATTAGTCCTATCAAGCATTTGTGATACGCCTGTCCTACCGCCTATCCAATTACCCGTAGCTAATGCGTGCCTAACCCTCTCAGTTATTATGTCTGCCCTTACAAGAGTGACTAGGCTCGGTATCTTACCCCCCCTTGAATAATGCCTCTCTAATTGCTGCCTAATGTCCTGAAGTACCTGCCTAAAGACAGCCCTAAATAATTGGGCCATTAAGTCGCCAACCAGTCTAACCCTCTTGTTGGCAATGTGGTCCTTATCATCTGGTTGCCTACGTCCAAGGTACATCTCGATAACGCCCTTAACCATTTGACCAACCATTAGAGCCTTCTTTATCCTAGCATCCTCGGTAGTGCAGGTGTGGCAGGAAGTACTTATCGAGCACCTGCTTAGCCCTCTCAATCCTGACCTCCCTCGGCTGGCCAATGGCCACCTTACTGCCTATGAAATCTAAAGCATCATCAACTGTGCTCGCTATTTGAACTGAGAATTGCAATGATGGTAGTAACTCGTTTTGGATGTCAGGGTCATCACTGACGGCGAGTACGATGTCCTCGTCGGTCTCTAAACCCAGAGCCTCATTATTATTGGGAATGGTATCCTAGTGGCTATTGCTGGGAATGTTACGTATATAATGCCATCCTTATGCCTCTCAACCGTGACCGTGGTCTTGTACCCGGCGCCAATTGATATTACCTTGGCTACATGAGTTATGCTGGCCTTATCACCCTTATCATAGAATGGCTTATTTGGTGCTAAATCCTCTTGGGAAACTATGACCCTCTCACTACCATTAATGATGAAGTAACCACCTGGGTCATCCGGATCCTCAAGCTTACTAATTAACTCCTGCCGCTTAAGCCCGTATAAATTACAGAACTTAGACCTGACCATTATCGGTAAGTCGCCAATATAGACCTTCTGCCTATCGACCTCCTCATCATTTACATAGAGCACCATTGTTAAGTAGAGTGGCGCTGCGTAGGTTAGGTTCCTGAGCCTGGCCTCCATTGGGTAGAGAATATGCTCGCTGGCGTCAGCCTCCCTAACCCTTGGCTTCCCAACCTCTATCCTCTCAAGTTTTATGTAGAGACCCTTGACCTCAGTCTCGATTATGTTATTTTCATTAACTATCTCCTGCAGCTTCTTCTCCACGAAATCATTAAATGAATCGATTTGATGCCTAACGAGACCGCCCTCCCTAATGAATGCCCTTACCAACTCCCACCTATCGTCTGATGATGGAAACGCCGTGTAAGCCCTCTTAGACCTCAGTACTGGTATTGGTACTGAATCCAGCATTTTACCATGCTCAATGTTAGGATTATTTATCGGCATGATTAATCACCCCCATGCAAAATCAATATTTAAACTCTTTTTTCCAGGATGTTTATCCATAGATTGAATAACCATGGTTCTTACCCTCTTATAAAGGGGGGGCCTATTTAAATTGCTTTGTATATTAGCCTGGAACCACGAATCTGTACGTGACAAACTCGCCAGCCGTATCAGACTTCCTAATTATCCTAATTACGTTACCAGGTTTAGCACCTATGGCCCTCGCCAACGGATCGCTTGCCCTAATCCATGGAAGCTGAAAAACCTTGGCATTTAACTGCCTTAGTATCTCCTTAACCTCCTCCTTGGGCACAATCTCGGCCTTAGGCATGTACTCATGCTCAAGAATCCTCCTAAAGCGCTCCTCAGTCTTCCTCCTCCTGCCTCCCGAACTCACGGCAGTAGGCTCATCATAAGGCTATATAAGCCTTACACCGAGATCTAAACAGCAGCATTAAAACATTTAATAATTAGGGGTTAGAGCAAATATTGAATGAGTAATCCGTATAATCAAGTGATTGAGGATGTCCAGAGGCTCCTAAAACTTTTAAGCACAGAGATTGGAACTGACGTGACAAGTACGTTAATGAGGTGATAAGGGCACCGCCACAGTATGGCTATCTAGCAATTCCAATGCATAGTATTGTAAGGGAGTATGGGAATATTGATGAAATAATAAATCAAAAGATAATACCTCAATTAAAATTAATAAATAAGGTCGTATTAGTTAATGGGTATCTGAACATTGATATTAATATAAATGATTACGCAAACATAGTATTATCATCAATTAATAATTTAGGCGATAAATATGGACTTAGCGATAAGTGCCCAACGGGTAGTTACATAATAGAGCATACGAGTGCAAATCCCGCAAAACCCATGCACATTGGTCATGGCAGGAATGCCGTACTTGGCGATTCATTGGCTAGGTTGCTCAGGTTTTGTGGCGCTTCTGTTAAGGTTCATTTTTACGTTAATGATTGTGGTGATCAAATGCCCTATGTTGGTATTGGCTATTATGTGGCTAAGGACTTAGTACTCAGTAGGATTAATGGCGGTTTGAAGCCCGATGATGTTATGGGCATCATTTACTCAGTGACATATGCGGTAAGCGAGATTAAGAGACTGAGTAAACAGATTGAACAGCTTAAGAATGAGGGTAAGTATGATGATGCGAATAAACTGATCAATGAGAGGGATGAGTGGGTTTCCGTAATCAATAATTTCATGGAGAGGGATAAGGAACTTACTGAGGCTTTACTTAAGGGGTTGGGTAAGTTCGAGGATCTCCCATTAATGGTTAAGCAGTGGTCGAGGGCTTATGAGGAGGGTGATGAATTCGTTAGGAAGGTCATTAGGGAGGCTGTGGATATAGTGCTTAGTGGCTTTAGGATAACTCTGGATAGGCTTGGTGTTGTCTTTGATTCGTGGGATTTTGAGAGTGAGGTTGCCGTGGATAATGGCGGTGTATCTAGGGTGATTAATGAATTACTTAGGAGGGCTCCGCAATACATGGAGAGGGATAATGGGGCATTGGTATTTAGGCTGATAAGTATGCCCAGGACCTCAATCTTTGGGATGAACTTAAACTACCTAGGTACATACCAAAGGCGACATTACTTAGGAGCGATGGAACAAGCCTATACCTAACGAGGGATATTGCCTACGCCTTATGGTTCTGGGATAACTTCAAGTTTGATAGGTTAATAAGGGTCATTGGTTCCGAGCAAGCCCATCCTCAGGCTCAACTTAGGTTAGCACTACATGCAATGGGATATCACGAGTTGGCTAAGAAATTGATTCATTACTCCTATGAGATGGTTAATCTAGCCGGAATGAAGATGAGTGGTAGGAAGGGAGTTTACGTATCGCTTGACGAATTACTTAATGAGGCCAAGGATAGGGTTATGGAGATTGTGAAGGGTAGATTCCCACCGGATGAGGCTGGTAAAGTCGCCGAGGCAGTTGCCGTTGGCGCAATTAGGTACTCATTCCTCTCTGTGAGCCCAAATAAACCATTGACGTTCTCGTGGGATAAGGTATTGAATTTAAGGCAGAATAGTGGGCCATTCGTTCAATATACATACGTAAGGACAAACGGAATCCTCGAAAAGGCTAGTGAAGTTCCTAAACTTACGCAAATACCCAATAATATCACCAGTGAGGAGAGGGAATTAATACTATTGCTTGGTGAATATCCCGAGGTCATTGCCAAGCTGCCCAGGAACTTAGGCTTGAGAACATAATTGAGTATGTGAATAAACTGTCCCTCGTATTTAATAGTTATTATGAGAAGTACCCTGTGCTAAATGCTGAGCCTGGCATTAGGGAGTTTAGGATAAATCTTGTGAATGCCGTGAGGATAGTGCTTGGTAATGCCATGGACATACTTGGAATACCCAGGTTAAAGAGAATGTAAAGAGCTACGTTATTTCGATACGTAAATTCTCACGACAGCTCTATGCCAAAGCTTCGAATTAACACCGAGCCTCTTACCCGTAATCGCATCAACTCCCGTAACAGCCTTCTCGCAATTTCGCTATGAATTGCCTTAGCTAGATCAAGTACGGTGGCGTCTTTGGGTAATAATAGCACGTCAGGTAACACGTTGCCCTCAGTATCCGTGAACTTTTTCTCATCAGCCACCGGGTAGACTGCGATCATGCCAAGTACGTCAAATACGGCGGTATTCAACGCCTTAATAACGCCGGTACCACCCCACTTATGCATGAAGTCTCTAATCCTCTCCAGGGCATCTCTCTGAGCCTTAGTTAGGTTGGTTGATGCGATCTCGAAGTCGTCATCACCAGGTATATACTTAATTAGACCAGCCTTGGCAGCCCTTCTCAATGCAAGTTCGTAATCCGCACTTACGGGGATAATCCTATACCTATTACTGACCTCTTTAACAACCCTTTTATAATTGTCCTCGGCCTCAGGAATGTCCATCTTATTAGCCGCGATAACCATGGGCTTACTTAACTCCCTAAGCATTGATATGAAGCCCTTAATATCATCATCACCCCCCCACTTACTAAGTGGTCTCTTATCGAGACCTAACTTAGTTAGGGCATCGCTTATCTGCGCCTGGGTTATACCAAGCCCGCTGAACCTATCATACAATACATCGAGTAGTGGCTTCTTTGCGTAATCCACAAGCCTGACAAGCTTATCCCAATCCTTACTGAGCATTTGGACCATCCACATGGTAACCTCATTATTAAGAAAATCGATATCAACCAGCGGATCATGAGAACCAGGCTTAACTAACCTACCCTCCTCATCCGTCGCGCCAGCCATATCAACAACGTGAATAAGCACAGGAGCCCTCCTTAAGTGATCAAGGAATTGATTGCCCAAGCCCCCCCTACCCTGCCAGGCACCTGGCACTAAACCAGCAACGTCTATTAATTCCACGGGTATGAACCTATTACCCTCAATGCATATTGAATTCCTCGGATTATCCTTAACACCTAAATCCCTGCAAACGCAGGGTATCCTAACATAGCCAATACCCACGTTGGGCTCGATTGTAGTGAATGGGTATGGCGCAATCTTAACGTCAATCATCGTTGCTGCGGCGAAGAACGTGGACTTACCAACGTTAGGCTTACCGACAATGCCAATCTGAACATGGCTTTGTAAAGGCACGAGGAATAAGGAAATATACCGATTAATAAATTTAAATTGTATTTTAACCCCAATGATCACTTCTGTTGTTGCTGCTGTTGCTGAGGCTGCTGCTTAGGTAGTAGGTATATCTTATTACCAATTATTGAGTTATTAGGTATCAAGACCTTAGAACCATCACTCTTAATAACCTCGGTGAACAATATTGCAACATCATTGACAATACCATCCTCACCAAGCAAATTAACGTGATCATGAATCTTAAACGGTCTAGCCAATAGCAGGAATAAACCAGCCACTGCCTGCCCAAGTACCTGCTGAACAGCGAAACCGATCACAATACCGAGAAAGCCACCCACAGCTACGCCGGCAATTCCACCGCCAATGGCACCTGCAATGCCAGCAACCAACGCGCCAATACCTATTAGTAAGAACACATTTCTCATGGCCCTAGCAGTTGGGTGGTCATACCTAAACCTCATAGCCCAGTAAATAACGTCGCGAAGGCCGACACGATTAGGTAGCCAAAGGCAAGCGCAAGCAGTACATTTACGTAACCCTCATATGGCTTAATATTTATGCCAAACATCGGTAGCAAGGACGTTATTATCCAGTGAACTATGGCGGCTACCACCACGTATACGATTATGTATATCACGAGCTTAACTATGGCGTTGGCGTAGTGCCTGGCAACCTCTCTTCTACTTATTTCAGGTGTAGTAGTTACCACGTTTTATTTGCTAAATATCAATTATTAATAAGCATTACCTAATAGATATCTCGATGTAAAGCGTTATGTATTAAGTATAGAACTACCCCAATAGAAAGAACTACGCATTCTCCCAAGCCTCTACAAATGCCCTAGCCATCTTAATCGGGTCTTTGGCTGCGAGTATTCCCGAGATAACCGCGGCGCCCCAGGCACCCGTTGCCTTAATCGCTGGTATACTCTCAAGCGTTATACCGCCTATGGCGTAGACCGGTATATTGACCGACCTAACGATATTCCTCAATCCATCTAGCCCAGTTATCCTGTAATCAGGCCTTGTCGGACTTGGAAATACCGAGCCGGCGCCTATGTAATTGGCGCCCGCCCTCTCACCCTGCAATGCCTCATCAACAGTACTGGCACTTGCACCAATTATTAAACCGCCGAATCTCCTCCTAATCTCATCCACAGGCGCATCATCAAGACCCACGTGGACTCCATCTGCATCGCTTAGTATTGCTATGTCAACCCTATCATCAACGATAAATACAGCTCCATACTCATTACAAAGCCTCCTAATGGCCCTAGCCTCCTCAAGCATGACCCTAATACTGCCCTCCTTACGCCTATACTGAACAATCCTAACCCCCCCACCCTCGAGGAATGCCCTGGCTGCCTCAACGTGATTCTTTATAGTATAACTGGTATCCGTTATACCGTAAATTCCTTTGGGAAGCTTCATACAATGACTTACCAATTTTAAGTCCTAAATAAAACTAAATTCATTATTCACATAGATTTCAAGAATTACCAGGTGACATACGTTATAACTAAGGAATTACTCGCAGCCGTGAGCCTCCTAAAGTCATCCTCACTCAATCTCCAACCAACCGCACCGGCGTTTTCCACGACTTGCGCGGCATTCTTAGCTCCAGGTATTGGCACCACGTTATCATGCATTACGAGCCAATTAAGCGCGATCTGAGCAGGGGGGGTCTTACCGTATTTACTCGTCAACTCCTTAATCACGGGTATTAACTTCGTGGTTATTTCCCTAAGATTATCGGGATAGAAAACAGGCTCATTCTCCCTTAAATCGCCTTTAGGCCTATTCTCAGGGCTGTACTTACCAGTTACCGCACCCTTCGCCAATGGGCTCCAGGCAATAAGCGTAATTCCCTCACGTTGAAGGTAGGGTAGGAGTTCCTTCTCGATATCTCTTTCAATTAAGTTATACCTGTTCTGGGAACTCACTATTTCACTCCTCTTAAGACATGAACGCGCAGCCTCAAGGAGTTGTAATGGATAATTACTAACACCAATGAACCTAATCACGCCATCCTCAACCAGCTTCTCCATCGCCTTCATCGTCTCGCAAATTGGTACATTATGCCAACAGGCAGGCCAATGAAGCTGAAGGAGATCGATAACGTCTACGCCAAGCCTCTCCCTACTTCGCCTCGCTGCCTTAAGGACATCATCATATCTATGCCAATCACCCGGTATTTTAGTGGCGATGACCACGTGCTCCCTAATACCCAACTCCCTAATTGCCCTGCCCACAAACTCCTCACTACGGCCACGCCCATAAACAGCCGCAGTATCTATGAAGTTTATACCAAGCTCCACAGCCTTACCAATAACCTCCTTGCAATGCCATATTCATAGGGACCCCAGGCATCACCACCGAATTGCCAGGCGCCAAGCCCAATCCTTGATATTTTCAAGCCAGTCTTACCAAGATTTACGTACTCCATTGGGATGGCAATAGTTATTTTGCATTTAAACATTATTATGAAGTTCATTATCCATTTATCTTAGCTCATGGAAAGATAATGCTTTAGTATGTTGATTAATGTAGCGTGGTAGAGAATTATGAGTGAGTATGAGTATGTAGTTGTCCTCGCCACCGTACCTAATAGGAATGTGGGCATTGAAATGGCTAAATCTCTCGTTAATAATAAATTGGCTGCATGCGTTAACGTAATTGATGGGTTAAGGAGTATTTATTATTGGGAGGGGAGGGTCGAGGAGGACAATGAGGCGCTGCTCATTATTAAGTCGAGGAAAGATAAGCTTGATGATTTAGTGAGATTCATTAGGGAGAGACATCCGTATAAGGTCCCTGAGATTATTGCGGTGCCGATAATTGGCGGTTTTGATGGATACTTAAGGTGGATTGATGAGGCATTAAGGCGAGACTAGGCTCATTTAAAGTAAATGCTTTTAATAAGCTTAGTGTGGTGTTACGTATGCCTAGGGCATTACTGGTGGTCCTAGACGGCTGTGCTGATAGACCGGTTAAGGAACTTGGTGGAAAGACACCATTGGAATTTGCCGTTAAGCCCACTATTGATAAGTTAGCCGCTGAGGCTCATGCGGTCTCATGGACGTCATATCACCAGGTATTAGGCCAGGCAGTGACACAGCTCACCTCGCCATCTTTGGTTATGACCCATACAAGTACTACCCTGGTAGGGGGCCATTTGAGGCATTGGGTGCAGGTTTAACGCTTAACCCCCCCGGAGATGTTGCATTTAGGACTAACGTGGCCACGGTTAATAGTGATCTAATAGTTATCGATAGAAGAGGCGGTAGGTACATAGACCCTGCCGAGGTCAGGGAAATAGAGAACATAATTAATAACGAGGTATTGCCAGTACTGAGGAGTAAGTATGGCATTGATGCGGTTTATAAACAAACCGTGGAGCATAGGGGGGGTGTCCTCGTCCTTAGAGGTAACGTATCACCACACATAACTGATACTGATCCTCACGTAATTGGTGCTAGGGTTTCTGAGGCCAAGGCCTTAAGTGATGATGCTAAGGTCACAGCCAATTACATAAATGAATTTACAAAGCTCGTCTATGAAAAGTTAAGTAAGGCGGAGTTCAATGAGAAGAGGAGAAGGGAGGG
Organism: Vulcanisaeta distributa JCM 11213; assembly: GCA_001316125.1. The sequence continues at coordinate 619,620 of BBCS01000001.1, forward strand.
TAAGGGCCCAATAAATATGGTCCTCCTTAGGGGGGGTGCAGGTTCTTTAAAGAATTTCGAACCACTGAGCCTAAAATATAGGATTAGGCCGGCGATAATAGCTGGCGTTGCATTGATTAGGGGGGGCATTGGTAGGGCATTGGGTATGGATGCGATAAACGTTGATAATTACATTGGTTCTAAGGATGATGACTTCATAGCCGCATTTCAGGCAGCTGCTAGGGCCTTGAGTAACTACGATTTCGTATTTGTCCATGTAAAGCCCACAGACTCCATGTCTCATGATGGTGATGCTAGGGGTAAGGCAATGATTATTGAGAGAGTTGATGCAGGTATTAGGAGGTTCCTTGAGGAGACGCCCAGCGACACGTACGTGTTCATAACCTGTGACCATGCAACGCCAATAACTGTTAAGGAACATACGGGTGATCCCGTGCCATTTATGGCATGGGGGGGACCTGATGTCATGAGAGATGACGTTACTCAGTTCAGTGAGAGAGCTTGTGCCAAGGGCTTTTGGAGTAGGATTAGGGGGGGTATTGACGTTATGAACATAATAGCTAATTACTTAGGTACTCTCGAGAAGTTTGGTGAGTAATTGTATTACTCAAAATCCTCGAGTGACCTAGCCATTATGTATGCATCCTCACCATCGTGGTAATAACCCTTTATTAAGTCAACTATCTTATAGTTCAATTTCTTGTAAAGATTAATGGCAGGTGTATTGGAAACCCTAACCTCCAGGTAAACCTCCTCTGCACCGTAGAAGTGCTTCATAGCCCTCATACCCCTAATCATCATGTTATACGCAATGCCCAACCTCCTCACTTCAGGTAATACGCCGATGGATATTACATGGCCCTTCCTGGTTGGTTTACCCCCCCTCCAGATATAGCTCCAACCAAACTCAACCCTATTCATCATATAACCAACCACATTACCGTTAAGCTCAGCCACTATGAAGGCCTTGGGAAAGCTTCTATAATGTTCTACGAAGAAGAACTCAGGGTAATTCTCGGGTAGTACCCTCCTATTTATCATTACTACCGTATTTAAGTCCGTTATCTCAAACTCCCTAAGCACGAACACCCTACCGTCCTTACCCCTTATGTACTCACGACCACTCAACTTAGTCGTTATATCCCGAACCTCCTCTCCCATTAAAAGACCTGACTCGTGAGACTTAATACATTTTTCCTCATGGGAAGTAATTACTTATCAAGCAGGTATGCAGGAATAATTACCAGGATAATGAGACCTAACATGTACAATGCAGCCGTAAATGTCCTGTACGAAAGACTTAGGAGACCTAACTGTGGTATTACGAAGATAACAACACCGACGATATTACCGTAAGGTACTGAATATGGGTCAGGCACTGGGTTTGCATCGCCCTTAAAAATATACGTGCATCCTTGCACGTTATTAACGGCAATTATCCTATGCACTATGTAGTCATTAAATTCAGGTGAGTAATATATTGCCACGTGACCCAGTAATGAGCTGCAGGGTTGGCTTGGCGGTATCATTATTACTAAATCCCCCAACCTCAAGCGTTGGTTCCATGGAATACGAACTAACGACTGCCCACGGTATTACAAATAGCGATGCCACTATGAGTATAGTTAATACATGCCCTATGCCCATTAAATCAGTGGAATCACCTCGGCACTACTTATTTTTTACTCGCTTTATTTGAAGAAAGGTTTTTATAGAAGTGCTTTACGAAGTCGCCGATGAGCAGCGGTACACAGCAAAAGGGAGGAGGAGTACCAGTGATGGTTCTTAAGGAGGGTTCACAAAGAACAACCGGTGCAGATGCGAGGAGGAGCAACATAATGGCCGCCAAGGTAATTGCTGAAATACTATCGACAAGCCTAGGCCCTAGGGGGGGTATGGATAAGATGCTCATTGATGCCTTTGGCGACGTAACAATAACGGGCGATGGAGCTGCAATACTGAAGGAGATGGAGGTTCAACACCCAGCTGCTAAACTATTAATTGAGGTTGCCAAGGCCCAGGATGCGGAGGTTGGTGATGGAACAACAACAGCGGTTGTACTGGCAGGTAGGTTGCTGGAACTTGCAGAGGAGCTCCTTGACGAGGGCATTCACCCAACAATAATCATTGATGGTTATAAGAAGGCCATGGATTACGCAATACAGGTCGCCAATGAGATTGCCCAGCCAATAAATGTTGAGGACAAGAACCAACTGGCCCTAGTCGCAATGAACTCGTTAAGTAGTAAGATTGTTGCTGAGGCCAGGGATTACTTGGCTAAGATTGCCGTTGATGCGTCAGCTATAGCCGTGGAGAAGGTCGGTGATAAGTATAACCTTGACCTTGACTGGATTAAGATAGAGAAGAAGAAGGGTCAGTCGCTCTTCGAGACCCAGTTAATACAGGGTATTGTGCTTGATAAGGAGGTTGTCCATCCAGGGATGCCCAAGAGGGTTGTTAACGCCAAGATCGCAGTCCTAGATGCGCCACTTGAGATTGAGAAGCCTGAGTGGACTACGAAGATATCAGTCTCATCACCACAGCAAATAAAGGCGTTCCTCGAGGAGGAATCTAACATACTGAAGTCCTACGTTGACAAGCTCGCCGAGATTGGCGCTAATGTGGTTATAACGCAGAAGGGCATTGACGAGGTTGCCCAGCACTATCTGGCTAAGAAGGGCATTATGGCTGTTAGGAGGGTTAAGAGGAGTGATATTGAGAAGCTGGCTAAGGCCACTGGAGCTAAGATAGTCACTAGTATTAAGGATATGAGGCCTGAGGACCTTGGCACTGCTGGGCTTGTTGAGGAGAGGAAGGTTGGTGAGGAGAAGATGGTGTTTGTCGAGCAGTGCCCGAACCCGAGGGCAGTCACAATACTACTCAGGGGGTGCGGCAGATAGGATACTTGATGAGGCCGAGAGGTCAATGCAAGATGCACTTCATGTAATTAGGGACTTGTATAGGGAGCCTAAGATTGTGCCTGGCGGTGGAGCCTTTGAGATGGAGATTGCGAGAAGACTTAGGGAGTGGGGGTAGGAAGTTACCTGGCAAGGAACAGTTGGCTGTACTTAAGTTTGCCGAGGCCCTTGAGCACATACCAACAATACTAGCCCTAACCGCCGGTTTAGACCCAGTGGATGCAATTGCCGAGTTAAGGAGGAGGCATGATGCTAGTGAGGTTGATGCTGGCGTTGATGTGTTAAGCGGTAAGGTCGCGAATATGACTAAGATAAATGTCGTTGACCCACTCCTAGTTAAGGTGCATGTGATTAGGAGCGCAGCTGAGGCAGCAATAATGATACTTAGGATCGACGATATCGTAGCCGCGGCTCAAACGAAGACAGGCGGCACCGGCAAGTCAAAGACCGAGAGTGGCGGAGAGGAAAGCGAGTCAAAGTCGTCTGAATAATAAAATTTGGCGTTCATAAAGTTAGATTTTTAAACGATTTTATTTCCGTATTCTCCAATGTCATCATCAAATCAAGCCTCAAACTCAATCCTTAAGGAGGATGCATTAGTGGGTGTTTTAAATACAATTAATGATTTAATTAAGGGCAAGCTAACATATCCACCTAGGATAACTAAGTATGAACTTGCCAGGATAGTGGCGGCCAGAGCGAAGCAATTGGCCATGGGCGCTCAACCACTCATTAATCCACAGGAACTGGGTACGTTTGATCCAATAGACATAGCAATGGAGGAGATTCGTAGGGGGGGATTACTTCCATTTATCATAGTTAGGACATTGCCAAATGGAAAGCACGTAAGGATTAAACTTAAGGACTTACTTAATTTAAGCAGGGAGTTTGATGTAAAGATATGATAAATTAAACCTTAACTAATTCCAGCTTCCCATTATCTATCCTAATCTCCACAGCATCACCTACATCCAACCTAGGGCCTAACGCCTCGGCCTCATCCTCATTAAGCCAAATTAGGAGCCTTGGTATTGGAACCTTACCGCTCATTAATGGACCAACCATGGGCATAGACCTAAGTAACTGCTGAACGAGGGGGGGCATCACATCCCTCATCATTTGCGATGTCTCGTCAGTACCAGTAATGACTGGGCCAGGCGTCTCCCTCTCCTCAACAATTTGTATTGCTATCATCTTGCCGCCCGTTGGGTCATTAACCAATGTCTTACTTACTACGTAACCCTTTATTGTTATCATCCGTATTAACTCGCACCATGCATTTAAAAAACTTATTATGCATATAGTGGGTGTTGCTAATGGAGTTGAAAATGCAATTACCCTTGTCTGTATAAGAGAAATCGAAAGATTTAAAAATTATAATAAATAGAAAGGACTGTGAATAGTGATATTCAAAGAATCATAAATGAGGTTAGGTTATCAGCTGAGGAAATTATTTCGGAAAGTCCTGATCAGATAAGGGCCGTTTATATAATGGATAGGGAAGGTACCGTAATAACCTATGTCACTAACACTATCCTAATTAACGCTAGTAATACATTCTTCGCAGCCCCAAGGTTTATATCATCATTAAAGGGATTAATATCTGCATTACCCATTGGTAATGTTAATTACGTATTAATGCAGGGCATTGATGGCATTATTCAGTTAATGAACATTAGGGATGCGGGTTACATCATGATTATAATTAATTCTGAAGCATCAATAGGTCTTACTAGGATAATACTCGAGAAATACACCGATAAATTATACGAACTATTAAGGAAACTTCTCAGCCTTAGTGAGGAGGAAATGATAGAGATAATTAATGTAGAAATTACGCCAAAGGATATTGAGGATGTGATCAATTTCATAAAGAGCAAGGCCGTCGTATGAGGTGAGCATTATGCCAATAAAGACAATAAAGATTGTAATTGCTGGACCGTATGGTGCTGGGAAGACCACATTCGTTAAAACACTAAGTGAGGTGTTGCCTATCGAGACCGATGTTCCGATAACGAAGAGTTCAATTGATGGTAAGAAGAGCACTACGGTAGCCTTTGATTATGGTCGAATGAAGGTTAGGGAGGACCTTGTCGTGCATCTATTTGGCATACCTGGTCAGGAAAGGTTTAGCTTCATGTGGAAGATAATTGCCAGGGGTATGCATGGCTACTTATTCATCGTTGATAGCTCAAGTGAGGAGAGGGTTAAGGAGGCGCTGGGAATGTATAATTTCTTCAGAGAAAACTTCCCATCAACGCCTCATGTAATTGCCGCGAATAAGCAGGACGTACCCACCGCCGTGGATATACCTACCATTAAGAGTATATTGAAGGTTCCCTATGAGGTTAAGGTCATGCCACTAATAGCTACTAACAGGAGGAGTGCATTATTCGTTCTCGTCACGTTGCTTGAGGAGATTAGGAGTTATCTCCTTGAAATGACTAAGTATAGGTGGTAATAAAATAATTGAATTGATTGTGTAATTATTTTACTTGATTTTTGAAGCAGCTCATGTATTATTTCGCTTATACCCTCTCAAGCACTATCTCGATGGCTGCTACGGATCTCTCCTTGCCTCCCTGTCCAGTTACCCTGTCAGTTAGTAGCTTTATGTCGCTTATCCTTACCTGGTTTGGTAGGAACCTATCCCTTATCATTACAGCCGTTGAAACCGCCCTAGCTATCGCACCGCCTCTAGCCTTCAGTATTACCTTCTTAGCTCCAGCGTTGAAACTCATTACCGTGGCTATCACGTAGCTTGTAGTTGGTTTTTTACCAACTAGTATTGTGGTTTCCTGCTGTGGTGTGCTCATACTTCTTTCGCCGTATTCGGTACCTCCCTAACCCTTTAAAAGCTTAATCCTAGTTACCTAATCGAGATCTTTATGGAATAACCACCATTCAACTTACTAAGAAGTTCGGCACCGTTAATTACGTAACCTAACACATTCACCTGCTCACCAAGATCAATATTGCCTAAGGCAATTACTAGGCTCCTTTTCTTAACCCAGTAACCAACCTCATACGGCTTTAAACTCGTCCTTTTACCCTCACTCACTAGGCCTAAATCCAGGGGGGGTATCAATATGACTTGGCTATATTTAATTGCATTTGTCCTGGTTGGCAATGACTTACCTAACCTGGCATAGGTCAGTGGCGACAGAGCTGGCTCCAACTTAACCACTATGTTTCCAAGATCCTTAACCTCAAGGATTAACTCACTCTCCATAATACTATGCACCTTATAATCTCGCCACAAGAGGCGCAATCTCCTTATAAACCTTATTGCTAATAAACTTACGTGAATTGCCAGGAGTGTAAGGTTGGTGAGGTAAAGGATGAGGATGATGTTATTAAGGAGGGACGCAAATTCATATCATGCATACTGAGTAGCCTTAATCTTAAGTTCTTGGCCATAGATAATGGAGTTAGGTATCAGGCAATGTATTACGTGGAGACCACAGGCGAGCATTTAAAGGAGGTCCTTGATCAAGTGCTTGATTGCATTAATGGATCAATGAATTCATTACCAGATAAATTAAGGGATTATTTGAAGCCCAGGGTTAAGTCATTTGATGATACGTACGTAATAATGTTTAATAATGAGTTCATCACAATAAAGGCGACCTGGTGACTCGGCATGATTGACGAGAGTAAGTATAAGCTTAACTACGTGTATGCGGAGGACTTTGGCACTGGGTACTTTAAGTACGGCCCAATAACCCTGAGGGATAAGCCATACATGATACAAAGCCGTGGGCTATTCCTAAGGGATTTACCTGAGAGCATTAAGTTGCTTGTTCCTAAGGAGGTTCTTGAGAGGGGTGTCGTTGTCGGTGATGACATACCCAAGTATTTAAGTTCGATTAGGGATGCCATTAGGAACCTGCGATATCCGCTTAAGGATGGTGTTATTAGGAAGGAGGATGAGGATTCCTGGAAGATAGTCAAGGAGCTCGCCAGGTATGGATTCTCACAGTTCTTCTCAGACTTCACCAGGAGACCTGACTTCAGGGGATTCTTCCTCGTTGTTGCCTTATCGGCTTTGGCACCCGACTATATGAGGGATAGAATGATTGATGTTCATAAGGAGATTGATGAGGAGTTTGGTGGTAAGCTACTTCAGGCTGTTACCATAATAGACCAGCCTTTGCGGTGGCTATTGCCGAGAAGGCAGTAACATGCACGGTGATTGAGGCTGGGCATGGCAATATACAACTCGTACCAATTAGTTACGGACATTAGAGGGTATAGTGGCGCTTAATAGGGGGCGGTGCCGAGGCCAATGCAGTTACTAGGGAGGTTCTTAAGGATTCGGGGGGGTATGGTGACCTGGCTAAGGACGAATACGTGGTTGAGGTTGTTAAGAGGACCGTTGGCTTAGTACCGAGGAATCTCGATGATGCCATCAAGAGGGCTAGGGAGGACCCAGATAGGTTTGCCATTAAGGTTAGGGTTAATCCACTGGTTGAGGTTGAGTTGAGGGATACGGCATGGATGAGGTTCCTGATTGGCGAGGTTATCTTTAATCCGCGGCATGACATATTCACGAGTTACATGCAGCAGGGTAGGCTCGTGATTGAGGATGCCACGGTAGGCGATATGGTGTTTTACGGCGAGATGGATATTGCCGAGGCGTTGATAACGAGTATTAGGAAGGTCCCCGTGGAAATTCAGGATAAGATAATGAGCACGATAATACTCAGTGGTGGTGCATTTAATTGGTCCGTGCCGCCTGGCCTTGAGGATGTTGCCGTTAATAGTGTGGATAAGGTTAGGTTGATGGTTTCTGAGAGATTGCCTGACCTGGCTAGTAAGTTAAGTATTAGTATTGTTAAGGATCCGCAGTTTAGTGTCTGGAAGGGAGCCATCATATACGGTTATGCATTGCCTAGTAATGTGAAGTGGAATGAGAGGACTAAGGAGGGTTGGTATTACCTTCATCAATAGGTCCTTTCATTCTAATCTTATGATTCAATTAGGTTAAAAAGCGAGTTGTTAGTTAGTAATGTGTAGGTGTAATGAGTATTGAAATTGCGAGGAAGCTTATTGAGGAGTGGTTGCTACAGAGGGGGGGTTTTAGGATAGTGGATAAACTGAGTGAGAAGGAGATCGTACTCATGGAGGGTAATAACACGGTCTACCTCAGGATATCCACAGAGGAGTTCCCAACAGAGTCCTACATAATTGATGAGCTTAGTAATGTCATGAAGAATAGATTTAATTACAATAAGGCATACATAGCATTTCCACAGAGCGCCAGGGGGGGTTTGATAAACGGTAAATTGTTCAGGAGCAACAGGGTTGGTGTTTACATTTATGATTTGTCATCAACTGATCCTGAAAGGGCTGTGGAGGAGTTAATACCAAGCATACCAATACAGCTGCAGCAAGGTGTTGATGACAGCATTAAGAAGAGGGTTGATGACCTTGAGAAGGCAATTAATGATGTGAGGAATTCCCTATCGGGCATTAACATTCAGCCATTAGCCAAGGACATTAATGAATTAAGAGATAGAGTGATTAGAATTGAGCAAATAATTAATGAGTTAGTTGAGCGTGTTAATAGGCTTGAGAGAATTGGATCACAAGTCACAGGGTTAGCAAATACTACGGCGCAGGGGGGGGCTCGACAATTAACAATGAGTTACCTGACTTCCTTAGTAATAATCCATGGATTGAGGTATTAAGAAGGAGGGGGGGTGGTGGTAATGGGGTGAACTTGATGAATTAATAATTAAGTTCTTGAGAGATAGGCTTGGGCAGGATGCTGAATTGGCCATTAAGCTTTACATGGCTTATAAGGAGGGTGGTAGGAGGGGGGGCGTTATTAAGGCGATTAATGAGGAGTTGAGTAAGGTTGGCGTTGAGGTGGGTGAGGGTGAAGGTTAGGATTAATGAGTTAACCATTAGGGATTTCAGGGGGGGGTTTAGGGGGGGTGAGCATAGGGTTGTTTTTAATGATGGTATTAACATAATCCATGGACCCGTTGGCTCCGGCAAAACAAGTATTGTTCAGGCAATTGAGTATGCACTCTATGGAACTCAGTTGGAGGTTAAGGAGAGGGTTTCAAAGCTGGCTGACTTAATAAATGAGGATTCGAATTCTTCGCTCGTTAAGCTTATGCTTACGGATGGTGTTGAGATAGTTAGGGAGCTTAAGAGGTCTGGTGAAACGGCGAGGGAAAGCCCCCCCATCGCATGATTAACGGCACTAGGTATAAGGGTGATGATGTCAATCCCAAGATCATAGAGTTCCTGGGCGTTGATGACGATGACTTTGAGAGATTCGTGCTAGTCACACATAGGACTCTTGAGGCGTTAGTCTATGGTAGTATCACGAAGAGGAGCATATTCATTGATAAGTTATTTGGGCTTGAGGTTCTCGATAATTTAAATAAGTCATTACCCATGTCTCAGCTTGAGGAATTGATTAATAGACTTAGGCAGAGACTCGCCAGTGTTAAGGAGCTCCCTGAAATAATAGTTAAGTATGGCTCCATTGAGAAGGCGCGGGAAAAGGTTAGGGAGTTGAGGGAGGAAATTGATAAGTTGAGAAAGGAAGAGGAGGAACTCAGCAATACATACAATGACTTACTAAAAAGGAGGGAGGAAATACTGAAGAACTTCAAGGGTGTTGAGGAGGTATACAGTAATTACATCGCCACTAGGATTAGGAGGGAGAACCTTGAGCAGGAGCTTGAGAGGGCGGGCGTTAAGGAGGTTAATGAGACGAGCATTAGGCTTAGGCTTGAGAGACTTAGGGATTCGTTAATTGAGAAGCTTGAGGAGTACGCACTTATTAAGGAGGCTGATGAGGTTAGTAAATTAGTGATAACTAACGATAACCTAGCCGAGCCGCCGAGAATATATACAAGGCCTTTGAGGAGCTCGCCAAACTTAAGGATAAGTTGGTTGAGGATAGGGAGTACCTTAGTAATGTTCGTAATGACCTCGAGATCCAGACTGAGTCATTGAAGGCATCACTTAGGGAGCTTGAAGCGAGGCTTTCCCAGGAGGAGCCCAGGGTTAGGGAGTATAGGGCATTGGTTAGTAAGTATGGCGAGCCGATTAAGGTTAGGAAGGACATTGAGGAATTGAGGAGTAGGCTTGAGAAGCTCAGTTCCGAGGAGAGCTTTAGGGTATCGTTACTAAATGTTTTACAGTACATACTGAGTAATCGCGAGGAGAGGTGCCCTATCTGTAATAGGCCATTAAGTGAGGAGGATTATGAGAACATTAAGAGGAGGATTGAGGAGCTATCGAGAGGTCGCAACGACGAAATTGAGGAAATGAAGAATAAACTGAATGAGCTGGAGAAGGCCTTAACGAATATGGAGACCTTGTTACCCATCGTTAATGATTATGAGACCACCGTTGAACGTGCACGGATGTTAGGTCCAGGTTTGAGGCCGTGGTCTCGAAGCTTGAGACCATCGAGAAGTCCATTAGGGACATTGATAAGAGGATTCAGGCGCTTACGAGGTTTGTTGATGAGTTTAGGGCTGAAATTGATGATGTTGATAGGGCAATTTCATACCTAAGAAAGTATAGGGAGCTTAATTCCCTGAAGCAGCAGGAGGAGGAGCTTAGGCAGCAACTCAGTAATCTCGGTATTGACACGAAGACCGTAACGAGCATTGAAGACCAGATTAGGTATCTCGATGAGAGGTTAACCCAGGTTAGGGCCAAATTAGGTGATGACTCAGCGGAGTTAAGTAGGCTTGAGCTTGCACTGTCGAGCCTTGGCTTCGATAAGGAGGACCCATCAGTACTCAGGAGGAGACTTGACTTCCTTGAGGACTTCTATAACAGGCTGGTTAGGATTAGGCTGGTATTAGGGAGGTTCAGGCCAGAGTTAGGGATGAGATGATTAAGATTGTTAGGGATAACGTTGGCGCAATATTCAAGCTGCTATACCCATACAACGACCTTGAGGGGGGGGCGGGCATTGAGGTTACGGTTAGGGATAGGGGGGCGTTGTTGGGGGGGTAGTCAGTGAATATACGCTCTACGCTATCAGCCTGGTGGTAGGAAGGTTACAATATCCAGGTTGAGTGATGGGCAGAGGCTGACAATAGCCCTCTCATTCCTGTTGAGTGTTTATAGGGCCACTAATCATAATGTCGACTTCCTGCTAATGGATGAACCAATACCTTACGTTGACGTGAACATTAGGAGGGCCTTTGCGGCGTTATTGACCAGGTTTGTTAGCGAGGGCTTGGTTGGGCAGGTAATAATCACGACACAGTCGGAGAATTTGGTTAATGATATTGTGAAGGCGGCTGAGGAGACTAATGTTAAGTATAGCATTATTAGGCTTGTTAAGGAGGGTAATGAGAGGAGGATTGTTCAGGGAACCGATTAATTATGATATGTAAGTAAATAGTTTTATTAAGGGCCTTGTGCCGAATACCTATGATGGAGGGAATATTCGTAGCACTAGCAATACCCTTTAAAAACGGTAAATTAGACGAGGAATCCCTCGCAAGGCATGTTGATTCATTAACGAAGGCAGGCGTTGACGGCTTCTACCATTCGGCACAACTAGCCAGGGACCATACCTAACACTTGAGGAGAGGAGGGAAGCCCTGGAAGTCATTTCCAGGAATACGAATAGGCAGTTAATGGTTCACGTCTTCTCATTTAATTGGCAGGACGTGGTTGAGACCGTGAGGCTCGCCGAGAGGTATGGCGCTGTGGCTATCTCATCAATACCGCCAATCTACTATAGGCCGGATTATGAAACACTGAGGAGGTATTACGAAAAGCTGTCTCAATTAACGAAGTTACCAATATTTATTTACAACATACCGCAGAACACGGGCTTTAATGTAACGCCAGACCTAATAGCGAGGCTGCTCAGTGACGGCGTTAAAATAGCGGGTGTTAAAGATAGTACTGGCGACATAACGCAGATAATGGGCCACGTTAGGCTAGGTATAACGGTACTCAATGGTGCAGACTCCACAATACTGCCTGCGCTCATGGTTGGGGGGGCAAAGGGCTGCATATCGGCGATGGCTAATGTACTTCCGGAGGTCATGAGGGAGATGTTCAATGACTTCAGGGCCGGTAGCTGCAGTCCGCCATGGAGAAGCAGGACCTTATAGCCAGGGTTAGAGAGCTAATTAGGGATTACCCAGGCGTTGATGGTTACTACAAGCTAATCCACCTACTCCGTTATGACTTTGGGACCGTTAAGGAGCCATACCTAAGGCCACTGAGCGAAGCGAGGTACAGAAACTCAGGGAGGGATTAATGAGACTGGGACTAAAGCCCAGGGTTTAACACAATTAAATTCCATTTAATTACGACTAGATATTATGTAATTGAAGTAAAAGCCCTTTTAAAGGATCATATTGATGATTATAAACATTTATAGACAGGGCTTGGTTATGATCGCGGTAGTCATCTTTATTATTATCGTGGCCATGTTCATAGCAATTATTATGTTCGTTCATAGCTAACTTAATCCCTTTACCTAAGTATTGATTCGGCATATCACGATATTTGGCAGTAACTAACTCCTAGTGGGTCTAATCACATCCGTGGTACTTAGTATAGCTGATCTTAAGTTTCACCGCAAAGTTTATCGTCGCTCTCTTACCTCAGTACTGCAGTTAATTTAATCGCTAATTATGGCTTAGCATACTACGCCGCACTTTACGGAACACATATAAAGTATAGTTACGATTCGTTAAATAACGAGGCATTCTCTGTGAGTGATCATAAATTTGACACGGCCTTACCTAAGAAATTTACTGCAGTGAGTAGGGTGAGGTATGTATTCTTCGGTTTTAAGCAAGATATTTGAAGGAAGAAAATATATGTTTATGTTAAGGAAATATATATCAGATAAAATAATTTATTAACGATGATCGCAAGGCATATATTAATGCTTATAATAATGGCTATACTGATAATTGCCATGGTCTCAATATTGCTCTCCACACTAGGTGTAGCGATGCTTCAGCCACGTCCTGTGCAGGTGATTAGGGTTAGTACGGGTACGATAACCTACTACAACTCACCGCCAATAAGGGGCTTGCCACCTGGCGTGGTGATTAGGACGTACCTCATCAATGGATCCTCGATAACGCCTGTGAATGCCTTCATTAGCGTCTACGTGAACCTGCCAAACGGCATAATGCCGATGGTATACGTCTACGGTAGTTCGGTCACCATACCATTCAACAATACCGACTGGGTATATGCCGTGAGTAGGTGGCTCGAGACTAAAATGCCGGTGAATGGTTATGACACTTCATTACTCGTGTTTGTGACGTACATCCACGATAATGAGTCCTGGATAATACCCATGGTAGTACCATACAATGTAGGCTGGGCCCTGGCAGCACAAAGGCCTAGCCTAGCGGCTGGCATTACGCCCATGTACATATTGGCCACGGTATACATAAACGTAAGTTCAATTAAGCCATTTAGGATCATAGCTATGAACCATATACCCAACATGACTGATCCTCAGGTCTTTGGATCGTATAGCGGTTACGTGCTTTATAATTGTTCCGTGAGTGGTCCTCAGCCGAGTATTTACATGCCGCTACCCTACGAATTTATACCGGAATCAACGTGCCTAAGCATAAATGGCTCACTACCACTGGCCTGGGTCACATGGAGCAATGGTGTGTTAAGTTATGATAAGGGGCTTGGGATTACATTAGCTATTTGCTTCTCAGGCGCAATTAATTGGAATGCCATGGCCGTGGGCTACGGAGATATAGGCACATCCTATAGTACCCAGGAGAATTGGGTTGACAATACCGGGGGGGAGTACGTGCTTGGTTCGCAGGTGAATGTGCCAGGCTCCATATATTACTACTATGAAGATGCCACTTGGGCCATTGTTCAGTATGATGCTTGGTACGTTGATCCAACGACTGGATACACACAGTACTTGGGCTCAACTACCGTTTCCGAAGTGCTCTACGTACCTGAATACGACGCTTATGGTTACGCTCTTGACTATGGTAATGGCACAATAAGTTTGCTGTATTACGGTGCCGTACCATTAGCCGAGAAGTACTTTGGTTACTCCGCCTTAAATGCGTCGTCCGTGATTGATTATGCCAGTTTTGAATACACGACCACAGGCTCTGAATATCTCTACGAATGTAATGGGCCCGTAAACATAGTCAGTGGGCAATACCAAATACAGCTCGGCGGTATTAACACTGCATACGGCTTAAGTGCGCCACAGCTCGGCACTGGGCTCACGGGCATAGCCCTTGGATTAGCCGCTTTAATACCTAATTCTGAGCCTCTCGAAATCTTATTAAGCATGGGTAGTGCCATATTTAGCATTGCGGGTATGCTGTTGCCTCCATCAACTTCATCAACAACACAGAGCACGTGGGTTGAGCTCTTCAATATTGGTGTTGGTACAAATCTATACGTCTCGGTAGTTGATGCGTCTCAGGTCTATGGTTTACCCACATTCGGCTTTATACTTAATGCAACCAATTACTATGGGAGCCCGCAGACACATGCATGTAAATACGGTAAAGTTATTCAAATTACTTAATGATTGAGGTCACCTATGAGAATCATTACTGTAAATTCCAGGGATCAATACCCGTAATGATTGACTGCGCATTTGCGTTAAGTATTATAACAGGCATAGAGTGCTACGTGATTGGGATAGTATGGGTATTGACGCGCTTGTTAGTAAGCCTGGCGTAAGGGCCCTTGGTATTGCCGAGAGCTTTAGGCTGGATCTTAGGTATTCAATACTGGTTGGTGTTGTCATGAGGAGTGATGGTGTTATTGATGGTGTGTCGTTGGGTAGAACTACCGTTGGTGGTTTAGATGCTACGGATGCTGTAATAAGTCTGTACAGGTCGTTTAATAGGAATGACATTCAGTTGATAATGATTGATGGGTGTATAATATCCTGGTACAACATAATCGACCTGGAGAGACTGTCGAATGAGCTGGGCTTGCCAATAATGTGCCTGACCTTCGAGGAGCCTGAGGGTGATGTCGTAAATGCGCTGAGGAAGTTGTTTCCAAGTGATTCGGACGTGAGGGTGAGGCTTTATGAGAAGTTGGGTAAGCCTAGGGAGATGTTGTTACCTGGTGGTTTGAGGATTTATGTGAGGTTTGCAGGAATTGATTATAGGACTGCTAGGACGATAATCAGGAAGTTTGTTAGGGAGGGTAAGAGGCCTGAGCCAATTAGGGTGGCAAGGTTAATAGCGAATGCGCTACTTAACTACGTTAGAGCACCTTAACCCTCTCACCACTCAGGTAAGACGCGGCAACCTCGATATACGCTATTAATACGAGGATTAAGGACGCAGCGATTAATTGGGGGACCGACTAGGTAATAAACCGCCCTTAGTATGGCTGATATGAAGAGGAGCGTTGGTATTTCGAAGCCCACAATGCCATAGCGCCTCATTGAGAACCAGAGTATCCCTGGGTTGAGCATTGGTATGCAGAGTGAGGACATTATCACGGCTATGAAGCCTATGAAAAGCGCGTGAACAACATCGCCCAGTGGAATCCCAATTAATGCCAGGACAGCGGTGATTATTAACATAGCCCTACCGAGTGATGAACCAACGGGGGGGTACGTCCTCGAGTATGTGGTCTTGAATGCAGGCCCAAACCTCCTGGGTATTCCAATGGCTATTAACGCGAATAGTGAGAGGACAGCCAGGTCTATTGGGTTATTGAGGTAGTACGTCATTACTGGGAGTAGGACTGCGTATGGAATATCAATGGCGTAAATGGGCCTTTGCCTACTCTCAACACGCCTAATGAGACTAACAATGGATGCCACAGGGAATACCACTAGCCTAAAACCACCCAGGTATAGGGCGATCATGAGGCTAATCAAGCCACTCAGGAAGAATGTGTTGGGCCAGTAAAGTGGTTTTTTGCCAAGACCACCCCTGATAATCAGTAGCAATGCGTAGTATAATGCTAAGATAATACCCACCACCCAGCTAAACCACACACCCAATGTGTAGGTCACGAACCACGCAATGGCTAATAAGCCAATCAACACTGACGCGAATGGGCTTGGCATAACCCTCGTGAAGCCAGGGTGTTGGCTGAACATTATGCCGACGTAGAATAGTATTAAGCCACCGAGCATTAAATCCCCATGTAATCGCACATACCTTAATGCCAAAACAGCCGAACCAATTATGAACGATGCCATGGAGAGAATTATTAACACCTGGGAAACCCTCATTTGATAAACAAACCACCTCCTGTAAATGCCCTGCGGTAATTTATCGAAGACGCCTCCAAAGATCACCTGCCTAAGCATAAATCACTCACCGGTACATGCCACTTCAGAATTAATCTCCACGGCCTTATTAAGAATACTCCTCAGGGCATCCTTTACACCCTGCCTAATATTGAGTTTATCGAGACAATCAATAATGTACCTGCTCACGGATTCTGAAGGCTCCATACTACACTGCGAACCAACACAGAACACACAGTAAAGGAAGCTACTCTCAACCTGCGTGCATGACTGGGATGCCTCGTTAAGGATTACATTAGCCTCATCATTATTGAGCCTAACAATCCAGGTGCCATAGGTCCTATTGAGGTATGCCGAGCACTCAAACTCATCATAAAGGGCGAGGCACCTCCTAAGCTCGTTCATTGCACGCACAATGTATATCAGCATCCAACAAAACAAAGCCTTTAGCACTTTATTTGCTTAATGGTCATTATGGAAATAAAGAGTTAAATTACTGGGAAAATACATTATATCCGATGATTAGGTCGAGGACGCTGCTGAGCACTTGCTTTGATGAGATGAACCCGGGATGACCAATCCTCACCGTAACGCCTATTACCTCATCACTACTTACTTTTCACGTACTCATTAAGCCCCCATCTTTAGGTACATACCCCCTCAACTCACTTAAAACCTCGCCACCTAACTTCTCCATTATTAACCTGACCATCCCCTTAAAGTCCGCATTCACCTTAGCAACCCTATCAACGATGTATAATGGGGGGGCTGGGTACCCGAGTCTCGGCATCGTGGATAATGGAGTCACACGTGATATTACCTGCCTAATCACGCCTGGATCACCAACGTACTCGGTATATATCGGCAAGGTCTCTGGTAGGTATTGAACGTAGAATCCATAAACCTCCTTATCACCAACCCTACCAACAACGTAGGGCTTAGTAATCAGGGTATTAATTGACCTATTCCTTGCTCTGTAGGTCTCCATAATCATATGCATCACCAATGGCTCCTCCATTATCTGCAACGCCCTATTGACGTAATTCCTAAACTCATCATCAGTTATCCCTGCGAGTACCTATTGCCCTTGACATCCTTAACATGGGCAAGCAGTGGAGTGCTGAACCTATTCACGTAGTTCCTCCCCCATCAATGCCCCCATCAAGTAACACAATATCTACGGGGGGGAAGGACCTTGAGTATTCCAGTGCGTATTGGGCCTCCATGTCCAGGGCTATTCTCTCTAATTCCTCACTGGAAATTCCAAGTAGTGCATCGAACCTATTTATTACGTGTCCTTTACCATCAACATTCATTAGTAAGGCTACGTTAATGACGGCTATTCTAAAGCCTAGATACGTTATCTCAGTGAACCCGGAGTCAACGGCTATGAACCTCGTGAACTCACGGCTGGGCGTAACTTCGATTACGTAGCTCATGAAATTACTGGCAGTGTTAAGTAGTTCTAGGGCCCTATCTCTCATCTGGGCAATCCTGGTCTCGATGAGCTCAAGCATGTTTACTATTACGTCATTAAACATCCTAGCCCCTCCTCGGGTATATCCTAGCCTTCACCTCATTAATTATTCTCTCAATCAATTCCCTATTAACCCTATCACCCTGCACAGCACCAACACTGGTCAGTAGGTCGAGTATGTAGAGCGGTAACTTACTAACATCGTTATCCTGAAGAAACTCCTCCAGGTAAGCCAATGTACGTGAAACCTTCTTACTACGCCTCTCAGATATTACTAAGGACGCTAACTCTCTAACCACATCCTCAACGCTGATACCAGGTGGAGCATTATTAAGCAGGAGCTTCAACTCATTAATGAGTGGTTCAGGGTCATGGATTAGGTAGATAAGTAATGGTCTTGCGAAGAGGATGACCTTACCACCCAGTGAAACACCAAATACCTCACCCCCCCTAACACCCTTAATGACTGCGTCACCCTCAAGCTCTCCAAGACCTATTAAAGTCCTTAATACGGTATTACCGATGGCAATCTCATCAACTACATACCTCTTAACAGTTACAAGGGGCTCAGGGCTTGTTGACACTATTAACTGGGCCTTAACATCCAATGACTTAAGACTACCATATAAGTCAATAATCACTGACGCATCACTGGCATCACCGCAACTAAATACTTCATTACCCACGCAATTCCTCCCCCCCAACCCAAGAACTGCCACCTTCATGATCATCACCTCACGTCACATACCTTCTATCAATCAAACCTGCCTTCCACATACTTTCCAGGTACTTATTTACCGTGGAAATATCCATATTGAGCTCCTTTGCCAGGGACCCCCCCTCGTCAATACCCACATTGGACCTAGCGATGCGATCTTGATGAGTAAGTCCCTGGGTATATTAAGTTCCCTACTTATCCCGTTAATGACCTCATCCACATTCCTAATGGCATCGCTTATGTACTTAGCATTATCAAACGTTGGTGATGGATTTGGAATCTCAGGGATGGCACCACTCAGCAACTTATTTACCAACTTATTATTAATCCTCTTCTTAAGCCATGCCGTTATCTTAACATACTTATCAATTAAAGCATTAACATTACCTAACACATCGCTAAGCTCTTTACGCCTTAACTCAATAACGTGCACCAACTCATTTAAGTAATTGCTTAGCACATTCGGTGAGCCATGCCTTATCAATGGTAATAAGTCGTCTACAAAGTCGTTAATACTCATTCCAGCGATGTCCTTACCGATTATGACTGAGGCGTTCTTTAAAATGCTCGTTAGTTCCACGTACTCCTTTACCCTATCCTCAATACCCTTTAGTGTATTCATTAATTCAATTGCTCCATTAACCTCAGAATTGATTGTCTCAAGTATTGTTGGAAGGCTTTCCTTAATATTCTCCAGCTCAAGCCCGTTAAGTCTCAGGATGTACGACTTAACCCTTTCAATTAGGCCATTAACTCTTGAATCAAGCTCGCTGGAAAGTCCTGGCAGGTACTCGTCAATGCTTCTCCTGGCGCTACTCAACTTATTTAACAGGTCTTTAATTGTGTTGTTTAGTGATGATGATAGTGATGATAATTCGTTATTCAATTCCTCAAGCTTCTGATCAACCTCGTCCTCCAGCTTGTTGATGCATAACATGAATAATGAATACCTCCTTAGAAATTCGCTTGATGTTTCAGGTACTGCCTTTAATAGCGTGAACGCCTTCTCGCAATCATTACCCTGCACATTAATCCCAGGTTGAACCTCAATACTCACCTTCAACTCATCAATACTTATTGATAATGGCTTATGGAGGATCTCATTAAGTCTATTCATGTACTCATTAAGTATTGTGAGTACCTTGGGCACGAGCTCCGGCGTGTATGGCGCGTACTCGGTTAAGTTATTATTAACAGGTAGGAGCAAACCCCTGAGACTAAGCAACTTTATCAAATCAACCTCCTTAAACTCTCTCCACAAGTGCGTTGGGTATAACCTCCTTATCAAGTACTCAAGCTCCTTCTCAGTGAAGCTCTGCTTACCCAATGACCTGAGGTAATCTATGAAACTCAACTCAACAGCACTAACCTGGCCTTACCACTCTCATCCCTAAAGACCTCAGGTTGATCCTCAAGGCCCTCACCCTTAACCCAAGCCTCAACAATCCTCCTAATCACCGCATCCTTCGACTCCTTAGCACCACGCCTAATCGCCATCGTATACTGAAGAACCCTCTGCCTAACCCTATCCCTGAACGCGAGTACCTCATCCCTATAGTCATTAAGCCTCTCGAGAAATACCGAGTACTCCCTCGGCACCCTATCCAACCTCTCAAGCCTAGAACCAATCACTATTGACCTAAGCTCATCGATCTTATCAGAACCAAATACTGAGAAGTACACGAAATCAGTCGCAGGGCCAAGTACCAGCTTCCAGGACAATTTACTAATTGACTCTACAATACTCTTCATGATGTCGCTCGTAAGTAATGTCCTTGACATTATAATAACAAGTAGAGAGTCGATGAACCTCTCCTGGCCGTCTATGGTAATCGCACCCTCATTAATGACCTTACTCAATAACTTGGTGAGATGGTTGGGGGGGTCGCCGTCAGTGCTCACTATGATTCCAATCCTAACATCAAGGGGATTCTCCACAATACCAACCCAGGCGCTTGATAATGGATAAAGCGTTACCTGCGAACCAAGCGCCGCCCTAACAATCTCTGCCGCCAAATCCTCACGGAAGGCATTGACAATATTAATTGCCTTGCTAACCTCCTCCTTAGCCCTAATGACCTCCTCAGGCTCCTTACCAAAAACCAATATCCTATGTAACCTAGGCGATACCTGATACGCCCTAGTTATACTAACCGATGATGAAAACTTGGCATTACCTGGTAGGATCACGTAAATCGTTGGTTCGCCCTCATAGGCGGTGTAATACGAACCATAACTAATCGAGACATCCCTCAGGTCACCCTCAATTGGCGCCAAGCCTAATCTAATCAACTCATTATTGACCCGGCTTAATCCATCCTTATCAAGCCTAAACCTGGCGACTTGAACCTCCTCAACAAGCCCCCCCGCCTTAACCATTGCATTAACGTACGACGCCACGTCAAACCCAAGCTCGGAGCTTAGATCACTAATACCCCCCCTGGGAATACCCGACAGGAGCAATGCCTTAAATACCCTGGACCCTTTTTCGTCACTTGGCCCCTCATTAATCACGTCCAGGTACGCCTTCAACTCACCGCTGGCAACCTCGCCTCTCAGGAACTCCTCAAAGGCCTCATAATTAAGCTCTTTACCCTTATCCACAACCATGTCCAGGAGCTTAGACGTGAACTTAACCAAGGCCCTTGGTGATGCCTTACCACCCTCGGTGTTAGCCACTAACTCATAAAGCGTGGCCAGGTACTCACGCCTAAGTGGGTGAAGGCTATTAACAAGGCCCTTCCTAACTAGGTCAAGCCTTTCATCCGTGGAGTAGGCATTGAAGCGCTGAACCAGCATTGCCTCATAGAGCCATAGGGGGGGCATCCTCTCATCAAGCACTATCTCCATGTATACCCTACCCCCCCTCGTTATGTCGAATACGTCAGGTACCATGTTCTTGAGTATGTTATAGTAAAGCTGCGGCGTGAAGGCTAGGACCATCATGACCCTACCAAGCCTCTTAGGATCAATGCCAAGGACATCCCTATAATTCCTAGGCTCAATCAAGGCCTAATCAGCGAGCCAAGCCTAATGACTAAGTCCCTAACCTTGCCAGCGTCGCCCGGGCTAAGGGCATTACTAAGCTCAACAGCCCTACTAACCTCATCGGCCTCATCAATAAGCAGGAGCAGGGGGGGCTCATTAGAGCTACCGCGCGCCTTAAGCAGTGAGTTTATGATCACGTTAATGTCAAGGCCAAAGGTAAGTGGAAGCCTAAGAACCTAAGCCCAAGCCCATGGGCAACCGCCTCCACCGCATCAAGGAGCTCACTCTTACCCCAACCATACTGCCCAACAATGACAACGGCAATATTATCACTACCCCTGAGGAAGGCATTGATCGCGGCCTTAACCCTCTCAAGTTCACCCTCAAAGCCAACTGGCGAGTACCTACGCTCAATAGGTGGAACTCCGCTGGGATTCAACGGCCTATCAATAAACCCAAACTTACTATACATTATCAATGATTGAATTACTATGGGCCATTAATTAAGAAAACAAATAAAATAAGTAATCCCGCACTAACAACGCCTACCACCATAACCACCAAATTGGTTGGCATTGTGTTGCGTAATAAAAACCCTGAAGTCAAATGTATGGGCTTTGGCTTTCCTTCCAGTTCCTGTTTATACCTGGCGGCGGTATGTACATGCCATGACTTTGAATGCCCATTGAACCATTAGAGTTCACCCATATGTACCAATCAACGTCATAAACAACATGATCAACCAATACGCCGGGTATTGGTATGAAGCCAAGTAGGTAATACGTACACCCAAACGGCTTATAAGCAACAACAGAGGCACCAACAGGAATCACATACATCAATGATTGCGGATTATTGGCAGGACCCATATACGTATAACCCTCACTCTCAACACCATACATTACTTCCTGAGATGCCCAATACCTGCTCATAGGTTTAAAGACCCATGTCAAATTAAATGCTATGAACTTCAACGGCGTTATTGCACCGGGCACCTTTGATAATGATATTATGTATTGCGAACAATAACATGTAGAGGAGATTAATGGCGCTTGGATTGTATAGCCTAAGGTTAAAGTAGTTCTACTTCTCTATCGTCATGCACTGCATTGGGTATGGCGTGTAATAACCATTTGTCCAGTAACCTGGACCATAATTACTACTACCACTCACTACCCATTTAACATCTCCAGGCAATTGTAAGGCGCTTATCTTATTCATCCCATACTCATGAGCCATGTATGAGGCATAGGCATCCTGGAATAACTCTAAGTACTTAATATACGCGCAGGCCCTGGCGCATATTCAATTACACTATAAAGCTGAGCATAACCCACCGAGAAACCATTCAAATTGCTATAGACCAATTCATTCCATATGAGATAAAAATCAACCGTAACCATACCAAGTGAGTCGCCATAACTATATTCACCATAAACAATTATGTACGTACCATTAAAATTAATTAGTCGATTAGTAGATCCTAAAAGCGCAAAGACCAGGTAAGAACATAAATCGCCTGGGTCCTTTGTTCCCTGCCCCTCAGTTAACGATAACGTGGGATTAAGGGCATTAATAACTTCTACTGATGGCTCGTTAATTCCCCCCCGAGCATTGATTATTAACTTTGTATTTCCCGTATTATTAATCGCATTTGCAGTTGAAGGTTTCGTATATAATCTCGGTAGGATTATGATGAATAAAACGCTAATGATTATTACGGTAATTGCTGAGGCGATTAATAACCACCGTAAACCATAACCCATATTCATAAAAGCCTCATTTCTGGTTAAGTTCTTACCTACCTTTTAAAGATAGCACCATGCAGTACTAAACCAAGCCTTATCCGAGATCACGGAAATACCTTTCATTAATAAGGATAGAGGTAGGTATTATGCGGGAGTGAGATATTCACACCCTAATTAACTTACTGAACCTCTCATAATAAGCCAGCTTGTCCGGTGTCCTCACGTGGATCTCGAAGGGAGACCCAATACCTGCCTTCCACAGCCTCTCGAGAATAATCCCTGGATTAACATTTGTTATCACCAACACATCAATATCACTCGATAATGCGTACCTATTTTCAGCAACAGAACCGAATAAATAGACCTCGGCATTGGGATCTATGGACTTAACAACCTCCTTAATAATACGTAAGTACTTATCGAGATTCCTAAATACATCCTGCCTCCTCCTGGCATCCTCAATTAAATAATCATAATTCACTATTCATTATTTCACTAACAACCTTAATTAATCTTTCAGCCTCTTCCTTCGTATATTCCCTTGGCACATATCTAGCACCAATATAGGCATCCTCAAGCACGCCTAGTTCGAATAAATACTTGTCTAATAACTCATTCACAATGTGCTTTTTATCACTCGGTGCAACATCACGTAAAAACTTAAGTAAATAACGTACACTGTGCGTCCGTGGATATTGAGCACCATACTCAAGAATCTTCGCTTTTAAGAATAATTGAAGGGCTTGTTCAAGGTTAAAAATGGCTAAGTCATACATCTCATTTTCTACTTGAAAATTAGCCGTCCTTAGGAAATCCCTAGCCCTCCTAATTAACGTATTAATCTCCTCCCTAACACCCATTTTATCCGCATCACCATACCAAGTCTAGTTAAAATAAAAGTAACCTCCTTGAGCCATACCCACCACCTCCTGGTGTTTCGATTATCACCTCATCACCTGGTTCCAGGTCTATTGTCGCCTTGCTCGGTAGATTAATGACCCCCCCACCATTACTCCTCCTAACGGTGACCTTACCTGGCGACCCGTCATCACCACCCCCCCACAGGCCCCCCCATGGCCTTGTCCTAAACCTCTCAGCCATTATTGATAGTCTCGCCTTAGTTAATACCTTAAATGACCTGACTATGCCGTCACCGCCCCCCCTATACGAACCATCACCACCACTTCCCTCCCTAATCCTATACCCAGTGAATAATAGTGGGTATTGCCTCTCGGCGATTTCGATGGGGGGGTGTTTAATGTGTTCGTCATATTAACATGAACACCACTCACGCCTGGCTTGCCCGGCCTACCGCCAGTACCACCGCCAATCGTTTCGTAGTACGCCCAGTACCCTCCATTGGGTAGTGTCCCGCCTATCATTACATTCATCATGGTTCCGGACCCAGCAGCCGGCACTCTATTGGGCAGTGCCTTAGCCAATGCCTTAAAGACTACGTCCGCAATCCTCTGCGTCGTCTCGACATTGCCACCACTCACTGGCGCAGGCTTCCTTGGGTTAACGAGTGTACCCTCGGGCGCTATGACGTTTATAATGCTGTAGAAGCCCTCGTTAGTTGGTATATCACTTTGTATCAATGATCTTATTACAAATGATACTGCGGAGAATGTTACGCCGTAAACAGCGTTTATTGGCGCCTCAACCTGACCATGAGTACCACTGAAGTCAGCCTTAACACCCTCCTCACCTACCTCCACGGATACCTTAATCGGCAGTAATTCATCATTAAGCTCCATGTAATCCACCGCATCATAAACACCCCCCCTGGGCCACTTACCAATCTCCATCAGGGCTAACTTCCTGCCGTACTCGATACCCTCCCTCCACGCATTAACGACATTATCAATGCCGTACTTCTCCACCAACTCCCTAACCCTGGCAACCCCCCCAACCCTATTCGCGGCCAATTGAGCCGTTATATCGCCAATAGCAGTCTCCGGAGTCTTGAAATTGCTAAGTATTACATTGAGTATGTCACGCTGTAGCTCACCCTTAATCATAATCCTGACTGGTGGTATTATCAAGCCCTCCTCATAAATTGTCCTAGCACTGGGATTAATACTACCAGGCACCGGCCCACCTACATCGACGTGGTGTGCCTTATTAACGACGTAGCCAATGAGTTTATTGCTTACGTATATCGGTTCCATGATCATGACATCGTTTAAATGCGTACCTGATATGTACGGGTCATTGAGTAGCACAGCATCACCAGGTCCAAGCTCAATACCCTCCCTACTAAGCCAATTAAGTAGGTTCTTAACACCAACCCTGAAGGAGCCTAGGTGCACCGGTATGTGTTCCGCCTGAGCCACGATATTGCCCTCCGAATCCGTTATCGCACAGCTGTGGTCCATCCTCTCGCGAATATTCGGTGAGAAGGCCGACCTACGCAGTGCAACGCCCATTTCCTCGGCAATGAATACCGAAGCCCTAAACACGAGTTCCCACGAAACCATCTTGAGTATATTTCTTCAAATCCCTAATAAAGCATTGCCATGGGTAGGTTTAAATAATTAAGTTCGACTTCCATACTAGTGCATGGGCTCTGATTTAAGGAAGGAGCTTTTGAGACTACTTAAGGAGGATGAGGAGTTTAGGTATGCGGTAATGGGATTATTAGGCATTAGTGATCTTAAGTCCTCAGTGGACAACCTAGTTAAGGCCATAACTGACTTGAAGGATATTGTTGCTAAGCAGGGTGAGAAAATAAGCGAGCTAAGGAAAGCCGTGGAGGTACTCGTTAAATCTCATGATGAGCTTAAGAAGATCGTGGAAGCATTGAGCAAGGACGTTAGGAGGCATGGTGAAGTCATAATCGTTATGCAGACTAGTATTGAGAAGTTGACATCCTCAGTAACGGCATTGGGCTATAGATATGGGCTTTTCACGGAGGAGGCCTTTAGGGAGTCCATTAAATACCTAGTCAGTGACCTGCTCAAGGTTTATGAGGTTAGGCATTGAACTTACTACGACAGCGACGGCGTAGTATTCGGTCACCCCCCCTCGGTCATTGACGTAGACGTTCTCGTTAGGGATAATGAGCACATACTCGTTGAGTATAAGGTGAGTATTGACTGTGGTGACGTGGCTGAACTATTCAGGGAGGGAGTCTTCTATGAGAGGGTTAATAAGGTGAAGCCGAGGTTGCTCATTGTTGGTCCGGTAATTAGGAGGAGGGCTCTTGAGTTGGCTAGGGGGGGGTTGGGTATTGAGGTTAGGGCTTCTGAGGTTATTTAATCACTACTCAATTACCGTTACTCCTCCACGCATTGGTTTTGGGTTGGGGGGGAAGAACCTCCTGTATAGGGCTATGTTTATGACATTAACAATGAAGGCTATGGCGAATGGAACGGGTATTGGCAGGTAATCAAGCATTGGACCTGCCACCGTCGTCGCAGTCGCCGATGGCAGTAATCGTGATGCCTGGTTAACACCGGACACTGTTGACCTACTGCCCCCCCTGCCCACCAGCTCCATCATCAATGCCTGCTGTGGAGCTAGTGATGAAACCCTAAACATCACGTAAACCACGTACGTGGTTACAGCCAGATAAAGAGTTGTTGAGAAGGGGATTAGTATTAGGGCGATTGTTGATATTATCCTCGGGATTATAATGGCATCCCTAAGCCCGAAAATCCTCGAGAGGACCGGCGCCGTGAGTGACGCGAAGGCCGCGGCGAGGCCACCAACGAAGAATATATCGCCAACAACACCATTGCTCACGTGAAGGACCATCTTAAATATTATTGGTAGGAATGGCGTTATTAATCCCTGGGCCGTACCATTCAACACACCAACTATTGCGAACCTCTTTATGTACGTTAAATCCCTCCTCACCTGCTGGGCCATGGTCTTAGAGTTAGTGCTTGGATCATCATTAATACGCTGTTTAGGCCTATGCTCCTCCCTAATTGGTAATACCACGAATAGGCTAATGGCTGATAATGCAAGAGCCGCGTAGAACGCATCTCGATAGCTGAGGTTAGCCAGTAACGCTCCAATTGCCGATGCCGTTCCAGAGACTAGGTTGAATACTGCGTATACCATGGACCTATCCATGCCCTCCGTCTTATCGGCCAACATCGCCGTTTGGACCGGCGCCGCCACAGCACCAACACTGCCGCTTGCCAGCGCACCCGCCGTCCCAAAACCACCCAATGCCGCAGCAAGTAGGAGTAGTGGGTAGTATCTGGTGATTAGGAGTATTGCCGTGGCTATTGGTAGGAAGGCGAGCGTGAGCAGCAGGATTACCTTCCTACTATATTTATCGCCCAACCTACCAAATAATAGTGAGAGAAGGGGGGGTGCTGTGAACGCACCAACGCCAAAGAATATACCAACCTCAGTGAGTGTCAAGTGGAGGTAGTAATACAGGTAAAGCCCAGTAACCACGCCAAGTGCGCCGCCAGCCACACTCCTCAATCCCCCCCTGGAAGCAAGGAGTAACCATACGTCCCTATCCCAATTGCACAATCGATATCAAAATCAAATCCCTTAAAAATCAGATTCTCCGTAAGTCAATCATTAAGCAGCCCCCCCTAGCCGCCAATACCCAATTCCCTCTCAATAGTCCTCTTAACATCACCCAGGCCCATAAGCATTAATATTACACCCACAATCCCTATTATGGCCGCTATAATATTTGGTGATATCAATATGAATACGGTCACGATGGTTATGATCACGCCAACTCTTAATCTGTCAGCGTTGAATTCCGAGCCAAGCCTATAAAACGCAATCAGAACTAACACGTACAGCACCAATGCAACAATACCATTCATAACACGAAGTAGGAGGAACGCCACCAATGACTCATTAACGAGGGCTAAATAAAGGCCTTCAGCAAAGGAGTAACGGACTCATTAAAAGCAGTACCTTAATGCCCAGCATACCAATACCATACCTCGCCCTATCAGCCCTTACTAACTCATTAAATCCCCCCTATACATATAATAATAGAGTACTGGCACACCAATCGCCACACCAGCTATCTGAAGTATTCCGTAATCACGTATCATGAGACTGACCGATGTAAGGCCTAGGAAGTTTAATACCGGGGGATGTAATGCCGTACATTAGGCTAAGCTCAATACCTATATACATACCATCTTGAATCCTGGTGATCCCATTATAAATCAGCTCCAGCTTTTCCCTACCCATAGATGCATCACGCATTTGAAATCACCATAATCACTTAGGCGTTATCTGCGTCTCGATCTTCTTCTTGACCTCGTTAAGGCCCACGAGAATTAGTACAAAGCCTACAAGGCCTATAATACCCCCCCCTACGATATCAATCATAGGTATGGCCGAGAGTACTGTGGCGAATAGTGAGATAACAATGCCGGCGGTTAGGTAGCCCACGTTGAAGTAGTCACCAAGTCTGTACAGGGCTATGTACATGAGTAATTCAAATACGAAGCCGACAATAATCGTCACCACACCCATAACTAAGAAAATAGGGTAGGAAATACTTAGTACGAGAAGCAATGCGCCCTCTGGAATGAGAACCAGGTTTAATGCTAATGAACCAATGGCACCAAACGTGCCAATGCCGTACCTACCCTTATCCGCCCTCGCCAGATAGGTAAAGCCTCTGTACATGAAAAAGAAAGTGAAAGGAAAGCCTATAACACCAATTACTATGAAAAATATGCCGAAATTATGTATGAGGGCGGTAACATTATCATCACTGGCAAGGATGATGACCACGAGAATTATGATTAATAATACACCCAGCCCTATACCCGCTATATAACCATCAAAGATCCTAGAAACACCCTGATAAAGATAAGTCATCCTTTCCTTATCATTACCACCCTGCCCTTCATTAGCCATTACTGTATAATGTTTAAGTTTAAGTTTTAGGTATTTAAGAATTATTTAAGAATTCATAAATTGTGACGCTAATCATAATGCCAGCAACAGCTTAGGTAATCTACATGTTAGTATTTCGTAAATTACTGGGCGTAATTCGCGGTTAACGACCTCGCCTAATGGCTTGTTATTGCTTAACTTGAGTAATTGAATTAATTGGTTGACGAGGTTCCCAAGCATCATCAACCTCGTACTTACGTAATCGGTACTTATAGAATCCCTCCTACCCAGGAGTAATTCTATTAATTCCTTAAGGAATCTATGAACCTCCCCCCCACCATCACCATCATTAATAACCTTAAATGCCTCATCAAACCTACCAACTCCAATTAGAAGTACAGCCATTAACAGCCTTACCTTACTTAGGTTAGCATTATCATTAATTGATGAGTAATACCTAAGCGAATCATATAGGCTCCAACCACCTATTAACTCAAGATGCCGTGAGTAATCAGTACAGCCCATGTTACTAAGTATTGTTGATTTCACGTAATTATGAATAGATGATGCAGTAAATGATTCCTCACCCAGCCTAACGGATTCATTTAAAACACTTAGGAAGTAGCGGGATGCCTCAGCGTAGTTACCCATCATGTAATTAACAACCCCCCCCAGCCTATCCATGATCTCCAGCGCCGCACGGCGCTTGGTCATTCCATCCATGGTGCATTTATTTAAGGTGCTTAAACTCTCGTTTAAGTCACTAATCGCTTCCTCATAATTACCCATGCCAGTTAATGCCTGAGCCTTAGTATTTAGCAACCTAACTCTTAAGTAACACGTGACCTCATCTATCACGTTAGGCAAAGCCCTCAAGCCATCATCAATAAAACGTAGACCCTCCCTGAAGTAATTGCGACTAACGAAACCATCACCAACATGAAGCATTAACCCAACGTAATCAATAATGCAATTCTTGATCAATTCCTTATTAATCGACATGGCCTGGCCGATAAATGGCATTAAACCTAATGGGTCGGTCTTCCTCACTGCGTAGCTTAATCCATCAATGGCACTACAGTAATCTCCAGTCTTAAGTCCAATAATGAATGCCCTAACCCCCCCATACTTACGGGCAAGCTCGGCAACGTTGGACTCAAAACCAAACCTGGCAAGTCTAAGGCACACCTCGAGAACCTCCTTGGAGACATCTCTAGGGAAGTTAGGTACTCAGCATACCTATAGCCATACTCGGCAATGGCGACATCCCTCTCAAGGCTACGTGGTTTAGCCCTATAATACTCATAGAGCCTACCATACGCCTCAACATCGCAATTGATGCCCGAGGCCTCCTTAATACCCGCTTCATTAAGCCTAACAGTATTGCCCTCCATGGTAATCAACCCACTCACGGAGCCCAACACATCATTGACCGAAACCCCAAGAATACCCGCTAATTCGTTAACATCTACGGCCTCTAATATCGAAAGAACCTTAATGATTAACTCCCTTAAACCGCAGGGCATTACTTATCAGCGGTAAGCATTAATCAAACCCTTATTAAAGCTACCATTACCTAAGCCCCAACCCAAAGTAAATGTTACTTGAAAACTCCTGCCTAACTACATCGATTAAACCTGTATGATTGGCAACCTAGCCTTGACGTCGTTGATGTCGATTCTGACTTCGTGGAATCCATTTACATGGAGAAAATACGCGGTATCCCAGGCCCTCCATACCTTATCGCCCAGTCTACGTGCGGCCTTGTCCAGTAGGCTCACGGTCCACCTGCCCT
Organism: Vulcanisaeta distributa JCM 11213; assembly: GCA_001316125.1. Next base: position 650,351 of record BBCS01000001.1, read on the forward strand.
TGCCTAGGGCCTCCCTGGCTCATCAAGGCCCTTGGCAATCGCCAAAGCCTTAATGGCCTCCTCCACGGACTTATACAACTTCTCACTACTCTGGATGATATCACCTTTACTAATAAGATTGAGGCCCTCGTTAAACATGGCTATCGCCAATTCAGCATGTTTCCTGGCCTCATTAAATCCCTGACTCATAACCAAAAGTCTATGAGAAACATTCTTGATAAGCCTTTTCTCCTGCCACACTTATAATGGCTTTATCAACCACACCTAATGGGTAATTTGAGGCCCGGCGCGTATAGGCCGAGGACCTCACGGCCATACTTAATCACGTATATCCAACGCAGGCCCTCAGTTGCATAGAGGAAGACGTTCATGTGCCTACCATTGATCAGGAATAGCCCCATGCCGAGTGGGCCGTAGGCGAAGCCATCAATCCTCATGGCCTGCGTAACATTAACAACGCATATGTCCGCCTCGGTCAGGTTCACGGTATAGGTGCCCGTGGGTAGGTACAGGGTTAGGGTATTATTGATTATGGAATAGCCGTACTTACCAGGGAGCGTGATTAATGGACCAAGTATGTCTATCACAATAATAACGACCAGGGCAATCAGAACTATGTATATACCAAGCATTATACGCTTCCTATAAGCCCTCCTCATACCCTCATCCCTGACCAAGCCCTTAGCACCCAGTAGCAGGATTATTAGGATCATTAATGGTATCATCATTGGTAGTACGGCTGTTAAGAGCAGATTATTTAGTAGTATGTTCCAATTACTCATGATGAGCCTAAAGATATCCCACGAGGTTATGTAGAAGCTCTCCATCATAGTAGGTCATCAATATCCCTATTACTTAGTAACGCCTTAAAAAGCTCCTCCTTCCTAAGGGACAGCTTAACCAGGGAATCCCTATACTTAGTCACCAATAGGTAACACGCCTCGCACGTGTTGGCTACATCCTCGTCAGGATTCAACTTAGCCAACAACGACTGCGGCCCCCCCTAACGAACAAGTACCAGGCAAGGGCATTCCTATAAAACCTATTAATTATTGAACGTAGGTCCTCACTAACGACATTACCAATGACGAAGAACTTACCATAATCCGTATTAGGCATTGCGGCATGACCGCAGCAGATGGTTACGGAACCGTCCGGGTGTATGGCTAGGGTACCCACGTGCGGGCATCCGCCCTTAATCTCGGATGGCTTATAACGCGGAACCAATGACCTAAGCACTGCAGCACGGCCTATGGGTGTGGCGAAGTCCTCCTGGAAAAATACCTTGTCTTCAACATCCTTAAAGACCTCCCTTAAACGTGCGGTGGTTATTTCGGAACCTATAACCTTGGCCGTGCCAACTACCACGGTCAAGCCCAAATCTAATGCCGCCCTAACGGCGTTAACCACGTTGTAAAACCCACCAAACCTCCTGAGGAAGACCATGTGAAAGTCGTCAACGGAGATATTCAACTCACGAAGCCCTAAACCTTTAACTCGCCAAGGAACTCCCTAGCCTTATCATAAGTCCTGGCCCACCAGGCATTCGTCACGAGCCTCGTTATGAAACCCCTATCACTAGCGTATTTAATACCAAACCTGAGATGCACAGGATGAAGCGTCGGCTCACCACCAGTGAACACAATAACTCGGATACTAGGCACGTAATAGGCCTCATCAATGACCTTCCTAAGAACGTCAATAGGCAAAACCTCAGGTATCAGACGCGGCGAAGCATTCACACTACAGTGCTGGCATTGAAAATTACAGCCATAAGAATAAAGAATACCTAACGTTCTTACTAACATAGTAATCACTTTTATTACTACCTTCCCTGATTAAGTTATAACATCAGGCACCACCACCGCAAAAACTACAGCAACCGCAGCTGCAAAAACAGCATAATACGCGCCAAATTCAACAAGTCCGGCGACCTGAATAGCTGCAGCACCTGCATTGCCAAGAACTAAATTATAAATTTCGATAACATAATTCTGAACAGAAACCACATCTTGCTGCGGCTGTTCATTAATGCTGTCATTCATGGAAGGTATTACTGCATAAATAGTATTTATCACATCTATATTTTCATTTAAAGTGAAATTATTAATACTAAAAATAACGTTGTTACTCATAATACATCACCTAACATCGTTGCTAATCGTTATCGATGTTTTACTATTTATTATATTAATGGTCCTAATGACGTCATTCATACCGTCACTTAAGGCTTTTTTAATTAACTCATTCACAACCACATAATCTGGAGTGTTAGGCGGCAACGTAACTTTAACATATTGGTCATAACCTACCGCGACGCCTACGGTCCCATTCCTATCATTGATTATTAGTATTGATGGAGGAATCAATATTGATGGAGCAGTCCTTAAGACGAAAACTTTTACCGTGCTATTATTGACCTCTTTTCCATCCTTATAAATCGTAACCATGCTATCTATGAATACTAAGTCATTATCTATTAGGTTCACCTTGACGATTTTAGTGTTGATTTCGAGACCTGAGTAGCTCTGCGGGTTTGGGTATTGGGCCAGTGCCAGTATTGGTGTTGGTAGTAATGCGATTGCTGACATTGCGGCTAAAGCCCTTAAAAGCTCTCTGCGTGTTAAGAAATCCCTGATATCTCTCTGGAACTTTTCCTCTACAGCCATCACATCTTTTTAAAAAAAAAAATTATAAACTTTACCCCCCCTCACATGACCAATGATGAAGATATGTTTTAGCCCGTTTAAGGTGATTGGGATTGCCTTTGCCGCTTCGCTTCCGATAATTATTGCCGGGCTTTGGGCCGTGATACGTGGGTTAATTCCTCCATTGCTTATGCCAGTCATAGTGGTACTTAGTATAACGGCCATAGTGATACCACTGGTGATTATGGCATTACGTCCAAGGTCCTGCGCGTTCTTGGGCGACTACGTCGAGCTCGGTACTTACCTGTGTAGGGAGAGGTTTAGGGTGATCGAGGTTATTGATGAAAGGGATAGCTTACGGGATTACTCCGTCGTTGTTCCCACGGGCTATAGGCTCTACCCATTAATTAATGGTTGGGGGGGTACAGCAGTAATGTGCCTAGCGGTGATGTTTTAGTGTTCTCAACAGGTGACTGTAACTCCAGGTGGAGATTGGTGAAGCTTAGATGATGGTAGGGAGTTCTATGCGATCATATGTTGTGGTTCGTCATGATGGTTGGCCTTCGCTATTATGTCGCTATTAGCTTTCCATTGATTAATGTATAGTTTTTATTTGAATATTTCAGCGCTTCCTTATCATGTGTCGCCATTATTACGGCCTTACCCCCCCTACTCACAAGGTCCTTCATTACCGTCAATACCATCTCCGCGGTTTCGGCGTCTACGTTAGCAGTCGGTTCATCAACTATTAATATCCTAGGCTCCAGAGCAAGTGCCCTAGCCAACGCCACCCTCCTCCTCTGGCCCATGCTTACCTTACCTGGCGTCCTGCGGAGTACATCATCGTTCAAACCAAGTTCCCTGGAGACGCTCACCGCAATTTCCCTAGCTTTACGGCTCTCAACGCCAAGTCTAAGTAGGGGCAGCATTATGTTGTCTATATTCGAGAGCGAGCCTATTAGGTTGAGGTTTTCATGGACAATAACTAGGTCCCTACGCCTTAACTCCAATGCCCTATGAAACTCCCTTACTAGGTCTATGCCGAGTACGACCACCGACCCTGCATCAGCCCTTAGCAGCCCGCCGATTATGTTCAATAACGTGGTCTTACCAACACCACTCCTACCAAATACAGCCACGAAATCCCCCCCCTCGGAGACCGTTAGATTAACGCCATTGAGCACTACGGTATTGCCATAATACTTAACAACACCCTTTAACTCGACCAGCATACCATCACCCACTAACCAGGAATTTAACCAACTCACCTCTACGTATCCTAAATGCGTACCAGCCTAACATTGAGATGGGGAGTACCAGCACTATAAGCAATCCATACACCATGAGGGGGGCATTATCACTGTAAACGGCACCGTGTAGTAAATCGATTCGAGAAATACGTAATTAATTATGAAGGATATTATGTATATGAATACTGTGAATACCAAGATTATTAATAGCAATTCACCAACAACCTTCCATGGATTAACCCCCCCATGAAGCACATTAACGGCAATTATATCCCTTGAATAACCTGTCATTACGTAGGAAAGCCATAAAATAATTATCGTGAGGATGCCATAGTAAATAAGGGTTTGTTTGCTATATAACACATTAAGCTCTTCATTTGATGAGCTCAAGAAATAACTTCTCTGGGACGGGACTATGAATGCCTTATAACCTAATTCGTCGATGACACGGCTAATATTAATATTGGGTTTAAGAATTTTAATGAAGTAAAGCGAATCGTACATGCAGTAATTAAGCGGTAACACAATCACGCCAGATGCAAATGGCGTATTAAGTATCTCACCAACAACGGAAACGCCCAATACATGCCCATTAATTGAAAACCTAACTCGAGAACCAATACTTACTCCTAAATTATTCGCGATATAAGCGCCATACGTAACCTTACCACTCATTAACACGGACGATATATTTACTATATAGTTTATTTCGTGCGGCGTAGGTATACATGCCATGTAAAATTGATAGTTATAGTAAGTTAAGTTCCTATGATTAATTAATAAATAGCTAATGGAATAAATGGGCGCCGCGATTATCCCATTTTTATTTAAGTAATAGACTACATAATTCACAGGCAATGACTTATTAAACGCCACCTCATAATCGTAATTAGCCAGCGAGGCTGCGTATTTAAAAGCGTAAGTTGCGATTGCGGCACCAACTATGAGACTAGATATGAAATAAGCGCTGGTGAAGAAAAACACGAATAACACGATTACCACGGCTCGCTTCCTTAGTAAGGCTTTAAATGTTAAGTAAAAAGCCATATAGAATTCACCTTATAACCTCAATTAATTAAAAATATTGCTAGGAGGTTACCGTTAAAGCCATATTAGCCTGGGGATATGGAGGCAATTGACATAGTGGACTAACATCCGTGAAAAATCCATCGCCACCCCCCCATAACTTACCACTCATTAATGGTTGTGTCGTGAATGCCGCGCTAGAGGTATAGGTATAGGGCAAGGGTAATATGGGACCGATGAATTGGCATCCAGTGTTTGCAAACCAAGCATTATAAAACGTACCAACATTAGTAGGTACATTAGTTATAGTCCACGCTGGTGCTCCCACCGGCGCATTCCAGGCTGACCAACTGGGTTCAGAGAAGCCAGATTGCGCATAGAATTCCCATTGGAACCAACCAAATGGTAATGTTACTTCAAACCAAGTCATACTTGCTTCTCCTTTAACAGTTTGATATAAGGTAGCCGATGAGGGCGACCAGGAAAAGCTTACGGAGGAAACATCTATATTCGGCCTTGGGCCTATTATGGACATCATTATGTGGCTATTCATTATAGTTGCAACAAGCATTAATAGTACTAGGCCGGTTACGTGTATTGTCATTAAACCCTTATCTGGACCTAGTCTCGCCATCATTGTTTAATAACTTTAGTGAGCTTTTTTTAACTCGCTTGTTCACTTAATTTACACGTGCAAATTTCGATTTAACTTGTTCATGACATCGTCACTAGTAACACTTATTAATCATTATCCTGAGGACCAGTAATAGGCTGGCAATGTCGTTGCATATCCACTCCTCGCTTGGTAGTTGCAATAGTGGTCTGCCCATGAGGCATATTAGTATGTTTACTCAATAAACGGTTCCCTAATTAACAACGTAGTATATTAAGTCATTAGGTCTCGGTTCACTCACCCTGGCTTAATCCTAGCCATTACATTATGTCCTTCACACGATTAATTACACCATTTAACCGAGCCTCTCAATCTAATCAATAGCATCAAGGAAGGCGCGGCAGGTTTAGAGGAGCATCGGCATTAAACCACCCTTGCCCCCTATACCTCCACGCAAGCTCCACCGCTGACTGATCACTGATTGATATGAACACCTTAACGTACTTATCACCCCACGGGATATCGCCCAGAGGTCTACCCTCAAACTCGCCGGCGTACATCGTGATTAATTCTTGAACAGCATTACGCCCAAGGCCCTCCGACATGAACCACCTATCCAAGTCATCATGTATTATCAAAACATTACTAATCCCACGCAACCCCCTTAACGTAATTCTATAAAGCCTTGGCTAATTCAAGTACCTGATCCACGCTCGTACCGTAACCCCTATTATGGTTTCTGAAAGCCTATTGAGAAGGTCGTTGGTCAATCCACCGACGCTTAATATACCTGGCATTAAAACATCGACAACCTTATTCTCGTAATTCATATAAATAACCGCGGTATCACCCACCCAGTGGCCCTAAGGGATTTGGCAAGTAGCTTAACAGCGTCGTCTTACCCGCACCAAGTGGTCCATAGACAAACCTGACGCCACCAATATGTAGGTCATTTACTAGGTTCGTTATTTCATTACGCCTATCACTGAAGTTGACAACGACATTTGGAATGCGCAGTATTAATTGTTGGGATTGCATCCATTGGATTATGGCATTAATGTCAACATTAATCACGCATTAATGAATCAACAAGTCATTTATTTGCATTTCATGTACAATAACGATGAAATTCCACAATGATTAAACGGAATTAACGACATAACCATGCCTCAAGGAATAACCACCTAAATGCACGCCGTGATTTTAAGGGATTGTACGTTTTGAGTAATACAGACCTTATATTGGGTTGTTGTCCTTAATAATTGATTGGGCACGGGTAATGCTTATTTTAATCCCTCCATAAGCATGGGTATTAATAATGAATGTTAAGGACATTAAACAGGCGATTAGGGAGAGGATTTGGAGATTGCTTGAGGAGAGGAATGTGGCGTTATTCCCAAGGCCTGCCTACGGCAGGATACCCAACTTCGTAGGTGCGGATAGGGCCTGCGAGTTGGTTGTCACCCTTCCCGAGTTCATTAAGGCCCGTGTGGTGAAGATAAACCCGGACAGCCCTCAGCGTAGGTGTAGGGAATTAACGCTGATAAACGGAAAACTCCTAATAACGCCAACGCCAAGGATCAGGGAGGGCTTCCTAATGCTTGACCCACGTAAGATACCGAGGCAGTACTACGGCGAGGCATCAACCATTGGGGGGGTGCGTTTAAGTGGGGGGGTTTGCCGATTAAGCCCTGGGACATGCCTAACATAGACCTTGTCATAATAGGCTCGGTAGCTGTTAACCCAAGCAATGGGCGTAGGCTGGGTAAGTCACATGGTTATGCGGAGATTGAGTGGGGGGGAATCGCGAGCGCCTGGGTAAGGTTGGTGAGGATACACCAGTAATAACTACAGTCCATGAATTACAGCTAGTGAGTGATGAAATACCCAGGGAACCCTTTGATTTACCCGTTGACGTAATAGTCACCCCCCCAAGCAGGGTGATTAGGGTTAGTAGGGTTGACTCAAAGCCACGCGGTATTTACTGGGAGTTCGTCACAAATGAGATGCTCAGGGAAATATCACTACTCAACGAATTGAAGGCTCGACTCAGCAGCATTGGGCATTAGGAATCGAAAATCCAACACAGCCTTAAATGAAGTCATGAGATCCTATGAACCACTTACCTGCTTAATTAACGTCTCATATATCCTACCCAATAATTCATAAAGCCTATCAACCTCTCACTCAACGCCTTATTACTGGCTTCCATCTTCTCACCCAACTCATTTATGCGCCTACTCAACTCACTGTATATCGCATCTATCCTGGCATTTACAGAGTCAATCCTGGCACTTAACGAGTTGCTACGCGACTCGGCCTTACCATCAACATCATCAATCCTCTTCATTAACCCACTAACTTTCTCATCAATCTTCTTATCCAATTCATTAATTCTATTGTCTAATATTGCGAATTTCTCGTCGATCTTCTTATCTAAAGTGGTAAATTTATCGTCAATCTTCTTATCCAAAACGGTGATTCTCTCATCAATCCTCCTATCTAATATAGTGAATCTCTCGTCGATCTTGCGGTCAAGCTCTGTAAACTTATCATCAATCTCTTATCGAGCAGGGCTATCTTCTCGTCATATGCATTAAACCTCCCATTAATCTCATTCTCCAGGACATCAATCCTTTTATTAAGTTTCTCGAATAACGTATCAACCCTCCTGTTGGTCTCCCTAAACATGCCGAGCATTAATACGACTAAGTCCTCAGTAGTCAACTTCTTACCACTCTCCACCTTCCTCATCACGGCATCCAAAGCCTTATCAATGACTGGCCCAACCACGGAATCCATTACTCAACAATAAATTAACCTCAACACGGATATAAGAGCGTTTATCTTAACGTTAGGTAATGCCGTATCAATCACTATGGTATCGATAAATCAATCACCAATAAGTCACACTAAACAACGCACCTAATCCGGTGCACTATGGTATTGCTTTAATACCTGCCAGTCAGGAATAACCTATATGATAATGAATAACCTGGTAAGCCTGCCTGAACTCTACGGCTACGCCTTAATAACATACATAGCAGTCGCTGGAGTACTATGGCTACTGCATAGGTTTGGCAGGGATGACCTGCTGTTCCCTGTGGCCGCCATGAACTATATGCTCCTCCTCACGATTAGTCAGTACACGGCATCGAAGATTGGCACGTTCGTGGGCCCCCATGGTAATACCCATGGGGGGGGTCTTCACGTATAGCGCCAGCGTCGCAATGCTTGACTTCCTAACGCTTAGGTATGGTAGGAGGGTTGGTTATTGGGTTGTTAGGATTGCCGCGTACCTGCAGGCGTTGATATTCATCATAAACTGGCTGGTCATTGCATACCCACCCGCACCCTTCTGGCAGGGGGGGCTGCAGGGCGCCTTCGCGAGTATCATGGTACATCGGCGAGGATCGCCATTGCCTCAATAACGGCGTTCATAATCTCCGAGACTTACGACGTATTCCTCGTGAGTAGGTTAAGGGGCGGCGTGCTTAGGAGGGTTGGTTATTCAGACCCGGTGGCAATGACTATTGACACGCTGGTCTTCATACCAACCGCCTTCTACGGCATCGTACCAAACATCTGGCTACTAATGGCTTCACAACTAACGGTCAAACTAAGCCTGGTGCCAATGACCATGCTTGCCGTGTGGATAAACAGGAGGGCGCTGCAGTACGGACTTGCAACGCAGCCAACACCAGTGGGTAGATAAGTGATTAATGCACGATATATCTTCTCCTTAATTCGCATTGCTTTCCAGGTATTTCGTGGAATGATGCAATAAAGTGGCTGGTAAGCGTGAGGCCATTAATCATCTTTGCGAGCCCTCATCACATCACTCAGCACTCGAGATCCAAATCACCAGGTTAGTGAGTTAGTGCAAGTATTTAAGGCTTGATGAGGCATTAATCCAGTGGTTAAGCCTGGATAGACTTAGACAGGTATAGGGAGGTCAGGATTAAGGAGCGATCACGGAGGTTGAACTGGCCGAGAAATTCATAGAACTGGGACTCATTAGGAACGCTGCAGGTAAGGCATTCCAGGCATGGAAGGCGCTGCTCGGGGGGGCCCTAGCCGTTGACACTAGGGATGAACTGGCCAAGGTATTTAATAGAGATACTGAGCTTGAGGATAGGGTAATTAAGGAGGTTGACTACGTAATAGCCCTAGTACCAACCACTAGGATGAGGGAAATAGCCAGAGTAATTGAAACAAGACACCCAGGCACATACACCAACACACTACTAGCGCTTGAACTCCATAGGTATCAATACAACGGGCCAGACCCAGAGGAAGTACTATCCATACACAAAAGCGATGATGATGCACTAACAGACATAAGGAAACTGATCAATAGCATAAAGACAAAAGTAAACGAAATATCGCAAAACCACACAACGAACAATAAAGCAGGACAAAAAACTTAAATCCCCCCCCGACAAGAAGAACAAAAACGCCCCCGGTAGCTCAGCCTGGGAGAGCGACCGGCTGAAGACCGGTAGGTCCCGGTCGCGGGATAACCGCGGGGGGAAAGTTCAAGTCCCGGCCGGGGGGGCACCAGTGATTGTTTTGGTGTGTTTTGTACGGCGAGTATGTAAAAAATACCTACATCGGTCTAGTTTTGTTAAGTCCTACTCTTCATGTTTCCATTCCCTGAGCTAGATGAATTTCGTAATTGGGCTTTGTATGCGGTATTGCTTCTCAATGACTCAACTCTTAACTAACATATAATCATTTGTCAACGCGGCTTTGTTTTACCACCATATATTCTTGTCCCTTATTTACATGCTTTAACTCTGACCTATCTCATCACCGTGAGTAAAGTAGTTATTGTGAGATGGGTTGGCCTGTTTAGTTTTATAGATAGTCTTTGTAACTATGATGCTGGTTATTATGCCTATGATTATGGCTATTAGTACCATGGTTATGAGAAATAGGTAATAATTATTACTAGTGGGTGTGGGGGGGTGAGTCTGAGTCCCGCCTAGTATGTAGGTGGGCCCTAATGAGGTTGGTGATGCCGAGGGTAGTGTGCCAATGATACGATTATTACTGGGGGGGCTTACGGCAATACAGGTGGGACAACAGGCATTGGCGCTAATCATTGGATGGCACATGACTATGTAAGTATGATTGGCCATGGCATGGCCTATTAATATTGGCCTTACGTATACCGTGATTACTACGGAATTATTGCTGGGTACCGTAACCCCTAAGCCGTAGATTATTAATAATTGAGGAATCGCTTTATTGACCAATGACTCAATCACCGTGACATTAATTGGATATCCATATACATTAATTGTTCTATGTAATATGCCTACCACCATGGTATTGACGCCGAGGTTTACCTCATCCTGATAATAGAGAATGTATGATACTAAGAACAAACCACTTAGATAAACCACGCCGTTATTGACGCGGGTGCATGAAGGTACAGGTAAAAATGGCGTAGTATGTATGGTGTTAAGTATGTTTTTATATTGAGTTAATACCCACGGATTCACGGGCATTACAGGGACCACGCATAAGATACCACCCTGCACCAATTCGCCGTTTGGCGCCTTAATGAGCACCTTAGTGCTTGACATTGGGTATTTGTTGATGGGCTTCAGCGTGATGTTCTCCCTAACCCACAAATACATGTACGTCAAACCCCCCCTGCCCAGGATACTTGATAGTTCGTATCCACCCATCTCTGTATAGCCTAGGTTAACCGTGTTCGACCAAGTAATGGCTACTACGTAGTAATTCATTGATTGATTCACCGGTGATGACAACCAGCTCGTTATTGGGAGACCCGAACTGGCGTTGTAGATTAGTACCCCCCCATCAATGCCGTTATCCACCCCCCCAACCAAATGCACAATCAGCGTGTTGTTCCTTAGTAATGCCATTGGGCCATTCATAACCTGGTTACCTATGCCCAGCCCCCCCACGTCGTTGGGGGCATGCTCCATGAGCCGCATAGGCGGTTAATACTATTATTATTACCATTAATATCAATGCCCAGCCTTGCCCATCAGACCATTTAATGCAGGGCTTTTTCTAGTCGTTGGTACATGGGATGTTCCAATCACTAGAACTTTAAGTACTTAGGAATGGCATTACCGTGAATGCGCAATGGCAATAAGGCTAACCTAAGCGAGACTGCGCTTAAGATATACCTACTGCTGATCAGGGAGGGCAAGCCCATGAGCATTAGAGAGATACGGAGGGCCCTGGGGGGGTTATCAAGCTCTGGGCAGGTTTACCATCACTTAGAGCGATTGAGGGGGGGCTCGGCCTAGTCATCAAGGACTCCGATGGTTATAGGGCTGTCAGGAGAAATGGGGTTGTTGAGGGCGCAATAATCCTTTGGTCCAGCGTGATTCCAAAGTCAGCCTTTTACTTGGGATTCTCGGTAACCCTGACGATAGCCTACGTAACCACCGTAATGCTGGGCCTAATGAGACTTGACCCAATGGCTTTAGTAGCCTAATCTCACTGCTTGCATTCTCGATAATTAAGTTCAGGGAACAATTCACCAAGCTGAGGAAATTGCTTCAAAGCGGTGACGAGGTGCTTTAACAATTAAAATATTGCCTACCAACGATAGAAATAACTATGGGCATGATCATGCCCAATGAACAGGTGTGGATTATCCATTGCTACCACAACGATCTCCCAATGATAGCACCGATATTAACCGTGGTACTTGTGTAAAGCGGGGGGGCTATCGGCTCGTAATGCCATAGGCGGTTGCTCAAACATGGCCTCAGCTCCTATTGGAAATGTGAGTCTACAATAGGCGGGTTTATTCTATGTAGGTGTTGGTGACTAGACCTCATAAGCCCTTATTGATTATTCACCGTGTTATGCCAATATATTATCTAATCTAACCCGGGTGGTAATTACGAAATAACAATAGTAATAACAGTGAGTGGTTAGGTCTGTGCTCTGGTGATAATCTATGAGGATTATCTCGGCAATTACAACGTAACATAACCGTATCGATAAGCTCAGGATTTAAGTATACTACAGCTACTTACCTACTGATAGTCTCTGAGACCAATGACGCGCCTTCCTCGTTCTTTAGCGATAATATGAGTCCCACACTGTAGCCTCAATGGGCTGTAATTCCATACACCATTGACGAGCAATAATCACAACTACTCAATGAGTAATGAGTAGCGACATAATCAATCGCAGTAGTGCTTAGGACTTGAGTAACGTGATCACTAAGTAATACCATCTAGGGCGTCAGTGGTAATTCCATAGGACTTATTCATGAGCATACGTCCTCCCACGCCGCAGCCTAGTATCAACAAGCTAATTGGGCGCCAGGCTATAGCAATGCCATTGATACGGCGTATGGTTGAGTGGGCGTGGACCCAGGTGCATTAAATAAGGGGGGCGTCGGCCAATAAATAATAAGCTTCAATTCCACTTAAAATTAAGATAACCACCAATGCATTGTTTTACTCGCAACGATCTCCTGCAGTTTCAATACCTGGTTGCCGTAATTAATCATGGCCCGTTGCGCGCCAGCTCTTAGAACGAGGTTTATCAAGGCCTAGAAATAATTACTACTTAAAGTGATTAAAAGCGACTGCGCATGAGTAGGGATGTAATGAAACCAGCGTGGTTAGTAGTGGCTGTAGTAACTACCGCTGCGGTTGCCTTCCTATCTATTAAGGTTGCCTATGAACCTTCCCATCCTCGTATTTGCCTATGCCCGCCGCATTTAGTGCGGATCTCGTTGTTTTTAACGGTAATGAACCCATACTTAATAAATCGCTTACTGCAGGTTCCCCCCATGCCTGTGCGCCGGCTTTCGTGGTTGGTCCCCCCCACTAAGTGGTCTCCCATTCATGATTGATTACCAGGTAATTAATAAGCAAAAGTGCAGTATGTTAACTGACATCGCCGGCTACCCGGTATTATTAATTATACGTGCTACGTACTACTCGGTTAGGGAACTCCCAGGCTTTTTAGTCCCAATGCAGGTATTCACCTCCTAAGTGCAATAAACAGCGCCAAGGAATTGCTTAGTGAGTTTCTGAGGTACAACAGCGCAAGCCTAGGCAAGGGGTTTAACGGGACTGTGAGGCTATTGATGGACATACCCGCGGTAAGGAATTACATTGGCAGTGGTAGTCTGGTTTTAATAAGTGAGGGCTTCATAACAAATACGACCAGCGTTGGGAATTACCTAGTTACCAATATGATGGGCATTGAATATACAATGAGCGTAGTTACGGGGAATGAAATGGTGACGGGAATGATATACGTAAAATATGTCCCATTTAAGATTCGACGAGGGGGGGTATAGCGATGATGCCATTAAAGATAGTGATAAGGTTAATGCCAAGTAAGTGTTGCGTAAGCGATAGATAAGGCTTAATGTTAATTCAATAATATGCTTCATTAAAATCACCGTATCACATACCACTATTTTAATCGGTACTAATTGTTAAGCATTACATCATGTCTACGAGACGGGTCAGCAATAAGGATAGGCACATTAAGCATTAAACGTAAAACCCCCCCATTCAATTCTGCTCGACTCACTTTCTCTGAATAGCCGAAGTTAGAAAAAGTCCTGTGGGTTTTGTTTCTCTTGATGGTTATGGGTTCGGGAATGAGGTGGTTGGTGGCTTTGTCGGTGATGGTTATTGCCGTCCTTGTACTCGCCCTATCCCTCCACGTTATTAATAGGCCTGGGCTTAAGGTCGCTAACCCACTCAACCAGGCAAGCCTCGGCATCACCAATGAACAAGCACCCGCCAGCATCAACACACCAATCTACGTGATCGGCCCTCAATCACTCACCCAGGAACTAATCAGCATCGGCATTAATCAATCACTAATCAAGCCAGTATTGATCAACCAATTAACAAGCCTACCAAACAACAGCATAGTAATCATTGATTGGCCGGCGATAAAGCCGTTGCTTCACTTAATTAATAGGACTGGGGGGGTTAATACCGCTAGTCCTGCCGTTAATACCTTAGTGAACCTGCTTAATCGCGGTGATTTGGTTCTGATAAGCGTCAATAGGAGTTCTTTACCCATTGCTGAGTTAGTCCTGTCGTACTCCCTCGCAAGGGCTGGCGGTGTTGAGGTGGGCGGTTTCACAAGCGTTAATTCATTCCCATACCCAGTTAGTCAGTACTTAATTGCATACCCAGTAATGTCAGTAACGACGAATTACACGTTAATTGCGGGCTTCGTTTATAGGCGTGATTATGTGACGGCATTGATAGTGGGCCCATTGAGCCTGCATGACTTGCCCGGCTTAGTGACTGCATGGCTGATGGCGTCGGTAGATATGGCGTGGTCGTAATCCAGTCAAGTGATTTAGATCCAAGTTACGAGAACACTGACCCATGCTACGCAACTTGGTTAAGCCTATTAAATGCACCAAGTGGTTCAGAGGGCGTCTATGAGAATGGTGAGTACATATTCATATGGGGGGGTGCCCAGGCGTTGGCTAGTGAAACAACGCAGACTATTACCATTAACCAGGACCTCGGTATTGCCGCAGTGCAGGATAACTATGGCGACACCTTCTACTACGACTCCTGTATTTTAATCCTCAACACCACGCAGTTCTACACGGATACGCCACCGAATATACCCATTGAGTTAATAGGCGATGTGGCTTACGTGATGACCCCCCCATCCGGTGGTAATTCACAGGTCATTAATAATCGGGTATTCCCTGGGCCTGGATTACTGTATAACCTGATCGGTGGTTTTGACCTATACACTAGTTATGAGGATTACGTAAACGGCTTAACCAACTCATTTATCATAACCACGAGCGGTGGTTACTCACCAACGCCACAGTCATCGTCTGGTTCGTTATCCTTCGGGTTCGCCATAGGTCTTCCAGAGGAGGTTAGCGTATTTGTTGAGTATACATTACCATCGATAAGTGGGGGGGCAGGTGAGGGTATTAGCGTGGGTACGTATCCGTCAGCCTCAGCTTACGGGCTTGATGCGAACAATTATACCTGGAACTTCTACTACAGTTTTGTCGGTCCTCTGGATTTATTGAGTGATGTTGATTTTATCAATGGTTTCATTGTTGGTGGTCCGGGCATGGTCGGCGAATTAGCCATGCCTAGCTTCTCGCTTGGTAATACCTACTGGGTTTACGTACCATTCAACGCCGAAGTTGAGACCTACTGTTGGAATGCTTGGGCTAACATGGGCTGGGAAATAGGCGTCACACCAGCGTCTTCAGGCGTGGTGGTGAGTCCGAACAATGCGGGCTTCTGGTTTTCAGGAGCACCAACGAATGCGCCAAGTGGGTCATGGGTTAATGGAGTAAACATTAACAACGCACCCCCCCTCTGCGGTTCAGTATCCTTAAGTGCGCCAGGTTGATTGGCAAGGGCGGTGACATTAAAGGCAATTAAATAAGTGGTAATAGTTGAATATTCATACCACGTTAATTTCATAGGGAGTTACTAAGTATGTTGCCTCGGCATTGTTCTTACCATTAAATCGAAACCAATCATACGACACGGTTAACTACTTTTCTGGCTTTTCGCATTAAGATTAATTCATTAAATGCGGTTGTGTTAAAGTAATTTAACGTATAATTCATTAATTGCCTATCTGCCACACTGATTACCTTGGCTATCTCATTTCCATTTATTAACGTTATTAACGTGTCATGGATTACCTGTGTCGTTGCTATGCCGTTTGGTAGTAGGCAAATTATTTCTGTGGTATTCTCAAGTGTCGTATAGTTTGCCTTGGGTAATAATTCATTTATCATTATTGTCTTAGTCATGGTAGTTACATTGTAGCAGTAAGTGGTCTCTCCATGCCAACTTGATTCATTTATATACTTAATATGAATAACTTCTGCGTAACTTTCATTGTATTGGTTTAGGTATCCTGACCCATAACTCATATTTAATGCATAATTTCCTAAAAACTCATTAAATGGTAAGTACGTGAGTAATAAGGCGCTTGCGTTCGGCTTTACCTGGGTTAGGCAGTCGATAATGGCGCCGTTTCGTCCACTATACATTACTATATAATTTGCCATGCACAATTCCTCGGGCGCACTTATCCAATAGGCAAATCCCTGAACAATTGGGGGGGTAGTGTATAGTGGGTTTGTGATATTTACCACATTAATTATGCGTACAAATGCCCTACTTCCATTTATGAAGCCTATACTCATATAGTCAATTAAATGCTCATTAGTCTCATAATGCATATTGCTCCCTATCGTGACGTAAGTGGCATTTTCATAGTACATCGCAGTGAATGAACCGTTGATTAGTAATTCCCTGAGGTCATTAATGTAATTCATGGACGATGAGGATTGACCTCCTAATCTTGATACAGCAATTATTATGGCAATTATAAGCACAATAATCACTAATGCTGTTACCACGAATATCCTTCTCATCGCCAGAAATACCTCACGCCGTTTTTTAAGCCTTATTACGCAACGTATCACCACATGAATGCTAGGGTAATCATAAGTGGATTGATCATGGGTTCACCGGCTCTAGCCTAAAGTAACTAATTACTTCATTAAATCACGCATCACGTTAGATACGCATTAGAATTTAAGATCACCACATAACTAAGCCGTTAGTAATGGCTTAATAAGCGTGACTTCATACGGATATGAAGATGTAATACCCTAAATAAGTATCGTAGTAGCTTACGCACAACGATAATCAGTAATACATTACTAATACCCAGTCCACGGTTGATGTTTACATACCTACCAATATAATTGTTAATGGATCAGAACCATTACCTACATTATATTTTATCAAGCAATTAATAATGATAATACTATTCGCAAATTATCTCCTTACCTAACCTTTGTTATCGGTAGTTTCCCGTTTCTTAAGTCATTTATTAATTGAACGACCTCATTTACCGCGGCCTCCAGTATTGCCTTGCCCTTCTCCTGGCTTGCCCTCGATGGGTATCCCTGCACGGCCTTCGTATACTCCATCGCGTAGACCTCCTTCCCATACACCCTAAACCTCGCCTCAACCCACTCATCAGCCGAGCCATCCCTAGGAATCCACTTAACCAGGTCTGGGTACGCTGCCCAGACCTCGCTTGTCTCGTCCTCAGCCGCATGGCCCTCCGGCGTCTCCAAAACCTTCTTCCTGGCCTCCTTTGCTAGGTCTATCCACCAGTTTATGATTATTATGACTAGGTTAGTCTCCTTTGCCACGTCCTTTGCCGCCATGTTTAGGGCGTCCGCATTGCCTCCATGCCCGTTAATGACGATTAGGTACCTAATGCCGTTCCTAGCCACTTCCCTGAATATGTCCCTGTAGAGCATGTATAGTGTCTCATTGCTTATGGATATGGTGCCGGGGGAACTTGTCGAGCACGTACGTATTCCCATACCAAACAGTGGGCAGTAGGAGTACGTTGGTCCTCTTTGCGGCCTCCTCGGCTATGTAGGTGGCCATTAACGCATCCGTACCCAGTGGTAAGTGTGGTCCGTGGGCCTCGACAATCCCCGTCGGTAGTAGGGCCACTGTCTTATCGACCTTTTCAAACTCAGGCCATGTAAGCTCCCACCAACGCATTAACCATTGAATTGATAACGCCCTTAAATGCAATACCACCCAGGGTTAAGGATCCCAGTAATGCCTAGCCCTATCCCTAAGCGCCAGGGCTAGTTCGAGGACCCTCCTATAACTCCTCGACCTAAGTATTTCATCAACCACGTTAAGGTCTAGGCTGGCGTAGCCGTGAACCACCACGTTCTTAAAGCCCACTAATGACTTGATTAGGGCCTCCTCCTCACTCGTCACCAAACCCATATCTCTTAACCTCCTGGCAATTCCTGAGTAGCCTCGGCAGTAACGCCCATGTTAGATAATAACCGTCGGCATAAGTCGATGAAGGCTTGCGCCTGAACCTGCAGTGCGTGTATTGACGCCAGTTGATCTCGCCAATTACTTAGATCATAACCACGGTCAACAAATTCATCGAGTCTCCTAGTCATATCCTCGATAATACTCAGCAATTTATTTAGGATCGCCATCTCATCACCAGGGCCTTACCCGCATTAGCCACCAGGTCCAACTTCCTGGCGTCAATAAGGAAGTCCTCACAAATCGAAGCCCTCCTATGCATCCTCAGCCATGCATCATCACTGGCCATGTATAGTATTACACCATCACTAAAAACCTCATGAACCAGGTAACAATCAGCACTGTCGCTAATGGGCACTAGATCCACCCTATCCGTACCCAGGTAATCAAACAGGTCAAAGAGTAGCCGTGAGTGCTACCCAGGTCAAGGCCTCCCACGAACTCCACCGCGATATCAACATCCTCACCAAAACCCCCCCTCCTAACTATGGAACCAAAGAGAACCGCGTAGTAAATACCGTAGTTACCCCCCCATGGAAACATCCTCAATCTACCAATCACTGATTTATCAAGCATTAAGCCCAATCTAAGGATTACATACTTACTTACTTAAAGTATTTACACTTACCCATGTCCCAAGTGTTTGCAAAAACTTATTTCTTAGTGCATAATTACTCATTAATCTATGAAGGGCTATGTGGTGATCACAGCTATACGTGTGGCTAAACGTTCAATTCCACTATTAATTGTGGTGCTGGCATTAATGGTAGTCCCCAAGGCAGTATTCGCGCTTGGCGGTTGCTATATATTCACTGACGTTAATTTAACCTCAACGGGCTTCCCATACAGTGTCGTGGCGTACACGAGGTTTAACTCAAACCATCTCATACGTAGTCTACCAATTACTGCCGGCCCACTTAATAGGACCATACCCATCACACTCAACGAGAGGGCCCCCAGGTCGATATATTATTTCTCAACGAGACTATCAATTACGTATCGCCAAAGCCACCATTCTTCTATACAGCCGAATTAACAGCAACTTGGGATTACACGGTATACCCAATAAACATTACTAACTACGTCGCATATGCCAATCAGGTCCCTGGCTTAACATAACAATGATTAACAACAGCTGCGAATTCCTACGTGCATACGTAATTCTACGCCCGGTACCTACCATAATTAATGCAAGGCCGGACTGGGTATACTTCAGCGCATTTGTTGTAATGCTAGTATTACTAATTGGAATCCTGTTAATTATTACTTACCTACTCCTCATCAAGCCCATAGGAAAGCCCGCCAGTAATTCATCAGCGCCGCTCGGTGTTTATCGCTTTGGTCATGGCATGCTAATATTCTTGGTTATGAACATCATTAACATAATCATGACAATCGCATTCCTAATGTCATCAATACTCATGGGAAGCCCGCCGCCGGCCCTTGCACTGTCAAGTGGGGGGGCTTACCGTGATTAATCACGTAACGACAAACCTACTATACGTCACGCTCCAAGGTCAATTAACCGTGGGGAATTTGGCTGGTATTGCGACGTACATGACTATGACGTTAATAATCATTAATATGGTGTATGCGATGTTCATAGCAGCTATGATCTTCCTCAAGGATGGGTTCCTTAAATTAGGGTTTATTAATGATAATGTCCAAATCGGCTACTACGGTTCATTAGTGAACATATTCGGAATAATACTCCTAATGATTGCCTACTCAGCAATGATCATCCTGCTGAGCCGTTCACCATATACGCCATCGAGCATGTAACCCCCATCAATAACGCCGGGCATAATCTCGACAGTTGTGGGATTAATAACGGCCGTGATCCCCGGGCCTGATGGGCATCATAATACTGTTCGTGGGCTTCATAATGACTCTCGTAGCCACGTATAGGTTATTATCCACGTACAGCCCAACCATTAGGTACCTCGGCGTGGCAATGGCCCTATTAATAATAGGCATGTTTTAAACCTAGTGAGTGTAACGGGCGTAAACCTAGGCCTGATCATACACGCGCCAACCATTGCCTACCTATATTACTTAACAACACTTATGTTGGGCAGGGTAGCCGACCTAAACGACGTAGGCGCGTTAATACTTAATGCGGAGCATGAGCTAGGCATGGCAAGGACCAGCACATATCCAATTGATAATTTAAGGAGGGCATTCAATTACGTAGTTAAGGCATTGGCGATTAGGGAGGGATTACCTGAGGTTCAGGGTGCTGTGAGGACCGGTCATTGGACTAATCAGTTAATTACGAGCGCCGTAATGCGGTTATCAGATAAACTACTGACAGTGAAGGAGCTATGGCTAAGCCTAAACCAGGAATCATTAACTAACATTGATGAGACGATAGGTAAGGTTAGGGAATTACTCAGGGCGTTTTAATTAAATAATGAGCTCACTCAGTAGGGCTCAGCCCTGGCACACAGTAGAGCCAGGCCATGGGTATAAATAAGGCAGGTAATTCAAGTAGTAACCACTACCATTAATTATAATGCCTGCAGGCCAGTAATACTCATTACCACCGGATGCGGTGATGGCTGGCGAACCCACAAAAGTAGTATAGAACTGCCACGACGTATTGGGATTAGTATATATGTTTACGATGTAATTCTGGTATATGGTGGCTGCAGATGATACGAAGTAATTAAGTATGTACGATACGGCAAAGCCAATGAGCGGCCCAATAATAGGTGGTACTTCATCTAGAACCGTCTCAGCAATAATCTCAGCAATAACGCCACCAACATCAGCACCCCCAGGCGGGAATGCCCGGGTTGTACGTCATTAATACCTTCTGTAAACCATATTCTACGACATTGCTTGATAAATTACTAGGGCTGGGTGCATTACTACAGGCTTGGACATACGTTGGCGAGGATTCAGCAGATGGGTTATACGAAATATATTGGCCGTCAAGCACCGAGAACGCTTCACCGGCTAATCCCTGGCTTATTAATACGGCTAAGGTGTTCGTTACCGAACCATTACCGATATCAAGATATGGATAGATTGTAAGGACGCCAGAATTATATGATAGGCTACTTAAGCTTAGCACCATCGTGCCATTAGCGATGTAAGTAGGTGTACAGGAACCACCTTGAAATAAACAGTAGTAATACGTAAGTAATACGTAACCGCGGCAACATACCCAATAGGCCCAATAAACACGGTGCCAGAGCCTGGCACGTAATAAACCTGCTGTCCATACACGCATGCAGAATTAAGGGAATTCCCATGCGTAATAGCTAATTGTTGCTCATAAGCTTGGCACATTGGTTCATATAGATACATACTTACGGATTGTGAAAAGGTAATTGTTGGTTCGTTAGATGTGGTTGACATAATGTAGTAACCTGAGGTGTTGTATATGGCGTATGAGGCATAGAATCCACTACCTGCTTGTGCTTCTCCGTTATGTAATGCAACATTTATATTTATAACACCGTTACTCCATACACCCATGCCCCCCCAACTCACGAAGAATAGCGGTATTGGTCCCTCAAACTCATAGCAACTCTCTAATTGCCAGCCAGTTGAGCCAAGGCAGGTACGTATGGTAGGCTTGAAGGTGATTGTGGAACGCTATTCCCCCCCATGCATGAACCCACGTAGGTATACCCATATGGGTCTGTTGTATTTATCTTGGTATTGGTTGTTTGCATGGTTATAGACTTCGTTAGATTTCTCGGTATTGGTAGTGGCTTTACCGTGGTTAAGTTTACTGATGCGGTTATGGCTATGTGTTCCTTGCTTATTATCCAACCTGGGTCGTAAGGTATGGCCAGGATCATGAACCTCACGGTATGTGTCTCATTGGATGTGTACGTGATGAATGCGAGTAGTGATGGCCATAGCCCAGCCACATTCCATGCACTGGCTACCTCCATCATTAGTGGGTTCGCTAGGTTTATGGTCACTGCGCCCACACCGTAGTAGTAGCCTATAGTGTAGATCTTCGTTGGCGTGAATGCGAATAGACTCACGGTGATTGGCGCTGGCGTGTTATTTAGGTATGTGCGTATTACGAGGGTTGGCGTAGTGATGGTGCTTATGTTGTAATAGTCTATTTGTGAAGCCTTGGCTGTGAGAGTCATGAACGGTCTTGACTGTGCCTGGGATTGGGCTAGGGCTATGAGGGCTATGGACAGTGCCGCTATGGCAATTATTGCCAGGGTGATTATGCGTAGTGTATTTACTCGACTTGGCATAATAATCGCTCTAATTACGGAGATTTTTACCCCCCCGCTATTTTATAAGAATTGTTCCCTGACCCTTCTGGGCACGCTTCCATCGGTATTACTACGTTATTAATCTTCTCCTCACCGATCGTGGTTAATGGCCCATGGCCTGGATAAACAATGAAGTTGTCGGGTAGCTCTCTGTACAACCTGCACACGGACCTCCTGAGTTTATCCATATCGCCCCCCCCAGGTAGGTCCGTCCTACCGACACTACCTGCGAAGAGTGTGTCGCCCGTAATTACGAAGTCATCCCCCCCAATTATCGAGATTGAACCTGGCGTATGCTGGCGTGTGGATTACCCTTAGGTTAAGCGGTAGTTCTGAACCCTCACTGACGAACACGGGCTCCGGCAGTTCGGGTTTTGTGAATCCCCCCCACACTGCGGCTAATTCGTTGAATACTTCCTTCAATTCCCAATCAAGCCTATGCACCATGAATGGAATGCCCAGGTGCTCGGTCAATTCCTTAACCGCACCCACATGATCAAAGTGCAGGTGCGTCGCAATCACGGCTAAGGCCCTCCTACTGCCTAAAGCATTCAGTATGCTCTCGGCTCATCCCCCCCAGGATCGATGATTATGCAGGAATTATCATTACATACCAAGTAGCAATTGGTTTCGAGCGGTCCAACAACCACCACCTCAACGTTGAGCATCTAGGTCACTGCACCTTGGCTTTGCTACCCATTATTGACCATACCTCAATCGCACAGGCGAGTATTGATAGTGATTGTATCGTAGCCGCCACGTAATTCACGACAGACTTACTTATTAAAGCCAGTATCACGGCGGCTATGATGAGCAGGGTACTCACCAGCCACATGTACCTCGATGCCCTATGCGTCGCAATACTAGTTAGCACTGCGTAGACACCAACCATAAGCGCCAGGGCAATTATTAAGGAGATTAATGAGGCTATAAACTGCCTAATAAATAATAGGACTATGCCTATAACCATCGCTGCTGCGAAGGCCGTTGGCACGTAACCCCCCTCTCAAGACCGCCACGTATGAGAACAACGCCCAAATATACATATAGGCCTAGGATTAGGGCTAGGGTTATTAGGCTAGTACGGCAATGTTACTGGGTATGTATAGCATGAAGTATGGCAGTGGTATATCCGTGTATATGGTTAGGTAGCTGGTTATGAATAGCCATAATAAGGATGCAAAGTTAACAATCACGAAACCAGTATAGAACCAAGCAAGCCTACTAAGGACCTTTGCGCTTAAGCCCATATCAATAGACATATTCTTATGTATCCCTTAAATGCTTTGTGGAGTTAAACGGTATGTAGTAATCCTTATAACAATCCATGTAAGCCATACAGCCAGGTTATGAATAATAAATTACGTGGTTACCTGGCAATGATTGGTGTCTTAGCCGCCTGGGGTTCGTCATACTCCATATCTAAGGTGGCCATGTATTACATGTCGCCTTTCGTACTCACGATGTATAGATTCGGCGTTGGTGGGTTAGTTCTATTCCTAATTGGTAGGGGATTAACGATAAATCGTAAGTATGTAATCAACGCATTACTAAATGGAGCCCTATTCGTGGTTTTCCTGAACATCGCCATTGAGTACAGCTCAAACCCGGCATTAGTCTCGGTGCTGGTCTACACGCAACCTATCTTCGTACTCATACTCTCAATTGTATTGTATGGCGAGAGACCAACGGCTCTGCAGGTCATTGGCATTGTACTGGCGTTTAGTGGCTTATTGATGGCTGTCGGTGTTTATAGTTTCGACATTGGCGATGCCATTGCAATACTTGGTGGCTTTGTATGGGCATTGGGCACTCATTATTACAGGAGAAACCTAGTTAATGAGGACCTCATTAAATTAAATGCCTCAATGGCGGTCATATCGGCATTAATAGCGGCACCAACACTCATTATCAACCACACATGGAATTAACACTAAATGCCGTTACATGGGGGGGTATAATTGTTGCGTTGGTGGCCCAGGTAATGGGCTTTCTACTTTGGTTCCTTGGTGTTAAGGACTTGGCCCCGTGACGGCAAGTTCAATGTCGATACTCGTACCTGCATCCGCATACTTATTCGCCCTATTAATACTTGATAAGGTACCCACGGAAATGGAGATAATAGGCTCAGCAATAACACTCGCTGGCGTTCTAATATCGCAGTTAAGGGCCTAACAAGTCTCATTGGCTTTGTAGGTTCAGGGTTTCGTAAAGAACCTGCTGGCCGTTGGTAAATACCACCTCTGCCGTGTTTATGCCGTAAATCCTGGAATCGCCATTGTAATTCACGGTGCAATTCCCAACCCTCAGTACTACATCCACGTAGTGCGTTCCATTACTAATTATAGTCAATAATGCGGAGCCCCCCCCAGGTGGTATGACGCACCTATTACTTGATATGAATCCGGCATTGTTGATAACAATATATGCCAATTCTACGTACTCCGTGCCTGAATTAATGATTATGAATGTCGCGTTGTTCTGCGACATGCTGGGACCCTCAATATTTACCCTAACGCCAAATGACTTCGACACATTACCGGCTATCCCAAATACCCAAACTACTATTGCCATAGTTAATGCTATAGCTACTGCCACGAGTATTATTGTCGTTATTGTATCGCTCAACCCCTCACTCATTGTGATTATTAAGTTTCAATTCCCCCCCTTAATAAACATTATTCTTAATTAAGGTTTTAAGTAATCGTTTACGAGAAACCAAAAAGGGGGGGATATGTAATACCAGGTAGACAAAATAACTTAAAATTATTAGGATGAAATTGGCGTTAAGGCTTAACTGTGGCGTTCATTGATATTAGTATTGACACTACCATTGGCATTAATTATAATTTCATATATAAAGTACGTCAAAGGTATGTAGACCAATACCCACGCTTAAGGGTATAAACAATCTCTTAAATATGATTGGTTCTACCGCAAATAACTGCTATAAAGGTTACTACTTTCCATTAACCTGGTCATTACCTTCGACGTTAATTCGTAGGTCGCGGCTATGTTTGAGTTCAGAACCCTCAATTGATTGCTTATGAAGTCAAGCCTATCAACCATTTCCTTATGCATGCTATTTATTTCTCTACGTAAATCATCAATCTTTCTACCCAACTCATCAAACCTGGCATCAATTTTCTTACCTAACTCATCCATCTTATTGCCTAGTCCATCTATTTTCTTGCCTAAATCATCGAGCTTACTCATCATTGCATACGTGAGTATTAACTCCGCGTCCTCCCTGGAGACCTCCTTCCTACTAATCCAACCAGGTAGTTGGGCAATAACGTAGTCCACACCTTTACTGAGTAGTAAATTCATTAGCTCGCTTAAGTCCATACCCATTAATATGACCCTTTGGCATTATTTAAGCCTTCCTTTAATGAGTAAGTGCTATGCGATAAATGAATCATAAATCAAGCCTTACGCCTAAAGTGTAATTAATTATCACGGTATTTCGCAATTGCTTCAGTAAAGTATTGTTGGGTCCCTTCTAAGCGATGCTTCCCAAAACATTATCTCGAAATTAACACTATCCCTAAACGCCCTCTCCATGTCCGGCGTTACCCCCCCATACTTATCCAGCGCCCTTAATATGGCTCAACCCTAGACCAGTATTCATTTGACGCGTAGAACCCAGCCCAAACATTAAATAATTCATTCCTCGTACCAACTACGTACCTACCAATCTCGTGGTAACCCCCCCACATGCATGGTGCCCAGGCGGCAAGGAACTGAGGCCAACCCAGCGATGCGTAGTAATACAGGTGCCTGGTGTATGCGTAGTTGACTAGGTTGAACCCCCCCGTATTATTAACCTCATCCTCCGTTATCGATAAATCGCGAAATAACCTCTCATGAACCTCCGCACCCCCCCTCTCAACGTTACTGAATACTGCCGTTAATACGTCAATGGCCTCATTAAGTGGTGCCTTACTCGCAGCCTTAATCACGGCCTTCTGCATCTCCCTCACGTACTTCGTGTCCTGAATTAAGTAGTATCTGAACACATCCATTGGCAGTGAACCATTCCTGAGCCTCTCGACGAACTCATGCCTAGTGTACTTATTCCATAGATCACCCACTAAGTTCCTGAGCATCTCATGAGTACTAACCATACGTTTAATCCCATAATCACCTAGTTATTAAATATTATTAACAAACTTATTGAACATTAGAACCGCACCTATTAAGTTCGTTAATTACGTCAATCGGATTCCTCTCAATGATCCTCCTCCTCACATACCTAACCCTTTCACCACTCCTCCTATCAACACCCTCAAGCTCAACCCTAGCCCTAATTAGGCATGTACCCAGGGACTCCCAGGTGAGCCTTGGACCACCCAGAGCCTTAATTACATCAACTATGTGCGGAGTACTCTCCGGCGGAACTGCCCTACTTCTTTGGGCTATTTCCACGTGGTAATTATTGAAGCCAACCCTAACCCTGTAAAGCATGTACCTGGCAACGTCATGGCAGGAATCACTAAGCGGTATAACCCTAGCGTCGAAGTAAAGGACCTTATTAAGGGCATTACTCACGATAGCCGACGCCAACCCTGCCATTGAGCTTACTAGCTTGTACTCACGGCCATTAAACGGTACGTAACTAAGGAGGAATACGTTAATCTCATCACTAATCACAAGCGCGTACTCACCTGAGAAGGTCCTCATTAATTCAACGGCAGCCTTAATCAATGCCCTATGAACCCTCTCATCCCTGGGCCAGGTGAAGTCCCTAAGGGCCCTGCCAAAGCCGGCCCCCCCATCAAGCCTAACAACTATCGGCGGCTTAATAATGTTAGTAACTACCCTGGAGTCGAAATCCCTCTCCAACTCCACGGATTAACATTAATCAACAGATTAAGCACGTCAATGCTATCCATTAAGCTCACGGATTAGTCAGGAAGAGGCCATTTAAAAATAAGCCCATGAACGATCAACGTAAAGCAATGATATAACTAACGAAGCATTTTAAGTGAACACCCGAGTTAAAAAAAGTCCAGCTACGCGCATACTTAGTATGGCGGGCATAGACTGGCCCGGGATAAATCCAGCCCAGTTAAAGGATGGGCTCTACACCTATGGCGCAATTGCCCTACTAATAGTCACGACGTGGCTCATGGGCATACACATATACCAACTAATAAACCCACCAACAATAACGATGGTACTCGCAATGCAACCAGGAGGAAACAAACCGCAAGTAACGATTTATTATAGCTGCGGTTGGAAGTGGTCCTCATCAACAGCGCCGGCAGGTAACACCGTAGCCTTCGATGGATGGTGCGGCTATACTATGGCGTCATGGTCAAGCATATTTCCGTCTAACTACTACTTTGAAGTTTACATATACGACCCATTTGGGCCTCCAGCTAACCCAGCGCCGTACGGCACGGTTAATTATCCTGAAGGGAGTGGTTACGAAACTTATTCTGTGACCCTAAATTACATAGTGTATAATGGCGCTTACGCATGGTATTGGGGTGTTGGTCCAGTAAGCTACGCACCTAATGGACCTACACTTGGCTATTTTACCGCGTCAATTAATGGATACTGGACGCCAAACATGCCATATACGTATGAGGGCTGTGCCTATGCTTATGCTACTTACGGTATAAACGGTGGATCTCCAGGTTGTTCATCAATAACAATAGCAGGTTGATCTCCATGTTAGTCTCATTATCAAACTTTAAAAATAGTCCATTGCTTGATAATTCTATAGGTGCTGCCCTATGGATGTGAAGAGGAAAAGGTTGATCCTTAAGTATATCTATGCCTCAGTTATAATCTTATTTTTCAGCATACCAAGTGCCATGTATGGAGTATTTTCATCAATATTTCCAGAGCCTAAGTCCTTACTTAATGCGTTTAAAGTAAAAGTTGTGCCTCTTCCTACGTGGGAAGTTATATCATCTATCCTGTATATTATAGCATCCTTCACGCTGGATTTAGTGTTAATACCGTACCTGTTCCGTGACGTGGGTATTAATAACTACATAAGCGCGGTGGTCTATATGTTACCCATGTTTCTAATAATGCTCGTAGCCACTCTACAATCTATTTACATTAATATATGGGCAGCCTGTACTAACCTATACGCCGCAGCCACTGGTCATGAACTTGGCGGGGGGGTGATTGTGCCACCTGCATCCCCGCAGAATGAGTTGGCTTGGCAATGGTTTGGGACCGGCGTGTTTGAAGTTTATTACGCGTTACTAATCTTCTATACCATACCCGTGGCCTTCGCCGTTTGGTTTGCCCTGGCCTACGTAACCCTCCTTTGGTCGAGAAGGTACATGGCTAAGAAAACCGTTAAGGCGTTGATGTCCTAAAAAGAGTTATTAATGGGCATGGCCTTATTAAATGGGTGATGTGAAGCGGGGGACGGATCTGATGGGTGAGGAACCCAAGACCTGCGCGCTGATGGGTTCTCATTAAGTTCTTGCAGTTGAGGTGTGCAAGGTTTTTAGATTGGGTAAGGATGTATGATTTGGCGTGGTAGTGTGATAATTAATGATAGATTAGCAGTGGCTAGGAGTTATGTGAATATTCTGAGGTCGATTAGGGATAGAGTGAGGACTGTTGATGATTTAAGTAGGGATTTAGTGCTTAAGGGCGCTGTTGAGCGTTACCTGCACCTGGCCGTTGAATCCCTTATTGATGCTGGTATGAGGTTGTGCTCAATTCTTAATCTCAACAAACCTGAGAGGTATAGGGATATTGCGAGAATATTAGTGAGCGCCAAGATCCTTAGTGATGAAACTGGTATGCTGTTTGAATTGTGGATTGGCTTTAGGAATGTGCTTGTCCACGGTTATGCCGTGATAGATCCCGAGAGATTGATTGAGGCTTTAAATGAGATTGATGAATTAGATAGGGTAATTAACGAGATTAGCAATTTTATTAGGGATAAGTCGATAGATCCTGCGAATAGTCGGTCCACTACCAGTAGTGAGGAATTGATGAATTTAATTAATAAGGCAAGGCAGGTATTGGAGAAGTTGGACTTCGTGGTATTCGCATACGTATTCGGATCAAGAGCAATTGGTAGGACACACCCAGGAAGTGATATTGATATCGCCATATTCACGAATAGGGAATTAAGCTGGAAGGAGTTCGTGAGCATTATGATTGCCTTAGAGGATGTGCTTGGGCTTAAGGTCGACCTCGTTCACCTTAATAAGGCACCGTTATTACTGGCATACGAGGCTGTGAGTAGGGGGGGTGTCCTAATCCTGGATAGGTACCCTAAAGAGAGGATTGACCTTGAGGTTAAGACGATTAAGGAGTTCCTGGACCTTAAGCCGAGGCTCACCCAGTACTACAGCACATTACTTAGTCGTGGTTAACAATAATGGTGCATTATTAATTGCAGAGAGAATTTTAAGTGAACACTTAAGTAAAAAATGCCAAAGGTATTAAGAGTGGTGACTATGCATAGCTCGTTCAAGGTGTGGGTTTCAATATCACTTTTAATAATAGTGGTGGCTCTGGCGATAACCGCCTATTCCCTAGGTTACTTAACTCCAAGTATTGTGGTTAATGTTGTTGTTGGTAAAAAACCCGTGAATGCCTACGTCCAGGTCTTTGCCGTATTACCGCCAGGCCATAATGAATCGCTAATCGAGGTGTGGAGCGGCACGGCATCAAATGGGGGGGTGGTTAGGGTGCCCATAACCGTACTTAGTAAAATAGCGAGTGAATGGGTTGCCAAGGGTTACGGCAGTGAGGGGGGGGTTGGTATTGAGGTTGTGGCTACCTACGTGAATGGTTCAACGGTTTACTACGACATGATGTTCACAGCGTATGAACCAGGTACGTTATTAAGCACGATAAGCAACCCAATGCTTAGCATGGTTAGGCTAAACTACATGACAGTAAGCCTGAACCTCACCAATACCTATCAATTAGCAAAGGTATTAACTAAACCGCAGGTACCAACACCACCAGCGCCACCCGGGTGCTGGTGGGTCAATATAACATCTAAATCCTGGCAAACACCCATCATAAAGATACCAATAGCCTGGGTCTACGACAATGTACCAAACTACCTAGGAGGCACGCTTGGTGCATACTCCCAACAGAGCACCTCCGCTACTGTGTATTTCTATGCCTCTGTGGGGGGGTTGGTCCAGGGAGGCTCGACATCAGTTACCTACAAGTTCATCGGATACTCAACGTACACAAGTTCCTCAAATTGGAATCAATTAGCCTTTGGAAAAATTCAGCCAACGGCCCCCCCAAGTGCTGGTTTTCTGTATCAAAACGGTACAATAGGAGTTGCCACACTACAATTGTACTGTATAACGGGTCCAACTAATCAATACGCATATGAGACCTTCGTAGCCTCAATATTAGGTAGTATAGGTACATCCTCAAACATCACTTACTTAAACGGATTCTTGAGCCAGTATAAGGCGTATACTGGCTATAGTCCTCAGTATGTGCCGTTTGATGAAATATACATAGGTGGTGGTAAGACATATGACTACTGGTTTAGTAATGTCCAGGCATATAGCCCACCCTTCGGCTTTAGCGGTACGATACCGGTGGGTTTAATAATAGCGTACATAGCTCAGACACTGGGTAAATCCCTCAGCATCCCTGGCTTCATATTAGCTAACCTTGCGGCCGGCATACAGATAACCACAACGAACACAAACATAATAGAGATATCCATTGCCTACACATCATCTAGCTATGGTAGTGGTGACTTATTTGTTGCTGCTCTCCCAGTTAATTATAGTAGTTCTTCGGGAAATTATTTCTATTATCCGTTCATTCTCGGCTTTAACGTTACTGGGCTGGGTAGTTACTCAAGTAGTACGTCCATTTATGTTGATGGTCCTGGCGTCATTTTTAATCCATGCATACCAATTAATTCCTATAACTGGACGGTCTATGTTTCGATAGGCAATTCACCATTGTTAGTGCCCGGCGGCACGGTGACAGCCACGGTCTATAACTCCCAGGGTTCGGTTGTTTGGAGTGGCACATTTACAATACCGACAAGCATTGATGCTTACCACCCCACCAACCTGCCGTCGTTAGTATACCCTGGACCATATTCAACTACGGTGTACCCTACAATACGTATTACATTAAGTTCAATTATAATGGCTATACCACACCACAAGGCTCGATAATTTACGGCTCATCAACTACGACAACAACGATATATGCCGAACTCCAAAGCTGTGGACCATGATTATGGTTTAAAGAAGGTATTTAATAATAAATTATTTCAGGATAATTGCGTATCCCTTCACTTACCCACCAATGCCAGGGCATTTAATACAGCCTTACCAACCTTCAACACAACATCCCTCAACTCACTGGCTGTTAAGAACCTTCCAGCCCTGCCCTCGGTCAGGTTATTACTAACTATAAGCACGGCCGCCGCCTTTATGTTCTTTATAAGGCCCAGTAGGAATAGTATTGCGGTCTCCATTTCAACGCCCAGGAGGCCCCCTCGAACCAAGTACATTGACTAGGTCCTCCTCTGCGTAAAAAGCGTCACTGCTATAAACCGGGCCGACCCAGGGCTTCAACCCGGCGGTTTCGAGGCTTCTTATTAACTCGCTCATTAGGTGGTAATCCGGCACTGCTGGGTAAGCCACGAAGCCACCTAGGTACTGCGTGTATATGCCCCCCCCGTAATTATATGCGGATCCCGTGGGCACAATCACATCGCCAAGCCCTATCTCCCTCCTCAGCTCCCGTGGTCCCAAGCCTAATTATGAACCTGGCGCCCATGCTTATCAACTCCTCAATTACAATGGCGGCTGAGGGTGCCCCCCCAATCCCGTGGGTTGCCACGGTAATGTCAACGTTATTGTACTTACCTGTATACGTTATTAAACCCCCCCTATTATCATTAACGAGCCTTGCATCAACGAGCAACTCACTTAATTGCCTAGCCCTCTCAGGATCGCCGACTATTATGACCCTCTCCGCTATGTCCCCCCCAGGGTTAACCCTTAGGTGTATTGGCATTGGGTCACCTCACCATGTCCAGCACCGGTGTCTTGCCGAAGTCCCCCCCAAGATCAACCTCAGCCTCACTGCCTGGGTATGGAATTAGCCTAAGCCCGATTGACCTACGCTTAATGCTGACTATTGTATGTAGGTCATTGATTAATTCCTTGATTAGCGGTATTTGATTGCTTGGTATTGGCACCATATCCACACCCGCGACACACGCCATCACGTACTTAACGAGCTTAGAGAATGTGATTAAGCCTCCCTAGCCTAACCTTCAACCTCTCATCCTCGGCCAGCGGTAGCATCACCTCGTTAAACCCCGTCACCCTAAATTGCCCGGATACCTCCCAAATGGCCTTATTCAATCTATAAATGGCACTCAGCGTACCGGGTTCGCCGAACCTAACTCCGTAAATCCTCTCAATCGCGTCAACAACGGACTCCTCACCCCAGGGTGATAATGATGTATCGATGCCCAGGTAATCAACACCTAATTCATTGGCTATCTCCTTACCAACATCCTCAGCGATCTTGAACACCCTGGTCAAGTCATTACGTAGATCACGCTCATTACCTAACTCGCTTGGGTAGAGTATCGATAGGGCAACTCCATGGTAGTTGTTAAGGTTTATTGAGTCAGGGTAGTAGGGCGTGAGTATTGCATCGCCGATTAATGCGGCAATCCTTCTTGATAATACCCATTGATTAAGTTCCGCGAGTCTCCTAAGCACGTTCACGAATAGCTCGGTATTATATTCATCTAGCCCCCCCTTAAAATCACCAACCCAAACGCTCAGATAGCTCCCAGACCTAATGAAGGCATTAACTAACCTATTCAACTCAAACCTTGACCCCCCCATGGCTATGTTAAGTGATGCATGTATGTACCCAAGTTCAGCACTGACCCTATTTATCATTGTTGATAATTCCTCAAGTCCCAGGACAGGTCTGTGAAGGGTAGTGTAACCCTCCAGGTCCTTATTTCAATCCCCCCCCTTCTCCTACCAACACCATCTATAACATTACGCAATTTCACCAATTCCTGACTGAGTTCATCAGCATTTACCCTACCACTCTCCACCGGGTAAAATAGAGTCACCGCGCGGATAATCATTAGTTATGTGGTGGCTTATCCTCATTTAAATATTGTCATTAATTAGTAATAATACGTTAGGTAGTGGTTGTGCTCATTAATAAACGAACCCCCCTTGCATAGGCACTGCAAACACCCTTCAATGGGCATTTATCACACTGCGGCTTGTCCCTAACGCATACGGTCCTTCCGAACCTCCATAGGAAGTCATCCAATGCTATTGGGTCTAACTTACCAATCCTAATCACCGCATCCCAGGCATCACGGACTGCAACCTAAGTTCAACGTCAAGCTCCCTACTAAAGTGAACATCACGCCTCATCAACTCGAGAACCCAGTCCTCAAGCCTAACAATGCCAAGCCTATAGGCAATCCTCGTGAGGTGATTATCAATTGGCAACTTAATTTCCTGCTGCTTAACCTTCAGTAACCCACGTAGCACCAAGAACTTAATCAATAGGTATGCCTTCTTCCTTACGGGATCCTCATAAGCCGCCATGCCGGATAGCCTATCAATCAGCTCCTCAACGCTTGAAACATGGAAGAACCTAATTGTTGTCCCATAATTCCTAAACACATACGAACCCGCATCCCTAAGCAAGTAAGCCCTGACCCCCCCGTAATCCCAGACAGGTCCGTAATCACCAACGAGCCAATCCCTAACCACCGCAGGATCAAGCCTCCTTAAATTAGCTGGGCTGAAGAAGGAACTATCCATATTGAACATCTCCATGCCCAACCTCCAAAGTAGGTCAGATCCCGTGAAAATCTCATCACCAACACGCCTTGTGAATTGTCGATCCCCCAATATTCGTCCTATGATCAATCGCCACCATGGCCAGGAAGTAATTGTACGTGGCCTCGATATCCGCATCCCTTGGTGGGTAGAACCTTGGATCAAAGGCATCGGACCTACGTAAGTCAAGTGATGCCAGTGCTTGGCTACTTCGATAATTCTATCCAGATTCAGTGTTGCGGGTATCCTAGCCATAATTAACTAGGCGCATTTGTGCTTATAATCCCTAGGTAATTGTGATGGAGAATGAATACCTAGTAGTACTTCCTAAACCCCAGTTGCGGTGCCACCTCCCTGAAGCACCTCCTGCATAGGTAAAGCCCGTACTTCCTAATGACTGCCTCGTGAGTACCACATCTTTGACACCTAATGACTGCTCTCCCATACTTACGCTCCTTTGGTGGCTTTATCTTCGCCATTCACGCACTCGGAAGAAAGCCCAGTTAAAAGTATTTTTGCCCGTGAAATATTAAATAAGTCAGCAATTGCCTTAATTTAGATGGCAACAACCATAATCAGTACGGTAGAATTACCTGAAAAGGCTAGGGAAATGCTAAGGAGTTATAATGCAGACCTCTACGAACTACCGAAATTAGGTAAGGATGAGCAATTGAACGCATTATCCAAGGCCGAGATACTAATGTGCTGGTGCGGTAGGGAGTTTGACTTGGCTAGTAACATTAAATACATGCCCCCCCAATTGAAAATGATACAGACATTCTCGCAGGTGTTGACCACCTACCATTCGCCGTAATACCAAACAACATAGAGATCTACAGTAATGCAGGGGGGGCTTACTCAGTGCCCGTGGCTGAGCATGCATGGGCGATGATACTAACGCTCGCCAAGGGACTGCACAAGCCCACGCTTAATGCCAGGGAATACCTAAACAGTGAGTTAACGAGTCCCCATAAAATCACTGAGTCAACACTACTCGTCCTTGGCACCGGCGGTATTGGAAGGGAAATAGCAAGGATTGGTAGGGAAGGATTCAGGACCTACAACATAGGCATTAACAGGAGCGGTAAACCTGCTGAGTACTTCGATGAAGTTTACCCAACAGATAAGTTGCTCGATGTATTACCGAGGGCTGACATAGTGGCGATAGCACTACCACTTAATAAGTATACGAGGGGGGGCTTGATTGGTGAGAGGGAGCTTAGGGCATTAAAGCGTGGTGCCATTGTGGTGAACGTTGGGCGTGGTGACGTGGTTAAGGAGGAGGAGCTGTACAGGGTTCTTAAGGAGAGGCAGGACATTAGGTTTGGCACCGACGTTTGGTGGGTACACGATGGGCGTGAGGAGATACCACCGAGAACACCATTAACGGCATTACCCAACTTCCTGGGCACGCCGCACATAGCCGGTGGAGCCAGAGGGAGATAGCCGAGTACGCGATGATTAGGGCTGTGGAGAACGTAATTAGGTACCTTAGGGGGGGGAGGTGCCCATGAATAAGGTCAATAGGATGATTACGTCTAAGGCATGCCCACGAGTTAATGGTTGCTTTGGCCTTCGTTTAGAAATTTCTACGTATAACCATGATCAATGTATCCTCATTGTAATGCCTACTCCTCCCAATATTCACCATAACCGTAGCCAATTACCACACCTAAGTAATCATAGATCAGGCCCCTTTTGACGGCCTCCTCATAAATCCTCCAGATGCGTTTTGTGGAGACAAGGCCTACGTAGAAGCCCTCCTTCTCGAGTTCATCACGGACCTTGTCCGGGAAGTCTATTGGATTTATGAAGGGTTCCCTGGAGAACACCCTGAGCATTGCGTTTAGTATGTCGTTGTTGTGCGGGTATGGCTTCTTCCTAGTCATTATTTACCACCGACTTCATTGAAATTCCCCCCCTGTTAGTAATTTCCTGTAAAATTCGTGATCATAAATGATGTAGTAGGTGAATAGTGGCAGGTATATTATTGGTGCTATGTTTACGTAATTAATTGATGATTTCGTAAACGACCCATTACGTTCACTAACCAACTTTATAGCCGTCCTATTGATCATGAACGACACCTCTACGTAACCTATCCTATAATTAGTCGTGAAGTAATTGCTGCGGGTCCTGATTATAATCACTACGGTTATGTTTACTGGGAATGAGTAGTCATAGTTACTGAGCATGCAAGTGAGTAGGAAGCCATTTGGTACTGGTTCGTGGTCGCTCACCGATAATGCGGATGTGTATGTCCACGAAACCTCATCAGCCTTAATAACATTCCTTACCGCCGTGCCCTGATAAGTAATCTGCGACTCAGGTGGGTTTAGTGGTGTTGGTGGCATTTCATACGGTATTGAGTACATGGTCTTGTCAGTGCTCGTGGGCGCCACCGTTATTAGATCTGAGCAGGAATTAATGCCAATGACTACCTTGATGTGGTAGGGTGTGGAGCTGCCGGTACGTAGCCGAGTATGGATATGGAGTTTGGTGCGTATGTCTGATTAGTGATGCCGAGATCCACCAGTGAATAGTTGAGCAATGCCATGTACTCCATGGGGTGCTTGCTACTGATGACCAGGCCAGTGACGGGGGGGTCTAACCCACCATACTGCGGATTTAAAGACGCGGATAGCAGTGACGATAACGTAATAAGGGTTATTAATGACAGTGCTATTGACCAGGCAATTATCCTTATTGCATGCGCCCTCGTAAAGTTAATGGACTTGTTATCCCTCATATCGATACTAGGCATGAGCCAGGCAATGAGGAGTAATACGTATGATATCATCATTATGAAGGCACCAACTATGGCTATGTACAGCACTGCGCCGATCATCAGCGCAATGCCGGCATACCTATGTAGCTACTTAACCCATTAATCGCGTGATACAGGTAGTACGAGAATGCAATCATTAATGGCCACGCAGCGACTATCAACGCATACACCAACGCAGCCTGGTTAAATGGGTACCTGAGCCACAATGGCATACTTGGTGACAGGTACGTAATAACGGAATACTGGCTCACAGTAACCTTAATAACGCCATAAAGCGCAAGTATTACCGCTGTTGCTATGTAGTTAAATGCGATAATGGCGATGATGATCAACAATGCAATCTTAGTATTGTTAAAACGACCCATCAATCCAAGCTCTTTGAAGAGGTATAGTAACGTTATTAGACCAAGTACTGTGAATACTTCATGGCCTATGAACTTAATTAAGCCAATTATTAGTAAGGTTGATGATAAGGCGCCGAGTAACCTTATATTAGTAATTGATTGAGACCACCCATAACCCATTATTCAATATGCAGCGTCACTCTATTTATTCCTTATTCCGCTATAGCTTGTCCTGTTCATAATCCCTGAGTAGGAATGCCCTCGCCAACTCCTTACCGAGATACATGGCATGTGAGTAGATGGTGAAGTGATTACTATTCTTAAGCGTACTGTATGCCTCCTCTAGGGTATTGAATGAGAACCTCCTGTGCAGTGAATTCGTGATGGGTAGCCTATGCTCAACAATTACTGACTCACCCTCCCTCATCACCAGGAAGTTACCCCCCCTTGGGTCCTCAACGAACTCACTGAACACGTTGGCGTTCCTCTTCACGAACTCCTCAGCCCTACCCAGGTCCTTAACGTATATTCTGGCAGAGAACGGTATTACGGCTATGGAGCCCACACTGTACCAGGCATTGAATTCCCTATTCAGGGTCTCAACAATTCTCTTTGCAAGGGACCACCACCTATATAACTGCCTGCACCAATCATTAAGCACATCAACGCTCCTTAAATAAACCACTTGATTGTAGTAATCACCGCTTATAACGCCCTGAACCAAGTAATCACCCCCCGTAATAAGTAGCATTCATTGAGTGTGGATTGACCCTCAATTCCCTGATCATAGCATCAACACCTCAGCAGGTGGCTCAAAACCCTTAAGCCCAGCCTCACTGAGTCTCCTGAATGGGTGTGGTTTACCCACGGAGTCTATTACCACCAACGGCGTTATTAGCTCCCTATAATCACCCTTATCAAAGCCGTAATTCAACACTAAATCCACAAGCTTAACCCAGGACCTGTAGGTGTCCCTCTCATAAATGAAGCCACCAACTAGTGGCAACACCCAACCACCACCACGCTCATTCTCACGAACTTCCACATTCATTGAAGGCCTAACAGGCCTACGCCCAGGCCTGTAGTTCTCATGGACAGCTTTTATTAATAAGTCGGCATTGCGCGCCTTAAATGCTCCCCCCCTGAGATCTATCACCCTCACCGTAGACCTAACATTATCCGCAACATCCTTATCCACTAATAATACGTCTAATACCCCATCCTTAAAGAAACGAATTAATAATTCACCAACACCATTGTAATCAAGGCCGTAGACTATCAACGTATCAACCAATTCATCCTGGCTAGGGTGGCTATCATGTAATTAATACCGACTGGTGTGTATAGATTGCCTATAACGCCAACGAGGCCTATTGAATTGCCGAGGAGCCCCTTAACCTGGTTTATACTGCTCCAGAGGGTTACGATGGCTATGTTGGAGTCCTCATTAATTACTTCATAATTAAATTTCACAGTTATCGCAACAATGGGCTAGTTATAATCCTTGCATGGTACTACAGGATAAAGCTGGGTATCAACAATACAACAGATATTACAAAGGCTATGACCCAAACTCTAACGTCCCTCCTAAATACCCTAAACCCATCGAGCATTATGCCCGGCAACGCAAGCGGTAACATGTTAAAGAAGCCGAGCCATGCGTTGGTTGCGTATATGATATTGGCATAGAAGGAGAAGGGACTGGGCAGTAATAACCAAAGCGGCAGGAACACTACCGCGAAGACTATGTTTGTGGCTGGGCCGGCAAGGGCTATCTTCAACTCATCACTTCTTGATGGGTAACCCCCCCAAACCTTTGGACCTATTACCGTGGCGCCTGGCGTGGCTATTATGAAGAACCTTGTCAATGCCGTGACAAGAGCCAGTAATAGACCAATCCACCAAGCCCTGAAATAGGCTATGTAACCCAATCTCCTCGCCACCTCCCTATGCATTAACTCATGACCGAGGAAGCCCGTTAATACGGCAATGAATGTTGCCACTAGGCCACCAATGCTAAGTAACGTATTGAAGAGTAGGGCGAAGGCTATTGTCATGGCGACCAAGGCGATCAGGATATCCCTGACCTCATGCCTATACGGCCTAAACGGTACTCCGTAACCACCGCCCCCAATAATTAATGTTCATCAAGACACGGTGATTGAATAATTATTAAAGCCTTTCACTCAGACCCATTAATACCTCTTTAAACAATCTATTAAACACGAAGGGACCCTCGTATGCGAATGCCGTAACCACACCAACCATGTCGGCGCCATTCCTTAATAAATCGACTACCTGCCGCCCGTGAAAGACACCGCCAAGACCAATGATTGGGTTCCTAAAGCCCCCCCACCTCCTAACCTTAACAATTAATGACTTAACAATTGGGTGTATTGGGTAGCCGCTTAACCCGCCATAACCAACGGAAATACCAGGCTCCTTAATTGGCAGGGTATTGGCTATTGTTAGCCCAAACCCACGCTTTTCAGCTACGTTCACCACCCACCTGTAAAACTCAATATCAACTCCAAGAGGTAGTTTTATGAATAATACGCCTGGAAACGCCTCAACACTCCTGAGCAATTCGCCCAGGTACTCCCTATCCGTTATCCATGAGCCACGGTAAGTAGGGCTACTGATATTTAATTCCACGGCATCCACACCATAACCCCCCCTCAAACCATTAAGCATGTACATAAACTCACCAATTGAAAATCCCGCCAAGCTAATAATTACGTAAGTACCAAGTCTACGCAGCTTACTAAGAATGCCCGGTAATCGACTTACGAAGTCTGTAAAGCCCCCCCTCGATGGTAGACCCATGGCGTTAACCATGGCCTTTAAACCTGGGTACTTAACAATACGCGGCTTGGGATTGCCAGGGCGTGGCTTAAGTGTGATTGAGCCAATGGTTATGAAGCCAATACCCGCCCGCGCAATCCATGGGGGGGCTAAAAACCCATCCTTATCAATACCCGCACCAAGTCCTATTGGATTTTTAATGGACTTACCATTAACCTCAACGGGCATTTCAAATTCATAACCGCGGTAATTAACAATACCACTCCTAATGAGCGCATGTGAGGTCTCGTAGGTGAATTCAGGGGGGGCAGGTAATTAATTAGTTTAATTACCTGTGTTAACACGCGTGCTCACCAAATAATTAATTATTGAATTACGTAACTCATCACTGATTAATCCATTCTTGGCGAGGATGTTGATCACCTCCGTAATCCGAAGCAGGGCAACGGCATTAACGCCCTCCCTCCTGATGGCATCGAGCCCACCCTGCTCCCTATCAATAAAGGCTGCCGCCACAACTACATTACCACCATAATCTCTAATGGCTCTAACGGCTCTAATTATTGAGCCTCCCGTAGTCACCACATCATCGATCACCGCAACCCTCATGTCACGTCTTAAATCACCCTCGATAAGCCGGGCCGTACCATGTTCCTTAGCCTCCTTCCTAACGTATATAATGCCCTTGCCAAGCTCGTAAGCCAACATTGAAGCCCATGGGATGCTAGCCGTCTCTATGCCGGCTATAACATCGATATTGAAACTCGATAATAGGTTTGCCATTGACTTAATCAACCGTTTATAAATGTCTGGATACGTTATTGCAAGCCTTAAGTCCACGTAAAACGGACTCTCAATACCACTAGTTAATTTAAAACGCCCAAACTTAATAGCCCCAATCCTATAGAGATCGATTATCAATTCGTCATTCATCATTACCATCACACCAATCCAAAGTACTTCTCAATATCACTTAGTTCATGCATCGTACCGCAGTACTCACACACTAGCTTGAGTGGTTCCCTGGACACCACGTGAAACCTACTCCTCACAGGTTCCCTCTGCTGGTTCGTTATGCATCTTGGATTCTTACACTTAAGCAATCCCTCTATCACGTCTGGTATCGCCACCTTAAACTTGCTGACGACCTCATAATCCCTGATTATGTTCACGGTAGCCGTCGGCGCAACGAGAGCCACTAGGTTAAGTTCATCCTTAGTTAATTCCCTACCCTCGATCTTAACGATGTCCTTAGTGCCCAGCTTCCTACTCTCCACATTCATAACCAATGCAACCCTAAACCCCCCCTCACGACCAGATATACCCAATAACCGAAGCACTAGAAGTGCCCTACCAGCGGGTATGTGTCGATCACCACGCCATCCCTGATCTTACTAATTATCAACTCCTTCTTACTGCTCATGATTTATCACCAGCAAGCACGAGTTTTAACAAGGCCATGCGCAGGGGAACCCCCCCTAGGCTGGCTTGTTTGAAGTATTTAGCCTGCGGCATATTATCAACCGCAAAGTCAACCTCATCAACCCTGGGCAATGGGTGAAGAATTATTAGGTTTGGCTTGCCCTTCTCGATTAACTTGGGCGTTACCTTGTAGGCGCCCTTAACCTTCTCATACTCCATCGGGTCAGGGAACCTCTCCCTCTGAATCCTGACAATGTATAACACGTCTAAGTCATTGATCACGTTGTATGGGTCATTAGTCCAGTCATACTTCATACCCCCTCGAGTTCATGAACTCAATAAGCTCCTGCCTAGGCCTTAGCAGTTCAGGCGATATTAGGTGGAGCCTAACCCTGTAATAGGACAGGGCCTGAACCAGTGAGTTAACGACCCTGCATACCTAAGGTCGCCGAGTATCCCAATGGATAGGCCATCAATCACTTTAAACTCCCGCCAAATCGTGTATAGGTCAAGCATTGCCTGGGTCGGGTGGTTCTGAGAGCCATCACCCGCATTAATTACTGGTGACTCCGCAATCTCAGCTGCGAATTTTGCCGCGCCCTCAAGGCTGTGCCTAATCACTATGGCGTTTGCATACGCATCAAGCATCCTAATCGTGTCGGCGAGATTCTCGCCCTTAGCCATTGACGTAGCCTCAACACCGCTAAAGCCTATTACCCTGCCACCAAGCCTAAGCATGGCAGTCTCAAAGCTAAGTCTCGTCCTAGTGCTCGGCTCGAAGAATGCCAGGGCAAGGACCTTATCACTGAGGATATCAAGCCTGGACTTAGCATACTTTTCCATATTAAGGGCCTCAGAAAATAAAACCTCAAAGTCCTCCCTATTGAAATCCAGCACGCTTATGACATCCCGATTAAACCAGGTCAAGGAACCCACCAAGACGTCAACAGCTAATTTAATAAAGGTTTCTTCGAAAAAGTGGGTGGAATATCCCCTACAAACCTAACACCTTAATGGTGAACTTGCCACTATGTATAACCTTAACAGTATTGCTCGATACCATTTCATACCTACAATCACCGCATTGAATCTCCCTAGGAGTAATTGGTGAATCAATTAATAATTCGTATTGTCCATCCCCAATGGATCTACCGGGGGGGCCTTCGTAATTAATTACGAGCTCCTTATCCCTCATTAATGCACTAATGTTCTTAACAAGCCCGTGCATTGTTAATATATTGCTGGCCGTAACTCCACGCCTCAGTATGTCCACAGGCATGCCCCTGAGCAGTGTTGGTACTTCAAATAAGTCATTTATTATTAAATCCCTAATGAGCATTATGAAGTCCGCCGCAGCCCAGCCATGCGGTGCATCGCCCTGTCCACCCCCCCTCTCGGTTATTACTGATATTCCCTCGGCCCA
Organism: Vulcanisaeta distributa JCM 11213; assembly: GCA_001316125.1. The sequence goes on from BBCS01000001.1 coordinate 693,617, forward strand.
GCCGTAGGTTGGCGACGTGTGATTGACGATCCATGTTAAGTACTTACCCACCCGCTCTCTATCTCCGAGTATGGCCCAGGAGTGTGCCAGGTTTATCGTTAAGTAACTACCATAGGTACCCCCCCACTGATGTATTTACTACACCGCCATTTAGCCCATACAACTCCTCGGTGACCTCAAGCGTTCTTCTAACTAATGGGTTATCCAGTGGTAATGCCATTGTCGGCCATACAACCGCTATAATCCTAGTCATTGCCGAATCAGCCACCCTCTCCGGTGCAGGCACTATGTAGTCAACGCCAAGTCTCGACCTTACAACATTTATTGAATTAATAAGGGCATCCACAAACTCCCCCCCATGTAACTTCTCAACCCATTCATGATCCTCATGACCTACGTCCCTAAGCACCCTGCCCAACTCCCTTAACCCGGCTATGGCCCACATATCATCCCAGTAATGGTGATCCATGGGTCCCGTATCCTCGGCAGACCAGGACGGCGGTAATAAACCCCCTTATTGACTCATCACCCGCCATCTCCCTATTCGCCTCTAACCACTCAACCCACGCCTAATCACTGGATACCACCTCTTCAATGCGTCATAATCCCTCGTTAACTGCACATACTTACTTACGGCCCATAAGACTTGCCCATTGGCGTCATACTCCTTCACCTCGAAATCCACCGCCCTAAAGTACCCACTATCGTCAATCCTCCTCAATAGTTCCTCAATGACAACCTTACCCATGTCGGCTAGGTTGAGCATTGTAAGGGCGGTTGCCATGTATGATCCATCCCTTATCCAAAAGAGGTGGTAAATCAATGGACCTGGCGTTATTTTACCACCATCCCATAGCATAACTAGGTTCGCCATTGATTGACGAAGGACCTCGCCAATGACACTATCACCAACTAATACTGAAAATGACCTTTCATTTATTGAGTCCCAATTGCGCAATTCGTTGGCGATGTCATTATCGTCAACAGATCTAATCAATGCCCTATTATGCCGTGTATTCCTAAGGGAGTCGATCGGCGCCTTCGCCCTTAGTCTCCATTCATTACTGCCATTAATGACAGCATCAAAACCAAGTGCTGCGTGCGCCCAACCCAACTCGTCATTAACGTAAAGCTCACTATTAAGTCTACCAAAGGATGCATCCTCACTCGCATCCCTACTTACATTGTATGAACCGAATTGTGACGGTTCCCTATCCGTAGTTAATGCTAGCTCGTCATTCACGGTTATGAACCACCCATCACCCTCCACGCCTGCACTCTTCACTTCAATAATGTGGTCAACGTTATAGGGCCTAGTCACTAGGTAGACAATGTAATTACCAGGTAAACCCATCAATTAAGGTCTATAATCAACACATCAACTCCTGACCTATTAGCAACAGCTGACCTAGCAATAACCCTCACAGCGCCCAAGTCCCACTCATTAATTATCACTGGGTAACCAGGCCTCTCAAGATATTGCCTAAACGAACCGTTAAGGCCTGGCGTATATACCTTGAACCATCATAAACCCAAACCTCAAACGCAACGTTCTTCCGCGTAACAAATAACATGGCTGAGTCTATAACGGCCTCATTAACGCCCTGCACAGTACCAACCATACCCCAATCCTTAAAGTGGATATTTCTAAACGGCATTAACTGGGCGGGCTCAAAACCCCTACCACTAGGGTCTAATTGCTGCCTCAACCACCTAGGCCAAGCCCAATTAGGTCTTCTGTAGTACAGGCCCATTATGAACATTGAACTGCCAAAACCATTAATGGCAGACTCAACGAACTTATCCACATCCCTACCCCCCCACATCCTCGCCGCATTTTCAAATCGCCTACTAACATAGCCCATATAAAGCCAGCACGTACTCATTTTTAGGGCATTTTAATAGATTCCTATACGAGTGGCTAGTTAAACCATTATTACAAATAATACTTGTTATACCCGGCCTTATTGGAAAAATTTATTTTTGGTTAGATAGTCAGTAATATTGCGGGCATGGTGAGGGTTTACCTTCATGAAGTTACGAAGATATTCGGAAAGAACGTAGTGGCTTTAGACAAGGTTGAGCTTGAGGTTAGGTCTGGAGAGTTCATGGTTGTAATGGGGGGGCCATCAGGTCACGGAAAAACAACACTCCTTAGAGTTGTGGCGGGTCTTGAGGAGCCAACTGATGGTGAGGTCTGGATTGGTGATACCCTAGTTGCATCGCCGAGGAAAGGCATCTTCATACCTCCAAAGGATAGAAACGTGGGTATGGTATTTCAAAACTGGGCCTTATACCCGCACATGAAGGTCTTCGATAACATAGCCTTCCCACTCAGGATTAAGAAGCTACCGAAGAGTGAAATTGAGAAGAAGGTTAGGGAGATTGCTGAGGTCCTGGGTATTGCCGAAACGCTGGATAGGTACCCAAGGCAGTTATCAGGTGGTCAGCAGCAGAGGGTGGCCATTGCCAGAGCCTGGTTAAGGAGCCGCAGGTGCTCCTTATGGACGAGCCATTTAGCAATCTTGACGCTAGGATTAGGGTTACGGCTAGGGCATTTGTTAAGGATATCCAGAGGAAGCTCGGGATAACCACAATACTTGTGACGCACGATCCAGCCGACGCGTTGACACTAGCCGATAGAATAGCTGTGCTTAGAAGAGGCGTTATTCAACAGATAGGGCTGCCCAACGAGATTTATGATAAACCTGCCAATGTATTTGTGGCGAACTTCATAGGCGATATAAACCTATTCGATGGCTCAATTGTTGGTAAGGGCAATGAGGTGTACTTCGATGGTGGTGATATGAAGGTTCAACTGCCACAAAATATAAATGTGCAGAGTAATGGGAGTGTAATCCTCGGTATAAGGCCTGAGGACGTGGTATTGTCTAAGGAGGTCATTAGTAATAATGACCTTATTTATGTCGGTAAGGGTACTGTGGAGATCTCGGAATTCGCCGGAGGTAAGTTTAACGTAATGGTTAAACTACAAAGCACCGAGGTGAAAGTCGTCTCATCAACAAGCTTCGGACTCGGCGAACCAGTGCATGTATACTTCAATTCACGTAAGATAAAGATATTCGATAAACAAACGGAGAAGTTACTATATGGATAATTGCCCTTGTTAAAATTTTAATACTTCAGTGAGTCAACGTATTGACCTGAATGACGTATAAGGTTAAGGACATATCGCTCGCTGAGAAGGGACGCTTACTCATTGAGTGGGCTGAGAGGCACATGCCGGTTCTAATGAAGATTAGGGAGAGGTTCACCAGGGAGAAGCCACTCGATGGCATTAGGATATCGGCCAGCCTACACGTGACCAAGGAAACTGCCGTTTTAGTCAGGACATTAGCTGCTGGCGGAGCCACAGTAACCCTAGTACCCTCAAATCCACTCTCCACGCAGGACGAGGTAGCCGCCGCATTGGCTGAGGATGGTATTTACGTGTATGCATGGAAGGGGATGAATGAGAGGGAGTACTATAATGCAATTGGTTTTGCAATATCCCAGGAACCTGTCGTTACTATGGATGATGGTGCAGACCTAACGGTGACACTGCATAAGTTGGCCCTTGGTGTTAAGAGTAATGAGGTAAGTTATGCATTGGAGACCGCTGGTGATAGGGACTTCGCTAAATTAATAAGTGGTGTTTACGGCGGTACTGAGGAGACAACAACGGGCGTCATCAGGTTGAGGGCAATGGCTAAGGAGGGGACGCTTAGGTACCCAATAATTGCCGTTAATGACTCATACACCAAGTACCTATTCGATAATAGGTACGGGACAGGACAATCAACTTGGGATGGGATACTCAGGGCTACGAACATACTGGTTGCGGGTAAGGTCGTTGTTGTTGCGGGTTATGGCTGGGTCGGCCGTGGAATAGCCATGAGGGCTAAGGGGGGGCTTGGTGCGCGCAGGGTCATAGTCACCGAGGTAAACCCCGTAAGGGCACTTGAGGCTGTCTTCGATGGGTTTGAGGTCATGCCCATGAGTGAGGCTGCGGAGATCGGCGATATATTCATAACGGCTACCGGCGACATAAATGCAATAACCCTTGATCACATACTTAAGATGAAGGATGGGGGGGCGGTCCTGGCTAATGCCGGCCACTTTAACGTGGAGATAGACGTAGCTGGTCTCGAGAGGGTCACAGCTGAGAAGAGGAGGATCAGGGACTACGTGGTTGAGTATAGGCTGCCAAACGGCAAGCGTGTTTATTTACTCGCTGAGTAGCTCGTTAACTTAGTTGCCGCGGAGGGGGCACCCGAGTGAGGTCATGGACATGTCCTTCAGCAATCAGGCACTCGCCGTTGAGTATATAGTTAAGAATAGGGGTAAGCTACAGCTTGGTGTTCATAAATTACCTGACGAACTCGACATGGAAGTTGCAAGACTTAAGCTTGAGACCATGGGCATAAGGATTGATCAATTAACTGAGGAGCAAAGGCGTTACATAAGTAGTTGGGGGTCTCGGTACATAGGTTAATAAGGAAATTTTTATATTAGGAATATTAATTCATCAAAAACCGTTAATTAAAATGGTAATAACACCATTAATGCTAATCTGGATAATAACGCTGTACAACAACGGTACGTCAACCGTTAGTCTAAATACCACGTTAACTGGCGAATTCGTAACATTACAATTACCTGTGCAACCACAATCATACATAGAAGTGCTCGTTAATGGCTCCGTAACTGCATACATGATTAATGGTACATCAATAATAATACCAGTTCTAGGCACCGCCAATGTGTCCATAGTGTATGTGCCCAGGGTATTCGTGGAAAACAACTTTGTCGGAATAAACGTGGGCAACTCCACGGTTGAGATAGTCATACCCAGTAACATACTCATAGCCAACATAACATTATCGTTAATAAGCATGAGTATGGTGAATAATGAATTAATAATAACGGCAAGGGGACCCGGCGAATTCCTATACACAATAATGCCGACACCCACGACAAAGCATGCGGTGATTGCAACAAGTCATGTAGTTAATTTTGGAGTCCTTACGGTAATTATTATTACAATCATTATCATAGTCGCATTTACCTCATACGTATTAATGATGGGGGGGCGAAGAAAGACTATTAAGGAGAAATCTACGCCCCCCAAATGGCGCTGAACCTCAATGACTACGAATTATCAATACTGAAGTACCTAAGGTCCAGGGGGGGCGGCTCCGCGTTTGAGGTTGACATTTCCAGGGACTTGGGCATACCGAGGACTACCGTGTGGAGGAGTGTGAGGAGACTTGAGGGTCTAGGCTTAGTTAGGATTACCAGGGTTGAGGGTAAGAACATGGTAATACTGATCAGGGATTTACAGCCTTAACGACCCTAATTACCTCGAGGAATGATGAGAGGATTTCCATGAATAATTCGTTATTAACCCCCCCCTGGATCAATTCATTGAAGTTCTTAATCCATGATTCATCACCCTTAATGAGGAGTGCCGACGCTATGATTAATGACTGCGTTAGACCTGATAAATCCCCCCCATTATCCACGGACGTTCTTAATAACTCGATTGGGTTTATGGTTAAGTCTTCGTTATTCATTAACCTGAGAATACCAAGACTTAGACAATACAGTGCGTAGAGGATGGATGCACGCTTAAGGGTGTCACCAGTTAATTCTGTTGACTCAGAGACTGTGTATGTGAACTCCTCGTGCAGTAGTTCGGTAGCTGATGATACGTAGTCTCTATTACCTGCCTTGAATGCCGTTATTAATGCATTAATTACCTCATTAATCCTCAACTCCTTTATTAGCTCATTCATTGAGCTCATTAAGTCAGTATCATCCTGGAGTAAAATAAAAATTAAGTTATGCAATGACCAGTGCATAGCCATGAATAGACTTGAGGATAGGGTTAAGGAGTACGTCATTAGGTATATGGACCTCGATAAATTTGGTGGTAAGATATTCGTAATTCATGATAAGGACGTCATGGAATTCACGGATTTGAGTAAGGCAAGAAGTGCCGCCTTCTCGATGCCCGGCGTTACCATAGTAATTGCCGTACCGAAGAAGGATGAGGTTGATGAGGCATTCATGAAGTTCATGAAGTTAATTAAGGGTCTTGATTACTGATTACTTTATAAATAATGTAAATGCTTAAATTAAGGCTATTTTGCATAGTTTAACGTGAGGCTCCTCGAGTATAAGGGTAAGGAGTTGCTGAATAAGTATGGCGTTAAGATACCCAGGGGGTGCCATAGTCAGGAGCTTGATGACATAGACATACTCAATACACTCAAATTCCCGCTGTTTGCCAAGGCCCAGGTACCCTTCGCAGGCAGGGCTAAGATGGGGCTCGTCAGGAGGGTTGACACCATTAAGGATGCTGAGAACGCTGCGAGGGATTACCTGGGTAAGGTGATTCAGGATTACCCAATTAGGAAGGTGCTATTTGAGGAGGGCGTTAATGTGGCTAAGGAGCTTTATGTGTCCATAACCCTGGACAGGGAGAACAGGGGGGGCTACCTAATGCTTGCATCCACGGAGGGTGGTATTGACATTGAGGAGGTGGCTAGGAGGAGCCTGAGAAGATAATTAGGCTTTACATTGATGATTATGAGGGACTTAGGGACTACATGATTAGGGGGGGAGTTGCTCAGAAGCTTGGTTTGGAGGGTTCTGCAGCCCAGGACTTCGTAACCGTGGCTAAGGCCATGTACAGGGTATTTACTGAGTATGATGCCGAGCTCGTGGAAATAAATCCACTTGCACTAACAACTGATGGTCAGTTAGTGGCTCTGGACGTTAAGGTCATGATTGATGATAACTCACTTTATAGGCACCCAGACATTAGTGTTGAGGATAGTGATTACACGACCGAGGAGCTTGAGGCTAGGAAGTACGGGCTACATTACGTGGAGTTGACGGGCTACGTGGGGGGGATCATGGCCAACGGCGCTGGCTTAACAATGGCAACCATGGACTTGGTTAAGGAGTTCGGCCATGAACCTGCCGACTTCCTTGACGTTGGTGGTGGGGCCAGTAAGGATGCTGTGAGGGAGGGATTGAAAATGCTGTTAACAGACGACAGGATAAAGGCTGTTTGATAAACATATTTGGCGGTATAACGAGGTGTGACGAGGTTGCCAAGGGCGTTGTTGAGGCGTTGAATGAGGTTAAGACAAACAAGCCAATCTTCATTAGGCTGAAGGTACTAACGAGGAGGAGGGTAGGAGAATACTGGCTGAGATAGGGCTTAAAACCTATGAAACTGCTGAGGAGGCGATGGGAGCTTTGTCAAAGGCAATTGCGAGGTGATGGGCATGGCCATACTCGTTAATGAGAATACGAAGGTCCTGGTCCAGGGAATAACGGGTAGGGAAGGATCAAGACACACACAGTACATGCTTCAGTACGGCACTAAGGTTGTGGCTGGTGTCACGCCAGGTAAGGGTGGGCAGACGGTCCACGGCGTACCTGTTTTTGACACTGTGGAGGAGGCGTTAAGGAAGTTCCCTGACATAAATACATCAATAATCTTCGTACCAGCCCAATTCGCCGCTGACTCAGTCTATGAAGCCATTGACGCTGGTATTAAGTTGATTGTGATAATTACGGAGCACATACCAATACATGATGCATTAAGGTTCGTGAATTACGCAAAGAGGAAGGGAGTCACGATAATAGGACCCAACTGCCCAGGAGTTGTAAGCCCACTAAGGTCTAAGGTCGGGATACTGCCTAACCATATTTACACGAAGTCGGGCCCTGTTGGTATCGTGTCTAGGAGTGGAACACTGACTTATGAAATATCATACCACCTAACCAGGCTGGGATTGGGCAATCAACAGTCGTTGGCATTGGCGGAGACCCAATAATTGGTACTGACATGCTCGAGGTAGTGAAGATGTTTGAAGAGGACCCGGAGACGAAGTACATAGTAGTTATTGGCGAGATAGGCGGCACAATGGAGGAGAGACTCGCCCAGTACATAGGGTCTGGGAAGGTTACGAAGCCCGTGGTAGCCTACATATCGGGCAGAACGGCACCACCCGGCAAGAGGATGGGGGGGCATGCAGGAGCCATAGTTAGCATGGGCATGGGCTCCTACGAAAGCAAGGTTAAGGCATTCCAGGAGGTCAACGTACCAGTTGCCAAGACACCTACCGAGGTCGTTAAGCTAATCAAGCAATACATACGTTAAACATAGGTCATTAATATGTAATTAAAATTTAGTAGATTTATATTGATCCACTATTATTAACGTGAAGATCAATATAGTCATTAAGGAGTATCTTAACGAGGCCCTCATTAATTATCGTACTAATCAACTCAAGATATGCATCCGCGGGAGTCACGGACTTTATCGTGATATCCAGCGACTTACTAATGCTCCTAATATTGTTTGTACACTCCTGAAGTAGTGGACATCTTGGGCAGGCCCTTGGTGATTCCTTACCATTAATAATCACGAGACCAGCCTCTGATCAACAATCGCACCCTTATCATTGAGAACCTCGAGAACTGCGTAGTCTCCAAACTCCCTAACCCTGTAGACTAGGAATATCGTGGCGGCTAAATAATAACCACCATCCTTCCTAACTAACCAGCCATGCTTAATGAGGGCATTTAAGTATCTGAAGACCTTGGCCTTGGGCATGTTCAACCTCCTAATAAGTTCCGTGGGGGGGCTAGCCACACCAAAAGCGATGAGCTTAAGTAGCTTAGCCCGATCAAGTTGAACGCCAAAGTCAAAGTTATACTCACTGAGTATACGAATACCGCCACTAATAACACTGGGGGGGAACTTGGGAACCTTAATACCAACCCTAACCTTAATACTCATCAATATTGAGGAAAGAACCTAGGTATTAAACTAGTACTCCCAAGACTAATTAGGAAGGTATGGACTATGCCGATGAAGATTCAGCCGCCGCAGGGCGCCTCCGGACTGCTCAATGACCTTATCAAGCTCCTCAATCCTCTTCCTAATCTCGTCCTTAGGCAGGGCAATCTTCAACAACTTACCATCCTTAATCTCATACTTAATAACCCTCTCATACTCATCAAAGACATACTCAGGGGGGCCTAGACATGTCCTCGGGCTTAAACTTAACCTCGTCAAAATCAACATAGGCAATATCATGGATAGGCGTGGGAATCAGGGCACCCACTGGGCACGCATCAACGCAGAAGTGGCACAGTATGCACTCAGTATACCTAATACCTGGGTAAAACTTCCCATTGGGAGCCCTATACATCTGAATAGCATTCACAGGACAAGCCCAGGCACACTGGAAACAACTTATGCACTTCTTAATGTCCAGCATTATCCAACCCCCTAAACCTCTCGGGAACCCACCTCATTTCACGGGGGATACTGTATTGTCAACCTATTCGGCTCCACGGCCTCCTTAAAACCCGTAATTAGCGCCTTGGCATGGTAAATAATGTCTTCGGCAAGGGTCCCCCCCTTAGGCTGTTTTATTTTTATGACCACGTGCCCTTAATATGTCTTAAGTATTTTAAGCTTTGCGGGATTCCTTAGTTGTTTGCGAGCCTATATAGTATTAAAATATTTATTAATGGGATCCAGGAGACGATTGATATTTATTGTTGTAATTGTAATGGTTTGGCTATTGCTATGTATGTATTGTTATGCTTGTTTATTGTTATTGTGTAGAGTTTTGAGTATGCTGTGTTTATTAGTCCGTGTATGTAGCCTTCTGTGAAGACTATATTGAGTTCTTCGTCGAAGGGGTTTACAAACTCGATCCTTATTTCATCCCTCGTTACCTCCAGGTTTTTGAGTACCAACCTATTATATGCCGTGGCTGTGTATAGGTAAGTCTTTATTGCCGTTATTGGGTCTCCAATTGGTATTTCCGTGACTATGGCTTTTGCATATTCGTAGCCGAGTCTGTAAAGCATTCTCTCCACTTCTTTAGTACCTACCTGCTGTAGTACTGTCTTAAATGCTGTGAGTAGTTGTTTTTGTGAGAATGCGAGTGGCGTTATTGGTTCGTTTAGTATTTCCAGTGGTTCTATGTCCCTAACCATGCTTAAGTCGTGCACTGTACCGTTTATGTTATCCTCTATGTTTATCATTAGGACATGGGAGTTTCCGATTATATTCCTTATATTAATGCCGTGTTTTAGTAATGATATTGTTACCTCATTAAGTATTCCTGGCCTGTCCCTCACCATCTTTATCAGTAGCCAGTGCATTGTTCTATTCCTAAACTCCCTCAATATAAACCTTGGCATTCTATTGTTAAAAACATGCACATGAATTAAGGTATATTTGCTTATTGATTATTTCATTGATCGCACTTTATTAAAAAGTAAAAAGAGAATGCAGGGCCATATTCATGAGCGTCACGGACCCATCACTTACCAATACACATGTAATCCCAGTAAGCCACACCCTGGAACTTATAGTAGCTTAGGTATGGATTTGGAAGGTAGATACCGAAGCCACGTACTTATACGTTGGGTTACCCCTTATGTAATTACTTACGGTAAGTACGTAATCTATCCACGTATCCGTAAGAATTGCGCCACCCTCAACATTAACTACATTATTGACATTATTGAATGAATTCTGTATCGCAGCATCTAAATAACTTATAGCCCCCATTTCCCGAAGGACTGGGATTCGCCGTATTTAATGACCAGTAAACTATTATTGCTTTGCCATTGTTCATTATAATGAAGAGGAAGAACATCGTGCCGTTAACGTCGAATTGCACTGGATACAGGTAAATAGATGCATATGGGTAGTTGCCAACCTTTATATTTCGAGAAGATATGTCGTAATAATACATAACTACGTAGTAACTTTGAAATCCAAGCTCTTCAATGGCGTACGTATATATGGGATTAAGAATCCCCGCAATATTTCCCTGAACTGCCGTAACGCCCCAGTAGGGGGGGTTTGAAGCGCCTTGAGGGTATGTAATGACTTGTAGGTTATTCAGCGTCGCATTTCCTACATACCCAAATGCCATGTTTTGGCTTTGACATTGCGCTGGAGGTGATAATGTGGTGCTTGGTGGTTGTTGTACGTTTATCTGTATCGTAGGCGCCGTCTCAGTGTAATTATTCACCAACACTGTTATTGGCACTGTTATTGCTCCAACACTCGTTACATCAATTGGTATCGTTACTGCTGTTGAGCCACTTGGTGGTATTATTGTGCTGTTCACTATGGTGTCCCCCCCATTCACATTAGCCACCACCGTGGCGTTCACCCAACCCGTGGAATTATTCGTGAGCAAGACAACGGCCTGTACCGTACTAGCCGAGCCCAGATAAACCGATGATGGTGCTATCACGCCCACCTCTATCGGCCCTCGATAAAGGCTTATGCTTGGTGTTAGACCTGTGCTTGTTGGTATCGATATTACCAAGTCTCCTACTCCATTATTAATTAGTGCGCCCGGTACTGTTACGTATACCACGCCATTGCCAATTACGTAATTACAATACTGCATGTACTGCGTGCTCCCCCCCATCACATACTTACAAATGGCCTCGGCATTGTTGAACAATGAAGCGCCGCTAATCCTCATGGAGACCACGTAATTGCTCCCCCATTGTATTAAAGCCGACCAGTGATACGCTCACCTCGGTGCCCATGAGATTTTCCAGCGCCTGTTGCTTCTCAACAACGTACTTACTAAAGCCGTTTAGCACGGAATACATTATGGCGAGCGCTATGATAATTATTATGATCATCATTACCATTACGTACAACTCACCCAAGCCCCTTCTCAGCCATGAACCCATCACAGGACACCACCTTCACCTCATAATTCATGTTGTAGGGTATGTTTAGGTTTGAGTACTTGAGCATTGCCACTTGCCCTGGATTAAGCCTAATCAATGGATTTACTATGCAATTGCTCGATATTGCGATTTGGTATGCTATTGACTCATTAAGTATGTAGACGCCAGATATATCGCATGGCTTATCACCGTAGTTATATAGGGCTACGCTTATTGACGTTATTGAGGAGCCCGTGGTATTGAATGCCGTGCTCATTATTGAGAACTCGCAGGAACCCGATAACGCACCGGCGAGCGAGTAACCGAGGGACTCTAGGTATCCGTAGAAGTATCCGAAGATTAGCAAGCTCAGGGCCACGGCTATGACGAGCAGTATTGTTGCACCCACAACCTCACTAATGCCAATGGAAACCACGAAAAATCACCTATGGCGTGGTTTTTGACTTGGTATGATTTATGTATTTCGCTGCCTAAGATGATGCCACAACAGATGCTGCGTACTTAGTACCGCTTGATGACACGAATAACAACTCATACGATGTACCTGGCTCAACGCCACATGATGATGCAAAATTAGTGCTATTCGTTATTTTCACAGTCGAGCCTGGCGATATTGAGGTTGCCGTTATTGGCACCTGGCATATTAGGTTACCGTTTGTTGCATTTATTAGGTATACGCCCGTTATGGTTACTGTCACTGAGCCTGTGTTCTGTACATATGCCGTTAATCCCTTACTTACTGATAGGCTTGCGACTACTTGGAACTGCTCTGGTGTTGCCATTGAGCTTACCTTACTCGTTGTTGCCGTTAGGTATCCGCTGAACCACATGTAGAGTAGTACTGCGGCTACCACGGTTATAACTATTAGTAGTATGGCTGCAACGATTGGCTCTATGCCAAGGCTTTTTCCTTTGTTTCTATTCTGCACCATCAATTCCTAATTCATACACCCTCTTTATAAAGCTATCTCTCAATTCACTAAGCCTTTTACGCAATGCGTAGGTATATCATCACATACATTGTATAATTTATTAGGGCTAGGGTAATCATCAATATTGATGCGTGAAGCAGACCTACCGTTGACCTCCCATAGACTATCCTCCCAATTATTACGCCGGCAATCATTGACTGTATGGTGCCGCTAATTACTATGATTGATGAGAATAGTTGCATGTTAATTATGGATATCGCCGGCACCGTAATGACACCACTTGATGCCCCTATCGTTATTTTACTGATACTTGGCATCATTAGATAAATCACTACGCCAGCAAGCACTATGTATACCGCCATAGCCACGTATATCAAGCTAAGTACGGCTTCACCTGGTTTGACCTCTCCAGGTAATAACTCACCATGTCCTCGAAGGACCTATACGCCATGTCAAGGGTTTCCTGTAGCTTTGCCCCCCCGATCTTATTGCGGTTTCGAGTATTACCGCCAGCATTGCCAGGTAGTTATTACCGAGTTCTCTAGATACCTGGTTAAGTCATCCTTCATCGTCGTCACGCCCATGCTCTCCTTCCTGATTGACTCAACAATTAACTCACTAAGCCTACTCCTACCGGTCCTAGTGAGCATTTCAGTAACGCCACTTAGGGTTTGGCCTGAGCTTAGGCCGTCCCTGAGCACCCTGATTACGGCGGGTATGTCCGTGAGTATTTCATTGTTTACTCGCCACAGCCTGTATTCGATTATTGATAGTGGCAGTAACTCAATGGCTATGCTATTGCCATTAACGTGGCGCCAAGTACGCTGTATGGTATTGGAATACTCAGTAATAGTTTGCCGATGAGCACTTGGACGTAGGTCTTCGGTAGTAGTACGTAGGATAGCGCTATCGTTATTATCATCATCGTTGCCGTTATTAATGTTATTATTGTTCTCCTGCGCATGTTATTGCCTTAGTTTATTTAACTTCAGTTCTGAATTATAAGCCTATCTTATTTTAAAATTAGGGATTTATAACCCAGAATTGAAATTAACCTGTGGATAAGGAAAGTGTTGAGTTGATTGATGAGTATGAGGTTATTAAGGGATTGATTGGCGTACTCATTGTTAGGGACAGGACCACCGGCTTTATCTCTATAACGTGATTGAGCCAACACTCAGTGATAATGCGAGTAAGGTACTTGCTAAGGCCAGGGAATTACTAAAAATGAGTAGTGCATTACCTAGGGATGGCGAAATTGATGAGTATTTGAGGTCATTGGTAAACGATGCAATGAGTAGGTTAAGGATTAAGTTAAGCAATGACGAGTTAAGGAGCATCATGTACTACTTAGTGCGGGATACCGCGGGTTACGGCAAGGTTGACCCATTGATTAAGGATGATTACATTGAGGACATTAACATCAATGGACCCAATAGACCCGTTTACGTGTGGCATAGTAGGTATGAGCACTTGAGGACGAATATTACCCTGAGTAATGATGAGTTAAGCAGTCTCGTTGTGAAGATCAGCCAGAGGGTTGGTAAGAACGTTAGTTCCGCATACCCAATACTGGAGGGCTTGCTGCCTGAGGGTCTCAGGGTTGAGCTTGGGCTTAGGGATGTCTCGCCCTATGGGCCAATCGTAACCATTAGGAAGTTTAGGGCTAACCCGATAACCGTCATTGACTTATTAATCGACGGTGTTATTAAGGCTGAAGCCATAGCCACCCTATGGTTTATGCTTGAGAATGGCATAAGCATGGTCATCATTGGACCGACTGGCGCAGGTAAGACAACACTACTCAACGCATTATTATTTTTAATTAGGCCTGAGGCTAGAGTTGTAACCATTGAGGATACTAGGGAGATTAATATTCCGCATGAGCAGTGGGTGCCGCTGGTCGTTAGGGAATCCGAGACACCCAACGTGCAGAATGTTACGGCTTACGACCTAGTTAAGGTGTCCATGAGGATTAGGCCTGATTACCTGGTTATTGGTGAGTTAAGGGGGGGTGAGGAGGCCTACGTCTTCTTCCAAGGATTGGCCAGCGGACACACTGGCCTTACTACAATACATGCGAGTTCCCTGATCGCCGCCGTGAGGAGACTGTTGTCTAGGCCCATGAGCGTCCCCCCCCTGCCCTGATACCCCTGGCTAATGTATTCATATTAATCAATAGGGTGAGGGTTGGGGGGGATAGGATTGCCAGGCGTGTCATGGATATTAGCGAATTATTAGACGTGAGGAGGAGTGGTTTAAGAGTTAATACCTTATTTAGATGGAGTAAGGATGGAGATGAACTCGTTAAGTTAAGTAATAGTGCCTTAATCGCCGATCTCGTGAAGATGGGTAGGGTGTCTCAGGAGGAGGTTGATAGGGAGCTTAAGAGGAGGACTGAAATCATGGTCTCCATGGCCAAGTATGGGTTTAGGTCGCCTGAGGCCGTGTTTAGGGTCACCAGGAATTACTACGTTGATCCAGAGAGGACGTATAAGGCCGTGATGGGCGGTGAGCTGCCTTGATAAACCCATTAACGGCCTATAGGCGTTGGGTGAATAATTACGTTAATAGGCTCTACTCACTCAGTGGTTATGACTTCAATAGGGACTTCGTAACTGCAGTGGCCATGTATACCCCCCCAATAATCATTGTGGCGTTGATGGTGGCTTACGTACTTGCACCAATAAGTGTAGCAAGGAGTGTAACGCTTCTTGTGGTTATTGTGCTACTTGTTGATTACCTATCGGTGCTTATTTACGTGAATATGAAGATCTATGTAAGGTCAAGCCACTTCGAGAGGTACCTAGTAAACACGCTTATGATTATGATACCACTAATAGCCAGTGGAGTCACCCTTGAGGAGTTGATTAATACCCTAGCCGCCATCGAGAGGGACCCATACATAGCCAGGGAGTTCAGGCTAATACTTAGGGATGTCAGGGAGGGCGGTATAGACATACTAACGGCGCTAAGAGCAAGCCTTAATCGCGTTCCATCAAGGACCTACAATGAAGTCTTCAGTCTCATTGCCGAAACCTATCTAATCAGTGCCAACCTAGCCGACATACTAATGCTCAAGCTCGAGTATTTAGTTAGAAATAAGTATAATAAATTAAGAAGCGCTACTCAGATACTTAGTTTATTTATGGAGGTGTATTTAGTCACGGCATTACTCTTACCGATATTGCTCGTGCTTATTATAGTTACAATATCGCCATTAGGACCCATATATTTAGGGCCTATTACCCTTAATCCAACATTCGTTCTCCTAGTAACGGCTTTAATATACTCACCAATAATGGGGGGGTACGTAATGTACCTACTAATTGATTCGGTAATATCCTCAATAGAGTAACCGAACTCAATAAACATAAATAATAACAGTTAAGTAATTACTGGATATTGTGAATGCTAGGTATGAATGTGAGCTCCTACCACGCATGAATAATGATCACCCAGCACGCCTGACCTCAGCCTCGACATGGGCCATGGCTCCCTGGCTTGTCTTGGCCTTACTTCAATTATTTCAACCTCGTCTAGTGGTTTGATGCCGAACATCCCCCCCCTGACCTCACTCGGGATCGTGAATTGCCTGCTTGAACTACTGCTACGGGTCACAAAAGCCTAACGCCACAAATCTTAACAGAGCCTAAAACTATACCTAATAACCGCATAATTAATCGCCACCTAACGGCACTTATGTGTTTGGCATTGCCAGTAGTACAGGGACATCCCACGCTAATTGGGGGTACTGTTTATATTAATTAGGGGGCTAGTTTAGAACCATCATTACTTAATAGCACTTAGATTATTGCTTCAATGTTTCTCTATAGGCTTAAAGTTTAATGGTTTTGAAATAATGATGATATTGCCTATAGGCCCATAATTGTCATAAAGTATTTATTATCGGCAATGTTCTAATCATTGAATGGAGGTTAGGGCGCTGATTTCCAGGGTTTATGAGGAGTTGAGCGATTTGAGTAAATTAGTGGAGATTAATGATGCGTTTCGGGAGTATGCCCTTAGGTGGTTGCTCTATGCCGTACACCAGGATCTACTTAATGTGCTTGCTATGGTTGTTGCTGAGCTCGGTCTTAGGAACCTCCTAGTTATGCTGGGTTGGCCGATGTGCTTCATGAGCGTGGATTAATATGTGATGATGTTAGGGAGTTGATTAGGCAGGTGGTAATTAATAGGAGTATGCTTGTCCATGTCTATAGGTCCTTCAGTAGGAATGAACTGTTGGAGTTGAGGTCCTGGGTCCTTAAGAACGTGCCCAGCCTAGCTAACCAGTTGTTAAGGTTGATAGAGGAGAATAACGTGGATCCAGAGATACCCAGTGAGTCGCTTGTCAGGGTTTTCACGAAGTATGGCGTATTGTTGGCGTTTCTCTTCAGTAGTCGCGCCAGGGGGGGTGATGTTAGGGAGGGTAGTGATTATGACGTTGCCGTACTCATGAGGATCAATCCAATTATGAGAAGATGGTTAGTTTAATCAGAGATTTAGCGCAGGTGCTCGGTGCGCCAGCGGATAAGGTTGACTTGGTTGACTTAAGTAAGGCGCCCAATGAGTTGGTATACGTGGTCCTGAGGGATGGTGTACTCATTTATTCAGCTGACCCAGTACTTGCGCGGAGGTTGATTGCTCACATGTACGTCAGGGTACTCGGTGAGTCTGACTTGGATCACGTGTATTGCAGTGTGTTTAGGGATAGAATTTCTAAAAAGCATTATTAAGCGACCTATGATGTTCCCAATGTGGAGGTTGGTTACTTAGATTATAAGAGGGATCCCGTGGCGTATGTGTATGCCAAGGTCCTTGACGGCTTGGTTGAGGCTAGGTTGGCATTGGAGATGCTGGGCAGGGACCTTATCCAAAACGCCTCGGCTAAGGCGTTCATGAGCGTTAAGTCCATAGTCAGCGCGTTGGTTGTTAAGAATTTTGTCAAAATCATTGAAGGGGGGGTGGATGAGAGGAGGAGGGCTTGGTATGAGGACGTGGGTTACTCAGCACCAACCACTGGTTAATAGGTATTTCTAAGGACTTGAAGAAATTGGGTATAGACGTGGAGGCTGTGGTAAAGACGGCGTTGTTGCTTCATAGGTTCTCCTATAATGGCTTCGACCCAAACTTAGTCGATTATAGGGACCCTGACGAGGTTAAGGACGACATTATTGAGGTTGTTAGTTGGGCCTTAACAATTAAGGAGTTATTCAGGGACATTTGGGATGAGAGGTTGGAGCAGGAGGAACGAGAGTTGATGAAGTTGCTTGAAAGATTCAGAGCTTAATGAATTTTGAGATTTAATTGTTTCTCAGAAATGTTTATAAGCTCAGATTATTAATGATTAAGGTATGTTAGAGGTTAGGGTCAGGGTTTCTAAAAAGAATACTATTTACATACCTAAGGCGATTTCTGAGGCTGTGGGCATTTCTGAGGGTGATTATGTTGTTTTGAGGGTTGATGGTAATAGGATAATTATCGAGCGTGTTGAGGACCCGTTTGAATATGCTTTGAAGGTTAAAAAGTTCGCTGAGGTAACCTTTGAGGAGTTTGAGAGGGAATCTGAGGAGATGCAGAATGAGTATTGGAGTGAGGCCTCGGATACTTCTTGATACAACTTATCTCCTACCCATCGTGGGTATTAACGTTAAGGGTATAGATGAGGTACTAATCGCACTATCAAGGATGAGAAGGAGGTTTAAGGCTGAGTTCTATTACACACAATACAATATTATTGAAATCCTGGGCAAGCTTTCTAGACTTAATTATGATGAGGATACCGTAATGAGGGGGGGTTAAAAGTCATAAATGATGAGTTCATACTTACCGAACCAACAATTGATGGGTACGTTAAAGCCCTTAGACTTAAACGTAAGGGCTTTAATGACCTAATAGACCTACTTCTATACGCAACAGCCGTTACTAGAAACCTAAAGTTATTAACTAGGGATAAAAACCTCATACAATTCCTAACACATGAGGGTGAGCCAGTAAATAACATACTTCCTGAGGAGGACCTCTTAGGTAATGTCTAAATCATTC
Source organism: Vulcanisaeta distributa JCM 11213 (assembly GCA_001316125.1). The sequence continues at coordinate 712,366 of BBCS01000001.1, forward strand.
GTGGGAATTCCCGCGTTTACGGCAATGATTGCGCGGTGGCTGTTACGAATAGCATGTAATACTCGGTCTTCTCAATCCTACCAGTCACCGGGTCAACCCTAAGCCCTAGGGTCTCCAGCGTGTCAACACCGATCACCGGCATTGCACCACTAAACGCTAATATCCTGATTGGGTCCCTCCTACTCTCAATCTCGGCCTCGGCAATGAATACCTTAGCCCTCACCGTCCTGCCATCACCCAGCCTAATCTCAACCTCAAATGGAGCCTCTATGAAGTGTTCCTTGGCTAATTCCAGGGGCATTACGGTGAAGGAGGCGCCGGTATCCACGGGTACCCTCTCCATGGCAAACTCATCCCTCCCCCCCCTAAAGCGAATACTAACAAAGACGTGACCCATATACCGCCCTAATTCATACCATGGCAGACCTAAAAATAAAGCTTCAGTAATTGGGAATGCCCAGTCTCATGGCTGCCTCCCTATACATTGGGTCTAGAAATTCGTAATTCTCAATGATACTCAGTCTCTCCAGGGTCTTTATCACATTATTCAACGATGTCGGTGATACTGTCGTGCCCTCGAAATCCTCTACACATCTGACCACCTTGGACCACGTATTACCACCACTGGCGATGCACCTAAGCACCAGCGCCGTCCTCCTGGCATTAACGGTTGAGTAACTAGCCTTAACCCTTATGAGCTTCTCAAGCTCATTCAGCGCCTCCCTAATTGCGGCATCCCTAATCATCGATAAATCCCTAACACCCCCCCTAATGTAGGCATTGGCAACATAAACAAGCCAACCAGGTATGCCGTCAAACACATCCGCAATGGTCTCAATAACGTCTGTGGAAACCTCGATACCCAACTCCTTAAATCCTCTCCTCAGGAAGTCAATTGATTCATCACGGGTGAACCTACCAATCCTCACCTCATGGAAGTACCTGCCGAACAATGGTGAATTTGGATCTTCAATGCCCATGAATTCATAGAGCAACCCAACCTCAGAGCCGCTGAGTATGAATGTTACATTCCTATCGAAGTCATACGCATGAGCCAGGGCATTAAGAACCTCACCCGACAACGGACCCCCCCTCAGCCTCTGCGCCTCATCAAACACCACCACAACCCTCCTCTCATTAAGCCTATCAAAAAGCTCCGCCAGACTAACCTGCTCCCTACCCCCCCTCCACCTAATCTCGATGGCATTACCCATGATCGAGATGCCCCCCCTGATCTTCCTTAGAACATCGATTAGCTTGTCAAGGCTTGATGATAGGGCATTGGATATTAATCGATATAGGTCAGACCTACCATAATTATCCCTCAACGACCTACAATCAATTAATACATAGGGTATGTCGGTCTCATTCAACGCCACGTTAATTACGGAAGTCTTACCAATACGCCTAATGCCGGTAACCACAATCATGGGTCCATTAATGTTTTTCAGTATATCATTCAGCTCCTCATTCCTATCATACAAGTCACCCCCCCTACTCACCTTTGGTCTCTCATCAAATAGCATGGCTACAACCCCCCCTCTAGTTAACTACAACCCCCCCTCCAGTCCTAAAAACCCTTCTCAACCAATGCCAGCCTCTACGACGGCCTTGGCAACGACTGGGTCGGGTATGACGTAATTATCGCCTACCCTGCTTAAATAACCATACTTAACGAGATTCCTCATAAGCCTATTGAACACAGTGTCGGAGATCTCGCCGGTTTTAACCTCAACGTACCTCCTAATCTCACTCCACGTATTTAACCCATGAGCCACCGCATTAAGTATGGCTAAGTACCTGGCCCTCGAAGGCCTAATAACCTCATCAAGTTCACTAAGCACAAGCTTAACGCCATCACTGAATACCCTATCCAAAGCCTCTCTATGGCTCAACCCCCTCAACGCCCCTTAAGTAACCATACAGCGTTAACCAACCGACAATACCATCCAACCGCTCATAAACCTCCTCCAACTCACCCTCACTAACCTCAATACCTAATTCAGCGAAGCCCCTTTTAAGGAAATCGAGACCGGCATCCTTACTAAACCTATCAACGTATATCTCCTTGATATACCTACCATAGAGGGGGGGCGCCTGTGGATCGTCAATCCTCAGGAAATCCCTCAAAACACCAACTTCACTCCCAGTCACTATGAATGTGATGTTGCCCAGGTCATCATAAGCCCATGCCAATACGCCATCATATTTAACGTTCGAAAACCTCATGTATTGAGCCTCATCAAACACTAGTATGAACCTCGTGGAATTACGCTCACACCACCCATCAACTACATTAAGTAATTCAATTAAGTTTACCCTTGACTTCCTGGATAACTTAACCTCAATACCACCTGCGCCAACCCTAACCCAGCCTATACCCCCTCAACGCATCCCTAAAGCTCTCCCAAAGTCTCTCACCCATTCCCATGAACCCCCCCTTAAAACCATTGATGATGTACTTAACCAGATTGCTGGCGTTGACATTGCCCTCAATGAAGTATACTTGTCTCACATCAACAAGTACGTATGGATAGGAGAGATCGCTCAGGAAGGCCTTGACCAAGCTAGTCTTACCAATCCTCCTAATACCATAAATCGCAATGAGCTTATTACCCCTGTGCACACCCTCCCTTAATTCATTGAGTTCTCTATCCCTATCATAAAGGTCCTTTCTATTTACCTTAGGCTCAAGGCTAAATAGCATGACTAACTCCCCCCCGTTAGTTACTAACCCCCCCCGGGTTAGTTATTAAGCTTTAAGGATTACATTGGACTACTCCTGACCCTGACCAAGCACCTCACTGACTATCCTCTCTATCGACCTAATCAACCTCCTATCCGCACCGCCACCACCCAGGGAGTTAATGAAGGAGTTCAGAACCTCAAGGTCCACACCATACCTACCGTAATAGCTCGGCAGATAGTGGAGGACTATGTTCTCGTCATACCTAAGCACCTGCAGGACCTTTAAAAGCTTCAGGAAATCTATTGAGCCCTCGAATATGGGCAACCCAAAGGAACCACCCCTCTTATTGCTAAAGTAAATCGCCTTGATATAGCCACTCAACTCAACAAACCTCCTAACGAACTCCCTCAAGCCCCCCCTCTCCCTAGCCACATGAAGCGCCAGGCCGAGCCTATGCGGCGAAACCTCACTGGCAAGCTCGGTAACCTCACCAGGCTCCTCAGGAAGTCCCCCCCAACACCGAACTCCCAAATCACCCTAACACCGTACATCGAAGCCTCATCAAGCAACTCCGCCAGTGTATTAACATCATTAATACCGGGCCTAGCCACCATAGAATCCACATTAAGGTAATCGAGCAATGCCATGAACCTCTCAGCATCACCCCCCCTCCTCCTTAAGTAACCAACCCTGACCTGCCCAATCCTAAGCCCAAGATCCTCCAGCTCCACCGCGAGGGCTGGCAGGAACTTATCAACGTCTGGGTAACCCCCTAATATCAAGCTCCGCCTGCGTATTCAATTTGGGTAGGTCCCTAATGGGCTTAACACTAATGAGTAACTCCACAACATCGATAATGCTGGGTTAATTAATAAAACTATCGATAATGAGCAAGGAACCAAGCTTTTTAAGCCCGATAAGTAAACTATAAATCCACCATGAGCGAGAACATCGATGAGATCGAGAGAAGGAGGATAATGATGAAGATGATGATGGAAATAATTAATAAGACCCAGCAGAAAACCAGCACCAAGCGTGAATTAACCCGTGAGGAGGTCATTCAATTAATTAGGCAGATAACGAGGGGGGAGAGGGCTGGTGAGATAATAGACAATGCATTGCAGTTATATGGAGATACAGCTGTTCAGGTGTTTAGGCAATTAGCCGAACTCTACTTAAGCGGTAGGCTGGGTGGGCTTCAGGATTACGAACTCTACCAAGTACTCGAGAGGTTGGGGGGGCTACATGTACCGTTAAGGACCAGGATAAGGATTGTGAGGCACGGTAGGGAGGAGAGTATTGGATCGTCAAGTGAATAGCAGTCACGGTGATCAGCCACATCTCAGGAATTACCATGCTTAGGCTCCATACGAAGTCTTAGTATTATATACGCTACTATCACGATTACCGCCACAACAGCAATAACGTATAAGTACTTATCAATTAATCCTATAATTAACGACCATTGAGTCGCAAATGCATAACCAATATACACGAGGATTGTGTCCCAGATTAAATGCCCGAGGAATGTAACGATGATGAAGCCCATTATTCTCATACCAGCCAGGCCCGCTGGGAATGATATGAGCGCCCTAAAGCCAGGCAGAAACCTGAAGCCAAATACAGCCGCCATACCATACTTATTAAACCACCTACTCAATGAATCAAGTCTCCTCTTGTTAAGGCCGAATAATCCACCATACCTGAGAAGGAATGGTAAGCCAGGTAATAGGCTATGTAATAATCAATTAATGAACCAACCAGGCTACCAAGCGTGCCAACCAACACGCCAAATACAGGGTTTATGAAACCCAGCGATGCGTAGTAACCAACCAGGGGCATAACAACCTCACTGGGTATGGGCAGCGACATACCCTCAAGAACCATTAATACAAATACTGAAGCGTAACCATATAATCCCTTAAACACGTACTCAAGCATCGTCAGTAGGACCTAGCGCGTCTTAAAAGGATTAATATGAAGAAATACCTAAGGAGAGGGGGTTGCAGTGAGATTAATAACCTTACTTTACTTACCACAACATGACTAAATCATGAGAATAGGTGCAGTAGTACTGGCTGCAGGTGAGGGTAGGAGGTTTGGCGGTAATAAGTTGCTGGTTAGGGTTGGTGGTGAGCCAGTTATAGTGAGGGTTTTAAGGGCGTTGGGTGGGCTTGATAGGGTGGTCGTTGTTGGGGGGGCTTATGCCAGCGAGTTAATGCCCTACCTGGTTAATGAGGTCGTTATTTACAACCCGTACTATAGGGATGGAATGAGCACGTCGATAAGGCTTGGGCTTCGCTTCTTTCAGGACTACGATGCAGTGCTCATAGTACTGGCTGACATGCCACTCATAACCAATGAAACACTGTCGAGAATAATAAATGCCTACCGCAATGGATGCAGCGCAGTTGTGCCGGTGCACAACGGCGTGAGGGGGGGTAATCCCGTGTTAATTCATAGGACATTATTCCCAGAGTTAATGAGGTTAAGCGGTGATGTCGGTGCAAGGGAGATATTAAGGGGGGGGAGAGATGACGTATGTACCGTGGAGTGCGGTCCCGAGATCCTAATCGATGTAGACACGGTGAACGACTTAGCCAAGGTCCTTAGCATTGCCAATACCAATCGCCAACAATAGACTCCCAATGAACGTGATAATGGGCATCGCGTTAAGCACGGCACCAACCCTAATCAGCAGGTTCCGTTGCGTGGTTCTCCAGAGGAATATCGAGATTGAAACATCACCTAGGAAGCGATTCCCATGCCCACTATAATGATTAAGTAAGGTCGCGGTATGAAATGAACCATTAATAGTAGTGACGAACCAAGCATTAACAGTAATGCACCAACAGACCCAATACTCAATGGTCTGGAATACCCATTGAAGCCCAGGTACATGGTCACCGACGATACCGTGTACGTCAATACGATTAATAAAATGAGAATAGGGCTGAGGTACCTTGGGTATAGGATAATCATGAAGTATAGGAACTCGGCTATGAACTCCAGAATAAGCCCAAACCTAATAAGTCCGCGGTTAAGCATAACAGTAATTACTCGCGCTGGGTTAAAAAGCATAGGGAATAGAAAAAGTCAAAGAGAAACGATAACATGAAGGCTTATATTTTAATTTACAAAAATAATATTTGGTATGGGTCACGTATACGTTGAGGTAATAATCAAGGGCAGGGCAGGCTCAAGGACCCTTAGGATGCTCGTAGACACAGGCTCAACCTACATAGTCCTAGATCCAGGCACCATCAAGGAGCTGGGCCTAATCGAGACTCCATACACCGTGGAATTAATAATGGCCAATGGCACTAGGGAGAGGGCGAGAATATACGTGGGCGAAGCTGAGGTCAAGAGCAGAAGAGGGCCGGTGATGATAGCTGCCATAAAGACACCAACACCATTACTCGGCGTATACGCCCTGGAATCACTTGGATTCAAGGTGAACCCAAGGACTGGCGAGCTTGAGGAGATAGGGCCGGAGGGAGGTTACCTACTTTGACTCATTAAGCACGCCCAAACTCGACCTTAATGTCATTCTCTACGAATGATGCACTTACGTGGATTAATTAAATTAAGTAGTGGTGTGATAAGTGGTATTCATTTACCAAGTACCTGGCATTAATAAAACCTAAACAGGGGGGGCTCTGATTAATCCTATTCGACTCACTTTTTAAGAACACCCGAAGTTAAAAAAAGCCCGGTGAATTTTTCAAAAGCTTGGTTGTTATGAGCCTAAGGTAAGGTGGTTAATTACGGCTACTTCAATAGCCGTAATAGTTGCCTCCATTCTCAGCGTCTATGCCTACACGGCTTTTAATACGGTTACTGAGGACCCAGCCCCTAACGTAACCGCCAAGTACGTGCCCAGCTTATTGTCAAGGCCCGGTTTCGTGGTCCATGTATTTAATGAGAGCGGTCAGCCAGTAATTACCTGCCTCAGTGTATATGGGTTGATGCCCAACGGCTCAATAGGCCTCATAGACTTCAAGTGCGGAAGGGGGGGTTCCGTGAACCTGAACTACACGGTCATTAGGGACTTCGCGAAGTCCTGGAGGGATTCCCTGAGGGCCATGGGTAACGACCCAGATATCGCCGAGCCCGGCCTAATAATGCTTGGGGGGGTGGTTATCTACAGCAATGGCATTAGGTCATTCATCAGGGGCATGCCGATAAACACAACCCTGATAACCAGGGGGGGCTACTCAGTGGATGTTAACATCAGGCTAAACACAACAGCATTACCGATGATCCCGAGGAGTGAGCTTATGAAACTAACCAGCGGCGCATCGGTAAGTCTCGGTGCCTATGCGCCAGTGACGATGCAGACCTGGCCGCCCAGTGAGATACTGAGCTCCTGCGCTACGGATCCATACACGGGCATTGTCTCATGCTACATTTGGAGACTTGATCATGTGTTTTACAGCGCAACATTCACCGGGATACCCACGGCAATGCTCTACGTGACCGGCAACGTATACAAAGTAAATGATGTCGCGCTTCATGAGCACATTGAGGCTCGGGAGTCATCGGGTATTTACGTGAACTTCGCGGGTGGTGCTGAGGTTGATGTTAAGAGCGGCTCCTCGGTATCAACGAGTTACGAAGCCGACATATACACATTCACACTAAGGAAGAGCTACGTATACCTAGATTATTATATGATTGTTTACCCAGATTTGTCGCCTATTAATGATAAGTCCTTCATCTCGGCAGTGGGCTTCATAGGCAATTACACGATTGCGAGGTACAAGCTTTATTACTGCATATCCCCCCCATCAGTACCGCCCTATTGCTACTACGTTGATGAGAATGCGACTATGGCAATTGCCGCGCCCATACTAAGGAATAATGCCATGATTAGGTGGAGTTATAATGATACGAACCCAAGTGATGGCTACGGCCTCGACCCAATATTCAACGTGGTGGCTAAGAATTGGAAATCATCATCCACAACAACAAGCACGACAGGTGTTTGGTATTACTCTTATAATATGGTTCGTGAGGTCAACGGAATAGACCTACTCGCAGCCGCAATACCACTGCTAAAGTCGGTCCCAGTGAGCCCGTACATAGCCGCGTCCGTCGGCCTCTCATCAGAGAATCAGCAATTAACAATAACGGAAGTGTACCTATCACTTAAGAGTAGTTACGTGGGTTCTGGCATAATCTACGCCAAGTACTACTACACACCGATAAAGTACCAATGGGGGGGCTCAGGCAACTACTACATACCGGCCACGTACATATACGCATCAATAAGCTAACAACCGCGGGACCCAGATTAAGGCAATATTAAAAATCTCTCGGCAATATTTTAAATAACCTTTTAAGGACCTGAGTAGGAAATCCGTAGTTGGGGGGGATTTAATGCGCATGGGCTTGAAATCTAAGTCGTGGGTCTTAATCCTACTAATGCTTGCTTTATTGATAACGGTGGCCCTCCTCATTAACCAATACATAACCACATCCAAGCATGGAAGACCCACTAAGTATCAACCAACCCAGTTCTCATTACCCCCCCCTAATGTGCACGTCTTTGTGGTGGGTCCTCAATCATTAATCAACAACTTAACAAAACCAGGATTACCATCAAACGCCATAGGCTTCGTAAGCCCCAGCGAATTATCCTCAATACCCAACGGCTCCGTAGTAATCATCGACTGGGGGGGCTACGTGAACAGGACACTACGCATGAGCTATGACGAGCTGGCAAATGCGCTAGAGATCCCAATGGGCAGTAACGACCTTATAATAATCATCAGCGAAAATCCTAACGAGACCTTAATGCTCGAGGAAACCATGGCGGTGGCCTGGGGGGGTAATTACTACCACAGCAAGGTCATTGGCTTCCCAATCTTCCCAACCAATGAATCATCGTACATAATAGGCTTTGGCAATGCAGGCTTAACAATCACCGTCGTACCAATAATCAAGCACAGCAATTAAGATGGTCAATAGAATACTGGTACAATACGACCCATAAGATACCTACAATAACTAACACGAGCTTTGACCCTATTAATCAAGACCCATGTCAGTACATACAAAATAATTATGGTGGGCAACTTAATGGGCAGTACGGCTGGTTCTTCAGCACAGGACGCCAATTTATAGAAGCGTATTATGATGGATTGCAGTCCGCGTATCAATTCGATTATTGTATCGTAGTTGCCAATTCCATGACCACGGGAACCACGCCCCAAATACCAGTTGAGTACCTCGGGTTCATGAATTACATACCAAGCTTCAGCGGTGGTTCCATAGCCTATTACAGGGCCGGCATTAACATGACCACCGCGTGGAATGATTATTATAGTGTACTCAACGGCATCAACTCATACATGGGCTATGCAGGTGGTACAGGCATACAACCAGGCACGATAACCTGCACACCTGGTATACTGAGTTATATCAGTATATCAGTACCCTTACCATTGGGGATTACTGTTAACTTCCAGTTCCAACCAACGGCGTCTGGCACGAGCACTACCGATAGGAATTTCATAACCGATACTCAGTGGACCCCCCCACGGTCGCACTTAACAACCTAGTTTGGTGGTTTGCATTCCTCAACCAATGGACTTGCCTACCACAACCAACAAGCGCCTGGGCTTGGTACCCCCCCGTTGGTTTTGAGGAGGATGATGGATCATGGGCGTTAGTTCAGGGCGCCAATAAACTCAATACGGCGGTCTCACCGGTTTATTGGGAGAGGGGTGTCGTGTGCTATGGCACCTATGAGAATACCTTCAGCAGCGTCGTTTACTTCGTACTTGAGTACCAACCAGGCACACCCTGGACCGTCAAGCAACTATCAATCAACTACCCATCTGGCGGCACATACAATGTAATGTACGGCACCAGTAAGTGCCCATGAAAAACATCGCCATTTAGGTTGAAAAATCAATTCCTCAATCACTACCTGAAAACACCCCCCCTAAACTCAAACTCAACACCCCCCTCCTCTCCCTAACGGCCCTATCATAGATCAACTTAGCAAGCACAAGGTCCTCCACGGCAATTCCCAGGGACTTGAAGATCGTTATTGAGTCATCACCCTGCCTACCCCCCCTAACCCTACCAGCAACAATGTCAGCCAGGGGGGGACCACCTTGGACCAAACGGCATCACCAGCCATTATTAAGTCCCCCGGCCTCCTCCCTGGCTTGGCTCACGTCATCAACCGCTATAACGTCCGCCTTAAGTACGGCGTCAGGCGCTAACTCAGCCCTATTAGCCCAATTACTACCAATGGCATTAATGTGCATACCAGGCACCACGTAGGAACCACGTATGAAGGGGGGGTCCCTCGAGTTGGTCGCGGTGACCAAAATATCAACACCCCTGCAAACATCCTCATAATCCACGGCAACCACCGCGTCAAAGCCCCTAGACCTAATAAACCTGGCAAACTCCTCGGCATGCTCACGCGTCCTACTAAAGACCTTAACCAACCTGAGACTCAAAACCCTACTCAACGCCTCAAACTGAGCCCTGGCCTGCGTACCCGCACCAACTATGCCGAGCACCGACGAGCCCTTCCTGGCCATATACCTAGTGGCCACGCTGATGCAGCCCCCCAGTCCTGAGTTGCCCAAGCCTATCAGCCTCGATAATAGCCAACAACTCACCACTATCAAGACTAAATAGGATGACTACGAACTTGGTGCCATGCCTCGTACTCAAGTACGTCTTAAGCCCAGCAACCCTATAATCACCGAGGACGATGCCCTGAAGCACATGAAGCACAGCACCACTAACGACCGCCCTACGCCTAGGCAGATTAACGGCATTACCACTACCCAACAACCTAAACCCATCCTCAACAGCCCTAATGGCATCATCAAACGAGACCAACTCATTAACCTCAAACTCCCTAATCAACAACACAAGGCATCAACTGCAAAACCCCCCCTTTAAAGAAGTGCCCCCCCGGAAACAAGCCAGGTGAAGAAGTCAGAGTTAGCTGAGGAAGTGATGACCCATTCATGAACAGATCACCCCCCCAGGAAGACTAGGTTACCATAGTAAATAAGCAAGATACTTAAACCAACGCACAGGCACAACCTTAATTTACCAAACCCACACCCCCCCCAAAATAACGTGATTAACAACGTGAAATACGTAGGCGGAAACATAGTGATCACGCTAAGCCAGGAAGCAATAGCCTTAGCAAGCACCGTAGACGGAGGGCTAAGGAACGGCATTAAATACATAATACATCACCAAGTCCCCAAGGACTTCAATAACGACCCAATCAAGGAAGTAATAAGGGTACACAGGGAATTATCGATAAACAGCGACGAAGCAATAACCTTCCTAACAGCCACAGAACTACCAAGAAACCACATAACACATAGGGAGGTAATCAACGACGTGGAGATTGAGGTATCAATAACCATGGGACTGACAAATCCTTATCGGATAAATAAGGACAGTATAGAGGCTCGGGGGGGCTTCTGCGAATCAACAGTGAACATGGCGATAATCATGAATAAACCATTGACGGTGCAGGCAATGATAGACGCCATAACGTTGAGCGCGCAGGTGAAGGCGTTAACACTCGCCGAACTAACTAACGGCAAGATTCACGGAACAACCTCAGACGCGGTGGCGATAATAACGCCGATTAACGGTAATAAAGAACCATACGCAGGACCAGCAACGAGCATAGGCAAGGCCATAGCCCACGCCGTGCACGAGGCATTAATAAGGGCGTACAAAACCTACACGGCGCATGAAAATCAGTAAGGAATAAACAAACGAAAAGGCGATGAGCAACCCCCCCTGGAGTTTTCGGGCCACCCCCCCGATTATGCCCTCCCTAACGCACTTCATGAGTATTAAAAAGCCCCCCCTTAGAGCTATATTTATAGCGCCAATAACGTCCCTATCACCCTCAAAGCCGCAGTAACCACACGTCACCCTACCCCTAACCCTACCAGTTATATGTTATGAAAAACTAACTTTTATTTTATCTCATAGTAAGTGCCTGGTATAAAGGTTTGGGCATGGTTATTTTAACATTAATTATTTTATAAATGTAAAGTATTATTGAATGACTAAACGATGAACTTGCTAAGTAGGGAGGTTTAGGCCCGTGGGCTTGGGCGGGGGGGCAGTTTAGGTTTTTCATTGCCCTGAGTATTCTTTGCGTCCTCTTTTTATTTCCCTCGTTTAACGCCTCGTCAAGCATCTTCCTTAATACCTCGCAGGTCCTGGCAGTAAGCTCTGGGTGATTTTTTATTTCGCCATGGTTTATGTAGACCTCAAACCTATCACTGCACTCCCTTAACTTGGCATTGTAGCCAGCACTCCTTAGCCTCTCCTGGACTGCCAATGCGTCCTCAAGCTCTTACGCCTAATCCTCAACACAGCACAGCCTTTGTTGTTCACATGCACGGCCATCGATATACCATCAATAACCTTAACCATTGAACTACCGCGTGGCTTAACCCTCATGTTAGCCAGCTCGATTAAATCCCTCAACTTCTCAGCATCCGGCAGTAAGCTCAAGTCCTCGATCAATGCCTTGATCCTAGGCTCACCAAGCCACCTCTGGGCCAGTGCAACGGCCTTTGAGGAGTAAATAGTGATTACTTTCTTGTGCTTCATATCACGCTTCTTGAATCCCATGCCCCCCCTCATCCTATCAATGATGCCCTT
>BBCS01000002.1 GCA_001316125.1 Vulcanisaeta distributa JCM 11213
TGAGTAGGTTTGGTGTTGATACTGAGACTGCATCGGCATTGCCCAATCAATAATTAGGGCTTCAACAAGGCTCAGTTAGTGGGTAGGCTTGGTATTGGCGTGACGATAATTGGCAGTGGTAGGGTTGGTAGGACCCTCGCCAGGACGCTTGGTAGAATCACCGATGTAATCCTCCAGAGACATGACGAGGAATTGGTGCCCAACGAAGTCATTATACTGGCCACGAAGCCCACGGATGAATCAATAAACATATTGAGTAGGTACTCAGGCAGGCTTAGGGGCTCCATAGTCATGGACTCATTCTCGGTTAAGACGCCCATGTTTAGGCTTATTGAAGATGAATCACTGAGGGTAGGCTTCCACTACATAAGCATCCACCCACTCTTTGGTGAGTTGAGTAATCCAATTGGCGAGACCGTGGTCCTAATACCATCAAAAACCAGTGATGATAAGCTCGAAATTGCTAAGGACCTATTCACGAGTGCCGGACTCAACGTCGTTATTCTAGGCAGTCCTGAGGAGCATGATAGGTTTATGGCCTATTTACAGGTTGCTCACCACGTATTACTACTCACGCTTTACGCGGCATTGAGGAGAATCGGCGTTGACTTAAATACTCAACTCGTCACCCACAGCCTTAGGTATACGTTTAAGGCGTTAGAGAGGGTTTTGGAGCAGGTTGAGGTTAGTAGTGAGTTGTTTAGGCTTAATCCATACTCGAGGAGTGTGGTTGGGGAGTTAGGTGATTTATTAAAGGAGGTTGTTGAGGGGGGGCTTTATAAAGGCAATATGATGGGGGGGGTGTTGGGGCCATGATAATCAAGGCATCCAGGGATAAGGTGGATGACATAACCAGCCTACTGGATAAGGCTGGGGGGGCTAAATTCAGCGTTGTCAGGGTCTATGGGGGGGAGGACCTAGTGGTTACCTGGCCGGACGTGAAGGTAGACGCCAATGCCATTAAGTCGGTGGACCCTAACGCAATTATTGTGGAGGTTAAGGCCAAGTACCAATTGGCGAGTAATGCCTGGAGGGATAGAACCATAGTTGATGTTAGCGGTGTTAGGATTGGCGGTGATGAGGTCGTGGTTGCTGCTGGGCCATGCGCAGTGGAGAGTTATGAGCAGGTTAAGGATACGGCAGTTGCCGTTAAGGAGGCTGGGGGGGCTAGGTTGCTCAGGGGGGGTGGCGCGTTTAAGCCTAGGACAAGCCCATATAGCTTTCAGGGGGGGCTTGGTGTTGATGGATTGAAAATACTCAGGAGGGTGGGTGACGAGGTTGGCTTACCAGTCGTATCCGAGGTCATGGATACGAGGATGGTAAAGACCGTGGCCGAGTACGTGGACATGCTGCAGATAGGTGCGAGGAACGCCCAAAACTTCGACCTACTCAAGGAGGTTGGTAGGTCAGGCAAGCCCGTACTCCTCAAACGAGGTCTCGGCAACACGGTTGAGGAGTGGCTACAAGCCGCTGAGTACATACTCCTTGAGGGTAATGGCAACGTGGTATCTGCGAGAGGGGGTATAAGGACCTTCGAACACGCCACTAGGTTCACACTGGACCTGGGCGCCGTGGTTGCGGTTAAGAGGCTGACGCATCTACCGGTTTGTGTCGACCCATCACACCCAGCAGGTAGGAGGGACCTGGTAATACCGCTGGCCCTGGCAGCCATAGCCGCGGGTGCCGATATGCTCCTCGTGGAGGTTCACCCAAGGCCTTGGGAGGCCTTTTCGGATGCCGAGCAGCAGTTAACATTTGAGATGTTTAGGGAGTTGATGGTTAAGGGTAGGGAGGTGGCCAGGGCGATTGGTAGGTCGTTATGAGAGAATTCACGTATAGGTCGCGGGATGGCGATGTTAAGGTATTAATTAACATTGATCATGGCGAGGCCCTGGAAAGAATTACCAAGGATTATACGGGGGGGTGCATTGCGTACGTCTCAAGGAATATTGCCAATAGGGTTAAGGCTACTTGCCCGGTAATTCCAATAGTAGATGGTGAGGAGGGTAAGAGCATCGAGACAGCACTAGACATTGTGAGGAGTGCCCATGAGGTGGGTATCGATAGGGACGGCCTATTCATAGGTATGGGAGGTGGGAGTGTCCTTGATGTTGTCGGCTTCTCAGCATCAATATACCTGAGGGGCATTGATTACGTTAATGTCCCAACAACCATGCTCTCAATGGTCGATGCATCCCTCGGCGGTAAAACGGGCGTTAACGCCCTGGGCCTTAAGAATGTGATTGGGGTCATTAGGCAGCCAGGTACATAATCATTGACCTATCCTTCCTAGACTCGTTACCAATGCCTAATTACTTAGATGGCTTTGCGGAGGTTATTAAGTATGGCGTAACGATGGACAAGGAGTTGCTTAATAGGGTGATGGGTAATGCCGATGGATTGATTAATAGGGACCGCGCACTCCTTGAGGATGTTATCTATAAGTCGTTAAGGGATAAAGCCAGCATTGTTGAGGCTGATGAGCTGGACAAAAGTGGTGTAAGGGCTGTTCTTAATTATGGGCACACCGTGGGCCACGCCATAGAGTCTGCGACGAACTTCTCGGTTAGTCACGGCAAGGCTGTGGCGCTGGGCATGGTATGTGAGGCCCGCGTTGGTGTTAGGCTGGGCTACACGCCTAGAGATATGCCTAACCTATTAATGAATGTATTATCCATGTTCAATTTAATTAATGAGGTTGGTGTTGACGTGAATAACTCGTAGGTGCAATGTTGAGGGATAAGAAGAGGAGTGGTAGTTTCATAAAACTTCCCGTGATTATAGACGTGGGCAGGTGGGACGTGGTTAGGGTGGGTATTAAGGAACTGACCGAGCTGGTGATTAGTGAATGCAGGTCTATGCCGTAATTGGTTACCCACTTGATTACACGTTATCACCCAACATACATAATTACGTGTTCAGGGAGTTGGGGGGGGTTGATGCGATTTACGTACCGCTTAAGGTATCGCCAGATAGGTTAGGGAGCTTCGTAGACTTTGCCAGGGACTCCCTGAGTGGGTTTAACGTAACCATACCGCATAAGGTCGCCATAGTCAGGTTGATAGATGGTGTCGTGGGGGGGCCTGCCAAGGAGCTTGGTAGTGTTAATACGGTGGTTAATAGAGGTGGTGAGTTATTGGGGGGGTACAACACTGATTACATAGCCATTAAGCAGGCGCTAAGTGATAGGGGTTATTCAGGTGGTGACGCCTTAATAATTGGCGCGGGTGGTGTTGCCAGGGCGGTAGCGCTAGCCCTTAGGGACCTTGGGTGTTCCAGGGTCTACGTCATGAATAGGACGGTTGAGAGGGGGCGTGAACTGTGTTCATTAATTAACTCCTGGGGCGTTGACTGCATGGTTCTTGATTTTCAACGGAACACTGGCATTAAGGTGCAGTTGCTTGTTAATGCCACGCCGTTGGGCGTTGATGGTGACTTCCCAATAGACCCAGGGATTATTGGTGCGGGGGGGCTTGTGCTTGACCTGGCTTATAAGCCGAGTGGCGTTACGGGCTTAATAAGGCTGGCTAGTGAGAGGTCCATACCGTATATTGATGGCCTCGAGATACTGGTTAGGCAGGCGATTGAGGCGGATAGGATTTGGCTCGGTCCATTTAAGGAGCCGACTTGGTATGACGTGCTCGAGAAATTACGTGATGGTTTAATTTAACCTTTAATTCACTCCCTATTGAATATTGATAATGAGTTCTTAAGTGATTTAACCTTATTGCATAGACCAATACTTAACTGACCGGGCCCTGTCTTTCCACGTACTGAGCAGTACATGAGGGCTGTGCCCATCATTATCGAGATGGCCCTATACGTTGGGTTTCTCGGTATCACAGCCACATTTACATCACTCGCATTAAGTAGCCTTAGCAGGTTTAGGAAGTCATTATCATTTATTGAGAAGACCTTGTATATTAATGCCTTAAACCTCCTCGCCGTATCCAAGTCCTTAACCGCTAAATCATACGCACTCACATCCCTACTAAATACGTGCCTCGAGAGTATTGAGCCTCGGCAATATCACCATACATGTCGGGGGGGTACTTAACCAATAAATCAACCTCAACATCAGGCACGGCACCAACACCCTTACTAAACTCGAGAATTCCATACTTAACCTCAGGACTCACTGCACGCCCGCCACCCTCCTCACGCTCCCTCACGGTGACTATGGTTGGGTAATGTGATACATAGTCCTCAATGACCCTCTTAACCTCCTGGGTTAAGTTCAGGTTGTCCATGTAATCAAGCCTGAGCTCCACGGCTTCACAGGATGTGGGTAAGTAGTAAAAGGATGGCTTCTTCAGTGGCACGGCACACACGAGCACGGGCTTACTCGCTAGTAGTTTGTCCCATGTAGACATTACTAGGTATTAATACTTAGAAATTTAAAAATATTGTTATTAAATGCCAATACTAAATAGATCATGGGATTCACGGGCATGGAATACATAACCTATGGAGGTATATCTATAATTAACGCGATACCGGCGTGGCTCGGCGGTGCCGCCGCCATAGACCTCAAGGTTAGGGTTAGAGTTAGGGAGGGTTACTGCGATGTGGGTGATTTCGTTGGTTTCGTCATTGATTACCTAAGGAGTAAACTTGGGCTAGAGCATGACATGTGCGTTGAGGTTGATAGTGAGGTTCCACCAGGTAGTGGATTAAAGAGTAATAGCGCCGTTGCGGTTGGCGTAATACATGCAGTACTGAATTCATTTAGGGGAAGTGTAGATCCTGTGGATGTTGCCAGATTGGCTGCTGAGGTGACTAGGGCTCACGGCTCATCAATAACCGGTGCCTTTGATGATGCATCAGCGGCATTGCTTGGGGGTATTGTGCTCACTGATAATAAGTCATTAAGGGTAATTAGGCAGTTAAACCCGGATCCACTTACGGTAGTTATAACTGGTTATAGGGTTGGGAAGAACCTGCAGGGCATTGATAGGTTGAGGGCTTTATCGGGGGGGCTTTATCAGGCATTATTCAATATGGCGCTCAATGGTGATCTATGGAGGGCAGCCACAATAAATGGAATCCTCGTTGCCGAGTCCTTGGGCTACCACAATGCCCTAGAAACCATAGGCACCGCGCTAAGGCTTGGTGCGGTGTCGTCGGGCGTGAGTGGTAATGGACCGGCAATATACGCAGTGTTTAAGCCAGGTGAGGAGGGGGGGCCATTTATAGATTATATAAGAAATACCTGGGGGGGTTACTACATAGTTACTAGGTTGGTCGAGACTCGGTATTTAGTCTCGTGAGAATTCACGGAACATGTTATTGGGAATATAGAGAATATAGGTTAGGATAATCCTTAAATATTTGTTAAATCTCTCGCAACCCATATGGAATACCAGGACTTCCAATGGTGATTAATGGATCGAAGACCTTAATTGACGTGAATAGGCTTGTGGAGGTTAGGGATAGGGCTAGGGACCTGCTGATTAGGTTAGATAGGGAGTTCCCATACATCCACCTGGGTTCCTCACTGGCTGCGTTAGATGTAATTAATGTCCTCATTAGGATTATGAGGAGGGATGGTGATTGTAGGGACTGGTTCATACTTAGTATTGGCCATGTTGCACCGGCTCTATACGCTATATTAACTGTTGAGGGATTAATCACCGTGGAGAGGCTCATGGAAATTAATCAATTATCCTCAAGCATATCAACGCATGCAGATAATATGGACCTGCCATACATAGACGCCACAACGGGTTCACTGGGCCAGGGGGGGCTTAGTATGGGCGTGGGGGGGCTAGCCCTGGCAAATAGGGTTAAGGGTTGCAATAACGGCATTGTGTATGTGCTGATGGGTGATGGCGAATTAAACGAGGGCCAGCCCTGGGAGGCGGCAATGACTGCCGTTAGGTACGGCCTAGATAACCTGGTGGTAATCGTCAGTTTAAATGGTTATCAATTAGATGGTCCTGTGGATACGATAAAACCCATTAATTATGCCAGGGTCTTTGAGGCCATTGGTTGGAATGTGCTTTATGGTAATGGCCATGATTACGAGGACATTGTTAGGCTCATTAATAAGGCACGTGAGGTTAAGGGCAAGCCAACGGTAGTATTCCTAAGCACTGTTAGGGGGGGTAAGGGTGTAAGGAATCTTGAGAACACGGGTAAGCAGACGCTAAATCCGCCGCCGAGACCGCAATTCTCAATGAGGGAGGCTCTGGGGGGGACTACATTGGCTAGGCTTGGTGAGGATAATGATAGGCTTGTTGTTGTTACGGCTGATGTTGGTGAGTCAACTAGGGCTAGGTACTTCGGCGAGAGGTTCCCAGATAGGTACTTCAACGTTGGCATCTCTGAGCAAGACTTAATCGGGGGGGTCGCCGTTGGGCTTGCCTTGGGGGGGGTTACGTGCCTATCGCCATGGCCTACGCCATGTTCATGATGAGGGGGGGTTGGGAACAAATAAGGAATTCGCTGGGCAGGATGAACCTAAATGTGAAGCTCATAGCGACGCATGCCGGTTTAAGTGACTTTGCTGATGGGCCGAGCCACCAGGCACTTGAGGATGTGGCCCTAATGAGGACGCTTAGTAACATGGTCGTCGTGGCACCGGCAGATGCGTGGGATGTGGAGAGGATAATACCCAAGGTCATTGAGTACAGGGGGGGCCCGGTCTACGTTAGGGTTGGCCGTGATCACTCACCGCCGATAACCATGGACATGGACTATGAATTCAAGATTGGCGAGGTCTACGAATTAATTGATGGTGATGATGTAGTAGTCATGGGTTACGGACCACCACTCTATAATGCCGTGAGGGCCGCCCTGGAGTTAAGGAGGATGGGCATCAGGATGGGTGTTTATAATGTACCGACGATTAAACCCATTAATACCGACGCCGTGGTTAGGATAGCCCGTAGGGTTGGAAATATAATCGTCGTTGAGGAGCATTCGCCGAGGGGGGGTGGCCTTGGCTCGGCAATTGCCGAGTTAGTGAGTGGTTTTGCCAGGGTTAAGATACTCGGTGTTGATGGTTATGGGCATTGGGGTAGGTCTGAGGAGGAATTACTCAGGTTTTATGGGCTTGATGAGGAGTCAATAATGGATGCTGCCCTGAAGCTCATTAATTCGTGAGGATGCACAAAACTTTTTACCTCAGGGTACTAGTGATAATGAATGGGTAAGTTAATTATTAATGGCTTTAAGGTTCGGGAGAGCGTCGTTGAGGCTCCTCCATCTAAGGCATTAACGCTTAGGTACCTCCTCGCCTCAGCCCTCTCGAGGACCTGGGTATCACTCAGGAAGTTGAATTGGGGTGACGATACCTGGTCAATGATTAGGGGGGGGATCAAGCCCATCTCAGAGATTGAGGTTAAGGACGATTACGTGAGGACTAGGCGTGGGATAATGATGGAGAGGTTTAGGGTGATTGACGTTGGCGAAAGTGGATTCACACTCAGGGTATTGACGGGGGTTTACTCAGGCATTGATGGGGGGGCGACATTATTGATACCGAGGGGGGGTTCACTCATTGGTAGGCCAATGGATGAGCTACTAAGTGCTCTCAAGAACTTGGCGCCAAGGTTGATAGGTTGGGGGGGAGTATAATTAGGGTCGTTGGTGGTAAGTTGGTTGGTGGTTACGTAATGATTAGTGGCTCAGTGAGTTCGCAATACATATCGGCCCTCCTCTACCTCGCACCACTCACTGAGGGTGGTATTGAGGTAAGCATTAAGCCACCCATAAAGTCACGCCCATACATAGACGCGACAATAAGCGTTCTCAGGGACTTTGGCATAAATGCGGAGAGGAGCGATGACACAATATACGTAAGCGGATCCCAGGAGTTTAGGGCTGTTAACGAGGAGTTCATAGTACCTGGTGACTACTCATTGGCTGCGTACTACATAGCCCTCTCTATATTGACTGGCATTGACCTAAGGATAATGAACCTACGCAGGGACAGGGCCATTGAGAGTGAGTACTCATTCATTAAGTATGCCAGGGAGGTTGGTGCGGAGATTGAGGAGTACGAGGACTCGGTAATGGTTAGGGGGGGTTCCTCCACTAAGGCGCTAAAGCCATTAAATGCAGACTTAAGCGATTCGCCAGACATCGTAATGCCCCTAGCACTCCTACTCACTAGGGTCCAGGGTAGGTCAAGGATATCGGGCGTTAGTCACTTAGTGTATAAGGAGAGCAATAGGCTCAGGGGGTATTGCCGCAGTACTTAAGTGCCTTGGTGCCGGCGTAAGTGTTGATGAGGCTAATGGTATTATCGAGATAGAGGGTACTCATGAGATTAAGGGTGGTTGTGAAGTCGATGCCTTAAATGACCATAGGATAGTGATGATGGGCGTTATTAGTGCCCTATCTGCCAGGGAGCCGGTGACGATAATTAATTGGGAGGGTGTTAGTAAGTCCTGGCCTACATTCATTTGGGACCTGGAGAGGTTGGGTGCTGATATTAAGTTGGCTTAGTCATTCGCGGCGTTATTAATTAGGTCTTCTGCTATTGACGAAATTCTTAATTATAATTCCTTAAGAATTCATACAAATCTTTTTATTAAAATTAGAATATCAAGAGAATGGTATGCCCGAGGTACGTGAAATAATATTTTACGGTAAAAGCGGAGATGGGGGGGTACACACAGTGGCTGATCAATTAGTTCAAAGGTTGATTAAGCAGGGATTTTACGTGATTTCATACCCTGAGTATGACCCAGAGCGTAGGGAAACCCTAGCAAAAATCCATGTAAGGGTTTCCAAGGAGCCAATACACGTGAGAGGCCCAGTAATGAACCCGGAGATTGCCGTATTCCTTGATGTTAGACTACTTAGGGATAACCAGGAGGCGTTGGGTGCTCGGAAGATCATTGTTAATTCCCCAAGTAAGGAGCTTGTGACTAAGTATGCAGGTAATGTCAACGGCGAGGTAATCAGCATTAACCTAAGTGAACTAAGGAGAGCCGGTGTTGATTACACGACGCAAGTCATTAATTTAATAATTGATACACTACTTAATGGCTACACTCGATAAGTCTCTAGCAAGTTCCACACTCCTCATTAATGCCGTACCCACGAGCACCGCATTGGCCCCCCCTCTCTGGCAAGCCTTAAGGCATCATTGACTGTCTTAACGCCACTCTCCGCGACTATTATGTTGGCTTTACCCCCCCTAACGGCTCTGATTATTGAGGCGGCCCTATCCAGGGACACTGATAGATCGCTTAAATCCCTAGAGTTTATCCCAAGCATTACGTCCGAATCCTTACTAACCACGTCTAATGCGTCAACCTCATTATCGACTTCAATGAGTGGTTCCAGCCCAAGGCTAATCGCATAATCCACTAAATCCCAAAGGGCATCACCCAGAAGTCTCTTAATGAGTAGTATCGAGCTCACGCCCAACCTACCGGCCTCCTCAATCTGCTCCCTACTGATTACGAAGTCCTTATACAGCACTGGCTTACCGTATGTAAGTGCTATCTTAATGAGCTCAGGCGAGCCCAGGAAGTATATCGGCTCCACTAAGACGCTGAATCCAATGGCGTATTTGCTGACTGTGTTGAAGTAGGTCCAGGGGGGGTCAAGGTCAAGCCTAACAATACCGCTCGGGCTAGCCCTCTTATACTCAGCTATTAGGGCTAGGTAGCCCTCGGAATTACGTTTCTCAATTGCCCTAACCATACTCGGAGCCTAATATCGGCCTTAAGCGCCTCTACGCGTCTCCTGGTTAATTCGCCAATGGTGCTTAGGAAGTCCACAGCAGCGGATTCATGGGATTAAATATAAGCATTTCTTGACCTACATATCATATGTATGAATAAATATTGCTTGATCGATAGTAATTACTTACGAACAAGGCATACATAAAGCTTTTAAACACCCACTTAACAAGTGCGTTGGTGGGTTCCATGCCCCAATGGTCATAAGGAGACCGGGCCTGGGCGCGTACATAACAGCCACATACCCAAGTAAAGAAGCCTTCCTAAACGCGGTTAAGTGCTTATCGAATGTCTCGGACTTCCTCGAAATAGGAATACCAACACAAAATCCGAAGTATGACGGCCCAGTTATAAGAAAGACACACTTCGCCTCTGAGTTAAAGGGCTTGGACGCGGTTAGGGTTGCCAGGTATGGTGATGTGCCGACGATACTCATGGGCTATGTTGAGGACTACGTGAATGATATGGAGCTCGTGGCCAAAACAGCCAGTGAGGTTGGTGCATCCTCCGTACTGTTCCCAGACTTATTATTCGAGCACGTAGACCTTCTTGAGAGCTACGTGGGTGTAATGAGGGATTACTCATTAAGGCCCACATTCTTCGTCTCAAGCAATACACCGCATAGGTTAATTACCGCGCTCGTTAAGTATGAACCATTATTCATATACCTAGCCTATACGCGGCCACTGGGATAAAGCTGCCGCTTTATATTGAGAGGAATGTTAGGGAGGTCAGGAAGCTCGTTGATGATGCGACGCTTATCGCGGCTTCGCCATAAACGCTCCTGAGATGGTTAGGCTCGTTATTAACGCCGGCGCCGACGCCGTGGTTGTTGGAACGGCGCTTGTGGATAAATTAAACGATCAGAGGGCCTGCACGGAATTTATGATGAAGCTTAGGGGGGGTGGTCTGCCGTGATGATACCGCACTATTGGTATAACATAAACGTGGACCTGCCAAAGCCATTACCACCACCCATTGACCCCCCCTATGAGGTTGATTCAAGGATTGCCCTACTCATGAGGATACTACCCAGTGAGTTGATTGATCAGGAATTCACGCCGCTTAGGTACGTGCCAATACCCGACGAGGTCAGGGAGCTCTACGAAAGAATGGGTAGGCCAACGCCGTTTAGGAGGGCCTATGGGCTTGAGAGGGCGTTGGGTAATGGCGTTAGGATTTACTATAAATTCGAAGGCGCACTACCGACGGGCTCCCATAAGCTTAACACGGCCATACCTCAGGTATATTACGCACTTAAGGATGGGGCTAAGGAGGTTGTTACGGAGACTGGCGCGGGGGCAGTGGGGCCTGGCAGTGTCGTTGGCTGCGGCGTTGCTGGGTGTTAAGGCCACGGTATTTATGACGAGGAACTCCTACTTCAATAAGACCCAGAGGGTTCTCTTCATGAGGACCTACGGCGCGGAGGTTTACCCAAGCCCCAGTGAGTTGACGAAGTATGGTAGGGAGGCATTAAGGGTTAGGCCTGATCATCCAGGCAGCCTGGGACTGGCCATCACTGAGGCTATTGAATTCACGTTAATGGGTGAGGGTAGGAAGTACATACCGGGTAGCGTGTTGGGCTTCGTAATACTTCATCAAACGGTGATTGGGCAGGAGGTGCTACAGCAGATGCCCGAGGAGCCGGACCTGGTAATTGGGTGTGTTGGTGGTGGTAGTAACTTTAGTGGTTTCTCATTCCCAATGATCGGGGGGCTAAGCTTAGGGACGAGGGGGGGTTTGAGAAGACTAGGTTCCTAGCCGTGGAGTCAAAGGCAGCGCCTAAACTAACCAGTGGTAGGTACATGTATGACTTCCCCGACACAGGCGGCTACTGCCGATGGTTAAGATGCTCACCCTAGGCCACGACTACGTACCACCACCAACACACGCAGCAGGCTTAGGTACCACGGGGGGGCAGCGCCGGCACTATCGTTATTAGTTAAGGAGGGTATTGTTGAGGCCAGGCTTATGGGCAGGAGGAGGTCATGGAGGCGGCTAGGCTATTTGCCAGGACTGAAGGTATAATACCGGCTCCAGAGTCTGCCCATGCAATAAGGGCTGTGATTGACGAGGCTAAGAGGATGCCCAAGGGCTCAGTCATATTCTTTAATCTATCGGGACATGGCCTCCTCGACGTTGATGCATATAGTAATGTGGGGTGATGGCGATGAAGGAGATACTCGAGAAAATAGCCAGGGGATTAGCCCTGAGCGTGGATGAGGCGTACGAGGTCGCCAAGGGCATGTTGACGAGTATTGATGAGGCGTTATCAGCGGCAGTACTAATGGGTTTGAGGGTAAGGGGGGGTGAGGCATCCAGCGAGATTGCCGGCTTTGCGAAGGCTCTCAGAGACTTCTGCGTCAAGATACCAATAGATGATAGGGGGGGTAAGTACGTGGATACCGCTGGCACGGGGGGTGATGGGTTCGGAACACTCAATGTGTCCACGGCGGCGGCATTAGTGGCTGCTTACCTGGGGGCTCGCGTGATTAAGCACGGCAATAGGAGCGTTTCATCAACCTCGGGTAGTGCGGACTTCCTTGAGGCGTTGGGCTTCAACATAAACCTACAGCCCGACAAGGCCGCCGAGATGGCGATTAAGTACCGCTTTACCTTCGCCTTTGCCCCCCAGCCTATCACCCAGCAATGAAGAACGTGATGCCCGTAAGGAAGAAGTTGGGCATTAGAACAATATTCAACCTAATAGGGCCGCTGGCAAACCCAGCCCTACTCACTAGGCAGTTGATCGGTGTTGCGGATAGTTCATTAATGGATAAAATGGCTGAGGCAGCGTTAATGCTTGGTTATGAGCATGCCGTGCTCGTGCATGGCGAGCCCGGGATTGACGAGGTTTCAGTCTTTGGTAAGACCATGGTTATTGAGGTCAGGGGTAATAATGTGGATAAGTACTTCATTGAGCCCAGGGACCTGGGGGGGCTAGGTACTCATAGGATTGATGAGGTTAGGGTTTCAAGCCCATTGAGCAGTATTGAGAAGGTTAAGCGAGCTATATCTGGTGAGGATGAGGCGGCTAGGGACTTCATAATTGCCAATGCCGCATTTACACTATACGTCGCGGGCATGGTTAGGGATCCAAGGGACGGTGTTGAGTACGTAAGGTCACACCTAGACAATGGCTTTTGGGACTACGTGAATGAGCTCGCCAGGGTGAGTAGGTCATGACGCTACTTAAGATTTGTGGGGGGGTTACGAACGTTAGGGATGCTGTAATGGTTGGTGGTTATGCCGACTACGTCGGCGTAATAGTGCACTCCAGGGTACCAACACCGAGGCTTGTCAACGGCGAGACAGCTAGGGAAATAATAAGATCAGTCAGGGGGGGGTCAGGGTTGTCGGTGTCGTGGAGGGGGGGCTTGAGTTAATTGATGCCGCTAAATTAATCAGCGACCTCGGGTTTGATGTCCTTCAGTATCATGGTGACTTTGAACCGAGTGGTGAGGTTATGGACTTAATCAATGATCTTGGGATTAAGCTGGCGCCGGTATTGACGTACGTAGGTGATAAATCAATAATTGATAGGGCTACCAAGCTTTCATTGATTAATTATGTGGAGTACGTACTTATTGACGCGCCAAAAACGAACTTCACTAAGTATGAGCATGGCCTTAAATTGCCGTTGGACGTGATCAGGGAGGCCAGCGCCATACCTAGGTTGGTGTTGCCGGCGGTATAAACCCAGGTAACGTGTCGCTGGTGATGAGGTATAGGCCATTCCTAATCGATATTAGCTCTGGGGGGGTTGAGAAAAGCCCTGGAATTAAGGATGAGGAGTTGGTGAGGAGAGTCGCGGAGGTGGTTAGGGGGTGTCCGTTAGGAAGATACCCATTCAATACCTGCCGAAGCCCAGGGAACTCACTAATTACCTGCTTAAGTCTGGTGAGGACTTCGTGACGTTACTCGAGAGTGGGCCAGGCTTTCCAGAGAGGTCTAGGTACACGATCGTTGCGTGGGGGATTACCGAGCACCTAGTGGTTGATTGGGATGGTGATCTATATGGTGAATTGAAGGGATTAGTTAGTAAACTTGGTAGGTTTGAGAGTGGTGATATAGCCCTTGGCTACCTGTCCTACGAGGCCGTGGCTACATGGAGCCATACTTAAGGAGCTACCTAAGGAAGCCGCAGTGGCCGGTTGCAGAGTTTGTAATACCGAGTAACGTGGTCATTTACGATAACCTACTGGGCAGGGGGCTATGTTAAGGGCGAACTACCCAGTAATGCCTCAGTGGATTTAGACGATTTTGAGGTGGTTAGTAAGGTTGGTGGTACTAGGAAGGAGGACTTCATTAGGTGGGTTGAGTCGTCACTTGAGGATATTAGGAATGGTGAGATTTTCCAAATAGTCCTTTCTAGGTATGAGGACTACTCAGTGAGGGGGGGTGACGTGATGAACCTATACATGAGACTCGCAGACCTAAACCCATCGCCATATATGTACATAACTAAGTTCGGGGGGGATAAGTACATAGTTGGTACGAGCCTGAGTTACTGGTTAAGGTTGACGGTGATAGGGTGGAGACGCACCCAATAGCCGGGACTAGGCCGAGGGGGGGTAAGGACCCAATTGATGATCTAAGACTTGAGGAGGAATTGATCAATAGTATTAAGGATAAGGCGGAGCACGTGATGCTCGTCGACCTCGCCAGAAACGACATCGGCAGGGTGTGTAGGTTCGGCACGGTTAGAGTTAAGGAATTATACGCCATCGAGAAGTACCAAAGCGTTCAACACCTAGTCTCTAGGGTTGAGGGTGTCCTGGAGCGCGGTAATGACATTGTCGATGCCCTATTCGCAACGTTCCCCCCCGCAGGTACGGTTAGTGGAGCGCCCAAGCCAAGGGCTATGGAGTTAATCGCGAAGTACGAGGCACGGCCAGGGGGCCCTATGCAGGGGGCCATTGGTTTGATGCATGGTAGTGGTGGTGAATTCGCGATAATAATAAGGACTTTATTCCTAATGGGTGGTGTGGCCCGGATACAGGCGGGGGGGGCTGGCATAGTCTATGACTCAGTACCCGAACTTGAGTTCCAGGAGACGGAGCATAAGCTAGGTAGTTTGAAGACTGCCATGGGGGGGGTGGTGTGATGGAACTAGTAGTAATCATAGACAATTACGACTCCTTCACATACAACATAGCCCAGTACGTGGGTGAGCTTGGGGGGGCTAAGCCGCTGGTCTTTAGGAATGATGAGGTCACCGTTAAGGTAATCGAGAGGCTTAGGCCCAATGGCATAATCATATCACCAGGCCCTGGCAGCCCACTTAATCCCAGGGACATAGGCATATCCAGGGATGTGATCCAGCACTTCAAGGGTAGGGTACCATACTGGGTATTTGCCTTGGTCATCAAGTAATTGGCGTTACCTTTGGGGCCAGGATTAGGAGGGCCAGGACGATAAAGCACGGTAAAACCAGTATGATTAGGTTGATGAGGCCATCACCGATATTCCAAGGTCTCCCCCAATAGGATTGAGGGCATGAGGTACCACAGCCTCGTAATAGATGATATACCCAGTGAATTAATTGTCACGGCCATTTCCGAGGATGACAATGAGGTCATGGCAGTACAGCACAGGGATTACCCGATATTTGGTGTTCAATTCCACCCAGAAAGCGTCGGCACACCAATGGGTAAGGAGATACTGAAGAACTTCCTCTCCCTGGGCTAATTAAATTCGTTAATTGTGCAAAACACCATTTGGCAATAGTCGATTTTTGAAATTATAGTAATTATTTACCCTTACCAAATTATTTAAGCAATCGAGGAGTGGCTACACCGTGGCGGATTATAAATTCATAGTTTGGCTTAATGAGGAGGTTAAGGACCCATCAATACTTGGCGGTAAGGGCGCTAACCTAAACAAATTAATGTTAATGGGTGTACCCGTACCACCGGGCTTTGTAATAACCATAGAGGCGTTTAACTACTTCATGTCGGTAAATGGGCTTAGGGATAGGGTACTCAACATAATTAATGAGGTTGTTAAGGAGGGAAGGCCTGAGGAGTATGAGGAGGCTGAGAGGAGGATTAAGGGTTGATACTCAATACGGAGATCCCCCCCAGGGACCTTCATGAGGAGATAACTAGGGCGTACATGGAATTAAGCAAGTCCTTCAATACCGACGCGTTGGCCGTGGCCGTAAGGTCAAGCGCCAGCGCTGAGGACTTAAGAACAGCAAGTTTTGCTGGTCAGCAGGACACGTACCTAAACGTTAGGGGGGGCATTGAGGATTTGATTAAGTATGTTAAGTACGTGTGGGCTAGTACGTATAATGCCAGGGCGTTGGCGTATAGGGATGAGAGGGATATTCCACACGACGTGGCTTACATGGCCGTTATAGTGCAGAAGTTGGTTAATAGTAGGGCGGCGGGTGTATTATTCACGATAAACAGTGACTGGGGGGGATAGCAATGAGGTGGTTATTGAGTCCTCCTGGGGGGGGCTTGGGGGGGAGGCTGTGGTTGGTGGTATGGTGACTCCGGATAGGTGGGTTGTGGATAAGAGTAGGTTGGTGATTAAGGATAGGGTCGTGGCGAGGAAAAGCGTGATGATGACGAGGAGTGAATCTGGGTTGACGAAGGTCGTCGAGGTGCCAAGTGACCTGGCGGAGAAACCATCATTAAGTGATGCCGAGGTAATCGCACTAGCCAAGCTGGGTATTGAGCTTGAGAACCGCGTTGGCTATCCACTGGACATTGAGTGGGTCATTGATTCAGACTCAGGTAACATATACGTGGTTCAGATGAGGCCTGAAACCGTGTACAGTAGTGGTAAGGCTAAGGTGATTAACGAGGGTAGGGCAACCACGGGTAAAGCCGTGATTAAGGGAATAGCCGCAAGCCCGGGTATAGCCGTGGGTCGAGTAAGGATTTGCCTAACCCCCCCAGAGGAGGCCAGGGCTAAGATGGTAAGGGCGACATATTAGTGACGAAAATGACAAACCCTGACTGGGTGCCGTACATGAAGAT
This sequence comes from Vulcanisaeta distributa JCM 11213, assembly GCA_001316125.1. The sequence continues at coordinate 16,694 of BBCS01000002.1, forward strand.
GGCATCTGCGATAATAACCGATGAGGGTGGCATGACAAGTCACGCAGCCATAGTATCCAGAGAGCTGGGCATACCGGCCATTGTAGGTACTGGTAACGCAACATCAGTACTTAAGGATGGTGAGGTCTACACGGTAGATGCCGTGCACGGCGTGGTTTATGAGGGTGAGGTCGAGGAATTAGCGAGTAAGGCGAAGGCCACCAGGGAGGTGCAGATAACCACGGCGCCCAGCACCAATGAGATAATACTTCACATTTACAGGTCAATAAGGACCGCGACCGGCGTCTACATGAATCTCGGAGTCCCCCGAGAAAATCGATGAGTATAAGGACCTGCCCTTCGACGGTATTGGCCTAATGAGGATTGAATTCGTGCTTTCCAGCTACATCGGTGACCACCCACTTTACCTAATAAGCATTGGTAATGAGGAGAAGTTCGTTAATAGATTGGCCGAGGGCGTGGCCTACGTGGCCAAGGCCATATACCCAAGGCCCGTCATTGTTAGGTTCAGTGACTTTAAGAGTAATGAGTATAGGCAGTTAACGGGTGGTGAGAAGTTCGAGCCTGAGGAGAGGAATCCAATGCTTGGTTGGAGGGGTGTCTCGAGATACATAAGTAAGGATTACGAGAAGGCCTTCAGGCTTGAGGTTAGGGCCATTAAGAGGGTTAGGGAGGAGATGAATCTAAATAATGTTCACGTGATGGCGCCATTCGTAAGGGCTCCCTGGGAACTTGAGAGGTTCATGCAAATACTCAATGAGGAGGGACTCGAAAGGGATAGAGACTTTAAGGTATATGCAATGGCTGAGATACCCAGCATAGCCCTTCTTGTTGAGGATTTTGCGAAGTATGTTGATGGATTCTCAATAGGTAGTAACGACTTAACACAGCTCATTATGGGTGTGGATAGGGACAATGACATATTGGTTAGGCAGAACCCGAGGTACTTCGATGAGAGGGAGCCTGCGGTGCTTAGGGCCATGTATGAGATAATAAGGAGGGCCCATGCAATGAATAAGAGCGTTGGCATATGTGGGCAGGCGCCATCTGTGTATCCGGAGATAACGGAGTTCCTGGTGAGGGCGGGCATTGATTACGTATCCGTGAACCCAGACGCCGTAATAACGACCAGGCTCCTCATAGACTCAATAGAGAGGAAGATAATCCTCGAGGAACTACGTGAGTTAAGGAGGAAGCTAATGCCTATGGAGCCGGATGATGAATTTCACGAAATACTTAACAAGGTCTTTAAGGGATAAGTATAGGCGAATAAATACTAAATACTTAAAAATCAAGGACTACCTAATCTAATTAGTGCTTGGTCCTGACTTTATAATTAAGGTAATCGTGATAAGCGCCTCAGGAGCCTTAGCACCTGGCCCATTAACCGCCTCGCTGCCAGCCTCGGTGCACGCATGGGTTGGAGAGCCGGTATCAACGAGGCCATTGGGCACATGACTGTGGAGCTACCACTCGTCCTGGCAATAGCCTACGGACTTCACTACATATTCCAAATACCAATTATTAGTACTACGTTTGGGATCGTTGGTGGGGGGGCATTTCTACTATTCTTTGCCTACCTAACACTAAGAGATGCGTTGAGGGGGGGTAGCTTTAACGTGAGTGATGCGCCAAGATATAGCTCAGCAGTAGTAACCGGCGCGGCATTATCGTTATTTAATCCATACTTCATTGCCTGGTGGATTGGGGGGGTTGGCACACCACTGATAATGGAGGCCTTTCAATCAATGTACCTAATTGGTATAGGCATACTGTATGTTTCCCACGTGTGGCTTGACTACGCATGGCTAACGTTAATAGCATCCCTAGGCTCCGTGAGCAGATTAAAGATATCAGCGTATAGGGCATTGCTGATGGCACTTGCAATAGCCATAGCCTATTTCGGAATATCAATGATAATCTCCATGGTAAAGTCCCTATAGTAATACTTAAACATAAAATTGAATAGAAATCCCCATGAATGATCCCAATGATTAGCGCTGGTTATTTTGGTTTGTTTTTTGAGGATTTTTGTTGTTGGTTCTGTGGTTAGGCATAGGCCCTGCAGGTCTGTTGATTTCTATGACAACGTCCTCTGGTCCTCACTAACCCTGGACTACACACCGCTTTACCTAGACCGTGAGTACGCATCGCACACGGACTTCGGCGGCGTCATCATAAACCCAAGGTTCCTACACTCCCTCGTGATAGGCATTGCCACCAGGGATACGAGCATAAACACCATGGCCTTCCTGGGAATTGACTATGAGAGGTTGGTAAAGCCCGTGTACCCTGGCGACACCATCTGCGTTGAGTCCGAGGTAGTCAATAAGCGTGAGTCAAGGAGTAGGCCTGGCATGGGTATTGTGACCTGGGTCCACAGGGCGTATAATCAGAGGGGGGGTGATTTGGTTTATGAGGTTAGGAGGAGCAACCTAATCTATAAACGCGGTGAATCGCCGTGGGTCAAGTTCCTAAGGAATGAACCGGTTAGTAAGGTTGAGGCTAAGCCAACCACTGGTTCGAGACCCATCGACTACTCATCCATGCAATTCACGCAGTTGGGTCATGAGCGTGGCTCGGCAGGTTCCTCGAGGATTTCAGGCCTGGTGAGGTTATTGTCCATAGGCTTGGTAGGACTGTTTATGAATTTGATAATGTCCTTAGTACGGTACTATCAATGAATACGGCAACGCTACACTTCGATGAGGAGTACATGGCGTATCACGAGTATGGGAGGCCCGTTGTCCAGGGGGGGCCATTTATCGTTGGACTCGCCTGCGGCTTATCATCAATGGACCTAACGATGAATATTGCGGCGGATCTGGGTATTACGGAGCTTAGGCTTGTGTCGCCCGTGTTTCATGGGAACACGTTACACGCGATGAGTGAGGTACTCGGTGTTGAGGGGTCCGGCGACCCGAGGTTTGGGGTCGTCACTGTGAGGACCAGGCTGTATAAGGATATGATGAGGGTGGAGGTCGCGGAATTAACGAGAAAAATCGCAATATACAAAAAAGAACACACACCATGGAGGTTTATACGGAGGTGATTTATGTCTAAAAATTGACGTTATTTTAAATTCGACTTTCAGCGCCTTAACTCAATACATTGATATCTCTTTGTCGTCTTTAGCGAAAGTCTTTTATTTAGGGATTGAATTTAGAGGTTAAATGCCAAGCCCAAAACCTGTCAATGGGCTTCCATACAAAACCAAGATATACATAAATAACCAGGTATTGCTACCTGCGAAATTAATTAAGATGCTTGGGATTGAATGGGCTAGGTATGCGGACATAACGATCAAGCATAATGATAGGGTAGTTACGTTAAGGAGAGCAGCCCTCCTTAGGACTAGGCATACGTCTAGTAGGCAGTTCACAATACCAAAGGAAATCAGGGAGAAGTACGGGATAATGCCGCTGGATGATGTTGAAATAATCAGTATAAGGCCCATAAGGATTAAGGAGGTTGATACAAGGCAATTAATACTTGATGAATGATTTTAATAGGATGAAAGGGCATTAGTGCGGCAATGAACTTTCCAGCAATTTCCTAGTTACATCGTCAATATGCCCCCCCTCGCTAATGTATGCCAGCTTACCATGGAGTATTGTCGCCACCACGGCAACATCAACCTCAAAGCCCTTAAACGGTGAGTACTTAGCCTTAGACCTGAACTTCTCGGGCTCTATCCTATGTCTTGCCTTAGTGTTGATTATGGTTAAGTCCGCGCACGAACCTTGCCTAATGCTTGCATTGAGTCCGAGGAATTTAGCTGGCCTTTCCTGGATTGCCCTCATTACGGTACCCAGGTCCACAAATCCACGGCGCCACAATGTGAGTAGGAGGGGGGGTGCCGTTGTTTCGAGACCAACAATGCCGGTGGTGCCTCATCGTAAGGCTTATCCTTCTCCCAATCAGCGTGGGGGGGTGCGTGGTCGCTGGCCACGATGGGTACCTCGCTCCTAACAAACATTGCCAATAACTCCCTCCTCGTGGTCTCATCCCTAAGTGGCGGGTTAACCTTACAATACGCGGGCTTCTCAGCCCTGGCCAGGCACTCTTCCTGGCTCAGTAGCATGTGGTGTGGGGGGGTTACGTCGAAGGTAATGTCAAGGCCGCTTAACCTAATCATACTTATTGACTGTGGGAGTGTTATATGCGTTATGTGGACCTTGGTGCCGTACCTATACACCAGCCTGATAACGTTGTGTATGCAGGCCAGCTCAGCCCTTGGCTCCTAATCGCGTTATGGTGCTCAAAGCCCCCCCTGGGACCACTGTACTGATTAATAATTATTGGGTCCTCACAATGCATTATGACTGGAATGCCAACCCTAGCCGCCTCCCTAAATAGGGACTCAAGGTATTGGTCACCACCATACTCAAGAACCTCCTCAGGGAGAACCTCACCAACCGCATAGGCGCCGTTATTAAGTGCATCCTTAAGTAGTGACGGGTCTTGAGGAGCCCCCCCAAAGTAATGCCTAATGTGAAGGTTCGTCTTCCTACTAAACTCCTCGATCTTCCTTCTCAGCAACTCCACAGTCCTTATCGGAGGCTTCGTGTTGGGCATATCACCAATAGCCGTGTAACCACCAGCCAATGCAGCCTGCGTTCCACTGACTGCGTCCTCCTTATAGGATAGGTCAAAATCCCTGAAATGAACGTGAACATCCACGAGACCAGGAAGAACTAAGTATTGATTCGGCAATTCTAACTTATTTCCTGCTTCAATGGGTTCATTACCGACATACGTAATCTCGCTACCCGTAATGCCTATGTAAACCTCCTTAACACCACCCCCCTTACATAGGCCCTAGCCTTAATTAGTACGTCCGCCTTAGAAGTACCCATTAATAAGTAGTTGCTGACCCCCCCAAAATTAAAGCTGTTCGTTATAATTACACGTTCAGCTTCACTACCTCCTTAAAGAACCTCTCATAGCCCATGCTCTCTATCATCTTAACGACTTCCTCACCACCAACGTGAACAACGGAGCCCCCCCTAGCCATCACAATAACCCTAGTGGCTTAACATAGTGAAGTATCTCTGCGTGGTGCGTGGTGACTAGTATTGCCGTACCCTCCTGGGCAAGCTTCGCAATTGACCTGCCTATTATGGCTATACCATCAACATCAAGCCCTGAGTCAGGCTCATCAAGCATGGCAACCTTAGGCTTGTACATTAGGAGCTGAAGCATCTCAGCCCTCTTAGACTCACCACCGCTGAACCCAGCGTGTACACCCCCCCTCGACAGGTGCTCGGGCTTTAGACCAAGCTCGGTCGTTAATTTAGTCATTTCAGTAACGACTTGTGGTGGTGGCGGATCCGTTATTCGCTTACCAGCCTTTTTATTGAGCATAGCCGTTATTAAGGTCGAGAGCCTAACCTCGGGTACAGGGGGTTGGATTCTGCAAAGCGAGTAGTACTCCCCCCCTCTGAACCCTCTCCTCAGGTATAACTTCAGTATTGACTCACCATCAAGTTTAATGTCGCCATTAACCACATTGTACCTGGGATGACCTGCAATGGTTAGGAATAGTGTTGTCTTACCGCTACCGTTGGGCCCCCCCATTATGGCGACAACCTCGCCGGATTCCACGGTCAAATTGACATTATTTAGTATTCTCTTACCATCAACCTCAACACTTAGATTAATTACCTCAAGTCTTGTCATTATTGGTCACGTAGCTTCTGTGACACTGATTAAAAACTTTTCGGCAGTGTCTATGTAGGCTTATCATTAGAAAACTTAATAATGAATAATATAATTAGTATTCTAATGAATAGTTTATGAGTAGGGATGGTGTAAAGCTTGAGATTGTGAAGACCGAGGAATACTCAAGCCTGTTAGGTCGTGCAAGACCCATTAAGTGGGAGGTGGAAATTAGGGGGGGTAGAATTACGAGGGATGTTATTGAGGAGATCAGTAGGGTCAGGGGGGGTGAGCCTGATTGGATGAGGAGATTGAGGTTGAGGGCGTTGGAAATGTTTGAGAGACAACCCTGGCCTAATTGGCTTCCGCTTGAGGGCAACGTAGACTTGGAGTCCCTGGTTTTGTATGCTAAGCCTAGTGTTGAGAGGGCAAGGTCATGGATGAGTTACCCAGGGAGTTGAGGGAGTATTATGAGGCGTTGAGGATACCCGAGCTGGAGGCCAGGGTTTTATCTGGGGGGGTTATTGGGCAGGTAGATGGTGGTATTGTCTATGAAAGTGTGAAGAAAGACCTTGAGAAGACTGGCGTGATCGCGATGAGTATGGACGAGGCAGTTAAGAGGTACCCCGATTTAGTTAAACAGTACTTTGCCAGGGTATTCCCACCTGAGTATAAATTCGCGTCACTAAACATAGCGCTTTGGGGTGGTGGTGTGTTTGTCTACGTACCACCCGGTGTTCATGTTAAGATGCCCATTGAATTAGTAATCCTGATAAGCAGCGCTGGCGTTGGCCAGTTCGAGCATTCATTAATCATCGTTGGTGAAAACGCTAACGCGGAGTTCATAGTTGCCTGTGCGGCTCCAGTATTCACAGGTCTTAGCTTACATGATGGCATGACTGAGGCATACATACACAGGGGGGGCGCCAGGGTTAGGCTAGTGGATCTGAAGAACTGGAGTAAGGATGTTATTTACTTCGGCAATAACAGAGCAATTCTCGAGGAGAATGCAAGCGTTGATTGGTTGAGCGGCTCCCTGGGTGGTAAGGTCACTATCGTATACCCAATGAGTGTCCTTAAGGGAGTTAATTCCAGGACCACTGTGACAAGCGTAGCCCTTGCCAATGGGCCAACGTGGAAGGAGGAAGGCGCTAAGGTATTCCATAGTGCTCCGCATACGTATAGTAAGGTCGTGAGTAAGGGCGTTAGCCTAAACGGCGGTACGTCCGTGTATAGGGGGGGCTTGTTTATGTTAGGGAGGGCGCCAAGTACGCCAGATCATCCGTGAACTGCGAGTCCCTCATTCTAGATGATAAATCTAAGGCATACACAATACCCCATGAGCAGGTTTTTGAGGAGACGGCCATAGTCACGCATGAAGCCTATACCGGTAGAATTGGTGAGGATAAATTGTTTTACCTACGTAGTCGTGGCCTTAGTGAGGAGGAGGCTCGCAGCCTCGTAGTCCTTGGTTACTTCCATGACATCATGGTCAACTTACCCGTTGAGTACGTGTCCATATTCAATAAGGCCATTGAGTTGGAGCTCTCGAGGATGGGCGGTGTTGGGTAGTTCATTATAAGTTATTTCCGGGGGACTGGTTTTTAAGTAGCAACAGTAAAGAGGTTCGGTGACACTGATGAGCAATAATTCGGCAGAGTCTTTGAAGACCGTTATTGAAAGAAGCTCCGTTGAGGAATTACTCGGCCCAGAAATGGAGTTTGTTCCTTGGGAGGCCGTGATTAAGGGCAGGATAACGAAGGACATGATTGAGGAAATTAGTCGAATCAAGGGCGAGCCTGATTGGATGAGGAGACTTAGGCTTAGGGCCCTTGAAATGTTCGAGAAGTTACCAGAGCCTAAGTGGTTACCGATTAAGGAGGAAATAGACTTGGAGTCCCTGGTTTTGTATGCTAAGCCTAGTGTTGAGAGGGCAAGGTCATGGGATGACGTGCCTAAGGAGATCAGGAAGTACTACGAGGCATTGGGAATGCCGGAGCTCGAAGCTAAGGTATTGGCTGGATTACTTGGTCAGTTTGACTCAGAGGTTGTTTATTTACATGTTAAGAAGTACCTTGAGGAGAAGGGCGCGGTAGTAACCACGATGGATGAAGCCGTTAAGAAATACCCAGACATCGTCAAGCAGTACTTCGCCAAAATATTCCCACCCGGTGAGCATAAGTTCGCAGCACTGCACGTGGCATTATGGAGCGGAGGCACCTTCGTCTATGTACCACCAGGCGTTAAACTCGACATGCCAATAGAGTCCTTCTTCCTAATAGGTAGTTCCGGCGAGGGTCAGTTTGAGCATTCGTTAATAATAGCTGATGAGGGCGCGAGCGTTGAGTGGCTTGAGGGCTGCGCAGCCCCCCGTTTACAGGGGGGGCTTCAGCTTCCACGATGGCATGGTTGAGGGTTACGCAGCGAGGAACGCCCATCTAAGGATTAACACAATACAGAACTGGAGTAGGAACATAATCAACTTTAATAATAAGAGGCTGTGGCCATGGAGAACTCGACAGTTGAGTGGGTTGAGGGTAGCCTTGGTAGTAAGGTTAGCTATACATACCCAAGCACGGTGCTTAAGGGTGAGGGTGCGAAGACGAGTATAATAGGCGTGACTATAGCCAACGGCCCATTCTGGAAGGAGAATGGGGGGCTAAGGCGTATCACGATGCACCAAGGACATCAAGTAAGATAGTCAATAAGAGCGTGAGTATAAATGGGGGGGTACAGTAGTGTATAGGGGGGGCTTGTTTATGTTAGGGAGGGCGCCAAGTACGCTAAGTCCTCTGTATCATGTGACTCATTAATCCTTGATGACAAATCCAGGGCATACACAATACCTCACGACCAAGTTTTTGAGGAGACGGCCACGGTTACCCACGAGGCGTATACAGGAGGATTAGTGAGGATAAGCTATTCTACCTACGTAGTAGGGGTTTTGATGAGGGTACCGCTAGGAGCCTGGTGGTTCTTGGCTTTATTCAGGACATAACCGTTAGATTGCCCACGGAATACGCAATGACATTGAATAGGGTTATTGAGCTTGAGTTTAGTAAATTGTCTAAGGTAGGATGACTTAAAAGAGCCTAGGGCTAGGTGGTTTTGAATGGGTAAGTGGCTTGGTGAATTAAAGCTTAGGGCTAGGGAGCTCGCCCAGAAGATACCGTATCAACAAATCAGGGACTCACCATCGGTTAAGTACTACACCGACTGGAATGCCTTTGAGAGGTGCGCTGACCCAAGCCCTGAGGACCTATCTAAGTACTCAGCAATTAACATACCTTATGAGCTAAACATAGCCTCTATAAACGGTAATGTAAATATTACGAAGGTACCAAGCGGCATTACTGCAATAAGCATTAACGATCTTGGTGAGGAGCTTGGTAAATTACTGTTTAAATCAATAGATATATCAGAGTCTAAGGCCCTGGCGCGTCATGTAGCAATCTAGTTAATGGCGTTTATATCGAGGTTAATGAAGACTTAAGGGAACCGCTTAGGATAGGCGTAGTCACGTCATTACTAAAGCAGGCATTATTGCCAATGCACTACACAATACTTATTGGCGATGGAGTCAATGCATCACTTAGTCTATTCATGCTCGGTCTCGGTGGTTGCCCATCAACTACGGTAGAGATTTACCTGGGCAGAAACTCTAAGTTGAATGTATTATTCACAAGCACGCATGAGCAATTACCCACCTACTCACTGATTAAGGTCGTAACAGGCGATGAATCATCAATAACCGCTAGAACACTAATTATGGGAGGGTCAATGAACCACCACAGAGAGGACTACTTACTACAGGGTAGGAGGAGCAGCCTAAATCACCTGGGCCTTGAGGTTGGTTATGGGGGGGTGTCGAGGATTGATTACCAGGTGAATGCAATGCACACCGGTGAGTATGGTACGAGCTATTCAAAGGTCCTGGGTATAGCCAGGGATAAATCCTTCATAATACATAGGGCCTGGGCAGGGTAACGGAAAGCGCTAAGTGGAGTGACACTAATGTTGAGGGTAAGGTCTTCGTAATGAATGAGGGCGCCTACGCAGCCTCGGTACCAATAATCATGGTGGATACCGGCGATGTGAATGGGGGGGCAAGGCACAGCGCGGCGGATGCATCGCCAGATGAGGACCAGGTTAATTACCTTAGGCTCAGGGGGGGCATCAGTAGGGATGAGGTCACAGACCTAATAATACATGAGGTAACTTCCCAATTTATTGACTCACTACCGAGTGAATTCGCATATGATGCTGAGGTAATAAGGTCATTAGTAATGGGCAAGTTAATGATAAGGCAGGGCACTACTTAACCGCCTCAATACATGCAAAGCCAAAACCCTCAGCCTTACTTAGATCAACTACCTGAGGCTCCTCGTGATAATCACCGACACCCCCCCTGGATAACACGGCCACGGCCTTATCACTAACCGTAAAGCCCAGGGACTCAAGCACCTCCTTCACCTCGCCAACAGTGTAAAAGTGAGCCACCGAGTAAAATCTGTGACCCCCTCCTACCCAATTCCATGTAATACTTACCATGCTCACTATTCCTCGGCACGATACAAGTAATCAACTTGCCACCTGGCTTAAGAATTCTATGAACCTCAGTTAAGGTCTTCCTTGGATCATCGAGGAAGCATATGGTCACTATTATAACGGCATAATCAAATGATGAGACCCTAAGCGGCATTGACTCGCCAACACCAACCACCACATCGACACCCCCTACCCCCTAGCCAACTCAGCCATAGCCATTGCAGGTTCGAGACCAATTGGTATACCAACCTGCCAGCAAAGAATCCGCTGCCAACGCCAACCTCAATTCCGAGACCCCTAGGTATGAGCATAGATACGGCCTTAACCTCGGACTCCGCAGTGTCCACATGCTTCACGTACCAATTATCGTAGTCCCTGGCATACCTATTAAATATTGGTATTGATGACGTAGTAATCACCCGTATGTGTCGAGGGTTATCTCGGCAATGTCATAGCTATACTCAGAAATCCTCCTAATACTCTCTACTATCATCATTAACCTACCACCAACATCAACGTGAAGGCTACTACCGTATATCGACTTAATAACCTCAAGGCTCTTGCTCCTCATGACGGCTCTCCTATCCAGGACCTCCATGGCATCATTAACATCACCATTAATAAACGCCATAGCCGCCTCCCTAAGTATATCGGCTGAGTTAAGTCCGAGATCGATGATGTTATCCACGATTAACAACTCACTAAGCTTACAACACATATGACTAGCCTCACCAATTATCTGGGCAATCCTCCAGGCATGGTCGCCAGCCCTCTCTATGGACTTAGAGACCATTAGGGAGTTCACCAACTCCCTGGAACTACCGGCTTCAAGCTTAGAGAGTACTGATTGGTCCGTGATCCCCATCATAACCAACCTCTCAATGAGCAGGTATAACCTATCAACCTCATTATCCCTATCAATAATGTCTGAAGGTTCTATGGCTGATCCACGAAGCATATCCAACGAATCCTTAAGCATGCCGAGTACCGTGAGAGCCATTCTATTTAGCAACCTCTTAATCGGCACCTCAGGTATTGGCGTCACAAATCTAAAGACAACATAGTCATTACCTTCCTCAATAACCTCAGCCCCAGAAATCCTCTCCCTAACAAGCTCCTTAACCTCACCCTTAATGCCCGTAAACCCATCGAACTTAACCTTAATCTCATCAACACCTCTAAGGTACTGGGTAATCAATCTCCTAAGGACATAGTCAGGGTTATCCCTATCAACATCAATAACATTGCTAACACCTGAACCACGTATTGAGCGGCTCAGCGGAATGATAGCCACGTGATCACCCATGAACCTCAGGAGTACGTATGAACCAGCCTCAATACCAAGCGCCGAAACCCACTTCTTGGGTATTGTAATGGCTATTGAAGACCTACCCGAAGCCACGACCTTCCTAACCTCCTCCTCAACCACATGCTTCAAACGCAAACACTTAATTAATCTTATCAGCGGTTAGGGAGAGGATGCTTAGGGTCTTAATAACAGGGCCACCAGGTGTGGGCAAGACCACCCTCATTAAGCGATTGGTTGATCATGCAAGGTCAATGGGCGTTGGGGTTTTCGGCTTCATAACCACCGAGGTTAGGGAGGGTGGTTCTAGGGTAGGCTTTAGGATAGTGGATATTAATAGTGGTAGGGAGGCTTGGCTGGCCCACGTGAGCCTATTCACGGGTGGGCCAACGGTTGGTAAGTACAATGTCAATCTAAGGGCTATGGAGGAGGTTGGGATACCGGCTATAAGGCTGCTAAGCCCGGCTCATTACTTGTGATTGATGAGATCGGTAAGATGGAGTTAATGCACGTAGGCTTTCTTAGGGCTCTTGAGGAGGTTATTAATGGCGTTCACTTCCTCGGCACGATATACATGGCCTATAGGACCAATAGGCCCGTGGCATCCTTCGTGAGCAAGTACGGATTTAGAGTCATTGAGTTAACGAGGACTAATAGGGACCAGACACTCAATGAGTTAATTAGGGAGTTAGATAGGGAAATTAAGCCAGGGCAGTAGTTATGGCGGTAATCATCAATGGCATGTATTAGGTAAGTACTGTGAGTATTTTAATATTAACACATGTAAATTATGGCAAAGTACCATGTGGACTGGGTGGAGGATCAGGTTGTTAAGGAGGTTAGACATTGTGCTCATCATATTTGAGTTAATTCTGAGTGTAATATTTCTCTCAATATCCTATATTACTGGAAGCCCATACCTCAGGGGTGTTAGCATTGGGTTAGTGATTGCCTGTAAGGCCAAGGCCCCCTGGAATTAATTAGGGCCTTAATGACGAACTCCGTAATCAAATGCCGTATTCACGGACCAGCTTAGCCATGTACTCATCAATAACCTCGTAAATACCTCGCTCAACTTCCCTAACCATGTACATGTTGACCAGGGCCTTTAGACTCGTGGTGAAGGTCTTGTCATCCATTGAGTGTCCGATCAGGGATTCAGCGAGTCTTTTGATCTCAACCCACCTAGCTCTACCCAACGTGGCCAATGCCCTGTAAATGACCAGCTCATACCTCCCCCCCAACCTACTTAGCTCATCCTTAATAACCTCCCTGGCAATACTCCTTAAGGCATCCATAGCCTCTAAATGGTTCTTACCGCCTGATCTAAGGCTTCCGTAATATGTTAACCAGCCAACAATGCCGTCAAACTCACTCACCGCATCCTCAATCTCAGCATCACTAATGTTAATGCCACAATCACTCGAACCAATCCTCAGAAACTCCATGGATTGCTCCCTGGTGAAGGGCTTAAGCTCAAACTTAATCAATGGTCTACCCAGTGACTCGGGACTCCTCATTATTAACCGCGTGGTGCCAATGAGCGAACCACTAAATACAAACTTAACCCTAGACTCATTATAGGCCACAGAAAGTAGCGCAGGAAGTTTTGGACTAATTATGCTCTGAACCTCATCAATACCAATAACTACATCGCCTAACTCTTTAATTAATCTCTCAATGGTTGCCGTGGGCCTTCTTTCAATATCTAATTGAAGTACGGCTAAATTAAGCTTAACCTTAATGTTTAGTCTTCTAATCTCATCAACAAGCCTAAGTCCAAGGCCCTTAAGCCCCCCCGTTATTGTCGACGCATCAATGTATATACCACCAAGTTCGTTGATTACAACCCTCATAACCGTGGTCTTACCAACCCTCTTAGGGCCAAGGATAATGGGCCAAAAGCCGCTGTTCAATAATTGTTCAATTTCATTAATCACATTATCCCTGCCAAACACGGCATCCCTATTAACCTTAGGTCGAGTATCGAAGAACTTACAGAAAACTGGTGGCATACCAGTAACTGGTAAAGCACCAGTTCTATATACTTTACGCAATCGCGGCTACTATTATACTATTCATAATGCATTGTAAACCGTAACAATCCGTGGCCTGGTCAGCATTATCACGATATCACCCAAGTTATCATAGATCTACGTCAGTAATATGAGTATATTTAAACTCAGTATTCTTAACTCCTGAACCTCATCAATAATTAACATAACCATTACGCCTGTTCTTAGTAATAATATTGAAAACTATGGTAGTCATAAAAATATCACCATTAAAGCAATGCTCATGAAATATGCCGTGAATTATACAATACCCTGGTATAATCCTAAAATAATTTAATTATTTAACTAATGTTATTGTTATCGTTTAGTATTTCGATTATTGTATTATTTAATTATTTGTTTAAATAATTTGGTTTGTATTTTCCCTGTTTTGATGGGTTAGGTTTAAATATTGTTTAAAACGGGCATCTTCGTGGGTAGATTAAGAATTTTGCTTGTTTCGGATCTTCATGGTTCAAGTGTGGCATATGGCAAGTTATCCAATGCCATTAAATTCTATAAGGCCGATATAGTGGTCTTTGCGGGTGACCTTACGGGTAAGGCCTTAGTGCCTATTATTCGGGATGATGGATCCTTCAGCTTGGTTCTGGCGTTAGTAAGTATGTGGTTAATGTCTTTGGCGATGTTAAGGCCGTGGATGGTAAGGATCTCGATAAGGTAATTAGGGAGTTGAGGGGGTAGGGGGTTACTACCCATTCGTTACTGATAAGGCTGGCTATGAAGAATTAGCTAGTAATAGGGATAGGGTTAGGGAAACCTTCGTTAAGCTCATGGTCAATGCCCTAGAGGAGGACCTGGGCAAGGTTGTTGCGAAATATAGGGAGGCCGGTGTTAAGCTATTGATAATGCCCGGTAATGATGATTATCCAGAGATTGCAGATTATGTGAAGAAGCAAGCCTCTGACGTGTTAATACCGATTGATGAGGACGTCGTTGAGATAAATGGCTATTACTTCCTAGGCTTTGGATACTCAACACCAACACCCTGGAACACACCCAGGGAGGTTAGTGAGGAGGAGCTTAGGGCGAGGGTTGAGGGGGTTAATAAGGGGTATTGATCAATCAAGGCTCAATAAATTAATTATGGTCATTCATGACCCACCGTATAACACTCTCATTGACCAAGCCTACCAACTAAGTAAGGACTTCAAGCCCGTGATTAGGGGGGGTGGTGAGGTTTTGAGGATGCACGTTGGTAGTAAGTCGGTGAGGGCTTTGATTGAGGAGTACTCACCGTTAATGGGTATGCATGGGCATATACATGAGGCGCCTGGCATCGACTACGTTAAGAGTAATGTGGGTGCCAAGTGCCCGTCATTAACGCAGGCAGCGAGTACTCAGAGGGCGTGCTTAGGATGGTTTACCTAATCATTGAGGATAATAAATTGAAGAATTACTTCCTGCTCAGGGGGGGCTAGGTAGGATTTTTAAATAGAGTAATCGAGAGTGACCCAACGTGGAAGTTAACCTGGAGTCACTAATTAAGGACCTAGCCACTAAGGCGGGTTCCTTTGTTAGGTCTAAGGCTAACGATATGAGTTATAGGCAAATAATGAAGAGGGGGGGCTCGACGGATGTTTCACGGCGTATCGACCTGGAAGTCGAGGATATAATAATCAAGGGAATTGAGGAGGAGGGTTTAAGGGCTGTGATAAACACCGAGGAAAGGGGTTTAGTAAGAGTTGGTGATGGCGAACCTGAATACGCATTCATAATTGATCCGCTGGATGGCTCGTTAAATTTCGTGTTGGGTATACCGTTCTACTCGATATCGATCGCGGCTGGTAAGTACGGTAACCCATTAAGATTCAGCGACTTAACGGATGGCATTGTCTACTATATTGCGAAAGACACACTATACTACGGCGGTTCAGGAGGTGTTGAGTTTAGGGGGGGTGATGATCTTGGGGATCTTAGTGAGGATATTGATAGGCCCGTCATATCGCTTTATCTTGAGCCTGATGCAGACGAGAGGTTAATGCGGGGGGGCTTAAGGCCGTTTATGATAGATTTGGTAGATTTAAGATTAGGAGCTTGGTGCGGCGAGCCTTGAGATGGTCATGGCATCGATTGGTAGGTTCCTCGCCTTCATGGACCTCAGGAATAGGCTTAGGATATTTGATGTTGCCGGTGCTACGTGATTTCCAGAGCGATGAAGGTTAATGCATATACGCTTAGTGGTGGTGAGTTGGGTAGCGAGTTAGTGAGTAGTGATAGGAAGTTTAGCCTAATCGTTAGTAAGAATGGTGATTTCATTAGGAGTTTTCTTGATTTATTGGGGGGGGTTAAGTGAAAGTTTTGTTGTTCTAATTAGTTAATTAATTAGGAGGGGGGGTTAAATAGGCGTTTACTTAACGTGAAGCTGATGAGGATCAGACTAAACCTGGATTGCCCAAGGTGTGGTGGCGCATTGTTTATGGAGGAGGATGATAAAAGCGTCAGTGTTTACTGTATTAGGTGCGGCCTTAAGGTTAGTTGGAAGTTGCGTGATGCAGCCAGGAGAGCCATTAAGAATATTGATGGTTCATTAATATTTGATTGGAATTCTGTGATTGATGAGTTATACCTTGAACTTGCCATTAATCATTGAATGAGTAATACTCAATTCACGAATTAGAAAGATTAATTTAAGCCAATTCGAATTCACTATGAAATTCCCTGGTGATTAATTTTGGCTGAGGAATTAACGCCTCAGTTAAGTAAGAGGTTAAAGGAGTGGTTGCTGGAATTAGCCGATAAACTTAATTGGAGGGTTGATAAGGTCCTGGACTCGTATAGGTTAGCCCAGCGTTCAGAGATAATTGACATTAGGGATGACGGTAAGTCAATAAATGGCATTAGACTTAAGGTTCCCTCAGAGACTAGGGATGACACGTATTACTACGTGTCCGTTGGCCCATATGGCGCAAAGTGCACCTGCGAGGCGTCGGTAATTAGGGGGGGTGAGGTTTGTAAACACATAGTTGCTGGTCTCGTAATGTGGAATATGCTTAGCGTTATTAAGTACGGTAGGTGGCTCGACATTAATGAGTTAGAATGGCTGAAGCAAACCCAGGGCAATAAATAACTAGGTTTGTCATTTATTGGGGTAGATACTTAGTGTAAAAGTTTTATACATTAATAATAGCGTGACAATTCCCATGAGGAGATTAATGCATTATACCGCTGGTCATAAGTACTAATTAGTCTTTAAAAAGATACCTTAAGGAAATATTATTGATTAAATATGACCTGGAAGAAATACTTATCATTGGCAATAATTCTTTCTATCACAATACTAATAACTCATTACGCACTTTCAGAAAGTACCTACGTCATTACGTCCTCAGCAACGCCGCCACCATCATCATACCTCTTCATAAATATAACGGCGCCAAACTACGCAACCTGGACCATATACGCCAATGCATCCAACGGTTGGTATGCGTATTACCAAGGGAGTGGTTCTCAAGCCTTTGGGCCTGCGTATGTTGGTGAACCAGGTACTACGGTTACCTTCAACGTAACATCAACATCAGGCTGTGAATATCCATCAATCACCTACGAACCATCAAGCAGCATAACATTATCGGAGGGTGCTAATTACGAATACATAACAATTGAGTGCGTTCCCTACGTTAACGCCACAGTAAACGTAACAAGTGGGGGAGGCATAATAGCAATACTTAGTACGCCAGGCTTCATAACGAATCAATCATTAATTATTAATGGACCGACTACACAATCATTAATCCTACCCATGAACACCACATTATTCATAGTGGCATGGCCATTCTACGGATACACCTAGAGGGCATCTACGTCAATGGCACAGCCATAAACTACACAGAGACCCCGTACGCTCATTCCACGCCGAGGTATTAATCTCATCAAACCTAACAATTACCGTGGAGTTCACAAGCACAACCAGTAACTCATAATGCGTATCACCACATTAAATAAGTTTAATCAAACGTTCAATTTACTCAATACCCTATCCACATTATTAATTATTAACAATATATCCTCCCTAGCCTCATCATCAGTCCTATACTGACTTAGAACGTCCTCCCTATCAAGTCCATTGTATTGATACTGATGAAAATGCAGGGCAATTGATACTAAGTAATGAATTTCCTCGCTAATTAACGCCGACAACCCAAGCATGTAGTTAATCGGCATTAAGGCTATGACCCAATAAACCCTATCGACAGTTTTACTGCCCTTAATCCTTACCTTACCTGGATTTACTACAATTGACTTAACACTGTTCTCTTTAACGAATTCTCTCGATTCGTTCACGAAGTGATCACGCCCATCTTATCCTTAGTTACCATCATCAATAATGATGTCCCAATTGACTTAATAAGGGGGGGCTACTGCGTATTACCTGGGTCTTAATGGAGAGGTTGAGAGACGTTATGGAGGCTTACGAAGCCATATCCAGGGCTTACCCAGGGACCGGGAGGGTGGGACTTTAGCCAAGGCATTACTTAATGAGATTAGTGATATAATTAAGGACCTAGTACCACATTTAGTGCTAGATATCGGCCCTGGGGCTGGGGATAACCTGAGGATTCTAAGGTCCTTTCTCAGTTATTCGTTCTACATTGGTTGTGAGTTGAGCATG
This sequence comes from Vulcanisaeta distributa JCM 11213, assembly GCA_001316125.1. The sequence continues at coordinate 34,893 of BBCS01000002.1, forward strand.
GGCATGATAAGGGCCTCTAAGGAAAATATTAAGTGGATTAATTGCTCGGGTACGCACATACCAATCAAACCAGGGTCTGCGGACCTTGTCATATCAATAGCCGCACTACATCATATACCAAGGTCCCTAATAGATGATGTTTTACGTGGGGGGGCTCGTGAAGTATTAAGACCTGGAGGCTTGTTTATTGCCACGGTGTGGGGGGGTTGTAATGAAGCAACGCTTAAGAGGTTGAGACCCATTGGCGATTGTGAGGGCTACATTACCTGGAGTTATGGCGTAAACAAGGGCGTTTCTAGGTACTACAGGCTTTATAGGGAGGGTGAGCTAGAGAGTGAGGTTTCAAGCGCGGGGGGGTTTACCGTTATTAAGGGTGGGGGGGTCATTAGGATTGGCAGCTTTATTAATTATTACATAGTTTCGCGTAGGTAGGTATATAGTCAATATATGGGCAATACTTTATTCCTCTCGGTCTAAATCTACATGATTTAGTAATGAGTTCTCAGTACTATGACTATCAGTTAACGCTGGATAAAATAATACGTAGAGCAGCATCGCTATACCCAGACACAGAGATTGTCTATGCACCACCCAATGGCCAGGTAATAAGGTCAAACTATGCTAATGAGTGGGATAGAATACAGAGGCTTGGCTCCGTACTTGAGGAGCTGGGGGGGGTAAAACCTGGCGAGCCTGGTAAGTTCGGCAGTAGAGTTGCGGTGCTTGATTGGAACACCATTAGGCATTACGAGCTTTACTTCGGCATACCAATGTACGGCGCCGTACTGCACACGGTTAATGTACTATTAGCTCCTGAGGACATCATATACACATTACTCCAGGCGCAGGACGAGGTTTTATTCATAAACGAGGACTTCATACCCCCTAGCCAGGGTAGCGGTATCACTCGTGAAGACCATAAGGAAGGTGGTTATAATGAGCGAAAAGACCGAACATGGCGAGGTAAGCTTCGATGGAGCCGAGGTTTACTGGTATGAGGACCTTATCAAAAACGCAAGGCCCTACAACTTCCCGGAGCTTAGTGAGAATACCGTGGCTACGATGATGTTCACATCAGGGACAACGGGTAGGCCTAAGGGTACTTACTTCACCCATAGGCAATTGGTGCTTCATACAATGTCCGTTGCCCTATCAATAACTGCACCGCCAATAAATGCTAGTATTTACGATGTTGCAATGCCCCTAGTGCCCATGTTCCACGTCCACGCATGGGGGCTTGCCCTACATAGCCACGTTAACGGGTATCAAGCAAGTCTACCCTGGGAGGTTTGAGTGGGGGGGTTGGATATTGAGGTTAATAAGGGATGAGGGTGTGACCATAGTTAATGGTGTGCCGACAATCCTATACAACTTGCTTTATCATCCTGACTCGCCTAAGTATGACCTTAAGGGACTAAAGTTTATAGTTGGTGGTGCAGCACTACCAAGGGGCTTACTTGAGGAGGCGGGTAGGAGGGGGGGATACACGTGGTTCAGGGATTCGGCCTAACGGAGACGGCCCCCCGTCATCCTCCTGTCAATGGAGAAGCCGAAAATGAGGAATTGGCCTGAAGATAGAAAGAGGGAGTTGGTACTCAGCGCTGGTTTACCAATACCATTAGTGGATATTAGGGTCGTTGATGAGCATGGTAGGGACGTACCCAGGGATAGTAAAACTATGGGCGAGCTGGTGGTTAGGGCCCCATGGATAGCTAGGGAATACCTAAATGATCCTGAGAAGACGAGGAATGCCTGGCGTGATAATTGGTTCCACACGGACGACATAGCTGTTTGGGATGAGGAGGGCTACGTATGGATCATGGACAGGGCTAAGGATGTTATTAAGAGTGGTGGTGAGTGGATATCAAGCACGAGACTTGAGGACTTAATAAGCACGCACCCAGCGGTTTACGAGGTGGCGGTTATCGGTGTTCCTCATCCGAAGTGGGGGGGTGAGAGGCCCGTGGCCATTGTCGTGCCAAAGCCCGGGCAAAGAGTCGCTGAAGACGACATCAAGAACTACCTAATGAGCTTAGTTAATGAGGGTAAAATGCCCAAGTGGTGGATACCAGACAAGGTAGTGATTGTCGAGTCCGAATTACCTAAAACAAGCACTGGCAAGGTGGATAAGAAGGTGCTTAAGGAGAGGTTTCAAGTAACCCTAAAATAATAGGTAATACTTAAGTTAATCGTGGAGGTTTACATAATAAGGGTTTGTCAAATAGTTATTTAACAAGTGATGGCGTATTAATAGATGCGGGTGTGAAGGCTGCTGAGGTGGCTAGGGTTGCCAGGGAGCATGGTATTGACATTAAGTACTTATTCATTACTCATTATCATGTTGATCACACGAGGTACGCATACGACATAGTTAAGGCATTCAATTGTAAGGTGATTGCGTCATTACCCGAGTCGGGAATTATTGAAGGTAGGGAGAGACCTAAGGCCGCGGGCTTCCTTCAATCAGTTATCTTAACGTTCATGAATGTTAAACCTGTGAGTGTTGATGTTAAGGTTGTTGATGATGTTATTGAAGGTTATAAGGTCATATACGCACCTAGTCACACGCTCGGTAGCACAGCCTATTTCAGGGATGGAGTATTATTCAGCGTGGATGCGGTTGTTGAGCATGGAGGTAAACCGGCGTTACCGCCGAGGGGGGGGTTCACGTTAGATATTGGTGAGGCTCTGAGAAGCTTCAATAAGTTGCTTAGTCTGAAGCTGAGGATTATCTATCCAGGTCATGGAAGCTCAATAGGCTTAGGCACTTAAACTCTCGTTAGTTCTAAATCCGTGATACTTAAATAACTCAAGTGCATTGTTCATCATTATCATTTCCTTATCAACATCGCCAATGCTATCACTACCCTCAACGCACTTAACATCGCTAACTAAATCCCTAAACCTCCTATATGGGTAGCCACTGCCAAATAAGATCCTGTCCGGGCCCAACGCATTTAATACAGACCTTGCGGATTCATCGTTAAATAGGTAACAATTAATTCCGGAGGTGCTTAGGTAGGTATTGTCGTACTTCCTCATTACCCTGAAAACCTCCCTAATCCAAAGCCCAAACCTCTCAGGTGGTGTTCCAAGGCCATTAATCACCATGTAAGGCCTAAACTCATCGAGAACCTCGGCTAGGTTCCTAGGCATTACATGCGTTATTATTCTCTCATCAACGTCCTTAGGCATTCCTAAATGCATTACAATCAACACATTATTCTTCTCGGCATACTCCATCAACTGCTTAAAGGCTGGGCTTGTGGCTGGGTTGAAGAATTGAAGTGTTGGGGGGGAGACGAAAACGCCCCTAAGGCCGAGGTGCTCCATCTCCTTAATCTTCTGCCTAACGTACTTACCACCGAAGCTTGGGTTTATGCTCGAGAATGGTATAAAGAAGTTGCTAACCCCCTCCTTAAAGACCTCATACCAAAGCTTCATGTTATCAATCATGTACTCAGGCCATTTACTGATTAGGTCGTAAACCTCCCTAATCACGGACTTAACATCGACGTACATACCAAGTCCCTAGCTAGCTTGTACAGGCCATTAAGGGTTAAACTAAGTGTTGGGTCTATATCGATTGGGTAGAGCGTTGAGGCAATTGCGCCAGCACCATGAAGTCTATTCCTTAATCGCCTAAGTTCTGCGGCTGGATGTACGTGAAAATCAATAAAGTAATAATCTGGCATTGATAGTAATAGTATTAACCACTATTTAAAAATAATACACCGCATTTTAACTTATGAACACAAAGTTAATTATTTAATAATTTCATTTTAAGTACGTAAAATGATCAGTAACCAACGAACTTAGGTCTTCTCTTCTCGAGAAATGCGGAGACACCCTCAACAAAGTCATGCGTGTTACCTAGCTCACCCTGTAGCTTTGCCTCTGTGATTAGGAATTGATCAAAATCCTTAAACAAAGCCTCATTAATTAATCTCTTGCCATATGAGTACGCCTTAAATGGCCCCCCCTGAACGATCTCATTAGCGAGCCTAATAGCCTCACCTAATGGGTCATCAACAACCTTAACGAGACCCATGGCCTCCGCCTCCTCAGCCGTAAACTCACCACCAATGAGTAAGTACCTCAGCGCCTTAGCGCCGGCTAATCTAGCCATCATAAGAGTCAACCCAGTGTCTGGTACTAGGCCTATATTTTGGAACGCCATAACAAACCTAGTATTCCTCGAGGCAAAGGCAAGGTCGCATGCGATGGCAAGGCTAATGCCAGCACCTGCAACTACTCCATTAATTGCGGCAATAAATAATTTATCACTAAATCTTATTTCCCTAAGTATTAGGTGGAAGGAGTTCCTAAGTTCATCCTCAAGATTAACGGATCCAGGACCACTTGGTTTAACAGATATATCAGCACCTGCTGAAAAGGCTCTACCAGCACCCGTCAATATACCAACTCTTACCTGGATCCGCATTAAACCTATGCAGGGCGTCGAGTAGCTCAGCCTAAGCTCGGGCCCTAAAGCATTGAGTCTTTCCGGCCTATTGAGTGTGAAGATCGTTATAGGCCCCCCTATCATCAACAATTACATACTTATACATATCAATCACTCATTGCTCTGCAGGCACGAATTCATACGTTAAGTAGCCCTCGGGCTCTCTCCTAACAACCTGAAGCTTAACCTTCATACCAACCCTAACCTTCTTGGGATCATCAACCCTTAACCAAGCCAGCACGTTAAAGCCCTCCCTCATCCTAGCAATAGCCACTATATAATCGGGGTAGTGTGAGTATGTTAGTGGTTTCGTGTTTATTATGGTGTACGTTAGCAACTCACCCTCACCACTAATCTCAACCCAATCCATATCACTGGCCTTACAATACGGGCAATCAGCCTGGGGCGGGAAGTAATACCTACCACACCTCCTGCACCTCGTTGCATACACCTTACCCTCCCTCAAGCCCTCGAAGAACTTCCTAATCCTCTCAACACTGATTGAATACCTAAGTCTCAACTCCCTGACATCATACCACAGACTATACTGACCCTTTTCATCAGGGGCTATGGGCAACCCCCCCGTGGCCTTGACGACATCACTCAACTGCTTAATGGATTGCCTCCAAAACTCCTCATACTTAGCCTCCATCGACATCACCATCACCTCTTAGACTTCACCCTTGGTGAGCCATCCTTATCAAGTGAGTATACTGTGATGTATGCATAGTGGCCGGTACCACCAACATTATGAGATAGGGCCCAACCAACGTAGATATCGGCCTGCCTATCCCTAGGCTCAACGCTCTGCCTCAACTGCTTAGTCATCTCAACAGCCATACTAACGCCCGTAGCCCCCCCAATAGGATGGCCCTTGGCCTTAAGACCACCATCCAGGTTGACAGGTATTAAACCACCCTTGTAGGTCTGCTCGTTCCTAATCAGTTGTATGCCCATGCCCCTCTCCACGAATCCCAGGTCTTCGTATGCCATGACTTCGGCTATTGTGAAGCAGTCATGTACGTCAGCCACATCGAAGTATTTCCACGTATCCCTATGCTCAATACCCACCCTCCTAAAGGCTTGCTCAGCGGCTTGATAAGCAGCATCAAGCCCTATGAAGTCTGGTCTCTTGCTTAGATTTGCCGTTCCAGTGGCCACGCCCACGGATCTAATCCACACAGGTGTATCCGTTATTTTCCTAGCCAATTCCTCACTGGCGAGTATTACCGCAGCAGCTCCATCAGTTATTGGGCTTGAGTCATAGAGTTTAATGGGCCATGCAACGTACCTCGACTTGAGACATTGATCAACGGTTATCCTCAAGCCGTAGAACTGGGCCTTTGGGTTCATTGAGCCGTAGTAATGGTTCTTAACAGCAACCTTACAAAAGTCCTCCTCAGTAGCCCCCCCAAACCTATTCATGTACGCTGTCATGTAAAGTGCGTAATAGCCTGGGAACGTCAATCCAAAGTTCTCGAACTCCCAGAAGTAGTTACCAGCCCTGCCTATGAATTCAACGACTGTTGGTGTTGGTGATTCATACATCTTCTCCACGCCAATAGCCATGGCTATGTCAGCCATCCCCCCCGACGCCACGGCCAGGTAAGCATTATATAGTGCCGCACTACCCGACGCGCAGGCAGCCTCAACCCTCATGGCGCCCCCCCTGGGATTTAAGCCACAATATTCGCCAACAACCACAGCGTAGGGACTCGGCGCTCCAACCACCAGCGTTACCAACGACGAAGTACTGGATATCCTTCTGATCAAGCCTTGCATCCTCTAAAGCCTCCTTAACAGCCTCCCAAGCTAATTCACCCAGGTTTGCATCAGTTCTACGTCCAAACTTCGCGTGGCCAACCCCCCCAACAATAGCCACTCCCTTCATAATCCCATAATATTCGGAAAACTCCTTAAATAATAATGCTGCTCTGTTCACTATTGCTTGATCATTACCACTATATTCATTATATATGGCCTTGAAACAAATAATTTGAGTAAATTGAGGTCGCACTTAATAACTTAGTAACGGGTTGATATACGATGAGCACGCAAATTAAGAAGGTCGCAGTAATAGGGGGGGCAGGTACAATGGGTCATGGCATAGCGAGGTATCCGCCTGGCAGGTTATGAGGTGGTGATAGTTGATATCTCACAGGACCTACTGAATAAGGCCCTCGAAAGGATCAAGTGGAGTCTCGATAAACTAGCTGAGAGAGGTACAATTAGTAAGGAGAAGGTTGGGGGGGAGGTCATGGGCCGCATAAAGACATCGTTATCAGTGGCCGAGGCCGTTAAATCCGCCGACATAATGATCGAGGCCGTACCCGAGAAGCTCGATTTAAAGAAGCAGGTGTTTGCTGAGGCAGACGCCAACGCACCTCCCCCCCACGCAATACTAGCCACAAACACGAGCAGCCTACCAATAACCGAAATTGCAAGCGCGACTAAGAGGCCTGAGAGGGTTGTTGGCATTCACTTCTTTAACCCACCGGTCCTAATGCCGCTAGTCGAGGTCATAAAGGGTGCTCAAACGAGTGACGAGGTTGCCAAGAGGCTTATGACTTCGTTAAGAGCCTTGGTAAGGAGCCAATAATGGTGAATAAGGACGTGCCTGGCTTCGTGGTGAATAGGATATTGATTGCCCTGAACTCTGCAGCGTGTTTGTTGGTTAGTAATAACGTGTACTCTGTCGTCGAGATAGACTCAGCAACCAAGTATAGGGCTGGTCTGCCCATGGGCATCTTCGAGCTCCAGGACTTCACGGGCATAGACGTTGGTTACCTAGTTGGCTTGGCTGTTGCTGAGAGGGACTCAATGCTCAGGGTTCCATGCCCACTAATTGAGGACCTATACAAGAAGGGTTGGCTTGGTCAGAAGAGTGGTAGAGGATTTTATGAGTACAAGGGTGGCCCATACGAAAGGGCTAACATACCCAGGGAGGCCGGTGAGAAGGTTGACTTAGTACAAATATTCGCGCCCGCAATAAACATGGCCGCTTGGCTACTTAGGCAGGGCATTGCGTCGAGGGATGACATCGACAAGGGCGTTAAGCTGGGCCTTGGCTGGCCAAAGGGCGTATTTGAGTATGCCGATGAGTTTGGCATTGATAAGGTGGTTGAGGCGCTGAACCAACTGTACTCTAAGTATGGCTATGAATTGTTCAAGCCAGATCCATTACTCACGCAGATGGTTCAGGAGGGTAAGCTCGGGCAGAAGAGTGTAGGGGGATTCTATGAGTATGGTGCTGTTGGCGTGACTGAGTTTAAGGAAATAATACTAAGGAGGGAGCCACCGCTTGCCTGGATAATACTCAACAGACCGCAGAGACTCAATGCCCTAACCCTGACAATGCTTGAGGAGATAGGTAAAGCCCTCGACATGCTTTGGGACGATAAGGAGGTCAGGGTCGTGATAATTAGGGGGGGCGCAGGCGACAGGGCATTCTCCGCAGGTGCTGATGTCACGTCATTCCAAGGCCCACTACACACGTACTACTTCTTCATTTACAACAGGAAGTTCCAGGAGGCCGTTAATAAGATTGAGAGGTTCCCCAAGCCAGTGATAGCGGCAATAGATGGCTACGCCCTTGGTGGCGGCTTAGAGATTGCATGGCATGCGACTTCAGGATAGCCACGGACAGGTCCGAGCTTGGTCAGCCCGAGATCAACCTGGGCATAATACCGGGTGCAGGAGGAACGCAGAAGTTAATTAGGTATGTTGGTCTTGGTAGGGCTAAGGAGTTGATAATGCTTGGTGATAGAATCAAGGCTGATGAGGCCTATAGGATCGGCCTAGTCAACAGGGTTGTGCCCAAGGAGAAGTTTGAGGATGAGGTTAGGTCATTCGCGATGAGGTTAGCCCAAGGCCCACCAATAGCACTGACCTACGCGAAGTACGCGATAAACTTCGGAACACAGGTGCCTGTTGACATTGGTATGTTGCTTGAGGCGGCGTTCTTCAGCATGGCCGTAAACACCAAGGATGCGCAGGAAGGTGTTATGGCCTTCGCAATGCGTAGGAAACCTGAATTTAAGGGTGAGTGAGGGTTATATAGTATAAATAGTGACATTACTTAAAATCTTAATGAACTAAATCAATTCTTGATTAACATGTCTGAGGACCCCCCCTTCGAACTTCTAAAATCAATGACCGAGAAGGCTCTGCCAAAACTAGCCAGTAAGGTTGGTGGGCCTGTTAAGGTGTTTCAATTCACTGGGGGAGGGTTACGAACCATTCTATGTCGAGGTTGGCGGTGGTACTGTGAAGCTTAATAAGGGTACCCACAGATCGCCAACAGCCACAATACAGGTGAATAAGGATAACCTACTGAAGTTGATTAAGGGGCAACTCGATGCGTTGCAAGCGTATTTCTCAGGTATTATTAAGGTAACGGGTAACATAATGGATGCTGCAACACTCATTGATATAATGAATACAGCACGCAGTGCGTAGCAATATGATATATAGGTTTATACATACCAATTAAAACATGCCATTTTTCTCCCCCCTACTATAAATAATAGGTATGTTTATTACATCATGAGTTTATTGATTTAGTATATGAGGATCTTAGTCACGGTACCGCTCGTGGACCCGGACGTTGGTCCCCCCCAGGCGATGAAGATGCTTAGTGAGGTTGGTGAGGTTGACGTAAAACCAATGACGACTGAGCAGTTAAAGGATGCGATACGTGATTACGATGCGGTAATAGTCAGTGTATGGCATAGGGTGACCAGAGACATAATTGATGCTGGTAGGAACCTTAAGGTAATTGGTACCGCGTCTGTCGGTACTGACCATATCGATGTCGAGTACGCTGAGAGCAGGGGCATTAAAGTCGTTAGTGCAGCTGGCGCATCAACATACAGCGTCGCGGAATTCACCTTCGGCTTGCTACTAATGATGGTTAAGAGGATTCCTGAGAACATGGGCAGGGTTAAGAACGGTGAATGGGGGGGTTCACTACTGACTCCGGGTATTGAATTATTCGGCAAGACCCTGGGCATCATAGGCCTTGGTAGGATTGGTTCCTACGTGGCCTCAATAGCTAACGCCTTCAGGATGAGGGTTCTTGCCTACGACCCGTTTGTGGATAGGGAGAGGTTTATCGAGGTTAATGCAATCAGGGTTGGTAACCTTGATGACTTGCTTAAACAGTCTGATTTTATAACGATACATACATCATTGACCAGAGAGAGTAGGGGCTTGATCGGTAGAAGGGAGGTTGGGCTTATGAAGGATGGCGTCTACATTATCAACACTGCGAGGGGGTGAGGTTGTTGATGAGAATGCGGTTCTTGAGGGCTTAAAAAGCGGCAAAATAGCTGGTTATGCTGCGGATGTACTCACAGGCGAGCCGCCAACCGAGGATACATCGCCGTTACTAAGGGCGTTTAGGAGGGGGGGTGAGGTCCCGAACCTATTCATAACGAGCCACATAGCCGGGGGGGTCACGAGGGAATCCGTTAAGAGGTACACGCTGTACGTGGCTAGGGGGGGCGTTAGGGATGTGTTAATAGCGTTTAAGAGGTGAGGGGGGGATAGCCATGGTGACTGGCGGTGAGGCGATTACTAGGTCCCTGATTGAGGAGGGTGTGGATACGGTATTTGGCTTACCAGGGACGCACGTGTTGGGCCTATACGCGGCACTTCATGATTACCGTGATAGGATAAAGCACGTGCTTGGGCGTTTTGAACCAAGCATGGGTTTTATGGCTGATGGCTATGCGAGGGCCAGCGGTAAGGTTGGTGTTGTCATCGCCACAGCAGGCCCGGGTGCAACGGGCTTGGTCACACCACTTGCCCAGGCATCGGTTGAGGGAGTCCCAATAGTGGCGCTTGTCGGCTTAACGCCAATAAGGACAGCAGGTAGGGGTTACTACCATGAATTTAGAGACGTAAATGCCCAATTGAGTATTTTCAAGCCGTTCACTAAGTTAGCCGTTAGGGTTGAGGACCCCCCCCGGGAAATACCCAAGGTAATGGCTAAGGCCTTCAGGACAGCTAAGGAGGGTAGGCCAGGCCCCCCCGTCTACGTGGAGCTGCCCAGAGACGTGATTGAGAGCGAAATGGAGTGGATAGCTATACTAAGGAGGAGCCCATAAGGACTAAGCCAGATCCAAGCCTAGTGGAGTTGGCTGCTAAGGAATTACTAAATGCTGAGAGACCCATTATCTACGTTGGTGGTGGCGTGATAGCCGCAAATGCGAGTGACGCGCTCATTAAAGTTGCCGAGGAGTTAGGCGCCCCCCCAGTGGTTACCTCAATCATGGGCAAGGGCGCAATACCCTTCGACCACCCACTACATGGCGGCTTAGCAGCGGGTTACTTCGGGGATACGGTGGCTGTTAAGCTTGTTGAGAAGGCCGATGTTGTGCTTGCCATAGGGACTAGGTTTAGCGAGTTGGGCACCGGCATGTGGTCACTGCCAATAAGGGGGGAGGCTAATCCACGTTAATATTGATCCTAACGACATCGGCAGGAATTATAAGACAGACTTGTCGATAGTCTCCGATGCCCTGGAATTCCTCAATGCACTATATGATAAAGTTAGGGGTAAGGGACCTGGTAGGGATAGGGGAATTAAGTTAATCAATGAGGTTAAGGCCTCCGTTGGTAATCAACAACTTAGGGAACTTGGCTATGATGAGTCCAGGATAAACCCAAGCGACCTAGTTAGGGCTCTTGCCCACGTACTTGATAACGATATGCGTGAGGGAAAGGCAATAGTCACCTGCGACGCCGGTGGTAATCAAGTTGCCATGTTTGAGTTGCCAGTCTACAAGCCAAGAACCTACTTCAACCCAGCGGGCTTTACGTCGTTGGGCTTCGCAATACCCGCGGCTATTGGCGCAAAGATTGCTAGGCCTGAGGCGACGGTAGTCGCTACGACGGGTGATGCAGCATTCTTCATGACTGGTATGGAGATAGCCACGGCTGCCGAGTTAAACCTTAGGGTTACCTTCGTGATATTTAATGATAGGGCCCAGGGAGTCCTGAGGCTACAGCAGAGGTTTCTCTATGGTGGTAAGGTCTATGCATCGCATACATACCCCCCCATGGACTTCTGCAAGTTCGCTGAGGCATTAGGCATAGACTGTGTTAGGATAAACGATAGGAAGGAGTTGGAGAGTGGACTGGATAAGTGTATATATGGGACTAACAAGCCGTGCGTCGCCAATGTCCTTGTTAACCCAGATGCGGTGCCAACGCCAATAACCAGGCAGTTAATGGCAATATTCGGTAGAAGATAGTCGCATGTATTTTAATTTATTTGCTTTAAAATATAGCTCAGTTCCACTTAACAATGGCCCTTGCATGAAGCCCCCCCTTCTCAAGGTTATCATAAGCTTCGTTTATCTGTTCCGGCGAATACACGTGACTAACTAACTTCTTGACATCGACTTTACCTGAAGCCACTAGCTTAATTATCTCAGGTAGGTCGAGCCTAGGTCTATAACCCAGGCTTCCTATTATTCTAATGCCGTTCACGACAAACGGCAATATATTCACACTAAAGTAGGACTTTGGACCGCCAAGCCCAGTCACCACTATTGTACCGGCCCTGGCCACCACCTCCATGGATAACTTAAGATCGGGCTCAGGCCTTGCTTCATGAACCACATCAGCGCCGTCCGGCAGTATATCCCTTATCCTGCTTATTGGATCCTCCTTACTCGAATTTATCACGTGGGTAGCGCCGAGCTCCCTGGCCTTATTTAATGCGTAGTCCCTAACATCCACAGCAATTATTGGGTACGCACCCATGGCACTGGCTAATTGAACGGCTGATAAACCAACACCGCCAACGCCAATAATCACTAGGCTTGTGCCAGGCCCAACACCAGCCTCCCTCAGTGCGTGATATGCAGTGCCGTATGCACAGGCAATTGGTGCGGCGTAGTAAACATCAACACCCTTCTCCAGGGGGGGTATGACGGCTATTTCAGGAACTGTTAAGTACTCAGCATGACCACCATTAAGTCCCACAAGGCCTGGCATACGGCCTGCCGCCGCTGGGCAATAATTCTCCTTACCACTGGCGCAGTACTTGCAGATGCCATCTGGAACAATCCAGGAAACAATGACGGGGGGGTCACCCTTCTTTAAGCCCCATGGATTCTTAACATCGGGCCCAAAATCCTCAACCCAGCCCGAAATTTCATGCCCAGGTATAAAGCCCTGCCTAACCGGTCCAAAATCACCCTTAAACAGATGCAGGTCACTATGGCATATGCCTGTGGCGGCAACCCTAACGAGTATCTCGCCAGGACCTGGCTTTGGTGCCGGCACATCCCTAAGCTCCAGGTATGGCTTATTTGGCCCCCTAAATGTTGCAGCTTCATGGGTATTTAATGCGTGTTAATGCCTTTTAACAAATCACTGTAAGGTCACTATTTTTATATAAATGAATTATATAATCATATATATTTTAACACAATATACGAATTATCACCACATAATTTATGCCACGAACCTCGTCGGAACACTCATGGCAGTATTCGTCATTTTAATGGCCGCCGATGAGAATTGAATAAGCGTTAAGAAGCTACCCTTCTTCACCCTAATCTTCCTCGAGAGTATTGCCGCAACTGGGTCAACCTTACCCTGTATTAAATCTTTCCAAAGGGTATAATCAGCCTCAAGTATGTAATCGGCATCAGCCTTACTCGCATCTATGTAGAACTCAGAGCCCTGGCAAGTACCATTCCTAAGTCTAAACTTCATGGCGCCTGCATTGGACGTCACGTTACTAAGCCCCCCCATTAGTTGAGCCACGGCACTAACGACAGCGTTAGGTATGTTAGACGCCACAAAAACCACGTCCCAAATCCAATCCTTAGCCGCCTCCCTATACTCCTGGTTCTCATTTAACGCCTTACAAAAAGCCTCAGCCCATTGTGGACTTGGAAATATAAAACCTTCACTTGACATACATAATCAATTATTTTCTATTGAATTTAAAGAATTATTAATATGAATGCTATATATTATTTCCAATGAATTAATATATTATATGTAGTGATTACGTTTAAAGTATCTACACATAATTAGTTTCAATGAGTTATTTAGATCTTGATAAATTAACCGAGGAGGACGAGGTAATAAGGCGTAATGTACATAAGCTTGCCGAGGAGGTGCTCAGGCCGTTGTCCATTAAGGTTGATAGGATGGATCCAGGGAGTAGGGTTGCACCAGGATCGCCGTTGTATGGGGCTATTAGGGAGATGAAGAGGATGGGCTTACACAGGATTTATCTGCCCAGGGATCGCGGAGGACTTGGGTTAACGAATCTACAGAGGTACATAATCGATGAGGAGCTTGGTTGGGCCAGCCTGGGCTTTGCGACACTTATTGGTGTTGATGCGATACCCTTCACAATAGCTTCATTATTTGGTTCAGAGAAGGTTAAGGAGGAGTTAGTCAAGCCCTGGCTTGAGGATACGGAGGGTAGGTACATTGGTTGCTGGGGGTGTTACTGAGCCTGAGCATGGCAGTGATTACATACTGGCGTTTAGGGATAGGGAAGTTGAGTCCTTTGGTAGGGGGTAACGTGGTTATTGAGCGTGATGGTAATGAGTGGGTCATAAACGGTCAAAAGTCAGCCTGGGTTTCGGCTGCGCCAATATGCACTCACATGGGTCTTCATGCCCAGTTAAAGGATGGAAGGAGCCTTAGGGATGGCGTATTCGTAATAGTGCCACTTAACCTAAAGGGTGTTAGGAAGGGTGAACAAATCGATATGCTTGGTAATAGGGATTGTCCGCAGGGACCTGTGTATTTCGATAATGTGCGTGTACCTGATGATTATGTGATTGTCCAACCACCATTTTATGAGGTATTCTCAGACCAGCTGCTTAATTTGACGAGCGTGAATATGGGCGCGTACTCCGTGGGTCTCGCCAGGGCGGCCTTTGAAGAAGCCCTGAGGTACGCCAAGACCCGTGTGCAGGGTGGTAGACCATTAATTGAGCATAAGAACATTAAGTTGAAGATTTATGAAATGTTTGAGAAGGTGGAGACGGCCAGATACTACGTTCGGAAGGCCATGGACTACGTATACACTAGATTCTTTGTGGAGCAGTCATTTGCTATACCACCCAGATACGCAAGGGCGGCGCAGGTATATGCGAAGAAGATAGCCTTTGAGGTTGCCCATGATGCATTGCAAATATTTGGTGCCTATGGGCTTAGTAAGGAATTCATTATTGAGAAGTTATTTAGGGATGCCAGGGCGTTACTCATTGAGGATGGTACAGTGGAGGCCTTAAGCCTTGATGCTGCAGATGATATTATTCAGGGGGGGTATGGCTTGTAAAGTAAATAATGTAAATAGTACTAATGCTTAAATTTAAATAGACATATTTCAAGTATATGGTCCTTAAAGGTGGCGATAAAGGTTTTGGAATACCATTAAATGCTCCATTATATCCCCGCTCATCGGTCATAAATTATAGTAAAGTTAGGGTAGTTATGGCACTGGCGAATATTGATCCAAAGAGTGTGGAACCATTATTACCTGAGGGTGTTGACCTGGCCCTTGAGATGGCTGCCTTTTGGGTTGGTGATTACGGGATATCAACGGTTGGGGGGGTCTACGGGGGGGAGGCATTGATAGCGCTGCCCGTGAGGACTGAGGCGTTGAACTTGCCTATTACATACCTACATCTACGTAACCAATGATGCGGCTATGGCAGCGGGTAGGGAGTTAGCAGGTGCGCCTAAGAAGCTTGGTAACATTAGGCTTGTGATTAATGATTACGGTTTAGTGATAGGTACGTTGGATAGGGGGGGTGGTGAGTTAATGAGGGTTGAGGTTGCAATAAGTGGTAGGTTAAGCCTCGAGCAGTTAGACGCCTTTAAGGCATTAATGCCTAGGGTGGAGAATACCGTAACATTCCCATTACTATCATTAAGGACATTACCGCCCTTACCTGATGGTACACCTGGCATTGCCCAATTAATACATTGGTATGCAAAATTCACATTCACACCGAGAGAAAGCCCACAAATATGGCTGGTGAGGCCAGGGTTAAACTTAGTGGTACGCCATATGACCCACTTGATGATATTAAGGTGACCCAGGTAATTACTGGCTTCTATATTGAAGGCGATATGGAACTTGGCATCATTAAGAGGGTTAAGGAGTGGGGGGGATTAACCTGGGGGGGCTAGAGTATATAGAGTAATACATATTATATATATTAAAAATATTTTAATGCAATACCATGAATTAATTCAATGAATTATGAATAGGAAATACGTATCTATCATACTCTTGGGAGCACTATTAATCATTATTATATTAAATATTAATGGCTTATTCCGCAGCTATGGCGATTCGAAGGAAATGACTATGCATGACCCCGTGGTGTATATATACGCACCAGTGATTAAGGCTTCGGGTTATGTCTCATTTAGTATGGGTAACTATGACGGTGTCCCAGCGGTCATTTTCCAAGCAGGCACTCTTTACATCCCATCGGGACAGGTAATAACTGGCATTGGTTCCAGTTATAATGTCACAATTGGCATGAGTAGTGCCACTCTACAAAATATTACTGTATGCGCTGCGAATATTACAGCTACTGTACTTGGAATAACGGTGACGATAACCCCACAAAACGTTGGAGTATTATCAGTAATATCTGAGATTATCTCAGAGCTACTGCCTCTTTATGACGTGAAAATATACGCATACTATGTTAATGCATCATCAATAACGTATTCCTCAATCGAGATTAATTATTGACTTACATAAAGAAATTAATTAGAAATTGATTCTTTTACTTAGGTAATTTTTGTCACTGCAAATATATGTCATATTTATGGACTAAACTTTAGAATTAAATCGAGAAGAAATACTCAGTATGAACTGGAAAATAACGGCAATAGGTCTAAGCCTCGTAATAGCCCTACTAATTGCGGCATCAGTATTAGCGTTGCCGTTAATGCCGACATACCTGGTCCCGTTGAGATTTATCTACCAACAGCCCAAATCAGCAATGTGCTAATGTACGGCTGGGTTTACTCAACATCGACTCAGCCCGGTGAGTATGCGCCGGTGATTGCCCAGTCAATAGGCACGCTTAATGCGCCCAATGGACAGCTCATTAGTAAGACAGTCACGGTACAATTACCAAACCCATTAATGCCTAATTGCCCGACATCCACGGTACAAATCACTGCATCACTAGGCATGAGCTCGGCAAGCATGAGCAATGTATTCATGTATGCAGTTAACCTAACATCAACATCAGGTAGCTTAAGCGGTATTCGAATAATAGCCGCTGGCTTGCCGTATGTAGTTAACCAAACAATCAGTAGCGGTACGATGTATGGTCTAACGACTTATGCGTACTACGTCAGCGTTGGCAGTCTATCCTACACTGGATTGAATGTTACGGTAACACCGGCGGTAATAGTCTGTTCCTCTAGTGGCGTGACGACATACTCTAGTGTACCAAGTAGTGAGATAGGCTGAGACTGAGGGTATTGGCATTTTATATTTATCAAAATTATTATTTATTTTCTTACTCATTCTTTCTAATAACCTATAAAGGCTATATATGAATTAACCTTAAAGGATATGCCTTACATTAGTTATTTGTGGATTTCTTCACTAGGTTTGGTCTCGGTCTCGTTAGTATGTGGAGGCGCAAGGTCATCGTACTACCTGCCCTATTTGCCGTGAACTTAATTACCTGGCTTTACTTCTGGGTTAAACCATCAATACTTGGTTTTGCGTTGATAGTCCTTACATTGGCTATTTTTCTGACCGTGGTCTTCATCGGCGTGATACCCGTGGTTATCATAGAGGAGAATAATTATGACCCAGGCGTGATTAGGAGGATGGGGGGGCTTGGCACATTTGTATCGTTGATAATCATATATGCACTATTCACATACGTTAGTTCAGTACTTCTTGCCTTGATTAGACCGCCATCATACCTCTTTGTAATGATTGCATTACTCTTTGCGCTACCCCTGACACCCCTCGTAGTACTGGCAGTACTGTTACCACCACTCATTGGCTACTTCATTAGGGATAAGTGGCGCTCTCTTAGGGGTAGGATACCATTCTGGGGGGGAGTTTACCTGGGCCTCCTCTCAGCGGCAATACTTCTCCTAATGCCGATGATGTACTTCAAGGTACTATTCGTGAGTACATCATTAATAAATGCCTTCGTACTCGGTGGAATAACCCTAATACTGTCATTAATACCGCTCCTCTACCCAAGGCCTGAGGTATGCAGGATATTGGGCATGGTAATGGTTTTCCTGGGCATATTAATGTGGATACTCGCCGCCGGAGGTTTAACCTGGGGGGGCTCGGTACTCGCAATAATAAGTGGTGGGTATTTATATGATTGGAGACCACGGAGTAAATAAATTAAATATAATATGTGTATTTATGTATATAAATATGTATTATTAATGCTTAAATAATAATGAGTGCATTGTAAATTCCATGTTAATTAATAAGTATGGCTTGCAATTCACAATAATAATTATGGTAGCAATTGCCCTATCCCTAGTACTACTTGGACTTTTCGTTTATAGCATGTACCAAGGCGATCTTCTATTATCCATAGTACCACAATGTCAGACCTTACCAGCCTCGCAATTAAGTACTAAAACGCCCATTAAGCACGTGATTATAATATTCCTGGAAAATCATAGCTTTGACAACCTCTTCGGAATATACCCAACCAATAATACACTGAATAATTCATTAATTGATCAATTAACAATACCCAATAATCTACTTAAGATGAACAAAATACCCAATTACCTAAAGCCCGTACCAGTGGGGATTTATTATACGAAGGATCCGAATGAGGTTATATACCATACCATGCTGATTGGGATTATGGAAAAATGAATGGTTGGTTATGGGGTTCAGGCCCGCAGTCCCTTTATTATTATACGGTTAATCAATTAGCGCCACTTTGGGACCTAGCTGAGGAATACGGACTCGCTGATAATTACTTCACGCCATACCTCTCAGAAAGTGCACCAAACCACCTCTTCCTATATGCGGCATATGCACCGGTAATAGATGACTACGGCCCACCACCCTATATACCAGTCCAGGAGAGCATATTCGCAGAGTTATGCCAATATCACGTGAGTTGGGGCTACTACATAGATCCCAGGGAGCCTCCAAGCCTCCTCGATATTAAGTACTTCTACGGTATTAATAAGTACTCGACACATATACAGACCTGGAGTGACTTTATAAGTGAGGTAATTAATGGTTCATTACCGGCGGTCTCCTGGGTCATGCCAAACCCAATAAACGACATGGGCCCGCCAAACAACATATTATATGGGGGGAGGCCTGGCTCCTCTATATAATAGATACGGTTGAGGAAAGCCCAATATGGAACTCGACGGTTATCTTCATAACATGGGATGAATTTGGCGGTTACTACGATCATGTATCGCCACCGATAATAAATGACGAACCCTTGGGCATTAGGGTCCCGCTAATAGTCATATCACCCTACGCCAAGGAGGATTACGTATCCCACACCTTACTAACCCATGCGTCATTAATAGCCTTCATTGATTATAACTGGGGGGGGTTACCTGCCCTAAATGAGTATGTATTAAATAGCAACATACCTCTTGACTTCTTCTACTTTAACATGAGTAGGAAGCCGATAATATTTAATGAGTCACAGGGCTTTCCGTTGATAAGCAATGTGTACTCAATACTTAACGCATCCAACTATAGGGATTTATCGAACCTATTCCCATTAACACCGCAGATACCACTTAATGAGCTTCCATACACAAGGTATGGCTTCAGCAACATAACACTTATGGAACTGGGTTCACGGGTATACGTGGGTAAAGACTTCATGTATATACCCGTAATTTACACGCCATTATTCCTATGGTTAATCATAGCCCTAATAATAGATTTAATGTTAATATCATTACTAACCATAGGTAAGGAGTTTCCTAAGTCATTACCCACAATGATGTTGGGTATCGCTGGTGGTTCTGTGGTCACCGCATCAATTATTGGATTGATAACCTTGACAACGGGCTTTCTCAATTACCTGGGAAATACTGGGGAGGCACCACCATTACTCATGGGTTACCTAATTGGTCTAATACTATTCTCAGTAATTGGCTCGTTAATTATGCGAACCAGGCATGGGCCCTACGCATTAATTACTCTTTCAATAATAATTCCAATACTCCTATACGTACTCATCTACGCCCAGGCAATTCAATCGTATTTAATGAGTGATGAACCATTACTATTTTACGGCTTACTATCCACGGCGCCAATAATGCTGATAGTGTTATTAATAGTCAGGCCATACGTGAGTGGTAATACGTGGACTAAGGGCTTCGGCTATACAGTTTCGCTGGCCCTGCTTTCTTACGTAATAATACTTATTATTGCTTTCATGTACATAAGGCTTTATCAACCTGGTTTGTCAACACTATTATTACCAACGGAATTCGTGGGCCTCATATTGGTTATTACCTGGTTTTTAATGGTGATGAGAGGTCTCAGGCTGGGTGTTGGTCATGAGCTATGACGTAGCCATAATAGGTTCTGGGGTTGTCGGCTTGTTCATTGCGTATGAGCTTGCCCACTATAGGGTTAGGGTTTTAGTTATTGATAAGGAGGTTGAGCCTGGCTTTGGTGTTTCAAAGGGTCATGCAGGTGTTATTCACGTTGTTCAACCACCATTTAACTCATTAAGGAGTAAGTTGGCAGTTGAGGGCAATAGGCTGTATGATGGTATTGCAAGGAGACTTCATGTTAAGGTTAGGAGATTGAGCGCACTCCTAGTGGCTAAGAACCCAGGCCAATTAATTGCGCTACCCGCCGTGTGGTTAATCCTCAATCACGTATATGGTAAGCAGGGCTTTAGGGTTAGGGTCCTCGGTCCGCGGGGTTTACGCAGGGTTGAACCCAACGTTAGCGGCTTAGGCGCGGTCGAGGTTGATGGTTATGGAGTTATAAACTCCTTCGAATTAATATCGCAATTATACAACTTTTGTAGGTTGAATGGTATTGACTTCGCCCTGAGCACAGAAGTTAGGGATGCCAAGGTTCTGGGTGATGAAGTTGTCCTAGTTACGAGTAGGGGTGAGTACAGGGCTAAGTACGTGGTTAATTCCGCAGGGCTTTACTCTACGGATATTGCGAGACTATTTGGCGACGAGTATAGGCTTGAGTTTGGTAAGGGCGCCATGTTAGTATTCTGGGGGGGAGAGCAGGTGAGGAACATTGTGGCGCCACTACAATTAATACCGAACCCAAAGACTAAGGCGGCGCCATCATACCCACCGTGTTCGGCACAACGATATGGGGGGGACCAAGCCTATCAATGGGCGATAGAGGCGATAGGTCAGTCAACGAGGACGACGTTAATGTGCTGAGGGAGAAATTCGGCAGGTTATTAAGGAATAAGGATTTCACACTAATAAAGGCCTATGCAGGTGTTAGGCCAATACCTGAGGGTGATGATTTCATAATAACGTATAGTGGGTCGAGTAGGCATGTAATTCATTTAATAGGTATTGAGTCGCCTGGATTAACGTCAGCACCGGCAATAGCAGGAGGGTTGTGGAGATGCTCAGGGAGGCAGGTGCGATGCTCACGCCCAAGGATGGTGTTAAGGAGGTCGATCCAATGGTAATGACTAGGGATATTATTAAGGACGGTGGATTAATAAGTGGCGATCAAGGGGAGGTCGTATGCCCATGCATGGGGGGGGTTACTAGGGCAGATATTCGTGAGGCGATTAAGCGTGGTGCTAGGACACTTGATGGTGTAATCTTTAGGACTGGGCTTGGCATGGGTATTTGCCAGGGAATGTGCCTCGGTAGAGCGATTAAGGTTATTTCTGAGGAGTTTGGTATAGATCCGAGGGAGTTGACAAAGTCAGGTGGTGGTTCATGGCTGGTTACACAATAGTTGGTGCTGGGTTAGCCGGCTTATCACTGGCTCTTGAGTTACGTAGATTAGGGGGGGTTGAGACTGAGGTCGTTGAGTATAGGGACTATATCGGTGGTATTCATTCGATAATGCCTGAAACTAAAGGTTTCATTAATGACGCATTAAAGAACGTTAGTGCTCGGTTAAATACGACAGCGGTTAGGGTTGGTGACGCGACATACATAATTTGGAGGGGGGGAGGTTATAGGAAGCTTGCCGGTAATGTCGTTGTAGCCACGGGGGGGTTCAGGGTAATGACATTACCTGAGTTGGGTATCTATGGTGAGAGACCTGCAGGGATTTATCCGCACCATGCAGTATTAGATATGTTGCATTACGAATTATTACCTGGTAAAAACGTAATTGTGTATGGAGATAATCAATACGCGCTGTCGCTGGCTAGGGAATTAACGAGGCGTGGTGCTACCGTCCACGTAGTGTCGCCAACGAAGCTTGATACCGGGGGGGCTGTGGGAGAGGATGTTGATATTATTATTGGTAGGGTAAGGTATGTTAAGGGCATGGGGGGGAGGGTTGAGAGAGTCCTAGTAAATAATGAGTGGGTTACCGCGGACACCCTGGTGATATCCATGTTTAGACCATTCAATCCATTTCCCGAGTTTAGGGCTGTTGGTCAAGCGGTTATTGAGACATACGACCCAAGCATCGTCATTGAGAGCGGTAGGATAATGGCTGGGGGAATTAGTGAATAGGTCTGGCGAGTTTATAATCATAGAT
Organism: Vulcanisaeta distributa JCM 11213; assembly: GCA_001316125.1. Next base: position 57,077 of record BBCS01000002.1, read on the forward strand.
AGTGACCTGCCCATTTACCCAGGTAATAGGGTTAGTAGGGATGTGCGTAGAGTAATAATTCCCTGTAGGGGGGGATGTAGGGTCATGGTTAATGATAGAGAGTACGTCATTAATAATGATGCCGCTATTATTGAATTACCAGATGTTGATAAGGTGATTATTAGGAGGGTGGTTTCATGAGTCTTGGGGTAATCGATGTTGGTACTACGAATATTAAGCTCATAATATATGACGAAGAGCTTAACCAGAGATATTCAGAAACCGTAAATGTACCGACGGTATTCCCCCCCGGCAATTACCGCGTTGAGCAGGATGCAAACGCACTTAGGTCTGCTTCAATCACTTAGTTAACACGGCTAGGGACAGGGGGCGTTAAGTACCTTGGTATCTCAACCTATAGGGCATCAATACTCGCGTGGGATAGGTCTGGTAATCCGCTAATAAACATAATCACGTGGCTGGATAGGAGGGGTCTGGAAATTGTTAATAAGTTCCCATACTCAATCATGAGACGTTTACCATTACTGAGCAACATCCTAATACCAACATCACCAGTAGTGCAAATACTCTGGCTATTAAGGAATAGGCGGGGGGGCTTAATTGAACGTGTAAGGAGGGGGGGTCTTCATTGGTACGTTAAGTTCATACTTGGCGTACATCATTGGTAATAGGTATGTTAATGATGCCAGTAATGAGGCGTTAACTGGACTGTGGCATCCAGGTAATTTTAGGAGGATTGATGCGGTATATGAATTGCTGGGGGGGATACCTAGGGAGGTGGGGGGGCCTGATGTTGTCGATAACATTCATGAGTTCGGGGGGGAGGTTAATGGAATGAGGGTTGGGGGGGTCTTAATAGCTGATCAACAGGCAGCGATGGTTGGTGAGGGCTGCCTAAGCATTGGTTGTGGTAAGGTCACTAACGGTACTGGCTCCTTCGTGGATGCAGTCACTGATAAGTTTAGGCTCGCTGGCGGTGGTTTACTACCACTCCTCATACTTAAGTACGGTAACACGGTGTATTACGGAATTGAGGGCTTCCTGCCGGCGACTGGTTCAGTAATTGATTGGTTAATTAAGCTTGGGTTACTATCTTCACCGCAGGAGTTAGATGGTTTAGTCAATGTTGATACTCAGGGCATAGTGGTTGTACCGGCGTTGGCAGGTGTTAATGTACCACCAAGGCCATGCGCCAGGGGGGGCTTAATTGATAGCCTGACACTTAATACCACGAGGGAGTCCTTCGTGAGAGCAGTTATTGAGGGTATCGTTCAATTAATAGGCCTTATTTTCGACAAAATTAGGAATTACTCAAGGGTTAATGTCGTTAGGGTTGACGGTGGTTTATCAAGGAGCGTATTATTCCTTAAGTTATTGGCTACGGCATTGGATACCGCCGTTGAGAGGCAGAGGGATGTGGAGGCAACGGCTAGGGGTGTTGCGGCATTATTGAAGGTTTTTAGGGGTGATTGGTCATTAAACGACATTATTAAGGGGGCCCACGTTAATGTGGAGTTACGTATTAAGCCTGGTGAGGAGAAACTATCATTAAGTAGGGATGTTGTTAGGAGGATTGTTGAGGGGATGAGATGCAGAATGTGATTGAAAGGTTAATCAATGCACTGGGTCGTGATAGGGTGATAACGAGTAATGATGTTTTAAGGAAGTATTCCAGGGACTTTTGGCCCCCTATTAATGATGCGTGAGCAGGTGTTTAACGAGGAATTACCAATGCCTCTCGCGGTTGTCGTGCCTGAGAGTGTAAATGATGTATCACTGGCCTTAAGGATAATTAATGAGGGTAATGACGTAGTGCCTGTGGTTGTTTATGGCGGCGGTTCAAGCGTTACGGGTGCCTCATACGGTGCTGGATCAATAATCATTGACATGTCTAAATTGAATAGGGTCATAGACATTAATACCTATGACTCGTTGGTAACCGTTGAGGCTGGTGCAAGGCTGAGGGATGTTGAGACTAGGCTAAATGAGGTGGGTTATAGCCTTAGGCATATTCCGCAATCATTCAATTACGCAACAATAGGAGGCCTAATAGCGACGATGAGCTCAGGTCAGTATAGCACATTGTATGGCAATATAGAGGACATGGTAATAAACCTGGAGGTCGTCCTACCCAATGGTGAAATAACCTGGTTAAGGAGTAATAATGTTCCACGCGCATCCACAGGCCCATCGCTTAAGTACCTATTTATTGGTTCGGAGGGCATGCTCGGCGTGATCACAAAGGCTGTGCTTAGGATTGTACCATTACCAACATCTACAATATATGGTGCATACTCATTTAAAACCCTTGAGCAGGGTGTGGAGGCCCTTAGGGAATTAATGATTAAGAGGGTTGTTCCTGCCATTGCCAGGTTATACGATGATAATGAGGCGGCACTTAGGTTTAGCGTTAATGAACCATTACTGATAATTAGCTTTGAGGGCTACTATGATGACATAGTACAGACCCTATGGAGGAGGGCTGATGAAATTATTAAGAGCCATGGTGGGGGGGAATACGTGGGGGGGAGTAAGTACTTCGAGGATTGGTTAAGGACCAGGTTTAATGTTGAGGAGGAAATAGAAATGATTAAGATGTACGGCCTGTGGTTTGACACAATCGAGGTCTCAACCACCTGGTCCAGGGTTAATCGATTGTATAGGGACTTCAGGGAATCCCTACTCAGGGTTAACGGTGTTGTAGGTGTCATGGCCCACATATCGCACCTCTACATCAATGGCGCATGCATATACTTCACGGTACTATTTAAACCTAATGTAAACACCTACTGGGAGCTATGGAGTAGAGCCATGGAGACCGCATTAAGGAATGGCGGATCCATAAGCCATCACCACGGCATTGGTATTGTTAGGTCTAAGTGGCTAGGCCGTGAACTTGGCAACGCACTTAACATATTAAGAACAATAAAGACCGCATTGGATAATAAGGGGGGGATATTGAACACAAAGAGCAACATGTTCTTTACAACTGAAAGATAACCGAAAGTCTTGCCCCCCCTTTAAGATAAGAAGGGGGGGGCCAATGATTCGATAGAACCTCGATAGTAAAAATTAAAATGATTTAGTAAGTTATATAGTAGTATGGAGAAGGTTAAGGTTACTAGGAATTATCAGGTTACGATACCGCGGGTATTAGGGAGAGGCTCGGGATTAAGGTTGGTGATGTATTAATTGTTTATGTTGAGGATGATAAGATCGTATTTAGGAAATTATCAGATAATAGGAAGAGACTTACATTTGGTAGGAAGTTAACGCTTGAGGACATTGAAGCTGGTATTGAAAGGGGGGTGCATTAAATAATGGAGGCGATAATTGACACCAATGTCATAATTTTTGACTTATTCACTGATTCTGAATTCCACAATGAGGCCAGTGTGCTTATGAATTCGTTAGAAAAATGGCTTATACCACCTATTGTTATTCATGAACTTATTTGGTTTTTTAGAGGGCATGGGCTTGAGGATCGCATTGATTACGCAATACAATACATAATTAATGATAAGGCTGAAATACTCTGTGAATGTGGTGATAAAATACTTAATGCAATTAATTTAATGCGTACAGCGGGCATTAAGAATTATAATGACATGGTAATACTAGCACATGCGCTTGCTGAAAATAAGCCATTAGCTACCTTCGATACTAAGCTGGCCAGGTTAGCTAAGAAAATGGGTATTGCCACATTACCCAAGTGATTTTTATTTGATTTTAGTATTAATTCTTAAACGTCTATCTCGAGAAATCCATCCTGAGTAACCCTGACCTTATACGTTGGTAATGGCGCCTTCACATCGGCGTACTCACACTTCACGTCAGGCCTGACCTGCGGCTTCTCAATCATCTCGCCGGTCCTAACATCATACTTAGCCAGGTGTGCTGGGCATGTGGCTACGTAACCATTAACATCCGTTAATAGGGCGCACCCCCATGTGGGCGCATATGGCGAGCATTCCGTAGTAATTATCGCCGTACTTAACCACGAGTATTGGCTTATTATCAACCCAGGTAATCACGGAGTTCCTTCTTTCAAAGACCTTAACCAGTATGGATACCCTCCTCCACATGATAAGACCTGGGGGGGCATAGACTCTAATTAATTAAGTTTATTGCACAGGGACGAGCCAAAATAACTAGTTGAAGATATTTGTGAGGATTAGAGAGCGCCTAATCCCTCGCCATACCGGTTCGATCCTTATTACTCGCTGTAGGGTTCCCCCCCTTGTGATGCAAAATTAAGTCCCTTTACTTCATTAGCATCCTGGATGGGCGTAATTCCCTCCTGAATGGGTCTAAGACGAGTCCGAATATCTCGAGCGTGACTGTACCGAGTAGGTTCTCATCCTCTGTCTCACCGAGTACAACCGGCGTGTGTCTCTCACCGTAACCCCTCAGCTCAATCACGGCCTCCGAGACCCACCGCCTAATTACCGTACCATCAGCAAGGACGAACTCCATCTCCTGCATGGGCTTAAGTCCAAGGTACTCCCAAACATCCCTCCTTAAAACGGTATACACCGCGCCCGAGTCGACAAGTAGCTTAACCGGTACGGACTTATCCCCCATGCTTAACCACGGCATCAATATACACCAAGCCCATAGACAGCTTACGCAGTATTGGTAACTTTAATTATAAACCTTAATGACCCTGTACCAATTATCCCTCTCCGCAGGTATTAAACCTAAGCCCTTAATTAAATTAATGAGGGTATCCCTGGTCAGTATGGGCATCTTAAGCCCCGTGGCTGGTATAACCCTCTCCTCATAGAGTGTACCTCCGAAGTCATTGGCACCGAACTTAAGAGCCAATTGTGCAACCTCCAACCATTTGTCAACCAACTCGACTGTATATTGGGCAACTCATTCTTAAACACGAGCCTGGCCACGGCAACGACCCTCAATAGGGTGGCTGAGGTCAGTGGGTAGGGGACCTCCCTGGTCAACTCGCTATTGCCTGGCTCGAAGTTCCAGGCGGTGAATGACAGGAATCCGTGGGTCCTCCTCTGAAGCTCAATTATCCTGTATAGGTGCTCAGCCCAGTCGCTCATGGTCTCTACGTGGCCGTACATCATGGTTGCATTGCTCATTATGCCCATCCTATGCGCCGTCTCCATTATGTTTAGCCAGGTGTCCGAATCTATCTTGTGCGGCGCTATGGCCCTCCTCACCCTATCAACGAGTATCTCACCACCACCGCCGGCCAGCGTATCCATGCCAGCGCCCCCCCTAAGCCTATCGAGGACCTCCGCATAACTCATCCTATGCTTCCTGGCCAGGTAATCAACCTCTATTGGGCTTAACCCGTGAATAGCGACATGAGGCAACTTAGCCTTTAATGCCTTGAATAACCCCCCTCGTAATACTCAATATCCAGCTCGGGGGGGTTTATACCTCCCTGGACCAGGACCTGCCTAATACCAAACTCCCTATCAATGGCCGCAACCCTACGCACAGCCTCCTCAACACTCAATGTATAAGCCTCCGGGTGTCCAGGCAGTCTATAAAAGGCGCAGAACCTGCAGGCTATTACGCACACATTCGTGTAGTTAAGTATCATGTTTGGTATGAAGGTGACTACATTACCAAAGTACTTCCTGGTCAGGTACTCAGCGGCTGATCCAAGCTCCCACAGGTCCGCCTTAAATAATTCCTCAATATCACGCGTGCCTAAATGCTCTCCATAAATGGCCTTCTCAACAACTGGGCTCCAGCTATTACCCACGTCATTACGCATTGAACAGCATTATTTAAGTTATTACGTGTTGCGCCATGGTGAGGTAAATAGTATAAAAATACCAATGCTTAAAAGGGATGTAGTTACTAACACGGTGTCATGTGTACAATAGATGATTTACGTAATGCCATAATCAACGGCATTACTAAATCTGATGCCGAAAAATTCATGGTAGAATGTGACTTTAAGGACTTAGCCCGTGTTGCGAATGAGCTTACGAGGAAGATAACCGGTGATACTGCGACCGTGGTTAACAATGTCGTGATTAACTACTCAAACATATGCGTGGCCCAATGCCCAATATGCGCCTTCTACAGACCCAGGGGGGGTCACCCAGAGGCCTATGTTAGAACCCCCCCTGAGGAGATAACAAAGGGCGTGCTTGAGGCCAAGGCTCGCTTTGGCGTGACGGAGCTCCACATAAACGGCGGCTTCAACCCAGACCTAGGCATTGAGTATTTCGAGGAGGTGTTTAGGTCCGTTAAGAGGGCGGCTCCTGACGTAATTATTAAGGGGGCCCACGGCAGCGGAAATAGACTTCTATGCCAGGGTTTGGAGGATGAGTACTAGGGAGGTGCTTGAGAGGTTTAGGGAGGCTGGGCTTGACGTGCTCAGTGGGGGGGGTGGTGCGGAGATACTTAATGAGGAGGTTAGGAGGGTGATAACTCCGTACAAGTTCAATGCAGAGACCTGGCTCAGGATTCAGGAGGAGGCCCACAGGTTGGCTTATGAGTAATGCCACGATGCTCTACGGCCACATCGAGAAGCCAAACCACATTGTTGAACACGTCTTCGCGATTAGGGAAGTTCAGGAGAGGACTCATGGAATACTCCTCTTCATACCAATAAAATTCGTCCCCCTGGAACACAAAATTGTATAGAGATGGTTTTGTCAAGGGGGGGCCCGCGCCGGCGGAGTATGACGTGAAGGTCATAGCCATTTCAAGGCTAATACTTGGCGATACCATAAGGAGGATAGGCGCGTACTGGGTCTCAACGGGTAGGAGGTTGCTTCGACATTACTAATGGCCGGCGCCAACGACCTAGTGGGTACAATGATAAATGAGCAAGTACTTAAGCAGGCAGGTTCTAAGGAGTCTGTGACGCTTGGGGGGGAATTAGCACACATAGCGCGTGAGGCGGGTTTGAGGTTATTCCTTAGGGACACGTTCCATAGAATAATCACTGAGGTGGGTAGTGCCTAGGGATGACCGCAATGAGCGTTATCAGGCTGAAGTACGCCCACTCAGACCCACTCTTCCATTACTCGGGGGCTTAACCGATATGGGCCAGTAATAATGAGTCAATAAGGCTAATACTTGAGGGTAAGGCAAGCATCGGCTTCGTACCACTAACATACGCTGTGCTAAACTGTGATGCACTTTATGTAATTCCCAAATTCGCTATATACAGCGACGGGCCCGTTATATCCGCTAGGTTATTTAAGGGCCTGGGCACTGGGTACGCGGCCGTTAGTGACACGAGCGTCAACGCGTTGGCAGTGAGGAGGTTGTTGAATATTGAGTTTAAGGTCATTGATGACCCATACACAGCATTAAGGAATTTCGGTGCGGTGCTTGTTATTGGCGATGATGCCCTGAGGATGGTTGACGCGGGCTACCCATACATAATTGACGTTGGTGAGTTGTGGAAAGAAAGGGTTGGTCTGCCCCCCCTGGTTTATGCAGTCATGGTTGTTACCAGGAACTATAATTATCACGAACTTAACACAGTAATTAGTGCCATTGAGAAGTCCCTTGAATTGTTTGAGAGGGATCCAGAGCCTGTTATTCAGTATACCGCGAGCAGGATTGGCGTGTCTAGGGAATTGATTAGGCAGTACTTCGGCGTGATTAGGTATAGGGTTGATGATAGGGTCATTTTAGGGATTAATGAGGAGTTGAGGATATTCGGTATAGGTAATTGCCTGCACTTCCTAGGCAATAAAGCTTAATACCGCAGGACGAGGCCTTGTCACGATGGAATTACTAATTGGACATAGCCCGGACCTGACGACGCATTCATGTTCTACGCACTGAAGAAGGGCCTGGTTAGGGCGCCGTTTACGGTCAGGGAATTCCTGGTTGATATTGAGACGCTGAATAAATTGGCGATGCACGGTAGGATCGACGTCACGGCAGTGAGCACGCATGCCATGGCATACATAGAGGGTAAATACTACATACTTAGGGTTGGCGCATCCATGGGGTTTAGGTACGGCCCCCCCGTCGTCGTGGGTAATACAGCAAAGCCCGAGTTGGTTGCGGTGCCTGGCACTTACACCACGGCAACACTACTTGTTAGGCTTGCAATGCCTAATGTAAAGACCGTGGAGATTCCCTTCGATAAGATCATGGATGCGGTAAGGGCCGGCGTGGTTGATGCCGGTGTGTTAATACATGAGGGGGGGCAAATAACGTATGAGAGGTATGGGCTTAGGAAGATCATGGACCTAGGTGAGTGGTGGTATGAGGAGACGAAGTTACCAACGCCATTAGGCTTAGACGTCGTTAAGGCGTCTCTGGGTATTGATATGGCTAAGGCGGTTAAGGAGGCGTTGCTGGAGTCAATTAAGTACGCAATGAGCCATAGGGAGGAGGCCCTGGCATACGCCATGGAGTTCTCAAGGGGGCCTAAACATGGGCGATACTGATAGGTTCGTTAGGATGTATGTAAATGATTACACGATGGACATGGGAGTTGATGGTGAGAAATCGATCAGGTACTACTTGAGATGGGTCATGAAAGGGGTTTATTACCCGAGCCTAAATTACTATTTATCTAACCTGACTACTACGCCTCGTTTAGCTAATCCCTCTATCTCGTCACGTGACAGTCCAAGCTCAGTTAAAATCTCTACAGTATTCTCACCAAGCCTCGGCGCGCTGCCCCCCCGCGTCTTCGGCCTAGCGTCATTTATTCGTAATGGGTTTAGGAAGTCCTTCTCATTGAACCCCCCCCTTGCAATCAATTGAGGGTCCTTACCGAGGTTCCTTATTGAGTTTACGGGGGCTGCCGGTACGTCGTGACGCCAAAGTAACTCGAGGGCTTCGGCAACCGTGTACTTACTGAGCTCCTTGCTTAATTCATTTATGGCGCCTTTATCAAATTGCCTATTGATTAGATCTTCACGATTTAATGCCCTGCATAATCCCTGCCAGAACTTAGTCTCTATGGCACCAATGGTTATGTAACCATCCCTGCACCTATATACGTTGTAGAATGGGTACTTACCCGTTAGGCTTGGGTCAGCGCTTCATAGGCCATTGCCATGTTTAGTGCATTAAATAGTAATGCAGATTCCATCATCGATACCTCAACCCTACCACCAACACCCCTCAGCAATAGGCTTAACACGCCAATAACGCATAGTAGGCTGAGCCAACATCCGCAATCTGCACAGTCAGCGGCCTAGGCATACCATCACTGAATAAGTCTGGGTCCAACAGTCCTGCGACGCCCACGGTATTTATATCATGGTTTGGAAAGCCTGAGTATGGGCCGTCCTCTCCATAGCCATTTATTGAGCAGTAAACGATCTTGTCATTAATGTTCTTAAGGGTTTCATAGTCGATACCAAGCCTCCTCGTAACACCTGGTCTAAAGCCTTCGATGAGCACGTGACTACTCCTAACAAGCCTATAAAACAACTCCCTACCCTCCTCAGTCTTTAGGTTAATCGCGATACTCCTCTTACCAGCATTCAACCATTCAAAGAGCGTTGGCGATATTTCCCTTAGGTAATCACCGGACTCCGTATCCTCAACCTTAATAACTTCAAAACCAAAGTCAGCAAGTATTCTAGTGGCGACGCCACCGGGATAGAGCCTCGTGAGGTCTAGGACCCTAAACATTGAGTAAGTTCCGGACCTAAATTAATAAGTATTAATTATGGCTTTAGGAGTTGCGATTATCACCCCTCTGCCCGCTATTCTTCACCATGAACCATGTCCCTATTCCTACTGCGCATAGTTTTTTGTTGGCGTCGTATACGTGGGCCTCGGCAACGGCTAGGTGCTACCAGCCTTATTACCCTACCCTCCACGGTGAATGGACCATTTACCAGTGGTTCTAGGAAGTGCACCTTGAGCTCGGCCGTGTACTGATCAACACCATCATTAACCGTCATGACCGCTGTACCGAGCACCGTATCAATAACCGTCATAACAACACCACCATGAACCATACCACCCCCCCTCCTAAGAATTTCACGCTTATAGGGAAAAACAGCCCTAACAAAACCATCACCAACCTCAACAAACTCAAGACCAATGAAGTTAAATAATGGTTCACTACGCAGGTAATTATTCATTAACTCAGCAATATTAAGACCGGCGGATCTGGCCTTAAGAAATAACTCCCTAATGCTACTTATTGAACCAACACTCTTGATTAACTCATCCCATGCCGACACATGATACGGAGTAGGGAGGGCCTATTTAAGCAAAGTTTCGCTGATAAGTAAATAGTGGTAAGTAGCTTAAATAAAGCTAGGAATAACCTGCCCAGTCACTAGGGACTCCAGGGACTCCCTAAACCTGGCTATTCCGTACTCATTCCTGTAAACAACGACCTCAGCGGGCCTGGGACGTCCATTATAATTACTGCTCATTGAGTATACATAGGCACCGGCGTTGAGAATAATGAGTAAATCACCCTCTCTAACCCTTGGCAACTCCCTACCAATAGCCAACTTATCCGTGTTCTCGCAAATAGGCCCAACAACGTCTACCACCTCCCTTTCTTCATCACTACTGCACGTGATTATGTGGTGATAGGCGCCGTAGAGCATGGGCCTGATGAGTACATTCATGCCAACATCAACACCAACAAAGGTCTTACCACCCTTCCTCTTAACCTCAATAACCCTAGTGACCAGGTAACCTGCATTACCAACAATGAACCTGCCTGGCTCAACCCATAACTCACCTGGGAAGAAGTTCCTGAGAACCCCTAATTTACCTAGGTCGAGAGGCCTCTCATTGGTCTATACGGGATCCCAAACCCACCACCCCATGTCGAAGTACTAATCCTAATGCCAACCCCCCCATCCTCAATTGCCTCAGCATATTCCTTAAGCAGCTCAGCGATTTTAATGAAGTAATCAGCATCAAGTACATTACTACCCATCATGGCATGTATACCGAACTCCCCCCCAACGCCCACATCCCTCGCAAGCCTATAAGCCTCGACAGCATCGTCTAAGAACATGCCAAACTTACTCTCCTCACCAGCCAATACAACGCCCGGCGCGAAGCCCCCTGCCATAGCCCAGGTCAACCCTGAAGAACACGGTCCTAGGCCTATAACCAAGGGATAAGGCCCTCTCAAACTCCCTTCTCGAGTCGAAATTAAAGATGACGCCGGCATTAATACCGTACTTGATATCATCAATTGATCGAAAGGCGCCGGTGTACAATATATTACCCGGCTCAAAACCAGCCTTTAGCGCCAGGAATATCTCGCCAGGCGATGCGGCATCCGCGCCCGAACCAAGCTTCCTCAGGAAGGTAAGTACTGCCAAGTTGGGATTGGCCTTTATCGAATATAGGACCCTGGCGCCAGTGGCCTCCTTAATGGCTCTATAATTCTCCTCAACCCTACCAAGATCATAAACAATGAGCGGTGTGCTAAACCTATCCGCTAAATCCATGAGACTAATACCATCACCCACAACGCAGCCATTCACAGTGATAAAAATAATGACAACTCTTTTTAAGTATTAAACATAAGTATTTTGGACAATTATTATTTCTCACAGTCGAGGAGTGGGTGGGATGGTTTATAAACCTGAATTGAAAATAAATATATACATAATTACATACTTAATACGTTATACGTTATTATTCAAATCTTTAAGTGAGAAAATCTTAAATATGAAATCATGCACTATGATAAGTGTTTAAGCAAAAATTAAATGGAGGGCTTTCCCGAACAGCGTTGATAGGCATAATAGTGGTTGTTGTTGTGGTTGTTGCTGTTGGTGCTTATTTTGCGGTTACTTATCACCCAACTAAAAAGGTTGTTACACCGCCGCCTGTGACTAATGTTACGAAGCCCACGGTTACTGTTGTTTCTAACCAAACGATTACGTTAGCACCACCAAACCCAAATGAGTTAGTGGATATATCCTGGACAGCATCACCAGACTGTCTAGACCCAGCCACGGGCTTTTATGTTCAGGATGAGGAAATATTCAACGTTGTTTTTCAGGAGTTAGTTACTTGGAATCCGTCGAATATCTATGAGGTTGAGCCGATGCTTGCTACTAACTGGACTGTGAGCCCGGACTATAAGCACTACACATTCACCTTGAGACAGGGCGTGTACTTCACTGATGGTGAGCCATTCAACGCAACCGTAGTATGGTTCAGCCTCTATAGAACAATAATCATGGGGGCAAGGACCTGGAATAAGTAATTACGCAAGGATTTTATTCAGCATGACTAAGTACTCCGAAACTGGTTTTGCTATTCCTTGGGGTGTTTGTCATGCGCTGGCTAATGTTACGGGTAACCCAGCATACATTAGCAATGCAACGCTTTGCGCCTACGCCCTAGCCAACGTACTGAGCAACTTCAACGTTAATAACGCCACGATACAGAAGCTCATGAGCTACTCAGACCAGGCCGTTGTTGTGCTAGGACCATACGAAGTAGAAATAAACCTACTAAGACCATACAGATTCTTCCTACTAGACATAGCAGCTTGGTGGGGTGCAATGGTTCCACCAGCCTACGTAGATGCCCACGACGGTGTCCAACCAAATACGATAAATAACTACCTATGCCAGTATGGCGCCCCAGGCACTGGACCGTATGAAATACAGAGTGTCACAGGGACACCGGGCGAATTCACAGAGATTATTTTGAAGGCTAACCCGAACTACTGGGGCAATAGTTACCCACCGAGCTCGCTGCCAGTTCTTGACCAGCCAGCCCATATACCAATCATCGATATCAAGTTCTCCATGTCGCATACTGATAGGGTTGAGTTGTTTGCGAGTAATGAGGCTCAAATATCGTATGTGAGCCCACCATTCCTAGACCAAGTATACACGGCATGGCCATACAGCAAGTATCTACCGCCACAATCAATAATACTATTGCTTGGCTACCAGCCGGCGGGTGTGCTTTACATATCAATGAATACGCAGGAATGGCCAACAAACTGCACGGACTTCAGGCTTGCCGTGGTTCATGCCATCAATTACACGGCCCTACTCTATACCTACTACTCACCACTACTGAATACCACATTGGCTGAGTTATACCTAGGGCCATCCAACCCAGTGTATGCACCGTTCTATAACCCGAATAACCTGCCCATGTATTCATACAACCCGAACCTAGCCATTGAGTACCTTAATGAGTCCGGTTGGGAATGCGGCTTCTACACGGTGCTACCCAACGGCACGGTGATCGGCAACCCAAGCGGCCAGAAGCTACCAACAATGCCAATATCGGTGATACCACCTGTCACGCCATTAATGGAAGAACAGCTTGAGATAATATCTCAGGACCTAAGCCAAATAGGAATACCAACATCCGTTGAGTATGTAACAACGGCGGAAAGCGATACCTGGGTAACACCGAGCGCGACGCCGCTGATGGTTGACCTAGGTTGGATACCTGACTGGCCGGATCCACTTTATCAGTTGGTCTACTCCATACTAAATGTCATTAATGGTGGCATCTCAGGTAATATGGCTTGGTTCGATAACCCGGTAGTCAATAACCTAACCGCTGAGATGCCCTTTGTTACGAATGAGACTGAGCAGCTACAGATGTTGGCCGAGGTCTACAACATAACATACTGGCAGGCGCCATACGTATGGTTACCATGGCCTGAATACTACGATATAGTACAGCCATACGTCAAGGGATTCATATGGACATGGGATGGGTACTACTACAACACAATGTACTACAGTCCAATAACGATATACGCTATAACCTACAGCAACGGCACGCAGGTAATCGAGTACGGCAATGGTACAATAATTAGTATAACCAGCACCTAGTAATAAAACATAATTTCTAAATTTAAAATTAAAATCACTTTATTATTTTTACACCGAGAACCTCCTGGAAAAATTTCATGGCCTCAGCCTTACTTACTCTTTGTTCCCTGCCAACATCGTGCCTAGCCCTCCTCCTGTACATAATCCTTAGTCCCGGCTTTGCGAGTACGGTTACCACGTTTAGGCCCCCCCACACGCCCACGGCAGGGTCGTACTTGGTGCCTGGTATCATTATGTGCTCCCTAATTCCGAGGCCACGTTGCCCCCCCAGTCATCGAATGCGCTCTCCCTCAGTGTGAAGTCCACCGCCGCCAATGCCCTTAACAGAAACCAAACGGCCTTATTCCTCCTTAGCGTTACAGCGACGCCTATCGGCTCACCCTTCCTAATATTCCAGTCCTTAATGGATCTCTTGGCAAGCCTATAGCTTGGCTTCTGCATTGTTAATTCCTCAAGGACTTGGCAGCCTTCTCGAGTCTCTCACCACTTTGACCAACGCCTATGTTGGCGACTACTTTCTCAATCCTAGTGACCCTCATTGGGTGGTCTGCGGGTAGTACGAACTTCCTCCAATCCACCTGGTCCGGTGTTAATGACTTTAGGTCAATCTGTGTTAGGTCTATTGCAGGCATCGTTAAGCGTGGAGAATAAGCATTAATAAAAATTTGCCCCTTGGGCCTTGCGTTGATATATATGCATACATATTAATAAATATGATTATTACTTTACTGACAAAAGCCCTATTAAGGCTTTAGCTTTACGGATCATGATGTCGAGTAAGACACCATTTGAGCCACTTGATTGGTCGAAACCAACACCAGGCATCTAAAGCTCCTATTCATATCCGGCGCAGGCTTCTTCGCAGATGCCTATGACCTATTCGCAATATCCATAGCCTCGTCTTCCTGAAGCAGGTCTGGTCGTTAACCGCCTCAGAAATAGGCCTAATATCATCGGCCGCATTGTTCGGAGCAGTTATAGGGCCTTCATATTTGGCAGGATAGGCGACATATTCGGTAGGAAGTACATATACGGCGTGGAAGCCGCCTTATTAACCGCCGGCGCCATAGCCTCAGCCCTCTCAATAAACCCAACAATGCTTTGGATAACGAGGTTCATACTTGGTCTTGGGGGTTGGCGGCGACTACCCAATAAGCGCCACGCTAATGAGTGAGTACGCACCAGCCAGGAGCAGGGGGGGTCTATTCGTGGCCGGAGTCTTCTCGATGCAGGGATGGGGCATAGTCACGGCCGCCTTACTCGGCCTAGGACTACTTAATGCCAAAGTCAATCCGGACCTCGCCTGGAGGATAATACTTGGCCTTGGTGCCGCGATGCCTGCGCTAGTCATTTATTTTAGGCGTAGGGTTCATGAGACGCCCAGGTTTGAGTACTTCGTTAGGGGGGGCAATGTCGAGGGTGCCAAGAGGGCAATAAGGGATGTTCTCAAGCAGGACGTGGAAATAAACGGCGTGAAAAACCATAATAATGGCTTCCGCAGCAACTTCATAAGGTACTTACCTGTGGTCTTGGGCACTGCGATACCTTGGTTCGCACTTGACGTGTTTTTCTACGGCATGAACATATTCGGGCCCTTCATAACATCGGCGATGGGCCTAGCCAAGAGCCATTGGCGGGCATATACGTTCAGTTATATGTTGTTTTGGCATTCCTAGTGCCTGGCTATTACGTGGCGGCATTGCTGGTGGATAAAATGGGTAGGAAGTCCATGCAAATAATGGGCTTCTCAATAGTGGCCACCGTATACCTAATCACGGCACTCATGCTTAGGAACGGCATAATAACCCCCCCAACGGCTATAATAGCCCTATATGGCCTAGCCCAGTTCTTCACTAACGTTGGCCCTAACGTAACGACGTTCATACTGCCAACGGAGGTATTCCCAACAAGGTTTAGGACGACGGGCCACGGGATAGCCGCCGGTAGCGGTAAATTGGGCGCAACAATAGCGGCATTACTAATACCGCTGTACTTCCCAATAACAAGCAGTGCATTAAGCACGGCGGCCAAGTACGTGGTCATGTCAAACCTACTGCTGGTCCTAGTCACCATGGCAATAATAGGCATAGTATTCACCGCGCTCTTCATCAATGAACCTAAGGGCAAGCCTCTTGAACTATCCTCAGGGGGAATTAACAACGTGATGCATTAAAACCAAGCCCCCCCAACGTAGGTGTTGTGTGAGCGTTTCTAAGGAATTTATTAAGAATCTTACTAGGGACATTGAGTATGCTGTAAGGGAGGTTAATAGGATTACGAGTAAGTCGTATGATGAATTGAGTGATGAGGATAAGATGGCCATTAGGTATGAGTTGATAGTCATTGCTGAGGCATTAATGGCCCTGGTAATGCACATAGTGCGTAGGGACTTGAACGAGAGGCCCAGGACACCCATAAACGCGTTGATGATAGCCAGGGACAGGGGGGGCTTACTGACTATGAATGAGTATGAGGACTTGACGAAGTTGGTAAGGCTTAGGAATCTCCTCGTCCATAGGTATTGGGTGATTGACGATTACTTAATATATCGAAGCATTAAGTCGGACTTTAAAAGCCTAGTGAGCTTTATAGATAGGCTGAGGAGTCGCTATGGCATTCAATAAGGGTTATGTCTACCATTCAATGAGTCGTGAGGAGCGGGAATCATTGATTTCGAGGATTAGGGACGTACTTAGGGAGTGCGGTGTTTCCCTAGGTATCGTATTCGGTAGCTTCGTAGACCTCGATGAGTTTAGGGACATAGATATCGCGGTTTATGGGAAGGATATCGACCTCAATAAGGTATTAAGCCTTGGGACCAGGCTTGAGGAGGTCCTTGGTATTCCGGTGGATGTGGTTTCATTAATGGATGTCGATCCCGAGTTCAGGCTTTCAATACTGGAGCGTGGCATCGTAATTCTCGAGGATGTTGATGGTTTATACGAGGCATTAATAAGTGAGACCCTCGATGAACTTTACCTGGTGAGACACGGGGGGGAAGACCTAGTACAGTAGGTATGGTGCCTCCTTGAGCGTGCCTGTCATTGGGTCTATCATTAGGCCTAGGATCTCCAGTGTCGTTATGCCTATGAGGACTTTATCAATTATGTCACTAATAACGACCCTAACCGTGGCCTCCCTACCCATTAACCTAACCCTAACCTCACTAAACTCAACATTAACAGGCCCGCCGACGGTCATGACCACGCCCCCCCTATCCGTAACCCTCAGCCCAAGCTCCACAGCCAATGCCCTGGGTATGACGGTTAAGGTGGCGCCGCTGTCCACCAACGCCTTCACCCTGACCTCCCTATCCCCCCCACTTATTAATTCGGCATCAACCCAAACATAGCCATACACTTCACCAATTCTATCAACGCGGCGCTTATAAAGCTTCTACAAGTAACTACGTCGATGACACCTCAAGTGGTGTTAATTCCTCCCTCCACGTAAGTACCCAAATACCGTTTTTCCTAGCCTCCTCAACGGCCTCAGGGACATACCTCATGCAGTAAAGGACCTTAACAACCCTAGGCCTCAGGTACTGCGGGTACCTACTCCTCAACTCATTAATTACACCCATCAACTCCCCCAACCTTACCGACCCTAAGGTCCAGGGTTGCATCACCAACCACGCAAAGGTCATCGATGACACCATAAATATTCAACTCAAGTACCTCCCTACCGCCCTCGGTAATTACCAACCTACCCAGCCTAACATTGATGCCAAGCCTCTCCCTCAGCCTCCAGGAAACGACGTCTAAGGCCTCATCCTCAATACTGTAAGTTAGCTTCTGCAGCGTCCTATTCATTTGATTTAGTGTCCTTTTAATATCCTGGACATCCCTAGTGAGCTCATCAAGCTTAGCCGAGTGACTCTGCAGCACTTTTCCATGCTCATCAAGCTTACTACCGTGCTCCTGCAGTAGCCTTGTATGCTCATTCAAAATCCTACCATGCTCCTCCAATAACCTACCATGTTCCTCCAGTAACCTTCTATTCTCCTCAAGCTTTACTATGCTCCTGCAATAACCTAGTGTGTTCCTCGAGGATCCTCGTGTGCTCCTGTAATACCTCTCCATGCCTCTTCAACTCCTCCTCAATACTCACGATCCTACTGAGCATGGCATTAAAGTCCTGCCTAAGCGCCTTAAGCTCGTTAAGTATTAAGTCGAGACCCAGGGCACCGGCTATGGCAAGTCTAAACTCCTCATCAGTCCTTATCAACTCCAGCACAATCTTCCTGACCTCATCCCTACTAACCACACCAATCTACACTACAAAACACCGCCAGAATTAATAACCCTTCCCATCATGTCCTGAGCCCAAAATAATGACCTCGCCGATTACTCAAGAGAAATGTTAAATGCGTTGGCGAAATCTTGAAACTTCTTAGTATTATAAATAGCGATATCGCTATAGCCCTTTCGTGACGTACGAAACTACTCATTAAATTAGGTGATTATACACGAATACCTCAACCATGGCTAGTGATAGGTAGTAAGCCGAGGCGAGCAATAAATTATGTGGAACATTAGTCTTAATCCTGGGTAATAATACGAAACCGAGTAATTCGGCAATGCTTAGAATTAACGTAAATCCACCCAACGCTAGGCTTATACCGAGTATTGCACTTACTGCGAAGTAACTAACCAAGGCGCCATTTAGAGCTAGGATTAACCTATACAGGTAGCTAAGGTTTAACCTGATCAGTACAAATATGATTACGTAAATGAAGTAATTATGTAAGAAGATAAATGCAATATTCCGTAAGGTCAATGGATGTACAGAAACGCTAAGGCGATGGGCAAGGGCAAGTAATGAACCCACGATATACGATAATGCAATTAACGAGGAGTCAAGAGATATAGCCCTATCCATGCTGTGGCCACTAATGAAGGTATTAAGGCCAGTAATACCCAAACCAATAAGGACTTAGCCATGGGCCTCCCCCCCAAAATGAGCGATGCGCCGATAATCGCCAATACATCGCTCATGGCATAAATCACCAGATTCTGTACAGGCCATGCAAAGCCCAGTGAGGTAAATGTTAAGTAAAATAATAATGACTTCCTAGCCAATGATGGAGAGTAGCCCAACGCCGTCAATAGCTTAAGCACGAGAAAACAATATACAATTAAGAATGTAAGGACAGACACGAAGTACGTTAATATAAATATTACCATTACAATAATGTTGCCCGTAAATGATGCATAAAAAGATGGATATATAACTAAGTATTTAAGAATCAATAAGGCGGTCACCAACGACAATGGGTATATTAATGTCTGAACATGGGCAGCAAGGCCCAGCTTTGACTCACTTATTTTATACCTTGACTCAATTGGATCATGAGTATCGAAGAATTTACTTAACAATGACTTAGGATTGCGGGCCTTATAAAGCGCTGATTTGAGGGCTTCCCTACACGGCCTTCACGGCATATAGGTCGGCTTCTCTCTCCGCAATATTATATTGCTTCCTAATTACAACTAAGAAGAAATATATGTAAATGATGATTAGTACCGGTAACAAGAACATACCGATCCTTAAGTATTTAATTAGGTATATTGTGATGGGTAAAAAGGTAATGAGTATATACGGTATAAGTACTATGTACGCTGATAAATAATCCTTGTTTGAAATATGTGCATATTCATGCTTTATAACTGCCATTAACTCCTCATTGTTTAATAATTCAAGGTACTGCCTTGTAATTATTATTACAGGAAGACCTGTAGGCACAATGGCATTATATATTACAACGGGTTTACTTGATAGTTTTGTACTTATTTCACCATTGGCTACATAGACCTGAACATTATTTACGTAACTTATTTCAACTTGCTTATTCCTTACCAATAGATTCAGCCATGCCTCAAATATGGCTCTTGATAAATAGAACATATAAAATAAATAGAGGAACTCAACGACTGGGATAATTATAATACCAATCATGGGTTTGATAACTACGACTAAATATGTTAAAAATAATATTAATAAAATAGAGCCTATTTGATATACATCTAAGATTATACGTATTTTCGAAAGATTATACATTTCAGTATCACACTTAAGCCGTAACAGCCGCGGCAATTATGAGTCTCCAACCAATTGGCCCTAATGCTGTAGCCGTTCCAACGATAACGGCCCATGTAATTGGGCCATCAGCGTAAGTTAGCACAGCCCCGAAGAAAAGTCCTAAACCTGTACTTATACCGCCAAATGCAGCGCCAGGTACACTATTAGTCGTGAAATAGATAGAAAGAGCATTTCCTATTAGTAAGACTGCGGCGAGCATTGATAATGTCTGGAACAACATTATTAAGCCATATACTTAGCCATTGTCTTCATATCCTTTCTACCTAGCCAGTTCATCAATACTAATTTATTTTATCTGATATATATTGCGCTTTTCTTTTATCATAAACTTAATTATTCTGAGCCTTCTAAGAAGAATACGTAAAGTATTATTATAATATTTTTATTTTTAATTTCTTACATGACTGGAATTAATCATCTTTTTATAACGTAGCTGTATTATTTAGGAGGTTCCGTGTTTTGGGTGTGTAGAGTCGCCGTAGTTATATATACACGGCGACTCTTCAAGTCCAAATAGGAATCATCCTAAACAAGAACTATGTCGTTAAAGCCAGTACGTGGGTTCCACACTTTTCCTTACTTTATTCTCGTCCATTAACCTCCATAGGCCCTCCTTGGCATTTAGTATTACAATGCCTAGCTGTGTCGTTACGTAATCGCTGATCAGCACTTCACTTATATTTGGGTTTATGATGGCATTAACCATTATTGGCCCAACGACCCTATCCTCAAGTTCGAGGCTTAGGGATAAGGCATTATTTACTAAATAAGCCTCCGTCTCTCCACCGCCGGTCTCAAGGCTTATTAATTCACCACCGCTGAGTGGCCATAGGCCGAGCATCCTAGCAAGTGGTGTGGGTATTGCAATGTCGGGTGTGTCTGTTTCGAAGCCCGTATTAATAACGGCCGAGGTTACGACATCCCTACTTCCGCTCCTCAGCCTTACCCTTACCCTCACCGCCATGCTCCTCCACCGGCACCAACCTGGCAAGCACCGCCTTCCTCCTCATGTAGCCCAGCTTCCTCATACCCATCTTACGTCTCTTAATCAATTCAAGGAAGTACTCATCCACAGAAAGTCTCGGGAACCGGGAATTAAAAACCTTCCTGAATATTACCATAACCCTCACTTATCTGACTGATCCATTCATTACTGACGTTACGCCCTGACCGATCAATAAGTTCATGGCAATTTCAATTACTTACCTAGGGGATTTAATACGCGTTGATGCACCTTACGGCAATATATGTAAGCCTGCTTACGTTTGTTAAGGTCATTACTAATGATAATGGTATGGTAACGCTCATGAACTAATTTACAGTAATGAATCAACTCACTATAATGATAAAGTTAATGTGAAGCTAGGCTCCTAGCTTATTCTTTACTGCCATATTTTGGACCTGGAGAGTCGCCGTAATTATATAATTACGGCGACTCTTCACATCCAAAGCGCGAAAATTACCTCAATACCTGCATGATTGTTACTTAGCAAGCAGGTAATCACTAGGCGTGGCACTTCCTCATGATTAAGTTTTAGATCTCTGGATATTTTGTTTCTCATTAATCTCTCGTTGGGTTTCATTAATCTGATGTTAGTTTTCTTAATATTATGCCGGAGTCATCATACGTCTCAATTAACTCCCTTTAATTCTCCATCCTTAGTCATGTTTATCACGGGCATTAAATCTTACCACCAATATCCTCAGTAACATCGATATACCGCGATGGCGTAACCCAAAATACCCGAATCTCTTCACAAACCCCTGAGAAGCCTTGTCTTACCGTAGTCCTCAATCGCAACCTAACCCTTATCAAAAAGGGACTCCACAACACCCTGGCGACAACCACTAACTCCTTAGGATGCATTAATGCTAGATCTTAGTCATAACTTGGACTTGAAGAGTCGCCGTGTATATATAACTACGGCGACTCTACACACCCAAAGCATGGGGATCCCTAATTGTAGTGTTTGCATCATTTATATTTAATTAGTTTATTTGGCATAGTTCTTGGCATTATTTCTATTTTTTATTAGAGTAAAGCTTATAAACCCCCCCTGGGTTATCTTGGCTTTGATGTATGTGGTTTTTGGAGTAACGAGTGGGATGTCTTCAGTGGTCTTTGAGGGCAGGTATAAGGGTCCTAATGATGTTAGGGATGTTCATGTGAGTGATGTTCCTAGGATTAACCATGTGCTCCATAGCTTCGTCATTACTAATGACGTTAATGATTTCGTCATATGGACCTTTGACATACCTGGTTATGAGACACACATTTACTCAATGATTAAGGAGAGGGCTACATTACTCCTATGCCCAAGGATTGACAACTCCACGTACCTACTGCCTGATGCTTCATTGGTTAATGAATTAAATTCAATGCTGTACAAAGATGCTAGGTCAGCTACGTACTTCGTTAGGCCCACGGATAGGTCTTTCGTATCCAAGGTCCTTAGGGACACGGTTAGCGCCGCCAGGGCTTTGATAATGGAGAAGGTCAGTAACCTACTTAGGTCTAGGGGGCCTCGCCACGATTAGGCTAATGGATGAGCTTGGTGGCATTAGTGATGACATGATTACGGCGGCTAAATTATGGGCCAGTAAGGGGTTCGCTAATGAGGTTAGTGGTGTGTACTCGATGGTCGATTACGTCAGGTCATCCCTGGAACTGAAGAGGAGCAGGTCGAGGAGGAGGTAATTTTTACCTAAAAACGGTTAGGGCTTCACCGTGTAATAAACCCTCTTCTTATCCTTACCCCCTGCTCTCGGACTTCAGGAAGACAATCTCACCAATCTCCCTGGTATTTGCCACGTGGGGGGGCCCACCGTCAGCCTGAACATCAATTCCCTCGATCTCCACAATCCTCCATTCCTCACCAGGCGGTGGCTCCCTCTCGGCAAGCTTAACAACGCCTGGTATCTTCATAGCCTCCTCCCTCCTCAGGAAGTAAATCTTCACGGGAATGCCCCTCCTCACGATTTCGTTGGCCTCCGCTATCAAGTCCTGGAACGCCTTCCTAAGCGCATCGCCACTTAGGGTTAGGTTGTAGTCATCCCTAGCGTACTCAGGCGTTATGTCGCCGCCAGTCACCAGCGCGTTGTACTTCCTGTAGGCCAGTGCGGCTATTATGTGCGTTGCCGTGTGAAGCTTCATTAACCTATACCTCCTCTCCCAATCGATTACCCCATGCACCGTATCGCCGACCCTAAACCTTGGTTCCCTATCGAGTATGTGCACCGCATCCTCACCCTCCTTAATCACCTCCCTAACCACGTACTCCTCACCCTGCCAAATCAGTCTGCCCGTGTCATTGGCAACACCACCACTCCTTGGGTGAAAGAGTGTCTGGTCGAGCCAAACCCTATTACCATCAATCCTAGTCACGGTGGCATCAAACTCCCTCCTGTACGAGTCCCACCAGTAGAGGAATTTTGTTGGCATGGGTTTCAGGGGGGGAAGTCTGGAATTAATGTATTGCGCCTATGCCGGTATTCCAAAGAATCTCCTTATTGCGTAGAGCATGACATCATGCGTCCTAACCAGGTCATCCACCGTAACATACTCATTATAGGCATGGGCCAGCGCCAACTCGCCAGGTCCATAAACAACGGTGGGTATACCCCTAGCCCTAAGGTACCTACCATCGGTTGCGCCAGTGACTATTATCGGCCTTGGCGTTGCGCCAAGGACCCTCTCAATACCCTCATGAATGAGCCTGACAATGACCTCACCAGGCTTGTGTAGTTTGGCTCGCTTGTGTCCAGGACCTCCACATCGGCGATACCGCTCAACCCACTCCTTAAATGATTAATTACCTGGCTTGGTGAAACCCCCCCTGGCGGGACCCTCATATCAAGTTCAAGCTCTGCGTAGTCTGGGACCATGTTTATCTTCGAACCACCCCCCCTAACAACGCCTGGGTTAAAGGACACAGTACCAACAACCCTCTCAAAATCACTGAGCGTCAGATTAAGCCCCCCCGAGGCCCTAGCAGCCTCTAGGTAGACCTCAGCCGAGTTCCTAATGGCCTCCGTCAACTCACTGGGTAACTTAATGCCCTTGTTAAACTCATTAATCAACTCCTCAGCCCTAGCTATGGCTGCGGCCAGCTTCATTATCGCATTCTCGCCGAGGATCGGTAAACTACCGTGGGCAGGCCTACCCCCTGGTAACCAACTTAACCTGGCAAAGCCCCTTCTCGCCAATGTAATACCTGGAACTACCGGATGGCTCCGCAACTATCGCAGCATCACCAACCAGCACGCCATCCCTAACCAAAGCCTCAACACCAGGGTGACCGCCAGTCTCCTCATCTGCCGTTGCCGAGAATATTAATGTACCCGAGCCCTGCCTCTCAATAAGTGGCGCTAACTCTGCGAATACTGTCATTATCACCGCTAAGCCACCCTTCATATCCGTGGTACCCCCTACCATAGATCCTACTCAACGATCTTCCCAGAGAACGGTGGGTAGACCCACCTGGAATCATCGCCGGGAGGAACTACGTCCATGTGGCCGTTAAGTATGAGCACAGGCTTACCCCTACCAACTGGCAATCACGTTTGGCTTATCCTTAGCATACTCCCTAAACTCACTTTTGAAGCCACGCTCACTCAGCCAATCCCTAATGAATCCCGCAATATTAACGGTATAGCCAGGGGGGGATTAACACTGGGTATTTGAATAAGGTGTGAAGTCAGTTCAATTAGCCCTGTCTTTAGATTCTGTGACATACATTCTGATAATCTAAAAATACTTTATAAATATTTCATCTGTCATTTTTCTACTGATTTCGAACTTAAACATAAAGAAAAATTTAAAAATACTAATAAAAGTAAAAATATTTAAATATGTACTCTAGACCTAAACTAAGCAAAGAGAATTTAGTCAAAATAATATTATTAATAATAGTGCCATGGTTATTCATAGTATTTCTAGCGCCCCCCCTCTATAATAGACCTTATCCTCAGATTGGTGGATGGCCATTCTTATGGTGGTACTTATTTGCTTGGGTTTTTATTCAACCTATCATAACATACATAGTGTATAGGTTAATTGATAAGGGTGGTAAGTCATGATGTTTACAGCGATTGATTATACCATATTTTTGTGCTGGTTGGCTTAACCATAATTGCGGGGGTTCCTTGGTGCTAAATGGAGGGCTCCTGATTTCTCAAAGATTTCGGAATGGAGCATCGGCGGTATGAAGTTTGGCACAGTAATTGTTTGGTTCTTAATGGGTGCCGATATATACACTGCGTATTCTCTAGTGGCGATACCAGGCAGTGCATACGCGCTGGGTGGTTTTATATTGTATGCCGTGGTTTACGGCTCAATATCATACCCATTCTTATATATCGTTGCTACGAAGTTCTACAGAATAGCTAAGCGGAGGGGGGTTATATCACGGCTGGAGACTACGTAAGGGATAGGTTTGATAGTAGGATTTTGTCGTTATTAATATCATTAACGGGCATAATAGCCATGTTACCCTACATAGCGCTGCAGATAGTTGGTATTAGGTACGTCCTCGATGCCATGGGATTCCCAGTAATCCCAAGCTTTATAATAGCATATATAATAGTCGCTGCGTTCGTGGCAATAAGCGGACTTAGAGGGCCAGCTCTGAGTTCATTAATTAAAGATGTATTGCTTTGGGCGGTTATTTTAACAATAGTTATAGCGCTAGGCATAAGGTTCACGGGGTTTGGGCCCATATTCAGCGAGATAGGACCCAGTCACTATTTAATACCAAGTAAATTAATGCTTGGGTACATAACGTTAGCATTTGCTAGTGGGATATCATGGCTATTATTTCCAAACCTACTAGTTGGGCTACTCGGCTCTAAAAGTGAGGATATAATCAGGAAAAACTCCATCTTCCTACCACTGTACCAGGTATGGCTAATACTACTGGCAATTATGGGCTTAGTAGCCTTAGCTAAGAACTGGTACCCCCCCATGGCATATCAAGTCTCGCATTCCCATCAGTAATCAGCGCTTATTTCCCATCGTACTTCGTCGCATTAGCATTTGCGGGCATAGTAATTGGCAGTATGGTACCAGCTGGGCTACAAAGTCTTGGCGCTGCTAATTTAATAGCCAGGAATATTTATGTAGACTTCATAAATAAAAGAGCTACAGAAAAACAACAGGTGCTTTGGGGGGGTAGGGTTTCCGTTTTCATAATGATAATCGCATCATTAATATTTGCAATAACACCCGCAGCCAGCGGATTAATATTCTACTTATTAACATTCTCCTACGCATGGTTATTACAGACACTACCTGCAATAATATTGTCGATGTATTGGTACGATCTAGATAAGTACAGTGTGGCGGCTGGTTGGGCCGTTGGTACCGTATTCGTGACCTACGGTTTAGCCACCGTGAAATTCTCATCATCATTACTGCCCTGGTTCTATAACATCTACGTAGGATTCCTAGGACTTGTACTGAACTTAGTGGTAATGCTAGTAATGTATGCAGTGGTTAAGGCCCTTAAGGTAAAAACAACAAGTAAATTAACACCGCAAGAGTTAATGTGAGGTCGTTCATTAACAATACCTCTTAAAAATTAAGTAATTTTCATTATCTCCAATAACGCATTAAGGAGCGAGTCATCAACTTCCCGTGTCTTAATACTAACCCTAAAGTATCCCTTAGTCAGTGGTGGTATGTTTGATAAGTCCCGTATCAGGAATCCGCGTTTGAGGAGTTCCTCGTTAAGCCATGGCTGGTGCCTTATTACGAAGTAGTGAGTTGCTGATTCGTAATAACTAATGCCAAGACTCCTTAATGAATTTAATACTCTACTTCTCTCCTCCTCAACGTACTTAATCGTTAACTCCCTGAATCCACGGGCATGCTTCATGTACCTGGATACCGCGTACTCGGCTATTGAGTTTACGGGCCACGTCGGCACCAGGTCCTCGATGTTAGCCTTCGTATACACAGCACCAACCCTGAGCCCTGGTATTGCCAGGAACTTAGTGTATGACTTAACAACAAACACATTGTCATACCTTAGCGAATCCCTAATTAATGATTCATTTGATTTTACGAAGTCCATGAAGGACTCGTCAACGATCAAGACCCCACTACGCCTACTCAGCTCCTCAGCCAGCCCAATTAGTGATTCACGCTTTATTAAGTAGCCCATTGGTGAGTTTGGGTTGGAGAGAACAACGGCCGTACTCGGAACCACCTCACCAATCAATGAATTCACTAGATCTTCGCGTCCCCAATACTCGACCAACCTAATATCGGCATTTATCAGCTGCCCAGGCGTAGGTAATCACTGTAGTTCGGTATGGGTATTAATACGCGGTGAGGCCTTAGGTACATGAGCAGTAACTGAAGTGCCTCGGTAGCCCCCCCATTAAATACGTACGTAAACTCAGGCCTAACGCCTCAAACTCCGCCAGCGAGTCCTTTAGTTCATCACCAAGCTCCGTCGGGTAATGCGAGTAATGACCATTAACTACACCCTCCTCAATTAGCTTAATTAGCTCCTTTGGAGTGCCCAGTGGGTTCATGTTCGAGCTCATGTCTATTAACCCGTACCTCCATCCATACCCACCATGACCCCGGGTATTGCCAACTGCATTACCCATAATTCAGTCTAGATTTTGCGAGATAAGTTAAATAAATCCCCACTATTATTGAATCCGATAATTAATGATGCATGAGCATGGCCACTTCGGACCACCACCGCAATGGTTCATAAAGAGGAGGGGGCTTGAAGTACCTGATACTTTACCTGCTCAGTAGCCGTGGCCCAATGACTGGCGCGCAAATTATTGATGAGATCGAGAGGTTGTCAATGGGTTTCTGGAGACCAAGCCCTGGCTCTGTGTACCCAGCCCTTGAGGAGCTTGAGGCTGATGGCCTAATTAAGGTGGCTAGGGTTGAGGGTACCAAGAAGTACTATGAGATCACCGACAGTGGTAAAGCCTTCATAGGGCTACCGAGTATCGATAAAACCACGGCTGCTATTAATGACTTTGTATCGCTCGCCAGGTACATAATTGATAATTGGGACACACTTAGTGAGACCGATAGGAATAGGGTTAGGGATGTTCTCAAGGACTTGATTAAGACAGCAAACGTTCAATGCTAATCTATGCTGTAGAGCACTACGTGAGGCATCTTCAGCTCGTCAATAAACCACTTATTCCTAACCTCCATTATTAACTGCCTGCTATCAATGTAATTACCCAACAACTTAGTCACTGCATTTCCAAGGCCCTCACTAAGGCAGTAATCAGCGTTCTCAAGGAGTATTAATGATGCTTCCTCGCCACGATTAACTGGGTTGTCAATGCAAGTATTGTCTTTATGTGGCATGGTAATTCATCGCCAATATGAACAAGCCCTCTTTTATCCACGTAGGAGAGGACCAACTCACCACCGTACCAACCAGCTCTGAAGTTCCTAAAGCCAAGTTCTCCAAGGACCTTCCTAAGGAACCTAACGTCAGAATCCCTCCTTGGGTCAGTGAATAGTTGGGATAATATCTCAACTATGTGTTCGCCATGTTCACCAATAAAGTCTAGTTGCGAGGCTTCGGTGCTCTTAACGCGACCCCCCCTGAAGTCTATGTACGGTCCCATCTTGTAAATACCGACTGAGAGCAGGTACTCCCTAATCGCCTTAATTACTGACAGTGCCGTCTCATAATCCTCAGAGGCACTACCCACTAATTGCAATGCCTGCTCCTTGGGCGCCAATCCATCTGGTTAAGTAGTATTGACGCATCAATCACATCAACATCCAGCGGATACTTAACCCTGCTAACGCCGCTCCTAAACTCAGCAACCATGACCTCCCTCTCACCAACCTTAATTACACTTACGTAACCATCATCAAAGCCAACACTAATTGTTACAGAATCACCGGAATAACCAACCTCATCAAGCCTCTTCTTAACCCTATCATCCAGCGATATTGTGATATCAATCCTCGCATCACCAACCTGGGTAAATCCTCGAGAAATAACCTATCCCTAATACCCCCTGAAAAACCTCCACAATAACTCAATGATCATTGACTTACCCGAGCCAGGTGACCCAGTAATTACTGTTAAGGGTCCAGGCTCAATACTGGTATTTATTCCATAAAACCCCCCCTTAATGCTTAGTTTTGTTATTAACACGGCATTGCGCTAAGGCGTTATTTATTAAGGTTGAGTTCCACGGTTAATGCGTATTACGAATATATGAAGTATATTGAATTATAGTGTAGTTTATATATTTGATAAATAAAGCTTAAATAGCAATTAGAAAATACGGTGTCGTGGACCTAGACCTAGCGCCCGACCCACTCCTTGCCGTACCAGGACCCTCACAAATACCGCCTAGGGTTATGAGGGCATTAATGAGGATTGTTGATCATAGATCACCTCACTTCCATAAGCTATATAGGGACGTGATTGATGGTTTAAGGTATGTTTTTCGGACAAATGGTGATGTTTATCCAATTACGGCAAGTGGAACCGGCGCTGTTGAGACAATGGTACTGAATTTCGTTAGACCTAAGGACACGGTTCTCGTGCCGGTGTTCGGAAGCTTCAGTAGAAGGTTAGTTAATCACCTTAGGAGGGTTGGTGCCGAAGTTATTGAGGTTGATTACGGCTGGAATAAGGCGCCTACGTACGATGACTTAAGGGCTAAGGTTGAGTCCATGGGTATTAAGCAAATTGATGTATTCGCCACTGTCTACAACGACACAAGCCCCGGCATTGTGTTTAGGGACCTGCCAAAGGTTGCAAGGTGGATTAAGTCCTACGGCGCCTTAGTGCTTGTTGATAATGTGTCAGCCCTGGGCGGCGATTATTTCGAGGTTGATTCCTGGGGGTATTGACGTTGCAGTATCAAGTAGTCAAAAGTGCCTTGCTGCTCCGCCTGTCATGTCATTCATTGCAGTGTCCTCAAGCGATGCCTACCGTAAGGCCGACTCCGTGAATCACCCAAGTATTTACTTTGACATTAAGTTAATGAGGAAGTTTGGCGAGAAGATGGAGACCCCCCCATTCACACCAGCGGTCAATTACCTATTTGCGATTAGGGAGGCCCTTGGCATAATTAGGGAGGTTGGCCTTGAGAACTGGATTAGGTGGCACATTGAGAGGGGGGGTAGGGCAATACTCAATGCCCTTACTAAGGCTAGTTTAGAGCCGTTCATCGGCAATGATTACTATAGATCAACGACTGTGCTATCATTTAAGTACCCACTTGGCGTTAATCCCGATGAATTTAGGAGGACTATTTATAGGTTTGGTGTTTCAATTTCTGACGGTATGGACGAGGTCAAGGGCAAGGCCTTTAGAATTGGTAATATGGGTTACTTAACTAGAAAGGACGTACTGACGCTTGTCTCGAGTATAATTGCAGTGTCATTAATTAATGGTGGTAATAATGCAAGTAACGACGCAATAAAGGATGTATTTAGGGAGGTTTTGAATTACTGGGAACCTGAACAGTTATCAGTGGGCGAGGGTTAATATCGCACCCGTCAGCGCTATTGTGCCTATTACGGCGACTGCGACACCTATTATTATTAGTACCACGTCCACGGTTATCCTGGCATACTTCCAATGCCAGAGCTCAAGGAGTAATGTCCTGAACCCTATCAACCATGCGCCAGCGCTGCGTAGAGCAATATGTATATTGCCGCTATGTATCCATAATTAAGTATTTGATTAACCACGACTGGGTAGGAGATTGATTGTTCGTAACTCGGCCACCTAAAGGCTAGGTGTATTCCAAGCACCACAATTAGTACTATCCCGAGAATGTATTGCCACCTTCTTAATGTGGATGCGTTCACCATACCCATCACCACACAAAGGCAACTAGTGTTGCTAATATGAGGAATATGATGACTACAATCACAGCAATGTACTTAAGCCATGCCTGCCCAGTCTTCTTAACCGAGGGCACGGCCCTTGGAAATGTATGTCTCTCAGGCCTTGGAAGGCCGACACCAAAATACTGCGTCAGTATTAGCCTGAAACCATTAGCACCATGCACAGCCGCCAGCAATGCTATTAAGTACTCGATTATCGTACCTACATGCGCCGGTCCAGCTACGTGCGGCCCCCCCTCAACAAAGCCTATTACTGTATTCCACGTAATTTCTGAGGGATGACCGAAGCCAAGCGCTGTTGATATTACCAGGGTATGCGCGATTAGGTATATTACCAGTATTGCACCACTAACCTTCTGGAAAATCAGTAACCACTCATCAAGCCCCTAAACCAGAGGGACCATTTTGGTGGGACTCTCTTTACCTGTTTCTGCTGTGCCATCCTCATCACCTCCTACGCCTACCGGTTAATAACCAGTTCTTCAAAAGGTTTATCGCTAGGGCTGGATCAACATCCTTGGGGGGGCAAACCTTACTGCAGGTTCCGCTGTAATGGCATGACCAAACACCGTTCTCGCTATCAACGACCTTTAGCCTTAGCACGGCTCCCTCATCCCTATTATCCGCACTCCACCTATAGGCCTGGGCAAGGGCTTGCGGGCTAGGTAATCCCTGTTTAGGAAGACCATTGGACAAGCCGAATAACAAAGGCCGCACTTAATGCAGTACGCAAACTCTAGGTACTCGCTGAGTTGTTCCTCAGTCTGTGGGTAGTAGCTCTCTAATTTCTCAAATTGTTCGGTCTCATCCTTCCTAATTAACCAGGGCCTAACACTCCTATGCTTACTAAAGAACTCTGAGAAATCAGCTGCCAAGTCCTTTATTGGCTCAAAATTGCTAAGTGGTTCTACCGTGATTACCTCAGTGCCTAAGTCATATGGCTTGGTCTCACAGGCTAACCTTGGTGTCCCATTTATTATCATGCCGCATGAGCCGCAAATCCCCCCCATCCTGCAGCTATACCTAAATGATAACGTGGCATCTTGATACCACTTAATCTTTATTAAACCATCAAGCACCGTTTCATGATTACTAAGTTCGATCTTATACTCACGCCAATAATAACCACCCCCCCTTTCCGGGTCATACCTCTTAACTCTAAATGTATACGTACGCTTAATGGGCGAACCAAGTGGTGGTTTCGTAATTGTTATCTTCTCCGTAGCGACCGCTGCCTGTAATGCACTACCAGATTGTTGAGAAGACACGCTCAGCTATAAATAATCATGCCTTTATAAGTTCTTCCTTGGAAAAGATAAAATGGAATATCGATGAACCTTCAACGTGGTCATACCGTGCGTCATCACGGTAAAACGCATAAATACTAGACTTTTGTCTATTTCTTAATGGTTGAGTATGAGGGTTTTATAACGGATATCATGATTAGGATAGCCGGCGACATAGTGCTCTCTGACAACCTGGTAAGGGGGGGATTAGGAAGTGGCGTGAATTCTTCGAGATGTCCCAGGCAGAGTTAGCCGCTAGGCTCGGCACATCACCAAGCGTGATTAGTGATTATGAGTCTGGGCGTAGGAAGTCGCCAGGTTCTCAATTCATTAAGAGAGTGGTAAAGGCATTGGTTGATTATGAGCTTGAGAAGGGTGGTCAAAAACTGTACATACTAAGTAAGCAATTAGGTGGCGAGAGGTTTTGGGAGGCGATACTTGACATGAGGGATTTCGATATACCCGTTGAGATTAACGACTTTGTTAAGGCCATAGGCGCCACATTGGCCGTCGGGCCTGAGGGCTATGTTGATATTCATGGGTATACCGTGGTTGATAGCCTTAAGTTAGTCCTTGATGTACCATCAAGCGAGTACCTAAAGCTTTATGGAAGTACTACACAGAGGGCTGCCGTTTTTACTAATGTTAGGTATGGTAGGTCTCCACTAATAGCCATAAAATCAATGATGGCATTCACAAACCTGAGACCAGCTGTAGTGGTTATGCATGGTGTCGATAAACCCGATTACCTGGGTCTTGAGATTGCTAGGAGGGAGCACATACCGCTAGCTATTGTTAATAGTTCAATTGATGAATTATTAACAGCCCTAAGGAATTTAGCTGAGCGCCAAAGGGCAATTACTAGGTAATGCCATTACCCAGCCTGCGATATTAATGACGTGAGTATCTCCGAACATTCTCCCTGAACTCTTCAATGGATGATTCATTTACGACTATGTAATCAGCCCTGGCTATTAGGTCGCCGAGTCCATACCTCAATTCCCTAAGATCTCTCATTAGAAAATCCTCAATTGTCTTTGGATCATCAGACCTACCTCCTCAGCAGTCTCTCGAACCTTGCCTTCCACGGTGCTACCACATAGATTAACACAACCCTCGTTGATAATGTCTCCTCTATAGCCTCAATTTCCCTAATGCTCCTTGCTCCATCAATAACAACAATATTTGACTGCCTAGGTATTTTCTCAAGGGTTTTATATGCAATAGCCCTAGTACCACCTCTCAACCTTAAGGTTGCTGACGCCGTTGATGAGGAAATACCACTCTTCATAGCCTCGTCCCTAATCACGTCACCCATGGTCACCACGGGAAGCCCCCCCAACTCTCTCGCCACGTCAGACGCTATTGTTTTTCCTGAACCAGGTAGGCCCGTTATTACTATTACCAGCACGTATGATGTGGATTATCTAGGCTTATTTTTATTTACCCATAATAACCTCCCTAACCCTGAGCAGATCCGCGTTTGTCCTAAATCCCTTAATATGGAAGTGGGACCTCACGGCTTGATAACCAAGCCCTCTTATCACGCTTATTACATCATTAATTGGTAGCTCACGGCCTAAATCCCTACTAATCTCCGTTGTTAATGCATAGGGTATGTTGGGACCAAGCGCCTCCTCACTAATTAACTTACTGATCTCCTTAGCCCTATCGCCGAAGTAATCCTTAACGCTGCTCATAAAGTTATTCATTAGAAACTCGGCATCCCATAGATTACCAATCCATAATGGACCTGCCAACCTATACCTGGTATTGGTTGGTATTGGGTATCCAGGTATGAAGCCCCTCTGCAATGTACTTGGCCTGTAATAAGCGTAACCAAGGTTCTTAAGGGTCTCAAGAGCGTAGGCCCTATCCTTAAGAATCAATATGCACACCCTGTAATAGTGACCATCAAGGAATGATATTAACGGTTGTATTCCGTAATCCATTGATAAGGCATAACGTGCAATCATCGATATCAATATCCTAATACCCACCTCAAACCTGAAGGGGGGGAACTTCTGCGGTAATGCCCCCCCGTAACGCCTAACGCACTTGATGGGGGGGTACTTACCCGATAAAACGCCCACGTCAGTCGCCGTCACGCATAGCAATCCCTGATCCCTAACTGCCCTAAGGCTATTCTCTATGAAGGGCTGTGGGGATCCGAATGGGTCTATGTCAACCACGTCACAGCCACCCTCACGCGCAAGCCTTAACAGTAGGTTATTTGCATCATCCTATACACGCTCACTACGTCATTCAGTCCGTTCTTATCCACGTTCAACCTTATTAACTCATAAGCTCTCGGAAATATCGTTAGCTATGACCCTGGAAACACCATTAACCTCCCTGGCATACCTAACAGCCCTAACCCCAGTACCCGATAGTGGCTCACAAATTTTGATCCCAGCTTTATTCATATAGCCTATGTATCCATTAATGATTGCAGTCGATAATGACCTATTAACCTCCATCCTAGGATTGTAAAACACAGGTGCGTGGGCTGGCTCGGGCCTATTACCAACGATGTACTTAGATAGGTCTGGTACAATTACCGACACTAAGCCTCCCTAACCTCCACCTTAGGATAATCACTCATACCCCCCCTACCTCAATAATTAATTCTTAGATTCTAGGAACTCAACATCACGCTTATCCGACTCTATTAATGCCAGTCCAACACCAAGAACCTTAGCGACACTAAATACCTCATTACTCACCCTCCTCTTATCCTCAACAAGGTATGACTCACTCAGTGAGTGGGCTGCAACCTTCGTATGAGCCTTCAACAATGAGTACAGCCTAAATGACGGTAGTAATTCCCTAATATCCTCATCAACCATTTCCTCTCTTTCCCTAACCTCGTTAATGACCTCATCATCTAGGCCTTAGATCAACATCATTTAATACATCCTTACTGAATATTTCAATGAGTATCCTGGCAGTCCTCTCCGAAGCTCTATGGACCCCCCCTCTCATACTCATACACGGTCCTCCTAGTAACCCCCCCTAGAATCTTCGCTAAATCACCAAGGCTCATACCCCCCCTATCCTCCCCTCAACCTCCTAAGCAATTGACCTTTCACACCAGCCCTCACAATTCCCTTATCCCTCACGAACTTAACACCCTCATTATCTAAAATCCTCTTAAATGTCCTAATGCCCACCGCGTAAATGCCGTGCACCTTATACGCCACTCCATCAGCCATCTCCTCATCGCCATAGTTGATGCCTACGATTATCGGCGTGGAATTCGAGACCCTCGATAACACGATAAGGTCCACTATAGCCTCCCTACTCACCCTTTCCGCATCCTCCTTAATCTTAACTATGAACTTACCCTCCTCATTATCCCTGTAATTTGGTATCCTAATTATTGCGTCGTAGGATAATGACGAATCACCAACAAGTAGTACCTTAGCTCTCCTACTTGCCGCCAGACCTAATACATGCGTTATGAGTTCATTACTCATTACCTTTAGAATTACACATACTATTTTATTTAAATCTCTTTTGCAAAACTAAGAATAATTATGACGTCTTCCTACCAATAACCATGGCATGAGCCGTATCGTACGGCTCGAGGTGAACCATATCGAGTATTTCATAACCCCTATCCTTAAGCACATCAATCTCCCTCTTAAACGTCTCGCTCGGTTCCTTGGTGACGTCAATGCTCATCGCCTTTATAACCAGCATTACGTAGCCGTGGCTCTTCACGTAAACGTCAGCATTATCGGCAAGTATCTTCGCCTGGAATGGCTGTGCAATGTCTATGTAAGCCACATCAACCGACTTAACAATGTGCACATACTGCTCTGGGTACCTCGCATCCGCCAATATCGGAATTACATTCTTCCTACCTTGATCCACGAGCTTCTCCATGAACTCTCTGAAGACCCTTGGCGAGAACTCCACAGAGTAGATAATGCCCTTGTTACCAACTATATCACTTACGTGGCTCACGGTCGTGCCACTGGCCGCACCGAGATACAGTACCTGCGTCCCCTCCGTTATTGGCATTACCTTGAGCCCGTTCATGATCGCCGCGGCTAGCTTTGACCTATATGGGTTCCAAATCCTGTATTCCCTGCCCTCCCATTGAATCAGTTGTTCTCCATAAACCCTCTTACCCGGTGTCAGGTTAATGGTCGCAAGCCTTTCCGTCCCGTCCTCAAAGGATACCCAGTAAACGCCCTTGAATTTCTCATGCTCCTTAACGCCAACAACCTGTATTAATGAAGACATTGGGAATTCGTATTTTTAAGGGGGGGATTATAAATCTTAATGCCCACTATCTACGACCGCCCCCCCTCTTCTCACGGGCCCTCTTCTCCTCAGCCCTTTTCTCCGCGCCCTTTTTCTCAGGAGCCTTCCTAACGGCTTTAGCCTCGGGCTTCCTTGGCGGTGGCTTAACATATAGAGTCTTAACCTCCTGGATCCTCTTCATTAGGTCCTCCTTAAGCCTCGGCGCTATGAAGTTGCCCGTGAAGGCATCGGCCTTAGCGGCTATTGCAAGCTTTGCGGCTAATGCCTGGCAATCTTACCACGCTGCCACCTTGGGGCCCTAAATATCTCTGGGAATTGGAATATGACACCATGCTTCGGTGGCCTGCCACCAGTCCTCAAAGCCCTAAATAGAGCCTTCTCCGCGCCAAGTACCTGAATTGTTGATGCCGGTAGTAATGCAAGTCTCATTAGGCCTCCAGCGAGCATTATCAACCTCGCACCAAGTAATGGACCAACTAACTCCCTAATGTTTGGCGCGACTTCTACCATAGCCTCATCAATGTATTGCGACAACTTGCTCCTTAGGTCTGACAACTGTATGTATAACTTGGCGTAGGTCCTTATCGGTTCTAAGTCCCAGTCAGCCATCTCAGCACCAACGCTCTTACTCGCCGCCTCAGCAATTCTCTTAGCCCTATCCTGTGAAAGACCAAGCTTAGTTAGATTGTCAAGCGTGAAGTTGCTCCTATGCCCTAACTCGGTGACCAATGTCATGTACTCCTTATGGTCCTTAACTAAGTCCTCAAGCTCCGGGAAGTGGAGTCCATACCACTCCCTAACCCTCGAACTTATTAAGTTGAGTATTTTATCGAGGTCATCAACCGAACTTATCGCCTGAGCTATGAATAGGTCCCTCTTCTCCGCCACCTGTCTTAGCTTATGCCTTGTCTGTACCGTCGTTATCTCATGAACCCTAGCCAAGTACTCATCCTCAGTGAGACCAAAGACCTCCTTAACGTACCTACCAATGTTGTTCCTATACATTATACCTGCCTTACTTGGTAATTCAGACCTTACCTCAACACCAGTGACCATGTTAGCCAGGTTTCTAGCCAACTCCCTATTCTCAACAACGACCTTCGTAATACCCTTATTCTTAAGCTCATTTATTATCCTCACAACCTCATCAATTGGCTCACCGGTCTCTAGCTTATTCATCTTATCCGCTATCTCGTCCGTACTACCCTCATAGAGAACCTTGGCTATCACATCACCATTCTCATTCAGAGCCACTACGCCGAGGGCGTCTAGCACCAGGTATGCCACGCTCATCAGTGCTCACACTAATCACGTGATGATTCACTATCTTTTAAGCTTTTTACCTCGTCTTGAGGAGTCTATACCTGGCGATAAATAATACGTTAATTAAAATGAGCAATGCACCAACTATGAATATGACAGCCCCCTAAATCCATTATCGCATTTATTAATAGTGCATTACTCACCATGTATTGGGAAACCACGGTTATTAAGACCGACACATTGAGCGGTTTTGGGTTGTCATTGAACAACACGAGTGAGTAATTGCCGTGATTAAGTAATTGAAAGGTTATTAAATAAGCATTATGCACCTGCTTATAACTCGATGGGGGGGTAAGTACATGGCCGAATTGATCGAATAAGTACACAGATAATGGGTATGAATTATTAAGCAGGACTACTATATATGCGGGGGCTATTTACGTAAATTGGTATTAAATACCTTGAGTATACGTCAATACTCACTGTCACGTTACTTAAGGTATTCGTCATTACATTATATACTCTAGGCAGAAACGAATTGGTTACTAATAATATCGTGATTCCAATAATCATTAGTGCAATTCCGATCCTTACTAAATTCACAGTAATAAGGGGGGGAATTGAGCCACTTAAAAACCTAATTTTAACCCCCTAAAAGGCCATTAGGAATACATGTCGACAAACTCAAGCCAGGTGTCAAGTTCATCAATACTCATCCTCTGCATTATATTGCCCCCCCTCTCCACCCAAGCCTCCCTCGGTATTAACTCATCACCAACCTTAGCAAATACAATCCTCATCACTGGTCTAGGCTCATCACTTGTGGTAAACTCCGCCCCCCCAGCCGCTTCCTCCTCGCTTGGTGCGTGGAATAGCACTTCGACGGTATCTGAGCCCTCCCTAACCTCGTAGAGTGGGTTATCTTTAATGAAGTTCATGAGCTTGTTGTAACTTATCTTCCTCATTAATATGGGATTCATAAGGGCCATTAAATACCTTATCTCCCACGCCTAAGGAAATTATTAAATTATTTGATGTTTAATTAGGGCAGTAAGTGGTATATCCTCATTAGCATGTATATGCCGACCAGTACTATTATTATGCCGTAGGCAATTCTAAGGGTTCTCTTCGGCGCCTTAACTGCTATGCTCGTTCCCGCATAGCCCCCCCGCAACACCGCCAGCCACGTATAGTAGGGCTATAAGTATTAAGACATCACCATAGAACCAATACTCAGCACCACTAGCTACGCCAAACGTTCCAACACTTATTAGGCTCGTCCCAATAGCCCTAGTTATGCAGAGCCCTGCAGAGAACATTAGGCTGGGCACGATTAAGAAGCCACCACCAATACCAAAGTAACCACTGACCAGGCCGACTATGAAGCCAAAGACCGCCACCTTGAGTATGGTCGATATAGTCAGCCTTGGACACTTATTGAAGGCGTCAAGTACATGATTAACTTCATTAATGGTGCCAGCCTGCGTTGATTCCCTCCTAATCGCCATATAAACACCGAGAACTATCATGGCGATCGCAAAGTACGTGAGCAAATCAGTACCTGGCGTTATGTGGCCTAGGTATGCGCCTATTAACGAACCAACAAGTCCAACGCCGGCAAATATTCCTCCAACCTTCGGCGCCACGTTCTTCTTTCTAAGGTGCATGTAGGAGTTTATGTAGG
Organism: Vulcanisaeta distributa JCM 11213; assembly: GCA_001316125.1. The sequence goes on from BBCS01000002.1 coordinate 96,332, forward strand.
CATTGAGCCCGACCGCGAGCGCCGTCGTGCCAATGGCTATATGGGCCGCGCCAGGTATTGTATCAAGGCCAACAAAGTATAGGAATAGTGGGACAGCTAAGATACTGCCACCGCCTCCAATTAAACCGAGTGAGAATCCAACGAGAACTCCTGACACAACTGATAATGCATATTGTATGGGTGTTATTGCGATCGTCATACATCCCTATCGCTGGGATAGTCCTTTTTAAGCTTTTTAATTCAAAAATTTGACTTATTAATTAAATTTAATGACATTTAATGATTATTAATAGATGAATATAGCGTTATTGTCCTTATTTAGTCTTCATGAGGATAACCATGATTATTAATTTTGAATGGTTTTAATAATTAAATAAACATTAGTAGATGCGTATCTTTGGCGCCTTACCGAGTATCTTCAGTGATTCCTGGGCTGCTACAAGCCTCGCCACAGGTACCCTGTAGGGCGATGCGCTGAAGTAATTAAGTCCCCTGCCAACAACCCTAGCCAGTATCTTTATTGAGTCCGGGTCACCGCCGTGCTCACCGCATATGCCAATCTCTATGTTTGGCTTCACGGACCTCGCCGCGTCTATGGCTATCTTCATGAGCTTGGCGACGCCATCCTCATCGATGGTCACGAATGGGTCGTAAGGCAGTATGCCGAGCTCCAGGTACTTACTCATGAACTTATTCTCCACGTCATCCCTACTAAAGCTGAATACTGCCTGTGTTAGGTCGTTTGTTCCAAAGCTCATGAAGTCCACAACCTTGGCGATCTTATCGGCAGTTAGGCATGACCTGACAGTCTCCATCATTGTTCCAATCTTAAAGTCAATCCTATCGCCATACGCCTTGAATACCTCCTCGGCCGTGGGCTTAACGACATTGTTAATTATTGTCTCGAGTTCCCTAACCTCCGCGACCTGTGGAATCATTATCTGCAACTCGATGTGCTTACCCTTCTTCTTCAGTTCAAGGGCTGCGGATAGTATTGCCTTTACCTGGGCCGCGTATATCTCTGGGTACGTCACGCCGACCCTAACGCCCCTATGCCCCCCCATCATTGGGTTAGCCTCCATCAGTGCCTTAACCCTGGCGAGTAGTCTCTCCTTCTCGGGGTCTGGCTTGCCCAGGGTTCTGGCTTTAGTCACCTCGGTTACTAATTCCTCGAAGTTTGGTAGGAACTCGTGTAATGGTGGGTCGAATAACCTAACTGTTACTGGGTAGCCCTCCATTATCTCGAATACCTCGATGAAGTCCTTCTTCATCATCTCAGCCAATTGATCAAGTAATTCCTTCCTCTCGCTTGGGTTGTCCGAGAGTATTACCTTCCTAAATAGGTCTAGCCTACCGGGTGCCTGAACATCCTCTCGGTCCTCAGTAGACCAATGCCCTTTGCACCGAACCTCCTGGCTATCGTCGCATCATCAGGCGTATCGGCATTAGCCCTAACCTCAAAGACAGACACCGAGTCAGCCATATCAAGGAACTCAAAGAATTCCGGCGGTAACTTGGGCTCTATCGTCGGTACCTTACCTACGTATACATTGCCCGTGAAACCATCAATCGTTATCCAATCACCCTCCTTAAAAACTACATCACCAACCCTCGCAGTCCTAGTGTTATAATCAATCTGTAGAGCCTCGGCGCCGACAACCGCGGGTCTACCAATAGCCCTGGCCACCACTGCGGCGTGACTTGTCGCCCCCCCACCCCCCCTACTGGTTAACACACCCACCGATGCGTAGAAACCATGTACGTCATCAGGCTTAGTCTCCTCCCTAACTAGTATGACCTGCTTACCTGCCTTGGACCACTCCACGGCCCTATCCGGATCAAATACTGCCTGCCCACTCACTGCACCTGGTGATGCAGGTATGCCCTTGGTTAATGGCTTGCCTGCCTTGGATTCATCAATCCTTGGGTAGAGCATTTGCAGTATGTACTCGGGCTTAACGCCCATTATGGCCTCCTCCTTTGTTATAAGGCCCTCCTTGTACATGTCAACCCTCGTCTTCAACACGGCCAGTGGGTTCATCTTTGCGTTCCTAGTCTGTAGGAACCATAGCTTGCCCTTCTCAATCGTGAATTCCACGTCCTGAACCTCCTTCTTAGTCCTCTCAATGAGCTTAACACCATTGTAAAGCTGTTCATAGACCTCAGGCATCTCCTCCTTAAGCTTCTCAACGGGCTTTGGAGTCCTTATGCCAGCGACTACATCCTCACCCTGAGCATAGGGCAGGTATTCACCATAAAGCTTATTCTCACCAGTGGCTGGATCTCTCGAGAACACAACGCCTGTTGCTGACCTCCAGTCCGCGTTGCCGAAGACCATGGTCACTATTGCCGTTGCAGTGCAGTCAGCTATATCCGGAGTTATTTTGTTCGCCTCCCTATAGAACCTGGCCCTTGGTGAGTTCCACGACTTAAACACAGCCTCTATTGAGAGCCTTAACTGCTCCCATGGGTCATCAAATACCTTACCAAACCTCTTAATGTATATTTGCTTATAAATCTCCACGAGCTCCTTAAGGCCCTCAAGTGGTATTTCTGGGTCCTCCTTAACACCGTACTTCCGCTTAATCTCCTCAAGTGGTTTGTTGAATTCATCCTCGGGTATTCCAAGGACTATCCTACCAAACATCGCAAGGAACCTCCTATACGCATCGTAAGCACCATGCTCGTTATTAATCCTCTTGGCGAGTCCATGAACAGTCCTATCATTAAGGCCAACGTTTAGGACGGTGTCCATCATTCCGGGCATCGAGACCGCTGCTCCAGACCTCACACTTACGAGTAATGGATTATCGGGATCACCGAGCTTATACCCAGTCTTCTCCTCAAGGTATTTAATGCCTTTGATGACCTCATCCATTAATCCCTCAGGTAACTTCTCACCCTTGTCGTAGTATTCTCTGCATGCCTTCGTGGTTATTATAATGCCGGGAGGAACAGGTAAGCCTAGCCTCGTCATTAGGACGAGACTGGATGCTTTACCGCCTATCAACTTAACATCGTCCGGGTCAGCCTCTTCGAAGGTTAGCACATACTTACCGAGAGAACCCATTATACATTTATGGGCCTCTAGTTTTTATAAATTTTATTATATCGATCATTATTAATACTTTTTCTATTGATTAATCATTAACAATAATTATAAATACTAAACAATGAATTCAAGAAGACCCCCCCTAGACAATATTGACTATAAAGATAATTTATACGTAAAATTTAATGTACCAATAGAAATATGATTTTGAGTGGTTTAATTTTAGGATAGCCCAATTATGCCATTAATACTGAGATTAGGTGCATTATTAATGGTCCTGCCGCTGGGTTTATTAGGCTGATCATGGCGATGACCGGTGCGAAGACTATTGAGACCGTATTCACGACCTTAATGAGTGGGTTCAGTGATGGACCAGTGGTATCCTTGAATGGATCACCGACCACGTCACCAACCACGGCGTTCTTATGCGGTTCGCTCTTCTTACCGAATTTCTGTCCGTTTACTTCAATGCCCTCAATCTCGATGTACTTCTTGGCGTTGTCCCAGGCACCACCAGCATTAGCCATTAGCAGCGCCCTTGGGAATCCGGCGAGTATTACGCCAAATATTGTACCGACCAAGCCGATCCAACCCAGTGCTAGCCCAACGACTATTGGTACAATGACTGCGGATAGACCAGGCACCAGGAAATTCCTGAGTGCATGCCTAGTCACTATGTCAATAGCCCTATTATAATCGGGCTTCTCCTGAGGCCAGAGCTCAAGTATTCTCTTGGTCCTGAACTGCCTCCTAATCTCCTCAACGAGCTCACCGGCGGCCCTACCCACGGAGGCGAGGGTTCTGCTTGAGAAGAAGTACACGAGTGCTACGCCAATTAGGGCGCCAATTATTATTCTTGGGTCGATCACCATGAGCTCACCAAAGGCTTGTACCAGAGGTATTCCCATCCTCTCAACGACCTCGTATATGAAGCCTATGAATAGGATCAAGGCAGCTAGACCGGCGCTAGCTATTGCGTAGCCTTCGTTGTTGCCTTAAAGGTATTGCCAATGGCGTCCAGCGGATCCGTCACATCCCTCACCTCATCCATACCCGTCATCTCCACGAGACCATTAGCATTATCACTGACCGGCCCATAGGAGTCCAGGGAAATAACTATACCTGCAAGGCTTAGTAAGCCTACGGATGCCACGGCTGTACCGAAGATACCTCCTTCAACGCCATATGGTGGTATGAACATTGAGCCGAGCACGTAGGATATTCCGAGGGCCGCCACGACCATGAATATCGTGGGTATCGCGCTTAATAAGCCATATGAGTAACCCGCCACTATTACGTTTGACGCCGATAGTACCGCTTGACGGGCGATATTCCTCACGGGTGGGAATGTGTAATGGGTGAAGTACTCGGTGGCGAACAGTACGACTATTGCCGTTATCATGCCCAGTAGGTCTGATACAAATATTGCCGTGGCCTCCATCAACGGGAAGGTCGTGAATGAGTATATGGCGACGAGTATTGCCGAGACGATTATGGTAGTGTAAAGTGCCAGGTTCAGCTTGCCCATTGCTGCGGCGGCTAAGTCCTTACCCTTCACCTCACCCCCCCTAACCACTTGAACCCCCCCGACCAATGTTCCAATCAATGTCAATGTAGCAAGCAATATCGATAGCTTCACTAGGCCTGCTGCTAGGTTAAATACCGCGGCCAGCAGTAATGCACCTGCGAGAACTACCACGAAGCTTCATAGACATCACTCGCCATGCCCGCGCAGTCGCCCACATTATCGCCCACGTTATCCGCAATAACGCCTGGATTCCTAGGGTCATCCTCCGGTATCCCTGCCTCAACCTTACCAACTATGTCAGCACCCCCCCAGTCAGCCGCCTTCGTGTATATGCCGCCGGCGACCCTAATGAATAGTGATATTAAGCTTGCACCAAACGCCACCGGCGCCAATGCCTCTGCCCACAGTGGTGTTGGTAATATTGATGAGTATGCCATGTACAATACCGTGACTATTAATAAGGCAATACTGGCTAGGGATAGTCCCATTACGGTGCCTGCCTTGAATGATGTGCTTAGGGCTGGACCCATACCGTACTTACCCATCCACGCAGTCTTAGCCGCGCTCCTGGTGGTTACGTACATCCCCCCCAGGTAACCAGCGACGGCACTGCCTATGGCGCCCAAGGCGAAAGATAGCGCGGCTAACCCAGCCATTAATCCACTGTGGAATATTACGTAGTACGCAGCCCATATCAGTATTGTTAATACCACGCCCGTTGGTAAGATCGTCTTATACTCCCTCATTAAGAATGTCTTACCTCCCTCGGCAATGAGCATATTTATCTCAGTCAACTCCTTCTTCCCTGCTGTATCCTGAGCACCGATGATGCGTTGTATCCAGCCAGGGCTAGACCGATAATTGGAACTACTATTGCCAGTATTAGTTCCAGGGACAGCATCGTAGAGAGTCATATCTTATGGATTAATAAACATTATTACTCATTTACTCAAGCCTACCCATTTTAATGATTAAACTCAGCTCAATGCTTGTATTAACTTCAGACATGTTGCGCATTTTTAAGTAAAAAATATTAATTCTTTTTCACAGATAGTAATTGTGTCTCGGAATTTGAGTATTCAACAGGCTGTTAGGATAATTGTTGAAGAAAACCCACTCTATGTAACCCTACTGTCCAGCGGCCTCGTCAACTTATCAGCGCTCGCGAGGAGTATCAAGCCCCCCCTCGTTGATTCGATGGTTGGTAAGGACACTAAGGTCTTCACAATAGTCAAGGCGTTGGAGAGGATCTCCATGAATTATAAGTTGGTTAATGAGTATCCCGATATTGTTAAGGCGTTAAGCATGGCCGAGATAATTACGTACAGTGGTATGGGCGAGGTTGAAATACCGCTGACTGAGGAGAATATGGAGAAGGTTGCTAAGCTTAGGGACTTGCTCTCTGCCGCTAAGGTTCAGTTCATAATACTTAATGATGGTAATAAGATGCATGTAATAGCGCCTCTGATGTACATAACGGGTGTCTGTAGTCAAGCCAAGGTTGAGGAGTATGGCATGGTGAGGATAATGTTCGCTGAAAGGGCACCAGTCGGTATTGTGACCTTTCTAGTACAGGTTATGAAGTCCAATCAAATAACTGCTAAGCATGTGCTCAGATATGACAATGACATTTACGTAGTTGTTGAGAGAGAGAAGACGCCATTATTACTTAGTATAATAGAGAGATTGAGAACCATGTCGGCGCTTCAACTAACTCAACAGCAGGTAGTTAATCAAGGTCTGAATCTTTAAGTTGCTTAATGTTAATTAAAACCTAAGGCCTAATGTGATGATTCTACGGGATCTGAAAAATGATGTGAGCGGCCTCTGCTGATAACCTAGACGTATAAGGAATAACTTAATTAGGTACTCAGGGCCTAATGATTCATGCTAAGTACTAATAGGATTGGAAAGTTAATTAATGAGTTACGTAGGAAATCAATAGACTTAGCAATCATAGTCCCTGGACCCAATTTTAGGTACTTAGTTGGTTCTTATATTGAGACCTTTGAAAGGTTTGGCGCATTAATTATTTGCCCAGGTAATGGCGCGTATGAATTAGTACTGCCAAGGCTCGATGAGGGTAAGGCCAGGGCTACTGGGTTGCCGTACGCTGTCTATGGTGATGAGGAGGGTCCACTAAACGCCATTAAGGTGTTCATTAATGGCAATTGCGGTGCCGTGAGGGTTGTTGGGTTTGAGAGTAGGGCTACGCTTAATTATTTATGGATTCTACGTAAAGTAATTGGTGAGTTTTATGATTATTCCATCGATGACCTACTGGTCTCAATGAGGATTAGTAAGGATGAGGATGAGTTGAGGAGTATTGAGCAAGCAGTTAAGGCCGTTGAGGATGGCATTAAGGCTGCCCGTGAATCCATTAGGCCTGGATGATGGAGATCGACGTTGCTCGATTAATTAGTGATGCCATTAGTAATGCAGGTGCCGAACCTAGGGATGTCCTTGTTCAGTCAGGCCCTAATTCGGCAATACCGCATTGGATGCCCTCCAGGAGGAGGATTGAGGTAGGCGATGTAGTGGTCCTTGATGTTACCGCTACGTACAATGATTATTATGGTGACTTGACGAGGACTTTCGTGATTGCCGATCCACCCAGCGACTTTTGGCGCGTCTACGACCTTGTCAAGAGGCTCATGATGAGACAATAGCCGGTATCAAGGAGGGCGTCACCGGCGCCTATGTTGATTCAATCGCCAGGAAGATCATTACAGATAGTGGTTATGGTCAGTACTTCATACACAGGACTGGGCATGGGATTGGCCTTGAGGTTCACGAGGAACCATTCATAAGTCAGACCTACGATAAACCACTGCCGAGAGGTAGTGCATTCACAATTGAGCCTGGCATATACCTGCCCAGTAAGTTTGGTGTTAGGCTTGAGAGCAATGTCGTAATTGGGCTAGACGGTAAGGTCGAGGTCCTCGATAAGTATTGGTCCGAGGTTATTGTCAGGATTTAGTAATGCTTTATTACCTAGCATTCCCGTAATCATTAACGTGATACTATACCTCGTTAGACATGGTGAGGCGCAATTAAATGCGCTTGGGATATTGCATTCAAGAAATTATAATGATAATCCACTGACGGATAAAGGCAGACTTGAGGCTGCAGCAGCTGCGCTACTTTTACATAGAATGGGCGTTCACGGACCTGTATTCACCTCACCATTATTACGTGCACGTCAAACTGCCAACTGCATTGACCATAATTACAAGGTTGATGAGAGGTTGAGGGAAATCGACATGGGTGAGTGGGAACTTAAGAAAATAAGTGAGGTTCCATTTAATGAGTACGTGAAGGACCCCCCCGTTAAGTATCATCCACCTGGCGGTGAACCTATGGAGTCTGTGGCCAATAGAGTTAGGGATTTCCTTAATTTTGTTAAAAACATTAATGAGAAATACGTGATCGCCGTAAGTCATTGGCATCTCATTACAACATTTGTCGCCTTAATTACTGGATTACCATTAAGTAACATCTATAAGTTGCACATTGATACTGGTTCCATAACGGCCATAAATCTTGAACATAATTACGTATTATTCATAAACCTAAGTCCATTAAGGATATTAAGAAGCCTTGGATTTAGTGATAATGAAATAATTAAAGAGTGCAATAAATAGGTGCTTATCATGGCAATTATTACCTGCAGCGATGTGCATTGGATGCTTATTGAATTGAATATAGACCATGCATGCGGGCTAGCAAGCCTATTAAAGGTCATTGGTAAGAGACTGGGTGTTTTTAATGTTCCGAATATTACCGATGTTATGGTTTATGGAAATCATGAAATCGTAAAACAGGCTTTAGGTAATACTGTGATTGTTGAGAGGGCTTTAGTCCCTGGTTTATTATCTCGGGCAATCCTCATAGGCGGTATCCCTTATGCATCGATTGAGGACCTTGTCGTGTCGGTTACCGTTAATGAAGACATTCCGTGGTACGTGGATATTATCAAGGAATTAATGGCAAATCCTAATGTCAAGAATAGCCTAAAGTGGGAGTGGATTAATGAAGTGCTCAATAGGTTTAGTGTTACGGGATTCTTTAATAAAATCATTTCGCAGTAGGTTCATAGATACATGCTGGGTCCGAACCGAGTGGGTCACTCAGTTCAGTGTACGCCCTTGCCCTTGACCCACCGCATATGTTCCTAAATTCGCACGTGCCGCACTTACCGTTAAACCTAGCCTCCCTTATCGTTCTCAATATTGGGTGCTCCCTATATACCTTGACTATGTTGTCCTTCCTTACATTACCAAGTGTGAGTGGTAGGAAGCCGCTTGGGTATATCGACCGTCACTTGCCACGAATATTATGCCGTAGCCATCCCTGGTCGGTGTGAAGCTAGGTGGCTTTGCATTGCTCGGTGGCTCACCCATTAACTCCCTGAGCTGTTTTGTTAATTCCCAGTATAGTTTACCACCCTCATATTTAATGCCGGAACTCCTCTGCATAATGACCCTCCTGAAGAATGGCGCCTCCACGGTCCTTATTGGCAACCCATACAACGACGCTTCATATAGGAATTGAACAACATCCTCAGTTTCCCACGGATCCAGGGGGGGCTCAAGCTCCATGCCCCTACCCACACGTATTAGGAAGAAGACCTCCCATGCATTAGCCCCCACTATCCTTAACGATCTTAAATACCTGGGGGGGTAATTCATGGACGTTAAGTTTCATGACGGCAGTATTGACCTGGAACTCAATACCATAACTCCTCAGCTTGTTAAACACCTCCAGCGTTGTCCTGAAGACATCAATTCTCTCCAGCGCCGTCCTTCTAATGTAATTATGAGTCTCTGGCTTAGCCCCCCCGTCTAGGCTTATTGATACGGAACTCACGCGACCCTTTAACTCCCTAAGCAAATCGTCATTGAGTAGTTTTGTTGATACCGCGGGTGACAGCGCCACGGGTATTCCAAACGACCTCGCATGATCTATTAACTCCATAATGTCATCCCTCGTCAATGGATCACCACCCGTGAGTATTAGTACTGGGTATGGCCTGCCAAACCCCGTCAAGTCCTCAATGAATTTCTTAGCCTCCCCCCCAGTACTTAACTCGGTGGGTAATGGCTTAAGCAGTGCATTGGCTCTGCAGTGCCTACATGCCAATGGACATGCCTTGGTGGTCTCGTAAAATACCAGCAATGGCTTCTCCTCAAGTGGCCACCTAAGCATTGCGTGGGGGGGTTCAAGCCCCTTATTTAATAACTTACTTCCTAGTGTTATTTTACATACATGGGCAAGCAAGATTTTATACCTGGTTAAGTACCTGCCAGTTGATTATATGATTAATATAACGAATTTAGTGGTGGGAAGTGGTACAGTTAGCCTTTCCATTAAGGGCCATGACTATGTGAAGAGTGATAGGGAGTTCACAGACATAAGTAGGCCGTTAATATTTTGGAATATCACGTATAGGTGTAACCTAAAATGCATCCATTGCTACATAAATGCGATCCAAGGCTTATCAAGATGAATTAACTACCGAGGAGGTTCTTAGGGTCGTTGATGACGCCCATGAATTGAGAACGCCACTGCTCATTATTAGTGGTGGTGAGCCCTTGATTAGGGAAGACATTGCTGAGGTAATGAGGAGGGCTAATGATTATGGTATTAAGGTTTCCCTTAGTACCAATGGTACGTTAATAACCAGGGATTGGGCTTTAAAGCTTAAGGAGTTGAATGTTCAATACGTAGGGATAAGCATTGATTCACCAATACCTGAAATCCACGATAAGATAAGGGGGGGCGTCACCGGCGCTGGGACCTGGCAATTAGGGGGGGTATTAAGAACGTAATGGAGGTTGGGATACCGGTCGGTATTAGGACCACCGTTACTAAGTTAAACATTGACCACGCACCCGAGGTCGTGGAACTGGCACATAAATTAGGCATTTCGAGGGTGGCATTCTACCACTTAGTACCAAGTGGCAGGGGTAGGGGCATTATCAATTTATTACCAAGCCTGAACAGCTACTTAGGTTCTTAATGAGATTGATTGACATCGCTAGGAAGTACCCCCGATGTTGAAGTATTGACTGTGGATAACCCAGCCGATGGTGTTGTCGCATCGCTGCTGGCGAGCAATGATGAGGGTGAGTTCATGAGTAAATTAAGGCTTGTGGGTAGGATGGGTGCGTGCAGCGCCGGTAGGAAGGTCATGTCCATTTACCCTAATGGTGATGTTTATCCATGTCAATTCTTCAATGATAAGCCAATGGGTAATGTCAGGAAGGAGAGACTGACCGAGATTTGGCTTAGGCCCAGGGTAAACACCGAGTTTGTGATTAGGCTTAGGGAGAGGAATTACGGCGACTCACCATGCATGAGGTGCCCATACCTGAGGTACTGCGGTGGTTGTAGGGTTAGGGCTGGGGGGGTCCTTAATGGTGATGTTTGGTCCATGGACACTGTGCACCATGAATTCATTACTACGTTTATGGAGACTCGGTGAGGTCAGTCTAAAGCCCTGGCAGGCGAAGATTATGAGGGAATTTGGGGAATCCATGAACATTAACCAATTAAGTAATCCTTAATTTCATTTAACGCAATAACAAAGTACATAAACCGGTTATTCGGCGATTAATGGATAAATGACTGATTTAATGATTAAGGTCTTGGGTGGTGGAGGCGAAGTTGGTAGAATGGCTATTTTCGTCAAGGAGGCAAATTCAGAAAGGGGGGGATTCCTCTTTGATTATGGAGTTAACTTTGATGAGAATGATAGGCCGGTAATGCCAGGCCATGTTAGGCCGAGGGATATCATGGCTGTGTTCCTGAGCCATGCCCACCTTGACCATTGTGGTGCATTGCCTAGCCTATACGTTAGTTCACCACCACCTGTGTACGCCACACCATTGACACTCGAGCTTGCGGATATAATGTTTAAAGATGCCATTAAGCTAAGTGGTTATTACCTGCTACGAGGATGAGGAGATTAAGGCTGTGCTTGACCACGCAATACCAGTGACCTATGGGGAGGACGTAGATATTTCGAAGGATGTTAGGGCCACGATAATAAATGCCGGTCATGTGCCCGGTAGTATGTTGACTCTCCTCGAAATAAATGGGGCCAGGGTGTTATTCACGGGTGATTTTAATTTATCGCAGTCGAACTTGCTTCGTGGTGCCGATATCAATAATGTTCCTAAGGATGTTGATGTGGTCATTATGGAGGGTACGTACGTAACCAACACACACCCACCCAGGGAGGAAGTTGAGAGGGAGTTCATTAGGGTCATTAAGGAAACAATTGAGGGCGGCGGCTCAGTGTTAATACCGGTGCTGACGATAGGTAGGGCTCAGGAAATATTAATAACGCTTTATAAGAATGGTATTGACTACCCAATAATAATTGATGGCTTAGCCAGGGTCGCCAACCAGATAGTGGCTAAGTACCCACATTACCTGGCAAATCCTGAGCTTTACCTAAAGGCTGTGGAGAATAGTCTTGAGGTAACAACGGATTACCAGAGGAAGTCATTGACTAAGGAGCCTGTGATAATAGTCTCGCCAGCCGGTATGCTGAAGGGAGGTGCCGCTGTTTATTACCTAAAGAAGTTAGGTAGGGATAGGAAGAATGCCATAATATTGCCGAGCTACCAGGCACCTGATACGCCAGGCTTTGAATTACTGACTAGGGGGGGTAGGACATTCATTGATAAGAGTGAGGTCATTCTAGAGGCTAAGCTTTACTGGCTTGACTTCAGCTCCCACAGTGGTAGGGCTGAATTAGAGGCATTCATTAATCATTTTAACCCGGATACGAAGGTCCTCCTCGTACATACGGAGGCGATAAAGGCACTGCAGTTTCTTGATAAGTTAAAGGTTAAGTATGGGATCGACAATGTCCACGTGCCAATTAATGATGAGACATTACTAATACGTGTGAATAGGTGACTTAATCTATCGTTGGCTTATCAACGCGCCCACGTTGAAAGGTTTAAAGGCTGTATTAACTTCGTTAATTGCTATGTCTCAGATAAGGATTGAGGAGGTGAAACCAACATTCGAAAGGATTGGACTACACAGCCACATTAAGGTCTTGGCGTCAGGGACGGTAAGGTGCAGTTTTCGGCTGATGGCTTCGTGGGGGGGCAGGTCGAGGCTAGGGAGGCTGCCTACTACGTGGTTAAGATGATTAGGCTGGTAAGTTCGGTGGTAAGGGCGTGTTAATCGTTGGACCACCTGGTACTGGAAAGACGGCGCTAGCGATAGGTATTGCTAGGGAGCTTGGCCCGGACACGCCGTTCGTGCAGATAAGCGCTGCCGAGGTCTATAGCGTGGAGGTTAAGAAGACGGAGTTCCTAACCAGGGCCCTTAGGAGCGCCATTGGTGTTAGGATCAGGGAGTGGCGTAGGGTCTATGAGGGTGTTGTTAGGGGGGGGCTTGATATTCAGTATGGTAGGCATCCATACAACCCATACGCTCAAATACCCAGGAGTGCCACAATAACCCTAGCCACGAAGGATGAGGAGAAGAGGCTCAGGGTCCCCGCGGAAATCGCCGAGCAGTTAATTGAACTCGGCGTTGAGGAGGGTGATGTTATTTGGATTGATGAGGAGACTGGTAGGGTGTTTGTTCAGGGTAAGGGTGAGGGTGGTGAGACTTACGATATTTACGTTAAGAAGAAGATTGAGGTGCCCAAGGGACCTGTCTATAAGGAGAAGGAGATAACCAGATTCTTCACACTCAACGACCTCGACATATACCAGGCTAGACAACAGGGCTTGCTCAGCGCCATGATATTCGGCTTTGCAACTGAGGAGCGTGAGATCCCGAATGAGGTTAGGAAGGCTGTTGATGAGTTTGTGATGAAGTTGATAAATGATGGGAAGGGCGAGCTCGTGCCGGGAGTGTTGTTTATTGATGATGTCCACATGCTCGATATGGAGACCTGGGCTTACCTAAGTAGGGCTATGGAGAGCGAGTTAAGCCAATACTCATCCTAGCCACTAATAGGGTATAACGAAGATAAGGGGCACAGATATCGAGTCACCACACGGCGTTCCCCCCCTCGACATGCTTGATAGGCTCATCATAATTAGGACGAAGCCGTACACAGCCGATGAGGTTAGGGAGATAATAAAGATTAGGGCTAGGGAGGAGAAGGTTTCGCTGGCTAATGACGCGCTTGAGGAGTTGACTAAGATAGGTACTGAGGAGAGCCTTAGGTATGCAATACAGTTGCTGGCGCCTGCCCAGTTAAGGGCTCAGGAGGTTGGTCATAAGGAGATCGCTAAGGAGGATGTTGAGTATGTTAAGAGGTTATTCCTCAGTGTTAAGGAGAGTGTTCAGTATGTTAAGGAATACGAGAATTACTTCCTGCGTTGAGACCTTCTACACCTAAAGAAAAGTTAAGGTTAAAAAGGCAATAGGAAGAGCCGGTTATGGGGGGTAATCATGCTTAGCCTTAACGATGTTGTTCAGGCAATATACACAGTGACCAGGGTCGTAACCGTGCCCGTTAATATACACGCCATCATATACCTGGCGGGTAGGGATTGGGCAATGTTTGAGAGGGATGGTTCATACGTCATTTACAAGACCACGGACACACAGGGTAACCCCCCCGTAATAGTTAAACTCAGTTAGGGAGACGGCTCATCTGAAACGCACTATTACGAGGTTTACGGCATGGAGATGCAGTTTAAGTATATGGGTCATGACTTCCTGGCCGTATACCCAGTGAGTGGTGGCTTTAGTAAGGCTAAGGTTGATGACAAGTACCTGCTTGACATAAGCACTAAGATTGGCGGTGGCGAACCGTGCATAGTCGCGTTAAGGATCGGTCAGGTACCAGCAATTTGCAAGCAGGTTGGTAAATTCTACCTTGTGATTGCCAGGATGTAGTCAGTAGCGGCGTTCCTGCATCACCGTTCTGCTGGGTTCATCCTCATCACACATCATCACTAAGGAATTGGTTTATATATAACTCTTTTTAGTCATATTTTCTGCTTCGGGAAATGTCTCGGTTTATAAAGGATTTCTGGGGGTAGGATATTGTCACCGCTATACGTTGGGGAGAGGGAGTTCATAGGCAGGTTAATTACCCATATCGAACTCAGTCAGAGGGCATTATCAATACTGGAGAGTATGGTCCTAAGCGCTGTGGAGAATAATAGTGTAAGTAAGACTAAGGTCTCTGAGGGTATGAGAGAAATAGCCGCGCTTGAGCGTGAGGGTGATGAAATAGTTAGGCAAATAAATGACTCAGTACTTAAGGGCGCGGTCCCAATAACCACCGCGTCAATCATGGACACAATACTCAATAAGTCAGATGACATACTAGATGGAATTCACGTATTATCAAGGGAATTAAGGCGCACATATTACCTATGCAATACCGAACCCGTTAGAAAATTCCTCGGTGAGGAGTTCCTGGAAATGCTTAGGATAGGTAAGGAGGCACTGAGTATGCTACTCGATATAATGAACAACCTAGATAAGAAGAGCTTCAGTGATATCAGGATCATGGTCATGGGAATACAGAAGCTCGAGGAGGAGGTTGACGATATAAAGGATTCAGCCTCGATAAGTTATACTCAAGCGCCAAGGAGTTAACCTATGTGGAGTTTATGAGTAGTATGAGCCTAATATTCGGTATTGACGATGTGCTTGACTCCATAAAAGATATAGCCTATATGTTGCTGACATTAGTTAGTACGTATGGCGCTTAATAGTAGGGTTAATGTTAGGGCAGTATTATTTGACTATGATGATACGATAATGGACGTTAATGAAGCCAGGAGCTATGCAAGACGGGTTATCACTCATGAATTATCATTAATTACTAACTTTGACCAGGATTACATACTAAGGATAATTAAGGATGTGGAGACTCGCATGGAATCCATCGGTCAATTTGATAGGAGGGCTTGGTTTAGGGAAGTAGTTAATACGTTGGGTATTAATTTAAATGATAATTACGTTAATGAACTTGTCAGAGCTTATTGGAATGCCTGGCGTTCAAAAAGTCGGTTATTTCCTGATGTCCTGCCGACCTTAAGTGATTTAAGAAAATGCGGTTTTAGGCTTGGTATAGTGACGAATACGGATGGCGAACCAGGACTTAAGAGAGATAGAATACATAAGGACGGCATTGATGAGTTATTTGATGTAATAATTGTTGCGGGAGATGACACGGCACATACTAAACCACACCCGGAACCATTCATTAAGGCTTTACAAACACTCAATGTACAAGGAAATGAGGTCGTTACATCGGCGATAGAGTAGATACAGATGTACCTGGAGCAAAGGCTGCTGGTATGTACGTAGGGATTGTAAATAGGTATGGCACCATGGGCATAGGGGGTGCATGAACACGGTGATTTAGGGCTTGACTTTATGATTCATTCATTACTTGAGTTACCGCGGTTGCTGGGGTGCATGTAGGTAATGCGTATTAATAGGTGTTAATAGTAAAGTATTAATGGGTAGCGGAATTGAAGGTAATAGTATCAATTACGATGACTTACCCCCCCTAAGGAAGCTTGGGAGATATTTCTGGCTTGCATGGTTCACAGCATCCATGGGGGGGCAATTCGTGGACGCCTACGACACATTGATCATAGGCGCAGCACTAATTTACCTAATGCCGCTATGGAAGTTAACACCTGTTGAAACTGGTTTGTTGGCGGCATCGGCCTTCATAGGGGGGGTTGCCCTGGGCGCCATCATCTTTGGGCCAATCGCTGACAGAATGGGTAGGCGATTGCTCTACATATATGATCTAGTATTCTTCGTTATTTTTGGGGGGGCCTTATCAGCCTTCGTAACTAACTTCTGGGAGTTATTCGTCGTAAGGCTCTTACTTGGCATAGGCATTGGTGGTGATTACTCACTATCGCCAACCATGGTCGCTGAGTACGCACCAGCAAGGCGTAGGGGGGGCTTCGCGCTTGCATCTATGAATAGTTTCTGGGGGGGAATTGGGTCTGTCGTTGGTTTCTTATCCGCATACGGCATGGCAGTTGCCTGGGGGGGAAATACAAACCCGGACTTTACCTGGAGGTTCATGCTCGGTAGTGAAGCCATCTGGGGCTTGGTTATCATCTTACTTAGAATGGGTATTCTCGAATCACCAAGATGGGCCGCGCTTCAGGAACAACTTGGTAGAAGGGTTAAGGAGAGGGCTACTGACGTCATTAGGAAAATGACTGGTGGTAAGGAGGCAAGTTTTGACTCTGGCATTGCTAAGAAGCCATCAATTAGGGATTTATTTGCTGGTAGGATGTGGATAACGACGATATTCCTATGGGTTTGGTGGCCCGTGGCCGATATTGCCTTCTACGGCTCGAACATGTACACGCCATACATAACAAAGGGGCTTGGATTAATAACGCCTCAAATGTCCTTCCTAGCCTCAGCACTTTACTGGGCAATTGCATTACTTGGTTATTACACAACGGCAGCCACCTACGACATACTTGGTAGGAGGTTCGTGACGATACTTGGATCAACGATAATGGGGGTCGACATGTTTGTTGGATTAGCACTATATAAGATGAGGCTGTTCTCAACACCCCCCCTTGCCTTTCCACTAGTCATGACACTATTCACGATTTACTATTACTTCATGAACTTCGGTCCAGGCCCCCCCTGGACCGTGGCTATGGCTGAAATATGGCCAACGAGGGTTAGAGCCACTGGCAGGGTATTGCTGCAATGTTCTCTAGGTTTGGTGCTGCCTTTGCCTCATTCTACATGCCCATACTGATTCATCAGATCGGCTATGATGGCGCATTCATACTGCTTGGTGGTGCAATACTCTTTGTGGCCCTTTGGTCATACCTCCTCATGCCTGAGACTAAGGTTTAACGCCGTCACAGATAGAGCAGATAGTCCTTGAGGGTAAGGTGGGTATATTCTCACGATCATGAACATAATTTAAGGGTTCATTTCATAAGGTATTTACCTGTTTTCTTATTCAACGAGTATCTTCGTTAGTTTGTCCCTTAACTTTTCTATTTCAAGTAGTATCAATCCGAGATTTGGTTCAGGTTTTGCTATTGCCGTTAGTATCAGGTCTTTGCTTAATGGTGCAATTAATAATGTATCCTTTGTATACTGTACAATGCTTATTGTTGGTTCGCCAAGGCTCAATTCAGCGCCAAGCCTATCAATTGTGCTTCTGGCTATTGCGACCATGGCACTCACAACCTTTGCATTGAACTCACTACTTACCTTAAAGGCTACAGGTAATCCATCACGCCTAACTACAAGGGCGCCAATGACATCAGGGAAGACCCTACTCATGAATTCCTCCAGGGTATCCACGACCTCTTTACCCACGCTAGATTCCATCGTTAGATTTACAGTGTTTTTGATTAAAAGTCTTTCTATTCTTTATGAATTAAAGAAAGAACAACATGGCAAATCTTAAAAGTAGTCGTCGTAATGTAGTGCCGTGCCAATTAAGGAGCACTTGGATATCGTGCTTGGTAATTCCACGTACTTAGATGATATAAAGCTTAACAATATGGCTTACCTCCACGTAATTAGATCACCATATGCAAGGGCCAGGATATTAAAAATAGAGGAACCAAGTGCCAAGGCCCTGCTATTTCTCACGGCAAAGTCCGTAGGCAATTTACTAATGCCTGCTATGACCGTGCCCAATGCAAAGATTGTTAGGATGCCAGTACTACCTGCCAATACAGTAAACTTCGTTGGTCAACCAGTGGCTGCCGTAGTAACTGAGTCTAGGTACTCACTTGAGGATATTGCTGATGAGGTATCAATTGAGTATGAGCCATTAAAGCCCATAATTACTATAGATGAGGCATTGAAAAATGAGGAGATAATACATCCCGAAATAGGCACGAATACATCCCTGGACATCACATTAGAGGGTGGTAACCTTAATGCGTTTAAGGAAGCAGATGTGGTTGTTGAGAGGGAGATTGAACAAGCAAGGCTAGTCGCCAATCCAATGGAACCCAAGGCTGTGTTGTTTATTATGATGGTGATAAACTCCTTGTTTACGCATCGACACAATCAACATTTAGGGTTAGGTCAGACCTGGCGGAGGTTTTTGGATTGCCCATTGATAAGATCGTTGTTAAGGCACCAAAGAATGTTGGTGGTGCCTTTGGTAATAAAACCCCCCCGGCCTATCCCGAATACGTACTCGCCGCAATAGCCTCAATGAAGCTTAGAAGACCCATTAAATGGGTTGAGGCAAGAACCGAACACCTGAACAATGCAACCCAGGGTAGGGGGGCGTTAAGTCTAGGATGAGACTTTATGCCAAGAGGGATGGTACTGTGTTAGGCATTGAGGGGGGGGAGGTCATTGTTAATTTCGGCGCCTATAACTTCACGATAAATGCATCATCGCCAATATTCATAGCAAACCTATCCACGGGACCCTACAGAATGATTGCGGCTAGGGTCAGGGCGGTCGGTGTTTTCACGAACACGCCACCCTCCGGACCATACCGCGGTGCAGGTAGGCCCGAGGCTGCGTTAATCCATGAGACGTTAATGGATGATTTAGCTGATGAGCTTGGTATGGACCCCCATTGAGGTTAGAAGGAGGAATATAATTAGGGATGGCGAGACCTATAGGACGCCGCTGGGCCTTGTTATTGACCCAGCAAATTACCAATCAATACTTGAGGATGCGGCGAGGCATTACTACGAGTTCAGGAGTAAGTACCCGGGTAGGGGCGTGTCTATTGCTGTTTTTGCGCTATACGTGAGCGCACTCGGTGGTGAGGGTGTTAAGGCATTAATTGGCGGCGGTAAGATGAGGCTGATTATTGGTTCTAGGCCGCAGGGTCATGCCCACATATCGGCTTTTACGAAGTATACATCAGAGGTTTTTGGAATACCTGAGGAGCTTATTGAGGTTGTGCCTGGCGATACGGAGACTCTTAATTATGGTGTTGGTACATTCGGTAGCAGGAGCGCTACGGTGGTCGCAGCGGCAATTACGGAATTAGCCGAGAAGGTTGCTTCGAGGTTATCGTCAATGGGCCTATCACTTATCGATGCAATAAGGTCTAAGGATGTAGTTATTGAGGAGGAGGTTGATTATAAGCCTAGCATGGCCGTATTCGCGCCGGGTGCTCATGTTGCGGTGGTTGACTTTGATACGGAGACATTAACCGCTAGGGTCATTGATTACTACACGGTACATAATGTGGGTAAGCCTCTCCTTGAGGATGAGGTTGAGGCTCAGATCCATGGTGGCGTACTCCAAGGCCTTGCCCAAGTTCTTTGGGAGGGCGCATTCTATAGTGAGGATGGTACGCCATTACACGCATCACTTGCGGATTATGGCTTACCAAATACGGGAGATATTACCTACAGAATTACGACAAACGAGATGAATACGCAATCGCCATTACCTGGTGGCCTTAGGGGGGGTATTGGTGAGTCGGGAACGACGGGTGCCCTAGCGTCAGTATTCCTCGCATTAGAGAAGGCCATAAGGATTAAAACCGGCGTTAAAGTAAGGCTCGGTAAAACACCCGTAACTCCATCATACCTATATCAATTAATAAGTGGTTTTAAGTCATGAAATTAAACCCACGCTCATTAAATTGTTTCGAGTAAGGCCTTCAGCAAGTTTATTGGGAATCTATGGTCCATGCCTAAGTAATCAAGCAATACCCTGTATAGGTTAAATGGTAATGAACCAGCTAATAATGTCCTCACGAGGAAGAACTTTGCGTCATTCTCACCGCATGTTTTCGCAATTTCCATAGCTTGGAGGGCTGCGAATACTGCGTAAATCCCTGGGTCAACATTGTACGTTGTAAATATTGTTAGTACATTGTCAGCATATTCACCAACATCCTTAATTCCAACAAGCTTCTTACTCGCCTCCTGGATTTCTGCAAATTTGCCTGCGAGCGCATTCAACTCCTTCGTCAACTCTGGGAACAATTTAATCATCATATTCACGGCACTCATCGTAATACTACTATAATTATTTAGCAGGCACTCGCTAGGCCTTACATCAAGTGCGGATGTTATTATGCGAGAAATATACCTAATGATATCCTTGACGTCAGCATTGCCCACCACACCAACTATGGTATTACTGTTTACCCCCCCCACTCAATTTATTTAGTGAATAGGCGATATAAATGTTAAGAAACAGAAATAGCAATCATCACGCTCTTTCAATCAATAATTACATAATCATTAATAGCAATATTCATTGTAAGCACTCAACGTTTGATTCACTGTAATAAGTGAAATACAGAGGATTTACCCACCTTACTCATCACAGGCGTTAATGCAATTAATGACGCCATGACGACCAAAGGCTTCCATGGTATCAACGCCCTGGGCGCCCTCAACTCAATTCCAATATTCTCAATAACATCACTGATGCAACGCCTAACGGCTTAATGCATATCCTCCTATCATTAGCAAACTTCTCAATAAATCGTAGATTTCATAGACACGTTAAACCTCGGCCCCACGAGATGCTGCAGGTAATCCCTACTAATCTCAACTTCAGACTCAACCATGCCATCAGGAAAGATCCTAGTGTGTATTTCCCAGGGCGGCTCAACCTTTATAGCTAGACTATACATCTCACCCTTGTACACAGCAAATATTGTTGGTTTAAACCCCCCCTACTAATGAGCTCCTCAGCGGCATAATCAACCTCGTCCTGAGGCACCTTAACCACAAATATATTATTCCGCAGGCCCCCCCTCATTATCACGTTAAGCGGTATCCTATACCTACTCCCATCAGTAAGCTTCACGTACCAGGGAAGGTAAACCCTGTAAATACCATCCATGCAATTAAGTAGTAACTGGGTGCTTAATTACCTTATCGCTAAATGGCCACCAATTCCATTTGCCGAGGAGTACGATTATCGCTGGCACAAGTAGGGGGGGCCTAACTACGAATGAGTCTATAATGACTGAGGATGCCACGGCAAGCGCCACCTGCTTTAGAATGTAAATGCTTGATAATGCCAGTGATGCAAATGCCATGGCGAGCACTAATGCGGCTCCCGTGACCACGGGTCCCGTGAACTCCACAGCCCTGACAATAGCCTCCTTATCACTAAACCCATTAATGACTTCCTCCCTAAACCTGCTGATTATGAATAAGTCATAGTCCGTACCAACACTCAGCAAAAGTGATATCAGTATCACCGGTAATAACCAATATGTCCTTATTCCCATTAAGCCCTGGAATACGAATATGGTCAGTGCCAATGACCAGGTAATACTCATTAACACTGTTGCAACGAGCCTTAGTGGTATCATTATAGACCTCATGTATATCGTGAGGATCACAATGTTTATGGCAATCATTAAGTATAGTATGAAACCGTAGTATTCACGCTCAAAGCCAAGTACGAAGTAGTACTTATATGATGGTGAGCCTCCAATGAGTACATTAACGCCGTACTCCCTGGACACCTCATTTGCGATTTCCCTAAGGCTTAGATAAATCGGTATTAACTTGTCTGACAGTGACTGCTGGTTCACAGTAGCCGTTATTATGTATAGGTTTGAACCATTATATGTGAGGGCTGCATTAATTACGTAATTCTGCTTCTTAACAGTATTAAGTAACGTTATTGCGGCGGTCTTATTACCATAAACACCAGGTATGCCGTTGAGTAGTCATAATTCCTGAAATAATTAATCAGTAATGTTAACCCAACCTTGGCAGGCGTATTTGGCATTACCTGCACAGGATCAGTGGTTATGTTTATGTTCAGCACTAGGTATGTAAGGCTAACGCCGTTATTGCTAGGAATATGGCAACTATGGTTTTTGGTCTATTAACCGCAAACCTAGCCATTCTCGAAAGGAATGCCGTCCTTAGCTCAACAGACTTTGCCCTTAACCCCCATGGGCCATAGCACACCGTCACCAAGCACTCTCATTATTTCAGGCAATATTACAGCCGTTGCTATTATCGTAAGGGATACGGCGATTATAAAGCCAATACCAATGTCCTGTATATAGCCGTACCTTGAAATTACGAAGCTACCCAGCCCAAGCCCAACGACGGACGCACTCGTTAATATTGTCGGCCTAACGCGTGTTAATACTATTCTTAATGCATTATCCTTATTACGTCCTCTAACCCTCTCCTCAAGGTATCTACTGAGCATGAGCATGCTGTAGTCAACGCCTATCCCGAAGATTATTGGGGGGGCTATCATGTACACGGTGAGGTAATAAAGCTTGAAATGCACTGCCCAGTTATAGAGTAGTCCGAGTGATGATATGTATGTTAAGCCGAGTATTGTTAATGAAATGACAGGACCTATTAACGTTCCTAACATTGCTATCATTGTTGCGAACACGAGGATTGCCGTAGTCTTATCAATTATGTTAACGTCACTCGTAACCATTTTCTCAAGTTCATAGAGAATAACACCCGTGCTCACTGGGTATACCCAATCCCTACGTATTAATAGGTCGTACACCTCATCTTCATAACTACCTGGTAATGTTATGAAGGCTACCGTGTACGTGCTATTCAGAAACTTCTGGGTTAGGTTGTTGGGTAAATCGAGGATGCTTGGTGGTGGATGCTCTTGAGTTAAGGCACTAATTACATTACTTCTTAAGTTATTTAGTACCGTATTTACGATAGACGCATTATTATTGCATGCCAATTGATAAATATATGGTATTAATATTTGTGGTGTATTATTTATGTACTCCTGCATTAGTAATAACCTTAAGAGGTTAATGTTTGTGCTAGGTCCAAGTAAGATGGCTATTCTTAAATAAGTTTGGTTAACGTTATCATTGATTAACAGGTCGTATACGTAACCAGTTATGTTATTTAGCTCTATCCCTGGATACTCCCGTTGAATTATGTTCTCGTAATTCGTTAATAAAATCCCCCCCGATATATTTTCTGAAATTAAGGTGTATGGTGATGGATCTTTACCAATTTTATTTATTAATTGATTAAGCGTTTCATTGGCTAACACCTCAATGTATTGATTGTATTGACCGTACTTAAGCTCGTAATTCCTAGTTGCTAATTCAAATAACGTGATTAATGACGCATTTGGATAATTCCTTAGATAATAATTCTCAATTTCGTAATAAAGTAATTGTGCGTAATTTATGGTTGCGTTAAATTCGCCACTAACCATATTACTTATGTTGTAAACCATGGAGTAGTACTCCCCATTTAGTTGTATTATTGATGAGCACTCATTGTTTAATGACCAATAAAGACTCCGCACGTCGCTGGACTCGTTATTGATTACTTCAGATGTTGCATTACTTATTGTCTCATTATAAATTGTGTATACATCGTTGTACGCAGTTAATAAGTCTGCGACTGTTATATCAGGCGCATCCACATCTTTAATAACGTTATTTATGTAGTTCAATCTATTCTCAATATCAGTTGTTCCATTGCCATTTAGTTTAATTACGACTACGAGTGTTGTCTCGTTTGAGGTACCCACGTACTTATTAACTAGGTTATTAACGATGACAGGTTCTATATTGCTTGGCATTAACTGCGTCTCGTCATATGTTAATACGTTAAATACATTTAGTGAGTATCGAGCTAGATAAATCATTGTGATTAGCCAAATCACGATTATCATGATTGATATTGTCTTTCTCGATATCATCCGCAATAAGGGATTTTAACCCATATTAAATACCATTTCCCGTGAAGAATAATGAGGAGGTTGTTAAGCTCGTAAATGTTAGCAAGAGGTATTACCTAAGTAGTAGTGTTTATATCGATGCATTAATTAACGTGAACCTAACGATTAGGAGAGGCGAGATTGCGATTGTTATGGGGCCTAGCGGTTCCGGTAAGACTACGTTAATGAATATAATGGGTACGTTAGATAAGCCGACCAGTGGTCGTGTGATTATTGATGGGATTGACGTCACGGATGCCGATGAGAAGTACCTGTCAAAGTTCAGGCTTGAGAGACTTGGTTTCGTATTTCAGCAGTACAATTTGGTTTCCCAGTTAACGGCGCTTGAGAACGTAATGTTACCAATGCTTTTGACCGGTAGGTACACGAAGGATGAGGCCGGGAGAAGGCTAAGCTATTACTTGATCTTGTTGGTGTTGGGGAGTTTGCGAGTAATAGGCCGAGCCAATTAAGTGGTGGTCAGCAACAGAGGGTGGCGATTGCTAGGGCATTGGCTAATGACCCATCCTTCATAATAATGGATGAACCCACAGGTTCCATAGACCTGGCCAGTTCATACTTAATACTTGACCTAGTTAAGTTGCTGAATAGGGCCATAGGAGTTACCTTTGTGATTGCCACGCATAACATGGAGGTTGCGGCAATAGGTAGTAGGATCATTTATCTTAGGGGGGGTGGTAGGATCGTAAGTGAGAGTGATCTTGCGAGGATCAAGGAGGAATTTAGTAAGTTGAGGGTTGATCAATTAACCGTTATTAAGTCATACCTTAGGATACTTGATCTTGAGGAGAGGAGACTGAGGAGGCTAGGTCAGGATTTAGGCGAGATAGAGAGGAGGAGAGATTTAGTAAATAGTTTTATTGGTTCTATATAGGAAATTAGGTTTAATTAGTAAAGGAGTTTTACACTATTGATGGGTATTAAGTACGCATTATTGATGGCTGTGATGATTATGGCGCTATTCATGGGTATTACAGTATATGCTCACGAATCATTAAATGCATACTTTACAGTTAATTATGTCACGTATTTGAACCCCCCCAACGGTCAAGCCACAGATTACTACATCGAGTATTCATTGGTGCTTTATAATAATGAGCCCTACCCAATCTCTTTAAACGTTACCATGAAGGTGCTACCATACTCAAGCATATTATATGTATCGCCGTCGACGGCATTGGTCAGTGGCGATACTGTGACCTGGGTCATCACATTACAGCCATACTCCCAGGAAACGCTTAATGTTAGGTTTAAGCCCGTTTATACACTATTACCAATAGCGTCCATGAATTATCGAATTCTCGTTAATGGATCCAGCATTAACTCAACAATGGTTAATGGTGGTGTTGGTACTAACGTGAATATCTCGGTGAATGTCACGAACTTATTACCATTCCCAATAATGACCACCCTAACCCTAACCAGGCAGTCCGGCTTATTTTATGAGTATAACGTCACACCAACATTAACCCAGAACATACTTGGTTATGAGGTTGATTATTGGATATTCAATACGAAGAATTCCTCCTCGCTTTCGTTGAGTATGGTTGTTGAGAATATGGGTCCGTGGCACAGTGTTAGGATAAACCCAATAACTGTTCAGGCAAGCATTGACCTAAATGGATCAATAAGCTCCCTGAATGAAGCCATTAATAGCCTAAACAACACCCTTAATCAGCTAAGGAGCTTCTCAAGTTCCTTAACAGGCGTTTCTGGTACGGCAAGTAATTACACGGCGCAATTCTTACAATTAATAAGCCTACTCAATGAGACGGCTCAGGTTCTTGGGGGGGCATCAGCATACATAATAAACTCAACACTAATGGTTGAGAGCCTACTCCAGGCTCAATTAATCGAACTTAAGGTGGCACTCACCGCAGGTGGTCAGGTACTTGGTGCCGAGGCCAATGTGATATCTCAATTAAGGAGCTCACTTGGTCCGGTAGTGAGTAATGAACAGACGTACCTGAACTCCCTAAATACATTAAAGCAGGACTTACTTCAAATAGAGAGTTCGACGAGCAATAGCACGTTAATAAATGAAATAAATAATACAATAACAATGATAAACCAAATTGAGAGCTCATTAACAACACTCTCCCAGGTATATAATAACCTTGGTACAATACAGAGTGAGCTTACAACGACGCAAAGCCAGGTTAATCAGGCCACAGAGGGTCTTAATTACGCAATTACTGCGGCGAATGAGAGCGAACTATTAATAATAAGTATATCGAGGAGTCTCTACGTACTTCATAATGAATTGCTAAACCTAACAAATCAGTTATTAATCACCTACATAAACATCTCATCATACCAGACAAGGGCATTGTCGTACATGACTCAGGTAAGTGGGTACGAGGGTGAGATTGAGAGTACCATCATGAGTAATGAGGTTAAGAAGGCGGTATTAACGGCTTTGGCTAGACAGTACCTTACGTATTTAAGTATTAATAATACGAACGTTAAGATTGATGTGACTGTGGAGGAGACATTTGTGATAAATATGCCATCAATAGTAAATACTCAGTATTTAATGCAGTTAATAAATGAGACAGCGATTCAGGGCAATGAGTCAGTGAGCCCTAAGGCTATTGGTGCCGTAGTCATTAATTACAGCACTTATTACCCATTAATCATTGGTGTCGCCTTATCAATAATACTGGTATTGATTTTAGTGAGGAAGCTTCATTAGAGAACTTATTTTTAATGGCAATGAGTGCTTTACTTAAATAGAGGTATTAACTGCCTTGATTCTGTGCATAATAACCACAACGATGAGGAAGCGGAGATGGATAACTACGTAAGTAAGATAATAGAGTTTTTAGGCGATAATCCTGACAGACCCGGATTAAGGGAGACACCTAGGAGGTACTTAAATGCCCTACTTGAATTAACTCGCGGTTTGAGGGAATCACCACCTAAGATTAAGTTCTTTCCCATGGAGGGTAATGAATATGTTGGTCGCATTTCAATTAACGACATTAAATTCGTGTCAATATGCGAACATCACCTATTGCCGGTTATTGGTACGGTTACTGTGGTCTATGAACCACTCAACAGCGAGGTTCCAGGTCTGAGTAAGGTGGCTAGGTATGTTAAGTGGCTTGCTGCTAGGCCCATGCTTCAGGAGAGGTTTACGGCGAGGTTAGCTAACGAGCTTAAGGAGGTGCTGCATGCCAGGTATGTCTATGTTAAAGTTTGTGCATTGCATATGTGTGCGATGATTAGGGGGTGTTAAGGATGAGGATATGTACATGGTTACGGAAGCCTGGTCTGATGGAGTGAGTGATGAGGAACTGAGGGAATTAAGGAACTCAACTCGCTGTAGGGTGCCTAGGATAGTCCTGACTAAGGAATATTAAGGGGATTAACTTCAGTAATCACTGTGATTAACCCAATAGAGCATGTTGAACTTAGCACACATGTGCATGCAACGGAGAGCGAGCTTAAGGTTGTGAGGGCATTACTCAATTTATTACCTCCTCAGTATAGGGATGGCATTAACATTATGAGGAGTGGCGGCCAGGGACACTTCGGTAATGATATAGATACTATAAAGGTGCAGTTTAAGGGACAGGATGCACTGCAGATCGCTCAGCACATACTTAAAACCGTTGACCAATTAGACAAGGAGATAATCCTTGTTACCATTAATAGTAGGTTTAGTGACGGTAAGTTATACCTCAGATTTAACAAACAATTGGCATATAACGGCGTGGTAAGGCTTGATGACGGTGACGACGTGATTAAGGTAATAATAAGGTTTAATCATTGGATAATTAAGAATGAGGGTATTGAAAACGTAATCAAGCAATTAATGCAGCACTAAAGCTTTGGCAGTGTCACAGCGCCCATGGACGCTGACGTGACTAACGACGCGTACTTAGCAAGTAAACCCCCCCTCGTGTACCTAGGCGGTGGCGGTTGCCAATTCCTCAACCTCCTCCTCACTTCCTCCTCGGGCACGAGTAGGTCAAGTCGACCATTCTCCACATCGATCAACACCCTATCACCATCCTCAACAACCGCTATCGGTCCTCCAACGGCTGCCTCGGGAGCCACGTGACCAACCATTAAGCCGCGGGTAGCACCGCTAAACCTACCATCGGTGACTAATGCAACATCTTTACCCAACCCAGCCCAACGATGGCCGCAGTTACCCTAAGCATCTCAGGCATTCCTGGGCCACCCTTAGGACCCTCATACCTAATGACAACCACGTCACCCGGCCTAATCTCACCCCTCCTAATCGCCTGAAATGCCTCCTCCTCACTATTAAACGGCCTTGCCTTACCCTCAAATCTCATTAATTCGGTGGCTGCAACCTTAATAACAGCACCCTCAGGCGCTAATGAGCCTTAAGTACCCTAATACCGCCCCAGGGCTTGATTGGGTTACTAACGTCCCTAACTATGTGGTCATGCGGCACGTTTGGGAACTTATAGTTCTTCAAATTCTCCTCCAGTGTCTTACCCGTTATGGTGAGTACCTTACCGTTAAGTAGGCCCGCCTTTAGTAGCTTTAGCATGACCAGTGGAATGCCACCAACCGCGTCGAGGTCAGCCATTACGTAATCACCGCCAGGCCTTAAACTTGCTATATACGGGGGGGTCCTCCTCGATATCCTGTCAAAGTCATCAAGCGCCAACTTAACCCCAGCTTCATAGGCGATAGCTAATAGGTGAAGTATGGCATTGGTTGACCCACCCATTGCCATCAGCACTGTTATTGCATTCTCAAAGGCCTCATATGTCATGACATCCCTAGGCTTTATACCAAGTTCCATCGCGTTCATTAACGCAACACCACTCTCAACCGCGTACATTACCCTCCTAGCCGATGTGGCTGGTGGTGAGGCGCTCCCTGGCAAGGCCATGCCCAATGCCTCTGCTATGGCTGCCATGGTGTTTGCCGTGAACATGCCTGCGCAGGTTCCGTAGGTTGGGTGAGCCCTCTTTTCTATCTCATAAAGTTCATCCTCCGTAATCTTACCAGCAAGGTACGCGCCAATTGCCTCATGGACGTCTCGATAGTGAGTTTAAGATTACCGTAAAAACCAGGCTCTGCCGTTCCACCGTATAGGTAAATAGCTGGTATGTTTAACCTAGCCATAGCCATTAGGATACCTGGTGTAGTCTTGTCGCAACCACCAATACCAACAAACCCATCAAATGCATGCGCATTAACCTGGGCCTCTATTGTGTCAGCGATCACGTCCCTACTTACCAGGCTATACCTCATGCCCTCCGTACCCATCCCAATATTATCGTTAACGACTATTGTCGGCACCGTGAGCGGTGAACCACCACCTCTACGCACACCCTCCTTAACGTGAACCGCTAACTGAAGCGTATGTATATTGCACGGTCCAGCCTCACTCCATGCAGCAACAACGGCAACCAATGGCTTACCAATGTCCTCATCCGAAAAGCCTATGGACCTCAGAAAAGCCCTGTGCGGTGCGTTTAAGACACCACCATACCTCTCCTGACTTCGTAGGTTTACCTTGACCATCAATAACCTATATATTAACTCTATTAAATTAATTCACTACTTAACACATTAGAATGAGGACTAACATAATACTTAATAATTCGGTTATAGATCAATAGTAATTTGTATGTCGTTTACATTAACGAGCCCTGCCTTTAAATATGGTGAAAGAATCCCAAGGAAGTATACGTGCGATGATGTTGACGTAAGCCCACCGCTGCAGTGGTCGAATATGCCGGCCGGTACGAAATCCCTCGTCTTAATAATGGAGGACCCTGACGCACCGATAGGCGTGTTTACTCATTGGGTTCTGTATAACATACCACCAGATAGGACTGAGCTCCCTGAGAATGTGCCGAAGACTCCGGTCGTTGAGGGGGGGATAGGCATGCAGGGTATTAATGACTTTGGCAGAATTGGTTATGGTGGTCCATGTCCACCGAAGGGTCATAAGCCCCATAGGTACTTCTTTAGGTTATATGCGTTAAATACCGTACCCAACATCAGGCAGAGAGCTTCTAAGGATGAAGTACTTAGGATAATAAAAAATAGTATAATTGGTACCGCCGAGTACATGGGGGGGACGTACTCAAGGTGATGAACGCCTTTAACTTCACTCAAAATTATGCCTCACTTAAATATCTCCAGGAAAGCACTATTCCTATTACTGAGAATATCACTGCAAAGGTTATTAGGTATACATAATCAAGTAGTAGGCTTTGCCCCGTTATACCAAGTAGTAATTGCCTATTGATGTCGTTAACATATGTTAATGGATTCACGAGGGCAACGGGCTTAAGCCACCAGGGCATTGACTTAACTGGGTAGAAGGAGTTGCTTGCGAACATCAGTGGCATGTTCAGTAGATTCATTATTGCCATTTGCGATTCCCAGGAGGTTGACCTCAGGGCGAGGGTCACGAATAGGGATGCGAAGCCCATGGACATTAGGGCAAGTGCTGCGTAGGCGCCTAGTACGTCTAGTGGGTTTAGGCTTGGGTTTAGTTTCATGCCGAGTAATATGGCTATTATCAGCACTATTGTTGATTGGACCAATGACCTAATCATGGAATTCAGCACCTTAGCCATGACAATGTTACCCCCTAGGCACGGGCGTGGTCAATAATTTACTCAGGACGCCAAGTCTCCTATCCCACACGATACTCATACCGCTCTGCAGTGATGTGAATAGTGTTATGAATGATAGCATACCCACCGCCAGGAATGAGAAGTAGTCCGTGGTCCCAAAGTTGGCCTTAAGGACCTCAGACGCTATCTCGTCAATTACCTGCTTGGGTATGTTAAGCCCGGGTATGTTTAGCCCGCTTGTGAACATGGTTGCGAAGTTCATGGACTTTCCGAAGAAGGCAAGCCAAACAATTGGTTGTATTAATGATATTATTAGTATGACGGGCACCTTATACCACTTAGCCAACTCCCTGTTAGTCAATGCCCAAAGTCCATGTAGTGGGTGTAGTCTCGTTGCCATTCCCATTCACCTCCTAGCTCTTGTGATAGTCCTTCTAAACCTCATGAACTCCTCAGAACTACTCTCCTCATCCCTAAGTCTCCTACCCGTGAACTCCAGGAATACCTCATCCATCGTTGGCTCCTTAATGGTTATGCTCGTAGCCCTAATACTGAGCTTATTAAGGGCCTCAAGGATTATTGGGGGGGCCGCCGTATTCCCGCTCTTAACCTTAAAGGTTATTGTGTTTCCATTCACAGTAACTCCATTAACTCCGTCAATGCCCTCAATAACCTTCCGAGCAAGATTAACATCCCCATTAACCTCAATTGTTATCACATCGCCGCCAACCCTCTCCTTGAGTTCTTTGGGCGTTCCGATAGCGAGTATCTTGCCATGATCGATGATTGCAATCCTCTCCGCATACCTATCAGCCTCCTCTAGGTAATGCGTGGTCATGAATATGGTCATACCATACTGCTTCCTAAGCCTATACACATAATCCCAAATCGCAGCCCTCGTCTGAGCATCAAGACCCAGCGTAGGCTCGTCCAGGAAGAGTATGGCGGGCCTATTAATAAGGCCCATGGCGATCTCCAACCTCCTCCTCATACCACCTGAGTACGTCTCAACCTTCCTATCAGCCGCGTATGATAACTCCACTAAATCAAGCAACTCAGCAGCCCTCTCCCTAGCCTCCCTCTTGGTATTCCATACAACGCGGCAACAAGCATTAAATTCTCCCAACCCGTTAAATCCTCATCAGCCGTATACTCCTGGGGGAACAACACCTATGCTCTCCCTAACCTTGGCCGGCTGCTTAACCACGTCATAGCCATTCACTACTGCAGTGCCCTCAGTCGGCTAGTTACTGTGGTTAACATCTTTATTGTCGTTGTCTTACCAGCGCCATTTGGCCCTAAAAACCCGAAGATCTCCCCCCCATAATACACCTCAAAGTTTATGTGATCAACAGCGGTAAAGTTTCCATAACGCTTCGTTAAATTTATTGCCCTAATAGCCACTTCCATAATGGTCAAGTAGGCGGATTGCACCTTAAATATAAATCTTTCTCTAAACCGATATCGGATAATCGATTACAGATCTAATCTCCTTATCACCTGGGATATGTTCGGTACAAATTTGTCGAGAGTTATGTGGGGGTATGAATTGCCTGATGTATTCGAAGGCATTGACTATGGGCCAGTTCGTATTATTACCCTCACTCCCCCCCCTTAATTCAACATACCCTGCCCTCCATAGCGCCGTTAACGCATCTGCATATAACTTCCTAACCCTTATGGCCTCCTCCGCAGCTGCCACCTCCCTAGGCATTACCTTAACTGCAATCCTGACATTACTTATCATAGCCTCTAGGTCATCCTGCGTATAGTTATTCCTAACGACTGGGCATAGTGTAGATACTACGAACTCTACCGTGAAGTCCACGAGTTTAAGTTCTGGGTCTATCACGTACCTAATTACCCTGGGTAGGTATGGGAAGGATCTACAGGTTAATGGCTTGTAAAGTGAGTGCACCTTACAGGTCTTATCCTCCGGGTTTAGGAATGGGCATATGCCTTTACTATTTAACTGCATTAGATATGATAGAGCAACTCTAACACCGTTCTTAATATCAGTCACCACGTAGCCCGGCTTAAAGGCTAAATCATTCACGTCTAGCTCCTCAGCTAATTTACTCAGTATTATTACTTCATGTGGAAACACAGTCACTGGCGATATCGTGCAGCAATAGCCGCAATTCGGCATGCACCTAAATGGTGCTACCACGCCTTCTCACCCTGACCTAACTGGTTAAATTATTTTCTTCATTAGGCATCATGAACAACCAGAGACAAGATGAGGCACGAGTAAGACCTCCTTCAACCTCCTAACAGCATAGGCCCTGCACCTAATTAACTCCGCGGGACTACCACCACTGATTAGTGTTCCCGTCCTATCGATGTATACGCCTATTACGTCATCAAGCATTGCACCAAGTAGATCCTCCTTGAATCCATCACCAACGTGTATTGCAAGATCAGGTTCAGCGCCATGCGTTAATAATGAGTATGCACGCTCAAAAATTGCTGGGTGAGGCTTGGCCCTACCAACCTCATCAGCATATACCTGGACGTCAATAAGCCTACTTAGGCCAAACTTATCAAGGAGTCTCCTTGATACCGCACTGCTCCAAAATATCACGTTGGATACGACTCCAATCATGAACCCGTCGCTCTTCATCTCCATTAACACGTATTGCGCATCCTCATTAGGCTTCACATTACCTGACTCAAGCAGTGTATTTGCTATTATGTTCGCGACGTCCATAACCATCCTCTCATTGAGTTCAATCCCATACTTACGGGTTAGCCTCTCAAGGAATGTCCTAACATTATCCATTGGTGGTACGTAAGCCATCTCAACAACTCTCCTAAGCCTAATCTCCCTATCAAGGCCCATGTATATTTCATAAACATGGTCAAAATGAACCTCAATATCCTGGGACTTAAGATACTTAGTTATGTTCATGGCTATCTCCTCTATTAACTCCTTACCATAGTTTATCAACGTATTATAGACATCGAACGTTATGACTTTAAGGCTCATTAACTTATTATTCAATCACATTATTTTAAGTATTCCTACCCTTAAGGGTTATGTTTTTAAACTAAAGGTTTAAGCTCGGTCTCGGTGTTAAACCTTTGGTTCAGGTAACAATAATTAGGTTAATCGGTTATAGAGAATGGACAGAGACTCTCGGCCCCCCCGATAGGGAGCACGTAATACAGCAAATCCAAGCTCAATTACATAGGGAATTAGTTCACGTATTCTCAAGACTCAATGCCTGGGCCCACCCACTTAGGTATGACTACTTACTTGCAATAACTAATGGTCTAAACAATGGTGAATTAACGAATGCGATTAAGGAACTTAGTGAGTATAGCCCAGTCCCTCTATCTAGTGGTACGTATGCAGACATTAATCCCAGGGTTGCTGAAAGAGAGGCCTTCAGGCTTGCAATGAAGGCTTCCTCAGGTGAATCGTTAATTGGGGGGGGTGGTGATGATGGTTATGTGGCTATCGCCATATAGACCTAGTTGATTCAACAACGAGTACTGAGTGGACATCCAGTTATCAATTATATGAGCATGTGTGGAGTGTGGTTAATCAAGTAAGGCTTTATCTAGCGCCCCCCATGGAGGTATCACACTTTACCTAGGTGGCGATAATATTGTGTCGATTGTGCAACCAACGATTAACGAGAATGACCTTAAACCACTGGCTAATCTAATAAATGCAAGGATAGGCGTTGGCATAGCACGTAGTGGTAGAACTGCGATGAAACTCGCAACCGAGGCACTCGATATTCTCAGGTCTAGGAATGGGCATGGGGTAATGATGCTTAAAGAGAACTAATCAAGCTTAGGTTTCTTAATGAGCTTAATCTTGTTGACTCTGCCCTCCTTAATAATCTGTACGTAACCAGAACTCTCCAATCTCCTAATCGCCCTCCAAAGCGTTGCCTTAGGCATGTTCAGCTTCCTCTGGAGATCTGCCTGGTAAGCCTCACCACCCATGTCGATTAATGCCCTAAGAACCTCCTTATCGGTTGGGTTCAATCCCTCAACAATTACAGGGTTAACCTCAGGACCCCCCCTATGCCTAATTACGAATAGGTAAGCAAATAATGCAGCTACAGCAATAACTACCGCAATGACTACATAATAAAGCACTGGTCCTAAACCAGGTAAGGGTTTCGTGGCTTTTGACGTTGAGTTTGTAACCGTAGTAACTGCACTGATGTTACTCACGGTGGTTGGAGTTGTCGTAGTCTTGTTAGTCGTGGTTGTTGGTAGTTCTGGTATGAAGCCTATTGAGTAATTGCCTGGTGCGAGTTGGAGTATGATTCCATTACTTACCCTGGTAAAGTTCGTTATTAGGCTTATCGGCAATTGCGTTAATAATACGTTATTGCTTACGAAGAGATTTATCGTGTATGAGGATGACACATTAATGACTAAGTAGCCACTGGGCGATTGGGTTACGTAGGGTGCATACTGTATTATGAATGAGCCATTCCCAAAGACAGGTATTATTAAGTGATTTCCTATTAGTATTGCGGGTATTGTTGAACCGCTTGAGTTCTGGACAACCACTGGTCCCAGGGGTTTTATGGGTAATGTGATGTTTAACAAGGCTGTACTTTGTACGGTAGTTGCATTTATACTTACCAATGAGCCATTACTCAATAAATATACAAATACCGTAATCAATGCTGCCAGCATCATTAATTCAATTACGACTTATTGACTTAAAAACTTTATTAATTCACTTAATAATGAAAAGAGAAATAGAATGAAAATAGGAAAGATGTGCGTGAAAATTGAATTAAAATATTTTTAATGGGAATGCGCCTAGGAAGTTACTTATTATCCACCACCCTTACCTTGTCCTCCTCCCTGCCCATGCTGTCCTCCCTGCATACCCTTACCCTGACCGTGCTGACCCTTACCATGTCCCTGCCCATGTAACTGCCAACCCCCCCTAGCCTCCTGACCGAACTGCTGCGTTATGTTGAGCCAATCACTAAATCCCTTGCCATGCTTTAGCATCTGTAGTAACTGTGCCTGGGCGGTCTCGTTACCCTGTATCAGTGGATATATCATCTTAAGCTCCTTGAATAACTCATGCAGTTCCTTGACACTTGTTATATTTAGTCCGGTGATGTTCGTTAACATGCCAAGTTCATGATTAAGCAATGCCAATTGCGTCAATGTCTCATTTAGCGTTATTGATCCCCCCCTTATTATCTGCATTACGTAGTGCTCAAGTTCGTGATCAATCCTATTCGCGAAGCCCATCTTCTGTTCCTCATAGTACTGACTGGTTATATTACTTAGCAATGACTTGTATTCACTTAGTAACATTTCTGCCTCTGAGTAATTACCACTAACTAGGGCCTGCTTTAGTTGGCTAAGTAAATTATAGATTTGGCTTGCCTGTGTACTGTTTAGTAATCCTTGTTGCTCAAGTCTTGTTAATGTCTCATTGAGTAGCATTAGCCTGAAGGTTAGTGTTCTATTCCAAATCTCAGCGTGTCTTTCAAGCACATAGACATGAACCAAGTAGTGCCTAAGGTGCACCAGGAACTGAAGAGCCAGTAGACACTCACCCTTACTAACATAGTAATTAGTAATATTCTGCAGAGTCGCCGGTGTTAGGTTGAAGCCCGTTATGTTGAAGGCAGTCATATTAAACTTGGTTATGTTGAATCCCGTGAATGTGCCGTTTATGGCAGTCTCATTAAGGCCCGTGGCATTAACCACCATGAGTGACGTAGTGTTAAGCCCACTCATGTTGGCGCCAATCCTCATCAGCCACATGTCATCTATGTATAGGTTGGCCTGTATTGCGGTGAGTAGGCCAGGTGGGCATGTGGTTACAT
Source organism: Vulcanisaeta distributa JCM 11213 (assembly GCA_001316125.1). The sequence goes on from BBCS01000002.1 coordinate 132,998, forward strand.
TCGTCATGGTCACGTTACTTACGGATGTTGCGTTAATGCTAACCGTTGAGTTGGTGGCGTTGGTTGATTGAGATGCCAGTAACGGGTTTGCGGTCATGACCACGGTCAGTATCATCGTCAGCGCTAGTGCCGTGACTAGTGCTATTACTCCTATATCCATTATTTTTCTGTTTCTCATACTTATCACCAAACCCATAAATTAATTATTTAAAAGGAATCTCCCTGAAAAATAACGTTCAATTAATGTGAAACAAAGTGAAACCAGAGGTATGACTCTTAAAGACCAGTAACTACCAAGGACCTGTGCTCATTCTCATCGACTTAGACGGCACATTACTACCCCTCGAAGCATGGGACCCCGTGTTCCAGGAAATAAGCATGTTAATAGCCAGTAGGCTAATGCCGACTGGAGGGCTGTGTACAAGGCTGCGAAGGACCTGAATAGGGAATTACTGAGGAGCTTCACAATTAAGGCCTTTGATTGGGATTACATATTCACTGAGGTAGCCCATAGGTTTGGTCTACCCATAAGCATAGACGTCAATGACACATTGATGAAGTATGTGCATGACTTCAAACCATTCGACGGGGGGGCGCTTGAGCTTTTAAGAGTAATTAGGGATTTGGGGCATGAAATAATCATTGCAACCAACGGTTTGTATAAGTATCAATCAGCGGTCATTAGGGAGCTGGGATTCTCAAGATTTATCAATGGCATTAGAACACCTGACATGGTTGGCTGCCCTAAGAATTGCCGTGAATTCTTCGAAGGGGGGGCCCAAGTAATGATCGGCGACAACCCACTCTTCGACGTTTATTACCCAGCCAGGTTTGGCTTAATAACGATATTCATTGGTGATTGGGAAAAGAGATTGAGTTATGTATTGGACGTGTGGGGTATCGAATTATCAGGTGTTAAGCAACGTACTCCTTCAAGAGCATTAAGGACCTATTAATGACGATAACCAGCATACTTAATCAGTAAGCCCGCGCATTGGTGATTTACCAACTCTTATGAAGAATATTGTTATCACGGCAAAGTCTATTATTATCATTATATGCATCACCGTGCAGTATATACATAGTGCGTGGAGTAGGTAGGTTTCAACGAATATTAAGTATGGGACCACCACTATGCCAATGAATCTCCAGTAAAATAGGGCATTTATCGCAAGTACGGCCAGATTTTCTGGGCCTAGGTCGTACGTTAAAACGAGGATTATATTCACTATGAACCAAATCGCTGCGAGCAAATCCAGCGGTACACCACCTATGTCTGAGTACTTACTCGAAGTACCCTTTCACAGTCAATGGTTATTCCTGGGAATGGGGATTTAAATGACGTGCAGAGTGGCGGTAGTTCACGTAGGTAATAATACGTGTATATCACAATGGAGGATGCGAATAGGCCCACCGCTGAGAAGATAAGCATAAGTACTAGCCATGTACCGTTAGCCTTCTCATCACTACGTAGGTAAAACCCTGAGCTTAAATATTAATCTCACAGTGCAGTTACTGCATTATTAATTAACTTTAACGGGCTAATTAATTTATTAAAGCACTGCGTTTGTTTACGCACAATGTCTGAGGCAGGTAAGAGGATAATATTTCATGAATTATTATCACCTGAGGAGGCATTGAGTAAGGTGTTTAGTACTGTTAAGGTTGAGCCTTTGGGAACAGAGGTAGTAAGTATCGAGGAGAGCTATGGAAGGGTTTTGGCAAGGGATGTTTATTCACGAATTGATGTACCGCCATTTGATAGGGCGACAATGGACGGGTTCGCAGTTAGGGCTGAGGATACGTTTGGAGCCGATGAACTAAACCCAGTTAAGTTAAGAGTTATTGGTAATATTGAGACTGGGGCTGAGGAGTTGCCTCAGGTTAATTCTGGCGAGGCCGTTGAAATAGCGACTGGCGCCCCCCCAATGCCCCCCCTGGCGCCAATGCGGTGGTCATGGTCGAGTATACTAAGCGTAGTGGTGATGAGTTGGTGATATACCGCTCAGTGACGCCAGGTGAGAACGTAATGTCAGCGGGTTCGGACGTAATGATGGGCGAATTAATACTCAGGAGGTGCACAGTGATTAGGGAGAGGGAGGTTGGTCTATTAGCTGCTGTGGGTATTGATAGGGTTAAGGTATTTAGGAGGCCTAGGGTTGCGATAATATCCACGGGTAATGAGTTAGTTAGTCCAGGTAGGGAATTGGGTCGTGGCAAGATTTACGACATAAACACATACACAATAGCCCACGCGGTTAGGTCAATGGGCGCCGAACCCATCATCATGGGTATTGTTAGGGATGACATCAATGAGATGAGGGATGCCGTGAATAAGGCGTTAAGTATAGGCGATTTAGTGCTTCTGTCGGGCGGGACGTCAGCGGGGGGGCTTGCCGACCTAACGTATAAAGTGCTTGACGAGATAGGGCCTCCCGGCATAATAATCCATGGGCTTAAGGTAAAGCCTGGCAAGCCCACGGTCGTGGCCGTGTCCAGAGATAATAAATTGGTTATTGGCTTACCTGGATACCCAAGTTCGGCATTGATGATATTCAACATAATAGTCAAGCCGATACTGGCCAAAATGTTATGTACGGGGGGGATTGATGAGATTAGGATTAAGGCGAGGCTGGCAATTAGGGCCGACGGCGCCAAGGGCAGGAGAGCCCTTTACCCAGTTAGCCTGGTTGATACAGGCCACGGAGTAGTGGCCTACCCATTACCCGCTGAGTCTGGTGCCATAAGCACACTTGCCTTTGCCGACGGCTACATAGCTATTCCCGAGACCGTGGAGTACCTGGATAGTGGTGATGAGGTTGAGGTTACGCTATTCACCCATCAGTACATGCCGGCCAATCTATACATAATCGGTAGCCATGACCTAGGCCTCGATGTGCTAATACCAATGCTGCCAGGCTTTGTTAGGGCTAGGGTTATCAACGTCGGCTCCATGGGCGGATTATATGCCGTTAAACGTGGCGAGGCTGATGTGGCGGGCCTGCACCTCGTCGATGAGGAGACTGGGCAATACAACGTACCATACATGGTTAAGTATAATGTTAACAATGCCGTCCTGATTAGGGGGGGTTATTTCAGGGAGCAAGGGTTAATAGTGCCCAGGGGGGGCAACCCTAAGAACATAAGGGGGGGTATTGAGGATTTGTTGAGGGGGGGTGATGTGAGGATTGTTAATAGGAATAAGGGTGCAGGCACTAGGTTCCTACTTGACATAAAGTTGAAGGAGATAGCGAATAAGATGGGTGTTAAATTCGAGGAGTTGGTGAGGAGGATCAACGGCTACTATTACGAGGTTAAGACCCACACGGCAGTAGCTGCCGCGGTTGCCCAGGGTAAGGCTGATGCCGGTGTTGGTATTAGGGCTGCGGCCGCGATGTACGGCCTGGACTTCATACCGCTCGGTTGGGAGAGCTACGACTTCGCAATACCAATTGATAGGCTTGAGAAGGATAGCGTTAAGGCATTCCTCAACATGTTAAGGAGTAGTGAGTTTAAGAATGCACTCAGTAAATTACCTGGCTATAGGGTTCCTGATGACATTGGTGAGGTTATTTGGAAAGGTCAATGAATTTAGTTTTAAAATGCTCAATAGAGATAGTATTACTTAATGGGTAGTTTATCCACAAAGTAAACCTTCCTAAGCTTCTTATAAAACGCCACCCTGGAGTTCACAAAATCAATCAACTCCTTATCAGACACCTTACCCCCTATACTCATCACGCAGCACCACGTACGCAACAGGCAACTGACCAATGCTCGGGTCCTCAGCCTGCTCACCAGTTACATAGGCCTCCTTAACGGCTGGGTGTCTCATCAATATTATTTCCAGGTCCCGTGGAAATATTGGGTAGCCCTTGTACTTAATCATCCTCTTCTTAACGCCCCCCCTGAAGTAAAGTAAGCCCTTGTCGTCCATAACCATCAAGTCGCCAGTTAATAACCAACCATTATGAAAGGCCTTCCTCGTATCATCCGGGTCCGAGTAGCCCTTCATCACCCAAGGAGCCTTTGCAGCTAACTCACCAACACTACCCACGCCTAATTCCTTAGATGGGTCGTTTGAGTCGACAATCTTTAACTCGGCACCTGGTATTGCCGAGCCAACCGTACCAGTCACATCCTTATACCTGACTGGCTGCACCGTGAGTACATACGCCTCAGTTAAGCCGTAGAACTGCACAAGCGGTACACCAAATCTCTGATAAAATCCTAGCTGAGTCGCTGGCGGTAATGGCGCAGCTGCTGAGAGGGCAAGCTTAATGACGACAGTGCATTAGGACTTAAGTCCCTGTTATTAAGTATCTGGTCAAACATTAAGGGCACGCCTGCAAACACCGTTATTCCATACCTACGTATTAACTCGGGTGTGTCCTTAGCGTCAAAGTGCCTGGCAATAACTGCCTTGGCGCCTCTCACGAAGCCGACATGAGCTCAGTAAGACCAAGTATGTGGGATAGCTGGGCAACCACAAGTACGGAGTCCTTGGGGGGGTTTAGCTCTATCGCCTCGCCAAATGCGTAAGGCCCTGAGTATAGGCTAAAGTATGTATGCCAAACCTGCATTGTCCTCCCGGCAATACCTGCATAGTAGTAGATTAGCCCAACATCATCACTCCTAACCTCGACTGGCCTGCCTATTGAGGGGGGGCGTTACCTAACAACTCCTGAAAGCTCAGTATACCTTGTCCAGAGACGCCAACACCAATAACCCTATACTTAGATAAAACAGCGGTCTCCCTCTCAATGACTGACCTATCGGCAATAACGACCTTAGGAGCCGAATCACTCAATTGGTAATCAAGGTCCTCAGATATGGTTAATGGATCTATGAGGACGGCAGACGCGCCAAGAATCCACGTCGCAAATAATGAGATGACGGCCTCCATACTATTACTCATGATTATGGCAACCCTATCTCCATGACCAACATCAAACCTACTTAATGAGCCTGCAAGCCTGGCGCTTTACTGTAAAGTTCGCCGTACGTTAATGAGGCACCGCTTTCATCAATTAGGAAAACATCGTTTGGGCGACTCCTTGAATAATCAAGTAATACCTCAACTGGATTTTGATATTGATAGTTTATCATGGTAATCACGGCTTTATATAACCACGCTCAATTAGTGCCGCCTTTATATCATCTAGAGTCCTAACATCATCTAATGTTGATATGTCCCCATACGGCTCATTCTTCACCAAGGCCCTTAGTAACCTCCTCATTATCTTACCTGACTTAGTCTTCGGTAGTCTCCTTACGATTATTACATCATCAACCTAGTACCTGACGCTCTGGCGAACTCCTTAATATCGTTGATTAGGGCCTCCGATGGAGTCTCCTCTGGTTTAAGTACGACGAAGGCCAGTACCTTCTCGCCACCACCAGGCGCCGGTGCGCCAACGACGGCTGCCTCAGCGACTGCCTTATGCCTTGCTAGGATGCCCTCTATGTCCATTGTGCCGAGTCTCTCGCCGGCAATGGTCAGTATATCATCAGCCCTACCCAGCACGTATAGGTAACCATCTAAGTCGTAGAAACCATAATCGCCTGTGTAGAAATACCCTGGGAACCTACTCCAGTACGTCTTAACTAGTCTCTCGTAATTAGGGTCATTCCACATCTTAGCCATTGCCGGGTTTGGAATGGTAATGACTATGTAACCCCCCCTCTGCCCAGGCGGCAGTGGGTTACCGTCATCGTCAACCACAAGCCATTTACTACCTGGGAATTGAATACCAGCCGAGCCAGGCTTAAACGGTATCTCGCCAAGTCCATATGGCGTCGCGGCAATTGGTATTAGGTGTTCCGTCATCCAGTAGGCATCGGCGATCATGGTATTTGGCAATTGCTGTATATACCACTCAGCAACGCCTGGGTTAAGCGTCTCCCCTGTATTGAGTATTATCCTTAGGCTTGACAAGTCCCCCTTAAGTGCGTCCTCGCCAATGCTTCTAATTGTGTATAACGTGGTCGTACTACTCCAGATTAAAGAAACACGGTACTTCTCAACGATCCTGGCAAATAGGTCCCTCTTGTAACCCACGAATCCCTCAAACAGGAGACCTGTTAATCCCATCACGGGTATTGTGTATAGATTTGCCATGGGCCACACGGGCCACCCTAACTCACTTATTGTCCACCAAACATCGGTGTCCTGTGGGTTAAATAACGCCCTAAATGTCCAATTAAGGCCTATTGGGTAACCACCATTACTCTGCCAAAGCCCCTTGGGCCTACCCGTAGTACCTGACGTGTAGTATATGGTGGCTGGCTCATTAGCCTCCACAGGGACTGGCTCGACATAGACCTTACCCTTTGGAGCTATATCCTCATAGACAAGGTCTCTACCCTGTTTAACATTGAAGTCAGAGAATCCCCCCCTGGATACAACTAGAACCTTCTCAACAGGTGTTTGGTACTTCTCGAGTGTCCTATCCACGAGATCCTTCATCCTAACCTCATCACCAGCCCTAAATCCCTTCGATGCAACTATGAATACCTTCGACCCACAATCCTGAAGCCTATATGCAAGGGTTTCCTCACTTAAACCAGCGTAGTGAATTACCAATGTGGCGCCGAGCCTATGCACGGCGAGCCCAAAGTAAACGGCCTCTGGCGTGTTGGGCATCATCATCGAGACCGTATCACCCTTCTTGACGCCAAGCTCCTTGAGCACATACGCGGCCCTATTAACCTCCCTGTAAAGGTCCCAATAACTAATGACTCTACTATCGCCCCCCCTCTCATTCTCATAATAAAACGCGACCTTATTGGCTTTAGTCAGTATGTGCCTATCAACAGCGTTATAACTAATGTTAGATAACCACCCCCCCTGAACCAATAAACATCCGGCGCCCTGCCCTCAAATATTGACTTCGGCCTTTCAAACCACGTAAGGTAATCAGCCTTATCAGCCAGAATTTGGCCGGGTTCTCAGAGGCTCAATAGCCATTCGTCTTATCTTATCTAAGGAATAGAACTTTTGGTTTACCGCCATAAATATTTTATTTATGAGTTCTTTTTAAATATTACCTCATGAAATTAGAGTATAAAGTTTTATTGAATTATTTACATAAGTAAAATTGTTAACCAACAACGCTATTGTAGTAATCAAACGTTAACTCCTCATACCACTTAGGTACCTAGGCTCATACAATGAGAATTTAGCCAGTGGGTATGGGTGTATTCTCCTCACGGCATTAATACCGGGGGGGATTATTAGGTTCAGGTACTTGGCTGGTATGATGATACTTATCTCGTGGTTCTCCGTCCTCCCAAGTATTAACTCACCCGTTCCTGGAATATTTATTTGAACCTTACCGTACTTATGGGAATATGGTATTAATGTGCATGATGCCAGTCCCATGTACGTAATTTCCCCTGCATGACGCCATTCCAAATCAAGGCCTTGGCTATGGTAGCTATTTGGGCAGGTAGTCCATAAATAATGACTACATGCGGTTCAAAGTCTATCCTGTCAAGCGGCGATATTAGTACTAACTCTGTTGAGCCAGGTTCAAGAAACCTCATATGTAGTGTAGTGACTATCTTATTCATGGTCTCCCTATCAGACGTATGCCACTGTGGTATATCCCTATCAATATAGTCTAGTGTGGTCCTTGTAAGTCCAAGCGCCTCAGCACCTATCATACAGAAGGAGTCCTCAAGCCCTATCGCTAACTTCCAGCCATAGGTCCTCACCATGTTTATAGCTTGACAAAACGCAACCCTAATACCAAGATCCTTATATGGCCTCTTGAAGTCACTAATGTTACATTGCTCGCCCTTACCGCAAAACCTAACGCCTATTGGCCACGTCATTAAACCAAGAACCTCCCTCAACTTAATGCCCTGTTGTCTAACCTCATCGATTGATGCCATGAAACCCTATATGAAAAATTACCTTAAAAGGATTATAGGGTTATACCATAATTATGGGTTAATGAGCATGGTTTTTTACCAATAAAATATGGCAGTAAGATATCAATAATTATATGATTTACCTAGGGACTTTCATTATTTATAACTACTTGTCCAGGAGATTCTTTGTTATATTGACGAGCAAATATTTAAAATAATACGGGTTCGGTATGATTGATGATTCTTGAAATTGCGAAATTACTTGTTAGGCTTAGGGCCTATTGGGCGTCAATTAGGGGGTCTCAGGGAGTTCATCGATGATTATCCATTTGATGAAATAGCGCTTAAGGCGCTTAAGGGCCGTGATGCGGTTTATCCATTTGGTGAGATAGCCACCTACGGCTCTGCTGCGCTTGGTTCTGGGGGTTTATGATAAGAGGGGTTTTCCTCGATTCAAGACCCTAGATAATTCAATAATATTATTACCGCCGGCATTTACGCCAAAGAGACTTGAGAAGATGGCTGAGCTTCTTCGGAGCCCACGTTCATGGACGTGAACCTGGAAGGTTCATTGGGTGGTTTTAAGGTTTCCATGCCCATAGTCGTTGGTTCAATGGGTTCTACGGCAATAGCCAGTAAGTTTAGCCTTGAGATAGCTAGGGCAGCGGCTAAGGCGGGTATTGTCATGGGTATTGGGGGGGAGAATGTGGCCACGGTTAGGGGGGGCTACTCGAGAAGGTACACGAGGGGGGGTCACCCGAGCTTTAAAGAGAGCTGATGGCGTACTTAACGAATGTGGATAAGTATGGTGGGGTTATTATTCAGCAGAATGTGGAGGATGCATATGATGAGCTTTGGAATAAGGTATATAGTGATAAGGACGTTGAGCCATACATTGAGGAGGGGCTCGTTGGCTTCGAGATTAAGATGGGGCAGGGAGCCAAACCGGGTCTTGGTGGTGTGATTAAGATTCCAAGGGAGGAGGCCATTAGGCTTAAGGCTAAGTATCACTTCGAGATTGACCCGGAGAAGGTTAAGGCTAAGTTCATAACCAGGTACTCGGTGCCTGGCACTTACACGGAGGACATACTTAGGGGCATGATTAGGTTCATGAAGACGGCATATCCAAGGGCTAGGATTTGGATTAAGCTTGGTCCTTATAGGGATGTGGATAGGGTCATTAGTATAGCCCATGAGGAGGGCGCCCACGCCGTTGTGATTGATGGCAAGGAGGGTGGCACAGGCATGGCGCCTTCAGTGGCCATGAAGGACCTGGGCTACCCAACCATAATAGCCTTAAGAAGATACATGATGCCAGGAAGCTGGGGATAAATGACGTCTCACTATTGCTCGCGGGTAGGCTTTATAATGGTTCACACGTGGTTAAAGCCGTTGCCTGGGAGCCAGCGGTGTCTACATGGCTAGGCCGTTTCTCATAGCGGCGATGGTTAAGGGTGAGAAGGGGGGGGTTTTGAATTACATAGAGGCTGTTAAGGAGGAGATTCAGATGCTGGTGTCTGCATTGGGTAAGTACGACATTAGAGAAGTTAATACGGAGGATGTTGCCGCCATTGATAGGGACATCGCCGAGATGTTTGGAATACCGTATGTCTATTCATCATCGTTTTAATACGGTCTAACTTAATAAGGCTGTTATTTCTAGCGTTACCGTGAATTTAAGAGCATTCATAAGGCTTTCTAGGATTGAGCATGGAATACTAACAAGCCTAATAGTCATTGCATCCTACGTAATAGCCGGCGGTAGGAGCGCCATCGCCATGGTATTCCTCTTCCTATCATCACTACTTACGGAAATATTCCTCTTCATCACAAACGACATTTACAATATTGAGGAGGACAGAATTAATAGGCCAGACGCACCCCTCGTACGTGGTGAGGTCTCAATCAGCGAGGCTTGGGTATTATCACTGTTATCCATAATCGCTGCCATATTGCTAAATGTGCTTGGTATTGTCATGGGGGGGTATTTAATGATTTGGAGCATTGTTATATTAATAATGGCTATAGTACTCGGTTTCTCTTACAATTATAGGTTAAAGAAAGTCATTGTTGTGAACAACGTCTTTGTGGCAATAACATCATCATTAACATTCCTATACGGACTGTACGCGGTTTCATCCACAATACCAACTCTTAATCTTCCATATCTATTATTTATCGTTTCCTTCCTGGCAACCATGGGTAGGGAATTAGTTAAGGGTGCGATCGACGTTGCTGGTGACGTGAGGGCTGGCGTTAAGACCGTGGCCAATACCTACGGCATTAAAACCGCAGTAACCCTCGCAGTAATATTTACGTTGGTCGCCGTCCTCATATCACCGTTAATAATTATTCATGCATTCCGAAACCCCCCCTATGGGCTAGTTCTATCGGCTGGTATCTTAATAACGGATGTTATTCTCATGTACATATCGATAGTGCTTCTTCGAAATAGTAATTACATGGGTAGGTTCAGGGTATTGTCCCTTGGGGGGGCTATGGCGATTACGATAATTGCATATTTATTATTTGCATTGTTGGTGATTGTTCATTAAATGCCGAGGACGCTTCGAAGAATTGCTAGGTAATTTACCTCCTTGAATTTCATTTCCTTGAGGGATGGTATTTCGATGAGCATGGGTTTCCTCATTTTCATCCTCAACTTATCAAAGTCCTCCCTAACCCTATCCACGAGGTTGCTCGTTATTAATATCGCACCAACACCCTCCTCAACACTCAACTCCTTAATTATTGCCAGTATGTTCTCATTCTCATTAATGACCCTACCCTCAAACCCAAGTAACTTAAAGGTATATACTGTATGTTCATCACCAAGCACTATTGCACGCACGTTTTCAGACACTATGATGAATTTATAAAGTTAATTACATAATCACCATGGCTCCCTCTTAAGCCCGAGTAAGTAGGCTATGGTGTTCGTGGCCAGGTGTATCGGTGGCGTTATTATCACCGCAATAATCACATAAATCGCCCTTAGGACACTTGGCTGAATGAGCATAGGCTAGCAATGCCGCCAGTAGGAAGTCAAGCTGGTCAAGCAGTGGTGCCGGTGCTCCACGGGGGGGCAGACCAAGCCTCCTCTTAATGAACGCCCCAAGTAAATCGCCCAGTAATGCCGCAATGCACATTACAAATACGGCCAATGGATTTGGGAGTTCTGAGGTCATATTCACAGCCCTGGTTATTATGATGTACGTTAACTCACCAATTACGAAACCAGCCAACAAACCCGTGACAAAACCCTCATACGTCTTTCCATCACCAAAAAGCCTCTTCCCATCAATGAAATTACGACCAAGATCTATAGGCGTTCTACGCCTAAACACCTTACCGGCCACAACGGGCGTTGCGTTGGCGACATATGGAGGCCAAATAATCAGTAACGTAATTATGAAGTCCCAAAGTAGGTTCACACGTAATCACTCAAGACTATGTCTCTTGATTAGGTGCGTTATTGCGGAGTTCTTCGTTATGAACTCCTGACCACACACGAGGCAGTAGTAAATATCCATTCCATTACGCCTAATCGAAACTATCAAGTGCTCCTTGATGTGCCTAAGGAATGCCCCTTCACCATTCAATTTAGCGCCACATACGTCACATGTTATTGTCTTTCCACCAACTCTACCATGCCTGCGCATGTGGGTGACGAAGGAGTTAACGTCAACCTCGGCTCCGCACTTTGGGCACTTTAGCTTAGGTCTTGGTGATGCCTTGGTTATTGCATCAACTACCTTATTGACATCCTCGCCCATGTAATCACACAGTGGGCATACCACGATCTTAGTCAATGCCTTGGCTGCAGTGCTCATAGTCGTGAGACCCTAACCCTCTTACCTTTTTAAGTTCTAACACCTAACTTAGGCAATGAGTAGGGTCGTGGGCTTGGCGATGCCAGGTGGGACTTGGGCACGGTGGGTTACGTGACCGGTTCGCCCAGTGAGATCGATAAGGCGTACTCGGAGCTTTTCCTGCGTTGTTACCCAACCACTGTGGACATGACCAGGGAGATGGGTAGTAAGGTCTCCTGCATAGTCAATACGGTTAAGAGGGGGTTACCCATAGTTAGTGTTGTGTTTCTGCTTGATCCTTACGGTATTGCCAATGACATCGGTACTAAGTACGGTATTAGGAGAGAGCTTATCCTTAATAGCGTGTATTCGTGGTTTATTAATTACCTGAGGAATAATGGCCTCATCACTGACGGAGATGTAGTGGAGCTTGACCAGGAATTATCAATATTGATGCGCAGTATTAAGGCCAGGGTTGGCGGTAATGCCAGTATGATAGCGAGCGTTATGGCTACGATGGTGGTGAGCCGGGGGAGTTAAGGTCAATGAGTTACCCATAAGGATAATGGATGTTCGAAATGACGTGGTTAATTATGTTAGGGGCGTGTTATCAATTCATTAATCAGCATTTCCAGCGTTCACTCACTGATCAGCCAAATGCCTCCTCATCACTACGTATTAAACAACACAATTACTTAAAGGCTTTTTGTGGTGGGTAGGGTGATTCTTAAATATAGCCTCATTAATGTATAGGCTATGGTAGGGGGGGGTACACCGATTAGGGAGGGCGACATTAAGAACTACCCGCATGAGGAGTGGACGAGACCATTCCAGTACAGTGTGACTGCTGGTACGGCTTACTCCAAATTCCTAGATGGCCTAAAGAATGGTAAGATATACGGCACGTACTGCAGTAAGTGCGGTCATGTATTCGTACCGCCCAAGATGTATTGCCCATACTGCTTTAAGCCCGTGGATGGTTGGGTTGAGGTTAAGGATGAGGGTACGGTAATCACAGCGGTGGTTAGTTACATAAGCGCTACGAGGGAGCCGCTTAAGGAGCCTAGGGTTGTTGGTGTCATTAAGCTTGATGTGCCAGGCAAGGAGTTTAGCGAGCATAGGTTTCCTGGCATAATGCATTACTTATGTGTTGATCCTGAGGATGTTAAGTCAATGAAGGTATTCGGCATGAGGGTTAAGGCTCGGTGGAAGCCTGCCAATCAAAGAACGGGTTCTGTATTAGATATTGAGTGCTTTGAGCCGGTGAGGTGATGGGTATGTCCTCGAGAAGATAAATGTGAACAGGGATATTAGGCATTGGCTCCATATTATCGAGCAGGGCTATAGGTATACCGCAGGCCCGATAGGCACTAAGTTCCTTGAGGCATCAAAGCCGGTAAGTTACTCGCCGGTAAATGCCCTGTGTGCGGTAGGTTATTAATTCCTCCAAAGGCCTTTTGTCAGTACGATTTCGCCGAGATTAAGGAATTAGTGGAGATAGCACCCGTGGGCATTGTTAGGTCTTATACGGTGGTTTACGAGGACTCATACGGCAATAAATTATCTAAGCCCGTGATCATAGGCTTCATAGAGTTCCCAGGGGTTACTGGTGGTCTCGTTCATTACATAATCAATGTTGAACCAAGTAACGTTAGGTTGGGCTTAAGGTCAGGCCCGTGTTCAAGCCTGAGAGTGAAAGGAAGGCTCCATAACGGATATTGTTGGTTTTGAGCCCGCCTAGTGCTAACGATTAACGAAAATCTTAAATAGGCATAGGATTGTTGGTTACCTGAATGAGTCAAGCGCAGAGGAGGATTCCAGTATATAAGAAGATACTGCAGGATAAGATTAAGGAGTGGATGGTTAAGGAATTCCTAAACTATAGACTGGCTAAGCAGGGATACGTTGACTCTGACGTGCTTAAGACGCCGCTTGGTACGAGGATAATAGTTTATGCCGAGAGACCGAATAGGATTATTGGTAGGAAGGGCGTAATAGTCAAGGAATTAACTGATTTACTCAGTAGGAAGCTTGAGGTTGAGAACCCAATAATCGACGTAACCCCCAATACAAAACCCAGAACTTAACCCCCAAGATCATTGCCAACAGAATTGCATGGGCAATGACTAAGGGCGTTAAGTTCAGGAGGGCTGGCATGATAGCCATTAGGCAGATAATGGATGGCGGTGCTAAGGGCGCTGAGGTCACGATTAGTGGTAAGTTAACGAGTGAGAGATCGAGGTTTGAGAAGTACATATACGGTACCATCTACAAGAATGGTTATGACTCGAGAACTAAGGTTCAGAGGTTCGTGGGTCAGGTACTACTGAAGCCGGGTCTTTATGGCATTGAGGTTAGGATAACACCACCAATTAGGTTTAGTGATGAGTTCCAGATAAAACCACCGAGCAGGGAGGTTGCTGCCGAGGCCCAGGCACAGCAGGTCCAGGGTGGTGAGGGTGGCGAGCAGACAGAGACTTAATGCAAGGACCATTAGGAACATGAAGCCTGAGGATAGGGCAAAGCTACTAAATGACCTTAGGAATGAGTTGCTTAAGTTGCAGACGCAGAGGGAGCGAGGTACTTTGGATAATCCTGGTAGGGTTAGGGCCGTCAGGAGGGCTATTGCAGGGTATTAACAATAATGAATGAGGAGGCTAGGAAGGCTGTTAAGGCAGGTGAATGAGTAAGCCATTATTATTTAAGTTCATAGAAACCGTTAATTGTAGAAATAAGTCCTTAAATGGCGTCAGTGGCATAGTTATTGATGAGACGGCTAAGACGGTTAAGGTTCTTACCTTAACTGGTTCCATTAAGGTTATTATTAAGGAGGACTGCTGGTTCTATGTGAACATTAATAACTGTACATACCTGGTTAATGGACGTAAGCTAATTCTTAAGGGAGGGAAAGGAAAATTTTTAAATTCGTAAAATAACCCTTGCCACGTGTCTGAGCAGGAACTTACTGAGCGATTAATTAGCGGTATCATCACCCGACTTGAGAATGAGATTAATGAGTGGAGTAACAACGTTAGGCTCAGGGCCGAGGCTGAACTCCTTGATGGTGTTAGGGCAATAATTGACAAGTACTCGGGCACTCTTGAGAATATTGATAAGGAGTTGAATATGGAGAGGGAGTATAGGCTTTATGACGAAATGATGAAGGAGAAGAGGGAGAAATTGAGCATTCTTGAAGAGGCCTATGCGGAGGTTGTTAGGAGGATTAAGGAGAGGATTAGTTCCATGAGGGGGCACTGATGATTATAAGAAGTTCCTTAAGAGTTCGATTTTATGGGCTATGTCAATAATAGGTTCGAGGGAATTAACAATAACGGTAAGCGAAGCCGATAAGGATGTCACCGAGGAGTTAGTATCAGAACTCGGACTTAATGCGACTGTAAACACTACGGAAGAGGAGTTGTTGGGTGCTATTATTTCCTCGGCTGATGGGTCCATAAGAGTTGATGCAACGCTTGATTCCAGGCTTAGGCTTATGGAGCATCAAATAAAGACTTTACTGGCGCACCTGGCTTCGTCGGGTTAGGTCGTTTATAATGTAGAATTAATTTTAAATATGTAGAATTTAGCTCACGTCGTGTCATCAGGTAAGGGTAGGATCGTCTACATAAGTGGACCCGTGGTTAAGGCTGAATTACCTGGTGCATTACTCTACGAGTTAGTCTTTGTTGGAGAACTTGGTCTCTTTGGTGAGGTCGTTAGGATTCAGGGCGACATGGCCTTCATACAGGTTTACGAGGAGACAACGGGATTAAAACCTGGTGAACCCGTTGTCAGAACTGGCGAACCACTTAGTGCCTGGCTAGGGCCTGGCATACTTAATAGGGTTTATGATGGTGTTCAAAGGCCATTACCATTGATATTTGATCTAACGAAGAGACCCTTCGTCGCCAGGGGTATTAATTACGAGAAGGCACCACCACTGGACTTCAATAAGAAGTGGAGGTGGATACCGAAGGTTAAGGTTGGCGATGAGGTTGAGGTTGGCGACATACTTGGTATCGTTCCAGAAACACCGCTGATTGAGCATAGGATCCTCTACCCACCAATATACAGGGCTGGCGGTGTTGTTAAGTACGTAGCCCCCCCTGAGGGTGAGTACACAATAGATGATGTGATTGCGGAGGTGGAGACTAAGGAGGGCACGGTAAAGGTTAAGATGTGGCATAAGTGGCCTGTGAGGAGACCGAGGCCATTTAGGGAGAAGTTACCGCCTGTCGAGCCATTGATAACGGGTATTAGGACCATAGACACCTTATTCCCAATAGCCATCGGCGGCGCGGCCGCTATACCTGGGCCATTTGGCAGTGGTAAGACGGTAACAATAAGGACATTGGCAATGTATAGTGAGGCTAGGTTGGTATTCCCTGTGCTTTGTGGTGAGCGTGGTAATGAGGCTGCTGATGCACTGCAGGGATTGCTTAAGCTCGTTGACCCAAACACTGGTAGACCGTTAATGGAGAGGACTACGATCATTGTAAACACGTCCAACATGCCCGTAGCGGCTAGGGAAGCAAGTATTTACATGGGTGTCACCATAGCTGAGTACTTCAGGGACCAGGGCTATGACGCGTTCCTAATGGCTGACTCAACAAGTAGGTGGGCTGAGGCTATGAGAGAGGTTGCCTTGAGAATCGGCGAGATGCCCAGCGAGGAGGGATTTCCGGCGTACTTACCTACTAGGTTGGCTGAGTTCTACGAGAGGGCTGGCAGGGTAGTAACCCTCGGCAAGGGTAACAGGCTTGGCTCAGTCACTATTGCGGCATCAGTATCACCACCCGGCGGCGACTTTACGGAGCCTGTGACGAGCCATACCCTCAGGTTCATAGGTGCCTTCTGGCCCTTAGACGCCAAGCTAGCCTACTCAAGGCATTACCCAGCCATTAATTGGCTAATGGGCTTTAGTAGGTACGTTGATACGGTGGCCGAGTGGTATCAGAAGAATGTCGCACTTGACTGGAGGGAGCTCAGGGATGAGGCTGTTAGGATACTAACTAGGGAGGCTGAGCTTCAGGAGGTCGTGAGGATACTCGGCACTGAGGCACTCAGTGAGCAGGAGAAGCACCTACTAAACGCGGCATTCCTGATTAGGGAGGGCTTCCTAAAGCAGGATGCGTACCACCCAGTCGATGTTAAGTCATTACCACCCAAGCAGTATTGGTTATTGAGACTAATCATAACGTTCTATAGGAAGGGCCTTGAGGCGATAAACCACGGAGTGCCTGCCTCAGCGCTTAGGGAGTTGGACGTGGTTAAGAGACTGGCTAGGCTTAGGATGGAGGTTAGGAATGAGGAGTATAAGAAGTTGGTTGATTACGAGCAGGAGTTGATAAGCGCCATTGAAAACCTGGTTAAGCAGTACGAGACCCAGAGGGTAACGGCTACGGCTTAGGTTAAAAACCCTGAATGCTCATTACCGTGCTAATTAGCGACCTTATTACCTGGTAATTCTCACTCCCACATAACACAATTGTGTATTTATTGCATGAAATACTATCTAGCTTGCTTAACTCCTCAGCAGCCTCCTGCGATAACTCATCGAGGTAGTTATTAAGCTTAAGTATTAGGAACCTATTCTGCGGGCACACGAATTTAAGGAATAATGCTGCGTCAGAACCATTCTTTATTGCGATGTCCCTAAGCCTTACGACTGAGTCCTCATTAATACTCCGGCTTATTACGGATACGTAGCACCTCCTGCACTCGCACCTAAATACCTGGGGGGGAACTTCGTGACATCCCTTATCTCATCAATGCCTAAATCACGTAATAAGTCATTAAGTAACTCCTCACCCTTACTCGTCAACTCCGCCCCCCCACCCCCCCTCATAACCCTAATGGCCCCCCCTTTATCCCTAAGCTCATTGAGCACACGCCTCACGACACCCTCCCCCCCCATGCCTGAGACAGCACTCAGTGAGTATCTGCCCATTCTTCCATACCTCTTAAGCATCAGGAGCACCGTTAACTCCTCAGCGCTCATTTGCATTAGTTATTAGTTATCTAAGGTAAAAATAATTTTCCTTACCAAGTTATACTTATTAATCCTTACAGTAATTGTGCCTGGTGGTTATCATTTGCCCAGTAAGGGCATGTACACAAACTCAAGGGAATTGCCAATAATAGCCTATAACACTGCATCAAAAAGCCTCGAGAAGATAACCCTACTACGCCCTGGCCTGGCTAGGATCTACGTCTGCGGATTGACTCCGTACGATTCAATGCATGTTGGTCATGCAAGGACGTTTGTGTTTTACGACATATTTAGGAGATACCTAGAGTACCTGGGGGGGTTGAGGTTAGGTTTGTGACGAACTTCACGGACATCGATGACAAGATAATTAACAAGGCAAGGCAGGAGTTTGGGGTGAATTGATTAATAGGTGGTACGAGGTACCCAGCAGGTACATTAGGGAGTTCTTTGATGCCATGGATAGGCTATACGTGAAGAGGGCGTATGCATACCCAAGGGTTACTGAGAACATAAATGACATGCTAAGGTGGATTCAGGAATTGGTAGGTAAGAACTTGGCCTACGTAAGTCCGGATGGCTCCGTGTACTTCGACATAACCAAGGTCCCCCCCAGGTACGGCGAGTTCTCCGGGCAGAAGATCGAGGACTTAGTGGCGGGTGCAGGGTAGAGCCTGAACCAGGTAAGAGGAACCCGCTGGACTTCGCACTCTGGAAGTCGTGGAGTGAGGGTGAGCCGTGGTGGAACAGCCCCCTGGAGCCCAGGCAGGCCTGGCTGGCACCTGGAGTGCGTGGTAATGTCCAGTAAGTACCTCGGCGTGCCCTTCGACATACACGGTGGTGGGCAGGACCTAATATTCCCACATCATGAGAATGAGATTGCCATTGCCAGGGTTTACTTCGGCATTGATTACTTCGCTAGGTACTGGATACACGTTGTTGGTGACGATTAAGGGGCAGAAGATGAGTAAGTCCCTCGGCAACATAATACCGATAATGGAGGTGCTGAGGAAGTATGATGGCGAGGTACTGAGGCTTTACTATGCCATGACCCAGTACAGAAAGCCCATGGACTTCGACCCAGACTCCCTGGACCAAGTCAAGAATTCACTGATGAGTGTATACGCGGCTTATGACATGCTGACCGAGGCAATAAACGAGGCAGCTGACATCGGCGACAGGGATGCTGAGTTATTAAGTAGGGTTAATGACTTTGTTAATTCCTTCGAGGAATCATTAAATAATGATATCAACACGAGTGGCGCAGTCGCGGCGCTAATGGACTTCGCGAGGTACATAACATCCACGGTCATCTATAACACACAACACTACTCAAAGAATGCCTTAACAAATGCATTAACGGCATTTAGTGACCTGGCAAACATACTCGGCATTCTAAATAGGACGAGACTACCACCATCGCTAGTGTCATTGATAGATACGTTGATAAGGGTCAGGATGCAACTAAGGGCTAGGAAAATGTTCGATATAGCCGATGAGATTAGGAACGAACTTAGCAAACTGGGCGTTGTGGTGAGCGACGTCGGCAACAAGACGTATTGGTATATCGATAGGGACAAACTGACCCAATGAGATTAAATGACATGACTTGGACCTGCAGAGTCGCCGTAGTTATATATACACGGCGACTCTTCCTGCCCAAACTCATTATGGGCATTATCAATTAGTGCCCTGCAGTTTAGTAGGGCTTTCCAGTAAATACTTTTATTCTCCTTAATCAGAATTAATGCGGATGAGGACGGTATTCCTTAGTAATGGCTCATTTGCAGCGTTATATGATGAGAATTATTACATAAGGGATATTTACTACCCACTACTTGGTCAGCACCATCATCATCCTTCGGTGGTAAGTTCAGGATTGGTATTTGGCATGATGGTAGGTTCACCTGGCTTGAGGGCATCGGTAATAAGGAGATTAGGTTATCGGGTTCAAAGGCTGAGCTTCATGCCCAGTGGGATGGGCTTGACATTCACATGGAGGATACCGTATTAATACCGCAGCCCATGCTCGTTAGGCACGTATCCATCAAGGGACCCGGCTTTGTCAGGGTTATCTTTTACCACGACTTTAAATTAAATGATTATGAGGCTGGCGACACCGCATTCTACGATCCATCACTCGACGCCATATTCCATTATAAAGGAAATACGTGGTTTGGCATAGCATCCACAAACCCAATCTACGAGTACACCACGGGTAGGAGGGACCTTAACGTAGTCCTGCCTGACTGTGAGGATGGCATATTGAGTAAGAATCCAATAGCCCAGGGCTCCGTGGCCTCCGCAATATCCATAGCTAGCCCCGAGTTCTACTACTTCATCGCAGCTGGGGATAATTACGAGAGGGTTATGAAACTAATAATTGAGCTTAGGGATAGGAAAAACGTGGAGACTTACTTCCGCAGGTCAGTGAATTACTGGAGTAATGTGGCTGCGGAGTACAGCGATGATGAGTTGGCGTCCCAAAGCATTGTGGTTCTGCTTGGGCATGTGGGTGTTAATGGTTCAATACCCGCCTCACTGGACACATCAATAATAAAGTTCAACCTAGACACATATGGCTACCTATGGCCTAGGGATGCTGCGTTTGCAGCCATAGCTCTAGACATGGCGGGTTATTACACGTTCACTAAGCGCTTCTATTCCTTGGCGTTTAAGTTATTCGGTGGTGAGGGCTTCCTATTTCAGAAGTATAATCCAAGCGGTACCTGGGGGGGCTCAACGTGGCATCCATGGACCATCAGGAGTAGGAAGTCCCTGAATATCCAGGAGGATGAGACAGCAACCGTGATATACGCCTTCTGGCATTACTTCCAGAGGACTAGGGATTATGACCTGCTTAGGGAGGTTTATGACGTAATAACCAGGGCTGCGAACTTCATGACTAATTTTAGGGATGAGAAACTGAAATTACCCCCCCTCGAATCCTACGACCTATGGGAGGAGAGACTCGGTGTACATACGTACACGGCAGCTTCGGTATACGCTGGACTACTTGCGGCAAGCAATTTGGCCAAGATGCTTGGTGAATATGAAAACGCTAGTAAGTGGGAGGAGACCGCCATGGAGATTCGAGAGGCCATTAGGAATTACCTATTCGATAAGGAGAGGGGGGGCGTATTCTACAGGTCAGTCAGGGTTGATGATGGTAAGATAACGGAGGTCGATAGGACCGTTGACGCAAGTATAATGGGCGTGTACCTATTCAATGTGTTTGACGCCTATGAGCCCATGCTTGAGAGCAGTGTTAAGGTTATTATGGATAGGCTTTGGGTTAAGCCCATAGGAGGCATCGCCCGTTATGAGGGTGATTACTACCAAAGGGTTCCCGGTGATTATGGTGGTATTCCCGGTAATCCATGGATAATAACCACGCTTTGGGTCGCCCAGTACTACATGGCTAAGGGTGATTGTTATAGGGCTAAGGAGTTGATGGCTGGGTCAATAGGGTAAGGACGCCCACGAACCTACTACCCGAGCAGGTTGACCCATTCAGGGGGGGATTGCCGGTTTCGGTAACCCCGCTTGTTTGGAGTCATGCGGAGTATTTAAGGGCTTACATAATGAGGAGGAAACAGTGTGCTTAAAGTTCCCAATACGTCTCGTAAAGCTTCATCCAATAACCACTAACCAACCTATTCTTGCCCAGGACCTCCGTTATTGGCACCCTGACTATGTCACCACCTCTATAGGCAACCATCTTCCCAAAGTCATCACCCTCAATAGCATTGAAGGTCTCCGTGGCGAACCTAACGGCTAACAACCTATCAAACGCTGTTGGTGGTGCACCCCCCCTAATTATGTGGCCTGGAATCACGGCCCTAGTCTCAAGTCCCGTAACCTTCTCTATGTACTGGGCAAGCTCATTACCAACACCACCAAGCCTCGAGTGCCCAAACTCATCCTTAGGCCCACCATACTCCTTAATACCCTCAGAGACCACGACCAATGCCCACCTCCTATCCTTATAAACCTCCCTAACTCTATTAGCAACGACGTCCCAGTTAATAGGCTTCTCGGGTATTAGGACGAAGTCAGCCATCGTGGCTAAACCAGTGAATAAGGCTATCCAACCAGCCTCCCTACCCATAACCTCAACAACACCAACCCTCTCATGGGAAATCAACGTAGTCTTGAAGGACTCAGTAACCTTAATGGCCTCATTGACCGCCGTGTCGAAGCCTATTGTGTAGTCAGTGCCATATACATCATTGTCTATTGTCTTCGGAATGCCAACCACATTAGCCAAACCCCTTGCCTGGGTCTGCGCCGCTGCGCTCAGCGTGTCGTCACCGCCAATCGCAACAATCACGTCCAAACCAAGCTCCCTTAAATTTCTGGCAAAGATCTCAGCCCTACTCTCATCCTTAAATGGGTTGGTCCTTGATGTCCTAATGAACGTACCACCCTCGAATGCGAAATCTATTAAGTCCTTAGACGTGATCCTCCTAACCTCCTTATCCAATATACCCCCCCTCCAGCCATGGAATATTGCGTAAACCTCGTGCCTTTTCTCCAATAACTTAGTCAGTGCATACACAGCTATGTTAAGTCCTGGTGCATCACCGCCTCCCGTGAGGATACCCACCTTCATCCGACCTCACCTAATACCTCAGTAACCTTTTTACTCTCATACACAATCTCTGAAAGAACCCTAGCGAATTTTAATGCATCCTTCCTCTGCCACACATTCCTACCAACCGCAATGCCAATGGCGCCAGCCTCAAGGACACCCTCAACCTGCCTCAGAAACTCCTCCTCGGTCTTCGTCTTAGGACCACCAGACATTAGCACTGGGACCTTACCGGCAACCTTGACAGCCCAGGCAAAGGTCTTTGGATCGCCTGTGTACTTTATCTTCATGCATCGGCGCCAAGCTCAAGGGCCACCCTTGCCGCGTAGGCCACTATCTCCGGCGCAGTCTCGTTCGTGACCTTACCACCCTTGGGTACGACCAAACAATCAGTGGTATGTCAAACTTAACGGCCTCCCTCTTTATCCTAGCCAACTCCTCAAACATCTTCCATTCATAACCACTACCTGGGTATATGGTGTAGCCCACGGCGGAGGCGCCTAGGCTCACGGCCTCCTCAACCGTGCAATTAGCCACTGATATTGGCTCACCATTGTATAGACTTGTCTTACCATTCAACTTAACAATGAGCGGCACACTACCATCATAGTACTTCTCCGCAATACCTCTTTGAAAAACAACACCGTCAAAGCCTGCCTCACGTGCCAGTTTAAGTATGTACCCAGGGTCTGCAGAGTCTGGGTTGTCGAGGAAGTCCGTTGGTCCATGCTCAATGCCGTGGTCGTAAGCAAGTATTATTGACTTACCCCCTCCTCGCGAATATCCTTAGGAACTTCTCGATTAATCCTACCATCACTGCACTGTTAATTAAACCCATATTTAATATGTGGATGTTAGAAATGTGTTGCTGGGTATAATGATTACACTGCCTTTAGGTATTATCACCCTCATTACCAACTGCAATGCCGTAAATAACCTGTATTTGCCTGAGTAAGTCGTTAACCACGAATCTAAGTATTTCAGAACCAACCTCAGGTCTTACGAGATCTCTACGTAGTGAACCAATAATGCCCGTCTCACTAACGTCAATAGTCCTAAAAACATTTATGTTACCGCCGATCTCAACATCAGTAATTCTATCCCACCTGACAAGGTCCCTATTTATCGCAGCAATTAACGAGGCCTCAACAGCATCAGCATGCCCAAAGGACGGGAAGTACCTCGTTATGTAATCAACGACCCTCCTATTATATATATAGTAATGATAGGCCCTGGGCCTAGCCCTTGAGTAATTCCACTCCTTAACAACTATGTTTAACGCATCAACGTTACCGCCATGTCCATTGACAAGCACAACCCCAATAGGGCTCCATGCAGATACGCTCTCAATAAAGTCAAGGAGGTAACGAATTAGGCTTTCAAAGCGAACCCATGTTGTGCCTATGAAGCCGGCATGCTCCATTGAAGAACCAACGGCAATTAATGGATAAAGCAAAGCCTTATTTTGCATTTTACGTTCAACCTCAGCAGCAACGTAATTAACGATTATCGAGTCAGTACCCAGGGGGTAAGTGAGGGCCATGTTGCTCCACGGATCCAACAGGCACAATAATCAAAGGATCCTTAGGCACCTCATCACGTGTTATTTCCAATATCCTCACGCAATAACGTTAACGCATTAATATTAAAAAACTGTGCTTAAGCCTCGAATCTTTACCCCAACAACTCCCTCAGTACATGAACGCAACGCAATCCTGAGGATGCACTATAAAGAAATAACCGATTGGTGCGGCCGCGGGATTCGAACCCGGGTTCTGCGGCTTTCTACGTTCAATTTCTCGGCAGGCCGCCATCCTAGACCAGGCTAGACTACGGCCGCGATTTGAAACACGCTGCTTTGGGTTTTAAGCTTTTTGTATCGATTCCAGGTCCTCCTTCTCGATCTTAAAAGGCTTCATTATTAATAAAGCGCTATCCACTTTTCTTAGTAATTTCTCCTTGTTTATGTAGGGTATTTGATTTTTTGTGACTAACTCCTTTGCCCTGGTGATTAATCTCTTGAAGGCCTCTGGGTTGTTTTCCTGAATCTTCACGAAGGCTGCTGCCAATATTATTAGCCCTTGTATACCTTCGTCCTTATTTTTACGCCAGATTTTTTCGAGTATTTCATGGGCCTCCCAAAACCTCTCCTCGTTGAATAACTCAATGTATTTCTTAATTGTGTATTCTTCCTCATACTCCTTATCCTCCTCTAGGTCAATATTGACGGCGTTCTTTATTTCAAATCCCAGGTTCTCTATTGCGGATGCATAATCATCGGTGTTGGTGTTTAGGTCGATCTCGAGGTGGTTATCCGCAACCCTAATATTTATTATCTTAAGCCCCGTTGTTTTGCGTAGGTTCATAAGTAATGTCTCTCTATCCCTGGTTTGAATCCTGGGTTTTTCGTTATTAGTAATACCCTAATGATTAGTGAAATTTCATGACTATTTTAATCTCTTTTCAACTCATCCCTTGGCCCCCCCCGCGCCCAATGCCAGTAGTCCTCTGACGAAGTACCTACCTAGGAATATGAAGATGACCAGCGGCACTATGGCAGCTATTAGTGAGCCTGCGTATGTCTCGTTATAAAGCACTCCATAACCACCTATGTATTTCTGCACCGCAAGTGCTATTGGCCTTAGTCCTGGCGACTCAACGAGCACCAGTGGTATGAAGAAGTTGTTCCAAGCCATTATAAGTATGTATATTGCCGTGCTATAACGCCGGGCATTGCCAGTGGTAGTAGTATCCTTAGGAATACCGTGAAGTCACTCGCCCCCCCATCTATGTATGCCATCTCTATGTAGTCCTTGGGTATGACGGATATGAATATGGACATAAGCAACGCGCAGTTGGTATGAAGAATATTAGGTAGGCAAGTATTAAACCGCCATAACTGTTGAATAGGCCTAGGGATACCATAATCTTAACTAGGGGGGGTACCGCAGCCACCTCATAGGGTATGAAGGTGCTATCGCCACTAGTGTGAATAATAGGTCACTTAGCCAATGCTTAAGCCTGTAAAAGCCGAAGGCAGCCAGTGCGCCTAGGAATGTGGATATGGCAACTACTGGTAAAACCACGATGGCGCTATTGATTAATCCATAGGCTAGGCTTCCCGCGACAGTCGCTATGTTGCTTACGTCGAACCCACTGGGTAGTAGCACGGGGGGGGTTGTTTCTGCGGCTAGGGTAGTCTTGAAGGAGTTCACTATCATTGCATATAGCGGTATTAACCACAGCACTATTATTATCGCGAGAATAACTTGGTGAACCACTGACTTGGCATTGACCATACCATCACCCCCCCTGGGTTATCCACCTCTTTAATCCGTATAATGCGTAGGGTACAACTACGGCAACCGCAATCGCAATTACTATGCCCGCTATCGCGGTTGCTCGGCAAAGTGCTCACTTATGTAGTCCCAATAGAGGTTTATGACTGCCGTCTCGACAAATGGGTTCAGCGCCACCATACCGTACGGCAGCGAGAATATCCTTAAGGCGAATAAGAAAAGTAGCGCTGATGAGATTATTAAGGCACCCCTGACGTTGGGTAGTAATATCCTTAGGTATATCATGAATGTACCAGCCCCCCCATCAACCTTAGCCGCATCGATCACCGACTGTGGTACGTTCATGAGCATTGCTAGGTAGAAAATAACCGCAAGCCCTGAGTAGGCCCAGGTGGTTACTAGGAAGATACTCCAGAAGGCGTTTTGAGGACCTAGCCAATTAATTGTGGGTAGTCCAATTAGTTTAAATACGTAATCAAGCCCATACTCAACGTTATAAAGCCATAGCCATATGAAGGCATTAGCTATCATGGGCATTGCCAATGGGTATATCAATATTGATAGGTAAACATTACGTTGTGTATTACTCCTTAGGAAGAATAGTAGGCCAGCCAGTATTATGCCCAGCGCATTGCCTGAGGCGACGAGGAGAGCCGCCAGCAACATTGACCTCTCCAATGACGCGACGGTTATTGGAGTTGTGAGAATCTTCACGTATGTTTGAAGACCTACGAATTGCGGTATTGGATTAAATAATGACCAATTAGTGAATGAGTAGTAATAATCCCAAACGAGCATGTATAGGAGGAATACACCGAAGATTAAGGCGGGAGAGGAAAAAATGAGCATCGTTTTTAATTCATGTCTCATTTTAATCACCTACTCAGCTACTGCTTGAGCTGCTAACCCACGGTGGTACGTAGCACCCAAGGTAGTAACCTGGCCAGCCAAGATAGCCAAGGCCCAGCTGGTTAGCCTTCAACCACTCAGCCTTCTCCTCAGCCAATGCAGACGCTAACGTGCTCATCCACTGCGATGTACCGCTTGGGCCAACCTCAGCATATGTCAGTAAGCCCTGGTCTATCTGGGCGAAGACGTCGTCAAACACACCGCCATCACTAAGCTGGTATACGAAGCGGCACCAGTCACTTGGGTTCTTACTCCAGTTAACGAGCTCCTCATAGCTCCACCACTGCTCAGGCGTATTGTAGTAGTCAGTGGTTATGTTCGTGTAGAATGTCACAGCCTTCCACTTAGTCCAGGTTGGTTCACCACCTGATATTCCACCACCCCCCAGTACCACGAGCTCCACCACTCGGCGAATAATACTCCATAACTCTCACCTGGGCCAACAGGAACAGCCACTGCATCAACAACCAGTGGGTAGACTCCTGCAGTTCCTGGGAATGGCTCCGCCATGGCAGTTATGTTGGTCCATGAAGTGTATGGCGGTATTGCTGGGTACGTGGTCGTGTTTAGGAAGTCATACACATAGGTTACCCACCAATCACCATTTACCTGGAATGACGCTTTACCCTCAACAATCCAGGCGGCTCCCTGTGTCCACGTCATTGACTCCCAACCTGGGCAGTCAAGGGCCTGGAACTTCAGGAACCAGGTGTTTGTCTCATTAATTATTGCCTGAACCTGCGGATCACTTAAGTTGAGCGTTCCATACAGGAACTCCATGTATAGCTTGGGACCACCAAGTGCCAGGAATATGTCCTCCCATAGGTTAAACTGGTCCCAACCACTATCACCGCCTGGTATCATGAAGCATATGCCGTGCTGGTAAAGTACGTATGCATCGTAATACAATTGGTCAATGGTTGTTGGTATTGGCAGGTTATACTCCCTCAGCACCTGTGGGTTGAAGAATAATAGGCCACCCCCTATGGACATTCACCGGGAATAGGTACATGTGCCCATTAAACATGCCCGCCTCCATGACGGGTATAGACACGTTACCCGTACTAATCAGTGAGAACCACCAGGACGTTGCATTATAGAATGAGTTAGCGCCCTGAGGCGCAATCTCTATGTAACTGATCATCTCCGGACCCTCGTGCGACTGGAATGTCGTTGGCGGCTTACCCGCCTCAATTAATGCTATAATCGCGTACTTAGCGGACGTACCGCCAGCGCCAGGTACTACGTATGGTACAACAGGTATGTGGAAGTACTGGTCAAATAACGGCCAGGTATGTTCACCAGCCACCTTACCAGTCGTAGCCCACCAGGTATAGAATAGAACTTCCTTTGGTGGTGGCGGTGCTGTTGGCCTTGTTGCGTAGTATGCAAGTAAGCCTCCGAGGACTACCACAACGATTATTAAAACCACGACTAAAATTAACGTTGTACGGGAGATTCCTAGACGGGTTGTCATACGGTTTTCTTAATTATTTTCATAAATTTTAAAGCTTTATGGTGTTACCAGTATACCCAAGTATACCCATATATTTATTTTTATGAAATATACCTGTACTTATCGAGGCATAATACTATACTTGTGAGCATGTTCGTATCAAGCTTGCATATCGTCAATGAGACAAAACTAGTTAGTTATAACATTAAAATAAAGCGTTGCTAGCTTTTACTTTCATATGGAGTCTGTAGCCGTAAGGAGCGCACCTGCGGTAGTGCTTAATCCAAGTGATAACGTTGCCGTCGCTCTTAGAGATTTGAGGCTGGTGAGGATGTTGAGTTAATAATTGGTGACTCAAGGGTCAGGGTTAGGTTGATTAATGATATACCCTTCGGGCATAAGTTCGCGATTAGAGATATTCGTATGTGTGATTATGTTGTTAAGTACGGCCATGTGATTGGTAGGGCTAAGCGTGACATTAGGTTGGTGAGCATGTTCATGTTCACAATGTGGAGAGTTTAACGGCTGTTCACAGTGTCTGTAGGGGTGGTAATCCATGAGCAGGCCAACAATACTTGGTTATGTGAGACTGATGGTAAGGTTGGTATTAGGAATTACCTACTCGTGATGTCGACTGTCGTGTGCTCAAGCTTCGTAACCCGCAGAATTGCCGACCAGGTGCAGGGCGCTGTGGCTGTTGAGAACCCATTCGGTTGTGGTCAACTTGAGCCTGACCTTGAGATTACCAAGAGGACGCTGATTGGTATGGCTAAGAATCCAAACGTGGGTGGTGTCCTAGTCGTTGGTCTTGGTTGTGAGCAGATTCAAGCCGATGACTTGGTTAAGGAGATTGAGAAGACTGGTAAGCCCGTGGAGAAGGTCGTAATTCAGGAGGTTGATGGTGGGACACCAGCGGCGATTGAGAGGGGTGTTACGTTACTTAGGAGGATGGCTGAGGAGGTACTTTCACAGAGACCTGAGGAGGTTGATTTATCGAATCTCGTCATGGGTGTTGAGTGCGGTGGATCAGATGCAACATCAGGTTTGGCCGCAAATCCCGTAGTTGGTTACGCCTCTGATAAGTTGGTTGATCTAGGCGGCACGGTAATACTCTCTGAAACCCCCCCTGAAATGATTGGTGCCGAGGACATACTCGCCAAGAGGACCGTGTCTAGGGAGGTTGGTGATAAAATAATTAGGGTTGTTAGGAAGTGGGTTGACTTAGCCGCGTCTTATGGTGTCGACCTCGTTGGGACGCAGCCGTCGCCAGGCAATATCGCCGGTGGTTTAACGACAATTGAGGAGAAGTCCCTGGGCGCCATAATTAAGGGTGGTTCCAGGCCAATACAGGGTGTTGTTGACTATGCCGAGGAGGTGAGGGGGGGTAAGGGTTTGTGGATAATGGATACGCCTGGCTACGACATAATGTCCGTGGTTGGCATGGTGGCTGGCGGCGCTACCCTGGTCGTGTTCACCACCGGCCGCGGGACGCCAACGGGTAACCCAATAGCACCTGTGATTAAGGTCACGGCAAACCCATACACGGCTAAGAAGATGCGTGAGAACATAGACTTCGACGCAAGCACCGTTACCCTCGGCCAGGAAACCATTGAACAGGCCGGTGAGAGATTGTTCAAGCTCATAATTGACGTGGCCAGGGGGGGCAAGCCGACGAGAGCTGAATTACTCGGGTTTAGGGAGTTCGTGATACACAAAATAATACCATCATTCTAAAATTTAAAGTAGTAATTGTTCTGTTTCCTTAAGCGTTCCCCTAACTACATCAACCTCAAGACCCAGCGCCTCCAACGCAGTGACCCCCCCAAGCACATTAATGTCCCCCCCTTCCTCACCGAAGATCACCGTTACGGCACCCCCCCTCCTACCCATAACCTCAATGATCGCACCACCAACATCCCTCTCAACATAACTACCAAAGGCCAAAAACCTCCTCCTCTCAAGTGGCTTGATCCCTATTGAGTTTAGGAGTGACGACGCTATTACAGAGTAAACAGCCCCCCAGTATCCACAATCCCATCAATCTCAACATATTTACTCATGTCCGCTGGATTATAAACCCTGAATTTAACCTTAACAATACTCATTAAATGCGCATTGATACGGCGGCTTTTAAACCTACCCATCACTAATACCAGCAATTTCATAGTACAACTTCAGTAAGGCCTGCGTCCCCCCCTTCTCGCCCAGCCCCCCCTAGCCACTAAGGCATTGTATAATTGCAGTGTTAATGCCGTGCCTGGAAGCGGCACGTTAAGCCTATTAGCCGTTTCGATGGCGTACCTGAGGTCCTTCTTCAGGTGGGCTGCCCTAAACCCTGGTTCGAAGTCTCCCTTCATCATCTTTGGCATGTAGTACTGAACAGTGAATGAGTTGGCAGCACCGGTAGATAGCACTGTGAATAGCTTCTCCATGTCAATGCCCGCCTTTTTAGCGAGTGCCATCGCCTCGGCTACGGCGAGCATGTCAATACCAACAACTATTTGATTGAGGAGCTTGAGCATCTGCCCATTACCAACATCGCCGGCGTATATTATCGTCCTACCCATTGCCTGGAGTATTGGTTTAACCCTCTCAAAGACCTCATACTTACCGCCGACCATTATTGTTAATGTGCCCTGCCTAGCCCCCCCAATATCGCCACCAGTCACCGGTGCGTCCAGGAACTCAATGCCGTACTTACCTAACTCCCTGGCGAAGTACCTGGCGTGGTCAGGCGAGTTCGTGCTCATATCAATGACTATAAGCCCTGGGTGGGCCCCCCCGTGGACAACACCATTAGGGCCCAGCAGGACCTCCTCCACATCCGGCGCGTCTGTAACCATGTCAATCACGACGTCGGACTTCTCGGCAACTTCCCTGGGGCTCTCGGCGACGGGAATACCAAGCCTCGCAAAGCTCTGTCTTTGACCTGGTCCTGTTATAAACAATTAGTGGGAAGCCGGCCTTATGGATGTTCATGGCCATGGCACTACCCATTATACCAAGCCCTATGAAACCCACCCTAAGCCTCTCCATACGGGTAACCCAAGGTGCGCCACTTAATAATCATTGCCTATAACCTGTTTAAATTGGGATCATTATTTAAAGGCGCATTTGGTAAGTCGGTAATGTGAGGCTTGTTAGGGTTGAGGATGCAATTGGGCAAGTGCTTGGTTATGACACGACGTATGTGGGTAGGGATGGGGGGGCAACGGTATTACTGCCCAGGGGGGGCCACGTGATCACTAAGGATGATGTCGAGAAGCTGAAGGACTCTGGCGTCTACTTCGTGTGGGTTGAGGGTAATGAGGAGTCAAGTGACTTGATGTATGAGTGGGAGATTGCCGAGACCGTGGCCAGGGCAGTGGCTGGGGGGGAGAACACGTACGTCAAACCAGCCAAGCAAGGCTCTGCCTGGATAATGGCCGGCATTAATGGCGTGCTTAAGGTTGACGTGCATGGCCTAACCGAGCTAAACCTAGGCGGCAGTGTTCTACTGATTACTAGGCAGAGCATGAGTGGTGCCGTTAAGGATGAATTGATCGGCGTTGTTGACGTGATACCACTCAGCATGAGGAGGGACGAGGTTGAAGAATTGCTGAGGTATAGGGACTTAGTCAATGTCGTACCATTTAAGAGGAGGAGGATTGGCATCGTCATCGCAGGTACTGAGATTTACCAGGGTAGGAAGAGGGACCTTTACTACCCAGTGATTAAGGCTAGGCCGATAAATACGGCTGGGAGGTGGTATTCAACACCGTGGTGCCTGACGACGAAGATAAGATAATGAGTGCCGTGAAGGAGGCCATAAGCAACGGCGCGGAGGTAATCGTGGTCACAGGCGGCATGTCTGTGGACCCGACAGACAAGACACCAATAGCCATAAGGAGGCTCGGGGGGGCTAGGGTCATAGCCTATGGGGGGGTACCCATTAAACCGACCACGATGACTATGATAGCCATACTTAATAATATACCAATACTCGCAGTGTCCGCCGGAGGAATATACTACAGCGACTACAACGCCATTGACATATTCCTGCCGAGGCTAATGGCGGACCTAATACCAGCAGGGAGGAGGTGGCTGCAATGGGCCACGGAGGACTATTGCCGAATTATAGCTAAGCCATTAGATCGCTATATTAAGCAGACCAAGTATCCTAATAACGATTTCCCTCGCCCTACGCGCCTTGGATAACGCCTCCACGGCATTTGGGCGATTATAGATCATGCCAGGCGTTAACCCAGTATTTGGTTCACCATAGGTTGAGCGGGCGTGTTCAACCGCCAATTCATGCTCATCCTAGCTAATTCAATAACTAGCTCCCTAACTTCACCTGGTAGTTGATTAATAATGTTCATTAGTTGATTTGATGGATCGTGGCTCCAGGTGGGCACCTGATAAATCGCTATGATGGCCTTTGCGAAGTTTTCGACGGCTAACTGTGAATAATGTACGCACCCTGCCCAGTCCTCAATTGAGCAGTACCTCTCGGCCCTACTAAGGTGCTCATTAGCTAATCTATACCTATACTGAACCTCTCTCATTGGTCGATCATATTATCCTAACCCGCTCCATCGGTTTTGGCAATACCCAATAGTACGCCCTACCATCCCTAACCCTCCTGAGTCCACTCTCAATAATCCTGCGTCTCACGTAATCCAAGAACTCACTTAACTTACCGGTCCTATCCAGTAGTACTACGGCGTCCCAATAAATATTGAGTAATAGCGGCGTTATTAATCCTGGGCTTAAGAAGTCATTAATGTCCATATCGAGTACGGTCAGTGGATAATCACGTAGTAAGGCACTAATCGCTAAGTAAATAGCCCTCCTCCTTCTAACATGATCAATATGACTTAAGCCCCCCCTATGGAGAATTAATAAGTCAACATCACTATGTTCATCAGCCTCACAGCGAGCCACGGAACCAAAGAGCAATACCGCAACGAAGCTGGCGTTTACTAACCTGCCCATTCTAATCCTTAAATCATTAATGAAGCCTTGACAATTAATCATTACTATGAATAATACAGCTTTAAACCCCCCCTAAAAATGCCTTTGTTACGCAATTTACGGTTATGGCGATCTCCAATAATTAAACTTTTAATACTAGTACTAAAGTACTAGTCTTATGAGAATAATTTTAAGAAGACGTGAATGCAATGAGCTTAAACGACTAAATGGTTGGGCATTACTTTATGGACGTAGAAAGGTTGGTAAGACCGTCTTAATAAGGAATTGCATCAATTACGACATTTACCTACTAATCACCCAAACAATTAATAGGGTTATTATGAATGATGAGGTCTCGTCAATAGATGAGGGACTCAGGGAGGTCGGTCAAGTACTTAGGCGTGGCGGTATTGCCGTAATCGACGAGTTCCAGAGAATGCCCACCCAGTACATGGACCTCATAGCCTCATGGGCTCCAGGCGGTTTACTCATAACTGCTGGGTCGAGTTATGGAATTGTGAACAGGGTACTTGGCAGTGGAAGTCCATTGCTCGGTATTATGTTACCTATTAAAATTGATATAATGTCGTATGAGGATATCCTAGCCCAACTAAGGGACCCGGTATTATCCGTGCTTTATCGCGATCCCTGGATTATACCATTCATAGACTCTCTTGATGACTTAAGAAATAGGATTAGTGAGCTTGCCCTAGTGGCCAGGGGGGGATTGATAGGCGAGGTCTTTAGTGAGGAGAATAGGGAGTTGACAAGCACATACTGGAGGACGCTACTTCTCGTTGCTGAGGGTTATTGGAAGAGTACTGAAATAGCTGGTGCATTGGCGATTAGGGGGGGTGGGCTTGCATCTGCATCATCCATACTGAGTAAACTAGCACAAATAGGACTGTTAAGAGGCATACCGACTTGGTAGGGAGAGGTATTACGTGGTTAGATCACCCATATTATCATTAATACTGTATGCCGAGGCGAAGTACAGCGTTAGCGAACTTGGGGGCTGGCCCCCCCATTGAGTTGCCCATTGGCAGAGAGGTTCAGTTTAGCGTTGGTGAGATGTTGGCGAATTACTTCAACGCCGCTCAATACTACTCACCGAGGGAGGACATTGATGTAATCCTCGTTAAGGGTAGGAGAAGGATATGGGCCTTTGAGGTTAAGCAGGGTGGGTTCACGCAGAGGGAGGCCATAGATGCGGTGGCTAAGATGAGGAGGGTTGCGGAGAGGGTTGGTCTCGTAAGCCTTAGTGAGAAGCCACCGGAGGTTGGCGACCTATCAATAGGCCCCCCCGGGGAATTACTTAACATGGCTGAGGAGTTGGCTAGGAGAAATGGCGTGATTTAAGGCGTGGTAAACATATTAATTAACCCTGAGTTTAAATAACCCTTTGACATGGAGGAGCTTATCAGGATTGCGGAGGAGCGCGGCATCGACATTGAGGAACTAATAATAGGCGCGATAAGGAGTAGGAGTAAGGATCCTTCAGAGTCGATACGATTAAGGGTGGAGCTGGCTAAGAGGTTTATCATGGAGGCTAGGGAGGGCTGAACGCCGGCGATTCAATACAGGCCAGCGAGAAGGCTTACAAGGCTGCTGGGAGGTTGTTAAGGCCCTCGCCGAGAAGTACAACTTGCCGGAATTCCAGCAGGCGGTTAAGGAGGCAGGTGGTATACTTATCAATTAAGCTCCGTAGCCAATAAATTATCAAGAATGCTGGGTAACTGGGTATTAAACGGCTGGAGTAGCGCATATTTACTCCACGTATGGGGGCTTTCACGAGGCTAAGTTGGGCGTTAATGACGTAGTTGGTTATATAGATGAGGTTGAGAGAATGGTTAAGGAGGCCGAGAAGATATTAACACATTAAATTGGGACTAAATATGTAAAATAAAGCATTTTTAAATGGTCATTAAGCCGCATAACCGTGGCGTTATTTGGTTGGGTTGGGAGAGTATTATACGTCGACTTAAGTAGTGGTAAGACCTGGGTGGAGACTGTTGGGGGGGAGGATGTTTATGATAAGGTACTCGGTGGTGAGGGGGGGCTTGCCGCCTACATAATATATAAGCACTTCAGGGAGATAAAGGGCCCGCTTGACCCATCAAACATCCTCGTGTTCGCAGCAGGGCCCCCTAACGAGTGATATAATTCCACAGAGTGGTAGGGTGTCGATAGGCTTCATATCACCATTGACTGGGATATGGGGTTCAACCACGTGGGTACTAGGTTTGCGTATGAATTAAAGAGGGCTGGTCTTGACGCGGTAGTCGTGAGGGGGGGTAGGGCCGAGAGACCTGTTTATATATACATTGAGGAGGGGGGGCAGGCGGACATTAGGGATGCCAGTAGGTACTGGGGGGGTCTCGACATAATAGAGACGGTGAACGCCCTGAGGAGGGATCTTAATGACCAATCAATTAAGGCATTGGCCATCGGACCTGCTGGGGGGGAGCACTTGGTTAAGTTCTCGACAATAGCGAATGAGGAGGGTATTGGCGGTAGGGCTGGCGGTGGCGCCGTCATGGGTAGTAAGAACCTAAAGGCTTTAGTCGTTAAGGGTACCAGGCCCATTGAGTATGCATATCCTGAGGAGTTGAGGAGGTATGTTAGGGAGTTAAATGTTAAGCTGGGTAGCTCTGCAAGGGGGGGTGTTTCACTTAGGAAGTTTGGCAGCGCCGGTAGTGTGGGTATATACAATGAGATGGGTAACATACCCGTGAGGAACTTCGCCTGGGGGGGTAGGTGGGATGATAATGAAGTTTTCAAGATAACGGGCGAGACCATGGCCAAGACAATACTAGAGAGGCCATACCCATGCACCACATGCCCGGTGGCCTGTAAGAGGTTCGTCAGGGTTAAACCAGGTAAGTGGTTTGACAAGGAGTTTAAAGGCCTGGGTCCTGAGTACGAGACAATATCGCTATTTGGCACAAACCTACTAATCAGCGACTTAGAGGCCATAGCAAGGATGAATGAGGAATGTGATAGGCTTGGGCTTGACACAATATCGACAGGTAACGTGATTGGGTTCATATTCGAGGCTGCCGAGAGGGGGGGATTAATCAATAGGGAGATTGAGGGGTTAAGGCTTGAGTGGGGGTAATGCGGATGCCGTGATTAGGTTAATACGGAAAATAGCCTATAGGGATGGCATTGGCGACCTACTGGCTGAGGGCGTGAAGAGGGTTTCTGAGAAGATTGGTGGGCAGGACTTCGCAGTACACGTTAAGGGGCTGGAGATGCGGCCCACGATGGTAGGGCGTTCTTCGCGCATGCCCTAAGCTTCGTAACGATTAATAGGGGGGGCGCTGATCACCTAGCTGGCCGCACATGCCGTGGAGGGGGGGCATTGCAGTGCCTGAGCTCGGTATTAGTGCTAGGGATGATAGGTATAATGAGTCTGAGGAGGTGGTTGACATAGTCATTAAGATGCAGAACCTAATGACCGTGTACGACTCACTAGTAATGTGTAAGTACGCATTCACGGCTGGGTTAACAGTCACGGACATAATAAACCTACTGAAATATACAACGGGTAAGGAGTACACCGTGGATAAGCTCATGGAGATTGGAGACAGGGTTTGGAAGATAGAGAGGTGGATAGATAATCAATTGGGAATAACGAGTAAAGACGATAAACTACCAAAGAGGATGTTAACACCGCACGCGAATAGGAGCGATACGAAGGTCCCATACATAGTCGAGAAATGGCTACCGATTTACTATAGGAAGAGGGGGTTTAACGGAGGATGGCGTTGTCAAGGAACTAGATGTGTAATTTTAATTTATTAATTATATTGACTTTAGGCTATAAAGTCTTTGGTACGGTATTGGCACAGCGCCTGGGTCAATATGAACATCGACTACCACGGCCTTGTCAGAATTAAGGGCGTCAGTAAGTAATGGCTTAAGGTCCTCCCTACGGGTTATCGAAATCCCCCCCTCAGCACCCAATGACTTTGCCAACAACGCAAAGTCAATGTTTGGCAACTTAATAAGGGACTCAGTAACACCTCCAAACCTAACCCTCTCATAAACACCCAAAACCCTGTAGGCTGAGTCATTAAACACGATAATCCTTGGCTTAGCACCGTATTGAACAGCCGTTGATACCTCAAGGCCCGTCATTAGGAACCCACCATCACCAACAAGCGCCACCACATCCCTATCTGGGTGAATTATCGAGCAGCCACCGCGCCAGGTACTGCGAGCCCCATTGATACGTAACTGGTACTAGTTATGTAGGACTCACCGTCGTAAATAGGCATTAGGAAGCTCTCAATCCTATGTGCACCAACATCGCCAATAAATACAGTACTACCCCCCCACTAAAGACCTCCCTGACGGCCCTAATGACCTCCCAAGGCTTAATCAAACCACCGGCATCCCTGTAATAACCCTCGAGCTCATTATTCTCGGCAACCCACAACTCCCTGAGCTCATTAACAACGTAATCTTTACGCCTAATCCTTAAACCCCCCCTAAGCGCCATAAGTAATTTAGTCAGGAAGTCCTTCGCGTCAGCGCGCACCTTGATGTACGGCTCATAGGCCCTACCAAGGTCATAATCATCAACATTGACGTGGATAAGCTTACCACGGATCTCAAGACTATACCTACCAGTACCAATCTCACTAAACCTATTACCAATGGCCAACACAGCATCAGCCTCTTAATGACTTCATAAGCAACCATGTTACCTGCCTTACCCGCGGCAACACCAGCATAAAGCGGATGATTAGGGGGGACACCAATCCTTTAGCCATTATCGTAGTAGCTACAGGGGGGGCATTTAAGACCTCAGCAACCTTGATCGCTAATTCCTTAGCTCCTGACAAAAGCACGCCCCTACCAAGCAGGAGTACGGGAAGCTCGGCATCAGCAAGAATCTT
This sequence comes from Vulcanisaeta distributa JCM 11213, assembly GCA_001316125.1. The sequence goes on from BBCS01000002.1 coordinate 170,798, forward strand.
AGCAATCTCCCTAACAACACTATCATCAGCCATCGGCCTCTCAATTCCAACGCCACTAATATCGACTGGAGTAACCTCGATCTCGGAGTCAAGCACGCTCAAAGGCACCTCAACGTAGACCGGGCCAGGCTTACCACTAACCGCAACCCTATAAGCCTTTATCAAGGTCTCGGAAATGCCACCAACGCCGCTTAACCTAAACGAAGCCTTGACAACGCCATTCAAGGCATTAAACTGGGCATCACCACGCAACTGATGCATGTGAGTACCCCCCCTACCACCAACCACCGAAGGCGCAATAACGATCAAGGGATCACCCTCAACAAAAGCCTCAGCAATAGGCGATAAAGCGCCAAAAACACCAGGACCAGCGGTAAGCACAAGCAAACCAGGCCTAAGTAATAACCTAGAGGAGACAAGGGCCATGAAACCCGCGGAAGGCTCAAACCTAGAATTAACAACAAACCCACCCCCCCTATCAATCAAGGATCTCAACAAACCCAAAATATTCTCAGCAGCCACAGTAAAGACGTACTTATTAATGCTAGCAAGCCAACCAGCAATTACTTCATAAACCCTCATACAACGCTTACCTCATAATTAAAAGTTTAAGGGTTATTACTAACCTTATAATTTTAAGTAAGTCAATAATACACATTAAATTTAATATTTATTACTTAGGAAGTATTAATAAAATATTTTCGATGAAGGAGTTTGAGCAGAGATGGACTAGGCAAGCTGCTTATGCCTTATTGGGTCAGACAATAGGTTTCTTTCTTGATGCTTATGATTTAATGTTTGTAACCGCGATGACCCCAATATTAGCGAAGGTCTTGTTACCATCGAAAATGCCGACATGGCTCGCCTATTTCATTACACTTTTTGGTTACGTATTTACATTAATAGCGAGACCTGTTGGTAGTGCGTTATTCGGTAACTACGCCGACTTAATCGGTAGGAGGAATACCCTACTTTACACGTTACTTGGTGCTGGTATACTCAGCGCACTTACTGCAGCAATACCAACGTATGCTCAGGTGGGTATTATGGCTTATGTAATATTTGCAATACTTAGGTTTATTGAGGGCATATTCATTGGTGGCGAGTATGCAGCAGGGCATCCTTTCGCGCTGGAACAGGTACCAATTAAGTGGAGAGGGTTAGCCGGTGGTATTGATCAGTCAGGCTTTGCGTGGGGGTGTTGCGCTCGGTGGTGCCGTAGTCTCGATATTTTATTCATGGCTCGGTCCATCAAGGATGCTGGCTTATGGGTGGAGATACGTGTTCCTAACAGGTCTCATACCTGCTGTGGTGGGCTTTATCATTAGGCTTACTCTGCCCGAGTCACCAGTTTTTGAGGAGATTAAGGAGCAAGGTAAGTTGGAGAAGGTGCCATTCTTCTCCCTATTTAGCACTAGGGAGAGGGTGCTAACGTTTTTACAGGTGATGCTTGTTATGACGGGTATGTTCTATTGTTCGTGGTCAATGTTCAACTACTTCGTTGGGATAGCCGAGAGCGCCGGCTTATCGGGTGGTGAGGCCGCATTTTATTACTCAATGGCTGGCATAATAGATGCCATTAGCTTAATAATATGGGGTTTGGTCTCAGACCTTATTGGTAGAAGGCTAGGCATAATGATAGCTGGCATTGGTGCTGTTATTATGGCAATACCCTCATTCTACCTACTATACATTGGTGCATACACGAGGAATACGGCAGTACTATGGTTAGGTACAGTACTTGTTGGCTGGTTCACAAACTATGTCTGGGGGAGTGGAGCCTGCTACTTAACGGAGAGATTCGCAACAGTCAGGAGGGGTTCAGGTGTTGGCTTTGGTTATAGTTCAGGCATATTCCTATCATCGCCAATAATGCCATTCCTATCAATCCTACTTTACCCAATTCTCCACAGTATGTGGATAATAGCCGCAATAATGCTAATGATAGGCGGTACACTATCAGCAATAGGCGCATACATAGGGCCAGAAACAAAAGGCGTCAGTTTAAGGGCGTTCAGTGCATAAAGCTATATGTAATGCATTCAGAGGCTTTTGCAATATTCTCTTAAAATCTTCATTAACGCTATCCCATCTTCATTTCCATAACCCTTACTACTTGCCATTACGTAGAATTGTACGGCAAGGCTCGTCATGGGTAGTGGGCAGTTAATGTTTTTGGCTGACTCTAACGTGTACATTAGGTCCTTAATTATGTAGTCAACCGGGAAGTATGCCGAGTAGTCCTCCTTAAGTATCTTCTCGCGTCTAGCGTCAAACCAGTAATTATAGGCTGCCGTATCCCTAGCAGCCTTTAAGAACTCCTCAATGCCCATGCCAAACTTAGTAATGAATTGTAGGCCCTCGAGGAATACCAGTAATTGTGCAAAGCCCATGGCATTCGTTATTAATTTAAAGGCCACCGCAGTCTCTATCCTACCCATGTAGTAGATCCTACCTGACGAGAGGTCCATAAACAGCCTTTGTACATTTGGATTCTCAAAGAGTTCCTTAGGACCACCAACGAAGAGCGGTGTTTCTCCTCTCTCGGCCTGGGGGGGCACGGTTAAGCCCAGCATCGCGACAAGGAAGCCAACACCCCTCTTCCTACATTCCTCAGCAAGTTTCAACTTACTTGGTATGTCCGTAGTACTCGTCTCAACAGCTATTAAGCCAGGCCTGGGACTCTTAAGCACACCATTCTCGCTGAGGTAAACATCGAGCATGTCCTCGGATCTGGGCACGTTAGTGAGGAGTATATCGACGATCGAAGCCACTTCGGCCGGCGAGGATACGCCCCCCCTAGCCCCCCCAAGCTTAACGAAATCCTCAACCTTAGACCTAACAATATCATAGACATATAAGTCATAACCCCCCCTCCTTAATAAATTACGTGCAAACGCTCCGCCCATCCTTCCTAAACCGATAATTCCAACCTTCATTAAGATAGTTTTTATATTATCGTATTTAAATACTAATTATTACGCGTAAATATTAGTAACTGTTCATTTATTAATTACTACCATTATTTAAATATGAAGATATGATTTTTCTCAGGGCATTTCTAAGGTGGATATTTACAGTAGCCTTACTGATATTAAATTCTTTGGCAAGGTCATCGAGGCTTACGCCTCTTGGATAATTGAAGAAGCCCATGCGATATGCTGTTTGGAGAATTTTCCTCTCAATATCTGTTAAGCCGTAGATGGGTGGCGTGAATATAGGGGGCTTTTGATACCTTAACGATATTGAAGGTTGGTACTTTACCGTAATTATTAAGTTCATTCCTAAGTTCGTAAAGCGACATTTCTAATTCGTTTATGTCTTTGGTGAAGAAGTACGCTGTGAAGTCCTTAATCCCCCCCTTGCTAACATATGAACTTATCACTACTCCGCCGCGTTTGAGTATTAGGTATTTGAGCATGCCCTTAATGTCGCCTAGGAAGAAGAGTTCATAGGTATGGTTGTTGATCTTATTAACTGAGACCACATCAACGATATTACCAAGGTACTTAAACCTCCTAATGAAGGACTTAACAACATCACTCCTCGTACCAGTCACAGTAATCGCTTCAAAGCTATAACCCCGCTCCTTAAATGGATAGTAATACCTCATGGAGTCTTAATGCCATCAAAATCCCTTGTATAATAGCTCCAATCACCATAATGCTCAACCTGAACATAAAGCTTAACCCATTTCACACTGATAAAACATATTTATATCTTTATAAGTTTTTAGTGATTAATAATTGAAAAACTACTAATCAATAAATTTATTAGGATTCAATATATTACTAGGGTCAATTAGTCTCTTTATATTTCTCATTAAATTGATGCGATAATACTATTTCTCTTGAGATATTGTTCGTAAAGTAACGATTTCCTTTGAAGATTAATAACATGTTCACCACTTATAGTACCGCTTAACTCAATAGCTATTCTCGCGACTTCATCGTAAACTCTTTGAGCAATGTCCTCTTCACCTGGCTTAAATAGTATGTGTGGGTGCGTGTTTCCATTGCCTATATGCGCTAATATTGGCATTGATCTCTTATATATGCCAACATCCCTCAGTCTTTTACTGCCTCGACCAGTCTTGGTATGTGCGCTGTTATGTCTTCAAAGTAGAAATTTCCATACATAACTTTAATGTCTTCGCCAGCCCTTGATCTAAATTCGTACATTTCTATCAATATCATCCTTAATTTAATAATTCATGCACTTCACCAGCACGAGATGCTATATTCATTAATTCATGGGCATAATAACCGCCATTAGTCTCCTTGAGCCCAGCATTAAATACATGCTTGTTAAGTTCTCTGATTTAAATAATTAAGGATAACGCCAGATTGAACCCTAACATACCAATTAACGGTATTGATCTCAAGTATTTTTATTCATACCACGTATATCAATTAGGATGCGATCATCACAGAAAACAGCGCCAGTGAAACTCGTACTCGCGCCTCAGGGTATCACAGGCACGTGGAACTCATTAACAACCTTAATGATGCTAATGACGTCATTCTCACCATGAAGATACGTAATGACCAATGGTCTCACGGGAAACCCTATAAAATCATTCCTTGCCCCCCCAAACTCAAATTTAATTCCTAACGAACCAATGCGTTTAATTAAGTCATCTCCGCTTTTCATAATGTGAAATTATTACTAACTAAAATCAAATAAAGAAGCAATTTAACAGATTAGAATACTTACTGAAATACCCTCATTATTAAATAGTTTTAATGTCGCAGGGAGGACAATATTCTAAGGAAGAAATTGAGAGAGGTATTGCCAAAATTTATCAGACCGTGCTTAGTACGAAGAATATAACCGCAAGGTACATAGCGGTAATAGCCCTGGCTTCCCTATGTTGATGCCTATGATTTCGCTGCATTCACGTTCGGTACGGCTGCCTTTAAGGCAACATTCCCATGGATGTCGCCATTTCTATTTGGCTTAGCCGTTGCGGCCGTTCAAATAGGCGCTACCGTCGGCGCTGTTGCCGGTGGTTGGTTAACGGATAGGCTTGGTAGGAGAACAATGTTCATACTAAACATGATATTATTTACGGTGATGGCCATTGGCGCTGGGCTTGCGCCGGATCCGTACACATTCACGGTATTTAGAATCCTACTTGGTTTTGCATTAGGCGCTGATACGGCAACTGGTTTCACGTACATTTTCGAGTATCTCGAGAGGAATCAGAGATTATTCTGGAGCAACTTATGGCAACTCCAGTGGTACTTAATGTATCTAGTAACAATAGCCATAGTAGTTTTACCCCTATACTTCTATTTCCACACGTTATTAACTCCATGGCTTTGGAGAACAACCATGATATTGGGTGGTGTCTTCGCCTTCATAATACTCATGCTCCGAGCACGAATACCTGAATCAGTTCTATGGCTTGCGTATAAAGGCCACTTAGCAACTGCCAAGAGAATATTAAAGCAGACTTACGGTATTGACCTGCCCGACGTACCAGACGTCGATATTGATTATAGGGCAGTGGCTAGGGGGGGATTCAGGTCAGCGTTTAAGATATTCAGGTGGTCAAAGTGGAAGGAATTGGTTTATTCATTTAATGGTAACTTCGAACAAAGCATTGAGTTCTACACGTTTGGTTTCTATATGCCCTATATATTGTTAACCATGCATTTAGCGGGTAGTTTAGCTACGATTGAGGCTTCCGCAGTCTTTTACGGCGTGGGTGTCATTGCGGGAATAGCTGTGGCTTATTTAACTCCCAGGATAGGTACGAAGTCCCAATACGTATTAGGCGCGTTCTTAGCTGGGGTGTCCTTATTCGGATTAGCCCTTACCTTCCTTTATCACTGGCCATTATGGTTATTCGTACTGTGGGCCTCGGTATTCTACTTTGGTCACGTGATTGGGCCTGCAAGCCAAGGAATGACCTCCATAAATGCGGCATTTGGTGCAAGTGAGAGAGGTACGGCTGCTGGCTGGGGGTTATTTCTGGGTTAAGGCTGCGGCTGTCGTGGGTTCCTTCTGGGGGCCCATATTGGTTAGCGGCAATTGGTGCGCCTGGTGTAACAGAGGCCCTGGGAATTTATGCCTTGGCTACGGCCATACTAGGTTTAATCATAGGCTTTGATGCACGTAAGTATCACCCACCTGAACTTACTGAAGAGGTGAAAGCGCAATAAACCTTATTTTACGTTTCTTAAAAACAAATTCAAATTAATTTATTTTAATTCTTATTGACGTATAAGATTATGAATATAAATACCCATGTAAAAAATTAAGTCTAATGGATATAAGGTTTTCTGAGATAATCCTGGAGGGTAGGCCTTCGTGGTTTTGGCGTGTTCTTAGGCAGGTTGGTGTTGAGTATGCCACGGGTGTCCTGCCTAGGTGGTTTACGGATTGGAGGCAGGTTGAGGAGGAGAGACCGTGGGATTACGGTCCTTTAATGAGGTATAAAAACATGCTTGAGGATAATGGTTTGAAATTGGTTATTATTGAGGATAATCCGCCGATGGATGGTATTAGGTTTGGTATTCCCAGGGTTAGGGAGGAGGAGCTTGATAATGTGGCTAGGCTTATTGAGAATATGGGTAGGTTGGGCATTAAGATCTGGGTTTATAACTGGATGGCTGGTATTGGCTGGGCTAGGACTCATACGCATATTCCTGGTAGGATGGTATGTATGTGAGTGGTTTTAATTATAAGGATATTGAGGGTGCGCCGCCGCATAGGCTCGTTAAGGAGTACGGCATTGATGCAAATAGGCTTTGGGATAATCTGAAGAATTTCCTTGAGTATATCGTGCCGCTTGCTGAGCAGAGGGGGGGTGTTTACCTGGCTATGCATCCTGACGACCCGCCAATACCTGAGTTTAGGGGGGGTGTGCCTAGGATCATGAATAGTGTTGAGTCCTTCGAGAAGTTGGTTAGCCTTGTTAGGAGTGAGCATAATGGCATTACCTTCTGCATGGGTAATTTCACGCTCATGACTGATGACGTGCCTGGAGCCGTTAGGAGGTTGAAGGATAGGATTTACTTCGTCCACTTCAGGGATGTGAAGGGTGATAGGTATAATTTTGTTGAGACATTAATTGGTGAGGGTAAGACTGACCTAGTCGAAGCCGCCAGGGCGATGCTTGAGATAGGTCATGAATGGTATATAAGGGTTGATCACACACCAACTCTTGAGGGCGACACCGAATTGGGTGCCGCGGGCTATAATTACCTCGGTAGGCTCTACACGATTGGTTATATTAAGGGTTTGTTCACGGCCGTGGCTAAGCAAATGAACAAGTGACGGAAGTATTGAGTCGCTAAAAGAATTAAATTCTATTCTTCAATCTATCCCTTATGAAGTTAATAACCTCACTACGTCCTTCCTTACCAATTCCTCGCTTGAGTACCTCGATACTTCGCTATCTCTGTCAAGACCGTTGTACTGAAATTCGTGCAAATTTAGAGCTATTTCTACGTAGAGCCTGAGCTCCTTATCGCCTATTATTGAGGCCACTTCCCTGAGTCTTGAGCTTGGCATAATGGCTATTAACCAATCAACCCTATTAACCACCTTATTCGGACCCAACCTCCTAACACCTGGATAATGCTTCGCTAATTCCTCCCTATAATCAACGGCTAGCCCGGCTACGTAGGCCTTAATGGCTTGAAATGCCTTACCAGCCGCATTTCTTAATAACCCATTCTGAAGAAATCTCTCGGCTAATTCGGCTTCGTAGAACGCTCCCTGAACCTATCCTCTTGGTACCTCCTTGCGTCTATCCAGGGCTTTGTAATCTCCATGAATGCTCAGCAGTATAGTCGGTGCAGGTTAAATTAAATCCTTAGGTCCCGAGGGCCTTCTTGGTGTTTGTTACTAGGTTTTCAACGAGCCTTAGGTAATTCGATAAGTCACCCACGCTAAACTTAGCCTCATGAAAGCCCCAGACATGAAGTACGTAGCCGGCCGCCCAACCCGTTGCAACCCAATCACCGAGTATTGAGGCAAGGGTGTTGCTGGCCATGCCGAGTAGGTACGTGTACCACCGACCCTCCTTAATAGCCTGCTGGTGTTCAGGTATATTATATCTTTCGGCTAGAGCCTTGATGCATTCCTCAGCGGCTTTATATGCCTTCTCGCTGGCTTGCACGGCATCGCCCTTCCTCATATATTCCTTAGCCTCATTTAGATATTTCTCGGCGAGTTCAAGCCTAATCCTAATAGCGGTTGATGGGTCGTTCCTGCCAATGGCGCTTATTAAGAGGTCAATTATGTCTATGCCCTTTTCCTTGGCTGCCTTAATTAACTCCTCGGGTATTTCCATTATGTAATTTTTAATCCCTATTTTTATTTACCTAACTTTATCACCGGCGTTCTTTGCGTTCCTAGCTTTGTTATTGATATTTCGACTATGTCGCCATGAATTAGGGTTATGGGTCTTGGTGGTATTATTGCTGTTCCTGTTGATAGTAATGTTCCGTCAGGAACAGTATTATCCCTGATTAAGTACTTTATTTGTTCCTCAATTTTCCTCCTCATCTTAGACGTGCTTATGCTACCCTCAAATATTACTGAGCCACCCCTTATTATCCTCATGCTGATGGTTAAGTTATATGGATTACTAACCTCATCAGGCGTCACTAGGAATGGCCCAATGGCGCAGGATCCATTATAAATCTTCGACTGCGGCAGGTAAAGTGGGTTTTGAGCCTCCAAGTCCCTTGCCGATACATCGTCACTAATTGTATAAGCCAATACTTTACCGCTTGAGTCTATCACAACGCCAAGTTCAGGCTCAGGTAGTGTCCACTCAGAGTCGCTCCTGATGGTTATTGGTTCGCCATGGCCAACGCACCTATTAGCCGTGCCCTTAAAGAAGATCTCCGGCCTCTCAGCGTCGTAAACAAGCTCGTAGATCGTCCTCCCCCCCCTTATCATAGCCACATCCTCCTCACTATACCTAGCCCTGGCAACCTCATAAACAATGCCACTACCCCCCCAGACCTCAGGTGGGTCGTATGGCTTCGTAAACCTAAGCCCCCCCTGTACGTATAATCCCTAATCAATAGCTCATCAACATTGACATTAACCTCGGGACCAAGCGGCACCCCCCCTTGCCCTCTGAGTGGAGTTTTAGTGCTGTGATTGAGTCGCTTAGTAATACGTAAACCCTGTCATTAATCATTACGAAGTTCCCTACCCAACCACCGTTGATGAGTCTGAAGATTTTCATACATTCACTATGAATTTCAGAGCCATTTATGCATTATATATAACATGGTTTAATTGCGTGATGCGTTAAGCTAATTTTCTGCCACTATTACCTTTACCTAATGCAGAGCCTATTGGAATTATTAAGTGAGATTGCCAAGAAGAGGGACTTAAGCCCTGAGCTCTATTTGGCTGAGTTAATAAGTAGGGATTTAGATCCTAAGGATCGGGTAAGTATTTATTTGAAGATTCACAGTGAATTACTTAACGAGGCTGAGAAGGAATACGCGGATAATGACCTTGTGCAGGCCGGCGAGAAGTATTGGGGGGGTGCCGTGGTGGCGTTACTTAATGCCATTGCCGAATTAAAGGGTTGGGAACACTTCAGTCATAGGGATTATGCAATAATAATTGAGAGACTCGCTGATGAGTTTAATGACGATGAATTAAGGACCTTATTTGACTCCGTAGAGAAACTTCATGCAAATTTTTGCCATAACTTTCTTGATAGGAGTGGCTTTAATTTACGTAGAGATAGGGCCCTTGCACTTATTAAAAGACTGAGTGAGTACATGGCGAGGTTAAAGGGTGACTAATGATTATTAAGTAATGTACCTTCTCAATTTCTCCTCATTTATCTCAATACCCAGCCCTGGCCTATTGGGTATTTCCACATCGTCCCCCCCTTAAACACCTCCACTGGTTCATTGGTCGTATCGTAGGCCAGTGGATTCCTCTCAACATAGTAGTATTCGTACGTTGGTGTGAAGGTTATGTGGCTTGGTAGTGATGCTATGAATTGCAGTGTCGCGGCCCTGCACATGGCTCCCGATAATCCCACGTGGAATGTCATGGGTATGCCGAAGGCATCTGCCAGCGCCGCTATTCTCATGGCCTCTGTTATACCACCGATCCTGGCTATGTCCGGCATTGCAATGTCCACAGCCTCCCTAATCATGAACTCAAGCCACTGGTACTTAGTGAATAGTGTCTCGGCGGCGGCTATAGGTATGTCGAGGGCTTGGCAACCCTTGAGTAAGCCTCAATATTGTCGGGTGGTACAGGCTCCTCGAACCAGAGTACGTCGTACTTCTCGAGCATCCTACCGACCTTAATGGCCGTGGACACATTATAAGCGGTGTTGGCGTCAACCATAATCTCGACCTCACTACCCAATGAGTCCCTTATAGCCTTAATCACGGCCTTGTCCATGTCATAGCCCCTACCAATCTTAACCTTAACGTACCTAAACCCCTCCTGAACTAACCTCTCAACCTCCTTAACCGTGTCTTCAGGACTCATGAAGAGTACGGATGATGCGTAGGCCTTGACCCTATCCCTAAAGGCACCACCGATCAATTTATACACTGGCTTCCCGAGGTACTTACTTGATGTCCCATAGGCTAGGTCGACCCCCAGATAGGGCTTCCACGTAATAACCGGCATAATGCCCGCGGATCCTCATTGCGGAGAATAGCTGTTCCCAGAGGACTTCGCTGTCCAGTGGGTCTTTGCCGATAAGCATGGGCTTGAATAAACTATTAATGACTGAGGCTGCGGCTTCAGGGGGGGCCTCCCTAGCAATCGCCTCACCCCCCCAGCCAATTAACCCCCCCTCATCAGTCACTACCTTAACGTAAACCGCCGTGAAGCCATGACTAATCCTTGAAGCAACATCCTCATAAAACCCCCCTAAAACCCGTGACGGGTTTGCCAACGTAAGCCTTAGCCACGTATGCAGTAACGTCGGTTATCCTCATACGAATCCCACAATATTGCCTATAAGAATCTTTATAACCTATTATACTTACTCATTTTATACATTATACGCATTGTGTTCCCGTAAAATCGCATGCCCATGCATTGAGTGGTAAAATATGCGCTGTCTTGCCTTTTAGTGGGGGGGGAGCAGGGTTTATAATGAGAGTTTTATGAGGGGATTATCTCTAGTACGGTCTTTATATCATCGTGTGTCCATGTATAGGCCTCCTGGTAATTACTTAGGCTTGCCCTTTTCGTTATTAATTTGGCAGGCCAATTACTGAATTCCTCCTTAGCCCTCCTCAGGTGTTCTAGCGCCATCTCGAAGTGTTTGATCCCGGCGTTTACAGAGCCTGCAATAACCTTATTGTTAAGTACTACGTTGGTCATTAACTCGCCAAGATTATTTAGTGAGCCGCCGCTTGGGTATACACCCAGTAAGACGTACACGCCATTCGGCGCCACATGCCTGAACCCCCCCTCATTAACCACCTGTGGCGCACCAGTTGCCTCAATGACTATGTCAAACTCACCACTTATCTGCTCAATCGCGGAATCCACGTATACACCACCCAACTCCTTAACGAGCTTAGCCTTCAGGCTATCTGGTGGTCTCGTGGCAGTCGTTACTGTGCTCAGGCCCATCAGCCTAAGTACCATCGTGGCTAGTAAGCCACGGGCCCGGCGCCAAGTATCAATGCGGTCTTCGGCTTCCAGTCAAACCTCGATTGCCCAAGCCTCATCGCCATGTCAATGCCCTTCTCAACCACCGAGAGGGGGTTCAGTAAGCACTGCGATGTCGACGACCTCCTTCGGCACCTTGACCAGGTACTTGGCATCAGTGACCGAGTACTCGGCTGCGTGGCCATGCAATCCCCCCCAGATGCCATGCTCAAGGTAATGACCAACTGGGCAGAAGTCCACGGGTAGGTCGCAATTAAGTGGTCTTCTCACTGTTGGTACTACGATATCGCCAACACCCACATTATCAACACCATCACCAAGCTCCACAACCTCAGCCACAGCCTCATGACCAAGGATTAGGTATTGACTGCCTCGGGCGCTTGCCGTACCTGCTCGATTATCTCCTTATCCGTACCACAAACACCAACCCTAATTGGCTTGAGTAGGACTTGACCCTTGCTAGGGCTTGGCTTAGGGACCTCCATTAATCTGAGGGACTCCGGTACGCCAGGTATGACTGTAACTGCCTTCATATGGTTATGTATAGGGTGCTTATATAAATGTTTTAGAAACTGAGGTTTTACGTGATTTACGACTTGAGTTTGAGGTGATTAGGGCCCCTTCATCAGTATTATCTTCTCATCCTTATCCTTCAGTATCTTCTTGACTGCGTCGTAAACCTCATCAACGAATATCGGCCTCCCCGTGACTTTAACAACCCTGTGCTTAATCTCTATGCCCGTCTTCTCCCTAATGACACCGGCGGCCTGGGCTTCATAGTTTGACTCAACATCAATTATTAACTGGCCCTTACTCAGCACATTCTTCACGAACTCGCTTGGGAATGGTATGAACATCTTAAGCTGTAGGAAGTTAACCCTGTAACCCTCCCTGTTCAACATATTCATTACATCTAGCAGGACACCCTTTGTTGATCCCCCAGCCAACCAAGGTTATATCTGCGCTCTCTGGTCCGTAGAGCCTAACCTTGTCCGTGATTGGTATTTCCCTATCCGCAAGCTCGAGCTTACCCATCCTCTTCTCATACATCTCCGTCCTAGTGACTGGATCCTCCGTTATGTGGCCAAACTCATCATGCTCATCACCGGTTAACCAGAATATTGGTCCTAACCAGGTATTGACCTTGGCGATACTCCATCCTTCGTAATCCTGAACCTCCTATAGTCATTCTCATCCTTAGTCACGATTAAGCCCCCTATCAATCTTGAGGTCCTCTTGTCAATGTCCCAGATGACCGTTGAGTATGAATTGGCGAGGGTCTTATCGACTAGGTGGAAGACAGGCATTTGATACCTCTCGGCCCAGTTAAGGGCTTTGAACGCATCCTCAATCGCCTCCCTATGGTCTCCGGATGAAATTACAATCCTCGGGAATTCGCCGTGGCCCATGTGCATTACGAACCTAAGGTCCGACTGGCTATTCCTCGTCGCCATTCCAGTGCTTGGTCCAGCCCTCTGGTAGTGCGTTATCACGACGGGCACCTCGTTCATCCCCGCGAAGCCCGTGCCCTCAACCATCAGGCTTAATCCAGGTCCTGACGTAGCCGTGGCAGCCCTGGCACCTGCTATCCGGCGCTATCGCCATGTTTATGGCCGATATCTCATCCTCGGTCTGAACAACCACAATGCCGGCCTTCTCAAGGGCCTTGGTCTCCTCAGTGACTGGGTCAAGGCTAACAATGTTGTGAGCCTCTATGAAGAATGATTCATCAGCCGCAGGCGTTATTGGGTAGTAGGTCTGGAATCTGAGACCGCCGAGTATCTTGCCTATTGCCACTGCCTCATTTCCATTAACGATTATTGCCTTAACATCCCTCTTTATTGGCGGTAGTGATATGCCCGTCTTAATCGGCTTTGCGTAGTCATAAACCACCTCCACAATGGCCTTATTATACTCGAGAAGCTTACCCCTCCTACCCGTGAATACATCCTCAAGGCCCTTAAACACGTAATCGATGGGTAGGCCCATTATTGCGGTTGAGTATGCAGTCATAACCACGTTTGAGTACCTGCCAATTAATGAAGGTAGGTCAATGTCATGAAGCCTCTTCTTAACCTCCTGGAGTAGGTCCGCATAGTGCATGGTTAATACATTAACCCCATTACTCCTCAGGTAATCAATGACTCCCTTAACCGTGGGTTCAATACCAGCCTTACTGAAGAATTCCCTTAACCTATCCTTCAACTCATCCTCCATGTACTGCAGTTGGTCGAGCCTCGTGTTGAATGTGGAGGTGTCTACTATCACGTAACCACCACGCTTAACATCCTGGAAGTGCGTAAACACTGACTCTGCATCGAGGGCCACTAGCATGTCTATGGAGCTTAGTAGGCCTCCCCCCCTGGGCTCGTCGCTGACCCTAACCATGAAGTAGCTATGCCTACCCTTAATGTTTGAGAAGTACTCCCTATCACCAATTACGTAATAACCAGCCCTGGCCACAGCCCTCATGAAGACGTTAGCGCCGGTGTCAATACCGCCACCCTGTGGTCCACCAATAACCCACATTATGTCCGTAGGCATTACACTAAGCCTCTGAGACCTATTTATTAAGCCTTCTCCCATTGTAGAATATGTATTGATCCTGTAAACCTAAATCCACGTAGTTAATTCAATGAAATGCTACATTATTCAAATGAATTAATGAGTACTGATGAATTAAGGTTTAATAAGTATCTTCCCAATCCTGGAATTATTTCTCATAAATTCCAACGCATCACCGAACCTTTCTAATGGGTAAGTAGCAGCTATCACAGGCTTAACCAAACCCTTACTCAGTATTTTGAGGGTTTCAGCTACGTCAGACCTATTCGACCTAACATTACCGATCATCACTACGTCCTTCATAATCAGATAGCCAAGCCTTAATTGGTATGTCTCGTCAGGGTTCACATTACCAATAATTATTACACGACCTCCAGAGCGTAGGCTCCTTAATGATTCCTCAATCGTCGGCGTACCCACAGTCTCAATTACTATGTCTGCGCCAAGGCCGTTCGTTAAATCCTTAATAACCTTACTAAACCTCTGCTCGGTAACAACATCATCCGCAAACTGCCTAATGAACCTGGCCTTATCTGGGGGGGATCTCGTGACGGCTATTACCCTGGCGCCAGGGCCTTGGCTAATTGAACCGCGTGAATACCAACACCGCCACTCGCCCCCCCGGTCACAACCACGGTCTCCCCCCCATACGTCAACCCCCCCGCCCTTTTGAGACCCTTATAAACCATGGCTATGACACAGGGTGTGAATGCAGCTAGCTCGTCAGGAACTCCATTGGGCACCCTAACCAGTGCATTACCTGATACCCTGGCATACTCTGCAAAGAATCCGTCAACATTCTCACCATAACTAAGCGCATTGATGCAGTATGAGTCAAGACCGCGCATGCAGAATTCACAGGTTCCATCGGGCTCGTGGAGTAGTGGTACAACCCTATCACCTGGCTTGAACCTGGGGGTCCTTCGATTCTACCACAACGCCGACAGCCTCATGACCCAAGATGACGGGGGTACTTCATGCGTGGGTAATAGCCAGCCAATTGGAGTAGGTCGCGGTAGCACAATGCCGCATGACTTATCTTTATCAGGACATCACCATCATTAAGCCTTGGCATTGGTACATCACGCACCTCGTACTTACCCCCCCTCTCATAAACAACAACCGCCCTCATTAATTGATAGTGGGATTACCGCATTTTAAGGAATCCCCCCCTGAAAACCAACTACTCATCCCCCCCTAAGTTCTACCCTGGCCATTTCATAATCACTGGGTTTCATATTGTATAATTCATCAATTAGATTCACCTTCAATGATACAGGTCCTGAGGATTTCCTCTCGGCCTTCTCGGCAGCTATCTCGAACGTGACCAAGCCCTCCACGGAGGCAATTAAGAAGTCCCTGTTCACTGCCATGAAGCTCGCGATCACGGAGCCAACCATGCAGCCGCTACCCGTTATGTACTGTAGCATTGGTGTTCCGTTACTGACTATTGCGACCCTCTTACCGTCAGATACGTAATCCCTTGGCCCCCCCGTAATCACGGCCGTAACGCCATACTCCCTAGCCAATTTCTCAGCAATCTCAGGCTGGCCTCGCCCAGTGAGTCCACGCCCTTAACCATACCAGCAACGCCCGCCAGAGCCATCATCTCACCGCCATTCCCCTTAAGTACACTGACCTCAACCTCATCGAGTATCCTAAGCACGGTCTCGGTCCTAAACCTAGTAGCACCAGCGCCAACTGGGTCTAAGAGCACAGGCACGTTATTCCTACTTGCAGCCTTACCAGCCAGTATGAAGGACTCAACCCACCTATCATCGAGCGTACCAATGTTTATATACAAAACATCAGCCTTAGCCGCCAACTCCTCAACCTCCTCCCTGGCATGGGCCATTATTGGCGATGCACCAACGGCAAGGGTTACGTTTGCAGCGTCATTCATAACCACGTAATTCATTAAATGGTGAATTAGGGGGGGTCTCTTCCTCCTAATGGCCTGCAAATCATCCCAATAATTGATCATTGATTGGCTCAATAACATAGTAATTAATAAGTATTAATAATGTTATTCATTAATTAAGAAAAATGCTTCATGAAGGCTCCCTGCAATACACGTTAATTCTTATTATATACTTATATTGCGTGTAATGTCATTAAGATTTATTAATTCATTAATAATGAAACACTATGTGACTTTGTCGATTGAGGGGGCTAATGACGTTATTACCCACCTGCTTGGGGGAGGGGTGTTGATATTAGGACTGATAGGGTTGTCCTTGACTCGAGGTTTGAGTTTGATGTTTATGGTACCAATGGGCGGTTGACGATAGTCGGCGAGGCTAAGACGAGGGCTAGCCCCCAACACTGTTAGGAGGGTTGCTGAGAAGATTGATGAGGCTATCAGGGCAATGCCAGACAAATTCCCCCCCGGCAGAGTCATTAAGGTCATTCACTGCCTAAGGGCAATGCCGGGAGCAGTCGAGGAGGCCAATAGGCTTGGTATTTGGTTCCTTGAGTCTGGTAGGGAGAGGAATTCACCGGGTATTTAATGATTTTGCAATGCCTAATTCGCTTATTAACTTAATTAGAGACTGAATGGGAGTATCACTGCTTGTATCCACACTGATTAGGTTAAGTGACTTAGCCAATGCATTATATATTATCCACTGTCTCGGTAATGTCCTAGCAGTCGGTTCACGGCCTTTACGCCTGATTAGGGTCTTGAGGTCGGCGATTATAAACACATTTCTGCAATGCTTAAGCGCCAACGCCAGTGTCGCCCTTCCCCCCCACAGCGTCTTGAGGAAGCCTGGCTCGGTGGTTACGCAGACCCAAACCAGGAAATCCAGAAGCCCCCCCCTCTCGCCAATCACGGTCTCGTAAATGCTGGGCATTATGAACCTGAAGAACCAATTGGGTAGTACTGATATGAATTCCAGGAACCACCAAAGGGCCTTAGGTTTTTCGGTATTGAAATTCCGTAATAAGGATTATCAATCCCCCCCTCATGCTTGGGAATAACGCCAGGAACCTAGCCAACAATGAAGCAGCCATGTGCGAGCCTCTGATCCAGGAGATTCTAACGTAGTCGTCCCTCATAATGTATTGAGTAAGTAATTGCGCCAATGTGCTCTTCCCAGACCCATCGGGTCCAAAGAGGCATATCCTATCATGGCCCATTACCGACACCTAAATGAGTACGTACCTAACGTTTTCACGCCCGACCAACTCCTGTAGCACGCTTAATACGTCGCTGATAGCCTCTCCTCACCAATTAGTATTAATGGTCTTTCAATCCTAACCCTCGAAATGGCCCTCATGATGTTCTCACGATGTAAGGTCCTAATTCCCTGAAAAACCTCACTACCTAATCCCCTCGATAGGTAATTAACATCGAGGCTCCTCATGCTATTTAATACCTTAGTAAGTATGTCTATGTAGTTATAACCCACCTAGCACTTGTTACGTTGTAGTTAATTGGGTCAATAACTAGGAAGGTTGGTACAACACCCTGGCTTAGCAGGTTCATTACCGTCGTCATCAGTATCTCCTCAATCCTATTTAGATTCCTCACGTTTGATGCATATGGGACCAACGCTATCGTGTTCGTGAACTTGCTGGAAACCTTAATGACGTACTTATCAAACTTAGCAGACTTAGCCCAGTGAATCTTCCTTACTGGGTCACCAGGCATGTAATCCCTAACCTCCGTGATCTCGCCAAGACCCCCCCTAACGGCACTCCCACTGAGTATTCTCTGGTAAAGCCCAAGCACGTATGTACTCCTTGGAACCACAACAATGGGTTCATGGTCAACCTCTTTCCTCAACCTAATGAAGCCCCTGGGATCCCTAAGATCTACGATAATCCTGGGATGAAAAATCCCACTCCTCTCAAATAAGGCGCGCGCCTTTAGTGCCATATATCCACTGAAGTGCTGCGTCTGCTGCATTAACGATATATAGTCCGTGGCACTAACGTTGATTACTGCATTCACCCTGGGCCTTGACCTTAATATAATGTCATATGTAAACTCCCTACCCTCAACAGCCCTTAATGGTGATTTAACCTCCACCCTGAAATGGGCCATTAAGTACATGAGCGCCTCAATTGTTACTATGATCATTACGTAGCAATGGGTATCAATATTATTAATGCCCTATAAAGCCCGAGCAATGGGTATGCCAATGATGCCGAGAATACGTACGTTAGAGTGACCAACCAGGGATTATGTAATCTTCTTTGCAATTCTGTATCTAGAGCTAGAGCCATCACTATTGATGATGGCGCAGCGATGATCATGGGCATGAATATCAGCACTAAAGTATTTAGTATCGTTAGTGCAAGGCCGAATCTATCACTCCTGAATTCATACCACTCAATTATGAATAATAGTATGGATAGTGCGAGGGCTGGAATTATAAGCAGTGCCGTGTATAATAAGTAAACTATATATATTATGGGCATTAACTTACGCACAACAACAATACTACCCTGGTAATCCCCCCCATCCCTAGCCCTACCCACGAACTCACGAACACCATACCCAAGTAGTATACCCAACGGCGGTAGTAATATGTACTGCATCACTGATGCTTCTACTGCATAATTAGTGATGGCAATCGATTCAAGTATGATGAAGATCGCTATTGCAATTAAGTACGTAATAGTTAAATAAAGTAATACGTGAAATTCACGCCTTAAGAAGCCAATTATTATGAATGCCGCGAAGATGACGATGAATGATAAAATTACTGGGCTATACATACGTGGATTCTACCCATCCTCACCTGGGTATTGGGACCTTACTAATGACCTCATCAATTATATTCACGGGCTTAATTGCATCCCTCAACTCAGGCCTTATGACAAGCCTATGGCTCAGGCTGGTTTAGCCATGGCCTTAACATCATCGGGTATTACGTAGTCCCTACCATTTACCAATGCATAGGCCTGGCTAAGCCTGTATAGGCTTATTGATGCCCTCGTGCTAACACCAACGGATAACCTACTATCCCTCCTTATCTCCTCCACGATGTCCATTATATATCAATGAGCACCTCATCGACATAGACCTCACGTACGGCTTCAATGGCATTAAGTACACTATCTAATGATACGGCAGGCTCAACGTCATTTGATGATAGAGAATCCTCGATATAGTAGGAGTTCCTAATTACCTTCTTCTCGTCAAGCCTATCAACATATGATATTTGGATATTGCTCATGAACCTATCAAGAAATACTGGGGGGGATAATTCAGGGACGATGCCAAGCTCGGGCTCCGTAGTATTCAGTGTAGCGAGTACTATGTGAGGTCTTGGTAGTTCTAATACGTTACCGTCCAGCGACACCTTACCCTCCTGCATCGCCTGGAGAAGTGCTGAGAGTGTTCTTGGTGGTGCGTTATTTATATCGTCAAGAAGCACGATATTTGCAAATATGGGCCCCCCTTAACAATGTGTGCAGCCCCCCCATCCCTAGTGTAGATGACGAAGCCCAGTATGTCTGATGGGAGTGTTTCATTGCTCATCTGCACCCTGCTGAAGGTCCCACCTATGGCCTTAGCAAATGCCCTAGCCAGTGTGGTTTTTCCAGACCCTATGGGCCCTGTTATCAATGCATGGCCGCCGGCGATTATGGTCGCCAACAACAGATCTATTGGTTGGGTATTACCGATGATGATCTTTCCTACGAACTCCTTAATCCTCTTCACAGTCTCGATTGCCCCCCCGTAAACTTTATCACTCCTCATCGACATCGCCTTTAAGTTCATTAATAATCATTATTGCTATCACGATAATCACAGGTAGTACCACTATTAAATATTTAGTCCACAAAGTCATTAACCCAGCATATACGTAATGACTATAAATCCTGAACAGGGCTAATGGCGTAGCCTTCGCGATAAACCCCCTCAAGGAACACCACATCCCCGCTGCTACAAAGCCAACGCAATAGGGCTGAATTACCGTAGTAATTGATCACTGAGTTCATGAACATGGGGGGGGATCGGCAATAAGTATTACCGAACCCTTCCCGTAGGGGGGGATCTTAACGATCACAGGGAGTGGCCCATTGACTCCACCGGCAGTACTAAATGGACTTGTCTCGGCAATAATCACGCATTCTCATTACCCACTAATACTATGTATGATGAATTATCCAGTAGCAAGTACTGGGCCCCAATGGATCCCTGATACGCAGGGCTAATCATAGCTATGGGAAGGCTAGGATTTACGTAATTCATCACTGGGTCAATAACTGATGAATTCGAGAACTCCGCGCCTATTCCCATGGCGTTAAGGATGTAATTCCCGTAATACTCACCATTACTTATGATGATTAATACGCCACCACTTTTCGTGAAATTCACAAGCTCATTTATAAAGTTGCTTGGCGGCTTTGTCATGGGTATCAACATGATAATGTGAGCATTGCTGATTCCGTAGTATCTAACCGTGGCGTTACATATGTTTACTGCCCTTGAGTACCCATTCCAATAAATATTATATGCGCTGTAGGGGTCGGGTACGGGTAGTAGTGGTGATAATAATATTAGCGCTATGATTAAAATTATCACTATGGCTATGATTAATGGGTAATTCATGGCCTACCACCAATAATATCTCTCAACCTCATTATCTCATTAACATCCTCTAGACCTGGTTCGTAGTTAGCGTATATAATCCTCTCAACACTTAATGTGGCTTGTGTAAATGCCTTATACTGATCATCGCTCATGTACGGCCTAAGCATTGCGAGTATTTCCCTCAACGTCATACTCCTACTAATACGTAGTTTATACCTAGCCAATAGGCGGCTTAACACCTCACTATATGTATCATAAATTATCAAAGCCTCCTTACTCCTTAGCTTACTCCTGACCTCCCTTAACTCCATTATTAATAACCTTACGTCAGGTGCAGCAGCCTCAATGATATTCCTGCCTTTACCCGCCCTACTAATTGAGAGCCTAGTTACTAATGTGAAGGGTATTGCGATCGCCATAAATACTATTACCGCGAGTTCCAGTGGATTTATTACGAAGACCCTTATCGAGATCGTGTACCCACTATATGGTGGGTTGGGCATTAGGGTTATTATTAAGTGGTGGTAGCCCATCAATGTCGTTATTGGCAATTTCAATTCCTCACTAAATGAATCACCACTAAAACTACTTACCTCCTCTAAGCCACCTATCGTGATAACCACAGTCCAGGGTGTACCCAGGGACTTATTCGCGACAATAAAACCGCTTACGCTAAATGGCAATCCAGCTATTACGGCATACCCATGCAACTTAACGCTAAGGATTGGCTTCAGGGAATTTATTATGACGTAACCCGTGAAGTTAGCCGGCGAGTATGGGCCCCTAGGCTCAATAATTACTAACACCTCCTGCATGCCTGGGCTTAGGCTTGATGTGCCTATTGTGGCATTGAAGTAACCGTACTCATTAGTTACCGCACTATAGACGTTATTGCCAATGATTATGTTAATGACCCTGCCACCAGGTCCACTAACCCAACCAGTTATGGTTAGTGGGTACCCCCCATAACACATTTGGTGGTATTGTTATTAGGTACGTCGTGTTTACGTATATCAACCTTACACTTATCGTTGTTGATGATGGTTCATAACTGGAGAACAATGGTGGTAGGTATTGAAGCGTTAGCCTTAGCTCATTCATGTATATTGATGGTATTGTAATGTTTGCAGTGAAATAACCGTTGGGTCCCGTGGTCACATTCATTGATTGTTGACCATTACTCATCATGTAGTATATGAGTATTGTTGCGTTGCTAATCCCCCCCGTGCCATTAAGCATTACTAATCTACCAAAGAGCTCTATGCTTGAGCCAATTGGGACTATGTAGTTGCTAGCGTTAACTATGATCCTCGTTGGCACTAGTTTATACGTATTTAGACTCTCTGAGAGGATTAACATCCGGAGGGCCTCACGACTATAATTCCCAAGCTCTTCGTAAATAATAGTGGCTGTGCTATTTAATGATAGGCTCATGGGTATATATCTACAGGGTATCCACTGCGTTAGTGTGATGGTTATTGGTGTGATCACAACGCCTGAGTTATTTAGGTAGCCAAGCATTGATAGGAGGCATATTAGTGATTCCAAGTTATTCCGTATTGATGTTAAGGTGCTTGCTGCGTACTCGGTGCTGCCCATGATGATGATGCTAAAGCACGGCTTTCACTAACGTTATAACTCTCGAGGTAATACATGCTTTCATTAATTTGGCCCTTTATTGACTCTAACTGGTTTATTAATGATTCAATTTCCGAATTCAAGTAGTCAGTATTGGGTATTTGGGAAATTGCTGATTGACTGGCATAACTCAGCATTAGTAATGCATTATCGTACCTACCCAGTGCTATCATGTTGAGGATGCTAATGTAGAATTTGGGTATTTGTGGTAATGGTATTATCGCCTTAATAGTGGTTGGGTTATAGGCCTCGGTTAATGACTGTGATGTCCTTAATACCATTACTGATAGGGTAATGGTTAGGGATAGGATGATCATTAGGATTGCAACGCCTATAAGAGGCTCATTCCTCAAGGTATCATCACCTTACTACTGGCTTAACTATCATTGGCAACACCTTAAGCGCGATTATTACTAGGGATATAATCACTAGGCCTATCATTATGGCATTATTCAAAGCCTTAACACGCCTATTGGTGACCCCCATGAATAGGTTAATCACTATGTACGTTATCGAGAATGAGAGTATGTAATAGTCAATATCAGTAACACCCGCGTAGTACAGAAATGCGAATACCACGTCAGTTATAACCACGTAGAGCAGCGCCATTAGTTTAAGGGACATTGGTACCACCAACACTCACTAAATAAATAATATGTTTATTATCGCTTACCTCCTCACGGTCAATAACCACGGGTCTTCTCACAACCTCACTAACAATACCAGCCACCGCACTAGCTATCGGTGAGCCAATGACCCTCTCAACCAGTGTATTCCCGTAGGCATTCCTCAATCTAGGCCTTACAACCTCAACCCTAAATGAACCCTGAGCTTCCTGGGCAGACACCCTATTAGCCAGCGATAGGTAATTAACTAGGCAGTTCCTCAGTGCGTCACCAACATCAACACCACCGCTTAATATACCACCCTCCCTGCAGAGTCTCACGACTTTGCTGCCCGGTGTGAAGAGCATTAAGCCGACACTCGACTTACCATACCTAACACTAAACCTAACCGGTAACTTCACGGGGCCCAATTCAAAGGTTTGCATAAGCGGTACTAGGGCCATGACCTCACCATTCTCGGTGTAGGTCGATGGTAGGTAAACGGCACGCCTAATCACACCTATTTCCTCAAGCACCAGATTCATGTTATCCCAGGACTCGTAAATTCCAGCCAACGAATCATCACTGGACCTCTCACTCCAGAGTAGCAGAAGCCCTATTGGTATTAGTGATATGCCCAGGACAATGATTGGCGATGAGTATAGGCTAATAACCCCATTAATGCAATGAGGACTCCAACAACTATTAATGATACACTGACGTAACTTATTCTCGCCATTACCTACACACCTCGCTGATTCTCAGGGTATACCTGCCCTTCCTAATAACCGCTAGGGAGAGCATAACCACCGTGAGTATCGTCAGCGTTGTTGGTACACTGACCACGGTAAACCTGAAGGGCATGTAGGCAAGTACGGTACCAACTATCGGTATAATGACCAGGCTAAGCCCCAGGGAGAGGACAAACCTCTCCAGTGGACTAACCTCATCACCCCCCCTTGGATATGCAAGCTCAATGGCTGAGTAACCGAGTATGAAGGTTATGAATACGGAACCAATGAAATACCTGGCGTAGGCAATTACGGGGGGGTTATTAATGTATATGAATACGTAGGCCATAATCGTTATTACAAGTGCAACCCAGAACCAAAGCGCCTCAAGACTAAAAACGTAGTTAACCACGGTACTCTGCTTATCAAAACCACTAAGGTCAATCAAGCCCCCCCTCTTCCACAGGGACCAAACCCTATAGGCAATGACGTAATCCCTCAACTCATACTTCCTCGATAACAAATTAACCAATTCACCAACAGTTATGCATAGATTTCTTTGCATAATACTGAGTATTTCGTGATCAACCTCATCACCACTGATCCCATGCTTAATAACCATGACTAACGTAATTACCTACATATGGATTTTAAATCTTTCTTACAACTATCCATTCACGCAAACACTTTGAAAATAATTAATAGCTATCATGTAATAAATAATTGAAAATAACTCATGAAGTAAAACACTTATATTCTATTTTCCTAAGGGTTATATAGAAAAATATAGACATACTTTACCTTAATAAATACATATTTTTCAATATGAAAAATATCCCCCCCTTAACCCTCTTTGAATAGAAAAGATTAAAAAGATACCTCTTTTTAAGTATATTATAGCGATTCTATGGAAATAACTGCCTTAGAAAGAATACAGAAGGAGATTAATGTTGATGCCAAAGAAATTAACAAGTTGGTAACAGTTATTATACCCACACTTAATGAGGTTGAGGGTATTGGACTCGTCCTCAATGAACTCATTGGAGTTGGTGTTTCTAGGGATAGGGTCCTCGTTGTTGATGGTGGTAGTACTGATGGTACGGTTAGGGTTGCCGAGGAGCGTGGCGTTAGGGTAATTAGGCAGTTGGGTAGGGGGGGTAAGGCTGATGCCATTAAGACCGCTCTGAGGTATGTCGAGACGCCATACATGCTCGTCATGGATGGTGATTATACATACCCCCGCCACGGCAATCCCCCGACCTACTGAAGACTGCCCTGGACACTGAGGCTGATGAGGTTATCGGTGTTAGGATCATGGGCAATGGCAATCAGGGGGGGTTGATCTATAGGTTTGGTAATTGGTTGTTGACTAAGGTTTTCAACCTAATTTTCGGTACGAGGCTTCATGATGTATTGAGTGGTATGTACATAGTAAGGGTTGAGGCTCTCAAGGATGCGTTAATGGAGATGGGCGGCTTTAGTGTGGAGGCTGAGATTGCGGCCCACATGGCTAGTACCGGTAAATCCATTGTTGAGGTTCCCATTGAGTATAGGCGTAGGGTTGGTGAGAAGAAGCTTCACGTTAAGGATGGCCTGGCAATATTCAGAGACATAGTGAGGTTATCGCTTAGGTATAACCCAATATCATTATTATTCCTCATGGGCGCATTACTACTCATTCCTGGACTGGCGTTGGGCGCTTACGTTGGTTATTGGTACGTATTCTACGGCATTAAATATTACCTGAAAGGTTTAATCGCCATAATGATGACCCTAATTGGCTTCCAATTCCTTGGGATGGCAGCAATGTCATTATACATGAAGAGAATGGAATATAGGTTAAGGAAAGCAATTGAACATATACGAAGGTGAGGTTCATGCCTGGTTCTATCAATAAATTGGTTATTCGGGAGGGAATCCCTGAATTAATTCGTTCATTCTTAAATAATAATTTGAAAATACGTATCTTCACAAGCCCCCTCCCCACTGATCCAGTTAAGGCGTAGAGCAATTAGGATGCAGGTTTGGTGGAGAATAGAGCCGCTTAAGAGGGCTTTGATCGATGCTGCGATAATGTTCCTTAGGAGGGGGGGAGGGGGGGCCATCAGGTCTAGTAAACTCATTGGCATGATTAGGGAAGTCCTCATTGAGATCCTCACTTACATCCTGTCCAGGAACCTGTCTTCACGGCATACCTAGTCGGTATGAACCTACTGAAGAGGTTTGGCATGTTCCTTAGTAGCGCAGTGAGGAGTGTGAAGTACGTGATTTACCTGGGCATTCAGTGGCTGAACACACCCTTGGTCTTTAGGGGGGGTGGTTGATGATGAGTCGTGAGGAAAAGCTCAAGGTCGCTATTGTGGGCTTTGGGAAGATGGGAGTATTGCACGGCGCCTTGGTTAATGCCACAGGACTTGGCGAGGTCGTGGCCATCGTCGATAGGGAAAGGAGGATCCTTAAGTCACTGGATAGATTATTCCATGGTAGGGTTAGGGCAGTCGAGGACTTAGGCGAACTGAGGGATTTAGAGATTGATGTCGTATTCATAACTACGCCAATACCAACACACTACCCATTGGCCATCAAATCTCTTGACCTCGGTATTAGAGGCTTATTTATTGAGAAGACACTGACGGATAGTGCTCAGAGGTCCAGGGAGGTCCTTGAGAAGGTGTCTAGCATGGGCGTTGTCAATGCCGTTGGCTTTCAGAAGAGGTTCATGCCCACGTTTAAGAGATTTAAGGACATTGTTACTAAGCTCGAGCCCGACAACATTAGGGAAGTAAGGGCCTACGCGTACTCTGAGGACTTCCTGGGCGTTAATAGGCCAGTGGGACTGCTCGAAACGAGGGGGG
The DNA here is from genome assembly GCA_001316125.1 of Vulcanisaeta distributa JCM 11213. Next base: position 197,385 of record BBCS01000002.1, read on the forward strand.
GTGGTGTCCTGAGGGACTTGGGTAGCCATGCGATTGACTTGCTAACGTGGATATTCGGAAGTGAGATTAAGGTCCTTAACATGGATATTAAGGCTAGCAGTGATGCGCCTGTGGTGAAGTCGTTATTAATATGGTAATTAATGGTGTTGAATCCGTAGTTAATACATCGTGGTGTAAGGAGGGTTATAGAGTTCCTGAGGTTGGCATAGAGGTGATTACGGATAGCGGTGAGTTCTTCGTTAATGACTATAAGTTGGTGATTAATGATTCGGGCATTAGTAAGAAGATTTACTCAGCACAACTTGAGGAACCAGTTAAGTACCTACTGGGCGCCCTGAGTATTACCTCGAGGTTGAGGACTTCCTCAGGGCAGTAATGAATGGTGGTGAATTCACCGGCGCAAGCTTCAGGGATGGCTTAATCGTTGACTCAATAATTGACGAGGCAATAAGCATATACCATGCACATACTAGTAGGAGATAACCCATTCCACGGGATCAAGCACCTAGCCCAGTCAGAGGCTAGGTTTAGGGGGGGAGGGGGGGTTAAGGACATTAGCTATGCGGTCAAGCTCGTCATTGAGTCAAGTAGGGCCGGTGCTAATGGCTTCATGCTATCAGTGAGTAGCACCACCTTGGCCATACTGCGTGGTATACGCAATGAAGTTGATAGGAACTTCCTAATAGCCGCGATTGTCCCCCCCTACGCCTATGAGTACGTTAGGAAGGCAACCGTGATTGGGACCGTGGGATTGGCCAGGGAACTCGCGGGTAATGTGCTTAGGTTTATGAACATAGCCGCGGTTTACCACGGAATCAAGGCAGCCACCGAGCTGGACCTCGTTTCCGGGCTCAAGGCATTAATCAACTATGAGCTGGGTAGGATTAGGAGGTACTATGGCAGGAAGCCTGGACACTAATGCTTCATGAATTGATAGTGGATACATTAATACCCTACGGATTGACAGACGTGCTCGTGGAGACCCTCGAGTATATTAAAGGTAAGGGCGTTGTACCTGGCGTTGAGACTAGGAACCTACCGTGATTTACACGGCCCTGAGGGAATATTCAATATTTAATGACGTGATATTCAGCGCGCCGTTCAATAGGGTTGGCTTCCAAATGTCCCCGAGTAAGGCTGGTTATGAGGAATTCGTTAGGAGGAACCCAGGTAAGTTAATAGGCTTCAGTGTACTCGCCAGTGGGTTGTTAAGGCCTAGGGAGGCCCTTGAGTACGTGGCGCAGTTTAGGGATGGGCTTTTGGGCATTGCGATTGGTGTTTCAAGGGAGGAGCAGGTGGAGGTGTTTAGACTGGCGAGGGAGTTACTGGGATGAGGGTTTTAATGGTTGGTAGGGAGTACCCGCCATACGTTGTTGGTGGTGTGGCTACCCACACGTATTACCTAGTCCAATCATTGAGGAGGCTTGGGGTTGACGTTGACGTAGTCTCATTCGGAAACCCGGTGCGTTCCAATGGGAATGTTAGGTTCGTAATGCCCAGGAGCGCCATAATTAAGAAGACCCAGGCGGGTGTCGGCGAGGCTTTGGCGGTTATTTATGACATACTTAGATTCACTAAGATAGTGAGTAAAATGCTGAGGGAGGGTAATTATGACGTCGTCCATGTACAGGAACCTTACGTGGGCGGCTTAATCAGGTTTCCCAGGAAGGTCACGACAATACACGACACAAGCTATGGCGAGGTTAAGTCAATATTCACCCACGAGGTTAATAGAGATTGGAAGAGGCTCGGTTTCTACCTCGGTCTTGGTTACCTCATGGAGTACGCCTCGATCGCGACCAGCCGCGTGATAATTACGCCATCGCCGCAGGTAAGGGATGAGTTAACAACGAATTATGGGGGGGTTGATGGGGGGGGTAGGGTCAGGGTTATCATGAATGGTGTTGACACAAACAATAGATACCTGGGCATCAGTAAGGATGAGGCTAAGGGTCTCCTCGGCATAAATAAACCGCTCATATTCACCTCATCGCAGCACGTGGCGAGGAAGAGGCTTGACGTGTTCTTATACGCAATGAAGGTTTTGGACATGTGGAGTTTCCTGGGTAGGTTTGAGGTTAGGGTTGGTGGTGATGGGCCGCTTAGGCCGATGCTTGAGGATTTGGCGAGGAGGCTTGGTATTTATGGTAAGGTTAAGTTCCTGGGCTGGTTAAGTAGGGACTCACTGGAGCTTCATTACAGGGCTGCGGACGTCTTCGTAATATCCTCAGACTACGAGGCTGGGCCCATAACAATGCTCGAGGCAATGATTGCAGAGACGCCGGTGGTTTCAACGAGGATTAGGGGGGGATTCCCGGAACTCGCCAGGGATAGTGTTGAGGCGATACTCGTCGATCCAGGGGGGGATTATAGGGCGTTGGCCGACGCAATACTTAGGGTGCTCACTGATGATTCGTTAACGCGCAGGTTAATGATTAATGGGAGGAGATTCGCACTTAAATTTACCTGGGATGAGGTTGCCAGGAGGACGATAAGCGTGTATAGGGAGGTCCTGGAGAATTAGCATGAGGATCCTACTGGTCGGCCACGCATACCCGCCGTACGCTGGTGGGCTTTCACACGTTCTTTACAACACGTCTATTAGGCTCGCGGCCATGGGTCATGAAGTGGTGGTTCTAGGGCTTAGGTATGGTGGGTATGCGCCGGACATAAACGTTGGTAGGCTTAGGGTGATTAGGGTACCCGGGATTGCACCTAGGGAGTCCTACTTCGCACCAACACCGCAATTCATAACCAAATTCATAGAGCTGGTTAGGGAGTTTGACCCGGACGTGGTTCACATGCACAATGTTGGTTCATTAATAATACCAACGGCAATAAGACTTGCCAAGAACCTGGGGGGGGTAAGTGATAGGGTTGTCCTGACGCCGCATCATCATGAGGAGGGTAGTAGGGCTGACACGAGGGCCATGTGGATGCTCTATAGGCCGGTACTTAAGAGGGTGTTGAGGAATGTGCATAGGGTCCACACGGTGTCCAGCTTCGAGAGGGCCCTGGTCCTTAGGGACTTCGGTATTGACTCCGTGGTAATACCAAATGGCGTTGCTGAGGACGTTTATGAGGTTAAGAGGGAGGATCCCGAGGAATTCACCGTGACGTATGCAGGTAGGGTTGAGGGTTACAAGAGGGTCGACCTAGCTGTGAGGGCGGTGGCGCAGGCGCAGAGGGTCCTTGGCACCAGGGTTAGGTTTAAGGTGATTGGTGATGGACCTGCGATGGGTAGGGTTAGGGAGTTGGCCAAGGCCCACGGTGTTGAATTAATACATACAGGCTTCCTACCGAGGGGGGGTGAATACCTTAGGGAGCTTGCAAGGTCAAGCGCCTTCATAAACCTGTCCAGGTACGAGGCCTTCAGCATAGTCACTGCGGAGGCGCTAGCCTGGGCTTACCGGTAATAATCGCGAAGCCCTGGGGAGAGGTATTTAGGGACCAGGGAGCGTATGTAGTCAACGCCGAGGGCATCAACGAGGTAACTAAGGTGCTTATCAAGGCACTGACGGAACCTACTCACGTGAATGCTAAAATACCGACGTGGGGCGAGGTTGTTAGGGAGTACGTGAGGAAGCTATATAACTCGCATTAAGTGGGTGATGTAAGTAATGACCTACATAGGGATTAAGGTCGTTGAGTTCGCTGATAAGGTGCTGACCAAGCTGGGGGATGACAAGCTTCGGTAAGGCCCTCGTGTACATGGCAGTGATACTAACGATAATATTCACAATACTAATGATAACGGCAATAATATCAATAAGAAGGAGGAAGGAGACTGCAACAAATGGTGGCGTACCGAGGAGTACGAAATTTAATAAGCTCATTGAGATCCTAATACTTTCAATATCAACGGTAATACCAATAACCGCCGCACTACCGATAAACTCGATTTATAGATTCTTCGGATACTTCATACTAGCCGCCATAGACGCAGCTTTAATGGGCATATACATAGCTAATAACGGACAGAGAAGGGCATACCTACTCTACGCAGTCACAATAATACTACTAACGGCAGTAGCCTCAGTATTCATAAAGAACCACTTCTTTGGGGAAGGATACCCATACGACTTCAGGGAGGAACCACTGTACGTACAGGGGACACTAACCACGTACCAACTAAGTGCCATACAGGGCGGGTTCTACTACTTTATACCGACCGACGCACTTAACTTAGTAACGATTGGGCTTTACACGAACCTAATAGACCCAATGGAGATACTCTACGACTCACTCTTCGCCATAGTTACAGTACTATCATTAGTAATACTCTTTGAAAGACTTAGGATAAGAAGCTCAGTGCTTAGTGCATTCTTAGTATTCGTACCGCCACTCTCATTTCTCGTGGCGAGGGTGGGTTCATTACCATACACGGCAATGGCGCTATTCTCGGTGATAATGATGATTGCAGGAACACCAATAATGAGTACAGCCGTGATCTACACATTGTCAGTTCTTGATGCAGTATTTGCGCACCCAGTGGGTCCAATAGTTGCAACGGCTACGTTATTAATAACGTACCTAACAATACCATTCATCAAGGCACCACCCGAGGAGAGGGCTAGGGCCAGGTCAATAATTGGTAAGGCACTGACGACGTTAATAATTATAGAATTCACTTACTGGATCGGCGTCGACATAGCAATATTCCTAATAATGGAGAAGGTAGACAGAACAATAAACGCACTACACCTATTCACAACCACGGTACTCGGTGGAAAAATAAGCACACTATACAACATATCACCGGTAGTAGCCCCCGGCTACTCAAGCCCTGAGGTCAGGGTGTACTCATACGTGTGGGCATTCCCAATAGCACTATCACTAACCCTGGTACTATTCGTCATATTCTACGGCATAAACAGGATGAACAAACTAAACACAATGAACTGGCTCGGCCTCGTAATAGGGTTCTCGGCGTCACTATCATCAATACTAGCCACAGCCCTAGGCTACGCAGATTACACGGCTGGCGAAGCCACTGGGCAGTACCTACTGCCCGTGGCTTACTTCCTCGCATTGATAGGCGCGGCAGTGGCAATGAGCGTACTCCTAAGGAGTAAGTCGAGGTTCGTGATAGCCGTGTTCACATTATTATTCATGGCATTCGCATTTCTAGGGGTGTACTCACCTGACTGGGCGCCGGTGGAGAATTCATCGATATTCCATGTTGGTGCTACAATACATCCGTACTACGTAATTAAGGAATCATCCCAATTAAGCCCAGTGATACCGCAAAATGCGCCATTCTATGCGCAGGATGGATTACCATTCGGTAGCCAGGGCAAGACACAAACTGGTATAATCCTCCAGGACTTCTCGAAGTGCAGTTACGACACATTGCTAGGCGTTTATATGAGCCAGGTACCACGGTGCATATTAGGTAAAGGTGACTTGGCGCTTATGACGACACAGGGCTACGCAATACTAACACCAATTAATTAATTTAACTATGGCACTTGAAATAGCTACCTCTAGGGTTGACATTACTCCAGACAAGCCTTTAGAATTATCAGGTTTTGTTGGCAGGAGGAATAAAATATACCTTGGTATTCGCGACAGGATATACTGCAGAACTTAGTACTAAGCAGGGCACAGCGGTAGCTCTAATATCATGCGATGTGCTTGGAATACCAAATGACATTGCAGATAAAATTAATGAGTATGCCCGCCGTCTAGGAATAAACAACGTCGTAATAGCAGCAACCCATACACACTATGCACCCGCCGTCATACATATGAGAATGGCAGGTGAGGTTGATAGGGATTACTTAAAATTCTTCGAGGATAAGATCAAGGAGAGTATTGAGAACTCCATAAATGAATTGTCGAAAGCTACGGAGATCACAATCACCAAAGGCGAAACCGAAGGATTATGTATGAATAGAATAGAGAGAAAACCCATTAAAAATGACGTAATTATGATAAAAATTAATGATGGTAGAATAAAATCGGCGATTATAAACTTCAACTGCCACCCAATAACCCTAGGGCCATATTATAGATACATTTCATCCGATTATCCATCACGCATTTACAAATATTTCAACGAACGCGGTGTCGAAGCACTATTCATAAACGGCGCCGCCGGGGGGGACATCAACCCAAACATAGGTGGTGAGGATGGAATAACTACTATTAGCGAGGGGATCGTAAGTGCGTTAAACAGGGGCGTGACGATAAATTCGGCGTCGCCACAATTAGGGGGGGCATACACTAAGGAAATAACGCTCACAATGAGGAGGGAGCACCTACTAATAATGAAGCATGTTTATTACGAATTACTATCACGGGTAATAAGGACACCCTGGACGTTAGCATGAGGGATTGGTCAAGGGACTTAACAAGCGCGCTTAAGAATGGTGGGATAACTTACGAGAAAAGGGTGAGCATTACTGGGATTAAGATAAGTAGGGAGGCGGCGCTGGTTGCATGCCCATGCGAGTTGGAAAGTGCATTAGGGGGGGATATCGTAAAATCCAAGTCACCATTTAACTACACAATAATCGCAGGTTACTCAAATGGATACATAGGCTACGTAATAAGCCCAGCATTATCGAGGAAAGCACATTATGAATTAGGCGAATCCTATAGATTTCATGACTTACTGCCATTATCTAATGATTCAGCAGATAAGATAGTCAACGCAATGCTGAGCGTATTAAATGAACTCACGCAGTGATTGCGTGAGTATTGTCATTAGGACATATAAAAGGCCGGGCAATTTAGTGAAAACCCTTGAGTCAATAAGTAGACTCGAGGCAACGAGAACACGGAAGTAATAGTGGTACTTAGTAAGGATGACCCAGCGAAAGATGATGCATTAAGAACCATTAATGAGTATGTAAGGGACCACGCAATTCCGGTTAAGGCCATCGAGATAGACGTAAACAGCGCTACAAGGGCCTGGAATGAGGGAATCAAAAACAGTAACTGCAATTACGTAATGGTTATGCCAGATGACGTGTACTTAAACGAGAAGACGATAACCCGCGCCCTAGAGCTATTGAAGGGTAATGACGTCGCCGCGGTTACCTACCCAGCATACCCATACGGGGTACAAAACCCAGTGGATGCACCGCTAAATTATAAGCTACACCACCTAAAGTTCCTGGGCATAACGTCAATTATAAACACCGTACTATTCGTCACGGTATTCAGGAAGGACATACTCATGAAGATTGGGCTCTATCGTGAAGATATGGGACCACCATACACAATACATGAGGATTGGGAGTTGGGGAGTAGGATAAGAAGCCATGGGTATAGATTAATAGTTGATGGAACACTTAAGCAATTCCACCTGGAGGACCAAAGCGTGGATTTGGCGGGCGACAATGAAGATCACAAAAATGGTGGTGACAAGTTAGGGAAGTTAATGCGTGGCATTATGGGTTACGTTAGGCAGTACGTGAATAAGCATTGGTGGTCAATGTACCAAGTGCTTAAGGTAGGTCCATTATCGCAGAAACTTGAGTATGCCTGGTACATAATAAGCCCATTACTACTCATATCCTCATTAATATGCGGAGAATACCTCTACGCACTTCTACTTATCGTGGCAACCCTCATCACTATTGAATTAGTAAATGCAGTGAAGGGTTACTATAGAGCCTTCGGAATTACACAACGCATAACTTATCCAGTAATTACGTACATAGCCAGAAACGTAAGGGCATACCTATTCCTAGCAGGATTAATAAAAAACGTCCTTAAATCACGCTCATGATAACGATCTGCGGAACAACATACCAAACAGCAAAGACCCTAGACCTAAGCCTACAATCCGTAATAAGCGCCCTAGAGAAATTAGGCATTAAATACGAGGTCGTCATAGTAGATAACTACTCAACGGATGGCACATACGAAAAACTGCTCGAGTGGACAAAGAAAATACCAATGAGAGTGTACAGGTATAGGTGCAGCCGAGGATTGGGCAGGGCATTATGTGTGAGACTTGCACGTGGAGACTACATATTCATGGTCGACCTTGACAGGGTTTACGACCAGAATGCATTAATCGAAATAATTAAGTGCCATAAAATAGTGATGAAAATGTTTAATGCAGATTGTGCAGGGCTATGTAATAAGGATATTCTCCTGAAGGTGAATTTCAGGGATTTAAATAGGGCAGAGGATGTTGACGAAGCAGTAAGGCAGATAATAAATAAAGTAAGGTACATATCCATACCACTAAGTAAACCATTATATAAAGAGGTCAGAATATCACGCTTTAACAACAACTTTATCTCGAAGATCTTAAGAACATTCATTTCCGAAAGTAGGTATTCCGTGAGTATTAATGATTTCCTCAAAAGAGAATTAAGGAACGCCCTCGATATGCTTACGGGCGGAGCCTATACATTGACGAAATTCATAAGGGAGGACTACCATATTTGGAACAGAGACGTAAAGACGCCGTTTAAGTACGCCTTAATACTCATGAGGGCCGTGATAATCTTAACACTACTAATAATTAATAGACTTAGGGGGTGTTGAAACTTACGAAATTTCTAAGTACATAAGCAATCATTTATATACAATGATTCATTCACAATTAATGACCTTACTCTCAACCACATTACTTAAAGATATATGCCCAAGTAAACTAATAAACATTAGGGACCTAATCAATGACCCAGAGTCAATCTACGCATGGTCAATGATAATACACGAAAAGAGAAGGAATGAGGGGAAAGTTCATAATTATTAATGGGCCCGTGGCCGGTGGAAAATCAACGGTTAAGGCGATGATCAAGGAGATGCTTAACGGAAGGGCTTGGGCAATAACACAATCACCATTCGCACTAATAACGTACGCATTAACGAGGACGATCACAGCATTAACAATGGGCAGGCAATGCGGTAGTATCTACCGCTAACGTGTCTGGAGATTAGGAGACCGCAATTACTTGGTAAACTACTTAACGTGTTCATTATGCTTGACTTGGCTCAGTCAATAGCCATAGCCGTAATAACGAGGCTACTAAACATGGTGGGCATAAACGTGGTCGTAGAAGACTACCTACCAACCATAATACTCGACCATACATTATACAAAAAACTATATGCCAGAAGCACAACTAACAACAAAATAATAAACACACTGTATAACTCAAGTCTCGCCACACTACAGGCGCTAAGGCCCATGGGGGGGATATACGTACATGCTGACACAGACGTACGAGTAAAGAGAAGCATAATGAGGGGGGGTTACAGGGTGGCTAGACCCGACATACTTCATGACAATGTTAGGAACCATGCATTAATCACGGCAATGAAACTAACAATAAATGAAATACACATAATCAATAATAATGGATCACTGACCGAAACAAGAAAACAAATAACCAACGCCCTTAAACTAAATGAACAATAACTGCCTACTATCAATAATAGTGGTGGCACTAAACGAAGAAAAAAGACTATCACTGCTACTCAAATCAATAGGCAGCGAGACAATCAATGACGACATAGAAGTAATACTGATAGACAACGGCTCAACAGATAACACGTACAAAATAATGCAAGAATACGCAAAGTACCATAAAAACGTGAAGACCACGGTAATAAAGGGACCACTCGGCCATGCACGTAACGAAGCCTTAAGGCTAGCTACGTGCAAATACATAATGTTTCTTGATGCCGATATGTACCTGCCCAAAGGCTGGTTTGAGAGGATAGGCAAGTTGTTAAACAGTGGTAACGATTATGACGCGGTAGTTGCCAGGTTAATACCGCTGTTCAGGTACCAAGGACCGCTAACCAATTATGACTTGGCATACTTCCTGGGAGACACAGCAAACGAGGGGGGGCCCTGGAGAGAACCAACATTCCACAGCGGTGGGCTAATAGTAAGGCGGGACATAGCCCTAAAAATAGGCTTCAAACCATTACCAACATCGGAGGACGGCGAATTCTCATTCAGATTCCTAAGGGCTGGGTACAGGGCTTACTACTTCCCAAACAGGCACTACGTACTTGATGAGCAGTACTACGACATAAAGACAATGATTAGCTACTATAGGAAACTGGGAACATCACTAATAGTACTACTGAAGAGCACGGGCAATCTATCGATATTAAAAATGATGATAAGGACGGCACTAGAGCCACTAACACCGCATTACCTAATAACCAGGTACAGAAAGGCAAGAAAATACATACCAATCAAATACAGAACTTGGCTAACGGCAGGACTAATAAGGACATACGCAATACTAACATCAATAATACTACACACAATACTAATAAAACCAATACCAACAAGAGTTATTAGAGTAAAGCTATGAATATATATCGAAAAGGAATTAAATTAATCAAAGGACTTTTACTTGATTCTTTAAATAATTTTATTTATATTGAATCATTGAATGACCCTCTATTCTGGGTTAAATATAAGATGAGGGTGATGGAGCTTGCTATTATTAATTTTGAAAGGGCTATGTATTTATTTAAAGATCCATTATTATCAACACTCAAGTTAATTCTTACTAATCCTCCGTGGATGATTAAGTATCGTGATGGTCACGTATTTACCAGTTTCGATCCCTGGAAGTTTTATGACTTAAGGTCAAGGCCCTATGCTGAATTTATAACTAATTATAATGGTAAAAGAATTAAATTAATTCATGCCGAAAGAGGAGAGGCAGAGGAGGTTTTTATTGGTGGAACCTATTCATGGCTCCCTGTGAGGGGGCAGAATTGTGCTTGATGTGGGGGGCAAATATATGTGATAGTTCAATATTCTTCGCGTTAAATGGAGCAAAACATGTATATGCAATTGAGGTTGTGCCTAGTACAGCGAGGATTTGCAAGGAAAATGTGGAAATTAATGGGTTATTAGATAAAATAACTGTCCTAAACATAGGGCTGGGAAGGCTAGAAGGATAAGAATACCTTCTAACCTAAATGCTGGTGGTGAATTTCAAGTTCATGATAATATTGTTGGTTCTAACGACGATTATGTTTATGTTGACATAAAGTCGTTAGATCAGGTTGTTGATGAATTGAATTTAAAGAATGCGGTCATGAAGATGGATTGTGAGGGTTGTGAATATGAAGTTATAAGGACCGCATCTCCTGATGCAATATTGAGATTTACACATATTATGGGTGAATACCATTATGGACCATTATCTCTAAAGCGAAGGTTCGAGAGCCTTGGTTATAGGTTTGAGGCAACTAAGCCATTACCCTTCTACGACCCTAATAGAGTACCTTCTTACTTTGCCACAAGTATTTTTAAGGCATATAAGTGATGCTTATGAGGAAACCTAGGATCCTCTATATTGGTGACCTTGATTTAAGACTTGGTGGCGCTCAAAGGATTACATTTGATACACTGAAGTGTCTGAGTGAGGATTTCGATTTCATCATGTATAGTGATACTAATCCATCGGAGGATTTCCTGAGGCTATTAAATGAGCTTAATATACCGTACTTCATAGACAACACACTCAATGAGGATAATGTAATTAAGGTGATCCGTGACTATGGAATTGAAGCATTGCTTATTCAGTGGGAAAAGGTTGAGTGGCTTATACTAGCTGCATCACTTGTTGATAAATTGAATATTAAAAGCATTGCTTTAGTTCATGAATTACCATTCATATACATACCTACAACGAAGATCATTAGTAATTTTAAGGCGCTAATTATGTTAAAATTACTTAAGGAGTATTTAAAGGGTAATTTATATGGTAGAAGAACCCTACGTACGCTTCTTAACGTGGAGAAAGCCGTGAAGAAAATGACGATGTTAATATGTGTTAGTGATGCCTCTAAATACTATTATTCAAAGTACTTAAACGTGAGTTGTGTCACAATAACACCAGAGGTAAGAATATCAGAAATAGCATTGCAGAATACTAAAGATAATAATGGTTTTGATTATGATATAGCCTTTATGTCTGCAAGGCATGAGAAGGAGAAGGGTATTTTCGATGTCGTTGATGTTGTTAGGATTGTTAAGAGATCACTAGGAAGGAACCTGAAGGTTGCGGTGATGGGTAAATTCTGGTTTCATGATGTTGAAAGTAAGTTTTACTCAATATTAAGAAGATACGGTTTAGAAGGGGGATTTCGATGTTATGGGCTTCGTTCCTGGGGATGTTAAGTACTCAATTCTAAGGAGGTCTAGGGTATTCCTTTACCCATCTAGGAAGGACGTTTTCTCAATATCCCTAGCGGAGGCATTAGCCATGGGCACACCAGCCGTGGTTTATGATTTACCATTCACGAGAATGTACAATTCAAGTGGCGTAATAAGGGTTAAGTACAGAGACATTAATAGCATGGCCAAAGAAGTTGAAAGACTCATCAAATTATCAGAACAAAACCCCCCCAATGAGTACCTATCACTACGTAGGGAAGTATCGGAATATATCAAGAAAACCTTTACATTAGAAAAGACTTGTAAGGACTTAAAGGAAGCATTAAATAAAGCATTAAAGTGATATCATGAAGATACTAGTTGGTGTTCCTACGTATAATAATTTTAGGTTTGGTTATTCTATTAGGCGTACTCTGGAGGCTTTGGCGAATCAGTCCTTTAGGGATTTTCGTGTCTTAATTGTTTATAAACCGAGTCCTGGCGATAAGACCTTGGACGTGGTTGATGAGTTCGGGGATAAACTTGACATAGAAGTCAAGATCCAAAACGAAGGCTTCGTTGAGGAAGCAATGAACATGATATTCGAAGTATCCAAAGACTACGACATAACACTAACAACAGACGACGACGCAATACCAACAAAAACATGGATCAAGGAACACCTCACCATACACAAACAACATGAAAATATTGGGATTTTTGTTGGTATGGTTAATAATAAATTCATAGAGAAGTGGAACGATAATTTATTAAAGATTGAACCTTTAATTGGTTATTATAAACCCCCCCTCCTTTCTGAATTAAGAAGATATTGTCAGTTCATAAATGATATGGGCTTAATGACATGTAATAGTAATATAGCTAATAAAATTATAAAAAATAATGAAAGCATGTATTATAATGGACCCATAGGTGTTAATATGAGCTTCAAATCAAGATTTATTACCGATTTTAAGTTGCCAGGTACGACAATTCATGGGCTTCACTACGAACAATTACTAATGCTATATTATATAACAAGGCATAAAATGCACTCAGTAGTATTTAAGGGAGCGAACGTAGAACATATAGAACGAGAATCATTATCGAGAACAAGAACACAGAAGACATTATTTATGTTCCTTATAGAACATACATTATTACCATATTCAATAACACAACTTGGCATTAGAATTAATCTTAAAAAATTGAAAACATATTATGGACTAATTAAGACATACCTTAAAATCTTAAATCGATTTAGGTTCATGGCGTATGAGACAGGGTTGAGGCTTGCAATAGAGGCTATTGAGAATAACTATGAACCAAAGGAAGTAAGAAATAGGTTAATCAAACTGAATGAAACACTAAACTTGTAACGATGCTCTCCGCATACAACTTACTCAGAAGAAAGGTAAGCGGGGGGGTCCTATTCACATTAAGAGCTATGGGTCCTTATTACTTATTTAAGGAAATCATTAGGAGATTATCCGGTATCCCTTATTCTTACCGCGGAATTGAAATCTGCAATATAGAAACATTCAGAGTAATTAATGCACTGCTTTGGATAGGTGACAATTTTGGTTTTGATGATAATGATTATTTTATTAAAACTAAGTATGGAATAATTTATGGGAAAGGCCATGATTTTGGAACAATTACTGTTATAGACCTAGAAAATGATTATTCGTCACTTAATGTTAAGAATAATGTTGTTATTGATGTTGGCGCTTACCATGGTGAGACCGCACTGATGTTCTTGAATTGGGGGGGTGCAAGAATGGTTTACGCATATGAGCCGGTCCCTGAATATTATAATTACCTTGTCAAGGCTATTAAGGCTAATGGCGTTGAGGATAGGGTCAGGACTTTTAACTATGGTTGGTGGTTCAGCAATGCCATATTAAGGCTCAAACTTAACTATACATCTACTGGTTCGTTGACTGGCGATGTTGAGGTGAAAGTTGTTAATTCAACTGAGGAGTTGATTAAGATCAGTAATGAGGTTGGTGAGGGATTTGTTGTTAAGATGGATTGTGAGGGTTGTGAGTACTCATTATTCACTGTGCCTGCGAGGTCCTGAGACTTGCTAAGCAGTACGTTATTGAGGTTCATGGTGCATTAATGCCGTTAATTAGTAAGTTTATGAACTGTGGTTTTAAGTACGAAATTACTAAGCAGATTGAAAAGTATTTAGCAATAGTTAATTTCGTTAGGGATTGATGATGGGTAGGCCGTTTATTTCCGTGGTTATTACGGCTTATAATAGGCGTGAGTTTCTTAAGTACGCGGTTAAGTCAGTGATTAATCAAACCCTTGATAAGAGTCTTTATGAGGTGATTGCCGTAAAGAACTTCAAAGATCCCGAGGTTGATAAACTAATCGAGAGCAGTGGGGGGGTAAGGTCATTGAGGCAGGTGATGAGCTAATAGGTAGTTATCTGGCGAGAGGAATAAATGAGTCAGAGGGAGAGGTAATAGCATTCCTAGACGATGATGATATTTATCACAGCCGTAAATTAGAAAGGCTATTTAGGATTTTTAATGAAAATGAAAATCTTGATTATTATCATCATAATATTATACCAATAGATAAAAATGGAAATATTATTAACTTTGATGTATTAAATATCTATAAGAGAATTTCAATAAATAATTTAGATGATAAAATATCTGCACTTAAAGATTATGACTTTTGGCTTGGCTTTTATATGAGCGCAATAAGCATACGTAAAGAAATAGCTATAAAGTACATAAGATATATATTACCCTATATATTTTATGATCAAGATATTATCGTATATTCTTTAGCATTACGTTATGGCAGAACCTTACTTCATGAACCCTATAATTTAACATTTTATAGAATACATGGAAAAAACACAAGTAAAGTTTATGGGAATGATATTAAAAAAGCCGTTAGAGTACGAGCATTAGAATTATTATCATATAACTTAATAATTAAAATATTGAATTTCAATGATGACTTAAAGAACATCGCAAAGGGAATAATTAATAGAATGACCGGTACTACCTCCTACGACAATTTACTTACAATTATGACTGGGTTAAAGTATTACATAATTAGACAATCACTTACGACATTATTATCGAGTATTAAAAACATATCTATGAATCGGGCGGTAATCTCTTTATTAGGTGTTGCATATTTAATGAGTCCATATATTGGTAGAAGGTTGATTTATAGAAGGCAATTTTTAAATAATATTAAATGATTTAACTTAAAGATATATAGTATAAATGGCTCTATGAAGAATATAAAAAATAGCATGTTCGTTTTGATAGCTGAACCAATAAGTGTTGTACCTGCTGGTGGGTGGTTAAGGTCTTACATGGTCTTACCATACTTAGTTAATTACCTTAAATCACAAGCTTTTAATGACATTAACGTATACATACCGTTTAATACCATCAAGCAAGCAATAGAAAGATTATTAAAACATTACGATTATAAAACCGCTAAAGCATTAGTCTATGAAGATTTAAGGAATATATTAATGAAGTTGAACATTGATTATTCCCTTAAGAAATTAAATGAGCTTATTAGTTATGCCGCGGAAATTGTCGAGCATCAAAATAGACTTGGTGAGATCTTTAGAATGAGAATTATGGGCTTTGGCTATTTTTACATTAGTAACTTCGTGCAATATGAAAATAGTACTTTAAATGCATTATTACGTAATATCGTTGAAGAGAAAGAGCGCGTTTACGTTTATGCTATGCATGAAGATTTTCCAGCATTATATTCATTGTATTATTTAAGTAAGTATCATAAGGGTGATTTAATGGGAGCTCATTTAATTCATACTCCAATAGGTGTATATTCGCCATTACGTGCATCTTTGTTATTAAATACATCTCCATTTACTACTTTGTCAAATCTTATTATCTCAAATTATATAAAAAATAGATACGCGTATCTTTTTAGAAAGAGAATATTAAAAGTTATCTTAGGAATATCTCCCGCTTCATTCTATGACCAAGATCTTATTTCATTGATAAAAAAGTATAATATTAAGCTTGCAACGATCTACCCAGCAAATGCATTTGATCATAAATTATTCAAACTTAGGAAAATTGAGGGTAAGGAACCATTAGCTGTTTTTTATGCTAGATTAATTCCAAGCAAAGGCATCTTTGAATTATTAAGAGCGTGGAAAATTGTTGAGAGTGAAATACCAAATGCGAGACTTAGAGTTATGGGACATTTTGATTGGGATGAGCATAGAAGGGAATTCTTTAAGTTGATTAGGGAATTGAATTTAAGAAACATAGAGTTTCTTGGTTTTGTTAAAGATCGTGATGAGCTTTATAGGCTTGTCTCTGAGGCTAAGGTACTCATTTACCCATCACATGAGGATGCGTTTTCCCTAGTAGTTCTGGAGTCATTGGCTCTCGGCATTGCTGTTGTTGCTTATAATATTCCCGCCATTAAGTGGGTTTATAAGGGACTATCTAATGTACTTGCAGTTCCCGAATATGATTACGTAGCCTTAGCTAGGGAGACTATTAGGGTTCTTAAAATGTCTGACCATGAATATATTAAACTTCACGAAAATAATGCGGTTAAGAAATTCCTTGAGTTGCATAGTTCCTGGGAGAATGTGGCCAAGGCTGAGTTCAATTTATTAATGCCTTACATTGAGAGTTCATTAAGTAGGGTCAGGAGATGAGGGTTGCCATTATTGATGATGCTGGTTTTGGTTGGGGGGGTAGGCCTGGTTTGGCTGGTAAGGAGTTGTATGTTGAGTTGTTGGCTAGGGGGGGTTTGGAGGGTTTGGGCATTGATGTTGTTAGGGTTTTGCTTAGTGGTTCTTTGAGCGAAAGTAACATTGTCGTTATTCGCGGTGTTAAGGTTCCAGTCATTAAGGACTTCTGTGATTGGGAATTAATTAGGAGTTTAAGGCACGTCCTTGATAATGTTGACTTGGTTCACGTTAATGTTCTTAATGCTAGGTATCCAAGGAATATCATTAGGGTTGTTAAGGATCTGGGCATACCCATGGTCGTCACGATTCATGACTGGTCTTATTTATGCCCGACCGGTTGGAGCGTTAAGTATCCGTCTCAAGTAGTTGATTGGAATCCGCGGTTGGGTCTTTCCTGTGTTAGGTGTATTTGGAGTGTGGCGAGACTTAGAGGTGATAACCCTATCATGAGTATTCTAAGGAGCTTTAATCATACCTTATCGCTTAAGGAATTATTGCTTAATGCCTCTGCTGTTATTTCGCCATCTAAATTATTGGCTGATGCTTAGTGAGGACTTACGGCGTTAGGAATGTTTATGCCATACATAACCCAGTGCCTGATGAGCTGCTCATATTGAAGCCTAGCTATGGTGGTGATGGTTCCCTGGTCTTCTTTGCTAGGTTATCTCCTGAGAAGGGTGTTTACTTACTGCCCACTATTGCCAAGGAATTGAGGATGTTAAGATTCACGTGATGGGTGATGGTCCACTTAAGGATTTCGTTATTAGGGTTAGTAGGGAGTTTCCTAATGTTATTTATCACGGTTTTGTTAGTAATGAGGAGAAGATTAAAATTGTGAGTAAGTCTTCCCTTATTATTTTTCCAATTGTTTGGATGGAGACGTTTTCATACACGGTTTTGGAGTCCTTTGCCCTGGGTAAGCCTGTGGTCTCCTTTGGCTTGGGTGGTCCTAAGGAGCTTATTGAGAGTTCAGGTGCTGGTCTTCTAGCTAAGCCTTTCGACATTGGGGGGGATTTTATTGATAGGGTTCGTTATTTACTTAATAATCATGGTGCGGTTGAGGAGATGGGTAAGAGGGGGGGTAGGGCCTTTGTTGAGGGTTTAACGCCGAGGAACTATGCCGTTAAGGTTCTCGAGATTTATCGTGAAATTCTGTGAAACCTCTTTGGCTGGTTTCATGTGTTAGGGTTTATATTTCAGTTTCTCAAGGTTTCGCCTTGTGGAACTGAACGGTGGTGGTTATGGTTGATGAGGGGGGGCGTAGGAAATTACTTGAGTCGTTGCTTATGCTTGGATCGGCAACTGCTCTACTGGGTGGTTTGCCTGATGTCGTGCGTGCGTATAGCCTTAGTAATTTCATTGTTGATCCTAGGTCAGTAAGTAATGTACAGAATATTCCACCTATGTGTGATGTTTTTGTTCAACGCCAGTGAATGCGAGTGTCAGTCTCAGCCTATGGTTGTTGCTGCTGATGGTACTGTGATTGTTGATTCTAGCTGTAATATCGTTAGTAGCCTCGGCTGTAACTCCACGTACACTACGTATGTGCAGAGCAAGACTGGCTACTCAAGTTGGCAGTGCCCTGGTGGTCCGACCCTTACGGCTGGTATTCAGGAGGCTATTAACTACTTAGTTAATACGAAGGGTGGCGCCGGCGGTGTTGTTTGTATTGCCCCCCGGCACGTACCTCGTTGATTGGGCTTATGACACTGCCACCAGCAATAGCATCGCCATAATGCTCGATGGGCTCAGCAACATTGCGATAATTGGTGCTGGCATGGATAAGACGGTGATTCAGTTCAAGCAGGCGCAATACATCCCATACATGTTCTCCGCACTAAACGCAAGCAACATAACCATTAAGGAACTGACGATGTTGTCATACGACCAAAACAACAACCCAGCCCAGGGAATATACCTATTGGGGACCGAAGGCTTAGTCGTCGACACGGTTCACTACAAGGGCAATGGCATATTGACCACGTGCACTACTGCTGACGGCACGGCATTCCCATGCGTCTCCTGCCCAAGCCCAGGATGCTCAGGCGGGCTAACAAACAGCTTCTACCCACCGAGTAGTAACCTGGTCTTTAGGAATAACCTCATTGAATTGAGCCACGGTCAATTGAACCTCAGGTGGACGAGCAATGTGGTTGTTGAGAATAACGTATTCAGGACGAGCTTTGGCGACCACATAATAAACAGCTACAACTACATACCCAGCAGCCAGCAGACGCCTGTCGAGAACGTGGTCATAAGGAACAACAAGTTCCTGTTCGCGGGCGACACCGCAATAGACATCATTGGGTTGCACGGGAATTGGGTCATTGAGGACAACTACATTGAGACCGCCGGCAATGCAATACTGCTCTTTGGTCAGACGAAGACGGACGTGGTTAGGAACAACACGATCGTCCAATACGCAGGCGCTGAGAATGGGATAACCACGGGCTTCGAGTCATCAGCAGACCCGGGCGCCATAATAATTGGTAACAAGCTCATTAACAGCCCAGGCATTGTTGGTAGGTACGTGATTAACAACTACTGCGAGAACTGCGGCGGAATAAGCACATTCCCAGGTGGCGGCAATGACTGGTACATAGTGGGCAACGTACTGAAGAACACGCCATTCGGGATCAGGTGCGGTGGGCTTTACAACGTGAATGGGTGCACGGGTGTGGTTGCAAACAACAAGATTTACATGTACGGACCAGCGGGACCAATGGGTGGTGCAATATTCGACTTCAGGGGGCCGATATACAACTCGATAATCGCCAACAACTACATAGAGGGTCCACCATTGAGTGGGGACCTTGGTTGTGACGGCACCTACATGCCGTATGGCATTAGGTTAACCACCTACAGCACGAGCACTGGCAACTTGATATACGGCAATGCAATAGTCAACGCTAAGTGCGCATACCCACTTGCTGGTAAGGTCGACGTATGCTTGTGCGGTGGATTCACCACGGCATGCGGGACCTCCTGGTTCCCAATACAGGTGGCTAGCCCAAGCAATGTCATACGTGATAACCTGATTTACGCCGTCAATGGGCAGTACAGCTACAACAACCTAGAGCCAATGCCACCAGGGATACTGAGCATGAGCATCACGCCTGGGACGGCAGTGCAGAACCCATACCCATTCGACCTGGAGCTTGAGGTGCCGGTGACGGTGACTGCAACGCCCGCGGGCGTGCAGGTCTACATTGGGCAGAGCCAATCAAGCCTATCACTAATCCTCCAGAGGCAGTACAACAGCACCGGCACGGACACAATAAGCATAAGGCTACCAGCCGGCTGGTGGATACAAATAAACACAACAAACGCAAACATAGGAACACCGGCGGTGATTGGGCTATGAGGAACCTGGGCATTAGTAATTTAGTTGCTACGATAATTCTCGTTACCGTTGCCATAGCCTTGGTCATAGCCATTGCGGCCTTTGTATTTGGGTTGTTGGGTAATACGACGAGGTATGGCGCAAATTGCTTAGCCTATATGAATCACTTTACAATAACTACACGTCATTGGAGAGAAACTACACGTTACTCCTTAAGCAGTATAATGAGCTTAAGAGTAAGTATGAGACCTTACTTAGTGAGTTGAAGGGTAATGAAGGGTCTCAATGTGGTGGTATTACCGTTAATATTAATGGTAATTATTGGGGCGGTAATTATGTTGACTTTAATTCCGCTAATTCGGCTGGTAATTCGGGAGGTAATGGAGGTAGTAATGAGACTTCTAATTTGAGTTCGATGGGTTACTTCATGGTGTATCCGGATTACTTTGTTTATGATATATCGAACATAACTACGTACTTCATAATAATAACGATACATAATGAACTTAATGAATCAGTCACTATTTCGAACATGACACTCTACGTTGATGGTACTGACTCTATGAATTCCTCGACGGCATTAAATGCTGATTACCCAATTAACGCAACTGATGATATCGTGCTTACGCTCTTCCCAGGCACTGACCTTGGTTACGTAACGTCACTGGGCAATTACTTCAGGCCATTAACCCTCTACTTCAATGGCACGATTTCCACCAATATAACCTCCATAGGCTTAGTAATAACTTACAATTATGGTAACGATGTCTCAACAATCAATTATACACTTAATATTGGCGGAAGTCTTAATAATACTTAGTGCTACATTCGTTAATTAAGCAATGGGTATTGTTGGTAGGAGAACAGCATCCGGCATCTTCTATGGACTGATTGGCAAGATAACTTCCACGTTAATAGCCTTTGGTGGTAGTGTTGTCCTTGCCAGGATCCTCGGACCTGACTACTACGGGCTTGCCTATGCATTGATAGCGCTTCCCCAGGCGTTGGTTGGGCTTGTTGATCTCGGTCTTAATGGTGTCATTGCTAGGTTTGGCTCTAGGAATGAGTGGGATACCGCTATCGCGGCTGCGTTTCTCCGCTTTATGCTTGTTCTTGCCATGACCCTAGCCTTCCTATTACTCTCTAGGTATATTGCCTATGCATTTAATAGGCCGTACATCATTAAGTACATGTCCATTGTTACGCTTTACTTCTTTGTCTATTCATTGGCGATGATGGCAGAGACAATTGTTGGATCTATGGGTCTCTTTCACGTAACTAATACTACAATGATTACTAGGACTGCGGTTAGAGTCTCAATAGCGATTACGCTGGCTTTGCTTGGCTTTGGTGCGATAAGTGTTGTTTGGGGGGCTTAATAATGGGTTATGCATTTGAGACTCTTGTGCTTGCGTCAATAGCGATTTATAAATTAAAGCATTTTATTGTCAGAGTACTTGGCGATTTACATAGGTTAACTCAGGGTATACGTGAGTCGATAAAAATGATCGCGCCCTTAATTGTTAATATACTTGTTGGTTCTATTACATCCCCCCCAATAGTCTCCACATTACAGGTTAGGTATGCAAGTAATGAGTTATTAGGTGACTTTAATGTATCCTCTAATATTGGTGCTATTCTTGATGGGATTGCAGGTGTGCTTAGTGGTAGTTTTACGTTTGGTATTACTGCATCTAAGGATCCTGAGATTATTCGTAAATCATTCATTAAGGGCTCCATGTATATCTCCCTGTTTCTCGGATTTTTCGTGGTTAGTACAATTGTTTTCGCTAATCAAGTCGTGGCTGTTCTTTATGGTCACGCATACAATTATGCAGGGCTAATGCTCATGTTACAAGTATCTACATTATTTAGTGTTGTTTTTGGGCAGTACGGTGCTTTTCTATGGGCTGTTGGTGATACTAAGCTAATGAGCGCAATTGGTATAATATCCACGCTCATTTCACTTGGCGCATCTATTATCCTCATTCTTGAGTTTGGTGGTGTTTGGGGTTCAATATATTCGTTCCTCGTTAGTTCATATAGTGGTGGATTGATAACACTTATTCTAACATATAGGGTTCATGGCGTTCTTCCTGATATTAAGGCTAATGTACGCGCATTAATGCCAAGCCTATTATCCGGCGCCATTATTTATCCATTTACATTAATTTTAACGCCTAAGCCTGCCTTATTATTAATTATACCGTACGCAATGTTGTTTATAGTGTTTACGGCATTATTTCTTAGGACAAGGGAGATCCTGGAGTTAATTAAGATTGTGTCTACGGATAAGGTCTTAAGTTCTATCCTGTATAAACCATTAGTACTTATATTAAGGTTGAATGTTCACATTTATGGTATAGATTGGTTATCGAGAATAATTATATGGCGCAGTGAATAAAGAAGTCAAAGTAGGTATAGTATATAAAGCGTCTTTTAGCTGATATGTTGACGAAGATTATGAAATTTTATCTTTAAAGTTAATTGCTTCAATAATTGAAGAATCTGAAATTACCATATATCCATTAAATCTTAATTCATGAGTATGGCAAAGATAATATACCTTATTGGTCCTGAAGGAGTTGGTAAGTCCACAAATGCTAAGTTATTGAAGTATTACCTGAGCAAGTACTATAATAGGTGTGTTATCATTCCTAAGCCAGAGATTAGGAGCAGGAACTTATTCGTTGATGCCTTAGCTCGATTTCTAATGAGGGTTGGTAGGGTTGAGTATGAGGTTAGGCCTGAGGGGCAAGCTGTGCGTAAGGTTGATAGTGTCTTCATGAGTAGGGTTCATGATTTATGGATTATTCTTGAGTTGGCAGGTTTTTTAGTGGCTTACCTGGTTAAGGTGCTTTCTGTCTATGTACTTGGTTGTGATGTTGTTCTCACGAGATTTCACATCGACTTCTTAACGGACATGGTTTTGCTTAGTAGGAGGGCGGGTAAGCCGTATAGGCTAGTTAGTATTTTGGCGTACGTGTTTTTAAGGCCCATGTTCGGTATAAACACCATAATATATCTTGACGCTGAATACAGGGACTTCATAAGCGTTACTATATAAGGAGGAGCACGATAATAGAGCCTCCATGGAGAATAGCTAGGCTTCGTGTAGTTAGTAAGGTATTCTTCAATATGCTCTATAGGTATAATGATGATTACCTAGACCTGATGTACATAGATACAACACGCATGAGCCTACGTCAAGTCTTCAATCAAGTCTTTAGTAAGTGAGGAGACTTTACAAGGGACGCTGAAGGCAATGGATAGGGTAGTGATTGTTGGCTGTAACGGCGGAACTGACATAGCACTTGGCGGTGGTGCTTACCTGGTCACGGCAATGAGTAAGTGCTTAAGTGAGCATGGTTATGAAGTTCACCTAGTATCAACCATAGGCGCCGAGAAGGAGGAGCTCGCTAGGATTCATGGTTGGGAGTTAGGAGACAATGTCCACACGCATTACCTAATACATTTCAGGAGCAGTGTTAGATTACCATATGTGGCCGCTATTATGGCGCTATCAAGATTTAGAAATCTTATTCGTAAATTAAACCCATCATTCGTAATTTATAATGATGATTACCCACTTAGCATAGCTAATGAGTTACGTAGGGATAAAGTGCCGAGGATTCTCTATGTCCACTTCCCATATTTAGTAAGAAGAAGGCTTGGTTTTGACTTTATGCACAACACTACCGAGTGGTCTTTGGTCGAGTCTGTGATCAATTATTCAATTATTGATAGACTATTCGGCGATTTACATGATTTAGACTTCATATTTACGAATTCTCAGGGTACCAGGAATATCCTTATAAACGTAGAAAGCGTGGATAAGGGTGCCATTTCCGCGCTTTATCCACCAGTTAAACCTGTAGATACTGAGGTTATTAATAAAGGAAGACCCATGTTCTTACATGCAGCTAGGCAGGACAAGACCTTCCTATCAAGTGAACTTTATAGCTTCGTAGACAACATGAGGAGGGCTTTACCGAACTCTATATTCCTAATTAATAGGAATAAGGATAGAAGGCTCTACGAGTTAGCTGATAATAAGCATGTGTTTGTTACCCAGTGGTTAAGTGGGGATAATTGGCGTAGGGCGTTGAAACTTGGTAAGTATTACCTGCATTTTAAGTGGTTTGAGGGTCTTGGCATTGCTACTGTGGAGGCTGTGCTTAATGGTGCCGTGCCCATTGTGTATAGGTCGGTATTTAATGGTAGTTGGACCGACATCGCGAGACTATGTAATGAGGATTGCGCATTTAGTACCGTTGATGAGGCTATAAATAATGTATTAAATCTCGAGAGCGACCGTAGAAAATTTAAGGCATTAAGCCAATTTTTAATTAGCGAGTTAAGGGGCAAGTTTAATTATGAAGCATTCTGCCAATCATTAATTAACATAATTAAGAAGTATACGTAATAGATTCTTTAATGAGGGTATTAACTAACACGACAAAGGTAAGGGACCTATTGAACAAGTATGCCGAGGTTAATTATGTGGGAACTAGGAAGTTAGGGGGGGAACTTCTTAAGGCGTCACGTGATGATAATTATGATTTAATATACTTCGCCAGGTATGTACCACCACTCATTGATACCGTGAAAATCCCTGAATGGGTCGGGGGGGGCAGGTTAATAATTGGCATGCACCTACCGATCATTATTGAAAATGCTAATAGGCCTCATCATTTAATTCATAACTTCTTAATGCCTATCCAGGTAAGGGCTTACTTAAGGAATAGTGGCGTTTTTATGCACGTACTTAATAGGGATGATGAGGAGTACCTGAGAAGGCGTGGTTATGACAGGGTTATCTACGCACCACTTGCTACAAACACGAGCGTATTTAAGCCCGGTGAGAAAACTAGCACTTTCACGCTTATTTACTCCTCAAGGGCCTCCTGGCAGAAGGCACTGACCTTGCCGTAGAGATTATGAGAGTCCTTGCACGGCAATTTAAAGATAAAATACGTATCATCGTTATTGCTACGGACCATTAACTAGACTATATAGGTCATTAAATGGACTAAGTAACGTGTCAATAATTAACTACTTACCACTAAATGAGTTTGCAAGGCTGCTCTCACAATCGCATGCATTATTATTCACGAGTAGGTATGAGTCATTTGCATTACTGCCTCTTGATGCGCTCTCGGCAGGTTCCCTCGTTGTCTCATTTAATGTCAGGGGCTTCGTTAGGGATTACTTACTTAAAGATTCAAGACTTGGAAGGTATGTTGTTAAGTTCGGTGATGTTAATGGATTGGTTAATAAGATCGCAGAACTTATTAATTTGTGGTATGGCAGTGAGGATGAGTATTTCAGCCTCGCGAAATATGCGAGGTCTTTCGCCGAGAGATTTTCCATAGATAATATTGCTAGGGTTTACATTGAATTACTCACGAAAGTTCTTAATGCATGAAGGTATTAATGATTATGCCCTGGTATAGGATCTGGATTTCCAGGGGTAATTCAAGAAGGATACTCCATCTCATTCGCACACTTAGAATGGCGGATGTCGACATATATGTGCTTGAGGCAATCCCATACACATTATTTAATAAGTCAATACAATTAATGCAAAACATAGATGTCTATCAAGTCAATCCTAGTCTCCATATTTACATTGCTAATTATGTAATTAAGGATAAAGATTCCGTAAGTAATTACATCATTAGGGCTTACCTGTTACTTAGGTTATTCCTTAGGTTTTTACAGTATAGGAAGTTGCTTCGAAATTCTGACTTGGTTCATGTTCCTGATTCCAGCGTAGAATTTGTTGTGCTTGCTTACGTAATATCGAGATTGCTGGGTAGGAAGTTGATAATTACGTTTCAGTTAGTGCCTAGGTACTTAAAGGAATTAACGATTAATGAGAGTCTCGGCTTATTTAGAAGCGCATTGAGACATTACTTATATGTTAAAGGTGAGGAGGCCATTACATCGTTAATTAAGTCGTTGGTCTTATGGCTTTATGTGAACGTTATTAAGAGGGCTTATGCATAGTGCTTAATGGGTACGATTATGAGATTTTGAATAGGAAGTATGGTGTGAGGGTATTTCTTTCATGGAATGGTATTTCTAAACCTAACATTATATCCATCGTATCTTTGCATTATGATAGGTATCGTATTATATACATAGGTAGGGATGAGAGGAAGGGATTGAAAGATATGATATCTATTATACCATTTATCGTGGGTAAGGTTCCTAAAGCGAGCTTCGTGTTAATAGGTCCTAACGTTAACTTACAAAATACCACATCCTATGTCTTCGTTTCTGAAAGGAAGAAGTGGTCTTTGCTTTGTTCCTCTGGTCTATTGGTGTCACCTACTTATCATGAAGCATTCTCACTTACAATTGCTGAGGCATTATTATGTGGTTTACCAGTAATTACCTACGATTTGCCGGAGCTTAAGGCTATATATAGTGATTGCAGGTCTGTATTCTTTGTTAAAAAGGGTGATCTTAACGCTCTTAGGGACGCAATAATTAAATTGATGAATATCGGCGATGAGGAATACAAGGCGCTTAGGACGATGCCATTAGGTGCGGTAGTAAATTTGATTGGATCAATGTCGCTAAGCGTGAGTTAGAAATTTACAGGGAGGTTTTAATCCATGGCTAATGGATCGTTGAGGCGTGGGGGAATTTACGGTGGTCATAGTCGGCCCCCCCTACGGAACACGTACTACCGGTTCATTCCTTAGGAGCTATAATATTTGGCATGTGATTAAGAGCCTTAGGAGTGTCAGGGTTATTTATCTGCCAATTACATATCCTGTGGAGGTTCTTTTAAATCTTCGCCATATAATATCCAGTGATTTAATAATAGTCAGTGGGGGGGTATCGCCCTGGATCTCCGCAATGATTGCATTCCTTAGTTTATTATTTAAGAAGCGCGTGGTTCTTGATATTCATGGCTCGCCATTTTACGAACACCTAATGGCTGGCAACATTAATATCATTCGTAAAGCCTTACTATTCATAAGTGAGTACGTCACGTATAGGTTAAGTAGCAGCATAATTCTTGCATCAGGGAGCCTAATAAACATCATAGCTATCTACTTAAGGGTTAATTTACGTAGTAAGAGGATTTACGTAATACCAAACACCGTTAATTACCTATTTATAAAAACAGTTAATAGGCTATCAACGATGATTAATAAACATGCCCTCAGGAAGTACATACTGAATAAATTGGGTTTGAATGATAGTACGAAAATAATACTTGCACCACTGCCGACGTATTCGTGGGTAATTTACTAGCCTATGGCGTGCTTCAGGATTTCATTAATAATATTAATATTAATAATGTTAAGATAATAGTTACTGGGATATCGAGAGAAGGGGGTGATTAATAAGGACTTAATCACGGTAGGGTATTTACCATACCCTGAATATGTAGCCCTTCTTCTCAATTCTCATGCCATATTATTGCCATATCCAAAGAATGCCGTGTGTGGTGGTATTAGGAATAAGGTTCTTGAGGCTGGTTATTGCGGCGTACCAATAATATCTACGAAGAACGGCATTCTACATATTAATGTTAAGGAGTGGGTTCACTACATACCGCTTGAGGGGGGGATGCACATTAAGGACTTAATTAAGGTGGTGAATGATGTAGGTTCACGCGTAAGTAGCAACATGAGACTACTCATTATTAATAATTATTCATTTAGTAATTTTGCTCGTGAAATACTGAAGGTACTGAGACAGGAGCTTGCAGGGCAATGACGCACACATCACCAGCACCTAAGGTAGTCTTTCTAATATTGAATTATAATGGGTTAAGGAGTCTTGGTAATGAGCTATTCAAGTTCATTGATAGTGCATTTACAGTTAAGTATCCGAATTACGAGGTTGTGATAATCGATAATGTCTCAAGTGATGGTAGCTATGAGGAGCTCATTAATAGGTATAGGGGGGTGATGCGCTAGTTATTAGATTGGGTAATAACTATGGTTATACCGGCGGTAATGAGTTTGGCTTTCGTAGGTACGTAATGATGAGGGGGCATCCCTGACTATATCGTCATCATGAATAACGATTATAGAGTACGTAATCCTGACTTCCTAACCGAGGTCATTAAGGAAATGAATAAGGATGAACGTATAATGATGGCTCAAGGAATAAACTTAGCCTATGGAAAGGACGTGGTTGCATCTGCTGGGCACTTTATAACAAATGCCAGAGGCTATACACGAGGTATTGGATTAAAGTTAAATGAGTTACCTGAGACTAAGTCATATATTACTCATCCACATGGGTCGTGCGCCATCATTAAGACAAAGATTATGAGATATAGGCCGTACATATTTATACCGCATTACTTCGGTTATAATGATATTGGCGAGCTTGGCCTATACATGTGGAGTTATGGGTTTAGAAGTGTGTTTTATCCAGTGGTTGTTGGTGAGCATAGATCAGCTTCAACGTTTAGATCATTCTCAGAATTAAGGGCGTACCTCAGGATTAGGAATGAGTTATGGATGTATAGGGAATTTCTGAAAGACTCATTACAACCATACATGCTACCTACATTCACAACGCACATATTAGCATTATCTTATAGACCGTTACAGGGTAGGAAAGGAGCATTATTTACCAAGTCTGTTATTGATGGATTAAGAAGGAGGGTATTATTAAGGTCTGGTCCGTTCTATCCCTTAATTATTATTCTTAGGCCTCTTTGGTCATTCATAATGTCATTCCCTGATGCGATAAAAAGGAAATTCCTGGTTAAGTACGTCTGGAGTATTGAGGATGCTATTACAAGGTTAACGATTACAGATGACACGCTTAAAAACGCAGATAAACCCTTCTTAGTAAGGCTAAACTAATTTATGGATTTACCGAACATTGTCTTGATAGTGCTTGATACGATGAGGAAGGACGTATTGAGTATTTATGGGGGGGTCCTGTACCTATCAGTAGCCTTGAGTGGTTAAGCAGGGATGGCGTGGTTTTCCCCCCCAACCCAATAGCCCCCCCGCTCCTTGGTCAATGCCATCACACGCATCAATATTCACAGGTAAGTACGAGTGAGCATGGCGCTCATGAGACATATGATATGAAGGAGAGTAAGATAAGGAATTTGATAATGAAAGTGCCGTATAAGACCCTGCCAGAGAGGCTTAGGGAGATTGGTTATAATACCGTAGGCATATCAGCAATGATTGGATCGCACCGGGTACAGGCTTTGAGAGGGGGGGTTTGACGTATTTATGCATGTTCATCCATTCGACATTGTCAAGCCAATATTCAATGAAATAAATAGGGTAACTAAGTCTTTACGAAGCAAAGGCGTACTTTCACGCAATATTAATGACCCCTTTCAAGCGGCCAGGCAATTGATTAGGGCTGGTAAATTTAGGGAGGCTGTTAAATTAACGAGGCTTTATCTTAAAGCATATGCTATTGTCAGGAGCGTGGGCTATCCTGAGATTAAGGGTGGTAACGACGTTATCAGGCTTCTCGAGAATATGTCGTTGCATGAGTCTTTCTTTATATTTGTGAATCTCATGGAGATGCATCAGCCATATAAGACTGACATGCCTCGATTAAGGCTTGCTATGTATAGTCCGTTGATTTACTCTGACCTCTTTGGTTATAAGAGGATTAGTAACCAATTAATGAGGAGGATAAGGAGGGATTACTACAATGAGGTTGGTATTGTGAATAGGTATATTTGGAGGATAATAGGCTACTTGAAGCAGAGGGGTCTTTACGACAATACGCTGATCATTATTACTGGCGATCATGGTCAGGAACTTAAGGAGCACGGTTATTACGGTCATGGTATTTACCTGCATAACGAGATAATCGAGGTACCTCTCATTGTTAAATTCCCAGGTAATAGGAGGATTAACGTAAGGAAAGGTTACCAAAGCTTAACAAGGCTTTACGACTTAGTCTTGAATGTCATTGAGGGTAATTATGAGGACGTTATTACAACAGATATTGCTTTTTCGGAGTCCTTTGGCATAACTCATGATCTCGAAACCGTCCTTGGTAAGTACATGGGGAGACCTGACTTTAATGAGAAGAGAAGGGTTATTGATTGTGTGAGGAAAGCCGTGTATAAGGATGGTTATAAGTTGGTTTATAACTTTACATTAAATAAGATTGAGGAATTCTCATATAATGGCAGAGAGATAAAGGAATCAAACAATAGAGATGTAATACTTAAGGACCTTATGGTTTATCTTAAAAATAATTATGTTTTCGATTAAGGGTTGAATTTTAAAGTTATAAAGTTATATAGATATTTTATTGAGGACTAATGCTTAAGTTAATCACTGTTACTCCTGCCTTTAATGAGGCTCGTTTCATAGAGCGTAGCTGGGTACTATTGTTGGTCAGAGCGTGAGGCCTTACCTTGTCATTGTCTGTGATAATGGTAGTACTGATGGTACTCCTGAGGTGGCTAGGAAGTTCCTTAGTGAGGCTGGCGTTGATTATGTCATTGCCCGTGTTAGGAGGTTTCCTGAGGCCGGTAAGTTCAACATTAACGTTGTCTATCATGTATGCGCATCCGAGAGCTTAAAGCATGAAGTCGATTTCGTGGCAACCATAGAGGCCGACACACTGCTGGAGCATAGGTACTTTGAGAAGGTTATTGGGGCGTTTAATGAGGATGGGAGGATTGGTGTGGCCTCCGGCCGTGTACTGACCGTTGGTGGTAGGGAGATAGTTGTTGATCCATTCCCATTGCCTAGGAATTACGTTAATCTGCCGGGTTCTGCCAGGGTTTATAGGTACGAGTGTTGGCGTGAATTAAATACCTACTTCAACTTTCTCCATTTACCTACCTGGGATACTGACCATACGGTTCTTGCCACATTGCTTGGCTGGAGGGTTGCTAGGATCGAGGATGCAGTTGCTTATACAAGGCCTGATAAGCCGTTTAAAGGCTTTTATAAGGGTGTTACTGATGCAATGCATGATTTACCGATTACCTGGGCCTTATACAAGTCCTTTAATAAGAGGGATTTCTCCTATTTAATTGGTTACCTTAAGTGTAGGCTTATTAACTGTCAAAATGCTATACCCAGGTACTTAAGGACTATGTATAAAAGTGCGGCTATGGAGTCATTATTAAGAAGGACTAAATCATTTCTTAATTTTTAAGTAAGCACGCATGTAAACTATATGCATTATTGATTAAGTACATTTCGAATTCTCAACCCAAGTAATTAAGATAATGTTTTACGTATACGTGGGGGGGCGTAGATTTAATTAGGTGCTTCTCATAATATTCTCAATAAACAATAATGGTTAAGAAGATCGTAGTATTAACTAGGTATTTCTGGCCGGAGGGTGGTGGTGCTGAACAGGCGACATACCTAGTCGTTAGGGATGTGTTATCATGGGTTGGTGATGTAACGGTTATTTCTGGAACAAGAAAACCAGCCATTACTAGGGGGGGCGTTAATTACGTGTTTTGGGTACCTCTCTCAAGGAGTAGTAAGCCTAGGGTGTTACTCGAGTCCATGCTCAGGTTTGGGGGGGACATTAAAAGTGTGATTATGGAGTCGGACATTGTTTACATACCGTCAAATGCGGTATTACCCCTAGCAATCCTTGTCAGGAGGTTAACCCAAGCGCTAGAATCATCCTTCACCTCCATGACTTCCAAGTAATTAATTACGAGGCTGCCGTTATAAATGGTAGAGGTGCAAGTCTCATTGAGCAGATTAGGATCGAGAAATTTGACGGTAATTTAATTAGGGCGTTGAGTCGGTTATTTTAGCTCGCTAGGTCCATTATACGCCACCGCACTTAACTATGCCGATGACGCAATCTGTGTTTCCAAGGCCCAGGCCAGGGTCATTGAGGATAAATTAAGGGGGCGTTAGGTGTAGGATTGTTTATAACTTAATTCCCGAAATACCGGAGATCAAGAAGGAGCCTCTGATGAACCCTCATTTGTATCGCTTGGTGGTGATAGGTACGTGAAGGGTTACCACGTACTGCTGAATGCGATTAAGCAATTGGCTTTGGGCAATAGAAAATTACTAATCATGATAACAAGGACGAGGGATAAGAGGGAATTAATGCTTGGCAATTTAAAATTAATAATGACTGGCAGGTTGCCATATAATGATGTGATTAAGGTCGTGGGCTCCTCCTGGTCCACACTATTCCTATCAGTGCTTGACGAACCACTGCCCTACGCAGTCATTGAGTCACTTCTTTTAAAGACTATACATAGCCATGGGGGGGAGGGGGGGTGGCGTTCCCGAGATACTGCAGGGGGGGTCAGGAGTTGAGGAATTTATAATTAATGATGAAAATAGTGTTATCGAGGCAATTAATAAAGTGGCTGTCCTATCTAGAGAGGAGTTAATAGAGATTGGCAATAAATTAAAAGAACATGCTATTAGGAAATTTGATAACGAGAAAATAAAGCGGAAATTGCTAGGTATATTTACTTAAGTAAATTAGGTAAAATCATGGAAGGGGTACCGGTACTATTTCTATTATGAAGCCATCATCATTACTCCTCCCTATCTGTCTCACGGAACTCCTTAATCATGTGGTCCGCAATCTCCCTAAGCGTCTTGATTTCATCCCAGGTGTACTCCTTGTAGGGCTTAACCGTTATTAGGTACCTAAGCTTCTACTCATCCTCCTTCGTATAGTACTTAGTCCTGGCAATAGGAACCATCGATAGGTAATCCCCCCCTAAGTGCTGTGGTCTCAGACTGAGTGATTACGTTCTTAATGGCTAGGACATCAATTAATGTATTACTGAAACCAACCATGGTGCGTAAAAGCTCGTAAATATTGACCTTAATCTCCGTAAGGCTCTTCTCAATACTATTAATCTTGCCTTCAATGTTATTTATTCTATTCTCAAGCCTATTCAGCTATCCCATAGTAATGCGGTTAGTGGCACAACCACAGCGCCACACTACCCAGCATGCTCAGTATTGTCGCTATATCAACCATTCATTATCAATGAATCATTAACGGACTATAATAAGCCTTAATTACTGGGTTTCTCAAAAGAATGAGGTTTCGTTCTTAATATGACCTATTTTTAAATGAGGGTTCCTCACTGCTGTTGCTGCTGAGCCTTTTGCTGTTCCTGCTTCGTCTCCTCCTCAAGCTTCTTAAGCTCAGCCTCAATCTCCTTCTCAATCTCCTCAATGGGCTTTGGTGGTGGTGTCGTGGCTAGTGCGTAGCTACCCAGGCGAGTATTCCGAAGACCACTATTATTATTAGTGTATCCGTTATTTGAAGGACCAATGTTGTGTATGGTGTGAAGAAGGTCAGGTATATGTAGGCGAGTATAATCACTATTGATACCACAAGCAATCCAATGCCAACCGCCTTATCCCTATTCATTAAATTCCACATTAAAAGGCAATTAATAAGCATTACTTCCCCCAACCCATCGAAACTTTTAACATAACAGAGGTAAGTGCCGAAGAAAAATAAATAACTGTATCATATATCAATAAACTCATTGATCAC
Source organism: Vulcanisaeta distributa JCM 11213 (assembly GCA_001316125.1). The sequence continues at coordinate 231,054 of BBCS01000002.1, forward strand.
TCTCCAATAACTCATCATAGACACTCAGCGATTAAGTGATATGCGGTCATAATTATTAATGGGTGTTCTCACGTAACGTTGGTATAAACCTCAATACCCAACTCCCTGGCGAGTTCCATGGCTTTATCATCAACGTATGGCGAGATCATTACAAGCCTAGGCTTAACACCATTAACCCTCTCATAAAGCTTACCAACCCTCCAGAACTCCGCAACATCGCCCCCCCTGGAAATGCTCGACTTAACCTCAACAAGCACGTGCACCCCATCTTTAATTACCAAGTCCACATCAATAATCGCAGGATGCCCATAAACCTCACCATTGGTATCATTATACGTCCACTTCTCAACCTTAGCAGTACCAAGTATCCTCTCAATAACACCCTTCATACCCTCCCTAAACGCCTCCTCAGAAATAACACCCCCCCACCTAGCACTCAACGCGTCTAACCTCCTGTTAATGGCTGCCATGGACTTATTAAAGTCCTCCCTCAAATTCCTCAATTCAGTCTCAATAACCTCAAACCTCTTATACGCCTCCTCCCACCTCCTATTATTCTCCTCCCATCTTCTCTCATTCTCCTGCCACCTCCTCTCCTGCTCCTCCCTGAGTGCCTTGACCTCCTGCCATAGTTTGTTTTGGTTCTCCCAAAGCTTCTCCTGGCTCTCACGTAGGGCCTTAATTTCCTGCCAGATCTTATTATTTTCCTGCCAAAGCCTTTCTTGGCCTTCACGTAATGACTTGATCTCCTGCCATATCTTGTTGTTTTCTTCCCATAATTTATTTACGTCGGTCCTAAGGGCCTCCTGGCCCTCGGCAAGTCTCTTGATCTCTTGCCATATCTTGTTGTTCTCCTGCCAGAGCCTTTCCTGGTCTTCCCTCAATGCCCTAACCTCCTCCCAAAGCCTTTCCTGGCCCTCGGCGAGCCTCTGGACAGTCCTTGTTAAATCATTAACGGCGCTTATTAACTGCCTGAGTGAAGATTGAACGTCAACAATACCCAAGAACCCTATTACCGCAAACCTAAACTCCTCATCCTCCCTCAACAAACGCAAAAACTCATCCCTAATACTCACATTGAGTTATTATTGCAAATCAAATATAAACTTACCGCAAAGACAGCACCTCTTAATGAGGATATCCATCCATGCGATCGAATCTAGGTTATTAATTAATGATTAGCAACATGATGCTGTACTACCTCATTAAATTCCGCTAATCATTAGGTTCCATGAGTCGATTAAGATCACGATTAAAGAGTGCACAAGGGCCTGGAGATTGCGATACATAAAATATAAGGAGCTTACGTGATGAGTAAGAGTACACGTAACTCACTTTAAGACACCAAGTTAGGTGCTCTTTCTTAATTAATGCTATGAAGGCCATTTAACGCTTCGATCATTGAGATTCATGTAGATGGCATCTAACATGAGAATAGGGGGGTCCTGGTCGTCAATGTGAATATGGACAGGAAGACATTGGAGAAAAATTAAGGTAACTTGAAGTGATGATGAAGCGGGTGTCTGATTGTTTGTTCATATTACTGTTGATATTGCCCAGAATATCACTAGGCTATTAATGTTGGTATTAATGCCTTGGTAATGCCCGTTCCGTAAACCCTGGCGAATATGTAGGCTAGGAGTAATGAACCCACCACTACAAAGGCCAGGCTAACCGCCAGTACCATTGGTTCGCTTAAAATGCTGTGGTGCGTCGCCACCGCATTAACTGAGTATTCAAGGAGTGGTGTTGTCGCTGTTATTGCCGTCTGGACCACACTCACGTAGAAGTAATTCCCACTGAGTAGCCAGGTATCCATGAAACCCGCGTTTATCCTGAAGGCCCTTAGCAGCGCCATGAGTACCGTAGCCTCTATCAACCAGCCAATAACCAAGCCCACCAGAGTCGTTATTGGCATTATGGCTTTCATAAACGAAATAAAGCCCGATATATCACCCTGGCTTATAGTCACCCCCTCACTGCTTAATTGCGCCTCGATTTGATGAATGAGTATTGGCGTTATTGCTGGTATGAGTATGTAGGTTACATATAGGTAGGTGGCTATGACCGCTATGATGAAACCGATAATCCCCCCCGTAATCCTCAACAAGGACTTAATATTCATTAACAACGTACTTATAATCAATTATTAATGCATTACTTTCAGCCTATATGGCAGTTAACTCCTTAATTAATTGTTCAAGGCTCTCACGTACCTGTGGGACTTCGTAGGTCCTCGTTATTACGCCGTCGCTTATCCTAGAGACCTTGTGGCAGTTACCTATTAATTCGAGGTTGTGTGTTACCATGACTATGGTCATGCCGAGGTCCCTATTCAATTTCCTGAATATTTCCATGATTATGGCCGCGGTCTTACTATCAAGGTTGCCAGTGGTTCATCAGCCAGTAGGAGCCTTGGCCTGGCCACTATCGCCCTGGCAATGGCCACCCTCTGCTGCTCACCACCACTAAGCTCATTAGGCCTCCTCCTGGCCTTATCCCTAAGACCAACCATCTCAAGGGCCTCAAGGGCTAGTCTCCTCCTTTGGCTTGGATCCACGCCTCTGGCTATTAACGGTAACTCGACGTTCTCGAGCACAGTCATCCTGGGTATTAAGTAGTATAGTTGGAATACGAAGCCCACGAACTCATTCCTATACCTATCAAGCTCCGCATTACTAAGCCTATGCAATTCGTAAGGCCCAACCCTAAGGTAGCCCCCCCTACTAACCCTGTCTAAACCACCTATTAGGCTGAGTAGGGTCGTCTTACCACTACCACTAGGCCCAACTATACATCTAAACTCACCCTCATTAATCTCCAGGTTCACACCACGGAGTGCTGGGTAATCACCGTAGTACTTCCACACGTCCTTAGCCTCAATGAACGACACACGGGTTATTACGGCACCTCTTTAAAATACATACTCACCAAGTATTCATATATTGAATATCATAGTAATAATGCCTTTGTAAAGAGAGTATGGTTTATAAGGGTACTCGCGGTCTCAAGACCCGATGTCGAAAATGATAACTAATAGGTATATACCTGCAATAACCATGGCTGTACTGGCCCTGCTGTCTTTAATACCCTTGGCACAGGCGCAGCAGTACTCAAACACGGCACCACCCTTCTCAATAGTCAGCATATCATCAACACCATCACCAACAATTACGGGGATCTCTAAGGTATCAATAACCCTAATATACACAGGCAGTTATTACCTATACAACACTGAGTTCTCCCTAACACCCTGCAGCGGCGCCGTGGTTTCACAAAACCCGGTATTCATTGGCTGGTTAAACCCTGGTCAGGAGGTCACAGTAACTTACCTAATAAACTCAACATTACCCATTAACTGCCAATCCACGCTAACCATAAGCTGGGGTGCCGAGTACGAGACATCACCAAGGCTCAGGTGACCACGTATATACAGGTGGCGGGCTCAGGCTCAATGAACATAAACTTCCCACTGGTCGTTTATGGCTCGCCGATAATCACGGCATACACCAAGACCCAGTACCTAGTTAGTAATCTTGTTAATCCCGTGGAGCTCGTGATTAGTAATAATGGTAGTGGGCCCATCTATGACTTACAGGCTAACGTGGGGGGGATTGAGGGCGCCACATTAGCCGCAGGCTCAAACACGTTGATAATTGGTACGTTAAATCCAGGGAGCAACTACACCACGACACTGTATGTATTACCGACGGGCAGTGGCCCCCGTAACAATGACAATAGGTTACTCAGGACTTGATCAAAACGGTAATGTGGTCAGTGGGAGTATTTCAATAAGCATGGGCGTCACCACAGTATCCTCAAGCCAGGTCATTGTTTATCCAGTGAATTCCTCGCTAAGCATCGGCTCTGGTAGGTTGGTCATTGGTATTAGGAACGTGAACCCCCCCGTGACCATCTACAACGTGACCCTAGTCATAGCGTCAACCCAGGGACTAAGCCTAGCGGGTAGTACGGCCTATGATATTGCCGAGATACCGCCTGGATCAACGGATTACGTCTATGTACTCATTGACGTACCAATAACCTCATCCTCAGCATCAATAACATACTCACTGACATACCAATACGCCGGTGGATACCCAGGTAGTATTCAGGGCGCCATGACCCTTTCCGTGCTTAACCAACCATCAATATTAGTAACCGGTTACCAAGTGGCCCCCAACGCCATTAACAATCGGCGAGACGGGCTCCGTGTCGCTGAACTTCGTTAACACTGGTCCAGTGCCGGCCTACAACCTAAACATAACCGCAATACCAGGCCCTGGCATTAAGATTATTAGTCAATCAAGCACGTACATGGGCACACTAAACTCCCAGCAGTTGAGTGCTGTGGCCTTCAGCTTCAGCGTTACTAGGGTAATGAACACCACCATAACCTTCCAAATACAGTACACGGACCAATTCGGTCAACAGCACGTGCAGTATTACACGGTGCCGATAACCGTGGTTAGGAACGCAACATTGTTTATACAGTCATCTTCAGGTGGGTCAGCAGGGCACAGTCATCAATTACTATAGGTTCCACAGGACTAATTACTTCACCTACGTAATAATTGCGTTGGCTGTGGTTGCCGTGGCCATAATAATCGCCGTGGTTCTGCTTCTGCGTAGGAGGCATGGTGGTTCCACATGAGGGTTAGCGACTACTTTAAACTGGCGTGGAGTGCAGCGTGGGAGCGTAGGGGGGGTAGGACCATAGGCGCCATTGTCGGGATAATAATAGCCATAGTGGCCCTTGGACTAGCCATAGGCATGGGGGCAGGGCTATAAGGCATTGACCACGAGCTTCTTCGAGAGGATCTTCGGGACGAACACAGTGTTCCTATTCCCAGGGCAGAACTCACAGTTGACGCTTACTGACGTCTATGAGGTCATGAACATACCGCACGTGACCAACGCCATACCCATACTCTCCACGGTGGCCAGGGTGAATATTAATGGGCATGAGGTCACGGCCACGATAATAGGGGGCCACGGAGCAGGAGATAATGCAGCTCTACGGAGTAACCTCACTTAGCAATGCCATACTGGCCGGCGCCCCCCCGGTACTTTCGCCAGGACTTGCGTTGGTTGGTTACGACATAGCCTTCACAAGCACAGGCCAGCAAATTGCATACCCTGGCAGGTAATGGTTATAACAACGCCAGGTGGTTCCGAGATAACCTACACGGTAGGGGCAATAATGCAGCAGAGCGGTATCGGTGTCATTGGCTTGAACCCAAACAATGCAATATTTATTGATGAGAACACATTCCTCTCGCAATTTGACCCGTCGGGCACGGTTAATGGGATAATAGTTTACGTGGATTCACCAAACAACATTAACTACGTCACGGACGAGTTAAAGGCCCTATTCCCAATGGACCAGGTACTAAACCTATCAACACTACTATCAAGCATTAACCAGTTCTTCACGGTACTCGAGCTCTTCCTAGCCTTCATAGCCGGGATAAGCTTCGTAATAATTGGCATTTGGATGTTCGACACAATGATGATAAACGTGATTCAGAGGACTAGGGAGTTCGGGATAATGAGGGCAGTGGCTTCAGCGGTAGGTCAATCCCGCTACTCCTAATTATTGAGGCTGCGATAATAGCAGTAATCGGCTCCGTGATCGGCACGGCACTACTCATGGCCATAGTCAGTGTCTTCCCAAGTCCATCATCGTTTATGGGACCGGCCTTTGGAGGACCTGGCAGGGTTGCTAGGGGTGCCGCGGCTGCCACGTCATCATCAATAATGCTACCCATAGCCCTAACGCCTCTTGACTTCGCCGCAATATTCATACTGCCCATAGCCATAAACGTGATAGCCGCATTGGTACCGGCGATAAGGGCCATGAGAATACCGCCGGCCCAAACCCTGCGCTATGAGTGAGGTGGGTGCGTCGGCAGTTCCTTAAAAGTAATGCGTTATAGTTTAAGTACGGCTCTCCTAAGTATTGGGTCCGCAATCACGTAATCCTCATCGACCCTCTCCACAATTCCGTGATCAATTAACTCCCTGAGAAGCACATACAGCGACTTATCATTTATTGACCTACCCTCAGCGGTCTCAAGCGCCGCCTTGAGCTCCCTCCAACCCCCCCTCCTAACGAATAACTCCCTGAGCAATACCCTATACCTGGGACTCCTATTGGCTAAGAAATTCCTAAGCTCATTAAGCGCCAGGGCTGTTGCGGATTCGAGGACCTCATCAAGTGATTGCCTACCCTCAACCACATATTGATGACCAATATATGTCAACCAACCAATCACGCCATCAAGCTCATTCACGATACGCATCAACAACCCATCACTAACCCGAACCCCCCATACTGCTCGAAGCCCCCCCTCCTCAGGAAGTCCAGGGACTCATCAGGACTAAGTCTCCTGGTGTTTACGAAGTGTATGTACCTACCGAATAATGGAGCCTCAGGGTCATTAACGCGTAGGAACTTATCCAGCACGCCAACCTCGGAACCGGATATGAGGAATTTCACGTATTTTAGATTATCGTATGAGTACGCGAGCAACGCATTAAAGTTTATCCAGGTTACCCTACTCAGTTCCTGGGCCTCATCAATCGCGATTATTACGGGCTTGCCCAATTCCGTGCCGAGGTCATTGATGGCATCGAATAACTCACCAATACTTAGCCTACGGAATTCACCCAGTTTAATCTCCACATGCATCGGTGATACCCCAATCCTAACCCACCTAATCCTGGACAGGACATCCCTAACCCTATCGATTATTGGCTTATTCTTGGCAAGGAAATCCCCCCCAAGTCCACGCCTAATTAATTCGATGAGGTCTGCCTGCCTAGGCCTGCCTGTGAACCTCACGTCCAGGTAAATGTATGGGTAACCAACCTCATTAAGCGCAACCCTCATTAACGAGGTCTTGCCAGTCCTCCTTAAGCCCCTAATGACGATTATCTTATCATTGATGATGCCATTAACTAAATTCCTCAACTCAGCCTTAAAGTCGTAAAGGTCCTCCCTCCTACTCTTAGGCTCAAGATCAAAGAGCATATACCAGTTACTTACCCTATAGGTAAGCTTATTAACCCGACTACCCCCCTCGGCCTCAGCACAACGCCAAGTATAGCCAATACCACGCCTATTAAGCCAATAATCATAGCAACCAGTACGAGCACCCCACCAACCAGTAATGACGAGGTCAATGAGACTCCGACGACGCTATATTTAACCGTGACAGGCACTGAGTAATTATTCATTAAGTACAGGTGCCCACTCCTGATAACACGGTATATGCCACGACATAATGCCCGTTAGTGTACACGGACCTCAGCACGCCTGGCGTGGTTACGTAAACCCCCCCGAGAGGCTGGTTGATTGAATCCGTATAAACCACCGTCAATACCTTACCTGGCTTACCGTGCCTATTGTGACGTTACTACCAGGCTTAATGTAACCGTCATAGCCGTAGGACTCACCAACCTTGAAGCCATGTAGGTACCAATCACAAACATTACAATGCAAACACGATTAAAACCACACCTGTTATCAATAAACCCCCCCTCCTCATAGCACCAAACACTTAAAACTACCATACGATAATAAGCATTACCCTCTACGCAGCGACAACATGTAGAAAGGTCATAATTTGGACCTGGAGAGTCGCCGCAGTTATATGCACGGCGACTCTTCCTGCTCAAAGCATGGAAATGGCTCATCATGAGGTGACGATTAGGATAAACACTGATTTGAGGCGTTGCTTAATTTTTAATATTGTGAATTTGATTTAGTTCTTTGATGGCGATGATGACTGCTTGGTATTATCATGTGTATTGTTACATCATCAAATGGCCTAATCCCGTATTTCTCCCTGATTTCCTTTGGTATTGTGAACTGCCTACTAGACGTATGCCTAGTCCTGAGAAGCTTAACGTTATTAACCTCTATTTTATATCCATTATACTCCATAACCACGCTCACATACTTAACCTTATCAAGCCCTAATGACCTGACGAGATTTGCCGGCACCAATACTTGATTATTTACGTATACTTTTATTGTATATGGCAGGTCATCCACTGGTAAACCCTTCCTACCAACCCTAATCTCCTCTGTGAACGCCATCAGCCTTAGCCGTGTCCTAATGATCTTTTAAGGGCTTTTGTGGAACTGAATTGTGAAACTAACGTGAAACTTCACGGGGGGGCGCTTGGCTACCCTATGTTTTGTGGTTGAAACTTAATTAGTAATTGAAATTAAATCAAAGGACCAAGCATCAAAGCGCATAATCCTTTCCCATTCATCCTAATACCATAGACTTAAAAATCGGTTCACTAACTAAGTCATTGATGATGAGGCGGTTGGGTCATGAGTTGTGATTGGAATCGCATGGTCTGAAATAACTTAATAATTGGCGTCTTCCCAGTAATTGTGTCCTTTAGGGAGGACATTGAGTTAATCAGGGGGGGCTCAAGGAGCAATTTACTACGTGGCAGGAGGGTTGTGCTTGCTAACGGGTGGTATCTCGATTTATAGGGTACCGGACATTGCCAGGGAATTGATTAGGCATGGGGGGGCTGATGTGGTCACGTTCATGAGTAGGGAAGCGAGCAAATTACTTGGTCCAAGGGTCATGGAGTGGGCTACGGGTAATCCCGTTTATGTGGAGTTGAGTGGTTATGCCGAGCATGTGAATATCTGTACGACGGCTAACGCCGTGGTTATTGTGCCGGCCACGGCAAATACGATTAGTAAGATCGCCAATGGTGTTGGCGATACCTCAGTAACCCTATGCGCAATGACGGCCCTCGGCTCAGGAGTACCATTACTACTTGTACCTGCAATGAACGAATCAATGTGGAGAAACCCAATCATTAGGTCCAACATTGAGAAATTACGCAACCTGGGAGTTCATTTCGTGGAGCCCATTATTGAGGAGGGTAAGGCAAAGTTAGCTACTAATCAGGAGGTCGTTGATTCAGTAATCGACCTATTATCGCCAAGGGATATGAATGGCCTATCCGTACTTATCACCTCAGGCCCAACGCATGAGTACATCGATGCCACCAAGTACATAACAACACCAAGTAGCGGCTTAACTGGTTATTACTTCGCCAGGGAGGCCATGGCCAGGGGCGCCAGGGTAACGCTGGTTGAAGGCCCGGTGAGTATTAATGATCCTCTGGTGCCGAGGTTTATAGGGTTAGGAGCGTCCTTGAGATGTACGATACTGCCATAAAGCTAGTTAGTAAGCGTCATTACGACCTGGCCATACTCACGGCAGCACCGCTTGACTTCTACGTTAAGGATAAGGTGAGCGGCAAACTAAGCAGTGACTTGGATAAGGTGGTTATTGAGCTGATCCAGGCGCCTAAGATTGCTAGGGACCTGAAGAGGTACTCGCCAGGCACATTCCTAATAGCTTACAAGGCCGAGGTTGGGATCACTGAGGAGGAATTAATTGCTAGGGCATTAAAGAGGGCTAGTGAGGGTGATTGGGACCTGGCACTGGCCCACCTGGTTGCTGAAGGCAGGGGGGGTTTTGGTACTGAGAAGGATGAGGCCCTCGTTTTAAGCAAGAATGGGGGGGTCATAAGGAGAATAGGTCCACTTCATAAGCGTGAATTGGCAAGGGAGGTGCTAAGCCTATACCTATCTATGGTTGGGTCACGTGTCAAAAATTAGCATTGTTAAATAGCCATATATATTACTAGGTAACACTTTAAATATGCCTTTAACCCGGTAATACGCTATGAGTGGGCCAACTGTTCCTGAGCATGTTAGAAGGAGGGGGGGCTTAATGCTCGCATCAATATCGACCTTCTTAGCGTGGGCTCTCGAGTATTACGACTTCCTAATCTACTTCTCATTAATACCATACATAAGTGAGTTGTTCTTCCCAAGGTCAAACCCATTGGCAGCACTCATATACACGTTGCTCGTCTTCGCCGTTGCTACTTCGCCAGGCCCCTTGGCGCAATATTCTTTGGCCACATAGGGGGGGATAAGTATGGTAGGAGGAATGCCCTGCTTGGTGATGCCATTACAATGGCCGTGGCGACGGTAGCCATAGCATCATTACCAACGTACTCACAAATAGGGATTTGGGCACCAACTACTCACCATATTCAGGTTTGTCCAGGGGGGGTTTGGTTATGGCGGTGAGGCTGGCGGTGGCGTTGTGTGGCTCTGGAATTTGCATCACCGAAATGGCGCGGCTTGGTTAATGGCGTGCTTAATTCAAGTATGTCAGTCGCCTCCCTACTTGCAACGGGCCTATTACTACTTGTCAGCGCTACTACCCAATAAGTACGATTGGCTGGAGGATATTGTTCCTAAGTGGCGCCGTTGTTGTTATCATCGGCCTAATTATAAGGTTCGCGGCCCCCAGAGTCAATACTTTGGGAGAGGAAGAGGGAGGAGGGTAGGATTGTTAAGATTCCGTTGGCTACAGCCATTAGGAGGTATTGGTTCAGTCTAATCCTAGTCATATTAATTAACCTCGGCCTAACCTTCGTATTCTATGCGGGTTACGGCTTCGTAACAACATTCACCAAGTTACTATCAAGTTACATGCCGGAGCTTCAGAGGGCCTTCATTAAGTTAACATACCTACCGCTCATGCTTGGTAGTATTGGTGGTATAATAGGCAATACATTTGGTGGTTACCTAACTGACCTATTCGGTAGGAGGAGGATGCTTATAATACCAACAGCAATACTCCTAATCACAATATATCCACTTTACCTAGCCCTAACAACCCTCTCAATACCAATAATGACCCTATCACTGGCCCTCATGTACTTCATATTCACCTTAAGCGCCACAGTGCAGACTGCCTACTTCTCCGAAATATTCCCAACAGAGGTCAGGTGGAGCGGGATTGGCTTTGGCTGGAACCTAAATGCAGCCATTGGTTCACTTGCACCAACCTTCGCGCTACTACTATATACCAACTTAAAGGGTGGTATGAACCCGATAACTGCGGCTGCCCTGGCACCGTCAATTGTCGTAATGATTGGTGCGGCGATGACAATAATAGGCGCATCAATAGGTCCCGAGACCGTTAGAAAGCAGCTCGAATGAATTTATGACATAGTTAAGGGTAAAATAAACTTATTATTATCTTATTATTTTAATTTTATTTCTTATAGTTCTTTAACAGCTCTATCAATTCCTTAACAACGTCTCTATAATCACCAACTATTCCATAATCCGCGTACTGGAATATCGGTGCATTTGGATCGCTGTTTATCGCCACGATTATCTTAGACTCCTTCATGCCGAAGACATGCTGAATGGCGCCACTAACGCCAACACCTATGTATAGGGTTGGCCTTATCGTCTTACCCGTCTGCCCAACCTGCCTATCAGCAGCTAACCAGCCAGCATCCACAACCTTCTTAGTGCCGCCAATGGTACCACCAAGTAACTTTGCAAGCTCCGTGAGTAGCTTAACACCATCTGCACTACCTACGCCACGCCCAGCCACAACGACGATGTCGGCCTTCTCAACCGGCGGTAACTCCTCACCCTTAACCACAGACTTGACCTCAATCAGTCCCTGCCCATTAATGCCAGGTATTGAGTCAATAGCCTCCTCTATAATCTCACCCTTCCTACTCGTATCCCTAGGTGGTGTTGGGAATACGTTGGGCCTAACGCTGGCTAGTTGCGGTCTCCTAGTTGGAGTCCTTATGTGTGCGAGTATGTTACCGCCGTATGTCGGTCTCACCTGGTCTAAGTCCCTCGTTTTTGGGTCAACGTCCAGTTCAGTGCAGTCAGCCGTGATTCCAGTCCTCAATGAGTTAGCCACGTACGGCGCCAGTTCCCTACCCCCCCTCTTAGTCGCTGCAAAGAGTATTATCTCGGGCTTATACTTATTGGCTAGTTGAACAATGACGTTGGCGTATATGTGCGGTACGTACTTAGCCAGGGCTGGGTGGTCAACATAAATCACCTTATCCGCACCATAGTAGATAGGCTCCTTAACAGCATCGCCAAGATTATAACCAAGCACCACGGCTGTCACATCAGTGCTAATCTTACCAGCCAACTCCCTAGCCTTACCAATAAGTTGCAGACTTCCATCCTTAATTACGCCATTTACATACTCGACATACACCCAAATACCCCCTATACTCATTCTTATTCACTGGATTCCACTCACTACAGATCTTCTGCTGAGACTGTGCCGCACTCATGGCTTGATCACCCCCCCCTCCTTAATTAGGTTATCAAGTAACCACTTGGCCGCCTCCCTTGGATCACCCTTGAATATCTGCTTCTTCCTCTCTATGGGCTTGGCATCCTCGATCTTCGCAACTATCGTTGGTGAACCCCCCCTAAGGCCGATACACTCCCTCTCCAGCTTCAGCGCGTTGTTATCGACGATCTTCACTAAGCCATTCAGTTTGGCCTCAACCTTCTTAGCGAGACTTATGTCCCTTGGCGGATTACTATTCTTATAAACACTGATTATTATTGGCATCTTGTACTCGTAGGCCTCGTAGACACCCTCATCCTCAAGGTACCTGGTTACCACGATAAGCCTATCCTCAAGCTTAACCTCAGCATCAACTGCGTAATAAACATATGGCAGGTTGAGCCAGGAGGCCACCTGGGCGGGCATGTGGGCTGTTGTTGAGTCCGTGGTCTCCTCACCAAAGACTATAAGGTCGAAGTTAGGGAATAGTTTCTGTATGCTCCTTGCCACTGTGTATGAGGTAGCCAATGTATCAGCACCCGCGAATGCCCTGTCCGTGATTAGGTATGCCTCGTCAGCCCCCCCATACCTATTGTTGATTCTAGGAAGTCCTTGCCACTCGGTGGTGCCATTGATAATGTTATTACCTTACCGCCATACTTATCCTTAAGCCTGAGGGCGAATTCGAGGGCGTTCCTATCGTATGGATTAAGCATCAGTGGTACTCCCTCACGCACGAGGTTATGGGTCACGGGGTCTAGCCTAACTGCCGTCACATTAGGTACTGCAGCCTTCACAGGGACTATTATCGTTAATCCACCCATCAATTATGAACAAATATTTGACTTAATATGTATTTCTGAACTTTGACATATATAGCATTATATAGTCTGCACGTTAACCTAACCAAACCTGTACTGAACGCCAAAGCCACTCTTGGGATAATTCCACTCAATGTTGTTCTCTGGACAGATTACGCGACATGTGCCGCACTCAAGGCAACCCTCGTGTGAGAATAGGACCGTGCCGTCCGGGCCCGGTGTGTAACACCTGGCTGGGCATAGGTATAGGCAGGGCTTCTTATCGCACTTCCTACATTGGTCAGGGTCTATAATCCTAATGTGCGGTCTCTGGTCAACATCCCAGGCGTTGCTATTCAGCCTTTCCTCAATTGGTATTTTCCTGTCGAGGCTCATAGGTTCATCACCAACCTAATGGCATCCCTTGCCAAATCAATTAATGTTAAGTTGCCCTTACTCTCAAGTAGTGTTGAGCCAGCTTTCTCGGCATCCCATCAACCTCGAAGTACCTCCTCAACAGGTTATTTATCATTCTCACGTAGTCACTATACAGCCTCGGCTCTATTAAAACCTTGTGTGCATTCCTAAAGGTCCTGAGTTCTCTAAGTACGAAGGACTCCTCAAGCAGTTTGCCGTAAACTGACAATGCCTCCTCATCGTACTTACCCAGATTATGAGCCTTAGTAATGGCCTCAGCGGCCAACCTACCGCTCTCCATGGCGAAGTCCACACCCCCCCTAATTATTATGCCTAGGTGAAGCAGGAAACCAGCTGCATCACCAGCAATTAGATAACCATTGCCGTATAGTTTAGGCGGTGCTGCGTTTATACCCGCCACGGGTGTTAAATGGGCCGAGTACTCAAGGAGTTGTCCTCCCTTAATCAACCTCTTAACCATTGGGTGTAGCCTGAACTCCTCGATTAGGTCGTGGACTGGCATATCCAGTTGGTAGCCGTAGCTTAGGTATAGGACTATCCCCCCCAGGGTTATGGCCTCCTTATTAGTGTATATGAAGGCGCCGCCCGGCAGGTAATGCGTTGGGAATCCAGCAAGCACCCACGCTAATCCTCATCCTCATCAAGGTTAAACCTTTCATTAATCTCCTCCCTACTCAACTTAATGACCTCCTTAACCCCCCCAAGGGCCACTATCTCAGGCTCAACTTAGGCGCTAAGCCACTCCTCTCAAGGACCAGCCTGTTTATCCCCCCCTCGGCGATTATCGTCACGTCACCGTAGACCTCGTCATTACCAGCCCTAACGCCAACCACCTTACCATCCCTAATGATTAATGAGTCAACGGGTACCTCAGAAACAACGACGGCGCCCGCTGACTCCGCCTTCTTATCGAGCCACTCGACAAAGTTCGTTAAATAAGCCGTGAATGATTTATGCTCAACCTTCGTTGTTTCGAAGTCTACGGTTGTCCAGGAATCCTCAGTCATCATTGTTATCCTCTCCCTCCTAACCCAACGCTCCACTGGCGCCTCCTTGACGTACTCAGGGTATAGCCTGTCGAGGACGTGGGCGTAGATCCTACCGCCAAAGACATTCTTACTACCCGGCTTCTTACCCCCCCTCTCAATTACCAACACCTTAAACCCCCCCTTACTGGCCAATTGCTGGGCTGCCGTGAGCCCCCCCGCCGGTCCTGCGCCAACCACTATCACATCGAACTTTGTCCCCCCCACAAGTCAGGGATTAGACATACACCTTATTAAGTATTAACGCTAAATAGATTTAATTGATTCAGTTGAATTCTCTTTTAGTTGGTGATGAGGGCGAACCCAATGGATAGGTGACATGACTCTATCCTGGCTGATAATGTCAAACAGAGTCTGCTTTTTCGATAAGCCACGTAGAAATTCCACGTTGCTTTTCGGATAAGCAGGCTTAACTTGATATCTAAATAGATGTTACTAGTATGTCATCATTGGGCGAACACATTGATAAATTGGTTGAGAGGAAGGTGGAGGATTCGGGAAGTGGTGCTGGTGCGTTAATAGCGGCGATCAGGTTATTGAATAGGGGGCGTTGTTAGATGGGCACTTAGGTATTGACTAAGGAGGTTGAATTTAATGGTGAGAGGAAGCCATTAATGGAGTGGGTGTTGGCAAAGTACGTGGGTGAATCCCAATGCCCAACTGTGACCCACTTTGTGGCTCCATTCTTCGAGATGGGTATGAAATTGGCAACGGCCTGGCTCCACGCGAATGAGGAACCCATTAAGCAGTTGCTCAGTGATCCAGCGATTAGGAGGGGGGGTATAGTCACGACGCTGAGGGGGGGCATAGCCCTATTCGGCGTTACAACGCCGCAGAAGCTACCAGCCCCATTCTTCATAGTGTGGAACTTCACAAACGCCTGCAACCTGAAGTGCATGCATTGTTACCAAAACGCCGGTAGGCCGCTACCCAATGAGTTGACGCTTGAGGAGAAGCTCAGGGTCGTTAAGGAGCTTGATGAGGCTGGAGTACCTGCCATTGCATTATCTGGTGGTGAGCCAACGGTTCATAGGGACTTCTGGCCAGTACTTGCTGAGATAAATAGGAGGGGGGGCTTTTACTCGGCCATCGCCACTAATGGAACCACATTTGCGAACATTGAGTTTGCCGAGAGGGCTAAGAAGCTTGGGCTTAGGTATGTGGAGATAAGCATTGACGCTGCTGACCCCAATGTTCATGATAAGTTCAGGGGGGGTGTGCCAGGTGCTTGGGCTAAGGCGGTGCAGGGGGGGCTTAGGAATGCTGTTAGGCTTGGCTTTAGTGCGGCGTTGGCGTTTACCGTCACTAAGTACAACATTCATGAGGTTGATAAGATACTTGACCTGGCCCAGGAGATTGGCGTTAAGAGGGTCGTATTCTTCAATTTCATACCGGTTGGTAGGGGGGGCCGTGAGAACCTGGAGATTGATTTATCGCCTGAGGAGAGGGAGGAGTTCCTTAGGCATATTTATAAGGAGATGAGGAGGAGGAAGATGGAGATAATAAGCACGGCTCCTCAGTACGGCAGGGTAGTTAATCAATTAAGCAATGGTGAGGACGTCTCACCAACGCACTTCGTAGTTGCCAACGACCCCCATAACTAAGGAGTTAACCGAGTTCATTGGTGGTTGTGGGGGGGCTGGCCGTGTTTACGCGGCTATTGAGCCCGAGGGTACGGTCACGCCCTGCGTCTTCCTACCATACCCAGTGGGCAATCTAAGGACTAAGTCCTTCTGGGATATTTGGATGGATCCATTCATGGAGAACTTCAGGGATAGGAGTAGACTTGAGGGATTCTGTGGTAGGTGCCCGTATAAGTTAATTTGTGGTGGTTGTAGGGCCAGGGCATATAACTACTTTGGTGACGTACTCGCCCCCAGACCCAGGCTGCATATACAACTCGGCCGAGTGGAGGAAGTTGCAGGAGGATATACTGAGGATTAAGGTGAAGGTATCACCGTTAGTCTTCAAGTGAGGTGATGAGCATGAGAGTTCTACTTGCCGTCCCGCCGGGTATTGATAAGTTAGAACTGTATAAAGTACTTGGTCTGAAAGCACCGCCACTTGGCCTTGCCTGGATTGCGGCAGTGCTTGAGAGGGCTGGCCATAAGGTTAGGATAATTGATTCACCGACCGAGGGCATTGACCTAAGGACATTCATGGGTGAGGTTAAGTCCTGGCAGCCGGACGTTGTTGGCATAACTGCAATAACGCCAACAATCTATAAAGCCTATGAAACGGCTAAGGCGATTAAGGAGTATGATAAGGACCTGCCTGTAATAATGGGTGGTCCGCATGTAACGTTCATGTATGAGGAAGCATTGAGCAATAACGTTGACGTTGTTGTTAGGGGTGAGGGTGAATACACGACGCTTGAGCTCATAAATACGATGGAGAAGTATGGGATGGACCCAGCTCACCTAAAGTCTATAAGGGGGGGTTGGTGTTTAAGGACGGTGATCAGGTAATTAAGACCCCCGATAGGCCTCCAATTAAGAACCTGGATGAGTTACCACCACCAGCCCGCCACCTACTGCCCATGGATAAGTACACACTGTTTAGTAAGCCGATTAGGATAGTCCATGTTATGGCGAGTAGGGGGGGTGCCCATACGGTTGTTCCTTCTGTTCCACGTCATACTTCTGGGGGGGCAGGATGATTAGGTATAGGTCTGCTAAGGCCGTGGCTGATGAGATTGAGGATGCCGTGAATACGTATAAGACGAACATAATCGTATTCACCGATGATGAGTTCACACTCGGTAGGAGGTTCGTGTATGATTTCCTCAGGGAGCTTGAGGAGAGGAGGCTTGACATAAACTTCTCCTGCGGTTCCAGGGTCGACACAATAGATAGGGAGATGATGCTTGCACTGAAGAATCATGGATGCACAGCCCTATACTTCGGTGTTGAGTCGGGGGGGAGTCAGGACACGATTAATAAGATTGGTAAGAGGATAACCCTTGAGCAAGCCATTAGAGTATTCCAGTGGGCTAAGGAGATTAAGATAGACCACGTGGGCTCCTTCGTGATAGGCTTCCCATGGGAGTCAATAGACGACATGAAGAACACCGTAAAGTTCGCAATGAAGCTAAACCCAACATATGCCCAATTCACGGTAGCCACGCCATACCCAGGCACACCACTTTACTACCAGGCGCTCAGTGATAACCTCATTGAGGATTGGAATTGGGAACATTGGACAACGCTTAAGGCCGTCATGAGGGGCTACAGGTTCACCAAGGAGCAGGCCCAGAGGATGCTTCAGTGGGCCTACGTGAAGTACTACAGTAGGCTTGGCTTCCTAATCCATGAGTTGGTACATGGTAGGTTAGGTACAATAATGTCTGCGATAAAGAACTCCCTGGTTCCCTGGTTCACGGAGAAACTACTTAGGCGTGGTGAGTAATTAAGCGTGGTGCTGAGTATCTCCCTCAAAATCAATAGGCTTCTTCTACCTGGCAATGTGGCATCAATGAAGGAGTCCCTATCTAGGTTCACGCCCCCCCATTTACTGATTATCCTCAGTACATTATCAAGGTCATCACTAAACGACCCATTCTCGACATAACTATGCACCATATTCAATGCGCTATACACGGTGTCGAGGCCGTAAACCCTGGACAGCCACATGATTATGTCGGGTATGTTTAGCACGACTATGTTCTTATCGCTTAATCTAATGATTAATCTCATGTATAGCGTTGTGACGTTATTCACGGTGACGCACTGAACCTTACTACAGTCGCTGTCACTCACGATAAAGTTCTCATGAACCTTAATGCTGCCGGTCCCAAACTCAAGAACTAATGATGCGCTTAATTTGCCAAGCCTAAAAATCTCTATCTCATTACCAATCCTCTCCACAATCCTCCTCATGCGCCTAAAGAACTTATAAACATCATTCCTATCACAATTCCTTGCAGTAAGTGGTGTTGTGGCCAAGACGGGCAAGTCCATGCAGTTAAGGCCGAGGTTCTCGCATAATTCAGTCCTTTTATAAAGTATGAATAGTATTAGGTGTAGTGTGTCTAGGTATTTAATTGGGCATTCATTAATTGGGACTTCCCTAAAATCCATAAATATACCACCAATTTACTGATTGTTCACTTAAAAATCTATTGATCTACACAGGCGTAGATTTATACACGTAAATTACTGCTTCTTAGCCGCAGCCTTCTTCTCAGTCTTCCTCTTCTTCATCTCCTCACGTATCTTCTTAGCCTCCTCCTTCGGCATATTCCTAAGCCTTATATAAAGCGGCTCAACCCTCTCGCCCACGTTGGGGTCGTCATAGACGTGGGCCTCAATGACACTCCTGTGCCTACCATACTCAGTGAGAACCCTCACAACATACACCTGCTTAACATCAACACCCATGGCCTTCGCAATCTCCTCACGCAGTTGAACCCTACTTGGTGTTGGTAAGCCCACGTGCCAAGTCTCGGCAGTAACTTCCTTACGGCCGATAACCTTATTCTCCCTAATGTTGAGTAACTTGAATACGAGCTTACCCGCCTCAACGCCCTCCGGTAATTTCGGCATTGGTATTGACATCAGTCTTGACGTGGAGAAACCCCTTAATAAGTATTATTTGTTGCCTATGGGATTATAGGACCTCGATTGCGTACATGCCTGCCTTAGTAATGCCAAGTCTCTTGGCGATGCAGGACTCCTCGGGCTTAAGTATTATTATCAGGCCCATCCAATCCTTCGTGAAGTCAGTACCACCACATACTGGGCACTTCTCAACATCCTCAGGTACGACTGCCTTACAATTCCTGCAAGCCTTATAGCCGGGCAATGGACTACGCCTAACTGGTCTCCTACCCCCTCGCACTCATTACACGTGTTGCGCGGGTTTACTTTAATAAACTTATCCAGGCATTATGCTCGGCAATGAACGATACCGTGAATAGGCTAATCGAGGTGTTCAGGGGGGCATTAAGAGTGAGTTGGAGAGCGTGGGTTGGTATCCCGTGGATGCTGAGTCAACAAGGTGGTGGGGGGGTGGTGCCGAGACGCCTGATGAGGTGATCATCACGGCAATACTCGTGCAACAAACCCGCTGGGACGTGGTGCACGAAGTGCTCAATAGACTTAGGAAGCTTGGGCTGAATACCCTCGAGGGCATTGCCAATGCGGATCCCAATTACTTAGCTGAGGTCATTAAGGGCGTTAATTATAGGTTCACAAAAGCCCAGAGACTTATTAATCTTGCCCGTAACATCACAGTGATCGGGGGGGGTTTAGAAAGGCTAAGGCTTAGGGATGATGTTAGGGATTTCCTGCTTAACCAGGAGGGTGTTGGTAAGGAGACTGCGGACTCGATAATGCTCTTTGCCCTGAACATACCTATACTACCCATTTCGCAATATACAAAGAGGGTGCTCAGTAGGGTATTGGGCATTAACCCTGGTAATGACTATGATTCATGGAAGAGGACACTTGAGGATTTAATACCGAGGGACCTATATACCTATAAGTTGGTGCATGCCTCAGTGGTTACTATTGGTAAGAAGTATTGCCTACCCGATAACCCATTATGCGATAAATGCCCACTGAGGAATTTATGCCTATACGCTAATGGTAGGAGGTGACCATTAGTCACCGTTTGCTAAAGCCTTCATTAACTGTTCAAGTCCATTATCAACATCATCAACACCCAATAACTCCCTCTCCGGCGACAAATCACCCACGGCATACCTCTCCAGGTACCTCTGGTTAATAATTATGAAATTCGGGCCCCCACTTATACAGCCTTAGGACCTCCATCGCCTCATCCCTAAAGCCCATTATGTAGAGTGCCGCTGCCACGGCCTCAATAGTGCTTAGTATGTATGGCTTACCGTAGTGCGTTGGGTTAACGGCTATGAGTAATGGTAGTCTCCTCCTAATGAATCTACCTAATGAACTTAGCATGAACATCCACAGCCCTTTTCCAGGAGCAATCTATTAATGATAACCCCCCCCTTAATTCAACGATAGCCCTATCGCTGGGTGTTAATGGTGTTTTAACCGTTGGGTCAAGAATTATTGAACCATTCGGTAACGCCCTAATACTATCCACCAACTGCGCAAATCCAAACTTAGCCAGCTTGATTGCTGTGTTCTTCCTTGGGTCATCCTGTGGTAATCTATAGATGAAGATTCTGGGCGTCATTATGCTTTATAACATTAATAACTTAATATTTTAATAACCAATCCCGGGCACCAATAATAATGAGTAAATTGCCTCATTATCGGGAGGGTTTACGCGCCGTGACAGGCTCCGGCGAGTACATTGATGATATACCACACCCCCCCCAGGCACGCTATACATGGCCATCTACAGAAGCCCCCCATACGCCCATGCCCGAATACTCAAGGTTGACCTAAATGGAGTCTTTGAGCATGGTGGTATCGCCTATGGACCCAACGACCTGGCCAAGGTAATACCAAACCCATTCCCACTGGCGGTGGATGCCCCCCCGATTAAGTACTATCCATTTGCCCGGGATAAGGCTAGGTTTGTCGGTGAGCCGATAGCGGTGGTCCTTGCTGACGACCCGTACAAAGCAATTGACTTACTTGATTACGTCCAGGTTGATTTCGAGCCGTTGAAGCCCGTGTTAACCTTTGACGAAGCATTGAAGGGTGATGTACTCGTTCACGAGGAGCTTAAGTCGAATGTAGCCATGCATAGGTACATGAAATTCGGGCCTGTGGATAAGGCCTTCTCCGAGGCTCCCGTCATTATAAAGCGTGAGTTCTACTATCAGAAGCATAATGCAATGCCCCCCCTAGAGACATACGGAGTGCTTGCTCACTATACTGGTGGTGAATTGAACGTGTGGGCCAACGCCCAGGGACCGTTATTAATAGCTTATTTCGTAACGAGGGCCCTAGGCCTACCAACGGGTAGCCTTAGGCTCTTCGGCCCTAGGGACGTCGGCGGTAGCTTCGGCTCCAAGTACTCATTATACCCATACATAACCCTGGCAGCCGCCGCATCAATATTAAGTGGCAGGCCCGTTAAGTGGGTTGAGAGTAGGACTGAGCATCTCGTGGGCAGTAACTCGGGTGGTGCAAGGAAGGGTGTTGTGGAGGTTGCGGCGACGAAGAATGGCGTGATCCAGGGATTTAGGTTTAGGTTTTATGAGGATGTTGGTGCATACCCGAGACCACCCGATCCAGGCGTTTTGTTTAGGGTTCATGGAAACATGAATGGTGCGTACGATGTTAGGGCTATCGAGGTTGAGGATTACGTAGTCGTAACGAATAAATTACCAACAGGCCTAAACAGGGCCTATGGAGGTCCGCCCTTCTACTTCATGCTTGAGGTTGCGGTTAACGAACTTGCCCGCGAACTCGGCATAGACCCACTCGAGCTTAGGATTAAGAACCTCGTTAGGGAGTTCCCGAAGAAGATTGGTGATGAGTACTTCTATGAGACCGTTACCGGTGGGCTTTATCCGAGGCAGGACTATGAGAGGGTTGTTAAGGCTATTGAGCCTGAGTATAGGCGTTGGCTTGAGGAGAGGAGGAAGAACCCGAACATAGGTGTTGGCATTGCAGTATTGGTTGAGCCATCAGGCACAAATCTGGCTACACGGACCTGGCCATCGAGCCAAGTAAGCGTAAGTACCCGCATTCAGGTTCTGGTTCCTACGTAACCATTAGTATCGACATGAGCGGTTACATTAGGGTCTTTGTCAACGGCACTAATGAGGGGCTTGGCCACGAAACAACGCTTGCCGAAGTAGTCGCGTCGGAACTAGGTGTTGATCCGTCAGTGATCATCGTGGAGAATAGGGTTGATACAACCAGAACATGGGCGCTATCAGATGGTTCCTACTCATCTAGGTTCGCTCCAATAGTGGTTAGTGCCGCCATACTGGCGGCTAGGCAGTTGAAGGAGAAGTTGACGAGAGTTGCCATGGCTATTCTAGGCACGGATAAGGTTAATTATGAGAATGGTCAGTTCTATGACATAAACAATCCAAGTAAGAGGGTTGACATTAGGAGGATGGCATCATCAATCAATTGGGACCCAGGCTCATTACCAGAGGCTTAGATGCTTCATTAAGCGCCACAGTATTTTATCAACCACCAACAGTTAAGGCTGCTGAGGGTGATAAAATAAATTCATCAGCCACATACGCAATACAGGCACAGTTAGCCGTTATCGAACTTGACCCGAACACATATGATATTAAGGTTAAGAAGTATGTAATAGCTCACGACGCTGGCAGGGTCCTCAAGAGGGAGTTCGTTGATGGTCAGTTGATGGGTGGTTTAATGCATGGTCTAGCCCTCACACTTTATGAGGAGTTGATGTATGATGACCAGGGTAATCCATTAACGACGAGTCTCGACATTTATGAAACACCAACACTAGCTGAGGCTGTGGGTATGGAGGTGGAGTTCATACACTTTGAAACACCCACGAAGCACCTGGTCTCCGGGGGGGCTCATGGTGTTGGTGAGGGTGCAATGATGGGCGTGCCCGCGGCCATTGTCAATGCCCTAGCCTCAATAATTGGTAAGGCCATAACGGACCTACCGTTAAGGCCATATAAGATAATGAGGGCTGTCGAGGGGGGGTGATGGGCATGGCATACACCTTGGTATTCCCAGGGAATTTAAGTACGTTAGGGCTTCAACAATTGATGAGGCTTTGAAACTGCTTAGTGAGTACGGTAGCGATGCTAAGGTGCTTGCTGGCGGCATGAGCCTAATGCCCATGCTTAAGCTAAGGATGACTGAGATTAAGTACTTAATAGACATACTTGGTATTAATGACCTTAGGTACGTAAGAGTCGAGGGTAATTACCTAAGGATTGGCGCATTAACCACACATAATGACATTGCAATGAATAGGCTAGTTAATGATAACGCTAAGATATTAAGTGAGTCTGCATGGCACATAGCTGATATTCAGGTTAGGAATCTGGGAACAATAGGCGGTAGCCTAGCCCATGCAGACCCAGCGGCTAATTACTACCCAGCCTGATAGCGCTGGATGCCGAGGTCATGATTAGAGGGGGGGTTGGTACTGAGAGGGCTGTTAAGGTTTCAGACCTTTACAAGGGGGGGCCATATATCACTGACTTAAAGCCCAATGAATTAATTACGGAGGTTAGGATACCACTCAGTGACCTTAAGGGTGTTTATGAGTTCTTCAGGAGGGGTGGTGCATCATTCCCAAGCGTTATCATAGCTGTTGCCTACCGGGAGAAGGATGGGGTTATAACAGACTCCAGGATAGTCATTGGTGCCGTTTATCCTGAGCCCGTGTTAGTGAGTGGGCACCTGAATGGTCTTGGGGTTAAGGAGGTTGGGGGGGCTAAGGTTAGTGATATTGTGAATTCCATATTCTCTTCAATAGATGTAAAGCCCCCTTGAGGATACGCATGCACCTAGCGATTATAAGGTCAAGGTCGCTAAGAACCTGCTAGCTAAGGCCTTAACGGAGATTGCCAGTGGGTCCGTGCAGTACATTAAGGCGCCCATTAAGGACGAGTTAATTAAGTGGGAGTTCAGGGATGATGTTGGGTATGTCGGTGACTTGGTTAGGGTTAGGGTTAATGTCAATGGCCAGTGGATTGAGGACTTGGTTGAGTCGAGGCTATTGCTCCTAGACTTCCTGAGGAGGCATGGGTTTAAGGAGGTTAAGAGGGGGGGCTGTGATGAGGGTAAGTGCGGTGCATGCACTGTGCTTGTTGATGGTAGGGCTGTTAAGTCATGCATGGTACCTGTGGTCAGGGTTTCAGGGCATTCAGTAACCACCATAAGGGGGGGTTTGAGTAAGGGCATGGAGTTGCACCCAATACAGAGGGCATTCCTTGAGGAGTACGCAATGCAGTGCGGCTACTGCACTCATGGCTTCATGATGGTGACTCAGGACTACCTCACAAACATAGACCCAACGGCTAATGATGATCTACTGAAACTAAGCATTAAGAATATTTGCCGTTGCACCGGTTACATAAACATAATTAAGGCGATTAAGAGGGCAGCTAAATACCTACAGTCTTGACAACTGTCTCAATCTTAAATCCTTCACAGTAATTAATCAAAATCTAATAGAATGCGAAAGGGATGAGAATACTTAACAAAGCATGATTAGGTCTCTTAGGAGGGTGCAGGAGATGCATTGGCGTTAGTCAGATGTATGGATATAATTTGATCCTTTACTTAGGGCGTTCATTAATGCTCTCGCCTTAATTATGAATGACCTAATTAATGCTATAGCCGTTTCGTCATTTGGTATCTTGCTCCTAATGCCTTCCGGGTCTGGGCCGTTGTATTGATACTCATGTAATTGTAGGGCCATGGCCGTTAACTCAGCTACGCCTGGGGGGGCTACTCTCTCCATCTCTGCGCTTAGCTCGGTCATTTTATTGGCCGGTACTACTGCGGCCATCCATTCGTGGAATGATATGGCGACATTCCCAACACGTTTATTCCCACGATATTTTTCCTGAAGTAGATTCACATTCCTTAATGCTAAGTACGAGAGGAATGCCTTCCACGCCTGGAATGCCTTACCTGCCGCATTCCTAGTGAGACCTTCCCTTAAGAAAACCTCTGCCACATCAAGTTCCTTCATAGCCTCCTCAAGCCTTTCCTTCGCCAAAGCCTCTGTATTCAATCTTCTCATGTGAGCCTCCATAATTTAAACGCACGATATTAATCAATATAAAACTAAGCCTTAATATTTTGATGTGGGCTCAATAAGCATTCAGTATATAATGGGCTTAGTTTCTTCTCTTTCAATCTATTTTTAATATTAAGTTTTGCGGTGCAATAATAGTTAAATTAAAAATAATCAATAATATTATGCTCATTGATTGCGTACTCCTAAAGTATTAAATACCTTCCATAAGTCTCTTTAGTAATGAGTTCCACTGTGAATTCAACGGCAACGCAAATCAAGGTGTTTGGCTTTATACCACAGTATGTTTTTTACACGGTACTTGCCGCCGTGGTCATAATAGTCGTGGGATACGTAGTTGGTAGACTCGTGGAAATACTAATTAAGAAAATCTCCTACACCACGGGACTAGATGCCTTCTTTAGGAAGACCTCCGTGGGCCGTGCACTGCTCAGGAGTGGTTATACGGCTGGTGACTTCCTCGGTCTCTTCGTTAAGTGGGTCATTTATATAGCGGCGATCTTCTATGCCCTACTCGAATTATCCTACGCAAGCCCAAACCTCGCCTTCCTATACGACACATCAAAGAGCGTATTGACATACCTGCCATACCTAGTGTCCGGCGTGATTATTCTAATCATTGGTTTAATAATGGTTGATTGGATAAGCGATTATTTTAAACGTAGTTATCCAGCAAATGACCAATACTCACAGACCCTACTTAACTTCGTTGGTGATGCCTTTAGATTCATACTTTACTACATGGTTATAACAATCGCGTTAAGTGTCATGAAGGTTAACGTGACAATACTCTACATATTCGCCCAGGGACTTGCCTGGGCAGTGGCCATTGGCCTTGGGGTTGCCATTGGTCTTGTGCTTGCCGTACCATTGAGGGAGCCGCTAAGGAGATTCCTTGAGCGTGAGTGGAGTCAGTCAAGGGGTGAGGATGAGAGGAGGGGTGATGGCGGTGGCTAAGCCTGTCATTGGCGTTATAATGTACCAGACGAGCAATTCTAAGGGGCAGGAGTTAGTGGCTCAGAGGATGGTTAAGTGGTTTCTTAGGCTTGGTTATGAGGCTACCTAATAACGAGTATTTACCATGACGGTAATGAGGTTGTTAGAAGGAGGGCTGTGGAGACCTCACTTGAGGGCTATGTATTTCAGGAGAAGGACCCAGCCGTTGGGCTACCCACCATTAGGGTTGACAGTTACATGGCTAAGTGGCCACCCAGGAGAATCATGTTCAAGAACTTCGTGGATGTGCTTAGAAGGATCGGTGAGAACTTCAATGTGAACTCATTAATAACGCATTCCACGCTTTGGAATGGGCCTGAGGACACGGCCAAGTACGTGATGTGGAGGAGGATGTTGATGACATTCGGACTTGAGAATAGTAACGTGTTCTTTGGGCACATGAGTCACTACCAACCGCCTGACCCAACGAGGTATGATGTTGTTGAGAGGACGTATAGGCTTGCCTGGAATCACATGGCATTCCCAGAGATCTTCAAGGCAGCAAACCTCGTTCTCTGTGTGACGCCACTCGAGGGTGAGGAGATGATTAGGATGGGCGCAAGGCCTGAGCAAGTCTATGTATTTCCAGGGGGGCATCGATGATGATGAGGTGGCTGACTTGAACGCTGTTGATTCGAGTGACTTCAGGGTTAAGTATAGGATTCCCGATGATGTCAAGATAGTGGCTTATCTGGCACTGTTGAGGAGAGGAAGAACCCACTAGCTGTTGTCAAGGTTGCTAGGATGCTTAGGCATAGGCGTGACGTGCACTTCGTAATTGCAGGCAAGCCTGGTGACCAGTGGGATGAGGTTGTTAATGAGGCTAAGGCTTAAGTAACGTGACTTTGACCGGGGAGTTGAGTGTTGAGGATAAGAAGAAGTTGATTAAAGAAACCTACGTAAACATAATAATGAGTAAGATGGAGGCCCTTGGACTGACACAGCTAGAGTTCATGTACGGTGGTGTTCCCGTAATAACCTCCGCAGTTTACGGCCAAAAGTGGGTCGTTAGGAATGGCGTTGATGGAATACACGTTAATGGCCCAGACGATGTTGAGGGAGCCGCTAAGGCCGTGGAGAGGCTCCTGGATCATCCTGAGGAGAGGGATAGGATGAGTGAGAATGCCAGGGAGAGGGCCTCGCAATTATTAATGAGCAGGCTCGTTAAGGAACTTGCCGTTAAGATCGAAGAGTACCTGCACTAGGGATCCAGTAGGGTGTTGTTGAATTGATCGATTATTGAGTAGACAATCCAAGCCATCTCTATGGACCATAGGAAGTAGATCAACGGTGTTATGTTTACTGTAACTCCATAGACCCCCCCATGGGCTGTGATTGTACCCGGTATTGAGAGAAATATTGCCGTTATCAACGTCGCCTCACCAAGGATAACTGGGTAAACAAGCACGTGACCTGCCAGCAAACCACGCAGGAATGCCAGCAGTATGAAGATTACGATCAATGTAATGTACTCAGTGATTATTGACGTGAATTGGATGGGTAGATGCGCCATGTATGAACTAAGTAGTGAGTATAGTATTAGCATTAGGATTAGGAGTAGTACGTCGGTGGCAGCATTGACGGCACCACTTATTAACCTGTCCCTGACCCTCATGATGGGGGGGTCACCGTACTGGTGACATTCGCAATTCCGGGTATTGACACGGTTATGTTTATTGGTGAATTAAGTGACGTTATGGGCATTATGATGCTTCCAAAACCGTAAGGCTCAACATAAATGCTCCTTGAGAGACCATCCTGTGATATTGTTATTACTAATGGTAATGGTAATGGATTACGCACCGTGAAGTTTAGGTAATACCCAGCGCCCGACTGGTAAATGCTGGCACTAACGTACCTGCTTAAATTGCCTGTCGTTAATGCTGAGATGCCAAGCACAACCAGTGTAATCACCAGTGAGAGTATTGCTAACGCAATGGCAACTCTCACAAAAATTAGTAATTTGATTGGGTAATAAGTCTTAACGCCTTGGTAATTTGGAATACGCTAGACACAGGCTTAATCAAGTCAATATTATAAAAGGAATTTATTTACTCCGTTAGATCAATGAGGAGAATATGGGTAAGATAAAGATTAGTATCTATATCGATGAGGAATTATGGAGGGAATTTAAGAGACATGCCACAGAACAGGTTTAGACGCTAGTGAATTGCTGGAGGAATTGATTAAGGAGGAGCTGATGATAGAGCTTAATACGCTAATACCCGAGGAGACTATTCCAGAGACTGATTTTGAACTGATTAAGCCCAGGGAATCGGTGAGTGATTTCGTGAAGGAGATGAGGGATGAAAGAGAGTGATTTATTTAGATGGTAATGCATGGTGAAGTGGTACGTTTCACCACATTTATCAGGCCGATGACCACAGGTTGGTAATAGCAAAGTTTGTGAATGCCAGTGAGGTTATTACGGTTAATAGGAAGTTATATTAAGTATTAATTAATGAGGAATTGAATGTTAAATACGTTGGTTAAGTAGGTAATTACTACGTACTACAGTGCCTGTAGGCCCCCCCTCGTTATGAGTATTGCACCTGCCCAGGCAATTACGGCTATGAAGGCTACCTTATACGTTACCACTGCCAGTACGTAAAGCACGCTCTCCAGGATGGCGGCTGTGGTATTGAAATACTTGTGAACAGCTCTATGTATGCGAGTACGGAGGCCACCAGCAGTAGGGCTATTCCAATGCCAATTAGTATGAGGCCAATCCTATGCTTCGTGGCGCTTGAGGACATACAGTAATCAATGCATAATTCCTTTTAATGCATAACCTAGATGTCAACCACAAACGTGAGTCTCCAGTAATTATTGACCTTCCTAATCTCCATCATGTTGTAGGTCATCGCCTTAACTATTAACCCCCCCCTATAACCATGCTTATTAATGTCGAAGTGCTCACCACCAACGACAGCCCTGATCCTATACGGCCCATTACCCTCTATACTAACCTCCCTGAAGTAGTCGCCATAGGCGAACTTCCTGCCATCAAATAGGTAGATGAACTCATCAATCCAATTAAACAACAACTGCTCAAGATCCTCACCCTCCACATTAACCTCCACGAACTCCCTCGGCTCAACCCTATCAATATAGTAAGTAAGGCCCGCAACCCCCCCAAGTGCCGCGTTTTTGAATGCATCCTCAAGCGTACAGCCATAGGCTATCACGGCGATGTCCGCCGTGTGCTCCCCCCCATACTCATACCTAGTGGGTAATTGGCACTGCATCAATATGCCACTACCAAACCCCCCCTTTAACAACCTTACGTGCTATTAATCATGGCGTATCTAAGATCAACAAGTCATTAATGTACTTCGTTTTAATAATTCATTCGTAAATACCTCTTAATCAGCTTATCGTAATCGACCTCCTTAAGTATTAGATCGGTAAGACTATACTCACCCTCCTGACCTTCACAATGAAGTTATGGTTAATTAGGGCGTTCAAGAGCATAACTCAGCCAATTGAGGCAGTTCAGAGGCCTTAGCCTCATACTCGCCGTTAAGCAGTGCTATCAGCCTCTGCGTTAATGTGACTCCGCACACCTGAGCGTGTGGGCTAGTGAACTATAAACATTACCGCTGGTATCTACAATACACCTGCAGGTTAACGGACCCAGCACCTCGTATAAGGCGTACTCAACCCTCAGGAAGCCCTTAGGTACATCAGACCTCCTAATAAGGACGTCCAGGGGGGGCTCTTAGGTATATGCAACCCTCACGTGCGGCTAAGCGTAGGAGGAATCGCCCATATAGGAAGCCTAGGAAGCCCGGATACCTAAGCGTGGCCATGACCCAGATTACGAAGTCCAATACCTCTATCACTAACCAGGGCGCTGTAAAACACCTTCAATAGGCTTCGAAGTAGGAGGTATGGCGTGAATGACCAGAATTCAACATGGAGGGCCAAAGCCTAGTCAGGGACCACTAATGCAGACCCTGTAGTATGGATTACATAAGCCTGAAGGGTTGGGAACAGCGAGAGGAGGCGCAGGATTATGGAGACCGCTAGGTGGCTACCCTAAGCCAGAAGGCCCCCAACATAAACACCCTTTAACATTAAGTAAACCCTAATGAGGCGGGTTAGCGTAGTCTTCCCAGAACCATCTGGCCAGTAAGGCAGATTAACATACGGATGACCCATCCCTCCACAACTAAAGGGCATTAACCCCCCCAAGCTATGCCGCCTGCTGGAATGGCATATCCCTCAAGTCAATTACCCTAGTCCCCCCCTCGGGTGGCTCGGTCCCTGTGTACCGCCTAGCCACTATGTATAGCCTATAGTCGTAGCCCTCCAGTGGGATGTGCCTGGCCTTGCCGGCTAACTCCCTAGCTACCCTGCGGGCGTCGCTATCATCCAACTCGCTCCACTTAACCTCGAGGAGGTGGGCCACCTTGCTGGTGTGGTCCACGGCCACTAGGTTAATCTCGATGCCCCCCCTGTGCATGAACCTACCCAATTCATCAAACCTCAACAAGCCCCCCCTGCTGGACAGCCACCTGATGTATAGCCTGGCCAACTCCTCGAAGACTGTCGCCACGTGGCCATCTAGCCTAGCCTTAATGGCCCTAAGGGCTTCATTGACGTCGGCTATGCCTGACACTACCATGGCTCTATTAGCTTAAACCATGTGGATAGGACCTTATCCCTAACCCTGTAAACCCCCCCCTCCTGGTGAATAGTATGTTCTCCCTCTCCACTAGGCCGAGTTGCTCGAGGACGTGCAGGTACTTAGCCGCGTGCTGCCTGGGCACCCCCCCTGTTACGTTAGATATGGCTGATAAACTACCCTCACCCTGGGCAATCGCCTTAAGTATGCTGTAGTACGTTGAGTATTCCCTAAACTCCTCCCTAAGCAGGAGCATCGCCTCATCCTAAGCGGGGGGGCCCTGGCTCCAGGAATAGGCCCCTTAGGACTTCGTCAACGCCCCAGCCCTCCCTGACTAGTGCGTGGTAGTATGGCACACCACCCAGTAGTGCGTAGACCCTAACCAAATCCTCCCTACTCAACCATGGGTGGAGTAGCGGTAGGTACCAGGGATCAAGCTCGCCAAGCCTAACCCTAAACCTAGCCCTACCGTAAAGCGGCGCCCCACCGCCCAGGATACTCCTATACATCACGCCCACTAGGCTGCCTATGATTATTATCATTAGCCTGGTCCCGGGTAGGTTGTGGTCGATGAACCTCTGAAGCTCACCAACAACCCTAGCCTCAGCCCTGGCCCAGTACGTGAATTCATCAATAACAACCACTGCATCCTTAACCACTGCCGTGAGGGCCTCCAGTAGGGCGTCCAGGGTTGGGTACCTAGCCCTTGAGAACCCCCTAACCCCCCCAAGCGCCTCCTCAACCCTAGTCGATAATTCGGTCAGGTTAACCTCATGCCTAGCCGGCAGGGCGTGGTAGTACACGCAGTTAACGCCCCCCCTTAACCTACACCACTCCAGGACCAGCCTGGTCTTACCAACCCTACGCCTACCGTAAATAACCACCAGGCACGGCCTAGAGGAGTAGGCCTCGTCAAGGATCCCCCCCAACTCGGCATCCCTATTAATGAAGCCAGTCACACCCATAGTAATCTACCCTAGCTGTAGTCACACCTGCTGTGACTTTTTAACCCTTAGGCAATGCTTTAATTATGTCAATGGCGTGGATTCAGATGGGTTAAGGATGATTAATTGGTTGGTCCATAGCCCAGCCCTATGGTGTGGTAGGGCCTGTGCGTAAGCAGGGGGGGAATTAAAGGAGGCCCATGTCCCATCATGATACTCCCAAAGTACGTGCCTGGTGATCTTTGCGTCCTCGTTAACTACGACTTCATTATGAGGGTCAGGCGGGTATATCCTCCTAGATTTAGTACTGAGCCAATCAAGTTACCTCGACGTGCACTACGCGTGATACTGGTTAAATCCTTAGCTCCGTGATAAATAAATTAAGGCGTCTCTTAAGTTGAATTCGTCTCATTCAATGCGTATTAAGGGTTTTGGTTTTATGGTACGTTATCTCGTTATAGGTTTATTAGGTATTATATGATTGATATTTCTGATGGGGGGGTTGGTTAAGGCTGAAGTCACGCTCATCGGTAATAGGGGGGGGTCCAGGAGTGTCATTGCCTTGGTTGATACCGGCGCAGCTGTTACTGTTGTGGACAGGGCATTGGCTGAGGAGGTTGGGGGGGTTACGTATACTGGTAGGAACAGGTCCTTGATCACGGCGTCTGGGCATAGGGTTGAGGGTGAGGTGCTCGATTACGAGAGAGTCCTGGTTCTTGAATTAAGCGAGGGTGTTAAGGAGACGCTTAGGAACGCTGGCGTGAGTGACTCAGTGATAATTGGGTTGACGACAATTGAGGCCGCGAGCTCGTACAAGACACGGTGAGTGGAAGGCTGAGGAAGACCGAGGCATTCCTATTCATAACCCATTAACCTGCGGTATACAACCACCAACGATGCCCAATTTACCTAATACCCTTCCTCAACTTATTTAGTGCTTCCTCAAGCTCGTTACCTCACTTCACCCATGGCACAGCCTTATTTATTAACCATTGCTTCTCCTCATCAGTCTTTGCAATACTTAGGAGTTTATCAAGCTCCATCCTCAGTAGGACAGCGGGTAATGCCCTCCATGCCTAGAAGGACTTACTGACCGCATCCCTAACAAGGCCCTCGTTAAGGAAACTAATGGCAAGGGAAGCCTCGACTAAGGCCTCTAATAACCTGGCACTGATGTAATCCTCACTGGTTGACTTAAGCGGTGGTTTCTCGAGGACTTCCGAATCCACGACTTAGTAGTGCACACCTCGCTTAAATGCTTATTGGGATTGCGTTGTTAAAGAGGATGCGTTGAATTACGGCCAATAACCCACCATCCAAGCACCCCCCCCAACACCCTCCAAAACGACCTCCCCCCATGAAGCTGCGTCCACCATACCACGTACTTACCAATTCCCAGCTCCAAATTCCTCCCTGGAGGTGATTATTAGTACATCCAAATCCATGGGTCCTCATCGTGGAGGTTATAGAGCATTAGGTTCATCCTAACAAGCTCATTAATCAACCCCCCCTAGATGCCTCGGAACTCCACAACGCGTCTGGATCCTCAACGGCCCCCCCTTGAACCAG
This sequence comes from Vulcanisaeta distributa JCM 11213, assembly GCA_001316125.1. Next base: position 264,324 of record BBCS01000002.1, read on the forward strand.
GTCCTTCATCCACCAATGAACTGCGGCGTTATACCCTTTCTCCTAATGAGTTCCCACACAACGGTATCAACACTCCAATTAGCCCTGTATAGTCTAAGGAGTATCCTTGGGTTTCCACCCATCTCCTGCCGAACATCGCCAAATGGCGGTTTCCCGCTGGGTATCTGCTCGTACAATTGTCTAAAGCCCTCTCTCGACATGTTCCAACTCGGCTTGAATTCAACCCAGTTATGGTGTCCAAATTGCCGGTTTGCGGGTATCAGCCTCAATGAACTTCAGCAATGTCAATAACAACCTAAATGACCCTACCCCGGGCGAATTTATCCACGGCATCACGTATTAAGGCCGAGACCTTCTCACGTAGATTAGCAACACTGAGCCCCACTCTGGCAATGCTTTCCATAGGATTTACGTAGATTATGTCGAAACCGTAATCCCCTAGAAACTCCACGGACTACTTAAGCTGGGCAGTCTTACCATAACCCTCGAGTCATAGACCACCTAGGCTAGGAATACGTCCTTCTTCACGCACTCCTCAATATGTTTAAGGGCCTTCTCCATTCCATAAACTCTACCCAAAACCCTGTCTGGCTTAATTTGATTCTTTTTCATCATGTCTATGGCTGCCTTCACCCTCTTCTCTTTCTTCTTCGTGCTTGATGATGAGTTGATGCTTAAGCTTATATATTGGGTTTAGCTTAGTTAATTTGTGCCTCTTCGTGATGAGTTTTTGCGTTTGCTTCGTGAGGATGAGGTTTTTAGGTTTGCGGTGGTGGGTTTGCTTGGTATTTCTGATGTTCAGTCCTCAATTAGGCAGTTGGTGGATGCCGTTAATGAGCTGACGAGGACTGTTCAGAAACTCGTTGAGGGTCAGGAAAAACTATGGGAGGAGGATAATAAGATTTGGCAGGAGGTTAGGAGGCTTGCCGATGGGCAGGATAGGCTTTGGGAGGAGGTTAAGGCATTGCGTGAGGGTCAGGATGCCATGAGGACAGACATTAATAAGCTATGGGAGGAGAACCACAGACTATGGGAGGAAAACAACAAAATATGGCAAGAAATAAGAAAACTTACCGAACAACAGGAAGAGCTAAGAAAAGGCCAGGAAGCATTGAGGAGTGATGTGGATGGGCTTAAGGTTGTTGTTAGTGTTCTTGGTAGGAGGATTGATAGGCTTTCAAGGGATGTTGGTGGTCTCTCTAGGAGTGTTGGTTTGTTGGTTGAGCGTGATGTTAGGCATTACCTGCCTGGTTGGGTTAGGAGTGCGTTGGGCATTAACGTCGATAGGCTTAGGAGGGCTAGGATTGAGGGCGTTGGAGAATTCGACGGCTATGCCCAAGTCGATAATAAGGTAGTCGTTGCCGAAGTCAAGACCACACTCAGGCTCAGGGATGTGGAGAACTTCGTGAACAAGGTTAATAAGTTGAGGGAGACCATGGCCGGTAAGGAAATCAATGCCTTAATTGCCTTCGTATTCAGGGCCAGGGACTTCAACAAGGCCGTGGAGCTGGCCAAGGCCAATGGCGTAAAGGTCATCAGGCACGTATTTGGGGAAGACTTCGAGGAAGTGTGAGTCCTCACCCCATTTGCTTACGCGTGCACGGTTACTAACGTGACTAGCGAAGGTTGTCATTTCTAAGCTTAATCTTGGTGTTTATGAGGCCCTTAGCATTGATATTGATCTCTTCGGTCTTCCCGTAAATCCCATTCAAAATCCCAGGGCTACTGCGCTATTTGGCACCACTGCTCAGGCTCCCTGACCTTAGTGAATAATCATCGTCGAATGGTGGGCATTTAATCCCTACGTAATGACTCAATCGCCTTCCTGAGCCTGTACTCCATCCTCTTCATGTATATTGCCATGCCGCCATTCCGAGGAATTGTAGGCCGATTAGGGTCATCATTATGGCGATTAAGCCCTTCAAGTAATACTTAATCCCATAAAACAAGTACCAATAACCAACATAAGCACCGAGGACAAGACCAGGAATGAGAAGCAATGCACCCATGAGGAATGGGATTAGCATTGGGTTGTACCTCGTGGTTAGTCTCACCATGTCGCCGAATATCGCCAAACCATCCTTCACACCGAGCTTCTTCTCACCAACCTACGCCTATACTCAATGGGTATCTCCCTGACGACCCTACCCGTGCTAACCATGTGAGCCGTTATGTGGGCCTCAATACTGAATCCACCAACCTCAGCAACCGTATCCCTTAGGGCCTCAACCCTGACTACGTACATGCCGCTCAACACATCGTGAAGTCTCGTGTCAAATAACAGGTTGAAGACCCTCGTCAACAACCAATTACCAAGCCTATAAATGGGGCCTTGGCTACCGGGTAACGGCCTCCTGACCCCCCCAATCACCTCGTCAGCCCCCCCAGTCCTCACGATCTCCTCAACCATCTCCGGGATGTACTTAGCCGGGTATGTGTAGTCGCCATCCATGACGAGCATGTATGGCGTCTCGACATACCTCAGAGCGGTCTTAATGGCATCAGCCTTACCCCCCCTACCCTCCTGCTGAACAACCCTAACACCATACCTCAAAGCCACATCCACCGTACCATCAGTGCTATCGCCATCAACAACGAGGATCCTATCCCTGGGAACACCAACTCCAATGAGTTCATTGAGGACGAGTCCAATACCCTCAACCTCATCTCGCGTTGGTATGACCACGGTAACTAGGTCCAGTAATTTATTGCCAACGCCACTAGCCATATGAAGGCATTAATACAATTAATGAACCGCACGCAATTAAGCATTACTGTCAAATTAGGGCTTGAAAAGGCTTACCAACCTCAATACTCCTAACCTCAGCATCAGCCACAACACCAAGCTCAGGCGGTGAACCCCTCCTGTTTAGGTGGATTGCGCACATGCCGGCATTCTTAGCCCCAACCACGTCGAAGTAATTTGAGGAGACGAGACAGGCCTCGTTACCAGCCGCACCAACGAACTTAAGAAACTCCCTGTAAATAACCGGGCTAGGTTTATACGCCCCAACCCTCTCCGCGGTGAATACCCCGTTGAATAAGTCCGCGAGGCCCCACCTACTCAGTAATGGTTTCACCATGCCCTCATCACCGTTGGTAAGGACGTACATCCCAACCCTACCCACGAGCCCCCCCTGAGCAGGTAAACATCACTGAATGGCTCAAGTTCCTCCCAATATCTCATTAGCTCATCGATTGGCTTATTAACCCTGTGCTGCGTTAGGGCGTACTCAAGAGCATCCTAGTGACCTCCCTAAAGCTTATCCACCTACCCATTATCGTCAGCAACCAGGTATACTCCAACTGCTTCCTCCTCCACAACTCAACAAAGCCCATGTCACCCAACCTCCTACCAATACTATTAACGTCAAAGAGGGTTCCATAAACATCAAAGGCCAAAACCCTCATAAGAACTCGAGGAAACAGAGAATAAAAGCCCTTCCCCCCAATGGATGAGGTTAATGCGAGGCCTCATTGAGTAGCGCAACAAGCAATACATAATCCTTAGGTACCAACTATTCAGTGAGCAAGGCATTTGATAATTAATTGCCATAACAACATGCTCAGCAATGATTGGAGAAAATGGCTCGGCATCGCACTCGGCATGATTGCCCTCGCCTTAATAACCTATTACTTCATGATCCCCCACGCTACTCCTGCCAATCCCCAGTGGTGTTAAGGTTCATGGTAATGTCATAACCATCACAGGGTTAACCGCGAGGCCACGCTAATTATGCCCAATGCCACGTACGTCTTTCACTGGGTCGCTGCCGTAAAATTAAATACAATGGGCACGCATTGGATAAATGCTTACGACTTAATAATACTTCAATTCATACAGACTAAGCCGTGGCTAAACACGGCAGGTTACACGGGCTTCAGGTCGGTGTACATAAGCATGGTCATGAAGACACCAATCACGGGAGACACAACAGGTCTTGTTTACTACCCAACAGCCTGCATGGGTAATTGGACAATCGCGATACTCCCAATAAATGCATCAAGTGCGGAATTCTTACTAATGATCTACACAATGGCGCACTCGTGTATAGGGCTTATGCATACATGTACACACTCATTGGCGGATTATACCCAGACTTCGCATACAATGATAGGTTTTGGGTCGTCCTAGTACCATCACCACCAAGTACCATAACCAACTGCTGGGACATACTAAATGGAGTACCACCAGGGTATCCACTCAATAATGACCAACCCGGCGACCAACCACTACCCATTTACGACTTTTACGACTATGATCTTTTAAGTCATGGTCTTAACTACGTTGAATTCATGAATTCATGGCAGGACGGCATGATCATTTATGAGGTGTATAGACCAGGTACAGCAATGTATAAATGGGCTTGGGGACAATGGCTCAAGTACAGGAACAGCACGATATATAGGAAGTTCCTTGACTGGGTCGTGAATCTCGCGGTACAGGGCTCCAATGCCCTACACCTCTACTACCCATCAATAGTGGGTGTGAACATGACGAACTACACCATTCAAGTCATGAGTAAAATTAATGATTTAATCTACCCATCACAAGCCTCAACGCCGGACCGCCACCACCAATGCCTAGGGAATTAATAATTAGAGTGAGTGCCGAAGAAGAGACGCCCAACGGCTACTACCTACAGGTACCACCAAGCGCATACCTAAACCTAATAAACGAAACACCTCCACCAGACAAAACAGAGATTATTGGAAACACCGTAATACTCATCTACGAAGAACCAATGTTTGGCGAGTGGATAACCATAAACATAAAGGGCAATTACACGGAGGGTAATTACCTATGCTGGGAAGCACCAAAATACCTAATACCGGCACTCGGCGAAGACGAAGTAAACACCATACTAATCAACTACTGCCCCCCCAACCAATTAAACCAATAAACCCACGAAGACCCCCCCACCATCGAAGAAAATCAGCATTAAAGCCAGCGTACAATCACGCATCATAACCCCCCCTACCATCATCACCACCATTATAACACACCAAGACCAAAACCATATCCCACCCAAACACCCACAGGACAGCGAAAGCCTTAAAAGCACAAGGAAGGACCCATAAACCAGCGGGGGTAGGGTAGCCTGGTAGCCTGCGGGGGGGCTCATAACCCCCCCGAGAACCCAATCGGGTCGGGAAGTCCCCCCCGGTTCAAATCCGGCCCCCCGCTACCAATAATTATTTTTAAGTTCTCGTTAGTCCTTATGAAGATTAGGTTTAGGCTTGATGGCCGCGGTTTTGGTCGGTGGTGGCCATTTACTGCAGCTGTTGGTGGGGTTCTTGAGGAGCCAAGAGTAATTATGGTGAGAGCTTTGTTTCTCAGGTTAGGGTTTGTAGTGGTGGGCACATTGTTACTACAATACTGACGAGACTCGTTGAAAGGTATTGAGTAAGCCTGCGTCTGTGGGGGGGACTATTCGTGCCTGCCGGTAATACTTCATTACCTTCCTGAGCGCCTTATAGGTAGTAACGCGACTAATGCGTATACTGGATGTAAAGTTGCTCTCTATTCCTAGTCTAAATCAAATGAACCCAAAGCCATACCCACCCCCCCATTCCTTAAATTAATGGTCGCCGTAAAACAATGCCCTTAGTTCATGAAGCCCTTGGTTAATATTACGCCACGGTGGTGCAGGTATTTTCGAATACAGGCAATGCCCAGTGTTACTATTTATTATTAATGTACATGCCTTAGATGGCACTTCTTGCCTTAGGTTTCGAAATTAGGCCCTATACTTGTCATTACCTGTTTTGCCGGGTAGAGAATATCTTACGGTGTAGATGGCCCATCGGTGATGGGGACTAAGGACCTAGTTAATGAGGTTTTGTCTTTAAAGCGCGAGAGGAATGCCGTGATACTTGCCCATAACTACATGGATTATGATATACAGGTTGTCGCGGACTTCATTGGCGATTCATATGACCTAGCGCTTAGGGCTATGGAAACCAGGGCTGAGGTCATAGTCTTCGCCGGTGTTAGGTTTATGGCTGAGCAAGCAAGCCCTTAACTATGACAGGATTGTGCTTGCACCAGACCTCAACGCTGGTTGTACGATTGCCGATGCCCTTGACGTAGATACACTGAGGCGCGTTAAGGAGGAGTACCCCCCCAACGCCCCCCCGTGGTCCTTTATGTAAATAGTAATGCGGATGTTAAGGCACTGGCTGACTACATAGTTACGTCATCAACCGCCGTTAAGGTCATTAAGAAATTAAGTAGTGACGTGGTTATCTTCGGCCCTGACTCAAACCTGGCGGACTACGTCGCTCACCTGACCGGTAAGAGAATAATCAAGGTGCCGCCGAACGGTAGGTGCATAGTTCACGGAAGCTATACGGTAGGGTTGGTTAAGGAGGCGAGGGCCAGGTACCCAAGGCTAGGGTAATGATTCACCCAGAGGCGCCGCTTGAGGTGTTGGGCCTGGCGGATTTCGTGGGTTCCACCAACCAGATGATTGAGTACGCCAGGAACAGTGGTTATGACAAGTTCGTGGTTGGTACGGAAATTGGAATGCTAAACGCCCTAAGGCTCAAGGTGCCCAATAAGACGTTTTACCCAATAACCACTGAGCCCTACGCCAGGTGCCCATTCATGGCCATGGTGACGCTGGAGAAGGTACGTAGATCCCTAAGGGACCTGGTTCACAGGATAGAGATCCCCCCCAGGTCGACTGCGGAGGCCATTAGGGACGCCTTCGAGAGAACGAGGAGACTCCTTGAGGGGGGGTGATGTGGTTGATCTACGTAATTGGCGATGGGATCGCCGGCCTATCGGCTGCGATAGCCCTGAGGAGGTCTGGCCGTGGAGTTACGGTAATAACTAAGGAATTACATGGGGGGGCTCAAGCTTCATATCCAAGGGAGGTGTGGCGGCCGCCACGTCGATCGATGACTCACCACAACTACACGCTGAGGACACACTGAGGGTTGGTGATGGACTCTGCGATGTGGATGCCGTTAGGTACTTCACCAGTGAGGCGCCGGTGGTTATTGAGGAGTTGACTAACATGGGCTTTGAGTTCGATAGTGACCTAAGGCTTGAGGGTGGGCACTCCAGGAGGAGGATTCATCATAGGACTGACGAGACTGGGAGAGTATTGACAGAGTTTCTGCTTAAGAAGGCCGTCGAGCTCGGTGTGAACGTTGTTGAGGATGAGTTAATGGCGCTGCAGGTAAGGGATGGGGGGGCGGTTAGGGGGGGTTTCGTGACCAGGGAGCGAGGTTTCATCGGTAATGTGGATTACCTGGTGCTGGCCACTGGGGGGGGCTATGCATATTTATGGCAGTACACGTCAAATCCACCAACAAATACTGGCGATGGCATAGCCATCGCCTTTAGGGCCGGTGCCGTGGTCTCGGATATGGAGTTTGTTCAATTCCACCCAACCATAACCACCCTGGGCAACGAGACAATGCTCCTGACAGAGACCCTGAGAGGTGAGGGTGCGAAGATAATTAATGAATTTAACGAGAGGTTCGCGTTTAAGTATCATGAACGAGGTGAGTTGGCTCCAAGGGACGTGCTATCCCGGGCAATATACATGGAGTTAATGAGTGGGCATAGGGTGTACATGGACCTAGGCGGTATTGAGGACTTCGAGAGAAAATTCCCCCCCGGCGTCAATGACTTCCTAAGGAGACACGGATTGGGTAATAAGGATTGGGTACCCATCCACCCAGGCGCGCACTTCACCATTGGTGGGTTGAGGGTCAATGTTAGGGGGGGCGAGACGAATGTCAGGGGGGGCCTCTATGCCATTGGTGAGGTTGCCGATACAGCCTACATGGCGCTAATAGGCTAGCCAGCAATTCGTGCTTGAGGCGTTGGTCATGGGGGGGTTTAACCTGCCCAGGTACATAGGCGAGCCTTGGGATGGGCCGAGGCTTGACGATGGCTTAATGGTGACTGTGAAGTTGAGGGATCACGGGCATAATGGGCATTGATGAGGTTAGGAGGGTTAATTGGGAGTATGTGGCATACTCAGGAGTGGTGATGGGCTGAGGAAAGCCGTGGACCTTTATGAGCAGGTAAACGTAGCCGTCAACAGTAGGGAGTCTAATGCAGCCCTGGTCTCCTACCTAACGGCATACGCCGCCCTACTTAGGACTGAATCCAGGGGGGGAGCTCATTACAGGGTTGACTACCCGAGCAAGGATGCTAATTGGCGGAGGAGGATTTACTTCAAGGTGTCCGCATGATCGAGGAGCTATACATAACCAGGCTCCTTAATTATCTAGAGGAGGACGCGTATCCCGAGGACATAACCAGTAGGTTTCTTGAGGCATTAGGGCCAGGGGGGGTGTCGTTAGGTCGAGGATGAGGGAATAATTGCCGGACTTAGATTCATAGTTCCATTCCTCAAATACCTCGGCTTCGAGGTAATTACGCATAAGTATGATGGTGAGGCAATACGTAAGAGTGACGTTATAATCGAAATAATTGGCGATGCAGGTAAGTTATTAACAGTTGAACGATTGACCCTAAACCTCCTATCAAGGCTTTCGGGAATAGCCACCGCAACGAACACGATGGTTAGGTTGGCAAGGTCTGTCAACCCAACGGTTAGGATTGCTGGTACGAGAAAGACAACGCCAGGGTTTAGGGTATTCGAGAAGTACGCCATAGAGATTGGTGGCGGTGATCCGCATAGGTTTAACCTGGCTGATGCCGTGCTAATTAAGGATAACCATATAGCGGTTTATGGGGGGGACCTTGAGGGACTTATTAAGTTGATTAAGGAGAGGACGAGCTTTACTAAGAAGGTTGAGGTGGAGGTGTCTACGTATGAGGATGCCATTAGGGCTTACAGGGCAGGTACTGATGCCATATTGCTTGATAACATGAAGCCTAGCGATATAGTGCCAATAGTCAGGGAATTAAAGGGAAAGGTAATACTCGAGGCCAGTGGCGGAATAACACCCGATAATGTGGTTGAGTACGCAAGAACAGGTGTCGACATAATATCTAGCGGTTACATAACACATAGCGCCAAATCCCTCGACCTAACAATGGATGCCGAGAGAGTATAAGGTACATGGGCATTATTTAAAGGGGGGGTCGTTAGTTCAATGACCAATACCTTAATGAGATAACCAAGACTATCGTTAACAGACTTAAGGGCTTAGTAATAGTCCTGGCATCCTTTTAATTGCAAAATAAGCTTGGTGTGGTGTTGGCTTTCTGTTTCCTTTGGCTGTTTCCGCGTGGTATGTTTTAAATGTGTCTTAAAATATGCCTGCCGTGGTATGGATCTCGTTGATAAGCGGAGTGCTAGGTGGGTGTTGACTTTATTGCCTATAGTGTTGCTATTGGTCCATTGGGTACTCTGATAACTCTTGAAATTGCTTCGTTAAGAGGTGGCCCGGTGGATGTTGGTTATGCCATGGCGGCGGGCTCTGCCGCTGGGATAATCGCACCATTGCTGTGGGGGTTTCCTGTTGGATAGGTACGGTAGTAGGGATGCGCTTGCCCTGGGCTTCCTCGGCACGGCCCTTTTCATCCTAGCACTTACCTACGCACCCAATGTTCCGCAGATAACCCTCTACTACGCCGCATCGTCATTATTCTCCTCCACTGTTGGTGTTTCCATTAGCTTCATCCTTGTTAAGTCCTCGAGTAGGCTTAGGCTTAATGAGTCGTACTCCATGCTCAACTTCATTAATTCAATGGGTTACCTGGTGGGTGATGTGTCGGCAGCCGCGTTATCGGGCTTCATGGACATTAAGACCATATTACTCATCATGGGCCTACTACCCATAATCTCCTTCGCCTGGTCATTAATCTCCGTGCCACGGGTAAGCAATGTCGAGAGACCAGTGTTGAGTAGGCAGTTGGTTAGCGGTCGTGTGCATGATGTTGGTTTAGGTGAGTTAGTTACTCTTTATTTGGCGCTTGTTATTTTCTATTTCTCATCAGGAATCTTCAACACGCTCTATCCCTATGGTCTGAGGGTTGGTGGTTTATCGAGGTCCTGGGTTATGACCATAATCTCCGTGGGCATGGGAATTCAAATTATGGGCTTCATGATAACGCCTCGCATAATACGCCTATTCGGTGATAATGCCAGGGCGTCGTCCCGCGCATTGATACTTAGGGGGGGTCTTTCATACTTCCTAATTGGCTTGACATCAACAACGCCGGAGGCAATGATCATTACGGGACTAACACTATACCCACTGGCGGCGGGGGGGATTGCCTTCTCAACCTTTTACACCGCATCGAGTGTGATGGTCTTTGAGAGGCTCGGCAGTGGTGAGGAGGGTAGGGGGGGCCTCGGAGCCTATAACTTCATCACTGGTTCTGCATACCTGGCTGGGTCGTTAACGTCTGGTTACCTGGCTGATTCCATAGGTATTGGCGGTAGTTACATGGTGGCTGGTGCCATGCTTTGGATTTCATCATACCTCTTCGAGCAGGTGCATAGGAGTGAGGTCACGAAAAAGGTGCCTAGTATTGACTAGGCGTTTTTTATTATTCATGGTTATGAGTAGTAATCACGTCTTACTACCATTAAACCTCCGGGTTTAACTTTAAAGTAATTATGGTTAAATACTCATCGTGACAGTTAAGGGTATTAATGGGGTTGTGGGTTTTGTCAACCTCTCAACGGGTGAAATAAGGAAGATACAGGTCCCGGACGATGTTTACAGGAATTTCCTGGGTGGTTATGGGTTAGGCGCCTGGTTCCTATACACCCACATAAAGCCTAGGGTTGACCCGCTAGGTCCCGACAATATACTGGGCATAGTATCAGGACTACTAAACGCCAGCGGTATTCCAATGACCGGTAGGTCCATGGCCGTTGGTAAATCACCACTGACTGGTGGCTGGGGGGGCGACTCAAACGCTGGTGGTAGGTTTGGGCCTAAGTTGCTGGAGGCTGGGTTGGATGCTATATTCGTCACTGGTGTCTCCGAGAGACCTGTCTACATATTGATTGATAATGGCGACATACACATAGAGAGTGCCGCGGACCTTTGGGGGGGCAAGACTACCAGGGAGACTGAGGATGAGTTAAGGCGCAGGTATAAGGCGCTCAAGTGGTTAGTATTGGCCCGGCCGGCGAGAGGCTTCAGTTGATCGCAGCCATCATTAATGAGTATGGTAGGGCCTACGGCAGGTCCGGGCTTGGCGCCGTTATGGGTAGTAAGAGGTTGAAGGCAATAGTCGCGGTCGGTGATAAGAAGCCGGAGATACACGATAGGGATCTACTTAGGCAGAAGATTAGGGAAATGCTCGACGCCCTAAAGACGACGAGGGCGAGGGCTTACGAGATCTGGCATAAGTACGGCACAATATCCACACTGGACACGAGTGTATTATCCGGTGATACGCCCATCAAGAATTGGGCAGGCGTTGGCGTTAGGGATTACGGAACCAAGAACCTTGAGAAGTTCGGAACGAACACGGTAATCCAAGACAACATTAAGCCCTATGGCTGCGCGAGCTGCCCAGTGTCCTGTGGTGCATGGATTAGAAGAAGCACTAGGTATGGCTTGGTTGAGGGACACAGACTTGAGTATGAAACAGCCTCACTCTTTGGACCAGCCCTATTAAATGCCGACCAGGACTCAGTGGTTTATGTGGGCGAGCTCTGCAATATGTATGGGTTAGACACGATATCGACGGCAAATGCTGTGGGCTTCGCCTTCGAGCTATACGAGAAGGGAATACTCACTGAGAAGGATATTGGTTTTCCACTGAGGTGGGGTGATCCTGACTCAGTGGTTAAACTCGTGGAATTAATAGCCAAGGCTGAGGGAATCGGTAAGGTACTTGGTCAAGGCGTTAAGAGGGCTGCCGAGTTAATCGGCAGGGGGGGCGCCGAGCAGTACGCAATGCATGTTGGCGGCCAGGAACTGCCGGCGCATCACCCACAGTTCCTACCTGGACTGGCCATTACGTACACGGCGGATCCAACACCAGCTAGGCACACAGCCGGTGGCGTTCATTGGTGGGGGGGTGAGGGTGGTAAGAGGCTTTGGGCGCCTTCGACATTGGCGTGGACCTGGGCGCGTCGCCTAAGTATGACTATGGTGATAAGGGTCGCAAGGCGGCCATAATAGCCATGTCAACGCAGGTGGAGAACTCCCTAGGCTTCTGCCAATTTGCTTCCCAGGTGATTTATAGGACGTTACCGTACATAGACCTGATATACGCGGTCACGGGCATGAAGTACACACCGCAGGAGTTGCTTAAGGTTGGCCATAGAATACACACGCTTAGGCAGTTATTCAATGTTAGGGAGGGTGTTAACCCGAAGAAGGACTTCAAGCTACCAAGGAGGGTTCTCGAGCCATTTCCAGAGGGGGGGCCACTCGCCGGCGTAAGTTGACTGAGGAGGATGTAGAGAGGATGAGGGAGCAGTACTGGGAGACGCTTGGTTGGGACCCGAGCACCGGTTACCCGAGGAGGAAGACTGTCGAGGAGCTTGGCTCGCTGAGATAGCCAGCGATATCATTAACATCCTGCCCTCATGATCATTTTACTTAATTAATACGATAGGTTTAAAAACGGTAATTCCCTAAGTGCAGCCTCGTGCTTCGAGGGAGCATCATAACGGTATTATCAACCAACGAGCAGGAGGCCTTCAGGGTAGCGTCAATGCTGGGCAAGAGGGATAGGGGGGGTGAGGAGAGGGTTTATTATAGGAAGGTTGGTGAGCTTGTCCGAAGCATCCTAATACCAAGCCCAAATAGCATACTTGATGAGGCCATAGCCCTATCAATATCGAGCTCCTTCTACTTCAGAGTTAATAATGAGATTACCTGGCTTGACGGCGAGAAGGCACTACTTCTCGAGGCCTCCGGAATACCCGGCGTGGTTCTTGCGGATGATACCAACCTATTCATGAAGTACTTCAGCGAGCTAGGCATTTCCAAGTTCATCTCTGAATTCAGGGAGCTTGATGTTGAGATCCCCCCCGATAGGGCCTTGTGTATGTTGATAGGGCGTTCAATGTTAAGGGTGTCGGCGTCGTTGTGCTTGGTTACGCATTAACCCGGGTATCCATTCACGATAAATTCATTGCCTACCCAATGAACCTGGAGGTTGAGGTTAGGAGTATTCAGGTTCTTGATGAGGACCAGGACTCAGTAATGCCAGGCACACGCGTCGGCTTGGCACTTAGGAACGTGAGACTTGAGGACATTGAGGTATACAGGCACTCGTTAGACCGGGTACTAGGTTCATGAATTCAATTAATGGATTTACAAGGTTTAGGTGGAGCGATGATGCCAGGGAGGTTCATGTGATATTCAATGGTATTAAGGTCATGGGCAAGATCGAGGGCAATAACATCATCTTAACTAAGGAATTACCCATGGTTAGTGGTAGGGCATTGGTAATTAACGTGAATGCGAAACCCAGGAGACCAAGGATAATGGGTTACGCAATAATCAACGCCTAACAGCCCTCTTAACCACCTCCAGTAGGCCCATAGGCCCATTCCTAAATATGGCATCATCCATTGGCTGCAGGTGCCTCGAAATTATTGGCTTAAACTCCATCCTAGCCAGTATATCCCTCTCAATGTCAATACCTGGTGCGTACTCCTCAAGTACCAATCCCTCACCCGTTAGCCTAAACACAGCCCTCTCGGTTATGTAAAGGACTTCCTTACCCATCTTAAGGCCAAGCTCTGCGTTGAAGCCAACCTTATAGGCTTCTTAACAAACTTGATTATTTGCCCATCCCTAATTATGGCCAGTCTATCATTCACGACCGCTATATCCCTCTTACCGGCCGTGAATGCTCCCGCGAAGTAAAGCCTTGGCGAACCATGGGCAATTACCGGGAATCCACCGGGTCCCGTAACCCTCTCGGGTAGAAAACTCGGATTCACATCCCCGTTGGCCCAACCTGCATGAAGCCCAGCGATGCCGCGTCTATTATGCCGCCCTCATACATTATGAATTGGTCCGGCATTGGTAATATTGCCTTAGGCGAGATCACAACGCCAAAATCATCATCACTAAGCGCAATTCCACCCCAGGGTCCTGACTCGACGGTAGTGACTACGTAGTCGTCAATGCCCTCACTCCTTATAATCTTCGCGGCTAGGCAGGTATTCCAATGCGAGATTAACGGCTATTGGCCTACCCAACCTCTCTATGAGCCTCACGAACTCAAGCACGACCCTCCTGGCTATTACATACTCAAAGTTGGGCTTATCATTATTGGGCAAACACGCGTTACTAACTACAACGCGGCCGCAAATGCTTGGGTCATACCTGACACTGGCTGATTGGGTATGATACTCGGGCGGTGAGGTAACGATGTAGTCAATTAACGGGCCTGGCACATGGACATCCCTGGGATTGACAAACCTACTAACATAGAGTACCTGGGCAATCACAACACCGGGGGGGTTAGGCTGTGCCTTAACGGCCTGAGTAATGGCTAGCACTGAGCCATAAATAGCCTCCTCACTCATTGTTAGGTTACCAAACTCATCAGCCGTACTACTCCTAATCAAGCCAACCCTGGGCTTTGGGCAGTCATAGAGTAGGTACTTATCACCATTAATACTAACCAACTCAACCTACACGTCCTCCTCTCCCTCGCCAGGCCATTTAGGTAAATGCCGTCCTGCCTAGGATCAAGGAATGTGCCAAGACCAACCTTAGTAATCGTCGGTGAACCAGAGGCCATACTTCTAAACCACTTTGTCGCAACCCCCAATAGGAAATGTGTAGGCCTCAACCCTATTCTCAACAACAAGCCTCTGGAGTGATGGAGCCACGCCGAAGAACGTCATCATGAAACCCCTAATGAAGCCAAAGTCATCGTCCTTAATCATGCGCTCAGCAATCAAATCCAGCGCACGCCCCTAGACGCGGGTAATGAGTCGGTGACTATGAATAGGTCACGTGGATGCCCCGTCTCTTTATACCTCTCATAAAGCCTAATAAGTAGGTATTCAGGGGTTGTCGTCATGTTAAATCCAGAAACCGCAATAACATCACCATCCCTAATAACGTCTAATGCCACATCAACATCCACGACCTTACCCACAACCAGAAAATTATGAATCCTCGAAATTTATACCTTTATAAAAATGTTTTTTGCCTACCCCCCCTTGACAAACTATACTTGAGCAAGAATATATGAAAATAAATAAATGAACATAATCATAAAGACCCAGCAGAAGCAATGAAGGTCGAAACAAAAAAGTTAAAAAGACCGTGAATATTAAGTTAATCCTGCGGGGGTGCCCGAGCCAGGTCAAAGGGGGGGGCGGACTTAAGGCTATAAGTAAGGCATCCGCTGGCGAAGGCCTGCGTGGGTTCAAATCCCACCCCCCCCGCACCAGATCGGTTTGTTTTAAGGAGAAATTTTATATTGAATATATTGAAACTATTCATATGACAAGCCAGCATTGGCTAATACTTCCGGGTGTTTCTTCCAGTAGTATATTGCTAATATAATGCCCACCACCAGCCATGTAAAACTGAATAGCACAGCCACGTTATATGGGTATGGCGGTAGTGGGTATACGCTGTAGAAGAAGACCATGGCCCCCCCAGAATTGAGGCAACCGTAGGCACCAAACCATGCTTAAGCCACTCCCTCCTTAGCATTCCCTGTTTATATGAATATATTGTTAACGCTGAATTCGTGACTATGTGCACGGCTATTATCCCAAGCCCCCCCGCAAAGGTTAGTAACCAAACACCGGCGTTTGTTGGACCCATGATTAAGCCAGTAATGATATTGATTACTAAGATAATTGTTGCAAACCAGAGCAGGGCTTTATACGGCGTCCTATGACTGGGATGGACCTGGTCCATACCTAATCTCCTAAACCAAAGTCCATCCCTAGCGGAGCTGAACCAGATCCTACTCACGGCATTGTACTTAGCAGTCATGTATGAGAAGTAGCTGTTTATTGTGAACGCGACGAGTAAAGCCCAACCAACTAGGCCAAGGTATCTATAGTAAACTATGAGACCTGGGTCTGGCGACGTTGCGTAGGTACTCATTTGACTAACGCCCCCCCAACCAACCGTCAGCGCGTAGGCAGGTACGATGAGGCTAGTCCCGATAATATCCATGCAGTTATAATTGCCCACCTAATGACCCTCCTTGGGTCCTTAACCTCCTCGGAAACAGTCGTCGCGGTGCCAAGTCCCGTGAAGTCTAGGATTGAGTATATTGTCCCAAAGAATACCGGTGCCCAGGCCCACTTAACTGGGCTGGTGTCCAAACGGTTAAGGTATTTCTTGGGCCAAGCATTGCGATTATTATTAATGCGCTTATGAATAGGAACATGGCCTCTGCAAACCCGGTGTACATGACGTACTCAAGAGACGGCCTTATACCCAGGTATGATAGTATGAGACCAAAGGCCCATATTATCACGGCAAAGGCTATCCATAGGTACGGTATTTCTGAAATTGTGGGACTAATTAGGTATAGGAAGCCGGCCAGGCCAAGTATTCCAAAGGCAGGTCCAGTAATGTTCTCAAGCATCCAGTACCAAAGGGCCATAACACCGAGCGCACCATGAGCCCTAGCTGAGTATGCATAATAGCTACCGGCATTAACTATGTACTTGGAGAATTCATAGGGAATAATAATCCATAATCCATAGATTATCCAGGCAAGTAATATCGCCAGTGGCGTGGCACCCAGCGCAAATTGAGCCGTGCCTAGTAACAGTATTGCTACGTCACCTGCTGGCGCTACAAATGAGAATGATTGAAATACAGCATGCCAAAACGCCACAGCACCCCTCCTTAATTGAGTTCCTCTCATTTCGCCAGTTGACGACATTATAAATTTTATATATTAACTATTTTTAAATTTAATCTTCAGTTTATCTTCTTTAAATTAATTTTAAAGCAAAGCTTAAATATTGAATTAGGAAAAAAGATTTATGACAATTGAGGAGGAGTTGGAGGGTTTGAGTTTTCCTGAGGCGCCTAAGATAGTTGTTAAGCCTCCTGGGCCTAAGTCGCTGGAGTTGTTGAATGCTCAGCGTGAGCTTGAGACAAAGTCTTTGATTTACCCAAAGGCCTTTAGGTTTGCCATTGATGCTGCCAGGGGGTGCCACTATTAGGGATGTTGATGGGAATTACTACATTGATTGGGTGGCCGGCATTGCCGTGCTTAATGTTGGTCATAACAATCCATACGTGAAGCAGGCAATTATGGAGCAGCTTGATCATTACTGGCACTGGATGAGCGAGATACCCAGTGAGGCTAGGATTAGATTCCTTAGGAATCTACAATCAATACTCCCTGGAGACCTTAGGGGCAGGGCTAAGGTAATGACCTCAGTAACTGGGCTGATGCTTGTGAAGCCGCAGTTGCCCTTGCCAGGTGGGTCACTAAGAAGCCCGTTATTATGGCATTTGAGGGCGCGTATCACGGTGTTCACCAGGGAATTGTAATGGCCACTGCAAAGACTGAGTTACAGCAGTACGCAGGTGTTCCCCCCCTGGTTAATGTTGTTAGGGTTCCATATCCATACCCATACCGGTGTCCATTACCCGCTAAGGATGCTGAGGACTGCGGTAATGCCGTGCTTAACTACATTGATCACCTCCTCAGTGATCCGTACACGGGCATTGGTGAGGTTGGTGCAATACTCGTTGAGCCAATACAGGGCGAGGGCGGTTATATAGTGCCACCAAGGAACTTCCTGAGAGGCCTTAGGGAGATCGCCGATAAACATGGGATATTGCTCATAGTTGATGAGGTCCAGACCGGCGTTGGTAGGACAGGTAAGTGGTGGGCAGTAGAACACTTTGGGATCACACCGGACATAATGTGTATCTCCAAGGCTATTGGCGGCGGTATACCAACGTCCGTAGTAGCTACAGGGCTGAGTATGATGAGAAATTGCCTGATGAGGCATTTCACTTCGGTACGTATAGGGCTAACCCACTGGCTTTGGCGGCGGGTGCCGCGGTGATTGAGTATATACAGTCGAGGAACTTACTCGATAGGACTTTACAGCTTGGTGATTATGCCAGGAGGGCTTTTGAGGATGTTGCTGAGAGATATCCAATAATTGGTGATGTTAGGGGGGCCTTGGGTTCATGATCGGTGTTGAGTTTGTTAAAGATAAGAATAGTAAGGAACCTGGTGCTGACCTTGCTTCTGAGGTTAGGAGGAGGATGTTCGAGAGGGGGGGCATCTTAATGCACACGTGTGGTCACTTCGGCAATGTCATGAGGTTCATGGCACCACTGGTATTAACGAGGAGGCACTTGGACGAGGGTATTAGGGTATTTGAGGAGGTGGTTAGGGAGATATCCCGTGAGGTTAAATGAGGGTTATTAAATTCTCAATTAACATGGCCGTGGGACTCGGTTCATTAAATGAGGCGATTCAAATACTTAATGAGTTAGACTTCCCAAGGAATTCTGTACTAGTTACGGGACCAAACACACTTAAAATAGCCGGTAATTACGTAGCTGATAAACTAATCAGTGCTGGTTACAGCATTGACGTTAGGGTTATTGAGGGTGGAGCTACTATTGAGAACGCAAATGCACTATTGGAGTATGTAAGGGGGGGTGCCAAGGTTGGCGGTATTATTGGTGTTGGCGGTGGTTCAATAATTGACCTAGTGAAATACGTTGGTGCTAATCTAGGCCTTAAGGTTGCGTCAATACCGACAACACTATCGAGCGATGCCATAGCCACGCCTTTCAGTGTATTATGGAAAGGCGGTAAGTCACAAGCTATTAAGACCATGTCACCCAATGTAATAATTGGCGATTATTCAATACTAATGAATGAGCTCACAGGTACGTAGCTGCCGGCTTCGGTGACATGATTGCTAAGTATACGGCGCTCTATGATTGGTGGTTAGCTATTGGCTTGGTGATGAGTCATACCTGGATTTCGCTGCTCAACTGGCAAATAGTGCAGTTGAATTATTGATTAGGAGGGTTAATAACATAGCTAAGCAGGATTATATTGGGATTGAGACACTATTCTATGCCGAGGTCCTCGACGGATACTTAATGGAGTTGGCGAATACAACGAGAGTTGCTGCCGGTAGTGAGCACTTGATCGCCTTCGCCATTGAGAATTTAACGGGTAAGGGGGGGTTGCATGGCGAGCAGGTGGGTATTGGTACGATAATTAGTGCGTATCTGCAGGGCAAGGATTGGAGGTTAATTAGGGAGTTGCTCACCAGGGTTGGTGCACCAACGACTATTGATGAGCTTAACATAACCAAGGAGGATATGATTAAGGCCCTGCAGATAGCGCCGCAAATGAGGAATTGGTATACAATACTTGGCACAAGAGGATTTAGTGAGGGCAGGGCTGAAAGACTCCTTAGATACACAGGTATCATAAGGAGCACCTGACCTCATCATAGTGCCTAATAATAAATAATGCTTAAAAGTCGAACGCAATAATTCGTGTGATGAGCCTTGAGAGAATGAGTAAGGAGGGCACATGGTTCATAGAATTTAATACGCCATTTAGTTACCATGTTAGGGGGGGTATTAGGAGGGTTTTGTATAGTGGCGTGACTAAGTATCAGAGGGTTGCCATTGTTGAGTTTGAGGACTTGGGTAAGGCGTTGGTGCTTGATGGTAAGATACAGAGTTCATTATATGATGAGTTTGTTTACCACGAATCACTCGTTCACCCAGCAATGATCACTCATCCAAATCCAAGGAGGGTGCTTATTCTCGGTGGTGGTGAGGGTGCTACGGCAAGGGAAGTACTTAAGCATAGGAGTGTTGAGGGGGTGATCATGGTTGATATTGATGATGAAGTAATCAGACTCGTTAAGGAGTACCTACCTGAGATGAGCCAGGGCGTATTTAACAATCCAAGGTTTAAGCTCATACTTCAGGATGGTAGGAAGTTCCTTGAGGAGTCAGGGGATAAGTACGACGTGATAATACTAGACCTGACAGACCCACTTGAGGGTGGGCCATCATACCTACTATATACCATTGAGTTTTACAGCATTGTTAGGGATAGGCTGAGTGATGATGGGATAATGGTGACCCAGGCAACATCAACCTCATACTCATTAAGGACATTCGCAACGATCTATAGGACCGTAGCCTCGGTATTCCCAATAACCAGGGCTTACCAAGTCTATATGCATTCGTACGACAGTACATGGGGTTTCGTAATCGGGTCTAAGAAATACGACCCAGCAATACTAATGCCAGACGAAGTTAATAATAGAGTTAGGGAGAGAATAAGTGGTGAACTTAAGTTCTACGAGGGTGATATACATAGGGCAATTTTCGTATTGCCAAAGCATATAAGGGCTGTATTGAGCGATGAGTCGATAAAGCCTGCAACGGATAAGAACCCAACATTCCTACCAGCATGATCATTTAAGTACTTTATTAAAAATTCTATGTTAATGTTAATTTGTTAGTAAAAAATTTAAGAATTCCACAATAAAATTTATTAATATATTCTAATAATGAATACATATGAGCAGTGAGGATGTTAGTAAGGTCGTTCGTGAGCACTTATTCGGCACCTGGCGTAGGCAGAGGAGTTGGGAGCCTATGAATATCGTTAAGGCTGAGGGCGTGTATTTCTATGATTCACAGGGTAAGAGGTACCTGGACTTCTCATCGCAGCTTGTCAATGTTAATCTTGGTTATGGTAATGAGAACGTGATTAATGCAATCAAGAGGCAATTAGAGACGCTGCAGTACATATCGCCTGCCTTCGCGACTGAGGCGAGGGCTAGGGCTGCCAGGGCGTTGCTTGGGATAATGCCGGAGGCTTAACTAAGTTCTTCTTTTCAACGTCCGGCACTGAGGCCAACGAAGCCGCTGTTAAGATTGCCAGGCTCTTTAAGAAGCCCGCCTATAAGATAATTGTTAGATATAGGTCATATCACGGCTCCACATTTGCGTCAATATCCATGACGGGCGACTATAGGCGTTGGTTCATTGAGCCACACACCATGCATGGCGTTGTCAGGGTACCCGAGCCGTACTGCTATAGGTGCCCACTCGGCCTTAAGTACCCTGAATGCGGCTTGGCCTGCGTCAATTACGTGGATTACGTCATTAAGAATGAGAGGAATGTGGCCGCGATACTCATCGAACCAATCACAGGTACCAACGGTGTTGTTGTGCCGCCCAAGGAGTACCTACCAACGCTTAGGAGGATTGCTGAGGAGAATGATGTCTTGTTCATTGCTGATGAGGTCATGACTGGGTGGGGCCGTGTCGGTGACTGGTGGGCGGTGAATCTGTGGGGTGTTAAGCCGGACATACTAACAACGGCTAAGGGTGCGTCGGCCTCGTACGTACATCGGGATAACGGCGGTGAGTAGGAAGATCGCGGATTACTTTGAGGACGAGTTCTTCGCGCATGGCCATACATTTGAGGCCCACCCTGTCTCCCTTGCGGCGATACCAGCGGTTATTGAGGAGTACAGGAGGCTTGACTTACTGAGTCATGTTAGGGCAATGGGTGAGTACCTTGCGAAGAGGCTTGAGGAGTTGAAGGAGAGGCACAGAAGTATTGGTGACGTTAGGGGTGTTGGTTTGTTCTGGGCCATTGAGTTCATTAAGGATAGTAGGAAGACCCCATTCGGTACGTATGAGGATAAGTACAGGGGCGTGGCTACGCCAGTTGATAAAGTTGCTGCCGAGCTACTTAGCATGGGTGTTTATGTATTTAATGGGCCGTCCTGGTTCATAATTGCACCACCATTAGTAATAACCAGGGAGCAGATTGATGAGGGTATTGAGAAGATTGATCAAGCCATTAAGAGACTTGATGAGCAATACCAGGGTTAATTCATAATAAGGAATTAGTTTAACTTCCTGCCAATAATTAGGAATGTGGTGGCTACGTACTTAAATGGAATAAGCCTACTCAGCACTTTATCGAATGTGTATAGTAATGATGCAACCCTCGCAATTTTACCATTACCCCATTGATGTATCCTAGATGGGATTGTATTCGATAATACATGAATACCCTTAAGATCCACCACTTCAAACCCATAACTACCCAATATACTCAGTATTTCCTTAATCGTGAAGAACCTAAGTGGGACTGCCTCATTGCCGTGGCCATACCAATAACCCACATGCCCCCCCCTACCACTGATTAACCCCCCCCTGAGGAAACCCCCCCTTATTGACACACCACCAAGTAATGCCTCATAGGCCATGTCGGGGCAGATTAGGTTATCCACATCAAATAGTAAATAACCACCACTGCCTAGGACCCTAGAGACCTCCCTGAATGCATTCTCAGATTTCACGATGTGATTAAAGACACTACCATAGGCGATAACGGCATCGAAGTAGCCATCCCTAAATGGCAGTTTAACAGCATCGCCCTGCACGGGATCACTGCATCTCCTTGACCTGGTGCACTTAATGAGTGATGCGCGGGATATGTCTAGGCTGACCACGTGATATCCACGTTTCCTGAGGAGCATTGTCCAAACGCCAGTACCGCTACCTAGGTCAAGAACCTTACTATGTATCTTAACCCCATCGAAGTAATCCCTAAAGATCTCGTACAACTCATTATACACATGCCTATAATACTGGGAGAGCCTAAGGAAGACCCTTTCATAGACGGGGGGGCTAATTCGTCATAGACAGTGCTTATGATTGATTCGTAACTAGATGATTGGTCGTCACCCTCCACCTTAACCTCCCGATTCATAACTAGATGCTTCCGGCTTAATAAAGTCTTCTACCGCGTAAATATAGTATATATCTCATAATTTCTATAACTATTTTGTAAAATGTAAATTGAAGGGACTACATTGCGTGATGGTTCATAGAAATAAAAATTTTATAAATTAACGATTTAGTAAGACCGCAATGTCGCAAGATATTATTGAGGAGAGGGTTAAGAGAGGTTTATTGCTTGTTAATGCCTGCGATAGTAACCGAATAACATGTAGGTTGCTTGGTGGTGTGGCCGTGGTTTACCTAGTACGTGATATATACGCTGAGGTTCCCATGCTTTTACGTGAGCCTAAGGATATCGATATAGCGGCGCATAGGAGGGACTCAGGGAGGATTACGAGGATTTTTGAGGGACTTGGTTTAAGGGCTGATGTTAGGTTTAATGCGCTTCATGGTGCCGAGAGGCTTAGGTTCTTTGATACGCAAATGAACACGAGAGTTGACGTTTTCCTCGACATCTTTAGGGAGAGCCACGTAATAGAGCTTAAGGATAGGCTTGAGAGGTTCAGTCCAACAATACCACCAAGCGACCTACTAATGACTAAGTTCCAGATTTGGGAGATTAATGAGAAGGATCTCAGGGACATCGTGGCCATGCTCTACAAGTTCGAGCTGGGCGATAGGGATGACACTGGCACCATAGACCTAGGCAGAATAATAGAGCTGACCTCAGACGACTGGGGGGGACTCTACAAGACGACCACGGTAAACATAGAGAGAACATTAAATTACCTAAACACTATTGAGTTGCCAGGGAAGGTCAAGGACAAGGTCGTAAACAGCCTGAATAGGATTAGGGAAGCCATGGACAAGGCACCAAAGAGCATGAAGTGGAGGATGAGGGCAGCCATTGGGGGGGAGAGGGTTAGGTGGTACGAAACACCCGAGGAGGCATGAACATTCATTATAACCCTCACCTGCCCCCTCATTACCTCATCAACAACGTCTTCAGGGCTTACGTCAACCGTGGATTTACTAATCATAGCCCTCAAAACCCAGTAATAGGCAGGTAATTGATAGGCAAAGTCATTATCGATCCAGGGCTCTCTCGGTAATTCTGATAATACCGTCCCATAGATGTCAATGAGAATGTTCATGCGCATTAAGTAATCCCCCCCACCCAGGTGCAAATAGGCATTCCTGGGGGGGCTTGGATCAAGAACCCCCCCACCCAACAATGCGCTTATCCCAATGCCATTAACCCTCACCTCATGAATAACGGCGTCCCTTACCTTCCTAATTACCGTGCTCGACAACCAAGTATTCACATCCCAACCATACCTAAGCACAAGCATTGCAAGCTCCCTAACATTACCGCCAAGCAGCTGCCAAAGTAATTCAACATCGGTGGCTTAGTCGATGGCGCCCTCCGGGATACGTCATCAACTATGCCAATGACTCCTGCTTTGGTAAGTACCAAAGTAGGAAGCTGTTAAGCCCACCCTTAGACCCACCCCCCCTCCTGGTATATCCACGGCGACCCTATCACTAAAGCCAAATATTACGACCAAACCCTTAACATTATCGTAAATAATGCTAGAGTGCTCCTCAATAGCCCCCCCTGCATAGGCCATAACCTCACCCTCAACAACACCATAACTAACCTGCGCATTCTCACCTACATTAAGCATAGCCCTATAGCGCTTATCAAGCTCATCAAAGATTAGGACAACGTACCTATCCCTCAACTCCCTCCCAGCCCTTAATTCATTAATTAAATCATAGAAGAACCTGCTAATGCCAATAAAAAGGCCGGGCTCCGTCCAGTTATTATTGGCATGATGTCGTTATTGAATGCCTTAACCACGGCATTCATGATGTCGCCCCCTAGATTAATTGCGTAGGTCCTTAATGAATTCGTTAATGCCCTCTCCTCAAGGTTCATGTACATGGTGACAACGTCATCCTTAACGCCTCCAAGCGCCGCCGAGAAATTCCTCAGGAATGTTGATTTACCACAGCCCAACGGCCCATATACAATACCAACACCGCCTAATTCCCTAAGGAGTGCCTCGACCTCACGTTCACGATCCCTAAACATCATTGGGAATCCGCCGAGTTCCTCAACACCAAAGTAGGCGCCACCGTCCTTAACCCTCCTAATTAATTCATTAATATTAACACCAATACTAAGCTTACTTGGCATCATTATTATAGCACCTTAAGCCCACTTTTAACTTTAAGGATAAGGAATGCATTAGTTAAAGAAAAGCTAAATACCCGAGAATAACCTCTATTGAGAGGCTCATGTCAAGCCGTAGCGTCGGCCATGGCATCTGCCCGAAATGCGGTAATCGCGGTGTGCTCATTATTAAGGAGTTGAGTGGTGGTTACTATGCCTATTATAGGCACGGTAGGACTTGGCATTATATTGGCCCATTATCCATGGTTTATGAGCAATTAATCAACAGCCTTGATAATGAATATAGGGAGTTCCTGAAGAAGATCGTAAATCAAGTTAATACTTCACACGGAACTATCACAATTAATAAACATGTAATTAATAAGTTAATTAATGGCATAATCAATATACGTAATGGCATACTTTGGCTCATAATACTTGGCGCATTGTTCTACCTCACAGCATTCGTATTAATTAATTTGGGCGTAATTTCAATTGCTAATATACTTGAGATCATAAATGCCGTGGCAAGCCTAGCATTAACGTACACCTTCCTACTCAGTGGATTTAATGCATTGAGCAATGTGGATTATACGAAGTACGGCATAGGGCTAAGTGGCACCTACTTAAGGATGATTAGCTTGTTCGTGGCGGTCGCAGTAAATATTGGGCATGCCCTATCACTGATCACGTTAGCCACAGCAACGTTATTGACCGTAATGACTGGGGTAATAATAGTAGTGTCGTGGGCCTTGATGTACACGGCAATCCTTAGATTAATGAAGTATGTAGACCTAGGTAAGGTCCTCAGGATAGGGGTATCATTGGCCCTAGCGGGTTATCTCCTCGATTTAGTCCCAGGAGTAAATATGCTAAGTCCGCCTCTCCAAATGATTGGTGGGATGTTAGTAGTGATTGAGTTAGGGATTGCCGCTGCAAGACTGAGGGACGTGAGTGCTCGTTAGATGTGTTCGTTGTGGTAGGGCTTTACCAATAAATAAAGGTTAGGGGGGGTTGGGCATGTGTATGGTGAAGGATAAGGCCTTGAATGACTGGTTCAAGCACTTAATAATTGCCATGTCCCTATTGACAATAGCACTACTACCATACATGTTTATGCACGCACCGACACCGAATCCGTACAGCAGTACCACTAATACTATGATGGTTCTGGGTCATGATTTAGCAATAAACTATACGAAGGCACTAAATTATTTTAAGAGCATAGGTGGTTTAGTGATAATTCTCGGGCCACAATCACTGTATAACGAGATTTATCAGAAGGCCTCTGAACTTGGAATTAACACGGTGCATTACGTAGGGTTTAACCTCCCTGAGGCATTAACATTACTAATGAAGAGACCAGGTTCCATATTAATCATTGATCTACCTTATATTGAATCAAGCCCCCCCGCCGAATTAGGCGATATACTCGCGCCATACATGAAGTATGGCATCATAGCCTTCTACAACGCAACGCCAACGATGCTCCAGGATTATGCACTAAACACCCTACTCAGGGCTAAGGTCATTAATAACACGGTTGAGGGGGCACTACGTGGTGTTCATACCATACTTAGCAGGAGGACCTCCGTTTAATGTTGAGGCGGTTACTGGCTATGGAGGTAGGCTCGACGTATCAATAGGCTATAGATTAAGTTTGAGGGGTTTAATATTCGTACTATATGAACAAATGCATGATACGTATTCCGATCCATGTAGGGTGACCTCCACGGGGCAGTTGAACTTGCCCGGTGGTAGTTATTATGAAAGCCCCCCCACGTTTAATGACTATGGTAATCCATATAGCGACTCATACATTACTAGTTGGTACTATGACTTCTGTATTTACTACCCATCTAATTGGAGTATACGGCGACAACCCCCCCTGATTACATAAACCTATTTCCATACGCATGGATTGACGTTCAACCTCAAAATTCGTATAGCCTAGCCTACTATGAATGGACACCACCTAGATCCGTCATAACCACCTACAGCATGGGCATCGCGATTGATTACTCATCATCATGGGAATGGTACAGTAATGGAGGGGGGGTTACGGTAATGGCCTAGCGCCAATCTCAGGGCCTCAGGTATTCTCTTCACTAAGTTCTGAATCTTCAACCACTAATTATGAACTGCAGATCTACGATTTATTTGCCAACGAGTTAGTTAACCTAATAGAGGTAATTATTAATGCTGTTTCTGACCCAGCCAATGTGGTGCATAGTGACTTACCCGTGGTTAGTAACGTGTATTCAAACGATACCTGGTCACTAATGCTTAGTAATGCAGCACTTGGGGGGGATGCGGTTCAATTTAGCGCTGGTGATAATGGGGGTTATTAATTTACCATCATCACAAACAGAGCCCTACTACACTGGTTACTTGCCGGTTGATGGAAACTTCACGATAGAGTCGCAGGAGTTCCCATCAGACGGTACCCAATGCATGTATTATTACTACTACGCAATACAGCTTAGGTGGTACGTGATTTACGGCACATCACCAACAACCCTAAGCTTTAACGACGAAAGCTACACAATATGGGCGCCGGCACTCAGCGGCACTGCATGCTTCCCAGTATACCCGCATTAATTAGAAGTTTCAATATTAAAAATATTACTAAACAGCAATTAATGTATATAAAGTAAGGAATAAAAATTAGGGATTGTCAATTTGATTTAGAGTGAGGCTAGTATATGTATTGTTAATTATAGCCCTGGCCATCTCATTGTCAATCTTCACGTATTATGCGTATCAATACTCAATAAAGCCCATGATGTGCGCGTGCCCCCCCGCAGTCCTACTAAATAACGTATATAGCACCTACGTGTACTACGGCGATAAATTGATTTTATCATAAGTGGTACGCCGAGACTTGGCCTGTGTCCTGTTGCGATAACTTCCCAGGGCTTACTCCACCAATAACCTTCATCCAGGCAATCAATGAGACAAATTGCGCGCAGATCACAGGTATAACAACGCCGCCTGGCATCATTAATTATACCTGCATCGTGGCTCATAGCGGTAATTCCATAATTGTAATACCATCAAGGATAGTGGCTCAGGAGGATAGGGCATGTAGTATTGAGAGGTTGTTACTGCGTTCCCTCACTTATGACGAGGTTGGGCTAACCACGTTGTATGGTAATACGATGATTTTCATAATGGGTATACCAGTTATCGAGGGGGGGTTCATCGGCAGTAATAGGTTTTTCCTGTCCAGCCAGGAATTCATAGTTAACATTACTAGGGTTGGTAATTACGTAATTGCCTACGTAAGTTGCATTGAATTAACGATGAGTGCGGAGTCGATGAGTGTGAAGACTGGCATCACGCATTTGGTTGGTACCATAACCGTGCAATATTACTACTCAACTAATGTTAACGAGACTAATACAGTAATCATAAGGTTAACGCCAAGGCAGTAACCTAAGCATCGATATTATTACTCACGGCATAATCATACAACTTAATGGCAATCCTCAATAAGTCCCTATACAATGCCCTGGCCAGGATTTCGCGGAGGACATCGATAGAGATCTGCGAGTAATTATGCACTAGGACATTCCTGAAGCCTATCATCCTCCTAAAGACCCTCGAGTCATCACCACTTATAACACCGACCTGGCTCAGGTAAATGGGTATTTCTGAGTACGTTGATGGCGCCTTAAGCCTCTCTCAACCATTATGTGAGAGCCCATGTCGATTAATGCCTGTATTGCGACCTGTAACATATGTAACACGGCGTTCAGTAGTACGTAATCATTAAGTAACTCGTTAACACCGTACCTGGAGACCAGGGTGTCAACCTCCTCAACATTCCTCTTAATAACCGCCAACAAATCACCTAGTCGGCCCACGCAACTCACCAACCCTCCTCCTAATCAACTCATTAAGTCCATTAGCTCGTAAGAACACTTGGTAATCACCGTAGAGACTAACCGCCCTAACAACCTCCCTAATGAATACCCCCACGGTCACCAATGTAGACAGGCACACCCTGAGCCAAAGCCCTAAACCTAACCTCAAGGGGGCAGTAGTGGGTCATTAAGCACGGCAACGTCAACCCTATCCTCAGGAACACCCAGTGCCAGGGCAAGGTCACTAATGAGCATGGGTAATACATCAACAATGTCAACACCGTCCCTAAACAACACCGCAACATCCACATCACTAAGGGGGGGACCAAACACGCCATAAACCAGCGAGCCGTAAAGCACGGCAAACTGAATAAAATCCTTATAATTATTAATAATTACATTCCTAACAACACCCAACACCCTAAGGCACTGCTCACTACATGCACCCATTTAAAATAAGGAGTAATAGCCGATTTAAAAGGACTTATGGCTAAGTGAGCATGAATGTATAAAGAATTTAAGAATACCCAAGGAATTACTCAAAATGGTTAGGCGAATCAATACCAAGGCATTGATAATAATAATCATTATAGCGTTAGTAATTACCGATGCATACTCAATCTACACGTACTTACTGTCACCACCATTACCCTACGTAAGGGTGCTTGGCTATTATGGGGATTATGACGCAGCCAGTGTGTATAAAGGCATGCTAGTACTTTATGATGTATCGTTGGCTTCAATAAACCTTAAGGGAGTGAATATAACCAGTGGTAAGTATATTTGGATAGACACCATCTACATACCAGGTCTCCTTCCACTAATACGCTTCATACCAATTAGTAATAAGTTATTCGTCGCAACGTATAGTCTTTATGGGGGGGGTATATATGATGACCAGGAATCGCCGATTGTGGCTAACGTAACCATGATTAACATATTTACGGGAAAGATCATTAACTATACGGTACTGGCGGCAGTATCATCAACGAGGTATTACATGGCTATGGATGCCATAGGTGATGATGTGTATGTGGTGATAATACCATTGAGCGATCCGTTAAGGCCTGTAAATACCACGATAATTGACCTCAGGCTGTTAGGCAGAGAACCATATAGTGTTGAGGTTTGGCGTACTGAGGTTGTTAATTCCCGTATGCCACTCTCAATAGTTACGATGGGAATTAAGAGGTTTGGTAACTACGTCCTAGTAACAGTATCGTGCAATGATAAACCCCTCACATACATGTTAAATGCAAGTAATGGTAAGTTAATGCTAAGAGCTGACGTGGGCTCAGGCGTGTACGGCATTGCTGGAGACACATTGATTTACAAGTGCGGAGGTAAAATTTGTGGGTTAGACTTCATTAGCAATAGAACGTGGAAACTACCAATAATTGGCAGCGTAACATCAATAACAATCAGTGGAGACAGGGCTGGTACTGATAACCACGGGGGGGTACACGATATGGGTCTACGGCATTTCAAGCAACGGATCATTAATATTCCGCAGGGAATTATGGACATACACAGCGCCACTAATGCCATGCTCGGTGGGGGGGCTTAGGTACACGTTCATGGCTAAGTCATACCCAATCAGGGACTACGCACTAATAATCATACTCCCCCGAGGGAATACGGTACATCAGCGGCGGAGGATTCGGCTGCATGCCCCAATCAATAGTAATCCTAAACCCAAGCAATGGCCATGTAGTAGTAAGCGTTACCAAACCCGCCTGGATCGCGTACCTATACGCATACCCATACTCATTCAACAACCTCTGGCAAGCACTGGATATTAACTACCTAAGCAATGACTACGTGGTATACTCAATAAACAACGCCCTAAACTCACGCACATTCCACTACCAATACTCCTACTACCTAACAACACCCAAAGCCATAACCAACGAATGGTAGTACTACCTAATAAACGACACACCATACATGGCGCTCACCACAACCGCACTATTAATCACATTGGTTATACTTTACGAGTCAATCATATGGCGCGATCATCCTTAGAGTTAAACGACAAAGCACTAAGGCTAAATAACGACACTGCATAAGGCCTTACTAAACAGCTGCCTTGCTATTGACGTCGATATGAAGACCTCTATGAACGCAGCCACCACTATCGCGGCAATTCCAAAGGCGAGGAGTTTCCAATAACCCACGTCACCATTATGGTACTTAACACCAGCCAACGCAAACAACGAGTAACCAAGTAACTCAATAACTCCGTGAGGAAGCAGGGGTATTAAGGCCATGAGACTCCTCACAGTGAAAGACGCGGAGAACCCAACATACAAAACCCTCAGTAAACAACACGAGATAGGCTATAAACAACGAATAACTAACTAAGAAAACCGCCAACGAAAAAGACACATTCCTAACAATTATTATTATGAGCAAGCCCAGTGGCGATACATCATACACCGTATGCAGCATACGCCATGCGAAGAGACAAAACCCAACAAAACACCACCCACAACACCAACCCACATAATAACCTCACCACCCAAAACGGCATAAACACTCCTAATACAAACCACCCCTAAACAATACATGCACGTAAAGGGCATAGACAAGGGGGGGCAACACCGAATATAGTAAGTAATTCAAGGCGGTGAATATCGCCGTGAGGACAGCGGCAATTATAAAGGCACGACCCATACTACGCAGGGTAAGCCAAGAAACTAACGACAGAAGCAAAAACGAGACCAGCGTGGCCGTAATATTCGAGTAAAGCCATACATGATAGACAAGATATAAGGCGGGAGATGCGGCAAAGACCATCGTAAATATCGACGCACCCATCATGGAGAGATCCATGACAGACTCATCACCCAAGCCCCCCACTAAACAATCTAACGATTGGCCTAAAAACAACACCAAGCAAGATAGTTAGTAGGAATGAACCAATGACGACTCCAACGTAAATAAGCGACGCTAACCTAAGATAAACACTAGGTAAATCATATGTGGGGGGGACAACGATGAGGAAGCCGGCAAATAAGGACGCAAGCAGTGGAAATTCCCAGGGCGCGTAGGCACCTATGACATCACCCCTCGACAACACCAAGTCCCTCCTACCGGGTGGGTGATCCTGGACCTAACGGGGGGGGCTCTCCTCGGGTCGTCAATGCCATAGAGCGACCTAAGTATTACCCTAAAGTAATCCAGGGACTTAGGCCCCAACCTAGCATAGGCAGCCCTATCAGCAAGTAATTCGAAGGACCTAGTCAACACTAAGATTAACGCGGCAAGAAGGGGGGGCAACGCAGCCCACAGCATTGAGTAACCCCCTAACACCGTAGTAAATCAGGGTGGGCAAACTAATGAATAAAATTGCGTTGAGTATCACGGTATGCTTATACCTGGCGTGATAGCCCTCATGCGCATTAATAACCTCGATAACACCACCCTCATATTCCTCGGGATGCATTAGAATGATTAAATCATGGTAAAGCATGCTTATGGTATAACCACCATACTTACTATCGCTGATTAAACGAATCAATGCGCGCCCACCCCCCATGAACACCCTGATCCTTAACACCCCTAATGTAGGTGTAGATCAGAGCTTCATTAATCAGCATCGACAATACGAAGTAGGCAATGATGAAACCCACGAAGTAACCTATCGAAAGCCTAAACAGGTAATGAAAAGACACGAAGACGAGGACCGTAAGTTCCACGGTGAGTAACACCGCAAGCAATGTAATGGCGTTAATCACCACACGCCGCAGCACCTCATCCCTAACAGACCCAAACACCGCGCGGTATACTCCACGAACGAGATAAGCAATCATTAAAATGCTCAACACCTCACCCACAACAAAGTTCAGGATAGGCGAAGGCCTCACTTTATTAAGAACCCCAGACAGGTATAACTCCGCGAAAAATACCAGTACGGCTATTAAGATGCCGAAAAATAAATTATAAATCTTCGTTGTTTTTAATTTAATCGTCGGCATTACCTACTACACCATCATGCAATACCCACAGTAATAGCAATGCAGGCCCAAGGTGATGGACTATTAAGTGCACCCCAACCATGAGTGGCTCCTAAGTAAATCGAGTAAGCACAGTTTCCCACATATCCTCCCCAAAACGCGACTCCAGTTCCAAAACCAGCCGCAAAAGTTGCCGCAGCCACTATATCACCAACACCCAACGTACCTATACCTAAGGCGATTGCTGGCGCTGCAAACTCAAAAAGCAACATGATTGACACCGCAACAACCGCCTCAATAATTTCCTTCCTACGCATTGCCTTAGTACCCACAGACCACATACATTGATTTACTTATTTTATCTGATATATATATATATTACGCCACCAACCACCCAAAACAACACCTAAATACAGCCAACACCCAAAACCAAACAAAAGAAAAGGAAAAAGAAACAAAACAAATTTTTAACAAGCAAAACTACGAAACCTGCTGACCCTGACCAAGCCTAAAAAGCAAACGCCTATAATTACGACTATTCCTCCTCCTAGGAATAAGATTCCTCCTAGGCTTAGGCGGAATCCTAGGCGTCTGACTCCTCACCTTACCCGCCTTTGTAAGGCTGCCGTGGGACGGTACGTCTAATCACCTATCAACATTCAAATTGAGGTTCTATTTAAGTGTTTCCTCATTAACTAATGAGGTTATTGACTTAACGGTGATTTCCTGTCTCCTTAGCTGTGATGGGTATTTTATCGATATCCATCCCCATTTCTAGGAGAAGGAACTTCGAAATGTAGTGTTGCTTATCTGGCCAGTGGATTACATAGGCCTGCCTATACTTGCCCTTGGTCTTTATGATTAATGTTCCATAATTACCACATTTGGGGGGGCATCGAATCCTTATGCCCGTGTTTATGTAGACCATTGCACCTAACTTGGTGCAAGGGCTTTATAATGCTATCCCTCATTTAACGTTCAATTTTACATTATACCAATTGGGGGTAATGCTCAAATACCCGTGGTTAAGGGCGTTAACTATGGCCATAATTCAGGACTTGACGAAGGACTTACATGGCTCAGAGATTAGGTTGCCGGAGCTCAACAACCTGCTGACGAACTTAAGCAATGAGATATTAAGCAATTGGGATGAAATAAAGCGTAATAGCGTTAAGAGTGTGCGAAGTTCAGGGTTAGGCGCTAGGATGCACGAGTTAAACGAATCGTTTAAATTAAGTATTGAGTTAGATGAGGCGAATATTGACCGCGACACCCTAAGGCAGGTCTTGGCAGGACTCGCAATAAGTGACGTGTACTTAAGCGATGGCATATCATCAACATCAACACCGGATCCGCGTCTAACATCATCATTCATATTCGCGGTAGGGAACTACCTACGTGAGAAGAAATTAACAGCACGCTTCTACATAACAGCGGCAGAGGGAAAGAGGGGGGGACTATCCGTCTCATACCACGTGGTTATTACGAATAAACACGATCTAGACATATTCAGGGTTAATAGCAACAAGGCCCAAGACCTCCTCAGTAATCCCAGAATACCCGACTACCTAACTCCCTGGCTCAGAAACGCCATAAACAACTGGAACAGCGTTAAAGTGAAGAAGCAGGTTAGGTTTGTTTACTATGCTGTTGGTGGGTTGTTGGGTAGGGCTTCGTTGTTTGGTTGGTTTTTGGGTGATGGTGTGTTAGGTCACGTTAATCGCGGTTCCTTTGACGTTGGTTTTTCGTTTGTGGCTGATGATCCTGTGAGGAGGTTTATGGGTGAGTTTTTGTGTAGGTTTTATGGCTGTTCTGGCAGGTTTTTCGGCGGTTCCTCGGCTAGGGATAGCGAGCACTATATTCTCTGCCCGGTTAAGGCGTTAGTGATTAGTGACATTGTTGATCTAGCCAGTGCGTGGCCAGCTTACGGGCTTACTGATAGGGTTGTTAAGTTGGTAAATGCCGTTAGATACTCAACGCCCTGCCTGAGTTATGCGAGGTACCCAGTCATTAACGTGCTTGGTCATGAATTGATATTAAGGAAGCATAACATGGGCCGTGGATGGTACTTAAGCAAGTCAACTAGTGATAGTGGCTTGGCAATGGCCATAGCCAACGATTTGAGGGCGGCTGGATTCAACGTCAACGTTCATAACCGTGGTGGTAAGTTCGAGGTATACGTGTCCATTGAGGATACTAGGCGTATTCTGAGGATGCTTGGTGTTTATGAGAGGTTTTATGGTGGGCCGAGGAGGTTGCCGAGTGTTGAGGAGGTGGTCGGTGTGCTTAGGCGGTATGGTATTAGGAGGTGGCATGTGCATGTGTCTAGGGCTCGTAATGGTAATGGTTATGAGTATACCGAGGCCTGCGTATTGATCTCCCTGGGTGATTCCGAGAGGGCCAGGAGGCTTAGGGATGAGCTTGTTGGGCTTGGTGTTAGGGTTCGTAAGGTTGTGTGGGGGGGCACGGTCATTGTCTGCAGGACTGAGGATAGGCTGCTTTTAACGAAGGCCTTAAGTACCATGGGCCTAGGTGGTGTGGATTCCACCTAAGCCGCCTAGTATAGGAGTAGTGTCCTCTCCCTTAAGCGGCCGGTCACTGGGTCGATCTCGAGCTCGAGGACCTCGAGGGTGGTTACGCCGATTAGGACCTTATCGATTACGTCGGAAACAAGCACTGGAACAACCTCACCCCCCCTTCCCTCAACCTCAACCCAGGCTCTAGACCCATCAACCTCAATAACCCCCCCAGCCCCCCCAGTCTCAACCCTAGACTTGCCGGTAATCACCAGGCCAAGTTCATTGGCCAGTGAGCGTGGTATCACGGTTAAGGTTGCGCCCGTGTCTACCAGGGCCTTAACCTCAATAACTCTACTCAAGTCAATGCTACCAATCCTTGCGTTAACCCAAACGTGCCTCATCAATGAGTAATGCATTGCGGGTTTAATAACCCTTTAATACAAGCCTTAAGACGGGGGGGTGGCCGTGGATAGTTGAGTGAGGCTGAGAGGTGGCTTAGGCAAGCCCTCAGGGACCTGGACGCCGCCAGGGGGGGTAGCTTGGCTGGTGGTTACTATGAGTGGGCATGCTTCCAGGCCCAGCAGGCTGCTGAAAAGGCCGTTAAGGCCCTGCTTCACGGGCTTGGCGTAGGCGCGTGGGGGGGCATAGTATAGTTGAGCTCCTTGACATACTTAAGGATAGGTACTGTGTCGAGGGATTGATGCCATTGGCTAGGGAGTTAGATAGGCACTACATACCCGCAAGGTACCCAAACTCCTTCGAAAGTGGATACCCCGCGATGTATTACGATAATGAGACTGCGGAAAGGCTATTAAGGCTGCCGAGGCAATCATAACGTGGGTGAGGGGGGGGAGACTGAGGGAGCTTGGCTTAGCGACTTAAGGAAATACGTCAGCAACATATCATCCGCAATACCAGTTGAGGCTATTATACTGTACGGCTCAGCGGCGAGGGACCTAAACGGGGGGGCCTGGAGCGACATTGATGTCCTAGTGGTCAGCGATGCCTTCAGGGGGGGCATTCCCATACCGGACAGAATCAGTCTCCTCCTCAGGTTCAAGAGGGGGGGGCGTATTGAGGCATTGGGCTACACATTTGATGAATTGGTCAGGATGGTTAATGCCATGAACCACTGGCATTAAATGCATTAATCGAGGGTAGAATTATCGTGGGTAGTGACAGGGTTAGGAAGCTGGCTGAGGAGACTAGGAAACGCTTCATAAGGAGAGGTAGGGCGTGGTTCATGATACCAGGTTAAGGCGATTTTAAGGGGGGGGATATCTTTGGGTAAAGTACCAGGGTAATTCATGTGGTAAAATGGGTATGAATATGAATGAGTATAATGAGAATTTTTCTTTACCTGGCGTACTTAAAGTCTCGCCCTTAAGGGCGGGGAGGAGGTCAGAGGGAGTGTAGTTAATGAACTGATGAAACCAGGAGTAAAGGGCTCTAAGGCTAAGAAATTATTAATGTTTAAAGAACCGTCACCGAGCACTACGGATAAAAGGAATAACTGATGATGCACGTGCCAAGCCTAGTCAGGTATAATTATTACATACTAGAAAAAGTGACTCTCTTCATCTTGGTCGTTGGATTCCCCCCCGTGCATATACGCACTATGAAGCTTTTTCTCGTCAAATTGGTCTCCGTTAATGATTATCATTACTCTATTAATTTCGACTCCTCGATTAGCTTTTCAAGTCCATGCCCATATATCCTTAACAATTCATCTCCTGCTTGCCTTGCTGGCATGAACATTTTCTCGCCTACTTCAAACATGGCTTTCTTCACTGTGGGGTCATTCTTTATTATCACCTACATGGTAATGTTACGATTAATGACATCCTCATATTCGTATCGTCCCCCCCTGTAAGGATAATTAATGAGACGATAACCGCGCATTCAACTCGCTATCCTGAAGATGGTATCAGTATTTCATCATGAGCCAGGTCTAATGCCTTTAACTCCATAGCCCATAGTAATGAGCGACCTCGTTGAAACTACGTTAACGTCAAATCTATGTGATTTCCTCGAAGTCTTCTTCGTGGATGTGCCTAATAATTTTTATACCATTAGCCTTGGCCAGCTCCACAGCCTTGTCGAAGTCCCTGGCCTTGAATACATAGGCAATTAGGGCAATGACTTCCTTACCGGCCACGGTCTCCCTCAACTTATTGACTTTCTCCACAAAGTCCTCCACATCCCTAAACCTAAGCGTAGTCTTGACCTCAGCCACAACCACCTTATCACTAACATCAGCATAACCATCGAACTCACCTATATTCTCGATTACGCGTCTTTCGAGCCTCTCAATATTGAGGTTAAGCCTTCTCCTGACCCAGGTGGGTAGGTAGTGCCTAGTATCACGCTCAATCAATAAACCAATGCTCTTAGAAAGCCCACCATAATTCCTAGAGAGATCACTAAGTCTACGTTTAATATCGCTAACCTCCTTCCACATTCTCTCAATATTCTCATTTATCTTCCTAACCTCCTGCCATAATTTCTCCACCTCCTGCCATAGCTTCTCCTGGTTTTCAAGGATTTTTTGACTTATCTCAAGATGTCTTTGGCTAATCTCTAGGGCGTTTCTTGTCATCTCCAGGTGGCTTTCTTCTGTTTCTGCCAGCTGTTTAGTAATCTCGAGCACTCTATTTAATGTATCTATCATGACTGCTTGATTCTTGGCGAGACCATCAACGGCATTAAGCACCTTACTTAGTGCATCAATTAATTGTTTAAGGCTTGATTGAACATCAGTGATACCTAGTAAACCCATCACTGCATACCTAAGCTCCTTATCACGCTCCAGTAATTGTAGGAGTTCGTCCTTAAGCTCCACCAGTAATGAAACTGGTTCTTGGGTTAAAAAGCCTATTTTAAAAATATGGTGAGACAAAACCAAGCACGATAAAAGTATTCATTTGATATATATGAAATAATTAAAGAAAATAGGTAAGGAGTAAGTGATTGATCACCCAAGTAGGCATTAGCCGCGAAGCCAAAAACCAACCTCACTCGACTCACTTTAAATGAACACCCGAAGTTAAAAAAAGTCCCATAAAGTGAGGGATTTTATATGGTTATGGGGGTTTAAGTACCGTAAGCGGTTGGTCGTGGTGGTGTTAGTGATGGTTATTGCGGCTGCTATCGCCTCTGCTTATCTCGCCTATGAAATGTCCAGGCCTCCCATTTGCACATGCCCTGCTGGGTCTTGGGTTGGCCTCATTGTTTATGAGGGTAATAAGACACTACTCAATGAGACTCTCGCCGCCGGCCCTCCATGCCCCTGCGCCGGTCTCCGTGGCTGGGTACCTCCAGTGTTCATGCCACTACAACCACCACTCAGTGAGCAGCACTGCGTTAACCTAACCGGCATAGCCCCCCCGCCGGTGGGTGTTGCTAATTTCACGTGCTACATCATTAACGGTGCCTCTCAATTCATTATACCAACATCGGTATTCACCTCACCAAGCGGCCTTGTTAGTGCCATGGCCTTGATCAACGGGTTCCTCAACTACAATAGGCTTAGCCTGGATAAAGCGTTCAATGGTACTGTGGAGCTACTGATGGGTATACCCCCGGTTAGGGAGTACGTGGGCAACGGTGTCCTTACACCGGCTAGTGAGGGCTTCATAATGAGCACCACCAGGGTTGGGAATTACCTAGTCATTAACGTGGTTGGTGTTGAGTACGTGATAAACGTAATCGCACCAAACGGCACTAGGATCGGCATAATACACGTTAAGTACTACCGCTGGAACCAATGGGGGGGATAGAGAGGATAGAGGTAACCCTAATGCCAAGGAGTATGGTACAGGAGATAAACAAAATAAGACTAACAAACCAGACAGAAACCACGGTAAGTTGGGCCGGCTACGTGGTTTATTACAACAATTACTCATTATCTGACGTATCCGCCTACTTATACGTACCCCCAGGCATAAGTGGCGGTTCAAACACCGCAGTCGCAGTCTGGGTGGGCTACGGACCAAGCTATAATTATTTAGTACCCTATATACAAGCTGGATATATGTGGGAAGGATCTGGCCCACCATAATTATTTGGTATACTGGGACGGCCTTTAATTACGAGCCACAAGTACTTGCTGAGGGTTCCTATTCACAATATGAGGGTTATTACATATACTCGTATATAAGTAGTCCATCTTTTACGAATAATGGTAATACTGAGTTATGGAATGTGTGCTACGAGGTAGTTAATCAGCAGGGTAATGGTCAGGGTCAATGCGTCACGGTAACTATTTCTAACAACTTCAATGGCTATTCAACGTACTTCCCATATGCCCAATATATAGTTGAATCGCCGAGTCAAGGTGAGGTGCCAGTGCCAAGCTTCCCACCAATAGGACTGTATAACTGCTACGTTAATTCCATTGGCGATTTAGGAACTTTTAACTGGAACTCACAGGGTTTCCTCGCTTACGTTCTATCTTTCTATAATAACTACGGCCAAACCGCATGCCCAACCGAGTATTATTACTACGGCACATCAAGCTGGATAGATTCCGGGTTCCAAGTCTATGAAGGTTGCTTGGGAATAACATCCTAAGGACGAGTTTGTAAGATATTTAAAAATTATTTCATTAATCTTAGGTTTTCATTAACTGCAGACAGGCTGCCAACCGGAGCTTGATGGTGAGTTGAGTATTGCCGTGCCTGATGCAACGTAGTAAATATCCGTTGGGTATAGGTCCCAAACAATTGTTCCAGATGCAACCTGTCCATAGGCGCCATAACCATTCTCATTAATGCCGAAATAGAAGCTTGTCGATTCCTTAACCTGAACAAACGAGGCCGGTGGCGTGAAGTTAACTTGAGGCGCCAATAAACTGTCCCAACCATTCCACATCCGCCCACCAATGGTTATTTCGTTGTAGAAGGTGTACCCAGGTATGCCGCCGACGTCTATCCAGCCCGTAGCCCAGTAAATACTTGATACACAGTCAGTCTCATATTGCACATACTGATCAGCCTTGGCTACTGTTAAACCAAACACGTCCTCAAGATCCCACTCAATATAATCAGTCACAATTAGGTTATCACCGTATTCGCCGGGCTTCGGTAGTAGTACGTTTATGGCGTAGGGCACGTACCTGAGGAGACTTGAATCCGTTTTATTTAACTCCTGCAATACCTGACCATCGAGTAGGTACGTGAGTTCTAGGGATGAGCCATTTATGACGGTATAATTGTAGAAGTAGTACGTTAGTGTTACGTTAACGCCAACGCCCCCCCTTACCCTAACCCAACCCCCCCTGAATGCATTCGGCATGATCAGGACGATAGCCTTAGACCCACTGAGCTTGATAAATGCTTGAGGCATCACCCTGTATAGCTCATGAACCCATTAACACTTGTTATATTGAATACGTACTGCGATCCATTCGGTAGCATCAATACAGCTAAGCCTCCATTGACGAATTGCAGCGTTGGATTAACCACGGTGGTGCCGTTGGGATACTTAGTGACGGGGGGGAAGCCTGGCCTAACCGTGAGGTAGGCAGGTTCATAGTACGATGGGAGTAGGTATGTGAGTAATACGGCGGTGAATAGGGCAGCCGCGCCAAGGATTATTATGAACCCCCCTCTTATCCATTGTTCTGTTCATTAAGTTACCTTATTTTAACTAATATATATATCGCTGGTATTATTTTGAAGAATCCCTGGGCAAGGTTGATGATACATTTTAGGCATCGAGCGATGGTGATTGGCGCATCCTAGGCTGAGGAGGTGATGAGCTGGGGTTAGATGATCATTAAAGAAAGGTTTGTTAATTAATCACCGTCGGCCCGGTTTACATCACCAGTTCAGTGGGGGACGGGAGGAGCTCATCCAATTACTTAATCATTAGCATTTCCCTTATCAACCTTACTCATAATTTCTCGAACATTTTGTCTGAACACTCGAGTTAAAAAAGTCCACCGGTGCAAGGCTATTGTATGGCGTCCCTACTTAAGACTAGGGGTATAGGCTTAAGGCATAGGTTGTGGAGGTACGGTGGTATAGCTATTGGCTTAATCTCTGTCTATATAATTGCGCTCTTTGTGGCAAACATAGTAGGTCCTCCAATCGTACTGGCGTCCACGAACAGCGAAATTGTGATTAAGCCAACTACGTATATTGAATATTGTACCTTTACGTGGAATCCAACCTCTATTTCGCCGGGACAGACTACGGTTTTCCAAATAAACTGCATATTGGCTGACCCGCTTGGTTGGTTCCCATATAGAATAATAACGTATATAAATGGACCAAGCGGATTCGTTATTGCAAATGCGCTTAATCCGTAACCTCATGTTACATATTGGAGTCTTCCCGGCTTTAGTGGTACTCCCACATTTTATTTTACCGTATCTGGCACATCATACATACCTCCGTATAGTTGGTACTTTGATTCTGGTATGATTTGGTATGGTTTACCTGGCGTTTTTGTGATTACCGTATCACTGACTGGTACATGGGCCCCCACATTCCCTGACACATACTCAGGATGTGTATACTATGTTTTTTGGCTATTCTACATATAACTGTCAAAACTTAAATGTCTAGGTCTAAAACCTAGTGGTGATAATCATGTCTCAAAATTATACCCGTTTATTGTATGGACTTGGTGTTGCTGTTTTTCTTAACCCGTTTGCCTGGGTCCTAATTGTTCCGCCTATAATAATTGCGGGATTTTCACTGTCGATGCTTTATCAAGTTGCTATTTCAATCATTGGTTTTACCTGATAACTAAGTTTATTAAGGATGATATCGTACAGTTTAAGTTCGGGCTTAAGAGAGCCTCCTTCAGTCCCTGGTTTACCTAGCCATATGCTTAATTACGCCTATTCTTGAAATTATTTATTTATATGAAATTGCAGGCTTCGGTTTTCCGCCCCACTTAATAACACCTACGCCCACGCCTGGTGATTTAATAGCTTTATATAT
Source organism: Vulcanisaeta distributa JCM 11213 (assembly GCA_001316125.1). The sequence goes on from BBCS01000002.1 coordinate 306,438, forward strand.
GGCCACCTACGTCCCAATAATGATAGCGGTTCTAACGCCTACCTATGCCTTTGGCATAACCTTCCTTAGCATGCAGTGGTCGAGGTCAACAATGAAGGGTGGGTATTCCGTGCCTTGATACCTTAAAAGGTATTTTAACCGTGTTGCTACAGCTATCTCGTGGTTGTTCTATTAAGGCGGTTATTGCTTGAGTATTACGGTCTCTTAACTAAGCTTGAGACCGGGCTTGGTATTCGTTGGTAGAAATAACATGGTAAGAGCACTGTGCTAGAGACCATTGTTATTCTTCTCATCAATTATAACCTTAGGATAGTTATGTCTAATATTAATGTATTTTAAGCCTTGGATTAAAAAGTAAGTATTATTATTTATTTTTATCATTAATAAGGCCCTTAGTGATCCCAGGAATAACGATGTAGTAGATACCTTTAAGAGTGTGCTTGGTTCATGTTGATTTGATGAGTAGTAGGGTTTTGGCTCATGGTTTTAGGGCTGTCTTCCCCCGTGGGTTTTGACTCGGTTGTTGATGCGGTTAGGGGGGGTTTTGATCCTGCGTCTAATGTTTACTTCACGATTTTGAGCACGAGCCCAGGGTTGCCGTTGCGTTTGGGCAGAAGTTCTTCTTTAGGGTTGGTCATTACCTCTCCTGTATGACCCTGGTTATTGAGCGTGGTTCCGAGACTGAGGTTAGGATTATTGCCCACTCCGGCCTTCAATTCTCCGCCTTCTCCGATTATGGCGCCAGCGCTGATTATGCCCTCGACGTGCTTGACCACCTGAGCAAGTCCCTTGGTGTTAATCCTAGGGATGTGGTTGAGGTTGATTATATGGACGTCACAAAGTCCCAGCAATTAGGGTGATGGGTCTCGCGGTTAAATGCTGGGCCTAGTAAATTATTGCGGTATAGTAAGTAATGTTTAAATAGTTAGCTTTGTCTTAGTAACTGTGGTTGAGGTTATTGTTAAGGTTACTAGGAATTATCAGGTTACGATACCCGCGGGCATTAGGGAGAGACTCGGGATTAGGGTTGGCGATTTAGTTAGGGTTGTCTATGATGAGGGTGAGGGTGTTGTTAAGATTATCCCTGTTAGGAGGAGTAGGACTACGATTAGGTTGGGTAGGACTATCACTGTTGAGGAGATTGAAAGGGCTATTGAAGAGGTGATGGATGAAAGTACTCGTTGATACGAACGTTTTGGTTTACGATACTGTGGAGGATAGCGAGCACCATAACGATGCAGTCGCCATCATCGATAGCGCCACTGAATTGGTAATACCGTCAATAGTGATTCACGAATATATATGGGTGATGGCTAGACATTTAAATATCAATCTTAACCTAATAGCGTTAAAACTTCGGGAGTACTTAATGGATCCCCCCCGTGTTAACTACCTGCTCGAGGATTTAAGTATTTACGATAGAGCACTTAATATGATGATTGAAGATAGGGCGTCTACAAGGGACATTAATGATTATTTAATACTCTCAATGGCAATAAGTGAAAATGCCGTATTGGCAACCTTCGACTTAGATTTAGCACGAAGGGCAATTAAGAGGAATGTTAGGGTAGTGCCATGATTCCACCCCCCCTTAAGATCTCATCAATATTACTTATCCTTTTCCTGTAGTGCCTTTTTAATTGGTTTGTGGTAATTACTTTTGATGGGTTTTTCGTACTTAATGCCGAGTGCTAGGGCTGTGCTGACGCGGGATGTGGATGGGGTTGACCTAGGCATAATCAGCATTGCCCCCGCCAAGGCTGGCTCTGTGATTAATGCGCCGCCCAACGTGCTTGAGGTCCTAATTAAGCGTGGTGTAGCCTCATTACTTGATGAGGATAGGGTTGGTAATGAGGAGATTCTTAAGAGGGTTTGGCTTGAGAATAGAGCTCCTAGCGAGTTGAGGGAGTTACCCAGGGACTTCTACGTAAGGGCTAGGCTTAGCATGGTTGGTGGTGATCAGAAAAGCGTTAGGATCTATGCCCAACAGTTGAGGGAGCTCGCCCAGTTAAGGCTTAGGAAGATACTCACGCTGTTATCCGTTAACCCCCAGCATTGCTGACTCGAGGGACTTCCTGGATAAATTGACTATTGAGGAGGAGGAGCTCGTTAAATCCATCGCACCAATAATTAAGGAATTCCTCAATGCAGTGGTGGGGGGGTTGCAATGACGACGCCGGAGACCGCCGAGGTTAGTCTCGACTCATTGATTCAGGGGGGGATTAGGGGGGGTTTCATTGAGTCCAGTGAGAAGTATGTTGATGAGATTAATAACATGATCATACAGAGGAAGAGGTCCCTAGTGATTGACTTTCACGACCTACTAATCAGCAGTAAGGACCTCGCCGATACGCTCCTGGAGAGGCCGCAATTAATTATTCAGGCTGGTTCCGAGGCAGTTAGGCAGGCAATAACTGAGAGGGATCCTGAACTGGCTAAGTCGGTTAGGAACTTCTACATGAGGTTTAGGAGACTCCCTGAGTCCCTGCCCATTAGGAGGCTGAGGAGTGAGGTCCTGGGTAAGTTGATAATGGTTGAGGGCATAATAACGAGGCAGACACCACCCAAGCACTACCTCAGGAAGTCCGTGTTTAGGTGCTCACAGTGCGGTTATGAGGTCGAGATTCCACAGCCAACCACTGGGTTCGTCCAACCGCCGAAGCGCTGCCCCAAGTGTGGTGCATTGAATAGTATGGTGTTCGTTGAGGAGAGGAGCGAGTTCATTGATTGGCAGAAGATAATCGTTCAGGAGAAGCCCGAGGAGCTACCGCCAGGCCAGTTGCCAAGGAGTATTGAGGCAATACTGCTCGATGACTTAGTCGACACGGTGAAGCCCGGCGACAGGGTTTACCTGGTCGGTATCATGAACCTCGACCTATCCGATTTAAGGAAGGGTAGGCCACCCGTTGTTTCCAGCTTCATGGAGGTTAATTACGTGGAGAGTCAACAGAGGGAGTTGGTGGAGATCGAGATCACGCCCGAGGATGAGAAGAGGATACTGGAGCTTTCGAAAATGCCTGACGTTAGGGAGAGGATAATCAGGTCAATAGCGCCGTCGATATACGGCATGGAGGACATTAAGGAGGCAATAGCATGCCTACTCTTTGGTGGCGTACCTAAGGTTTACCCAGACGGTATCAGGGTTAGGGGGGGTGACATACACATACTGCTTGTTGGCGACCCAGGTATGGCTAAGACGCAGTTACTAAGGTTTGTCACGAAGATAGCCCCCTAGGGCAGTGTACACCACGGGCAAGGGTAGCTCCGCAGCTGGCTTAACGGCCGCCGTAGTGCGTGAGAAGGACACCGGCGAGTTTTACCTGGAGGCCGGCGCGTTGGTGCTCGCGGATACGGGCGTGGCCGTCATTGATGAGATTGATAAGATGGATGCTAAGGATAGAGTCGCGATTCACGAGGCCCTTGAGCAACAGACAGTCTCCATAGCTAAGGCGGGCATTGTGGCGACGCTAAATGCTAGGTGCAGTGTCTTGGCTGCGGCCAACCCAGCCTTTGGTAGGTACCTGCCAATAGGACTGTGGCTGAGAACGTGGATTTACCAGTGACGCTGCTCTCCAGGTTTGACTTAATATTCATCATTAGGGATGAACCAAACCTTGATAGGGATAAGGCAATTGCTGAGCATATAACCACGTTACATGCTGGTGAGGTTCCCGAGGCTTCGCAGACATAGTACCGCCAGACCTACTTAGGAAGTACATTGCCTATGCCCGTAAGCACGTCAAGCCTGTGCTGACGCCTGAGGCTAGGGAGAGGATTGTGCAGTTCTACGTGCAGATGAGGCTAAGTCCAGGGAGCCAGACTCACCAATTGCAATAACGGCAAGGCAATTGGAGGCCTTGATCAGGCTTTCTGAGGCTGAGGCTAAGATGAGGCTTAGCCCCGTGGTTGAGGCTGAGGATGCCGATAGGGCCATTAGGCTCTTCATGAAGTACCTAAGCAGTGTTGGTATTGATGTTGAGTCTGGGAAGATAGACATTGACATTATAATGACTGGAAAGCCCAAGTCCGCTCAGGAGAGGATGGCATTGATAATGAACCTACTGGCTCAGTTAGAAGAGTCGAGTGGTGGTAAGCCCGTTAGGATTGAGGACCTGTATAAGGAGGCTGAGGCGGCTGGTCTTGATAGGCAGGCGGTGGATAAGGCAATAAACATGCTCCTTAAGTCAGGTGATATTTACATGCCGAAGCCTGGCTATGTTAAGAGGGTGCTTATTTAAACTGCTTTTATTCAGGCACGAAATACTTATATTCATTTGTTTTTGAACATTGTTGTGATTGATAGGTTAAATGCGATAATTACTGGGTTGAGAAATGCCGTGACGCTTACCGTGGAGAAATTACTTGAAAGGCTGAAGGAGGCAAACATAGAGGTTCCTGAGGAGAGAACCATAGGTGATTGGGGGTTGGAGCGTGATTTCCAAGGCTATGGAAGCCGGTATAATAAGCCTAAGTGATGCTGATATTGACGCCATGTACTACGTATTCAGAAGATGCGCCACACTTGAGGAGATGGTCAGGGAAGCTTTAGCCAGGCCCGAGGAGATTGATGAAAACTTCGTAAATAATCTAATGGATGATTTCAGGGAGAATGCGGAGGCCCTGGCCAGGGTCAGAGAAAGAATTAATCAACTGGTTTCGTAAATCTATATATAGTATATATTATTGTTTATAAACCGGAGTCTACGTAAACCACGCATCGAATGTGTTATTTTTAGTATACCTAGGAAGGCATTGCTTTTAAAGTACAATATTATTAATGATTGATTAAAATGTCTGTTCAAGCTCCTAGTATATACACGATAGAGATCATCTACAGGGGGGGAATACACCAGAGGCATTTGGCGAGGAATCTATCCAGGGGGGGGATTGTTTATGCGGCTAGGATGGCAGGTAATGTCGCATTGTCTTACCAGAGGTATGGTGATGATCCAGAGAGGGATGGTGTACCGGCTAAGTACTTCGTGGTAGTGGCTAAGGGCGCTAATGAGGAGATTCTTGATGCTGAGGCTGCGAGGGTTGAGCCTGACTATGTGGATGTCTCGATAGTGCTTGATGATACAATACTTAAGGGTGTTGAGTCCTGGGCTTGGCAGGGCATTCAACCAGTCCACCTGAAGTTGAGGGCTGGTGGGTTATTAATCGTGGTTTCCAAGAGGAGCCCTGATGAATTACTCAAGTTCATACCCACCAGGGACTCACCGTATACCCTAGTCGTGGTTTATGGTGAGAGGAGCATTGGTGATTTCTGGACATTCCCGGATGATGGAACTGTGGAGAGGGTCCTTGGAGCCATTGCTAAGGTAATGCCCAACGTACTTACCATTGACGATGTTAAGAGGTATCTGGAGAGCCTTGATAAGCCCAGCGAGAGGGTTAACAGGGCTTTGGAGGCCTATCAATCACTCGTTAAGCTAAGGGAGGTTAGGCCGGGCGAGGGTCTGCCGTATAAGTACGAACCACCTCACCTACCTGGTTGGAAGGACATGATGATTGGCGGTGCAATACCTGGCTTAAAGCCGAACCAGAGGAACCCGTATTTCACCGGTGGCACTGCCAAGCATTATAGGCCTGTGATAAACTTCGATAAATGCATTAAGTGTAGCCTATGCTGGGAGTACTGCCCAGACTCCGTATTTGATGTCACGCCGGACGGTTACTTCAACCCAGTACTAGCCTATTGCAAGGGTTGTGGAGTGTGTGCTGAGGTATGCCCAGTGCCTGACACGATAATTATGGTTGATGAGATGGAGTTTGAGGATGGCTATGGAAAGTTCATCGATGAGTACAGGGCCTGGAAGGAGAATAGGGAAGCCTATAGGAAGTGGTTTGAGTCATTATTGCCAAAGGCACAAATAATAAGCGTGAGAAAGAGGTGATGGGGGGGCATGTCCGTCTCAGCACTTGAGACAAAACGTCTTGAGGCGGTGCTTAAGGGAGATGAGGAGGTGGAGGTCGTTGGTACGGGCACTGATGCCGTCGCCTACGCATTAATGCTTGCTGACGTTGACGTGACTTCGGCATACCCAATAAGGCCTTACGGCGCGTCATGCAGACCGTGGCTAAGTTAATAGCCGATGGCTACATGAAGGCCGAGTACATAGTGGCTGCCCACGAGCATGATCAATTCGAAATAGTCAAGCACGCATCGGCCGTTGGTGCGAGGACATTCGTTGGCTCAAGCGGTGTTGGTTGGTTATTGGCTATTGAGGCTATCGTGGCCATAAGCACCGATAGGTACCCAGTGGTTGCATTGATAGGTAATAGGGCCTTGATGACCCTGGAGCATACGGAGTTGAGCATAACGACGCATTGATGGTTAGGGACGTGGGCTGGCTCCTGGTTTGGGTTGACACGGCCCAGGAGGCTCTGGACACAACGTTGATTGCATATAGGGTTGCTGAGGACCCGAGGGTTATGTTGCCGGTGGGCATATCAATGGATGGCGCATTCCTGACGCATAGTGAGCACGTGTTTAAGTTACCGCCTAAATCCAAGGTTCAGAAGTTCCTACCACCATACGACCTGGGCAACAGGAAGTTACATCCAAGCAACGTAATTAGTGTTGCACCGCAGGTCAACGAGGACTGGGTTACGGAGATTAGGAAGCAGATGGATGAGGCTATGAAGAATGCAAGGAAGGTGATTGAGGAGGCCTATAGAGACTTCGCTAAGATCTTCGGTAGGGACTATGGTAATCCATTCGTTGAGCCGTACATGGTTGAGGACGCCGACGTAGTCATGGTTGGTATGGGCACAGTTTCCAAGCCAATCAAGGAGGCTGTTAGGAGGCTGAGGGCTAAGGGTGAGAAGGTTGGCTTCCTGAGGATTAGGTGGTTTAGGCCATTCCCAACCGAGGACATTATACGCTACCTGAGTGGTGTTAAGGTTGTGGCTGTGGTGGATAGGGACTACTCATTCGGTTCACCATTTGATGGTGGTACTGTCTTCACAGAGATTAGGAGTGCGCTATACGAGTCTGAGCGTAGACCATTGATGATGAACTTTATCGGTGGGCTCGGTGGTAGGGAGATTACCTATAATGATGCGATTAATATGTTCAATATGGCCTTGGATGCTGCTAGAAAAGGTAAGGTTGAGCAGAGGGTGATTTGGTATGGAGTTAGAGAGTAAAATGGGAAAAGAAGAAAAATTTATAAGGAAGAGGTGGGGGGGTGATTGGGCGTGACAATCTCAATTAGGCTCGCCAGGACAGTCAAGGACCTCCTAATGATGGCTCAGACAGAGTATTTCGATGCAGGTCATAGGACTTGCCAGGGCTGTGAATCGGCAATGGTGCTTAGGTGGGTAGCCAAGGCGGCAGGCCCTAACACAATTGTCATTGGAGCTACGGGCTGCATGTACGTTGCTAACACGACCTATTACACAACCGCCTGGGCATTACCCTGGATACACACCCAATTATCCGGCACTGGGTCTGCCGTAGTTGGTACAGCAGCGGCGCTTAAGGCGCTCATAGAGAAGGGCAAACTACCCAATGAGAAGATTAACGTGATAGGCATATGCGGCGACCTGGGCTGCGCAGATGCCGGACTTTCCGAGGTTTCAAACGCATTAACGCACACTAAGTACAATTTCTTAATACTCATGTACGACAATGAATCCAGCGCAAACACAGATATTCAAGAAACAACAATGACACCATTCGGAGCCCTAACAACCTTCAGCCCAAGCGGTAAGCAAATCAGGATTATGAAGTATAGGTGGAAGAAGAACATGGCCGCAATGATGGCTGTGGGACACCCGGAGGTTAGGTACGTAGCCACTGCAACAGCCGCAGACCCAATAGACCTATACAACAAGGTAAAGAAGGCTTTAGAGATTGGTGGACCAACGTTCATACACACACTAGACCATGCCCGAAGGGCTGGGGGGGTTACGACCCCCCCAAGTACAGCCATGAAATAGGTAGGCTAGCGGTGGAGACTGGTATATGGCCACTCTTCGAGATAGAAGATGGCAAGTTCAGGTTAACAAGCACCAGCGCTAGGATAGCGAGTGGCGAAATTAAGAGGAAACCCGTTAAGGAGTACTTAAGGAGACAGACAAGGTTTAAGCACCTAACCGATGAAGATATTGAGTACGTACAGAGGAAGGTTGATGAGATGTGGGAGAAGTGGCTAATACCAGGGCTAATACCACTAACAAGGGAATTACCATATCCAGAAGTCACCAAGGCATCCACTAAATAAATGATAATGCATGTTCGATTTAAAATCAAAGTAATTTTTATCGATACAATTATTTGATCAATGAACTTAAAATATAAATGCTAAAATAATAGCTTCTTTTGAAAAAATATGAAAAATTTTTATTTTTAAAAATATTTCTCATGATATATAAACATTAAAAATTATGAATATTTACTTTACCAGGATTATTATTGAATATATTTTTAGAAATATTTATAACTATCGAAATAGTAACCCTAATAATATGACAGGAGGTTCCCAATTAACCGACAAGCAAATACTTGGCTTTAGTAGATGGTTCGCCTTTATTGGGGCCTTCCTGGCAATGTTCATGATTAGCCCCCCCTATGAATACGCCTTTAGCGCCTTCTCTCATGATGTCACTCAATTCTTCCACATCAGTGTTGTTTTCCTGGGTACGGTATTTACCGTTAACGTCTTCCTAGAGTCCATATTTGGCTGGCCCGCTGGCTTTGTTAGGGATAGGTATGGTCCCTGGCTCCTCCAATTAGTAGCGGCGTTTCTCGTTGGTATTGGCTATTTCGCGGCCATATTTGGCTCACCAACACTCCTCCTATGGGTTTACGCAATCATTGGCGGTATTGGGGGGGCTGGCATTGTATATAATAACAGCGTCACAGTAGCCAATAAGTGGTTCCCTGATTATAGGGCTACCGTGGCCGGCACAATATCGGCAGGCTTTAGTTGGGGGGGTTCAATCCCAATAATACTATTAATCGGTATATTGCCAAAAATACATCCAATTGCTGTGTTTAAATCCATAATGCTTGGCCTTGCTATTGTCTCATTTGTAATAATACTAATCTCGGCATTCCTAATGAGGAGGGACCCACCGAAGGGCTGGAGACCACCCACGTATAATCCACAAGCCTCAAGGTCAAAGCTAATACGCGCAACTGATTACCAATTCACGTTCTCAGAAACCGTAAGGACCTGGCAATTCTGGATATTAGTCATAACATTCCTCCTAGTGGCATCTGAGGGGGGGTTGACCATAGTCTCCAAGGCTGTTCAATACGGTCTCTACTTCCACTTCGCCCTAGTTGTTGCCGTGGCAGCAGCGCTTGGCTCCTCAATAATGGCTGGGCTAGGTAAATTCATAACTGGTGTTGTGTCTGATGCAATTGGCGTTATTAAGACGCTAATCCTATTTTATGCCCTGTCCGGCGTATTCACGCTGCTAAGTATTCTATTTGGTATTGTTCATAATGAGATTGGATTCGTAGTCTCTGTGGCCCTGGCAATACTGACCTGGGCCTCAATATACACTGTTAATCCAGCGGCTGTTGGTTACTTCTATGGCGAGGTCGCGTCAGGTAATAACTACGGATTACTCTACGCAATTGCCAAGGGTAGTGGCGCGATTTACGGTGGTGTACTCACGGCAATAATGATCGGAGCACTGGGCTGGATAAATACTATGATAGTGTCTGGACTCTTCGGTATAATAGCCGCATTACTAGCCATACCATTACTCTGGAAAATACCAAAGCCACCAAGGAAAGTATAATAATTTAATACATTAAAAATTCTTTATTAAAACGAGCAATATATAATCATTTATTCATATTCACGTGAATAAACATAAATCTTTATTATTAATTAATAACCATAGATAAAATATCATTTAAGCAATATTTATTAAATATTTATCCATACATACTTATATGGGAATAACTAAAGATATTATTACTGAGTTAGAGAGAATTGTTGGTAGTAATAATATTATTACTGATGATGTTGAGTTGACGGTTTATGAGGCTGATGGTTCCTTCGTATATACGGCTAAGCCTGATGTGGTTGTTTTCCCCCCCAGATCCACTGAGGAGGTTGCTAAGGTCGTTAGGGTTGCCTGGGAAAATAGGATACCCATTATTGGTCGTGGCTCCGGCACAAGCCTTAGTGGTGGTGCCCTACCCATTGAGGGCGGTATTGTGGTTTCCCTAACCAGGATGAATAAGGTTCTCGAGCTTGACATAGAGAATGAGACAGCCACGGTTGAGGCCGGGGTCATTAATCTATGGGTTAGTGATGCCCTGGCCAGGCTTAATTATCAATACCCAATAGACCTCGGCTACTACTTCCCTGCCGACCCAGGTAGTCAGAGGGTCTCGACAATAGGTGGTAATATTAGTCATAATGCGGGTGGTGTTAAGTGCTTTAAGTATGGTGTTACGGTCAATAACGTACGTGGGTTAAAGGTTGTCCTCCCCCCCAATGGCGAGGTTAGGTTCTTTGGCGGTAAGGTTGTTGAGAGTCCTGGCTATGACGTCGTCGGCATTATAAGTGGTTCTGAGGGTACGATGGTGATAGTCACAGAGGCTGTTCTGAGGATTGTTAGTAATTATGAGTCTGTTAAGACCATATTAGCCGCATTCAACTCAGTGGAGGATGCAGGCACGGCTGTGTCTAGAATCATAAGTTCTGGGATTAGGCCTGTGGCCCTTGAGTTCATGGATAAGATAGCGGTTAACGCGATTGAAGCCGGTCCATGGGGCGGCGGACTACCCACCGATGCCGAGGCCATACTCCTAATTGACGTTGAGGGTTCCGAACCCGGCACGAATGCCGAGGCCAATAGGATAATCGAGATACTAAAGTCCTCAGGCGCATACATGGTTAAGCTCGCCAAAGATAGGGCTGAGGCTAATAGGTGGTGGAACGCGAGGAAGCAGGCCTTTGGCGCCATGGGCTTTGTCGGCCCGAATTACATAACTGGTGATGGCACTATACCAAGGAAGAAATTGCCGGAGGCCCTGCACAGGATTAGGGAGATTGGTAATAAGTATGGTTTTAGAATTGCCAATGTATTCCATGCAGGTGATGGCAACCTGCACCCGCTCATACTGTATGATGAGAGGAGACCTGGCGAGAGGGAGAGGGCTTTGCAGGCTGAGGATGAGATACTTAGGATGTGTGTCGAAATTGGTGGTACGATAACCGGCGAGCATGGGGGTTGGATACTACAAGAAGCATCTTATTGGCCTGCTCTATACTGATTATGAATTGAACGTAATGAAGAACATAAAGTCTGTCTTTGACCCATTGGGTATCATGAACCTGGCAAGATATTCCCGAGGTGATTACATGGCGCTTGAGGCTGCGCTTAAGGGTATTGAGAGGGAGGTTAGTAACGATTCAATTAGGGAGCCGACGAGTAAGTACGTTATTGATGGCCTAATGCCCAAGGTTGTGCTATATCCGAGGGATGTTAATGAACTTAGTACGATGATGAGAAGCATAAGTAGGGAGAAACTAAGTGTGATACCCATAGTTAATGGGTCTAAGACCTTCATAGGCAATATACCCAAGTCCTATGACGTGGCACTCGATCTAAGCCGTGTGAATAGAGTCATAGAGCCCGACCCGGAGGAGATGGTTGGTATTTATGGCGTTAGTGCATCATTTAATGAGGTTCAGGAGACGTTGAGGAGGTAAGTAGGAGACTACCTATAGACCCACCCCCCCTGTCGAGCCGTTCAAGCATTGGTGGTGTATTTTCATGTAACCTATTTGGTCCGTTGGCTTATACGTTCATGACCACGAGAGACGTAACACTTAGGTTAGGGCTGTCATGCCCGACGGGACGGTGGTTAGGTGGGGGCACTGGCATGATTAAGGACGTGGCCGGCTATAACGTGAAGAGGCTCTTTATCGGCTCCTGCGGTTCCCTGGGTATAATCTATGAGGTTATGTCTAGGATTGCGGCAATCCCCGATGTAATAGCCGTCACGAGACTAAATAAGGAGCTTGACCTATTCATAACAAGGAGATTGAAGCCCCATGGCGCCATAGTCGTTAACGGCACAATGTACCTTAGGTTTGAAGGCGTTAAGGAGGAGGTGGAATACCGACTAAGTAAGCTGAGTGAGGTTTCGGGCTTTGATGTATTCTACGGTAATGAGGCTGAGGAGTTATGGTATAGGCTAACGTCAATGGATGAATTATTCAGTAATTATAACGTTGTTATTAAGGTGGTGACTCCTCAGGCAAGGCTGAATAATGCCCTGAGGGAATTACCGAGTGATTACCTGGTTAAGATGCCCATGATTGGTGAGGCTTATCTAGGCGTTAATAATATTGACGTTAACGCATTGAATGCAATTAGGGGGGGTAAGGTGGGTGATTTAAGTGGCTATTTAATGATTTTGAAGGCATCCCCTGAGCTTAAGCGTGGAATTGACGTTTGGGGTCTTAACCAAAACCTGGACATAATGTCCAAGCTAAAATCCGTCTTTGATCCACCGGCTATAATGAGCCTGGGAGGTTCGTGGGTGGTATATAATGAGCATTGATGACCTGTACAAGAGGTTCATTGAGGAGGGACTCAATGAAGCCTATAAATGCGTGCACTGCGGCTTCTGCTACCCACATGCCCAACCTACAGGGCTACTTGGAACGAAGCGGACAGCCCAAGGGGTAGGATATACCTGGTCAAGGCGTTGTTAACTGGTAAGTTGCAACCCACCGAGACCCTACTTAAGCATCTTGATGCGTGCGTGATCTGTAGGAGGTGTGAGACTGCGTGTCCGTCGGGGGGGGTTCAGTATAGTAAGGTTCTTGAGGCAGCATATGCCTACCTGGGTGATAAATTAATAAATTATGGATATCCATGGCATGTAAGGACTGGATTCAAACTTCTTGAAAGCCCGATGGCGATAAAACTGGCGCTGTCCGTATCAAGCTCATTGCCTGGAATACCAAGGCATATGAAGGGATTTGCGAGGTCCAGGGATAGGGAGAGACTTGATGATGTACTCGGCAAGGTGTTTAGAGTACCGAGTGATAAGCCCGTCAGGGTAGAGTCCTACTATTCGTGACCAATTCATGCGTTGCCTGGCAATCCCATACGCACTTAGTCTACGCCACAATTAGGGTATTAACGTGGAATGGGTTCGAAGTCGTGGTGCCCAGGGAATTCAAGTGCTGCGGTGCACCATACATGCACATGGGCATGTTTAATAAGGCCGTCGAACTTGCGAGGCACAATATCGATGTATTTGATAAGTATGATAAGGCCTATGGCATAGACTACATAGTTGTTCCAGACTCAGGTGGTTGTCAGGCGCAGTGGCTTGAGTATGAGAGATTACTTAATGCGAAGTTAAATCTTAGGCAGAGGGTTATGAATACCTTACAACTCCTTGATAAGGTTGGGCTTGTTGGTGAGCTTGGTCCCGTTAAGATGAAGGTTTCGATACAGCATAGCTGCCACCTAATGAATGTGGCTAAGGCCCATGACGCGATACTTCGCGTTATTAGTAAGATACCAGGTCTTGAGATAAGAGGCTTAGATACAGCGATATTTGCTGTGGAGCTGGCATGATGTACCCAGATAGGCACCCAGACATTGCTAGGGAAATAACTAGGCAGAAGATCGAAGACTTAATGCGCCATAAACCAGACGCCTTAATACTGGAGAGTGTAACCTGCAAAGCCAATTGGGCAAACATAATTAGAGATAATAACCTAAACATTAAGTTGCTATACCCAACAGAATTGCTTGATATATCATATATATCTGGTGGAAATAAAGGATACGATAAAATCATGAATAGAGTTTATTTCTAGCATATAATTTTACAAAATTAATTTAAATATTTAAATTAAAATATACATAATATTTTTACCCTATATAAATGTAAAATGTATCTCCATAATAGTAATATTTAAAAATTATGAATATTTATTAATATATTGTATGTTTACTCAGCCTCTAAATCCAACAGGTAATATCGTGTTGACAGCTTTAGCAGCCCTGATACCTATAATAGTCTTGTTAATATTATTGGCTGGTTTAAGGATGTCTGCTTGGTTAGCTACATTAATTGGCTCAATAGTGACTATACTTGTGGCAATACCTCTTTGGCATAGTCCGCCATTGGAGACCATCGAGGCTTGGGTTATTGGTGCATTGGTTGGGTTCTGGTACATAACATGGATTACGATTTGGGGGCGTTACGATATATAATACGTTGGTTTTGACGGGAAAATTTTATGTGTTTCGAGAGTGGGTTGTAGCTAATGCAACAAGTGATGCAAGGGTCCAGGCAATATTATTAGCTTGTCCTTTGGTGCTCTCATGGAGGGACTTGTGGGGGTTTGGTTATCCCTGGGCCATTGTTTCACCATTATTAGTCGCACTTGGTTATGAGTGGATTAAGGCGATACAGACATCCGCATTAGCGAATAATGCTCCCGTATCCTTTGGTGCCCTTGGTACACCGGTTATTGCATTATCTCTTGTTACGGGTATTCCATTGATGACTATGTCAGCGGCGGTAGGTAGGGTTGTAGCGCTTTTAGCGGTCTTTGTACCGTTTATGCTGTTAATAATTGTAGATGGAGCTAGGGGGGGCTTAAGGGATGCATGGCCCGTGGCGTTAATTGGTGGGCTGGGCTACGTTGCTGGGCAATTCCCAGTATCTAATTATCTAGGTCCATATCTGCCGGATATTGCGGGTTCATTAATATCATTCTTTATATTACTAGCATTTCTTAGGGTCTGGAGACCAAAGAGAATAGTAACATTTGGGAAACAAGAAATAAATGGTTCGGGTCAACAGAGGAGATTTACGACTAAAGATGTCGTTATGGCATGGCTACCATTCATAATTCTAATATTTGTTGTTACATTATGGACGGGCCCATGGTCACCGCTACCTCACTTCGTAATAGCTACCTGGTCTGTAAAGGCTTACTCAACCGTACTTCATAAAGTAGTTGCTGTGGTTTTTGAGGTAAATCCCTTCGTTGCCGGTACATCGATATTTGTCTCATGGTTAATAATATGGGCTGTACTTGGCGCAAATCCTAAGGTATTCGTAGAGTCCTTGAAGAGGACTTGGCATCAAATGTGGGGGGGTGCAATATTAACTGGGTTCTTCGTGGTTGGGTTAGCGTATGTATTTAATTACTCAGGCATGGCGTATTCATTGGCATACGCAAGTTCGTTAGTTGGACTTGTATTTATCATAATATCACCCTTCTTAGGCTTCATAGGTGCCGCCCTATCCGGTAGTAATACGGCTTCTAATACATTATTTGGTGCATTACAGGCTACCGTTGGTAAATTATTAGGCTTACCCGTGCCATTATTACCCGCCAGTAATTCAGTAGGAGCTGAATTAGGTAAACCTGTTGCGCCACAAACTGTAAGTGTTGGCGTGTCAACTACGCCATATGTAAGAAGAGAGGGCATAGTAGTTAGAAGGAATTTACCCTGGGCCATAATGTATGTGTTCTATTTAATATTTGTAATAGCATTATACGCATTCGTATTTCCATGGGCCATGCCAAAGGTCTAACTTAATACCTCTATAATTTAAAAATCATGAATTTCATTATTTCATTACTCATTTAATATGGGCACGTGGTGATTACAGTTATAAATTAGGCACTATACTTTGCATCGATGCCAATATGCGTTAGAAGTCCAGCCTCTATAGCTAATTTAGGGCCTGGATTTGATGTGATGTCATTAGCTATTATAGAACCTTATGATGACGTTTATGTCGAATTAATCCAAGGAGATGACCATGTAGAATTCATTGGTAACTATGCGTATTACTTACCCAGCAATTATAAGGCTACCACGCTTTATCCCGTTATTGAGGAATTTAGGAGAATTATGGGCATGGATTTTCATGTACATGCCGTAGTTAGGAAGAGTATTAAGCCTGCAAGTGGGCTGGGTAGTAGTGGTGCTGATGCCGCGGCGATGGCATATGCCCTGAATAAACTACTTAATGCTGGCCTTGATTATAAGTCGTTAATTAGGATTGCAGCACTTGGTGAAGTTGCGGCGGCGGGTACTCCGCACATGGATAATGTTGCGGCATCCTATTGGGTGGGTTAGTAATTATTAACCGGTGACTGGGGACTTTGTCAGGGTTGACTTACCCGATAATTATTGGGTTGTGATTGTCATGGCGGGTAGTAAGCCTAGTACTAAGGAGATGCGTAAGTTGCTACCTAATGCCGTGGACATGAATAGCCTTAAGAATAACTCAGCTTACGCGTCAATGCTCGTTTACGCACTAATCACTGGGAATAGGGAAGCTCTGGGTAAGGCGTTAATGGGTGATGCAGTTGTTGAGCCAGTAAGGGCTAAGCTTTACCCGCACTACAATGCGGTTAAGGAGGCATTACTAAAGGCCGGGGCGATCGGTGTAGCCCTTGCTGGTGCTGGTCCATCACTCTTTGGGATATTTGATTTTGAACCGTCTAAGGAACGCATAAATGAATTACTGCATGCCCGTGGTTTAAGGATCATGCATTAATTATTACGCGGCCAAGTAACATCGGTGTTCATGAGATACCTTGCGAGGACCTTAATACTTAATACATAATTAAATGCTTAAGCCCTGGAATGAACGTCATAATAATTGGTGGAGGAGTTATAGGGACTATATTAACGTACCTATTCTCATTGAGGGGCGTTAACGTCACTTTAATTAATTCGAACCTTCAAAAACCAAAGTTTCCACTCATTCACTCAAAGTTACTGAGATTTCCTGAGGATATTAGGTTGGCGAGGATCAGCGAGGATGTATATATGGAATTATCCAGGGAGTTAAGGGTTAATGTATTAAGGCCCATGGAGTCCATCACCATAATTCCGGCAGCATGTTATAATGATGCACTACGTATAATGGATACGTGGCGTGAGGCTAGAGCTAAAGTGCGTGTAATTAATGATGTTCATGAATATGGACTTAAGAGAGTTAATGATCAGGAGATTTACATCTTCAGTACTAATGGCGATAACTTCGTTAATTACCCATTATTGATGAATAAAGTTCATAAAATCGACGGCGTTAATTACATCAGTGGTACGGCAGTCATTAAGTTTAGCGATCATGACGTTAGGGTTTTAATAAATGGCGACGAGTTGAGGGGAGATTACGTAATCCTTGCCTCAGGGGGCCTGGAACTCCATAATAGCTAGGAATGCCGGTTTGAGTGTACCATTATTACCCTATAAATGCCAGGCAGCCGCATTCATTAGCAGAAGAGTCAATACTATAATTTATGATTATGTACTTAACATATACGTGAGACCCCCCCTTGGCTTAGAGATTGATCATGCATTAACTAAGCTAGGACTTTCAATAATCGTGGGTGGTGATGGCAATTCCAAAGTTACTGAGCCAGGTAGGGACAGAGGTGTTGATCGCGAATTCCTAAATGATATTAAGGGTAAGGTCAGGGCTAGGCTAGGTAAGGCGTTACTCATTGGGTCTAGGTTTGGTTATTGTGAGGTCACGCCTGACATGAGGCCTGTGATTGGTATTGTCGGGCATGACAATCTATTGCTGATTGGTGGGTTTAATGGCTATGGAGCTGAGGTGGGACCTGCCTGGCATTGGCAGTGGTTAATTACGTGATCAGCGGTTCATGGCCTGACTATGCAAAGCCATACCTCATTGATCGATTCGGCAATAATTGGTCAAGCATCTGGGATATTAGTGTTGAGGCCCATGAACTGTGCGTTTAATCTGGCCTGAACTCTTTATTAATCCTGTTGGGAATTATTACCTGGCTGGTTAAGTTGCGTGTCGCTGACCTGCCGCTTCCAGACATATTAAGGGATTTCGTAATTAGGGAGAGGGGGGGTATTCAGGAACTTTACCCGCCACAGGAGGAGGCTGTGCGTAAGGGCTTATTTGATGGTAAGAACATTGTCATGTGCACAAGTACAGCCACCGGTAAGACGTTGATGGCTGAGTTGGCAATGATAAACGCAGTACTTACTAAAGGCGTCAAGGCAATATTGGCCGTCCCACTGAGGGCCTTGGCCTATGAGAAGGCTAGGGACTTGAGGGTTTATGAGAAGCTCGGCGTTAGGATCGCCGTTACTACCGGCGAGTATGATAAGGAGGATGCCTGGCTCATGAATTATGACATAGTGGTCACAACGTATGAGAAACTCGACAGTCTACTGAGGCATAAGGCTGAGTGGCTTAGGCAGGTCGGTGTCTTAGTCATCGATGAGATTCACTATATAGATGATGATAAGAGGGGACCAACAATAGAGTCGATAATAGCTAAGGTGAAGGCGCTGGGCCTTAATACTCAATTACTGGCTCTATCAGCAACCATCGGCAACGCTGAGGAAATCGCAAACTACCTCGACGCAGACCTCGTGGTCTCTGACTGGAGACCTGTTAAGCTCAGGAGGGTGTGTACTACGATGGCATCATTTACTACTCAGATGGATCCCGGGCATTAGTTAAGGACCTAGGGAATCCAGTGCTTTCGCTTGTAATGGATACGATAGTCAACGGTGGTCAAGCACTTGTATTCGCGAATTCAAGGTCGAATACCGTTAAATTGGCTCAGCAAATAGCCCATTACATATGTAATTATGGAGCAAAGATCATAGAACCAGGCACATTAATGAAGATCTCCAACTCAATAATCGAGACCTCCCAGTCCAAGTTACTTGGTGATGAGTTGGCAAGGGTTGTTAAGTGCGGCGTAGCGTTCCATCACGCTGGTCTTGACATGGATACCAGATCTATCATTGAGAACTCCTTTAGGGATAGCTGATTAAGGTTGTTGTTGCAACGACGACGTTGGCTGCCGGCGTTAATTTACCGGCAAGGAGGGTTATTATCCATGAGTATAGGAGGTACGAACCTGGCATTGGCATGGAGGAGCTTCCCGTCATGGAGTATAAGCAGATGGCTGGTAGGGCTGGTAGACCTGGGCTTGACCCGTATGGAGAGGCCGTGCTCATTGCCAGGAGTGAGGATGAAATTGATTACTTAATTAAGAATTACATAAGTGCCAGGGTTGAGGATATTAAGTCTAAGTTCCTGACGGATAAGAACCTGGCCACGCACATACTCTCCGTAATAGCCAGTGGTTATGCATCGAGCATTGATGATGTTATGAGGTTCGTATCATCAACCTGGGCTACGTTCAAGGCGGCTTCCATAGGAATGAATTCCTCAGAGATTTATTAAGGAGAAAGATTGATGACGTAATTAACTTCTTAGTTGAGTCAGGGTTCCTCGAGAGGAGAGACGATAACGTGGTAGCGACGCCCTTAGGCTCATTACTGAATAACCTTTACCTTGATCCATACACAGCGAATACCTATATCCGTGGTCTCAAGGCCAGGGATGAGACCAATGACCTTGGGTATACGCACTTAATAATTCAGTCGCCTGAGGTTCCGAGACTTAGGGTTAGGAGGAATGAGTTTGATGATTACCTGGAGCTGGTGCTTGATAATTGGGATTACCTATTAATTAAACCGCCAATCACTAGGGATGAGATTGAGAATGGGGGGGAGTTTGAGGATGAGGAGATTGAGGATTACCTATCCACAGTAAAGACTGCGGTGATGCTCCTTGACTGGGCTAACGAGGTCTCCGAGGATGAGTTGTATAAGAACTATGACGTGGGACCTGGCGATTTGAGGGTGTATAGCGACTTAATGGATTGGTTGGCAAGTGCCGTGGCCAGGTTAGCCGGTGCATTGGGTATGAGGAGACATGAGGAGAGACTAGACATACTTAGGTGGAGACTGACCTATGGAGTTAAGGATGAGTTGATAGAACTAGTGGTAAACCTTGAGGGTGTTGGTAGGGCCAGGGCTAGGGCGTTATACAACGCTGGATTCAAAGATATCGAGGATATTGCTAATGCTGATCCAAGGGCCATAAGCATGATTAGGGGGGGCTTCGGGGGGGATAAGCTCGCCCACTCAGTAATTGAACAGGCTCGGAAATTGATTAAGGAGGCAGGGTGGTTAGGCCATCAATAGTTAATTCAGGTAAGGAGGGGAGTAATAAGCAGGGGGGGTACACTAGAAGGAGGGGGGGTTCGTTACTTGACTATCTTTGATATCGAAAGTGAAATACTTATATATTATTACCATAAACCTAGCCTGTTAATGATTACCAAGGCTGTCATCACCGCAGCTGGGCTCGGTACGAGGATGAGGAACATGACACTCATAATGCCGAAGGCATTATTACCGTTAATACGTAGGAATGAAACACCAATGCTGATCCCTATAATTGACTTAATAATAGCGCGCCTTCAGGAGGTTGGTGTTTTCAAGTTCATAATTGTTGTTGGTAGGAATGGAAAGCCACTAATTGATTACTTAATGGACAAGCTATTCACTGACTCATTAAAGGCTCAATTATCATTCGCGTTTCAGGAGAAGCCCCCCCTTGGCTTTGGTGATGCCGTGCTTAGGGCTGAGGACTTTGTTAATAACGACCCATTCTTCGTTCACGCAGATGACGGCATTTTGACAAAAGGGTATTTAGAAGGAGTTAAGTTGTATGAGGAGTTAAGGCCAGATGCCGTGTTATTCCTCAGGAGGGTTAATAATCCCAGTAGGTATGGCATTGCTGTTGTTAGGAATGAGGGGGGGATGTATAATGGCTATGGCTTAGTTAGGGTGCTGAATGTTGAGGAGAAACCTAGCAATCCCAAGTCCGATATCGCCATATCGGCAGTTTACATATTTAATAAGAGGATATTTGATGGACTTAGATCAGCTAAGGCGAATGGTGAGCTTGAGTTGACGTATGGTATTGAGAACGTGATTAACAGCGGTGGTGAGGTCTATGGATTATTACTTAGTGATGATTCCTGGCTTAGTGTTGGCGATCCTGAGAACTACTTCAATACTATTATTAGAACATTTAACCTACATGAAGGAGACTAATATTTATAATTAGCCCTGGTTTACTCATTTACGACGCATCTTATGCTCGTAAACATTATTGTGAGTAGGAACAGGGTTTCTGGGGAGATAAGGACTGGAATTAGATTGAGACTTGAGAACCCACCGCCTGGTGTTAATTATAGGGTCATTAATGAGCCCGTTGGCCTATCACCATCATCCAACGACTTCTACATAACCAGGGACACAACGACTAAGTGGTTCCTTAAGGCATTGGTAGAGCCAGCATATTCCCTTAAACTGAGGGGGGTTAACGCATGCCTTCTTCCTAAACCTATTCATACCGCGTACGCCATGGGTTCAGGAAATCGATCAACCAATATTTAACTTATTTGAAAAGTACATAGGCAGGTCAAGGAAAAGTACGCTGTATAGACTTGCTGTGAAGACATTTAGGTACTTATTTAATAGGGATAACGTGATAATGATAACCTGGACCCAATGGAGTAAGGAGGGTCTTGAGGAGGAGGGATTTAAGGACGTTAGAGTTGTACCACCGCCAATGAGGACGAGCTTCAGGAAAATCGATAATGAGATAACAGTGGGCTTCGTAGGCGTTGAGTACCATAGGAAGGGTGGTGATATTGCGGAGAATGTGATGTCTAAATTACCAAGGCGCGTTAGGAAGGTCTATGTTGGTAGAAGCCCAAGGAGAATTGAGGGTATTGAGTATCACAATCCGATGAGGAGGAATGAATTGCTTAAGTTAATGGCTGAGTTTGATGTGCTTCTTTTCCCAACCAGGGTGAGGCCTATGGTTTCACGGCACTCGAGGCTATGAGTATGGGGATACCCATCGTGGCGTCCAATGTGGATTCAGTGTACGAGGTCGTTGGTGACGGTGGCATATTATGTGAGGTTAATGACATTAAGTGCTTCCTGGATGGCGTTAAGGAGTTAATAAATTCCCCCCCTGATTACGCCATGGAGCTTGGCGCTAGGGCCAAGGCCATCGTCGCTCAGAGACACTCGCCAAGTGTTGTTGGTAAGGAATTATTAATGATATATAATGAGTTAAGTGAGGAATGAGTGAACTCACAAGGCAGGTAATTAATGTACTGATGGACTTAATTAGGGCGAGGACGGTAGCACCGCCCGGCGAAAATTACCTAGAAATAGTCACCTACCTGGACAATTTAATAACTAGTTATGGATTAAGTACGAGGATTATTGAGGTTCCTAAATCAATCGTTAAGGAGCATTACCCTGAGTTTGCGGATTACCCAAGGTACATATTACTGGCTGAGTTGTGTAATGTTAGGGATAAGAGGATTCACTTTAATGCGCATTATGACGTGGTCCCTGGAGGAAGTGGTTGGTTAGTAACAGAACCATTCAAGCCCGTGTTAATTAACGGTAGGGTCTATGGTAGGGGGGGCGCATCTGATGATAAGGGTGGCGTGACAGCCTAGTACTACTGGCAGAACGGCTTAGTGAGTTAGGGGGGGAGTTTCATGGATGTGTAGAATTCTCCTTCACACCCGATGAGGAGATTGGCGGTGAAAGTGGCGTTGGCTACTTAATTAACCAGATTCGTAAGCCGGACTACGCAATTGTTGCCGAGCCACGGGACTTGACACCGTGTGGATAGGTAGTATGGGGCTACTACAATTAGATGTTATTGTGAGAGGCGTATCAAGCCACGCCTCACAACCATGGTATGGAACCAACGCCTTCGAGGATGGCATTAAGGTTGCTTATGCATTAATTAAGGAGTTGAAGCCTAAGGTTGAGAGTAGGCAAATCATGGGTGAGAGAGCAACCATTACTTTGGGAGGACTTGCCAGGGGTGGTGTTTCTCGTAATCTCGTACCTGATTACTTTCAATTCTCAATAGACAGAAGAATACTACCAAGCGAGAGCATCGAACACGCGCTTAACGAAATAATGAGCGGCATTGATAATTTACGTAACAACATTAAGTCTACGGTAGAGGTCCACATTGTGAATAAGATTGAACCCGCGATAAGCAAAGAATCAACGCTATTAACAAAGCTTATGAATGCCGTGAAAAACGTACTCGGCATGAATCCCAAGGTTACAATATCTAGGGTTCCAGTGGATACCCGCTACCTACAGAACATGGGTATTGACTCCCTGACTTACGGACCTGGCAACGTATCATCTGCGCACGGCCCTGATGAGTACATTAATGTAAGCGATATAGTGAACGCGGTAAATGTCTACACGGAACTAATCAGGAATATCTATGATAAGTAGCGAGAAGTTTAATGATACCCTCTCATTAGCAATCAGTGATTACTGCCTCTTCCTTATTTCCCGTAATGGCCTTGAGAATAGTTGTGGCATTTGGTCTACCGATAACCCTTTGTCTCAGGCACGAGCAGTAATACGTATATCACGGCGGCCAGGGCAAGCACGTCCTCCAGTATCCAGAAGCTGAACATGCCGTAGGCGGAGAGCCATATTGGGAATATGTATATTATGGCGAAGTTCGCGAACCAATCAATCGCAGCCAAAATACCACCACCCCCCCTACCCCCCCTAAACTCCGTGGGCATGGTCTCACCCTGCAACACCCAACCAACACCACCAACGCCTAGTGCGAATAATACCTGGAAGAGAACCATTGCCGAGAATATCAGTGGCACAGCTATGGATATGTCATTCAGCGCAAAGTAGTGGGCGCCCACCGTCATTATCACGAGGCTCACGAGTAGGCCCGTGAAGCCGATAGTACCGAGCGTCCTCCTACCCCACCTATCCACTAGGTATATTTGGAAGAGCGTTGCTATGAAGCCTATGGAGTACGGTATTACCGTAGACAGTATGGCCCTGGGGGGGCCCGTGAATCCAAGGTACTTCCATATGTACGGGCCATAGTAGAGGATTATGTTTATGCCAGTCACCTGCTGAAACACCAACCAAAGCCCAACCACCAATAGGATCCTCCTGATATACTGCTTCGAAAGAGCCTCCTTAAATCCCAACTCCCTCTTCGGCGGAATTATGTGTTCACTAACGTGTACCCCCAACTTAGCCAAGGCCTTCTTCGCATCCTCCTCCCTGCCTGTATCAGCAACCACCTGGGACTCTCCGGTAAGTAGAATCTTAGGGCCACGAGTATTACCGCCGGTATCGCACCAAGCCAAACATCCACCTCCAATTTGTCGTTTGAGGCAATGCCATTGATAGGTAGTAACCAACCCAGAAGGAGGTCATCATGCCCACGACAATCATTAACTGCTGAAGTGATGCCAACTTACCCCTATGCCTCTTGGGTGCGAATTCGGATATGTAGCCCGTGGCCACCGCCGTGTCGGCACCGATGGCAAACCCAACGAGACTTCTCCAAATGATTAAGTCAATCGACGATATCGCCAGGCCGGATAACACAGCGAACAACGCATAGAATATTCCATCAATTATCAGGAGACTCTTCCTACCGAACCTATCAATGAACGGACCAGCCACCAGGCGCCAATGCCGGCAAATACACTGGTAAATGAGGTTAGTACGGCAACCTCAAATGATGTTAAATGAAAATATGGACCAATATAAATAAGTGCTGACCCAATGACACCCGTATCATAACCAAATAGAAAGCCTCCCAATGCCGTTATTATTGAGACCAACCAGTAAATCCTACTGGCAATATTCTCATCAAGTCTCTCAATTATATCTTCATAGGCAATTTGTTTATTCCTTAGATCTACGATGTCATCCATAACGAAGGTAGAATAAAATACAACTATTTATAAGCTTTACTCATCATAATGTTAAAAAATGTATAATTATTAAAACTAAATAATATAGTTATAATCGATACATATGGGTGTACTTTATACGTATATTGGTATATGACTTCTATACTAACTATATAGACAATTATTCGTTACATAGTCACGTGCGTAGGCACCTTTAGTAATGGATCGCCATGATGATTCGTGATAGGGCTCGGTACGTCGTTTAATTGCAATGGCGTGATAATGTTGGGTAAATATTTTTATATTGCACTGCTCACGCTGGTTTGGGTATGGCTAGGATTGACTGGAGCATTGATGCTGAGGACATAATTAAGAGGGTTAAGGAGATTTATGGAGCGAGTATTACCGAGGACCAGGTGGTCAAGGCCCTTGGTTATGAGTATAGGATTAGTTGGAAGAAGGCTGTTGAGGTTGCTAGGTTCATCAGGGGGGGCTTCACTATTAAGCAGGCTGAGGAGTACCTGAACAATGTCATTAAGATGAGGCTCCAATACCAATAAGGAGGTTCACCAAGAAGCAGGCGCACCACACAACACCCTGGGAAGGCTGGCCAGTGGCTAAGTGGCCTGTTAAGGTTGCCAAGGCTTACCTGGAGGTTCTTAAGAACCTTGAGAATAACGCAAGTTATAGGGGGTCTTAATGTTGATAATGTGGTTATTATCCATGCCGCCATTCATAAGGGTCGTAAGATTAGGAATTACATGCCAAGGGCCTTTGGTAGGTCGACACCCTGGTTCCAGGACACTGTAACGATTGAGTTAGCCGGTGCTGAGATACCTGAGGAGAATGTACCAAAGAAGCTTAAGCTGAGACCAAAGCCTTACTGACGTCTCCTTAGGAAAATCACTGAGTACCTAATCCCCCCCAACTTCCTAAGGAACTTTATTAACAATGAATCATCAGTAATCACCACAGGGTTCTTACCCCTCAGTTTCAGGGCTAAGACTATTAACGATACATCAGCATCACTTAATAGTCTTGGTAGGTGGTAATTCTTCCGAGCAAGCACTATCTCCTCCTCACTAATGTCATAAACGCTTATGTTTAATATCTCAGGCACGACAGCGGCTCTAGCATCCTTTAACTCATTGACTACGTAATTCGTCGTTGCTAAATCACCCATTCCCATTAATGGGCGTAAATCCCTCATGTGGAGTATTGCAGACGTGTCAAGTATTACGGTATCTCTGGAACTCATGGTATGAATAACCTCCTAGACAACCTATCATACATCCTGTATTGGCGGGTTCTAACGAACCTAACCTTCCTATCACTCGGCACAATGCGTATCTCAGCACCCCCCCTCTGCGCAACAATACCATCACAGAGTATGTGAGCCACCTCACTAGTCAACACCTTAATGGGTACCTCGTATGGGTGTACAATGGGGGGGACCAGAGCCCTTGAGAAAGGCGCAAGGGGGGGCACTATCAACTTCACTGCTAATCTACTATCGACTGCGGGCCCCCCCCTGCCGCCAGCGCATATGCCGTGGATCCCGTCGGCGTAGCTATTATGACCCCATCCATCCTAGCCCTCATTATCTCCTCACCACCATCCTCAACGATAGTCACATTTATCAGGTGACCTGGGTCAACACCCTTAACTAAAACCTCATTTAATGCCGTGCACTCGAAGTCTGTGGCAATGGCCTTCAACGTGAATCTCTCCTCGATCGTATACTCCCCCCCCTTAACTATCTTATCAAGAACCTGGGGTAACTCCCTGGCACTCACGTCACTTAAATAATTAACCCTGCCAGTCCCTATGTGAAGTATGGGGGGGGTGTTGATGGAATTTGAAATTTCATGAATGAACCTTAATACGGTCCCATCACCGCCAATCACCATGGCCATGTCGACGTCCTGGGAACCATCCCACTTTGGTATGCCTAGGTTCTTAACTTCCAAATCTCTAGCGGCGATTATCTCAACCCCCCCATTACTACTGAGTCTATTGATAATTAATTTCGCTAATGCGTAATCCTCATACTTGCCAATGTACATTACTATCCTCATTAATACTCAAGTTAATGCATAACCAAGTGAATTAATAAGTAATTTCTCAGGGAATTACTCGATAGAAAACCTTTTATTAGCTCTAGCTATGTCGATTTGTATGTCAACGAAACCAACAGAGGCAGGTTCTGTGAAGGAGGGTAGTTACATAATGATTGATGGGGGAGCCGTGTAAGGTGGTTGAGGTTGAGAAGAGTAAGACTGGCAAGCATGGTTCCGCCAAGGTGAGGATTGTGGGTATTGGCGTCTTTGATAATGTAAAAAGGACATTAATAGTGCCTGCTGATGCCCAGGTTGAGGTGCCGATTATTGAGAAGTTCGTTGCTCAGGTCGTGGCTAAGGTTGGCGATTCCTGGCAGTTGATGGACCTTAGGAGTTACAGCACCTTTGAGGTTAGTCAGGACCAAATGGAGGAGGAGGTTAAGGGTAGGATTGAGCCCGGTGTTGAGGTTGAGGTTTGGGATATCGCTGGGCGGAGGAAGATAATTAGGGTTAGATAATTAAAATTAACCAACGAAGATCCTGTATTGATCAGCACCCTGTAACTCCCTCAATATCCTATCAATAATTAACTTCTCAGGGTCAATACCAACCCTACTCTTTATATCCTCAAAGGACTGGAATGGCTTCTTCCTCCTCTCCTCAAGTATTTGCCAAAGGGTCTTCTTACCAATGCCCCCCCTGAGGAGCTCGAGACTATGCATCTTAAGGGTTATTGGCCCAGCCTTATTGAAGAAGTCCACGAACTACTCTCCTGGGCCTTAATAATCTTGGCAATAACCTCGGGAAGGGCGTTCTTAGCCTCGTTGGTGAGCTCGTCGTAGCTAATCCTCCTCACAATCTTATTCACCTTATCCCTAGTCCCACTGCCTATGTAAACCCTCTCACCAACCTCAGCCGTTGCATTAGGCTTAAGCGTTAACTCAAGGAGCGTGAAGAATTGCTCGCCAACGGCCTGTACATAAGCCTCATTCCTTGGGAAGCCCTTCTTTATTAAGGACGGATCCTTAATGAGCATCTGCTCCGGAGGTATTATATCGAGTATGTATGCATAGTCCTCCCTCTTAACCATTCAGAACACCCCCTTAGGAACCCCTGGCATTCTTTAGTAGGTTAAGGATCTCCTCAACATCCTTATCACTAAACTCCCTCTTCTCAGTCCCAAGCAGTACCCTAAGCTCATCAGCTGTCTGCGGCATCAAATCAACTATCTGAATAGCGGTTAGCCTAGCCAGGCCGAACCTCTTCATCAATTCCGAAATCAATTCCCTAGCCTTGTCTGGACCAACCTTGGAGAACTTCCTGAGGTAGTCCAGGGTGTTGTTGACAACCTCGTCCGTAATACCGGGGTTAGCACTGAGTAGTTTCTCCTCGAGAATCCTGAGTGCCTCTGCCATGGGAATATCCTCAGAATTAATGATACGCTTAACCACAATAAATCCCTAATAAAAATCCCTATTTAAATTTAAGGATTGGCGAAAATGAGTCATTAATGAAGGGAATGCTTAAATACTCCATAGAGTGATGGTGCTTGGGGTTCATCGTGCACCGAACACACGGTCTTCGTTACAAGTCGAGGAAGCTACTCAGTAAGAAGCCCAGGGAGAAGGGTAGGCCGGGGATTTCCAGGTGGCTCTACGAGTATAACGTGGGTGATAAGGTTGTCATTGACATAGACCCAACATTCATAACCACAGCACCACATAGGAGGTATCAGGGCAAGGTGGGCACAATAATCGGCAGGAGGGGGGGTAAGGCCTACGAGATCGAGATATACGTTGGCGGTAAGAGGAAAGTGATCATAACGACACCCGACACATTGTACCCTTCAAGGTCCAGCCCACCGAGACTAAGGAATCGGCATCATGATTAATCACTTATATTGAGTATATCAATCTCAACAGGCCTGATACTAAAGCCCAATGTACCGGCGATACTTGGCTCAACATCCCCATAACCACCATGCACAAAACCCCTAATGTATAGGTTGCCCTGACACCTAATCAGGAACTCCACAAGCCTATCCCTGATAACCCTACCATCAAGCTCATAAACCATGCTAACCCTCCTCCTAACCCTACGACCACGTCTAAACACCTGAACCACCTGCCTATTCCTGAAATAGTCATGTAGCGACCTAATGTTCTCATCAGTGACTGGGTTATCGGTAATTGCCAGTACTCTATACGTAATCACGTAATCCCTGACCCTAGCCTTCATTCTAACCACCGCGGAGGCCCTAACCCTGGATAGGTTATCGAGCATAACGTCATAGCCTGAATCCTTGAGTAATGCATAGACATCATTAACATCAGGCCTTTTACCAGGTTTGACTACCTGCAGTATTACTGGTCTACCATTACCAAGGACCCTGACACCCATTGGATCCTCACCACCAGTATGTATTATCACGTCCTGGGCATTATATGCCTGTATTACCTTATCAATAGGCCACTTAATTTGTCCCTCTTCATTAGTTAGCCTATGGATCTTCCTATACCTAGCCGATATGTATATTGGCATTACCTGCACCTCAATGGAACCCGTACTAATGTCTATGACCACCTCCACATCAGGCTCCTCCCTGTTAAATGGTACGCCGAGTATTGCCGAGACCCTCTTACCTAACTCCCTATTGATCTCGCGCTTGATGGACTCAGCACTCGATATGTTAAACTCAGTGGTTATGCTCAACTCCCTATTCAGGATATCCAACGGCACCTTACTACCTAACCTAAAGGACCTAAACTCAATGCCAAGGGACCTGAGGCTATTCACGATATTATTAGCCCACTCATCAAGCTTATTGAAGATGGTATCGCCACACACATAGCACCTAGTAGGCGATACGTTAATACCCATGTTACTTAGGAACTTTATACTTGGTTCATGACCACTCATCGCCAGCGCCTTAACATCATTAAGTAACTCATCACTTAACCCCTCACTTAATATCCTCTCATGAATCCTCATCAATAGGTAATCCTTAATCGCCCTACCCTCTCCTCATTATCAAGCCCAGTGCCCAACCTAGCGAATAACCTACCTAAGCAGTGATTACACAGTGGGTACTTCCTCAGTATATCCATGGCCTTCTCAATACTCATATTAACACGTATACCGGACGTAGTAAGTATATTAAAGCATATAATTAAGAGGTTTCCGTGGACCCATACCTAATTGGCGCCTTCATGAACGAGTGCTCGGTGATTTGGAGAAGCATCGAGGGCTTTTCCAACGCGGTTGACTACGTGAGGTCATTGGAGTCAGGGATCACCATGAGTAATAACATTCTTAACGCAACAAGTAGCCTATGCAATGAGGTAAATAAAATCCTGCAGAAGCCAACTAGGTTGCTAATGTTTTTCAATGCTAATGATTGGATTAGATTGCTCAGGGGGGGCTTTATGACTTTTATGGGGGGGAATTAATCGACCCAGAGCCAGCCTTGATATTCCCAATTTCGTACTCAGCATTAGGATACCAAATAAGTCGCTGGGACTTGCATTGAGGATTGCATTGAAGTTCCTGGGCATTAATAGTAATGTGTTTCCTGGCAATGACGGCAAACTCTACCTGGTAATCCACGAGAGAGAGTCAATAGCCAGGTTTATAAAGACCGTGAAGCCGCATTTAGACCCTGAATTGAATATAGCCCTAAGAAACAAGTGGATTAAGCATTACATAGGCTCTGGCGAGCCCCTGGTAATCATTAAGGAGTAGTCTCAGCCGGTTTAGGCCTCGCCATCGATCGGCGTGGGTTCAACTCATCATTGCAATTACTATTTAAGGGGCTGCGTATTAAGCTTTGTTGTGATGACAGGTGATTACTGATTTAACCGTGATGATGCGTGTGAGGGCTGATTATATTGGGTAGTCGAAGTTTGTCTCCGCCTGCCTGAGCGGTGGGCATTTGCTGTCCTTCTCACTGATTATCACGTTTTCCCTAATCGGCCATGGTATGCCTATTTCAGGATCATTCCAGGCAACGCACCTCTCATGCTGCGGGCTATACTCCTTGGTCTGTAGGTATAGGAATAATGTGTCGTCCTCGAGGGCTTGAAATCCATGGGCAAAGCCCGGCGGTACCCAGAGTAGCCTCGGGTTGTCAGCCGAGAGCTCGACCATTACGTACTTACCAAACCAGGGTGAACCCCCCCTCCTAACGTCAACAGCCACATCAACTACGCGACCCCTAATCACCGTGACTAGCTTCCCCCTGCTCCATGGGCTTAAGCTGGTAGTGAAGCCCACGTACGACACCACGCCTCGACTTACTTAGGCTTACTTGGACGAAGTCATAAGGAACACCGCCAGCTAGGAAGTCTGTCCTCTTGTAAAGCTCCGCGAAGAAGCCCCTGACATCTGGGAAGAACACGGGCTCCACCAGTATCACGTCGGGTATTTCAAGCCTCACAAAGTTCTTAAATGGCATGGTTAAGCCATAGTAACATGGATTAAAAAGAATACCCCGCAGGCCTAATTAGATAGAGTGACTTCTGGAAATTGGTTAATAAGCCAGTCATTAACCACGTTACTTAATGAATGCTGTTGTTAAGCCGGAGATAGTGGTGACGCTTAATGGTGAGAATGTAGGCGTGATTCCAAGGTATGATAGCGAGTATGTACTTATGAGGGAGAGGGACTTCAACGTAATACTCGATAATACGAACCTCGAGATAATGCTAGCCGTGATAAGTGGACACAACACATTTACGCAGATTATGAAGAGAACGAACTTGCAGAGAGGTAAATTATCAAGACATCTAAGGAGAATGTTAAATGCTGGTTGGATTATTAAGAGTGGTAATAGGTATTTACCCAGTGGGCGCATTTACGTTGTTTATGATGTACGTGATGTTGACGGCGAGATAATGCTTAGTATATTAATGAGTAAGGGCGCATTTATTGACCCATTTCATGGACTTGTGATAATAAATGGTGAACCACTGAGTAATTACTGCTCAACCTGCCCACTCAGGCAGGCCTGTGTTAATAATGTTAAGTCCCTGGCCCGTAAGTACAACGTTGAATTAAGGGGG
The DNA here is from genome assembly GCA_001316125.1 of Vulcanisaeta distributa JCM 11213. The sequence goes on from BBCS01000002.1 coordinate 338,193, forward strand.
GGTGCTGAGCCAAGCGAAGCCTATGTGGAGCTGTTCAGGGAGTTGGTTAGGAGGGATTTGATCAAGAAGTTTAGGAGTGGTTGGAGGATCGTTGTTATGAGGTAATTGGAAGATATGTTTATATTCACCTAGGAATTGAATAATAAGGTAATGGAGGAGGTCAGTGATGCCTTAAGTAAGGTTGCTAGGGAGTTCCTAAACAGCACTGATATTATAAGTGGCATATACATTGCATCCCTTGACGGGCTCCTGGTGGCTCATGCGTCGAGGATTGATGTTGACCCAGACCGTGTAGCCGCAATGGTGGCTTCACTCAGCGCCGTGGGTGACAGGGTTAGTAAGGAGTTACTTAATGAGGATTCTAGCCACGTAATTGTTCAGGCAAGTACGGGCTATATAATAATTAAGAGGTTTAGGGACTTGGCAATCGGTGTTTTGGTGCAGAGTGGCGATGATTCAACGATAGGGCTCACGATGCTCGAGCTAGAGAGACTCATTTCATTGATACAGAGACAGTTGAGGTAATAATCCAATGATGCGGGTAAGGTTTTACTAAATGCGTAAGATTAGTTAATGCGTTATGAGGGTCGTCACAAAGGAGATAACCATACAAAGTAGGAGGCGTAGGGAGGTCATTAACATAACAAGCTACATAGAGGATTTCATTAAGAGCTCCGGCATAAGAAATGGCATGGTCTTAGTCTTCCTGCCACACGCAACTTCAGCCCTATTTGCCAACGAGGATGAACCAAGGATAAGGAGGGATTATGAGAACTTATTCGAAAGGTTAGTACCCGTTAATGGTAATTATTACCACAACGAGATCGATAATAACGCCGATGCGCACCTCTTAACGTCAATTTTCAAGCAATTCTACATACTACCAATCGTTAATGGCGAACTCATCCGCGGGACTTGGCAGGAGGTCTTCCTGGCAGAATTCGATGGGCCTAGGAATAGGAGAGTCGTCCTTGTGGCACTTGGTGAATGAATGCCTTAATTAGAAATTCTTATTAAAACTGAAACCATACCTAGCCCTCAACTCCCTATAATTTTCGAGAGGCTCCGTGTAGGCAACTAGGTGCTCAGCTACGTAAATAGGTGCTCCAAGCCTCACGGCTATTGCAGTGGCATCACTTGGCCTAGCATCCAGTTGGAATGTCTCATTTGTCCTGTTATCCTTAATGAATATTGTGGCTAGGTAAACACCGTCAATCATTGCATCAATAGTAACCTTCTCAACAACGACGTCCAGCCTATTAATTAAGTCAACAAGTAAATCGTGGGTTAATGGCCTATGAAATGAGACAAGCCCCAGGGCCTTCTTTATTGAGAATGACGCGGTCACGTCTATCCTAATGGGTAGTACCCTATCATCCCATTCCTCCGTTGTGAAGAGCATGACTGCAACACCCTCTTCGGGGGATTTCAATTACATCCAGAAGATCAGCCTTCAAGTACTTCGAATTACCTGAACTTCCCTCTCTGACCATTATACTAACATTAAACAACCCCCCCTTTATTTACTTATTCACCCTTAGCATTAATCCCGAACTCAGTAATTGGAACCTCCCTCTCACTCCAGTTGCTCATGTCCCTAACCTTAACGACACCTTGAGAAACCTCCTTGGGACCCACTATTATGAAGTACCTAGTATTCATCTTAGACGCGTACTCAAGCGCGCTCCTAAGGCTCTTCTCACCCGTATCCACAATGACCCTATTACCACGAGCCCTTAAATTACCGGCTAACCTATAACCAAGCGCCAAGTAATTCCTGTCATTACCTAGCACATAAACGTAATAATCAATTTGCGGGAATTCACGTTTAATTGAACCCCCCCTCTGCTCGAGAACCTCCAGCAGTCTCTCGATACCCATGGCAAATCCAGAGGCGGGCATTGGCTTACCACTGTAAATCTCAATTAGGTTATCATACCTACCACCGCCCCCAACGGATAATTTATAGTCAGGCACATACATCTCGAAGACAATGCCCGTGTAATAATCAAGGCCCCCCCTCACAATTCCCATGTCCAGGTCCATGTAATTACGCACGCCGTACATGTCAAGAAGATCTATCAACTCATTATAGTAATTAATGAATTCGTCGCTTACGCCGAACTCCTTAAATGAGTCAACGGCCTTATCAATACCCTCACTGGTATTAGCGAGTCTGAGAACCTCCTGTGCAACATCGTTGCTTAACCCAAGGTCTCTCAGCATCCTTATTATCTCATCAACAGGCACCTTACCCCCCCTCTTATCCATGATCCTAAGAACATTGGGCCTGAGCTCGCTAGAGATACCTAACTTGCTCAGTAACTGATCGATTATTCTCCTATCGTTTATCCTAACCCTAAAATCACCAATACTAAGCGCCTTGAGCGCCTCAACGCCGACGGCAAGGACCTCCGCATCAGCCCTAACACTTGAGGAACCTATGAGCTCAATACCAAATTGGTGAAACTCCCTATACCTACCGTGCTGTGGTTCATCATAACGCCAAACCTTCGTTATGTAGTACCACCTGATGGGCTTTGGCACATCAACCCTGTAAGAGACAACCCTGGCCACCGGCACGGTCATGTCGAACCTAAGCCCAACCTCCCTACCTGCCTTATCCCTGAAGTAGTAAATCTCGTTAATCACATCCTCACCAGCCTTAGCCTTAAGTATTTCATAGTGCTCCAGCGCCGGTGTCTCAACCCTTAAGTAGCCAAAGGACTCAGCCACCCTCGCCAACTTATCAAAAACCTGAAGCATTGGGTAGTACTCCTCAGGCGTCAAATCCCTCATTCCCCTAACAGGTCTAAGGTCCTTATCGTCAAATACCACAAATCATCGATATAGAGGCTAAATAAAAATTTTCGTATTCATTCCTCACAGTGCGGCAAGAATAAGCGTTAATACATTCACGTGAGTTAACACGTAAACCACGAGACCAAGCGTTATTGGTACTATAAAGGGTATGTGGTATGAAGTTAGTACGGGGGGGGTGCCTATACTGATCTTCCCCCCCTTGGAAAGCCACTCGATCAGTAACTCCCTGGGATCATCCACATCAAGGCCAAGCCTAATTATTGGTTGAAAGCCATCCTCAGTGAGCACCTGGGATATTGCGTAATTATTGGGGTTTCTAAGGACTTTGTGAGCCGGCACGCACATGAGCGTTAATAAGTAAATTAACTTGCTAAGCCCCTTAACCCTGACTAGGGCTTCGCAATTACTGCCGTACCTAATGTTTTGAATCACGTTGTATGGTATGTACAGTACCAGGGCTATTATCAATGAATTAATTAGTATTGATAATGGTGTGATGTTTATTATCGTCAATGCGGGGGGGGTCGCCATGGGTAGCGTGGGTATTGAAGCCGATATAAAGGCTATCGACTTAGAATCCGCACCACCCATCGCCCTCAGCCAATACACCGCTAATGCAAATACCGAACCAACAACCACACTAACTATGTATAGAATTAATTGATTAAGCATGATCACTACGTATAGGTCCAGTGGTACGCACATTATTGAGCCTATTATCCACGTCCAATCACTGATCTCCCTGGTCCTTAAGTCCTGTATTGATGCTGCGACCTGAACAGCAAGCACTAACAGGTAATCCGCCATGAGTATTGTGTACGTGTTTACCATGTAATTACGATTAAATCATAATCCCGGAATTATTAAGGCTAATGCTTGGTGAGTCAAACAGCGGTATGTGGGTAATAAATTAAAAGGATCCCCCCCTGGACTATGATTACTATGTCGAGAAGAGTTGCAATCATCGGGGGGGTTGGTTGGTACGGGTTTAGGCCCGTGGTTGAGGAGGCGTCGTTTAGGGAAATGATGTTCGAGGCAGCAACCCGCGCATATGAGGATGCCGGTGGCCTGAATCCAAGGGCTGACGTTGATGCCTTCGCCAGTTGCCAGGAGGATTTTTGGGAGGGCATAGCCATAGCCGATGAGTTCGCGCCGGAGCCTATTGGTGGTACGTTGAAGCCCGTATTTACGACGCCTGGTGATGGACTTCAATGTGTGGCTAGTGCATACATGCTAATTAAGACTGGGCAGTTTGACATTGTCGTTGTAGAGTCGCATGCAAAGCCTAGTGACATCATCAACATGCATGACGTCATGCTATTTGCCATGGACCAGTAACGATTAGGGCAATAAACACGCCGAATTACCACGCGCTAGCGGCATTGGAGGCCCAGGCTTACATGACGCGCTATAACGTGCCACGGGAGGCGCTGGCTTACGTTGTGGTTAAGAATAAGAGGAACGCCCTTTATAACGATAGAGCCAGTTATGGCGCTAACCTAACCATTGATGAGGTATTAAATTCGCCATATGCCGTATCACCACTAACAAAACTTGATATCGCACCATTTGTTGATGCGGCAGTCGTAGTAGTCCTAGCCAGTGAAGACGTAGCCAGGAGATACACAGACACCCCCCCCGTGTGGGTCGATGGCATACATTGGATACTGAGGATCCATCGCTTGAATTTCACGATTGGGAATTTCCGATACACGCTATGAAGGCCGCGGAGGCCGCATATAAGATGGCCAGCATTCAGGACCCAATTAAGGAGCTACACTTCGCTGAAATCGACGTGAGATACAGCTTTAAGGAGTTGCAATTCATAGAGGCGTTAAAATTAGCCCCCAATTGGTGAAGCCCATAAACTACTCCTTGAGGGAGCCTTTGATAGGGATGGCCTATTCCCAGTAAATCCGAGTGGTGGTGCGCTTGGTGAGGGAGTTCCACTTGAGGTTCATGGGCTTGCTAGGCTTGTTGATGCCGTACTTCAACTGAGGGGGGGTGAGGCTGGAAGAATGCAGTTGAGTAAGGCTGAGAGGGCTGTTGTTCATTCATGGCGTGGCGTACCAACCACCACAAGCGTCGTTACTGTGTTAAGTAGGTGATTGGTAATGCTTAAGAACCAAGCCATGGGTGGTAATTTATGAGTAGGAACATTTACGTAAAGCACAGGCCCGCAGTAATTGGCGCAGGACTAACGTTATTTAGGAGGAGGATGCTCGAGACACCCAAGGAGCTTGCCTGGATAGCGGCTAAGCAGGCACTTGATGAGGCTGGGCTTACGCTTAAGGACATTGACTGCGTTGTAATAGGTTCAGCGCCAGACACGTTTGATGGAGTCCACATGAAGGGTGAGTATCTGGCCGATGGGGGGGCTGGTGGTGTTGGTAAACCGACGATGCGCGTTTTCGTTGGTGGTGCTACCGGCGTGATGGTCCCAATAGCCGCCTGGTGGCACGTGGCCAGTGGGCATTGCAAGACTGTGCTGGCCGTAGCTGAGGAGAAAATGAGCGACGCGGACATACCACACCCACAGGCAGTCTTTAGGTACATATGGGACCCAGTCACCGAGGTACCGCTCCAGCAAACCTAATTTGGATTTTTGCATTGGAGATGCATAGGTACATGTATAAGTGCGGTGTTAAGAAGGAGGACATAGCCCTGGTCAGCGTTAAGAATAAGCGTAATGCCCTTGACCACCCAGCGGCCCAGGTTGCAGCCAACATAACGGTGGATGATGTACTCAAAAGCGAGGTGTTGGTATGGCCCGTCCAATTACTGGACATATCACCTGTGAGTGATGGAGCGGCCGCATTCGTGGTAGCCAGCGAGGATGTCGCGAGGAGGCAGACGGACACGCCCGTCTGGATCGATGGTGTTGGCTGGGCCCTAGATACAACGTCCTGGACCAACAGGGATTTGGCATTCCCCCCCGAGTATGCTAATGTAGCCGCTCAAATGGCCTATAGGATGGCCGGCATAACAAATCCGAGGAAGGAGATTGATGTTGCTGAGGTTTACGACCCATTCGACTATAAGGAACTACACCATATGGAGGGCCTTGGGCTGGCTAAGAAGTGTGAGGCGCCAAAGCTAACAAAGGAGGGTGTCACCCAAAGGGATGGTGACTTACCAATAAACCCATCAGGTGGGCTACTCGGTGTCGGCAATCCAATAGCTGCCGCCGGCGTAATGAAGGTAGCCGAAATCTACTGGCAGTTAGCCGGTAAGGCAGGTAAGAGGCAGGTTAAGAAGCCTGTATATACTGGTCTCGCCCATGCCTGGGGGGGCGACTTGATGCAGGCAAGCACCGTAGTAGTAATGAGGGTTTGATTATCTTAACAGACTAACCTATTCGTATAATAACTTCCTTTGATTCTCCTTCGTCATTACCTCTATCTCTTCCTTAGTGATGCCGTTTTCGATTAATCTCTCTACAAACTCTACATAACCCTGTGGGGGGGGTGGCTCATTGTGCGCCTGGCCTAGGTCCGTTGATAGTATGTTCCTCTCAATGCCAGTTTCCCTAATTGCCTTCACAACATCATTTATGCTCACTCTACCGTGAGTATAGGCTCGTAACATCTCTCGAAGTAAACACCGTAATTAACCAGTTCCCTCTGTTGCTCAATGCTGTACCTAGTCGTTGGGAATTCAGGGTGTGTAATGACTATTTTCTTAATGCCACGTTCCACAGCCCTCTTAATCAACTGCATGCCTTCACTTGGGCTTAGGTGGCCCGTGGCTAATATCATGTTGAATTCCCTAATTATGTCGAGGATCTCATCAACCTCCGGCCTAATCCTACCATCCTCATCAAATATACTTAGGGTATTACCAAGTAATCCCCCCCTATCATGAAGCTCAAGTTGAGCCTTAGCCCATGCCGGTGGGTTGGGCTTACCACGCCAGTTAAGTAATGATGACCTCTCATTTGCCGAATCAACGGTTGGAAACCAAACAACCTTAGCCCCTGACCTGCCAGCCACGTACACAATCCTTGGGTTCAAACCACCAACTGAATTATTAAGTACGACACCACCAAAGACCTCAATACCATTCACAGCCCTTCTAACTAGGTATGCCCTATCATAGGTTGGTGAATAGTGGTTCTTAATGATAAAACCACCAAAGCCATAATCCCTATACAACCTGGCTAAATCAATGTCATCAAGAAGTCTGGGCACAATATCGGGGGCGCTATGAACATGAAAATCAAAGGCGCCCCCCCTCAATAAATCCCTAGCATTGATCATAATGATAGTTTTTAGTAAGTAGTTCCCTAAATTTTTATTGCTGCTTAAGGACTTCCTCACCCATATATAGCCTTCCCTTGGTTTCGCCGACCAGTAATGCCATTGCCAATACCAACACTCCGGTGCCTATCATGAAGTATATTGGTGAATATATGTTGTGAGTAGCCGCGATTAAGTAGGTCATTATCAATGGCGCAGAACCACCAAGGAATCCAACACCTATTTGATAAGCCATTGATATGCCCGTATATCTAACCTGCGGTGGGAACATTTCAACCAATACTATCGGCGTTATCGCACCTGCCAGGTAGTAAACGAATAAACCACCAATCACCAGCGCGGTGATGACTAACGCGGGATTACCGCTTATGAGCATTAAGAAGTATGGTGCTGCGAAGACGATACCGAACACGGCATCAACAAGCATTTGCGGTCTCCTACCAATTAAGTCCGAAAGATACCCAAAGAATATTGATGCAAATATCCCAATTATTGAAACAATGAATATCCCTAACTGCGTCACCACATACGTAACGTATGGTTTACCGAACTCCTTAGCTATTGTTGTTGCATAAGCTATTGAGAAGGCATAATTCATGTAATACCAAATACCGTTAAAGACACCGACAAGGAATAAACCAATTAATATCAACTTCCAGTATTTCTTCACGGCCTCCAATAATGGGCTCTTAACAATTTGACCCCCCCTGCTTTGTAATTGCTTAAATACTGGTGAATCCTCAACCCTAAGCCTAACAAAGACACCTAATATTGCAATTACAAAGCCTATGCCAAATAATATCCTCCAACCAATTGCCTTAAAGCCCGTGGAACCCAATATAGATGTTAACAGTAATGTTAAACCACTTATTAATAACGATGCAATTGATACCGTTGACTGAAGAATACCCGAGTAAAGACCCCTTCTATTTGGATTTATATACTCCGAAGTTAATGAGAATGAACCACCCCCCCACTCACCACCAAGTGCAACACCGTCTAAGAACCTCATTGCCGCAAGTATTATTGGAGCCACAATACCTATTTGATAGTAAGTTGGTAAGACCGCAACCACGAGCGAGGCTACACCAGCAAATAATAATGTGAAATAGAGAGCATAGATCCTACCGAGCCTATCACCGATATGACCAAAAATGATACCACCAAGTGGCCTACCTAAAAAGCCTATTAGAAAAACTAGATAGTATAATAGGAGAGATAACACGGCCACCTTTGATGGGAAGAATAACTCCGCTATAATGGGTCCTAATAAACTATAAAGGAAGAAATCATACCATTCAAATCCAATACCTATACTCGTGCTTATTATTGCGAGTGTTCTCATTGATACCATATTTAATCAAGCTAATATTTTATATAGATCTATTTTTAAGTTTTTACTCATCATTTTTATATAAATTATAAAGCTGAAAGCTTAAATAATTCATGATAAGGTATAAGATTAATGGCTTGGTTTAAGATCGGCGTAATAATTCCATCATCGAATACCACCGTTGAGCGTGAATTTAGCCGTGTAATTAAGGAGCCGGAGATCACTATACATAGTTCCAGGATCACACTGAGGGAGGTTACGTTAAAGGGCCTTGAGGAGATGGAGAAGGAGACCGAGAGAGCTGCCATGGAGTTAAGTACTATTAACCCAGACATTATTGCCTATGCATGTACAACAGGTAGCCTGTTTAAGGGTCCAAATCATCATGTTGAGATTAAGGAAAGAATTGAACGCTTAACCAAAGTTAGGGCTGTGGCCACGGCAGGTGCTGTTATTGACGCCCTTAAGAGATTAGGTGTTAATAAGGTGTTGGTTGTTACACCATACATAGATGAATTAAATGTTAAGGAGAGAGAATTTCTTGAGTCTCATGGGTTTAAGGTTGTCAATATACGTGGGCTCGGTATTGTGGATAACACAGTGATTGGTTCGCTTGACCCAAGGACTGCCTATGAAGCGGCCTTAAGCGCGTATAATCAATTTGGTTCAGACTTCGATGCATTATTTATATCATGCACTAATTGGAGAACATTCGAGGTTATTAGCGCTATTGAAAGGCGAATAAATAAACCCGTAGTAAGTAGTAATAGTGCAACATTATGGTCAGTTTTAAAGGAGTTGGGGATACGTGTAAAGTTAAATTATGATTTAGGAATGTTATTTAGCGATGTCCAGTAGCTACTTAATTATTCATTAACAATCGTTAATTTTACGTGACCTCTTAAGGTTAATTGAAAATTAAAAGGCTCATCCATAAGTGGCTTTATTGAACTGCCTTCAACAATAAAGGGTATATCATGGCCCGGAATTATCACCTTAGCAATACTTAGGGCTCTCGCAACGCTTTCATTAGCTAATTCACCGTTGTAATAGGTGAATGATGCCCTTCTATTTACCGCCTCAGACATATACTTAATGGCGTCACCTGCGAGTAATACCTTATCCTTAAGTAGAAGCCCCCCCATGGTCCCACCCGTGTGCCCAGGAAGTAATATGAAATTTGCTCCGAGGAATTCTTCGTTATCCTTCACAGTAATTAATCTATCTTTAATCAGATCAATTAAGTATGTCACTAGGTATGGGTCATTAGGATTAGATTGTGCATAATATATTTCATCCCTTGAAATTATGATCTTTGCCCTAGGAAATAATAGTGCATTTATGGCATGGTCAAAGTGAAGATGAGACAGCACGACATAGTCAATATCATTAACGCCCAATCCCCCCCTATTACGAAGCGCAGAAAGTAATGGTTCTCTATTTCCATAATGCCCAGGGTCAAATATCACGTACTTATCATCAATCCTTATTAAAACAACATTGCAAAGACCTAAAAATCCTAGGTTTGTAGTTATGGGCATACCTGGCAACAATATTTCCCACTTATTCATAGCTCAATCAGCGGTAATTACATCTTTATAGTAAAAATATAAAAATAACGTAATTTTGCATATTTACCGTGACAGCCGATGGCAATCGTTGCTGTTGATGTTGGTGGTACCTTTACGGACTTCGTCGTTCTCAGGGATGATGGGACTATATACTCAATCAAAGTTCTCAGTACTCCGAGGAGTCCTGAGGTTGCCGTGCTTGAGGGTTTGAGGAAAATTAGGGAGCCTATTTCCGAGGTTCTTCATGCAACGACTATCGGCACTAATACCCTGCTTGGGCAGGTTGATCTTGAGATTCCCAGGGTGGCTTTGTTCACTACGAAGGGTTTTAGGGACATTATTGAGATTGGTCGTCAAAATAGGCCTAGGCTTTATGACCTATTCTTCGATAAGCCGAGGCCCCTGGTACCTAGGGAGCTTAGGTTTGAGGTTGATGAGAGGGTTTTGGCTGATGGTACTGTGGCTAAGAGTGTTGATCCTAGGGAGGTTGAGGAGTATGCGGTTAGGGCTAAGTCTATGGGTGTTGTTAGCGTCGCTGTTTCGTACCTTCACTCATACATTAACCCAAGTAATGAGGAGATCACAGGTGGCGTACTTAGGAAGTACTTTAGGTACATAAGCCTGTCAAGCAGGGTTGCCCCCCCAGAGCTAGGGAGTATGAGAGGACGTCGACCACAGTCGTCAATGCCGTCCTAATGCCCATCGTCAGTGAGTACATAGCCAGGTTCTCCGAGGGACTTAAGGAGCTTGGTATTGGCAGGTTTTACATAATGTCAAGCGCCGGTGGTCTCATAGACGCTGGTGAGGCCGTGGAGAGACCCGTTCAATTAATTGAGTCGGGGCCCGCGGCTGGTGCCGTGGCTGCTGCGGAGTTCTCTAAATTAATTGGTGTTGAGAATGTTATTGGTTTTGACATGGGTGGTACCACGGCTAAGGCATCCTCAATACTTAAGCATGAGCCTGAGGTGACCACGGAGTATGAGGTCGGTGGTGAGGTTCATCATGGTAGGCTTGTTAAGGGTAGTGGTTATCCAGTTAGGTTCCCATTTATTGACCTTGCCGAGGTCTCGAGCGGTGGTGGGACGATTATTTGGCGTGATGATGCTGGGGGGGCGCTCAGGGTTGGCCCAATTAGTGCCGGGGCTGATCCAGGGCCTATATGCTATGGTAGGGGGGGTGGTAAGGAACCAACACTGACGGATGCCAACGTGGCTCTTGGCAGGATCGGCGAATATTTACTTGGCGGTGAGATGAGACTTGATAGGGATGCCGCGGTTAAGGGCTTGTCGAGACTTGGTGACTCGATTAACGTGGCCCTTGAGGCCATTAGGCTTGCGGTTGTTGAGATGGCCAGGGCTGTTAGGCTTGTGACTGTCGAGAGGGGTCTCGACCCAAGGGACTTCGCATTAATGGCCTTCGGTGGTGCTGGTCCTCAATTCGCACCCTACATAGCTGAGGAGTTGGGTATTAACTCCGTGATCGTACCGCCTGAACCTGGGGGGGCCTTCAGCGCCCTTGGTCTGTTAATGGCTGATGAGAGGTTTGAGGCTAGGTCATCATTCCCAAAGGACCTCGAGGACGGATTTAAGAGACTTGAGGATGAGTTGCTTAGTAGGTTGGGTAGGGTTGATTACTTCCTTAGGTATGCCGATGTTAGGTATGTCGGGCAGGGTTGGGAGTTAACAATACCCGTTGGTAGGCCGGCGAGCATGGAGGATGTTGAGAGGGCATTTAATGATAGGCATTACGCGACGTATGGCTTTAGGCTGAATAAGCCCATTGAGGTTGTGACGATTAGGGTATTCGCGGTGATAACCAGGGTTAAGCCGAGGTTCAGAGCACCAAGCTGAGGGTGAGGCTAGGCCGAGGAGTTTCAGGAGGGTTTTCTTCGATGACTGGGTTGAGACGCCGATTTACTGGCGTGAGGACATACCAATGAACCAGGTAATTGAGGGGGCCAGCCGTAATTGAGGAATACGGGTCGACAATACTAATTCCACCAAGGTGGAGAGCCACAGTTGGGATGTATGGGGAGGTGAGAGTGACACATTAAGTCTATGAAGGTCGGTTTGTAATACATTATTTAATAACTTATCCTTATAATGCGATTAATGAGTTGAGTCATTGACCTGGAATCACCGATTCTCCTAATCCCCCCCATAAACACTGACGGGGGGGCATACTCACCATATCCCAGAACCCTCATTAGTAGGTTCATAGACCAAAGACCCATCGATAACTTATACGGCAATACCAATGACCCAGCAATTGAAGATAGCACTATGGATAATGCCAACTCCATCGCACGCCCACACCTTAACTGCTCGCACAGATTGACAGCATCATCACTTAGCCAGTTTATTATCGTTAATGCATCATTAAGTGTGATAATGCCCTCCTTATATAAGGCGTGGAGTATCGTTAAAACAACCTCGGCACTCCTATCGATTGTGCTAACCTTAACGCCATGATACTCACCGACTGTCTTCAACCTAAGGAAGTCCTCACCCCCCCTGGCATAGATAAGGTCGGCCACTGATGGGTGTACGTAGAGGTCTACGTTAATTCCATCCTTAACAAGCGTTATTGTGTACGGCTCATAAAGCAGCAGCCTATAACCACGCCTAATCAACCTAGCCGCAGCCAATAGGACTTGGTCCCTCCTAACCAGGACATCGACATCCGCCGGCACGTAGACAACGGGCTTAATCAATTTTATGAAGGCATGCTCAATACCATTTAGTGCATCCTCAACCTCAGAGACCACATTAATAACCCTCCTAAGCCCATTCTCCTGACCCCCCCACCGCAACTCACCCTCATAATTAACGACCCTAAGCACGTGAAGCAACACCTTATTGAGCTTAGCGAGCTCAATAATGCCTTGATTAATCTCAACACGCTCGCCATTAACCAATACCCTAAGTAACATCCTAAATTCTTCGACATTACTAAGACCTTTCATACTTATTTTCATTCAATCACCAATAAAGCCACACCATAATACATAGTGATACTACGCTTTTAAAGTAAACTGATTAATTTAAACCGTGGAACCTAGGGAACTACTTGAAGGTATTAGGAAGGCTCTGGAACCACTCAACGATGCAATACTAAATCACCCAATGATTAGGGATGCGGAGGAGGGACGCTATCCATAAATACAATTAGGGCATTTGTAATGAATCAATGGTACATAGTTAACCACGACTTAAGGTCACTGGCCATAGCCCTGGGCAGGACGAGAAACGTTGCAGAGCTTGAGTTCATGAAAATGCTGCTCGACGGCGATTACAACGCACTTCATGAATTAATGAAGTTAATGAGGGAGTTGGGCATAGAGATCAAGGATCCATTAATGCTTGAGGTAATACCAGAGGCTGTGCAATACACGCATTACCTGGCCTGGCTAGCTAACTATGCCACTGTTCAGGAGTTTGCCTTGGCAATAATCGTCAACATGCCGGTGTGGGGGCCAAAACGTGGTCAGACTCGGTAATGCATTACGTGATAAGTACGGCATTAAGGAGGTTGGTTTCTTCGAGGCCTTTAGGGGGACCATTCACAGAATTAGAGAATAGGGCCCTTGAGGTAATTAGGGGTATTGACGAGCAATCGGTCGTGAGGGCCAGGAACATGGCATATATTATACAGAATTATGAGAAGGCATTTTGGGACGCCATCTACTCTGTGCGTTGACCTTAATCAAAGTAAAATATTTATACAATCATTAATTCCTTTATTATTTATATAATTAGTCCTGGACCAAGCTGTATTTATCACAAGAAACTATAGAAAAAGATGTTCAATAGCTTAAGCCTTAAAAATTGGATTTAATGTGATAATACGTGGGGCCAGACCCAATATCACTGGTTAATACTGCACGGAGAGACCTTCAAACATTGGTGAATTTAGTGAGTAATTATGAGCGGACCAGGGATGCTGCTATTCTTAGTGATATCGTGAAATTAAGCCTATCAATCTATGATAATGCTATAAATGCTTTCCTAGCTGTTAAGGGCATTAGGGTTAAAGACCCTGAACACTTGGGTCAGGTTGCTCATGACCTCATACCAAGCAATGTGGCCAGTGCCAATTTAAGGGACTTCCTAATTAAATGTCTATCACAGACTGATTGCAATGCTGATTTCATAAGTACTAGGTTGGGGAGTTGGTGAGGCTTGTCGATTACGTGCACTCAGTATCAACGCATAGTGCAATTCATAGGGGCCTCTAACCCTTAACACCATACTTACTAATTAATTCTTTGATCAAAGACTCTAAGTCCTCCCTCTTAACCATCTTACTCTCAATATCATCAAGTCTCCTTTCCACATCACTTATCCTAGCCCTCAGCGCATCCATATCACCAGGACTACCTGGTGGGATCGCGAGGGCCGTGAGTATCCTCAACAACATCGTTGGTATTACTAATGGTAGTGAAGCGGTTAATGCCACGAGCCTAATTAGGGTTTCAGGCCTATTCATCAATGCCCTAATTAGGGCTTCAGGGTTTGTCGTAAGCAACTCATTCAAAGCCTCAATAAGTATCTCAGGGTTTCTCTTAAGTCTCTCAACATCCTCACTAACCATATGCAGCATTATTAATGCATGCATTAATAAACGCTGTGGTTACTAACCACTCAACTGCTGATAATTATTACGACCAACAACCAACTCAGCCGTTGAGGGCCCAATCGGCAGTACGTAAACATTGACCGCATACTCACCGGTGGATACACCAAAGGAGTAGGTTATTGGGTATGGAGCCCATGATGTGCCATTCCAATAATGCAGCGATAGGTATGCATCTAGCTCCTAAACTCAACACCGCCACCATTACCTGGACCGCCAATCACGAATTCCGTATCCATGGGCCAGCCATATGGGCCTCAGTAGGCTAGTAACTATGTATGCCGTGGCGTTAGGTATCGGTATTAACTCATGGGCAAACCAATAAATCCTCGGACTGAAGGTCTCATTACCCAACTGAAGCAGTGAGTAACCGAAGTTGATGACCACGCCGTAACCCGTCGAGTTTACGGATATTATTAATAAGCCGGCCATTGGCGTTTCGAAGCAACCAAGCACGCACCTACCCTGCTCATAAACAACGTTCCTAGACGAACCAACGTAATTAACAACATCCATCTCACCCTGGAACCAGTACTGACCATCCACTACCACGAGCGCATCCTGAACCCAATGAACCATGTAATTACCACCATACTTAATTACGACGTAGGCATTCAATTGAAGGGAAAAGCCGGGCCCAGCGGCACCAGTGGAATTCTCGACATAGGCATTGGTTATGTTGAAGAGACCAAGCACGGCATCAGTCGTTACATTGCCGTAGCTCGGCCCGTAATAAGCCGCAATACCCATGGCCGTGTAATTAAGGACCCTATAGGCAATCCCAGTATTCCCACAAACCAATAAACTATAACTACTGGAGCCTGGGCTAACCACGTAAATGCCAGGCACGGAACTAAACCAAGTATAATTACTGGGCGCCTCAGGCCCGCCATTCCATGAACTTAATTGTGAATTGGTGAGTAAGTAGACGTATGATCCATTGACAACCTCAATAAATAGGGATTCGCCGTTTGTCAAATTGACATTAATGAGGCCCCAGGAATAACATGGACCACCTACCGATACTTGTTTTGTTATTGGTATTTGCATATTCATTATGCCATTAATTACGTGGCTAATGGCATTCCAAATGAATGAGGTAATTGAATAATTGATTGTGGGATTAACCATTACAATAATCATAATCAATGCAACTAAAATAATCAATGCAACATCCCAATACTTCATCACGTGAGAAGATACCCAAAGGATAAAAAATATAACTCACTCCAATTTTAAACTAGGTTGTTATATTAATCGTAGTATTTGCTAACTGCTCGCTCTTGGGCGCCTTCTTAGCGCTAATACCACAGCTATTACTATAATTATGATTACTATTATCACTATGACGCTTATGAGTAGTGTTGTCGACACCGTCGGTTTCGGCGGAGGAGGCGTTATTGTTAAGCTGACGCCAGGTGGCACAACCCAACCCTTAAAGAATGCGATTACTGGCCCCCCCATGTACTCAAACTCCTCGGCTATGAATGGGAATAGCATCTCATTCCTGAGCCCTGGATTACTTATGCTCAGTAGTACTGTCCAATTAGCACATGCAGGGTTCAACTCAACAGGTTCAACCTTACTGACAAGTGGTATGTATGGAAGCCAATAATTAACGAAGGCAATTAACTGGGCAGTATCGTTCCAGTACTGTGGTGACGAATATGGCAGCGTCTGCATCTCATCATATACCGCAGTCACATTAATTGTATATTCTTTACCATTAAATACGTATGTTGTATAATTATTAAGTACAGTATTAAATGGTGGCACCCCCCCTAATAGTATGTGGACGACACCGTATGCCGTGGTTGGCGCTGGGAATCCTGTAAAGAATGGCGCTATTACATAATCACCTGAGAATAGGTCTGAGTAAAACGTGCCAGTACTAAGCTCAAGAACTTCAGCCTTTATACCAAAGGCATTTAATTGCTCAGCAACGTTCTGCATCAATGCAACCCAGTCGGTGAACCCTGACGGTACTATTATCGTGACCGTCCATAACGTACCATTCGGTAGATACCACTGCCCATTAACCTCCTTAAAACCTACAGACTCAAGTAGCTGAGCAGCCTTTGCCGGATCATAAGTGTAATTATTAAGTTCTGAAAGGAAACCAGGTGGCAACTTACTCTCGAAGTAACTCAGTAGGGAATTATCGATACCTGTAACCGTAGTTAATGGCACATAATCCGGCGGATACGCCTCAGCAACCTCGGTCCTATTTATTATGTATGCCAAAGCCTGCCTAACCTGGACAAGGTTGTATGGGTATATTGTTGGGTTTATGAAAATACCCACGGGACCATACGTAGGAGCCATATAGACAATTAAGCCTCACTCTCCATTGTTTGAACCACACTCTCGGGTATTGCCGTTGTATCGTAGCAGGAGTAACCACCGATATCGTACTCCTCACTTTGAGTATTGCCTGTGGTCCAGTAGGTTATCATGTATGGGTAATACTTAAGCGATGAGTTGGGGGGAATTCCTGGAGGAACCATGGATTCGCCTGCCACTCCATGTTGGTGCTAGTCATAGTATTAACCAATGGGTAGTAGAAGCCATTAACCGCAGGCGTAACGTTTAATGACTCAACCTCACTAGCCAATGTACTTAACTCACTCTGTAACTTACTGTACTCTGGACTACTTGATGGCGTGACTGCCAGCTCACTCTCTATTTGGCTAACATTCTCGGCATACTGGCCAAACTGGAAGTATGGAGCCTGTATTGGATAGCCCAGTATCCTCCACTCCTCATTGGTACCACAGTACGGACCACTTAATTGGAATATGACTGTGTAGTTGTTAACCACGGTAATATTACTGAAGTACGGCGACTCCCAACCAAAGAGGAAGCCACCTATTACCCATGTAGTCCACACATCCCATGCTGTGACTGGTATCTTGGTGTTATTACCGACGTACCAATAGATATTAGGCTTTAGCGTTACTATGATCTCTGTACGATTTGTAGAGCACTCAACACTTGATGCCAATACTAATATTGTGGTATTCGATGAATGCTCAAGCACGGCTAATGGCAGGTAATTCCACCATGCACCTAGCATCTGCGATGTTGGTGACCATGGATTCCAATAAATACCACCAGGTGTTGGAGGACCTTCTGGAGCCCATTGCCAGGTACCATTTGGTATATGGCTAGGCGGCGTAACTGCACGTATTGGATACGAAAATATTACTATTAGTAGAGCCGCGGCTATAACCATAACTATGGGTAGGATCGCTTTTCCTAGAGTATTACTACTATTATCTTTATCTTTTTTTATAATTTTTTGGCATGCCTATCGCTTAACATTAAGCCTTTTTAAGTATTTCTCACTATTATATATTATATCTTAGTTTGTTTAATTAATTTAATTTAATTAGAAATCAAGTGAGTAATCCTTATATAAGGGCTTATTGGTATTTTGTTGTTAATGGCCGCTAAGGATTTATTATTATGGATTGTAAAGAGGGTTGGCATTGCTATTGCCAGTTTATTATTCGTAATCTCAGCAACGTATATACTGCTCAGGTATGCTCCGGGTAACCCAGTCCAGGTATACATAGGCAGCTGCCTAGCTAAGGCTATAGCTACTTACCTGTGAAGCCAAGGCTAGGCAGATCTTCCTTGTAAATGTTACTGAACCGCCATTTCAGGCATACATATCCTACATGAAACACTTATTCCATGGTGACCTGGGTAGGTCATTGGTATATCATGAACCCGTGGCGCTGATGATAGCCGAGGAGATTCCCTGGACCGTATTCTTAGTAGTAACTTCATTACTACTTTCATACGCGCTTGGCATACTTATTGGGCTTTATACCGCCAGATATGGTGGTGGTAAGATTGATAAGGCAATAACCGTAACGAGCGCCGCAATCCAGGCCATACCAAATTATGTATTAGCCATAATACTACTACTATTCCTCGCGGTATACAACCACGTATTTCCAATAAATGGCTCCTACTCAATACCGCCGTCTGAGTTAGGCTTTAACTGGCAGACCATAACGAACGTCCTTTATCACTATACTTTACCAATACTATCCTTCGCAATACCCATGATACCTGGTTACATATTGAGTATTAGGTCGGCCGCGGTAGCCGTTTCTAGGGAGGACTATGTAATGTACGCAAGATTGAGGGGGGGTATAAAGTCAAGGACGTTAATGACTAATTACATTGGTAGGTTAGCCGTAATTCCATCATTTACTAGGTTCATGTATTCCTTTGGATTACTAATGGGGGGGCCGCTGCCTTTATAGAGAGCACCTTTGGGCTTTATGGCATTGGTAGTCTTTACGCTGGCGCATTGAGTAGTAGGGATTATCCCCCCCTAGCCATAGGTACGTTAATGGTTATAGTGGCGGTAACAATAGCAGGTAACATAATTGCCGACATACTGTATGGAATCCTTGACCCTAGGGTGAGAGTGTCATGACCATAGTAATACCTAACATAAGTCGAAAGACCATTCGTAAGTGGGAGAAGTTATTGCTTTCTAATAAGGTGTTTATGGCAGGATTAATAATATTCCTGTTATACGTATTGATGGGAACCGTGGGACTACTGATAATACCACCGCCTCTCGGTAAGTACGCAAACCCAGCTAATGCCTTCATGCCGCCTAGTCTCAAGGACTTCCCACTCTACGTATTTGGTACTGACTATGAGGGTATACCGCTTATTTCGGACATTGTTTGGGGGGCACTCCATTCATACTAGAAGTCACCGCCCTGGCATCAATAATAACTATAGGGATTGGCGTAGTGCTCGGATTACTAGCCGGCTATGTTGGTGGCTTAGTCGATAAGGCATTAAGCGCCGTCTTTGATATAATACTCACACTACCCACCTTCCCAATAATCCTAATACTAGCCACCATGATACATACAAACAACCCATTAATACTCGCCGGGATATTAAGCATGTTCTCCTGGGCAGGCCTGGCGAGGTCTGTGAGGGGGGGGTTCACGTACTCGCTTAAGAACCAGGGCTACATAGAGGTGGCTAGGATACTGGGCTTTAACGCTAGGAAGATAATATTTGGTGAAATGATATATCCAATGATGCCGTACATACTAGTCCACCTATTCCAGGACATGATGTTTTACGTATACGGCTTAGTCGGTCTGTACGCGTACGGCTTCTTACCACTAACTACGGCTAACTGGGGGGGCGTTGTCTTGAACTTCGCCATAAGCATTGGTGGTGCAATATACAGTCCATTGGGCTTTTGGAACTTGATAATACCATTAATAACAATAATAGTCTATGAGGTTGGGCTTATGTTCATGGCATTGGGCGCCGATATGCTGGTTAACCCACGCATGAGGGAATTCTAATAGCCCCCCCTACGTACCTCCCTAATCAACGTGAACAGAATGTATAGCCAGAAGGCGAGGACTATTATTAGATCTACAATGTCTAAGTTCCTTGCTGGGTTATTGGGTGGTAATATGAGTAGTGGTATTATTGAGAGTAGTAAGAGGGCGGTCAAGGTATAGAAAAGAACTTCATGCATAAATGATGGCATGTCATCACCCCCCCCTAAATGATGGCTCAAGGTGCGAACTTAACAGTAACTTCGTATAGCTATCCCTTGGATTCTCAATAACTTCATTCGTACGTCCACGCTCGACAATCCTACCATTATGCATAACCACTAACTCCCCCCCATTAATTGCGAAATACCTGGCCAGGGCTATGTCATGTGTTATAAA
Source organism: Vulcanisaeta distributa JCM 11213 (assembly GCA_001316125.1). The sequence goes on from BBCS01000002.1 coordinate 358,552, forward strand.
CACAACGCTTAACCCATACTCCCTCTGTACCTGCTTGAGCAAATCAATTAAGTCGACCCTAAGTGATGCGTCGAGCATGCTCACAATTTCATCGGCAATGATGACCTTAGGTCTAATTAATAACGCCCTAGCAATGGCGATCCTCTGCAATTGCCCACCGCTTAATTGATGTGGATATTTATCGAGTACCTCATCAGGCTCCAACTGCAGGTCCTTAAGTATGCTGGACATTAGTGAGTATGCTCTACGCCTATCAGCTATTTTATAGTAAGTAATTACATCCATTAGTATGGACTCCATGGACTTAAAGGGGGGGTTAAATGATGAGTATGGGTCTTGAGGAATATATTGAACGCTCCTTCTGTAATTCATGAACTCATCCTTACTCATCTCCCTCACATCCTTGCCATAGAAGAGTACGGTACCTTTAGTGGGTAATTGAACGCCAGCCAATACCCTACCCAGCGTTGTCTTTCCACTACCTGACTCACCAACTATTGATATTGATGCATTTTCATCGACATCGAAATCAACATCATTTAGTGCGAGGATCTCAGCTCTCGAAAATAGGCCCTTACGTATTGAATACACAACGGATACGTGCTTAGCCTCTAATATCTTAGCCATAAATCGCCACCCTGACATTATTAACATGGTTGCAGTAAACCACGTGGTTTTGAGAAGTCTCGACATTTATCTGCTCGTTCTTACAGGAATCATCAGCAAATGGGCATCTATAATATAATGGGCAGCCAACGTAATTAACGCCACCCCTCTTAAGCTTAAACTCGCTAAATGGGTTTTTCACCCTGACCGTCGGTATACTGCCCAGAAGGCTCACTGTGTATGGATGTAGTGGATGCTTAATAACCTCATCCTTAAGCCCATGCTCCACGAATCTACCGCCATACATCACGTATATCCTGTCCGCCACGTAATCGGCAACTGTTATGTCATGGGTGACTATTATCATTGAGAAATGATACATCCTCTTAAGCTCCTTCAACAAATCAAGTATTTGCCTTTGAGTGACCACATCCAATGCGGAGGTTGGTTCATCAAGAATGACTACTTTAGGGTTCAATAGCAGCGCTAGGGCAATGGCAACCCTCTGCTTCATACCACCACTGAGTTGGTGAGCATACATACGCAGCACTTTATTAGGATCCAGCTTAACATCACTCAACAGTTTATGAGCCCTTACCAACGCCTCATCCTTACTCATTCCATAGGCCTCAGCCGTATCCACGAAGTGTGATGCAATCGTAATTACGGGATTGAATATATTCATTGATGCCTGAGGCACGAGAGATATTAACTTCCACCTATTTTGCAGGAATGCCATATCAACATAATTATCCTTCCTAATTACCCTACCTTCTAGGGTTATTACTCCATTAACGAAGGCATTAGGCGGTAGATAGCCAACTATCGCATTCACAAGCGTTGTTTTACCTGAACCACTCTCACCAACTATAGCTATGGCCTCATCTTCATGAAGCTCCAAATCAATATTCCTAACGGCATAATAGACTCCTCGAATGGTTCTATACCCAACGGACAGGCTATGTACGCTTAACAAGCCATTACCCATTACTCAAACTACAATAATGCCATTGAATTTTAAGTTTTTCTCATATTGTTAGTTTGAGTATATAAGGCAAAACTTAATAATACAATATTTAAAAATTAATCACGAATATGACCAAAGAATTAATACTAATAATTATACCACTAATCGTGATATTTACGATAACGGCACCACCAACATATGCGCTCGCCATCGGCAATTACACGACATTATTAAATGCCACCACCAACCTCATTAAGTCACCATACTTAACCTTTAGCAACACCATTGGATACCCAGCCTACACAACTAATTACTACAACGGTATAAATGCATTTCAGTTAATCTATCCTTCCTCATACTCCTACGGTGGTATTGCATGGCCCATAACATATAATGGAGGTATAATCAAGATCTCAGTGGTTGGCATATTCTCCTTCTTCCACGTGGCCCCCCCTGCCGATGGCTTTACGATAATCCTATTCCCAAGTAATGGTAGCGGTATTAATTACGCCAATGGCTCAATACCTCTCTTCTTCGCATCGTCATCGACCGGTGTTGGGGGGGTAATCTCCAATTACCGTACTCATCAACCCCCCCGTATATGGCTGTACAATGGGACCCATTCTATGGCGTTGGTGATCAAATAAACCTCTATATCGTTGAGCCAATGAATGAATTAATCGCTAATCCAGGCGGTATCGGGTGCGGTATAGGCAGTGTGCTACCTGGTGAATTGGTGAACTTCACCATAGTCTATATACCGCAATTAAACAAGTTGGCGATATACTTAATCAATGAGGCGACGGGTACTAGTTGCAATGCATTAGTTTCATTGTCAGATTATAACTTCACTGCGCCTAAACCTGGTAATTACTGGTTAATGATCGAGGCAGACTCTGGGAGTACTATGCAAATTGGGCTGTGGTGTTTGTGAACTACGGCTACTTAAGTCCTCAATCAATCCTTGGTAACTTAAGCATTAATGTATTCAATGCTCTCACGAAAAACCCACTTGCCAATGCCACCGTAGTAATACCGAGCATTAATAAGTCCTGCACAACAAACGCGCTTGGATCATGTACGTTGACGAATTTAGAGCCGGGACATTACGTGGTCATGCTCGAGGCGGAGGGTTTTGAGAATGTGACTGAGTACACCGATGTGACTCCCGGCATTAATAATGTCACTGCGTGGTTAATACCGTCGTTAGTAACGCCAAGTATTGGCTTTAGCTTCATTGGATATTCGAGTTCATACATATCATGGCTTAAGGGTGATGTTTCTGGGATGTCGTCAATATTCAGTAATGGCTTTGCGCCAATAGGTATTGGCGTGTATGGCGTTGGTTATGTAAACGGCAATTACGTCGGTTATGAGTATAAGTATGACTATGTGGTTGCCACAATAGTCATTACAAAACCTCTAAACTTTACCACGTGGAATGCGGGGGGGTTCTACCAGTGCCGCAGGACCAGGCCGTGATAGACCTACAACTGAACTTTTACTTAGTGATTAAGTTAGCTAATGGGCAATACCAGTACTACTGGCTCCAGAATGTTATTGGCATTCACTATCCAGGGGGGGAGGTCCTAATAGGCCCTCCTGGTGCGTTTAATAATACTACTCCAGGGGGGGCATCCTTTGAATACACAACATTAAAATTAAGTAGTGCATCACCAGCCGTACTGGGTTTCATTAGTACATACCCATTCATTGCATCAGATATCGCGAAGCTATGCGAAGTGACGCCAACCTACGTTACGGTGTGCTTCGGGTACAATATCGGCAATGGTACTGTGTGGTATAGCAACATGACCCTATACCCATATACAACGATTAGTAACGCCTATTTCGAGGTTGCGCCGCACGGCGCTGGCGCAACGCCGCAGCTTGACTTAGCCTTCGTATTAACGGGCGGTTATAGCCCAGGTCAGGTATATGGTAAGCTATTAAGTGGAGAAATCATAACAAACGTATTGATAAGATTGGTAAACGGTACCTGGATTGTGCCGCAGGATGTCTGGAATGTAGGTACCGGCACTGCGGAGGAGGCTCAGGCTATCGACAACGCCTCAGGCCTTGAGTCCGTACTTACGCCGGGCATTATGAAGAATCTAACAATGCTTTGGTCACTACCCCTTGAGGTTAATGTGACCGTGATTAACCCAAGCCACGTGCCTATTGGCTTAATTAATGGAACATACCTGGGTGGATTGGTAATTGGTAATTACGGGCTGTATCCATTGAACTCCACCGTTGCTTGTAGGCCATTGGTGAGCATTAATGGTTATTATGAGTACGTACCATGGCTGAATTACACAGGTGGTTACGTAATACTAGGTCCGTCAACCATAACGGTTATTTGTAACTTGACCAATGAGTACTACAACGTTACAGTCTCACTTCCAATAAGGAGGTTCATATACTGGATCAAAGTTAACTCAACATTCACATACATACCACCTACCTCGATTTCTAACGGCACAGTCATATTCTCATCACCATACACGATATATGTTAATGGAGCGCCCATAACCACGCCGTACATAAACCTGACCATTAACTCACCATTAAGTGTATTTGTGGTTTATAGGAATGTGTCGTACATCGTTAACTTCATAACCCCCCCACAGGGAGTGGTAATACCAAGCAAGTGGTCCTGGCTAACTCCACAATAGTCGTTTCAGGACCTGTTATTAGGACTGCCAATTACACAGCCTATCCAGTGATTGAGCATGTAACTGTTAATTCCCCAATGAATATAACGGTTAATTACTACGTAAATTCCACAGTAACCGTCAAAGACATGCTTGATCTGCCGGCGCCGGGAATTAAGGTTACACTTACATGTGGTACTAAATCAATAAGTACTTACACAAACATGCTCGGTACCGCCCAGCTTCTACTTAATAATGTACCAACGGTTATGTGCAACGTTGAGTATGCAAGACCGGTAATTGGTTATTATGGTATCATAATCATAGTAGTGATTGTAATAATAGCACTTGCGTTCATCATATTACGCCTAAGATATCATTCAATTTAGCCCTGAGTGAATTATCATTCTCGTAAAAACTCGTGTAAACGCTATCAAACTTATCATTAATGAATACCTTGTTATTCCTAACGGATATTTCCAGGGACCCTATTTTAACGTCACCAGCTTTACTTATCTTCGGCATTAAGTCTTCATAAAACCTCCTGAGTATGTTAAGTAATGGTAGAATCACGGCCTCATTCTCCCTACGTGCTAGGTATTGTGACGGGTTATAAATGGGTAATGCTAAGACCTCAAGAATCCTAATGCTCCTCCTGGTCTCCACCCTACTCTCAACCTCATTAATTAGCGCCAGTAAGTCATTATAACCCTCCCTCATTAAATTCAGCACCTCATTAAATGGTAGTGGCTTGATTTGAGGTTCAATTGAATCGGCGTGCTCCTTAATCATTAGTACTCTATTGTATTTGAATTCAACATTAGCTATTAAGTAGGCATCAATCCAGATGTTGCGATCAATTCCATAAAAAGGTATCCTAATCCCCATTTAGGTGCTCAATTTTGCATTAAGCATAACTAATTAAGGCTAACTCACAGTGTCCAATTACGTAAAGCAATGGTCTTAATCTCAAATGGGCTAAGCTGTATGGCGCTAAGGTCTACCTTACCCACACCCCTCTCCAGTAAGTCCGTTTCCTCAGCATTACTAAAGCGACCAGCAATCCTTATGCCAACGATGGTGTGCTTACCATATGGTTCCCAAAGCCTCATTATTAATGAACTATCATCCTCACCAAGCTTCACGCTCTCCATAAGAACAGAGTCCGTACTTATCTCGAGGAATTTCATTTCGCCTGCATAACCATTAACTGGCCTAAGTGGTGTATTATATGCCTGGGCCACCTTAGGAACCCTTGCACTGACCCAGTCACCGATGTGTGGATAAATTGCGTATTCAACGGTGACATTACCGTAATCCAGGAATGGGTTGGGGGGGAACATGGGGCTTCTCCATAGCGTCAATCCAATGACATTATCCCTAGCACCATAGCCCTGCACACCCCCCCTATTCAATATGGCCACGCCATAATCATCATCACTCAAATCACCCCCCCACCTCCATGCAGGCACTTCAAACTTAGCGGCTTCCCACGAATTACCCGGCCTATTTGGTCTCTCGATTACTCCATAAGGTATTTCATAAACCGCATGAAGTCCCTTAATACCCAGCCTAAACTCATTCTTAACCACAACGAACCTCTCACGCCAATTAGCCTTAACCACAAACTCCACAACCCTGGAATTAGCCTTAACATAAATCCACTGGGTTATCTCAGAATCATTAAATACGTACCTAAGCATTAACGAACCCCCTCAATGGACCCTCTCAACCACCATCACTTGGTTAGGCCTCAAAACCCTGCAATTCCTTCTATACCAACCCTCAAGATTCCACCCACTCCAGGGTATAGCTATGTCCTCGCAGACCATTAAATAGCCGTCCTCAACGGCCCACCTCCCAACCTCCTTATCGTAGATCCTCAACGAACCATCAAACATAACCCTAACCACGGAATTCTCAATGTAGTTATCACCAGCAACCACATCACCTGAGGAGACACCATCACCAATTTCGAAGGGCCTCCTACCAATACCGGGTACGGTGACCTGAACCAGGTAACCATCATTAACCCTCTGCATTGGTAATCCCTTAAGTGGCTTATCAAGCTTAATTACCTCAGTCCTATCCCAGGGTAGGGAATTATATATCGTGATCCAATCATCATTATTATCAACGGACCTTCTCAGGACATCCATCAACTCTTTATTAACGGTCTCTCTATCCTTAACGAGCCTTCCAACAACATCCTCATACGCCTGCCTAGTATTCGTCGCCCCCATTGGGTCGTGGTACTCAGCCTCAAGCAATGGGTACCAAAGCTCCTCATAACCCCCCCTCCTGACCCAAGGAATGCACTCCATAGTTCAAGTTCTCTAAGATCGACCTCCGTATCCCTAACTAATCTCTTGATCACGGTACCATTACTATAGACACCCCCCCTGTGAGTCTCTAGGTATAATTCGCCATGCCATACGGGTAAATCATCACTATGCCTACCCACCAGCTCCACGTAGTCCTCAGGACTGGCAATTATCAACTCGGGCATCCCAGGCATGTCCCTATAGACTCTGTACCTCTCCATGCTTATCCATGTCGTGCTACCGCCACCATCCGTCCTACCAAAGGGTTGGAATGCAGGTATGTCTGGCTGTGAGTGGTTCTGAAGCGCCCTCTTAATATCATTCGGGTGAAACTCGCCCCCAGAACTGCTGTGAATTAATCGTCAATATCTTAGTTCCGTCAATCCCCCCTCCCACAGGAATATGGAGTATGGTACTTATTCACCGTGCTCCATGAAAGCTTAGCCTCGAAGAAAGCCTTTATGCCTGCCTTCCTTAGTATTTGTGGTAGTGATGCTGGGAATCCGAAGGTGTCGGGCAACCAACCAATTGTTGCCAATTTACCGAACTTATTAAGTAAGTATTTCTGCCCGTATAGAAACTGCCTCACCAGGGACTCACCACCGGGCAAGTTAGCATCACTCTCAACCCACATACCGCCAACTGGGATGATCCACCCCTCCTTAACGGCTTGCCTAAACCTTTCAAATAGCGTTGGGTCATCCTTCTCGAGCCAATTGAGGAATGCCACGTTAGACCAGGCAAACCTTATTTCAGGGTACATGCTATGCATGGATATCATGTCGCCCACGGTCCTCCTAATCTTCTGCCTAGTTACGTCGACTGACCAAAGCCAGGCAAGGTCAAGATGCGAATAACACACCGTGTATAGCGCTCCTCTTTTACCCATTAACGAACCCAACCCCCCCTCAATCCATCATTAAGAACCTTCAAAGCCTCCTCAGCCTCCATCCCCCCCAATTCCTCGAAGTTGGGTTCACTCAATTCCCCAAGCTCATCCTCAGTATAGTAGGCATACACACTACCGAGGAAGTCAGGTATCGGCCTAATATACTGGGAGAAATGCTTAAGAAACATGCTGATCTGCCTACCCGACACCTTAGTAATCATTATTTTATCCAGGGCATTATTAAGCACGATCAGTAAGGGGGGGTTCCTCAAATCCTCATAAGCCTCCGCCACCTCAGAAACAGCCAACGCCTTTATCACGAATTCCATGGTCCTAGGCTCATGATAAACCACGTACATGTCCTTATAATTAACAAACCTACCACCGGAATAACCAATGCTTGACAAACAAAGCCTAACCCTATGATTACCTGGGCTCAATCTAAACAGCCTATTCCCCGTGTACGCAGCGTATATTGAGTCATCAATCTCGAGGGTTGCATCCCCCCCATCAAAATCAATGAATAGCCAGGCGAATAGGTTGGGCTTAACATTAATGGTTGCCTCATAGCAATCATCACGCTTAACAGCATTTACCTTCTCATAATCAACTATGGATGCCGCAGCCAATAGCGCCAACTTAGCCCTTATTGTATTTAAATCCCTATAATTGACATTCCACATTACGGAAACAGCCAATACGCGTAAAAATATGCTTTATCCCATTCCTCACAGGGCCTAAATCAAGTACTCTATGAACCTCCTGCTACGCTTATCAAGCCTATTAATATCGGGTATTTGATATATGATATCATCAACGTCTATTATCACAACCCTACTACCAACACTGACAATGCTTGACCTACCCCCCCTAGTCCTAACCCTAGTCCTACCCCCCCTATCCGTCTCCACATCCCAAATAAGTTCATCACCGCTGGTCTCCAGCGAATATATCCTCGTGATGATCGGCATGAAGTAAAACCTATTGAGTATCCTCTCAACAATGGCCCTCACGTCATCCCTCAACCTCCTCATATCTCTGATGGTAAACGCTATTTTACCGCTTGACTGATTAATAAATAATAGGAAGTTTGGGTTTGTTATTGGGAATGGTCTCCTAATTATTAAGTTCTTATACACCGTCGACCCAACCTTACACGTCAACACACCTCGTTCCTCATCATAGCTTATTACCGTGACCTCCTCCTCATTGACTATGTTCAGTTCCCTCAAAAACCTACTTAGCAACACCCTCCACCACCTGGGTATCCAGGCCCATCCTTATTTGATTCATGTACATCTCGTAATACCTACCCTCCTGCTCATCAACTCATCATGACTTCCAACTTCCATAACCCTGCCATTCTCAAGCACTATTATCCTATCCACCCACTGAAGTGATGTTAACCTATGCGTTATTATTATTATCGTGATCAAGCCCTTCAACGAACTCCTAACACTGTTCCAAAAATGCGCCTCGGAAATGCTGTCTATCGATGACGTGGCCTCATCAAGAATTAATAACCTAGCTCCCTAATCAACGCCCTAGCCAGTGCTATCAACTGTCTCTGCCCAGTTGAGACCCTACTACCCCTCCTCTCGCCAATGTTTGTATCATACACAAGGGGGGGCAAAGTCATTATGAAGTCATGAGCCACTGGCAATGGCGGCAGCCACAACCTCCTCAGGACTTGCATTTAACCTGCCATACCTAATGTTGTCCGCCACCGTCCCGTAGAAAATCACAGGATCCGCAGCCACATAACCAATCTGAGACCTGTAATAGCCCAGGTCTAGCTTCTTCAGGTCAATGCCGTCAATCATTATCCTACCCTTATCCGGGTCATAAAACCTAAGCAGTAATTTTATCAGTGTTGACTTACCTGACCCGGACCTACCGGCTATGGCCACGGTCTCGCCAGGCCTTATGTGAATACTAACACCCTTAATCACTGGGTTTAGTGGGTCATAACCAAAGTACACATTATCAAATACAATCTCGCCCTTGATTAGGTGCTTAACGGCGTCCCTATCCTGAACTATGTCGGGCTCATTATTGATTAACTCAAGTATCCTCTCCGCAGACGTGAATGACTGCTGCATGAATGGTATTATATTCATTAGGTTTTGTACAGGTTGGTAAAACATGCCCGCGTATGATATGAAGGCTACGAGGGTTCCAAGGGGGGGCATCACGCCATTAATCACTTGGTAGCCACCGACATACCAGATGATTAATGTGGTCAGTGATATTACGAAGCCGAGTATTGGGAACCAGGATAGGTTCGTCTTAACAATACCCATCTGGCATCGAAGTACTCACCCATTAACCTCCTCAGCCTATCCTCCTCATAACCCTCGTTGGAGTACGCCTTCACGACCTCCCAGGCAGGTATTGTATCGGTAAGCAGTGAAATTATGTCTGCGGATCTACGCCAAGCCCTATGATAGACGTACCTAGATATCCTCCTATAAAGTAGTGTGCCCAACACAATTACTGGTATTGGTATTAATGCATAGAGCCCGAGGCTCATGTCCATGCTAAACATTACGACGCCGGCGCCGATTATCATGGCCGCGTTGGCGATGACCGTGGGTATACCCCCCCAAATGAGAAACCACTGGGTATTACCAACGTCCGTGGTGATCCTAGACAGTATCCTGCCTGATTGGAACCTGTCCATGAATCTTAGGGATTGGTTGAAAATGAACTCGTAAATGCTGACCCTAATCTCATTACTTAACCTCTGACCTAGGTAATTAAGTAGGTAGTTCTGCCCCCCCACGGATAGTATGACTGAGGAGGCGTAGGCCCCGGTTAATGCCATTATTATTACCTGGAATATCCCCCCAAATCCCTGGATCCCTTAACCAACAACACATTATTAATTAAGATCTTCAGTAGGTATGGCGGTACCAACGCAATGCCGGTAACGGCAAGCGTGAGTATTACGCCAAGGGCAATCCTAAACCTATAGGGCTTAATAATATCAAGCAACCACTTAATCACCCTTGACCTATACCTACCATCGATGTTACCGCCATTAACATAGTTAATGACCTTGTTATTATTAACGTCACTACTCACACCACTAATCAATGATGATAAAATCCCAATGAACACATTCATCTCCTCCTTATGCCTATTCGTGAAATTAACCAGAGTCACATCACTACCATTGTACCTAGCCACAATCCAATTAATTCCAAAGCCCTCAACAAGCCTAACATCACTTAAATCCTTAATTAGGTACGTACTTTTAAAACCACCGTACTCAACGACGACCCTATCCCTAAATAACAAGACCTTAACCTCACCAAACCTCCCATCAGGGAGTAGGTCAGCCTTAAATTCTCTCAGTGGGGGGGTATCAGGATTTTTATCATTCATGTCTTTAACCCTAGGAAACCACGCTTAATTTAAAAAGGTATTGCAGTGATCATGGTTAAAGATTGGATTACCTTTATAAGTTAAGTAACTGAAGTAGAAACATGCCAAATTTCAGGATAATGGGTAACGACATACAGCACCTATACGTCGAGTTGGGCCCTCGCGAGAAGATCTACGCCGAGGGCGGTCACCTCATTTGGAAGTCCTCAAGCGTAAACATAAAGGCAACAACAGGTGGAGGCCTACTGGCTGGGTTGAAAAGAGCAATAACTGGGGGGGCAAGCTTCTTCGTGCTAGAGCTTGAGGGCCCAGGCGTCGTAGATATCGCCGGCTTCGCGCCAGGTAAGATTGTGAGGATTGACCTGAACGGTAATGGCATCATGGTGGAACACAGGGCTTTCCTAGCCATGGAGCCCACGGTCAACTACGACGTCAAGCTCGTGGGATTAGGCTTTGGTTGGCTCGGTGGCGAGGGCTTGCTAATGGCTAGGCTTCATGGTTATGGAGGCGTATTCCTACACGCCATCGGCGACTCACTAATGCTGGAGCTCGGGCCTGGCGATAGTATCGACGTTGAGGCTGGTCACGTGCTTGCCTTTGATGAGGGTATGAGGGTTGGCATTAGGCGCGTTGGCGGCTTAAGGACAATGCTCTTCGGTGAGGAGGGGCTGTGGCTAGCCCATGTTGAGGGGGGGCCCGGCAGGGTCTGGCTTAGGACCTTGAGTAGGCAGCAGATGATCATGGGCCTAATGCCGGAACTGGCCGATGTGGTGAGGTCGTCTTAGGAGCATTGAGTTAAACGCTCTTTACGATCTCCTTAATCACGTCGCTTGGTTCAATACCTATTGACTTCTTACTTGCCATCGCCCTGAGGACCCAGTAATAGGCCGGTAGTTGAGGCAGTATGGTTATTACATTATCTGTATTCACATCCCTAACCCAGGGCTCGCTGGGTAACTCACTAAGTCTTAACTCATAGTCGTAAACGTTGAGGAATACGTTCATGGAAAGAAGCTCATCAGGCGCCATATGAGCCACGTTACTAAGCCCATGAGCCTGACCTCGGCGATATTAAGCCCATACCTACCAACCTCCTCGAGGAAGGTTAACACGCCATTAATATTACCCAACCTAATTATCACATCACAAGCCACTTATCAAGCTCATCAAAAACAAGTACTACGTACTATCCTAACAGCCCCCCCTCTCCCCCCCAAAATTTCACGTAAATCGCCATGACGTCACCCCCCAACCTCGCCAAGCGCCCTGGCCAGCTCATAAGTAATGTCGACTTACCACAGCCCAATGGTCCATAGACAAGCCTCCCAACCTCCAACTCCCTGTCCCTAAAGGCTATTGGGAATCCAACGGCGCCGCCGAAGTACGCACCGTAGCCCTAACAATCCTAGCCGATTCACCAATGTTGATACCAGTTAATGGATTAACCACAGGTAATTACAACGCCACAGTTTAATAACACTTAATTTAATCATGACAATAGGAGATGCAAGACCTAACCAAATTCCCCCTGGCAGGAATTCAACATTGAATTCGCAATACTCTTCGGATCAAGGCAGGTGGAAGGATTGCTAAGGGTGACTGGGACATCGCTGTCTGGTTCAACGATATTAATGAGTACGCAGACCTATTGGCATCACTGGCCAGGTTCCTGGGTGTTAAGGAGGACCTCGTGGACTTGGTACCACTTAATTATAGGCTGCCCTGCCAATTAATAATTGAGATACTCCGCCACAGGCCAATATATGTTAGGGACATCGAGAAGTACCTGGACATTAGGTTTAGGCTTCAGAATCCATGCATTGACTTCTTCATAAGCATGAGGGTACTCGGCCTCGGTGAGCCGCCATGGCGTTATAGGCAGGTTACTAAGGATAATAGAGGAGAGGGAGGCACTACTCAATAGGTACTCACCTGATGAGTTAGGCGATGTCAAGGCATACTACTCAGCCATATACCTATTACAGACCCAGGCCCAGGCGCTAATTGATCTAGTCCAAAGGACGGCTATGCTAATGGGTATGGAGGTCAGCGGCTACGTGGATGCTGGCGAGAAGTTAAGCATACTAGGTGTCATAAGCCTGAGGACCTGAGACTCTATAAGTCCGTAGTGGCCTTTAGGAACATAGTTATTCACCAATACGCGATAGTCGATCTCGAGGTCATTAGGAGAATCATAGCAAATAAGGAGTATAGGAAGGTTACGGAACTCGCCAGAAAGATAGCCAGCAGGGTCAACGACCCATAAAACTATTAAACAAGAAGGAAACAACCAACGCGGTATGGTACTGACTGATTGGTGGTACTACACAGGCTCAGTAACAAAGGCAATAACAATAATAGGGATCATAGCCATAGCGCTGCTAGCCATAGTGCTGGCGAGCCCGCATGTGAAGCCGCTTCAGTCGGTGGATAAGGCATTGGGCTTGGTCCAGGTCCAGACGATTTACGTGCCGGTGAACCACACGGTGTATGTGAACCAGACTGTGGTTAAGTACGTCTACGTGAACAAGACAGTGCCAGTCTACATAAACAGGACTGTTTACGTTTACGTGCCGAGTAATGCGTCCTTCGGTATACCCATCCTTAACAATACTGGTACTTGCGGCCTATACAGCCTCGTCCTGCCGAATGGAACCATTTGGACCCTTGGGTACTGGATACCCACGCAGTTGGAATGGAACCTATTCCTCCAGAACGGCACGATAATTGGTTGGGAGAAATTCCCGGCGCCCCCCCAATACGGCGAGGAGCTTTATTGGGAGACCACCGTGTACGCCATACTCCCAGGCCTAGGCACGGCTAACCTGGAGGGCGTCCAGTTCATAACGGCAATACCCAACAAGCCACAGCCCAACTGGATAAACATGATATACATGGGCGACTTCATGGGCACAGGCCCGATAATGTATCCTAAATCCTACTGGGGTGTTGATAACGGAACCGCCGTGCTACTGAACACCTGGAGCCTCTATGCACCGTTCTACGGGCTACCTAGGAACTACACAACAATAGTGCTCCCGGTGAATAGGACGTACACAGTAATAATAGCGTTCATGTCAAAGACACTAGCGCCGGACCTGGCAATACTGTGTAACTGGACGATAATGGGGGGGCCGGTAAACCCACAGGTAGCACTAAGACTACCAGCACCAATGGGTAGGGAGCTTGCCTCTGAGACTGCATATGTGATCTATGGGAATTATAGTTATCCCAGCTATGGAATAACCTGGGATGGTGGGTTGGGACACGACCTATCCGCCACTAAATATTACTAACTTACTATGGCCAACTTAATAAATAAAAGTAAATTTTGATAAAATAAAATTTAAAATATTTTCAGAATGGACCTCTACCGCTTACGCATGCGTATGTTATTGTTACTGTGGCTGTTGTTGATCCGCTTGACCCTGAGACTGATGCTGAGGTAGTTTATGGACTCGTTTATTGACGAGACGGTGTAGCCGACGGGGCATTCGACGTGGACGTTTGTCGTCCAGGTTACTGAGTAGGTTCCGCCGGACGTTAATAACTGAGCCTTTACCTGGTATGAGTATCCCTGCGTTACGCTCCAGTCCACCTGGTATGCGTTGTATGGTGATATGCTCCACGATAGTGTGTAGGACGCAGTGGTTGGGCTGCTCTGGGCAGTCACGCTTGTTGGGCCGCTTAACGTGACGTAGTCCTTCTGGTAGTAGGCTGTCCCGCTTATTGTTGCCGTGACGTTTTGGGTCAGGCCGCTTGGGCAGTCGTAGGTGAAGCTTCCATAGGTATTTGCGTAGTTCCAAGACGACCCACTGCTTATTTGAATGCCATTCCAGTAGAGTGTGCCGTCCCCCCCACTGAAGCTTAATTCCCAGTACTGGAACTGGTACCAACTTTGGCTTGAGCTGGATGAGCTACTGCTCACTGAGGAATCGGCACTTATTGAGCCACTTAAGGAGTTGCCAGACTGTATGAAGTACGTCCCAGGCTCGGGCTAGAACTAACACCGCCATCGGCAGCGCTCGGGTTAGCACCAACACTAAGCGTAAAGAAGCACCCATAGACCGTTATCGGCTGTGGTTTGTTGCTCGTGCAGGTTATTGTTATTTTCTCTGTGAATGGGCCTGTTGGTGTGAATGTTTGGCCTATGCCGTATGGGCTTCCGCTGGCTGTGCAGCCGTTGGGTAGGTCCTCGACGTTGAATAGGTACGTGAGGCCGCTGCTTACCGTGGCGGTGTATGGGCCTCCATTGCCGGTGCCGCTCCACCAATCAACGTAGACTATGGAGCCATCAACGTACTGATCCAAGTATACTGTCCATGACACGGTATTCGGCGCATTAACATACACGGTGGCCGTGTACGAACTACCGCCACCCTTAGGTGGTGGAGGTGGGGGTTGTTGGTTTTGTTGTTGGCATGCTACGTTGAATTCCTGCACACTACCGGCTGTGTATGTGCCGCTGACTTGGCTTGGCTGTATTTGGCATGTGTAACCGCCCGGGTTCTGGGTTATTGAGGCTTGGAAGCTGATCTGTATCGGCACGTAGGGCGGATTAATGAACCAAGCGTAGGATCGGCCCTGGCTCACCGAGTAGGACTGCCCAGCGTAACCCCCCCACACCACAGACCAACCGGCATCGTACGGATCATCAACAACCACCTCTATGAGTCCAGAATTAGATTGTGATTGAGTCTGCGGTATTAGTGGTATTGAGTTTATCGTTGATACGTTGGCGCTGAATTCCTTAATAATCCCTGGATAACCCATTGGCGTTGCAAGCACCGTTATTGACTCCGGTTTATAGTTTAAGCTCAATACATACACGTAGTATTGGTCTACGCCTAGCACCAGGTTTAGTGCATACTCATGTATCGAACCATCAACGCCTCTAATGTATAAGTACTTAACAAACGCTCTGTAATAACCAATGTTGTACAGAGGCACGTACAGCGTTCCATTCACATAGACAGGCTGCGGCAAGTATATGTACAGACCCATGTACGCGAGCCTGGCATTGTTGGCTGTCGACACGGTGATCGTTAGATAGGTCAAGCCACCAATTAGCACCAGACCAAGTGCAATGGCAAGTACAAGCGTAAACCCCCCCTCAAGGACCAGGTCAGCCAGAGCCATAACCAAGCACCTCATAACCACTGGCATTACCCACAGACCTAACAACAACCACACAAACACACCACTAACAAAACCCTCCCCCCCAACACACTAGCACCAGGCCAACCCATCGATAGCCCTACAACTCTCAATATTCTATTGAAATCTTTCCGAGCTTCAGGAGCGCCGCAATAAGTAGTGCATCTGCAACTGCAAGGATTACTACCGCAGTAATAAGCAAGAGCCTTGATTTAGAGGCCATACCCATCAACTAAGCCACGGACTTTTTTACCTCGGTTATTCAAATAAAGTGAGCCGAGTGGGGGGGTTGATTGGTGAGACTGCGCATTTAAGCCTCGGCTTATCGAGTTCACGTGTGTTATGGTTTCTCGAAACCATGCGATGTGTTTCTCCGTGAAAGGCTCAACACCGATTTCGGGAAGGCTATATAAATTACTTAGTTATTTTAGGGGTTGACTGATTTAGGCAATGAGCCCCCCCGAGGTATAGCACCCGGGTTTTGCCCGGGTGAAGCCCTCGGTCTTGGGTGATCCACCGCGGCCGCCCCCCCGTGGGTAGTGCATTGACTTGAGTGGTGGCTCTGGTGAGTTTGTTGATTGCGCCTGCAATCAGTATCTTAATGGCACTAATGCTAATGACGACCCAATTACCTAGCCATTAAGACGCTTAGCTATTTACACCCCCCCGTGCCTCTCCCTCCTCCCCCCCTTTCC
>BBCS01000003.1 GCA_001316125.1 Vulcanisaeta distributa JCM 11213
AAGGAAGGCAATGCGTGAAGCAGGCAAGAAAATGCTCGAGCTCGTGAGACAAGCACGTGAAAAGTGGCTAACAACATACAAGCCAGAGCTTGAAAGAGTGCTCAATGAGTTGAAGAATGGTAAGGCGGCAGTCATAATAAGCGGAGACTCACTCAACACTGATAAATCATTCACGGCGCACCTATACGCGAAACATCTGTCAATCATTATAACTAGGGTCGCCAAGTCAGGGAGCATAACGGTGAATTTAACGTTAAGCGACCTTGAGGGCGCATACGTAGTTATACCGAAGCTCTTCAACGATGATTTGCTGAAGCCAATGCAGTACGGCTTGATGCTCACTGATGCCTCAATTCACGAGAAAGGCTATCCAGAAATGGGCACCACACAGCTTTGGCAGTCCGTGGCTTGGTTATTGGCTTGGCCTGGGAGGAATTACGTATGGATAAACAGCTTAACCATAAACGATAACAACATAAAAGTTAAGTGGTTCTTAAAATCCATTGACTATAAGGATGTAATTAAAAATAAAGTAAGTATTGCTAAGGAAGTGCTTGAGCTCGATGACAATGCGTTTATCGTGTTCTTACTTTTTGCTGCGATTGGCGATGGTAAAATCGATGCTACTCTGAATAAAAGAATTATTCTTATAATAGGTAAACCGAAGTATGTACTATGGAAGGATATTATTGATAAAATGACGAAATTCGGCTTTAGAAATAACGATAATAAATACCAGAAAACCATCGGTATTTATACCTCAAAAGCTGTTGAACTTGCCAAGAAGTGGCTCAGCAACCCGATGATTAAAGCCTTGGTTGAGGACTTGAGCCAACTGCCCGATGCCAAGAAGCTAAGGAAGATAATAACATTGGCAAGTATGAAAATTAACCCACACGGTAAGTACGTGGTTGAAGTTATTGATGGTATTTGGATGAACGTAACTATAAGAAGCGATGGCTGTGTTATGTTAAGAATTGAGCATAAAAAATACGAAGACGCTAAGGCGATTTGGGAAAGGCTTAGGAGCGCTGGCTATGATGTGAAGTTAACGATATGGAGTAAGGAGGGATACGTTGTTTATATGGGTCAAAGAAAAATCAGAAGGTACCCAGAGCTCGTTGCCAAAATCTGCGAGGTGCTGAAGAAAATGCATGATGACGCAATAAACGAGGAGAATGAGAAAAAGGCAGAAAAGGCACTCTCAGCAATAAAGTACCTATGCCAAGGCCATAAGTGCGTATGACAATGCCTCCCCACACTTGGCACATGCCAAGGCATACCTAACACATAACCTCCACCCAGGCTCACGGGCTTAAAATAACCCCCCTCCTCCCTTTCTTACTTATTTAGATTCGATTTCCTATAAAGATTTTAATGAAATCGTAAACGCCAACTCATCATCATCCTAACCACCGATAACCCACCCATCATTTACTCCAACAGCTCGCCTATTTAATGAATAATGTTCTCCCAAGCCTAGGTATAACTTAACAAGGTACAAGGAATAAACACTAATTAATATAATGAAATACAATCCATCACTCGATGAATTAAAAACTACAGAGGATCCATCCATGGAGGCTTGACCGAGATGGAATTATACATACCCCTGATTCAATTATAGCGTTACTCACCAACTAACCTGCCTAACCTTCTGCGTGACTTCTTTATCTGGTTAACCATCCTCTTCATCAGTTGGTAATAATTCAGTAGTTCCTTAACATCCTTCGGCGTTACACCAGCGCCCTTGGCTATCCTACGGATTCTCGACGCATTAATTATGTCTGGGTTCAGTAACTCCTCCTTAGTCATTGAATCAAGTATGTGTCTCCATCTCCTGAGCATTTCCTGGGCATTACTCATCTTCTCCTCATCAAGCATCACGGCCCTATACTGCATTGGTAACATGCTCGTTGGCAGTAATTCCAAGATCTTACTGAGGGGGGGTCCAAGCTTCATTATTGAGTCAATCTGCTTCTTAATGGTTAGTAAGTTTATCTTACCCTCCTCAATCTCCTCCATGATCTTGCTCTCCTCCTCAATAGCCCTTATCTTCTCTATCAATGCCTCAAGGTCACCCATGCCCAATAATCTCGATACATACTTATTGGCGTCAAAGACCTCGATCTCGTCAATATCCTCACCAACGCCAATGAACTTAATCCTCGCGCCACTCCTTATAACCGAGGTTAATGCACCACCGGCCTTCGCAGTGCTATCCATCTTCGTTAGGAAAACACTATGTATTGGTACATACTTCATGAAGGCCTCTGTTTGAGCAGCAGCCTGCCTACCGACTGTGGCGTCGATCACGAGCATGACCTCGTCAGGCTTAGCCTCATCATAAATAGCCTTAGCCTCCTTCAGTAGCTCCTCCTCATTCCTATGCCTACCTGCGGTATCAATTATTATTAAATCAACTGTTCCTCTGCATGTACTCAAGGCCATGCCTTAATATGGCTATGGGATCCTTAGAATTCTCCTCACCATAAAATAGGGCGTTAACCCTCTCAGCTAATTGCCTAAGCTGGTGATACGCGCCTGGCCTGTAGGTGTCGGTCTCGATAAGCCCAACCCTCAAATTCCTCTTAATGTAGAACCTAGCCAGCTTGGCTGCTGATGTTGTTTTACCGCTGCCCTCAACGCCAATTAGCATTAACTTGTACGGTCTCTTACTAATGCTAATGTTGGGCGTCTCCTCACCTCCCAACGCCTTAACTAGTTCCTGATATAGGAGGTATAGTAAGAATTCCTTGCTTGTTATACCTTGGGGGGGAGGCTTTTCCTGTCTGAATCTTTCCTCAATTGTCTTTGTTATTGATAAGACAACATCAGCGCTAACGTCAGCCCTCAGCAGTATCCTCTGAATCTCCCTTAAAACCTCCTTAAGCGTTGCTTCATCTATGTAGCTTAATCCCCTAATCCTATTAACCAGGTTCGTGAAGGCTTCGATTAATGGATTTGGCGCCACCGCAATCTACCTCCCTAATTAATCCCTTAAATAATTATTGTGGATACTGCTGTGTCTCGTAGTACTGAGATGTGTAATATTGCTGCTGCGGGTAGTAATAATAGCCCTGCGGATACTGCTGCCCACAATAATAACTCCTATAATAATTAAGTGTATTCTCATCATTTAATGGACCTATTACATAGATGCCGCCCGGCCCTATCTCATATATGAGCTTTATCGGCCTAATGGGCATCCACCTCATCTTCCTAATGAACATTATCCTAGCTAAGCATCCAAAGTCACTATTAGCCATTGATATCTCCCTGAGGGACAGCATAATCACGCCACTAGCTAGGTATTCCTCAACGCCAAACCTACTAAGTTTATTCTCTTCACCCGTGGGTATCTCCGAGGTCATTATCGTGGTTACGTCCTTAAGCCGCTTAAGCTGAAACACCAATTCCCTCAGGTACTCCCTAATCCAGATAACGTCTTGATGGCTCATTATTATTAATGGTGCGATTGGGTCAATAACAAGTCTCTTAACATCGTACTTCTTAACCTGCTCAATAATCATCTTAGCAAGATCCTCGGGTCAAGGGTTATCTTCTCATCACGTGCATAAATCCTGAAGTAGGTCCTAAAATCAGCCATTATTAGCTTACCGCCTCTCTCGTAGGAGTCAAGGTCCCAACCTAATGCGTCACGAACACCCCTCTTGACATCCTCAGATGGTTCATCAACGGTCACGTACATACCCACCTCACCAAGCTCAGCACCTGTCCTTAGGAATGTCAAGCTAAATATCGTCTTTCCAGTACCAGCCTCACCGGCTATTAGATAAACCTCGCCTCTCTTAAATCCACCACTAAGTATGTAAGTGTCCAAGTAATTAATACCGGTCAATGCCTTATCCTCATAATAGTAATAGTAATATGGGTATTGATCCTGCGGATACTGAATGGTCTGTGTATTATATGAATATTGGTAATAGGTCATTGTATCATTATAATAATTACCTGTTTGATAATTTCCATAGTAATTATAGTAATTCGAATAAGTATCCGAATCTGAAGTTGCTTGTCTCTTCATTGAATTCATATTATCCTGACAATAGCTATAAAAGTACTTATATATGTTGCGTTTCGTTAATGTTCCTTCGGCCTTACCTTAAGTTGAACATTAAACTTCTTCCTAATGTTCTCAAGCTTAGGTAAACCCTTAGAAATAACGGCGCCTATGTACGCATCAGGTACCTGAATAATCACTGAACCATCCTCACCCCTAACAATTGATATCTCCTCAGGGGGGGCACGTACTTCCTCAAAACCCTCACAATCCTACTAATCAACCTCTTATCACTAACGGCCTGACTAACCTTACGTGCCTTACCTATAGGCGTTACAAAGATCTCCTCACCAAATACGTAGATCTCATACTCAACAGTGTCATTTATGAAATCCTTAACAATAACGACCGGCCTAGCCAAGTCCTCCTCACTCATGCCTTCGGGAACCTTAACGGTAAGCTCAAGACTATACACCTTCTGAACCTCTCCATCCTTCATGAAGAGGACCGTGTCTATTATTGATGGAAGCATGCCAAGCTCCGTTCTACCTATGAACCTCTGGATCGCGTCTATGGGACTCGTTGCATGCACGACACCAACCATGCCAACACCAGCCAGTCTAAGGTCTATGTATAACTGGAAGTCCGCGGTATCCCTCATCTCATCAAATATTGTGAAGTCAGGCCTAGATAGTAACAGTAAATCATGTATTTCCTCAGACGATGCATAGGTCTTCGATATCTGCGTTATCTCATTGGGTAGTATCATATCCCTTGGTGACTCCACGGTCTTAACGACCTTACCGAGCTCATGTAGTACTCAGCCAATGCTTGGGCAAAGGTCGTCTTACCAGCACCTGGTGGACCTGCTATTAATATTCCCTCAGCCTGTCTACCCAGTCTATCGAGAACCTTAGGATGGAGTGAATACTCCTCAAGTCTCCTCTTAATTAATGGCTTGACGGCGGTTATCTCAATCCCGTCAGACACGGGGGGGGTAATGCAACGACTATTCTATACTCACCATGCTGAATAATGAGTGAGTTCTCCCTCCTAATCTCAACCCTGGTATTACTATTGGCCATTAGTGACGCTGATATCAATTCCCTAACCATCCTCTCTAGGTACTCCCTACTAAGTGGTTCATTACCAAGCGGCACCAATTGCCAATTACCCGGCCTACCCTTCTTGGCATAGGGTATTGAGCCCTCCTTAAGGTGAACTGACATCGTGTCATTATCGAAGAACCTCTCAATCTCCAGCTTATCCTTATGCTGACCAATGAATAGTGTCTCAATGCCCATGGCTCTTGAAATCTCAAAATTCATCTCATCGCTTGTCACTAGCGTTGCGCCCAACTCCCTCGCCAGCTCCCTGACTATCTCATCAACCGAGTGTTGGTCAGGCCTTGGTATTGACTTTGGGAGCACCGACACGTACTCGACCCTTATATCCTCAAGGCCAAGCTTATTTATTGAGTCCATGATATAATTCAACTCCCTAATACCCAGCCAACCCAATGCACCACCAGCCCTAGCCTCACTCTCGAACTTCCTAATTATCTCTGTATGTATCAATAACCTACCCCCCCTAATGTTACCCCCCCTCAATATTGCCTCTTTCAAACTCCCATCCAAGAACACCGATGTATCGGGTATGTAAATATTGCTTACTTGCATTCCGCCTATCGCTAAGTAATCGATACTAAGTACCCTTAATAAACACTTTTATTCATAATAAGCGAATTAATCGTTGCTTACAACGACAACACCATTAATATCCAACATAGCCTTTAACACCGAACCACCCGTAAGCTCAATGGCCTTCTCAACCTCAACCTTATCAGATAGCGCTATCATGCATCCACCCCCACCGGCACCCGTTAACTTTGAGCCGAGGGCACCAGCGTTCCTGGCTGCGTAAACCATTTCATTTAACTGCCGAGTTGATACTCCGAGGGCATCGAGTAATCCATGGTTAATATTCATTAAAACACCCATCAACTCCAGGTCACCCCCTTTCTAGGGCCTCCCTACCTTCCTAGTGATTAGCCCTATTGACCTTATTATTGGCTCTATCACATCCCTCATTGTCTCATACTTCCTCCTAACCATAGCGACCAAGTCCTTTGTCGTGCTCACCCTAGGCACATACCCAATTATCAATGGGACATTGGTCCCAGGCCTCACGGGCTCCATCACCGCATTATTACCCTCAGGCTTCACAAACATTATGCCACCAAACGTAGCCATTGTGGTATCCGTGGGACTTGCAGAACCCTGAACATCCTTCTCAACCTGCCACGCAAGGCGCGCTAGTTCGCGCTTATCAATGTCGTAGCCCAACTCCTTTATGTATGCATATATCGTTGCGACGGCCACGGCGGCTGACGTGCCTAACCCAGCACCAACAGGCATCTCTGACCGTATCTCCAGGTCAATACCGACCTTCTTATCGACATATCCCATGGCTAATTCAACAGCCTCTTAACATAGCTTAACGCGGAGATAACCGCACCATAATCCGTCCTGGCAATTATATCACCGTTCTCACTAATCGTTACAGAGATGCCCGCCAATCTTAAATCCCTCGCATTTATATTGATTTTACCATCGCTCCTAGCCCTTGCCGTGACATAGACGTACTTATTAATAGCCATTGCCAGGGCTGGCTCGCCATAAACGACGGCATGCTCTCCATAAAGTATCACCTTACCGGGCGCCCTTACAGTAACCACGGACCTATGGGTAATTCAGGAAAATTAAATTCTTCCGTTAAATAACCTTGAACCACCTGGCTTACTAAGTTCAACGATCAAATTCGTTATGGTCCTACGTGCATCGTTAAGCCCGTAAATCACTGAGCCATAGCTGGGCACCAGTATAAACGCTCCAGTAATGAATAATCCACCAGCGATTAAGTAGTTGCGAAGTACTACTATGGCCAGTCCTAGGTATACTAATACGTAATCATTATTTATCACAGATGAATACCTAAGGATATCACTGTAGTATCCAAGCCTATAGAGTGCGGTCATTATCATGAATTGGCCAATGAAATTCTCAATAGCCACAACCACACTCACTAAATTAATGATTAATGGGCCAACCCGGATCACGACCATCACATCCACAGCCAGGGATAGCAGGGAGGCAAATATGGCTATGAATACGCCGACCTACCAACATCGTAATCCTCAGGGTATGCCTTAACCATCAGGTCGAAACCCCCCCTCCTCACCAGGGTTGTGTATATGATTAGTAGTAGAATTGAGGCTAGGGCATTGGTTATGTCCATGGATATTGGCGGTAAATGAATTAGTATTCCCATGAGTGCGATTACGGAGAATGCATAGAATATGAATACCACTAGGTATAGTATGAAGCCTGCCATGATCACATTAACACCCTTAATGAGCGGGCTCAATTTATCAACGGTGTCATCGCTCATTACCAATATTATGGCGAATCGCACTTAAATAAATTATCATTAAACTCAACGAAAGGATCAACGGTATTAGAAATAGAGACTCCGTATTAATTCTGTAAAACTCACCAGTTAGGTAACTTCCAATTGTTTGCCCAATTAACTGAAACACTATTAATAGGCTCATTCCATGGCCCCCCCTCCTATTAATTCCAATTCTACCGCCCAACTCACTCTGTATTGCCGTAATGACTAATTGGGCACCAACCTGAAGCATGAGTAGGTAACCCACGACTGAGTATGTATTTTCAACTAACCCTATCACACTACCCACTGCACTAATTATCGTACCTAAGGCGAACAACCTGCTCCTATACCTATCAACGTAGAAGGTTAGGAATATCCCTATCATGATGTAGGCAGCGTATGAAATTGATACCAGGTAGCCCCAATAGACTGTGTTAAGCCTAATTTGTAGATTACGTATATGGGTAATAACGTATTTATGGGCATTATGGCAATTGATATCATTAATGCCGATACATAAATCATTAATAAATCACCAGGTAAGTTGACAATGCTAATTAATTGATTGTATGAGCGTAGGAGTTCCCTAAAGGTTACTTTGCCAATTCTATTTCCCAGGGTCTCCTTAATTGTGAATTGCCTAATCATTGCAACAGCTACGGAGATTATCGAGGAGATTAAATACGCAAGTCTAATGCCGAATAGACCGTACTTATTAATTAAAAAGCCGCTGACAGGTGGTAAAACCAACCAAGGTATTTGGGGGGGTAGTATTGACGTGACTAGAATCCCACTGGCGTATCTTTCCTGGGGGGGCAGGGAGTCCATTAGAATCGCAAGTAGTGCAGGTTGGTAGAAGGATGCAGCCATGTTTAGTGCGTAGAATACCGCGAGTAATTGCCAATTGGGCGCTATGACCATTAGGAATGACATTACCGTTATTAGCCAAGTCCCTATGACAATTGATGATCTGCGACCTAAGGTATCCGTTAAGTACCCTCCTGGGATTATCGCAATTAACTGCACAATCATTGAGATTGAGTAGGTTAGGCCTATGTCTATGGCGTTGGCGCCAAGCATCTTTAGGTAAATTGAGAGGTAGGGCATCGTCATGGCATTACCGATTGCATAAAGGAACCAGGTAAGTAGCAGTATTCCCACGTTACCCGTTACGTAATACTTAATGTTTCTTCTTACATCATGCAATGAGAATCCCCTTTATCCGAGGGTTGTACATGATTTTAAAAGTATTATGAGCGTGGGGGGGAGGAATTCAGTCATTTACCCATTCATCACTTGTTCAAGAGACCGTCGTCTCATCACAGGATTTAATAGTCATTCAAGGGCTTAAAAGACTTAAGTGCCGTGGCTTTATGGCAATACGTAGTAATGATCTTTAATTAACTCTTTAACGACCCTCTCATTGGCGTATATGGGAACTATTATTGGTAATGCGTATGGTGTTGGTACTATCATTAAATGAGGCGCACTCCTGCCATTATATTGATTAGCAACGGCATTAGTTTCAGCATCACCTGTTGAATAATTGTTACCAATCGCCATTTTCCTTAACCGTATTGGTAATATCCTTATGCCCCTGATTATTGATTTCATTCCCATCATACATTTTTCAGTGATTATGGAGGGTTTAAATACCTGTATGGTGTGAAGAGTACACTTGCTATATAGCAAGTGTAGTGAAAAAATTACTATATATGCTATATAATTTACGTAAATCTAAGTATGTGGTAATTAAACATTTTTCACGAAACCTTAACCCTAGTTACTGCGCCTCTTAAACATACCAACTGGCAAATGCCGCAACCAACGCATGCCTTAGCATCAATAACTGGCTTCTTACCTAATTGAATTGCGGGGGCAGTTAATCCGTAGACAATCACCGCAGTTATCGCAATACTCATCAATGATGCTAAACACGTATTTACCCAGGGAACTTTTCGAAATACGCATTACGGCAATGCCACGTGAATTAACAATACTTAATATATCCTGTAATGAGCCTAGGGGATTGCTTGGGTCGTAATTTACGACTTTGTAATTAGCATTAACCTTAGAAAGAATGCCTATGGCGTCACTACATTCATCCTCAGTTAGTGGAATTATAATGAGGTAATTACCATTGGTATTAATGATTTCACGGATTAGCTCCTCCCTACCCAATAATGAGCATGGATTGACTATAGCTATTAACCTGCCATAACCATAATTGGTCTTTAAGGACGCCAGTACAGCCATTAATGAATTGGTCACAAAATCGATTACCTGGTCAAAGCTTCTTGGTTCAAAGAACGTTGGGAGCATGTCGTAACTTGGCGTTAACCCCTCCGTATTAATTACGTGCATGTATGATGGGTCGATCACCATTATCGGTACCTCCCCCCCCTGCCTCCAATACTTTGAGAAAAGCCATTCAATGAGCATCAATGGATCTCCTGGCTCCCGAAAAAAGAGTTGCTTAATGGCATCGTTAATTAAATCATTATACCATTTACTAACATCATCAGCCATAAGTCTCTCAACACCAACCTCCTTCATTAAGTAATCCCCAGTATCTATGACGTACTTAATACTAATTGAATCCTTGGGCAGTGGATTTATGTATAATGGCAGTATCATTGAGTAATTACCAATTTTATCAATGTGCTCCTTAATGAACGACCACGCAGAGCCGGATATGAGTACACCATCACCCTTCCCAATAATGGTAATATTATCACGAGACCTAACCCTGACCTCCTCAGGCAATTCCTTACGGAAACTACCCAATAATCGACTAGGCCCCCCCAACGCATGGGTTCACCCCCCCAATTCTTATTAAACGTGGCCTCCCTATGCCTAATCCCAACACCATTAACGCCCTCGCCTACATTTAACCAAGGTCCTAACCTCACTATGTATGGTAGCTCAAAGGATTCGCCATAATCGCGGCTTTCCTTAATAGCCCTAATTAGGCTCTCCTGATCCAGGGTTCCAAGCATGGCAGGCCTATTAATCCGCAAAATGGTCTTATGTCGTGAATGTCGTAGACAAATACCACAAGTGAGCCCCTAACTCTAGCGGTGCTTAAGGAACCTAGGAATTTAGGAAGCCAACATCATCAATTAACACTGCGACATCCCTAAACATGCTTGTGAGGACTCGGCCTCATTAATAGCATCCTCGGGGGGGCTCATCTTTACATTAAATACTCTATTCATTAAGTAGGAGCCTGTTATGACTACATCGTTAAACGAATTCCTTAATACGTCCATAATTCTCATGACGCCGCCTTTTACATCATGCACTGATTTCGGTAACTATACTGCGATTTAAAAAGTATTATTTTTGTTACGAAATTGAAAGGTTTTAATAACTTTAATATTAAAGGTAATTATAAGTGTATGAATGTGAGTAGCTGGGGCGCAATCGCTCCATCGATGATTAGGAGATACGTGATTATAACGTTAATTGCCCTAATCCTCGCATCAATTGGTGCTAAGGCGTTGACACCCGCTGTTAATAGTACGCACTTTATAATCTATGACTTAGCAAACGCGGGTTTATCATATGATCAAGCCCTAGACAACTACCTGGAACAGGCATACTCACTATACACAAGCACTTTAGGTATGAAAATGGCGCCACCATGTAATGGAAGTCAATACACGGTATACGTGGTACCCTCTCTTCCAGGGTCAGAAGCAGGTATAACAGAGTGGGAATACACATATAATCCAAGCACCAATCAAATACTCAGTACCTGCATAGAGTACATAAACATAAGCGCCGGCTTATCAAGCCAGTGGCTCGAGCACACGGCCTATCACGAACTTGTCCACGTATCGCAATGGGCATACGTACAATACACGACAATACCCCCCCAGAATTACCCATGGTATATCGAAGCTGATGCAGAGGGCACTGCAAGTTATTACACAAATCAATGCCCAATGGACCAGGACTACTTCCAGTATAGCCAGTATGAGTATGATCCATATGATTACTCAGGGAAACCAATAACAAACATGTACTACTACTCAGCCTTCATATACTGGCTAATTGCAAACGGCATTGGACCGGCAACCATTGAGCAGAACGTATTCACTAGTAATAGCGTCATTAATTCATGGCTTGACAATTACTACACCCAGTATCTGGTTTCATTGGTCCATGGACAGAGCTTGTGTGGGTCAACTTACTACCCGAGTTTTCAAACAATAGATATGAGTGGCAGTACATACTCATTCAGCGTTAGTCTACAAGGCCTCAGCGCCCAGTATTACGAGATTCAGTTACCCGCCACAGGCACCATAGAAATCACGGCAAGCGGCGGCTCGGTTACTAGCAATATTGAACTCAACTCAGCATTCTCAATAACAAACACGACCCTATACATGGCCGTAGTCAACCCAACAACCAGCAGTGAAAGTGTTGCATTAACGATTAGTTATACCCCCCCAGGCATAATGGTTAGGATAATAAACGGCACATACAACGTAATGAAAGAATCATTAACACTGGAATTGTACATCACATACGGGACGGCGCCAATTACGGGCACCGTATACATCAATGGCACCTCAGTAAGTGCAAGCAATGGTTATGCAGGTGTTACATTTACGGGAATTACCTGGGGGGGCACCTACGTAATGAACGCAACATATGAAAATTCAACGGCCCTTGCCCACATCACGTTAACACAGCCATCAATGTCATTAATAACGTCATCCACACTTTATCTAACGAGCAATAGCTTCGGCTACTTAATATTCTCAGTGAATAATCCAAATAATGTAACGCTAATCACGAACGTAATGATCACATCACCACCAAGCCCAGTAAATACGTATAAGCCAATGATTTACTTTGAGCCGCCAAATGAGACGTTAACCCTAAGCCCAGGCACATCAACGGTCAAGGTATACTTCTTCACCAACGCCACGGTGGCGAGCGGTCAAGGGGGGGACATTTACCTATATAATAGTCCAAGTACCGCAATAACCCTCGGGTACAACGTAATACCCGCCCAGATAGGTATCTTAAACGCTACATACTACATAAACGGCAACTACACAGTAATTAATGCATACGCTAATAACATAGGGGGGGTAATACAATCAATATTAAGTGGCCTTACAGGTGCCGCATATATTAATTATAGTACGTATACAATAACGACACTCGGAATAAACATAACAAGCCCGGTGATAAGGCTTTTACCGAGAATTACGGTATTAGCACCGCGCTGGGCCCTAGTTAATGTAACGATTACCCTATCATCACCAAAAACCTGCTCAAGCTTCCCCGTGTTTTATGACGGCAAGTTCTATGTGAACAATACATACGTAGGTAGTGTACTCGTACCATGCAATAGTGAGGGTATTGCGTGGAACGCCATGAATATCACTTACAGGGATTATCATGTTACGCTATCAATCACAAACACAACGATCACTGCCACAATTAATATAATACCTCCATCAATCAACGTAGTTTATTACCTGTGGAATATAACGGGCATTAATGAGTATGTAATAGCTAACCTTAGCGTGTATGGCCCATATAAATACGTGATTCTCGGTAAGGAGGTAAGTAACTCAACGCTGCAGCTTGAGTACTCCTTACCCATAAATAATACCATACTAACCATAAACACTGGGTTTAGTAACATAACAATCCAGAGACCGGAACCATTAATAGGCCTGAAATCACCGGCAATAACAATTTACCCGCAGGTAATTAACGTAGTTATTAACGTCACAATGCCACCAACACTCACGTATCAGGGCATTCTGAATACGTACTTAAATGGTTCATTATACTCATCAACAATTGTTAATTTGCCGCCAGGTAAGTCAACACTCATTAACGTATTAGTTAAGCCTATGACGCCAAGCATATACATTATTAATGTGAAATTCGGCGCGTGGTCCTCAAGCAACATTACTGTAGCTAGTGTAGAATTGAATGAATTAAACGTACAGGTAAGGCCTCTGGTGATTATTGGTCATGCTGAGACAATAAATATAACGCTAAATGATTATCCACCAATGGGATTACCCATTAATGTGACGCTTCAGGCTGTATTAATGAGACGATGACTGTCGCGGCAAATGCATCATTAAGCCTAGGATTCAATAAGGAGTGTGCATTATTAATTAATGCATCAACATACACATTAGCGAGTGAGGCTATTAGTTACTGGGACTATCTAAACCTATGGATTAATAATACGGTTGGTTACTACAATGGTTATCCACTAATACTTAACGAGACAGTAACAGCGTACGCAACATTCCTAAACGGTTCCAGGGTGCCAGCCACGGTACTCATTAACGGGTCAACAACACTCACCCTGCAGTCCCTGGGACCCATCACGATCACATTAAGCATTAATTACCTCGGTGCCACAAATGAATCCACGTTAAGCGCCTACGTCATACCACCGACATACTTCGAAGCAGAGGAGATACTCGGTGAGTTAGGCAATCCACAATTTCTAAATGCCACAATTAGTAATGCAATAACAAGCGGTAATTGGGGCTTGGTTAATGAAATAGTTAATGAGTATCAAGAATCGTCTAGATCATACGACCCACTGGCCCAGTTATCAAGGTACTTATTAATACAGGCAGTAATGAGTGGAGATGTTAATAAGATAGGTCTCGTAAGCATCATACTAAAGTACGAACTCCTTATTTACGCAATTTTCATACTAATAATCGCGCTAATAATAGTGGCTGTTTATAGGATAGTTAGGGCTGGTTCACGTAAGGCCTAACTTACCCTCCTCCCTTAAACGCTTATCAAAAACCTTCACGAGCATTGCCGTGATTATGAATAGAGATGCTACCGTGATCGATGAGTAAAGTACCTGGTAAGTAATTGGTATGGGAAGTTCTAAGTAGCCCAGGGCGGCTTCACGCATTATTATGAATGGGTAAGCTATCAGTGAGTATTCATTCATTATCATTATGTACTTACTCGTCTCGCTAGGTATTAACCCACCCAATGCTGGCATTAGGAATTGCATTATGTCAGTAATGACCCAGTTCGACCTAAGCCTGATCACGAGCATTGCATATATTGTTGATATAAAGAGAAGTTGTAATGAGGCGAGTATTATCGATATTACAAGGAGTACGGGATCCTTAATGTCCATGATTAAGCCAAACACTATGTAAAAGCTTATCGCGAGTGCCGCTAGGTCAAGTAATGTGTATATGGAGTACGCAATGCCCCAGCCAATTACGTGGATTAGTAGGTTATTTACTGTAGCCATTACATTATCGAGAATGCCCTCATAGCCCTCCTCAATTACTCCATTACCAAAACCCCCACAACCAACTTGAGTACAGTGCGAAGGCATATGCTGCCCAAAGGAATAATTGAAGGGTGGATTTACCCAGCGTGAGCACGCCAAATCCCCCGAAGGGTTAGTATGAAGAACGCGAGCCATAGTGGTGCCGTTATTATGTTTATCATTATTGATGATGGTTTAGAAAATAGTAGGCGTAAACCCCTCCAAACCTCAACATTCAATTCCTTAAACACCCTTACTCCTGAACTCTCTTTCGAGCCTTGCATATGTGGTCATCCCGAGTAGTAGGTATATTATCGTTGCGGTGATTAAGTAGGTAATGAGGGTGAGGCTTTCATGGCCAATGCTCTCCAGGTACATGGAGTAGAAGGTTATGTACATGGGAAGTGCATAAACCAATTCCTTAATCCACCAGGGAAGTACGTATATCGGGTACGTGGTACCTGAGAGTATTGTTAATATTGGCGTTAATACATTAGTCACCGAATCAGCATCATTAAGCTTCATGACTAAGCCCGCTATTAGCAACCCAATGCCATACAGAGGCAGTAACCCAATGAAGAGTAGTGAGAGGCTAATGCCAGCCTAACGGCCCCCCCAATTAATCCATATTCCAGGTAAAACAGTGTAGGGAGGCTATTGTGAAGGCGCCGATATTCACCACAATCATTACAAGGGATGTGCCGAGTAAGATCACGTACATACTTGTTGGCGAGGCAAGCAGGAACTCAAGCCTACCACCCCCCCTCCTCTCCTCCCATAGAAACCTAGCCCCCCCTGTCTGCATCATTATCATGGATAGCATGAGGACCTCAAACCCAATGAACTGCCTAATGAACACACCGCTCGTTACCCTAACAAAGAATGAGGCTATGAAAGCCATACCACCGGCAATGAAGTACGGAAGAATAATAAGCAATGCCAAACCACCCGGCTCCCTACTTATTATCTTCAGCTCATTAGCCATCACCGCAAACAGCACACTCAACTCACTAAACTTACCCATTCTCATCCCCCCCAATCACCCTGATAAAGGCCTCCTCCAAGGAAGGCTCATTAATCCTAATCCTACTTATCCTCAAGCCCCCCCTTGTCTCAACATCGTTTATCACCCTACGAAGTGCATCAGCGGGGGGGTTCGTGGTCTCCTCACGTATGGTCTCCACACGACCATTAAGCTGAACCTCAACCTCAATCACATACTTCAACCCAAGCATATCCTTTATATCCCTCGGTGATCCCTCAATGAGCATCCTACCATTATTTATTATACCAACCCTATCGCAAACCTCCTCCACCTCCCAAAGATTGTGGCTTGTAAAAAGCACCGCCTTACCCTCCTTTCTCAGTCTCCTTACCAACTCCCTTACCTCCCTTGCTGAGATTGGGTCTAGGCCTATGGTTGGTTCATCAAGAAATAACACGGGTGGATCGTGAATTAATGCCCTGGCTATGGCAAGCCTAGCCCTCATACCAAGCGAGTACTCCTCATATGGCCTATTCATCGCGTTTTCAAGCCCAACAAGGTTCATCAACTCCCTCGCCCTTGCCTCAGCCACTGACTTACTCAACCCATAAAGCCTTCCGAAGTAAACGAGGTTTTCATACCCACTAAGTCTCGAGTAAAACCCCTTGTCTGGGTAAAGAACAAGCCCTATAATGTCCCTAACAATACCTGCTTCTTTAACGACATCATGACCATCAATCATAGCATAACCATCATCAGGGATTAATAAGGTGGCGAGTATCTTAACGGTGGTAGTCTTACCCGCACCATTCGGACCTAATAACCCATATACCTCACCCCCCCACCTAACCCTAAAGGAAACACCCCCCTCAGCGCCTCGACTACTATCTTCCTCCTCCTTATGAATCCAATACGTTCATAACTAATGAATCTCTTCCTAAGATTCGAAGCTACTATTGCATCGTTCACACAACCCTTAATGTAGTAGCCCGAGTAATAAGGTTTTGCCGCGTATCACTCTCCAGCCGAGGACTTAACAACCTATACTATCCTAAGGCATAAGGTTTATTAAGCCTGACATTTTTATGAGTGTCGAATGAAAATACCGTTTTGCACATTCTGCGTTAAGACCAGGGTGTTCTGCCGAAGTGCCAGTCTTTGCTTGATAGCGGAGAGTACTCCATGCTTGACGTTGATGTTAGCGACGCATTGCTAAACATAGCCACTGGAAGATGGAGGAGATCCTGAAGAGTGTCGAGTATGTTAAGTCCTACGAAGTCGGTGACTTAATAATCGTGGTGCTTAAGGCATAAAGTCTATTCCACGCGCAATAGTTCAGCAGATTGAGCATGATCTCGAGAGATCACTGAGTAAGAGGGTTAAGGTTGTTGAGAAGGGCGTTAATGTGAATGAGTTAGCAACGCAATTAGCATCACCTGCCCGGATACTCACGGTATCGACATCCTGGCTCCCTGACGGCACTACGGAGACCGTGGTCAGGATAACAAAGAGTGAACTTAGGAGGCTACCATTTAAGCCAAGTGAGTTGGCTAAGGTTCTTAGTCAAATTAGCGGCACAAACATTAGGGTTGAAGTTACTAAGTAATCACAATTTTTAAATCCCCAAAATCTACAAGTTGGTCGTGAGTTTTCCAAGGAAGACCCACTGGACTAAAGACGTAACTCCTGAATTAGATGGTAAGGAGGTAATTCTAACGGGCTGGGTCTGGGACATTAGGGACCTTGGTAACATAAAGTTCATATTATTGAGGGATAGGGAGGGCATCATACAATTAACGGTGAAGAAAGGCGTTGCTCCGGAGAGTGTTTGGTCATTAACGCAGTCATTGGGTAGGGAGGACGCAATAGCCGTTAAGGGTGTCGTTAAGGCTAGTAAGATAGCTAGGACAGGCATTGAGGTCTTCCCAAGCGAAATCCACGTTGTAGCTAAATCGAAGGCATTACCAATAGATATATGGGGCTCGGTAGAGACCGACTTAGATACGAGGTTGAAGTACAGATCCATCGACCTTAAGAGACCCATCAACTCATTAATATTCAGGGTTGAGAGTGAGGTTACCCGCGCAATCCGTGAGACTCTCTATAGCCGTGGATTCATCGAGTATTTACGCCTAAAATAATTATTACAAGTACGGAGGGAGGCGCTGAGTTATTTACGGTGCAATACTTCGAAAGAGCCGCCTATCTAGCCCAGAGCCCGCAGCTCTATAAGGAGGAGTTAACGGCAAGCCTTGAGAGGGTCTTTGAGATAGCCCCCCCTGCCTATAGGCTGAGAAGCATAACACGAATTATCACTTAAACGAGTTCATATCGGTGGACATCGAGGAGGCCTTCGCTAATTACATGGATGTAATGGACGTTCTCGAGGACGTGATAATCAGCGTTTACGAAAGGGTCAATAAGGTATTTAGTAATGAATTAGCTAAGTACGGCATAGAGATTAAGATTCCGAAGAAGCCGTTCAGGAGGATTACGTATGACGAAGCATTGGACATGCTGAGTAGGAGAGGTTTAAAGATTAATTGGGGGGGAGATGACGTACCTAAGAATGGCTTAGAACTCCTGAGTGAGGAATTCAATGAACCATTCTTCATAATACACTTCCCAACGGACCTAAGGGCATTCTACACGAAGCCCCCCCTCGACTCAGACCCAAAAATCAGCGAGTCATTTGACCTCATTATAGGCGGCTTGGAAATAGCGTCAGGGAGTAGTAGAATTCACATTAAGGAGCAATTGATAGAGGCGTTAAGGAAGAGGGGGTTGAACCCTGAGAACTTCGAGAGTCACCTAATGGTTTATGACTATGGAATGCCACCACATGCTGGCTGGGGGCATGGGGCTCTACAGACTATTAATGGTGCTGCTTAAGAGGGATAATATTCGTGAGGTCGTGCTTTACCCAAGGGATAGATTCAGGCTTGAGCCATAGCTATATTATCTTCCTCTTCCCAACTATCCTAATTGTTAGACGTGGGTTTATGTGCATTACATAATTCATATATCTGTGATTTGGCACCATGAATTCACCATTATTTAATCGAGAAGGTGCATAATCATAGATCATTATTAAATGAATTGAATGAGGTCCATCCCTTACATTGAATTTGTTTATTTCTATGTTAAGCGATAGTATTGACATTGCTAGTAATATCCAGGCCGCTGGATTTGTTGGTAATCGCTGTATTGGCAATGATGTGATTAATGAGCTCATGGTCTCCACAGAGGACGTTAACGAGGTCTCAACAGGACCTATTCGCCTAATAGACTCGGCATATAATGTATAGGGTATTACATTACCAACCAACGCCAATATTAATGGGTAGTAGAGATAATTAGGGGCTAGGGCTAATGTTGGAGGACCCCCCCGTATTACTAAGTATGAAATTGTGAGGGTACCAAGTGATTGACCAAATACGAAGTTAATAATATCAATATCATTAGTCCTGGTGAGGGCTATGGTGTATACGAGGTTTAGGGCCATGAGTAATAACGCCACGTATAGGGAATCGCCATAACCCTGGAACAATAGGTATAGGGCTCCGAGTAAGGTAATTGCCGACACTACATACCTCACGTTGATATTCCTATTATTAATATAATCAAGTATTATTAGCGGTATTATGTAGCTTGAACTTACGAGGGCGGTTAATCCACCGACGCCACCCGATAAGTCTGTGTATAAGTAGACAATTGCATAATTGATTGGTGATAATAGTAAGCCCTTAATTATTGATTTCTCATCATAACCATGAAGTAATATTACCATGAGAAGTAGTGCCGTGGAGAATAGGTAACTTAGGGTGATTAGCTCGTTAATACGAAATAGCCGTAGGGCTAGGTAGGTGATTGGGTACGAAATTCCCCATAGAGCCGAGGCGAGCATTGCCAATGCTAAGTACCGCTTGGCCACAGGACATCACCGGGGATTTATGGTTTTAAGGAAGAGAGCAAAACTTTCGCTGTACTTGATAATTAAAAATCTTTCTAAATCAATTTCTTAGAATTCCGTAAGTAACTCGGCAAACTACTTCATAATGTTTCACTAGGTTATTTAATAAATGTTTCAGCCAAGATCATATGATGGGTTTTAGTAATACGTGGTGCTTTATTATCTACGGTCTGCCGCCTTATCAAGCGCATGTACTGATAATCCCTTGGTCTCAACACCGAATATGAACCATGCCAATGCCGCCAGGAAACCCACTATGTAAAGTATTAAGTTTGAGAGTAGGTATACGTAGGTGTTTGCTGAGGCCAGTAGGTAGTAAATGAGAAGCACATACATAATCCACGCAATGAGCCTAACAATGCCAACCCAGGTAGCCCTATTCCTGGTTGGGTATAGTTCAGGTTCTAGGAGGACCCTAACCGCCCAACCAAATTCACTGAATATCATGTTTAGGAATAGTAATGTATAGAATATTGTTAAAGATGACGCTAAGGCGCTTCCAATCATTACACCGTATATTATGAATATCGGTATCATGGTCAATAACCCACCCAGGAATGAAATTAGGGTGAAGGTCTTTCTACTTAACCTATCAATAACTAACCCAATTAAACCAGCAATTGAGGCACCCACATTAGCCCATAGCAATACCTGAGTAGCCAACACCTCATTGTTTGAGAATGGTAGTGAGGGTAGATAAACGATGTAGAAGGCCATTAACCCATAAGTCGCTAATTGGGATATGCCGAGGAGTGATAGCACCAATGTCCTGAACCACAGCGGTGGAAATCTAACGCTCTGCCTAGGACCTTCAGTTAGGGTGTATGATAGGCCGTACTCATTGGCTATCCTCTCAGCCTCGTGAACCCTGCCCCTAACGATGAGCCACCTAACCGATTCAGGTGTTACTAACCTAATGATTATCGCCGCTATCAGGACAATTATTGCGGAACCAATCATAGTCCAGGTGGCAGATAACTGGGTACCCCCTCATTAGCGCCAATAATAGTATTGCAGATGCTATAGCTGCACCTATGTTGTCAAAGTTCGTTATTAAGACGAGCATAGAGCCCCTATAATTATACGGCATCAACTCAGTGGCTGCCGCAAGTGCTGGAGGCTCCTCACCACCAACACCTATCTCGGCGAGTATGTACGATATTATGAATGGTATGAAGGCCTCCGATGCAGGTATTACATTTGATAGGAGTATTGATAACCCCCCCATGCCTATTAATCCAATTGTGTATAGACTCATCGTATAGACATATATGCCCCCCCTCCTACCAACAATGTCCGCTAACCTACCCATGAGCACATTACCAATCATTAAGGATATTGGCCCAAGGACTACAGAGATGGGCACTAAGAACTTAGGTATGTATTTAGAGAAGTAATAAATCGACATAACACCACTCGTAGTTACAAATCCCCCCCATATCAAGAACGTGAGCGAATAGCTAAAGAACATGACATAGTGAATTCCCGATAACCTTAGGTTCTTCGTAGCTTCACCCATACTAATCACTCTGTTATTACTTGCCAATAACACATTTATTTTTAAAGATTACTCGAGAGTACAATTACTTAGATTAGCGATGAAGAACCGATGAATACACGGTCAGGGAGAGCACTTATGATTAATAGAAACAGAAATAAATGATTGAGAGCTTGGCCTTATTCCTCCTCGGCTTCCTGTGGTATTTCTATGTTCAGTTTCTTAAACCAACCCATGTAATAATTCTTAATCTTATCCCTAACCTCCTCGAAGTGCTTCGGCAGATCAACAGGATCCAAACCCTTAGCCAAGTACTGAGAGAAGCGGGCCTTATACAACGCCTCATTCTCACCCTTAAGCTTCTCCGCATACTCAGCAATGTGCTTACCACTTATTCTATCCTCATCTGGAAGTATTTCCTCACCATGGGGCACCTCGAGACCCGCATCAAGGCGCCCTTAAGCACCGCGAAGACGCGGGCACCCTTAGTTGGCCTGTGAAGCCCAATGTCAAGTATCGCCTTCTTAACGCCCTTAAGCAACGCCTTATAACCAACTATTAAACCTACGAGGTACGCACTCGAAGTATTCTTCAAGCCTCCCTTCCAACCAAAACCTACTAATTCCTTAGACGTGGCGCTCACGATAACCTCATCACCCACTACCCTAGCCACAACGACCTGGGCGATTATGTACTTATTTGTCCTCCTAACGACAAGCCTAGGCAAGCCACTCTTAATCATCTCCCTACGCTTATAGTAATTCGTCTTACCCTCCCTCCTACGCCTAAACTTAACCTTATAACGACCACTCCTCGCCATGCTCGCAAACCAAGAAGATAATCGCTTAATAAGTATTTCTTAGGATGGAGAAAGGGGGGGAGACGTTATCGCTGCTGCTTAATTAAGTTATTACTGATTAGGTATGCCCTGAGCGACGACACGCTATCAAACCTACCACCCTTAACCTGCAGGTAAAGCTCT
Organism: Vulcanisaeta distributa JCM 11213; assembly: GCA_001316125.1. The sequence goes on from BBCS01000003.1 coordinate 22,219, forward strand.
CTCCAGGTCTTTGCATCAATCAACCCCCCCCTCCTCTTTAGCGAGTTTAAGTACCTCCTTAATGCCCTAACCTTATTGACCCAAGCCTCCTTAGGATCAAGCCTAGCGTACTTACTACCCTTCCTACTACCAACACCCCCCCTCCTCCTACCCTTCCTCCTCTTCTCATGCAGCTCGCGCCACCTACCCCCCCTACTAACGCCCCCCCTGGCGTACTCAGCGTATATCAAGCCCTCCTTAATCAAAGCCCTAACATCAGCCTTAGTGGTAACCTCCTCAAGCCTATCAAGAGCCTCAGGCTAATCCTAACCCGTGATTCACCAACACCAAGTACCTCAGCAGCCAACCTCTTAACGTCAACCATCAATGGCTTGCTGTAAATGCTGTTTTTAAGTGTTTACTCAACGCACCTGCCCCCCCATACTCTAATATACCGCATGACGTACAACACCAAGTTAGGCGATCTTAACTGGGTATTTTCTTGGGATTATTTATCCAGTATACCGTTGTGAGAATAAATAATGTTAATGCTTAAATATTGATAATGCGGTGTTTAGTGGTATGTCAAGTATTTTGGGGTTGACGATAACCTTTTGGGCTGTTTACTCCACAAATATTGACTTATCATCATTTCTAGAAAGGCTTGTTGGGCTTGGGTACTCCGTCGGTAAGGTATATACGATACCCGGCGGTGATTATTATATTGAGTATTTAAGCGATGGTTCGTTGGCGAGGAAGAGCACTAACGAGGGTTCAATAAGGATAATCTATGATAGCGGTAGGAAGGCGCTGGGGGGGGTCATTGCACCAATAGGGATTTGAGCGTCGTTGGTCTTGCCGAGTTTTATAGGGCCCTAAGTGAGGCTAAGATACCGGAGCCTCCAATAACGGAATTATTCATTAGCTATACGGATAACCTGCAGATATGCCCCACCAGGTCTTTGAAGTACATGAACATGGAATTGAGTGAGCGTGGGACACACTGCTTTGGGGGGGTGAGTCTCAGGGTAAGTCCATGTACGTAATGATAACGCCAGTATCAAGTGAGAGGAGCCTAATAATGATTGGGGGGGCTAGGGGGGGCGAGTGGGGGGGATTTACAATAGGCATCCTTAGGAACATAAATGAATTATTCCTGGAGGTGAGGAAATTTGACTGTAAGGGCGGAGGTTAATGGTTAATAACCCAAGGCATCCCTGTAGCACTCAATGATCGCGTCTTTAGGATCACCCTCATATCTAAGTTGTAAGCCATACTTACTTAGTAATTCGCTAAGTAGTTTTAATGCCGTGGAGACGGCATTGAGCGCCTCATTGCTCACGGGTTTAAATGGTTCCGTGTTCCTAGGGCCTATAGCAATTACGTAAGCAGTGCCATTAAATGCCTTCATTGCCCTTAAATAACCAACCAATAGGCTTGGTGAGGCTCTGTGTGCGTCGAGCATTGTTGTGTCGGTGATCGATAATTCCCCCTCAACCTTCTCAAGGGCCACGGTCCCAGGTTTTAACTCGGTGTCTATGTCAATGAATATGAGGTCGTGTGCGTCCATTAAATTGCCGAGCAATGCAATGCCATGGGCATTACCGTCAATCACGAAATCATTAAATTGAGATAAAAACGGGCTAGGCAGGAACCTAAGCCATCATCACCGTAAAGTGGATTGCCAAGACCAATTATTTTTACAGGAGCATGCGTTGTAAATCACCTTCTCAATGGTCTTATATATTCTCCCACCCTCACCTTTAACCTCGGCATGCACCGCGCAGGCTAGGCATGGGTCGAAGCTCCTAATCGCCCTAACTATGTCCAGGCCGGTCCACTGGTCCGGTGGAACCTCCTCGGTCACCCAGGAGTTTAATGCTGACATTTCGAAGGGTCCCGTGCACTGGTTCGTGTATGGGCCTGTGCATCTATTGTTCCTTGGACTTACGTTCTTAGTCGTGGGTGCCTGGTACTGGTAGTTTAGTATCTTGTCACTAGACTGAACTAGCCAGTGTTGGTTTGTTCCCCTAGGCACGTGCCACCAGCCTATACTATAACTGAAGCTTGGGTAGCTACCGTGCTGCCAGGGGGGGCTTGATGCATGTGTGTGCCCAGCGGCCCACTGGGCTAGGGCATATTCAAGGTTGGCCCACGCTATGTTAGCGACCAAGGCTAAGTGCACGGCCCTCGCTAAAACCCTCTCAATGGTCGTTGAGTATTGGGGCATCTTCCAGGTTATGGTTAACTCACTGTAAAGGTCGGGGGCAGCCGCCGGGTACTGGGCATATTTCGGGGGGCTGCCGAGGTTGGCTGGGCAGCTTGTAACTTAAAGGTTAGTTGAGAACCGTTGCTGCTCCAAATCTCGTAATCTCCCAGGCTCACCTTAGTGGCGTACAGCGTATCTATCCAAAGCTGCGTAATCGGGTTAGTCTCAATCGGGGCTATTGTACCATCCTTAAGCATCAACTAGGCTCGGCATCCCAGCTATACTTCTCAGTGAAGTTAATCGCCTGCGGCTTAGGCATCGTCGTCTTGTTCCACGGGTGGTAGGGTATTAGCTCATCGTTGCCGAAGGCTATCGGGTTTCCCAACGGATCCTCCTTAATCCAGTAGCCCCCCCAGGGCGGTAGCACATTATGCTTATACCAATCGTAGTAGAAGCTTGTGTCCACGAACTCAAGCCAGCCCTGGTTCATCTCAACGACACTCTTAGTAACTAAGTTTGTCCCCCCCATTGCGTAGCCCGGCTTCTCAAGCCTAGCCTGGTATATCTCATCCAAGTGCTCCCACAGGGTCTTCCACTGGGCAGGGCTACTCGTCGGTGCGAAGGAGCCGTAGACCTCAGGATCATCGGCCCAGCCGGCCGCGAACATCGATGGTGGGTCGTGGGTCTTACCATTGAGCTCATAGCCAATGCTAACGTAGAAGTCATGTAGATCCTGCCAAATGGCCCATACAAACTTAACCCAGGCTGTTAAGGCCGTTAACCTAGTGTAGTACTGCTCAAATATTGAACCTGCTAGGGAGAGATCCGTGCTTATACCGCCGGGAACCAGGGTTGATGGGTGTGAGTGCCTGCCGTAGAGTAGCACGCCAGCCTCCCTAGCAATTCTCTGGTACTCAACGGTTAATCTCCATATCCTGCCAGTAACTGGGTTTAAGTCAGTCATTATGTCAGCTATGGTCTTGTAGCCATGGATATTACTGTACTGCGTTGGCGTTGATTGAGCTCCTGCCAAACACTGGGCGTTAACTTACTAACAATTAACTCACTATAGTCGGGGGCCGCCCAGCATATTCAGTATTATCGAATGATCATATATGTAGTCAGTCATGGCGTAAGCCATGTTCCTGAGCGCGACGCCGAGTGGTGTCGGCGTATAGCCTGACGCCACGTCATTAGCTACAACGGATGCATTAGCATGGGCAGCCCCGCAGACACCACAGGACCTGCTGGTTATGGCGATGGCATCCTCGGGGGGGGCCTGCCACGTAGGAAGACCTCAAAACCCCTAAACATCATTGCTGAGGTGTAGGCTGACGTTACGCGTTTAGTGTTGGAGTCTATTTCTATATAGCTGCTAAATGGCCCTCTATCCTTGTTATTGGATCTAGCCAAATCTTTATTGTAGACATATGGTATAAAGAGATAGCATCATTTTAAAAGGAAAATTCTCACATTAGTGAAAAGCATTCCCTTAAATAGGCATGTTCCTTTATAACCTCGTGTCGGATAGGGTAGTTCTAGATGATGGAACCTCACGGGTTGAGGTTGAGATTAATACCGTAATTAAGGCATTGCGTGATGCACATGAGGAATACGTGAAGTGCATAATGGGTAATAAGTCAAGGGATAGTGCTATGCAGAGGCAATAGGCGTATTGATCGATGCCTTCGGCTCGGCATTGCCCAGCGTGTTTTATGATGAAGACCTTAGATACTTCGCGGTTAAGGGCGCCGACTATAGGTGGTTGCTATATGATTCTGAGTCAAATACCTATAAGGTGGTTAAATTCAGGGACTTGGTGGCGAAGGCGCTATGAAGATCGTAATCGCCTATTCCGGTTACTTGCCAATGGGTGATATGGCTGTTGGCCTTAGGGTTGGTGAGTTATTAGGTAATGAATTAAGGAGACGTAATTATCAAGAGGTTGAATTACTCGACGTAAGCGCTGACGTACTAACCGCCGTGGATTTAATAAATGAGAGAAGGCCAGATGTATTGATTCTAGTTGGTGCAAAGCGTAGGGGGGGTAGGGCTAAGGGAACGGTAGAGGTAATAAGGCCGAACTTGGAACCAATCAAAGATAGTATTGAGGCAAACGACTTATTAAGACCATCACTCGATGGAAGGGTTTGCATAACCGACGTATTAAATGGACTAAGGGTCCTAGGGACCACGGCTAAGGAGATAATACTGATTGAATGCGAGCCGCCCTTTGACGAACCATACATAGGCCTATCAAGTGAGGGCGAAAAATGCGCTATCAATATAGTAAACCTAATCTTAAGTGAAATACTACCTAAGATTATGAATAAATAAACAAATTATGGGTAAATATATAAGAACATAAATTATTTTGATAACTATGAGTAACTATATACATTATTGATTAATTCATTATAATTGATCATTATAAATTATTAAAAATTTTACATATAACAAATTCATATATATTTAATATGGAAATAAAAATTTAAAAACCATAATAAAAGCGCTAACATAATGGATAATAATTATAATAGTAATGCCAATATGAGAAGATACATTATACATGGCCTTGCAATGAGCACTGCTATAGCATTAAATACTAATTTACTTGTTAATATATTAATTAATGATATTAAATCTCATTTAATACTTGAGGAGTTAACGTCATTGGACAACCAGCAACCTGCGCATGAAACTACCCTGGGTTCTGGTAATGATAGGGTTAGGGAACTTCTGAATAGGATTAGGAACGAGCGTGTGTGGGGGGGGAGGGGGGGTCATGGCTAATGTGGAACTTAATAAATTGGTTGAGATACTTAATTACTTATTTGAGCATGGTGCATCAAGTACCTATGATATTTACAGGAATACGAGACTAAGTTTAGCAACGACGTATAGGTACGTTAAGAAGGCTGCTGGGTTAGGTTATGTCGAGATTGATGATATGTTTGTGGATATAACGATTAAGGGTATTCTATTACTCGCGATTTTAGGTAATGAGTATGCCGCCTATAGGTTAAGTAAGATTATAGGGTTTAAGGATGGCGTTATTAAATCGTTCATTAATGTCATTAGGAATTATAGCAATATCATCGACGTATTGAATAGTACTGAAATAAAGTCTATTAAGGATATTCTGAGTCTACTGTTACCATTATTTAATAATAATTTAATAAATATTGTCAAATACTCTATTAATACATTATTAGAGCCATTGATTGCATACCTAATTATTAATTTTATACCTGGTATAAAGTTACCTAACGGTAGTAAGATCGTGATTAGTAATGAGGGATTAATCGCCGCTGCATGCAATTTTAACGACAAGCATTGTCCCTACGATAGAGACTCTATTTATAGGAATAGTAATGATGGTTTTATATATAGATTAACGTGTACCTTTGACTGCATTAAGAGTAAATATGGCATTGATGATGTTAACATCAACATTCACATCAGTGTTAATTCTCATTTCAATAGTGTGGAAATTCATTTTTTAAATCAAGCCAGGAAGTAGTGGTTAATGGCTTCACCAAAGATAGAGATTAAACTCACTAGGCGAGACTTCCTGAAGGCATCAGCAATAGCCGCCGTGTTCGCAGCGTTGGACTGGAATAGGGTGATTAACGCGTTTGCGGATGCCGTGAGGAATGGCGATATAGGCATTGTCTGGTTAGAAGCCCAGGACTGCGCGGGTAACACCACCTCCATTATACAGGCAACAAACCCAAGCCTACTTGACGTGCTATTAGGTAGAACACCATTGATTGGTCCTGGTACCGTGAGACTTATTTTCCACGAGACAGTAATGCCTCAGTGGGGGGGTGCAACGCACGTTACCTCATTCGATCAAACGGAGCAGCCCTCGGCATATTGGACCGAGGAATTCTACTTCGGCACAGCAGATAAGATACTTCATGACGTTGCCCAGGGTAAGTACGGCCCATACGTCCTCGTTTTAGAAGGCTCACTACCAGCCGAGTATGGGATGACTGGAAGCAACATAACCACCCCCCCTGGCGGCTTCTACTGCAAGATTGGTCCATACACATGCACTGAGTGGTTTAAGAAATTGATGGTTAATGCAGCGGCAGTTGTTGGCATTGGTAACTGCGCGAGCTACGGCGGCATACCCGCTGATAAAGTCCTTGAACCACCGCCATACTTCACATACCCAACAAACGGCTGGTCCCAATCACCGACTGGAGCCATTGGCCTATTTGATGACCCATACAGGGGCATTACCGGCGTAATACACCACCCATACTTCTCAGACGTAATCGGTCCATACTCCAACTACTGGGATAAGGACATGGTGCCCGACTTCAGTAGCGTCAGGCCCATAGTGGCTGTGCCTGGCTGCCCAGCCGGGCCTAATGGCATAATGAGGACGCTAGCCCTCCTAGCCTGGCAGCCATAGGTATAATACCCGCCAGCGCGTTGCAGAGGAGTAAGTTCCTTGATGAGTACGGCAGGCCGCTATTTATATATCAGTACACTACGCATGAGCAGTGCCCAAGGGCCGCCTGGTACGCGGCTGGTGAATTTAGGCCTTATCCCGGCGATAATGACGCTAAATGCCTATTTGCGGTTGGCTGTAAAGGTCCAGTGGCCCATTGCCCATGGAATAAGATAGGCTGGGTAGCCGGCGTCGGTGGGCCGATAGGCAGGGCGGAGTCTGCATAGCCTGTACAAACCCAGGCTTCACAGACGCCTACGAGCCATTCTACGTTAAGCTACCCTACGTCGGCTGGTCAGCCAAGGACCTGGCCACGGCAGCTACGGTGGTTGGCGCCGCAACAGTGGTTGCCGGTGCAATAGCCGGCGGCTGGTACGCGGCCAGGCAGAGGGCTGAGAGGAAGGAGGAAAAGAAGTGATGGGGGGGTGGTGTTATGGCTAAGGCCGCCACGGTTACCTATAGCCGCGGCAGGTTGATAGGCAGTGGCATTTTAACGGCAATTGATGTTGGGTTGACCTGGGCCATAGTTTACTACTTCGCCTTATTACCACTACCCAGCGAGTACGCGGATTTCATGCGTTACATGGGTTCGATAGGGTGGAACCTGGGCGTCGCCATATTTAGCCCAATCGCGTGGGTGCTATTCCTTGGAGTTGCCTTTGACATCCTCATAATATTAATTGCCTTATACGGCTCCTACTGGGTCCTTGGGCACTTTGCGGCCTTCGCTAGGTACGCAGGTGAGTGGGTTAGACTGAAGAGGGCTGGCTCGCCGATGATTCAGAGGTGGAATGTGTGGCAGAGGCTCAGCATATTTTAATGTTTGTGACCTTCGTCATTTGCGCCTTCACGGGCTTTGTGGCTATGCTAGACACTAACCCAATATGGCGCCAGGTCTACATAAACGGCCTAGTCAGCTTCAGTGGGCCACCGCCCTACTTCCTATGGCCGTCCTTCACAAGCCCATACCCACTGATAATATTGATACACATAATATCCGGCATAATAATGGGCTTCCTAGTCCTGGCCCACTTCGGATATTACGGCGCTAGGATAGTAGTCGATAAGATAAGGGGGGGATACAGTGTACTAGAGAAGTGGCCCCTGCTCAGGATATACACGTGGGGGGCTTCGTAACATATATGTGGCATAGGTCTATTTGGTTGGTTAACCCGAGACACCCATTACCACCATGGACCCACAAGTACGACCCGGAGGAGCTCTTTGAATACTGGGGCGTTTATTGGGGGTATCGCCGTCCTGGGCATACCAGGCATAATAATGGCAGTCTGGGGGGGCCCATCGGCGGATGCAGGCGTAGCCTATGTAATGCATACCAAGGAGGCCGTCCTAGCCGTGACGTTCCTACTGCTGGTCCACTTGACATACACGCACTTCAACCCGAAGATATTCCCATATAGGGAGGTATTCCACAGCGGTAAGATACCGCTGGATATTGTTAAGGAGGAGCATCCAGCATGGTATGAGGACTTAGTGAAGAGTGGCGTTGTTAAGGTTACGAGGGTTGAGAAGTATACCCGATACGAATTACCACTATTATGGTCTAAGCCGGATGTCGTGGAGGAGCACGTTGAGGTAAAATTGAAATAAAACAAAAATAAAGCGAGTATTCTTAAGGGTTAATATATATCAAAAACTTTTGATATTATATATTTTTAAACTGCTTTAGAGTGTTAAATAAAATTACATAATTTACTAAATTGCACTGATCCATTGAGATATTGTTGCTTTATTTATCAATTATTTATCACAATAATTATATATATTCTCTTATTAATATATAGATTTCAGAAAGATTTATAAACTAAATGCGAGTAAATATTATTGGGTGAGAACATGAATCGTGTGAAACGTAGGACTTATTGCACTGTTATCGATGATTTAGGCATGGTTGTCACTTTCGTGGGGGGGGCTTTATTCATCTATTTCGTAATATTAATGGCCCTTGCACTACCCATTATGGGGGGGCTTGCCTTCGTTCATGGCGGGCCTATGGCAGGTATTATAGCGTCTGCGATTATTATTATAATTCCAACGTATTTCTTTGTAAAGGATCTAGTAAGGCATATTAGGAGAAGTTCCTTTACAATTAGGAATTACGTAGAAAGTATATTCCATGTTAGAGGTTCGTGTTCTAGGTAATGTAGGTATTTTTACGGCATTATTCTCAAAATTATCTCTTTTCCTTTTCTCGCTCATTCCAATTAACTGATAATAATTAATAAAAAATTTTTATAATTCACATTAATTCCGCATGTCTATACCCACGTCATGCATGGGAAATTCTCCAGTATGCTTTCCGTCGCCCAGTATTGATTGTTGGAAGTGCCCAGTGATTACGGATAGGATTAGGGTTGCTGAGGAGATTTTTAGGCATAATATTGAGATTACGAAGAGGTTAAGGGAGTATGTACTGAAGTTCAGCGATTACTTAATTAGGGATTATGGTAAAGACTATATATTTAAAATAATGGACTTCTGCGGTACCCATGAATGGACCATCGTACATTTTGGCATTAGGTCCCTAGTGCCTAGGAATGTTGAGCTCGTTGCAGGGCCGGGATGCCCCCCCGTATGCGTTACGCCGTCTTATTACATTGAGCAGGCAATTAAGTTGGCGTTGGATGGCGTGGTCATTTACACGTATGGCGATACGTTTAGGTTGCCCGCAATGAACCCCGTTAAGGGTGCCAGAAGCCTTGCCGAGGCTAAGGCATTGGGTGCCGACATTAGGATTACCCATAGCATAGTACATGCAATACTTGATGCGAGGAGACACGGTAAGGACTCCCTATTTCTGGGCATTGGGTTTGAGACGGTAGCCCCTGGATATGCCGAAGCACTGATTAAAAGATTACCGCCGTCAAACCTCAAGATACTGAGCCTTGTTAAGTTGACGCCTCCAGCCGCCTTCTACTCACTTGATATACTTAGGGAGAAGCCCACGGATTACCCAATAATGGGTGTCATAGCGCCTGGCCACGTCTCGACGATAATCGGTGGCAAGGCCTGGACCCCCCCAATAGCCGAGAATTACGGCATACCCGTCGTCGTGGCAGGTTTCGAACCTAACGACGTGCTGATGGCCATTGCCGAGATACTCAGGCAGTTGGCTAGGGGGGGTGAGGCTAAGGTGGTTATTGAGTACACTAGGGCTGTTAGGTGGGAGGGCGATATAAAGCTCAGTCAGCTATTAGGACGGTCTTCGAGACCGTGGACTCGCCGTGGAGGGGGGGCATTGGCTATATACCGAAGAGTGGCTTAGCCTTAGGAGTGATTACCGTGAGTATGACGGGTTTGAGTACTTTGGGATTAAGGACATAACCCCCCCAGAGACTTGGCGCTATGACCTACCACCGGGTTGTAAGTGCGCCGAGGTTACCCTGGGCAAGGCTAAACCAACTGACTGCCCATTATTCATGAAGCAATGCACGCCTGATCACCCTGTTGGACCATGCATGGTGAGTATGGAGGGCGCCTGCGCAGTATGGGCTAGGTTTGGCGGTGGTGGTTTAGCAGTCGATATAGCGAGGGACCTTGGGTTGATGAGGTGATGGGCATGTGCTGGGCCGTGCCGGCTGTGGTCCTTGACATAGATGAAGGGAGTTCGTTGGCCTACGTGGACATCGGCGACGGCATACCTAGGCCCGTGGTTATTGGCATTAATAATGAGAGGATTAGTAAGGGTGACCTGGTGATGGTGCATGCTGGGGGGGTCATAATCACTAAACTCGACATGGAGGCAATCAATCAATTCATTGAGGAGAAGAAGGAATTGGCGAGGGAGTTAGCTCTCATGGCTGGTGATGATCCAGAGGTCGCCGTTAAGCAGGTCGAGGAAGAGTTTAGGAAGATCTTTGAGGTCATGAAGAGGGCTAGGGAGGGTTCCAAGGAGGTTGTTCGTGAAATATGGTGATTGCCAGAAAAATACACTTCGTGGGGGATTGTCCAGGGGGTTGGGTTTAGACCCTACATTAAGGTTCTCGCGGATAAGTATGGGGGGGTTAAGGGCTACGTTAGGAATCTCGGTGGTGGTGAGGTTGAGGTATTCGTTGAGGGGGGGGATGAGGGTGCGGTTAATAACTTCATAAGCGACTTCCTGAGTAATAGACCGAGGGCAATATACATAGAGGAGTACTCGGTAACCAGTGAGGAGCCTAGGGGGATTCAATGACTTCAGGATCCTAAGGAGTTCCGGCAATGTTGAGGCGATATCAATAATACCGCCGGATCTCGCCATATGCGATGACTGCCTAAGGGAGGTACTCAACACGAGGGATCCAAGGAGGTTTAGGTACTCATTCAACTCCTGCAGCTACTGCGGCCCTAGGTTCGCGGTAATAGACTCCTTACCCTATGACAGGCAAAACACCAGCTGGGCCCATTTAAGCCATGCCCCCCCCATTGCCAGCGTGAGTATGATGAACCGTCCGTGGGCGGGTTACGTAGGTACTACTACCAGGGCATATCCTGCAGACTATGCGGCCCTAGGCTGAGGCTACTAACGAGTAGCGGCGAGGTTGTGGGAGCTGACGACCCAATAGGCTACGCGGCTAAGCTAATCAATGAAGGTAATATAGTAGCTATTAAGGGCGTTGGTGGTTATCACATAGCGGCGTTGGCCACAGATGATGATGTCGTGCTTAGGCTTAGGGAGAGGAAGAGAAGGCCCACGCAGCCCTTCGCCGTGATGGCACTTGACGTTGATATAGTCGGTAAGTTAGTGTTTATTAATGAGGATGCCGAGCGCGTATTAAGATCACCACAGAGACCAATAGTGCTACTCCCTAAACGACCAGAGAGCCCGGTGTCTAAGTACGTATCACCAGGCCTTGATAGGGAGGGCGTGTTCCTACCATACACAGCCCTACATTACCTACTATTAATGGACACTAGGGATAAATTCCTAATAATGACCAGCGGGAATATTCATGACCAACCAATGTGCACTGACGTGAATTGCGTACTTAAGAGGTTGGGTAGAGTTGTGGATTACGTCCTCGACCATGACCTACGTATAGCGCATAGGGTTGATGACTCCGTGGTTAGGTTCACTGACGGTGAATTGGTGATTATTAGGAGGTCGAGGGGGCTACGCGCCCATGTGGGTGAGGATACCGATTAAACTACGCAAGCCTGCAATTGCCTTTGGGGCGGACTTGCAGATGGCTGGTGCTGTGGGCGTTGGTGACAAGGTTGTGCTGACTCAATACATTGGTGACCTGGACTATGTGGAGACCCTGGAGGATCTCGATAGGGAGCTTAGGTGGTTCATGAGGACCTACAGGGTTAAGGACCCAATGCTGGTCTGCGATGCTAACCCAGCCTATAGGTCCACTTGGCTGTGCCATAGGTGGGCTGAGGAGCTTAATGCGGAGGTTGTAAGTGTCTATCATCATCACGCCCATGCCCTCTCGGTGGCAGCTGACTGGGGGGGTGAGACCAGGCCTTTCGTGTCAGTGGCCATTGATGGTGTTGGCTTTGGCGTTGATGGGATGGCTTGGGGGGGTGGTGAGGTGCTCATGGTTGATGGGGGGGCTAAGTTTAATAGGTTTGGGCACCTGGCGTATGTGCCAATGCCCGGTGGCGATCTTGCATCCCTATACCCTGTTAGGATGGTCATATCCTTCATGTCAAGGTTTATGGATGATGAAGAGATTATCAATTACCTAAGGAAACTCGACCTACTGAAGGGGGGGCTGCCCAATGGTGAGGTTGAGGCTAGGGTTGTGCTTAGGCAGTTGGGCAGCTCCATCATGACCTCAGGCGTTGGTAGATTCCTAGATGCCGTGTCCGCATTACTTGGTCTTGCGCTGCATAGGACTTATGAGGGCGAGCCTGCAATAGTCCTTGAGGCTGCGGCAAGGGGTGGTTCATTAATAAGTGAGTTTAAGCCAGTCATCGAATATAGCGGTGGTTCACTGATCATAGACACCGTATCTATGTTTAAGCAAGTTCTTGAAGCTAGGTTAAGCGGTTTTAGAATTAACGACATTGCGTACACGGTTCAGTACCTGCTTGGTAAGGCCCTTGGGGGGGAGGTTGCCTGCGAGGCTATTAAGGAGGTTAGTAATGGGAGTGTGTATGTTGGCGGTGGGGGGGCCGCGGTCAATGACTACGTGATAGGTGGGTTACGTGGCGAATTAAGGCGGTGCGGCGCCGATATCAGGCTCCCGAGGAGGGTACCACCTGGTGATGGTGGCATTGCCCTTGGGCAAATATACTACTTAGCACATGCTTTATAATCAAAACTTATTAAGTGAAGCCTAGTGGTAATTCCAATGTCAGAGAGCCGTATAAGGCTTGCGCATGGCTCGGGTGGTGTCGAGACCTCGGAGCTCCTTGAGAAGCTTATCTTTAGTAGGGTTAGTGATGCATTGAAAAGGGTTGGTAATGGGGGGGTTGGCATTGATTACCCGGATGATGCAGCCGCAATACCGCTATCAAACAATGAGTACTTAGTAATTACCGTTGATGCCTACACCGTGAATCCACCGTTCTTTCCAGGCGGTAATATAGGCGTCTTAGCCGCATCTGGCTCGATAAATGATGTATTGATGATGGGCGGAAGGCCCATAGCAATGCTCGACTCTATCATTGTTGAGGAGGGATTTCCCATGAGCGATTTGGAGATAATCATTAACTCCTTCATTGAGACTTTGAGGAGTGAGGGCATAGCATTGATAGGTGGGGACTTCAAGGTAATGCCTAAGGGGGGGCAGATTGATAAGATAGTAATCACAACAGTAGGTATTGGGTTAACCAGTAGGCCCATAGTCGATAAGCCAAGGCTGGGACAAGATTATCGTAAGCGATTACGTCGGTGATCACGGCGCAGTCATACTACTTTACCAATTGGGTGGCGACGTTAGTAGGGAGTTACTCGAGAAGTCGAAGCTGCGGAGTGACGTTAAGCCACTGACTAGGCTCATGATACCGTTGATCGAGAAGTACGGTGAGTACATACACGCGGCTAGGGACCCTACGAGGGGGCGGCCTATCAATGGTTCTGAATGACTGGGCCAGGGCCACGGGCACGGTAATCGTGGTCAATGAGGAGGATATACCGGTTAGGCCTGAGGTGTCGTCCTACGCAGGTATGCTTGGGATAGATCCACTTTACTTAGCCAGTGAGGGCGTTGCCGTGTTGGCCGTTGATCCAGCATTGCCGAGGAGATCGTTAATTACATGCATAGCCTGGGCTTTGGGAATGCCAGGATCATTGGTGAGGTTAGGGAGAGCGAGAAGTATAGGGGGGGTTACGTACTGCAGAGGACTGTGGTTGGTGGCTTCAGGATACTAGAGCCACCGAGGGGTGACCTAGTGCCGAGGATCTGTTAGGGGGTTAGTATGGGCATGAGGCTGGTCTACCACGGCGTGGAATTGATGACCGTGGATCTAGCGGGCGCGGTTATTAAGCGTGGTGATGAAACCCTATGCGTAGACCTCGTAAGTGACCATGACTGCGGTTATAAGCTGTATACTCATAGCCACGTGGGCCACGTACCTAGTACGATCAACGGCACTTACTACTCACCCTTTGGTGGAAGTATTGTTAAGCCGGGTGATGAATTGATACTGGGTGATTTTAAGGTTAAGGTTGTTAATGCGTACAACATAACGAAGCTCATGAACGGAGCACCAATACATCCAAGGGGTCTCGGGGGGGTTGGTTATGTGATTAACATCAACGGGGGGGTCACCATATACCACATGGGCGATACAGACTTTATAGAGGAATTGAGACAGGTTAAGGACGGATATAGGATTGACATACTGCTGATACCCATAGGGGGGGAGGCACCGTAATGACCCCTGAGGAGGCTGCTGACGTAGTAATGCTACTAAGGCCTAAAATAGCTGTGCCGATTCATTTCAATGAGAGAAGGCAATTCGTCAAGTTTAGAGACATAGCTCAGCCATACACCCAGGTAATATTACTAAAGTAAACTTGATTACCCAGGTGGTGAATTAATACTGAGCGATTTTTAAGGTAAACGTAGCATAAGGCTAAGTAAATTAGCCTGGGCCCGTTCCTAAGGTTAGCTTAGATATCTTAAGCTTATATATTGCGTATGATGTTGTCCAGGTTATTGTAAACGTAAGTACTATCATTACTCCGATGTATTCCCACCAGGTCTCTCCGTTTACCAGCGCTATCCAGTCCCAGAAGGGCCCGCTTAGGTTGAGCTCCGACTGCACTAGGCCGAGCAGTTCCAGTGTGCCCACTACCCATGCAACCATTATTGAGATTAGCGTCATCGTTAGGTTGTACCACAGTTTCCTCAGGCTATCCCTAAAGGCCCAGTTGTAGGCGTAGTTCATGAAGAAGCCGTCGGTCGTGTCCGTGAGGACCATGCCGACGGTGAATAGCACTGGGAATACCAGTAGGAACCAGAGTGGTATGTTCGTGAAGACCCCCCAGCCACTGCGGCCGATATTGCCAGCGTGGCGACCTCGGTGGCTGTGTCGAAGCCAAGCCCGAATAGGAAGCCTATTGGGTACATGTAGTAGTCCCTATCAACGATCTTAAACAACCCCCCCCTGAAGAACTTATTCATGAACCCCCCCTCCTCATCAAGGCATCCTCAAGCCTAGCCTCATTAAGCCTACCACGCCTAAACTCCCTATATATGTCGTAGATCTCCAGCAGTACTAGGAAGTTCAGGAAGCCGATTATGTATAGGAAGCCACCGCTTACTAAGGTACCGATTATTGAACCAATATTCTCTATATTAGCTAGGCTACTAACAACGTACCTGGTAGCAATCATTAGGGCCACAGCCATCAGTATAACCACCGTTGAGTGGCCGAGGCTGAAGAAGGTTCCCGTGAATAGCGACCTCTTACGCTCCTGGACAAGCTTCCTAGTTGAGTTATCAATGGCGGCTAGGTGATCTGCATCAAGGCCATGCCTAAGCCCAAATAGGTAGGCCAGCACGCCCAATATTGATAGCGTGACCACACCATGGATATGAGCCACATCACCAAGCCACGAGGCTGCGGAACCACTGAGCACGGCATTGTGGGCTAGAGTGATTAGTTTGTAAAACCAGAACCAGGCAAGACCGGTAGCCATTAGTATTGCGGCGTACGTGGACCCCCCCATTATTAGGAGCGCCCTCCTACTTATGGTTACCTGACCACTCATCGACTTAATAGATAAAGCACGGCTTTTAAACAGTATTTTCAGTTAGGTGGTAATTAGTTACGTATTAATTATTACGTAATTACTACTTACAGTAATGCATATAATTAACTCCCGCATCATGTAATGCGTGAGGTTTATTGAGGTTCTCGCCTCCCGCGCCATTGATATGGCTGGCGGTTTGAACGTTGTGGATTACTGCACTTGCCTTAGGGCTGCCTACGTGGTTGTTTCGGATGGCTCTAGAGAGGCTATTGGATGGTGCACGTGCTCATGAGGACCTACATAGTATTGGCAGGGTCATGGAACCCTCAATTGACGACCTCCCCCCCAGCATGGTTGTTGATGTTAACCCATTGAATAGGGTCCTCGGGCTTGCCTTAATAAATGCGATTTCCCAATACCACATGACTGAGGTTAGGTGGGATGAGTTGGAGTTAAGGACTCCGGTGTGCGTGGTCGGTCTTATGAGGCCATTGATTAAGGAATTGAGGGATAAGGGCCTTGATGTCCTCGTTTTTGAGAGGTCACCGTACCTACGCGGTGATGATGCCTACTCAGATGTTGAGGAGGAGTTATTAATACCTAAGTGTGGCACGGTATACATAACAGGCATGACGCTCCTAAACTTTACAATAGATAGATTGCTGGGTCTCTCGAGGGGGGGTATTAACGTACTCATCGGTCCATCCGCAAGCCTACTACCTGAGTTAGTGAAGGGCTTGGGTATCCACTATATTGAGTCTATGAGGTTTATGGATGTTGGAGCTGTTATGAGGCACTTGAGGCTTGGTGGTTATGTGTCGCTTAAGGTTCACGGCAACTTAGGCGTGCCATATAGGTGGAGGGTTTAAATTTGTGTTGTGGTGTTTAAGTGCGTGGCGTTGGCGCTGTCGCCGGCGATTGCCGAGTTGCTTAGGGAGTTGGCTGGTGGTAGGGATGTTGAGGAGTTCATCATTGACTTAATAGTTAGGGAACTCGATCCTCCGCGTAGGGTTGAGGTTTACCTGAGGCTTCATGAGGATTATTTAAGAAGTGCTGAGGAGCTTTACAGTAAGGGTAACCTAACGCAGGCCGGCGAGAAGTACTGGGGCGCCGTCACGGCCTTACTGAACGCCATTGCAGAGTTGAGGGGGGGTTGGGAGCACTATAGTCATAGGATTATGATGTAATAGTTGGGAGACTATACAAGGAGATTAATGATAAATCGATCTTAATAGACTTCAGCATGGCCGAGAGACTTCACGCGAACTTTTACCATAACTTCATGGGTAAGGAGGAGTTTGAGGTTCATAGGCAGGCAGCTCTGGAGTTAATTGAAAGATTGAGGGCCGTCATTAAGGGCTAAGGCACGGCGGCCAAAGGACTGCATAATCCATTTAAATAAATAATTAAAAAATTATTTTAACCTATGGGCAGAGCTCGTAGGATCAGTATTGCCGTTGATGAGGATTTGCTCAGGGCGATTGATGAGGTCATGGTTAGGGTTGGTGAGGTTAATAGGTCTAGGTTCATAAATACGTTGATTAGTAGCGCGATTGCCGAGCAGATGGTTGGTGTTGGTGGTTACGTGTTCTCGCTGATAATTATTATGTATGACCACGAGTTCGGCGATACTGAGAGGTACGTGACTGATGTGCAGCATGAGTTTAGGGATGTGATTAGGGTCGTAACCCACACCCACGTAACCGATAAGGACTGCATCGAGGTAATACACGCAATGGGTAATTACGAGAGAATACAGGAGCTAACGAAGAGACTAATGGCAATAAAGAGGGGGGTATAAAGTACATAAAAACAACAAACATACCAATACCAACGGCCAGCAATACGTAGTATGCAGCATCCTATATCTCGAGCAATTTCCTAATAAAATCATGGGCCTTCAAACCCCCATAAATGTTCCTTAAGTAATTTCCTAAGCTCGCCCTTGCCCATACTCGGTAATTGATTAGTAATTATTATGCGTGATGGCTCAGCTATTGGACCAACCAACTCCCTAATAACTTTTTTAATATCATCTGGGCTTCCGCCATCACCCTCTACGACCACCACGGGGGCTCTCAAACTTAGTATCATCAAGCATTCCCGCAACCACGGCCCTTCTGACCCAGGGTAGTGATTCCACGGCTTTTTCAATCTCGCCTGGGCTAATCCTATACCCATTAACCTTCATCACGCCATCTGCCCTACCCAATGGTAGATGTACATGTCATTATCCATAATGGCATAATCCCCCCCAACGAAGTACACGCCCCCCCTAACCCACTTATGTACGTAATGGTCCGTGTATTCAATCGGCATGGCGGGCCAAGGGGGGGACTTAACAACTAAGTAACCGACGGAACCCCCCCTCACGGGGTTTCCATCTGCATCGACGACATCGATATCGAAGCCTGGCATTGGAGGACCAACGGAGCCTGGGACTAATGGTACGAATGTATAGTTGGGGGGGAGACTCCCGGTTACGAAAGTGCCTAATTCCGACTGAATGAACATATGCACTACGGGTATCCTACCACTTAGCTTGCTTGGGAGTGAGTCTATTGTGGGTACGGTCCCCCCCGTGCCGACAAATTGGTATGTCCAACGCCATACCGAGGCTTCGAGGGGGGGCTCGGCGGTCGTCAGTATTAATCTTAGCATGTCGAGGTTATGCGATAATAAGAGGTTTGGATCTTGGCGTGAGAGCATCCTTAATGCGGCGCCCGTCGTTAGGAATACCGTGACCGCGTACCTCTCCAGGATGGACCACCACCTATCCCAATGCGGGTAATCAGGCCCACCCTCGTAAAGCACTACTGTGGAACCTATCATGAATGGACCAAAGAGTACGTAGGTTATTCCCGTTATCCAGCCAGGTAATACCGTGCAGAAGTAAGTGTCGTGTGGCCTAAGCCCCCCCATCCACCTTGTCGTTGAGTACGTCTGCACTAGGTAGCCACCAACACCATGTGTTATCAGCCCTAAGTCCTCATCATAACCAACATGAAGCCCAAAGAGTGGGTGTACCGAGTCAGCCACGTAATCCTCACCGGCGTCTAAGGTTGGTACCTCGTCAATGTATAAGTCCCTGCCCTGAGCTATGCTCGCATCGACATTCATCCTATTGATAATAACTACCTTAGGGTTATGGTTAATGGCGTTCAATGCCTTATCTACCGTGGACTTAACGATGACGGGCCTACCCCCCCTCCTTGGGAATGCGTCTACGGTAATCAATACCTTTGGTTTTCTATCAATAATCCTCCTCGCCAAATCAAGTGCCCCAAAGCCCGTGAACACGAATTCGAAGGGTGCACCGAGCCTAACGGAGCTAATGCCAACGCGATTACTTCAGGCATGGGTGGTGCGTAGAACATTACCCAATCATGGGGGGGACCAACACCGAGGCCCCCTAAGTATTGATGAGTATTTAATAACCATGTCATTAAGGTCTGAATAAGTATATACCCTCGCAATACCCTCCTCACTCTCCCAAATGATGGCTAGTTTATCCCAAACCCACGTTGACCTATGCTTACCTATAATGTTGCGGTAGGCGTTAATTAGCCCACCAATGAACACCGTGTACTGTAGTGATTACCAGCCATTACGTAATTCCACATCCTCTCCCAAATCAATTGTTTAGCCTCATTACTCCAAAAATTAATTAAGTCCTTGACGCTACGTTGATGCACGACCTTGAATTGAGGAATACCAATAACCTTATAGCGCATTGATGGTGGCACAATCCTCTCGGGATTGAATACTCTCCTTATAACATCCTCGGACATCCATCTTCACCTCACGATTTATTTAGTCCTTAAGTAGTCTTATGCTAAATTTCTGATAGGAATATTTAAAAATCATGCCTAAGACAATATCAGCGTGCACGAGTGGTCATTAGCATCAGCAATCGTTGAGAGCGTTGATAGGTGGGCGCGGGAGAATAATATAAATAATGTGATTAAGGTCGTTGTTGAAATTCCATCAATATCAATGATAGACTTGGAAATACTTAAGGAGGCCTTCGACATGCTTAAGCAAGATTCTAAATTGGTTAAGGCATCCCTCGAGGTTAGGGTCGTTGTACCAAAATTAAGGTGTAGGCGTTGTGGGTACGCACTGACGGATGATGATGTTAAGAGACAACTAAATGAGTTGATGAAGGATTATGGCGAGGAATACCCACTTCACCTAATTCCTGACTTGGCACCAGCATTGCTTAGATGCCCTAGGTGTGGCTCTCATGACTTGGAGATGGAGGAACCAAGAATTAAGGTGGCCGAGGTGGTTACGGAATGATTAAGGAGCCGACGCTGGAGTTGGCCAGGGATAGGTTGAGGGATAGAGGGGTTATTGCCGTTGTGAGTGGTAAGGGTGGTGTCGGTAAGAGCACCGTGTCGGCATTAACGGCATTAAGTATCGCCAATAGGGATTACGCAGTATTAATTGACCTGGACATACACGGTATGTCGGTGCCCAGGCTGTTTGGGATTGAGAATAAGATGCATGACGTGAGTAGGGAGGGTTTAGAGCCGATAATGATTAATGAAAGGCTTGGAATAATAAGTTTGAGAGGGGGGGTAATTGGTAGTAAGTACGTAGTATTGCCGGGCGAAAGGCGAGGCGGCGTGCTCCTAGACCTATTGGCATATACTAACTACGGGGATTCCAAGTACGTAATAGTCGACATGCCGCCGGGGATGAGCGATGAATTACTAATACTGCATAGGGTGAGGAATTACTTACCAATTGTGGTAACATCACCGTCGAGGCAATCCGTAGGTGTGGTTGAGGACCTAGTAAGGTATTTAACGGACTCGGGGGGGATAAGGCCTACGGCTATGATCATAAACATGGCATTCATGAAGTGCGACCATGAGGTAGTAAAGCCCTTCGGTAGTACTGACTGGGCAATCGAATTAGCCCGTAAATACGGCATTGAAGTAGTTAAGGAATTGCCGATAGACCCAGCGATCGAGGAATACATAGGTAAGATAAATGAGTACAGTGGGCAGTTACTAACGGAATTAAGCTCAATGATTAATACCGTGATCCAGGAAGTACAAAGATACTAATTATCTTATATCTTATCTCCATATAAATGCTTTGCCTATTAACCTGCCATTTATGCATAATTCCTCATGACCAATTAAGCAATACCTACAGGTGCCATCGAATAATCTATTATAAATTATTACCCCATCACTAACGCCGAAGCCCCTAACGCTTGGGCCAACCTCTTCAATAACACTGGCAAATTCAGCACCAGGTATATGCGGCATTGGTTTACCGCCCCCTATTAATTGTGAAGTAATCCACCGGGTTAACACCTGCGTACTTAACACGCACTAGTACATCATTTGGACCAGGCCTTGGCACTTCAACATCCATCACACGCACATTCTCCATACCAGGCTTATCGAAGACAACAGCACGCATTGCGTTATTCGTAACCAACCATAATTTAAAGTAGTATGCGGCAGTTTTCAAATTCTTGACACATGCAATATGGAGTAAAGGCCCATTATTACTGTGGCTACGGCAACCGTGAGCCTGATATGGCGTTCTGGGAGTCTTCTTTGGATGATTGTACCTAAGTAAATACCAATCATTCCCCCCAAGGCCCATGGATAATCCATTAATTACGTAAGTGGATAACCAAGGTATGCGTATGACAATACTCCAATGAGGGATACTATCAAGGTTACCATCAATGTTGGTCCCGAGATTATATAGCTGGTAACCCCCCCATGGGGGGGCCCATTAATATTGGTGATAGTATTGATGCGCCCCCTATACCGTAGGTGCTGCTTACCATGCCTACCAATACTGTAATAACTGCCAATAATATAGTGTTGACCCTGTAAGTATTGTCTTTATTTGTTGTTATAACCAGCGATGTCTTATCACGCTGCACCGCACTACAGTCTCATATGTACGGACCCGCCTTATAAGTAAGGCACTGCTTAGGATTAGTTCCGTGGCTAATGCCAGTAGTATGGCGCCCATGAAGTAGGAGAATGCATAACCGCCAGTTAGGTAGTGTCCTCTTAACCACGTCCCCCACCACAGCCCCCCGTTGACGCTCCTATGACTAGGATTAACGTGAACGGTGCAGCAATCCTCCTTTCACGAAGATATTCGTGAATGCTCAATGGTATTGAGATTAGGTTGTACAACAGATTTGTACTGCTTATCACTGGGTTTACGGTGTTTAGGATGTATGATTGTATTGGTAGCAATAAGTAGGCCCCCAGATATCCCTCCCTGAGACGTTATGAAGGATATCATCAATGCTGCCATGAGCAATTCAATTGATTGAGGCAGGTTAATACTCATGAGCCTCAATAGTCCTCTTTATCAATTTATTGTATTAAGTTTTATTCCATGTGCATCAGAAACTTATTTTTAGGGAGGTGCGGCTCTCCCTCTTTTCACCAGGTATGTTGAGCTTCCTCCAATCCGATGCAAGCTTAACCTCCTTACCTTTCCTAGCCATTACATACGAATACGCAGACAATGCCGCGATTACCCCCCCCTGGGCCGCGGCAATGACTGCTTGCTTATACGGAGATATGCATACATCCCCCCCACCCGCAAATAAGCCCTCGGTACCTGTCCTACCATACTCATCAATCACTATCTCACCTTTCTCATTCAACTTAACTAGATTACGCACGAAGTCCGTCTTAGCCACATAACCAATCTCAATGAATACAGCCTTAACGGGTATCTCAAGGGTCCTCCCCCCCGTAACCCTATCCTTCACAACCACAGACTCAACCCTACCCTTACCCTTTATTTCCACTACGTCATGCCTAGGCATTAATACAGCCTTACCGCTATTAAGCACTAGATTCATGAATTCATCATCATTTACAGGCTTATCGCCAGGAAATACCCAGTAAAACCTATTTACAACGTTCATTAGTATTTCGGCGGCTTCATAAGCTGGTTCTCCCCAGGACACAAGTGCCACGTCTTGTCCGCGGTATAATGCGGCGTCACATATCGTGCAGTAACTCACGCCCTTACCCTTAAGCTCCTGCTCGCCAGATACGCCCAAGTCCCTTGGTGTCTTACCGAATGCTAATATCACAGCTATGCTCCTATACTCATCACCACTGGCAGTCCTTACAACGAAGTCACCCCCCCCATTAACCTTATCAAGCTTAATCACCTCATCAAACACGATCTCAGCACCAAAAGTCCTGGCTTGACTCTCAACTCTCCTAACTAAGTCTAACCCCCCCTTAATACTAATGAAGCCAGGGTAATTCTGAACCTCATCCGTTAACGATAACTGTCCCCCCCCAATATCCTTACTAATGACTAAGGTCTTTAATCCCTGCCTAGCGGCGTATAACGCCGCGCTAAGCCCTGCTATGCCCGCGCCTATGATTATGACATCATAAACATCAATGTCTCCATCCATCAAGACTACGGCTTAATCTTACTTATAAATCCTCTTTACATGTTCAATGAAAATATTGATTTTTATACATATAATTAGTAATTATTTATAAGCTTTTTAATTAAAAATATAACGAGATTACACAGCATCACAATGGCTTAACCTCGTACTTACCATCGGGGGGGTAAACAATAGCCCTAGCCCTCCTTGTTGCCCAGCAGGAAAAGACTATGCCTATTGCGAAGGTCGCTGGATGCCTATAGGCGTACTCAATATGTACATCTAACGCCGTTACATTACCCCCAGTCCCGTGTGCTCCAATGCCAAGTTTATTAATGGCGTTCAGGAGTGCATCCTCTATCTTCGCTATGTCGGGGGGGTTACTATTCCTGGAACCAACGGGCCTAAGCACAGCCGCCTTCTTGGCGAGTTTAGCTGCAACGTCTAGGTTAGGGCCTATGCCTATCCCAACAATGACCGGTGGGCATGGCATTGGGCCGGCGTCTATGACGGCATTAAGCACCAACTCTGGCAGTCTCTCCCAGGCATTACCTGGCGGTACAACGAATGCCTTGCTTGGTAACTCAGTACCGCCACCCTTTGGTGTGTAGATCATCTCCAGGTAATTTCCATCAAATAATTCAACGTCGAATACTGGTATTCCAATACCAGTATTATCGCCACTATTCCTCTCTGTTAATGG
This sequence comes from Vulcanisaeta distributa JCM 11213, assembly GCA_001316125.1. The sequence goes on from BBCS01000003.1 coordinate 46,146, forward strand.
ATCAACGGAGTTAGATCTAAGGGGGTAATTCCTTAGTGACCTCCCTAACGGCCTCCGTAAGTATTGAGAATAACTTACTCCTGATAGGGAAACCATCGCCAAGCTTTATGAAGAATGTTGGAACGCCAGTATCCTGGCATACGGCAGCCGTGTACTTCTGCGCCAACTCAATATTTGTTAATATGGCGTTTAATTGAACCCTGCTTGGTTCATGAATTTCTATCTTAACGGCATTCCTTAATGCATTAACCACGTCCTCAGCTGGTGATACGCTGGCCATTCTTACTATTGCCTTTGCAGCCTCCTTAACCACATCCTCAAGGCTCGGCATAATTACGGTAACGATCAACTTATATTAAAGCTTTAATTCTATGTTTGTCGCGGAAAATATCTAGGGGGGGGAATGCTTAATACACCCGGATTGGTGATTTTAATCGATAGGTATGGGCACGTATTACCTCAAAACGCCAATATCTGATGATGACATTACGAAATTAAGGGTTGGCGACACAATATACGTAAGCGGTATTCTAGTCAGTGCCAGGGATGCAGCGCACGTTAGGATGGTCGAATCATTACACAAGGGTGAAAAGTTACCCGTAGATCTGAGGGGGGGTGGCGTTATTTATCACGCGGGACCAGTGGCTCTTAAACAGGGTAATACCTGGAGGATAGTTAGTATGGGGGGGCCGACAACAAGCGCGAGGATGGATGACTTCGAGCCTGAGGTCATTGAGAAGCTAGGGGTTAAGTTGGTCATTGGTAAGGGCGGCATGGGTCCGAAGACCACGGAGGCCATGAAGAGGTATAGAGCAGCCTATGCAATATTCACAGGTGGCGCTGGCGTCCTTGCGGCGCAGGCAATAAAGAGGGTTATTGATGTGTACTGGCTTGACCTGGGAATCGCCGAGGCCATGTGGGTTCTTGAGGTTGAGAATTTTGGGCCGTTAACGGTAATAATCGATTCATACGGTAATAATTACTACGAGGATCTGAGGAAGAACGTCAGAAGCAAAGTGGCTGACCTGAGTAGGGAGGTCGTTAATACTATAAAGAGCGTAATTAAGATATAAGCCGGTCTATCACTACGGTGTGTTTAAATCATTACTCATTCCATGATTTTACTTAATTATGCTCTTAACAACGTCGTGCTCAGTGATTATACCCATTAACCTACCAGTCTCAACAATTGGTAATGAGCCGATGTTATTCCTCCTCATTAACCTAACGGCATCTATTAATGATGCAGCACTATCAATGGTCACTGGGTTATGACTCATTAATTTTGATACAGCGATACTAAGGTCGACCTGGCCCCCCCTCAATTTATAATACTTAATCACGTACCTTAGCACGTCCTTAACGGTCACTATGCCAAGTAATCTGTCCTGGTCTGTGACCAGGAGGTGTCTGATGCCGTGCTTAACCATAACCTCCATGGTGGAGGCTAATGAATCATCCTCACCAATCCTTACTGGATTCTTATTGGCAATTTCATGAACCCTGTATCTCATGAATACTTGCTCGGGCATTTTATTAACCACATCACGCTCAGTATGATACCGGCTAGTTCATTTCCTTTAAGTACAAGCGCATGGTCAATACCGTTATCGAGCATTTTCCTAACCACGGTTATGGCATCATCGCTGTGCAATACAGTGAGGAATTTTCCACTGCCATACTTAACCACGGGCTCCCTTAGGGCGTTAATACCATCATTAACAATCCCATTAATTACACCTAATGCTGTTAATACTGACCTCACGGAACCACCCTCAATAATCGGTAAGTGCCTGAATCCATGATCAACCATTAATTGTACGGCAACGGCCAATTCCCGATTAGCCTATAGTGAATACACCACCCGTCATTAACTCTTGAGCATTCATCAATAGGAGGTTGTGCATACCCAGTTAAGTATTTCTAATCATTAAAACTGCGAAATTAAATTACACCCAGAAGACTTATTTTGAAGCCATTAAGAGCGTGATTAATGCAGGCAATAACCATAAACATACTAGGCCCCGTAACATTGCCGGATTTCCCCAGGGAGTTTCACGACACGATGACCAAGTTCGGGGGGGTCTTCCGAGCATTCATTGCTGGTTCATGGATTGACTTTGGGAATTACATGCCGGTTAAGTCGCCAATAAATGGTGAAGTGATAGCCCAAGTAAATAAATTAAGTGTTGAACATGTGAACTCAGCCATAGAGAGACTTCATTATTCATGGCCGTCGCTAAAGGCGATACCGGCGCATAAGCGTGCGGACATGCTGATGAAGGCGGCTGACTTCATCCAGGAGTATAGGCAGTTATTTAGAGATGTCCTCATAATCGAGGGTGGGAAGCCCATTAGTGAGGCTGAGGGTGAGGTTGATTCAACAATAACCAGGCTTAGGATGATTCATCAGGACCTGGGCAGGCTATTAAATGTGGGCATTCCAGGCGAGTATGGTGTGGGTACGGAGAATAAATACGCAATCGTGGTTAGGGAACCCATAGGCGTGGTCGCGGCGATAGCCCCCCCGTTTAATTATCCATTATTCACATCAATGGTTAAGATAGCCACAGCCCTCCTGGCAGGTGACCCAGTGATATTTAAGCCATCGAGCTATACACCAATAACCGGCGTGCTAATTGCAAAGGCCATTGAGTATGCAGGTCTCGGTAATTACTTCGCCATGGTCACAGGCCCTGGGGGCGACAGTTGGTGATGCCATGGTAACGCACCCACTGGTTAGGGCAATCACACTAACGGGCAGTACAGAGACGGGGCTTAGGGTCATGAGGATGGCTGGGTTAAAGAGGTTGCAACTTGAGCTTGGCGGTAAGGCGCCGGCGATAGTTCTTGAGGATGCGGACTTAAGGGATGCCGCCAAGAAGATAGTCACTGGCTCACTTAGGCTCTCTGGACAGCGTTGTGATGCAATAAGCAGGGTCATCGCCATGGATAGTATAGCCGATGAGCTAATCAATTACATAACCAAGGAGGTAAGTGAGTGGGTTGTTGGCGATCCACGCGATCCCAAGGTTAGGGTCGGTCCACTCATCGACTCAAACGCCGTTGAGAGAGTTCACTCAATGGTTGATGATGCGCTAATGAAGGGAGGCAGGTTAATTTACGGTGGTGGGTATTGGCTTACGTACCATGAACCCACCGTCATTGACAATGTGAGTAGGAAGTCAAGGCTTGCACTCGAGGAGACCTTTGGTCCAGTAATACCTATCATAAGGGTTAAGTCCGTTGATGAGACTATTGAGGTGGCTAATGAGGTTATTTACGGGCTCGACGCTGCGGTCTTTGGGCGCGACGTAGGCACGCTGTGGAGGGTGGCAAGGTCCCTGGAGGTTGGTGAGGTCACAATAAATGACTTCCCAAGGCATGGACTTGGTCTATTCCCATTTGGTGGCGTGAAGGAATCTGGGTTTGGCAGGGAGGGTATAGGTTTTAGTGTTGAGGATGTCACTGAGTTGAAAACCATAGTCATAACGTATAAGTAAGGATCAGTCCCTGACCCAGCATTCATCGGTTTTCATCCGCCGCTGAAGTTTCATCACCGCAAAATACTATAAGTGGGCGCTTAAAAATGTATACTGAGGATGAGCCTGAGGGAGAGGCTTGTTAGGGCGTTAATTATCGTTTCTAAGGATGGTGTTTTTACACGTGAGTCACTTAAGGCGGTATCTGGTGTTAGTGATTCTGCGATTGAGGATTTCATTAATTCGCTAATGAGTGATGGGGGGGTTTTGGTTAGGGTTGGTGATGGTTATAAGTCCGTCATGCCTCCACATAGGTTAATTAGGTATTTTGTGGGTAAGGGGGGGTTGTTTATTGACCTTGAGTCTATATCGAGGTACTTGCCGTGGGATGAGTTTGAGGCCCTAATTAGGTTGGTGTTTGAGGAGTGGGGGGGGTTTAAGGTTGTTAGCAGGCTTAGGGTTCCTGTGGCTGGTTCTAGGGTTGAGTTTGATGTGATTGCCCATAGAAGACCGTGGGTTTTCCTCATTGAAGCTAAGCGTTGGAGGAGGGTCTCATCGTCAATACGGCAGATAGTGAGTAGGCACCTTGAGAAGGTTGAGTTGGTTGCTAAGGAGCCTGAGGTTTTGATGAGTAGGATTGGCGTTAGTTGGGGGGGTGAGGCGTTTCTCATACCCGTGGTCATTACTTGGCATAGGGCGTCCACGGAATTAATCGATGGTGTTCCAGTGGTCAGTATCTATCAGGTTAATTCCTTCATTAATGAATTTGATAGTTTGATCGATAACGTAAGGTCTTTTAGGGTGTCCTGGAGACGTTTATGAAATAAAGGTGGTAATGGAATTCATGCATCAGCATTCCTTCACTGGGCTTGCTTTCCTTTCCGTGACATTATCTTAGCGTAGCATTCAGGGCATGCGTAGACCTTGAATGTCATATCCAGCTCCTTAACTTCATAGTCAACGATGTAGTACTCCCTGACCCTCCTAAGGCAGAAGAAGCAGATTACGCCCTTATTGCTTGTCTTCTTCATTATCCTCAGACCGCTCTGTCTCCTCCTCACTCTTAAGCATGATGGTCATACTCATTAATTGATCAATATCCGAGTATGCATCCTCCATGACAGCCTTCTCACGGTAAAGCCAAGTACTTATCATGAGTAATACCGCGCCTATTAAGTACGTTATTGATGAGAACCCAACATACGCATTAACGCCAACAAGTATTGACTGAGTGATGCCATTCTCATTTAAGTATATTTGGGTTGGTATGGGTAATGAGAATATCAGGGCAACAATGAGCATTAGTACTATTCCGAAGAATAACGGGTCCGACACATCGATGCTTTGATTCCTCTTAATCATTAATAGGACTATTGATATTATTATTCCTACAAAGACAAATATTGGTGATAAGTAATCAATGGTATCTATAAATAATGAATAGCCCCTGACCGGTATTAGTGTTAATGAACCATTTGTATCGCTGACTATTAGCTTTAACCCAGGTGTTACATTCACAATATCGTTAAAGTTAGGCAGCACTGTATTAGTTATTGGTAATGCAATCCTTATATTAGACATTATGAGTATTATTATGCCAATGACTATGAACGCCATTACGACTCTTTTCATTGTTATCGCCTATAGGATTAATGCTATGTTTTAAGGTTTTCTCTATCAATTCCTAATTTTGTATCTATATTGCCGTATTTAATTCTATCCCTAATAATACCCTTAATGTAATAAACTAATGAATAATCATTATTAACCCACCTATTCACAGTATCGATTAGTTTATCAACAGGGTTCCTATTAAGCAGTGGTTCAAGCAACCTCCTATTAGTCTCTAAACGCCTAATCACGTTTGATGGGTCGGCGTAAAGGGTCAGGAAGTCATAAACCCTTGCAAGTGGTATTGCCGAGAGCTTAGTCGACCAGTGCAGGGATAAGGGTACCCTATACATCTTGACCTTAAGCATTGTATTACCACCGATAATTACATCATTACCATATGCCTTAAATAAATCGAGGGATTTTAAGCTCCTATTCACGGTCTCACTAACCAAATCAACGAAGGGCTTCATATAATTATCATCGACGTCCTTCGATAATGATGCAATTACCTTAAACCCATTCATACCATCAAATATTACTGCATTATTCATTAAACCAACGTATTCGAAGACGGTACGTACAGCAGTAACTATTAAGTCCATCAACTCCAACCCCCCCTATCAACCATCCAAACCTTCTTACCGCCCTTAACATCAATTATCACCATATCAATGCCCTTTGACAATGCCGTACTCACGGAGGCCATGAAGTCAATACCACCAGCCTTAACATATCTAATCAACTCATCCTTATTATTAATAATAATTGGTAATTTGCTCCCATCTTCATGCCTAATTCTTGTCATTAATGTCGCCGTATCATTAACCTGCCTAATAATGGCAACCCTCCTATTCATTAGGAAGTTAATCATTAAGTCACCGACAATGTCGTAATACTTAAGCGGCCTAACCGATGGCTTAAGCACCATGGGTACGAGCTTCCTAGGCATTACCAATCACCCAGGCCTATAGTAATAGGTTAATTTACCGAGTATCCAATCCCTAATCACGGCGATGGCAGCCTCCCTAATATTCACCTTACCACCCTTTAGGAGCAATCCCCTTTTTCTACCAACTAATTCCAGGAGCTCCATTGGGTCCTCCGCATCAATGCCATACCTATCCATAAATGCCTTGGGGGGGTTGAACGACTTAATCCTCATTATTAACTTTACCGCTGGTAAAACAGGGTCCTCAAGCTTGGTAGGGTCTATGGCACCCTTAATAATAAGTAACGCCTCATCCCTAACCTCCTCAGGCGGTATAACGCCGGGCGTATCTATGACTATAAGCCACTGCTTGGCTCTAACTACCTGTTCGCCAATTGTCCAACCAGGCACTGGACTCGTCTCCGCAACATGCCTGCCCTTAAGGTAGTTAATTATTGTTGACTTACCCACGTTTGGATAGCCAACCACGGAGACCCTAACAGGGAGTCTAGGTGCGTGTTGCTTAATACTGACTATTAGCTTCCTAGTGCCTAACCTATTCTTAGCGCTTATGAACACCGTGGGATGCTCCCGACCGAGGTGCTCCTTCCACTCCTTAAGCACTTCGATAGGCACTAAGTCAGCCTTGTTAATTACGATTATCAATGGCTTACCTAACTTATTCAGTAATTCTTCAACCCTCTTATTCCTGGTCTCCACGGATCCCTAGAATCAATAACCTCAAGTACTAAATCACTCATCTCCAGCACACTCCTAACCCTCCTCCAAGCCTCCGCCTGGCTTACCCTACTCATCTACTGAGGCCTCAGTCCTTATGTAATAATGTTTAAAAATATAAAACGTTCCTTAACTACGTGGCCTTTGAGAGGCCAGTACCATCAAGGCTAACCCTATTAAGACTGAGGAACCAGGAGAGGCTTTACAGGAGTATTAAGAAGACGGTTGAGGATGCGAGGAATGCGACAATACAGAGGATTAGAGCAATAATACCAAAGCTCGAGAGTGCCAGGAAGAGCGTATACGAGGAATTGAACAAGGCATCCCTAATGCTTAAGGCTGCGGTTTCGAAAATTAGCATAGAGGATTACGGCAAATTAAGCGAGGTTGTGAGGCCATCCGTTGACGTGGAGTTTGTGGACATAATAATGGAGGGACTTAAGTTCAGGGGGGGGCTTGAGTTTAGGGGTGTTTCAAGTCCTAATTATGGAATCTTCGCAATACCGCCAGAACTCGATAGCGCCCTATACGGTATTTACGGCAACTTCAAGGCCATTTCAGAGATGATGAATCTAGAAAGCCTATTCTATACGTTACTGGCTAGGGTTAGGGAGTACCAGAGAATGGTCAATGCCATAGACAACGTACTACTGCCCAGGATCGTTGAGAGTGCGAAGTTCGTTAGGCTTAAGCTTGATGAGGATGAACGTGAGGAGTTCGTTAGGAGGATAGTAATTAATAGACTACTCGAAACGATGGGTAGACGTTGATTAGGTAAGTAAGGCTTAAGTACTTCATAATGGCTCTACACGTAATGAAGATAGGAGGGATGCACCGAGCGGTGACGAAGGATTTGAACGCAGATCTTCCCAAACCCTCCTCACGCACTAACAATTACTTAGTGAGACATTATGATAATTAATATTAAGAGGGTTGCCCTGACCTATGTGGTTGAATTAATCCTACTGGTACTCCTATCAATAATTGGTTTTTATGTCGGTCCCTCGTTCGTAAGCCAATCAGTGATTAATTCGTTACGTAATCAATTAATAAGCACCGCTGATCTAGGCCCAAACTACATCTTCCTTCATAACCTGGAGATTGACTCACTAATGGCAATCCCCGTGGTTGGCCCACTCTTCTTCGTGCTTGCCCTAGTAATGACGGGGGGGTTCGTACTAGGCGTGTATGTGGCATATGCGTTAAACTCAATAATTGGTCTCGTAATATCCCTATTCATAACAATGTTCTTCCCTCATGGAATCATAGAACTCCTCGCATATGCCTTCTCCACGACTGGCTCAATAACCTTCACGAGGGATCTCATTAATTCATTGCGTGGCGGTAGACGTATTGGTAAGGGCGATGTCACGGCATTAATAATATATTACCTGATATCAGTGATACTTCTCTATATAGCCGCGAATGTTGAGTACTTCGAGATAACGGCGCTAAGGGGGGGCTTGATAAGTAGTATGATTAGTTAGCCACTTAGGTTTTGGTACATGAATTTCTGGGTCATTAGGTTTTGCACGAATATTGGTAACTGTATATTATTTACTGTATCATCGTAAGCGCCAGTCAATGAGTTGTAACCAAGCATGAATACTATTGGTGAGTTAAGGGGCACCTCATACGTGAGTGGCGATGGTGTTACGAATGGTGGCACATAATATAAACTAAGTACTAAACCAACCTCGCCCTGGTACCTCATTACATACTGCTCATACTCATTGACGCAGGATGTGGCGTTTATGTTAATACCCATACTATTAAGTATTGACTGTACTGATGAAATACTCGTTAAATTAGCTATGTTGCTCGCGTTCGAACCAATTATCGAGCCAACCCTATTAAGGAAGAGTAAGGCGTTATCCTTATTGGTCGTATTGAAGTATAGGCAGTACGCCACTGACGCCACATTAAGCTCGGCAGTGGTTAATGGCGATGCGGACATGGTACCCATGTATGAGTAAACATTAAATGCAATCTCATACTGAACAAGCCCCCCCTTCCCCCCCGAGGTATTGAGTATGTAATTAATGTTATTAACCGTGAAATTAGTTGCGGGAGGCATGACTGGGTTATACAGTATTAATACCTTGATTGGCGCCGTGCTCGGCCCATATATCAAACTATAATTACTGAAGGCTGCGTATATCAATGATGCATTGTCCAATTGGAAATATGGTGGCCATATAACGATGCTTGATGTTCCAATGGGGGGGTACGTAATCTCGGTAACACCACTGTGTAGTTTTGATGGTGGTGCAACGACCCTGGCAAGTAGAAAGTATGTTAATACGGCAGCCAGTATAATCACTAGCATGAATATTGCCGTATCTATTACCTTATTAACGTCCATCTCGTTACCATAGGTACCCGGCTTTATTAAGGATTACTCACGCATTAATAACGTTATAGAAATGCTTAAATTAGTGATTGCCCCCCGCGATACCCAATGGCGCTACCCAGTTGAGAGGCCGAGGCCAGTACTCCATGGACCAACCGTACCAGTGTGTAGTTCGTGTGGTAAGCCAATAAAGCCATATGAGAGGGCAACACACTTCCTATGCCCAAACTGTGGTAAGGCTGAGATCTGGAGATGCGAGCACTGTAGGAGAACTGGGAATCCATACAAATGCCCAGTCTGTGGTTTTGAAGGCCCGTAATACCTAGTCACTTATCATCCCTGCTTCCTCCAATCACTAAATGGTCTTGGAAACAACTCATTGAAGCTATGCCTAATCACCCTATCACCATGAACAATAATTACCTCCTCAACACCAAACTCATTCATTACCTGGAGACAGGCCCCCACAGGGGGGGTATATCGGCTTGTCCAGGTTTGACGTTAGCACAATAGTCTTTATCCTCTTCTCTCCATTGGAAACCGCGTTGAATATGGCAACCCTCTCTGCACATACCGTGAGTCCGAGGGATGCATTCTCAACATTCACCCCCCTATACACCTTGCCGTCAGGCGTTATCGCCAGTGCGCTCACCTTAACCCCGCTGTATGGTGCGTATGAGTTTTTCAACCCATCCTTAACAAGCTCCACCCATTCTCTTGGAATCACGGTATGTGTTAAAGTAATAATGAATTTAAATGGTTCCCACTTAAGTTACGTGATTGGTGGTTAGTATTGAAGCTTGCCATAATAGTTGGGGCAAACAATGTGAGTGTTAACGTGGCTAAAGCACTCATGGATAAGTACGACGTGGTGATTGTCGACTCAAATGACGAGGCGTGCTCTAGGACTTTCAAGATGCTTAAATCATCGGCGCTTGTTTATAGGGGGTGATCCGGGCAGTGAGGATGTGCTTAATGAGGTGGGTATTGATAAGGCTGAGTTATTTCTGGCGTTGTCTGATAATGATGAATTGAATTATAAGGCTTGCAACATAGCCAGGGGTAAGGGGGTACCGTTGATAATCGCTAGGGTTAATAATAGGGATAACGTGGATCTATTTAGGGAATTGAACATTAATACCATAGTCGTTGAAGACCTAGTGTCAAGGAACATAGAGACCTTAATAATGAGTGGTGCTGCCAGGTCAATATTCACTGATTCATCAACAAACCTAACATTTGTGGTGGTGAGGGTTAATACTGACTCACAATTAATAGGTAAGCGCATTAGTGAGGTGGGTGATAATTATGGCGTGGCAATACCATATGTAGTTACATCAAATGGCATCACTAAGGTAGGTGGTGACTACGTCATAGAGGGCAATGACGAATTAGTTATTGTGGGTCCGTCAGAAAACGTAAATAAATTAATAAGCGAATTAAGCAGATAGGTCACTCATTACTCCTAACGCTGTACCTCTTGCCAAGCTCCATTGATAATTCAAATGCCTTATTAAGTATGGAGTACCTAACATCATCTATAGTCCTTAAATCCTTATAGGTGCCTCGAGCCATCAACTCGACGTACCTATCCTCAATTGCGGCGACATCAACATGCGGATCCTCAATACCCAACTCCTCCATGTAATCCGTGAGCTCCTTACGTAAGTCATCAATTAACAACCCATCCTTAGGTACCTTAAACGGTATCCTAATCTCAATACCCTCCGTCGGCGGTACCTTCCTAATTACATTCTTTAGCACCAGCGTGTAGGGTACGTATATTAATTCATTACGCGAACTCCTAATTATTAAGCCCATTGACGACTGCTTAATTATGTAGCCCTTAATCCCCCATGACCTCAACGTGATCCCCGACATCCAGTGAGTAATCCTTAATGAGCCTGGTGATTTTACCTGTGAAGTACTCCTCAATTATCGGCCTGGTGCCTAGTATTAGTATTACGGCAAAGACAATGAGTAAGGCGCCAACGATTAGGTATTGCTGGTAAACATAGGCTATGGCTGACAATATTGTGACTATGAGCATTATCCTAAAGATGAACTTCGCGTTCTCAACATCACCCTTCCTCGAAAGCTTAACAAAGGCCCTAACTAATTTATCAAATACGTAATCAAGCACGAAATAAATCACTACGGCAGTCACAATGACTATTACGGTAGTCCAAACCCAACTAGGGACTAAGCTACTAACACTGCCGACATTGCCTGAACCACTTGTGGCGGCAATTACTGGCATATTGTTATTGCCCTATGATTATGAGCGATCAGCGTTTTAAGCCTAACCTCATTCAATGAACAACGAGGACGGGTCTGTTGGCATACCTAACGACCTTCTCGGACACGGAACCGAGCAGGAACCTCGTTAATCCCTTTAACCCCCTAGAACCAACCACGATTAAGTCAACATTTAGGTTATTTGCCACGTTTATTATTGTTTCAGCGGCATCAGTACCCACCTCAAGCAAGCCCTCAGCATTAACACCCTGGCTCTTGGCACGCTCCACAGCCTTATTTAGGAGGTCCCTACTGCCTCTCCATGGTATCAATTAAGGCGGGTACATCGACGAGTCTGGGGCTATGGCTATCTTACCCTCCTCAATCACGTGAAGAATGTAGAGCCTTGCGTTGAAGCTCTTTGCAATATTTATTGCGTAATCCAGTGCCTTATCCCCCCCAGCCTTTGAGCCATCATACCCAACGAGTATCTTTGTTATTAGCGACATTGATTTTCTCCTACTTAATTCATTAATAAGTATTATCAATCATTGGCTTTGTTAATATTTATGTATTTATTACTTTTGTAAATCGCGTAGGTACTACAGATCGGCCTTAACTCACACCTAATGCATAGGAGCGGATCTGGTGGCTCCATGGGCCATCCCTGGTAACTCTCAATGGCCTTAAGCTCTGCTAGGACGTTTTGGTGCTCCCTCCTCAACCTAATTATGGGTAATGACTTAACATCCCTCATTGTGACCAGGTACGCCTCCCTAATGTCTATCCCTGCCTCCTCAAGCATTAATACGTAGGAGACTACCTGCTTAAGGTACCTCCTCTCTCTATCCTCATCGAGACTCCACGAACTCTTCAACTCAATTAAACCCCAGACCTCCTCGCCGTCGAACTCACGCATGTAAACAATGTCAGCCCTGCCAGAGGTATCCACAGTCTCTATGCCACTCTCAACCTCCACATGAACCTGGGATTAGCGATCTTAAACCACTCCTGATAGAGGTCGTGTATTGCCCTACCTCTGGCCAGGCTCCTTATACCATCCATGTTTGTTATTGTACCAAACCTAAGCTTTATCAGGGACTTAACGAAACAATCATTGCTGAAGAAGGATGGGGGTAGCTTTACCAGTGGGTTTATCCACGAGGAATAAATCATCGCCAATAACCTGGGCATTCCTCAGCATTTCATTTACGTATTCCTCAGTCTTCCTCCTAATCTCATCCTCACTCACCACATCGGCTATGGGCCTTACGACCAACTTAACCATAAGTGCAATAAAGCCATACTTAAAGCCCTTTTATAAATCCATCAATTATGTCCCTTAATAACTTAAAAGTGCATATCTCTCCGAAGAACATAGTATGGTTTATGTTGGTGTTGATGTTGGCGCAACGTACATAAGGGTTGGACTTGTGAATGAGGATGGCAGTATTATCAATAAGGTAAAGACTAGACAGCCAGTGAGCGGTGATGAGAACACCGTAGCCAACGTAATCATTAGGTCAATAAGGGATTTAACGGGTGGGGGGGGTGGCATTGATGGTATAGGTATTGGCTCCATAGGTCCACTAGACCTGAGGGAGGGTATTGTACCCTGGGCACCGAATGCGCCAATCAAGAGGTTTAAGCTTGTGGAACCAATAATCAGGGAGTTCAAAGTACCCGTGGTACTGGGCAACGATGCAATGGCAGCCGTGTGGGGGGGTGAGTACCTATTCGGTATTGGTAAGGGCGTTAATAACCTAGTTTACATAACCCTTAGCACCGGCGTTGGTGCTGGCGTTATTGTCGACGGGCACCTACTCGTTGGTAAGGACGGCAACGCCCATGAAGTTGGCCACATAGTTGTTGACATGAATTCAAATATCCAATGTGGTTGTGGTGGTTATGGGCATTGGGGAGGGTCTTGGTTCGGGTGCAAATATACCGAAGGTTATTAGGGAGTTCATAAAAAATAAGTCATATAGTTCGGGGGGGTTATACATGAAATTGATTAAAGGGGGGGAATACATATCTACTGAGGAAATATTTCAAGCTTATTATAATGGAGATGAACTTGCAAGGGATTTTATCGATAACTATTTAATGAGGATTCATGCGGCAGGTATTGCAAGTGTCATGAATGTGTATGATCCAGAATTGATAATATTAGGAGGGTCCATGGCATTGAATAATAAGGATGTATTTAGAAGAGGTATTGATAGATACATCAGAAGGTTCTTGGCTGTTAGGCAGGCTAGAATTGAATTTACAGAATTTGGTGATGATATAGGCATAATAGGAGCTGCGGCGCTAATTATAAAGGTACCTAGTTCATTAAGCGAAATAGCAAGGTCATATTATGAAAAATTTTTAAGTAAATAATTATAAAGCCTTATTGTTTTTAAACATTCATTTAAGTATGTTTATAATTATACTATATAATAATACATCAAATACATAGAAAAATATAATGAGTGAAGACATTTAAATCTTAAAACAATTAATACACATAATCCTTAAAAATATTAAAAAGATTTAAATGCTGCATGGCATCTCGTTTAGGGATTTCCCGTACAACATTGATCTGGGTCGTGGTTTTAATAGTCGTTGTGGTAGTACTCGGTAGTTTGTTGGCATACTATGCCACAAGACCCACCGTTTCAGCCGTGACTTCTCATGAGATTCTCTTTTATACTTGGTGGGCAACAACAGGAAAGGTTGCACTTGATCACTTAATACCTGCCTTTGAGGAGGCATATCCTCAGTATAAGGTGGTTCCGTACTTAGTGCCTGGTGCTGGTGGCACAAATGCTAGATATGCGATTGTAGCATTGATCGAAGCAGGTAAACCACCAACAACCTTCCAGACTCTTCTGGGTGCGACTATGATAGGGTATGTCGAGGCATCACCTCAGGGTGTTAATACATTCGTTAATTTCACACCATACTTAGAAAATGAGGGTGTGCTTAACCACGTTGTTTTACCAGTGTTTTTAGCTGCGGCTTATAATGGCACTATTATAAGCTTACCTGTTAATGTACATAGCGGTTTTGTGCTTTATATGAATATTAAGGTACTTAAGGAGTACAACCTACCAATACCAAGCAATATTAGTCAGTTACTATACGATACGGTGGTACTGGCTCAGCATGGTATTAATCCATGGTGTGTCGGCGGTGCTGACGGTGGGTATGACCAGGAGCAATTATGGTTCGCCATATTCCTTGCCCTTGGCGGTCCCAAATTAATGGATGAAGTCCTTTATGGAACATTGAATTTAAGCGATCCATATGTTCAGCAGATATTCAATGAGACTAATGAGATTTTCCTGAACATAACCTCATATAATCAACCTGGTTGGGAGTCAATGACATGGACCCAATGCATTTCATTATTGGCTGAAGGAAAATCCGTCTTTCAGGTTGATGTGGATTCAGGCACGAATTATCTATACGACTATTTAAATGTAACGACATACCCAGCAATAGAACCTTACATATCATGGAATAATGTGACTGTTGTTGCTGAAATGTTCCCAGGAGATCAAAATTACTTTGTATTAGTAGCAGACGCAATTGCTGTGCCACATGGTCCTAATGAGAAGGCAGGTATATTATTCGCACTTTACTGGGCATCATACGCCGGGCAGGAGGTATGGACTAGGTGGAAAGCTAGTACATATTACCTAAATGGCACTGATTGGTATAATACACCTGAGCAATGGTGGATGTATCAAAGGGAGCTTCAAATACCAAACCAAAACTGGGTTATTGATCCACTATCACTATTTCCCGATGTAGACTCAGAAATTTATCAGGGCCTATTAACTCTTCAGGAGATTGGAAAACCTGCACTAAGTAACTGGTACAGTACATTTACATCAGCAATGGCTGAGGAAAGGGCTGAATGGTTGAAGGCTGCACAATTAGGTCTTGGTTATCTGGGATTTCCAGGTCAACCATTCGGTGGTTATACACCACCGTGGGTTGATGGTTCAAGTGGGTAAATTTAAAATAACTAATTGAAATATCATCAATATTATTAAAATTATGATATACCCTATAATCATTCTTCACAGTACATTATTCATGAGTAAGCAGGTCAAAATTATTAAAAAGAGCATGAATCTGCACATTTATTGTGGTTGATGTTGTTATAATTGGTGCGGGGGGGCATAATGGATTAGTGGCAAGTATAGTCTTAGCCAGGGCTGGGCTTGAAGTGCTCGTTCTCGATCACGTGACTTGGCCTGGCGGTTTGGCTGGCTATCACGTTATTGGTGGCGTTGAGGTGCCCATAGGAGCTACGTGCTTGGCCTAATACCCAGTGACTTAATGGACGAGTTGGGGGGGATAAACGTCGAGCAATATAAGCCGGAGCCTATCGCAGTTTACGTAAAGGATGGGGGGGAATTGGTTAGGTGGTGGAGGAGTCTTGAGGATAGGGTTCGTGAGTTCGATAAGTGGGGGGGTCTTGGCGATAACCTAAGGGCTATGTGGGGGGGTAAGATCGTGAATTTCCATAGGGCATTACGTAAATATCCATACAGATTGAATCCACCAAGTAAGGAGGAACTACTCAACGACCCAGCACTGAGCGAATTCATTCCCAGGGAGTTCTGAAACCTACTAATTTTGATTTACCGCGGCCGCCCCCCCCTTCGTGGGCGCGTGTCTACTCAAAGCCCTAGTTATCTTCTTCCCCCCCCTCTTTTCATCCTTAGACCTAACTCTCTGATATTTTCGGCAGAGCACTTGAAGCACCGAATCTTTAATGTCGTCGTGTCTTTCTATTTCATACATAGGTATTTCAATACGTAAATACTTACCCCCCCATCTGCGAACATTAATGATAAGATCATCTCCGTAAACCCTCCTCAACGCCTCACATACCTCCTTAACCTCGGCATCATCCTTAGCATTATGTTGCAACTTGACAGTATATTCATCAATCACAACGGTAAACCTATAGCCAGCTAGTGTGATCGTCATCTCACCCTTTGTAAATTTTTGCTCCATCTCGGCAATCTGCTTTATCACCGTCCACTTCTCAATGTTTAAAGCATCTAAAAGGTCTCTCATCATTGTTGGTAGGTTGTTAATCATTGCCCTGGCAAGACGAACTGCATAACTGTTGCTAAATCTCACCGCAACAGCATTACCTCTCAAGTCGGACTTACTCCATGCAAAACCCAGTTTCCTTAATTTTTCCAATAACGGCCCCCCCCACAGCTTAAACCTCTCATTTGACATCACTATCTCTATTATGGCTTATCATACGTCTGGCCGTAAACTGTGTTCTTATTAATGATCGCAGATCCATCGCCAAGTATGACTGTGGTGAAGAATGCCAAAAGCTGTTCCTCATCAAGTTTCTCAACATTCTTAAAGATCATCCCTTTTATTGACTTATGACTAAGCACCTTCAGGTGCCATGTTATTGTGACTTTACGCTCATTGACATTAATAGAATCAACGAGTATATACACATCTCCCGGATAAAGCATCGTCCACACGATTACCTGCCAATTTTGCGTCGTATTCATAACCGGCTTGTCTCCTTCTTTGCCCTCGTCAGTCTCTGCAAAACCAGCCTTTAGCACCTTGAGCATCTTGACGAATTTCTTACGATCTTCTCCATCCATCAACGTGACAGCATTCGGCGCATTAATATTCGCGCCCTCTAGTATTACTGGACTTAAATGAACCGTTACACCACTGGTGCTAGTTATACCCGCACTAAGCGTTATATCCCTACCGTATATACTGACCCCATTTCCATCACTCCAAATAATTACCTCACTCCTACCGTTAAGCAAGTCATCAATCATTATCCTAACTTCATTACCAACCTCTGACCAATAGCTCCATAACTTCTCAATACGACCAATGAACCATCAACCAGTCTCAGAACCTCATTAACATCATACCTACCTCCTAATTGCGCCTCAATATTATTCCTTAATTCCAACCACTCATCCATTATTTCCTCAATCCACCATGAGTTCCAAACCCTCCGATACACCATGCGCCTAACAGTCTCACTCAACAGGACAACAGCCCTATCCCTCACCTCCTCATTAATCTCCTCACCACCACATCGATACCTCTTACCCCCCCTACCACCAATGCCACGGCAGAAGTGGTTTTTCCTCAACATCTCCCTTAATCTCTCCTCATCAGGCAGTGCATCATCTTGCCTCATCGCTTCCCTGCCAATCCTCGGCCCCCCCACTCCCTCCCCCCCATTGTTTTGATTCGGCTCGCCTATTCCTTTCTTTCCATCCTCCATACTCCCTCACCTTGATGCCACATGCCCCCCCGTGGGCAATCCCCCCCGCGGGGCCGTACCACCCATTGCATGTTGGCGCCCCCCCGTGAGGAAGCCCACGGGGGGGTTTGATAAGGCCTCATCAATTCAGCAAATCCCTAGGAATTGCTCACCATAATCCTTGATTAATGGCTTTCCCATTGATAACTTTTTCACGCTTCCGTGAAACTTTATCTCACTTCTTCCCCGCAATAAATGCCTTTTGTTCTCTCCTACTTAGGGACTGCTGTACATTTGCATTTCATGCATTCAAGCAATTCCCCCCCAAGCCCTTCCCTCGGTCCCTACTCCCCCCCGCCGTTCCTGGTTGCCGTTTCGGGGGCTCGTCTTCCCAATTCACGGCAGCCAGGCGGCGCCCTCGGCTCCTCGGTTCCCGGTGCTTGGATCTATCGTCCCCCCCACAGCACCCCACATCCGCCGAGAGCCCCCCCCTAACCAGGGAGGCCTCGGCTTCGGGAGGAGAAAGGGGGGGAGGGAGTGGGACCGAGGGAAGGGCAAGGGGGGGGTTGAAACGGCTAAGTGATTAGGAGTCTTAACAGCTAAGCAATTAAGCAGTTGAGTTGTTACTATCATTGGCATCGTCATCATAGCCATTGTACTTACTGCATACGCATTCAATGAGCTTTTCATCGCTCGAGTCAATGCACTACCCACGGGGGGGGCGGCCGCGGTGGATCACCCAAGACCGAGGGCTTCACCCGGGCAAAACCCGGGTGCTATACCTCGGGGGCTCATTGCCTAAATCAGTCAACCCCCCCTAAAATAACTAAGTAGTTATATAGCCTTCCCGAAATCGGTGTTGAACCTTTCACGGAGAAACGCATTGTTTACAACCCACGAACGTAACAGCCATAAACCACGCAACACAGGGTCTCGAGGGGGGGTCATAATGCATGTCGGCTTGGTGGTCGGGTTCACGGTCTGCGGCTTAGGCTCATTCAGCCTCACTCGATTCATCTTTTATGAATAGCCGAAGTAAAAAAGTCCGGGGGGGGTTTGTTACTCTTGATGGGTATGGCCTCTAAATTGAGGCTTTTGGTTTTTGTGCTTCTTATTGCTGCTTTGTCCGTTGTCTTCTTGGTGCTTTCCCTCGTTAGGGCTCAGCCCAGTCCTGTTGGGAGTCTTAGGCTTCCTCATGGCGTGATTTCCTACTACTCATCGATATCGAGTTCAATTCCTCCTGGCTTGGTTGTTAGGGTTTACGCAATCAATGGTTCTAGGATCTACCCGGTTCAACCTTCGTGGCTGTTTATGGTTTGACTCCTAGGCACATCGTGCCCATTGCCTATGGCCTTGGCCCAGTGGTGAATGTGCCGTTCAACAACACGAATTGGTTATTCATAGCCAATAGGTGGCTGTCCTTCAACCCAAGCATTAGTAAGTACAACACCTCACTACTCATATTCGTCACGTACGTGGACCTCGCCGAGAATAAGAGCTGGATTGAGGCATACTCAGTGCCATACAACGTTGGTTGGGTCATAAATGACCCGGGGGGGAAAATTAAGTACATTGTGTTGACGGCGTATGTGAACCTGAGCTCAAGACCATTCAAGGTGGTACCGGCGAAGCCGCCCGTCATAGAGAGGGATCAGTCCATAAACGTTGGGCCATACACGGTTTACAACTGTAGTGAGGAGCCACCATCACCACCAACATTCTACGAAGGTGGTTACTACACAACGGTCTACTCACCAACGACAATGTGCGATGGATTCACAGGGCCAATACCACTGGCCTGGGTTACATGGAGCAACGGAATACTAAATGAGTATGAGAATTACGGACTAAACCTCGCACTCACAGTCATAATTACAGGAAACACCGCTTGGTACGCAACAGCCTACGAAAACGACCAATTCACAACAATAGGATTGTCATACAGCGAGAATGTTAATTGGGCTGAAAATACAGGTTATGTATTAGGTAGTTCCGTTACGGGTGGGGGGGGTAGTGCGTATATTTATTACGAGGGTACGTTTGCAATCGTGAATTACAGCGAATATGTCTATAACACCCACCTCGGTACTTATGAGTATGTTGGTCAGGTACCTGTCGTTGAGGTCATAAGTGTATCAACGCCCGCCGGCTCATCAACAGCAACCGAAACACTCCCAGCCAGCTATGACTTTGGTAATGGGCCAATAACAATGATGTATAACGGACTAATAGCACTGGCTGAGCAGGAACTCGGCTACCCAGTCCTAAACCAATCAACGGTGGTAACATACGCGAGTTGGGAGCAGGGAGCCAGCGGCCCCGGATGCGCAACACTAAGCCCAGGTCAAGGACTTAACAACCTCGTATGGAACATATTATTGGAGAGTGTTGATGAGCAGTATCAATTAAGTGGCCCCGAGCTTGGGTATGAGTTGGGTGGTTTGGGGGGGCTTGAGACTATTGATATGGCTATTGAGGAGGGTCTCATAAGTGCGAGCTCGGCGTTAGCCGACTTTTTAGGCCCCCCCTTCGGCGTCATCGTCGACTTAATAGGCCTATTAATACCATCAAACACCCAAATCAACGTACAACAGATGGCACTCACAATATACGTACCCTCAAGTAATGCCAACTACGTGACTGGTACGTCTCAATAATAACGGCATCGAACTATTTCGGGGTACCAACCTTCGGATTCATAATAAACTCAACAAGTTACTACCAAGGCGCCTACAACTGCAATGGCTAGTACGTGACCTTGAATATTAAGCTCATTAAGATCGTTAAGACCGCTCTTTCCCTCCCCCCCCTCTCCATTGCTTTATATTGTTCCGTTTCTGAAACACCCATTACTACGCGAATTGAGTCGCCACTAGATTGACTAAAGCGCCTCGTTCATTATCGTCAGTGGGCCTTGATTTCAGCAGACCCATCCTCGGCAAGGATGAAGTCCAGGCCAAGCTCCCTAAGTCACTTAATCCTTGACTCCACAACTGTCCTGTGCCCTAGCCTTGAGTGATTAATCACAAAGACTACACTCGGCTTTAGGTAGTCATAGTCAATTGCGAGCCTGATATTGGCGAGGAAAACCCTAGGGTCCTTAAGCCCATACGCAATACTCGGCAAAGAACCATGAGGTGGTCATAAACGCCGTTAACCAAGTCAGGGAGTGCGACACGAACAACCTCCGCAACACACCTCGAGTGGGCTTCCCTAAGCCTAGAGTCCACGAGAAATAACGGCAAAAAGCCGGATTTAAGGCTTTTAAAAGCCCACGCCATTCACTGACTTTACGTCAATAACCCCCCCTCAGTACTGCGAACCACTCACTCGCAGTACGCCTAGTCCTAAGTAGCTTTGCCTTCCTTACCTCAATCACGAAGCCCCCCCATACTTGAGTTTTACGTCCACGAACCTGAGGCTCATGATGCCCAAGGCTGGCAAACGATGTGTTTGTTTGGGGACGCAGCATTGCTACTTAGTGAGTCACATACTCGATTGCTAAAAACAAACTCATAGGTAAGTCATTTAATTCTCTAGTTAATGCGCTGTTAAGGTGGTGCTTGGCTTAGGCGTTAGGAGAATAATTGTTGAGGGTGGGAGGGTCAGGGGGGGTGTGATCACTGATGATGGTAGGAGTATTGAGGCGAGGGCTGTGCTGTCCACGGCGAGTCCAATAAATACATTAATTAACCTGGTTGGTGAGGAGTACTTCGATAAGTCAGTAATTGATAGGCTGAGGAGCGTACCCCCCCTGGGTGGCGCGTCCAGGTTGGTCATTGTTGGTAATGAGCCAATCAGGTTGAAGGGTGAGTTGAATAAATATAGGAGTTCAATACTGCAACTGCCCTTTGGCGAGACGGTGGTCCACGGCAATTACTTAATAGTCACGGGCCTACCAACTAGGGATGAGCTAGGTGAGTACTTTGACATTGATTGGTCGAGTATTAAGGCCTTTGAGTTGATAACGCCGAGTGATTATGAGTCAATATTTAGGTTGGCCGGCGGTAACCTTAATCACCTGCCAATGACCGAGGATTACATGTTCAGTAATAGACCTATACCGGCTGGGGGGGCTACTTGACGCCTATAAGGGGGGGCTTTACCTGGGCGGTGCTGGTACATGGCCTGGTGGGCAGGTAACTGGAGTGCCTGGCCATAACGCAGCGAGGAAAATACTCAGTGATTGGGGGGGTTCACTGAGGTGATTACGATGTATAAGCAGGTTATTGTGGTTAGGACTGACCTTGGGATGTCCTGTGGTAAAACGGCTGCCCAGGTGGCCCATGGGGGGGCTGTTGGGGGGGCTGTGCTTAGGGTCCTTGAGGATGGTAGGAGGGATTGGCTTGAGTGGTTTAGGGCTTGGGAGTCCTCTGGGCAAAAGAAGGTTGTTTTGATTGTTAACTCACTGGATGAGTTGCTTAGGCTTAGGGAGAAGGCGGAGAAACTAGGCCTGCCAACGTTCCTGGTTGAGGATGCCGGTCTCACGGAGTTACCGCCAGGTACAATCACCGTACTTGCGATTGGACCTGGGCCCGAGGATTTAATTAATAAGGTCACTGGCTCGCTGAAGTTATTAAGGTGATTACGTGAGCATATCCCAATTCTTTAAAGACGTTATGAATAAGGTCTTCGCATACTCAAACTATGAATTAGTAAATACCGTCATCACGTTATTTCAATTAAGGAGACTCAGGTACTGGGCCTTTCAAGAGATAGTCTCATCAATAAGTAATTGCGGCGGTTATCTTCTTGACCTTGGCGCTGGGGGGGATGGCTCAATGACTAGGTTCGTAATACGCAACGGCCTGAGGCATAGGCCGGTAATACTGCTTGACCCGGCAATCAATGGTCTTAAGTTAATGGGTGACCAATACTCTGAGATTATTGATAAGGTCGTTGGCGTTAGTGAGTACCTGCCAATTAAGCGTGGGTCAATATGTGCTGTTTATACATCATTTGCACTTAGGCAATTCAGTGATAAACCAATGGCGCTACTTGAGGTACGTAGGGTCCTCAGGAGGGATGGCTCATTCATAGTTCTCGAGTTTTGGAGACCTGATAATCCACTAACATACGCAATCTTACTGTTTTACCTAGTATTCGCGTTGCCGCTGTTGGTGTCTATTGTGGCGCCTAGGGAAGTTTGGGATTACGCCACAATGAGGATTACCGTTAGGGACATTGGAGGTATTTCATGGTTGAGGAGGTTAATTCGGGAATTAATTGGTGACATCGTATCTTATCGGACGTACTTAGGGATATTCTTATTGATAAGGGCCGTGAAGACTTAATATTAGGTCTAGGTCAATATTTTAAGCCTAGCCAAAGTATCCTGCTTGGGCCTCCCAACCTCATCGTAACCCCCCCTAAGTTCGTAGTACTTCCTAACCATGAACGACCACTCCTCCTCAGTAACCACGTACTTCTTACCCTCATACTCCACCGACTCCTTAAGCCACCTCGGCGGCAGCCTGTCCTGCTCTATGGTGGTTCCATTCATGTATCTGTGAAGCACAATAATTCTTTGGGCGGTCTCTCTCAACTCATCAATCGTGTAGTTAAAGCCGGTCACGGCATTCATAACATCCCTAATAACGTCCCACGTGTATATGGCCCTGCCAAACTTACAAAGGAGCATTGAGTCGTATAGGGCATTCCTCTCCTCAATATCCATTATAGCCTTAACCTTTTCCTCACCGGTGGCAAACCTACCACCTGCCTGACCAGCAATATCAACGGCGTAGGCACTTGACCATAGATGATCAGCACCCCCCCTCTCGGAGATGGCGTTATTGAGTATCATGCCCTTGAGAGTCCTTGGGTCATAGGCGGCTGGTTCAAGCCCCCCCTTAACATGAATCGCCAGGTCCTGGACACCCAACTTCTCTGCAATTGCCTTAGTACCCAATGCCGCTAACTCGCCAAGCCCACGCCTATATGCCGTATCAATTATTAAGCGCCTAATGCCCTCATAATCACCCCACTTCGGCGCACCCTTGACAATGCCCTTCTCACCTAAATAAATCAGGAAGGCTATGGTGTTTCCGAGACTTATCGTATCGAAGCCAAGCCTATCCGCGAGCTCCGCAAGGTCAATGAGCTTCTGTGGGTCGTGAACCCCCGTCAAGCCTCCGAGGGCCATTGTCGTCTCATACTCAAGGTCGTACTCACCATTGCTCGACCTAACGACTTTATGACAAGCCACTGGGCAGTATAGGCAGGCACCATGCTTAATGAAGTACTTAGGCTTCAACACCTTCTCCCACGATATATCCTCCCAGTTAGGCATGACGACCTTGGTCCAGTAAATCGATGGGAAGAACCCCCCCATGCCGTTGCCAGTGTCTATAAGTCTCACGGTGCCACCCTGCCTATACGGTATCATGCCTGGGTTAGTGACGGCTTGCCTACCGAGGCTCCTAACCAGGTCCTGGTAGGCCTTATCATCGGCTATGTCTACGGCCTTATTAACTGGTACGAAGGTTATGGCCTTCACGCCCTTACTACCCATGACGGCTCCAGCCCCCCCGGTACGCCCAAACTGCCTCCAATCCTCATGACCGATGCATGCGTACGGCACCTTGTTCTCGCCGGCGGGTCCAATCGTAAGGACTGCGGAGTCCCTGAACTCCCTCTTAATTGCGTGCTCGGTCTCCACGGTATCTAAGCCCCCCCATAAATCCCTGGCATCCCTGAACTCAACCTTACCATCACTAATCACTAAGTGAACGGGCCTTGGACTTACACCGGTAATTACCACAGCATCGACACCGGCATACTTCATGTAGCGCCCAGGGTGCCACCAACCGTTGAGTAGCTCCACCTATTCGTGAGTGGTGATTTGAAGATTGCCGCTGCTCTAGTTGCCAACGGTATCCTCGTCCCACCTAACGGGCCTGTGGCTATTATTAGTGGGTTCTCGGCGCCGTATGGGTCAACATTGCTAAGGCTTAGGTTTAAGTCAAAGATTATCTTTAATCCCAATCCCCCCCTGCCTCCTATGAATAACCTAGCCATGTTCTCATTAATATCTTCAGTCCTTACCTCATTACGACTTAAGTTAATCCATAGTATCTTACCTGCATAACCATGCATATTAACATCGCCACTAATAACTAATTAATAAGGGCTTACTCAAACGTGTTAATCCCGGTACTCATTTAAAAGAAGAGTCCTTAACAAGGGTTTGTGGAGAGGGCTTACTCAGGTGGTGGTTGGTTAGTCAGGATTAACAATGGCATTGCCGAGGTCGTGATAAATAGGCCGCCATTAAACCTAATAACGCTTGAGATGAGGAGGGATTTGGGCAGGATAGTGAGTGAGTTGGAGCAGGACGGCAACGTGAGGGTCGTGATTTTTGAGGGCAGTGGTGATAGGGCATTTAGTGCGGGTGGTGATGTTACGGAATTCCTAAACACCACACCTAACGAATTAATTGATTGGGGGCAGGACAATAGAGGCGGTGGAGAGCTTAGTAAGCCAACGATAGCCCTCCTCAGGGGGTTACGTACTTGGTGCAGGCACGGAACTCGCCCTTGCATGTGACATTAGGATAGCACGCCAGACGTGGAGATAGGGCTTCCAGAAATAAGGCTTGGTATGGTACCGGCCAGCGGTGGCTTGACGAGGATTGTTAAGGCGCTTGGACCATTGCGCGCGAGGTATTACCTACTCCTTGGTAAGAGGATTAAGGCAGAGGAGGCGCTTCAGTATGGGTTGTTGCATGAGGTTGTTGATTCGGCTAAGGTTCGTGATAGGGTTATGGAGATAGCCAGGGACTTAATGTCATTATCGCCACTGGCAATTAAGGCGTTGAAGGATGCCATTAGGTTAATCCAGGACTCACCAATGGAAGTGGGTTTCGATATTGAGAGGAAGACCTTCGCGCTACTACGATATAGCCAGGACTTCCAGGAAGGCATTAAGGCATTCAAGGAGAAGAGACAACCCAAGTTCCAAGGCGTATAATGGCGAAAGATTATTAAATTAATGTTAATATTTTTTAATTACCACACAGAGACCCGACGAACGGGCCGATGAAGGTCGTGGGTTACCCCCCCGGCCATATTTCATCCTTAATTCATTTTAGGTAATTATCAAGGTCTTTAATAACAAGCCTTAGATCACTCGTAATTTCATAAGTAATTCTCCTTATCTCACCATTACTAATCAGGTATATCTGCGGTATCCTTACCAAGCCATTATCAATTCCGTACTTAATTATCAATTGTAGGGCATCTGGGTTCCCGTAATCCTTCATTTCGCAGTTAATGCCAGCTCTGATGAACCGTGAGCATAGGCAGTTAATTGGTCCTTAAAGTAGTCCCAATCGGCCGTTACTATGATTATTTTCTTCGGCATCTATGGCTTATTGAATTAAGTAATGTTTTTAAAGTGGTTTTCAATTGACATGTCGAGGAGGTATGGAGTACGTATATGCAGCATTACTGTTGCACTACGGTAAACAGCCCATTAATGAGGAGAACGTAATTAAGGTTCTACAGGCAGCTGGGATACAGGTTGATGAGGTTAGGGTTAAGGCGCTTGTGGCTGCCCTGAAGGAGGTTAACATTGACGAGGCTATAAAGACAGCCGTCGCGATGCCGGTTGCCGCTGCCCCAGCGGCTGCAGCCCAGGCAGGTGGTGCTGCGGCTGGTGGTGAGCAGAAGGCTGAGGCTAAGGCGGAGGAGAAGAAGGCTGAGGAGAAGAAGGAGGGACCGAGCGAGGAGGAGATTGCAGCAGGTCTTGCAAGTCTCTTCGGTTAATTTAAATCCGTGGTTAAATCAAATCCATGCCCTATTCAAAATCACTTGGCAGTACCCTCCTCGATCTTAAATAGGTTCTTCATGGCCCTATCCCATAGGTCCCTTGGTGATTTGTGGTAAATCCTTATCTTTGTGTATGGTAGTCCGGACAGTGGTTTTGATAATTGAAACTCTATGAACCTCCTCTTCTCATTAATTACTATCTGCTTTACCTGTATTGGTGACTTAAGTAAGTACATGCCGTCAATCAGCATGGCGTCTTTAAAGATTATCAACTCCTTAGTCACTGTGTATGGGTAGTCGGTTATTTGCACGTTTGTTGTCATGAAGGGCATCCTCATTATCCTGAATATTACGTACATGAGTATGAAGAAGACTCCGAAGTATATGAGGTAGTCAATGAAGTATGCATAGAATAGGTTCGCCTCCTGAATTGTTGGTGTGAACCAGGGCTTTAGGTAATAACCAATGTTTACTGTGCTTGATATGTACTTAGCCAGTGTTATGAATGGTCCTGAGAGTACGTAGGTGTAGAGTAGGAGTAGTCCTATTAGGACCACCATTAGTATTATCATGTTCTTCATTTGGGACTTAACGAACCTATTCGTCTCCTGTACATACTCAGGGTCCTTCTCCATGGCCTTGATAAAGTCATCACGCGTTAACTTCTCCACGGCGCCGGACTTCGTAGACCTCATGTACTCCTCAATCTCCCTAAACCTAACCCTGGTGCTCCTAATGCCTATGGCAATCACTATACCGAAGAATATCACTAAATATGCAATTACTATTATCCAGGTTACGAATGTCTCATGCGCGACGTTACCCCAGGCACCAACTATGGCGAAGGCTAGTACAAACGCTATAGGCCATACATACCTAAGTACCTTATTCCAAGTACTACTTTGTTGTGGGTACATCTCGAGTCTCTAGACTTTAATGCCCATTTAAAACTTACCGAATATTGGTGGTGTGTGAGAAAAGATTTATTTCCTATATAGTTATTGCCTAGTGGAAATGAATGCTAATAATGAATTGTCAATTAACGTAATATGCGATAATGAAGTGAAGGCGCCAAATGTGGAAGAGGACAATTCAATATCACTACTTGTTAATAATGAGTTGATGATTGATACATGCTCAAGTGTTGGCAAATTAATTAGCAATAGTAAGGTACTCGGTATTAACATTAAGCCTAGGTTTCTCGTCATAACAACACCAGTTAATCATCATTGGGGGGGTGGTATTGATGCCGTCGGTGATGCATCAGCAGTCGCAATCCCCCATCGATAATACCATGCATGGTTTTGAGCTTAGAAGCAAGCTTGAGGGGGGGCTTGGTCTTGATGTCATTGAGGTTGGTGGTAGGGAGAGGGTTAAGCTTGGTTTTGGTGTAGTGGAGCTCATTAGGGTTGGCAATAGGAGGTTGGTGAATTGCTTGTTTACTTCCCAAGCCATAAATTACTAATTAGTGGTTGTGGGTTGAACCTATGGCTTATTAATGATGATGAGATAACGAGGTTTTTTAAAGAACTTGATGTTAAGTACTTCGTGGGTGGCCTGGGGGGCTACGTCAATAAGCGAGTATCAGGGTGCGCTGTTGAGGGATATCATTAGGGGGCTTAAGTGGTGTTTACCCACTACATGGCACTGGTCCTAGGCTTAGGAGGGAATTGGTGAGTAGTTATAGGAATGTTCATGATGTTGGTACAGGTTCCATACTTAGGTTTAGGTGATTAACATGCAGTATCTTGGTTTGTTAATCGTTATTGCTGCCTGGTTCATAATTGTCGGAATAATATACCTGCTTAGGCATCTTGGTGTTAATGTGCCCGTGAAGGTCTACTACGGAGTATTCATCATGCTTAGGGATGAGGAGTTGGTTAAGGAGGTGATTGCACCGCTTGGGAATCTGCTGCGTAAGGTGCCAGGTTGGTTAGTAGTATTACTAACCGTGGGTCTCTTCTCGATATCGATGTTCGTAATCGTGCCAATACCACTAATAATCATGAGCATCAACGCGTGGGGCTTACCATCAATGCTTTACCTAATGTCAAAGAACCTAATCCTAATGATCATAGCAATGACTCATAAATTGAGCCCCCCCATGGAGACCGTGGAGAGGGGATTCACACCGCTTGCGCCGTTAATACCTGGAGTCACCGTATCGTTATACACATTTATCTACATAATAGTGGCTATTGGAATTGGGATATTACTGCATGAATTGGCGCATGGCGCGGTGTCCTCGAGGTACGGGATAAGGATAAAGTCTGGAGGAGCCTTCGCGCTCTTGTTCCTAGCCTTTGGAGGCTTTGTTGAGATCGATGAGGAGGAACTAAGGAATAGGGGGGGTATACTGGTAAGGCTTGCCGTGTACTCAAGTGGCGTATTCATGAATATAGTACTCGCATACATAGCCGTGGCTCTCGTGGAACTCGCATTACTAAGCCCATTATTAACACGAAGCCTTTTAGGAACAACGATAGTTTATGTAGCGAATTCCACGGATATAGCCCTCAGAAATGGCTACATAATAACGGCAGTTAACAATCATCCAGTGGCCAGTATATACTCATTAATATCAATACTGAACTCAGTCAGCTCAAGTAACGTCACGTTAACCGTGTTTAACCCCACAAATGGCGCCGTATTCAATGAAGTACTAAGTACGGGCAACCTATCAATGGCATTGCTTGGTTATTCAGCCTTGTACATAAGCCATGGGGGATAGTCGTGGAGAGCAGGTCATTTTATAACCTAATGTTCTGGATATACACCCTAAATCTAACCTTGGCATTGCTTAATGCCTTTCCTGCATATCCACTTGATGGTGGTCAGTTCCTAGAGGCACTTCTCACGAAGGTGATTAGGGATCAGGCATTGAGGAGTAAGGTTATGATCGTAATATCGGTGGTTTTATGGTCCCTCATAGGGCTTACGCTTTATTACACGTTAATAACTGGCCTGTACAGGTTAATTTAAGGAGGTGCGTGATTCTTTAATAACTGCCTAATGGAGTTAACCAGCAATGAGTGGCAGCGCCCTGAATGATCGTGAGAATATTAGGGCAAGGGTTAGGAGGGGGATTTATGCTCGGTATTATCATTACGGCATTATTCCTACCACTGGGTTTGTCACACTTTGGTGAGGCGTTCGCACTGGAATTTAGGGCTTATGGCTATGTGGTTTATAGGTCTGGGGGGGAGGTGGTTCATGTTGATTATTTACCGCTTTATCTCTATATGTGGAGGGTTTCATCATTGTTATTCCTTGCGTGGATAATCACGTACATAGCCTACATAATAAAACCGTCAATTGTGCTTGACTCATCGGGTGTTATTTACGGGATTTCCTACGTAATAACGCACTACATCTACCTATTCACAATAGGCGCACCAGTGATTATCTATCCATTAACTTACGTACTGATTACCGTGGGTAAACCACTCCTCTACCTTGATTGGGGGGGTCAAGTAATTGCATTAATAACTATTTGGAGATATTACTCAATTCGCAGGTTAATGCGGGGTTAATAATGAGTAGCATTAAGGAGAAGATAGCGGAGTTATTACGTGAACTCGGCGTAGAGTGGGTTAGGAGTTTCGAGGAGAGGGATCCTCAGTACCTTGCCGTGGCCAGGCTATGCCGCGAATTAAGGCATGACGTTGAAACAACACTGAAATTAACAATACTCAATGCCTTAGTTAGCTATCAACTGACTGGTAAGGGTGAGGATCACTGGAACTACTTCGCCAACTACTTCATTGGGAATAAACCAGTCGATTTATGCAGGGACTTCATAAATTACGTGATGAATAGTAGGTACTTAGCTCGGTATAGGGATTCGAGGATTAGGAGAATTCAAAGCACCTGCCCACAAATAGCCAGGTTGGGCATTAGTAATTACCTAAGTGACTTAACGTCGTTCTGGAAACTACTTTCGAAAGTAACCAACACACGTGGTGATGAGAAGACGATAGTGTTCGCGATTAAGATGGCGTATTACGTGGGTAGGGCCTGTGGACTCGACGTTTTCGTCCCAATGGAGATACCAATACCTGTGGATTACAGGGTTACCGTAATAACAATATGCAGCGGTCTGATGCCTGTCATGGGGGGGGTCTTGAGAATGTGACTGGGCTGGCCAGGGAGTTGATGACTAGGCGGAGGGCTGAGATTCAGGGTATATGGAGTGAGATTGGTAGACTCAGTGGGGGGGTACCACCACTTAACCTAGACTCCGTGGTTTGGGTTCTCGGTGGTTTGTTAATCAACTCCTCATTTAACATGAATAAGGCAATTAATGGAGCGAAGACCCTAAACATCTACAATGAGAAGGTTCTCGAATTACTTCACTTA
Organism: Vulcanisaeta distributa JCM 11213; assembly: GCA_001316125.1. The sequence goes on from BBCS01000003.1 coordinate 76,903, forward strand.
CTCGGTGGGCGCTGCATCGATAGGTAAGTGCTAATAACCGCGTCTCTTGCCTCCCTATACACCTGCTGCTGGCTCTTACTGGTTTTGAACCTACGCAGTAGCTCAACCCTATCACCCTTAATTACTATGTATCCACTTGAGACGAGCCTATCAAGTAATGCCCTGGCATACCCAGGACCGAGCCAGTAAGTCATCATCCTATAAACCTTTAGGTACCTAAGCCTAGCCCTGCCATTCTTCAACTCAAGCTCCTCAAGCAGTAGCAATGCCAGCCTAGCCTCAGGCTCATCGACATAGACCTCACCCCCCCTATCTAGATCAACACGAGCCATGACACCACTCCTAAGGTTTAATATCTCCTTGGGTAAATTGGTCATTATTGGTATCTGCGCCATGACAGCCCCCCCAATTACCAGCATAGTGTCGGCCTTAACACTGAGTATCACCAGTGGGGGGGCCTTACCGTACTTACTCAGTTGGTACATAACGTAGGGACCCACTGTCGAGCCCCCCCTTGAGCTAGGTATTACAAGCACCTTACCTGCGATGCTGGTGTTTATGGTCCTTATAATACCGTTCTTACCATCAACATCACCAAGGAAGGAAAGTGGTTCTCGATAAACCACCATCTCACCGTTAACAATGCCGCTCCCGAGCACAGTCTCTCCCTTAAACTTCATGTAGGTTCAAGGTAGTTATGAAAATAATTACCTTAAAATATTTTTAGTAAAATTTTATGGAAAGTCCTCGTTACTCAATCCTAATCTTAATAATCCTTTTCGTCTCCTCAACCTCCTCCTTAGGCAACTCCCTATACGTCAACCACCAGGCATAGCCCTTATACTGCTGAAGCCTCTTTGGAGCCTCCTCAACATTATGCGGTGGTGGGTTCAATACATTCTCGCCGATTATCTCGTTATACGGCCAGTTGGCCGGCATGACAACTCCATACTTATCAATGAGCTGTAATGACCTAACTATTCTCAGTATCTCCGGTATATTCCTACCAAGCTCCAGTGGGTAGTATAATATCGTCCTTATTGTTGCCCTATCATCAACTACGTAGACTATTCTAACGGTGGCTGTACCTGACTGTGCGTGTAGTCCTCCTAAGGCCTTTGAAACCTCGCCCAGTGGGTCTGCGATTATTGGGAATGGTATCTTAACGCCAAGGGACTTCTCAATCCACTGAACCCACTCAATATGGCTGATGTCGGAGTCCACGCTAAGGCCTATTAACTCTGTGTTTAACTTCTTGAAGTCGTCATAGTGCTTAGCAAAACTCACGAACTCCGTGGTACACACTGGCGTGAAGTCGCCTGGATGGCTAAAGAGTACGAACCACTTACCCTTAAAGACGTCTGGTAACTTCATTGGTCCATGGGTTGTCATTACATTTAACTCGGGGGGGAATTTCTCCCCTATTGATGGGATTGTTATTGGCATACTACGGGTCAATAAATGGCGATGTATTTAAATGAGGTTTCTTTGTTATTTTAAATTTACTAGACAAAAAGTTAAATGATATGTTGATTTATATATAATGAGACATGAATTAGAGCCCATTCGCATCATTTAAAATACATGTGTTGAATTACCTTTAAATTAAAAACGGTATCATCAAGATGGTGGATTATGGGTAATGAGGGAATCGCATTACTCATTATGTATGTTTTTATTGTGTTTACAGTGATCCTACCATTAACGGCAATTCCAGCTAGTACTCAATTAAGTTACTTTGGAATCCCAAGTCTACATACTATAGTCAGCGAATACGTAAGTACCATGGCTTACCTAGTACCCCCCCTGCTAATAGTGGGTGCCCTACTAATTTATAGATACGCATCACCGCTTGCCAAGGTCATCCTGAGCGATGTGGTTAGGGTTTATGAATCCCATGGCGTTTTGGACGTCTTTACCCGTAAAAGGCTACTTCAATTATACCTATTATTGTTAATACCAGCCTAATTTCATACTTAATTAACGTGGGGGGGGTTATCAGGATTGTAGGTCCTAATTACGTAACGCTTTACACAACACCATTCATTGGTTCATTTAATTTGACAATCATGATAATAGGCATTGTCAACCTAATATTAAGTACATGGTTAATAATCAGCGTTTCTTATCTACAATTGAGGATTGCCGTAAAGCGTATAGTCAATAGGCTAGGTAGTGCGATAGGTGGTACAGTGGGCATTGCGGCATCCACGGGTACGGCGGCGTTCGTGGGTTCGGCGTGTGGGTTGGGTGTTTGTACGATGCCCATCTCCAGCGTTTCTCCCATGGCCGTGGTTATGATGGGTCTTTTCGATGTTAACGCCCTTGAATTAGTTCGTTATTCATTAGTCATTCTGTTATTTCTAACATTGATTACCGTAGTCTTACTGCTAATTGTCCACAGGGGGGGCATAATTAAGGGCTCATAGTGGTCATGAAGTTAGTTTCAATTCCACTTTTAATGAAGAATAAGTATCTTTAACCCTACATTCAATTTGATTTAAGGCTCCAGGTGGGAATTTTCACACAATTGTTAGCAAGGTTTTTAAGTTAACTCGCGACCAGCCTATTGATGGGCATAATACTATTTATTGATACGCAGACGTTGATTTTAATTCTCATAGCCTTTGTTGTCCTCATTATTTGGGGGGGTCCGAGTAAGATTCCTCAGTTGGCTAGGAGTTTTGGGCAGGCTGTTAGGGAGTTTAGGCGTGGTGCTTCGGAGAGTGAGCCTGAGCCTGAGCTTGTTGAGGTTGCTAGGAGGCTTGGTATTGACCCAACGGGTAAGACTAGGGATGAGTTGCTCACGGAGATTAACAAGGCATTGAGCCAGCAGAGGACCTCCGCCACCGCCAAGCCCAGTGTTGACCCTAGGGTCCTTGAGATTGCGGAGAGGCTTGGCATTGACACCAGGGGTAAGAGTGAGGAGGACCTTATTAAGGAGATTAATTGGAGGCTTAGTAATAAGTGACCCTTTAAATTAACCATTGGTGACCCTCAAAATGACCGTTTACCTAGTCCTCGACGAACAGACCGGACTACTCATATTCCTATTCCTCCTAATCCTACTCGCTTGGAAACCCGAGGCACTCCCAAGAATAGCCAGGGAGTTGGGTAAGTGGTACAACTGGGCCAGGAGGTCCATGGAGGATTTCATGAGGGAGATCAATGAACCGCTCTACAATGCAAGGGCTACAATGAGCAATGCGGTGAGTGACGTGAGGAGGACAATAAACGAAGCCCTAGACCCAGACCTAGTGAGGATAGCCAAAGCCCTAAACATAAACACCCAGGGAAAAACAAGGCAACAGGTAATAGATGAGATACTAAGGAAATTATCTAACGGTGAAAATCAAAGATCATAACTTGTTAAGTTTCTAAATCTCTGTGTTAACTCCTGCGACCATTTACTTGCCACTTGATTCATTTCTTCGAGTATCTCTTCGTAGTACTTCAATAGCGCCTGCCTTCTGGTGTTAATTTTGCCCCCCCTCCCCCCCTGCCCCCCCTACCTCCCTTCCTCGCATCAACCAACTTGACGCCCCCCCAGCGTCTTCTCCATCCTATCTACGTAGTTCCAGATGAAGCGATAGGACATACCCAATTTACGGGCGGCACCACTTATTGAACCAACCTCATCAATAGCCTTAAGAATCTCATAACCACCAGGGCCAATAACATGTCTATCACCAACTTCAATCCAAACCCTAAACCTAACACTCACAGACATACTAAATCAACGTAGGCATTAAATACAAAACTTATCCTTTTTGAAATAAGGAATTACTGAGGACCAGGGGGGGCCTGACTACCTTATTTATCATTTATGTGAAAAAGGGATTTTTACCCACACACATATCATTAATTAGTAATGAGTGAGGATAGGCCGCCTTATGATAGGGAGTTGCCCTTTTGGGAGCATATCCGTGAGCTTGGGGTTAGGCTTAGGAGGGCTTTGATTGTGTTTGCTGTGGTGTTCGTAATCCTTTGGTTGCCAATGCCCGATGTACATAGTCATAACATTGCCCAGGTTGCCATTGGCTTCTTCACCATGGAGTACAACCCAATAATAGCCTATGTCTATAGGCACTACATATATAGCCTTATAATGGCGCCTGCGGAGTCGGTATCCTGCGCCAGTGGTTACGTGGTTATTGGCAACTCCACTAAGCCCATAGGCATAATATCAACCACCGTACTCGGGCCGTTCGTGTTCAGCGTTGAGCTTAGCATAGTTATTGCTCTTCTCGTTACAATACCCGTGCTAATTTACGAAATTTACCAATATGTTAAGCCAGCTCTTTACCCCCATGAGCTTAAAGCCGTTAGGAGGTATGTGTGGGTTGCAACCATACTCTTCTACCTAGGCATGTTCATTGGCTACTACTTCGTATTCCCCGCATTCCTCAGGATAAGCCTATTCTGGAGTTGCTTATTCGGTTTCGTGCACTTGCTTACCACAAGCGGTTTCCTGGACACGTTCATTGCAACCCTATTCTTCGCGGGTTTCCTCTTCGAGACCCCGGTGGCAATGGCATTACTAACGCAGGTGGGTCTTGTGACGCCAGAAATGCTATCGAGGAATAGGCCTACATATACTTCGGGGGGGTCCTCGTGGCAATAGCCATAATAAACCCAGACCCAACGCTAATAAGTACATTACTATGGTTCATAATGTTCATAGCATTATTCGAGGCGGGATATGTATGGAGCAAGGTAATATATAGGAACATGCCTAAGATGTAGTCTGGGCTTATTCTTGGCGTTATTCATTAACATGGTATGACATGTTCATGAGACACTACAGATATAACCGCGGGATGATATTTTAAGCCCTGATATTAACTAATTAATGAGTAATGGAGTACCAAAAATGGCTTGCCCAGGCACTTAGGGACCTACACACGGCGGAGAACTCCCTTATTTTGGCGACTATTACGCCTACGCATTTTGGTCTCAATAAGCCGTTATTTCGAGGGGGGGTAAGGTGGTCAGTGGTCATGATTTGGTGGAGCTCGGCTACATAATCAGGGATGAGATTCGTATCGATATATCACGAATAATGGATTACCTTAGGGAGTTAACCATGCATTACACAGTCTCCAGGTACCCTGATGCGGCTAATGGGCTACCATACGAAGTATATACTGAGGGTAAGGCTAGGAAGGCTCTTGAGATTGCTAGGGAGGTAGTTGAATGGGTAAGGCAAAATCTGCGGTAGAGAGTCAGGTTATCTTGCTCAGGAGGGCTTGGGAATTCGTGAGGATGGCGAGGTCTAGGATTGGTATTTCTGAGGTTTACGTGGTTGGTTCCAGGGCTGGGGGCGATTACACGGACATGAGCGACATCGACCTGGTGATTATTAGTGATGATGTGAGGGGTATGGACCAACTGGAGAGGAGGTTATTGCTTAGGGAATTCATCGAGCCTAGGATAGAGTTCTTCATATACACCACTGAGGAGTGGAATGGTGAAGTGACGGCTTGGATAAGGCAAATGAGGCGTGAAGCAGTTAGGCTTGTTAACTTAATGAGGGCTTACGGCGTGAACCCTGAATAGCTAGAAGATTTATAACCTGGCTTAGGGATTATATGCGGCATGGAAATACCTCAATCACTAATTGAAGCCCTCAGGAAAAGGGGGGGATTAGACGTTGACTACGTAATCGACATCCTAGCCACAAAACTCAACCTAGACCCATCAGACACCGCTAAGGCTCATGCTGAGTTGCTTTGGCCATGTTTAATGAGGGTCTTAACTTAGTTAGTAAGGGTGATGTGGTTCAGGCTAGTGAGAAGTTATATAAGTCCGTGGAAGAAGCCATTAAGGCATTGGCAATAGCCAAGAATCTCGACGAGGCCAGAGAGGCCTTGGAGAAGGTAGATGGAGCGTGAGTTTACTTGATGATGCAGCCTCAAAATTAGGCGATATAGCAGAGAGGGCCTGGGCTGAGGCTTACTTCCTACATGTAAACGGATTCCACGAAGTAAGGATTAGAATTGATGAGGTTGAGAGGAGGATTAGTACATAAGGCCCTTGATTGATGAACTTAGGAATGTAATGGGGATTAAGTAGGATGATTAAGTGAATAGAATATTTAATAATTTTAACGGGGTTAGTTAGTGAATTTATCCACTAACTGTTACGTATATCTGGAACTTAATTCCATATGCCTCATATTGTCCATCAACATCGTAGACCCTAACTATGTATGTGCCTGGGCTAAACGTTATTGGTGCGTATAGCCTAACAATGGCAGACTGGCCCAGTGGCACCACGAGGCAAAGCCGTCGGAGTGAACTAAATGCCCTGGTAGGTTATACTTATTTATGATGTCGTACTGGGGGTATGTGGCCTAGGTATGTTGAGTTCCACTCGTAGGCCACAGTGCCGTTTGGGTATAATACCTGTACGAGTACTATGAATCCACCGTAGGTGTCCGGGCCAGCCACCCTGGTAATGTGTAGTATTAATGTGCCATTCTCAAGTAATTGAGTACCCACTAGCGAGTACGCGGGTGTCTTTGAGTAGTTGGTTAGGTGGGTGAATCCTTGGAAGTTTATTTGGTATAGGCCCATCGTTACTCCAGTGGCGATTATGAAGCCAACAGGGCAAGTTCAGTCGTCCTATCCATACACACCACCTCACCATAGTGGTACGTACACCTTCCAAATTCTCAAGCCCCCCCTTGGGTATTTCCTCGCCAAGTACTGATCAATTGATAACCACCTACTGCCCGTGAACATGAACATAAACGCAGCAGCACCCTCAACAGCCGCAATCTGCCACTCATCAACACACGTAGGCCCCCCCAACCAACCACCAGCGGCCCCAATGCTCCAAGCTAGTATAGTTATTACGAGCCCTGAGAGCCTCGTCATGAAACCAAGCATCATCAATAGGCCAAATAACCCCCCCTCGACAGCCGTGAAGAAGAGCAGGAATAGGTAAAGCAGGTGTGGATGTAGTAATATCCACTCAAGCTGACCAACAACAGGCTGCCACGCGTGTGGCAAGAACGTTATCAACTTACCACCAACATACGCAGCAGATGATGGATTAAGCTTGGCAGGCACATTAACGGTCCTCCTAAGAAACGCTGAAAAGTACATCCAACCCAACGTAACCCTCAGTATGGGCAAATACCTCTCAACATTAGATACCTCCACAGTCTTTTCCACATATTTGACTATTTCTGTCATACTTATCGAGAATGCTTTAAGGATAATGATCTATTAAGGATTAGTTTCTAAATACTAAGAAATAAAGCATATATCATATAAGGTATTATGAAAAGCTATGAGCATTTAAATAAATTTATTACTATGTTAATGCATGTTTTTCCATAAATCATAAATTATTAACTTATCGAAAAATGCATTTTCTGCTCCAGATCTTATCATTCATTTCTTCATGTTTTCTACGTTTGTAGTGTCTTTTTTTTTTTGACAATAAAGGTTAAAAATAGTACATTTATGTTATTTTCTAGGTGGTTTAATTATGAGTATTTACTACCTAGATAATTATCACATACTAATACTTCAGGCACTCCTTCTTCATCTCATTAAGGGTAAGGTAAGGCATTGTAGCAGGAATTTGGATTCTCTTTATTACATTTCGATGAGTACGGGTATGAGTATAGCTACGGCATATAGGAAGGCCCTTGACCTAATGAATCTTGGCTTGATAGAGCGGGTTAGTAAGGGTCATTACGTAATAACCACCAAGGGCGTGTTACTACTTGCAATGATGTACTTAAGTAATGGGGGTTTCCGTAAATAGGGATGTCTTTGAGTTGGCCATTGATAAGTTGAGGGAGGATTGGGACCTTGAGGAGTTTAATCGTGATGAGGTAATTAATTACTTAAAATTATTATATAAAGGATTTAGTAAGTTGGGTCTGTCACCATTAAATGCCAATGTTGAATCACTTGGTAGGTCTGTTCATTACGTATTACCTGACGGCATTAATAACGGTAGGATCTCCCTAATCCACTCAATAGCCGAGTACTTAGGCGTGAGCGTTGATGAGGTGAGACAAGCCGAGAGAATAATTGCCAAGGCGCTACTTGATTACCTACCAAGCGTCCGTTTAAGGGATGGTTGCAGGGCAGTGGTTGTATTAACCGGAGACCAGTCAATTAGGGCCTCGCCGACAGTACTTGCCATTAAGTGCAGGATTAAGGGCTACTCGCTTAATAGCGACTGTCCTGTGGCCTTGTCACTAATTCATAAGGCATTTAACGGGTAAAAATCTTAGCATACTCTCAAAACGCTTTAATACTAAATCATGATTTAAAATTATTAATAATGATGCCTCACTTATTAGTTAGGGAAGATTCACTAGATTCAGTGCATATACTTATTCTTGAAACTCTCATCGTCTCGATGTTTCAATTAGCCTTAATGCAAAGAGGTATCAACACCTTGTCATTAACGTACCTATCCAGGGTAACTGGGCTAAGCATAGCGACAATTTATAGAAGGATTCTGGAACTTCTATCGATGGGTTTTGTCGAGAAGGTTAATAAGGGGGGGCAATACGTGGTTACGGCTAGAGGCGCTTCCTACTATCTGTTGCTTATTTAACAGGTGCTGTTAGGGCTAATGATGCGGCTTTTAGGTACGTGATTATGAAATTGAAAGAAGACTGGGGACTGGAGGATTTTAGTGATGATGAGGTTAAGGAATACATTTCATTATTAATTAAGGGATTAGTTAGGCTAGGTAGGAAGATTGAGGATTTCTGCGCCAGCAGCTTAAGTAGGACAGTCCTAATCCTGCTTCCTGACAATCTAAGGATAGGCATGAAGTCCCTAGACCAAGTAATAGCGGAGACCCTGAATGTACCTCTAGAGCTCGTTAGGAAAGCCGAGAGGATAATCGCCAAGGCATTACTTGAATTATTACCAGTGGTTACCCTAAATGATGGGTGTAAGGCCGCATTATTAATAGAGGAGAGTGCGGGAAAACCTGTCGTAAAGCCGGTAGCCATTAAGTGCAGGATCAATGGTTACACATTACGTTTAAACTGCCCAGTGCTCACGTCCATAATTAATAAGGGCAATTTACTTAAAACCTTTCACTCATATGAAAGTAGGTAATTCCTAGGCACAGGTATAACTACGGCTGTTTATATCAAGTGAGAAAGCACCGTTTATATCCAGCACGTAATTAGGTACTAACTGATGTCATCTCCATGGCCGGTTAGCTGGACTGGTTGGGGGGGCCCATACATGCCACCTGGCTATCACTTGATATGGGGGGGTTGGAGAATCGCGGCGGCTGTATTCCTAACGGCGCTCGGTAGCATGACAATGCTGCTGGCGGCTGTTTACAATGTTAGGGGGGGTAAGGTCAGTAGGATGGTTAAGATAAACATGACCGCCGGCTGGATCTTCATACTAGCTGCCCTAGCCTTCTTCATAATAGACCTGGGCAGGCCTGAGAGGCTGGTAACATAATATTCATTGGTTACCCAAACGGTAGGCTCGCCCAATCCTGGATGGACTGGGGGGGTGTCCTATTCCTGAGCGGTATGGTTATTTGGGGGGGAATAATATACCTGGCAATAACCTACATACCATCACTGGCGAGAGCCGTCCTCGGTAAGTACGTTAGACCTACACAATTAGTCCTCGACTACTTAATAATGCTAACGGGCATAGCAGCTACGGTATACACAGCATTCCTATTCGCAGCGGCCGGCGGTAAGTCTTATTGGTGGAATGGCGTGTTACCACTGTTATGGCTGTCATCGGGCCTTGCATATGGTTCCGCATTCTCACTACTGGTTGCTAGGTTCTTCGAGAAGCCCGTAACAGCGGCAATACCTGTAAAGGCTGATGGAGGCACGAGCGAGCTAGTTCATGTACTGCATGAATTAAGCTGGCTAGATCTACTTTCGGAGATTTTTGAGGGGGGGTTTGGCTGGGCATTGTTCATAGCCGTGGCCATGGCCAACCACTACCTAGCCGGAGTGGACCTCTACGAGCTTTTATTCGGCATGTACGCACCGTTATTCTGGGGGGGCGTTGTCATATCAATAGGCATAGCCATACCACTACTACTCGAAATAGCGCTATTAAGGGTTAACCCACTGAGCACCACCGCGGCCATAATGATAGCCATAATATTCATAACCACTATGGTTGGCGGGTACTCGCTTAGGTATATTGTGATAGCCACGGCATACTTCCACTCACCAATACCACCATTCTATAACACACAACCACAATGGGGTCCGTGGTGGGGGGGGTGATGGACATGGAGACAACCACAAAGCTAACCCAGGAAAGGGAGGTCAAGAGGGAATGGACGCTGACTAGGAGGGACTTCCTAAAGATTGCTGGCGTGACGGCGGCCGCAGCGGCATTCCTAGGCACTGTTGGTAGGGAGGCCTTCATATTCGGGCAGGTATTCAAGGAGAGTAAGCTGGCTCCAGAGGAGATAGCGAGCGACGTGGTGGCATTCACAACCTGCTATGGATGTCTGGGCAGGTGTAATGTTGAGGTCATAATAAGCGGTACGACTAAACTGCCCAGGTACATAGCCGGTTCAATATTCACTAGGAATCAGGGAGCCACCTGTGACATAGGCGCAACGACGATGCTACACTACCTAAGCCCGGCAAGGCTTAGGTCGCCATTACTCAGGGTACCAACCAGCGAGAGGTGTGAGGGGGGGGACTTCGTGGAGATAACCTATGATGACATGCTCGACATACTAGTCAACGGTGATAACGCATCATACCTGCAGGAGAGGGGGGGTTGGAAGTACGGGTTCCTAGGCCTTAAGCAGATTAGGGAGTGTTGCCCATACAAGTTCGTATACTTCACGGGCAGGGATCAGTATAACCCAACGGAGAACACGTGGTTTGCCGCAATGTTTGGCACGCCAAACCAGGCGGCGCACGGGGGGGGCTTCTGCGCAGTGGCTGTGGCATCAGGTGGTTCCTACGCCATGGGCGGTACCTGGTGGGAGTATGGTGGTTGGGATAGCGAGTATACGAAGCTCCTAATAATTGCCGGCATGACGCAGGACCACTTCCCAACGATAACGAGGCGTGAGGTAATGAAGGTGATAACCAACGGTGGCGAGGTAATATACATGTCGCCTGAGAGGATTGGCAACTTCGCGCAGGTTGCTAATGAGTGGATACCAGTCATACCTGGTACTGATGGTATGGTGGTCTGGTCGGTAATTCACGAACTATTCAAGATGAGGGAGCAGGGGGGGATACACTCAATAGATGAAGACTACCTGAAGTGGTACACCAATGCGCCCTGGCTCGTAATAACTAACCCAGACGGCTCAATAATACCGCCGCAGGCATCCAATGTTGGTCTCTTCGCCAGGATGAAGAACAAGAATGGCGACTGGGTACCAATAGTCATGGGCAGTGACGGTAATCTATACCCATTCACCGACATACTTTGGCAGAACGGTGTTGAGCCGGTCCTTGAGTGGCAGGGTACCATAACGATACCCGTGGCCCCCAGACAGTAACCAAACCATAACCCTAAACGTCAGGACAGCCTTCAGCATACTTAAGGAGATCGCACTCCAGGATAAGTGGAGCCCGGAGAATGTTGAGGCAACCTGGGGGGGTACGCCACCGGCGTATAAGATTAGGGAGCTCGCCCAGAAGATAGTTAATTTACTGAACCATGGCAGGGTCGTTATACCGGCTAAGTGGACCGACTACCTGGGTAGGCAGCATGATTACTTCATAGGCACGCCATTCTCAGCATACATAATGAGGGGGGGCATATCGGCTCACAGCAATGGCTTCGTCACGGCAAGAGCCTTCGCCCTCCTATTCGCCCTAGTTGGGGGGGCGATAGATACACCAGGTGGATTCGCATATAAGCCACCAGCACCGTGGCCGGTGCCCGACGGTGATTACTGGCCAGCATACATCACACCCGCTCACCCAAGGATGAACATTACGCAGGAGGACTACAACTCTAACCCAAGCCTATACACTGGGCCTAATGGCGAGAAGCTCATAGGCGTCGTTGGCGGTGCTATGATTCAGGAGAGGATACTCAACGACGGCACGGTGCAGATACTGAGCGTTGAGAAGGTCCCGTACCCGAAGGCCCTGCAAATAACGACTAAGCCCATTGTGTATACGCCTGACCAGATGGTTATTGATGAGAATGGGCATCCACTACTGATAGAGAGGGGGCTTTAGTTGGGAGTTTCCGCTGTCAGTGCATAGGTCTATACAGCCGTTAACATTGATGCAGGTCTTGAGTGGCCGTATAGAATTGAGTTCTTGCTATGGCACATAACAAACCCATACTGGACAATGCCTATGACATTGATAAGGACCTGGGCTTACTAAGGATGAAGGATACCGATGGTAGGTATAGGATACCCTTCGTGGCTCAGGTCGATACGTTCTACGGAGGCTCAGTACCCTGTGTGGATCTAGTGATACCTGATACCACATTCTTTGAAAGGTATGGTGAGCACAGCCTATTGGATAGGCCGACATCATCAGTACACGGTCCTGCTGATAACATTGAGTGGCCTATATTACCGCCGCTGTTTAAGGAGGTTAGGCCGTGGAGTGATGGCGAGATACTGCTTGGCGAGAAGCTGCAGTTACCGGGCTTCGTGACTGAGACTGGCGAGCCGATGTACCCCCCCAACCTAATGTATGACTGGCTATGGAAGTGGCAGTACACGCCAGGCGTTGGTGTGCTCTACATGGCCAGGGGTAAGGACGGCACGTCATGCTGCAAGGGCGAGCCAAACCCAGACCAGATTAAGATGTATGTGTACCCAGGCTTCATAAATGCGGCAGCCTATTCAAGCAGTAATACATACCCAGCCCCCCCACAGAAGATACCAGTCACTAATGGTGTCTACCCACCGGGCGTGTCGCCAGGTACGCAGACAGTGGGCCACGCCTTTGCCTACTATGAGTTACCGCTGGAGATTAGGTACTATAGGCATGTGAATAAGGGCTACCTGGAATGGGCTACAAGCGTTAGTATGATGCCCTATGCCAAGCCAGTTCCTATACCTATATATTCGGAGATCATTATGAAGTTCATACTGGCAGCCTACGGACTGTGGAAGGGCATGAACGCCTACTTCTACTACATGTACCAGAAGACCGGCGACCAGACGTACCTGCAGCTGGCTCAGAAGAATGCATCGCCACCAAGTGATTGGTGGGGGGGTAGCCACGTGGCCCAGATTATTAAGCAGTTCTACCACCCAATAGCCGTTTGGTATGAGCCGCTGGACTGGATAGCGCCTGACGGCTCGCCACCAAGTGAGTACCCACTGGCTACTATCAATAGGAAGACTACGCCGTGGTTCTACCACACCTGGGAGAACCATCACCCATGGCTGAGGCAGATAATACCGTACTCAGTGATTTGGATGAATCCGAAGACCGCCGCTCAGTACGGTATTAAGGATGGCGACTGGATTGAGCTGACCAGCAGGGGGGGTGGCGAGATTGCCAGGGGGGGCCAGGTCAAGCTAACAGAGGCCATAGCGCCGGGCGTTGTTGGCTATTGGAAGTCTAGGAATGCCAGGGCAGGAATGATGGCGCTACCGCCAAACGCTTGAGGTGACCAAGGGCTTCATGTTCAACGACATATACGTGTACACGAGGGCAAATAGCCAGGGCGGCGTACCCAACGATCAATACACCGTGGAGGGCCTAATAAAGGCTGTGCAGAATGGTCAGTACCCAACGCTGCAGTTTGACATATTCAGTGGTAAGACTGCCTGGGGGTGACCTGAGGGTTAAGATTGTTAGGATTGCCAATGATAAGCCATACTCTGCATGGGGGGGCAATGCTGACCCAATAGTCAAGACGCCGCCAAAGCTAATAGTCGGTAGTGAGGCCTGGAACATAAAGGTGTTCAATTACAACGCCTACAAGACGCCGCAGGAGATGGGCATCACGTGGTATGAGCAGAACACCCAGTGGCTTCAGTTCCAGGAGGCGATTAGGCACTCCATGGGCTACTCATTCTCAAGCGCCACAACGCCACCATCCAATTCAAACTCAAACTCGGGTACGGACCGAAGGGTAAAAAGAACGGGCAGGGGTGACCTGAATGGTCCAGCTAGCCATACTCACAGACCTAAGTAAGTGCTTTGGATGCAATGCATGCATGCTTGCCTGCAAGGAGTGGCATTCAAGTGGCTGCTACGGCCCAATGACTGACCTAAACCCATGGGGGGGTCCAGAGCCTGGTAAGGCGCCATGGTCAGTGTTCTTCATGAGGGTGTTGCAGGTGGAGGTTGGTGAGTTCCCAAACACCAAGACATTCAGCGTGCCAATCAGCTGCTTCCACTGCAGGAACCTGCATGCGTCACTGTATGCCCGACGGGGGGGCTATATACAAGAGGAAGGAGGATGGTGTTGTGGTGATTAACTACGAGGTTTGCATTGGCTGTAGGTATTGCGAGAATGCATGCCCATACGGAAACATAATATTCGACCCAGTGGAGGGAGTCAGTAAGAAGTGCGTAATGGCAATTGACAGAGTCTACGACGAATCCCTGCCGCTCTATGAGAGAATACCGCCATGCGTTAGGAACTGCCCAGCGGGTGCCAGGATATTTGGTGACATGGATGATCCCAACAGCATAATCTATAGGACTGCCGTGAGGAAGGGCGCCGTGCCCATGGGCCCGGAGTATGGCACTAACCCGCCAAGCCTATATGTAATGCCTGGCGTGCAGACTAACGAATCAACTAGGATAGTGACTAATGAGGAGCCTGAGGAGTTCGCATTGAGGACGGGCGCCGCTGACCTACCAACACTGCTTCAGAAGCTTAAGGGTGTCAAGCCCACTGGTGGTCATTGCGGTGGTGGTGTGGGTAATGCCAAGGGTCAGTACGTGATTAATATGGAGAGCCTAGACCCACAGGCCTTAAAATCACTCGCCTTTTCCCGTTCCATTATTTATGACTTCTTAGCCTCATCCTACATATACCCGTATAGGCTCAGTGACTTTGAGAGGCTCATTAAGTCGAGGATTGGTAGGGTTAGGGATGTGGCAAGGGTCCTGGTTGGTCTGTACCCGTCAATGAATGACTTAATTAAGTTGTTGGGTCTTGCGGAGAATGTGAATGATTATAATGCATTAACACCGATACAGGTAGACTTCACGAGGGTTGATTATGGCGCAATACCGTATGAGGGCTACACCCACACTGGCTATCTCGATATGAACACTGAGATAACCCTCAAGAGGATCTACGCTGATTATAACCTAGTCGTTAATAAGGACTTCAGGGACTTGAGGGGGTGACCATATTGCCGTTGAGTTTGCTTCATGAGCTTCCTGGCGTATAAGGAGTATGATGATTGGAGTAGTGCGGTTAAGTACGTTGAGGAGGAGGACTACTTCATAAATAATCACTTAATTAATTGGGTACCAATATTCGTGAGCACGTCGCTAAAGCTCGTGAGGACGGACTACTTCAAGCTACTCCTCAACTTCACGAGGGATTTCGTGGTCCAGGACAAAGAGGTCATTAAGGCTGTGAGGGATGCCTATGGTGGTGAGTGAGGAGGGTAGGTTATTGATCCTCGAGGACCCAAGTGATGAGGAGTTGAGTAGGGTTAAGGATCATGATGGCCCCCGTAATCATAGTCCTCAGGAAGCTGGGTAATGTCAATGTCCAGGGAATGCACCCAATGAGGGTGTATATACTGAGGTCACCCAGTAATGAGGAACTTGAGGCCCTAAAGGCCCAGTTAATGGCCAGGAGGGTCACCACTAAGGAGGTGGCTGTTGAAGGCCCCCCCATTAGCAGGAGGGAGTTGCTAATGGGTAGGGTTACTAAGGTTATTGAGAAAAACATACCCACATACTTCGAAAACGCATGCAGGGCGAGGTTTGGTTGTAATGAGTGTGTTAATACATGCCCAGCCAACGCGATATCCATGGTCAACAATAGAGTTACCATCAATGAGAGCGCGTGTATTGAGTGTGGTCTATGCGTGTCAAAGTGCCCAACCGGTGCCCTGGCCATGGTGGGCGCCGACGATAATGAGTACGTAGCCCTACTTAATAAGTTGAATAGCATAAAGGGTATTAAGCGAGTTACATTCACATGCCCACTAAACACCAGGGGGGGCCTAAGGATGGTGAGTACATCTATAGGGTGCCGTGTGTCGATGCAGTCAGTCCCGAGTGGGTGGCAATGGCGCTTGCCAAGTCACTTGAGGTGGGTATTGAGTGCCCTGACCAGTCATGTAGGTTAGGTGGTGCTGACTATACCAAGGGATTGATTAATGCGTTCACGGAGTCGTTCAAGCTAAGCATAACTGAGGATGGCGCATTGTCAATGGCCAGTGATGAGGAGGCGGGTGAGGGGATGATTTACATGGGCATTAGGCGTAATGACTATATTAAGGCATTAACGAGACTTAGACCAAGGACCACGGGAGTAGCTAATGAATTACTTAAGATATTTAGTGTCCATGTTGATGATGTTAAGTGCTCATTCTGTGGCGTATGCTTTGCCAAGTGCCCCGAGAGGGCATTTGACGTTGGTAGGGATGGTAACAAGACAGTACTTAAGCTCAATAACCTCAAGTGCATTGGCTGTGGCTACTGCGCGAGATTATGCCCTGAGAAGGCAATAACCGTTGATAGGGCTAAGGAATTCCCAATGAGCGACAGCACTGACGTGGTCTACGACGAGGTTGTTACATGCAGGATGTGCGGTAAGCCCTTCGATACCAGGAGGCATATAATGGCTACGAAGGTTAGGCTGGGCATTAAGGGCGACCCGGAGTGGCTGTACCTATGCCCAGACTGTAGGAGATACTACACGGCGAAGAGGATGCTTGAGAATGCATTGGGTATGAAGGGGGGGGTTAAGAGCTACATCTAATTGGATTAATCACCACTTCGCTTCCTCAAAATCCGTGGGTAAGGTCCATGGTGGAATTTCATGTCTTCTACTTAATGATTAGCGTTTTACCTAATTTAAACAGTACTTAGTGATTAGGTAAGAATTTGTAAGAGATTACGAAAAACAGAGTTAAGTAGGGTCGTGAGTACGTGGTTGATGAACACACTAACAATAGGACTGGTAATACTGGTGGTAATACTCGCGGCGGGACTGGGGTATGTGGGTTACCTATACTCAACCACCGCGTCAATAGCCAGTAAGTACATGGCACTTCAAAGCCAATACCAGCAGTTACAGAGTAAGTACGAGACCCTGGAGAGTGAGTACTCAAGCCTAATGACAAACTACACAAACCTGGAGAACCAGTATATGAGCCTACAAAGCCAATACCAATCACTGGAGGGCATGCTCAACTCAAGTATGGGCATGATGCAACCAGAGCTAATACCAATCGGTGAGGCCACGGTCACCGTAAACGCGGCACAGGGAGCTACGGTTAGGCTTGGCAATATAATAGCCGTGATTAGGCCAGACACGTACGTGGAGACACCAAGCGGGCGGATGCTCAGTACGTATAATTTCTCAATAATTGACTACATGCTGGAGAATGTCGGGTCAACACCCATGGAGATGGGCATGGGAGACTCACCGCCAATTTACGCCTTCGCCTATGCCGTTAATGGGCAGGTATCACCGGGCTATACATTCGTTAATCAGGAGGGTAAGCCGCAGGCAATAATTACCGTGGTGAGGATGCCGAGTACGTGGACCACATGGACATGGCTTGGGTTCACTGAGGAGCCAAACGGCACGTTAGTCGGCGGCCACTACGCATTCCCAGACAACTGGGTGTATGTTGGCTCTGGCATATTCGTGAACTACCAATTCGTTAAGCCAGTGCCCTGGATATTCGTGTACACGGGCATGCCGGCAATGTCAATGACGGTATACACCTCAGAGACCACACCAAATAGCACTGAAGTAACGACAATGGAGCCGGAGCTAGTACCAGTTAGCGTAGGCACGATAACCGTGAATGCAACGCAAGGAGCGCTGTTGCCGTGGGTAATTTACTGGCGGTAATACCGCCTGGAACCTACGTTAAGACACCCAGCGGCCAAATACTCAGTACGTACAACTTCAGCCTTGTGTATCAAGCGGTTTACAACTCAGTCTACCTAAATGAGAGTGGCACCATATACTGGCCAATATTCTCATACGCCTTCGCAGTGAATAATGAGATAAGTCCAGGATACACCTTCGTAAACGCCTCAGGCTCCCCCCCAACACCCGTGATAACTATCGCCTTCCTACCACCGCAGGCCTTCTATAACCCAGGCAGCATGATGATGCCTACGAAGGTCGTGGCATCATGGACCTGGCTAGGCTATACGGAGTTACCAGACGGGACATTACTCGGTGGTAACTACGCCTTCGCAGACCCATGGCTGGTGGGCGACGACTACATAGTGAATGTCGTATTTGTTAAGCCGGTGCCTGGGTATTCGTGGCGCCAATACACGGCTTCACAAATATGACGAGCACCATGGCATCATCAATGGGACAGCAATCATCAAGTTCGAGCTACTCGCCAGGTTATGGCTGATCATGGTAGCAATTTCGTACACTTAAACCCTAGTTTAAAAATCCCCCCCTTCTCTATAATCCTCGTAGATTATTAACCGCAATTACGTTAATCAACGAGTTAAGTAACGCCTGACATGGCACTATTTTATTGCAGTGTTCTTACAATTTAGTTTCTAATCCATTATTAATGTTAAGAACTCAGGTACGCAGTTATTTTATTAATCGAGTAATCCAGCGTATGTTAATGCTTAAAACTTATAAATCATTGGCAGGTAATGTTGCCTATCTAATGGTTGAGTATGAGAAGGATTTAAGGAAAGTACTTATTTGGCTGCTCGGTGGTTCACGAGGAGGTTTAATGAGGTTGAAGATCCTATTACTACTTAGGAAAAAGCCCATGAATCCTCACCAACTGGCCAGGGCTTTGAACGTGAATTACAGGACAGTGATCTACCACCTTGAGCTCCTTGAGAGGTATGAACTAGTGAGTAGGCTTGACGTGGGTTACGGAGCACCGTATTTCATTAACGATAAACTTGAAAAGAGGTGGGACATTATTAGGGATGTCATGAGGATAATGGGCATTAATGAGGAGGAGACGGAGGGTGATGAGCCATGACGCACTACCTATGGTACATAGACATTGGCGCCGCGGCTGCGCAGATGATAATTGTGGCATTAATATTCAGGAATTACCTAGGGGGGGTTGGTTTCACGAGGATTGGCAAGATACTACTCTCGGTATCAGCAATACTCCTTATTGAGAGCATATCAATGATAGCCATATACTACATGTGGTTAAGCCTAAACCTTGGGATGGAGGTCGCAGCACCAACATTACTTATCACAGTGCTAAACCTAGTCGTGATCTCACTATTATACATAATATCAAGGCTTTAACGAAAGTCTAATGGGTAGGGCCGGGATTAAGTTGGTGGTCATTGATTATGCGTTGAAAATGATTTAGGCATGGATGATTATTAAGAATTGATGGTTGGGCAGGCAGAGTGGAGGTAAGAATATTCTTACCTCCACTCTTCCAGTCCAGGCTTTGACACCTACCTTAATCACTTGATCATATGCTTTACGTCAAAGCACGTGATCACAGATACCCATAGGTCTATCACAACTATTCCATAGGCTTCCTCGGTGGCTGCTGATGGCCATGGAATTATCAACGCTATTGCTGGCGCTATAACACCGAGGAGTAATGAGAACAACCCAAGTCTTCTATCTCTAGCTATTAATGAGCCAACTCCCCCCCACGTAATTAATGCCATATCCATTTGCGTGAAGAACCAGGTTGAGACAAAAACGTGTGGTCGAGTTCCAGCGTGGTAAATCCCTATTAATGCCAGGAATAGCCCTGCAATGAATACAAATGCTGAGGCGAAGTCCTCAATCTTATTTCTCGATATTAACAATAGGTTTATCGAGTATAGGTCAACAAATACGGATGTCGTTATTAATCCGTAATTGTAGATCCAGGGATCAGTGGCGTATGGTCCTCCCAAATCGCTAAAGGCGTTCCTGGTGAATACAAACCAGGGATTAACGCTTATGCTAATAACTATGAATAGCCAAGCAAGTACCGCGGCAATAACCCCTGTATACGTTAAAAATTGCTTTATGTTCATGCAATAATTAATTAATATGACAATTTATATGTCTTAATTATGTTAAAGTTCTATTGTTAATGACTCGGTATCCCTGGGGGGGTAATACGTTATTACCTCGATATAATCCTCATGAATCACTACGGTATCTGAATGCCTAAATCCACCAAGACCATTTATGTATATGCCTGGCTCAACCGTAACGACCATGCCAGGCCTTAACACTGTTTCATCGCCAACATCTAAGAATGGCACCTCATGGCTTTCCAATCCTAAGCCATGCCCACTATGATGCAGTAAGTGCTCGGCCACGCCAAGTTCCTTAGCGGTTCTTACAACGGCTCTATCAACATCAGATGCCTTAACCCCTGGCTTTAAAGCGTTCAATGCTGCGCCTGAAGCTTAAGCGCTATTTCATGGTACTTAACAGCATCACTGCTTGGCTTTCCAACGAAGAGATTTCTCTCGAGCTCGGCCATGTAACCACCAACGTCTGCAGTGGCTCCAGTCATTAAAACGTCACCAACCTTAATAGGTCTCTCCACACTTATTGAGTGCGGGTAGGAACCATGCTCACCAACCTGGCCCCTAAAACCCGCGTAAGCAGTACTCAGACCTCAGTGGCTTATATCCAGGGCCTAAGGCCTTCTTCATCATTATGGAGGCATCAAGTGAAGCCCTCAGTGATACCTCATAATCATACATGCCAGGTGCTGTGTAATCCTGAAGGAGCGAGTGGGCAAGGTTTGGCCACTTAGCGCTTTCCCTGAGCAATTCAATCTCCACATCACTCTTTATTAATCTCATGGAATAAGCATCATCCGATATATTCACGAACTTAGCATTAGGCAATAAATCAGTTAAGCTTGGTCCCTTATAACCGCTCGCCCGGTGGTGATGGGGGGGCCACCGCTGGGTTCATTGCGGTCTCCGCCTGCCCCCCCTCACCGCGGTTCACCCACAGCTCTCGGAAACAGGCGGTCACCAGCAAGGTTCATTAACCCAAGGCTAAAAACTATCTGGGGGATTTCCCATATGACCTACGTGACTTTGGCCTTGCCGTTTAACGTGTGCTGTGGGGGAGGCTAGGAGGTTGCTTAGTACGGCTTGACTGTTTAAGATAGCCACCCATAGGGTTCTTTCAATGGCTAGGCAAATGCCCGCACTACCAGCCACTGACATTGGTTGGAAGAGTGTGTTCAGGGGATTGGCCTACGGGTATATCAACTATCGCAGGTATGCTGACGGCGTCGTGGTACTCGTTAGGGGTATTTACGAGTCCTGTAGGCAATTGGGAGTGGACTTCGGGAGTGTTGAGTTGGGGGGGGATTAGCTAATGTTCCAGCAGAGTGAGTTGGAGTATCCAGTCAGGGGCATCACACTATGGGATGGGCTTGAATTCCATATAGCTACAGTGGACTACAGCGGGACGAGGGAGAGGATTACGGTAAAGCCTACGGTGCCTAGGAACTACGAGGTATTACTCAAGGGGGGGATTCTTGAGGAGAGGGTGAGGCACACGGCTAGGGTTGTCATTAAGGATTACGGCATTAGGAGTGGTAGGCTATGGGTTCATGGGGGGGAGGTACAGCTGACTATCCCCCCCTGGACTTCTACTACAGGCACATGGTGAGGTATGAGATAAACAATGGTAGTCTCTACAGTGGTGTGGATGTTAATACTGATAGGATTAACTTGGCAATTGTTGATGCTGATGGGAGGCTGAGGGATGTCAAGACCTTCTGGTTTAGGGAGGTGACTGCGAGGGGGGGATTCCCAAGGCGTAGGGCTTGGAGCATCATAGGCATGAGGGTTCACGAGATGCTTGACTACGCGTACCACCATGGCGTGAAGGCAGTAGTCCTCGAAACCCAGAGGTACTGGGTAGGCTGAGGCTCCTATGGGTTAGGAATGGTAAAAGGCTACATGAGGACTACAACTACAGGGTGAGCACCTTCAGGGTAGGGTGGTGGAGATGATATCCATGAAGGCACCACTCTACAGCATGGAGGTCAAATACGTATCCCCCCCAAGGGGGGGTACTACAAACTCAAGAGAGCATGAGGAGATAATGAAGAAACTAGGCCTAGACAGGCATATGGCATCGGCATACCTAATAGCCATGAAGGGGGGGGCTAAAACAACCATGAACAACCTCAGTTGATAATAAATGAACATAAAAATACCTCTATCAACATGAAAAAGAATACAGCCCAGTAACTTACGTAACCTGGTGATGAGTCGTAACCAATGGCCGAGTTATCCAGGTGTAATTCACGGAACCAATCAGCGAATAACCGTATTGGGTGTACTTCACCTGGGTAATCCCTATATGTGTATATCCTGCTCACGAGCTTCGTTTGGCTCAATACGTGATCCCTCTCTAGCAGTGGTCCAAGGAAGTAGATATCGCCATTCCTACGCACAATAATCGCAGCCGGCCTCTCAGTCTGTAGATAGTAAAAACCCTATGAAGTAGGCCATGTTTATTGGATTAACTATATAGCAGCATCTAATTTCTTCTCATCCATAACCCTATAAAGTAGGTTTAGCCTTCTCTCGAATTCCCTGGTCGGTACTGCATACACCACTTTATTAATGCCTTAGGATTATTTTAAATGAGTTACCTAATCTCAACCGAATAAGTTAACCTCAGGCACATTCTCCGCAGTGGCCTTCTCGCTAAGCACATCATTGCTAATCTCAATCACGTACTTAAGCCTCGCGGTATAAACTACGTTATTACCCTCCTCACCAGTTGGTGTCAGCGGTATCTCACCTGTAACCCTAGCATAGCCCTTCTCCTCATTACCCCCCCTCATCAATTTCCAAACCATGTTAATGCTGTACTTACCACCGACATCCTTAACATCCCACACCCTCTCGCCGGGTGTTAGGCCGTAGTCCGTGGAGAAGGACTTAACCAACTGCATGAAGCTCGTGCCAGAATCGTCGAGAGGCACCGATAAGCCAGCCTCCCTGGGCCACCTCTCAAGTCTCTTTCTCCTCGCATCCTCATTCGTCGACTTACTTATTTTTATGGGTACTTCCAAGTCCCTCTCATACACGGGTGTGAAGCTCATTAAAATCTGCGTAGGCAGACCAGAATAAAAACACTTTCTTATACGTAGTCAGCTAACACCTTACTCGTCATTGGTCTGGACAGCCATCGCATCATCATTGATCATTACCGATTAGGATTATTATTTAAAGCCTACTCTGCTTCGACGACCTCATTTATGTCCAGGATCTGAACGACACCCTCAGCATTCCTACTGAGGTTTGCCAGGCATATTGGGCATACGGTCACCACAGTCTTTGACAACTTAGCCAAATTCTCAATCCTAATCTTAGCAATCTTCCTCGAAAGCTCTGGGCTAAGCGATTCAAGTGGTCCTCCACAGCAGGTCGATGTATCCCTACCGGTTATTAACGGGTCCTCAAGGTGCTTGATACCGGCGTTATCGAGTATCGACCTATACACATCGTACTTACCCAAATACCTGGCGTATAGGCATGAGTCATGAATAACCACATCACCATTTATCTTAGGCCTTACTCTAATGCCCCCCCTAACTAGGTCCAGGTAATTCACAACCTCGAAATCAAGCTTGAAGTAGTTTGGCGCCACGTTGGTCAATACGTTATGTGTGTGAGGGTCAATTGTTATGATCCTCTTAACTCCGTACTTCCTGAAGGTCTTAAGGACGGTATTCTCGAAGTACTCAAGGAAGGCATCCTCAGCCCCCAATTTCATGAAGTAATGCACCGCTGTATGGTTCATCCTCGTAGAGAAAGCCGAAGTTAATACCTGCCTTCATCAATGACCTGGCGATGTTCTTGAGGATACCATTGGCCTTATCAATATCCGCCCTACTGGGCTTTATCACAAAACCCGCAAACCTAGAAAGCACGCCTGCTAACCCACTTAATGGTGTTCCCCTGATCTTCTCTATCCATGGCACTAATTGATTAATCATGGGGGCCATTTGATATAGGCATGATGTGTAGATTATCGTGTCACCACCCCTGGGTATGTTAAGGTCCCTAGCCCACTCAGTGCAGTAGGATTTATCCATCGGTATTGGTAAACCATTAGAATCAAGGCTTCTCTTCATTATATCAATTAAAGACCTAACCCAACTCTCCAAAGGGAACTCACCATCTACTATGCCCACCTCCGTCTATTTAAATATTCCGTCTATTTAAATATTAATTACAATCTGTTTTGTTTCATAATGATTAAGATATTGAAATCGAATTTACTTACCCTTGATGTAAAAGGTTACTCTTGACTTATTTATTACTGCATCAAGGCTACAATCACACTTAAGGAGCACCTTCAACAACCCAAGCAGGTAACCCCTAGTAAACGGTAACCCAGCATCTAGATCAAAGGGTTCTAACAGCGATACACCAACCACGTACCCGCCCTTATCCGTACTTATGCTTATGTTCTCGATACTCCTCGTTAGGTTCATAACCACGAGCATGTTTATGGCCGTCTCAAGAATCTTATTCATCGCGGCATTTGATGGAATCTCATACTTAGTCCTGAGCATTGTGCTAGCCATTGAGAGTCCCATCTCGTAACCAAGCTTCGTAAGGAATGCGTGAACCTCCCCCCCACCACTCTGAACCATGTGCATTAATATGCTCCTAAGAATTTCCTTATCAAAGCCCACCAACTCCATGGGCGCCTCATGGCTTGCCCAAATATCGTGAATACCATTAATGCTCCTCAACCTGTCAAGGGCGCTTATTGGTAGGGAATCGCTGAGCCTCATGGCGATGACCCTCTCAGTCTCTGAGGGTATGGATACGAAAACCCACTCAATACTTGCGTAATCCTTAATAACTCCGGTTATTTCGTGAAGCATCCCACGTCTATTGGCAGTCTTAATCACGAGTAAGGTCATTAATGATTTATTAAAACGCAGAGACTTTAAACCAGACTGACCGTGGTCTAAATAAATTATTAATAACGTGAATCATGAAAGTAAGAATTTATTAAGTGATTCAGTCTATCCTAGCGTTGGTATGTCGGGTGATGTTAATTATGATGAGCTTTACATGAAGTTATTGGATAGGGCTTACACATTAATAACGCCTAAGATCCAGAAAAGGCAGGAGATACCTAAGTTGAGTATATTGGTTCAGCCTAAGAAGACGATTATTCAGAACTTCAGGGACGTTGCACAAAGGCTCAATAGGGACCCAACCCATATAGCGAGGTTCTTCCTTAAGGAGCTGGCACTTCCAGGTAGTATTGAGGGTAATGCATTTGTTCTATATGCCGAGAGGAGTCCGAGGACCCTTGAGGCTGTTTATGAGAGGTATATCAAGTTCTACGTCGAGTGTCCAGTATGCCACTCAATAGATACCTACCTTGAGAGGGAGGGTAGGATATACGTGCTTGTGTGCACCGCCTGCGGCGCAAGGACCCCCCCGAGGAAGGGCATTAGTTAACTTTCAATTCCTATATTAAACTATGCGAAGTCAGTAGTTTATATTAATGAAGAAGGGTTTTTATTTACTACAGGTATATAATAGGTCTGTGTCATTCGGTGGATATCCAATCGTTTTAACGGGCGAGATCGCGACAATGAGCGATACGCATGGGTCATCCGTGGTTGGATTCGCAAGTGCAATACCGGAGAACTACTTCAGGGATTGGGTTGCCCGCAGGTTCTTCAGGGTTAAGAGTGATAGGGATGGCAGGGTTTTAAGGGCTCCCTATGGCCTGGCTAAGGTTGAGGCTGCGCTGCTCGCCCATGGTTACACGAGGAATGACGTAATAATTGCCGATCCTTATAAGCTGGATAAGGTAATTGGGCCTAATACACGAATTGTGGGTATATACGTAATGGACCCATTAGGACTAAGCTTTGGCTCGGGGATCCTCTACTGGATATTGAGGCTAGCAGACTTACCGTATAGGGGGCTTGCCATACATAGCCAAGTCATTCTTACAAGTCATTAATCACCCAGCAATTAAGAGGCATAGGAGCCATCTCAAGATTGTTGTTGGAGGCCCCCCCGCTGGTTGGCAGATCGTGGATACCGGTAGGCAGGGTGAGCTTGGCATTGACGTTGTTTATGAGGGTGAGTTTGAGGAGGATGGTCCGCAATTATTTGATAAGATAATGAAGGGTGAACCAGTACCGAGTAGGGTG
This sequence comes from Vulcanisaeta distributa JCM 11213, assembly GCA_001316125.1. The sequence goes on from BBCS01000003.1 coordinate 103,195, forward strand.
GTAGCCCATAGGCCGGTGCCTAACGACATGGTCCCAACCATAGTCACACCCTCAATTGGCGGCATGGTTGAGGTCACGAGGGGGGGCTGCGGCAGGGGGGGTTGTCAATTCTGCACACCAACGCTTAGCGGAATGATTAGGTCATTCCCATTCGAGGGGGGGCACATCGACAGGGAGATAAAGCTAAACATTGAGGTCGGTGGTTTCAAGGAGATAACGCTCCACAGTGATGAGTTCTTTAGGTATGGTGCGAAGGGCATTGAGCCAAACCCGGACAAAGTACTGGACCTAACAGTTAAGGCGTATAAACTCGTTAAGTCTTATGGGGATGATTACGAAGTAACCACGGACTTCACAACAGCGGCCGTAGTAAAGTACGCCCCAAAGATGGTTAAGGAGGTTTCGGAGTACATGAATGAGGGTGGTAACTGGCATTTCATTGAGATGGGTATTGAGACTGGCTCGCCTAGGTTATTGAGGTTGTTGATGGCGGGTAAGGCATTGCCGTACAAGCCCGAGCAGTACCCCCCCGACGTTGTTGAGGAGGCCATTGGGATACTCAATGATAATTACTGGGTTGTTGTTGGTACAATGATCCTCAACCTGCCGGGCGAGACTGATGACGATGTTATAAAGAGTCTCGAATTACTTGATAGGTTAAAGAGGCTTAGGGTGCTCACGTTCCCACTACCCTTCATACCAATGGGTGCGCTGAGGAAGAGGGACTTCACGGTACTGGATAGGATGCTTGACGACCCATTAAGGCGCGAGTTCATTCTCAAGGCTTTAATAAAGTCCTTTGAGGAGGCCAAGGCCTTTAGCGACTTAATAACTAGGAAGGTTGAGAACTTCATAGTCAAGAGACTCATTAAGTACATAGCCGTTGGCAGCTTCAACCTAGTGCTCAAGAGGTATAAGGAGAAGCTTGGCTCATTGATTGAGCAATACGGAGAGTTTAAGGAGAGGATTAGGGAGGAGGTGAGTAGGGCGGTCATATCCATTAAGGTAGATAGGGGGGTCGATGATCAAACTAATGACAACTCATAAAAATTAGGCTGGTCTCTTTATCTTAACTGCCAATAATTAGAAACCTTGATAAAGGGCTTTAATGGAGATTTCATGTGGGATTTAATAATAGGCCCATTGAGGAATTGGACGCCTTAGTCATCAAGAAGGCCTATTACGTACTTGGCATTAGCATAGCAGGCCTATCACTAATAATGATTAATTGGTTAGGCGTATCAACCATAATGTTCGACATAATGACGATAAGGAAGGTCGTGCTCAGCGCTGTTTATTACGTAATACCCATGCAACCGCGATGATAGGCTTCGCAGCAACGCAGCTACCAGCAACATTCCTATTCAGTAGGCTTGGCAATAGGGTCTCCATGTTCCTGGGCCTACTACTCAATGGATTATCCCTCATATTCTCAACAACGAGTAGTTACCACACAGCATTACTACTCAGGTTCCTAGCAGGCATGGGGGGGCTTGGACTATACTTAATGCCATCACTCCTACTAATACTTGGTTGGTGGAGTATTAGGGGGGGTTGACCAGGTGGGTCCAGGTTACTTACTTATCCTCAATAACAGTACTAATGCTCCTCTCATCACTAGTGATAGTGGGTATTACGCAGAGCGCCGTGCTATACCTGGGCATAGCCTCCCTGGCCCTTGCTATCCTCGTTCTCCTCACGATGAAGGATGCCGTGATAATAAAGAGTGTATCGGTAATGGCTGTCATGAATAACCCAGACGTGCTCATGATATCCATAGCCTTCTCAATACCCTGGGGGGGCGTATACCTAAGCCTATTACCACTGATTATCAACCTCGGTGGTTACCCAGCAATTGCGGAATTAACGGTTCCACTAGCCCTAACACCACTGCTATACAGGTTTAGGCATTCATTAAAGATGGAGAGGCGTAAGATGCTATTCTACCTAACCATAGCCCTCGGCGCGGTGACCATGCCCATGGGGCTTGCCAAGCTCAGTTGTTCATTCCCGTGATCGTGGGCTTCATATTCACACTAATCCTACTACTAACGCTATACCTCGTGCATGAACTCGTAAGCCCAATACTAATCGCCCAATCAACAAGCTACCTATTCACAGTATCATCAATAATAGGCTCAATAATAGGCGTGGTAATGAGTTACGCAATACAATACCTTGGAGTACTTGGTTGGGTTATGACCGGGGTTTTAATAGTAATGTCAGCGTTCATTTACAAAATACTAAAAATCACTCTCTAACCTTCGGATACCTATCAAGCCTCGCAACCTCCCTAACGGCATCCAAGTCACCCAGCAAGTCCCTAATTGAGATAACACCCACAACCCTATCCTCATCATCAACCACAATAACGTGCCTAACCCTATAATTAACCATTAGGGAGGCCACGGTCCCCCCCACGGAATCATCAACCCTAGCCCTAACAACCCTAGGACCCATAGTCCCAACCTTACCAACAGGAGTATCAAGCGGAAGCCTATTGGCCAAGGCCCTAATCACATCACGCTCAGTTATTATACCACGCAACTTCATACTATTCAAGTCCTCAACCACAACCACAGAACCAGTATTCTCCTTAGCCATTAAATCCACAGCCTCAATAAACGGCCTATCCTCAGTAATGACAAGGGGTCTCCTTTTAACGAGGTCGATCGCCTTCATACAACCACCAGGAACACTTAATTTTTAACTGATTAATAAGCATTATTGCATAATCCGTGTATATTATCCATTATATATGTAAAATTACATGTGTACTTCTACACAATATTAATAAATATTTATATGAATAATTATGTAATTAATGTAATAACCCAAGGCTTTAAGAAGCTCTGCAGTAATTAATCCCGGTGATGAGTAGGGACCTCGCCTGCCAGAGGAGTGACGAGTTTGCCGAGTGCTGAGCCATAGGCTTCATTCAACCTGTTAATTCCAATCTATTTCTCATTTTCTATTTCTAAAGAATTTTCTTTACAGATTGAAATAATAAAATAGAAATAAAGAACAAAGTACACCGAAAGTACTACAGAGGTAATATTTAAAAATATTAAACATAGCTATTACCTATGACGAGGAAAGCCCTAGCACTAGTACTACCCGCGTTACTACTCGTAGTAGCACTAATGGCAGGAACAACAATGGCAATGCAAGTAACAAAGATAAAGCCAGACACACCAGGCGTAACAATAATCAAGGAAGTAACAACACTAAAACTAAAGGTATTACCACCAGCGCACAGAATAGATCCTGCATTAGCACCGTACTCGGGAGTTCTCATAGGACCGTTCTATTTGAGTAGTTCTAATGAGGGCATTGCAGTCTATGCTACTTGGTCTCCATCATCAGCTAATTTATTTATAGGTGTCGTAAATGCAAATACGGGTTATGGATATGGTGTTGTAGATAGCGGTGGCTCTGCTTTCGTAGTATTTTATCCAGGAGTTGGATCATGGTATGTAGCAATTTATAATCTTAGTCCTTACTATGTAAATGCAAATATCTATATATTTATAATATCGTAATATATTTATTATTAAAATTATTTATTACTTGTTAAATTAACATATGTATAATAAAGGGCCGATGATTGATTGTTAGTAATATAATTCACCTTTAAAGAATTTATATACATTATATTCGAGTAATTGCACGTTACTAAGATATTATTACTATTATTCGTTAAAGTTACATGTATGCAATTTAATATTTCATGGCTATCATTTACACTTATAATACTTATATTACCGCTATTAATTTTGATGCCATTATATCCATTATTGATGTATAATATTAATATTGTTGCCATAAGTATTAGCAATGATACCATGGATATTAAAACTCCTAAGAATATTTTATTTTTATTTGTGAATATTTTATAATCAATTCTATGAAATTTTTTTATATATTATTGCTTCATCGTTTTTTATTAGTATTTTGTTTAGGTTTACTTTGTCTATTGTTCCTATGTAGTGCCAGGTGTTTCCGTGCTTTATGTATACGTAGTTTCCTGCCTTTATTACTACTGTTCCTGGTTTTCCGCATCTTGGGCACATTCCCATTCCTATTGCTCTGCTTGGCATTTGGTTTGTGTTCAATCCCTTCTTTAAATCTCTTTCTGTTCTTTATCTTACGTGAAACCTTTATTTACCACTGTGCATGTTGGTGATTTTTCAATTTGGTTTCACGTGTTTTCCACGGAGTATTACTTAAGTGTGGTAGTGTTGAGGAACTGATCGGTGGTAAACGTGGTTGTTAGGGTGACTGTACGTAGGAAGTTGGAGAGGTTTAACGTGACGACACTCCCCCCCTTCGTGGTTAGGGTGTACATAAATAACCAAGTCCTATTACCGGCGAGCCTAGTCAGGGCGCTGGGCATCACTCATTTAAGATTCGCTGATGTTGAGCTTGAGTATAAGGGCTTCATGATTGAGTTAAAAGGCGTTAGGTTGTTGAGGACTAGGCACACGGATTCCAGGCAATTCACAATACCGAGGAGTGTTAGGGAGTTGTATGGCATTGGTCCTGGCGACGTCGTTAAGATACTGACCATAAGGCCTTCTAACGCCAGTAATGATTGAAATTATATAATCAAACTTAATTTATGATTTATGTAAAAATAACGTTAAATTAATCGAAGATTTTTCCTGGATTGAATATTCCGTGTGGGTCAAATATCCTCTTAATACCCTTCATTAGCCCAATAACCATATCGCTATTACCATCATTCCTACTGCTAATTGTCTCCCTCAATAAGCCCTTTTTCTGGGTCCCAATACCATGCTCTGCGCTAACCGTGCCACTGAGCCTTATGGCTAGTTTACCAACATCCTCGAAGAACCTTAGGACTCTATCCATCTCATCCCTATCAGAGCGCCTAGCCCAAACGGATGGGTGTAGGTTTCCATCCCCCCCAATGTGCCCGCCGAGGTTCATCTTAACATTGTATTTCTTACCCAGTGATTGTATTTCTCTGACGGCCTCAGGTAATTTGCTCATCGGCACTGCGATGTCTTCGAAGGCTACGAACACGTCTGTCCCATAATCATTAAATGCGGCCTTAAGCGTTGCTGAGTAGAGCATCCTCCTTGGTTCCAGTATCTTTGAGAATTCCTGCCACGTGGACGCCTTACTAATTATCTCACCGCCGCTCGATGATATGTCAGCGCTTAGCTTAGACAGTATTTGCTGTTCACTACCTGCGTATGTATCGACCCCAATCCACAGGTAGTAACCGGGCTCAAGGTTGAGTATTTGGCTGTTATGTCATCGATGAATTCCGTGACCATAGGCCATAGCTTATCCCTCCTGACCCTAATCACTGCATCGACCAGGGCTCAGCATTTCCAAACCTAGCCATCACTCCCACGAAGGACTCCGGTAGCGGTGCTAGCCTGAGTGTTGCCTCAGTGACTATGCCCAGGGTCCCCCCCTCGGAGCCAATGAAGAGCTGGACCAGGTTGTAACCCTCCCTACACTTGACAGTCCTACAACCAACCCTAATGACATCGCCGGTCCCAATAACTGCCTCAAGACCAAGGACCCAGTGTGAGGCGGGTCCATACTTAGCACCACGCATACCACCACCGCCATTACTAATTACACCACCAACCGTGGCGGTCTTAGATGATGCTGGATCCACGGGCCACTGAAGGCCGTAACCCATTAATTCCAGGTTCAACTCATCAACCTTAATGCCCGATTGAACCCTCGCGTACCAATCAATGTCCGAGACCTCAATTATTGAGTTCATCCTCTCCAGGGAGACAATTACCGTGTTCTCAAGCTTAGGCGTGGCATTGCCGGATAGGCTTGTTGATGAACCGACGGGTACGATCTTAAAGCCATAGTCAATGGCGAGCTTAACGACCCTAACAACCTCATCAACACTCACCGGCTGAACAACAGCCATTGGCTTAACACCAACCTCAGAGGATGCGTCATGACTGTACAGGGCGAGTATGTGCGGTTCCGTGAACAACCTATCCCTAAATACGGTCTCAAGCTCCTTAATCACGTCACCCTTACCCTGGGACATATTGTTCATTCTAGATCACTATTACTTAAGCATTGTTTTCAGGATAATTGCCTTGAAACTATGTATTGTATCTGCGATCTTAATGCCCGCTGGGCACTGCGTATCGCAGGCGGCGCAGTGTAGGCAGGTCATTATTGGATTAATAACATCAATGCCTATCTCCGCGTCCTTACCCTGGCCAAAACCATTTTCAATTAAGGTTTTGATTAGATTTATTCTGCCCTGGGTCCATAGGCCCTACTACGTAGTGCGTTGAAGGTTGGGCATGGGAACTCACAGAAGCCGCAGAATTGACACTTCCTGACCTCTTCGTAAATCTCCCTTAAGCTCATCATCACCCACTCACCTCAATGACCTCGGCAATGTCGTATAGGTTAGCCTCAACACCGCTGAGCTTGATGCCTCTCCTCAGGTTTACGTAGCATATTGGGCATTGAACAACTATGTTCCTGGACAACCTAGTCAGCTCTCTAACCCTATTACTTGCGACCTTACCGGCGATTTCTGGGTATGTGGACTCAATGGGCCCACCACAGCAGTGCGAGGTATCCCTACCCGTTATTACCGGGTCTTCCTTAACATTGGCCTTACCCCTAAGCAAACCCCTAATCAGGTCATACTTGTTTAGGTACCTAGCATATAGGCATGAGTCATGAATAGTGAACTCACCAAGCCTAACCTTTACCCTGCCGGGGTCGAGGTAGTCCAGGTAACTCCTAACCTTAATGTTAAATTCAGGCACGTACCTAGGGTAAAGCCTCTCGAGTGTGTACTGGGTGTGTGGGTCTATGGTTATTACCTCACTCACGTTATTGTCCCTAAAGACCTTGTAAACACTTCTCGCGTAATCCACGAACTCATTAACAAAGCCAAGCTCGTAAAGCAGCGCGCCGCTATACGGCTCATTATCAAGGACCCTAAACCTAACACCTAAGGCCTTGAGCGCGCCATAGATGCTCCTAACGACCCTATTAGCCCTATCAAGCTCCTCATCACTGGGCCTAAGCAATGCCCTACCAAGGACCATCGCGCCAATGGCCGTCAACCTAGCCAACGTGCCGCCCTTGGTGACGCCAAACCTCTCAAGCTCAGCCACAGCCCTCTCAATGACTGGGGCCAGTTGGTAGAGGCATGAGGTGTAAAGTATGGTATTACTATCACTATCAAAGGACAAGCCCTCCCTCCACTTAGTGCAAATCGACTTATCAACGGGAAACGGGAGCCACGAATCCTTAAGACTACCCACAACAACATCTCTCAAGGTCCTAAACCAATCAAGGGACACGAAAACAAATCAGCAAGCAACACTATTAAATATTAATATTAAGACACAGTCAAATTGATGAGCAAGGACAGAATAAGGGGGGTAAACTTCCCATTAAGAGTCTTTGGTCAATGCCAGGTAATACACCCCTCTTCGCAAAGCTGCCTCAGTACTTCCCCGACGCCGAGGTTTTGCAAGTATTCTTCGAGGCTGATCCAGAGGGCGCAGCTGAGGTTGTTCCTGAGGACCTTGAAGTTCCAGTACCCACTGAGGCGATAATTACGTTTTTTAAATTCCCATTTAGCACCCTTGGGCCGTATAATGAGTTTGCGGTTGATATTAAGGTACTGCTTGATGGTCAGGAGAAGTACTATACGGCTTATAACTATGTTAATAGCGACGTCGGCTTAGCCGCGGGTAGGGAAATCTGGGGGGGTGTGCCTAAGAAGTTTGCGGTCCTCGATATCAAGAGGAGCTTTGACTTGGTCTATGGATTTCTCGAGAGACCTGAGGCTTAAGGCTAGTCACTGCCGTTATTAGGCCTGAGGAACCTGCAAGGATTGAGCCGTTACCGATCACTAGGCTTGCCCTTAAGGTTATTCCACCGGCCGGTGATGGTGCTGAGCCATTGATTCAACTGGTTGATAGGTATAGGCATAGGTTAACTCCGAAGAGCATTTGGACCGGTCCCTGCACCTTAATGTTTAATAATAAGAGCGATATCGACCCACTCTATAGGTTAGGGCCGAGGAGGATCATTAAGTGTGTTTATGGGACTTTCGACTATGTACTTGATTTCGGCAAGGTCGTTAAGGACTACGGCAGGCATTAAAGTCTAGCGCTTTAGTAATTGAAAATAAAAAGATCAAATTAATGCTTTGTTTACGTACTTACGACCTAAGTTTATGACTAAGTTTATTATATAGGTTTAATAATTCCTCATCAAATGTAATTAACGGCAGGTTTAACCTTAATGCCGTACTCAGTATTAATAAGTCGTTGAAATCATCATAATGCTTAATGTAATCCTTATAGTTAATGGCAAAGTATATGTCCTGTGCATTATTTTCAACGACCCTAATCTTAGGATCTCGTAAAATCTCACCTATAATGCCCAGGTCGATTTTATGCCTAATAAAGAAATAGCCTAACTCTATAAGTGAGATTATTGGTACGTAAGCTTCATTTAAGGAGTTCCAAGTATTTACCGCCTTATCGTGATTTACGTCATCCTCTAAAATTACGGCGATGATTACATTTGTATCAACCACAAAACTCATACTACCCCCTTCTCGATTACCTCTCTTATGGTCTCCTCAACATATCTCCAATCAACTTTTCTACCTAATCTAATCCTTATCTCCGTGATACTCCGTCTCTTTGGTTCAAGGATTATTCGGTCACCCTCAAGCTTAACTATGAGTGTATCCCCCAACCTTTAACCCAAGCTTTTTCCTAATGGTTGCTGGTATTGTTATTTGGTAATTCCTGGTTATTTTCGTTTCCTCGATCATAGTAGATCTAGTAACTAGATTTATTAAAAACGGGAATTTTAATCTTACTAAGTAATTAATTTTTACAATGCTATGTATGAGTGTGCAGGTGATGTGGCAAGTAATTTACGTGTTAAGTGGAAATAACTTATATTAATTGGTTTTGTTACTTCCTCGTTAGTGCAACAAGGCTTTAGCTAAACTTGCAGGGGGGGATTTACGTGATTCTGGATTTAGGGGGGGTGTGGTTAGGGCTTACTACGTCAGGGGGGGTAGTTTTAGTTCGTTAAGTATTGAGTTTATTATTTACAGGAGGCCGAGTGCCGTTAGGAGGTTTTGGGTTAGGTTGAGGAGGGCTGTTGAGGCTGTGCCGTCAATAATCATTGCTGCGGTTATAGGTTTTGTCCTGGCACTGATAATGAGGTGGTTTGTTTAGTGTGGTAATGCTGTCCTTAGGAAATTCATTACTGTGCTTAACCCCCCCACATTGTCTAGGCACTCACTCTCTATCTCCTCATAATCATCACTTACTAAGATTAAACGCACACAATCATCATCCCTCTTAATTATTAACCTGTATGTGTGATCACCATACATGAATAACATGTACAACTCCTTCACGGTAATACCTATCGACTTTCTCCTTAGTTCGTACTTATTACTCTGCACGTAATAATATCCATAACAACACTAATTACTGCATGAGTTATTTTAATTAGTCGTGACGCCCATAATACTAACTTAAGAATCCAAGGTTTTTCAAGTTATTAATCTCATAATTCATCCTGGACTTAATTATCTCCAGCGTGTATTTACAATGGCTTATGCAGTTCATGGTTAACTCCCTGGCATAACCAACGTATTTATCCGGGCTTAGTCCACGCAGTACATCATCATTAACGCCTAATTCACCCAGCGCCTTCCTGTAATCCTCCATCCCCCCCATCCGGGACCCCCCCCTGAATATTGCCAATGCCCTCTCGTAGCATCGGCCATACCCAATGCCCTAAGCCTAACCTGGACAGCCTCACTAAGGACCTCCCAATGCTCATTCAAATCCCTACTTATGGCATTCTCATCAACCTCAATACCACTTAATACTGAGTTCAGTCTCCTTACGCCAAGTATTACGTGGCCGATGCCAAGCCCAATGTTCCTCTTAATCGTTGAATCACTCAAATCCCTCTGAAGCCTACTCACTTGGATATGCCTACTGATCTCCATGAGAATTGAGGAGCCAAGCTTCAGATTACCCTCAGCATTCTCAAGATCCACCGGGTTAACCTTATGGGGGGGCATTGTGGATGAGCCTATGGGTTTACCGCCAACGTGTATGTAGCCAAGCATGTTGTAAATCCACAGGTCCTGGGCCAGATTAATGAGTGCCTGAGACATTAGGCCAATGGATGTTAATAATTGAGCCAGTGAGTCAGGGGGGGGTAATATCTGTGTTGTAACGAGCGCAGGCTCGAAGCCTAACTCCCTAACGAATATACTCAATTCCTGCATCCAATCAACGTCCCTACTAACTATTGAGAAGCTGGCCATCGACCCAGTGGCCCCCCTGATACCTTACCCTGTAACTTAATGTCTGCAATCACGCTTAACCAATGGATTAACCTACAGGCATGGTACGCAATCTCCTTACCAAGAGTTGTTGGTGTCGCCGGTTGTCCATGGGTCCTCCCAAGCATTGGTAAACCGGCGTATTTCTCCATTTGGGTGATTATCGTGCCTAATAACGTGGTTAATTCGGGCATTAAGTAATTATACACGGCAATTCTAACGAGGATTCCAAGGGCCAGGTTATTCACGTCCTCTGAGGTCAAGCCAAGATGCGTTAGGTGGGCTATCCAGCTAAGACCGATATGGCTCAGCTTATCCCTTAGCAGGTATTCAATTGCCTTAACATCATGACCAAGCCTACCCTCAATCTCCTTAAATCTTTCATAATCATCATCACTAAATCTCAATGAAAGCAATTTCTCCCTCTCTTCATCACTTAATGGCTTTACCAAGCCCACCCTGCCCAGCGTATTAATTATGAAGTTTAGGTATAGAACCTCAATCCTCAACCTATACCTCACGAATGCCCTTTCGGAAACTGCCGTGGCGTAATCTCTCAATTCTCCATAATACCTATCATCAAGTGGCGATATGAAATCCACAGTGCTTATCCGTGCCATTATTTAAAAACTTAATTAACAATGATGGTGAGTGTATTACGTGTATTTACTGAAGCAATGTTTAAATAAGTGTTGATGTCATTAGTTAAAAAGTGCCATTAACTGTTATTGTTGGCGGCTGGTTTGGCGATGAGGGTAAGGGCAAGGTAGTGTCCTACTTAGGCCTCATGGATAAACCAAGTATATGCGTTAGGACGGGCTCAATAAACGCTGGGCACACAGTCGATTATAACGGGAGGACCTGGAAGCTCAGGATATTACCGTCATGCTTTGTTAATGAATCAACAAGGCTCATGATCGCGCCTGGCGCGTTGCTTAAGATCGATGTATTGTTTAAGGAGATCGAGGAGACGGGCAGTAGGGGGGGTAGGGTTTGGGTTGATGCTAATGCTGGAGTTATCGAGGATAGCACGTGGAGGGTGAAAGGAGTAATGAGTATTTGATGAAGGTTATTGGTTCAACGGGTCAGGGCGTGGGCGCTGCAATGGTTGATAGGGTATTGAGGATTTTGAAGACTGCTAAGGAATTCCCTGAGCTCAGGGGGGGTTTAATAACTGACGTTAGTAGGGAGGTTAATGAGGAGTTGGATAGGGGGCGGCGGCGTAATTATTGAGGGGGACCAGGGAACCTTCCTAAGCCTTTACCATGGTACATACCCATTCGTAACCTCCAGGGATACCACGGCTGCTGGCGTGATTAGTGAGGTTGGGGTTAGCCCGAGGCTCGTCACTGACATAATACTGGTGTTTAAGGCATACGTGACCAGGGTTGGGGGGGCTGGCGAATTACCTGGTGAGTTGAGTATGGATGAGGTGATTGCCAGGGGGGGTTGGGCCGAGAGAGGCACGGTAACTGGGAGGCCCAGGCGTGCGGCGCCGTTTAACCTGGACCTAGCCAGGAGAGCTGTCATGCTTAATAGGCCGACTCAAATAGCCATTACGAAGTTTGACGCGTTATTCCCAGACGCCCGCGGCAGGAGGAGGTGGAGTGACTTACCTGTTGAGGCAAGGAGATGGCTTGAGAGTGTTAGTGAGGTGTTGAGGACTCCAATCACGTTAATAGGCACTGGAGGATTCGATGGACATGATTGACCTGCGCCGTGAGGTGATGGGGGGGCCATGATTTACGACGTAGCCATAGTAGGCGGAGGCCCGGCGGGCCTATTTGCCGCTTACGAGATTGTTGAGAATGCGAGGGACGTGAGTATGGTGCTCATTGATAAGGGCTATATGCTAGGCAGAGGCATTGTCCATTGGCTAAGATTGGTAAGTGCGTGTGCGTGCCGTGCCACATAACCCACGGTATTGGCGGTGCCGGGCTATTCAGTAGTGGTATCATTAATTTAAGGCCTGACATTGGCGGTGACCTCCAGGAGCTCCTAAATAGTTGGGATGCTGCGAACCTACTCATCGATTATATTGACAAGGTCTTCCTGAAGTTTGGGGGGGCTCCTCAGGACAGGGTGTTTGAGCCCAAGGGACCAACCTTTGAGGAGTACCAGAGGTCGTTGGCTCGGGTTGGTGCTCAACTCGTGCCCATTAGGCAGAGGCACATTGGGACTGATGGCTCCACAAGGGTCATTGAGAATTTCGTCTCATACCTAACGGAGGCTGGTGTTAAATTTGCCATTGGCACTTCCGTTGAGCACATCGAGAGGAGTAACGGCTACTTTACGTTAAAGACCAGGAGGGGCGTTATCGAGGCGAGGACAGTCCTCGTGGCGCCCGGTAGAGCTGGGGGCTGAGTGGTTTAGGGATGAGGCGAGGAGGCTGGGTATTGAGTTGATGCCCAACCCACTCGATGTTGGTGTCAGGGTTGAGGTTCCCAAATACGTCATGGACCCAATAACCAACCTATACATGGATCCGAAGATAATCATGTACACGAAGTCTCACGATGATAAGGTCAGGACATTCTGCGTTAACCCAGGGGGGGGTTTCGTGGTCATGGAGAGGTACGACGACGGCACGGTTGGTGTTAATGGGGAGACCTACGTGGATAGGAAGAGCAACAATACAAACTTTGCATTATTAACATCCATTAGGCTTACAGACCCGATGGAGGACACAATTGAGTACGGCAAATCGATTGCGAGACTAGCCACGAAGCTTGGCGGTGGTAAGCCAATAATACAGAGGCTTGGTGATCTTGAGGATGGTAGGAGGTCGACCTGGGATAGGATTAGGAGGAACGTCATTGAACCCACCATGAAGATCGTGACACCAGGCGACATTGGGATGGCATTACCACATAGGGTGTTGGACAACCTAATGGAGTTCCTTCATAGGGTGGATAACGTAATACCTGGCTCGCCTCGAAGTATACATTACTCTATGCTCCGGAGATTAAGTACTATAGCATGAGGGCCGTAGTTAACAAGTTCATGGAGACCACGGTAGATGGCGTATTCGCAGCTGGGGGACGGCGCCGGGCTATCTAGGGGGCATAAACGTGGCGGCGGCCACGGGCGTATTAGCGGCGTGGGGGAATACTCACGAAACTTGGTAAGAACGTAAAGAATGAACTGATCAATAAAGTAAAATAAATAATTTAAGCAATAAGTAACTGCATAATACCGGTGGTGAAACCCCCCCTGCCCTGACAAGTGATGAATTCAGCCTTGGCTGAAAATAAACATCCATTAATCCACGACAATGTAGCTACCGAATACTTTTTACTTAAGCACCAAAAGTGATTTACTAACTAGGCAATTAAATTAAATAATGGATACTCAATGGCTCCTAAGGTCCCTGACAATATAGGGATCTACTATGGTGATTGCAGACCAGGCAGAAAATTCATTATGAGAGAGCCCGTGACGGATAAGGTAACCAAAGACAAAGTAATCGAATGCTTAAGAAAACCATGGACAAGATTGAGAAGCGAAGCCTCAATGAAGATCAATGGATCAACAACTACGTAAATGAAGTTAAGGAAGTAACTAATGGGCTTAAAAACTACGAAGAACTGAACGAGAACCACAAGCCAATAACTAACCTAAATCAGAAGGATAAAACTTATTCAATGTTAAACTTACCGAAAGGCTTAAATCTCCCGTACTAAAATACAATAACGCCCCGGTGGCCGAGCGGCCTAAGGCGTTGGGCTGCAGTGTTTAGCAGATGCAGACACCCAATTTTCCCGGGTTCGAATCCCGGCCGGGGGGGCTCCACAGGTTGTTTCTTTTTGGCCTGTGGGTCCTTAGGTTTGGTTATTTGTTTGTTGTGGTATTGTTAGTGGCTTGTTATGTGGGTCTTTATTGGGTTGTGCCTTGGTTCATTGACCGTGGGTTAATCCTTCTACTTCTTTAGTATTTCATTGGCCTCCTTCTCCCTGCCTAGTTCGGCTATTAATTGTGTTAATTTCTTAATTAGTACCAACAGGTCTTCTATCGCGTCTTTCCTGTCTATATAGTCGCTGGCTCCATGGTAGAGCCCGTTGTATGCGTACCTATGTAATTTCAGGGCCAGTGAGTTTATGCCGACCGCCTCCCTATAGCCCAGCTCCTCCAGTCTCCTGGCTATTACATTAAGCCCTGTTGTTGGGGCTAAAAAACCTGCTTTTCTATACCATTCCCTCTCCCTATCGTTTTTAGGCATCCTATCCATGTTTAGTGAGACTATTGCACTAACTATGGCTTTCCACGCCATGAACGCCTTTTGCGACGCATTTCTGCTATATCCCCCCCTCTCGAGGAGTTCAATGGCTAGGTTAAGCTCGATTACCGCCTCCTCAAGCCTGAAATTTACGTAATTCTTTAAGTCCTTAACCTGAGGTACCACGCCTTCGCCCATTTCATGTAAATCAGCAGTGGATGCCTTAATAAAATCTCTTAGTCCTTCATCAGTTAATTATTTATATTACGGCTCATTCACCTAATTATTACTATGAACATTGTTGAAACCCTTAAGGGTATTAATTGGGCGGGTCTTGGGGGTCAATTTAGTCATTATTCATGGGTCTGCCCTATGGAGGGGGTAGGCCTGGTGATGTGGATTTAGTGGTGTTTGTAGGTAGTGATGTGGGTGTTGATGATGTTGTATTGAGGATTATGGAGGTTGTTGAGGAAAGGGTTGGTTTGGAGGCTGATGTTTACTTAATAAGTGACCCATCTAGGGCTAATTGTTTTCTTGTGTGGGAGGCCCTTAGGCATGGTAGAATTATTTATCAGGACGGAATTGGTAGGGAATTGCTTGTTAGGGCTATAAATGTTTGTTATGATTTCATGCTATCGCGAATTAAACTGAATTATACGGAGACCCTCGTGGTAGGGTGGTCAGGGATGCTTCATAATAGGCTCTTGGAAGTAATTGCTGTGCATACTGAGTTGCTTGATAAAATGAGGAGTCGGGGCATTCACTGGGATGACGTGATTGATCTATACGCGGTACTGCATGCGCTGCAGGTGCATGCCCAGGCAATAATCGATTACTTACTACACACCTGTGCATTGGTGGGAATATCCGCGGAGACACCCATACACTACATAGATGAGTTAAGTAGGTCTAACATGATAAGTCGTGGTGATGTGGACTTATTAAAGAGGATTGTGAGATTTAGGAATATCGTTGTTCACGAGTACGGCGCGATAGATATGGAGCGTGTAAGGGGGCATTGTAGAATCGCGGGGGCTATAACACGGGTCTTAACATCATTAGGAGTCTTCACGATAAATTACGTAGTATGGGCATTATTGACCCTTGAATGCTTTTGCATTACTTTGTTTTTATTTATATTCTATCTTAGTCTTTTGTTTGATTTTATAAGATTATTTTTCAGATGCATAAGATGCACCTGATTTTATTATTTTTATTCATTTGAATACACGTATTCCCGTATGAGCTCGGGTAAGGATAAGATAAGCATGATCGTGTTCTCGGGGGGGACTGAGGACAAGTTAATACCAGTGGGTGTGATTTCACAGGCGGCTGCGGCGCTTGGTTACGAGGTGAATATCTTCTTCACTGGATGGGCAATGTTCAAGCTACTGAAGAACCCAACACCACCTGTCTGGCCCAAGGAGTTTGAGCAGTTTGTGCCCAGGCTTCAGGAGGGCATGGCTAGGATAAAGGCGCCTACGTGGCTTGACATGCTTAGGGAGGCTAAGAAGATGGGTGCCAAGGTCTATGTATGCTCAATGATGGCTTCGGCGGCAGGTCTCAAGAAGGAGGACTTCGATCCATCGCTTGTAGATGATGTTGTCGGCGTAACAACCTTCCTGGAAATGGCTAAGGGAGGGCAGGTACTCTTCATATGAGGTGGTGGTCATGAGCCAGGGCAATAAGATTTTCGTGGATGCAAGGGGGGGCATTGCCTGCCCGGGACCCATCACTGAGGTTGTTAAGGCGTATAGGAATGCGAGGAATGGTGACGTGATCGAGGTTTGGGCCACAGACCCAGGTTTCGAGCCTGACATAAAGGCTTGGATACAGAGGACCGGCAACCAGCTCCTTGAGCTTAGGAAGGAGTCCGATAAAATCGTCGCCGTGATTAAGGTAACCGCTAAGAAGTGATTTAAGGCGGTTAGCATGTCCACGGTTAAAAGGAGGGTTGTTATTATTGGTGGTGGTACGGGCGGCGCAATGCTTGCCAATAGACTTCCTAAGGATGAATTCGAGGTTACAATCATTGATAAGCAACCCTATAATCACTTCTGGCCCTGGTTACTCTACATTGCCTTCAGGGGGCTCCAGGAGACCCATTAAGCGTGAGATACGTTCCGTGCTTAAGCCCTGGGTTAACTTCATTCAGTCTGGCGTGAAGGCTGTTAATCTTCAGGATAGGTATGTGGAGCTTGATAATGGTAAGAGGCTTGAGTATGACTATGTCGTAATCGCCACTGGAGCACTGTGGATTACTCAAGGGTCCCCGGCCTCGATAAGGTCACGGAGATGTTTGGTAATTACCATAGCAATGAGGAGAACGCCTGGAGGGTTTGGCATACGCTGAATAGTATGAGGGAGGGTACATTGGTAATCATACTCGCCCCCAGGCGCTTATAGATGCCCGCCAAGTCCGTTGGAGGGTACGTTTCTTGCCGAGGAATTCTTCAGGAAGAGGGGGGGCTTAAGGGATAGGGTGAGGATAGTCTTTGCAACCTTTTACCCAAGGCCGTACCTGCTGAGCCCATGAATGAGTTGATAGAGCCGTTGCTTAAGGAGAGGGGGGGTATTGAGTACATAACCTTCTACACACTTGACCATATAGACCCCCCGAGAAGAGGGTTGCCTATTCAATGGAGGGTGAGGAGCTTAAGTTCGACGCTGCCATAGTCATACCGCCGCATGTCGGTGTTGATATTAAGTACGTGCCTGAGGACGTACTGGATAGTGATAGGTTTGTACAAGCTGATAAGTTCACGAATAGGGTTAAGGGATTTGATGATGCGTTCGTGATCGGCGATGCCTCGGCATTACCTGTCGCTAAGACAGGGGTCACTGCACACCTACAGGCTGGTGTTGTTGCCAGGATACTTCAGGGTGAGGATGCCCGCAACACAGGCCGCACCAATTGCCCATTTGATGTTGGTTACGGCCTTGGCACATTCGTGATAAGTGACTACAATAACCCAACAATTAAGTACCCAATAAATAGGATTAATCACCTATTTAAGGTTGCCTTCGCCGCTACC
Source organism: Vulcanisaeta distributa JCM 11213 (assembly GCA_001316125.1). The sequence continues at coordinate 120,824 of BBCS01000003.1, forward strand.
TATTGGGACATGATACTATACCCAGAGCTTTGGGACCCTGTATTTGAGGCTTATTTCGAGGCTACGGAACCCGTGAAGTTGCGATACCTATATGGGTGATTGCCGTGGCAGAGAAGCAGCTAGAGCTTGAGGGTAAGCTCCTTGAGGTGTTAACGCCTGAGTACCTAGAGCCGCTGATTAAATTCTTAAAGATGGTGAAGAGGTTGGACGAGCTTGGCATACTTGACTCATTAAATGACTTGTTAAATGACGAGGTCGTTGAGGATTTAGCCAGGAACTTAATAACCACGAATTTGATCAGGTTACTTAACGACTATGATAAGGCGATGTCCGTAGTTGCAAAGCTTACGGAACCGCAGGTAAGGAAAGGACTTGAGAAGGCGCTTGATTTACTAGGTGCAATGAGTAGTGTTGGATTATTGGATACCCTGAAGGACTTGCTTGGTGATCCTGAGGTACTCAGTGAATTAGTTCATGTGTTCATTAATGAAAATAGTACGTACTTATTAACGAACATAGATGCATTACTAGAGTTCATGCGCGCATCAGGTGTTGCGCATACGTGGCCTCCCTGAATGCGGCCAGGGAGGATGCTACTAATGGTAGATCCTTGGTTGAGACCGTAGGTGAATTATTAAGGGACGCTGACGCTAGAAGGGGGGGCTGAGATTCCTACTCCTGGCGGCTAAGTACTTGGGTAAGCAATTGAGTGAGAGAGAAATTAGGTGATTATGCCCTCGAATATACTATGTAGGCCTTTAACCCATTAAAATCATTGCTCCGTCCATATTCCCTAAGCATTAAGCCATCATCACTCATTGTCAGGACATACGCCTTGACGTAATCCTTTAATTGTATATTCTCCCTCGTCGTTATTACCCGGATTATAATGCCCCCCCCTCTTATACGAAACCCTGTCCTCCCTACCCATCAATAGTAACTCAAGGGCTACCTGGATTGGTGAAACCCCCCCAACAACCCTATATATCATGGTATGTCCGTGCTCACCAAATTCATATATCGCATCTAAATATGGCTTCACAATCTGCGAGTCCAGTAATGAGTCCATGACCAACGCCACAGAACCCCCATGATTAGTGACTGTATACACTATCTCCTCGAATCCCTGCGGTTCGTAATTAATCAGTCTCTGCATTGCGCAGGTACACTTAGTGAACTCTAGGTAGCTCGTTGGTACACTGTCCGTGTAAAATGCAACCGACGTAGCCCTCAATACCCTATAGATCCTAAATGTCATACTTGGTATTGTGCCGAGACCAATATCAATTACGTAAAGTCCTGGCGTTACGTCAACCCTATCCTGTGTAAAATTCCTAAAGTTAAGCCTATACATGTATCTTCTCCTCTCCTTCACGTCAAGGTACGCATCCACTAAACCCCCCCTCTTACGCAATAGATTAATGGCATTCCTAGCGGTCCTAGTTCCAAGCCCTGTACCATCTATTATCTCCTTAAATGTGACGTAGGTCTTATTGTTTATTAAGTGTTCAAACTCTAGGTAATTTAATACCAACCTCGCTGATAGGGGGCAGTTCCTCAAGTGAACCTACAGTCTCCTCCTCTTCCTCATCATGCCTATTAATCATTATAAAAATTTGGATACTAATCCAAAAATAAATTTTCTTACGTGTCAGCGTCTATTGAATCCGTATTTCCTAATTATGTAGTTGTAGGCAGAATACGCGGCAAGGGCTCCCTGCCCGGCAGCCACCACTATCTGCCTAAAGTCCCTTGGCGTTAGGTCCACGCAGTCCCCCCCAGCCGCGTAAATGCCTGGTATGCTTGTTTCCATTAGGTGGTTGACCTTTATGTAACCATCCTGTGAGAGCTCAAGCCCAATCCTCTTAAATAAGTCGACAGGCGGCTCCGCGCCTATTTCGACAAATAAACCATCAAGCGGGAACTCAAATACCTCCTTCGTGTCAACCCTCTGCAGTATTGCCTTCCTAAGTAGTTTATCACCCTGTAACTCCTTAACCACGGTGTTCCATATAATCTCAATCTTCGGATTCTTAAGCAGCAGGTCCTGGTAATACTTCTGGGCCCTTAACTGATTCCTCCTATGGATTATGTAGACCTTACTCGCGTACTCAGTCAGCAGTAATGCCGCCGACGCCGCTGAGTCACCACCACCAACCACCGCCACGACCTTACCCTTAAATAATGGTGCATCGCAGGGTGCGCAGTAGCTGACGCCTCTGCCGTTGTATGTGTCCTCGCCAGGCACGTTAAGCTTCCTCTTCTTTTCGCCTACCGTGAGTATTACGGTCCTTGCAGTATACTCATCGCCATTTAGCGTATAAACCTTGAATAAATCGCCATCCCTCTCCACATTCTCGACAGAATCAATTACTATCGGTACGTTGTAATACTTAACATGCTCCTCAAACTTACTAACTAGGTCTGGACCCATAATCCTTGTGTAACCAAGGTAATTCTCAACCCACCCAGCCTTAGCCACCTGCCCACCGATCTCCTCAGTGATTATTATCGTACTCATGCCATACCTAGCCGCATATATGGCTGCTGACATGCCCGCTGGTCCTCCGCCGATTATTACTGTATCGTAAACCTTCCCTGTTAATTCCTCACTAACCCCCAAAATCCATCTTAGTGACTGATATCTTAAATGCGCTGCTCATTAAGCCGTAGGAGACGGAATTTAATAAAAACCTAACGCAGCTAATTATTGTCCTTTATGAGTGCAATTCCTAGTCACGGAGTCTCTGATTCTTTGCGCATTCTCCTCAGGCACGGAGTCGTACGTGAAGTTACCGCCACCAGTCTCCATGCCGGCTGCATACTTGATCTTATCCTCCTCCCTAAGAATGCCGTAAATCTCAAAATGCAAGTGATAATATGGATAATCACCCTTCAGCGGTGCCTGATGCATAACCAATATATATGGCATTGGCTTGCTAAATACGTGCTTTAATCCACATAATGATACCTTAAGTACCTCAGCTAAACCCCCCCTAATCTCATCCTTAGTAAGTTCCGTAATTAATTGAATATGTCTCTTTGGGTAGATATGGACCTCAAAGGGCCAGTGCGAGTAGAAGGGCATGAATGAGACCCAGTAATCATTACCATAAATTAGTCTCACATTATCCTTAAGCTCAGCGCTTAATATGTCGCAAAACAAGCACCTACCATGGTTACTAAAGTATTCCTTGGCGCTATTGAGTTCTCTTTCAACTTTAATAGGCGTAAACGGTAACACGTATATTTGACTATGAGGATGCGTTAGTGAGACCCCCTATCTCCCTACCTTATTCCTAAACCAAAGGAAGTAATGCGCATAAGCCTTACCTGACTCCCTCCTCACCTTATCAATTACCATGTTTAGCACATACTCAATTTGATCAATAGATAAGTCACTAACATCATCAATGTCATGCTCAGGGGGTCTCAACAACCACGTAGCACTTACCCGCTGATTTACTGGTCCTATAAAACCAATGATTACTAGGTTCAGGTGGGTTCTCCATGAGCATTGGGTACCTATTCTCGAGTATTAATGCCCTCCAACCATAACCAGTCTCTGGGTTTCCAGGGCAGAATGGGCAGTAATTGCTTGGTTGCCACGGCCTAAAACGCCTAATGTTAGATACAAGAACCCACTCCCCCCCAAGTGTTGGGTCCCACCTAAGCTCCATGACAGGCTTATTAACCATGAACCATCACCCCCCCATTATCTATACTAACGACCCAACCCCCCCTCGGAGCCAAACCCCCCCTGCTTAGAACCTTACTCAGTATCTCCTTAGCCGTAGTCTCATCCTTAACGAGCGCGATGACCGAGCCTCCCAAGCCGGCTCCGGACAATTTAGCCCCCCCATACGCACCCTCATTCACTAGGAAGTTAACTAGCTCATCTATTATGGGTAGGCTCACATCGTAATACTCACTAAGTAATCTATGTTGGTAAGTCATAACCCTGCCAATTAACGCCTCTCTCCAGTCATAACGTGAAATTAAACTATCCACCTCTGCATTGCTTAGGTTCAGTGTCCTCATTAGGTCCTTAATATCGACAGCCTCCCCCCTGATGACCTTCAATGCCAATTTCGTGCTTTCATTAGCCCTTAACGTATATAATATCCTCCTCCTAGACGCGTCACTTAATCCTTCGATGTATTGTGATATTTCATCCTCTCTTATTTCATCCCAATGAACCTCCCAATAATGAGTCCCAAGCTTCTTCCTTAAACTCCCAGGTACATCCATACTAAGTAATTTATTGAGGCCCTCATCAATCTCCTGCTGCCGCTTAGGATGTATGTCCGCGGTGCTATGCCTAATGCCCGTATCCACGACTAGGAATACTCCATTAAGGCGTGGTAGAACCTCAACATTGTAGGGAGGCTTAGTCTCTATGACTACGACGTCCCCCCCAAAGGCAGCGGCATATTGATCAAGCCTACCACAGGGTATACCCATGATATCGTGCTCAGCCTCATACGCTACTTCAGCAATGGCCTTTCTATCGAGGTTAAACCCATTAATAGCATTAATCGCTGAGCTAACGCCACTAATAATGTGCCACTACTTCCAAGTCCTGATGCTATCGGCACATTACTACGTATCCACGCCCTAAAGGGGGGGTTGATGGGGGGGTAACCGTGCTTCATAAACGCCATTATAAGGGCCCTAACATAATCGCCAAACCACTTACCACCAAGCAATTTTAACTCGCTTAATGAGAATTTATCGACATACTTCACATTATCATCCCTTAGATTACCCGATGCCACCATAAACTCGCCCTGAGACTTGGAAATAGCGATGTAGGTCCTTAGGTTGATACCAACGGCAACGACGGGTAACCCCCCCTTATAGTCCTGGTGCGTATTGAGGAAGTCTAGTCTACCTGGTGCTGAGGTTATTAGGTTGGTTCCTCATTAAAGAATTCCCTGAACTCCTTAGCGACTATGTTTACAGTCATAATTACTGGGGTATGCTTTACGCCATGTATTAAAGGATTAAAGGGCAACCCATTGATTAAGTATTGTGGTTAGGGTACGCAGGGAGGTCATTATGGGTTTGACTGTTAACATTCTAGAGTTTGACCATGGGGTTGAGACGGTGGAGGCGGCATCTAGGGAGAGTGGTGAACCCACGAGTAAGATTGTTAAGACACTATTACTTAAGGCTGGTGACGAGTATCTGGTGGCAATTGCTAGGGGTGATAAGGTCATTAATTTTGATAAGTTGTCTAAGGCTTTGGGTAAGTCAGTAACAATGGCTAAGGCAAGGGAGGTTAGGCAGGTTTTAGGTGTCGACGTTGGTGCGGTGACGCCACTCAGTGAGAGGGTTCTATCACTTAAGGTTATTATGGACCCGTCAATACTAGAGAATGATTATATATTATGTGGCGGTGGGTCTAGGAACACATTGATGAGGATTAATGTTAAGGACCTGGTGAATCTACTAAAGCCTATGTTTATTGATGCTTTTGAGAAGGCTTCCTGAGCTTGGCTATGAAGAAACCTGGCGTATCATGTACGTGCGGGTAAAATCTAACGACAGAATTCTTATACTTATCAATCAACCCGCCCGATGTCCTGGGAATACTTATGTCGATTACCTCGAAGCCCAGGCCCTCGGCATAGGCAATATTGTCCTCATTCTCAAGCGGTGGTATTGTGCATGTTGAGTAAATGAGAATGCCACCAGGCCTTAATAACCTCCACGCGGCCTTAATGAACTGCCTCTGATAATTCGACATCGCCATGACTAAATCCATGGTCTTTACATCAAATAACCTGGGTCTAACGCCCATATCCGTGCAGGGTGGGTCTATGAGAACTTTATCCGCAGAACCGATGAGATCAGGCCTATCGATGTCCAGGTACCTCGTATCCCTGACCTCAACCCTATAAAGACCATTCATACCAAGCCTATTCAGTATCTCAATCATCTCCCTAATCTTACCCTCACTCCTATCAAACGCATAGACAATAGCCTTACCGCCGCTTAACTGTATTACGTGGCTCGTCTTACCGCCAGGCGCCGCGTTCATGTCAATAATAACCTCATTAGGCCTAGGGTCAATTACATGGCCAACCCACTGGCCGGTAGGCTTTGGTCATAGAAGAGACCTAGTTCGTACTCCCTCATCTCCCTAACCTTGGGCATCTCATAAATACTGACTAGTGTCTTAACCGCAATACCATGCTTAACGGCCCTAATATCGTCATTACTCACCTCAGATATTCCAAATGCCACAACCTCACCATTGGGGGGGGCTACAACATTGACTTCGTCACCCCTCTTAATCCCCTCATCCATCTTCACCACACCGGGCACGTATAGGTTAGCGCCTACGTAAACACTCTCAGCAGCCCTCTTATCGGCGAGTACGTACTTACGTGCTGACGGTATCTTATTAGGCCCTTAACGGGAAACCAAAGCGCCTCAGGTAAATACTCATCAGGATATACGTCTACGGACCTTTCACGTAGTAACCTCATTAATTCCTCAGGGCTTATCCTCAGGGTATTAACCCTAATATAGTACCTACTTGGTGGTCTCCTAATGCTTTCAAAGATCCCTTCTAATTCATTTTCTGAGAAGTATTGTAGGAAATATTTGTATAATTGATAATCAAGCCTATGCCCCTTAACGATTTCTACCTCCTTCCTCACGGACGCATTACCTGCCATTCAGGCCTAAGCCTGAGCCTCACCGTAATTACTTAAATCCCTTAACCTCTTCAGTAAGATGTTAACGGCGTCATTTGGGTTCTCCTTAGCCAACTTCCATAGCTCCATACTCTCAGTAATTATGTACCTAAGAACCCTGGACCTGGTCTTAACGGGCTTTGTGCTCTCGACCCTAACATAACCATCATTAGCTAATTTACCGAGGACCTTAGCAGTCTTTAGGATGTCTGAGTGCTTATCATTAAGCCCTGCGAACTTTAGTAATGACCTTGCCTTAATGGTCACCCTCCTACCCCCCCTACTCTTGCTTACTAAATCAACGAGTGCTTTTATGATTCGTAAATCGTACTCCTCCATACAATGCGCATTTTAATTAAACCCTATATAACAGTTATTCACTGGAGCGCAAACGCAAATCACTTTTTAAATAGTGACCAAGGGCATGCTTTGTGGAACTTACTGAAAAGAGAAAGTCGTTGCTAATGGAGCTTCAGTACAACTTCCCAATAACTAAAAGGCCGTTTCTTGATGTGGCCAAGAGGCTTGGTGAGGATGAGGATTGGGTATTAAGTGAGACGAGAAGCCTGATAAGCAATGGCGTGATTAAGAGGATTGGGGGCGCTGGTGAATTATAGATCAAGGGGTTTGGTATCGGCTTTAATTGGCGTTAAAGTACCGAATGAGTTAATCGATGAGGTTGCCAAGGCTATAAATTCCGATCCTCAGGTCTCGCATAACTTCGTTAGGGAGCACCCTAGGTATAACGTGTGGTTTGTTACCAAGGCCAGGAGCAAGGAGGAGCTAATAATGAAGGTCTCCAATACCCTGTCCGGGTTTGGTATTAATGACTTTGTGGTATTAACGGCGCTGAGGACCTATAAGATTGATGTTAAGTTTGACTTAATTAGTGGGGTATCTCGAACGAAATCAATGATATTACCGCTCAATGTACCACCCATAGAATCCACGGGACTTCCAATGGAGTTTTTCAGGAAGCTAAGGGCAATAGGCATTGAGAAGGAGCCTTTGATGAAATAGCAAGTCTCGCAAACACGGATATTGATGGCTGAGGAAATTAATTGATAATTTAATGATGGTTGGGTGATTAGGGACTTTTACGCAACGTTAGACTCAGATAAGGTGGGATTTAGGGAGAATGCAATGGTAGTATTTAAGGCAACACCAGAAATCTGTGAAAGAGTTGCGTTAATTGAGGAAACTACGCACGTGGTGCTTAGGGAGGTGACCCTTGGTTCATGGCCTTATAACTGCTACTTCATGATACACGGCATCAATAAGGGCGTACTTGAGGACGCCATAACAAACATAATGAAAAGACTTGGTATAAGTGAGTACGAAACCCTTTATAGCATTAAGAATTTACTACCTGAAATGCCGAGGAGACTTGAATTAACCAGTACGTGACTCTATCTTAGCCTTACTGACTAACCAATACGCCAGTGCAAGCACCAGTATGCTGGCCACTAATAATATGCCATAATTGAAGGACGCACTCGGTGATGCGACATAAAGTAGTAATTCCCTTGAGATTGCCGTGAGGACCACAGCAAGCACCAGGTCTACGACCACAGTGCCTGTCTTTATGTATTCCAGGAACATGTCAACGAATTCGAGTGCTATGACGACAAGGAATACTGCAGATAAGGCGCCCAGTATTTTTACGTCAGATATTGAGGAGAAGGGCATTAACGACATAATATCTTTAACAGCTAGGTATAGTGCCACGGCGCCTAAGATCACGGTTATTACTATTATCACTACGTATAGTGCAATGCTTATGAATCTGAAAGCCCTTACAACATCCTTAGTATCCATTAATCACGGATTTTAAAAGATATTTTTAGGTCTTTACCATTATTTATCATTGATAATAAACCACGGTTTATACCAATGCGCCATAATCAATTATGACGCAATAATATTTTTAAGGGCCTTATTGCAGAGCCTTATCGTGTCTTTAGAACGGATTTATGAAATTCTCAGGAAGGTTGATAGTAAGGTTGATGAGGTGTATAAGTTAAGGGATAGTAATGATGCTGAGATTGCTAGGTTAATAAATGAGGTTAAGGTCAAGGTTCAAAGCGAGGTTGAGGAGTACATAAAGAGGATTATTAATGAGTATAGGGAGAGTAGGTCTAGGGAAATTGAGAATGAGGTGAGCAAGTATTCGGAACAATTACGTAAGGAGGTTGAGGAGTTTAGAAAGAGAGTTAATAATGCGATTGATAAAACCGTTGATGAGGTCATTAAGCTTTGATCGGTGAGTAGGTGAAATGTCGAGTAACTACGTAATTAAGTTAACTGCACTTGGCCCTAGGGTTAGGGGGGGGTTGAGGGCTAGGTACTTAAGTAAGGATAAATTGAATGCGTTAATACTTGCCCAGACCCTTGAGGATGCAGTAAACGTGCTGAAGGGCACTGAGTATGGAGATGTCCTTGAGAGGTTGGGTAAGATAGTTGATGAGGCCCAGGTAACTAACGAGGTTAGGTCTCATGTAGTTAGGTCGATAAGTTCGTTGGCATCGTCAGTACCATCTCCAGCGTCGACGGTCTTGAAGTCATATTTAATGAGGTTTGAACTTGAGAATGTTAAGGTAATTGCGAAATCATTAATGAGGGGGGGGTTGGAGGGTGGTGGGTCCATGGAGAGCTTGATTAATATTACCGTGGAGGAGGAGCTGGGTAGAAGGCATGTACTAGCGGCGATCATGAGTGTTAGGGACGTGGAGGATCTGCGTAATAAATTAATGGAGATTCGACATCCAGCAGGTCCCGCACTTGATAGTTTCCTAAGGATTAGTAAGCAGTATGCTCAGTATAGCATGATGCTTCTTGACACGTTCACAGACAAGGCATTCATTGAGTACTTAATGCGATTGGCGAGGATTGATTACTCAGTTAATAAATTCATTAAGGAACTCGTTGAGTTCTACAATCTCAATGTGGTATTAAGAGGTAAATTATGGGGAATATCACAGGAATTAATTAATGAATTGGCAATACGCTCAGGCGCCGTGTTTAGTACGGCCGTGAAGATATACGGTGAGTCACCCACGAGAATACTTGAGGAGGTGGCTTCCGTGTTTCCGTCAGTGGATCAATTAATTAAAGTTGCTGGTTCCTCAGACCTGAGATTATTGGTTCAATACCTCGGCCCATTTAATTATAGGTTCGCTAAGGACCTTGAGAACTCCATGATATCGCTATTTACGGAATTCTCGCCAGGCGCCGCCTTGGCTGCAGTGCATTTCAAGTTCGTTGAGAGCGAACTAATTATTACATTACTGAATGCGTTTCTTGAGGGTATACCGAGGGACTTCGTGGTTAAACTTTACGGTCCCGCCATTTAATTACTTAATGTTTCTTATCTCCTCAACCTTCTTCAATAACTCCTCCCTCGCCTTGTTTATTCTCTCATTTACCTGCTCAAGGTATTTATTCACAATCTTCTTGGCCTCCTCCTGAACTATCTCATTAATCCCAGGCATTAACCTTGGCTTATTGGCAAATTATAAATGCTTTATGCTCCATGCTCACCGCTTAGTGTTAAGGATCAATGAGATCGTAAGCATGATTACTGAGACCAACATAAGTATTAATGTGTACATGCCATGGATATTATTAACCGCATTATTACCCTTAATGTACGCGACCGATGTTATAATTGCATTACTACGTTGAATGCATGTACCATTCATTAATATATTGACTATAGTGTTTATGCAGGGACATGATAATGGAACAGCCGGTTTAATTAGTATATCTAGGTTATTATCAGCTTGGGTTGTTATGAATAGCGAGTATGTGTATGGTGTGTAGTCGATGACCCTCCCATCGCTTAATACGGTAATTGATACATAACCACTGCCAAGTACTGTGGCGTTTATCGTGAGGGTACATGAGCCTGGTAGTGTGATGTTAACCCATTTACTCATTGGATTATAAATATTAAACGTGACCTGTGACTCATTAATTATTCTAACATAGTTACTGCCGGCATTAACGTGATTTCCCTTGCCATTATTGACCCATTACTCAGTCTCTCGGGTTGTCCATTGTTTATTGAGACCAGTGCGTTACCAATTACGTAATTATTAATTTTAACTACCTGAGGAAATATGCATGTTGTGTTGCTTTTTAACTCACCGTTTATGCACGTGTACGTAATGATGGCGCCTTGATTTAATGGAACTACTAATATTAAGCTCACGATTAATAATGCCAGTGATATTACCTCCGCGTACTTGGTTATTGTTAATGTCCTTGTCATCATTAAACCTACGGAAGTGAGTACTTATTGCGTCCCAATCCTCCTTACTCAGTCTCCAGCCCATGCGCCCGCGTTCTCCTCAACATGCTCAACCTTACCTGCCTTCGGTATTGGCACCAGGTTGTCAATGCTACGTACCAATTAAGCACGACCTGTATTGCCGTCTTACCATACTTCCTACCAATACTTCCGAGGAATTCATTACGGGCGAACTCGCCCTTCTCAAGTGGCGTATATGCCAGGTAAAGCATTCCATTCCTCTGCACGTATGGTATTACCGACGTCTCATCAACCCTATGGAGGAGACTATACCTATTCTCCACGGCGACAATGTCATACTTACTGAAGCATTGCCTAGCCCTCTCAATGCCCTCAACATCGAAATTGCTCAAACCGACAAACCTAACCACTCCATCATCTATCAACTTCTCAAAGGCCTTCATAGTCTCGCAAATCGGCACATCAGTGGCAGGCCAATGGAGCAGGTATAGGTCTATGTACGTACCCAACCTCTCCCTACTAGCCTAGCAGATCTAATGACATCATCATAGCGGGCATGGTTCGGCCAAACCTTAGTAACTATGAACAGTTCCTCCCTTGGGAAGCCCTTTATCGCCTTACCGACTAGTTCCTCTGCATGGCCACCACCATACATCTCTGCCGTATCGATTAGAGTCATTCCCAACTCAATGCCTCTTCTTAGTGCCTTGACCCAACCCTCGTCATTTGAGTAGTCAGGTGACCAGAAACCACCACCCCATACCCCCCCACGTTCCCATACCTATTACGGAAACCCTACCATTTATTGACTTTATGTACTTAGTATCCTTACTCAATGGCATAGGCAATCATGGGAGTACCTCCATGAAGCTTATAAGGGTTATGCCGAAGACATAATGAATTGATTCTTATATTGAATTACTGCATTAATTTAATATTATTCATTATTAAATATGTGTATTAAGTTAAATTGATCTAAATATAAAAATCCTTATTAATAAGTTATGTATTAAATAAAATGATGTCTGCAGAATTAGGTGATAAGGAGAGAATTGTCTTAAGGATTATTGCGATGCCTGTGACAAGAAGGGTCAGGATAATGTTAAACTTGAGGAGGTTTCTGAGCGCCTTAGGGTGCTGGTCTCAGCATTAATGATGCCATGGACGTGCTGTATAGGCTTGAGGACCTGGGCCTAATTAGACTTGAGATAATTGGTTATTCAACGATAATTCACATTACTGATAAGGGCAGGGATGCCTATAAGTCTTTATAACCTCCGTTAGTTTTAGGGCGTTAAGTTAAAATTATCTCAATGAATGAGTTATAGAGGTTTAGTTCAATGTTTAGGAAGGGCCTTGATTTCATTAAGGAGCCCTATAGAACGGTCATTCAGAACCTATTAAACTCATTGATTAGGCTATACGGTGATAACCTGGTTTCACTTGTTATTTACGGTAGTGTCGCGAGGGGCGTTCAACGTAGGGATAGCGATATTGACATGTTGGTAATTTTCGAGGAATTGCCGAAACCCATGTCTGATAGGATTAAAATGTTTGAGAGAGCTGAGGATGAGGTTCAGTCATTACTTGATGAATTATTAGATAGAGGCTATGCTATTACCCTGTCCCCCCCATTAATAAAAACTAGGGAGGAGGCTAAAAGGTTCTCACCGCTTTATCTGGACATGACTGAGGATGCCGTGATTGTCTACGATAAAGACGGATTTTTGAGGGGGGTGCTTACAAGAATAATTAACAGGTTAAGGGAGTTGGGCGCGACGAGGGTTTGGGTTAGTGATAGGGCTTGGTATTGGGTTTTGAAGAGAGACTATAGGTTTGGTGAGGTGATTGAGATTGAATAATCTGAGATGGCTAAGTCCTACATTAACCAGGCTATGGAAAGGATAAAGCATGCAAAGGAGGCGCTAAACAGTGGTAATTACCCATACGTGGTTAGGCAGTGCAGGAAGCCGTTGAGTTGTTGCTTAAGGCGGCATTGAGAATTGTTAGTGTGGAACCACCAAGGTGGCATGATGTTGGTCCAGTGCTTAGGAGGGAACGTAGTAAATTCCCGGAGTGGTTTCAGGAACACATTGATGAATTAGCGTCGATATCGAGAAGTCTTAGGAAGGAAAGGGAGTTCTCGATGTATGGTGATGAAGAGAGCGGGATACCTCCTGAGGAATTGTACACGAGGATAGATGCTGAGAGAGCACTTAATGATGCTGAGAAGGTTCTCTCATTGGTTAAAAAGTTATTTAATGAAGCAGGTGGATTATGAAGAGGTTTTTAAGTGAGTCGGGATTTTTACATTTCGTTATACGCATCCTGTTGGTTTTGGTGCTCCTGCTACTTTGCATGCTCCGTGGGCTGGTCCGTCTGGGAATAGTTCGTAGATTCCTTCTAGTGTTTCTCCTGTTTCTTTTAGGAGCATTTTTATTGGTGGGCATACTCCATAGGTCTCCCAGTACTGCCTAAGATACCTAACAACCCTCCAATGCCTCTCAGTCATCTGCTGAACACCCTCAAGATTCCTAGCCATCCACTCAGCAACAACCTCATCCCAAACCTCAGGATTCTGCAAAAACAATCCTCATCAAGTATTACCTTCTTCCCATTAACTTCATATTCCCCTGGACAGGTTACTGGCATGTTATCACCAAGCCCATTAACGTGTTATGTTGTAAAAAGGTTGTTTCACGTGATATGTGTAACTACGCTGCATAAGCTCTTTTTACACTCTGACTTTAAATATACTCCCTGGCATCATTAGCTTTCTGAAAATGTCCTTGGCATCGTCAATGCTTAACCTGTATGCTAATCTCTTTAATGAATTATCTATTAATACGGCCTTGTCACCAAGCATTCTCCTATTAACCCTCCCAAAAATTCTCGCCTTTAATAATGCATATATCATTGCCCGAGACGCAAGTAGGTACTCCTCACCCTTATTCATGGGCATTCCATACACGTAATTGTTAGTTAACTTAATCCCTGGGTGAATCAGGGGGGGCCTTACCCCCAGTCTTTTACTTGCTACGTCATCAAGCCTTATTACGCTGGGCATGCACATCAATTTCTTGCCTAGGTAGTTTACGAGGACCTCATTGTAGTGATCAGCGTGTATTAACACGTCATGGGGGGGCTTGCCTAAATTACGTAGTATCTTCACTATTTCCCTAGCCCTTAACTCAGACCTAAACTTTATTCTCTCCGCATCAAGTCGTGCATACTTTATTAACCATCTGACCGCATCTTCAAAGTCTCCCCCTAAGTAATGCTGAGTTATAGGCCTATGTGCCTCGCTATTTTTAATTCCATAAATGCCACGTACCTCCCATCACTGCTCAAGGATTTATAATCAAGGTTGTGGAGCACGGCCTTAATCCTTATACCCAGCTGATCGCGCTATATGGATCGATGGGGGGGATCACATCAATGCCATATTCATTAAATTCCCTTAATGCCTTATAGAACTCCCTGGTATAATCAATATTAAAATACTCAATGTCATAAAGCAACTGATCGATGTTAATTTCACCACTTAGGTATTGCCTGACACTTTCGGTATTTGGGGGGGACTCAGCTATAAAGACGTCATAGTGCTGCGCCACTTCCCTTAAGTACTTGATATATTCAATCCCTGGTGGCATCAAGGCAATGCTTATCAATTCAGTCACCCAATGAGTAGAAAGGTAGTAATAGAAAGAAGAAGTTTAATTATTTTTAGCGAGGATGGCGTTAACTCACATGTATGTTATGAACTGCCTAACACCGAAGTTCCACGAAGCCTCCTCACACCTATTATGCCTAGTCCTAGGAACACCAAGCCTATTCATAAACTCATCAATACCGATCCTATCAATGAAATCACCAAGTCTCTCGCCTGGTTTTGCGTTTTGACGCCATACATCGATTATTTTTCTTACGGCTGCTACGATCTCCCTGTACTCCGGCGGATTGACTGGTAGCCATGGAATAACCTTGTAGGGTAGCCTCGGTCCCGTGCCCGTATTACTAGTCTTACCACCCACAAATACCGCCACACCAATCTTTGCGGGATCCCAATCAAAGTAGTCACACACATTCTTACACCTGCTACATGCTATGCACTTCCTCTCATCAACCTCAATACCAACTGAACCATCTGGCTTACCGAACACCTTAATCGCGCCAACGGGGGGCAGACTGCCGCCACGTCGGGCACTGCCTTCTTAAGGGCCTCGGCACTGGCCGGTAGGCAGAACTTTATCCTCTCCGGGTCAGGCCTAGGCGCCTGACCATAATGACCAACAATAACTATGTCCCCAGCCAACGTGCCTCCGCATATGTTTGGACAACCTGCTACGAAGATCATAAGCTTAGCTGGTAATTTCTCCTCGCCAGTGAAGAAGGGCTTCAGATGGTTGTAGAGGACTTGAGTTATTGATGGTGCATCAACGACAGCCGTTGTACAGGTTAGGTAGGCCGTGCATGATGTTATGTGCCATAGTGATTGTCCCCATCCCCCGACTGGGTAGCCCATTTTTCGACTTCCTCCTTTATCTTTAGTGCTTTGTCGAGGCTGTCGGTTATGAATTCGAGATTCATACCCCCCCTAGTAGCCCTAACAACGCCTAAGCCGTACTTATCGGCGATCTCTATGAACTTCTCAAGCGTATCGACGCTCACCCTACTGTTTGGTGGTAAACCTACCTTTATGGTGAATACCCTATCGCCGGTCTCTGATATGTGCTCGATAATCCCATTACCATGAAACCTCCTATCAACCCACTTACCATAGTTATTCCTAATTATCTCAGGTAATTGGGTGGAGAAGGGCATTGGCAACCTCTTATTCATCTATCCCTAGGTTCGGGGGGGTTACGGTCAGACTCATGCCCATCACCCCGTGCTAGAACCACCTCCAAAGTACTCACTCACCAACTGCTTTGACCAATCCTCATACAACCTCCTCTCATCATCAGTCAAAACAGCACCAATAGAAATCCTTAAGTGCGTAGACGGCGTGCCCTTTGGCTTATTGGGCAATGTCTTATCAGCCACCTCACTAATTACCTTGAAACCCCCCCTCCTAATTATCATATCGCCAATCCTATGCCTACGTGGCGCCAGCTCCATGTACTTATTGACTAATTCCTCAGCGAATGGTATGACCTCCTCTATTGAGTCTAGGAGTGCCACAGCCTTGGCTAACTTAGGTCCAAAGTGGCCCTGGGCGTGCGCTCCAATGAGTAATGCTATTTTCCTGTTTTTACCTGGCTTAATCGCGGGAACGCCCTCCTAATGCAATTCATGGCCTTAAGGCACTTAGACCCATCTATCCTTAGCTCCTTCTTCTCCTCATCCCAGGTAATGGCCTTTGATGGGCATGAATCAACGATTTCCTTCGGGTTTATCTTACCTTCCTCGACCATTTTCCTGAATAATCCCTGATCAACCTCTGGTGCACCAACCCAAGTGCCGATTAATGCGAAGTCGGCCCTTGAGTTTGCTGTGGCGCAGTCCATTGGACAACCACTAAACTTGAACTTTATTTTGTACGGGAACATCTGTGTATTGAGATACCTATAAATTGCTGGATGTGATCTAATGTAATCCATGGCATGTAATGTATCGTATAATGCGAATTCACATAGGGCAGGGCCAGGGCATGCGTAGAACTCCCTGAACGTGTCGCCAGAGCCACCAACGTCGCTACCCATTATCGTCCTTATTGCATCAACAGCCTCATCCGCCTTTTCTGCAATCATGTTAAGGACTAATGCGCCAGTGTTACCGCCAAGTTCTAGTAAGCCGATTCCGTACCTTTTAGCCACCTCAACGACTTTCCTTAGATAACTCGTTGAGTAGAATCTACCAGCAGGTACATAGGTTCTAAAGTGTATTTCAACGAACTTTCCATCTCTGCTTCTTCTGGCTAGTATTCCGCTGAATACGTATCTAACCCTGAAGGATCCACTTAACCAAGGTGTGTACTTCTTGGCTAGGCCTTCGGCGTAGGCCTCAATCGGGTACTTCGTCTTCCTAAGCTCAGCCACATAACTAGGCCAAGGACCACCCTCAAGATACTCCAGCATCTTCATGCCACGCTCAAGGTCGCTTGGCTGGCTTGTTTGGGTTGACATGCGTTATCGTTATTCATAACCTATGATTTTTGAAAAGGGTTATTCCACGTGATACGGGCATTAAGGTGATTGGGCATTATACTAAGCATGTGACCTTATAACCTTATTTAATAACGAAAGGACTAATCTTAACCTTCAGCCTTAAATTCCCTAACCTTCCTACCCAGGGACTTCATGACTGTTAAAAATACGTATAGGCCCGTTAACACGTCATTGTTTCTCATAAGTCCAATCACATCACCTAGGCTAACCCTCTTTTCTTTAGCCTTAATTATTGCCTTATCAACCTCAGCATCATTTAATGATTCACCAAGCAACTTCAGTAATGGGTTATTGGCAAGCGCATCAATTAGTGGTGCTAATTCCCTTAACGTTAGTGCCAGGTTGTCAATCATACTATCTGTAATTACTGATGATACGTTCTTAACCGTCATTAATAACTCAACCGCAGTATCAAATGCGCCAGACTTGTAGAGAAGTAGTAGTTTATTTAGCATGTCAATCATTGCTTTATCCTTATCCATGTCCTTAATTAATTCCTCAATAACCTTAGTCGGAATCTCCGTGCTCATGCTAATCCCCCTCATGGTTAATGGTAATGATAGGTAGAATGCCCTTATGAACCACCAACCAAACCTAGTCGTTATGAAGGTTAACTCGTTGACCTTATAGTCCCACCACGGAAGCCATGCCCTACCCCCCCTACCATGCTGTGTATAGAGGTCCGTGAGCATTGGCATATTGTCTCACCCTTATACCTAACCTGTGAGCCCTCGCCAGCTATATCATGTACTAAATTCTCAACAACCACATCAGATTGATAGTGAGCCACTGATGCCGCCTTCGCAACCTCAAGAGCTGTGGCGTCACCTATTACGTAAACTTCATCATACTTAGTTTTACCCTTACGGTATTGTAGGGTATACCTGTCACAGGGCACGAAGCCGTATGGGTCCCCAATACCTGAATCCCTAATGGCCTTGGCGCCTCTATGTGGTGGTATTGTTATTAATAAGTCATACTTAATCTTCTCACCCTTATCACTAATCACTACCTTTTCCTCAGGCCTTATCTCAGACACTGAGAAGTTGAAAATATACTTAACACCGCGTTCCTCAAGTAGGATTTTACCTAACTTATTAACCTCGGGCTGCGCATGTAAGTGGTCCGTGGGATAGAGGAGCATTACATCGACATTACCACGCACACCCCTATCCCTAAGATAATCATCAAGCATCAGGCCAAATTTTAACGGTGCTATTGGGCACTTAATCGGCGGCTCAACGAAGAGCTCAACAATTGTACTTGTTGAAGCCCTGAAGAATATTCCTAAGTTCCAGAGCCCCCCCCTCAAGCGTGTAGTACGTGTGATAGTCCTTTAATAAGCCGGGCACCTCCTCAGGTACGTAATCCGCGCCGCTCGCTATTACGAGGTAATCATAGGAATATTTACTACCATCAGCCAGCGTCAATGTCCTATTAGCCAGGTCAACATTAACCACCTCACCTGACTTACCGAAGAAGTACTTAATCCTAGAATCTAGCAACTCTGCCTTATCACCAACGGCGTACCTCTCACTCATTGATCCAAGGGTTATTAATGGTAACATCGCGTGAATTAAGTACTTAGGACTTCTATCGAATAATGCAATTTCCACGTCACCCTTAGCCACGGACACCTAAGTCTCTTGGCGAGCTTATTAGCCACGACTATTCCGGAGAAGTTGCCCCCCATGATGGCAATCCTCTTCATTAAGCGAGGTAATTTAAGATAATGAATTTACAGGTTATTTCACTTATTAGGTGAAACCCTAAGTGCGTCAATTATGCGGAATAGATATGCATCTGAATTGAATCTTAAATCCTCGATCAATCCCTCAATAAAATTTTCATTAAATAATTGGCTACTTACGGCAGACTTTATGCCCAAGATCACAAGGACAACACTACTAGCCTCATCTAAGTATAATGGGTATAGGAAGGGCGCTATTGACCTGTTTCCGTAAAGTTCAAAGCCTATCCGGGTGGTTATGTCCTCAAGATCCCTAAACCCATTAATGAGTTGCGGCACGTCTTTAGCACTCATCTCCTCTGCAAGATTCAAATCCAATAGTGCAATCGATACGTAATCATCCTCCTTAGCCGCATTCACGAGTATGGGCATCTCACCAGGCCTGTAAAGTATTGCGTTAACCTCGCCGGGGGGGCTCTCAATTATGCTTCTTACTAATTCGTTAATTTCGTAAAACTCGAGAAAACCTGCATCGCGAGCCTTCCTTATTAACTCAGCGACCTTATCGCCAATACTCATTAAGAAGTAATGTGCTAATT
Source organism: Vulcanisaeta distributa JCM 11213 (assembly GCA_001316125.1). The sequence goes on from BBCS01000003.1 coordinate 140,263, forward strand.
CCTTATATTACTTTATTCTACATAAAGCCGCGGTATGTACATATGGTGCCTTATTCTGTCATTCACGTCATACGTGTAACAGCATTTATTATTTATGGCTTAATTATGGCATGAATAGTGATGAATTACGCATACCTAATCGTGTTTGGGTATGTACCGTACATCGCCGTTGCAATATTCATAGTTGGGATAATATTTAGGCTAGTCAGGTGGTTAATGCCGAAGGCATTGACGGGGCTTTATAACGTTAATGCGACGGTGAACGATGATTCCTATGGTAAAATAACGATTGAGATACTCAAGAGGATATTCCTATTCTATACGTTGCCGGGCACTGACACAGTACTGTTCGTGGGCTCAGTACTCTTTCACTGGGGGTATTTGGATAGCCCTCGTGGGCCACCTCGGCCTATTAATACCGCCTGCGCAGCTCGAGGCCATGGGCATTTCACCTGCAATGCATGTATTATTGGCTAAGGTTATCGGTGGCTTAGGCGGTGTTATGGCATTGGTTGGAATGCTGATCCTCATTGGTAGGAGGTTAATTGATAGGAGCGTTAAGGTTGGTAACTTCGTTGTTAAACTGCCAATGAGAAGTCTCAGTTACCTCGATGATTACTTCGCGGATGCACTACTCCTATTAATAATATTATTAGGTCTTATACAGACTTTATGGCTTGAGTCTGTTGAGCCTGGATTCTTCGAGTATTCAGTCGCTCCCTGGATTTGGAACCTAGCATCATTCAATGTGGATAAGGCAATTAGCTACATTATGGCTGCGCCGCCGATCACGTTAGCCCACGTAATACTAGCCATGATATTCATAGCCTACTTCCCGTGGGGCAAGATGATGCACCTATTCTCATTCATATACATATCGCCCACGGTGCTAGGCCATCAATTAAGATTAGGGTTAAGTCAATACCAGGGTGATGAGCATGGCCCATAAACTACCTGAGTTCAGGTTCGGGGGGGATACATCGAACATAAAGCCTCATAAGGCCGATGCCAAACTACTTGAGAGGCTTAATGCGAGGATAGGGTTTAAGCCGCCGGTCGGCATTGACAAGGTGTCATACTTCAAGAAGAGACTGCTTGAGGAATTCGAGACTAATAGGAATGTTAAGATGGCTGTGGAGACCTGTGTTCATTGTGGTGCTTGTTTAACGGCTTGCCCAACGTACATAACCACGGGTGATATTAGGAATTCGCCCGTGGGCAGGGCAGAACTAATAAGGGCTGTGATTAAGGCCGAAAAACCAAGCGGTAAACTGTTTGGCAAGGCTGTAAATGCCGTTAAGGCAATTGATGAGAATTACCTGGAGATGCTATACACGTATTACTGGCAATGCTTATTATGCAGGAAGTGCGCCACCATATGCCCATTCGGTGTCGACCAAGCATCATTGACCAGGACCGTGAGGTCAATACTGTATGAATTGGGCATGGCCTCTAGGTTCGTGGTTACGACGATAGATAACATGGAGAGAACCGGCAATAATATGGCATTAACTCCAGCCGCTATAAGGAATATACTTGAGTTCGTAATAAATGAGATAAAGCAGGAGAAGGGCGTCGAAATAAAGGTCAAAATTGACCAACCAGCCTACGCCCTACTACTCCCATCATCCGCCGACTTCTTCATGAACATTGAGACGCTCAAGGGCCACCTATTGTTCATGCACGCCATAGGCATGGACTACACAATAAGCACAAAATTACTGGAGGTGGCGAACTTCGGCCTGTTCTTAGACCCAAGGCACCTTAAGTATATTGGCGAAATGTACGTGAATGCAGCAAGAGAACTGGGCGTTAAGTTAGCTGTATTCTGCGAGTGCGGTCATGGCTGGCATGCATTCAAGAATTACGTGATACCGAGGTTGAGGGAGTACGGTATTGAGGGACTCCACATATTCCATCTTGTGGTTGATGCCATTAGGAAGGGTAGGATTAAGCTTAATCCCGAGGCCAACGGCGACATAGTATACATGTACCAAGACCCTGATTATTACGCCAGGGGGGGTGGGGGGGACCTAACAGAAGAACCAAGATTCATAATGAACCACGTAGTCAAAAAGTGGGTTGATTCCGAGTACAGTAGAGGTAAGACATGGTGCTGCGGAGGCCAGGGAGGTATGCTAGCTGATGAAATGCTGCCCCCCCTAGCTATTCAATACGCAAGGCTTTGGTATGAAGATGCCCTTAAGCATGGCGCACAGTGGATCGTTAGGCCCTGCTCAATATGTAAGGCACAGCTTAGCCACGTTGTTCCCCCCCATCTAAATAAGATGTATGGAAAGGAAATTAAGTATTCAGGACTCATGGACCTAGTCTATAGGGCACTAGTCGTTTGAATTCATTTAAATAATAATTAATCTTTTTCACCGGAAAAAACAATCATTTACATTTTATCAATGTGCCATGCAATTTTTGCACTAGGTAACTGGTTTATAACAAATGAATATACGTAAATACTCAATGAGGCATGATGCCATCATTAATTATGGTAACCTGGTCCCAGAGAGTTTGAGGTTAGAACTTAGAAGGCTCGTAAATGTTGAGTACGATAATGTAATGAACGACATACTCGCATACATAATAATGAAGGGGGGGCCGGTTACACTATACAGGGTTTCTAGGGAAACGCCATATAGCATATCATCCATTTATAAGAAGGCTAAGTACATGGTAAAGAATAACCTAATACTTGCCAGGGAATCAAGTGATAGGCTTAATGGCAAGCACGTTTATGAAGTCACAGTTAAGGGATTACTAACGTGCCTAGCATATAAGTGCCTTGATGATGATATAGTGCTAAGTAGACTTAAGGCAAGGTGGAATCTGAGGAATTACGATAATGGTAAACTAATAACAATACTCACAATACTACCTCACATAGTCAGAGGTGAGAGTTTGAGAATAATTGAGAATATAGATACGCTAATGATAACGGCATTAAGCACGTTAATTAACAACTCATCGATAAGCGGTAAACTCATTGACGAGTCAACAGTCACCAGCATTAAAAATACCTCAATCTACTATTTAGTTAATAATATATTGAGCAATTCATCCAACGTTAAAAGACCTGACATAATACTTGGCAACAACTCATTCCTGGTGGGGGGGTATTATAGAAACAGCAAGATGCTTTATGTCTATATATGCAGATTATGTGAAAAGAATTGCGTATTAACATACACAACCTGTGATGAACATTGCCTGCTGATTAATGAGTTAAATAGAGATATATCAAATCTGGTAAAATAATCATCATTTATGTTTTTATCTTAGAAAAATTACTAATATTTATAAGAAAAATTGGCATAATATAATTATTTATTCGTGTTAATAAAGAATTAATATTATATTCATTCATATTCATTATTATATATAATAATTTACATGCATAATATAAGCTTTCACAATCTATGTGGAATAAAATAATTTTTTTAACTAAAGTAATATGAAGTTGATGATCGAGCTATACCTACCAATACCACACCTATGGATAATCTATGGCGCCATAGCGCTGGTTATAGAGATGATTATTGCTTTGCCATCGAGATAAGCAGGGGCATATTAGCCCTTTCAAACCTGAGCACAGTACTGCCGATAAAGGGCCCAACGAGGAACTGGGGGGGCTCAGCGGGCGCCTTCATCGCCGGCCTAATCACAGCATTCTTATACCCATTCTACGGCGCTCCCATGACATCTTGTCACACACAATCCGCATATCTAAGTAAACCTAAGGTTAAGGCACTCGCCACGCACTTGTTTGGTGGGGGATTCGTGTTTGCCGCAATATCAACAACGCTAGGCTTTATCTATGATGAGTGGGTTCCGAGTGACGTACCTGGTCTTGTGGCTTTCATACCGGGTGGTAAGCTTGGCCCTATGGCCCATACGTAGTCATCAGCACCGGCGCCATTGGCGGTGTTCTGATAGTTATTGGGTTCATACTCATGATGATCGCTAGGTGGCAGGGGACTAGGCCGGTCGGTGAACCTGCGGTTACGGACTTCTTCCTCTGGACGGCATTCTTCGTCTCACTGAGTGGCTTTGCCTAATGGGTATTGAATTAACAATGCCGCTGAATTACTACACATTGGCAACGGCATTCAGTGTTCACATATTCCTAGTGGCCATGATGTTCGCCACAATGCCTTGGACGAAGTTTGGACATGCGATTTATATGTATATATGGCAGTTATACGATAGGTATAGGACCTGGAAGGCGTAGAGCCTAGGCTACTTGGCCCGTGGAGTGGTGAGTTGGCTGAGAGGGCGCTTGAGTCCCACGTACCAAGTCACCCAAAGAAGCGCTCATGAGGTGGTGGGCATGCCCTCCTACGTAATCCCGGCCAAGTGCACGGGATGTGGGGACTGCGTTAACATATGTCCAAGTCACATAATGAGGTTCACGAAGTCCGGCATATTCGGTAGGAAGGCATACAACGCGGAGCCGGAGTCCTGCTGGGAGTGCTACAACTGCGTTAAGCACTGCCCACAGGGCGCTGTTCAGATAAGGGGCTACATGGACTTCACACCACTTGGTGGTGCCGTTGAGGTTTACAGGGATGAGAAGACTAACAGGATTTACTGGACAATTAGGTATAGGAATGGCACGGTTAAGTACTTCGTATTCCCAATAAGGACCACGCCCTGGGATTCAATAAAGCCACCGCAGGAATACCCGGAGCCACCTAGGGAATTCCTGAGGACGCCGTACCTGTCCTGCGAGCATGAGAAGCTTGGCGGTAATAAGCTTGGCGTTGAATTACCTAGGATGAAGGTTCCAGAGGTTGTTAAGGCTGAGGTGAGGGGGGGGTGAGAGCATGGTTAGGGTTAGGTACGTAGATGCGGACATACTAATAATTGGTGGCGGAATGGCTGGTAGTGGGGGGGCTGCCTGGGAGGCTAGGTATTGGTGTAGGAACTGCAGGATTGTGCTGGCGGAGAAGGCGAATATAAACAGGAGTGGGGGGGCGGTGGCGATGGGGGGGCTATCGGCAATTAACACGTACATGGGTCTAAAGTGCAAGGAGAATACTGTGGAGGACTACGTTAAGTACGTGAGGGGGGTGACTTAATGGGTATTGTTAGGGAGGACTTGGTCTACGACTACGCGAGGCATGTCGACTCAACAGTCCACTTATTTGATGAGTGGGGGGGATTACCAATATGGCCCGAGCCAAAGACTGGGTGCTATGTTAGGGAAGGTAAGTGGCAGATAATGATTCATGGAGAGTCCTATAAACCAATAGTAGCTGAGGCAGCTAGGAAGGCCCTTGGTGACGAGAATATATTCAATAGGGTAATGGTCACGCACCTACTTAAGAGCCCGAGTAATCCCAATAGGGTCGTTGGTGCCGTAGGCTTTAACGTAAATGATGGGACATTCTACGTATTCAGGGCAAAGGCGGTAATACTCTCCGCAGGTGGTGGTTCACAGATATATAGGCCTAGGTCTCAGGGTGAGGGACTTGGCAGGAGTTGGTACCCACCATGGTCCTCCGCCTCATCCTACGGCATGTTAATCGAGGCCGGCGCCGTAATGACCATGATGGAGGCCAGGTTCGTAGTCCCAAGGTTTAAGGATGGCTACGGACCTGTTGGTGCTTATCAGTTATTGCTTAAGACGAGGATTAGCAATGCCTATGGGCAGGACTTCTGGAAGCCCCATGTCGATGAGATAAGGAAGCTGTATAGCGGTAAGGGTAACTACGTTGATTTGCCAATTACACCAACAACACTTAGGGTATTTGCCCAACGCCTTGAGTGGTTGGCTGGCCGTGGGCCAAGCCTCATGAGGACTGATGAGACGGTTAAGAAGGTACTGAAAGCGAGGCGATAGCTATGAGGACTTCCTAGACATGACAATAAGCCAGGTAGTCATATGGGCTGGGCAAAACCACGAGCCAGCCGATAGGCCCTATGAGATAATTACCACGGAGCCCTACGTGATGGGTAGCCACGCCACCGAGTGCGGTGCATGGGCCAGCGGACCTGAGGACTTAGCGCTTAAGAAGATTGAGGGCTTGCCAGACGACAGGAGGTACCAGTACTTCTGGGGCTATAATAGGATGACCACCCTAGATGGTTTATTCTGTGCAGGTGATGCCTGCGGCGCCAATCCGCATAAGTTCAGTAGTGGTTCATTCACTGAGGGTAGGTTGGCGGGTAAGTCCGCCGTACTATACGTGATGGATCACAGCGATGAGAAGGTTGAGGTGGATAGAGCTCAGGTTGATTCGTTAATAGCCAAGATAATGGAGCCACTGGAGCGTTACCAGAAGGGTAGGTATAACGTTGTCACTGGGCCGAGCTACATGCATCCAATAGACCCAACCAAGATGTACTGGAAGCAGGGCCTGTTCAGGCTTCAGAAGATCATGGATGAGTACGCCGGTGGTTGGTCAACAATGTACGTGACCAACGAGTGGATGCTCAACAGGGCGCTGGAACTACTGCAGTTCCTTAAGGAGGACTTCATGAATTACGCAGCTGCCCAGGACTGGCATGAATTAATGAGAGTTTGGGAGCTGTGGCACAGGATATTGACTGCGGAGGCCGTGGTTAGGCACATGCTGTTTAGGAAGGAGACTAGGTGGCCTGGCTATTACGTTAGGGCGGATTACCCGGCACTGGATGATGAGAATTGGCACGTATTCGTCAATTCAAGGTATGATGCGAAAACCGGTCAGTGGGAGTTATGGAAGGTGCCCGTGATACACATAATAGAGTTCCCATGAGGTGGTCCACATGAGTCTTAAGGTCTACATGCCACCCCCGCACGGAGGGAAGCTTGTGGATGCGGTGATTAGGGATAGGGATAAGGTCATTAACATGGCCGCCGGCGCAATACCATACGACATAAGGGCAACCAGGGATCCGATTAGCGGCTTACCCATTAGGAATGTGTATAGGGAGATCATGTCCATCGCCTATGGCTTCTTCAGCCCGCTAGATAGGTTCATGACCAGGAATGAGGTTGAGAATGTACTTAAGGAGAGGAGACTCCTCGATGGTTGGTTATTCCCATTCCCAATAATATTTGACATCAGTGAGGATGATCTGAAGAAACTTGGTGTTAAGGAGGGTGATAGGTTATTGCTTAGGCTTAAGGGACAACCGTTTGCAATACTTGATGTTGAGGAGGTTTGGAGGTTTGATCCCAAGGACTTGGCTGATAGGACGTTTGGGACGCCGGAGAGGAATCCCGAGGTTGTTAAGAAGAGATTTGATGAGAAGCACCCTGGTTGGTTGATATATAGGAGTATGACTGGCACAGCGTTGGCAGGTAAGGTGTACGTGATTAACGAGCCAGTGTTTAAGGAGCCGTATAATAGGTTCTGGTACCCACCGGCTAAATCCCGCGAGGAGATTCAAAGGAGGGGGGGCTGGAGGACGGTGATCGCCCACCAGACTAGGAATGTGCCGCACACCGGTCATGAACATTTAATGAAAAATGCAGCTTACTTAGCGATATCGAGCCGTGCCATGGGATACTCGTTAATGCCATAATTGGCGCGAAGAGACTTGGTGACTTCGTCGATGAGGCAATACTCGAGGGTCACGAGGCATTGAATAAATACGGCTATATAAGCTCGAAGAGACATATAGTCACCTTCACGCTGTGGGACATGAGGTATGGTAACCCACTCGAGTCGTTATTGCACGGCATCATTAGGCAGAACATGGGTTGTACGCACCACATGTTTGGTAGGGACCATGCAGCCGTTGGTGATTATTACGACCCATACGCAACACAAATACTCTGGGAGAAGGGAATACCGAGCTTTGGATTAGATGCACCGCCTTACGACCTCGACAAAGGCCTTAAGATTAGACCCGTCAATATCAAGGAGTTCTGGTACTGCCCGAAGTGCGGTGAAATAGCTTATAGCGACACGTGTGCCCATATAGACGTAGCCCAGAGATTTAGTGGTAGCTTCATTAGGGGGGGGTTGATAGCCGAGGGCATTGAACCACCGCCAATAATCTTCAGACCCGAGGTTTATAGAATAATTGTCAAGTGGTGGAGGGTCTATGGCTACCCATTCGTCAACAAGAAGTACCTTGAGTTAAAGGAGAGGGAGCTTGAAGTTGATGTACCACTAATGGAGGTGCCGTTAAAGAGGTGATCGACATGCCCTACAAGATCTCCGTAATACTAGATAAGACGAGACTCGAGAGGATAAGAAGTACACCGTTGGAGAAGTTTATTAAGGATCTATATGGCGGTTACCTTAAGGTAATTGAGCTTGAGGTTCCTGACGATATTGCCCAGAGAATTTTGAAGGAGTTCCCAAGGGCCAGGATTGATGCCAGAGGCTTCATTGAGGAAACGCCAGTGGCCTTCAAGAGGGAACTCTTTGAGGTTATTGCCCAATTAAGGAGTATTGGTAGGGAGGTCTTTAATGAGATACTGAAGCCAGAGAGACTTAGCAGGATTAAGGAGTTAGCTGCCAAGGAGGAGGAGTACTTACCACCACCCACGTTGCCTGAGGAAAAGTGAAGAATGATGCCAATGTCTTTGTTTTATTAAAATCCTTCAAGAGTTATTTCTCCATTGAGGTCTTAATCATGTTTCGTAATTATGAGGAGGAGGTTATTAAGACATTAAGAGAGGAGTTTAGGATTCGAGGTATTAACGTTACTAATGAGCAGATTGATAAGGTGAGGATGTGCATAAATGAGTTAAGGAGAAGGCATGTACCTTTAAGTCAAGCTAAGGAAATTGCTAAGTTAATTGCCCAAGTCCTTTCTGAGATTCCATTCACTGCATTGAGTATGGAGGATATTAGGCAATTCCTGTCAATGGTTAGCTCATGTAGATTAGTTGGATTTCAATTACGTAGGCATGAGTCTATTTACTGCCCAATAATGATACCCAGGGACTTCATAGGAATCTCACTAATCACTGTAGTAACGCAATTGGGTAACGTAACCCTATTAATAAAGAGGGTTGGTGAACCCATAAGTGATAATGCATACTACGCAGAGGATGTAATACTCGTTGGTTACTTTGACGTGAATAATGTGGTGTGGTCCCAAAGGTTCGACCCAGGTATTTACTTAGTTGAGGTGAACAATTCATTTAGTGATAATGTTAATGTTACTATAGACGTAATGACGTGCATACTAAGTACCAAGGAGAATCATTAGATGAATACATTTATTTATAAGGGATGCTACTCGATGCACTTTATGCACTAATCAAACAATATTTATTCAACTGAATATATACATAACTGATGAATGCCGTGTTAATGAATAAATCCGTAATTAATGACCATGGTATTACTATTCGATTATTACGACAACGGCTCCTGACCGAGATGGACATTGACGATACCACCAAGGAATTATTGGCTTATATTATTTATAATGAACCAATAACATTATACAGGATTTCTAAGAATACGAGGTTTGCTATCTCAACAGTGTATAAGAAGGCTAAGAGGATGATTCAATATGGATTAATAAGGCCGTTGAATATTAGTGATACCAATAGTGAAAGGGGGGGTATATATGTATCAACAGTTAAGGGTTTACTCGTGTGCTTAGCGCTTAATTGCGTTGATGATGAAAGCATTATCTTTAGTAAACTATGCCAAAAATGGCACCTAAGGAGCTATTGTTGCCAAAGGATCATGAAAATAATAAGTGTTTTGCCCGCATTAATGAGCATTGATGGCGGCATCATGAGAATGATCGATGATCCTAAGACGGTCATGATGATGATACTTGAGCATAGGGATCAATTAAAGTCATTAGTTAGATATGACTTACTTAATGATGTAATTAACATGGCAATGCATTATTTAATTAGTAGGCTGATTATTGATGGTGGTATAATTACGAAATCATCAATCCTAATTGGCAATGATAAATTCGTGATTAACATAGGCCTTGATGGTAATGCGTATGTTTACATGTGCACGCTTTGTGGGAAATCATGCATAGGTATGCAATTCTCAGCTAACTACCATGATTGTGTTTTATTACATGAAATTAAAAAACTAAGGGACAGTAGTATTTTAGAATAGCCTGAAATTTTACATGCTATGTGTAATAACCATTATTTAATTACCATAAACTAACTAAGTTAAGTAATGGGTGATTGTTATCCCAATTTACGTTGTTGGTGCTGGTCCTTGGGATCCCGAGCTTATTACCGTGAAGGCTATTAAGATATTGAGTAAGGCTGACGTTGTATTTTACGGTTCATTAGTTAATGAGGAGATAATAAACACATACGCACCAAATGCCAGGAAGGTATTCATGGGGGGGCACGTGAGAGGCGAGGCGCACAGGGAGTATGTAATTAAGGCAATAGAATTAGCCAGGGAAGGCCTTAACGTAGTCTTCCTCAAGAATGGTGACCCAGTGATATTTGGTAGGGGTATTGAGATTTGTAGGGAGGCCCTACGTAATGGCGTTCCCTGCGAAATAGTGCCGGGGGGGGTCAGTAGTTTTACGGCAGCCGCGGCTAAGTACATGGTTGAGTTAAAGGGTGTGGTTGCGTTGATGGCATATCCAGACATTGACTATGATGTAAAGGCTGACGTTAAGGTAGTCTTCATGGGCACGAGGATGATTAAGGAACTAATTAGTAAACTAGATAATGATCACGAGGTTTTGATAATTAGTAGGGTTACGTACCAGACGAGGAGTTTCATAGACTTAATAATAGCTCTAACATTGATGATGTGAAGGCTCCATCACTCATCTTCATAGTAAGGCGTGATAGGTATGGAGACGACAGTGCCTAGGCTCGTTGTGTCTTCGTATAAGGGTAAGAATGGTAAGACCACAGCAACACTGGCGCTGGCTTACGCTTTAATTAAGGCGAGGTTTAGGGTATCCCTATTTAAGGTTGGCCCTGACTATATAGATCCGAGTTACCACTCAGTGATTGTGAATGCACCGAGTAGGAACCTGGACTACGTGTTAATGGGTGATAAGGTAGTAACAAGGTTCTATAGGTATTCCCTGAATTCTGACATCGCAATTATTGAGGGTGTCTCGGGGGGGCTTTACGACAGTGTTGACGGTATAAGTGAGGTGGGTAGCACCGCCCAAATAGCTAAGTTACTCAGGGCACCAGTCGTACTGGTCATTAATGGGGGGGAGAGGATTAATAGGACCGTGAGGGCAATAATTAGGGGGGGGTTGAGGGATTTTGACCGTGAGGTGAAGATCGTGGGTGCCATAGTTACTAATACTACGCAGAGACAGGTTGATAAGTTGAGGATTGCTGTGGAGAGTGAGGGCTTGGAATTCCTTGGTTATATACCAAGGAGTGATGACCTTGAGGATGTAATGCAGTACAGGCACCTGGGTCTGATACATGCTGAGGAGATCAATAAGCAGCGCCTGATTAACGTATTTAATGAGGCGTCGAGTTTCATAGATGTTAATAAGGTCATTAAGGTGGCTAAGGAATACTCAGAGCCTCTTGATGTGAGGGATGACGTAGGTCCTGAGTCATTTAAGGTTGTTAGTAGTGAATTGAGGGTGGGCATACTGAGTGGGAGGGCGTTCACGTTCTATTATCCAGAGACGATAGAGCGGATACAGTCCTTCACGAGTAATATTAAGTTTATCGACCCAGAGGTTGATCAGGGACTTGGCGATATAGACTTATTGCTAATTGGTGGTGGTTTCCCCGAGGTTTATGGGGAATACCTTGAGAGGAATAGGGCGCTTAGCTGATGTGCGTAGATTCATAGATTCAGGGAAGTACCTATATGCTGAGTGCGGTGGTTTGATGTACCTGACGAACTCGATAGTCTACAATAATGAGGAGTATGAAATGGTGGGTGCCATAGACGCTATAACGATAATGCATAAAAGGCCCGTCTGGTACGGCTACGCAAGGGCCAGGGTAATCAGGAACTCCATTATTGGTGATGTTGGCACTGTAATAATGGGCCATGAATTCCATTACTCCTCATTAGTTCTGCATGGGAATTACGACTTCGCCATTAAGTATGAAAGGGGTGCAGGAGTAAACGGATTTGATGGGTTCCAAATAAACAATGCGTATGCCCATTACCTTCACATTCATCCAGACACATATGATGTGATTGGTAAGGTCATTAGAAGATTGCTAAACGACAGGCTTAATTAAGTATGAAATCATTACCACACTGCATGGCTAATACCCTAGCTTCGCCATCACTCATGAATGTCACAGCCCTACATCCATTTATGACCGTGGTGGGGAAGTACTCAATCAATGCCTTGGCAATAACCCTCCTAGCATTATTAACAATATTCGGATCCCCCATACTCATTAACCAACTCCTTATATAATGAATTCACAGTTACCATCTTAAGATTGCCGGGTAATATGAAGAGAACGTTCCTGGGATACTCCTGGTAAAGCGCCACTAACTCACTACTAAGTCTCCCCTTACTGCTCAGGTAGAGCAACTTTACGTAACTCTCAATCTCATAATCACTAAACCCCCCCACTAAACCCCCCCAATTACCCCCCCTAATGGCGTTAATTGCAGCTTGGGCGGTATCCTGGTCTATGTCGCCAATATGCATGAAATACGCAAAGAGAAGCGTTAAGTAGCCGCTAATGCTTATTAAGTACTTATTCCTACTGATCCTCTCAAGTAATCCCATAGTCTCCAGCTCAGAGACTTTCCTGTAAAATGTAGCCTTACTAATATACCCAGCTAACGATAACCATAATGGGTCTGGCGCATCATCCCTCATATTCTCACGAATGGCATGAAGTATTAATTTTAAAATCATTAAATGTACAATGTCAATACTAATTCCAGGCATTATCTAGAGTTTCTCAATGGTCAAATTAAAAATGCTTATTTCACGTGGAATTAATTTTAAATCTCGCAATTATGAGACTAAACAATAATGGTTAAACAATGCATAGATCTTAATCTGCCCAATGAACTTAATGAACTTGTTAAGGACGCCATAGACCTGGTTAAGGTGTATGGTCCAAATAGCAGGGTTAAAGAGAATGCTGAATTGTTTATTAAGGCTCATATAGTACCAATTAATGCATTTGTTGATTTTAATAATAACGCCATTAAAATTAAGATTAATACTGAAGGTAAATTAATCATTAAGGGGGACATTGCTGATATTAAGTGATGGCAAACCATGTAAATTACGGGTAAGGAAAGAACACCTAACATTACTAAGTATCTACCTTAATCATGAGTTAAGGCTATTGATGATGTTTCGTGGATACCTCATTTGTGGCGATGTACTTAATTACTTAATATGGGCCTATGATAGGGCAGCCAATAATAACCTTATTAATAAATTAATTAATCATGGAATTAAGGAAAGAGCCATTATAAAGGCATTAAATGAATTATTTAATTTAGTTGCCTGTAACTTACTTAATTATTCAATGGGAGATCAAATGTATGTAAATCATAATATACCTGAAGAAATCCTTAGAGATATTAATAACCTGATACTCATATTATTGAGGGTAAGTGACGACTGTACTTATGTAGGCCTATACTAGCTCGACCCATTACCTTATGCTTCGCGTAAATTGTGGAATAGCATTAATAAAGAACTTTACATATGTATTATTGTGGGTGATGCCAGCGTAGTAAATAGTATTATTGAGATTGCAATAACTAAGGTTAGGCTATTTGAACCTAACTCATTGATTAGGGAGAAGGCTGATGTTTTCGTTAAGATGCACTTGGTCCCCCCCACGGATCAGTTAATTAAGATAGAGAGAGGTGTAATAATTCCTAATGCGTACATAATTGACCTGGCACTGATAGGCCCCCCCTCAGTAATGCGCATAAAGGATTACTTAGATATGCATGAGGGCGGCTCATTAGCTCTTGGTAGGAGGGTGGGTAAGGTTAGGAATAAGGAGCAATTGGTTGCTAATTACATCGATTTGGTAATGAGGACATTAAGATTCTTCAATAATTACTTCGTGTGCAGGCACGTGCTTGACCACGTCGCTTGGGCGTACGATGAGGTGATGAACAATAGTGCCGTGATTAAGTTATTTAGGAGTGAATTCAGGAATGATAGGGAGGTTGATAAGGCGCTGAATGAATTATCAAAGCACATGATTGCGGTAATTACCGATTTCTACAATGGACTGAGGAGTTGGGTCATTAATAATGAATTGAGGAGACCGTCGTATATTCAATACTTCATAGTTAACGAGGTACTTAAGAGATTATCTGCAAATGAATATTTAGTAGTGATTGAGGCCAACGAAGATTACTATTACCTGGGTCTCCTTAGGAATGCATCATTAATTAATACGATAGTCAGGTTAAGTTAAATGAATTCTATTTAAGCAATTCTATTCATTATTATTTATTAATTATCAATGTTATTGAATTTTATATTAATTTAATTTCCATAATGTGGAATAAAGTTTATAAGGTCTCATTACGTCAAAAACATGACCTTATTATGTCGTCCGAGAAGTCTCGTAATTATGAGACTATGTCCGTGGAAGAGGTTTTACGGGAACTAGGTACTAACCCAAGCACTGGTCTCAGCGAGGCTGAAGTTAATGAGAGGGTTAAGAGGTATGGCTATAATGAGGTGCCTGAGAAGAAGGAGCACCCGGCAAAGAAGTTCGCTAAAAAATTCACGGGCTTCACGGCGTGGATGCTCGAGGCAGCGATGGTGGTTTGTATAATACTTGGCTTAACAATAGACCCGGCTAGGTTAATCGATGCTTACATAATCGCGGCGTTGCTCGTTGTTAATGCATTAATAGGTTTTATCCATGAGGAACACGCTGCGAGGGCTGTTGAATTACTTAAGCAGAGGCTTCAGGTGATGGCGAGGGTCCTTAGGAATGGCTCCTGGCAGTCATTACCGGCCAGGTTGCTAGTTCCCGGCGACATAATTAGGGTTAGGGCGGGGGGGGATATCGTGCCTGCGGATGCTAAGATAATAACCAATGAGGAGGTTGAGGTCGACCAATCAGCACTCACTGGGGGGGAGAGTATGCCGGTGGCTAAGAGGAGGGGGGGCGATGTCATGTACTCAGGTTCAATAGTGAGGAGGGGGGGTGAGGCAACGGCAGTCGTCGTTAGGACAGGACTTAATACGTACTTCGGCAGGACAGTGCAATTAGTTCAGACGGCTAGACCTAAGCTTCACATGGAGGAGATAATATCTAAGGTGGTCTCAGCCCTGCTAATCATGGTTTCAATACTCGTAATAGTCATGTTCCCACTAACCTACTTCTACCTACACAGCTTGATGTTCCTGGCAGACTATGTACTGCCCCCCCTGGCAATAATGCTGGTGGTATTCGCAGTACCGGTCGCGCTGCCCGCCATGTTCACGGTGACCATGGCAGTCGGGGGCCCAGGAAATGGCCAGGAGGGGTGCCTTAATAACGAAGCTCAGCGCCGTTGAGGATGCGGCATCCATGACCGTACTCTGCGCGGATAAGACGGGCACATTAACGTACAACAGGCTCACAGTAACCCACGTAGTGCCATGAAGGGGGGTACTCCGAAGATGATGTGCTGCTTTACGGCGCATTAGCTAGTCAGGAGCGAACCAGGACCAATAGATCTAGCCTTCATAAGGCTGCAAGGGAGAGGAGGTTGCCAATTAATGATTTCGATATTAAGGAGTTCAAGCCATTTGACCCGTCGACCAGACGTACGGAGGCGCTAGTGGTTGATAGGAATAACGGCGGTCGCACGTTCAGGGTAGCCAAGGGGGGGGCCGTGAGGACTCTGGCCGAGGAATTGTGTAAAGTTAGGCTAAGTGAGGATATTGAGGACGTAATGAACTCCTTCGCGGCAAGTGGCTATAGGACACTTGGTGTGGCTAAGTCCGAGGATGGCAGTAACTGGGAGATGATCGGCCTGGTGGCGCTCTATGACATACCCAGGGAGGACACGCCTAAGTTAATTCAGGAGCTTAGGAACCTGGGTGTCAGGGTTAAGATGCTGACTGGAGATGCTAAGCCCATTGCAAGGGAGATCGCTAAGATTATAGGGCTGGGCGAAAATGTAATATCTGGCAAGGAATTAAAGGAGTTGCTGGAGAAGGATCCGCAGAAGGCGGCTAAGCTTGCCGAGGAGGCTGACGTGTTTGCCGAGATCTACCCGGAGGATAAGTACTTCATTGTTAAGAGTTTGCAAGCGGCTAAGCAGATAACAGGCATGACGGGTGACGGCGTTAATGACTCACCAGCTTAAGCAAGCGGAGGTTGGTATAGCGGTTAGTAACGCGACTGATGTGGCTAAGGCGGCGGCTAGCGTCGTGTTGACTGTGGAGGGTCTTGCGGGCATTGTGGAGCTTGTTAAGATTGGTAGGTCCACATTCCAGAGAATTGTCACGTGGATACTGAATAAGATTGTGAAGACCTTCGAAATAGCCGTATTCGTGACACTGGCATTCCTAATATCGGCATTGTTCTGGCATAACCCAATATACGCAGTCTCAGCCCTCGACGTAACCCTCTTCCTATTCCTAATAGACTTCGTCACGATATCACTATCCACGGACAACGCCAAGGGATCACCAACACCGGAGAAGTGGGATGTGCCCAAGCTCGTAAAGCTCGGTATCGGGCTTGGGGGTGTTCACGGTTGCCGAGATGTTCGGCTTATTATTCCTAGCCCTGGACTACTTCCACATAAACAACATACATGTACTACATACCTACTACTTCACGGCGATGATGTACATGGGCATACTTACGCCATTCATAGTTAGGGAGAGAGGTCCATTCTGGATTTCAAGACCAGGTAAGTGGTTGGTAATAGCGTCCATAGTGGATGTAATCGTGGTTGCTTTCATAGCATTAACGGGACTACCTGGGCCATGGGGGGGATACTTATTAACACCAATAACCTGGCAGGAATTCGCGGCAATAACGCTCTATTGCCTATTCGTTAATTTCGCAATTAATGATAGGGCAAAGCTAATGCTCGGAAAATTCGGCATTTCTAGGTAATGATACGAACACGGTACTAGAACTAAAAATAGCTGTTCATATTTATATTCAATTCTCTTAATTACTAATTATTTATGAATATTTATTAATCAATACATTCAAATATAATTAAATTATTCAGCAATTTTCAGGATAATTATTAAATTATTTCCCATTTAACGTACAAGGTCGTGTAACAATATTTATATATCGTGAAGTCAAGTTTTTGACTGATGATAAGCCTTGTATTTGATCTACTCAGGATGCTGGAGTTTATATTAGCCGGCATTGTGGCTGGCTTACTTGGTGCCCTGGCAGGGCTTGGTGGTGGTGTTGTTTTAACGCCAGTACTAACATTATTTCTGAGTGTACCGATAATATATGCCACAGGCTCTGCATTAATATCGACAATATCCACATCGGCTGGCTCGGCTAGCGTTTACGTTAGGAAGAGGTTGGCTAATGATAGGATTGGCATTAGCCTAGTAACGGCGACGACGACAGGTGCGATAATAGGCTCGTTAATGGCTAATTACATATACAATCATCACCTCACCTGGATAATATACGTGATATTTGGTTTAGTGCTCCTAGCGTCGATAATTCCCACAGTGCAGAGGAGCACTTGCGAGCTACCACCACCGAGGAATCCTGATTGGACCACGAAGATATTCAGGCTCTATGGTGTGTGTTATGACCCAGCATTAAAGATCTGGTACAAGTATTGGGGGGGGATCAGGTGGTGGCTTGGTTGGCTAATCATGCTTTTCGCAGGCTTCATCAGTGGTTTATTAGGTATTGGTAGTGGTGCACTCAAGGTCCTTGCCATGGATTGGGGGATGAATCTGCCCATGAAGGTTAGCACAACGACGAGCAACTTCATGATAGGGGTGACTGCAGCAACAAGCGGCTCGCTTTACTGGTTCTTTGGCTACATAAGCCCATTCATAGCCGCATGCACAGCAATCGGTGTCCTACTGGGCTCAAGAATTGGCACTAGGATGCTAATGTACGTGACTAATAGGCAGGTCAGGTGGGTCTTCGTCGCAATACTGGCTTACCTAGGCTTTAGGATGGTCCTTAGGGGCTCAGTAGGGAGGGCATACTGCCAATAACATCGCTTGAGAGGACCATCGTAGCCGCGGTATTCGCATCAGTAATAATAACTTCCCTGTACTTCATATTCACGTACAAGTACCAGGAGACCCAGGACGTCACGCTAAGTATTTACCAGGCACAGCCCGAGAACCCTGGGAGGGTTGAGCTTAAGTTCATAAACATAACAAGCAACCTCCTTAAGTACGGAGTCTTCATAAGCATCGCCTTACTAGTCCTGGGCCTTATTCTCATTTTCATCCACGGCAATGGATTAGGAATCCCAATTAATAGGATTATTGACCCGAGCGGCCACGTCGATACCTCAACAATAACGATAATGGATGTTGTAGCTGGCGACTTGAGACTTGACGGGTTAAGCCTAATGCTAACGGGGGGGTTACTCGTATTAATAGCCATCCCAATAATCATGGTGGCACTAAATCTCGTCAGATTCATAATGGAGAGAGACGTATTATACACAGTACTCGCAGCGATAACCCTGGTTAACCTATTCCTCGCAATATTTGCATTACCCATGCTCATACTCCATAAGTAGAGTGATCGAAATGTACGTGTTCACCCAAGCCCTGGCAATCCTAGGATTAATAACGGGATGCGGATTGATAGCAGGCTTGCTTGGAGGTTTGCTTGGGCTTGGCGGTGCCGTCATATTGACACCATTATTAACGATATTGTTAAATCTACCAATACAGTACTCCGCAGGCATCAGCCTGGTATCCGCGATATCCACGTCAATAATGGCCGGCTCCAGGTTCTTGAGAATGGGACTGCCAAACACTAGGGTATTCATAGCACTATGCTCGGCAAGCACTACGGGGGGGCCGTAGTAGGTTCATTGATGGCGTACCACATAATCAGCTCGGGCTATAACTGGATACTTTACCTAGTATTTAGCGGCGTGATGTACATGGCGATGGCCCTCGTAATAAGACCCAAGCAGCACGTGATGACTGCATTACCAATAAGCATAAGGGACTCCTACATAATTACTGGGTCTTACCTAGACCAGGCATTAAAGGTCTACGTCAATTACGGAGTAAGAAGGGATAATCTAATTAAGGCGTGGGGGGGAGTAATGTTGTTTGGAGGGTTGATATCGGGCCTGTTGGGGGGGATTGGTGGTGGGCCGATAAACATGCTCGCCCTATACTGGGCTGCTGAATTACCGATAAAGGTGGCCTCGGCAACCAGCAACCTATTGGTGGGTGTAACGGCAGCAACAAGCGGGACGCTTTATTGGTTCTTCGGCTATATACAGCCGTTTATGGCCATGGCATCCGTGATAGGCATAGTGATTGGCGCAAACATATCAACGCACATCCTACCCAGGGCCAGGGGGGGATCAACAATAAAGGCACTACTCTTATCAATATTCTCATACCTAGCATATAGAATGTTACTATCCGGGTTGAGGAGGGGCGGCATCCTCATGTTACCAATCAACCTTGAATACACAACGTCATTAATGGTACTAGTGATAACGCTGGGAATACTATTCGCATTGCGTAAGCACATAAGTGAGTGATGCATTGTAATCCCGTAATATTGAGGAAGACTTAAAATTCCAGGGCGTTGCATTCATTTATAATAGCATGGGATTAACCTTATCACCGATTATTACGGAGCTACTGAAGGAGCTGGCTGGTGATAGGGATATCGAGGAATTCATAATCGACTTAATAATTGAGAGGCTTGATCCTCCACGTAGGGTTGAGGCATACCTCAAGCTTCATGAGTATTATTTAAGAGGCGCCGAGGAATTGTACTCTAGGGGGGGCGATTTGGTCCAGGCAAGTGAGAAGTACTGGGGGGGCGCCGTGACTGCATTGCTCAACGCCATTGCCGAGCAGAGGGGGGGTTGGGAGCATTATAGTCATAGGGATTATGATGTGATAATTGATAGGTTGTATGAAGAGACTGGCGATAAGTCAATCATCCTTAACTTCGGCGTCGCCGAGAGATTGCATGCCAATTTTTACCATAACTTCATGGATAGGAAGGCATTTGAAGTTCATAGGCAGGTGGTTTTGGAATTATTAGAGAAACTGAAAGAATTAATAAAAACAAAATGAATAGCCATTTAATAATCAATAATGAACCTGCATCGCCAGGATAGGGATCAGTGCGTTTTTAATCCCTCTACGCACCTTCACCGTCTTAGGATGAGCTCCTTAACCTCATTAATTATCTCCCTGACCTTATCCAGTTCCTTCCTAACGAAATCCTCATCGCACAATCCATCGTAGAAGCAATCAATGTGAAGAAACTTCTCCCTAGCCG
Organism: Vulcanisaeta distributa JCM 11213; assembly: GCA_001316125.1. The sequence goes on from BBCS01000003.1 coordinate 160,616, forward strand.
CATACCTATCCCTCAGGTAATCTAAACCAAGCCTACTCAATGCATCCCTCCTCTCCCTATAAGTCTTGGCATCAATACCCCTAGCCCTAAGCAAGGCCTCGATGGCCTTACTAACGGCTAACCACCCCTTCTCGGCCGCATCCCTGAGTAGCATTGGATCCCCCCCTGACTTAGCATACTCATTCAATTCCGCAACAGCCGCCTCCAGCGACTTAATGGCATCATTCAATAATTCACTCATAATATTCTAAAGGCGGGATAACATAATTAATTTAAGCGTCTATGTCCAGGTATGCCTTCAATTTATTAACTAATTTAATGGCATCCTCCTATGAGCATCAAAGGACGCCCTACCCAGGAAGCTATGGTAGAAATTACATGTAAAGTCTCAACACTTGAGAATAACCTGGTGTATTCAGGGTCACGCGTTACCTCCGTTAGGTAAGACGCTATTTCCCTAAGGTCCCTATGACTATAATGGGGGGGCATCCCCAACCTCTCACCAATGATATTAAGCAGCGCGGTTACGGCACCCCCCCAGTACTTCTCACCAGCCTGCGCCAGGTTGCCCTTGGCATAAAGCTCCTCGGCGGCCCTAAGGTAGTCTCCATGAAGTTTTAAGTACAGTTCAATTCTGCGCGGAGGATCTAATCGTTCAGCGATTAATTCAGCTATGAACTCCTCAACATCCCTATCACCAGCTAACTTCCTAAGGAATTCCGTAATGGTTTGTGACAGCACTAATGACATATCTCACAAAGTAAAGTAAATACCCAATAGTTGATAAGTCTTTGCCACCTAATAAACCCCCCCGGGACAACTGAAGGTTACACCTAGACTTTCGCTATAACTTCCACTATAACTTCATGATTAAGGTCTTTCAATATTCTATTGAAATCTTCATACCTGTGGTGGTCTGCGCCCAGGCGCCGGTCAACGTGATTTACCTTTCAATATTCTATTGAAATCTTCCTGCCCACATGCGCGGCCGTGGTTGCTGCGAAGCATGTGGAATTCTTTCAATATTCTATTGAAATCTTCTCACAGTGACTACGTGAGGATCAGGCAGTACGTGGTGGAGACTTTCAATATTCTATTGAAATCTTCCTGTGCCTGTGCCTGCAGGTTGTGTGGGAAACATGCAGTTTCTGCTTTCAATATTCTATTGAAATCTTCCGAATAAGGGCGGTGGCGGCAACAGCAGCAGCAACAACAACAACTTTCAATATTCTATTGAAATCTTCCCTGACGTCAAGGACGAATTGATTGAGGCGATTTTGAGTAAGGACTTTCAATATTCTATTGAAATCTTCCTTGTGTTCACGAGTCAGGTGGTGAAACCCACACGTTTAGTATTGATCTTTCAATATTCTATTGAAATCTTCTGGTTCGTTGGTTTGTTTTGGTCTTTTTAAGTTTTTCTTCTTGGTATTTTTGGTTTTCATTGGAACGTCTTTCTGCTTCTAATCTTTATGGTTCGTGCTTGTTCTCGCGGTGTTTAAGCGGAATTGAATTGTTGTTCCCACGGAATTTCTACTCCGCCTAACCGAGCCTGTTCTAATGGTGTTTTATGCATTGTAAAACGGTGAGCATGCACGAAACCATACACACAGTGCAATTTTAAATCACGCACAACCCCATGAAGCATGCACCCCCCCAAACCACGCATATTACCGTACATGCCATATTTTATTAATGCACGGTAACCTACACAATGTGTGTTGGTGAGGTCATGGTCTTGGGAGTCTCGATCACCTAGTTAGGAGGGCTTAAGTTAATGATCTACGGCGTGGATCTGTCTTTGTTTAAGATGGCATCGATGGCTATTCGGTTGGCAAATGTGAAGGTTAGACCGAGGGTAAATCGCTAATTGAGGTTGATTATGTGAGGATGGGTGTATACGTGATTAATGCTGGTCATAACGCCAAGTTAACCCAACGAGGTAAGGAATAGTTTACGTGAGCCATGGTGAAATTAAGAAGCGCCCAGGCTGGTCGTTAAGGTCTGTGAGGTTCTGAGAAGGATGCTTAATGAGACAATGAACGAAGGTAAGATCGAGAGAGCTCGATCAGTGACCAAGGCGATGATTAACCTAAACTGCCCCGCCCAAGGTCCACGGACCTAATAGAACAATCATGCAATGACCGTGTTGGCGGCCCCCCCGGTGGGATTTGAACCCACGACCTACGGCTTAGAAGGCCGCCGCTCTATCCATGCTGAGCTACGGGGGGGCCGATAATGATTTAGATTATTAATTTTTTAGTTTTTCTCGTTTAAACCCTCAGGATCTTTACTGTAAACCTAAACCTCCTCTCCTCGTTGGGCCTTATTATAATTAGTCCCATACCGTTGTGGTAAGCGTCTGGTGCTCCGCTCATTGGTTCTATCGCTATTGCGTTGGGCACTCCCGTGAATATTTGAACGTAGGGCATATCATACCTTATGATCCTTATCGTTGAGTATTGCGATTCAAGTATTATATCGCCGTTTATTAGGAAGCAGTCGTCAAATTCCCTCTTTGTTGTATTACTTAGGTTAAACGGTATTAACCTGCCAGTTGGTATTTTGTTTACTGCCTCGCACATTCGTACATCTCCCTGGGCATTTAATCTCCAGTCATTGCTAACAATGAAGTATGGATGAGCACCAACAACTAGCGGTGCATTCTTAAGTCCCGTATTTTTAATGATGATGTCAACATTGAGTTCCTTACTGACTAATGCGTACTTAACCGTTAGCGTTAATTCCGTTGGATAGCCTGGGTTACGAAGAACATGCATAAAGGACGCACTATCCTTGCTGATGGATTCCACATCCCATTCCTCATTTAATACAAGCCCATGAATGGCATGACCCTCCTCATTCCTGGGCAGGGAATACCTTACACCCTCAAATTCGTATTCTCCACCCTTAACACGGTTAGCAAATGGTATTAACATGGCCATACCACCCCCCCATGTTGGTTTATCGGTATTACCAGGCAGCACAACATCTTTACCCAGCACTGCCCATCTAAGTAAGTACGCGCCCTTACTACATATCACTGCTTGGGAAACTTCATTGCTTAATTCGACGCACTTCACGATAGGCGCATTGCGCATGTATTAATTTATTTTTCGTGCCCTGCCTGTGAAAAATACTTTTAAATTGATTATTTAATCAAGCCGTAATGAGCAAGGCGAAGACCGCTGGTAAGGCTAAGGTGGAGACTATCACTCAGGTAGTGCCTGCCGTGCCGCTTGATATCAAGATTACGCAGTGGATCGCCATGCTCTCGGCCACAGTCTCCTTCACATTACTCGCCTACTACCTAAGATTATACCCCCCCGTGCTACTCTATGGCTGGTACATAAATGAGTTTGACCCCCCCTACATAAGGCTCTTCATGACCGAGCAAATGCTTAAGTACGGAACCATAAGAGGGCTACTCTGGTGGCTTCATAAGGGTTACGGCACATTATTCATGCACTTCTGGTACCATGGGGGGGTGCCAACTGGACTGTAATATTATCACCGGGTGTTTCCTGGTTTGGCGTACTTACGTATAAGATATTATCACACTTCGGCTTTGACCTGCTTCAATCAGTTATCCTACTCCCCGCAATAGCAAATGCCGCCGTTGTGCCAGCGATGTTTTATCTCGCTATCGACTTGGCGGCAAGTACGTAGGCCTACTGGCGGCCTTATGGTCCGTATTCACCACAATGTTCCTGCAAAGGGGGGGTACGGCTGGTTGGTTTGCGGCAGAACCACTATTTCAATTCATAGCAACCCTAGGCATTGCCTTCTATATCGAGTCCCTGACAAGGAAGGATAATTACTGGATATTATTTGCCGTACTCTCGGCAATATTTAACGGTATAACAACCTGGGTGTGGGGGGGTTCCTACGTATTCCTATGGAACTTCTACGGGCTATTCACAATAGTGATATTACTTTACCTACTTATTAAGATCGCCAGGAGACAAAGCCTACCATTCACAATCGATAAACTTGTAATAACCTACGTACTTACTGACCTTGGGTTCTCAGCCTTCGTAGCCATAACGCCCAGGTACGGCTTTCATACGTTAGTATCTGGAATGGGTGGTGTGGCCAATGCCGCCTTACTGTTCTCGATAATAGCCTACGCATTAATAAAGCTATACCCAAGGTATCCAAGGATCATGGTGCCCGTGGTCAGGTACTTCCTCATGGCCATAGTAGTGCTCGTGATTGCAGTGATTGGGTTGAGCTTCACCTCAGTGGGTGGTAAGTTCCTTGGTGCATTATTACCATTAGCTAGGAGCGCCATCGTACAGAGCGTTGCTGAGCACTCCCCATCAACACTTCAACAGGGTATGTATAATATCTCAATAACAGTACCATTCGTGATATACACGATATTACTCTCCATAATGTCCCTATCACTCCCAGCAATACTAGTTAGTCTTGGTTCATTGGCTGCCGCCTACTTCGCTTCATCGGAGGTTTGGCTATTCATGCTACTTGGACTATTCTGGGTGCCAGCTACTGCGTATGGTTTTGTAAAACTCACGGAACTTGCATTGAATAGGCGTATCCTAGTTGGTTTATCCATAGCGGCTTTACTCGGTGTCGTACTAGCCATTGCCCTAGTGGTCAACATACAGCCCGCTCTATCAATGTCCATAATGCCCCAGCAAATAGTTAGTACCGTGACGCCACCAATACCAACGCCCGACTGGTTAGATGCACTTCAGTGGCTATCCTACAATACTCCACCAAATGCGACTGTGCTCTCATGGTGGGACTATGGCTATTGGATCGCGGTTATTGGAAATAGGACGAGCCTAGCCGATAACTCCACGGTAAATAGTACGCAAATAGCGCTGATAGGTAGCTTCTTCATGTCAAGTCCATATAATTATACTGGTGTGCTGGAAAAATTGAATGAATTGCACGACCCACAGTATATACTGATTTTTGAACCATACACCGTATTCCCAGTTAACTTAACGAACTACGGATTAGGAACGGTATGCGTGCTCATACCTGAGTATCCAGCGGGTGGTGACTTCGCAAAGAGTTATTGGATGGCTAGGATAGCAGGTTACACAAACAACTACATACTTAACACCTTCATATCCCCCCCTGCCCAGGTTGGCTCCTCGACAATTTACGTACCATTTGCCAATAACACATTTTACGCGGCTTATAACGTCACACTCTACGATTTAATGTTCAATTCTGAGGTTGTTGATTCGTCGTACATGGTGTGGTCTACGTGCACCATAAATGGCATGCCAACTTATTGGATATTTGAGGGTGTACCAACAATAATGCCCGGCATGAACGCCACATCATTTAAGTTAACATACATAGCTTACCTGGTTATAACGGGCCAATAACGCCTGGTACTATCTGTTACAACCACCGCCCTGGGCCCAGCTGGTCTATGTATCTAGACCATATGGTTGGGTAATAATTTACAAGATCAATTACAGTGTTCTTGAGACCTTGGTGCGTAATCAAACATTGACTCGATAATAGTTCATTAATTTATTCACTGGGTCTTGGATTGATTAGACCTTGAAATAATGGTGTTAATTATGTCCGGGCTAAGTTTAATCTTACCACTCATGACCTTCATAATCAGCCTATACCTACCATATTTATCATCAGGTGAGTACTTGGGCGGGTGTGGTATCTCGAGTTCACCACCGCAGTATGGGCATCTGTCCTTCCCCCCCAGGGTGTACCTACCACAATTTTTGCACCTCCTCAATATTGAGTCCATAATTGCCACCTAGTTACTCGCCTATCCTCGTGAAGCTTGCCTCACCACCCCCCCTCTTTCTAATCTCCGTAGTAACCAGGTTAATCACATCCTTAAGAACCTGCTCTAACTTCTTTGGATCCTTACCCACAATGTCTATCCTATACCTGGGAGGACCTATTGTATATATTCGAACATCCTCAGCACCCTCCTTCCTAGCCAACTCCATGGCCTTAAGTAATACATCCCTAATATGCTTAACTCCGTCAGGTTTAATACTAATCATCCTAATTATGCCGGAAATCTCCACGGGCTCCACCTCAACCCTTTCCCTGGCTATCTCTGCAATGGCATTAATAACGTCGTCACTAAGGCCCAATTTCCTGAGGTCGTCAGACCCGTATTTAGCCACGTTCTCGAATATCGATAGGAAGTCTCCGTAGTAATCCTCGAGCTTCCACCCAAAGTCTTGTAACGCCTTATCAAGTGGTATATTCAGTTTCTTGGCAACAAGCTCAAGAAGTCTCACACCCTAAGTGTCCTCTTCCACTTCGTTAGCTTCTCCTTCTTCTCCTCCTCCTTAACCTTCCTAAGTGATACATCGATGAGTCTCCTACGCGCATCAACCTAATAACCCTAAACACCGTCTTTTGACCCAGCCTTAGGTAATCCTTAATGTCGTGGAACCAGGACTGAACAATCTCATTAATTGGCGCATAAGCCTCAATACCCCCATACTCATCAAGGAGAACATACGCACCATGCTCTAATATCCTATATACGGTTCCAATAACCAACTCACCAATGTCAGGCAATTCCTTCCTAGCTATCCTCACTGATAGCACGTTCTTCCTAATATCGTCTACCTTCTCCTCCTTCTTACTCATCGACTATGAGAGGATGGGATATAATTTATACTTTTTCATTGTTTTACTCGTATACGGCAACAACGGTTGCCCCAACAATCCTGCCCTTACCACCGGTAGGCTCTATGAGCACGTTACCGCAGACCAAACACCTAACAACCATGGCCGGTCTATCAAAGACTACCTGCTCATTACCACAATTATTACACCTAACCCTCAGGAACCTTGATCTCGGTCTTGGGACAAGGACCGAGCGCCAATTAGTGGGCATTATCACCACCTCACTTAGCCTCAGCTAACTCGAGTTTCTTTAACCTACCAACGGTCCTCATTAGCACATAGCCGCATTGTCTGCATTGGAGCTTAACGACTATCTTCTTCGTAGTCTTAGCAAACCTCTTCTGCTTAGGCTTTCTGCTGGAGCCATAGCCCTTAAGCTTCCTTAAGTATCTCCTCTGTCCCTCGGCTAGGTTCCTCCTCTTCCCATGGCTATAAATCGTCACTGTATGATCCGTGTATGCATTGCACCTTGGGCAATAAACCCTCACAACCTTGGGAAACTTCACGGAGTAACCACAGGATAAAACCCCCCCTTTTATATTTTTACCTCCGTTGATTCTAACGAATAATATCGATAACTCCTCTACGGAGAAGCTCTTCAGCGTCACTCCTCGGTATCACCGCAATGTCGAATTGAGAGAACGGTCCTATTGTTACTAAACGAACGCTGTATAGTACAGGGAATCCCCCCCTCTTAAACGACACAATTGCAAATCCCTGAGCCTCACTCCTTGGGGGGGCCTCGGTAATCCTAAGTTCCAATAATGGCATAAGGAACCTCCTCTCCTCTGGTAGTAATGCATCCTGAGGTAACTCTTTACCAGCTTGATAATACTTCATTATCTTCTCAATCCTCTTCCTAACGAGTATCGCTATTGTCTCCCTAACCATGCTCATTGTAGACTCAACCAATTCCTTATCAAGCACATTACCACTCATCGACAATTTACTATTCAACTCCTGCACTAATTGAGCATATGATTCAAATGGTGGTTTCTGAATTTCCTCAGTACTCACCTCAAGCTTCGTGAAGTCCATCAACCTCCTAAGCACATCACTAATCAACTGGCTCACCCCAACCACTCATACTAGGTAAATACCGACGTAAGTAGGCACTTTAATAATACTCCCTTCATCACCATTAACATCCTCACCAAGGATCCTCCTCACAGGTAACTTCTTAGTTAGTCTCAATGTTAATGAACCCCCCCTCCTAAACTGTATCGCCTTATCAATGATGAAATCAACCCCCCCTCTCTAAATCGCTTGGGCTTACCTTAACAACCCTTAACCCAGTCTTGCCATGAAGTGAGTTGGGCATCCTAATCAGCCTATGAACATCCATCGTCACCACCTCATCGACATGCGTAGATAAGCGTTCACTAACCACGGGATTCAGGGAATTAAGTTTCCGAATTATGTACTTACTCAACCTTCTTCTACCGCCGAGATTATTAAGTAAGTCAGGGTCTAACTCATGAATTAGTGATGCCAACCTACCACCAATGCCCCTTAACCTGGCATCTATGAGGATGGTGTTACCCCTAATTAAACGCTCAATATCAAAACCACGCATAAGCAGATAATCAATTACCTCCCTCCTCTCCTCATCCGTTAATCCCCTAACATCGGGTAACTCAATATGTACGTGATAACCCCTGTGGCCACTGAAGAATATCTTAATAGATGAATCCGAAAACCCAAAATCCTCAATCAAGAAATCGATGAGCTTATTAACCTCTTCAGTAGCGTCACTCAGGCAGTCGAGCGTCATTAATTCAACACCCTGACAATTCTGCGTTGGTAAGTGATCGCCATCGATGTCAAAGATTAGGTCGGCGCCGAGCCAACCTTCGCATCCATATCTGGATTGGCGGGATCGTTGTAAAGGGCTGATGAGTAATATACGTGAGATGGAACATTACTTATTAGGTAATGCCTCAATTCATCACCGCTCTTAAATGCCGCGTGCCTAATCATTCCCTCCTTATCGAAGAATTGAAAACCAAACTCCCTCCTCTCTAGATCACTTATTTCTGATAAATCAATTCCCCTATAGTAATTCCTAAATAGTACCTTCACCAAATCAATGAAGCCCTGCATATAAACACCTATGCTATTAATTTTTACATTAAAATTATTTTTATCAGGGTAAAAACCATATTATTTAATTATAATAGTGAATTACTCGATCATTGGTGCTATGTAATACGTTAACTTACCACCCATTGGTATCTCAAACGTAAGTGCAATGGGCTTCTGCGTGGCGAACTCAATTGTAACTATATCACTAATCCTATAGGCCTTTGACACCGTGTCGACTAAGTAATCAAGGCTGTACTTAGCCGTTGCCGGCTCCTTAAGGTCATATTCAAACATAACCTCACCCTCCTTCTCAAACTTTACCTCAACGTCGCCCTTATCACTACTCGCGGATACGTATAACCCGTCATCCTTTGCATCGAATTTAACGGCATCAGCTATTACATCAGCATCCTTAAGCGCCTCATTTAGTGCATCACTAGACACCTTAGCAAGTACCGTATACACAACCTTTGGCGTCGGCAATTCCTCAGCACCGATATCAATTAATGGTAGTGTCATAGTCCTTGAAGCCTTACCCACAAGCCTTACCTTGAGCTTACCCTCACTAATCTCCATGCCCAGTTTATCACCCTTCTTAATCCTCCTCAGCAACTTCTTGAAATCATCGAAGTTAACGCCAATCCTAACCTCCTCATTAAGGCTTTCAGGGAACTCCTCGAATGCTCCCTGGGTATTAATAAATCAATCATCGCCGTCCTCGATGGGTCCAAGGCCCTTAGCTTAAGGCCATCACTTGCTAACGTGAAGCTTGCTTCCTCGATTAATGCTGATACTGCATCTATTATTTGCGAGAACTCCCTCGCATCTGGGTATGTTATCTTAACCTCTGACATTAAATAAACTAACCGCCACTTAAATATAAACTCTACATCCTCAGCAGAAACAATATTACTTGGTAATTACGTTTTACTCATACTCACGCCAGACGTACCCACACCTAACGCACTTATAGAACCTAGTTGGCGGTTCATCAGCGGCCCTGGTCTGCTGAACCCAGAAGTACGCCTCCTCATAGCCACACCTTGGGCAGGTCTTCCTAACCTTGGGCAGAGCCTCTTCGCCAGACTTCGTCAATACTATTGGTTTATCATCTCTTAGCAACCATTGTCCTCTCAACAAGTTTCGCATTACCTGTACCAGCCTCCTCCTCATAACCACACTTAGGGCACCTCCAAACGGCCTTCCCATCCTTCTTTGTTAAAACCATTACACTCTTACATCTCGGGCAGAATTTAATGGCCATTGCACAAACCCACAGAGCAACCTATTTATTAATCCTTCTAATCATCAACCAATAAGCCCTACGCTTAGCCTCATTAATTAAGTAGCGATAAACAGATCCCCCATATCTTATCATCATTCCTAATCTTATTCTCAAAATTCTCATAACCTGCCCACGCCCTAAAGGCCTCCTCGGTCTTCTCATCCCAATTACCGTGTAATTCACCTCGATAAAAACCAAGACCCTTAAGGACCCTCTGAATCGTTAATGCAACGTCAGCCTTTAAAACCACATCATTAGGATCCTCCCTACTCAACAGCGTTAACTCCCAAATGCTAAGCAATCTACGCAACTCAGCAACAGGATCTGGGTGATCATCAACCCTGAGGTCAACGTACGTATCAGTTAGGCCGAGGTAACCACCGCCTGGCCTAAGCACTATAATCGCGGCCGATTGCCTACCCCCCCTCCTATCACCGCCAGCCGCATCACCGGCAGTTAATGCCTCAAGCAATTTATCAACTAACTCGCCCCGTTTCGCCTCAAAGGCTTTAGCCATTTTCTCGAGAACCTCAGGACCAACGAGTATATTACCCTGAACCGCGTAGCCACTACCCACAATGTGACCCGCATACTCAGGGCACTTTGAACCCGTATAAGCGGCTGCGTCACCCCCGTATAGACACTACACCAAGTTGTCTCTCCTCCCTACCTGAATCCTCATTAAGCGCCTTAATTAATGCATCATTAGCATTAAGGCCCGATTCAAGCAACCTAAGTATTAATGAGCCTAACCTCGGGTTCGCATAGCACTGCGTTGCTACAGCGCCTATACCAGCCCGTGCATGAGGCACTATGCGCCTACGGCTATGAATTTAGATGCGACAGCAATGCCAACATCCACACCGTCGGTCGCCACTATGGAGAACGTCATAAGCCTAGTAATGCATTTCGTAATAAATTCGTAATAAATCTTTTACCTAGGCATTGACTCTAGAGGTTAGTTCTGCCTAAAATAAGCGGTCACGCTAAGTAAATGCTTATTAACCCTAATTGCCCCCCCGCATTCTTGATCGGCCTTGGTAAGCGTTAAGGACGTACCCGCGGACCTACTGATTAAGGAATTAGCAAAGTATTTGAGGGAGAACGTACCTCAGGTAAAGCCGCCAGACTGGGCATTATTCGTTAAGACCGGTCCAAATAAGGATAGGCCCCCAATGCAGGATGATTGGTGGTACATAAGGCCGCCGCCATTTTAAGGAAGGTCTACTTAAACGGCCCAGTTGGGCTCGGTAGCCTGAGGATGGCATTTAGCTATAGGGCCAAGGTCGGTAGCGCCGTTAGGAGTGAGAGGACTAGGAAGGCGGGTGGTGCAATAATTAGGAATATACTGCACCAACTCGAGGCTGCCGGTCTCATAACAAAGACAAAGGAGGGTAGGGTGGTAACGCCACAGGGCAGGTCACTACTTGATAAAATTGCTTTAAACATATTTAAGGAATTGGTTAAGCAAAGGCCTGAACTTGCCAAGTACTTAGCACCGAAGACGACCACTGAGTAATTACTAGCTATGCATCAATGAAGGTTTAAGGTTAATAAATAGGCCCACTACCTTTGTTATGCCATGTCTATTGATGAAAACTATGGAGAGGGAAATAGCGACCAGGGAGTGGGTGAGGATGAGCTTGAGGCCATTAGGCAGCGGAAGCTTCAGGAGCTTCAGAAACAAATTGAGGAGGAGAGGAAGAGACAGGAATTAGCTGCCCAGAGGAGGGCCGTACTTAGGGTAATATTAACGCCTGAGGCTAGGGAGAGACTTGATAATCTTAGGGTTGTTAAGCCAGAGCTCGTTGATGCCCTTGAGCAGCAGCTGATTGCCCTGGCTCAGTCAGGTAGGATTAGGGTTCCCATAACCGATGAGGATCTCAAGAAGATACTGGAAACAATTTATAAACAGACCCATAGGGAGTTCAGGATAAGGTATAGGTGAGGAGCATGGCCAGGAATAAGCCATTAGGCAGGAAGTTAAGGCTTGCAGCCGCGGGTAAGTCAAATAGGGCACCACCTATTTGGGTAACCGCTAAGACTGATAGGAGGGTATTAACGAACCCAGCTAGGAGGTTCTGGAGAAGGACAAAGTTAAAGGTGTAAAATCAAAATTGAGTGCTTTGCGATGATTCGTGAAATCCTTAGAGATAGGTTTGTGATTGCTGCCTACATTATTGGCGCTATCACAGTAATCCTCGCCGTGTACATAATATTAAATCCATTTAATATTGATTATTATTATAAGGGACCGCCGATTAACAGCTCATTTATAGTAAACCCATCTGGGATCGTATTTCTAATCTTAGAGACAAATAATAGTAATTTAGATGTTAATGTAACGGTGATTAAGTGGATACCTGAAACCAACATAACATTAACGCTTTATTACACGGCTAATTTAGGTCCTTATCAATTAAAAGAATTGAACTTACAACAATAACCGAGCTTAACCTGTCATCAATTGGTAATGGGGGGGAGGTTACGATAATCGGTATTTATAGACCTGAGGTAATTAATGCATTAACAATTATACTCACAATATTATTTATAATAGTAATTGCATTATTAATAATTGGATTTACAGAATCAATAATTAATATACATGGAAAAGTTTAAAAGCTCAATTCAGGTTAGCTTGGTATGCCTAAACAAAGTGGGACTGGCAACAAAATACTTGTACTAACTACAACGGCGTTAATAACTATGCTCCTAGTACTAGCCTTATCGTTTATGCCCAGCAGACGATGCCGTCAACGGTTAATTTATATGAGGTTACACCAACTGAGGCCGTTCAATACTTCACGTCAGGCAAAATAGACATTTACCTAAACCCATTTGCGCTACCGCCCAACGTCCTATCTCAATTAAGTACAACACCAGGCATTCAAATGGTTAGCCCCGCAATAACCTCAGGCTACGACCTACTCTTCAACCCATACCCAAGCAATACCACGTTTAACCCATTCGCCTATTGGCAATTCAGATTCTTAATGAATTACTTAGTCGATAGGCATGCAATAATTACCCAGGTATTCTCAGGCTATGCAACACCCGTATATGACTGGCCAGGTCCATTCGCAATAGACAGCCAGCTTTTAATACAACCAATGATTGTCCAGGCCAATATCCATTATGACCCGACCTACGTCAATCAATCAATATTCGCCCTCTTCCAAGCAATAAACACAACGCCAAACTTTGACGGTATGTATAACCCATGGGTTGGCAGGATACTATACATCAACCACCAGTGGTACTACATACCGCCAAACAGCACGACACCGCAGCCTGTCACAATAATATTCTTCATTAGGAGGATGATCCATTCAGATATGCCATTGGTCAGATGTTCATGTCGGAACTTCAAAGCCTTGGTTTCACAGTTAAGCCAATATACGGTGATCTATCGGAGGCACTGAGTATAGTCTATGGTTCGAACCCAGCGCAGATGGAGTGGCAAATATACACTGAGGCCTGGACGATATATCCAGAGCCTGGGACACTTACGCTGGCGCCTCTTTCTGCGCCTCATGGACTGGAGACATGCCTGGTTGGGGTGTCCCTGGTTATTGGCAGTACACGAATTCCACAATTGACACAATAACCATGTGGGCCGCCACAGGCAACTTCACATCACTTCAGCAATTTGAGGGCTACTCAAAGACAGCCCTCTATGACTGCTTCCAGCAGGCGGTTAGGGTTTGGCTAGTGGCAGCCACATTCCCATACCCAATACAGAACCTAACCAACTGGATGCCCAGCATCTTTGGCCTTGAGTGGCCTCTAGGCATTAAGTTCGCATACTCAACCACTCACCCCCCCAACGTGCTTAATGTCGGTATGTTCCACGTTAGTGAATTCCCATGGAACAACTTCGGATGGTTCATCTCAATAGACACTTACACATATGATGTTATTCAGGAGTTCACGAGCGACCCATTCGCCTTCTACAACCCATTCACTGGCGAACCAATGCCGCTTAGGGGTGCCTGGAACGCGATTATTAGCCCGAATGGCTCAGCGGTATTCCCAGTACCGCCCAATGCGGTCATTTGGAATGCAACAACCGAGCAATGGCAGGATGTTGGTCCCGGACACTACGCAAAGTCAATCGTTTACCTGTATTTCAATGGTACCTGGCTTGGTCAGTATTGGCAGGATGGTCAGCCAATAAGCATGGCAGACATAATCTTCTACTACTACACATGGTTTGACCTGGCGGCAACAACGACAACCGGCGCACCAGACCTAGGACCCAACCAGGCCACGGCGAGTGATGTTGGTGGCGTAATAGCACCAACCGTGAGTACTATAGTTGGTATGCAGTTCTTCCCGAATGGCACGGTGGTCATCTACGGTAACTACTGGTTCCCAGACCCTAACTTTGTGGCTGCTTACTACGCGCCTGGTTTCCCAACATTTGCCAATCCATGGGTCGTATTAGCCCTTGAGTTCTACGCTTATCAACAGGGCAAGTATGCATTCACGAGCGGCGAAGCTCAATCACTGAGCATACCACAGGCAGACTTCAGATCACCACAGTTCAACCAGTACTTAGCCAGCGTGCTTCAGAACTGGATTAAGACTGGGTACATATGGGATAACGGCTCATGGGCCGTGATTAATGGTTACAACTTCCTCGGTACCAATGCAACGGCCACCGCAATACAGGATTATGAAGACGCACTTAACTTCTACAACACCTATGGCAACTTCTGGATTAGTAATGGCCCATACATACTCAAGAGCATAACCACAGTAACACCACAGTCAGCAATACTCGTTAGTTGGAGCGGCTATCCATATAACTACACGTATTGGTTCAACCAGGTCTTCGTTAAGTTGGGTGTGACGTCAGTACCAGTTAACCTAATACCTAGCATAACCTCGATATCGCCAACGACCATAACCGTTAACACAACCGCAACACTAACAGTGAGTGTGAGTGCTGTCGGTAATCCAGAGGCCTATGTGTACCTGATTAACCCAGCCACTGCAGATAATTTATGAGACCTTCGCATCATCAACAACGCCAGGAACATTGACAGTAACAATACCAAGTAATGTAACAGCAACGTTAACGCCAGGGACCTACGAATTACTACTCTATGCATTCACAAACGTAGTTACAATACCTGTTCAGTACGTAACATCACTAACAGT
>BBCS01000004.1 GCA_001316125.1 Vulcanisaeta distributa JCM 11213
TACATACGATATTTTAAAGCCATTGTTCCACATCATAAGCCCTAGGTAATTATCGTCAAATCCTGCAAAGGTCTCGGTAATGAAGGGCGATTTATCCGGCATTTTATTTATTGCGTCGACACTATAGAGCATGTATGATCCTATAGCAAACGTTATTGGGTAAGGCCTTGATACATCGCAATCCTTAACCGTATATCCGCCACATATGCTTATTACCATTGCGAATTCATCATGAAGCATTCCAGCGTTACCTATGACATTACTTGGCGTCAACTCAAGCCCCCCCTGAACACCTGCATATTCATTTTTTATTAACCACTCATACATCCCCCTTAGACTATCGGGCCTTACTATGAAGTCATTATTTAAGAAAACCACATAATCAGCGCCTAACTGGCTTACTGCATATTTATAGCCAAAATTCATATTACCAGCGTACCCCTCATTTCTAGGTGATTTAATGAGAATCGCATTATTAAGCCCCCCCTTAATTAACTCACCTAGCTTTAAATCAGACCCATCAGTTGAACCGCCATCAATTATAAGTATCGTTTGCTCATATGGCCCACGCTCAAGGTTCAATACGGACTTAAGCGATGGTATTACTATATTATTTAAAATCTTCATACTATTGTAATTAAGCCAAAGCACGACAATCGTAGGCACGATTACCTAAGTGTCAGGCGAATATATAATTTTTATCCTTAAACTTCATCATTCTTTCAATGAGGTAAATATTTTAATTTTAATAAGGAGAAAATAACCATTGAATGGTTAATTCAATCGTAGCACACCGTTATTGGGGAGCGCCGGGTGGTGGTCAACTTGTTTGTGCCTCCGCGGCTATTGCCCTAGATAAGATTGGGCTTAGGCCCATACTTACCGGTACGTTTAGGTTTGACCCAGTTAGGTACGTTGATTGGTATGGCATTGATATTTCCAAGTACGAGGTTCATACATTGATGCCCATTAATATTAAGGCCTTTGGGTTGTGGACTAGGTTATACATGTGGAGACCTGCCGCAAGGCTCCTGCCGAGGTATGACATTAGGGCCCTATTCATTGATGATGAGACGTATAAACCATTAATTAAGTACAGAAGTACTGGGCTTAAAATCATTGAGTATATTCACTTCCCGCTTGAGGTTATTGTTGATCCTAAGTTTAGGGGGGGTAGTGGGCTTGCCTATGGTGAGGACCCGTACATAATGGAGAGGTATGGCAGGTTCCCAATGAATATTTACTGGGGGGGTGCATTTACTAGGTTATTGCTAGGTACCTCAGGGAGAATCCATTCCGTGACGCCGACCTAGTCCTCACTAATTCGAGGTGGACGGCTGGTATGGCTAAGATGGTTTATGGCGAGGAGCGATCGTGCTTAACCCACCAATACCGCCCAACATAAGCGTGCTGGGCTCTGTCAGGGCATTTGAGGAGAGGGATAATTTAGTCGTCATGCTTGGTAGGTTTAGTGAGGAGAAGCGTTATCACTGGGTTGTGACTGAGTTAATGCCTAGGCTCATTAAGGAGGTACCCAACGTAAAACTGGTGATATTTGGTGGTGCGACCACCAGGACGCAATTGAGTTATGTCAATAGGGTGGCTGACCTAGCCAGGAGGAGTGGTCTTAATGTTAAGGTTGTTAGTGAGGGTTCCATACTTAATGAGTTGGATAGTGAGCATCAGGTTTACCTTAGGCTTAATGCCCCCCCAGGGCTGAGATTAATGATGTCATGGATAGAGCTAGATCGTTCCTTCACGCCACCATCAATGAGCACTGGGGCATCGCCGTTGCGGAGGCTATGGCTAGGGGGGGCTTGCCGGTGGCTGTTCATAGGAGTGGTGGTGCGTGGAGTGACCTGGCCCTTAATGGTGAGGTTGGGCTTGGTTACGAGAGTGTCGACGAGGCAGTTAATGCCTTGGCTAAGCTTTTGACCGATTCCAGAGCGTGGAATAATTACTCCATGAGGAGCCTGGATAGGGTTAGGGACATAACCTTCGATAAGTTTGTTGATAAACTTGCTGAGTTGGTTAGGAAGATCCTATAACTGCCCTGAAGGTTTTTAAGTCAGTAATACGTGGTATGAGTAATGGTTGTTTCACTTGAGTTGCCGAGAGTTATTTACGAGAAGGTTCAGGAGAGGGGGCTTGGACATCGAGGATCTCGTGATGTATGCGTTAATGAATGCGATGAAGCTAGACCCTGGTGAACTGGCTAAGGCGAGGCTTGAACTCGCAGGTAAGTACTTAAGTGAGGCCAAGGAATACATTGATAGAGGTGATGCAGTCCAAGCTAGTGAGAAGTTATATAAGGCCGTTGAGGAGTGTATTAAGCGTTGGCCGAGAAATTCAATACACCTGAGTATCAAGAGGCCATTAAGGAGGGTAGGTGGTTCACTCACCTACTTGGTAGGGCAGCCAGGACGTTAAGCAGTAGGTTGGGTGAGTCGAGAATTGTTGATGCTTGGTCAAGGGCGTATGACTTACATGTGTGGGGGGGTTTTCACGAAGGTAAGTATGGCATTGACCAGGTGAGGGTTGACTTACCGCTCATTGAGTGGTTCGTAAACTACACAGGGCAGTTAGTGGTTAGGTGAGTTCCTCGAAGTCATCCTCACCGTGGTGCTTAACAACCTTAATGCCATTGGCCCTCGCAAGCTCTATGGCCTTGCCTGTATCCCTAGCCTCATTAACATAGGCTATTACTGCTATGACTTCCTTACCTGCCTTAGCACTCCTTAACCTACTCACCTTATCCACAAAGTCCTCAACATCCCTAAGCCTAAGCGTTGCCTTAATCTCAACAGCCACCACCTTATTATCAACTTCGGCGTAGCCGTCGAATTCTCCAACGCCCTCAATCCTAGTCCTCCTAAGCCTATCAACATTAACACCAAACCTCTCCCTAACCCAATTAGGCAGGTAATGCCTAACATCACGCTCAACCAAAGCCCCAACAGTCCTAGAAACACCGGAGAGCTCACGCCTAATACTCCTCGTCTCCTGCCATAGCCTACCCTGACCCTCCCTCAAAGCCTTCACCTCCTGCCATAGTTTTTCTATGTTTTCGTTTATTCTCCTTATTTCCTGCCATATTCTATTGTTCTCCTGCCATAGCCTCTCCTGGCCTTCGTGTAGGGCTTTGATTTCCTGCCAAATCCTCTCGATATTCTCATTAATCCTCCTATTCTCCTCCCACAGCTTATTGACGTCTACCCTCAATGCCTCATAACCCTCCCTGAGTGCCTTGACCTCCTGCCATAGTTTGTTTTGGTTCTCCCAAAGCTTCTCCTGATTCTCGCGTAGAGCCTTGATTTCTTGCCATATTTTGTTGTTTTCCTCCCATAGTCTGTGGTTCTCCTCCCATAGCTTATTAATGTCTGTCCTCATGGCATCCTGACCCTCACGCAATGCCTTAACCTCCTCCCAAAGCCTCTCCTGCCCATCGGCAAGCCTCCTAACCTCCTGCCAAATCTTATTATCCTCCTCCCATAGTTTTTCCTGACCCTCAACGAGTTTCTGAACAGTCCTCGTCAGCTCATTAACGGCATCCACCAACCGCCTAATTGAGGACTGAACATCAGAAATACCCAAAAGACCAACCACAGCCAACCTAAAAACCTCATCCTCACGAAGCAAACGCAAAAACTCATCCCTAAGGTCTCTACTCATCCCTGTAAAATTTCGTGGAATGGGTTTAAATAGCTTATTTATTCATGTTTACATAACCTGAGCGCTAGTTTTAGGTCTTCCTGCGTGTTTACGTTTAGTAGCTCTGTTGTCCAGGGAGTTACTAGGGATGTCCAGGGTATGATCCGTGCATAACCTCCAACCTCTTCACTAGGCTTATTCCCGTGAATTTCACTTCGCCGTCCTTCTCGTACATCAGTGTTATCATTGGTGATGTTACGTAGGCCGCCATTGCGAGGAATTTTCTAATTAATTCCCTGGTTATGAGGGGGGGTGTGTCCCCTGGTACGAACATTGTTGGTGTACCAACCATTAATAAGGACTCGAGTAAGTCCTTGGAATAACCCGCGCCACTGGTTATTAGGACTTCACGACCGTGCTGTCTAGCCCAGTTAATTACCTCGGTATGCCTAACCGTGGTTGCGATGTACGTTTTACCAAATTCACTAACCACCGACGCTATGTGTTCAATCATTGGCTTGCCGCAGACGTTAACTAGTGGCTTGTTTGGGTTCGAGAGCCTACTCCCCCCCATGCCACCAGCCATTATTACTATGTTCATGCCTTATCAACACCGAGGGAAGCCAGTATGCGTCTACCAAGTTGCTTAATGTTCTCATTAACAGAATCAAGTAGTACATGGGCTGCCAGGAAGTGTAGACCAGCCTCAGTGTATAGCCTGAACTCAGGCCATGGATCACCAGTAATTAAGGTATACCATAGCGAACCCACGATTCTATCAAGTCTCTTACTCAGCACATCATTAATTGAGTACTCCCTAACTATTGATACATCACTCTTTATTATCTGCTCATGAACATTAACACTTACGTTAATTAACTCATCACGTGTATTCACATTTACGAGGCCCTTCAATTCAACTTCATGAACTAACGGATTTAGAAACAGCGCCTTCGGTAATCCCCTAATTAAGTCGAAGATCTTAGACCTACCGTAATCAGCGAGGAGATTCATGAATTGAAGGGTTACAGTCCTTCTAACAGCCATTAAGCATTCTCTAAATGCCCGTTTGGGTATATGTAGGTTGCCGCATCGAAGTCCCTCAACTCATTTATTAACGGCTTAAGTATGTTAGGTGTTACGTAGGGCATGTCATTGGGGGGGACGATAATTACATCCTCCTCACCGCACTTATTAAGTGCCGAGTATACACCCGCAAGTGGTCCCCTGAACCTCTCATCATCAGTTACGTAATCGGCATTTGGTATTACGGATTTATAGCTCATAGCCCTTTCTGGGTTATTCACGGCTATGATGACTTTATCCGCTACCTGAGACACAGCATTATAGACAAGCTTTATCATTGGTTCATTACCAACCCTATACAGCGCCTTATCAGTCCATGGTTCGCCACGTACCTGAAACCTCCGTGATAATCCACCACTCAATATAACGCCGCAGGTCATCCTAAGCCATCACTAACCCTACTCAGGCGGCCTTATAAGTCTCGCCAGTCTCTCCCTCCTCCACCTCGCGTACTCCATTAAGCCAATGACTATCAGTACTATCAGTATTATGATCGCTACGGCGATGGCTATCAAGGTGCTTATTGGCACGAAGCCTATGCCTGGCACGTAATAACCACTCACCGGTACTACCAGGGTTACCGATATTGTTTCCCCCCCACTCTCATTTGCTGTGAGGACCACGGTCTTGCTTGAGTATACGCCGAAGGAATAGGCATAGGCCTTGCAGGTTATTGAGCCTGTACTTGGTATTGGGATCACCGCACTAATGAGGCCTAGACTGCTTACGTTATACCCAGCGCATGATAAACCGACAATAGCATACCTAGTTAGTGGCATGCCATTTGCTGAGAGTGCCGTTATGCTTACATTAACTGCGGGTATGTATATTGGCAATTGAACCTGCTGAGCATACGAAGTTAAGTCAATACCAAGTAATATTAATAGCGCCGTAATGACCACAACTAAGTAGTGAAGCCTCGCCACATTACATTATTCCTCCTGGGAAATTAAATCACTAACTCACAGGAATTAATTAAAGAACTTCATCAGCGCTATTAACCTAAATCACTGTTCATCAAGCCCAGCCTCATCATACAATCACGCATTAACTCATGCAATTATAAATATTTAGGTCATTAATCGCCATTATCAAGCTAAATGCCAGTAATTCCTCTGAACATTAATCACATCCCTAATGACTGAGTTAACACGCGCCATAACCCTTGGGTCCGTTTGGTTCATCTCTTCATCAACCACCACATCCCTATTACTCATGATCTCAATTAAGAGCCTTGACCCCCCCCTACCCCAAAACATCGCCATTATACCCACCCTCAAGCACAAAAATAACGCCCTTAACCCTACCAATCATATCCCTCAACCTCCTGAATACATAAGCATACGCATTTAAAGACAGCCTTAGGTTGGCTATATTATCAAGCATATGCGCATCAAACCCAAGGGAGACTAGGACCAACTGAGGCTTAAACTCCTCAATTATTGGCCAAACAACTTTATCTAAAGCCTTCATGTAGGCATCGTCTGCTGTGAATGGCGGTAGTGGAATATTAACGTTAAATCCCTCGCCCTCCCCCCCCTCACCAACATCATCAATAAACCCAGTGCCTGGTAAATGGTTAATGGGTCTTGGTGAAGGCTTACGTATAAGACCCTGGGGGGGTCCTCGTAAAATATTTCCTGCGTGCCATTCCCATGATGGGCATCAATGTCGAGTATGGCGATCCTATTAATGCCATGCTCCAAGGCATAGACTGCACCAATAGCCACATTATTAAATATGCAAAAGCCCTGGTAGGTGCCATTAGTGCCCTACCACCGTGACCAACATGGTGACCAGGTGGCCTGACTACGGCATAGGCCGCATTCCACTCTCCACTCAACACCTTATCAGTACCTCTTAGGACAGCGCCAACCGCAAGTCTCGCCGCTCTACAGGTGCCTGGGCTTACGTATGTATC
The DNA here is from genome assembly GCA_001316125.1 of Vulcanisaeta distributa JCM 11213. The sequence continues at coordinate 6,659 of BBCS01000004.1, forward strand.
TGCGTCTATGAATACGTAGCCCATGCCACAAGCATGATCAATCTGCCTTACATAATCGGGATCATGCACCTTAAGTATCCAATCATCAACATAATTAACAGGCCTTTCAATGATTGTGATGTCGCTTATTGCTTTAATAATTGACGTGACCCTACCTGGATTCTCAACATGATTTCTTGGCGGCTTATGCTCTAAATATGCATTATCATAAATAACGCCAATCATATGACTAAAACTCACTATAGTGCCTTATTAATTTACTTGAGAATTAATACATTGATATGTTTGGCAGGAAAAAGAAGGTTGACCTCGAGGAACTTCTCCAGGAGCTAACAAGTGATGATGGTAATGTGAGAAGTAGGGTAAAGAAACGCGTTGTTAATGACGATGGGGGGGAGGATTACGAGCAACAGCCTGGTGTTAAGTTTAAGGTTGAGTTTGAGGGTGTTGAGGAATTGATAAAGGAGATGAGGTCATTAAGGGAGTCAATCAACGAGCTGATTGGGTTGTTGAAGGAGCAGGAGTCAACGATTACGAAGAAGTGAATCGTTTTTAAAGGGCACATCGCATCTTAAAATTAAGGCTTAATGCCAGGTCAAAAGAGGTCACTAAATGTCCTGGACCTATTGGCAATCCTAACGGAGCTCGGCGACTTGAGGAATTCAATCATCGATAAGGTCTACACAATGAGTAACTCACTGCTTCTTAGGTTTAGGAAGGGTTCTGAAAAGTACTTCGTAATAGCCAACTCCCATAGATTTGGCCTGACGAGCTACGTCCTTGAACATGGGCTGAGGGGGTTACTTCACTTAGGAGGTTTATTGAGGGATCTAGGTTAAGGGACCTTGAGTTATTAAACTTTGATAGGGTTGTTAAGTTATCGTTTGATGATGGTTATCTAGTGATTGAGCTTCTTGAGCCTTGGAATGCGGTTTACGTGAGTAGTGATGATAAGATTAAGTGGGTTTTGAGGGCGTATAGGGGGGGTAAGGATAGGGTTGTGAATATCGGCCTGGAGTATAAGCCACCGCCTCAAAGTTTCGTCAAGCCTGTTGATGATCGTGAAAGCGTGATTAAGGCGTTACAGAGTTACGATACAATAGGTAGGGCGATCGCCAGGGGGGGCTTAGGTCTGGGCAGTGAGGTAGCCAATGAAGTATGTGTTGAGGCATTGATTAGCTGTGATTCTCCAGTTAATTCAGTTGATGCCGATAATGTATTATCAGTGATCACGTCAATGATCAATAAAATCAGCAGTGGTGATTTAGAACCAACGATTTACTATAGTAATGGTGTGCCAATAACTGTAACGCCAATTAGATATCAATCAATTAAGTACGATAATATTAAACAATTTAAGAAGTTTAACGAGGCCGTTGATGAGTACTTCCACGAAATTGAGGTTAGGGAGGAATCCGAGAAGAGACTAGCCAGCATCTCTGGGGGGGAAATTGCAAGGCTTGAGAAGAGTATTGATGAGTTAATGATGAGTATTGAGGGTTTTAGGAAGGGTTCTGAGGAATTGAGGGTTAAGGCGGAGACCGTGCTTAATTGGAAGTATGTTATTGAGGATTTGCTTAACGTACTTAGGAATTATTGGTCCTCCTATAAGGATGAGTTTCAGGAGTTGGTTCGTGGCATGGAGTACCAGGGAATTAGGGTTAAGGGGGGGTTTGAGCCGAGGAGTAAGGCGGTGATTCTCGAGATTGGTGGCGTCACCGTATCGATACCCTTAAACGCGGATGTTGGCGATGTAATTAATGACCTTTTCAATAGGGCTAAGGAACTTGAACGGAAGGCAAAGGCTGCCGAGGAAAGTCTCAGTCAACTTAGGGCGCGTATTGAGGAGCTTAGGGCCGAGGGTGAGAAGATCGCGGAGAGCATTAGGGAGGGTTCTATCCGTGTGATTTATGGTGCCAGGGAGTGGTTTGAGAGGTTTAGGTGGTTCATAACCAGCGGCGGTAAATTGGTGATAGCCGGCAGGGATGCCACGCAGAATGAGGTCATTGTTAGGCACTACCTGAGGCCCTGGGACATGTTCGTGCATGCTGACATACCTGGCGGCGCCGCGGTGGTTATTCGACTTGCTAGTTCTGGCGATAACGTAAGTGATGATGATATTAAGGAAGCCGCCCAATACGCAGTCTCATACTCAAGGGCTTGGGTCATGGGTTTATCGGTGCTCGATGCGTTCTACGTAAGGGGGGGTGAGCAGGTAACTAAGAAGGCGCCGTCCGGTGAGTACTTGGGTAAGGGTAGTTTCATGATTTATGGAACCAGGGGGGGCTGGGTTAGGAATGCGGAGCTTAGTTTGGGTATAGGCGTGAGGTTGATAGCTTTGGTGAAGCATCAATTATTCGCCTAATCACGGCACCACCAAGCGTAATAAGCTCGTTAGTCAATTATTACGTCATAGTGAGACCAGGGACTAAGGATAGAGTTAGTGTGAGCAGAGAGATTTATGACTTATTCAAAAATAAAATACCTGGGTTCACTAAGGTGGTTAACCTGAGTCACATCGTTGATGCGGTGCCTGGTCCATCAGTGTTGAAGGCCTTATGAGGGAAGTCCAGTTTCATGGGATAAATTAAGGAGCCTAGTGAAGTGATCAGCCTTGGAGGTTGCTAGACTTAATGCATGCGTTGATCTGCCCGTAAGTGATGATGAGGTTGTGGTTGACTCAATGCTTGGTTGGTTGGTTAGGTGGTTGAGGATGTTGGGTGTTAAGGCTATGTATAACCCTAATTTCCGCGATTCTGACCTGTTAGGCGTCGATCATTTGTTGGTGACTAAGGATAAGGAGTTATTTAGGAGGAGGGTTAAGCTAAGCCTATTGTTGGTTACGCCAAGGCACACTGAGTGGTTATCAATACTCTCGCTAATTCTTGGGTTTCCATTATATCTCAATATGGAGAGGAGTTTATGCCCTGTTTGTGGTTCAAGGCTAATTAGGGTTAGTGGGGGGGATTTAGTGGCTGATAAGGTGCCAAGGAGTGTATTACTTAGGCATAGTGAGTTCTGGCTATGTACTGGTTGTGGTAAGGTTTATTGGGTTGGTAGTCATCATATGCGCATTAGTAAGGAATTGGAGGTTGCCAGGAATGTCCAAGGCATGTTGAGTGTTCAGTGCATTGATAATAATTTACTAGTAATTCGCGAGTGATAAAGAGGGGGCATTGCATATAAATCATTAATTATAACGCTATATTTGCATGGAATTGTTCAGGCCGCTTAATGAGCAGGAATACACGAGTCTCATCAGGTACTTAAGGGCTAAGATCCTTGAGAGGCTTGGTATTAAGGCTGATTATGAAATTGACCCAACACACCTAGTTAGGATAGCGGAACTTAAGTTTGGGGTGTTCGTATCGATAGAGAAGCTCATGTACTCAGACGGCATGATCAAGAGGGTTCTTAGGGGGTAGCATGGGTACGATAAGGCCAATAAAGAACCTACTCGAGGATTCAGTGACCGCAGCAATGCACGCAGCATTTTATGACCCGAGGTTCTCACCGATATCAATAGCTGAGTTTAAAAACTGCGTCCTTGAGGTTACGGTTATATCTCCATTAGCTGACGTTGATATGGATTGGGTTAGGAAGGAGATGGTACTTGGTTATCATGGATTGTACATAGTTGATTCAGGTAAGGCTACAATACTACTTCCACAGAAAGTCGTTGAAATTGCCGAGAATTACTATCAAAAAACGAATAAGCAACTTGGTGTTGATGAGTTCATTAGGGAGCTCTGTGATTCACTGAAGATCTGCAATCCCACGAGTATTAAGGCCTTCAGGACTCAAATAATATATGAATTACGCCCTGATGGTAATGTCATCGAACGTAAACTTTACCTTAATAGGCTACTGAGTAATAATATAAAACAGCAGGCTGTAGTTGGTGGGCGGTAAAATTATTAACGCAATTTTAAACACTAAAGATTTATTAAATCGGTCTATATTAAGAATTGAGGTATATGCCGGTCATGATTAAGTTTTACATGGTTGTCGGTAGGGATGAGGCTTATGAAACGCTATTAGAAGCGTTGTCACGGAGGTTAGGGAGAAGTTCAAGGGCAGCGAGAGGAACGTTAATGCAACGTTCATAAGGATAAAGCCAGAAGCTGTTGATGCAGCCCTTAACGCATTAAATATGCCCGAAAATCAAGTACCGCAGAACCTAATATACTTAGTCAAATCAATGAAACAGGATGGTGTCACATCACTGCCTGCACTAATAATTAATGGCAGGAAGATCTATGAAGGTCAATTACCGCCGCCGGACGTGGTTAGACAAACCGTAATGGATGAGGTAGTTACTGCATTATCACCACCGCAGGCACCACCACAGCCGGTAGCGCCGATCCCACCATCGCCTCCTCCACCACAACCACCGCCAAGTACCCCCCCTCCACCAACGCAGCCATCACCACCCCCCCCGCCTCCACCTCCTTCACCACCTCCGCCACCTGCGGAAATGAAGCAGCAGGCCGAGACCGTAAAGCCTGAAGTTACTGTTGAGAAGCCGCAAGTGCCGTCAATACCCACAACCCAGGTATCATTACCAAGCGGTGTTAAGATAGTAATGGGTAGACCAAATGACTGTAGGGAATGCATTTATTACGGTGCAAATACGGGTATATGCCTATTATTTGGGTATAAGATAGTTGACCCAACGAAGCCTCCATGCAAGTCCTAATAACTACTTATTAGATCATTGATCACTGATCACTTATAATATTAAATCCACAGTGTCGCCAAGGGCCTGCCCAGGTAATCCCCGCCTAAACCTAACGAGTAATTGACCATGCTTACCCCCACACCTTAAGTACACTACCTATTATCTCAGCCCCCCCTGTCTTTGACCTCCATACGACCTTGGCATTAATGAACTTAGCGGCATCCATCGCAGTTCGATACCGGGCACTATGATTATCGCATCCCTCGAATAACCAATGGAGCCCCCCCTCCTTATTGAGTATATCCTGGCCTTAATGGTCCTTATCTGCGTCGACACGATACATGCCACAACCCGGCATTTTTAAATGCTACTTTCGTAAATAGCCGTAACCAGGCCTTTGGAGGAATAATGCTTAAATTCTACAATTAGCCCTTGCCTATCGAATGCCAATAGCGAGGCTTATTGAGTATAAGATTGCACTGCCATCAGAGCATGCCTTTGACCTATTGATGAATATAGGTAATGCCGGCTACTTCATGCCAATAACCAGGCCGGGGGTAATACCGCGCCTAGGGTGCCGGGTAAGTACTCCGAGAAGATTAGGAGGGTTGAGGACATATCCAGAGAATTAAGTAGGATATTAAATCAGTACTCAATACCGCCACCAGCGACTCCTCATGAAGTTAAGATTAGCCTATTTAATGAACTCCTTGAGTACATAATCGAGGATGGCGAGGACCTACTCACGAGGGTTAGGCAGTATCTTGATTCAATTGAGGGTGTTAGGAATGAGTATGTGAGATTGAGAGGAATTGTTGATGTTATGTCATCCGTTGGTGAAATTATTATGGAAAGACTGAGGCACTTCCTAGTCGATATCGTTCCATTAAGTGAGGAGGACTTTAGTGAGTTTAGGAATACGGTTACTAACTACGGTGCCGAGACATTGCCCGTGAAGGTCCAGGATAGGTTCTATGCACTGGTGATATACTGAATGGGCTAAGCAGGGCCTGCTAAATGCGTATAAGTTGTTCAATACGAATCCTCTCGAGATACCTAGTAATGCTGACTTAGAATCCATGAAGAGTAAGTTGGCGGAGTTAGAGGGTAGGTTGGGAAGGCTTGAGCAGGAGTTTCGTGATTTCCTGACCAAGGTTAGTGATAGGGCTTATGCAATTATCGATCTCTCAGATACAATAACTAACATAGTTAGGCAGTACATGGATTCCGCAATCCCTGAGGGTAAGGACGTGGGTGATAGGTTGACGCAGTTAGTTAATTCGGTGAATGATACTAGGAATAGAATTAAGGAGCTGGAGATAGTGCATGAGGCTTTAGGGTATATGAAGAAGGCGGGTATTTCATTCGAGGGACTTAGTAGACTGAGGATTAGGGTGTTCGCCATTAGGGGGGGTGGTGTGAATGAGGATTATGTTAAAGGGTTCATGTACATTAGGCGTGATGTTGAGGGCACAGACCTATCAATACTCACGCTCATAGAGTCTCCAGAGGGCTTGGACGTTAGGTCATTGGTAAGGAGGTTTATGAGATAAGTAGGGATTACCTAACCAACATTAAGTCGGCGTTTGATCTAACTGGTAGGGAATTAACGGACCTAAGGTCAAGGCTCAAGGACCTGGAGAGGGAGTATGAGGAGTTTGTGAGGGAGTTTAACGAGGTCTCTACCTATGGCATTGACGGCATTAATAAGGTCAGTGGTGATGTCGTGACAATAGCGGGTTATGTAAAGGAGAGTCTCTCGAGTAAATTCGATGACCTACTGGCGTCACTACTCAGTAAGTTAGCCATTGATGCCAGGGTTAGGAAGGAGAGTAAGGTCGTTTACGTTAGGGAAATAGAGCCGGAGAAGGCACCGACACTTGAGGAATACCCAAAACCCATTGATGCCTTTAAGAAAATAACGTACATGTATGGAGTACCGAAGTACACGGAGATAAGCCCAATAATACTAACGTTCATATTATTCCCAGCCTTCTACGGCTGGATGTACCCGGACCTAGGCCACGGCGTGGTACTATCCCTATTCGGCTATGCCTGTACAAGTCCCGTTATAAGGGACCCAACGCCTTCCTACGCTCAATATTCAGCGGTAAGTACTCAATGTGGGGATTGGTATTCCTGATGGCGGGTATTTGGTCAATAATCTTTACATTCGTGGAGAGTGGTACTGTATTTGGAATAGAGGTATTACCGGCGCCTTCAGGCTTGTTCATGTTAGTGGTACGGCGTTAGAGGTGCTTTCTAACTCAATTTACGCAATGCTCGCAGTATCAATAATGGTTGGTATAGTATCATTATTACTGGCGTTTGCATTTAAGGCAATTAATGCCTACAGGGGGGGTGGTGAGAGGGACTTGGCCATTGGATTCTATGTGCCATTATTCTTCTTCTTCCTATTCCTCGTACTCGCCTTGATGGGTCCTGGGTTCGTGCCTGTCATAAGGATTGGTGAGGAGACCCCACTGTTACAGCCGTTGTATCCCTTATTTAACGTAATAGAGGGCTTAATATGGTATTGGGTATATGCCGTATTCGCTACGTTAGCAATACTAATGTATTCACTATTTTACTTCAGGGCTAAGTATAGGGGGGGTGTCCCTGGATTCAGTGCCGCCCAATTGGCTGTTGAGGTTAGTGCTGAGGCGGCAATACCGAGTCTCACGAATACCATATCATTCATGAGACTGAGCATTGTGGCGATAATGCATGCCGTGTTCACGGCAATGACCTACGCCTGGGCCGTATCGCTGGGGTTATTCACGCCAGCTGGTCTTGCTGTGTTGATAATATTCAATTTAATAATAATACTTGGTGAGGGGTTCGTGGCTTTCGTGCAAAGTCTAAGGCTTCACTTTTACGAGATGTATACGAAGTTCTTCAGTGGTGCTGGCGTGTTATTCATGCCATTCACCCTCGGCTTGAGATGGGTTAGGCTACTCATAGTATAAAAAACATATATAGAACCTTAAAGTACTTATTAATTACATGGCAATACCACGCGTTAGGGAGGTCATGAAGGAGGTCCTCATAACCGTGAGGGATGATGAGCACTAACGGAGGTTATTAAGATAATGAATGATAGGAACATTGGGTCAATAATAGTGACTAATGAGGAGGGTAGGGCCATAGGCGTGTTTACTGAGCGGGATTTACTGAGATTAGTTGCGAGTAATGTAGGCCTTGATGCGTTAACGGTCGGTGATGTAATGTCGAGAAATGTCATAGTTATTGAGGAGGATGCTAGCCTAATAAAGGCCGTCCATATAATGGCTAAGCATGGCATTAGGCACTTACCAATTGTTGATGAGGATGGCAAGGTCATCGGCATAATATCGATTAGAGACGCCGCAATAGCACTGGCAAGGTTACTCGTTGATATGGACATTGGTAGGCTGGGCGCGACGGAGGAGGAGGTGAGTATGATTAGGGATCTCATAAACATTGATGAGGGAATCTAGCGTTATCTAAGTGTTATCACATATGGCAGTAATTCAGGGAGCACTATCGTTATTACAAAGCCGTTTATAAACGCTATGAAACCACCGGTCTCGCCCATGTAAAGCCTATAGATTGGCAACGTGTCGTCCATAGACGTCGCACCGCCAATGGATACCAGGGATGCATCCCTAAAGCCTGTGATCACAATCAGGGGAACCAATAAGTATGTTAGTTGCTCCCTAAGGAAATTAGCTAAAAAGGCCAGGTACCCATGCTGGTCCAAACCTAATACTGAGGAGAGGCCCAGCCAGTGAGTACCAGCCCATCCCCCCCATTGATATGCCGAGGGATGCTGCCAATGGTACTCCAACCAGGTAATGCAGTACTAAGCCACTAACGGAACTGCCCAGTAATGATGTGGCCGCAATTGCTACGCCTAAGTATCCCCGAGCAAGTAATTGCGTATTTATTGATGAGCCGATGTCCAGTCCTATCACCAATACTAATACGAATAACTCAAGTGCTATTAAATAATCAAGGTCATTAGCCATTGACTTAAACCTGCCGTAATAGCCAAGTAACCACCCAACCGTTAAGATAATCAATAGTATTAACGGTAATTTAGTATTGGCATTGGAGCCGTTATCCAGGTTAACCTCCCTTACTTGTTTCGTATTGATGATGAAGCCTATGGGTATTGTAAATACTAGGCTCATTACTATAGAAAGTATGGCGTAAAGTACTGAGTAAAGTATTATGTAAAGAACGTAATTACTAGCCACGATATTACCTGCCCAGAAGGCCATCGTGAATATTAACGCCATGACCACATACTGCAGGTAATTACCAATACCGAGTTTCTTAACCCTACCTTTAAACGCATATCCAATGGCCATGGTTATTGGAAATACCACCAGGAATAAGTCACCAATTACATTGGCAATGTTTAGCACAGGGCTTCTCTAAAGGTCCTGCTTTTAATTCTTAACAAATACCTATTTATTGTTGGGTAGCGAATTGTTAATCTGAGGAGAAATGCCTCAGGAGGGCATTGACTTGGAGGATTTGGAGGGTATTGGGCCAAAGACTGCTCAATTACTTAAATCGAAGGGAATACTCAGTGTTAGGCATTTGGCGCTTTTCAATCCTGAAGAGCTCATTGAGTTAACTGACATGACACCCGATAGTTGAGAAAATACTGAGGTCTGCGAGGGATATTGTATTTGGTAGTAATAGGGTTTCAAGGGCGACGGATTTAGCTAAGAACTTTGAGGGCATTATTAGATTGAGGACCAATGTTAGGGCTATTGACGATCTACTACAGGGCGGCTTAGAGCCTAAGGCAATTTACGAATTCGCCGGCGAGTTCGGCACTGGTAAGACTCAACTCTGTCATCAACTCTCAGTAACTGTTCAGTTGAGTCAGGATAAGGGTGGTGTTGGTGGCGCAGCCGTTTACCTGGACACTGAGGAGCCTTCTCGCCAAATAGAATCGTTAACATAGCCCAAAGATTTGACCTGGACCCCCCCAACGAGGCTTTAGACAATATATACGTTATTAAGGTAATTAATGCGGCGGACCTTGAGGATAGGATTAAATTTGACGTTGTTAAACTCGTGGAGCAGGCAAATGCTAAGCTCATCGTTGTTGACTCAATAATAGCCCTCTACAGGGCTGAGTTTAAGGGTAGGGAGAGATTAGCCGAGAGACAGCAGAGGCTCAATTACATACTTGATTGGTTAATGAGGATTGCAAAGGTCTATAATGTCTATGTTGTCCTCACGAACCAAGTCCTTGATGTGCCGATGGGCTATATTGAGGTTAAGAGGCCGGCTGGTGGTAATGTGCTGGCCCACGCTGTTACGCATAGACTATTCCTTAGGAAGTCTAAGGAGGATATCAAGGTCATGGAGGTCCTGGACTCTCCGAGACTTCCCTTCAAGGCTAGTGCCATGTTTAGGATCACGGATAAGGGAGTTGAGGATGTCTAGTTTCGGTCATAAATTATTTAATCCGTATTAATTATTATGTAATTTAACAATGCCTGCTAACCTGCCGCCCGAGGCTAAGGCTAAGTGGTTGAAGGTGATGGAGGCTAAGACGCCGGAGGAGAAGTTGAAGGCACTTGAGGAATTCCTGAGCGCAGTACCTAAGCATAAGGTACGGAGAATTTAATTCACTGGGCTAGGAGGAGGATGGCTCAGCTCAGGAGGGAGATTGAGGAGAGGAGGATTAAGGAGAGGTCGTTGAGGTCAGGCGGTGGTGTCAATATATACGTTGAAAAGGAGGGTGATGCCCAGGTAGTGGTAATAGGACCACCATCATCAGGTAAATCAAGCCTTTTAAAGTGCCTGACTAACGTGAAGGTTGAGCCTGATGATATACCATACTCATCCATTGAGCCAATACCAGGCATGTTCATTTACGACAATGTCTACTTCCAACTTGTGAAGCTGCCCTCAATCAATATTTATGACGCGGACTCGGACGTTAACTCCGTGGCATTATCAATGATTAGGAATGCGGATAGTGCGGTAGTGGTCCTTGATGCGAGTGGTGATGTTGAGACTCAGTACAGCGCCTTAAAGGGTATCCTGAGGGAGAATGGGATATACATAGTTAGGCCTAGGGGTTTTGTTACGATAGAGAAAAGACCGACAGGTGGAATTCAAGTCGTTGGTAAGTTGGTTAATGGTACAGTGGAGGACGTTAAGAAGCTATTGGTGAGTTACGGTATAAATAATGCCCTGGTCACGATCAATGGCGAGGCCACGCTGGATGATGTTGAGGAATCAATATTTAAGGATATAGCATACAAGCCGGCTCTTGTCGTAATAAATAAGATTGACCTGGCGGATAATGATTATGTAAGGAATATCATTGCTAAACTAAGCAGTGAAGTGTTTGTGTTAACCGCATCGCTTAAGAATTGTATGATTAATTCTAAGGCACTTGGCGAGTCATTATTGAGGATAATGGACCTAATAAGGGTTTATACAAAGGAGCCCGATGCTGATACGTACTCGCCAAAGCCCTTCGTACTCAGGAGAGGTTCGACGGTGGGTGACCTGGCTAAGAGGATTCATAGTAGGTTTTATGATGGATTTAAGTATGCCAGGGTTTGGAGGTTTGATAAATTCCCAATGGGTGTTAAGAGGGTCGGTATTAATTACGTCCTTAATGACGGTGATGTTGTGGAGATTCGCTCATCTCTATAGCCTTATTAACTGGTATCGCACTCATTAAATGATGAGCTCACAGTGTAGTGAATGCATTAAATTGCTTAGGGAGGTCCTTGAGCGTCTTGAGGCTATTGAGGGAGAGCTTGACTTGATTAAGGAGGAATTGAGAGAATTACGTGGTCGGGAAATCACGCAACCTCAGCAGCAATTACGGTCCCAGCAATTGGGTGGTGGACTGCTTAAAGCTATAAGTAATAATTTGTTTCTTGATACGAGGGATGTAATGGCTAAGAGACTTCTTAAAAGATTGATAGATGAGGGAAAGGTAGTACTGCTTAGGGATGAGACGGCAAATAGGGAAGTAGTCACAACTAAAGAAATTATTAGAAAGTTACTTAGTAAATTACCGATATCGATCAATGAAATTGACAAACTCAGTGATAGGGAGTACGAATTACTAACAATACTAAATAGGTTAGGATATGTATTACTTAGAGATAATAAGTACGTAGTCTCAGAGGCTGCAAAAGAATTTATTTAAGAGATGGGAAAGAAATAGAGTAGTACATGTCATCCGAGGAGGTACTGTGGGTTGAGAAGTATCGCCCTACGAGGATTGATGATATTATCGACCAAGACCACGTTAAGGCTAGAGTAAAGGAGATGCTTGCCAACGGTAATATACCACACCTACTCTTCTTCGGTCCTCCTGGTACTGGTAAGACTACGATGCTCTTGCCATTGCCCATGAGCTTTATGGCGATGCCTGGCGTGAGAATACCCTGGAATTAAACGCAAGTGACGAGAGGGGGGGCATCGCAATGATTAGGGAGAAGGTCAAGGAGTTCGCAAAGACCATGCCTACCGTGAAGGCGCCCTTTAGATTAATAATCCTTGATGAGGCCGATAACATGACACCGGACGCCCAGCAAGCCCTTAGAAGAATAATGGAGATGTACACAACCTCCGTCAGGTTTATACTTCTTGCGAATTACCCGTCAGGAATAATTGAGCCGATACAATCAAGGTGTTCCCTATTCAGGTTTTCTCCTCTTCCTAGGGATGCTGTTCTTGGTAGGCTTAGGGAGATTGCTTCGAGGGAGGGTGTTAAGGTTACTGACGACGCACTCGAAGCCATATGGGACGTAAGCCAAGGAGACATGAGAAAAGCAATAAACACACTACAGGCAGCGGCTTCGTTAGGTGGTGCAGTTGATGAGGAGGCGGTCTATAGGGCATTAGGTAAGGTTAGTCCAACTAGGGTTAGGGCAATAGTTACTGAGGCTGTGGTTGGCGATTTTAGTAAGGCCGTTAGGGAGGTTATGTCGTTGATAAGGGATGAGGGCGCTGATCCACTCGATATTATTAAGATCATCCATAGGGAGGTTGTTTCAGCAACGTCACAGTTAAAGGTTCCTGAGGAGTTGAAGCCCAGGGCTGTTTATATCGTTAGTGAGCACCACTATAGATTGCTTAGGGGGGGATCGAGTGGTGAGTTACAGGTTTATGGCTTGCTAGCTAGAGTTAGGAGGTTACTTCGTGAGGGTTATAAATAATTTTTTACGGAGAGAAAGGTTTATAAATAATTAAACAATACGCGAAAAGCTTTAATAGGGGGGGATATTTATGTCTAACCCCCCCAAACAGGAAAGGAAGGATCAACAAGGTAGTTCTAATTTATTAAGTAAGTTGAGGGTATCAGGTAAGATAATAGAATTCAAATCTGAAGGTGAGGAGAAACTCGTATGCCCGTACTGTGGTTCGACAACGTTCATATTTGATTATGAAAATGGTCAGGTAATCTGTGCCAAGTGTGGTTCGGTTGTTCTCGAGCACGTTATTGACTTAAGACCTGAATGGAGAGCCTTCACAGCCGAGGAAAAGGAGACCAGAGCGAGAGCTGGTGGTCCACTTAATAGATTAACGAGTGAGGCCTTAACTACGACGATTGATTGGGCAACCAAGGATGCGAGTGGTAAGGAGCTTGACATTAAGAGGAAGCTTGAGATTTTGAAGTATAGGAAGTGGCAGCAGAGGGTTAGGGTTCAGACGAGTTATGAGCGTAACATTATACAGGCAATGAATGAGCTTAGCAGGATATCATCGCAGCTGGGCATACCGAAGGCATGCGTTGATGAGGCCATGGGTATTTACGAACAAGTATTAACCAAGGGGGGGTTGGTTAGGGGGGGTAGGAGCGTTGAGGCGATCGTCGCCGCGTGCCTACACATGGCCTGTAGGAAGATTGGAATGCCCAGGAGCCTTGATGAGATTAGCCAATACACAAGGGCAAGTAGGAAGGAGGTTGCCAGATGCTTCAGGCTCATTGCCAGGGAGTTAGGTGTCAGATTACCGTTAAGTGATCCAAAGCTTTATGTTCCTAGGATTGTTGAGCAATTGAAGCTTAGCGGTGAAATACTTAAGGAGGCGCTGAACATTCTCGAGCAAGCGAAGAGGAAGGGCTTAACGGCAGGTAAGGACCCAGCTGGTCTTGCCGCAGCAGCTGTGTACATAGCGTCTCTCCTTAAGGGCGAGGTTAGGACTCAGAAGGAGGTTGCTATGGCGGCCCAGGTTACTGAGGTTACGGTTAGGAATAGGTATAAGGAGTTGGCTAGGGAGTTGAACATTAAAATACCGATAAAGTGAATTAAAACCTTAAAAATTAATAATTCTATCTTATCACCCTGGGGGTCTAAGTGAATTGTGAGATTTGCGAATTGATGAATAATGAGGAATTGATAATAATTAAAAACGAAAAAATAGTAGTTCTTCACACTCCACATCCATTTAATAATGGGCACTTAATAATAGCACCAATCAAGCACCAATCAATTAATGAAATAAGTACATCAACACTCATTGAACTTATGGATATGGCTAAGAAGTTCATTAACATTTTAGGGAGGGTTTATAATCCGCATGGTTTTAACGTGGGCATATCACTGGCGCCCCCCCATGTGAGTATTCAAGTGGTTCCTAGGTGGAACGGTGATGTTAGCTTCATGACCCTATTCTACAATGTCAAGGTTGTTCCGGAAACCGTTAAGGATTCCGTGAATAAGATAAGGAGTGCGGTGAGGGAGTATGGCCTTTGAGATTATTGATTTAATAATATCGATAATAGTGTTGATTATTGGATTTTCAGTGTTCACGGCATTGGTCAATGACTATAGGATTGTGGTAACAACATCAAGGATACTTAGGAAGAAGATTAAGGTTTCGGCCTTTCGAGAATTAATGCTACCGATATACCCATCACTAATTCATATTAGGATAGTCAATGTTAAGCCATTGACGGATAATATCGACGTCGAGATCCACGGTAATATGATTAAGGTCATTAATAAGGGTAATGTCATCAGTGATTCGGAGATTAAGATACTAATTGAAGCGGTGATCATGGGCCGTCTCGGCGACTACCCAGTTAGAGGCACTATTACGTTATCTCCTTACTAATTCAATTACTGTGATCGTCACGAGCACGTCGAGGATTATGTTTATGAAACATGCCGTGTATAATCCAATGGCAGATGCCGGTGGAGTTATTATGGCTAAAACCAGTAATGCCGCATCTGCACCTGCTATTGCAAGTACTAACGTCAATGTTACCCACATATTCATAATAAATGAGTAACTTGCCACGGCTAGTAACGAGTAAACTATTGCGGTCATCAATATGGCTATTAAGAACTTATTTAATGGATTGAGCATTCCCAGGTAAGCAAAATCAAGTACTATTAGTACGAACTCCACATATCGTATCAATGCCATGTACGTGAATAACCTATACATTGTCCTAGACCTAAAGCCTATGCATTAATTAAGCATTCTCCCAGTTAATGCCATGAGTGACATTAATGCTTATAAAGGGGGGGGTATTAATTACGTGTACGAGATGTCACAAGTAATGCAACCACCGGTATTATCACCGCCGGAACCACTCGTTAAGAGGCCTAGGTTAATCAGTAGTGGTGGTGTTTTGGGCAATGAGTGGAGGGTTGGTAGGGGGGGCTATTCAATTGGTGAGGTTAAGGCTGTTGGCTTGACGGTTGATGAGGCTAGGTTATTAGGTATTAGGATTGACATAAACAGGGACACTGTCTGGGATATTAATGTTCAGAGACTTAAGGATTGGTTGAGTAAGATCATTAAGGGCGAGGCATTACCGCCTGAGCCTGCGCTGCCTAAGGTAATTAAGATTAAGCGTAAGAGGGGGGGTAGGGTATTTAGGGCGTTGACTCCTGCCGGCCGTAGGATGAGGGGCCTAATTAGCGTTGGGTTGAGGGAGACTCATGCACATAAGTGGAAGAAGAAGGCTAGGGAGAGGGCTGAGAAGAGGAGGCACGAGGTCGTTAGGGCGAAGGGTGGTCATTAAGTTAGGTAAGCTTGTTTATTATCTCAGGTAATTGCGTTAATGAGTCTATCTCATAGAATGGCTTAACTGGTAACTGCACATTCGTTCTTCTCACAAATACCACCTTCAGGTCGAGGAACTTGGCACCGATTACATCCTCAATTAACCCACTAACAATTAAAGCGTCACTTGGCGAGACACCAGCCTATTGAGGGCCGCCTGGAATATCTTAATGGCGGGCTTACCGACCTTCGTCAGGTCTGAACTAACGACACCCTTGAAGTACCTTAATAAATTATTCTTTAGTAATATTTTCTTTGCAACGTCATTGTCCAGGTTCGTGAGTATGTACATGGGCATGTTCATCTGCGATAATGCGTCTATGGCATTAACGACATCGGGATATAACTCGGATGTTTCAACAACGAGTGATGATATTGCATTGCCGAAGTAATCGAGTTCAGCCGGACTTAAACTCAGTGAGTACTTCTTTAATAGTGATATCATTGTCTCCCTCGCCAACTGTCTCAATGATCTATAGACACCCTTACTTATCAACATGTTATACCTATCCTCCCACTCCTTCTTGAATTGGTTCGTGAGCTCATCAAGTGAAGCCTTATGTTCAATTCATCCTTAATTAGCTTGGCACTCTCAACCTCAAAATGCGTCAACCTAACCAATGTGTTGAGTACCTCAAAAACAGCGTCTTCATACGAAGACCAAACTCTAGTTGAATATTTAAAGATTAATGTGCACGGCACCAAATCCTTAAAACGCCGTATTCTTAAGGCATTACGTGAAGGCCGAGGTTTGGGTTGAGGTAAGGCCCACGGAGGATGAAGAGAAGGTTAGGAGGGCATTGAGCAATGTGTTTATTTATGATGAAATAAGGATTGAGGAGAGTGAGGGTAAGAGGTATATCGTTGCCTTGGGTAATGGCTTTAAATCATTAATTAAGGTGCATAACTTAATTAAGGAGCAGGGAATTGAGGATAGTGCACGCTCGGTCCTAATGAGGGGGGGCATTGACGGCAATAGGGTGGTGTTCCACCTACATAAGCAGGCCGCGTATGCTGGCGTCCTCACGTTCGTAACCGAGGAGAATGAGAGTCCGCTGGGCCCTATAACGTTCATAGTTGAGACCAATGACCCAAAGAGGCTCATTGATTGGTTAGCGCCAAAAACCGCAAAGGTAGGAGGCTTTATGAGGTGCAGCCCCCCCCGATGACCCGTGAAGATAAATTCTAAAAAGTGGTGGGTAATTCATTAATCGTGGCGAAATACCTGGTTGCATCGTTTCCCTGGTCCTCAGACATGAGTAATGACGTGGCTAATGCATTGGGATTAACGCATGTCGTGCTTGAGACGAAGCAATTCCCTGATGGTGAGTCATACATTAGATATCCCATTGACATATCAACATACGACGGCTTAATACTCATTCAAAGGGCCTATCCCGAACAAAATACAAGGCTTATCCAGGTAATGCTTGCGATACATGCCGCGCACGATTTAGGTGTTAAGAATGTCCATGTTGTTCTTCCATACCTACCTTATTCAAGGCAGGATAGGAGGTTTAGGGATGGCGAGCCGGTTAGCCTACAAACAATGCTATCATTACTGTCATCACTTGGTGCGTCATCCATAATCACCGTGGATGTTCATAAGCCCGAGGCCTTCAGGGTGGCTAATACTCAATGCATCAATATTGAACCCTTCAAGCTATATGCGGATAAGCTTAGGGGGATTAAAGACGCGGTATTATTAAGCCCTGACATTGGTTCATTATGGAGGGTTGGGAAGGTCAGTGAGTACCTAGGGGGGGTTTCATTCAGCTACCTTGAGAAGTTCCGCGATAGGGTTACGGGTGAGGTTACCATGAAGCCTAAGGAACTCGACGTTGCCGGTAAGGAGGTCTTTATAATAGATGATATAATAGCGACGGGAGGCACCATAATAGAGGCCACGAAGATACTGAAGTCCCTGGGTGCGATTAGGATTCACGCAATTGCGACGCATTGTCTATTACTTAACATGGCCGACTCAAGGATGTTTGAGACAGGGATCTCCTCAATAACATGCTCGAACACAATACCGACAAAGTACTCCGAGATTAATGTGAATCAATTAATAACTAATGTGCTTAAGGAATTAATTACGTAGTGCCTTATTAACCGTGTTGAGAAGTATGTTATGTGAGGACGCTAAGACAGGCAATAATGGATTACCTGAGTAGGAAGGCTCTTGCTGGTGGTTATTCATGGAATGTTAATAAAATATCGTCATTGGTCGAGACCTTAACATATTCATTAATACCAATACCGCTCATCACGTATTTAATCACTAAGTCATTATTCCTATCACTAATTTCAATACCAATACTAACATTGCCCGCATCACTCACGTTAATCTGGGCGGCGTACTCCGTGGATGCCGTTAAGGAAAACATTGAGTGGGAATTGCCATTCTTTGTGGTCCTGCTGGACATAATACATGATGTTGGTGGGGACATAACCCATGCATTTGAAGTAAGCGGTAGGATTGGGCTTAGGTGGATTAGTAGAGAGTGGTCGTTGATTAAGAGGTACTCATTAACTACGAACTCAATAACGAAAGCCATGCAATTAAGGGCTAGATTGCATCCAAGCATTGAGTTTCAAAGGTTCATAAATGGCTATGTATCCGTGTGGGGGGGCTATAGCGGTGATGTGGGTAATTACGTGAGGAGTGTTGAGAGTATGTACTTATCAACATTAAGCAATAGGCTATCCTCACTATCAAAACAAATAATAGATATAGTGGTGGCCATAGTATCATCATTAATCGTGCTAATACTCTTTGTAATGATCACGACAATACTCGGCATGAACTACGCAATACTATACTTAATGCCCGCCATAGCATTACTATTACCGGCCATTATACTGAGGGTTTATCAATCAATACCGTATATAATACGCATAGACCTTACGCATGATAAAACCACGTACGTGATTTTAGGCGTATCAATAATAATTATCGCCATTTCGATAATGTACCTTGGGATTAAAGGAATAATATCACTAATGCTACCGCCACTTTTATTCTCCGTGTTGGTGACCCGTAGGGTTAATGACGTAAGAAGCTCATTAATGGCACTACCTGACTTAATACGTGATGTATCGGAGGTTGTTAAGGCTGGTTTAAGTATGGGTGCCGCATTTGAGAGGGTCCTTGATAATTCATATCCACGCCCATTAATTACGTATTTACAGAGAATAAATCAACTTAATGGTAATGTGGAGATTAGTGGCCCATGGATAATGAGGTTCGCAATAGGCATCCTAAGGGAGCTATCCAACCTTGGTTCCCCATCAAGGGCACTTGATAGGCTTGTTGAGGTTTTCCTGGAGTTGAAGACGATAATAGTGAGTATTGGCTATGGGTCAAGGTCACTACAACTACTTAATTACTCATTACCAGTAATATTTGCTGGGGGGGTTACGTACATTAGTAGGTTCATTGTATCAACAATAAGCTCAGTCATTAGTACTGCACCCTACTCATTTATTGGTCTGTCAATACCCAGTATTAACGCGGTACTAATGCCGCTCCTATTCACGGCATACATAATAAGCTATCCGTGTCACTACTGGCATCACTACTTAATAACCTAACCATAAACCCAACAATTAAGTACACACTACCAATACCACTAACACTGGTCCTTATGTTCATGGCCGTGGAGATGCCCGTGTTGGCGTAAGACTTTAAAAGAGCCGGGAATCAAGCGTAGTTGTGTACGTACCAAGGACCCTGGTGATTGGTAGGTGCTGGAGGTGCGGTAAGAAGCTTTTTAGGTATGATGATTACTACGTATGCCCCCCCAAGTGCCACGCCCTTTACTGCCCAACATGCGCCAAGAAGACATTCTATAAATGCCCGGCAGATGGGACACCACTAGAGGCTAAGTAACATGACAATCTTAACGGCTTAATGTCCTTCACGAGGGGGCACGGCATTAGGCACTAAGTATTACCGGGCCTAATGGCCTATTCGTATCACAGGCTGTGAATGGCGTATTACTGTCCGCAATAATTAATGAACATGCTTATTTAAAGCTTGATGATGAACAATTTGAGAAGTTGTTATTCGCCTTCTCACCCATTATTAGTAAGGTAATTAAGTTAACAAACACTAATTACTACACATTCCTTGGCAGGTACACGTATAATGGCGAGAGGTTCGTCTATGAGCATACGTTGACCTTATGAAAACAGTAACGATAAGCATCACGAGGAAGAGCGTGAGGATTACGTATGGTGAGAACAAGGTGCGTTTAAAGAGGACTAAGAAGGGCTACACACCGAGTAGTATGCTTGAGACTCTGGGTTACATAGTCAGGAGATTACATGGTGGTAATGCTTAAAGCATGCCATAATGATTAATCGTAATGTCCCAGGGCATTAAGTTCGAGGTAATAGACGTACCAATACCAGAGGGTACAAACGTAATAATAGGCCACAGCCACTTCATAAAGACTCTGGAGGACATTTACGAGGCCCTCGTGAACTCAGTGCCAAATATTAAGTTCGGCCTAGCCTTCTGTGAGGCATCTGGTAAGAGGTTAATTAGGCATGAGGGCACTGACGAGGAATTAAGAAAACTAGCCATAGACCTTTGCAGAAAAATTGCGGCCGGCCATACGTTCGTGATTTACCTAAGGAATGCGTGGCCAATAAATGTACTCAATGCCATTAAGCACGTTGTTGAGGTCGTTAATATATACGCCGCAACCGCGAACCCGCTTTCCGTGATTGTTGCTGAAATTGCACCTGAGAGGAGGGGGGGGTGGTCGCGTCGTTGATGGCCACTCACCACTTGGTGTTGAGAGTGATGCCGATATTAAGGAGCGTAGGGAGTTGGTTAGGAGGTTTGGTTATAAGCTTTAGGGCATTGTGACTTGGCGGCATTAATCATCGAAATCAACTTCTCCCTAAAACCCTCCAGCTCCTTCAATAATTCATTAATTGCCTGCTCAACCAGGGTCCCTGGAGCCGCGTCCGAGGGTAGGGACTTGGCAATGTTGTCTAGGAACTCCCTGATATCGGGCGGTAGCACCGGGTAGGCACTTACCAATTGCCTTGCAATAGTGTCATATCCCTGAATCCTCATTAACTCCTTAATGAAGTACCTTATCCTACTCTCCGTGTTATAATAATCATCCAGCAGGTTCACCAAGAAGTCTAGGTCAAGGTTTACGGAGCATTCCCTGTAATTTAGATCTATGAACCTTAACAACGTAATTATGTACTTAATGCCGCGCTCACCAATTGCATGCCTAAACCAACCCTTATTGATTAATTGAGCCACGTAATCCCTAGCCTCAATAACCTCATCAACCACGCAGTACCCAGTTAATACCCAGTTAAATTCCTAACCATGACTAAGTAACTCAGACAGCGCCATATGCGTACTTTGCGTAAGTGCGTAATCAAGGAAATCCCTAATACCATCAGGATAACCCTCACTCCTCACGCCCTGGCACATACCAATAATCAGCATTATAATTATCGTAGTGAGTAAAACAGCCATCACATTACCGATGAGTCCAAAGGCAATGCTATTCTTCTCCTCAAAATCATCAATGTAATTCTTAACATCATTATAAACAGCCACATAGACTCCATGATCAACCTCAACGGGCTTTAAAAAACCTGGCCTAACCCTCCCCCCCTCCTCCTTACCATAAATCAACTTAATCATGTAAGCCTCAGAGACTATACCCGCAGCATCAATGACATCATCACCATCACCCTGAGAAGCAAAAAGAACCTCAAAAATGTCCTTAATGAAGTCTGCATTGAAGATCCTCGATAATGAAATAACAAGGGAAAGCCTAGGCCCTTACCCTCCCTCATAAGCGATGCCATGCCATAAATAACGAAGGATGCAACAGCATAACCAATCCTAACAACCTCCTTAACAACCTCACTACCAACATTACCAATCAATGACTTAGTGAATTCATCAACAACAGAACTACCCATTAAATAATCCTCGAGAATAGCAAAAATAAACCTACCGCCCATATTCAATGAAAAAATTTATTTTTCCATAAACAATGAAATAGCAGGGACCAGGCCTGGAGGGCCTACCCAGCCCTCCCCCCCTGGGTAAAACCCAGCCGATGGGTTCGGAGGCCGAAACCCACGTGTTGGCATGCGCAGTAGGTCAGGGACCGCCGGTACCTCGATGATAACCGGTCCCCTGGGGGGGCGTCCACGCCGTAACCGGTCGACCGTAGGGTTGACTGGTTACGGAACCGGCGAACCGGGTTAGGCCCGGGAGGGAGCAGCCTAAGTCGGGGGGTGGGCGCGTTCAGGGGGGGTTGCCGGTTGGAGAATGGGCCGGCGTAATCCCTGGCTTGCTGTACATGCCAATACGTGGGGTTGGGTCCCGCTGTTATATGTTTAGTTGATCAGTAGTATGGGTCATTATTCATGGCTCTTGGTAAGGCGATTTTACGTTCTTGCATTAGGTTTTGTCTTAATAATTATAACCACTCATTACTACTTACCTAGAGTTATTTCTTCAATTTCGTAATCAGAGTTATAACCGTTCTTGAGGATGTCTTCCCTTTTCATAAACTCTTCGTTGATGTCTAATCCATAGGCCTTACTTAATGTCCTTAATTTGGCGCTTTTCTCTACGTCAACATCGCCCGTACTTGTTAATACGCTCTTGAATTCTACCGTGCCGTTGTTTATTACAGGCTCTACGATGTTATTTATGATCCTTTTGCCGTTCCTTATTGTCATAAAGACTACGCTTGATAATAATTGTAGATTACCAACATTGACATTTAATGGTGGGTTTGTCAGCCTTATTAATAACTCCTCAGGTGTTGACGCGTGGAATGTGGTCAGCATGCCGTGGCCGAGTGCCGAGGCTTGGAATAGGGCGTGAACCTCTTCACCTCTTACTTCACCGACTATTATATAATCTGGTCTATACCTCACGGCCAATTTAACTAAGTCAAACATACTTATTCTAGATCTGTCGTCCTCGTTCTCCCTTGTGAACATCCTAATCCAGTGTGGATGCGGTAGGCGTATCTCTGGTGTGTCCTCTATGGTCACTATCTTTGAGTATGTAGGTAACTTACTAGCTATTGCGCTGAGTAATGTTGTTTTTCCACTACTCATTGGGCCGCTAATCATTATGAAGCCCTTAAGCTCGGCAATCAGCCATAGATAGGCAGCCGCACTGGGCTTGAGTGTGCCTCGTTGTATTAATTCTTCAAGGGTTAGGGGGGGTTGTGGTGGAAACTTCCTTATACTAAAGGTTGGTCCTATCGTTATTTCACCAATCGTACCAGTGAATCTATGGCCTTCAGGGAGTATCGTCTCCAGGTATGGCTTTAATAACGAGACAGACCTCGGCAATCCCCTCCTGCTGATGCTCATTATGAAGTCCTTAGCCTCAACCTCGGAATTAAACCTAATGTTAGTCACCAACCTAATTCCTGGCAAGTCTCTATGTACTACGGTTATTGGGTACAACCAATTATTAAGCTCGACTTCCTCGATATTTGGGTCAAAAAGAGGCACCGTTATTGGCCCATAACCCTTCAAATCCCTTAATAGGTAATAAATCACTGATTCCGCCAACTGCTTATTACCTAAGTCCTTCAACACCTCGTTAATTGCATCAAGTATCGCCATATTTCTCTGTCTCATGAAATCTATGATCTTACCCTTTAAGTCAATGCATTGTGAATCGCACTTAGGTTCCTTAACGATGTAGTAGTACGTATTTTCCTTAGTAATTATTGATATTGGTATTCTAAAGTTGAACCCATCTATACTAACATTAACTATGTAATTGCCCATCAATTAAGCCATCTCAATTGAAGATATAAGCCACTAACGTAATTTTAAACAAAGCCTAACAGGTTAATTACTTTTTACTGGGAAATTGCTATACTTTCCGCTGCAACCTCCTGCCCACCATCCGTATGACCCTCGACAACGACTATATACTTATTACCGGTTATGAATTGCATCGATGATGTGCCGACAATGCTCGTTGACTGTCCTGGGTTTAATACAGTATTTAATGATTGCGTTACTATGGGTGTTTGTGAGTTCTGTGGATATATTGTTATTGAGGTTATGGTTATCGGTGTCGTTCCTATATTCTCAATGGTTATTGAGTATACATTACCTGCCAATTGCGGATTAACAATACTTATTTGTGCCTGTGTGGTTAGTACGGAGGTTCTTGATTGGAAGTAGTTATACAGCATTATCGCGGCCACTATTACGAAGACTATCATGAGTATTGTATATATTGGTCCACTTAGGTCTCCTCTTTTTTGTCTGTTTATTTTTCTTGTATTACTCCTGTAATACATCAGTAGGTTAGTCTCAGGTTGATATTTAAGTCACTAATGGTTAATTAAGGCTGAGGGATAACGTATTGGGTGGTGTTTGTTTTGTATGTCATGCATACCGTGGTATTTGCAATGCAGAATACTGTGTTTATGCTGCATTGTTGATAGGGTATTTGCCTATTGATTATTATGTAGTTGCCAGGGGGGGCTAGGTAGGTATTATTCATGTCGATTTTCATGGTGCTACCCTGGCAACTCATGTAGATTTTGTCTAGGTTTATTACAGTGTGTCCATTGTTATAAATTACTAGGTATAGTTGTTGGTTGCTTGTTCCGTTAGTTACTATTACGGCATCCGGTATGTATATGCTCGTGCTTGCCATTTGGTTTATGGAGTTCATAAGCGAGATAGCTAGTCCCATGTGGCTGAGTACAGTGAATAGGGCATAGCCCAGGTATATCGAGCCTACCAACAGCATTACTTCGGCGATTAACCTATCCAGCGCCATCCTATTAATAATCCTCAACCCGATTAATAAGGGACTTCAATAATTTATTCTCATCATTTCTCGACTAGTGCGTAGTGTAAATGTTTTTAAATGGTTTAGTTACGCCTTGATCGATGAGTACTGAGTCTGCTGTCGAGGCTTGGCAGCCTAGGACGTGGGTCGGCAGGTTGGTTAAGGAGGGTAAGGTTAAGTCCATTGATGATTTATTCAGACTTAACCTGCCCATTAAGGAGCCTGAGATTATTGACTTCTTCCTGCCCAACCTTAAGCACGAGGTCGTTAGCATAAATATAGTGCAGAGACAGACCGATGCCGGTGAGGTTAGTCAGTTCCAAGTGGCTGTTGTCATTGGTAATGAGGATGGGTACGTGGGTGTTGGCATGGGTAAGGGTAGGCAGGTTAATCAGGCCATTGAGAAGGCAATTAGGGAGGCGAAGCTCAACATAATACCTGTCAGGAGGGGGGGTTGCGGTTCATGGCATTGTTCATGTGATGAGCCACATAGCGTTCCGTTTAAGGTTGTTGGTAAGAGCGGCAGTGTTAGGGTCATATTAATACCGGCGCCAAAGGGCGTCGGCCTTGTGGCTGCTGACGCCGCTAAGGTCGTGCTTAGGCTTGCGGGTATTAAGGATGTCTGGTCATATGCATGGGGGGTGAGACCAGGACGACACATAACCTGGTTAAGGCAACTTACGATGCCCTAAGGAAGACCTACGCCTTTTCCATCTAATTTCATGGAGGCTAAAGCTTAATAAATCATTGGTTTATTGGGCATTGACTATGCAGGTTCAGGAGGGTGTGCAAGCCGTTAGGGAGACTCCTTACACGCGGATTGCCGTAATTAGACTTAAGGGCCTAGCGGATACGCCACCAGATGTTGAGAAGGTTCTCGATCTTCTAAGGTTGAGGAGGAGGTATACGTGCGTCATCATTGATGAGAGACCATCATACATGGGAATGCTTAGTGTGGTTAAGGACTGGGTTACCTGGGGCGAGATAGATGCTGATACTTTGGCTGAGTTATTGAGGAGGAGGGTAGGTTAATTGGCGATAAACCACTAACGGATGATTGGGTTAAGAAGTATGGATGGTCAAGTATTGAAGAGTTTGCACTGGCTTACATAGTGGGTGAAGTCGGTCAACTATCCTGCCCTGAGAATAAGCCGTGGCCGAAATCAGGTAATAAGGTACTCTGTATCCCTGGGTTAAAGCCATTCTTTAGGCTTCACCCGCCGTCTGGCGGTCTTAAGAATATTAAGAAGGGATTTAATGAGGGCGGTGATTTAGGTTATAGGGGGGGTATTGCCATTAATGAGTTAATACTTAGGATGTTATAATCACCAATTCATCGTATAATTACATTCAATTACTATTAATTTCTGGAATGGTGGGCTCGGTTTAGGTTTCGTTTTTTAACTCGTGATGAGGGGGGGAAGGTCATAAAATTTATTAAGGGTTTCAATAGTCAATCGTAGTCATGGTTAGGCGATTCGAGAAGAAGGCTAGGAAGTACAGGGGGGGTTCGAGGACGCATGGCTGGGGGGGTAGGGTTGGTCAGCATAGGAAGAGTGGTTCCAGCGGTGGTAGGGGGGGTAGGTCAGGGCTTCATAAGCATAAGTGGTCATTCGTGATGAAGTATGCCGAGGACTCCAGTGGTTACCCATTCTATGGTAAGCATGGCTTTAAGCAGCCCGAGACCATAGTTGCCGCGAGGCTCGGCATCAATGTTGGCGAGCTTGACTCAATGCTCGATGAATTGGTTAGTAAGGGATTGGTGCAGGTGGTTGATGGTAAGTACATAGTTGATTTATTAAAGATCGGTTTTAATAAGTTACTTGGTAGGGGTAGAGTCAGTAAACCCATGGTTGTTAGGGCTGTCTGGGTTTCGAGGAAGGCCGAGGAGAAATCAGGGCTGCCGGCGGCTCCGTTGAGTTAGTGCGGGGGGGGTAGTGCATGGCTAGTACTGGGCGTAGGTTCATAGACGTTGTGGAGCCTATACTGCGTTATGTACCCACCGTGCCCAGGCCCAGGGAAGCCCTGAGCATGGGCTCAAGGTTGTTCTGGACATTCCTCGCAGTAACGGTTTACCTGCTAATGTCCATAACGCCACTTTACGGATTAAGCAGTGACGCCATCCTTCTTCCTATCACCGGCCATAGCGGCCATACTGGGCATAACCTTCGGCACACTCGCGCAACTAGGCATTACACCACTCGTCGTGGCCGGCATAATACTTGAGATCCTGGTTTTCTCGGACATGATCAACATAGATCTTGAGGACCCGGAGGACCAGGCCAAGTTCAATGCATTACTGAAGCTTCTCGCAATAGTCTTTGGACTGCTCGAGGCCGTTGCTCTGGTGACTAGCGGCCAATTAATCCCAGTTAACGCACTTGGTGGTGTCTTAATAGTTATTCAATTGCTTATTGCCACGATAATAATAATTTTAATGGATGACATGATATCCAAGGGCTGGGGATTGGGCAGTGGAATTTCGCTATTCATATTGGTGACCATTGTAAAGCAGATGTTCGCAATGGCCTTCTCACCATTTACCCTGCCAGGCTCCGTGATTCCTTATGGCGCAATCCCCGCATTGGCTGCGGCCATTTATTATGCAATTGGCGGTAAGATGACGTACCTAATGAGCATATTATACCAGGTAAACCTACCGAGTTTAACGGGGGGGTTGATAGCCACGATAGCCCTAGCCCTCATTGTTCTTTACCTAGAGCTCATGGAGGTTTCAATACCGGTGGCGCTTGTGCAGTACAGGGGGGGTTATAGGTACTCAGTACCTCTGAAGTTGATGTATGTGTCAGTGCTGCCTATAATATTCACGGCATACACGGTATACCTAATCGGCGAAGGGTTAACGCTGCTCTGGAGTGCGTACAATAGAGCTGATACTAACCCACTCCTTAATTGGTTAGCCTGTGCGCATATGACATCGGCGGGTCTAATACCATGCCCAAGCTCATTACTTTATTACTTCACGGTGGTGCCTAGGAACATTGATGCTGCGTACATAGCGGTTCATATAATCATGTATGCGGTATTATCCGTAATCTTCGCCATAGTATGGGTTAACCTAGCGGGCCTGAGCGCTGAGGACCAGGCTAAGTACATAGTTCAGGGTGGTATGCACATACCGGGCTTTAGACCTAGCCCCCCCAAGGTTATTGCTAGGTTCCTCGATAGGTACGTCAGGATGCTCACGATAATTAGCGGTTTAATAGTTGGCGTGATTGCGGCTCTTGGAGACATCGCGGGGGGGGTCTTTGGTGGTGGTATTGGCTTGATACTCGTTGTTGAGATTGTGATTCAGTACTACACATTGGCGCTTCAGGAGCAATTATTCGAGATTTACCCAGGTCTTAAGAGGCTCCTTGGTAAGGAGTAGCCTAACGTGAAAAAGTTTATAAATTAATGCCCACTCGTAATTTCCGTGGGCGGTAGACAAAGAACTAGTCTATTCATGACGAGTGAGGAGGAGGAGAGGAAGTTAGGTAAGGCATTAACTGAGACGGGTGGTTCATCACAACAACAGGGCAAGCAGGCTAAGGGAGGCAAGAAGTGATTTTTACTTAAAATTGAACTTATTAGTGAGTTCAAATGAGGGTTTCGAGGTTAAAACCAATAATTGACATTGCAATACCCAGTGACTTCCTTGCAGAGTCTCCCGACGATAGGGAGGCCGTTAGGAAGATCGGTTACCTAGGCAGAGGTGCCGCGATTTTTCAGGTAAGTAAGATCATTGTTTATAGGCATAAATTAGCCGGCGAGAAGGATAGGACCAACTTCATAATAAAGAATCTCCAGTACCTCGCAACTCCGCCATACCTTAGAAAGGACCTATTCAAACTTGACAGAGACCTTAAGTATGCTGGATTACTACCGCCGTTAAAGACCCCCCCTAACCATGCCCCAGAAGGTATGCCGCAGAGGGGGGGTGAGTATAGGGAGGGCATCGTTGTAAGGTGGGATGGTTACTTCTCAATAATTAAGATTGGTGATGGCGTATATGCGAAAGTGCCTAAGCCAATGCCCTTAGGCACTAGGGTCATTGTACAAATAGATGCGCAAACCAGTAGGGGGGGTGATACATATAGGGCACACGTAGTTCCTAGGGATCGCCTAAGTATTTATTGGGGGGGCTTTGAGGCGGAGGTTGCGGAGTTAAATAGATTGTTTAGTGATTATGACTACGTGATTTTGACAGGCAGGGAGGGCATGAATATTAAGGATGCCATGGAACAGTTAAGAAATGCCTTAAGTAGGGATAGGGTTCTTGTAGTCTTTGGTTCGCCATACTACGGTGTTGATGAGATACTTAGGGCTGAGGGTATGGAGGAGACGTTGAGGAGATATCCATTCATTAATTTCATACCTGGTCAGGGCGTTGAGACTGTTAGGACTGAGGAAGCCGTGACAGCAGTGCTGTCAATACTAAACTTGGTTAGGTACCTGCATGGTTCGTTGCCTTAGTCCAGGGAACTAATAATTTTTAAATAGGGTTGTGACTACGTAGGGCTGAACTATGGGTTTAAAGATTCATAGGCCCAAGCGCGGATCCATGGCCTATTACCCGAGGAAGCGGGCTGAGTCACTGGTGGCTAGGTTCAGGGTATGGCCAGACCCACACCCTGGCAAGCCCATGTTGCTTGGTTTTGCTGCTTATAAGGCGGGCATGGCGCATGCGTGGTCATTGATGATAGCCGACAAGCCCATTCTACAGTAAGGAGGTTATCAAGCCCGTCACCATACTCGATGCACCACCAATCAAGGTGATAGCCTTCAGGGCTTACACCTATGATCCCTGGAAGAACCTGAAGCTGAGTCTTGGTGAGGTTTGGATGCCTGATGTACCTAAAGACATTTTAAGGAAAATACCCGTACTTCCTGAGAAGTTTAATAAGGAGGAGATGATGAAGAAGATACTCGATAACGTGGACGTGATAACGGAGGTTAGGGCAATCGTGGCAACACAACCAAGGCTCAGCGGTATTGGTAAGAAGACTCCTGAAATCCTGGAAATACCCATTGGTGGTGTTGATGACGTGAACCAAATAATTAAGTTCGCAGATTCCATACTTGGCAAGGACATTAATATTAATGATGTGTTTAGTGAGGGTCAGTACGTAGATGTTGCGGCAATAACTAAGGGTAAGGGTTGGCAGGGTGTCGTTAAGAGGTTTAACGTAAAGATACTGCCCAAGTGGCATAAGCATAGGAAGGGTTATAGGAGGATCGGAGCCATTGGTCCACAGAACCCAGCCTTAACATTCACAACACCGAGACCAGGACAAATGGGGCTTCACAAGAGGACTGAGTACAATAAGCGAATACTCAGAATAGGATTGAATGGGGCAGAGGTAACCCCCCCAAGCTCAGGATTTCCGCATTACGGAATTATTAAGGGGCCATACATAGTCCTTGAAGGTACAGTACCTGGCGTCGTTAAGAGGCTTGTGACGCTTAGGTTTCCTGTGAGGCCTAGGCCACCGACATATCCAACCGGTAAGGTTCAAATAGTCTGGTTATCAACACAGCCGTTGCAAGGTGCATGAGTATGGTGTCCCTAGACCTATCACCACTAATAAGGCCGAAGTACACCATACCAATGACGGTGAAAGTACTTGACCTAGGCGGTAATGCTGTTAGTGAGGTTTCACTGCCGCCGCAGTTCCTCGAGCCGATAAGGCCGATTTAATACTGAGGGCGTACATTAGTGCGTTGACGGCTAAGTTACAGCCTAAGGGCACCGACCCAATGGCTGGTAAGAGGACCACGGCTGTGAGTTTCGGTACAGGGCTTGGCCTGGCGAGGGTTCCTAGGGTTAAGGGTAGTCTGTGGCCAACAGCCAGGTTTGCGCCTAATGTAGTTAAGGGTAGGAGGGCTCACCCGCCTAAGGTCGAGAAGGTTCTTCACGAGAGGATTAATAAGAGGGAGCGTAGGAAGGCCATTAGGTCCGCCATAGCCGCGACGGCGATTAAGGACTTAATTACCGCTAGGGGGTCACATTATTGAGAAGGTTCCCCCCCAAATACCGCTTATTGTTAGTGATGATTTTGAGAGGATAGGTGTTATGGCTGATCTAAAGAAGGCGCTAATGTCATTGGGTCTTTGGGATGATATTGAGAGGGTTGCTGAGAGAATTAGGGTCAGGTCAGGTAAGGGTAAGATGAGGGGCAGGAGGTACAAGGAGGGTAAGAGCCTACTTATTGTCGCATCAACCGTTGATGCCCCCCCAGTTATTAAGGTTGCCAGAAATCTGCCTGGTGTTGATGTAGTCCCCCCCGTGAGAAACCTAAGCGTGCTATATCTGGCGCCTGGCGGTGTTCCTGGCAGATTAACTGTATGGACGTTAAGCGCAATTGAGGAATTACGTAGAGGCTTATTCATAGGGTGAGGGGCGTGATCGTGAGATTCGTATTAACAGAGAAGAGCCTTAGGCTTGCCGAGAGGGAGAATAAGATAACGATTATTGTGCCAAGGAACGCCAGTAAGAAGGAGATTAGGGATTACGTGGAGAAGACGTACAATGTTAAAGTTGAGAAGGTCAATACATTAATAACGATGACCGGAGAGAAAAAGGCATATGTCAAGTTAGCCCCCCCGAGTACAACGCATACGACCTCCTCAGCCGTTTAGGCTTGTATAAATCATTCCTCAATCCAAATAACACTGACTTTAAGTGTAGTGGTTTTGTTTTGCTGAGGATTTTTGTCAGGTCGTGGGTTCGTCGTCACCAATCAGCACTTAAGTCCTTGCATCACCCATTACCCGTACTTATACTCAGTATAAAAGTATTTATAATCCTAGGCGAAGTATCTTTCATTACGTGATGATGCTTCACCCCCCCCTGACCTGTGAGGAATTCTTTAAGTGCTGATGTTGGTTTAGTCAGTATTCATGTCATTAGATAAGGTTTATTAGTTCTTTTTAATTATCGGTGACGTGGACGTAATTAGGGAGGTTGGTAATGACGACCTGAAGTTCATCTTTATTAAGGATGAAAGTGCGGCATTGGTGGAGGCCCTATACGTTAAAGGCTTTAGTGAGGAGAGGTACAAGAAATTGAGGAGGTATATTAAGGAGAGGCTTGGTGAGGAATTTTCGGGAGTTATTAACCTGGACTCAGGCAAGGCATTGGTTAAGGTGCTATTAATTGGTGCTGATCAGGTTGGGCAGTCATTAATTAATGATGTCGTTGATAACGAGATTAGTAAGGTTGATTCATGGATGTCCAATGGCGTGATTAAGGAATTGATTGATAAAGTCGTTAGTGAGGCGAAGAAGACGAAGAAATCAAGGAGGAAAAAGAAGAGTAAGAAGACGAGGGCAAAGTCCAAGGGCAAAAGAAAAAAGAAGTCCAAGAAGAGGTCTAGTAGTTCGAGGAAGAGTTCATGAACACCTTATTATTGAAAATAATGGGAAAAAAGGCTTTTTATAGGGGGGGTTACTTCCTACGAAGATAGAATGTCCGCAACACCCTTCGAGAAGCCACAAGGCACAGTAGAGGTGCCGCACATAGAGGTTGATGAAGAGACTAAGGAGATAATAAAGGAAATACTCTCACAAATGAAGAATCCAGTTGAGATACTATTCTTCACAAGTAATACCTGCGGTAATAGGGACACGAATTGGTGCGTACCAACGGAGGAATTACTAGACTTACTAGCCGAGTTAGCGCCACCGGGCAAGTTAATACTGAAGAAGATAAAGTATGAGGAGAGCGGCGATACCTTCACTAAGTATAATGTTGAGCCGCAGAGGGTCCCCGTCATATATCTACTGGATGGAGCAATTAGGTACTTAGGCGCACCACTTGGTGAGGAGGTTAGGGCTTTCATAGAGACTATAGTGAGAATCTCTGTTGGTGAGACAAAGTTGAGACCAAGGACTAAGAAGGGCCTTGAGGCATTAATAAATTCAGGTGGTGGTAAGAGGGTTGAGGTAATGACGGTTGTCACCCCATCATGCCCGTACTGCCCATACGCTGTTCTAATGGCTAATATGTTTGCATATGATAGTAAGGGTAAGGTTGTTTCAATAACTGTGGAGGCGTACGAGGAGAGTGATATTGCAGATATGTATCAAGTAACTGCCGTGCCAACGGTAGTACTTAAGAGGGAGGATCAGGAGGTTGGCAATGTTGAATTCATAGGCGTTCCTCCAGAAAGCGACCTATTAAAGAAGGTCCTTGATTATAGCGGTGTTAACCTTCAATAACTTTCCCTACTTTAAAATTATTAAATCCACGCTTATAAAAAGGCAAATGGAATATGAGAATATTCTTTGTAACAAGTAATGAGGCTAAGTTCCGTGAAGCCTCCCTGGTGCTTAAGGAATTTGGCATAGACCTCATGATTGATAAAAACCATAGAAAGATCGAGATACAGAGTGATAACCTTGAGGATATAGTTAGCAATGCACTTCAGGGTATATGTATTGATAATTCTAGCGATTATTTCGTGGTTGAGGATGATGGTTTGTTCATAAATAGACTGAATGGTTTCCCAGGTCCATACTCATCCTATGTCTATAAGACGATAGGTCTTACAGGTATTCTAAAACTAATGAGCGGGGGGTTGATGATAGGACAGCCTACTTTAAGTCCGTGGTTGGTCTATGCGGTCCTAAGGCCGGTATTAAATTGTTTTCAGGTGTTGTATATGGTAGAATTGCGATGGAGCCTAGGGGGGGTACGGAGGGGGGGTTCGGCTTTGATCCAATATTCGTACCAGATGGTTATGACAAGACCTTTGCTGAATTGGGCATTGACATTAAAAATAAGCTATCCCATAGGGCCAGGGCATTTAGGGCGTTGGGTAATTGGATATTAAGTAATCTTTAGACGGTTAATCCTCATAATTACTAATGCCGCTTCATAAATTAATGCTGCTGCCGCACCAATAAGTAATGCCATTAATAGGTAGCTACTATTTAATGTTTGGCTGTATCTACATAGTATTGATGTTATTGGCTTGGTTGGTTGTACTACGTAGATTATGGGCCTACCTAATGCGTATACTATGTATATGGGAATTGATGGGGGGGAACCTGTATTGCATATAACATTACCTGTAATTGTGGGTATAATAATTGCCGAGTTTATCGTAGTTCCGTAAGTTAATAATGAACTTGAGCTATTCGTTACTATGGGCGTTGTCCCACTGTATGATAGTAATTCAATGAAGTAACTGGTCCTCTGAATGACGTAGTTGTACGTACCCAACGCACTACTTATTGG
This sequence comes from Vulcanisaeta distributa JCM 11213, assembly GCA_001316125.1. The sequence goes on from BBCS01000004.1 coordinate 40,481, forward strand.
TATTGATGTTGAGTAACAAATAGCAGAATTACTATTTATCACTGTTATATTCACTTCATTAATTGGTAATTGGTCATTAGCAAGTCTCATTATTATCTTAACATTGTAATTATTGCTTAAACTTAGGTCGAGTATTATTGATGTATTTGTCGTGGTAATAGTCCTTGTTACTATGAATGTTGTTGATGGATTTACCCCCCCACACCTGCTTAGTACTTCGTTAATATTATTATTTAATTGCATTATGAAGTAATTACCTATAGAGTAACCCGCTGGTGGCGACACAACTATGATTAGGGCTACCGTAAATAGGGCTATTGCGATTATTAATCTATACCTAGTCATCATTAGTGAGGTGGATTTTTCTGGTTTATTATAGTTTCCTCACTAGGGGGTCTGCATAGCTTTCCACATTAATAGCTGACGTTATTAATCCCTCCCTCTTCATATTTAATAACGTCCTTATTAAGTGTGTCCTCAGTATTTTGGCCCCCCCACAGTATGTGCAGTAGGGCTTTCCATTTATTAAAACAGTCACCCTTGTTGATCCGCAGGCGCTGCACTTAAGCATTGATTTTACTTTTAGTGCCTGGGTTAATATTAGGCTTACGTTATCATTAAAGGTAATATCTGGAATTATTCGTGTTTCTTATTTATAAGTTTCGTGGTTTTGACTTTCACTTTAACTGAAGCAAATGGTTTAAAATAGGTAGGGACCATGGTGTTAATTGTATAGTGTTGGTGCGATGAGCAATTACGAAGTTAAATCCTCCACGTCAAGTAGGGAGTTGGATGATGTTTACAGGTTACTTCACCCTATAATTCAGTCGGCACTTATTGAGAAGGGCTTCCTGAGGGCTACTGAGCCCCAGAAACTAGCCATTCCAAAGATACTGAGTGGCCGTAATGTATTGATAATAGCGCCGACAGGTAGTGGTAAGACGGAGGCCGCTGTATTGCCAGTCCTCTCAATGCTTAGGTGGGGGGGTATGGATAAGGCGAGTTCGCCGATAAGGGCATATACATTCTCTATGTTACACCGCTTAGGGCATTGAATAGGGACTTGCTTGATAGGCTTGTTTGGTGGGGGGGTGAGAGGGTTGGTATTAAGGTTGGTGTTAGGCATGGGGGGGATACAGACCAGAGTGATAGAGTTAAGCAGAGTAAGGATCCGCCTCAGATGCTCATAACAACCCCCCCTGAGACACTTCAGGCAATACTGGCCGGCAAAAGGTTGAGGGAGCACTTAATGAAGCTTAGGTGGATAATCGTTGACGAGATTCATGAATTTGCCGAGGATAAAAGGGGGGGTACGCAGTTAGCGTTAACCCTTGAGAGGATTAAGTGGTTGATTGGTAGGAAGCCTCAGATAATTGGTTTATCAGCAACCGTGGGTAGCCCTGAGGAGGTTGCTAAATTCCTCGTTGGTGATGATGAGTGCGACATAGTACAGTCGAGTATTGTTAGGGAGATGAAGATGGATGTACTGCACCCAGAGCCCACTAAGGAGGATGAAGAGATGGCTAAGAACGTTTACCTATACCCAGACGCAGTCGCCAGGCTTAGGGTGATTAAAGATCTCGTGAGTAATAACGGCGCAACGATAGTCTTTGTCAATACGCGATCAATGGCCGAGCTACTCATGTATAGGTTCGCAATGCTTGGCTATGACTCTGTAGGCATACATCACAGTTCCTTATCTAAGGTTTCGAGGATAACCACGGAAAGGGCGTTTAAGGATGGTAAGTTAAAGGCTGTAATAGCAACATCAAGTCTCGAGCTCGGCATTGATATTGGCCACGTGGACTTCGTGATACAGTATCTATCACCTCACCAGGTTATTAGGCTTGTTCAGAGGATTGGTAGGAGCGGTCATAGGCTTGATAAGGTTCCAAGGGGGCATGGTCATAACTGAGGACTTGAATGACACGCTTGAGGCTGTGGCGATTATAAATAGGGCTAAGTCAGGACTCCTTGAGGCTACGCAAATACCTGATAAGCCCTATGATGTTCTCGTTCACCAAATAGTCAGTCTGTTAATGATTAGGAGTAGGTGGACTATCGATGAACTTTACGATTTAATAAGGAGGGCTTACCCATACAGGAAGTTATCAATTGAGGAGCTTAAGGGTGTCCTTAGGTTCATGAGTGAGGTTCTTAATCCGAGGCTTGCCTACTTCATTGAGGATGAGGGTGTTGTACTCAAGCCAAGTGGTGTTAGGGCTAGGAGGGAGATGTATAGGTACTTCTTTGATCAGATGTCCATGATACCCGACGAAAAGCATTACTTAGTAATTAACCAGGCAAATGAGGAACCCATTGGCGTGCTTGACGAGGCGTTCGTGGCCGAGTATGGGGAACCTGGCGTGAAGTTCGTGTTTAGAGGCGGTGTCTGGGTTTTACAGAAAATCGTTGGTGATACGATTTACGTGGCGCCTGCCAAGGACACCATTGGTGCAATACCGTCATGGTTGGTGAGGAAATCCCCCCCGTACCATTTGAGGTTGCCCAGGACGTTGGTAGTATTAAGGAGGAGATGAGCAATTACATAACTAAGGTTGGGCCTGAGGTAACGACTGACGTGTTTGCAATGAAGCTCGGCGTTTCGAGGGATACGATTAAGTACGTGGTGGATAAGGTAATGGAGCACATGGAGAGCGGTGTCCCGATGCCATCACATAGACTCATTCTCCTTGAGCGTGTCGGGGGGGACTTGATAGTGCTTTATACACATGGCGGTACATTAGTTAATAGGACAATAGCCAGGATACTCGGTGAAGTATTAACAGAGAGGCTTGGTTACCTGTGGGTGTTCAGCAGGATGCCTATGCAGTAATAATACAGTTGCCAAGGCCTGGCATTGATACGGCTCTCATCGTACATACCATAATGGATGTCGCAAGTATGGATGAGAGGACATTCATTGACTATGCAATGAGGGCGATAACTAGGACGGGCATATTCAAGAGGAAGTTCGTTCACGTCGCTCGGAGGTTCAACGTGATTAAGAAGGATAGGGAGTTGAGTGATTTAGCAATAACGAACTTAATAGAACTTTATAAGGGGGGGTCGCCAGTATTTACGGAGACCCTTAAGGAGGTTCTTACGAGGGATTTCGACCTGGATAATACGTACTTATTCCTAAAGTCATTAATTAATGGTGAGAGAAAATTAGTAACTATTGAGAGGAGCGAGTTTAGCCCAATGAGTAGAGAGATTGTAGATAAAATAAGTCACAGGCTTGAGGTAATGGCCCCGGAGAGACTTGATAAGTTGGTTAGGGAGAGTGTTAAGGCTAGGTTATTAAATGAGTCAATGACACTTGTATGCCTTAACTGTGGCTGGGTTGGTTCAGCCAGGAATAAGGACCTGCCAGACAGGCCCAGGTGTCCCAAATGCGGTTCGGAGAGGCTTGGCGCATTGAAGATTGATGAGGAGAAGATTAGGCAGATTGTTGAGAGGTGGAGGGAGGGTAAGGCTAGGTCTGAGGATAATGAAATTATTGAGTATATAAATAGGACGGCGGAGCTCGTTGGTAGATATGGCAAGCTTGCCGTGCTTGCACTATCTAGTAGGGTTAGGATTGATGATATTGAGGAGTTCCTGCCAAGGATAGGCGATGTTGATAAGTTAGTGCTGGTGGTTCATGAGCTTGAAAAGAGGGAGTTAAGGAGGAGGTTCATGGAGTGATGCCTCATAAACAGCCTTAATTAATGCCTCCTCATTCTCATTGGCATGAGCCCTCCTTAACTCAACAAACCTCCTATAAACCTCCACGGCCTTCTCAATCCTAAACCTCTCACAATCATCATTCATACACATACTAAAGGGTGGTACATTCTTCCTAATAAGCCCAATTACACTACTTCCCTGCCCAATGTACTTACCGCTCATTATCGACGTGTTAATCCCCACCTTAACCCAATCACTAATTATTGAGCCAAGCTTAATCATGCCTGTGTCGATGCCCATATACCTAATAATGCCTATTGTATTTTTCAGGTTCGAGGTTACCGAACCAGCCCCAATATTGACCCACCTACCCACGTAGGAGTCACCCAGGTAACTAAAGTGCTCCTTAAGGCTGTGCATATCCATTATCGAGTTCTTAACCTCACCACCAACTGCATTATTCATATACAGTACTGTACCCTCCTAATGTATGCATGAGGCAATACCCTAGAACCTGGACCGAGCAGTGATGGACCCTTAATATAGGTTAATGGTTCAATGGTTGTATTTATTGCTATTACATTACCTGCCCTCTCATCAATAACGGCATTACTTGAGATGTCGGAGTTCACGGTCTTATCACCAATAATTCTTACTAAGTACTTAGAATTACTGCGGAGTAATTCAGTATTCCATTTAATTATGGACCAAATGCCATTAGCCACTGATAAATCACAATTATTGATTACATCTTTCGCACTTGTTTCACGCCCATTAGTGATACTTAGGAGAGCCTTATCACCGCATTTAATCTCAACTCCAGCCCTCGCATTAATAATCAATTTATTTAATGCATCTATTTGAGGGATTAACGATGTGTGTATCCACAGGGTTGTCCCACTTATATCCTCGATATTATGTATATACCTTACTGAATACTTTAGGTTAAGTTTAGACAATATTGAATCAGCAATACCCTGCCAATACCTAGCTATATAATCGCGGGTGATAACGTATATATTCGCATCATATCCAAGGTTCATTAACCATAATGCTACGTGTTCGTAGTATCGAAGACCACCAATTATTAAGTCACTGAGCGGTGTACTAATTGATAATGGGTAGTAGTTCCTGTAGTTGTCCTCGATTACCACGACGTTATCAAACTGCACAATAAGTATTTCAGCCATAATTATTAAGGTTTATTTGCACTCTGTTTCTCAAGCACTAACTCTAAGTACGTCTTTCTCTCAATCCAATCCCTCCTAAGACCCAGCCTATCCCCGAGTTGGAGTACCTCTTCCGTAGCTTTATTTATTAATTCTTTATCATTAACCATGGTCTCTACCTCAACAAAGTTACCTAGGCCCTCGACCGTGTCTATGTAGATTGTGAAGTTCTCATAATTATAAATATCCCTCCTCTTCACAACCCTAACCACTTCCTTAAACTCGAGTCTCTTGAGAATCTCAAGGAGATTGTCGAGGTCATTAACAGTAACGCTTAATTCCTCACGGGTCTTACCAACACTGCCAATACGTGGACCCTTGTACGTTAACACCACGGTGCCGTCACCATATACCCTAACCCTAAGCGCCTCGTCAGTTTTCGCAAAGTCTCTAATTGGGCTATTAAAGTATATGTCAGTTTCCTCAGTATGTTCAAGAAACCTCGCATTCAGTGATTTCAGCTTATCTTTAATTACATCATGGCTCGGGATCCTGTACTTAACCTCAACTTCAAACACGGCATTATAGCCGCGCCTACTAATTTATAAACTATGCCCTGGCTTATTGTTTAATCAAATTATTAAACAATAAACGGTATTAATGAACAGAGGATTTATAAATTATTTAAAATAAACATTATAACGATGGATAAGGAATACCAAGTCTTCATCAGGGAGTCCACGGGTTTAGTTAAGGAGGCTGGTTTTTGGGATGCTGTGTCGATAAACATCGCCAACATGTCGATAGGCGCGGCCCTCGGCACAGTAGGTTTCACGCTGGCTGCGTTACCAACAGTGGCTGGCGCAAATCTAGTATATGCCTCACTCATAGCCGCCCTCTTTGCGTTGCCGCAGGTGATTGTTTACTCAATATTGATTAGGTACATACCGAGGGTCGGCGGCGACTACGTATGGCTAGGAAGAGCCCTAGGACCAAAACTAGCCTGGCTAACCAACGGATTAGTGCTTGGCTTCATAATAGAGAGCTTGGCATACTATGCATTGATAGCCTTCGCAGCTGTTTTTCAGCTGGAGTCAGTATTACCAATATTGGGCATTAATGCTTCATTAACAACCCTTCAGGAGATTGGCATAGGCATTGCCTTCTTTGCCGTGATAGTTCTGGCTAATATACTAGGTACTAAGTATGGTATTAAACTAATGACGGCACTAACCACGGTATCCCTGCTCGGTTTAATAATCGCCATCATAATGCTTATAACAACACCAAAGCCTCAGGTCATTAATGCGGTATCCTCATTACTGCCATCTGGTTATACGTATGTGAAGGTTGCCAATAGTTATTCAGGACCCTGCTCTCAATGAATACAATACTAATGCTACTACCCTTCTTCGCAATTTATGTTTACCCATGGTTGAATGCCGGACCTGCGATTGCCTCAGAAATTAAGGGTAAGAGTGCATTGCGTTGGAATATACCAAGCGCTTTCATACTAACCCTAGCCCTATTAACCATAGGGTTTGGAGCGATGTACTACTCGTTGGGCTTTAGCTTTGTTACTGCGGCGTTGTCTAATCCTGACCTTAATGGTGTTATTAACTTCTGGACAATAGCAATGGCGGTTTCACATAGTGTGGTTTTAAGTTGGTTTATAGCAATTTCATCAATCACTTGGTATCTAGCTATCTTAGCCTATGGTGCTATCGTCGTTGTTAGGTACTGGTTCGCGCTGGCCTTTGATAGGGTTTGGCCGAGCGCCTTCGCTACATAAGCCCGAGGTTCGGAACACCAATATACGCACACCTATTCGACTTAGCAGTAACGGCATCCTTAATCGCCGCAGCTGGGTTCCTCTATAGCACATTCACTGCGCTGTATGGTGCTGTTGTTGAGGCGATAATATATTACATGGTAGTCGGTATTGCTGCAGTAATACTTGCGGCGATTAGGTACTCGTCATTTAACATAAGTAATAAGTCTAGGGTTGTCTTGATAGTATTCGGCACATTAATGGCTGGCGTAATGGCATATTTGACCTATGAGTTCCTAGCTTACCCACAGATTTGGGGGGGTGGTAACTGGCTAGCCTATGGTGTTGAGCTTGGGGCCGTGGTATTGGGGATTGCCGTATACTTAATATCGCGTTATATCAACATTAGGAGGTTTGGTATTGACATATCCATGGCTTATGCCGAAATACCGCCTGAGTGATTATTAAAATTGAATGTTAATTATCAATTATCAGATAATTAATAAAACTTTAATAGAGAAGAAACTCAGAATAGTTGTATGGCGAGCACAACCGTCTGGTTAGTCGTTGGTTTAGTAGTAGGTCTTGTAATTGGTGTTGCAATTGGCTATGCGGTTATGCCACCTAAGGTAGTTACCAAACAGTTACTGTTACTAAATACGTTAATGTAACCACCCCCCCCGTTACCACCACGACTACGGTATCAACAGCCCCCCCCTTCGCCGTTGGTGCTGCCGGTACCTGAAGTTCGCATTTACAGACCTCCTCAATATCATGCAGAGCATGTACCCAGGCATAACAATAGCCCCTGCCATGTTTAAGGGTAGTGGCGAGTTGCCCATACGGAGGCAACCACCCAACAATTCAGTGTTGTGGCCTCTGCGGACACCACAACAATACCCTCCGTATTATTCCCTAACTACACTAATTATGAAATTGCCTTTGGAATTACGCAGATGGTCATAATAGTCAATCTAAATACCACGGCTGGGCAGGAGGTCTATCAACTATGGAAGCAGGCCCAATCATACCCACCAATGTCCGCGCAGTACAATGAGACCTGGCAAGAGATTTGGCAGATAATAGCCTTAACTCAAGCACCGTTGTTGGTGTCTCAAACCCATTCACAGACCCCCCCTCAGGCTACCAGGCTCAGTGTGTCGTTAAGTTGGCGGGCTTGGCATTCTTCAACAATGCCTCTTACCTATACGACGCGATTTATGGGAACTCAAGTAAGTACATGATGAGAAATACGGAGATAGACCTACTAACGCTAATGGCCTCTGGGCAGGTGGACTTCATACTATCGGCCTACGAGAGCAATGCAATACCACAGACCCAGACGTACCATAATACCGTATTCATAACGCTACCGCCATTCATAAACCTCGGCAATCTAAGCTATGTTAATTACTACCACCAAGTTAGTGTCACCTGGACTGAGAATGGCGTCACGAAGACCTTTGCGTGTAACCCCCCCGTTGTTTACACAATAACGATACCGTTCCAGGCACCGAATAAGCAGGCTGCAGAGTACTTCCTACTACTGCTCTATAGCCCAATTGGTCAAAAGATACTTGAGGAGAATGGTATTCAACCAATAGTGCCTGGCATTGTTTACGGTAATTACAGCGCTGTGCCTAATGCAATTAAACCCTTTGTTGCACCATTAAGTCAATACCCGCAGTATGCGTCCATATTCCCAAGCCAGGCTAAGGGAATTAGGAGCATGAATTCATTAAAAATGAACATACCCATTATTCTAATCCTGTTAATCTCCATATTCATATTCTCAATCCTCATAATTTACCCATTAGCCCTACTCATAGTCCTGGGCTTCCCAATGATACCAAAGGCCCTCTCCGTGGTTAGCTTCCTACAGGCGATTGAGGTGACGGTGGTCATGTCGACGCTATCAGCATAATAGCGATAATTATGGGGGGGACGCCAATAGCCTATGTAATGGCTAGGTACGACTTCCACCTAAAGAGTGTAGTGGATGCTGTGATTGACATACCAATAATGATACCCCCCCACATAATCGTTGGGATCATGGTCGTGCTAGCCTTCGCCTCCTACTACGGTCTTGGCCCATTCCTAAAGGCTCACGGCATTAACTTCATAAACACTCTTTGGGGTGCCACAACCGCTGTTGCCTTTCTCTCGTCGACGTACTACATTAGGGTTGTTGAGGCGTCGATTAGGATGATAAACCCTGAAATGGAGGCTGTTGCGAGGACCCTAGGGGCTAGTCCATTAAGGGTCTTCACATCGATCATACTTCCCAGGATTTGGAGGTCTATGGCGACGGGCGCCATACTATCGTGGGCTAGGTCAGTCTCCGAGGCTGGTGCTCTATTCATTGTTGCCTACTATGTGCTGTTTGGTAAGAACCTTGTTTACCCAGCCTCGGTATACATCTACGAGAGTTACGTGGGTATTGGCTTAGTAAATGCTGTGGAGTTTTCAGCGGCGCTCGTTGCGGTCATGCTCATAATATTCATCATCTATAGGGTCCTGGTTAGCTTAGGTGGTGGTAATGCCTGGTATGGTTGAGTTAAGGAATGTGGTCGTGCGGCTTAGATACTTCGCCCTAGGCCCAATAAACACGGTTTTTGAACGCGAAACATACAACGTGATTCTCGGGCCCACGGGGGTCGGGTAAGAGTACGTTACTTAAGACGATAGCGGGCATCTATAAGGTTAGTGAGGGCAATGTGGTAATTGATGGCATCGACGTATCCAAGGAACCGCCAGAAACTCGTAATGTATCTTACGTACCTCAGGGTTATGCTATTTTCGACCACATGACTGTTTATGAGAATATTGAGTATGGGCTTAGGTTCAAAGGCATCCCTAAGCCGGAGAGACGTAGACTTATTATAGAGATTGCCAAGGACCTAGGCATTGATTACTTACTTAATAGAAGGGCCGTTAATTTAAGCGGTGGTGAGCAACAAAGGGTTGCATTGGCTAGGGCCCTCGTTATTAAGCCAAAGGTCTTACTACTGGATGAACCCCCCCTCTCAATGCTTGATAGAGAGACCAGGGATAGGATAATATTGATGCTCAGGGAGTTGCCCAAGAAATATGGTATTACCGTGGTTCACGTGACTCATGATTGGGATGAGGCATACTCATTGGCTGACAGGGTGTACATCATGAATGAAGGCAAGGTATTAGAGGAGGGAGACCCTGAGCAGGTATTTAATAGGCCAAGGAATGTTTTCACAGCTCGGTTCCTGGGCTTCCAGAACATTATAAGAGGTTCTGCTAAGGGTAACCTTGTGGTACTTAATGGTGAAGTCAAATTGAGTATTAATGGTGAGACTGATGGTGAGATTTATGTTTGCATTAGGCCTGAGTGGATTAAGGTTATGGTAGATAATGGCGTTGGCTTAGAGGGTCATAATGTTCTTAGGGGGGGTATTGTTGATGAGGTCATTAGGAGTAGGATTGGCTACCAATTATTGGTTTCGGTGGGCAGGGGGGGATTAGTATTAACTGCATTATCTACCACGGCCTTTAAACCCGGTGATAGGGTCCTACTCATCATACCAAGTGAGAATGTTCATATTATTAAGGTTAATGAGGCTGTTAGGGTATAGTCAGTATTCAGTTAAATATTTATTATGTAACTTCTATATTGGTCGATTGTCGAATTCATCTTCAGAAATTAATATAAATCCTTAAGCTTAACGTTACGTGATGAGTGAGGAATCAAGTAAATGGTTTAAGATAGCAATTGAGGCATCAAGGAGGTATGGAGGAAAGATAATGGTATTACCTAAGGTGCCCGTTAGGAGTCTGCAGGATTTCTCAATATGGTATACGCCAGGCGTTGCCGCAGTTTCCAAGGAAATAAATGCCAATATCGATAAGTCCTTTGAATACACATGGAGGTGGAACGCAATCGCAGTTTTAACCGATGGTAGTAGGGTCCTTGGGCTTGGTAATGTTGGTCCAGAGGCGGCAATGCCAGTCATGGAAGGTAAATCACTCCTCTTTAAGTATCTTGGTGGTGTTGACGCAGTACCACTACCCATTAGGGCGAAGACCCAGGAGGATATCGTCAACGTTGCTAAAGCCATAGAACCAGCCTTTGGCGGCATAAATCTTGAGGATATTGAGTCACCCAAATGCTTCTACGTGCTTGATAAGTTGAGAGAGGAATTGAAAATAGCCGTTTGGCATGACGACCAGCAGGGAACAGCAGGTGCGATATTAGCTGGTCTAATAAATGCCTTCAAGATTGTCGGTAAGAAACTTGAGAATTCAACAATTGCACTAATAGGTGCTGGTGCGTCTAATATAGCCGCCGCCAGAATATTGATAAAGTACGGCGTTAAGCCAGGCAATATAATACTCGTTGATAGTAAGGGAATACTACACCCTGAGAGGGAGGACATGGACAAGCTAATGCTTACTAACCCGTGGAAGTATGAATTGGCGATAAAGACTAATGCGGAGAGGAGGAAGGGTGGTATTAAGGAGGCGCTTGTGGGTGTTGATGCGGTCGTTGCCGCATCAGTTCAGGGACCTGGCGTGATTAAGAAGGAATGGATTAAGGCAATGAATAAGGATCCAATAGTCTTTGCCCTGGCAAACCCAATACCGGAGATTTGGCCTTGGGAGGCTAAGGAGGCTGGTGCTAAGGTTGTGGCGACGGGTAGGAGTGACTTCCCCCAACCAGGTCAATAACTCCCTGGTATTTCCCGGAGTCTTCAGGGGGGGCGCGTTGGATGCTAGGGTTAGGACCATAACTGATGAGATGGTTATTGCCGCAGTCCAGGAGATTGCCAATTTCGTTGGGGGGGATCAATTAAGTGAGAATAAGATATTACCTACAATGGAGGAGTGGGACTTTTACCCGAGGGTTGCGGCTGCTGTTGCAGTGAAGGCTGCGGAGCAGGGTGTCGCCAGGAGGTCATTAACCTGGAAGGATGAGTATAACATGGCTAAGGAGATCATTGCAAATGCTAGGTTAATGATTGAGACGCTTTATGGTAAGGGATTAATAAGGGATTTACTTAGTGACTTAGTGTGACGTTATACAGAGTCCTTAATTTGCTCTAGTAATGAAATCACTTGCCAGAAGATAACCCTACTAAAAAGTGGCATGTTTGGGTCTGCCAATGCCTCATCAAGTATACTAATGACTGTTGATGCCTTAAGGCCTGGGCTCATGTTTGGGTCCATTAAAACCCTAACAGCCTCACTGGCTGCTCTCCTAATGTTCCTGGGAATGCCCATGTCCTGAACAACCCTAGTTAAGTAGTATAGGGCCTGTTTTATTCTCTCATCCGTTTCATCCCTGCTCAATCCAGGGGGGGTTTGCCTGCTTGACATATTTTTCACCACTAGAAAGGACCTCTTTGCTGAGCAATCGTTGATAATCAAATATAAAAACATTTTCTTTGCTTAATTCATTGAATATCCTATGGTATTCATATTTTTTCAGGGGCTATATATGCATGAATTATTTGCGTCTTTATGAACATGATAATGGTTAATTGATTTTTGAATAGGTGTGTGAGAAAGATAATTATGTAAAGTGATTAGGTGCGATATGAATATTTTTATAACAAGCGAATGTTTTTTAAATGGGTTCAGCGGGTACTTCATTGATGTCAATAACCGAGGAGATAGACCAGACTGATATTGAGATTTTAAAGATGTTGCAGGATGATTGCAGGATAACACTTGACGAAATGGCTAATAAGTTAAAGATTTCGAAATCAACGGTTTACTATAGGATCAAGAAGCTCGAGAGACTGGGTATAATACTTGGCTGTCATGCTAAGTTAAGCCTGAGAAGATGGGTAAGGACTACGTCGCGGTAATACTCGTTAAGGCTAAGTACGGCCCTGGTTATCACGATAAGGTTGGTCAGAAGTTAGCGGGTATTAATGGTGTGACGGCTGTTTACTACATATTTGGTGAGTGGGACTTTGTGCTTCAGGTTAGGGCTAGTGGTAAGGACGAGATTCTCAGGATTCTTGAGCAGATAATGAATATGGAGGAGGTTGAGAGGACGTCAACGCTTATAGTGGCTAAGGTGATTAAGGAAGATCCAAGACTACCCATTGAGGGAATACAGCTATTCATAATGTTAAAAACAGGGAAGAGTAAGTTTAACTACTTGTTTCCTAATTAACTTAGTAATGGAATTAACATTTTGGTTATTAGACATTACCTACGGCGTTATCGGCAACACGCCAGAGTTAAGGTTATTTGGTATTACGGATGATGGTAAGAGGGTTCTCGTTTTAGATAGGTCGTTCAGGCCATACTTCTACGTAATACCGTCAGGTGATGCCAATGCTGTTTTTAATAACGTTAAGCGTAAGTTGGAGGGTAAGGTATTGAATGTGGAGGTTGTTAAGCGCAAGATGTTTGGTAATGAGATTGACGCCATTAGGGTTACCGCGACAATACCTGAGAAGGTTAGGGAACTTAGGGAACTTGCCGCCGAGGTTCCTGGTGTTGAGGATGTACTTGAGGCCGACATTAGGTTCTCACAAAGGTATTTGCTGGACATGGGTGTTAAGCCAAGTAATTGGGTTGTTGTTGATCAGTGTGAGGAGGTTAAGGGTAATTACCAAGTTGACCTGGTCTGCTTGGCTAAGTCAAGGCCTAGAATGATTGAGGAACATAAATTACCTAGTTTCAGGGTACTTGCGTTTGATATCGAGGTTTATAACCCGAGGGGCATGCCCAACCCCCGATAGGGACCCTATCATAATAATATCGACCATGACTAAGGAAGACGGCGTTAAGATGTTTGTGGTGGACGATAATAAGAATGACGCTAAGATAATCAGGGAGTTCCTAGATTACTTCAGGAAGTACGACCCCCCCGACATTGTGGTTGGCTATAATAATAATGGCTTTGACTGGCCATACTTAGTTAATAGATCGTCAAGGGTAGGCGTGAGGTTGACCCTGTCCAGGATGGGTAATCCACCTGAGCCGAGTGTGTACGGTCACTGGTCAATAATTGGTAGGGCAAATGTTGACCTGTACAACTTCATTGAGGAGATTAGCGAGATAAAGGTGAAGAGCCTTGATAGGGCCGCTGAGTTCTTCGGAATAATGAAGAGGAGTGAACGCGTCCTAATACCTGGCCATAGAATACATGAGTACTGGGATGATAAGAATAAGCGTGAATTACTCCTTAAGTATGCTAGGGATGACGTGGTAAGTACGTACGGCTTAGCGGAGAAGCTGCTTCCATTCGCAATTCAATTATCCTCAATATCAGGGCTACCCCCCCTCGATCAAGTTGGTGCGGCTAGTGTCGGTGCTAGGGTTGAGTGGATGATATTCTATGAGGCCGTTAAGAGGGGGGGTGAATTGGCGCCTAACCGTGAGGAGAGGCCATACGAGACTTACAAGGGCGCTGTCGTGCTTGAACCGAGGCCTGGGCTTCATGAGAACATTGCCGTAATAGACTTCTCAAGTATGTATCCGAGTATCATGATGAAGTACAACGTCTCACCAGATACGCTGGTGCTTGGGGGGGATTGTGGTGATTGCTACGTGGCACCCGAGGTTAATTATAAGTTTAGGAAGTCACCGGAGGGGGGGTTATACCCTGGTTTACTTAGGATTCTTGTTGAAAGTAGGCGTAGGGTAAGGGACTTAATGAAGAAGTACCCTGAGAATAGCCCTGAGTGGGTTCTTTTGAATGAGAGGCAGAGGGCGCTGAAGGTTATGGCTAATGCCATGTATGGGTATTGTGGCTGGTTAGGGGGGCTAGGTGGTACAGACGTGAGGTCGCCGAGGCCGTAACAGCATGGGGGGGCAGAAACCTATTGAGAACCGTTATTGAGAAGGCCAAGTCCTTGGGCCTGCCGATTATTTATGGCGATACCGATAGCTTATTCGTTAAGAACATTAGTGATAAGGTTGAAGCCCTAATTGATTACGTTAATAATGAACTTGGTTTTGAGGTCAAGGTTGATAAGGTGTATAGGAGGGTTTTGTTTACCGAGGCCAAGAAGAGGTACGTGGGTTTAACGATTGATGGTGAGGTAGATATTGTGGGCTTCGAGGCGGTCAGGGGGGGTGATTGGGCTGAGATTGCTAAGTATGTCCAGGAGAATGTTGCTGAGATTGTGCTAACGACAGGTGATGTTGGTAAGGCTGTTTCCTACGTTAAGTCTGTTATTGATAAGGTTAAGGCTTATCAATTCGATATTGATGATGTGATTATTTGGAAGACCCTAGATAAGTCGCTGAATGAGTATAAGGTATTGACGCCACATGTCGCTGCAGCCAAGCAGTTGGTGGAGGCTGGTTATAAGGTTGGTAAGGGTGACATGATTGGTTACGTGGTTGTTAAGGGTGGCGGTGCTAAGTTGGCTTATAAGGTTAAACCATACATACTCATTAAGGACATTAGGGAGGTTGATGTTGATTATTACGTTGAGAAGCAGATAGTCCCTGCTGCAATGAGGATACTCGAGGTTTTGGGAGTTAAGGAGTCGCAGCTTATGGAGGGTAAGGCGGGTAAGTCAATACTTGATTACTTCTCGTAAAATTAAAGAAAGATAGTACAAAATATCACTATATCACTTTTTATTATAAGTCACTTAGCCCTGTGCCCGCCCCAGCCTTACTTAGGTACTCATCAATCGTCATTATCAACATGTCAGTGGGTACCTTTGTTATATTGCCCACCCTCGACATTATCAGCAACTTGACGCCTCTACTTGATGCGACATCCACGAGACGCTGTGTGCAAACTCCATCAAATATTACGGCATATGCATTGGGCAGTTGCTGTAGTGTATCAACGAGGTCTCTCACGGGTATTCTCTTTATTTCAGTCCAGTGGTCATCATATATTATGGCCTCTAGGGTTCCACCAAGCTTCTTCATTTCATCAATGACATTTGGGGGGGTAATTGAGGAATCTCAGGGCTTGGTTGACTTGGTTGCTGAGGTTGAGTCGTTTGTTGAGGTGTTACCTGGGCCTGTACCGCCGATGGTGTTGGCTGTATTGGCTGTGGTTGTGGCAATACCTGGACCTTCTCGGCCTGCTGTGGCTGTTCCTGTATTGGAACCTCTATGGCCTGGGCTTGCGGTATTTCCTGCTGAGCCTGTTGCCTAGCCTCCTCAATCATCTTCCTTTCCCTCTTCTCAAGGCTTGCCAGGTACTCCTCAGCTGGCACCTTATTCCTAAGGGCCTTCGTTATTTCCTTAGCCGTTAATTGCTCAACCTCCTTACCGGGCGGCGCCCTGGCTATGTAATCAATGTCCGCATACTTAAGCAGCTCCTTGAGCAGCATCTCACCACCCCCCCTATCCCCCCCGTCCACAAACGCTATCGTCGTCTTCTTCTTGCTCAGCTCAATGACCGTCTTAGGAACACCACCGCTTGAGCCGCCAAGTCCTATCACGTTCTTGAAGCCATGCTTAACCAGGTTAAGTACGTCGGCCCTACCCTCAACAATTATTATGGTATCGGCCGTATCAACCTCAGGCCCCCCCGCGGGTAGCTTCTCAGGCCCGTACTCAATGACCTCGGTCTCCCTAATGTTTTCCATGAACTTTGTAATCAACTCCTTAGTATCCGGCAGTGCCTCGTGCTCAACGAGTTTAAGTAATTCCCTGGCTCTATCAAAGATCTTCTTCCTCTTTTCCTCCCTGAGGTCTTTAATCTCAACCACCTGAACCTTAGCATTATAGGGGGGGCCAACCTTATCCACGGTCTCAATCATTGCCGCAACGAGGGCGGTCTCATACCTATCTAGGTTTGATGGTATGTATACCTTACCAACGGTCTTATCACCTTATACTCGGTCTCAACCTCTATCCTGCCTATCCTACCATTCATTTGAAGTTCCCTTAGGTCAAGTTCATTGCCTAGTAGGCCTTCGGTTTGACTAAACAATGCGCCTATTATGTCATACTTCTCCACGGTTCCCTGAACCTCCACGTTAGCTACTATGAGGTATTTAGCCACGATTGTTAAGGCTCCCATTACGACACCAAGTACTTCATGACTAACCAGATTAAAATAGTTTCTCTTGACAAAGACAATTATTAAAAGGGCAAGGCTATTTAAAGGAGTCAGTACGGCATATTACGTGTCCACGGACTTATTGAAAATTTATGAAAGACTTGGTGCCATTGCCAGGGATGCCCTTAACTACGCGATGTCCATAGTGGAACCTGGAATACCAGTACTTGAACTATGCGAGAAGGTTGAGAATAGGATTAGGCAGGGCGGTGCGAAGCCCGCGTTTCCCGTCAACATTAGTATTAATGATATTGCTGCCCATTACACAGCCACCATAGGTGATAAATCAGTGATACCGAAGGGCGCAGTAGTGAAGATAGACCTTGGCGCCCACATTGATGGTTACATAGTGGATACCGCAGTCACAGTTACCTTCAATCCAATGTATAGCCAATTAATTAAGGCATCAATGAAGGCGCTGGAGGCGGCGCAATTAAGCATGAAGCCTGGAGCCACATTGGCATCGATTGGCGCACAAATAGAAAGGGCCATAAAATCCTTCGGATTTAAGCCAATTAAGAACTTGAGTGGTCATTTAATAAGGAAGTACGTACTCCATGCAGGTAAGTCAATTCCCAATTACGATAATGGCGATAGACAGAGGATAATCGAGGGTGAGGTATACGCGGTAGAGCCGTTCTCAACTAATGGTGCTGGTTATGTGGATGATGGGCCACAAGTCACTATCTACCACTTATTCAAGAACCCAAGCCCTAAGGATCCCCATTATGACGTACTTACGTATATAATTAATGAGATTGGTCCATTACCATTCACCCCCCCTAGATGGCTTGTCTCGAAGTTTGGTGAGGAGGTTGGTAATGTAATAAGTGAGTTATACGTGAAGGATTACGTTTATGGCTACCCAGTATTGATTGAGCATGGCAAGGGTCTGGTGGCTCAGGTTGAGGATACATTCATAATAACTAAGGATGGGGGCTATCCCTATCGTGGATGTACTTTCACTATTAAAGTAAGGGGGAGGTTACTTGCCAAATCTCCTCTCCCTCCTTGCGTAATCATCAAGCGCCTGCTTAAGGTCCTCCTTAGTTATCTCCGGCCAATACTTATTCAGGATATATAACTCGGAGTAAGCAGTTTCATAAAGTAGGAAATTACTTATTCTATGTTCTCCACCGGTCCTGATTATTAGGTCAGGTTCGGGGGTATGGTTCATCACCTACATAAAGATACCTAAATAGGGCATCCTCGTTTAGGTCACTGATGTTTAACTTACCGCTATTGTAATCGGCGAGTATTCTCTTAATTGCATCAATTATTTCCTGCCTACCGCCATAAACTACTGCCAGGTTTAAGTAATGGTCAGAGTAATCTGCCGTAGCCTCCTCAGTGAGTACTATCTCTCTACGAACATCCTCAGGCAGGAGCCAAGTCCTACCAATGACCCTAACCCTGACCCTATTCCTATGAATTCTCTCATCCTTTCTAACTTTAATCAATTTTTCCTTTAATAATTTATATAATAAATCCAACTCCAACTTGGATCTTCTAAGGAAATTCTCAGTAGATAGAACGTACACAGTAACGATTTTTATACCAAAATCTAATGACCAATCTAGGAACTCCTCAACCTTATCTGACCCAATCCTATAGGCCTCTGTTATTGGCAATCCAACCTTCCTAGCCCACCTCCTATTCCCATCTGGTATAACACCAATGTGTATTGGCAATGTACCTTGCATTCTATTTGCATTCTTGAGGATATATTTGCCCTTTTAAAGTTATGCACTGCCTAATTTACGTTCTTAATTACTGAGTAATACATTTAATTTAAAGAATTAAGTCCCGAGAATGATGGCATAATGAGGGTATTAGTACTCGGTATTGATGGGTACCTAGGCTGGGCATTGGCATTAAGACTTATCAGGAGGGGGGGTCATGAGATTATCGGTATCGATAATTTCTACACTAGAAAGGCTGTGAATGAAGTTGGTTCCGACTCTGCATTACCCATACTCTCAATGCAGGATAGGATTAGGGCGGTTGAGGAGATCTTTGGTGCTAGGATTGAGTTTATTGAGGGCGATGTCACGAATTATGACTTAGTAAGGAGAGTTATTGAGAGGTATAGACCTGACACAATTGTTCACTTTGCAGAACAGAGATCAGCCCCCCCGTATTCAATGATTGATGTTGGGCATGCTAAGTACACGATCATCAATAACCTAACATCAACACTAAACGTGATATACGCAATTAAGGAGGTTAAGAGGGATATTCACATACTTAAGATGGGCACGCTGGTGAGTACGGCTACCCAGCATTTAGGATACCGGAGGATGCCTTTATTGACGCCGTTATCCAGGGGGTTAGGGATAGGATTATCGTGCCCAGGTGGGCTGGCTCCTGGTACCACTGGAGTAAGGTGTTTGATTCATACATGCTCCTATACGCGAATAAACTATGGGGCCTGACAATAACTGATTTCCACCAGGGACCGGTTTATGGGACTAGGACTACGGACATCATTTCAGAGGAGTTATTCACTAGGTTTGATGTTGATGACGTGTGGGGCACTGTGATAAATAGGTTCTGTGCTGAGGCTGTGGTTAACCATCCATTGACTATATACGGAAGCGGTCTGCAGAAGAAGGGGTTCACGTCGCTTGAGGATACAATAACGGCATTAGCGGCGTTGATAGAGAATCCGCCGGAGCCTGGTGAGTTTAGGACGGTACATCACTATAGGGAAATAAAGACTCTAAATGAGATGGCCGAGTTGGTTAGGAAGGCGGCCAAGCAGGTGCTTGGTTATGAACCGGAGATAGAGCATTTACCCAACCCAAGGGTTGAGCCTGAGGAGGACCTGCTCTATGAGCCTGAGAAGAAGGTGCTGCCTAAGTTAGGTATTTACAGGCTTACTAGGGTTATGGAGGATGAGATCGTCACAATACTCAGGGACCTTAAGCCCTATGCCGAGAGGATTAGGAAGATCGAGGCATTGTTTAAGCCTAGGGTGAGGTGGAGATAATCATTGCTTAATCACCTAAATAAATTAATATTAGTTATTTTTGCCGTAGATTGATGAGATTATTATTCATACATGCAGAGGACTTCTCATACCAGGTTAGGGATAAGGCTTTTGAAAACCCAGAACCACTAACGCCAGAGCTTGAGAAGGGCTCCGTAAGGAATGCGCTCGTTGTATTCATGAGTGTTGAGGAAAACGATACTGAGGACCCTAATTACGTGGATTACGTGGCCGACGAGATACTGGACGTACTCAATAAGGTTAAGGCATCACAAATAGTTCTCTATCCATATGCACACCTAAGTCCCAACTTAGCCAAGCCAGGTAAGGCATTGAGCGTATTGCTAGCGGTTTACAATAGGTTGAGGGAGAAGTCACCTGTCCCTGTGTCAAGGGCGCCCTTTGGTTATTACAAGGCATTTGACATTAAGTGTTATGGGCATCCTCTATCGGAATTAAGTAAATCCCTTAGCCCAACCATGGTTAGTGCCCAGACAGTGCAGCAACAAGTGGTTAGTAGGGACTACTACGTAATATTAACGCCAAGTGGTGAGGAGTACGATGCAACGAAGTACCCATTTAAGCCAGGTGAGGATGACCTAAAGGCACTAGTCGAGAAGGAGGTCTTGAAGAGAGAGCTTGAAGGCGGTAAGGAACCTAGGTACATTGATTACTGCCGTAAATTTGGTTTTGAATGGGAACCCATGAGTGACGTAGGTCACATGAGATATGGCCAGCAGCCACGCTGATGATGGAACTCGTTGAGGATTATGCATGGAGATTAGCCAACGAGCTTGGCATACCAGTGTTTAAGATTAGGGGGGGCACCAACATGTTTAGGCGTGGTGAGAGGGCTATTGATGAGCACGCCAGGTTATTCAATGAGAGAATGTACACGATCGAGGGTGATAAGGACGAATTAATAATGAGATATGCCGCCTGCTTCCAACAATTCGCAATGATTAGGGACTGGGTGCTGAGTTATAGGGACATACCAATCGGAATGCTTGAGGTAGCTGATAGTTATAGGTATGAGCAACCCGGCGAAACCGTGCTATGCTTCAGGCTCAGAAGGTTCTATATGCCAGACCTCCACATATTCACGAAAGACCTTAAGAATGCCATGGAGGTCGCCCTGAAACTCCATGAGATAATATTCAGAGAGATTAGGAAGTTAGGTAGGGATTACGTGAGTCTATACAACGTCACTAAGCAGTTCTACGATGAGCACAGGGACTACCTAATCGAGTTAGCTAGGCGTGAGGGTAAGCCGATTCTCGTTAGGGTAATGCCAGAGCAGAAGTACTACTGGGTTCTTAATGTGGAGTTTCACATTGTCGATGAGTTGAGGAGACCGAGGGAGATAGCCACGTTCCAGTTCGATGTTGGTAATGCCCAGAGGTTCGGCATTAAGTATAGGGATGAGAATGGTGAGGTTAGGTACCCAGTGATTATACATACAGCAATAATAGGTAGCGTTGAGAGGTACATATACGCGCTCCTCGACACTGCGGCGATAGCGGAGTCCAGGGGTGAGGTTCCGAGATTACCAACATGGGTCTCGCCAGTACAGGTTAGGGTGATACCAATTAGTAAGGAGCACCTGGCCTTCGTAAATGACATTGTCTCAAAACTTGAGGATAGGATGATTAGGGTTGACATTGATGATAGGTTTGACGAGACGTTGGCTAAAAGGGTTAGGGACGCGGAGACCTTCTGGGTGCCCTACATCGTAGTGGTTGGTGATAGGGAGGTTAAGACCGGCAAGTTAAGCGTTAGGGTCAGGGGGGGTGCCCAAAAGTCCATTGACGTGGGTGTTGACGAGCTTATTAGCAGGATTGAGGAGGAGATTAAGGGCTACCCAAGGAGACCGCTCACAATGCCCAAGTATCTAAGCATGAGACCTGCAAGTGTAATAACCTAATATTCAGTACTCTTCCCAATCATCACTCATCAGGCAGCAGCCTATTCTTCACCGATTTTAGTTATGAGAAAGGGGGGGAAATTAAATATTTTAATTTTAATTTTGAAATAGAATTGCTATTAATCATTAGCCTGATACGCCGTACCAAGGAGCCCACTTAGACCAAATTAATGTGTGTTCAAATGTGGCACTTATGCCTATGAAGAATGCCAAGATACCAGATAGTATTAACAGGATCATGACGACGACACCCACGTACCTACCAACATTACCCCCCCTTGGCAGCATGGCGCTGCTAATGAGCATGGCAAGCCCAAGCAATATGTACATGGCACTCGCAAATAAGGCTCTGCGGTTAACCCATGCACCAAAATATCAACACCATAAACAATAACTGGTATGCTAAACAACGCTATGGGTAATGCCAGGTACCTCAGGTCCGCGCCTATGTACATGGCTAAGCCAAGCATTAATGATACTAAGCCAAATATTGGCCATGCATCAGAAAATAGTAAATTGTATGGACCTGGGAGTGGCCAAGTCATTGTGGCCCAAAGACCAGTAGTAAGTGCATAAATCCCAACACCAATGAAGAATAGGCTCAGGCACCTATTCACATTAAGGCAAACGGTAACTCCTTGAGTCCTCTCCACAGTTTCGACCCTAGCTCCATCAGTGGCTATCTTAGGTCTTCTAACAAAGTTCATGAAGACACCATACGCAGCGGTTATTAGTGTTATTCCAAGTGTCATTAGCCAGATGTCCAGTGTATCCATAAAGAGACCGGCCATTACTTATCACCAAGTGCACTCATTTGTTTATAATTTATAAATCAGTGAATAGATGTATTTAATGCACTTATTTTTATGATTAAAAAATTCATCATTTTATATTGTATTAAATAGTATATAAATAAATGTTTATGGACATAAAATTATTCATATATATTCTTATTTATTCCTAATTTATGAAAAATTGATTTAAAATCCCAGGACCAAGTTACTCATAGTGGTTAGGTTTAGTGAATTACCACCTGAATTCTGGAGGGAGTTTAGGCTTTGGCGTAATGTGAGTAATGAACTTAATGGTTCATCACCGCCTGGGAACTTCATTGGTTCTATGAATTATCCCTACATTAATGTTGGTGCATTAATTAATGATGGTAGTATTGATGCGTCGATACTTGATAACCCAGAGGAGTGGTTTAGGCGTGGATTTACCCAGTGGGATATTGTCAAGCTGAGGTCTAGAATAATACTTAGTAGGACGAAGACCTCGGTTAAGTCATTTAGTAATTCTATAATTGATAGGATTCAGGAGTTGAGTATTGGGCGTAATCCGGTTAATGTTGAGGTTAGGTTGAGGAAGTTGGTGCTTAGGGCGTTGGCTGATGATTACCACGCGCCGCTTGGTAATATTGGCGAATTGAGAGATTTGAGAATAACGTCTAATGTCAGTACTGAGAACATAATTGAGAGGTTGGTGAATGATTATGATGTGGATGCCAGGACGGCGGTGATTGAGTTATACCGTGGCTCAATACCTATATCCCGCATACAACGTATCTTCGCGGTTGGGTTGTTGGGTGATAGGAGGTTTAGGAGGTTAGTTCCAACCAGGTGGTCCATAACGGCGGTTGACTCAATAATTGGTGATTATCTTAGGGATAGGGTTGTCGATTATGGTGAGGTTGGGCACGTTGAGGTTCATGAAATGGAGTACATGGGGGGGAATAGGTACTTCGTAATGCTCATACCTGGTCCGTGGAGGTATGAGCTTATTGAGTTGAAGATGCCAGGGTCAGTGTGGAATAGGGATAGTCATTCGCCTAGGGTGTACGTAGATTATGAGGGGGGGGTTAGAGGCATGAAGGGGGGGTATGCGGAGAGTACGGGTGGTGCATTCTATGCAATTAGGCTTGGCGTACTGGAGTACCTTAATAGGATTAGTAGGCAAGCATCCGTGATAGCGGTTAGGGAAGTAACCCCCCCAGAGTATAGGGTTCCAGTCGGTATTTGGCAGGCCCGTGAGGCGGTTAGGAATGGCATGGGGGATTAACGCGAAGAGGTTCTCGGATATCAACGAAGCGATTAATTATGTGAATTCCTCATTATCAACAGGGATTTATGGCTTGTCCATAGCCGCCTCATTAGGGAGTTCAGGAGTGACCTGACTAGGTTCCTACTTAATGATTGAGAGAACCATACCTATTAGCAGAAATACCGTCAGTACCGGCGAGCTTGCTTAAACATCTGCCAGAAAACCTTCCTGCTAGGCTTAATCATGGCCTTAACACTGTAATAACTGCTCCAGGCCGCTGTAATGAGTAGTATTATCAACCCAATGAGGTTCCTGAGGAATAGTATGTAGAGGAATAGCATGTATATGTTTGAGATTACGTTAAGTAATGCAACCATGATCATGGCCCTATCCTCGCTCATCTCCAGGGGGGGTAGCATCTTGATGCAAGTCCTCGAGTAATCATCCTTAGCCCTAATAACTAAGCTCCAAATGTGTGCGGGTATCCACAAGTATATGGCCATAGATAATAAAATAGCCTCAAGATCTAGTGGTTTCGCCACAGTCCACCCAGTCAGTAATGCTGCATTACCAGCCACACCACCAATTAGTATGTTGCTCCAGCTCCTACATTTTAGGAAAACCGTATAGACTATTGCGTATAAAAACCAGCCGAGTACCACGAAGATCGTGGATATAGTGCCAAGCCATAGGTATGATAGGGCGAAGCCAAGGATTGATAAAACTAGGGACTCGATCAACGCATTACCTGGACTTACCCGACCAGCTGGTATCGGCCTATTCCTAGTCCTAATCATCTGTGCATCGATATCTCTCTCGTAGTACATATTAAATGCTGCGGAACCGCCAGTACTTAGAAGCCCAACGAGTGTTAGTTCACCTACGTAGGCTATGTTGATCCTCGGTGACGCGGCAAATACGTAGCCAGCCATTGCGGCAAGTACGAGTAGCCAAATGACTCTCGGCTTCATTAATAGTACGTAGTCCTTAATTGCCACATTTGACATTGATTAATTATTGCGTTAAAAACTTTATTTCAAAATCCACGTTAAGTAATTAGTGAATCTCTGTTCAATTAATTTAACATGGGTTGTGCCACTCTTATTTTGTTTAATAACAATAAAGCCTAGGCAATACCCATTAGTGACGTGAAGGTTGGTGTTGTAATTAAGGCGCAGAGCCCCCCCAGGGCATTCTGGTTTAGGGTATTTGATAATGTTGAGGATAGGATAAACGTTGGTACATTCGTAACCCTGGACAATTATGAAAATAGGGCCAATGGCCCAATACTTGCAAGGGTGACCAGGGTTATTAGGCATAACTACCTGGTGGATGATAGGGTCATCGCCCAGTTAGGTAGTGAGGACGTTATAAACACCTTCAGGGACTATGGAATAGACATTCAATACATTGCCCAATCAACGCTTGCCAGGGCATCAATCATCGGTTATAGAGTCGGTACACGATTCTCTAAACCGCTTAAGCCTCCAAAGCCCATGGACTTCGTATACTTACCAACAGAGGGTGAGTTGAGTAAGTTACTTAGGCTCGATGATGGCGGTGTTAGGCTTACCATTGGTAATGTTAGGTCACTATCAATACCTGCCGAGCTAGACGCCAATAAGTTAGTGTCACATCACTGTGCAATACTGGCTGCCACAGGTGGTGGTAAGTCCTGGCTCGCCGGCGTTATTGTTGAGGAACTAGTGCTGAGGGCGGAAATACCGATAATAATCATCGATCCTCACGGCGAATACTCGGCAATGCAAGTTCCTAAATCCTCAAGTGATGATGCTAAGTATGTGGCTAGTCTTGTTAGGGTATACGTACCTGGCAAGGTAGATACCACGAGCTAGATGATTACTTTAAGGCTCGATTCGGTGTTGAGAGGAGATATGTGAGGTTTGGCATTAATCCAAGGTCATTATCACTGAGGCTCATGGAGGGACTACTCGACCATTATTATGGACTTACTGATGCCCAGAGGAGGATTCTTGAGGAGGCTTGGCAGTACATGGGTATGGATAACGAATTAACGGGCCTAGACGAGTTCCTCAACGACCTGGAGAAGAGCGGTGGTAGGGTTGTTAAGGGCTATGGTAACGAGCTAGCCCTATCCACGTTATTGACTAAGGTTAAGATGCTCATTGAGAACAGGCCATTCTTCATAACAAGGCCTGGTGAGTTTTACGGTAATGAACCAATAAGGCTCCTGGACATTAAGGATTTAATGGAGTATGGAATCCACGTACTAGACCTTAGTGGCTTAGACTTGGTGGATCAACAGGCACTTGTTGCACTGATCCTAAATAATATATTTAGGATCTCCTCAATGAGGAGGGATAGGCCGGTCTTCATAGTTGTTGAGGAGGCTCATAATTACGCACCATCGGTTGGTTCATCATTAAGTACGTCAGCGCTGATAAAGATTGCCAGGGAAGGCCGTAAATTCGGTGTTGGGCTATGCATAATTAGCCAAAGGCCGTCCAAGGTGCATCCAGACGTTCTGAGTCAATGCTTAACTCAGGTTTTTAAGAGGATAATAAATCCAGTTGATCTTAGGTATGTGAGGAATGTGGTTGAGTTCATATCTGATGAGGATCTATGGGAGGTGAGGGTTCTTAATGAGGATGATGCCTTAGTGACAGGGTTGGCTGTTCCAATGCCATTACCTGTTAAGGTTAAGGATAGATTGACGGAGCATGGGGGTGTGACGCCAGCGCTTATACCGAGGGGGGGTAATATCACTAGGGTGTAATTTAAGTATGATTTGAGTATAATAGGGTCAGGTAAAACTTTTATTGTACTCTCGTGAACGATTACTGTGCGTATAATCCTCGGTACGCCAGTGAACTCGAGACCTAAGCCCTGGCTTTACTTCCGCGTACCAGCCATAATGGTTAATGCCTTTGATATTATGAGGAGCAGAATTAATGGGAGAGGTCACGTTATAAAGAACGTGCTTCAGTACGATGGGGGGGAGGTTTGGATGGATAGTGGTGGTTTTCAATTTCTAAGGCATGGTAAAATACCTGACATTGAGGATTTAGCCAGGGTTTATGATCAGTATTGGGATGTCAGGTACTTCCTAAACCTTGATTATCCACCAAGCCCCACCGATGATGAGCATGATTTAGAACTGAAATTAAGAAGGTCAATTCATAATTACGAATACTTAGCTAAGAAATTTAATAATGTCTTACCAGTAATTCATTACCACTGGAGAACAAACATTATTACTAAGTACGTGATTAAGTACCTGGATTTTAACCCAGACTGCATTGCAATAGGTGCTTAGTGCCCTATGTATTAATAAGTAGAGGTGTACCTAAGGATTCACGAAGATCAGCACTGAGGTTCTTACTAAATATTAAGCGAGAAACTAACATGTGCATTCACGTACTTGGTCTTGGATCACCAGTAATAAACCCAATACTCAAGCTCATAAACATTGATAGCACAGACACAAGTACCTGGAGGGTTAAGGCAGCCTATGGAAAGGTCGTCATGCCAGGCGGTGGTGAGAGGCACGTCAGTGGTAGGGCCATAAACTTCGGAGGTAAGGAGGCCACGAGCGATGATTTAATGAGGTTATACGCGTTTCTTAAGGCTACGGGCTTTCCCATGATTGATCAGTTTAATGAGATTGTAACGAGCTTTGAATATAGGGCTTTAGTCAATGCGTGGGTTGTGCTCAATAGCTTTGAAGTGGCAAGTAGTGGTGTGTTTAGGACCATATATGATGAATTGGCGAGAGAGGTTGTGGAACAAATTGTTGAGAGTACACGTTAGGGATACATTTATTAATGCTTATCGTCCCTATGGAATTACCGTGAGAAAGGTTCAGAAGAATTGCTTAACGCTGGTTGTGGATGTGTGCAATGATACGTTGGATAGGTTTAAGGGTGTCATGAATGCGGCTATTAGGAGGGTCGGCTTTGGCGGCGCCTGAGAGTCCTCGTTTATAAGTGCAGGGAGCTTGACTTTAATAAATACGTTAGAGAGCTAAATTCTGTGGTGGCTAATAACTTCTCTGTATCAATATTCGTGTATGAATTCGACGATTTAAATGCCATAGTTAATGAGTTAAATAAGAACATATTTAATAACTGTGATAGTTATGGCGTATTATCAACCGTAGATTTACCGGCAGGTATTAGTTATGAGAAAATGAAATAGAGGGCTTGATTATATACGGTATATGTTGAATAGCCCTTGAGCCATGATATCATTCTTTTATTCTAATAAATTATTCATGGGAGTAATATCCATAGTTTCGCATCATATTCTTTCGGTCTCAGCTTAGCCCAGTACATCATGGTTCAGACCTTGCAAGCATCATCACTTAGTAATTATCATTCAATCCAGTAATAATGATCAATGGACCTATTAAGTACTGGGTCGTATAACTCAATCTCGAAATAACCACTAGGCTTTATTTGACCTTTTATTGTTGGTATTGTACCCGAGAAGACGACAACATTCTTTAAGTCAGGCACCACCTCGCGTATTAAATCAACGAGTTTTTCTGGCGTTAGTAGGAACTTCATGGTACCCTCCTGATAAAGGGTCTTCTTATCATCCTCAAGAATCCAACTCCTCAGTATTAGGTCATCCCAGTGATCCTCAATCTCTTTAAGTGGCCAGGCCCTTCTGGCGACGATCTTTGGGTACATGTGCTTACCAGCAAGTAAACTGCATCTCTCAGCTTCCCTGTCTGTGTGGTCGCTACCGACAGTTACGTAGATCTCATCCTCATTCTTAATTAGCAATACATATTCAACCTCACCACTGTGTAGGTCACTTACCTTCCTAATGTAATTACTTGTGGTTACCAAATATGGCTGGAGTATGTATATCTCAGGTATGTTCTTAGGCCCACTAATGCCTATCCTGCTCAGCTCCTCAACCTCCTTCTTAATGATGTCCGTGGTCCTCCCAGACCAGACAAAGATCACTAGGTCACTAACGGCGATTTCTATATCTCTCTCGTTACCGTTCTTGAACTCTATGGTTACATTAAGTCTATGCATAGACGAACTCTGGTTTATAAAGCAATTACCTTATTAAATTTTTAGTTCCATATTCTGCCAAGTGAACGGAAATACTAATAAAAACCTGGAGTATTACTGGCGAGATGATCTCTGAAATAGTCAGGCTGGGCCTTGTTTCAGAGATTAGACTCACAATACCAAATGCCGATGATGCCCTTGACTACCTAAGACTAATGTTAAATAACTTAATAGGATTAATGGCCTCAATACCCCCCCCAGCCCTAGCCCAAAGTGTTAAGCCTGAGATACCAATATTCGTAAGTCCGCAGATGGCGAGGCTGAAATATCAATACATTACTCACCCCCCCTTATGCCGTTAATAAGGATTAGGACATCTAAGGACTTGATAAATAAGGTGAGCGGCGTAAACTTCATAGGCGTTGTGCTGGACTCAGGGGGAACTATACTAAAGATGTATAAAGGTAAGGATGAGATGAGTAAGGATAGGGAGAAGATACTCCTCGTCTTTAGGGTATTTATGAACTCCGACGTTGAGCTACAGCCATTACCAAGTGTGCCTAGGGGGCAGGGTGGTGTCATTATTTAATGATTTACGAATACCGTTAATAGAAATGCTTTTATTTGGTTAAATGCTGTGGTCCTTGATGCCATTTAGCCATACAAAGATTGTAGGGCCCACAGGGAGGTATGGCGCCAGGTATGGCATGGGCGTTAGGAGGAAGGTTTTACAGATTGAGGTTAAGCAGAGAAGTAAGCATAGGTGCCCAAGGTGTAAGTCACTGGTTAAAATGGAGAGGATAGCCTTTGGAATTTGGAGATGCCCCCCCAAGTGCGGTTACACCTTCGCCGGTGGTGCCTGGGTTCCGCAGACAATAATGGGTAAAACACTGGCAACAGAGGCTGCGGCAAAGCAAGGCACAAAGTGAGTAGTGCCATAATGGGCTTGATAGTACTGACTTCGTCAAGAGACGCAAGCATTAGAATGAGGCAGTTCCTCAATGAGTTGGAGTTGGTAATACCCAATGCCGTTAAGGTTAATAGAGGTAAGTCATCAATCATTGAGATTGCAGGTAAGGCCCTTAGCCTTGGGGGCCGACAGGATACTCTACATTGGTTCCAGGGGCGGAAATCCAAGCTTCATACGCCTCTTAAGGGTTAGAGAGGGGGTTATTGAGGTGATGCCGTATTTAATAAGGATATTTGGCGTTAAGTTACTAATTGACATGCCTATTAATGTTAAGGGCAGGCAGAAGGCACGTAGTGGCGTCATGATATCCCTGGGCGAGTATATGGAGGTTATGGATTTATTGAGTGAACAGCTTGAATTGCCAAGTATGAGGGTTTATGATTTTGAGAGTGTTAGGGGGGGTATGTATGACGTTATTTTCTTAATTCATAGGGTTGAAAATGCCTATGAGGTGCAGATACTGAATGGTAGAGATTTGGGTCCTTATGGTCCATTTATGAAGATTAGTGATGTTATTTACGTGAAGCCTAGGGTGATTCGAATTGGGTGATTGTGAATTTAAGGCTGTGTTTTCCCTGGAGGGTGTTGATAGGGAATTGATAGTTAGATCATTCAAGACTCTCGAGAAGGAGATGCGGTTTGGGAGGGGGGGGTTTGTGAGCGTTGATGTGAGTGTTAATGGTGTAATGATAACTGTTTGTGCCAAGGACTTAACAAGTCTGAGAAGCCTGGTTAGTGGCGTTATGAAGTCGCTGTACCTAATATTTAAGGTTGAGGAGCTTAGATAATGCCATGCATCTCCTCCACGCATATGCATGATACTGCTTATAACCAACATGCGGATTAATATTTATTAAGGCTTAGTTCAATGGCGCTTTAATGAGTTCATTACCACCATCATTACAGTCAGACCTGGAGAAACTCCAGGCGCTGCAGGATCAGTTAAATAGTGTTAGGGTTAGGAAGCAGCAGTTCGAGAGTGAGCTTAAGGAAGTTGAGAGAGCTATTTCAGAGATTGAGAAGATACCTGCTGAAAGTAAGGTCTATAAGATCGTTGGTTCCTTCCTAGTCCTGGTAACTAAGGACCAAGCGCTTCAGGAACTTAAGGATAGGAAGGAGCTACTTGAACTTCACATAAAGACTTTATCAAGGCAGGAGAGTATGTTGATGAAGCAGATCGAGGACTTGAGAACACAGATAAATGAGGCATTGGCTAAGCTACAGGGTGGGGGCTGGCGGAGTCGCTAAGGGTGGTGGTTAAGAGTAATGAGCAGCAATAATGAGGTGCTTAATGAGATAGTTAATGCAGTTGCTGAGGAGGTTTACAAATACCTAATGCGTAAACTCCCTGAGAAGCTTCTTGAGGATATAGTTATTAATGTGGGATTTACGGACATGAATAATTATACCCTTGAGATTAGCATTGATGTAATGACGAATCCATTATTAAAGGGTCTTGATGATATAATTAATGACGCTGTTGAGTTTGGGTTTAAAATAGCGGATTACTTAATGGATAAGTTCAGGAGGGGGTGAATTGGTTGGTTTATCAACTGGAGAAATTGAAAGAATTGCTGAGGAATATGCAAAGAGTTTGCGTAATGACACATAGGCATGCAGACCTAGACGCATACGCATGTGGTGTGGCCACTAAGGAATTGATTAATAAACTTGGTCTCAATGCCGCCCTGGTAATCCCTGAGGGCCTTTCCTACGAGGTTAAAACGTTCATTACCAGACTTGGCATAAATTATCAGGGCCTAGATAATTGCGATGAAGCGGACTTAATATTCCTGGTCGATGTCAGTACGTATGCTCAGTTGAATGAGTTTAGAAACGTAATTGGCGATAAGCCTGTGGTAGTTATGGATCATCATGAGGTGCGTAATGTGGTCCCTACGGTATCCCTCGTGGATCCAAACGCCACAAGCTGTTCCGAGATTATTGCCCGGGTGTTTGGGGAATTTGGAATTGAACCTAGTACTGAGACCGCAACCCTCCTCATTGGTGGTGTACTGAGTGATAGTGGTAGGTTGAGTAGGGCTAGGCCTGAGACCTTTGAGGTGCTGGCATGGTTACTTAGGCTGGCTGGTAGGGATTATAGGGAGATAGTTAATGCGATGATTGAGGAGGTAACGTTTTCTGAGAGAATGGCTAAGGTTAAGGGCTTACTTCGAATGAGTGCTTATAGGGCTGGTGATTACATAATTTGCTTAAGTAATGTGAATGCCTATGAATCATCACTCGCTGATACGCTGATTAAGTCAGGTTGCGACGTTGCATTGGTGGTTTCAGAGCATGAGGGAGAAATGAGATTATTCGGCAGGAGTAATAAAAGAATTGCCGAGAAGCTATCGCTTGCAGAGGTCTTTAGTGATTTAGCTAAGTACTTTAATGGTGAGGGTGGCGGTCATGCAATGGCGGCCGCCCTAAGTGTTAGGGCGAGGATTGACCCAACAACAATATTAATAAAGGCTTTAAGTAGCGTTGAGCAGAGGCTTGGTGTTAAGGCGTTAAGAATAACCGATTAAGTGATGATTTTTAGTAATTAGTAATACGATTATTCTCAGGATCATCACCTTAATCTTAATTCCATAATAACTCTACCCATTGAAAATGCTGGTTTAGTAAGCCCGTTGATTACGTACTGCGTACTTACACTGGCGGTTGAACCATTAATGCCTATGGCAACAATTCCAGCACTTACATTACCTGAAGCTACCTGGCCATCTTCATAGCTAAATACCTGTAATGTACACCATGAAACTGCGCTAATCTGTGACTGATACGTAGGTACTAAGTACTGCACTGGGTTATGGGTATCACAGACTCATTGAAGAAGTCATACGCTTGTAGATAGCCTCCAAACAGTAATGAGCCGTTGAGTAGGTATAGTCCCATTGGGTAGTTCTCGGTTTCATAAACAGGTATTGAATAACCACTCTGCGTTATGTAATTGATCTGGAGTAAGTAGTAGGTATTTGGTGTGCAGGATGGGTTTATTATGGTGCCGTTTGGCAGTAGGAGTATTGGTGATACGTAAATCACGGGTCCAAAGGGTACCAGCCTCGGTCTTTGGTATATTGCGTATCCATAATTTGTGATTTCGCCAATGGTCATGTTAGGACTAAGGGTTAGGTGAGTTATTAGTGATGAATTAACGTACTCACTAAATGAGTAACTAAGGACCTGAAGTACCTCCTGAAAGCCCGAACTTGGCCATGAACTTGCGTTAATGCCCTGACCAACCCACATTGTGAATACGCTCAGCCCAGGCAAGCCAACTTCGTAATACTCACTAACGCTCTTCGTGGCTGGATTATAACCGTAGTAGTAATTCCATAGGTAATACGGCTCTCCATTAAGGGCGACTAAGTAACCACCGACAGTACTTAACCCACTTAACACCTGTGCGAGACTTTCATTACCTGTTTTGAATGCGAAAACTACGTATTCTTCACCATTTAAATCCTCGGTTATTAATACATACCAATTGGCATATACAGGCTGCGGATAAAGCAGGTACAATGGAACCCTTAATACCCACGTGATGCCGCCCGTAGCATTAGTTACTGCCGTTGCGTTAAGTAAAACCCATGCTGCGCTGTGGTTTCTGAGGCATTGATTATATACAATGCGAATTCCCTATCTGCCGTTGCCGCCCAGACAGGCGTTATATTATCAATTAATGAGTCCTCATGATAAGTTAATGGGTATTCATTAACTATGTTACTTAAAAATTGCACCGTTGGTCTTGAGTCTGTCAGGTTCATTGTTATTACGTACTCCGTGTAGACTACTGGTGTAGGTGCTGGACCATAGATTGTGTTTGCGTAAGTAATAAATGAGGTTAATATCAATATTATCACTAGAGTTAGTGCAAATATTATCCATTTATTAGTCATCATATCCATTTAATGCTGCATTACAATTATATATAAGTTTCTCACTGCTAAGAGTTACTGAAATTATGAAGCAGAAAGTATTTTAGGGGGTTTATTCTTTAACAAATTGAATGAGCTTAGACTTTCAGTTAATAAAGCCCGTCGGTCAACTTAAGGAGTTGGAGAGATATCCATTATATGAGCCATTTGCGTACGCTACAATAGTTCAGGATGAAAAGACTGGGGATATCATGTATTACCTCGAGGAAATAACGCTTGACTCAGTCGAGCAACAGGTGTATAAGGAATTGGTGAGGATTGTGATGCTCGAGTTACCACCACCTGAGGAATTGACGAAGATGGGCGATGTGAAGAATTACCTACTCAATGAACTAAAGAAGATTGTTGGTAGATATAGAAGACTCTTTAGAAATGTGTCCCCATCATCCTTCGCCAAATTCCTATACTACATGGAGAGGGACCTGCTTGGTTATGGCCCAATAGATGCCTTAATGAGGGATGAGAATATTGAGGATATATCATGTGACGGCGTTGGCAGGCCTGTTTACGTATTTCATAGGAAGTATGAGTCCATACCAACAAACATTGTGCCAATGACTGACCAAGCTCTTGACGACTTAGTCGTTAAGTTAATACATATGTCTGGTAGGCACGTATCGGTGGCAACGCCAATAGTTGATGCCCAATTACCTGATGGATCAAGAATAGCCGTTACATATAGGAGGGAGGTTTCACCAGGTGGTTCCACGTTCACAATAAGGAAGTTCAGAAAGAATCCACTAACATTTACAGAATTAGTTAGATTTGGAAATATCAGTGCAGAAATCGCTGGTTACTTCTGGGTGATGCTTGATAATGGTAGGTCATTCCTAGTGCTTGGCGTCACGGGCGCTGGTAAAACGAGCTTCCTCAATGCCATGGCCACATTTATTAAGCCCCCCCACATGAAGATAATAACCGTTGAGGAGGTCCCAGAGATAAACCTACCACATAAGAATTGGGTTAGGCTTGTTACGAGGCAGAGTTACGGTGCTGAGAAGATAAATGAGATCACGCTATTTGACCTGGTTAAGGCAACGCTTAGGATGAGGCCTGATTACCTAATCGTTGGTGAGATCAGGGGGGGTGAGGAGGCCTACGTATTGTTCCAAGCCGTGAACACAGGCCATAGTGGTATATCGACAATGCACGCAGAGTCCTTTGAGGCGGCTGTTAATAGGCTCATGAGCCACCAATGAATATACCACCGGCTTATATACCTGCCATGAACATATTCGTCATGATTAAGAGGGTTAAGATTGGTGGTAGGTTGACGAGGAGAGTCACCGAGGTTGGTGAGGTCTATATGGATGGTGACAAGATTAGGTTCAACACGGTATTTAGGTGGAATCCAAGGACCGATACGCACGATTCATACGTCGAAAAGAGCATTTTAGTTAGGCAAATTAGCGATATGACTGGTAAGGACATTGATGAGATCCTCAGGGAAATAGATACTAGGGCGAAGATAGTTAGTTGGATGGTAGAGAATGGAATATTTAATTTCGAGGATGTCTCAACATACGTGCAAACATACTATACAAACCCAGATAAGATACTCAACCAGGTCTTTGGGAAGGTGAGTGAAGTTGAAAGTACTACTCAGGTTTAAAGATTTAAACTCCCTGGTTAAGTATTTAAATGAAGAATTGAATAAATTACTAATAGCCAAGAAGATACTGGATGATGAGGTGAAGAGAGACTCTCTCGTGGATGTGATAGAGATAGGGAGTAATGGTAATATTAGTATGAGGAGAGATAGAATATCAGAAATAATGAAAGGAATTATTAGTGAACTTGATATTAGGATTGATCATATTAATCAATTACTTGAGGAGATAAAGGAGGAATTCAATGATAGTAATTTCACGGGCATAGTATTATTGGAGTTCAATAATGGAATACCAGATAAAGTATTACTATCACAACCACTAACCTTGGGTGATTCTTCATGATACCCATGATACCAATATTAATAATAGTGATAATGGTTGGAATGATAATACTAGCCTAATTAGGCCGCCTCTAACCGTGATTCTACCATTGCTTGGCATTTACATAATATTAATGTTAATACCTTACATATTACCTAATTTAGTAATTAATCAATATCTTAGTATTAAATACATCATACTTCCAATAATAGGTTTAGCAATGGGTTATGTAATATCAATATTAATGAGTAAGTACATGAATATTGATGTACGCTCACTGCTTGGTCTAAGGCAGGATCAGAGGAAGAAGGTTAAGAGGGTAAGGACCAAGGGTAAGCAGAAGGTTGAGAAAAAGCCCGAGGTTAAGCCTGAGGATTTAGATAAGTTCATTAATGAATCAATTAATGCGTTAAAACTTGGTATATCAACTAATGAGGCGTTGGGTAGTTGGGTTGAGTATTACGATGGGTGGACGGATGCCATAATAAGTATTTCTAGGAGGTTTATAGATATTAGGGAAAGTGTTGAAGCCATTAATAAGGAGGCATTATTTCTATCAAGGATTAGGCAGTATGAAAATAAGGCTCTATCACTTGGCTTAACCCTGAGGGAGGAGTCAGTCTTTAAGAGGCAGAGGAGGTCAAGGTCTAAGAGTGATGAGGATAGATTGGTAATTTATGTTAGGCCTGAGGAATTAGTTGATGAGTTAATGACCACCACGCAATTAATGAGTGGTTACGTCGATGAATTTAATGGAATACTTGAGAAGTTAATACATGATAAGGAGATCTCTCAATACATGGTTAATTCGCAGATACTGGTTCTCTATGTTGATGGGATACCCAGGAAGTTCATAACAATTAATAAGGGCAGCTAGGCGCTTCCTCATTCTGTACAATGATTATTGCGGGTATTGAATCAACGAGTAATGCAATTATTGGGCGATCCTTATCGATATTAAGTGCCTCTAATCTATCAATTACAGACTTTATAATCGCAGACCTCCTCTGTATGTAACCAGCAACATCATTAATCACATCACTTCTTGTATTAGTACCTGGCTTATAAACAATCCTTAGGGAAAATACCTCTGAGGAGCCATCAACAAACCTAATGTTCTCCGAGATCTCACTTGCCAATGCAGTATTATTCTCAGAACCAAGTATCTCATTCCAATTCTGCTTAAGCATGTACATGAATCTATACGAATTGCCCAATTCGCCCTTCAATGTCTGAATTAATTCGTTTAATGACTTGAATCTCTTAATCTCAATAATCATGGGGGAACCACCAATAACTTCCTCAATCTTCCTAAATTGCTCTGGATAATTTATGTCGCTTAATCTAACGGTTGTTTCGAAGCTCCTTGAGTTATTGTTAATTGCCGAGATTGCCTCATCAATCATCTTCATTATCTTAGCTAATTCATCAGCTGTTAAGCCAGCAATACCGTTTAAGATACTTGGTATCTCGGTTGATTCCTTAATATTAGGTAAGTGCAGTATTGATGTATCCGACATATCAGGTAATGAATAACCTATTACCACATCTATTGACGTGTTATCTATCATAATTACATACTCATCGCTTATGCCGAGTTTCTCGGTGAATTCCATAGCCTGCTTAATGGACATGAGTACATTTGTATAGTAATTGATTGCATCTCTAATCGCCTCCTTATAGCCGCCGGCCGTTAGTGCGTATATTACCTCGATATCATCAGCCTTAGTCGTTATGTTCATGCTGCCCTTAATGAACGTGGTCGAGGACTTACTTCTTAATTCCTTGATTAGTTTATTCACGGACTCATTATCTGGATTGTAAGCATATATTTCATTGATGACTTGCATTATCTCATTAAGTTTATTACCAAGATCTAGAGCTATATCCCTTAACCTATCACTTCTTAGTACTATCAAGGTTAATCACCACCAGTGATGGTACATCGCTAAAGTACCTGACCATGGCTTTAAACCCATAATCCTTAAGCTTGCCTAACCTGGTCTCGAGGGTCTCATAAATTGCGTATTCTAGCTTAAGAAATTGAAGAGCCCTCAAAAACAATTCCCTATAGGCCTCCTTTGATGGTTCTCTATATAGGATTATCGATATTGAGTTAGGTATATCAATGACAATTCTCTCACTTTTATCGGGTAAGTTGTTTTCACTGATTATCTTCTTGTAAATTTCGTATAGGTTCTTCACATACTCAGAGACCCTTTTCTTATTCTCAAGAACCCTCCTATGTAATTCCTTCACATCAATGCTCATGTCAAGGTTTGCGCTCATGGCATTATCACCAGCCTCGTCTTCTTATTGGCATAATCTATCATAACCATTACGGATGCATTTCTATCCTTAATTCCACTTAGGTACTTACTCACCTTCTCAATTTGGCCTATTACATAATTAATATTGTCGTCTATTGCGTTCAATTTATTTAATAGCCACGTTGAGTGAGGCACAATATGTATATTTAATGCATGTGGTATGGCCTGCACAGTTATTACCTGATGGGACGGTTGAAAACCAAGTTTCATGAGTTTCTCCTCCACGTCAGCGTTTATTTTCAGTTTCTCCCTAATTACACCATAATGTTCCCTTAGAGTTGATAGTTGTTCTTTAATTATATTCAATTTGTTTATTGCATCCTCAACCGTGCTAAATAATAGCACTAACATTCAGATTCTCATTAATTAGGCTATATTTATTCTTTACTTGTGAAATTGATAGAACGCCCCCCCTATGTAGAGACGGTATTAAATCCTCTCCTCCCTAATTAACCTAGAGATCTCACTTATAGTCCTGTTTATGTCCCTAATATCATTATGTATAGCCATTATTTCCGCCATAATCAATGAATTATCTAAACACTTAATGAGTAGGTCAGCCCAACTCTTTGAGCGATATATTTGCTTGAGCTTTTTCAGCTCTTCATATTGCTGCTCATCAACCTCAATCACGATTCTCTTCTTGCCATTCTTAGCCATGCAGCTAATGGACTATTAACTAATTTTAAAGTTAACCTTCTAGAACTACTTGCCTCTTTTTTGCGATTTCGTAACACTAATCATAAATTCTGGTATTTCGACATACTTTACATAGTATTGAATGAGGACTTTAATTACCTCTCTAAGCATTAACATAAGTGTCGATTTCCTAACACCAAGGACCTTGGCCGCCTCCCTCCAAGGCCTTGCCTGCAGAACCTTGCAAATCAATGCCTCCTCATAAAATTGAGGTAAGGCAATGCTGTCAAGACTCCTCCTCAGGTAATATGTCTTGACAAGCTCAGTTATTGCATCAGCCGTGTTTTCATACGTCATCGGGCCCCCATGAATAGGCAATTAAACGCCTAATCTGAGCCTCCGTGAGCCTAGGACTATACTCAGGATCGAGGGCTTGATCCCAATCAGTTAATAACATCCTAACAACGTCTGGCTCCATGTCATGGAATGGGCCTTGCAACGAATTAAGTA
The DNA here is from genome assembly GCA_001316125.1 of Vulcanisaeta distributa JCM 11213. The sequence continues at coordinate 79,418 of BBCS01000004.1, forward strand.
GTCTCAGCCTAAACTCCTTATTCGCGTAGATGGCAGCACTCCTGGCCTTCTCACTCATCGGCTTAACAAGTAATACACTATATTCACCACTTATTGGATTTCTCTCAGGGCTTATGTGGACCGGCATGTAACCATTCTTGATCCAGAAGTTCAGTAACTTAGCATTAACGCCGAAACCAACACCAACCCAGTCAATACCCCCCCTTTCCCTGGCCTCCTCCTCAATCCTCCTAAGCATCTCAGTACCAAGACCCCCCCTGTCCTGAAGCTCTGGATGTGTCGCAATCCTAATGATCCTCCAACCCCCCCTTAACTTGGCGAAGTCCGTAAGCCCCCCAATACTTAATTAACCTATCCGGTATTATGTTCCCAGGCAATTTCAACCCCCTCACAACCATGTCGATTAAGTCATCACTTATGCCACCCTCCTCAGCCAACTCCACAGACACAACGATCTTCCCATTACTAAGCGTTAAAGCCCTTATGAAGTGGTGAGGTGCATCCATCATCATGCCCAGGTCGTCGGGTTCATTCCTATAATGGGCCTGAACATAAATACCGAAGAATTGCCTAAGCCTATCCTCACTTGATAGGAAGAACTCCTTAAGATTGGGTATTAGGTAATTGAATTCTCGCTTACTTATTAATTCATAATCCTCATCAGTTATTTTCGCAGGTTCGGCATCAAGTAACAAGGTGTCAAATAACCATTGTTCCACCGGATCATTAGGCGCATACCTAATTGGTTCCTTAAGCTCGTACTCAATGACCTTCGTATTTTTATCCTCACGTAAATACTTAAGGAACCTAAGGCTAAAGCCCCTACCTGCACCCTCATAACCATGTATCGTCGACGCATATATAACCCTATTAAACCTCTCGTGTATTCCATATAGCACGGGAAGCGGTATCATCGCTGCCTCATCAACGACCACTATGTCCCTACCCTCCTCGCTAAGCATGTCGTAGGGCCTTACATAGTCTATGAAGATGGAGATACCAACCTTAACCGAAACAACATCACCACCCCAATAACTCACGTCCACATCATAATTCAGCGCCTTAAGGCCCTTTATCACGAACTCCATCAGCGTTGAGACATTGCTTGGGTTCATCGCGGTTACGGCAAACCTAGCCCTACCCTTAGCCTTCCTAAGCCTATGGGCAAGAGCCGCCAATGCCAAGCCAATGATTGCAGACTTACCCCCCCTGCCCCCCCTATCCGCTATCAACACAACATTCACCTTCCTACCCCCCCTCGGAGGCCTCTCCAGCAGTATTTCCATTGCTCTAAGTGCCTCGACCTGGTCCTGGGTCTTGGCAAGTTCATAAATGGCCTTTGAAAACCTAATCCTCTCAGGCATTACCAACTCCCTTTGCTTCCATGGCTGGGAATCGCCAATGACCGGTTCCTTTATTATCTCGTCACCATCGACATTGATTATTAACGCCTTATTCATGCCCATTAACTTATTCCAAAATCTAATCTTTAAGAAATGCCTAACATCTTCAGGCCTATATTGAGGGACCAACAGGCTTTGTTGAAACTTCGTTAGTTGCCTAACCCATTCATTTAATGGCGGCACCATGAATATGTAAATACCACCACCCCCCCTAACAATACCTCCCAGTCTACCCACGTCATTCGGCTTCAAGTCATTCACTAGGTCTAGGATTGCGAAGTCTACGGTAATGCCGAGGAGCTTATCCGTATCCTTATACGGCCTATAATCAATACTTGCAGCAGCACCCTCAATAAACTCCTTGAACTTACTCATCCTCCTCTGCGCATCTGGGTACTCAGGTTGATACATGTATAGTCCATGCGGCTCCTTAACAATTGATGAGAATACCCTGAGGGCATCTGCCACGTACTTAGCCAGCCTTTCTTCGTCAGTACCCACGAATACCACGAGCCTCCTGTGATTTGAAGACACGCCCTCCTTAACCAGACCTTGCAACAGCTCGGTCCAGCCCATATCCTCAGTACAGCCTTATCAATGCGAATTAGGGCTTATAAACATATGCAATGCAGTAACTACTGATGATTAAGCGCGTTGGTTCTGAGAAGTGATGAGTGACGGGCGAGAAGGATGACTCACCTCCTTGGAAATATTGACCTGCAAGGCACCTGACCCCTCCTTACCATGCTCATGAATTCTACGTATGAATTATAGACATCCTTAATCCACGCATTAATACCCTTAAAGTACACGGGCTCCGTATTCAATAACTCAAGCAACTCATCAGTACTCAGCTTATTTATATAGTAGCAGGGGGGGTCCTTCAGTAGTAGTACTCTGCGGTATTCCCTAGCCATAACCTCAGTCACAGGGGGGGTCCCAGCGTCATAATCCACATCACTGATTAATGGTTCCACATCATCTAATGATATTTTATTCACAAACCCCCTACGCTCCCACTCATCAATAACGGAGTAGAAATACCTAATGAGGTCATCTAGATATGGACGTCCATTATTAAAATACATGAGAACTATTGGATGATTGAGCCACCCAGTTTTGTCATCTTTGAGTACATTGAGTTTCCTAAGTATTGCAAGTATAACCTGCTTAGTCTCAACTCTTTGCTTACCAAGCCTTAAGTTATCAAGGAATTTAGCTGATTTCTCATGATTAATATAGGGCCTAAATACCTGCATTAACGGTATCTCAAGATACTCCTTATTATTTTCTAACCCTCGGTAAATTAATGAAGGTAGTACTTAAAAATACGGTCTCTCCATAAGGCACGTATGCTAATGAATAGCACCGAATTACAAAGGTATTACTTAATGATGTATCAATGTAGAAATGTATCATTAATCAAGAAGGCAATGGCAGGTGAGAATGATGCTCATACAAAGTGATCCAGTACTGTTAGTATCTCTAGCCTTACCTTTCGTGGCTTCAGTAATAGCTGGAATAATAGGTAAGAGGTTCAGTAGGGTTGCAATGATTATTACCTCCGTATCCTTTATACCACTATTTATATATTCATCGTACTTACTAGCACTTGGCAAGGTTTACTTAATCCAACTTGGCACCTTACCAAGACCAATAGGTACGGTTTATTTAATAAGTGATGGCTTAAGTAATGCATTTGGTTTAGCAATAGCACTTGTTGGAATAGCACTAGAAATAGCTTCTTATCCATACATGAAGCATAGATTCCATGTGCTAGGACTAACTGAACAATTCGACGTATATTACCTGCTCTTTACATTATGTGCGGCAAGTATGGAATTACTGATATATTCATATAATTTATTGTTAATGTATATAGCCCTAGAGGTTTCATTAATAACGCCTGTCATATTAATTTATTACTATGGTTATGATACGCAGGGCATGACAAGACGCTGGATCGCGCTCCTTTATTTCGTATACGGCATGTTAGCAAGTACATTATTCCTAATAGGTGCCGTTATGGTTGGTCTAGAGAATGGGACGATGGATCTCTATGCAATAAGGAGCATATCAATTGCGGCGTGGGCTTTAATGTTCATAGGATTATTAATAAAATTACCAAGCTTTGGACGCATGTATGGATACCTTGGGTTCACGGGTCTCATCCAACTCCAGTAGCGGCGTTAATATCAGGGCTTGTTGGCTTAATGGCTTATGTATTGGCTAGGATATACCTAGTTTCTCCATATTTCATAGACATGTTTAGATTACCAATACTCGTTTATGCAATAGTCGGTGGTATCATAATAAGCCTTGGCGTAATTAGGCATAGTTACCACTATAAGTGGTTACTTGCATATTCAACAGCGGCTAATTCCACGTACTTATTAATAGGACTTGCACTAGGTCCTTACGGAATACTTGGACTAACAATGCATTATATATCACACTTATTCGGCAAAACGATTCTCTTCATGACCGCCGCCTCAATAATTGTTTACTATGAGGAATTTGACATGAGAAAAATGGGTGGTCTTCAGACGTATATGCATCAGTCGGTGCAGCTGCTGTATTTGGCTGGATGGCACTTTCGGGAATACTAACATTATCAATGCTTGCTGAGTTTTACCTGTTCCTTGGGCTAATAAATGTTATACTGCCATCATACCCATTGTGGGTATTTATAGGTTTAGCTAGTGGACTAGCTACCATATTTGTGTTAACGGGATACTATGGCTTCTGGGCTCTTAAGCAGGTGTTTTATGGGCAATCTAGGGGGGGTAATTACCATAAGGTAAACGTTGATCCCAAACTCGTAATACCATTATACGTACTTGGACTAGCTGCGATAATACTTTTATTCCCACCAGCATCCACATACCTCGTGCATTCAGTATTAATGAGTATTAGTATGATAATGAGGTGATGAGCGTGTTCGAAACCTTACTTGGTGAACTAATGGGATTAATGCTATTATCACCTATAATACTTGCTGCACCCATAGCTATTTACTGGTTATTTAACCAAGATCCAAGAAAGGCTAGGCCATTAGCTTATTTAGCGGTTATTGGTCTTGGCGTGTCCGCAATCATAGCCACTTATATAGAAATCGCATTTCCATGGATGAGCATAGCCTATAATACGCCTTGGATGACCGTACTCACACCCAGCGGTAGCTTCACTATATATGTATCGTTTATTGTTAACTTTCTCAGCAGAAACATGGGATTATTAACTGCTTGGCTGGCCTTCATAATAGGGTATATAGCTTGATTATTTAGCCGATGATTACAGACTTGGTTGGTTCTGGTTCTTCTATAATCTCTTTGCTGCATCCATGTTACTCACGGTATATGCTAATGACTTATTGTTCATGTTCATTGGATGGGAAGGACTTGGTTTTAGTTCATGGGCATTAATAGGGCATTGGTACAAGGATGATGATGAGCTATCCTATGTTGGTAGATTTGGTGAGAAGTTAATTCTCGATAAACCAGCTTGGACAACACCATCTTATGCAGCATATAGAGCTATAGCCACTATAAGGTTTGGTGACATGCCGATGCTCGGTGCAATAGCCGCAATAGGCATATTAGGCGGCTCCCTAATACTAACTCCAGTAAGTGGTGTTTCAGCCATAAACTGGTCTCATGTGATTTCAACACTCGGTACTGGCGGTACTATTGCCTTATTACTGGCATTCATGCTTGGTCCATTCACTAAGAGTGCCAGGTACCATTTAATGATTGGTTGCTTACTGCAATGACAGGTCCAACCTCAGTCTCAGCATTGCTTCACTCAGCAACGATGGTTGCGGCTGGCGTTTACGTATTCATGAGATTAACAGGGTCATTGTACGCGGCTAATATGATTAATAATTTGGGTGTTGAAATTGTGTATCTGGTTACGGTGTACATAGGGCTCCTAACCGCCCTATTAGGCGCGTTGTTTGCGACCATGATTGATGAGAGGAAGGTTATACTGGCAGGTTCTACGATGTCCTCACTAGGCTTTATGATGGGTGTGACCGCATTAACGCCATTCATACCCCCCCAGGTGGTTCATGTGGGTGGGTACATCGTGCCGCTGGCGGTATTAGTCGCATTCTCATACTTAATAGTCCATGCTCTCTCAAAGGCAACGTTATTCCTAGTGAGTGGGCACCTGATCCATGTTACGCACACTAGGTTTAACATGGGTAACCTAGAACTAGGTAAGAGGATGAAGCTTGCATTCTATGCCACGTTAGCGGCGGCCATATCCCTCGGCGGTGTACCGCCGCTGGCTGGTTATTGGATACATGCAGCAATGGATGAAGTGGCTACGGAGACAATATCCGTGGTTGGATACGGCGCATACACATTAATGCTACTGGCGAGCCTGGCTTACGTGGCCTTCCTCGCCAGATTCACCTCCCTAAACTTCATTAAGGGTGAGGCGCCGCATGTCCATGAGGAGCATGGTAAGTATCCATTAATGGTTGCTGCCTATACAATAACAGGTACTGCGGCGTTGGCAGCCCTGGCAATACCCTTTGTATTAACGCCCCCCCACATATTCGTTGAGGCAGGTATAGATCCCGTGGTTATTGCCATAGGCATTGTTTTGTGGGTCATATTCGTAATTGCGCTGATAAAGCCTAGGGTTGGTAATCTAGGGTTAATAACAAGGATCTTTGAGAGGAGGTACTATCTGCAGGCGTTCATGGATGTGGTTTTAGCGGGCTTTGGGTACATATTGACGGTAGTCGCATTCTACATATATAAGGGTATTGACATATTCTTTGACTTCATAATACCGGATGCCACAATGGCGCTGTCGAGGTACATAAGGTCAATACAGAAGGGCTACCTAAGAACGTACCTAGAAATGCTACTTCTTGCACTAACAATAGTGATATTAGTAATCCTGATAATAATAGCATTACTTTGATGAGAGATGTGGAAAAGCCCACTACTTCTTCGTTACCTGCCTTAAATACTCACTCTTTACATGGAGTATTAACTTAGGTAAGTCAATACCCATTGGGCAAACCTCCCTACAATTACCAGAGTGGGTACAGAACATCGCGGCAGGTCCCGCCTCCATTATGCCCCCCCTAGTCACCGCCGTCCATGGGATACCCATAGGCCCCCCGTGTACGGCGGTTTGCCAAACCTCGGCCCTATAGCCCAGTAGGTTGGGCAATGCATGCTACATCTACCACACCTTATGCAGAGCAGGATCTCCCAAAGTACTGGATCCTTTGCGGCTTTTTTCCTCCCATTATCTACAAGGACCATGTAAAACTCCCTGGGTCCCTGGGCAGGTGATACCCTGTACATCTCAACATCGGCAGTGCTACTCGGACCAGCGGTTAGGTTCACGTATGTTGGTGGGTAAAGCCCCGCATATGCTGCCTGCACCAGTGTCTCAATCATTGCGTGATATAGCGTCGGTACTATTTTCTCAATGCCATCATAGACAATGTGCACTGGGGGGGGTAATACACTGGTCATCCTTATATTGCCCTCATTCTCGACGAGCAGAACTGCGCCCGTGTCCGCAGCAATCGCGTTTGCACCCGTAATACCCACATTTGCCTTAAGGAATTTCTCCCTGAGGAATTCCCTAGCCCTTTGAGCAATGGCGACTGGGTCTGGTGGAACGTCAATGCCAAGTCTCTCCTTCATTACCTGGGAGATCCTCTCCTTAGTCATGTGCAGTGCAGGTGCGAGTATGTGGCTTGGCTCTTCATTTGCTATTTGCACTAAGAACTCCCCCCCAAGGTCTGTCTCCCAAACCTCATTACCTAACTTTTCCAGGTAGGGTCTAAGCCCCCCCGTTTCCGTGGCGACGTTGTTCTTACTCATGACTATAACCTTACCGCTACCCACGATTTTACCCACGATCTCCCTAGCCTCATCAGGTGTCTCGGCTAAGTAGAATTTGCCGCCTATCCTCTCGATGGACTTACTCGTTAAATCTATGTAATAATCAAAGTTCCTAATTACCTCCTCCTTAGCCCTCCTAAGCTCCTTGGCCAGGTCCGGTAGGTATGGATGTCTCCTCAGAATCTCGAAAACAGCGGGTATATTTGATGCCTTAGCCCTACTTATCGCAACATCCCAATTCGGGGGGGGTGCTAAGGACTCCATATGAGTAATTGCGTCATTTATTATATATTTAAATATGAAATCTAACAGCAATGCACTTACTTACTGTACTTTAAATGCCACAATCTCATGACATCATCCTCAATAAAACCATGAACCTCCTCAAGCACCCTACCATTACTAATTAATTCAATACCTGGTTCACCATTCACGACCTCGCCAATCACCGAGTAATTAATACCTAGTTTCTCTAACTTATTCATTGCAACCTCCACTTGATTCCTTGGAACTGTGGCTATTAGCATGCCTGAGCTTAGGGATTTAAGTGGGTCGATGCCCAACGCATTAAATATGAGCCTCGTTTCCGGCAGAATTGGTATCTTATCTATATTAATTCTTAACCGTACATTACTGGCCTCGGCAACTTCAAGCAAACCCTGAAGTAAGCCACCCTCCGTTGGGTCATGCATTGAATTGGCAATATCGGCAATCTCAAGTGCCTCTTTAACAACGCTTATTTCCCTGAGAAATGCCCTCGCCCTATTAATAATCTCCTTAGAGACCCCCCCTTTACCCATTAATTCTTCCCCCCCAAAATCATTAGCCAGTACTGCCGTTCCTTCTAAGGCCACGTACTTAGTAACGAGAACTAAATCACCTGGTTTAGCCCCCCCTGAGGTTGTTACATAGCGATTGCCAATGCCTATGGCCGTGGTTGATGCAATGACCCTATCAATACCAGGCGTATATTCCGTATGGCCACCCACCAATGAGCCTCCTAATTCAATGAGTGCCCTGTTCACATCGCTCATAATCACTCTAATACCATCTTCACCAACGTTGCGTGGTAATAATAAGGTTAGTAAGAACCACCTTGGTTTTACACCCCTAACTGCAATATCATTAGCCACAATATTTACTGCGAACCAACCAACACCCTCAACCGCACCCGTTATTGGATCCGTATGCATCACCAAATACTTATCTCCAACTCTAACCACTGCCGCATCCTCGCCAACCCTAGGTCCAATGATTATGTCGGGATCAGCAACACCTAGGTTTGTGAATATAATTCTCCTTAACGCCTCATTACTTAACTTAACCATTAATTAGGGCTGTACTTTGGGTCATTTAAGGGTTCAGGCTGGGGGGGAGGTAAGGTTAATATAGATGATCAACGTATTGGTGAGTATGACAACGCCGCGTGAAATATACGAGAGATCCCTTGAGGCGCTGAAGGTAATTAAGGAGGCGCAGGCGAGAGGTCTTGTGCATAGGACACCATTAATAAGGTCTGAGACGTTAAGCAATATTGCTGGTGCAAATGTTTGGTTGAAGCTTGAGGCCCTTCAAAAAACTGGTTCGTTTAAGGTTAGGGGTGCGTACTTCGCAATTAATAATGTCGTTAATAAACTCGGTGTCAAGCACGTGGTTACCGCATCCGCGGGAAACCACGCACAGGGTGTTGCGTACTCAGCTAGTCTCGTTGGTATTAAGGCAACCGTGGTTATGCCACAGTATACCCCATGGATCAAGATAGCAAGGACCAAGAGGTACGGTGCCGACGTAATACTTCATGGCGAATCCTATAGTGAGGCTGAGGATTATGCCGTGAAGTTAGCGAAGGAGATGGGGGGGCCTATTATGTACATGCCTATAATGATCCAGACGTCATAGCCGGTCAGGGAACCATAGGCTTTGAGATTCTCGAGGACCTTAACAACGTTGACTACGTAATAGTGCCTGTGGGTGGTGGCGGTTTGATTTCGGGTATTGCATCCGTAATTAAGACCGTTAATCCCAGGGTTAAGGTAATTGGGGGGGTCCAAAGTGAGGGTGCACCAGGCGCTTATCTAAGCCTTAAGAGTGGTAGGATAGTTACCATCGAGAAGGTTGACACGATTGCGGATGGCATTGCCGTTAAGAGGATTGGTGACTTAACCTTCAAATTAATGAGTGAGTTGCTTGATGATATTGTACTCGTCAATGACCTGGAGATTGCCAAGGCCATACTCACGATAGCCGAGAGTGTGAAGGTCATAGCCGAGGGCGCGGGCGCTGCTAGCGTCGCCGCCTTAATTAGTAATAAGGTTAAGGTTAGTGGTAATGTGGTGGCCATTGTTAGTGGTGGTAATATTGATATGAATATGTTGTTCAGGGTGATTAGTAAGGCATTGGCCCTTGAGGGTAGGATTGTAAAGATAAGTGGCTTATTACCAGATAGGCCGGGCATGCTTGGCAGGGTTACCTCAATACTGGGTGAGTTGGGGGGGGTTAATATACTCGATGTTTTCCATGAGAGGTTTGACCCAACAATAACGCCTGGCTATGCCGAGGTATCATTCATCGTGGAATTACCACCTGAGGAGGACGCGGCGAAGAAGGTCATTAGCAGGCTTAGGGAGCTCGGCTTTAACTTCAGTATTGAGAAGCCGTAATGCTTTAAAGTACGTGGCTTTACTCCTTAGTAATGCCGAGGACAACGGTATTCACTGAAAAGGCTCCTAAACCAATAGGCCCATACTCACAGGCTGTGAATGTCGGTAATTTCCTATTCGTCAGTGGTCAAATACCCATTGACCCATCCACAGGGCAGTTGGTTAAGGGTGGGATTAAGGAGCAGACTGAGAGGGTTCTTGAGAATATTAAGGCAATCCTTGAGGCCGCTGGTTATTCATTAAGTAATGTGGCTTGGGTATTCGTGGCGCTTAAGGACTTGAGCAAGTTCTCGGAGTTTAATGAGGTTTATTCGAGGTACTTTAGGGAGAATCCACCTGCACGCATTACTGTTGAGGTAAGCAACCTACCCGGTGGCGCCTTGGTGGAGATATCCGTTATTGCCGTTAAGGATTAGGTGCACCTTAATTAAACAGTATAGTGTGCATTATTCTTATTAATGACCGAGTAATCAATTAACGCTGCCTTGATAAGCAATCCAATAATTAGATTTAATAGGGATTATGTAACAGTCTCTGAAATAGCCCAACAACTGTACTGCGAGTACAAGTTGCATTTATCAATAATTGAGGGCAGGATCCAAACGCCAGCCATGGAGATGGGTATAATAATTCATGACGAGGTGTTTAAGGGACGGAGTGTTAATGAGGAGGAGTTCATGAATGCCGTTAGGAGTAATGAGCTTGTGGTTGCCACATTACCATTAATAATTAGTATAAATGGGATTAACATAATTGGTATACCTGATGCCGTAGTATTTATGAAGGGTATTGCCAAGGCAGTCATCGAGCTAAAGACAAGTAATAGGTGGTTGGATAGATTATTCGACAGCGAGTATGTGCAGGCGCAATTATATGCGTACTTAATTAACAAGCTGGGCCTGGGCGCTGATCCCTATGTCATGGTGGTAAAGGTGAAGCGTGATGTAAGTATTACGGAGAGGTTACGCCGGAGCATATTCTCCACAGCAATTAAGTACTTAACGAGTGCTGTGGAGTTACCTGCCAGGATTAGGTTTAGGGATTTCACGATATACATCAGTGAATTTGATAAGTCAATAGAGGCGCATCTGAGGTGGGCCTTGGATTACTGGTTAATGCGTAGGGAGCCTAGGGCAATACCATCAGTTGGCAAGTGCGCGGTATGCGAGTTTAATGATAGATGCCCATTTAGGGCCTACGGTTCCAACACCAATGTGGTAAATACGTAATTCATCACGCTTACTCCTCAACAACCTCATTGTACTTCTGGGCTCGTTTTAGACTCATACGTCTTAACATGGATAGTACCTGGTCAATGTACTTGTTTATCTCATCTTCATTCAATCCTCTATCCCTAATTATCACCTCCATAACCCTAGCATAACTCTTATACTCCTCATTCAACCTCCTCCAGGGTATACCCTTCAATGACTGCATCAGCCTCTCGTTAATCGGCAGCAATTTCTTAACCATTAAGAATGAAATTATTGGATAACCAACATAGCCCCCCCTATGCACGGTCCCATTATCCGTACTATCAACCTCCCTCCTGGAAACATCCACATAGACCTTATACGTCCTCGTACCATCCGAGGACCTAACCAGGGCCTCCTTATCGTTAATTACCTCAACCCTACCATCAGCAAGGGCTCCAAGGGCCTCAAGAACCTTAATCCTAGGCGGCACTCTTAAGTATGCGGAGCTCACGTAGTTATTACATTGCCCTTATTTTTAAGCCATTTTAATAACCTGATTAAAGTTAAAATGGATAACAACACTAGGGCTTTAGCATGGGATTTAAGGAAACAAAGACCGTCGATCAAGTACTCAGTGAGGCTATTAAGTACATTAAGCACGTACCTAGGATAATCGAGGTAACAATAAGTGAGGCGCTCAATAAGTACATTGCTGAGGATGTAATGGCTAGGTTCGACGTACCTGGGTTCAATAGATCCGCAGTTGATGGATATGCTGTGAGGAGTATAGACACGTTTGGTGCCTCACCAACAAACCCAATAACACTTAGGGTCGTGGGGTTCATGGCCGTTGGCGACGACCCAGGTAAGTACTCACTAAATCCGGGTGAAGCCATTGAAATAAGTACGGGCGCCCCACTACCCGTTAATGCCGACGCGTGGTTATGTATGAGGACACGCGAAGGTCTGGTGACTATATCGAGGTATTAAGGCCCGTACCACCCATGGGCAACGTGTCAAGGAGGGGGGGTGAGGATGTAAGGGCCAATGAGGTTATGTATAGGAGGGGGATGAAGATACTTCCCTGGGACTTGGGCGTGTTGGCTCGATGGGTATTTACAGGGTTAAGGTGTTTTCACCGAGGGTTGCAATAATAAGTACTGGTAATGAACTTGTGGAGGTGACGGACGTATCGAGTAATGGACCACCACCTGGTAAGGTAATCAATAGTTCGAGGTTCGTAATTGAGGGATTACTTAAATCCCTTGGCTGTGAACCGAATTACCTGGGTATTGTGGGTGATAATGAAGATGAGATTGCGAAGACCGTGAGCAATGCCCTTAAGGATTACGACGCGGTAATTACGACAGGCGGCGTATCCGTGGGCAAGGTCGACTACACCATAAGGGCCGTGTCAAGGTTAAACCCTGAGTATCTAAACCATGGACTTTCAATTAGGCCTGGAAGACCAAATAGCATAGCGGTGGTTAATGGTAAGCCTGTCTTCATGCTTAGCGGTTTCCCCCCCGTGGCTGCAGCGACGGGATTCGATGTATTAGTAAGGCCTATTCTATTGCACATGATGGGCGCTATTGATGATCCCAAGCCAGTGATTAAGGGGGGGGTCTTAACTAGGAGGGTTTCGACTCCAGTTAATACCAGGTCTTTCGTCAGGGTTAGAGCCTATTTGGGTAGGATGGTAGGGTGTACGTTGAGCCATTGGCATTAACGGGTAGTGGCATACTCAGTACTTTGGTGAGGGGGGGTAATGGGATCCTGATTGTTCCAGAGAATAGGGAGGGTTTTGATGAGGGTGATGAGGTTGAGGTCACATTAATAAGGCCCTTATTCATGGAAAAGCCATAACAAAGATAACTTTTTAACCTACCTATCTAGCCCTTCCTCTTGGAGGCGATGTCATCTTCAATTCCTGAATACCTGAGGCAGTCAGTTAAGGTTAAGGAGACCGTTGATGGTGTGGAGGTTAACTCATTCAAGGTGCCTCCGCATAAGTTCTTCGTTAATGAGGAGATAACATACTTAACCCTGCCCCTTAATGTTGATGAGAAGATCCTCATAAATAAAATAAATGAGTTAAAGCTTGGGAGGAAAACAATCGAGAAATTATACGCAATAAGGCTGGATACCGAGCCATGGCAGTACAACGAGCTTGAGTTACCGGATCTACTTAACAATGAGGTCGATGGTACGTCAATGGAGGGTAAGGGTAACGTGGCGTACTCAGCCTACATTCATGTAAATGGCATTAAGAACTTCCTCAAAATAATAGCATTCAAGTACGTGAGCTATGTGGAAGTGGATATAGTGAGGCTCGCCGGTTACAGGGGGGGTATTGTTAGGTACCTAATACATTTCTAAGCCAACGTATGAGGTTAGCCCTGGGCATCCTCAACCTGTGGATTTAAATCAATGTTAAATGCCATGCCAAACCTCCTTTTCGTTTGGATCTTCAATTTATTTACCGCAGCCATCGCGTACTCGAGGAATTGATCCTCACCAAAATTCGCATACTCATGGGCAAGCCAAAGCAATTTATTATAATGTATTGGGTCCCTATACATGCTCATTAGTAAATTTACATGATTATTAACGTCAATTTTATCATAAAATAACTTCCAGGGAACCCCCCCTGGTTAAACATTGGCCAATCATAATACGGGATCTCGACTGCGAGTGGTGTATCGCTTTCGTGGAACTTAACATACATCATTACTATCCTTGGGAAATTCGCCAATACTTTTCTAACCTTATTCAATTCCTCACGCGGATCTAAGCTTCCATAATCGTCAACGCTCCTTAAGCCCTCGCTATCCTCAATTCTATCCTTAATAAACCTCAAGAGATTATCTAACTGGGTCAATGATTTATGATTTAGATACGCATCCATGGCCCCAATCAATAACTTCCTAGTCATACCAACCCTAATACCCTGCATCCTAGCCAATTCCTCCAGGAGCATTACATCGGATATTGACTGGCTAAGGGCGGTCCTAATGCCAACCCTTATTAAATCCCTATGCGACCCATTGTAGTTCCTGGCTAGTTCTACTAACTTGCTTCTATAGTTCCTAATCCAGACAATGCTGTACCAATCAATACCCCTATTAAGTATGTCCAGCAATTCCTTACTGACGTTAATGAATGGAGCATCACTAAGTATTATCTCCTTAAGCGCCTTAAACAGTATGTAATCCTTAAAGATCTTCAACTTAGAGTCCTTAGCCACAAACACCACGTTAACGCCAAGTTCCCTAGCCCTATCAAGCACGTTATATAGACTCTCCAGGGCCTTATGACCTCGGGTACGTAATAAAGGTCTAGGAACCCTTCGTTAATATCAACTCATGAATTAATGCGGTGATCTTGGCGTATAAACTACCATCTAACAATAGGAAGTCGTACTTACCCCCCTCTATCGTCCTTAATGCGACCTCACTCTCTATGAATGACAGCAACACCCATTTAATGGATGGTGCAAATACAGGTACCCAATTAACAATGACATCCCTTATTGGCTGCTCGCCAGTATTATTAACGGCAATGGCTCTCGCAATGATTATGGCGCTCCCATCCCTAAGCTCAAGCTCCCTTACACCACCATCAACGGCTGTCACCCTAATGCCAGTAGACTTACCAAGTATTGGGAGGGGTTTCCAGAGGTCCTTAGCGTCGCTGGCATCAATAATTTTGCTTAATGTACCATGCATTGCATTGGCTTTACCCAGCCTATGATCATTATTCAATTCCATTAACCGCCTATAGTAAATGTCATAAAATAAGTCGGCCACTGAGCCATTAACGATACAACGTTATAATAGTTTTTGCTTACTCAAGTGCTACTGAGTTCAGTGTTAGTTTTAGTGCTGTGTAGGTAAACATTTATTAATAGAGCCTGTGCCTCAATGCCGGTAATGAATTATGAATTTAAAGTACGTAATAATTACCGCTGTGATTGTAATAGCCGTAGCAGTAATAGGCGCTATCTTTGCGCTTCGCATACTCTACAAGCCAACTGGACCAACCTTTAATGAATTATTTACATACACAAGTAATAATACTTACACGGCTAATTACAATTATTACATTTACTCAAACATAGCCGGGCAGGTAAGTACTGAGGATTATCTCTTCACGTATAGCCAGAGGGGACTTACGGAGAGGTACATAGTTGTCACCACAACGAGCGCTCCACAAATGAGCCTATACATAGTGACTACGCAGTTGAGTAATGGTACCATGATACAGTGCATAGCAGAGCCATTATACGCGGGTTGCACCTCCACGAATCAAACATTCAATCTAATATACCTAGCACTCCCCATAGTTAATACATCATCATTCACACTAATTGGCGAACAAAAAATACTTGGCTACAACGCTTACTGCTACATGTCAAGAAACACGACAATGTTAGGCAATATAATGCCCAGCGCCGTTCAGGCTGGTCTTGGTTCAATCCCCGTGAATGTAACAAGTGAGGTCTGTATGACCCCGGACGGCGTACCACTCCTGATAAAGCTGAGCGTATTCACGACATTGAGTATAAGTGGGTATTCGGCGCCAATAAACATAACCCAGTCACTACAAGCCATTAATGTTCAGGATGGTATTTACCTGAGTAATAACGCCACAGCCCTGCTCAACTCTCTTGGCGTTAATGAGACAGGATGAAAAATTTAATGTGAGTCGCCATTAGTTTAAAAGTAGGTGCTTGCTAATCGTGATGCCGTGAGTACCCCCCCTAATGTAGAGATATTCGTACACCCAACATGTAGCACGTGCCATACGCTAATTAGGTTGCTGAGGCAGTGGGGTTACCTGGATAGGGTTAGGATAATAGATACGTCTAGGGACCCATACACGGCCATGGAGAGGGGCGTTAGGTCAGTGCCAAGCATCTTCATTAATGGCGAGCTAGTATTCGCTGGGATAGTTGATTTCAAGAGACTTAAGGCATTGTTGGATGGTGAGTATTTGGGTAATAGGTTTGAGGGCGACTTAAAGGAGCTTGAGGAGAGGTTTTTCAGGGGGCGTCCTCGATAGTGTAGCGACGGCATTATGGCTATACGTCAATGAGGATTGCGATGCCTTTCTCAGGGATAAGGAATTCGTAATGGCGATAACGAACCTATCGGTGTATAGTGATCGTGAGGAGCTATACAATGAGCTACGTAAGTACCTAGGCAATGCCAATACGTGCAGGGAAGCCATAAGGAGTAGGAGGATAGTTCCTAACTGTGATAACCAAGAACTTCGCTAGGGAGATTTACTGGCTCCATAATAAGTTCCTGAGCTGGGGGGGTGAGGTGTCGAAACTATACAGCAGGGAAGTTATTGCCCACTGGATGATTATACGAAGCGCCCTTGGTAGGGTCGGCCTTAGGGCTTACCCAATCAGTAATGAGAGGTTTAGGGAGAAGGTTGAGAGGGTTTATGAATACATAAGCAAGACGTTTGATGATTACATGAGGCAGGTCATTAATGAGCAGACAAAGATATTCAGTGACTCGGAGTATATCGAGGTCATTGAAGGCTTCATGAAAAGTATAAAGGGTCCTTAGGCAATTATTTGGTGAGGCATGGATAGGGTAGTAATACTTGATGGGTATACAGATGAGCCGGCGGGGGGGCTTGGTGTACCGCCCTACTTAGACGTCTATCCACGCTATGTCGCTGGTGCCGTGTGGAGTGTGGATAAGTCAATTGACGTTAAGTACTTCACGATTGACCAAGTCAGGAGTGATTGGGCGAGCTTTGTCAGGGTTGCCAATGAGGCCAGGTACTCATTGTCATAGCGGGCATCGTAACGCCAGGTAAGTACCTCGGTGGTGAACCCATAAGGCTTGAGGAAATTGAAAGAATAGCCAACATAATTACTAAGCCCATAAAGATCCTCGGAGGCCCAGTGGCCAGGTTTGGCTATGGTTCAGCAGGTGGTACAATAGCAATACCAAGGAGTAGGTTTCAAAGGTACTATGATCTGGTGGTCACGGGTGACGTGGACCTAGTCACCTATGAGTTACTGAGGAATAATTATCAATCATCAAAGGTCTCACCTGCACTTACGCATATTGACTATGGATTAATTAATAAATTCGCCGTGCTTGGCGCCCACATAGTCACTCAACACCCTAATTATGGCAGGAACCTGATCATTGAGCTTGAGACATATAAGTCCTGCCCAAGGTACATCAGTGGTGGATGTTCCTTCTGCGCCACCGTTAGGTACGGCCCAGTTAAATATAGGGATGCTAAGGCGATTGTTGAGGAGGTTAAGGCATTGTACAGCCTTGGTGTTAGGCATTTCAGGCTTGGTAGGCAGGCCGACTTCTACGCCTATATGGCCCACGACACCGGCAAACTGGACTTCCCAAGACCCAATCCGGAGGCCATTGAGAGCCTACTCGTTGGCATTAGAAATGCGGCGCCAGAGTTAGAAACCTTACACATCGATAATGTTAACCCGGGCACATATACCACTGGCCTAGGGAGAGTGTGGAGGTTACGAAAACACTGATGAAGTACCACACGCCGGGTGATGTCGCAGCAATGGGCATAGAGACTGCCGATCCAAGGGTTGTTAAGTTGAATAATCTCAAGGTGATGCCTGACGAGGCATACTTCGCGGTTAAGACGATAAGTGAGTTGGGGGGGAGGGTTAGGGGGGGTTGGAACGGTATGCCCGAGTTATTGCCCGGTATAAACTTCGTCATTGGTTTGCCTGGTGAGACCAGGGAGACCTTCAGGTTGAATATTGAGTTCCTTAAGAAATTGCTAGATGACGATGTTTGGGTTAGGAGGGTCAACATCAGGCAGGTCCTCGTACTACCACCAACACCACTATGGAGCCAGGCCGATTACATTAAGCAACTGCTGAGGGAACATAGGAGGTATTTCCTAGCCTTTAAGTATTGGGTTAGGAGGTACTTCGACCATGAGATGCTTAGGAGGGTTGTGCCGAGGGGGGGTACGGTGTTGAGGAGAGTATTTGCGGAGGTTCATTATGGGAATGGGACGTATGCGAGGCAGGCTGGTTCATACCCACTATTGATCTACATACGCTAAGATAGAGCTTGGGAGGTGGATCGACGTTGTGGTGTCGGAGCATGGCTTTAGGTCCGTGATTGGTGTGCCATACCCGGTTAATGTTAATGAGGCGCCAAAGCGATTACTTAGGTACGTACCGAGCATGAGCAGAGACGTACTAAATAGGATAATTGCGGCAAGACCAATAAGAAGTTATGAGCAATTGAGGAGCATAATAGGTGGTAATCAGGAATTGATTAAGTACTTGGCATTATAAGTCCTTACTAACAGTTATAAAGGGTCTTTATTGCTAAATAAAATTGAGGAAATGCGTGAGGAGGCAGAGCAGTGGTTCAAGGAGGCTATCAGGGAGCTCGAGTTAGCACGGCACTTACTTGAAATAGGCTACCTGAACTACGCGGCATTCCATTCACATCAAGCTGCTGAGAAGGCATTGAAGGCGTTGATAATTGTAAGGCTTAGGATGTTACCACCAAAGACCCATAACTTACTGGAGCTAGCTGAGAAATTGAGGAATGGTAGTATTGCGATTGATGATGTACTTGATGATCTGAGGGATTTAAACCCGCATTACCTAGTTGCTCGTTATCCAGATGCGGCTAATGGCGTACCCAGTGAGGTTTATTCAAGGAGGGAAGCTCAGCATTGTGTTGAGTCCGCATCTAAGGTGGTCGAATGGGCGAGGAGGTTATTCATGAGTTAAGGAGGTACATTCGATGCCTAATTGAACACGGCCATAGGATTAACTCAGCCGTACTCTTCGGTTCACGCGCAAGGATGATTGGCTGATTAATAGCGACATTGATTTACTAATTATAATCCTGAACTCAGAAAAGAGCTTCCTAGAGAGGGTCCGCGAATTCACGACTTGCTGGAACTTGGGAATAGCCCTCGAGGTCTTCCCGTACACGATCGATGAGATTAAGAGGTTAATGAATAAGGGATCTATTGCATTATACGATGCGTTGGACTACGGCATCGTGATTTACGATGATGGAACCTTTGAGAAGCTGAGGGAAGTATTCAGGAAAGCCGTTAATGAGGGTATCATTAGGAGGATTGGTGATTGGTGGACAATACCTGAGAGGCCAATTATTGATTAATGATGATTAATGATAATGAGTATTTTAAGTGAACAGCCGTAGTAGAGTAAAAACCGCAATGAAACTTAGTAATGATAGGCATGGGCTTAAAATGGAAGAAGATAGGCATTATAACGATACCGGCGGTGCTCGCTATAGTAATGATTACAATACTGGCGGCATATACTATGAACCCGGTGCAGGTATATAACTCCTTAACACCGGCATATGTACTTAACGTAGTCGCAAACTTCAGCGATGGAGGTATTAACCAGACGATGATGCAGGAAATGATTAGGAACACTGTCAATAGCGCACTACGTGGGTTCATTACCTTAAATGAGCCACCCTACCCAGTAGTTAATGTTAAGTTCTTCAAAAATACGTTGGTCACGTTCCAACTACCCAGCAATTATAGGTATCGATATGCATCAATCGTGGTTCACAACGATACTTTATACGTGTACTTATGGAATAATGCGAATAACTATAAGCTATACGCTGTTGTAAGACGCCCAATAGCCAGCGTGAAGATAGAAATTATTTACCCACGTGAGGGAAACTTCACACCCGTTGGCGTATTAGGGGGGGTTGAGAAGTTCTCCGTCCCATTGCCTGGATTAAACAGTGCTGATGATCCGGAGGTGTATTTTGAATATTATGAGGCCTTATGGTACATTGGTAGTCAGCTTGCTGCTAATACTACGGCTGCTGGCTGGTTCTTCATAAACCCAGGAGTTTCCGTTGAGAGCATATTAGATGATGGTAATGCCCAGCCGGGATTTGGCTATGCACTATGTACGACAAACGCGCCAGGGACTAATTATGGCGTTGGGTCATTCGCCGCACAAACACAAACCGATGCAGGCTATGCATTTTATGATTGTGGAGTTACCGTCGTATTAAGTAACTGGCCTTGGGTTGGCATGGACGCTAACGGCAATGTTTACTACCCAACATCATTCCCAGGCGCTAAGTCCATAGAGGCAGCATGTATATGTACTGGTGTATCATTTTACTTCCAATTACCACCTCCTTTACCTGGCGAGGGTTAATTAGTTAATATTTAATAAAGCATTAAAAATATTAAAGTTTTAAGGGGGGGCCTCAAACGTTATACTCTCGTAATTGCCAACTTTAAGGCCCTTCTTAACCGTTAACCTCAGTATGTTCCCGCTACCCAGTATGGAGCCCTCCCCCGGCGAATTCATACTCAATGATCCTAAAGCCCGGTGGAAAGAGCCAAACAATCTCATAATCATACTCAGCAACCTCCTCCTCATAATAATCCTCATACCTATTAACACCACGCCTCAAATTACCCTTGAAGTATATATAAAACTCGAGGTAGGGCCTATCGAAGGAACCCCCCCTGAAGCCGAGGCTTACATCAATAACCCTAGCCTTAACAACCTCACCGTTAATCTTAATCGTCTCCTCATCCAGAAAACCCTGCATATTCTCCATGATGCCCTCAACTCATTGAGTAAGCCCTCCCTATCCCTAAGCAGATTCTTGTAATAACGATCCTTATCCAGGTACTCAAAGATTAAACTCTCCCAAACACCACCGTTAACCCCCATTGTGAATATTCCCTCAGCATGTATCGGCACCGGCTCACTCATTGAAATTAGGTTCCTCAGCAAGTTCAAAAGCCTTGTTATGGATTTGACAGGGCCTAAATAGGATTTATTAATGGCTTGATTGCCAATTACTTCTGTGGATGAGCTTATTTACGTGATTGGCCTATTGATTACGATAATAGCCTACCTGGCTGCACTCACGTATTGGTTAGGTAGGAGATTTGAGGGTATCGATTGGAGGTTTAGGGATTTAGAGGAGAGGTTAAGTAATAAGATTAGGGAGACGGAGATTAGATTAGATGGGAGGATTAATGATTTGGAAAATAGAATTAGTAATCTGGAAAATAAAATAAACAGCTTAGAGAGTGGTCTTAAGTCAGCGCTTATTAACGTCAATTCACTCCTTATTGAGTATATGGGGCTTAAGGGCTTGTTTTCCCAGACGAGGTTAGGGTGTTGACCAATGAGGTGGATAGGGTCGTTGGTATGGTTAGGACTAACCCAATCAGTAAGGAGGAGCTCGAGTTCATAAAGTCTGTGTTCTCCAAGGACCCTGATCAAATGAGTGTTGAGGAGCTTGAGAGGGTCATTGAGATTGCAAAGCGTTGGTGGTGGGAGGACAACTCCGAAATAGCCTTCAAGGTCTTTCAAGTGGCGAGTATAGTAAGGGCGTATAAATTATACGGAAAGAAGAAACAGCAATGAACGAACTTAAATTAAGTATATTAATACACAGTTTATCACTCGTCAATTTAAGTGAACAGCCGAAGTAAAAAATCCGCAATAGATTCAGCAATGATAGGTATGCCTAGGGTCAGCAATGTGATTGCAACTGTAATAATTGCCGTAATCCTTGCTGCAACGGCAGTAACCCTCATAATGCACGGGATAACTCACCATAAGTTATTAAATCAACAATATATGTACTTAACGGAGCTCCTTGAGGGAGTCCCAACACCGAGTGTATGCATTGTTAGTTATGGGGGGGCAAGCCCATATATAGGCAACTTAACGGCAAATCTCGGTAAGTTAGGAGTGCCATATGTAGTAATGAGTATCATAACCAACGAGTCAGTAAGTAAGTGCAGCATGCTAATTATGAGTACAGAATGGCTCAATCAGTTCGGCAGTAGCTACAAGCCAGTGATAATATATGCCCTGGAAAGCGGTATTCCGGTCGAGGCTGTGGGGGGGCCAAATGCCGGTAACGCATTACTTAACGTGATTGGTGATTTCATAAGTAAGAAGGCAACTGTGATTGTCGGTGTACCGACAGGCCATGACAAGCAACTAAAGCCTGAAGTATCAAGTAGTGTCACCGCACTGGGCATAGTTATGATGCCACTCAAAAACGCTACTAGGTTACCCACCGGCTGGAGTATATACGAGGGTGTACCAGCGAGTAATGTAACGTACACCGTGTTAAAGACTTGGAGGGAATACAACGAGGCGCTCAGTAAGGTTAAGTCACCATTAGTGCTACCGCTCCCATTATTAACCACAGCATTACCTCCCAAGATCCTCTTCCAAGCATCAGGGTATTCATTACAGGTAAATATACAGGGCTTTAATTATGTGGGTTACATAGGGCCTTATCAAACACAATACTACGATTGGTTTGGAAATCTAGCCGGCGAACAGGAGCTTAGGTTGATTTCTACTATACCACTGCGAACAACTATTATTTCTTCTTAAATTTAATTATGGTGTAATTGCTTTTAATCCTCCGGACCCATCGACATCGTTTACACCATGCTATGCAGGTGAAGGCGTTAACGCATATTCAACGGAATATCCTGGACAGGTATGGTTCCAAGCAGCCCCCCCCACAGGCTCTGCAACAAGCCAAAAAACAATATCTTACTCAATTAGAACTAATACAGCTAGTGTTACCGTTACTGAATACATTACGTCAGGCGCAATTGGTTGGAACTACCTCGGTCTATGGACTGAGGGACAGGATACGTGGAGATGGAATTTCCAGAACCCAAGTACCGAGACCACGTACGAGTTAGTACCCGGGGGGGATATTTGGCAATTGGACCCCCCCTCAAAACCAGGTGGATGGCTGCCTTTATACGAGATTATAAACGCCACGGCTGGCGTCACCAATATTAGTTATATATGTAATTACATGTCTCCGATCAGCGTCACGGTTGATGTATACCCAACGACCATCCAAGTGCTTCAGGTAAACACGTGATGATTAGGTGTTAATTAAAATTGAAAATAAAAGCTAGATAAAAATTGAGTGCCATCGCGTTATTTAGGCGCTAAGCTTCTCGATATTTACCTCAATGGGTTTAGACGATCTTCATAAGTATATGCCTAGATTAATCTATAAATATTTTAAGGAATGATTAATATTATGCAATATTAATACTTAATTTTTCCTCAACGTATCATGTATTGCAAGTTCCACGATTTCTTAAGCCGATATATATATATCAGTTAAACCTAAGCTAATTATGCCTCAGATAATGAGGAGGGGGTGTAATGTACTTAATACCCGTGTTTGCCTTAGTATTTATCACATCCCTGGTAGGTACGTTATTGAGTATAGGCGTACCCGCCGCGCCGCACATCACGATAACGGTCTTAACCCCCCCGCAAAATAGTACTGCGGCGAATGCCTATGTGCAGGTCTTTGCGTTATTACCGCCGGGTTATAAGGGGTCATTGGTGGAGGTGTGGAATGGTACGACTAATTCACTTGGGCAGGCCTACGTACCGTTAAGCAGTATAGCCCCCCCAATAGCCAGGGGGTGGGTTAAGGAGGGCTTCGGTAATTCCGGCGTTGGCCTTGAGATTATAGTAACCTATGTTAATGGGACAACGCTATACTCACGATTCTACTTCATAACGTACAATCCCAGCGACCTGCTTAGCACGGCATCTCTATTAATACCATTCCTAAACTATAAATCTGTGAGTATAAGGCTTGAGAGGTTAGGGACTATTAACGTGAATAATGGCGTAACCTTTAATATCCCAACACCACCAGGACCGCCAGGCTACCCATTCTGTCAATGGAAACTTGTCTGGAATAATCAAACCGGCACGACTTATATACCGCTAATATTTGCCGTGGACCAGTATACTAGTAATACAAACTTTGACGGTACTGTTAATGCTGGCGTTGCGCAGTCATCATCAACAACGTTATACTTCTACGCGTCGGTGGGCATAGAAACCACAGAATTCATGTATGAAATTGGCGGTGAATCGTTTTATCAATCCTTCAGTTACAGTTATACTGGTGATGGATTTAATTACGAATGGCCTATAGCCGCTATTTACGTGCAAGGCACACTAGGTACGGCTGAGTTCGTGGATTCATGTAACCCCCAATTATTATGCTTATGAAGCCTATGTTCAAAGTGCAAATTTAAGTACGCTCTATACGACGCATCAAGTCGGTACGCAGTACATTAGTAATGCGTTGAACTTCCTGAATCAATACGTAGGTATAGTTACGGTACCATTTGATGAGTTTGACCTATCATCCGCTGGGCAAGAATATGAGTACAGTTATCTCTACATGCAGGAATACTCACAGGACTACCCATTCCTCTATGCAATACCCGTTGGCGCCATGATACTTGATTTGTTAAGTCCTGAAACCATACCATTTAACCCAGCTATTGAGGCCTCGTTATTCGCTGAGGTGCAGACACAATCAGTAAGTGTTACGTATAGCCTTATTGCAATTATTAATCATCAAAATGAGCTAGTTTATGGCGACTTATTGGGGGGGATAGCGCTAATGTTCAGTATGAATACAATGGTCAGACCTTCTACCCGGTACTTAGTGGCTTTTATGTTGAACCGCCAGGCAGTTATTCTGCATCGACGAACGTGGTTGCATGGGTCCTAGCACTGTTTCGGCGCCTGATTGCTTACCTCCACCGACGATTACTTACGACATTAATGTCTATATTGATGATTCCCCCCCACTACTTGTGCCGGGAGGTACGATTACGTACTACGTTTATAATGAGGTTAATGGGCAATTGGTTGCCTCGGGCACGATTAACGTGCCTTTCCACCAAACAGCTCAGCTAAGTATATCATTACCGCCTGGTCAATATGAAATTGAGTTTTATTATAACGGCTATACGACGCAGGAGGGTACGATTACGTTCTATTCCTCAGGACCGGCGATTGTATATACTAACGTGCAGGCAACGCCTTGCTAGTAATTAGGTTGGGGGGGAATTGGGTTTGTAGGGTTAAAAATCACGTTATGTGTAGTGATTCTATGTAGTTTGTTACCCCGGTTAGTATCATTCCTATGGCTAGTGCGGCTATTATTAGGCTCATGAACCTGCCCAGGACCTTAAGCGTGTTACTGCCCAGTCTCTTTAGTAGTGGTTGTGAGAACCTAATTACTAGGTACGTGAAGGCTGAGCTCAGTAATGCCGCTATTATGACCTCGTAGATTGGGTATAGTGCCGAGAAGAGTATTAGCTCGGTTATTGTGCCTGGACCAACGAGTAGTGGCGTCACTATTGGCACTAGCACGAATTCCTCAGGCTCCTTAACGGTGCCAACAGCCCTGGGTCCACCAGCCATGAGGGTCTCCATGGCTATGCCCATGAGCAACACGCCACCCGCTATCCTAAATGCGTCGAGGTTTACGCCGAAGGCTGCAGTATGTACCTACCGCCGACGGCGAATATCACCATTAGTAGCGGTACGCTGATACCAACCAGTTGGTAAACCCTCCTTAACTGCTCCGGTTCCATATTTATTATGTATATGGATAGTGTTGGTATTGCGCCTATTGGATTGAGTATTGCTATTAATTGTCCCGTCATGTTTAGAATATCTATTAGGCTTCTGGCACGGATAATTAACGCCTAATCACTATAATAACCTTTCACTGAGTCATTTCATCATCACGATGCTCAGTGGGGGGGGCAAGCGGCTCACTGGTCACCAATGCAGTAATTAATGCGTAAAAACCCACTTATAGTCCTTACGGTATTGAGTAGTTGGTGGTGATGATGAATTGGGAACCGACCAATGACGATGGGTATCCTAACTGATTTTGAGTATTCACGGGCTCAGCAAGGATAGCACTCTTCATTTTTATCGAGCCGGTCCGTACTCATCACTTAAAGAACTACCTTACTTCTCGCCGTACTTCCTCCTTAAAATCTTTGCCGCCTCTGTCATTGAACGTACCTTGGAGAAGGCTATCCTCCTCTCAAACTTCCTATACATACCAGGTGCAAATCCGCAGTCTGGGTTCATCCATATCCTCCTTGGGTCGAGAACCCTTACAACCCTCTCAACCCTCTGTACCACAGTTTGTGGATCCTCAACCTGTGGATTCCTAACGTCGATTACGCCGAGACCAAGCTCCTTATCGCTGGGCAAGTCCTTCGCAAAGACGGCTGGGTCGCCACTACCTGGACTTGCGTACTCAAGCACGTACTGCTTAACCTTTATGTCGTAGACCTCCGGGGGGGCCAGCCTCTCGAAGCCGATTCCATAAAATGGCGAGTCTGGGTTTGGCCACCTATCCATGTGCATGCCTATCCTAACACCATCAATTCCCTTTATCGTCTCATTTATTAAGTCCCTAGCCAGGTAAAGCTCGTTCTTGAACCCTCTATATTTCTGCCCATGTATTGCCTCAATGACCTTCCTATACCTGTCAGGCTCGTTCTCCCTAGCCTCCACTAGGTCGCCAAGCATTGGTTCATCAAGTTGAATGAAGTCCACACCGGCATCCCTAAGCCTAATTATCTCCTGCCTAAGCACCTTAATGTAGTCTTGGGCGAGATCCTCGGGCTGTGGGTACACTTGCCTTGAGTACTTGGCATCCCAGGTCTCCCACATGATTAGGTACGGGCTTGGTAATGTGACCTTTATCCTCCTATCCGTGACAGACCTCGTGAACCTAAACTCATCAAGCGCTATCACCGCATCCCTAATCTGCTCAACAGCCACAGCCCTCCAGTAGGTTAATTGGGCCTTGTACTGCTTCATTATTTCTATTGCCTTCGGGTTGATGTCTGTTACGTAGATTAACTTAAACCCAGGTATTTTCTGGCCGACGAATGCCACGAAGCTCGTCCTCCTCTGCTCCCCCCCATCAGTTATGACGTCTAGGCCTGCAAGCTCCTCCTCCTTAACCGTCAACTTAACCGCATCGTCTAAGTACTCATCAAGCTCCTCCTTACTAATCTCGCCCTTATTATACCTATCAAAGGCCTCAATTAACCACTTAGGCCTTGGGAAGCTACCAACTACCGACGTCGTGAAGGTAAGCTCCTGCATTACCCAATACGGATTACTTAGTTTATAAAGTATTACGCTAAAACCAACGCAGGGGGGGAGAGGTGATTATTTATAATCTATAAATTAACGTCGGACAACGCTTAAGGCGCCGGTCCAACACCAGCAACCTTTGGATACGGCCTAGCCTCCCAAACAGCCCTTAAACCGCACACGTACCTTGTTAGCCTCTCCACACCAATGCCAAAGCCCGCGGTCTTCAGTGGGTATAATTCCCTAAGCATTTCCAGGTACCACCTATACTTATTTGGGTCCTCACCACCCTCCCTCATCCTGGCAATGACCCTTATGTTCATACTCACGTTCAGCGCCACTAATGGCTTCGCCAAAGCTCCGGGTATAGCATGTCGAAGTCCCTGAGTATGCCGGGCCTCTGTGGTCCTCCCTGTCGTAGAATCCCCCCCTGGCGCCCTTCGGGTAATCGATTATGAAGAGTGGGTTCTCATGATAAGCAGAAAGAAGCTTCTCACACTCCCATCTGATCTCGGTGTTTGGCGGGTTCTTACAACCGAGCTCATTGACTAGCTCTACGGCCTCCTTATGTGTGTACCTCCTAAACGGCTTCTTAAAGTCTGGGAGTTGCCTATTGAGTTTTGTCTCGAGCTCCTTACCGTAGTTATCCTTAACCCTCTTAATCACGTATATTATCATGTCCTCAGCAAGGTCAATTACCTGGTCGTAGGTTACATCATAAACCTCGAGGTCAAGTTGGTAAAACTCAACGAGGTGCCTGCCTGTGAAGACGCTGTCATTTGGTTCAAACCTAATGTTTGGGCTTAGGAAGTATATCTTACCAAGCGACGCTGCCATGTACTGTTTATAGAGTATGGCGCTGGACATGACCTTATACTCCATGCCGTAGAAATCCACCGTGGCCTGCTTCGCACCTCTAATCCCTGGGTCAGTCACTGGGCCAATTATTGGCGCCAGGACCTCGGTAAAGCCCCCCCTTGAATTGAGGAATTCCCTTAATGCATCTATTATCTCGGCTTGAACCTTAAAGACGAGTTTATACTTATCCTCCCTAGCCCACCTCCATGAATGAGCAAGCCACTCCTTAATGAATTCCAGGTACTTACCCTGGTCACTCACCATTTTTTCGAACTCCAGAACAGCGGGATGAAAGTAGGGTTCCTTCCTCTCTGGCCACTTATCCATATGCAAACCCTAAGCCGTATCTACCTTTTAAGTATGCCTTAAAAAATAACAATAAGAATCGTATTATAATCAGCGTATTATCCATCATTAATCATGAAATCTATATCCAGTCTTTCCTTAACTATTGATGAGAACTTGTCAATATGACTCATTAATAAGTCAATACTCGTCAAACCCTGTGGATTACGCTTAGGTAATCCGGCGACTTCCCTTGCGATGTTGAGCACGAAATTCCTAAAGTTCGGGTCACCCAGTGAGTCGTGAAGTGTTATTCCAATCACTAAGTCCTTCTCCCTAAATACGCCATCTACCTGCTCCGTAGGCTTGCCATTCCTCTCCTTAATCATTACCAGTGGTTCATCACCAATGTACTGAGGAATACCCCTATGTATTTCATAACCCCCCCTAACCTCAACACCCTCCAGCCCACCCCCCCTTAACCCAACAGCCTTTGATAGCGACACAATCTTTTCAACACCATACACGGTATTAACATTAACGAGACCAAGCCCATCATAATTACCTGGAACACCAGCCTCAAGACCATGCGGGTCACTCAATACCTTACTCATTGCCTGGAAGCCACCGCATATACCCAATATGACGGTTGATCCCTTAATCCTCACCAATGCCCTGTCCAGCCCAACCCTCCTCATCCACTCAAGCTCGCAACCACGTTCTTAGAGCCAGGTAATATAACAAGGTGTGGCTCACCTAATTCCTTTGGGCTCCTAACTATCCTGACCGTGACATCATCCTCAAGGATTAACGGATATACATCATTAAAGTTTGAAATGTATGGATACGCAATTAACGCAATATCTAGCGGCCCATTACCGATTGGCTTCAGGTCCATGGAGTCCTCAGGCCATAGCCATAAATCATCAACGTAGGGCAAAACGCCGAGGACGGGCTTACCCGTCCTCTCCTCAAGCCATTTTACGGCAGTATTGAGTAATTTCTCATCACCCCCCCTAAACTTATTTATAATAAAGCCCCCCCTAACCAGCCTTCTCCATCTCGGTGGTAAGGACCTCATTAGACCAAGCCCCCCCTGAATAAATGAACCACCCCCCCTATCAATATCAAGAATCACAAAGACATTGGCGTTAAGCCACTCAGCAGGTCTAAAATTAGCTAAGTCCCTACTGGCGAGGTTTGTTCATACGCAGATCCCGCTCCCTCACCAACTACTACGTCATACTCCATGGTTAATTTACGTATACTGGCCTTAACGGCATTTACCGCAAGTCGTCGGATTAAGTTCTTGTTTAAGTAATCATTAAAGGATAATTGGGCCCTTGGCTTGCCAAGTATTATGTATTCGGCCTTGTCACTTAGCATGGGTTTTATTAGGATTGGATTATGGTAAATACTGGGCGTTAAACCCGCCACGTATGCCTGCATTGCCTGCGCCAGCGCTATTTCGCCACCCTCAATGGACGGGTAGCTATTGAGCGACATGTTCTGCGCCTTGAATGGCGTTACGTGAAAGCCCCCTGGTGCTAAGGATTCTCAGTAATGCGCTGACTATCGCTGTTTTCCCTGAATCACTCATTGTTGATACTATGTATATGTTCACTAAATGCTTCATAAAGATTGAGGGCAATAAGCCTTACCTCGCCTAAGAAAGAAAATTTAAGTACCTTAATGTAAAAGATTACCAAGTGATGTTTGTATGACCGAGTGGACTACGATGAGGAATTACAGGTTGTGGGTTGGCATGGCTCTCATGTCACTGTCAATATACTTAATCATTAAGCTTTATGATAACCTATTCCTAAGCCTTAGGGTACCTATAGTCGCTGTCGGCCCTGACGGTGTGTTAAAGGTCATAGGTCAATAAGGCCGTTTACAAGCCCTGTCCTTGCCTACGATATTGTACTCAGCATGGTATTAACAGCAATCCTATCATCACTAGCCTCAGTACTCATTTATTCCTCAATAATGAGTGGTAGGTATAGAAGTAACCCTGCTTATCAGGGTGGTTTGATCGTGGGTATGGATGATCATGACAAGGCCATAACCGCTCTTGCACTTTCAAACCTGGAGAAAAGGGCTTTACAGGTAATACGTAAGAGGGGCGGTATGATAACACAGGCTGAGCTGGGGCGTGAGCTAGGGTTGAGTAAGTACCAAGTGTCAAGGCTCGTAAAGAGGCTTGAGGCGAAGGGAATTATTGAGAGGAGGAGGGCTGGTGTTACGAATATTTTGATTCTACGTAACGGTCTTAACACTCCGGGAAATCTCAGTAAGAATAAGGACTAGGTTATCTCTATTACTTTGGGCATTGATTAAAGTCTCTAAGCCCTTCCTCGTAAGGTAAACCCCCCCTGAATATGGCTCCCACCTAATTAGGCCTAGATTCTTTAATTCGTTTAGGTAGCGTATCAACCTATCATATGGTACACCAACCATCATTGCGAGCCTACTTAATTTATCGCAACTCCCCCCCATTTTATCCAGGGAGAGCAGTATGTCCGCGTATATCTCAACCCTAGTCCTTGGCTTTTTCCTGTACATCAAGAGGTATAGGCTCTGCAACAGTCTTTAACCATATCGTAAAGGCGCACAGGCAACTAAACGGCAACCTTATTGCAACCAGTTCTTACATCATGACCCAGTAGCTCTTTGTTCGTTTTAGCGCCCCCCCAGACTTAATACGCTATGTCTTTCTATTCATAGCGGACATTCATACACCTAGTTATCTTTATTTCAATCCTTAGAAGGCATGAAAATCACGATGCAGAGAGTAGGTCGGTAATATCTTAAGGGATGTATTTCAAAATTTAATTATGATTTTAAGTCATTTTATTTTGAATTAAGTAGATACTTTACGAGTGCCTCTTAACTGATGCATGTATTACTGGTATTACCACACACTTCCCATTACCTGTAATGATGACATTATTCACGGCACCGAAGTCCACATTAACGTCATAATTAGTACCATTAACAACTATGGGGGGGCTCTGTCCAAGGGGTATTTCAAACTTACCACTTGGTAATGTGCAGTTATAGGTCTGTCCATTAACAACTGCCTGAACGTTAGAGACGTATAGCCTTATTATGTTGTACGTGCCATTGGTTAAGGAGCACTGGGCAGCGAGTTGACTAGTATTAACTAGTTGTGCCAGGTCAAAGGTGGTTTGTGTTAAGCTGCAGGTTACCCAGGTGTTATTGCCGCCGCCCTCCCTATGGAAAGCAATCTCACTTATTGTTACGTATAGGTGATCAACCTTTACGGGCTTATCGCTTAGGTACACGTACACCTGACTTGTTGGTACTTGGCTCGTCAGCCCGCTCGTTATGCCTATACCATGCCCACTAAGCATTAGGTAAGCTATTACCCCCCCTATTACTATTACCACAGCCACTGCAGCACCTATGACCCAACCCCCCCTCACCTAAATCACCGATGCCTTATAACCTCATTATTTAAAAGGTATGTCGAAGAAACTACCGTGGAATTACCGTGGAAAGACCCATTTATTACTTTTAAACCATTGAAACCTGTTAAATCAGCAGCCCTAATGACTGAGAAAATTACCTGGCTGAAGAGGGACTTGAGTACATTGGAGTTATTTGCTCTCGGCTACTCAGACGTATCATCAACCTACTACTTCACACTTGGCATAGTTGCACTCAACTCAGGACCCCCCCTATTACCAATAACAATGCTCCTGGGATCCCTATCCCTATGGCTAGTTGGGCTGGCATACGCTGAGTTCGGGAGTGCAATACCGAGGACCGGCGGTGCGTATTATTACATCCGCCGTGAATTGGGCAACACCTGGGGGGGCTTCATAGCAGGGTGGCTACTGAGTTTCGACCAAATACTAATGATAGCCTATGGCGCCCTCGGCACCGTTAACTACCTTAACGTGGTAATTCCTCCAGCATCACGATGGCCCATAAACTCAATACTCTCAATCTTAATAATAATGATTATAATGACCATAAACATACTCGGAATAAAGGCCTCTGCACGTTTCAACCTAACCCTACTAACCATTGACCTACTTGGAATACTAATATTACTAGCGTTCGGTTACTACTTGGTGATTAATCATGGAGTGCTAATGCCAAGATTACCATTTAACTATGATAATCTAATTCATGGATTAACATACTCATTTAGAGGCTATACAGGTATTGACGTAATAGCACAGTCAACGGGGGAGGCCCTGACACCCTATATATCGGTCCCAAGGGCCATAATCGGCGTATCCTCACTATCAACGGCCGTGGCACTACTATTATCGTTACTGACCATATTATCAGGCGCCTTAACGGTTGTTTCCAGCAACGTCGGCGACCCCCATAGGTGCCCTGGCCAGGTACTTATTCCATAACATGTATTTATCCATTTACATCTCAGTATCAATAGCAATAGTGCTCCTTATATCCGTCAACGCGGGCATTGTGGATTTCTCAAGGAGTATCTACGTAATGAGCGAGGATGGTTTGTTACCGGGTAGGTTAAGTAGTGTTCATGGTAGGTATAGGACGCCCCCCCATTTAGCAATAATAATCTCATCACTAATAGCAATACTATTTGTGATTCCCGGCAGTGTTGAGCTCATTGCAGACTCCTACGCAATAGCATCAACGATTGTGTATCTAATGACTATGATCGCACTGATAATATTTAGGAATAAGGAGTCCCACTTAGTGCGTTATTTCAGGATACCCGGCATAACAATAAAGCGAGTGGAGGTGCCTATTGTGTCGATTATTGGCATTATTATATATACATTTTCGATTATGCTCATAATCCTAATTAAGGCAATGTACATGTTGGTGGTGCTGTCATGGCTACTTACAGGCATGTTGCTGTACCTATTTAATAGATCTTCTCGACGCACTTAACCACGGAATCCGAGGCACCAACAATGAATAATTTATCCCCCAGCCTCAATCCTAAGCTCCTCATCACTGATTATAATATCCTCACCCCCTAATGATCAGTGGTATTGCCACACCACACCTCCTGGCAACATCCCTAACCTCCTGGTTTATGTATGGCGACTCCGAGCTAATCACGACGTAGTACGCCTGCACCTTATCGTCAGAATAAAGCAGTTGCTTAAATGGTAGCTTTAGGTAATGGGCTATCTTCGACAATACGGCATCCACAATGGGTATTGCATAGACACCAAGCTCGATGAATGCATCGAGGTACCTCTCCTTATTACTAATTAATGCTATTATCGTTGGCACACCCCCCCTCGACTTAGCTATCCTGGCAACCTCCAGGTTGGTCTCGTCATCCATTGATAAGACCACGACCTCACTCTCATCGATTCCACCACCCCCTAAGTATTGATTCATTCTTTGGGTCACCGACATAGACATAGGCAGGAACGCCCCCCCTACCCAGCCTCGCCTCATTTTCATTACTCGCTATCATGCTCACATCATAACCATTACTAACCAATAACCTGGTAATCACCACGCTAATATCGTTTATCCCAACAATCAACGCCTTACGCACACGCATTAAGTAGGGCTGTATTTAAAAACCGATTTATCTAAGGTCAACCTGCCTACCATAACCCTCAAGAAACCTCCTCAAATCATCCTCCCTGGGCAGGTTCTCCTCATCACCCTAACCATCACGACCATGGCAGCCGCCGCTGAGGCCCTCCTCATCGCGCTCTCCACATCATGACCCCCCCTAAGTATTGATGCCAGGAAGACCCCCCCAGCATAGGCATCACCAGCGCCAATTGGATCCTTCACAGGAACCCTAAAGGCATCAACCTTAACGACCCTACCCTCCCAATACGCCATTGAACCCTTAACACCGAGCTTAAGCACAATCTTATCAATCCCAAATCTAGAACGTAACTCCCTAAACACATCGTCAACCATGGACACACCAAGTAATAGACTGGCTTCATCCTCATCAAGGAACACTATATCCACGAAATTAAGCGCCCTAGACAGTACATTAACGGCATCCTCCACCCGCGTCCATAGCTTCTTCCTATAATTAACATCAAATGATGTGGTGACGCCTCTACCGCGGGCAATTTCCAAGCCCTTAAATGCCGCTGACCTGGCTGTATCGCTGATTGCCATGGTTATACCCGTCGTATGGAAAACCCTGCGCCGCCAATGTAGTCTGGGTCAACGTCGTCAGGACTTAATGCCGAGGCCGCGGAACCCCTCCTATAGTAGAGCACATCACTGACACCTGGTATTGGGTAGTTCCTCTGCACGAAATAGATGCCCGTGGGCCTCTCAGGGTCAAACTTAATGTGACTAACGTCAACACCCTCACCCCCCCTAAGCCAATTATAGATGAATAAACCAAACTCATCAGCACCAAGCCTAGTTATCAACCCACAACTAACACCAAGCCTAACCAAGGCAACACAGACATTAGCCTCAGTACCCGTAGCATGCTTCTCAAAGTATGTAACATGCCTAAGCGGTCCATCAGTAACCGCATTAAACTGAACCAGGGGGCTCGCCCAAAGCCACAACCTCAGGCATTAAGGCGCATATAACCACGGCATTATTAAGGAATTACTCTAACAAATTCAAGGAAACTAAAACCTTAAAAGGCAACACAATTAATGAATCAACGGGCCCGTAGTCTAGCCTGGTAGGATGCCCAGGGGGGGCCGACGCCCCGTACAAGCCTGACGCGCGGGAGATCCCGGGTTCAAGTCCCGGCGGGCCCACCAAAGCATCTTAAACATTAGATATTCTATGACTGCATTGACGTCACTCCTTACTCAGGATACATGTCAGTAAACAAATTTAAACTCACTCGAATCACTTTTACTGAACAGCCGGAGTAAAAAAATACGTTGTGCGATGCCTAATTGATGATTATGGGGGGGATTAGGTTCAATAAATTGCTATTCACCGTACTGATCCTAGCAATCATAGCCGCGGCATCAATAATAGTCTTACCAACTTATAAGGCGTTCATTGGAATAAATCATGTAGGGAGCCTTACACGTGGTTACCCAGGGATGTTGCAGATAATCGAGCCCATACCCATACCTAAAGGTGTTGAAGTTTTTGCTGTTGGTCCTCCAAGGTTCATCCAGGGTATTGCCAACGCCGGCATTCCACAAGGCATCATAACCCTCATAAACACTTCCAACATAATCAATGCGCCGTCTCAGTCGGTCATAGCCATTGACTGGACATACTTGCTTAATTACACGGGCAATAACATGACGATTACCACTGGGATATTGAAGCACCTACTCATTAATAGGGATATCATAGTGATCGGCGTAAGTAATGTTAGCCAATTAATCACTGCGGAATTAATACTGGCCAAGCATGGGCCAAGGCGTATAATGTGAGTGCCGTTGCTGTGCCCATGCGAGGTACGGCATCAATAGTATGAGGTATGTATTAGCCGTGCCAATAGGCAGTAGGGCATTAATGATCGGGCCTGCTAACACTGCCGGCCTTAATGAGAGACTCATCACAGCATTGGAATTATTATATGGCGTAATTTCCACCATGCAGAATCAGGTAGACCCAGACGATCCCTGCTACGCAATGGCTAGTTCCCTCTCAGCACCAACCCAACAAACAACCAATGTAAATAATGGCTACTTCTTCTGGTATGGCCAGCAGACTTATAGTGATAGTTATGGCTATGAAACCGTTGATTTCTGCGTTGAAATTGGCCAAAACATTAATGAGGAAAATGGATATTACTACATCCCTGGGTATGAGTGGAACTTTATCGCGTCAACACCAGCGCCTGGTGCGTATGTTAGTAGCCTATTATCGTTCACTGATCAGTACGCATCATACAAGTGCGCACAAGGTATCATGGAACCTGATGTATTTACATGCTCGTATAGAAATACACCGGTTGGTTGGTTCTCCTGGGCTGGCGATGACCCTGGCCCGATAAGTCCATCAACATCGACAAGCGTGAGCTATCAAGTAAGTATTGCCCTTGGCTTCTCGGCCACCGGACCCACTGGTCAATTCGGTAACGCAATTACGGAAGGTTACACAGTTACTGATCCACCGATTGAGATAAACTTAACGGCTCCTCAATATACTAGTGCACCCAATGGAGGCCCTGTCCCCAATGAGACCTGGGTATTGGCACCAACAAACCCAACAGCCGCTGCCCAGCAGAATCAATTGGCCACTGAGATCCTTGGGCCTATGGTTATTTACCCATTCCTAACGACCCAGATCAACGTGCCTGCCGGCGTTCAAGCGTGCTATATAGCGGTGGTGGTTCCTTATGTAATTATGAATCAGTCATATATGATATTCAATGGTTCATATTTTACCCATCACCACCCAATACGCAGTTTCAAGCAATAAACATTGGAACCTCCGGACCAAGCATGTCATCACCAAGTGGGTTCTATGTAATGGCGTACACGTCTAGTTGTCCCTAGTAACGATATACGTAGTGCCACGCCGTATTAAATCCACCTCATCCCCCCCTTAAATTCATAGCATTTTCCCATACTTAATTCCATTGTATTTTCTCCTTAAGGTTGTTGCTGGGTAAGTTTGTCATGGTATGGTATCGTTAATTTAATTTCATCCCTAGCATGATCATATTAATCATGGTATTGGGGGATTTGAAATGCATCGTAGAAGACCCACCTTTCGCCTTGCTTAAGTCATTATTCTTAAAGTGGCTGGGGGGGAATTCTTGCATATTGATCATACCGTTTTACTTAAATTTAGATATTACTAATTCTTTTATATGCATAATATTCTATATGTAATATTCCATTTAGGTTCATAGATAAAGCTTATAAATAAGTATGTGCTACAGTATTATGCGTTTTATCAGGGGGGGCTTTCCATCAACCATGATGGATGACTACCCACTAAATGTTCATGCAATATTAAGGCATGCTGCGTTGTATTTTGGTGAGGATGAGGTTGTGTCTAGGGATGTTGATGGTAGTATTGTAAGGCTAACGTATCGAGATGTCTATGATAGGGTTCAGAGGATGGCCTCGATGCTTGAGAGCGAATTGGGTGTGGGACCCGGTGATAGGGTTGGCGCACTCGGTGTTAATACCCATAGGTATTACGAACTTTACTTCGCCGTATCAGGCATTGGCGCTGTTTTTGTTGAGATGAACTTTAGGTTATCGCCAGTCGAGATAACACATGTGGCCAATCATTCAAAGATTAAGGTTCTCTTCATAGATGCACCACTCTTAACCCAATTTGGAAATGTAATTCCGCAATTTAAGCATGTTGAGAAGGTGGTGGTAATGGGTAAAGTAAATGAACCTGCTGAATTAGGTGGATTAAGGATCTATGACTATGAGGACTTGGTAAGGAGTGGTGGTAAGTACGATTTTCCCTTCATTGATGAGAGGTCAGCATGTTGTGCTTGCTATACGTCTGGCACTACTGGCATGCCCAAGGGTGTCTATTATTCCCATAGATCCTTCGTATTACACGCAATGGCGATTCACCAAGTATTTCCCATGGGCCAAGCGATGCACTTTTACAACTTGTTCCGCTATACCACGTGAATGGTTGGGGAATGCCGTTCGCAGCCACCATGATCGGCGCAAAACTTGTTTTTCCAGGTATATGGAGTATAAACGACTTGAAACCCATAATTGATTTAATGATAAACGAGAAGATAACGCGATCAAATGGCGTGCCTAGTGTATGGATATCCATACTCAATTACCTAAGATCAATGAGCCCTAAGCCACACTTTAACATGAAGGTTGTAAGTGGTGGTTCAGAGCCGCCGGTGGCTATGATGCGGGGGGGCTTAAGCGAATTTGGTATTGAGGTAATACATGCGTATGGATCCACTGAGACATCGCCGTTAAGTCATGTCTACGTACTTAAGCCTAAGGTGATTGAGAAATTAAGGACTGAGGATGAGTATTGGGAGCATAAGGCTCGACAGGGCTTACCCATGTTTCCCATGGAACGCAAAGTCATTGATGAGTATGGGTACGACATACCTTGGGATGGAAAGACACCCGGCGAGTTACTTGAGAGAGGTCCCTGGGTAATTAAGGAGTACTTCAACGATCAAAGGACATTTGGTTCCTTCTATGGGGAGGGTATTGATATCTGGTGGAGGAGTGGCAATGCAGTTGTTATTGATGGAGATGGGTATATGAAGATCGTGGATAGACTAAAGGATTTGATAAAGAGTGGTGGCGAGTGGATATCAAGCGTTGACATGGAAAACTACCTAATGGCGCATCCCGCGGTTTATGAGGCCACCGTGGTTGGAGTACCGCACCCAAAGTGGGGGGGTGAGAGACCGTTAGCGTTCGTGGTCCTAAAGCCTGAGTATAACTGAGTATAAGAATAAAGATAAGGAGGAATTAAAGAAAGAATTACTAAATCATTTATCGAGTAGGTTTGCGAAGTGGCAGTTACCGGAGATATTATTTGTTGATTCGATACCAAAGACGAGCACCGGAAAGTTCGATAAGAAGGTATTGAGGGAGCAGTATAAGGATTATTTTACCAAGGAAAAGTAGCATCACAGCGCTAAAAAGATAGTTTAATAAATCCAAGACCTTGTATAGTGCTGATCCATAATGATCATTCCAATTACATTTTTAAAATTTTTAAGGAAAATTCGCAAAATCGCTCGAAGTACAATACTTTACTCACTAATTCTATTTTTAATTATTTTATTCGTTGGTGCCCTTGCGATGTACTTAATCGAGCATGGTAAGAACCCTGGGTTCAATAATTACTTCAATGCTGTTTGGTTTGTGATGGAGACCATAACGACTGTTGGTTACGGCGACGTCGTGCCAATACATACCTTGGCAAGTTGGTTGATATGATTATTATGCCTGTGGGTATTGCCACCATTAGTCTATTGACTGCATCGATAGCCACTGAATTAACTAATGTTGCAATAATGAGGAGTATGGGTCATCACACAACCTCAAAGGGTAGGCACATCATTGTCATTGGGGATTCTGATAAGGCGCTGAAGGTTATTAGTATAATTGAGGAGTTAATGAATA
The DNA here is from genome assembly GCA_001316125.1 of Vulcanisaeta distributa JCM 11213. Next base: position 118,750 of record BBCS01000004.1, read on the forward strand.
GGAGGGGCAAGGTCATGGATATTCTCTATATAAGCAATGGTGATAAGCCACCGTCGTTACCTGCAGATATTGAGTTTATTCGTGGCGATCCATTCAATACCAATGACTTACTGAGGGCTGGTGCAGATAGGGCTTCTACCGTGGTCATACTTCCGTTTAATGATGCTGATGTTAAGGCTGCGGATGCTAAGGTTATTCTATTAATCATGAGTATCAGGAAGCTGAACCTAACGCCTACATTATTGCTGAGGTTCTTAATGAGGCTGATAGGGACTATGCCCTGAGGGCTGGTGCTAATTCCGTGGTTTCCCTGGGTTCCTTCACGACGGTTATGATAGCCAATGAGGTCTTTGATCGTGGTTTATCCTCAGTATTGATAAACATAATCAATAGGGGGTAACCTGGCTTAATGGATGCTGATGAGTATGTTGGGAGGCAGTTCATAGAGGTTATGCAATTGGTTAAGTCGAGACTGAATTATTTAGTTATTGGTGTGGTTAGGGATGGTGAGGTCATTCTTAACCCAGGTAATGACTTGGTGATTCAGTCAGGTGATTCGTTGCTCGTCATTAAGTGATTCATTAATAGCCTTAAAATGCCGTTTAGTGTGTACTCGCTTGGAGTTAGGGGGGGATTTATACCATCATTTCTCATGTGGCTTTCTGTAACCTTACCAATGGCTATCACGGGCTTACTCCTAAGCGCATCCCTGGCGCAATTTCTTACTGCTTCATAGGTCATTGGGCTCATAAAGACGACGTAGTCAACGTAATTAATGAGCCTACATGCGATCTCAACGCCTGCAGGATTCGGTCTCACGTCATAGAGCCTGTACTCAATTACATCATAATTTAATTTTTTAAGTTCGTTAATGATATAATCATTACCCCCCCTTAATGACCTTAACACTACGACCTTACCACGTGGTAAATCGCGCATCATATCTATTATACCGTAGCTCGAGAACTCCTTAGGCATTATACATGTAACATTCAGTTTTTCCACCTCATTGCATGTCTGTGGACCGACACCAATGACCTTCACATCATTACTTAATTGCCGTAGTTTCTCGCCAACGTACTTCACCACGGTGGTGCTCATTATAATCACGTAATTAACACCGTTAAGTGAGACCCTACTAATCGCATCCTCATTGGGCGCAACATCAATAACGGGTACCTGAATTATGTCAGCACCATTGAGGTGAATAGGCCTAATCTTTCCCGAGGCCCTAAGAATGAGCACTTTCGCCATTACCAACACCAAGTTCCTCAGCTAGCAACTTTGCTGTGAGTTCAATAGCCTCCCTACTGCTCATGCTTGGTCTCCAGCCAACCTCCTTAACAATCCTCTCAATCGATAATAACATCCTCTTTACATCACCAGGCCAGCCCCCTACCATCCGGTGTTGCTGGTTTATAGGTTACCCTTGGGTTCATGCCGGATACCTTAATCACTATATTCACTATGTCCCTAACACTTATTGAGTCCCAGTTCCCAACGTTGTACGTGTAAGTACCACCGTTCTTCATGGCGTATTCCCAGCTTTAATGTGGCATCTATAGTATCGGTTATGTATAGGTATGATTTTTCCTGTGTACCATCACCGAGGACCTCAAGCTCGCTTGGATTCCTCTTTAGCTTCATTAGTAAGTCGTAGATCACGCCATGCCTAAGCCTAGGCCCAACAATATTAGCGTACCTAAGAGTTACGCAGTTAATTCCATAAAGTCTAGCGTAGGTTCCGCACATAATCTCGCCAGCCGCCTTAGCAGCGCCATAGACGCTTATTGGCTGTATTGGGTGGTCCTCAGGTGTTGGTATGGTCTTAGCATCACCGTACACGGTGCTCGACGATGCGTATACCACGGTTTTAACACCATATTTACGGGATAACTCAAGCACATTAAATGTGGCCAGTACATTCTCGTCAAAGTGAATCTTAGGTTCGGTCACTGATATCCTGACCTCGGGATTCGCCGCCAGGTGAAACACTGTATCAACGCCCTGAAACACGCCGGGATTACCTAAGCTCTTTAGGTCATCTCTAACGAACTTAACCCTATCAATTACCCCCCCCTTAAGTCTATTTAAATCCCCCCCTGAACTTAAATTATCAATGACGATTACGTCAAAACCTCTCTCCACAAGCTTCTCCGTTAGGATGAACCTATGAAGCCAGCACCGCCAGTTATCAATACTCTCATCATTAATCACCTCATCAATGCTATACTGACTAAGCCAATTATTAACCCGAGGAGGAGACCCGTATTTCCCAGGGCTATCTGTATTAAGAGCAGGACTAGCAATACTATTTTCATTAACCTACTTATCCCACGGGCTTGACTATATAATGCATTGGTTATTAGGTATGTCATTATTAATATTAGTATTATAGATATGGTACCAATTATTCCGATATAACCCATCTGTAGGACATTATTTATCTGCGATGTGTATATTGATGGGAATGCCGACATAATAGACTCTACAAAGCTTGAGTCTGTATAATACTCAAATTGAAGGTAAATGAGTATTCCAGCATTAATTAAGTACAATAGTATGCTTATCCCATAGAGTATGTGCCATGCCCTAATCCCCCCCTGCGCCTTACTCATCATGTAAAGCCACTACCCTTAGGTTATAAATATTGCAATAATGACCCCAGCAAACATGCTTATGAAGTGACCAAGCCTATTAATGCCGATGCCGTCTATCACGAGAACCGGTGGTATTGGTATTAATAGCCACAATGATTCATAAACCGTGTACAGTATTACTAGGAAGTTGAGCAAATGCACGGGTCTAACAGGCCCCTTCACAGTATTTATCAACGAGGCCGCTAGGACCACCCCCCCCATTAATCCCATGGTCATCGCCGATAAACCGTAAGTTGTGATAATCCTGTTATACATTAGGGATAGAATTACGGTAGAAACCCCCCCAATACCAATTATACCCGTTAGAACACCTGCCAGTAAGTAATACCTTAGTCTAAGCTCTAGCACGGCGATAGCCGTCACGAAAATGAAGATGGGCAATGTACCAACTAGGTCAGTGACACTGTCCGGTAATAATGATATGAATAGGTAAATGATAACGTAGAGGAAGCCCCCCCTAATTATACTCTGTCTCATCTCAGTAAGCGCCTTATTCAAAATTAATTCTGGTTTTATTAGAAAAATTGACGCGTAACTAATCAACACTATTAGCGTTATCACAGTTATATAGGAATAACCAATACCTAAGCCCTTACGTAACCTACTCAATATGTAAATAAACAGTATGAACAGTATGAACTCAGGAAGCAACGCGTAGTAACTCGGTATTAGTACTGCGACTAACGTACTTATTGCCGCGATTATTAATACAGCTGGGTAATAAAGCACAAGCTGATGCCTTAATCCTCATGGCTATTCCTGACTCATAGTATTAGGTTTTTAATATGCATTACATTATGTGATCAACGATATCTTGTGAGGATCGTTATCGTACTTCACGGATCGAGGGATCCCGATTATCTAAGTAGTGTGGAGAGCTTCGCAAAAAATGTTGGTGTTAGTTATGCATTTACTTCATACTCTAAACCATCAATAAATGATGTTACTGGCGACATATACATACCACTATTCATTGGGTATGGTAAGGACTATGAGAGGGCGGTAGCCATAACGGGCTTTGAGGCGCCACCAATGCTTGAGTGGCCGCATGTGAGGGACTTCCTTCTAAGCCTCGGTCCTGGCCTATACGTATTTCATGGGGAGAATGACCCGAGGTTCATTGATAGTGTAAGTAAATTGAGTATTCAGGGCATTGCCTTCCTCAAAATTAAACCTACGTTAGAGGGCTACTTAATTAATCATTGCCCAAGTAAGGTGATTCCTGTGGTTTTTACCCAAGGCGTGATCTATAAGGAGATTTTAACGGTGGTTAGGAAATCATGCTCTAACACCGAAGTTCTAAAACCCCTCTTTGAGCTTCAGGAGTTCATAGCGTATTTTAGGGATTTACTACCATGGCTATTACAAAATACCAGGCGGGTTAGATAATATGAAGGCTATTTTTGAGACGGTAATGCTATATTACATCACGATTTTAATGACCTCAGTAATACTTGACTTAGTACTTGGTGAGCCTAAGGGTGTATTTGTAAAAATGCATCCCGTGGTTGTCACCGGCAGTATTGCGTTTAAATTATTTAGACCGAGCAATAAGCTTTTTGGAATATTTATATGGTTTATTTCCGTGATTCCAATAATAATTATTTACTACTTAATACCACGTGTTTTAATGGTCATTAATACCATAATTGGGATCATTGTCTATGCCTATTTCCTAAAATTAACGTTCTCAATAAAGCTAATGAGGGATTACACCAGGAGAATAATGAGAAGTATTGAGGTTGGGGATTTAGGTAGTGCCCGTATGCTGACTCAGCAGATCGTTAGAAGGAATGTGTGGGAGTTAGACACGACTCACTTAATATCTGCAGTTATAGAGAGTCTCGCCGAGTCCTTTGTTGATGGTTTTTTATCACCATTGTTTTACTTCGCATTACTCGGATTACCTGGAGCCCTTCTTCAGAGGCTTTCCAACACCATGGACTCAATGGTTGGCTATAGAGGGTGGCCATATGAGGATGTTGGCTGGTTTTCGGCTAAGGTCGATACAGCACTGAACTATATACCTGCAAGGTTATCCTCAATAATCATTCTAATGGCATCCGGATTAATAGGATTAAACTGGAGGGGAAGTATTACGGCAGCTTTTCATTATCATCGTAGTGTGAGGAGTGTTAATTCCGGTTGGCCTATGGCATCCTTTGCGGGCGCATTGGGTGTTATGCTTGAGAAGGTTGGTGCCTATAGGATAAACGATGGCATGCCCGGTCCCGACATAACTAGGTTAAGATTAGCACTTAGGTTATTCGATGTTTCTGTTGCCATTGCATTAGTAATTATCTCAGTTCTCCTAATCTTTAGAGTATTTTTTTATACCATTATTTATTTAGGAAGATTATCAATAGAATGAAATAATTAAATTATTACCCATATGTAATCAATGATCTTTATTTTTTACGGCGGATTATATGACGGGTCATATATAATATTTAGGAATAACCTTTTTATACTAGTGCTATCAGGTATATTTTGGTAGATTACTATGTCTTCCATAACCATATCAAGTGGAGAGTCAACACCAGCTGAAATTGAGAGACAGTTAACGGAGAGACAACTCCAGGTTCTTCAATACCTGCTTAAAAAGGCTGTCCCACTTAAGGTATACACGGTATATGCTGACCAGGATGAACTCGCTAGAGAACTTGGTATGACTAGGCAGGCACTTAGTGTGCATCTTAAGAAGCTTAAGGACTTTGGGCTGATAAGGACGGGTCGTGAGTTTGTTGATGTCACTGATAAGGCTCTCAAGGTATTAAGGATGAGTTCGAATGAGGCGATAATCCTCGTTAAGGTGCAGCTAGGTATAGGTCAATAATTTACGAGAAGGTTAAGGAGTTACCCATTGAGAAGGCTTACAGGGTATCCGGTGATTACGACTTAATACTAATAACAAGGGAGGTCAACGTTAATGACATACTACGCGTACTCAGCATGATGGAGGGTATTGAGGATACTAAGACCTTCATATCCCTAGAAACACTCAGGGAGTGAGCACATAGTGAGAAAAAGGCATTGGTTAAATATTACGGTATTAATCTCATTATTACCGCGCTGGAAGGTTTATTAACCATATAGGGATTATGCATTCACGTAGTATCATGGAGACCGTAAATCCTGAGGTAAGGATTGACGCATACATAAGGAATGTCGCAAACGCGCTTGAACAGGTGGAAAGGGAGGGCGTTAAAAATGAGGTGATCGAGATAGCAAGGGCGTATTTAAAAGATTCGATTTACTACTTATCAAGGGGGTGATCAATTTAATGCATTGGCAACAATAGCCTATGCCGAGGGCTTGCTCGACGCATTGAGATTCCTTGGAATAGCCCATTTTAATTGGAGTAGGACTGATGACCTAATCAGGAGGGCTCAGAATAAGGTGTTTGTTGCGGGAACATTTGAGATAATCCACCCAGGGCACATAGCCTACCTAAGGCATGCTTGGACCCTTGGACGTGTAGTTGCGGTGATCGCCCGCGATTCAACAGTTAAGAGAATCAAGGTAGGGATGTGATAATACCCGAAAATCAGAGGTTAGAGGTTGTTAGTAATATTGTCTATGTTCATAAGGCTAGGCTTGGCTATGAGGGTGATATGTTTAGGGTTGTTGAGGAGGAGAGACCTAACATAATACTGCTTGGGCCTAACCAACCATTTAATGAGGATTCATTAAGGGAGGAACTGAAGAAGAGAGGGTTGGGTAATATTGAAGTAATTAGATTCAATGATTACGTGGACTGCCCACTCTGCAGCACAACGAAAATACTCAAGGCCATAGGTAGTAGGTTTAGTCAGGGTAATCAATCACTCAATAATTATTAAGCACCAATACTTAAGGTCTCGTCATAAGGCGCTGTGTTGTGGTTTTATGGTATGAGTCCTCTCGTTATTTGCGAGAATTCATACTGATTGAAGGTGAATGAGTAGCTTATGAGCGTCATGTTTATGTTCATGAACATGCCGCCAAACTCACCTTGATACGCGGGATATAGGTATATCGTTATGTTCGTTGGTACGCCATTACTTAATATGCATAATTCCGTTATATTTATAATCATCGGTAACTCCTGCAGCTCACCCTGGGTTGGTGTTAGTGTTAATGTTGCGGTGAAGCAGTAGGTTGTTTTTCCGTTCCAGGTACCCTTCCCTACGTACTTACTTTCATTTAATGCAAGTATTACATACCTGGTAAGGTTTACATAGGGTGTGCAGTGGGTCGTGGTTTGTGGTCCCATGAAGTTGAATTCCACGGCATAGCAAAGTTCATCATCATACTTCCAAAGCGCCACATTAAAGCTAATGCCTGACCCAATGAAATGCCTAAATGAGAATGTGCCGTTTATCACGGTTGCGTCATTTATTGGCGTCCTGGATATGGTGATGATGCCCATCAACGGGCCCATTTGAAATGGAACACTGGGTATTCCTGGAAACTCGTTATTATTTATTACAAGTGTGGAACTAATCACGAACTTGTAAGTCGCCGTAACATTCCTCATAAATAACTCCTTAGCATTCATGAGTGCTGACCCAGGTCCTCCATTTACTGAAATTGCTAGGTAAGTAACTGCACCAGCTATTACAATAATTACGAGTATGGCCGTAATTAATAACGGAGTTTCATCAATTCCATTTAAACATACAAATTATTAAAAGGTTTCGACTTAATACCTCCTCGCAATCCTCAACCAGTAATTTGCCTGCTTATCACTGCACGCCAAGTCCCTCAAACCACTAATATCCTTACTCGCATCCTCATCCATAGGCACGCCTAACGCGTCGGCATCGAGTAATTGCTGTATTGACATTCCGCAGTCATTATCACCGCTCCAGGGAACCTCAACAATACCACCGTTATCAAGGTGTTTCCTGGCCTCGTCCACCGTGGTGACCTTGGTGGTCATTGTCCTGAGGAACTCCCATGCCATGCTCCTCATGTTATCGTTTATTGCATTTAGTAACTCCTTCACGGTGTCAGCAATGCCTTCACGTGGCGCAACGAGCTTCTCCATGGTATCCCTCCTGGCTAAGACAACTTGCTTATTTTCAACGTCCTTAGGGCCAATCTCTATCCTGAGCGGCACACCCATCATCTCCCAATAATTGTACTTCCAGCCTGGCGTCCTATCAGTCCTATCATCAACCTTAACCCTAATGCCAGCGTTAGTTAGTTCCTCCGTTATTGACTTAACCTCCTTCATTATAGTTTCCTCCGTGCCCTTATACATTATTGGGACTATCACTACCTGTATGGGTGCCACATTAGGCGGTAGCGCAAGGCCCTTATCATCCCATGCACAGCAATCATAGCCGCAATAACCCTTTCCGAGATTCCATAACTCGTGGTATGCACGTACTCCCAATCACCACTTGGTGTTAGGTACTTAACATCAAAGACTCTTGAGAAGTTCGTGCCTAGGTAATGAACGGTGCCAATTTGCATTGTTTTTCCATCAGGCATTACCGTGTCGAAGGCTATCGTGTAGACAGCACCCGCGAACTTATCCCACTCAGTCTTTGACTTATTAAATAGGGTACGCCAAGATAATCAAATATTTTCTTATAAATCTCCACGGCCTCCTTAATCTGCCTCTCAGCATCCTCCTATTTGCATGTGCTGTGTGAGCCTCCTTAAACATCGATATCTCCCTAAGCCTAATCATGGGTCTCGTGGCCTTCGTCTCAGCCCTAAACACACTCACTATTTGGTAAACCTTGAAGGGTAGGTCCGTATGGTCCTTAATCCATAGCTTGAACATGGGCATTATCGCCGTCTCGCTGGTCGGCCTTAGCACAAGCCTCTCCTCACCAGTACCACCCTTACTTACCCAGAAGACCTCATTCTCAAACCCTCTAATGTGTTCGCTTTCCTTTGAGAAGAATTCATAGGGTATGAAAACGGGAAATAGTACCTCCTGGTGCCCCCCCGTCTCGTCATGAACGAGCCTGACGTAGGACTCAACAAGTCTCCTAATCCTCATGCCATACGGCCTCCAGACATATGCACCCTTCACTGGGTACCTAAAGTCATAAACCTCAGTCTCCATTATAACCCAGTTAAACCAGTCAGTGAAGTTCCTCCACTTCTCCCTAGGTCTCTTCTCCCCCCCAGGTTTGATGAGTTGTAGCTTGGCAATAAAGGTCCCTCGATTGTGCTTAAGTAAGGCCTTAAAAGCATTGTGCCCGCAACCAGGCAGTAACTATTTAAGCGAAATTGAGTACTGCAAAATCAATGAATTTCAGATTAAGGATTGAGGTATTAAGTAACTGTGTTGGTTGTGGGATATGCTGGACCGTATGCCCAAAGGGCGTATTAGCAGGTAGATTGAGGGGTAAGGCCTATGTGCTGAATGAATCTTTATGCTCAGGGTGCTTCTCCTGCCAGAATAACTGTCCATACTCAGCGATCAAGGTAACACTAATTCAGTACTAAGTAATTACTGGGAGTCCTGTTGATCTAATGAAGCTTACATACCCACGGTTATTAATGAGTCGTGTAAATGCCTCTGTTAAGTCCCTACTCATGACCACGTAATCCCCCTATGTAGGTAATTACATAATTAACAGCTTCAATTAGGTAATTAGTGCTTAATTCACCACTTGAAATAAGTACCATTAAGTCAAAGGGCGTTGGCATTAACGGGCCTAATAAAATGAGGTTGCCATATCTGGTGGCGTTCTTTATGAATTGAACGTAATCATCAACTACAACGGCGGGCTGGTCAGGCAGGATTAAAGAAACAACCCCCACTTCCTTCTTGAAAAGCCTTAACCAATCATCATAATCAACCCTACCACCAAGCCTATACCTAATTATCAACCTGGCAATATCGACGCTTAAATCCACGGATCTCCTAAGCCTGTCAATACTATCATAGCAGTCAATCGTTGCTGAAGGTTCCATAGCCATGACATTTCTTAAAAACTCCGGCACCCAACCCCCCCAAAGCCTAACAAATGAACTCCCAAACCCCCCCATGAGCAATTTCACGGCCTCCCTAGGATTTAGTACGGCTAACCTACAGAACTCCTGCGGTAGTGGTAACGACAGTGATTTATAACGCTTAATAATAACCGTGAGAATATTCCTTAATATAGGCATTGAGACCTCGATCCTTGGTGAGTAAATTAGCAGGCCCATATGCCAACTAATAATGCTTTACCTGCCTATTAAAGAGGGATTCGTCAGATAAACCCGAGTTCCTCATCATTATAGCTCTCAGAGGCCTGTTTCCTCATCAATTGGGTTTGTTTAATATTAATGCATTAATTAAGTTATTTCTCGATGAATAATTACGAAGTCCTCACCGGAATTTGTGAACGCATTAATTGCCCAAGAGGCTATGTGGGCTTAATACTGAGTGAATTATCGGACTTAGGCGTTACCGAGATTCTTAATGATGGCGCTGTTGAGTTCATGGGATTTAGGTTGTTGGGTAAAGGTCAAAATAGTTTTGTATTTAAGTGTCGTGTCGGTAATGAGTATTACGCCTGTAAGATTAGGCGTTTTGATTCATCAAGGCCGAACTTAGTGAATGAGGGTAATTATCTGAGGCTTGCGAATTCCGTGGGTGTGGGGGGGCCGAGGTTAGTTAAGTATGCAAGCAACGTATTAATTATGGAATTAATAAGCGGTGTACCCATACAGAGGTACGTAATTACGGCAAGCCTAATGGAATTAAGGATGATTCTTAAGGACTTACTTTGCAATGCCGTAGGTTAGACTCCATAGGCCTAGCCCATAATGAGTTGAGTAGGCCTGAGGATCACGTAATCGTTAGTAATGGTAGGGCGTTCATAATAGACTTCGAAAGCGCCAGCTTAAATAGTAGGGTTAGTAATGTTGCCCAAGTACTGAATGCGTTGATAATGGGTAGGGGTTTTATTCAGGATCGTGTTAAGGCGATTATGGGTGTGAATATCGATCTCAATTATTTACGCAGAGTCATTAAGAGGTATAAGGTTACGAGGAGTGATGATGACTTTACACAAATACTAAGGTTACTTGGCCTTGAGTAATTCCTGGGCTAGGTTCCATATTTTATCTCCAAGGTGATGAATAACCTTTATGACCTTACCCTTACTCGTACTCCTCATCTCATCAGCGGTCATGAGGGATACCCCAATGGCTATGTACCTACCCTTAAGATCCTTAATTAGTAATACATCCCCTACGCCAAAGTTACCACTTATCTCCTTAATGCCTGGTCTCATCACGTCGGCTCCATTGACTATGTGCGGTACTGCACCATCATCAACAGTCACGGTAGGGTAACTTGGTATGTATGGTGGATTTAGGTAGAAGTATGTTAATAATGGTATTACGTACTCCCTTTGTCCTGAGTCAACCTTTACTGTTAGCTTCGCCACCAATGGCTTATCATCGATTAGGTATACTGTCGTCGTCTCATTAAGCTCATAAACCTCAACCTTCTTGGCATTCCTGAATACTGGTCCCAATTCGCCAACTGCATTACTCAATTCCTTAATGTCCTTATTGCTAAGGAAGTATCTCTTAACCACAGTAATTATTTACAGGGCTCATTAATAAGTATTTAGTACGTAACTCAATATTTAATAGCAGGCAATTAGCACTTATTATTGTGTCCACTGAGACAATAACAAGGGCTGAGTTTGAAAAGGTGGTACTTAAGGTTGGTAAGGTAATACATGCAGAGAGGGTTCAGGGCTCGAGGAAGTTATTAAGGCTTATTGTTGATATTGGTGACGAGAGGAGACAAATAATCACAGGACTCGCCGAGTTTTACAAGCCCGAGGACTTAATTAATAAGTACGTGGTCGTTGTCGCGAATTTAGAGAGTAGGAAGATCTTTGGTTATGAGAGTCAGGGAATGATATTGGCGTCGTGCGATGAGAAGAACCCGACAATAATAACGATTGATAAACCGCAGGATGAGCAGATAGGTAAGAGAGTTTGCTAAAGGTGTATTGCTTTAAATTCCCTGTTTTAAAACCGATAACGGTGAACATAGAGTATTACGTATTAGATAACGGACTTAGGCTATTGGTAAATAGAATTGAGTCGCCAACGGTCGGCGTGGCAATAGGCATCGGCATAGGCTCCATATATGAGAGGGAGGATTTACGAGGCATAAGCCACTTCGCTGAGCACTTAATCTACAGGGCGTACCCAAACATTGACCTTGAAATAGAGGGGGGGTTGGGCGGCGTTTCGGATGCGTACACCGAGAGGACGCTCACGATGTACCTATTCGAGGTAATACCAAGTGAGCTCAGGAACCTACTGAGGCTCATTCATAAAATGTTTAGTAACAGGAGGATTGATGGTGAGGATTTCGAGAGGGAGAGGAGGGTCATACTTTCCGAGATAAGGATGAGGAATGACGACCCAGGCACGCTAATATACGACTTAGGGCCCAGGGCATTATTTGGGATAGTGACTATGGCGCGCCAATCATTGGTTATGAAGAGAGCATTTCCTTAATTACTATGAAGGATCTCGAGAACTTCCTGGAATCCTATTATACGCCGGATAATATGGTGGTAAGCATCGTTGGTCCTCTAAGCATGGCAATAAATGAAATAATTGAACTATTCAGCAAGTGGATGGTAGGTCAAGCAGTAAAAAGAATCCAACAATGGGTAAGGGAGGACCAATAATCATTAGAAAGCCTATTGAATCGGCTTACCTATCGTATTCCTGGCAATACAAAGTAATTAATGAGGATCCATTCCTACTCTCAATTAAATCATCATTACTGGAATTTCACTTAGTGAATGGTCTTAGTTCGTACTTAATGTCTAGGTTCAGGAATAAGGGCCTGACATACACAATTGATATGGATAGGGATTACCTACCAGGTACCTACTACTATCAACTAGTGATATCTGCTATTAATGAGGAGAGTATTGATACTGTTAAGGAGGAATTAATTAATGCATTATTAAATGTTAATGATTTATTTAAGGATGAGTACTATTTAAGTAAGCGATTAAATTACCTTAAATACCTAATAAGTGATTATCTACGTAGACCACTACAGATAGCAGAGTCCATGAGTTATATGGAGCTGAAGCTCGGTAATCACGACGTTGAGGGATTCAATAGGGGGGACTTGAGGAGCATTTTAGGGATTCCCCCCCGAGCAACTTAATAACTAATGGTGTATGGTCCGCGATAATTCCATCGTAATATTAGTGTATTACGTATATGTAAACATTACGTATGCGCGTCAATAAATAAAGTATTATTAGTGTATTATTGTTGCATTCCCAGCCTCTCCTTAATCTCCTTAAGTAATAATGTCATCGCATCACCAGCCTTGCATTGTATGATTACATCGGCGATGTAATCAAGCTCCGTGGGTTCTATATTTATAATTATGACCTTACCACCCATCTCCTTAACAAATATTGGTATGTAAGCCGCTGGATAAACAGAGAGTGAGGAGCCAATGACTAAGACCGCATCACTCATTAGTGCTAATTCCCTAGCCTTATCGAAATCCTTAACTGGCTCTCCAAATAATACGGTATCAGGCTTAAGAATACCACCACACTCATCGCAGAGTGGTGGTATTTGACCATTATCAATCTTCTTAATAACGACCTCCATTGGATATGCACGGCCACATGCAATACATACAGCCCTCTTCATTGTGCCGTGAAGCTCGATCACGCTCTTAGAGCCAGCGGCTTGATGGAGTCCATCAACGTTTTGGGTAATTACCGCCTTTATGATGCCCAACTTTTCGAGTTCGGCCACGGCATAATGCGCCCTGTTGGGCTTAGCCACGAACAACGTGCTCATCCTCATCCTATAAAACAACCAGAAATCCTTTGGATGCTGCAGAAAGTAATCTATTGTCGCTATTTCGGGACTATACTGCCTCCATAATCCTTGGGGGGGACCTCTAAAGTCGGGGGGGATTCCTGACTCCGTGGATATGCCGGCACCCGTGAAGGCTATTGCGTGCTTCGCATTGATCAGTATGTCGGCAGCCCTCTTAATATCCTCCATGTTGCATTGTTTTTCACTCATAGTTAATTATTATATTGAGTAATTACCAGCGTTATAAGTATTAATCCTGTTAGTGACGGAGAATTTAAATTATTGTGCATAGACTTTATGTTGTTGTGATGAGCTGACGACGGACTGAACTCACTGATGAGCGCGTTGGTGGCTGACCTCATCATATATTGCCTCAATATCGTCAATAGACCTCACCTCCACGGCATTGATCCCGTAGTGATTCCTGAGGGATTCATACGTAGGCCTATTATGCGCAATAACGTATAATGCCGAGGAGAAGGCGTATTTCTCCCAATCCCTTATTGTTAAGCTCAGTAGGCTTACACCATTACCTGATCTAATGGGTTCCGTGGAATAAGCACTGACTATGTATGGCACCTTAAGCCTTTGTGAAATCACCTTGCAATAACCGCCGCAATCCAATCATGCGCATGCACAAAGTCTATGTCCCTGGGTATTACATAGGGTACCCTGGAGAGGATCTCCACAAGTAGGAAGTGCATGTACGCGACGACGTCGCTGAACCACCTATCGCTCACGGTGAATATGCGCACATTGCCATCCATATAACTACCATCAAAATTAGCTGGGTGTACTAGGTATACCTCGTACTTACTGGATAATCTGATAACCAAGTCCCTAACCTGGAATGCCAGTGACCCAACCACCCTATGCGGTGGGTACTCTGTCGATATGTGCAGAACCTTAACCACAGAATTTAACAGTAGATACTGCTTAATTTAATTATTGCAGTGGATGTTAGGTGTACGGAGTCATTGATTGTGTTAACGTAACCAAGCACCTTAAGCTTATCAACAATGCTCCTAACCTCCTCAACCCTCAAACCAACAATCCTCGCCAAATCCTCGAGCTTAACGGCCCGCTCCTTATCAATCGCAGCCAATGAATGCAGGGCCTGCATTACGGTCCTTATTTTCGACTCGTAACTCACCTCCACAAAGTATTATAAATCAATTTCCTTCTTAATAAATTTCTCTATCATTAATCGTGAATTGGTAATTGAAATAACAAAAAGCACTTATATAATTATTATCCGTAATGAAGGCAGTGTCTATAGAATTAACAACGAATAAGGCGCTCTACGAACCAGGCGAGGACATAACAGTCAATGTAGTGGTTAGGGGATTAATGAGTAGGGAGGATATTGAATTAACGGTGATTAAGGATTCCCAGGAAATAACTAAGCGAGTCCTGCAGGCAATACCTCCGGAATCGGAGATCATGGATTACGTTAGGATAAATGACGTGGGTACCTACGAAATAAGCGCCAGGTGCTGTGGTTCAGAGGTTAGGACTCCAATAATGATCATTAATAGGCCGGAGACACCATTAAGGTTCGTACTGGTTTTTCACAATCACCAGCCAATCCATAAGTACCCAAGCGGTATTTATCACGGACCCTGGGCATTCCAACACACCTGGTCCCCTGAATTCTACCCAATATACGACGTAGGCCCCCTACTTACTACATGCCAGATTAGTGAATAAGTATAGGGTTTCCGTAACGTATAACCTAAGTCCAAGCCTGCTGTGGCAATGGGATGACCTACTACGTAATGGCGTATTCATCGAGGGTGTGGATCACGTTGACTACATAGGTCCCTGGGATTCGCGGGTGGAATTAATTAAGGAGGCGATTAATACGTATTCAAGATTAGCTAATGAGGGTGTTATAGAGGTGCTAACGAGTTTCCTAGCTCATCCAATAGCCGGTTATTTAATTGAGAAGTTTGAGGTTTATGACCTATTACGGTGGGAGTTGAGTAGGGGGGGGAAGGAGGTTACTAGGAGGGTTTTGGGTGTGAGCGCCGTTGGTATGTGGCTTCCTGAGTTGTACTTTTCCGAGAAGTTGAGGAATATTCTCTGTGATGAGGGTATTAGGTTCATAGTCCTTGATGGTGTTTATCACCTCGGTGAGGCCATTAAGGATAGGAGTTCCATCTACAGGGTTTATAGGCACGACTGCTTAACAATACTATTTAGGGATACAGCACTTAGTGACTTACTGAGCTTTCAACTTAACAAGGCCAGTAATGCCCAGGAGACTGATGCCAATGCCAGGAAATTAATTATAGAGTTAATGATGAGGATTAACTACGCCAGGGATGGCGTGGTTACAATGGCCTTAGACGGGGGGGAGAATTGGATGATATTACCAACACCAAACCCATACGCTGCCCTACTCCTTGAGAAAATAATGATGTACTTATCGCAGGCTAAGTCTGATGGTTATGTGATGCCCATTAGGCCGTCAATAATTAAGGAGTTTCACGATGAAATTAAGGAAATACCAACCACCTCATGGCTGGGCTCACCGGCTAAGTGGATTAGTGAGAGGGCAGATATACAGTCGAGGCTTTGGTCCATGGCTCAAGCCGCAATTAATAAGTGGAGGTTGTATGAGGAGGTTTTTGGGGGGGAGGATGAGGAATTAAGGATGTCCCTTGCAATGACGCTGGATAGCGATTATTATTGGGCTGAATTCGTAAACGT
Organism: Vulcanisaeta distributa JCM 11213; assembly: GCA_001316125.1. The sequence continues at coordinate 134,958 of BBCS01000004.1, forward strand.
AAACCACGTGGGTGAATGGGCGCACTCCGTAATAAGTAGGGCTGAGGATGCACTCAACTCATTGGGGGGGATTAGGTTTAGCCTAGGGAATGATCACTTGGAAATTACCGTCAGTAATAACTGGGTTAAGGATGCAAACCTAGTGCTTGGTATTGAAACCCCAGAAACATATCTTGAGTATAGTATCAAGGTTCAATCAGGTTCGTCAGAGCCCATAAGAATTAATGGTTTCAATAACGTAGTAATATCATTACTATCACCAAAAACGAGGATGCAGATTAGGAAGCCCATTAAAATAGTGCGTGGGGGGGTTACGAAACACTAATGATGCTTGATCCATTAATTATGTACGTGACGTCCCTGTCGGATATGCGCATCGTTATATAGTCATAAACGTAGTCCATACTTAATCCCTCATAATCAATACGTAGGGCAATCCCCCTCATGGGCTCTCCCTCCCTTATTACGTAGCCAAAGCCCCATGACCAAGCCCAGGAGGTGGCCATCTTAAGTATCGTCTGTGAACTTAATTCATTACCCATCAATAGTCTCATCACCTTAATCTCATCCCAGGGATTAGGCTCTATCAATGCAACATTATCAGTACCAACTAGTGGTCTCAATCCCCTCCTCACCATGGCGCTCACCCTCGCAACTTACCAACGAATTCAATATTTGACCTCGGACAGGTGACCATAGGTAATGTGGGTATTCTCGAAAAATCCTCATCGCCCAATTGCGTTAAGTGCACAAACACAGTATTGCCAGTCACAAGAGTATTTAATGCCCTGTCTAGGTCATTATCGAGGTAGGTATCCTCAGTTTCGGACACGTGCGTACTAATGGGCAACCCACGTGAGCCACCTAGCCTAGAGGCAAGCCTTAACTCAGCCATTGTGTAGTTAAGTGGTGATATTAATGATATGCCGAATCCCCCCCTATCAACGAAGTACTTTACCTCATCCTCAAATACCTCATCAACATCCTCCTCCTCCTCAGGCTTAACGTGGATCCTAAACGTACTCGGCTCAGCAAGCGGCACGATACATAGACCTGCCTCCCAGCTTCCTCAATGACCACGTCCGCGAATACCCTACCGTACTCAATAATCGTCAGTAAACAACCAACACCGTAATTCCTAATCCTACGAAACACGGTAGCCAACCCGCCCCCTTAATGACTCAGGCTTTGCTCTACGCAGGTAATAATACTTAAGGCCGTATGGCGCACCAACCACATCATCGATATAGTACTTATTGAATAAGCCCATTAGGAAGTAATCAAGCACGTGAATATGGGCATTGGTTAATTGGGGGCATTAGTAACGTGTTTCCTAAATCAACAACATTATTACTACCTGGTACCCGTCCAATACCGGTCACCTCACCATCAGATACATCAATAACAGCATCCTTAATCGGCTGTAACTCCTCACCCACCAGCGCCATTGAGGACTTAATGCTCAATCTACGCATTCGAGGATGAGTTTAAGTAGTTAAATTAATGCTTTGTTTGATGAAGATAGCAATTATAGGCTTGAATCCAGGCACTGCGATTTATGCACAATACATGGCTAAGGACGGGCATGACATCACTATATTCACAGAAAGCCAGGGTGACGTAATAATCATGGATTTACTACCGCATTCCCTCCTAAACATTGTGAATAAAGGATCAATTAAATTATTCACTAGGAAGTATTTAGAGGACGTACTTGGGATTAATGTAATAAATGTGAGGTTAAGTTCGATAATCATCAATGAGAATAAGGTATTGATTATGAATGAAAATTATGGACGGGGGGGAGTTGAGGGTAAATACGACAGGGTTATAATTGGTTCTGAGGCGTTACCGAGGGAGTCAGGTGATTGCGTGAGTATTTATAAGGCTGCTTTATCACCAAGTAACTACATAATTAATGGTAATGATGCAGGTAAGAACACCGAGTCGTTAATGCTCGTGACGGATCTCGGTGGTCGCGCTGTTACGAATTCATCGACGGCTATTGACGATGATATTCTCAAGTCACTACCAATCAATAAGAATGTAGGGGCTGGGGAATGCGTATCCACTGATTATGACGTGGTTAAGCCATCAATAGGCATGGTTAGTGGGGGGGGTGATTGGTTTATCGGTAGGGGGATTTACATTTAGGGACTCATTAAGTGGTATTGAGTATGTGGTTAATAGGGATTATCAATTAATCATGATGGGGGAAGTTACTGGCAATGAGGGATTTGGGGATCATTAATTCATTGCCATTAATGCCACGCCTAGAGGTTGGTCTTTCCCGTAACTGGTCGTTTCTATCCGTGGGGCTTACACGGAATGAGTTAGGTACTGTTTTCAGGGATTTATCATCGTCTAGAGTGGCTTATCACTCGGATGGGGTTGACATAGTGGCTAAGGTTATTCATAGGGGTAATAAGTTATTGAGTCTTCAGGTGTTGGCTAGGGGCGTTAAGTTGTTCAATTGGTTCTCCTTGATTTATTCCCTAATCATGCTTAACAATACGGCTTACCTATTACTTGATATGGGTTATGAAGCCGTGTTTAATACTGTTCGTGGATTACTCGAACAATTAATGCTAAACTTATACAATATATAGGTTGTTATGGCTAATAAGTTAATAAATAAGCTTTATTAATGACCCAACCGAGTAATAGTCAGTGCCTGGAATCCTGGCTAACGTCGATTATGAGGAACCACTCACTAGGTATAGAATAAGGGAGGTGCTCATTGAGGCTCGTAGGCGGTCAATAAGTTATATAGATAAGATGAAGCAGGAGGTTCTTGCAGACTCATTCTACGTACACTATAGGCAACCAATACTCAAGATGCCCACGGAGAACGAGGACATGGAAACCTCACTATGGAGATTTGTGGTCTCCACATACATAAGGAGTGAGGCCTATAATGACGTGTCCAGGATAACTAGGTTAAATGGTAGGTTGTCCAGGGTAATGGCGATTAAGTTACTCAAGGTGTATAATAGCATCCTGAGTAAGATGGATAGGAACGAAGCTTTAGACAAATGGTTGAGTCGGCAATGGATCAGAAGAGCGCATCCTCAAGGGAGAGTAGGATGAACCTAGAACGGGAGGTTCGCTCATTGATTAATTTCTACGTCGGAAGCATGAAGAAGGTCAGCGAGACTGTTAACAAGGTTAAGATGCTCTTTGGGGATTCCGTGGGCCATGAAATAGCGGATATACTACTGAGCACGGACATCGACCCATACAGACTCAGGTTAATCTCAATGCTCAACTCACTGATTAAGTTGATTGTGGATACCAGGTACACGGTAGACGTTGTTGAGGACGTAGATGCTGAGCGGGTTGGCACCGTGGGTGGGGGGGTTAAGCGCATGACGAGGGCCTCGGAGCTTAGGGACATGATACCGAGTGAGAGGATGCTCATGAAATTCGCCAAGCCAGTATTCGCGTATAAACTGGCCATGGGTAATGTACTGGTTAGGGAGAGGAGGGCCATTAAGAAACCTAAGATATACATGCTCATTGACAAGAGCGGTTCAATGTTTTACACAGTAAACATAAACATATTTGAGGTGGGCGCCATTAGTAAGATTACCTGGGCCACGGCCCTAGCCGTGATACTGGCTATGAAGGGTGGTAACCTAGCCGTGAGATTCTTCGACCAGCAGGTATACCCAATGCTGACTAATAAGAATGATATCATAAAGATGCTGCTCTCCCTAATACCGCTGGGTGGCACGGACATAACGAATGCCGTTAGGGCTGCAGTACAGGATGCCGTGGATAAACCATCATTGAGGGATTACAAATTAGTCGTTATAACCGACGGTGAGGACGATAATGTTGACCCGACGGTATTTAATAAGGCGAAGTCCATATTCAGGTCAGTCAAGGTATTACTAATTGGTGGTGAGAATAGTGTTATCGAGGAGAATGCGGAAACGATAAAGATCCAGGAATTAACAAGCGAGAGCCTATCCTACACAATTAAGAAGATCTAGCCTCAAAACAATTCATTGGTGAGTCACAGACAAGCACCTGAACCTCAACAACATCATTAATTCCTAACCTACTCAGTATGCCCATCACACTGTCAATGAAGTACCAAGCAACACACTCACCAGTGGCCCCCTCCGGTATACAGGGTATCTCAACAAACTCACCTGGCATTAATCCCTGGGCACTCTCCATGCTCGACTTTATGTACTTGCCATCGAAGGTATTAACGATACCCTGGACCTCACGCCTAATTTTATCAATATCAGTCACGAGCATCCTCCTACCCCCCCTAACACAGAGCCTTATTGTCACGTCATAATTATGCCCATGAACATTACCATAGACATCACTAAACCTGACCCTATGGGCTCCGGAGAACATGAACTTCATGGACAGGCAGGTAATCTCAACCACGGATATTCGTAATAATACGCATAAAAATGCATTTCCCACAGATTAATGGGGGGGATGGTTGGTAAGGTCATCATCGCAGGGGGGGAGGACCTGGTGATGAGGGATTACTAACGCTTAAGTGCATCGAGGCTTTGAGGAGCGCCGATGTGGTGATTTATGACAGGTTAATACCTAGGTCGGCCCTGAACTACGTGCGCCAGAGGCCCAATTAATCTATGCCGGTAAGGAGCCAGGTAGGCACACGATGGAGGAGGACGAGATAATAAGGATTATGATAAGTGAGGCAGGTAATGGCAAGACCGTGGTTAGGCTCCATGGTGGTGACGCATTCCTGTTTGGCAGGGGGGGTTTTGAGGAGTGCGTGGCTGTGCTTAGTGCTGGCATACCCTGTGAGGTCATTCCAGGCGTAACCTCGCTATAGCTGCGCCAGAGGCTTACCTAATACCGCCAGTACTACGTGGTGTCTCTAGCTCGGTGGCTATAGTGACCGGCACAGAGGACCCGAGGAAGGGTAGGTCATTCGTGAACTTCAGAGAATTGGCTAAGGCCGTCAACACGATCATAATACTGATGGGCGCGTCGAGGATAGCGAGATAGCCAGGGAATTAATTGAGGGCGGTCTTGACCCAGGTACTTATGTTGCTGTAATAACGAGGGCGTATATGGAGAATAGTAAGGTCGTGATAACCACGGTGGGTAAGTTATCCTCTGGGGGGGAGGTAGGTGTGGAAAATCCCTCAGTTATTGTGGTTGGAGATGTCGTACGTGAGGGATTGAAGGCGATGAGGATTGCGGGAATAAGCTTCGAAATGAATGTTTAATAAAAGGTGCTGCGGATAAGTCACTGTGATGAGGCACGAGCGTGGCGGATAACGTGACGAGCTTGCGCCCATACTGACCCGGAGGTTAATGCATTAAAGCATTGATTAAGGCTGTTGGTTGGGTCATGAAGAAGATCCTCGTGTTGACGGAGGTAGAGCTCCCAAGTGATTTCCCTAGGCAGGTTGAGCGTTACCTGGGTAATTTGGTTCAGGTTGAGATGAGGAGGACGGATTTTGAGGGGTTGAAGTCCCAGTTCAGAGACGTCAGGAGGGGGGTCAGGTAAGGGCTGATGTGCTCCTTGATTACCTGGAGCCAGGGTCAGGGGGTTATGAGGGTTTTGATAAGATTGTGCTCGTGATTGACGATGATGGCTATGTGGAGGGGGGGCTGAACTTCGTATTCGGGGGGGTTGCGAAGATGAGCGGATCATTAGCTAGTATTCACAAAGAGACTACGTGGGGAGCAATCACTCTACCAACTGAGAATACTTAAGGAGGTACTTCATGAGTTGGGTCACTCCTTCGGGCTAGACCACTGCACAGACCCCCCCAGGTGCGTCATGTACTTCAGCAACACGATAGAGGATACGGATAGGAAGGGTCCAGGGTACTGCCAAAGATGCATGGCTAAATTACGCTCATTACTTCGTTAATTCAATGACGGTTATATCCTGGGGGGGAATTAACCATCCCAACTCTCAGGATTAGGCAACCCCAAGTAATCGCTTATCGCGTGGTTAATGTCATCTATACTCCGTAAGTTTACACTCATAATTTTCGATGGAATGGGGGGGATGGCTAAGTAATCATCCTCAAGAAACCTGGTCCAACTCTCCGATATTTTCCTACCGAATATCATCAATACCTCCCTGAATATTACTGAGTTGTACCAAGCGGCAATCATTGGGTTGTTGGTCCTTATTACGTAGAAGTTCTTCGAGGCGCACAACGGCTTATCGCTGTAATTAGCAATAACCTTATGCCTGGTAAGGTCCACCTTATCATGGATGAACACATGGCCAAAGGGCACCTTAGACCTTAACTGTATCCATACATGTCGATACCACTTATCGCCAAATTTTAGGGCTGGTA
>BBCS01000005.1 GCA_001316125.1 Vulcanisaeta distributa JCM 11213
CCCAGTACAGACCTCCCCCCCCACCACCGCCATACTCACAGCCATACCAACCTCCACAACAGCCGCCCCCCCCAAGGCAGATACCAGTTACTAGGCCCGTAACTCAGCAACCAAGAATTGAGGAGTTAACACCAAGCCTGAGTAAGCTCGTGCTCTACTTAGGCATACCACTGGCATTGATAGCCATTATTTTTGTAATAACAGCCATTACCCTGTTCCCCCCCACGACAAGCGATGCCTACGTCCCATACTCCTCAATAGCCTTCATGGCGTCCCTAATAACGGTAGCCGCGGCATTAATAGTAAGTTTCATAGCCATGTACCAAATAGCCATGGGTCTCGATAGAAGGTTTGAATACTTAACGAGGATAATAAGGCAACAATCATCTACGGCCCAGGTCCTAACAACTACACCCTCAACCCCCCCGCAATACTTACCTCAACCACAGCAGAGTCCCGAAAGGATATTGGCACCCCCCCCACCAAGGCCGCCCCCCCAGGTAAAGCCCCCCCAACAGGCCCAGCAACCTCAGCAACAGGCTACACAGGAGGAGATTGTTGAGGAGCAACAGCAGGAAGGTTCTGAGGAAAACCTTAATGAGGAGTGACGTTAAAGTTTAGAACCTCATTAATTAATTTCTCCTCATTAACAACCGTGTACTTACCGAAGTAATCCTCAACGACTTTTACCAATCTTGCCTCCTTAAATCTACGATCCATGAGTATTATCAAGGCCCTATCGCTCTCAGACCTAAAGGCCCTACCAACCGCCTGCTTAATCCTAACAATGGCAGGCCACTGATACGTCAACTCCCAGGCCAACTTCCTATCATTGAGTCTTGCTGCAAGTATTTCCATGACATCGTCAAGGTAATCATTGGGTTCTGGGTATGGGACACCAACAATTATTATGAGACCAAGCAGGTTCTCACTGCCGAGCCTATACTCAACGCCCTCAACGAGCTTGCCACCGGCCACGGCCATTATCAATTTTTTCCGATCACTCCTCAAATCCTTAATTAAGTCATCGATTGACGTGTTGCCAAGCTCCATTATGTACTTAACGCTGGGACTTAGGTACTTCCTAACGGACTTAAGTACCGTATATGATGGGAATATTGACAGTATAGCCTTATCATGCGTGTAAGCTTGGTAAATACTGCTTAGTACATTAGCGATTTTTGCGTATTCCTCTTCGTCCCTCTCCACGTACCTAGTAGTCACTCCATCATAAATTAATACACCGTAGTTCTCAGGATTTACGTAATCCCTAAAGCCTATTCTATACTCCATAATGTCCCTATTTATGCCCAGCATACTCGTTACGTAGTCCCTAGGTGGTAATGTACCGCTCATGAGGACTACGCCATTTGCTTCATTAATTACGGGACTACTTATCACGGATGGGTCAACGCACTTATAAACTAATGAGACACCCTGCTCGTCTCTAGCCAGGAATACGCTAAACCCACTTACCTTATTTAATATGGCTCTATGGAAATCCAGTAATCGGGATAGTGGTGTGTATGGTATTGGTACACCAGCGCTCCTCTTCTTCCTAATTACTTCATAGTAGGCATTTGTTATTGCCTGGAAGTCTTCGAAGAATTGAAGAACATCGCCAAGCTCAAGGGATACCATTGTCTCCTCCTCGAGAACCTTACTCAACTTAACCATATATGTTTGGAGACCCCTCAATATCTTAATAGCTCTGTTTCTCAATTCCTCATCATCAATTAACTTTTTAACTTCAGCGATTGATGCAATGACCGAGGTTAGGGGGGGTAAGTCAATACTATTCAATCCACTTATTGCATCAGGTAAGTTATGCGCCTCGTCTATTATTAGCACGGAATTCCTAATATCAATATTTATGGACTCAGGCCTATTAATACTAAATATATAGTAATACGTCATTATGCCAACCCTAGCCCTATCCAGGTACATTCTAGACATCTCGTAAGGACAGACATTAAGTGCGCATAGAGTTGACACGTACTCATTCACGTTACTCGCTTCATCCATTATGTGGAGCATTAAGTCGTTAAGATTGATCCTCCTGATATTGGAGTAATATGGGCATTCACCGCTCGACCTTAAGAATTTGCATTCCTCGAGAAACTCCTCATACGGAAGTTTACGCGTACTAACCATGCAGCACATATCAGGTCTATTCCTAATTATCGCGAAATCAACATCAACACCCCCCCTATCCCTTAATCTACGTAATTCCCTAATTGGTGCCTGTGCCTCGTTTTTAGTTCTAATTAGAAATAGAATTTTAACACCGCTCTCCTCTGCATATGCCAATGACGCTGCCAAGCACTTGCGGTCTTGCCAACACCCGTAGGTGCCTCGATCAATGTCACCTTACCGCTTGATAGCGCGTCATATATAGTCTTGGCTATTTCCCATTGATACCTCCTAAATGCGTCATACGGGAAGTACCTCCTAATTAATGCCTCGATTCCTGACACTACTATATCAGTAGTTTAAGGTAATTCTTGATTTAAAAACCTATGATGCGATTATTACCGAATTACTTACCCTGGTCAGGTTGATAAAGCGTTTTAAAGGTTCATAGAGCCATAACTATGAATAATGAGTAACGCCAATGTATTGCTAAATAGGTTAAAGCCTACTAGGACAATATCTGGGGGGGTAGTCCCGATTGCGATAATGGTCGAGCCCGTGGCATGCCCATTTAATTGCACGTATTGTCCAGGCGGGAAGAAGACAAACACGCCAAAGAGTTACCTCCCGGACTCACCCGTGGTCCTCAGAGCAGCCCCGCTGAATTATGACCCGTATAAGCAGGTCGTGGCTAGGATAAGGCAGTACGAAGCCCTGCACCACCCAGTATCTAAGGTTGAGTTAATAGTAATGGGTGGTACAGTGACGTCATTACCCGAGTCATATTTAACGTGGTTCGTTGGTAATGCGTTCAGGGCCATTAATGATTACCCCCCCTTCGTAAATTCAGGTCTATAGATAACCCGGACATTGAGTATGAGCATAGGCGTAATGAGAAGGCCGGGATTAGGGTCGTAGCCCTTGAACTCGAGACAAGACCTGACTTCGCAAGGCCAAGGCACATAGACCTGATGCTTAGGCTTGGATTTACGAGGGTTGAGATCGGCGTTCAATCAATATATGATGATATCCTAAGGAGGGTTAAGAGGGGTCACGGTGTTAAGGAGGTCATCGAGGCGACACAATACCTAAAGGATGCGGCGTACAAGGTTTGTTACCACATAATGCCTGGGCTCCCTGGCTCGACGCCGGATAGGGATCTTGAGATGGTTAAGACAATATTCGATGACCCAAGTTTCATGCCTGACTGCGTCAAGGTTTATCCAACCTTTGTTGTTAAGGACACGGAGTTATACGAGGAGTGGTTAAAGGGTCTATACAGGAGTTATGATGAGGAGACCTGGCATTGGTTATTAGCCAATATTATGGCATCAATGCCAGGTGGGTCAGGGTTATGAGGTTTAGCAGGGACATACCACTTCATTGGGTCGTTGATGGCCCGAGGATAGGCAATATGAGGGAGGTGGTGCTTAAGGACATGGAGAGACAAGGCCTTAAGTGCGTGGAGATTAGATGCCGTGAGGTCGGCCATAAGTACGTAAAGAGGGGGGGCCTTGTACCAACGCCGAGAAGGTTAATGATTAATAGGATTGATTACGATGCCTCAGGTGGCCACGAGATTTTCTTGGAGGTTATTGATGAAGATGATACTCTCTATGGAATACTAAGGCTCAGAATACCAAGCAATAATGCGCATAGGCCCGAGATTAGGATCGGTAGGGCGGCCCTAATTAGGGAGTTGCATGTTTACGGTCCCGAATTACCAATTGGCAGTAGGGCAACTGACCTATTTTGGTGGCAGCACCGTGGTATTGGTAGAGCATTGATGGCGAGGGCTGAGCACATAGCCCTTGAGGAGTTTAATGCCCACAGGATGTTCGTGATATCTGGCGTTGGCGTTAGGGAGTACTATAGGAGGCTTGGTTATAGGAAGTACCCTGGCAGTTTTTACATGTTCAAGGACCTTAGGAAGTCAATATTGACCGAGAACGAAGTAAATGAGGTATTCCTGGAGAATGAGAATTTAATAACGGGTTAATATGAACAGGATCAAACTGACGCTTGCCCAAACCAGGAGGTTTAGTAACTACGTTGATGGTATTACGTGGTTGAGGACGCAGATCAAGGGTCTTACCACAGACCTAGTGGTGTTACCTGAAAATTGGGTTGGGACGAGGATACTCAGCAATGGGGGGGAATTTAACGAGTACGTGGAGATGCTTAAGGCTATTGCTGAGGATATTAATGCCCTAATAATTGGTGGTGCCGTCTACGTAAATATCAATGGTAGGAACGTGAGCATATGCCCCCCCATGGTCAACGAAAAGGGCCTAGTCAATTACTCAGAGAAGGTATATCCATCAAGGCAACCGGTGAGAGGATGGAGATAAGTGGCGGGACTAGACTCGGATTGGTCAGAGTCGATAATTGGAATATTGGTTGCATAATATGTGTTGATGCCATGTATCCTGAACTAACCAGGTTATTGGTTAGGCACGGCGTAGATCTAATAGTCAACCCAAGTAGTATAAGTGTTGATAGGGCATCCCTATGGAGGAGTTTAGGCCTAATCAGGGCCTTTGAAAACTCGGCGTATTTTGCATCAGCATGGGCACTGGGTATAAATACCCAGATGGTCGTGACGTACTTGGCGGTAGTTTTGTGGCTTCACCAAATGGCGAGTTCGTATTAACGGTTGATCTTGGTGCTGAGGGTTTATTCACAACAGCGATTAATTACAATGAAATAGAGTATGCACGTTCCAGGAGGGGTTACGTGGATGATCTCAGACACGATGCTTTAATGAGAAATATATTAGTGAATATTACTAATGCTTAAGTCACCGCCTTAGCAACATCCTGACTCACAACACCCTTCTTCATTAAGGTCCTTATTAATTGCCTGAAGGCCACGAGCCTCTGAATGTTGTTGGCACCCTCATAGATCTCCGTTATCTTGACATCCCTAAGGAACCTCTCAATACCAGTCTCATGAATAACACCAACACCACCATGAATGTCAATAGCCTTAGAAATAATCTTCTCAGCCGTCTCCGTCGCGTAGAACTTCGCCAGACTAGCCACGTACTTAAACTCCTCCCTACCCTGATCAGCCAGGTAGGCGGCCAGGTACACTAGGTACCTGGCAGTCATTAACTCAGCCATCATCTCAGCAAGGCTGAACTGAATGGCCTCAAAACTGGCTAGGTACTGACCAAAGGCCGTGCGCTGCAGCGAGTATTGGAAGGCCTTCTCAAAGGCCGCCTGTGCCATCCCAAGCGCCTGCGCCGCAACGCCGACCCTTGTCCTGTCATAGGTCTCCATGCTATTATGAAACCCACGCCAACATCCCCCCCAACCCTATTCTCATCGGGGACCTCAACATCATCCAGGATAACCTCCATCGCATGGCTACCCCCCCTCAAACCTCTTTTCTCAAACTTAGCACCTATCTTAAGGCCTGGTGTCCCCCCCTTCTCAACAATGAAGGCTGTTATCCCAAACCAACGCCTATTCGGCTGCGGTTCACTAGTCCTGGCAAAGACCATTATGTAGTCAGCAATATCAGCATTACTAATGAATATCTTCCTACCACTAATAACCCACCTATCACCCTTCTTAACAGCCCTCGTCTGTATACCAGCAACATCACTACCGCAGCACGGCTCTGTCATTGCATGCGCACCAAAGGCCTCACCCCCCCTGGCTATTGGTGGTACATACTTCCTCTTTAGTTCCTCGTTGCCAAATAGGAGGAGCGGAATTATAAATAAGTCGTTGGTGCCGCGAATAACGGCTAAGGGTGGCGCTACCCTGCTTAACTCCTCCATTAATATCACAGCAGATATTGTATCGCCACCCTGCCCACCAAGGCTCTCATCAATCCCAATGCCCCCCCATAAACCCTGCTCGCCTAGCTTTCTCAGTATTTCCCTGGGCACCTCATCCCTATCATCAAACTCAAGCGCATGCGAAGCAACCTCCCTCTCAAGGAACTCCCTAATACTTTTCCTCAGCATTTCGTGCTCTGGCTTGAACATTAATTGGTAGTCCTGTAGACTATCAAGTGGGAATACCATACGAAAATTGACACCGGCTTTACTTTATAAGTTATCCTAGAATATAGACTTATAAGTTCATGTACCTACGTAAGTTATGATGGAACTTAAACTCAGTAAAGACGAGATTCTCGAAAATTATAGGGATGAGTTAACGGATGCCGAGATCTACGCGGCATTAGCCAGGGTAGAAAGCAACAATAAGTTAAGGGAGGAGTTACTAAAACTGTCTCAGTATGAGGTTGGTCATGCAGAGTTTTGGAAATTCATTGCGAAGCAGGCGGGTATTGATGTTAGTGGGATTAAGCCGTCAAGGTTCTCAGTAATGTTCTCGGTATTAGTTAGGAGATTACTCGGTCTTGGCTTTCTCGTGAAGTTGAGGGAGAGTGCCGAGGTTGAGGCAATTAAGAGGTACGGTGAGATGGTTAGGAGGAAGGTACTTGGTCCATACACTGACAGACTTAGGGAAATACTACTTGACGAAGTTTCACATGAGGAGGTCTTTAAGGAGGAGGAATCGAGGTTTGAGGCATTCATCGATAATATTAGGGATGCCATGTATGGAATGAGCGATGGATTAGTGGAGGTTCTGGCAGCAGTGGCTGGTTTAGCCCCCCCAGTCGTCGCGAACCCAATACTCATAACACTGGCCGGCCTAATAGTCGGTACTGCGGGCACTCTTTCAATGGCCGTGGGGGCTTACATGTCGACGAAGGCCAGAGGGATATTAGGGAGACCATGCTCTCGAAGATAGACATAGAGCTTGAGAACTTAGGCTTGGAAGATAGAACGAGGAGGGTTAAGGATGCATTGAGTAAAATGGGTATCGACGAAAAAACAGCCAGCGAGGTAGTCCCCCCCAGCCTATCAACCGATGTAAACATCAGCAAGAGGATAACGGAAATAAGCGAGGTAGGCCTATCCGAGGAGGCGCTCGAGAGCCCTGGAAAATCAGCCCTATACACAGGCATATTCTACCTAATAGGTGCGCTACTCGTTATTGCGCCATTCCCACTACTCGGCCACCTAATCGGCAACGTGGGCTCACTCTACGTATCAATAATACTCGTGGCCCTGGCCCAGGCCATTAGCGGTCTACTAACGGCGATATCAGGGAGTGGCCGCATAGCACGCACAATGACCATGAACGTGGTCCTATCCCTTGGCGCCGCGGCGGCCACATACACGATAGGTACAGTAGCTCATCAACTACTGCATATTGCCATAACCTAACCTGGCGTACACGAGCCCCTAAAGACTCTACCTAACTCATCCTTAAAGCACCAAATGCCATTACCGGCATCAATAATGACCACCTCCAACTCCGTCAGAGCCTTATCACTAAGGATTACGTAATCTACGGATTCGGAAACCACGGGCGTTAACCCAACTATTGGCGTGTCCCTATCATTGACTAACACCTTAATATCAATATTTTCCTTAAGACGATATATTGGAGCAATACCCGACGCAGTACGTACCGCGTAAACCTCAACATTACCACCCGAGAGACTCAACCCAAGTCTTTGGGCAACATTCACGGGCATTAATATGTCCGGACCCAGGCCCTCAAACCCCCCCGTATTGGCTAGGGCGCAGGTAACTAATTCATTGCTTCCCCCCCTCCTTAACATTACCCTTAACCAAGTGGTCATTCCTTCTCAATCCCCCCCTGACATACTCATCATATGTCCCTAAATAAGCAATATACCTAATATAACCAACGAAGCCCCTGACCTCAAGCTTAGGCAACCCCCCCCTCTTATCACTATTCGACATCGAAAATATTACCTATTCAGGGCTTAAAAACCCGCTGTTCTTAGATTAAGGATCAAGATTTAAACACCCCCCCTGTATATAATATACAGGGGGGGTGCTTATTTCATGCTATTCGACCTTGAGCCAAAATCGAAGAGAGAAGACCTATTCGGTAGAGATAACGAGGTAAATGCCATCGTAAACTTCATAAGGAGTAAGTCAAGGTTCCTTGCAATATACGGAATTAGGCGTGTAGGTAAGACATCGGTGCTAAGGGTCGCCCTAAATGAGGCAAGCATACCCTATTGCTACATTGATGCAAGAATGCTTGAGAATGACTTCACAAAAAGAAGACTTTACCAACTAATATCAAACTGCCTGACCGAATTATCCATTAAATGGCGCCTTGAGAATGCCATTAGGAATATCGCAAGGGCAGTTCGGGGGGGCATAAACATACTCGGTAGCGGCGTTGAACTTAATGTTGAGATTGATTGGAGGAACGCCTATTTGACGGACTTACTAAGCGCACTATCCATGAACCTAAGCCAAATAGTGATCGCAATTGACGAAGCCCAAATACTCAGAATGATGAAGGGATTCAGCAAGATCGATTTCACACAGGTACTCGCCTATACATACGATAACCTAAATAATGTTAAGGTCGTACTAACGGGCTCCGAGGTCGGCCTACTGCATGATTTCCTTGGCCTTGACAACCCCAAATCACCACTCTACGGTAGGTTCGTCGAGGAGCTAACAATAAAACCATTCAGTAGGGATGCATCAATTCAATTCCTAATAACCGGCTTTAGACAATACGGAGTTGAAGTAACAATAAATGAAGTACTTGACGTAGTGATAAGCTCGATGGTATCGTAGGGTGGCTAACATACTACGGTAATGCAGGGTACGCGGAATAAATAATATTAATGAAATTTATGAGGGGGCTATGAAACTCATAGACGGCGAATTGAAGTCACTATTAAGTAGGTCAATTTATTATGGGTTGGTGCTAGAGGCGATAGCCAGGGGGGGTAGAAAGCACTTTAATGAGATTAGAGAGTACATAACACTGAGACTCAATAAGTACGTGGCACCAAGCGAGGTCGAGAGGGCCTTAAGCAATCTAATGAAGATGAGCATAATAACTAGGGTAGCCCATGGCGAGTACGAAATAATGGACCCAATAATAAGAATGAAATTCGGCCAGGTTTGATAATGAGCGACTTAAGGCGGCTCTGACTAAGTATTGAAGGGCGTCCTATAGTTTTGCTTCCTCATCTCATACTCCTCAAGATCCTTCTTAACCCTTTCATACGTGAACTTACTAATCCTACCCTCCTTATAGGCCTCCTCTATGACCCGTTTACTCTTCTCCTCAAGCCTATCTATGATCGGTATCCTGACTCCCTTCTCCCTGGCCACCATTAGGGACCTTGGGTAGCCGGCATGGGCATGCCTAACTATGCCGGACCCTGGGTCCACTGTGAAGACTCTAAGTGCCTTCTCCTCAGCAAGCTCAGTACCGTCAACAACCATGCCAAAACCAGCGTGGATAGCATAGCCTATGCCGACACCACCGCCATGGTGGAAGCAGGTCCATGTGGCACCGGCGGCAGTGTTGAGTGCGTAGTTTAGTATTGGCCAGTCACCTATTGCGTCTGAGCCATCGAGCATGCCCTCAGTCTCCCTGAAGGGTGAAGCAACGGAACCACTATCTAAGTGGTCCCTACCAAACCATATTGGCCCACTTAACTCGCCCTTCTTAACCATCTCACTAACGATCTTACCGAACAATGCCCTCTCACCATAGCCTAGATAAACCACCCTGGCAGGTAGTCCCTGGAATTTTACGTACTGGTGAGCATTCTTGATCCACCTGACTAATCTCGGGTTCTTCTTCTCGAAGAGCGTTATCAGTGCATCATCTAGTTTGTATATGTCATTTGGATCGCCGACTAAGCTTGTCCACCTGAAGGGTCCACGGCCCTCCTCAAACAATGGTCTCATATACTCCATCTGCCTGGTATCTTGAACGCATCCTCAACACCAGCATCATATGCCTGCTTCCTGAGGTTGTTTCCGTACTCGAAGGTCACGGCGCCTCTAGCCTGAAGTTGGAGCATTAGTTGCACGTGCTTTTTCATAGTCTCCCTAGCCAGTAGTATGTACTTCTCTGGGTCACTCTTCCTCAGTTGCTCGGCTTGCTCTACCGTGAGTCCCTGAGGTACGTAGGATAGTGGGTCATGGGCTGGGGGGGTCTGATCTGTGAGTATGTCTGGTACTATGTTCTCCTTAATCAACTTCTCAAGTAAGTCCACAGCATTGGCGAGGACGCCTATGCTCGTTGCCTGTCTTCTCTCCTTGGCGTCTAGTGCCATATCTATGGCCTTGTCCAGGTTGTCGGTCCACGTGTCCAGGTAGCCAGTGTCTATCATCCTCTGAATCATTCTCTTATCAACATCGGCTATCAATGCCACGCCACCAAGCATCTTAATGGCCAGTGGCTGTGCACCACCCATGTTTCCAAGCCCAGCACTAACCACTAATCTGCCTTCGAGTGAGCCACCGAAGTGCCTGTCAGCGGCTGCCCCCCCAATTGTTTCATAGGTTCCCTGGAGGATGCCTTGGGTTCCGATGTATGCCCAGCAACCGGCGGTCATCTGGTGGAAGCTTATCAATCCCTTGGCCTCGAGTTCCCAGAATATCTTCCAATCGGCCCACTTGGGAACGAGCATTGCATTGCTCATTAAGACCCTTGGAGTGTATTTACTAAGTTTCCAAATGGCCACGGGTTGACCACTCTGTATCACCAGTGTGTCTTCACTGTCCATTGTGAGTAGGGAGTCCACAATGGCCTCGAAGTCATCCCACGAACGCGCGGCCTTGCCCGTACCGCCATAGACAATTAGGTTCTTTGGGTCCTTGGCAACCGCGGGGGGGTCAAGCACGTGGAAAAGCATCCGCAGTGGACCCTCGAGTTGCCAATCACGGCTATGTACGTGAAGCTCTGTGCCGGTGATCGCGTGGACGGTCCTGGTCTCAGGGTCGTAATAACCGGCCGAGATTAATTCCTCGATGGGCCTGCCCCTGTATTTTTGAGGGACTGACATGGTGATCAAAGTATGATTTATTTATTACTGTATTTTTATTTTTCCGTATTGGTTATAATATGGGGGGCTAATTTAATCAAGTTTTTATACCTGGTTGTTAAGTTAATTTATTGTGAATAGGATTGGTAGATTGTATAGGATTGATGGGGGGGACGTGGAAGTTAGGGGGGGGTAGGATTGGTAGGCTTTATCCTGCCTATAAGCATCCGTGGGTGATCGAGCTTGGCGGTGAGGATTCGGGTAAGGTTGAGGACGAGGGAAGGGAGGGAGGAGGCCACGATAGCCCTGGTCAATAGCGGCTTTGAAAGTGATACTCCGCAGATATTATTACCAATGACTTTAGCCAGGCGCCTTGGGTTGTGGGATAAGGTCCTGGTTGAAGGTAGGATCCAGCTGTTTGGTACCGTGGCAGGCCCAACCAGGCTTTATATATTGCCTTCGTCGATCTACGTGTCAATACTTGAGGATGACTATGAAACAACGCCTGTGCTTTCTGATGCGGTTATTTCCGAGGTTGAGCGTGAGGTTTTAATTAGTGATTACCTTGCTGGTTCCCTGGGTATTATCGTTGAGGATTTTAGGAATGGTATTTGGAGAATCAGTGGCGATCCTAATGGTAAGGCTAGGAGGAGTTATAGGCCACAGTATTGGTAGTGCGTAAACACCGTATAGCCTATAACACGTAATGCATTGACTGGGTGGTGCTATATCAATGCTGTAATCCATAGTAAGCCCCTGGGTCCTTCTCTTTATGAATTTTGATCTAAATTCTCTATAGTCCCTACTATTCCATATATTCATAACATTCTCATTATTTACATTTCCAAAAATCGCCTTCCTCACTCTAAAGCACTTGCCCATGAAGCATCGTGGTATTTCATCACCCTTAATTAGCAGTTTCAGAAAGACACATGGTGAGACATCACCATCGACATAGAGTGTTGAAATTATTAATTTTAATTTTGAAATTCATCACTACTCGCCGCTTTATTTGGGCGGTGGTAAGCCTGCGAAGAAGGCTATTGATAAGCCTAGAGCTATCAATATTATGATTATTAGTGATACTACGTACGCGGCTACCATACGCCCAGCCTTTATCTCGGCGAATGTCTTGAACCTAGTCGTCAACCCTATTGACATGAAGGTCAGTGCGAAGAAGAAGTACCTAAATAATTCAGTCTGCGGTGTTATGCCGCCAGTCATGAACTTTGCCGCCACGACCGCGCCCACACTGAAGCCTATGCCCCCCCATAGTATTAACCACGTGGCTAGGTAACCAAGTACGAACTTGGGGAACCTAAACCAAATCTGTATTGCAGGAACCTTCTCACCAGGTCTCCTCTCGACCCTGGTTACCCATATTACGGCTAGTATGAATGCCCATAGCCCAATCCATATGTCAATGAATACCTTATTCATGACGCCGTTGTTAATACCCAAGTCTTATAAACAGCGAGACCTGGCTGGGCACTGATCAGGGCATTGGTCAAGGCGCCACTTGCGGCGGCCGCGCCATTGGTCTTAACGGAGAGGCCCATCCAGGCGCCAGCCGTGTATGGCGCCCATTTTAGGAATGTTGCGGCTATAAACGGCAGTATCACTAGCTCAACTACTGCGAATAGCACAATTATTGATGCAATGGTGGCTGGCACTATTGATGGGGCGCCTATCGCAGCGGCTGTGGCAATGGCCGCCGACACACCGCATATACTAACGCCAGATGCGAGTGTTGCTGACCACTTAATGTCGAGCTTGAATACCTTATAAGATATTAGGTATGAGATTGGCCAGTAAATTAGGTAGGCAGCTATTATTGCTATTAATGACCTCTCAACGAGACCGATAGCTAATGATATGTACCTTAATGATGAAGCACCAACCATAGCCCCCCCAGGAGGACTATGGCGGTCTTTATGTACCACTCGGTCCTGGCTCCGGTCTCTAGGACTGCCGGTAGCTTCTTGTAAAATATTACGTTAGATATGAATAGGCCCACGAGTAGTAGGTATATTAATATACCGTCTGCCCCCCCCACGGGTATTGACCAGCTGATGTGAAGCTTAGCGTATTGATCAGGCGTGGCGTTGAAGTAGGCATATCCAAAGAGCCACCAGAAACCGAAGGTTAATATGAACATTATTGTGAAGCCTGCCATGAACCTCTTAACGTTATGACCCATTAACCAGCCGCGAACGTCAGAATAACCAGTAGGATTAAGTAGAAGAAAAGAACACTAAGCAACGGGCTTAGGCCCAGGTATGCCTTAGTCATTGTCAATGCCTGCCCAACAATTATTATACTCTTTGACGGATCAAGCCATGGCGCTGAGACCCTGGGAACCAACCAAGTAGGTAAATACCGTAGTAGCCAGGTAATGACAGGAAAAATATGAAGAGACCAATCCACAACGCCCACCAATCCTCCTTCTTTCACAGTGACGACCAATCAATTTTTGCCGTGGCATGGGTTGCCATATTTATCGGTATTACTTTTATGGATGTCAAAAAATAAGACTTGTTACATTTACCCAAGGTCTCTTATGCAGAATAATGTTTAAAAACCTTTAATTTAAATCATAATAAGATTATTAGTAGTTAGTTCAAAAATTATAATAATAAATATTAATTCATTATAAAGACTTTAGTTAAATATAAAAGTATTCATGTGCTGGTTATTTTTAACATACTTAGAAGATTTTCATAAAAGTGATTTTAATTTACTGTGAAAATCTTGATTAAGGTTTCTAGGAATTACTAAGTCATCGTCTACGGGCATTAGGGAGAAATTGAGATTAGTGGCGATTTGTTAAGTGTTGAGGTTGGTGATCGTATTATTCTTAGGAAGGTATTCAAATGATTAAGTTGGGTAGGGAATTATTGATTAGTTATTATATTGAGGAATTCATTAAAGAGACTTAATAAGTAGCGTCAAAGGCAATGATTAATATTAATGTTGATATTTTACGCCATTAAAGATTCTAGGGCGTGACAAGGCTTGAGGTTTTAAATAATTAATTCGTGACGTAGTACTTTTAATACTATCGTCATTGCCTATCTTGTATGCGGTTTGTTAGGGAGTCCATGTATAAGTTCATTAAGGATCCGGGCGATTTTAGGATTGGCGAGGTTGTCAAGAGGGGTTGGGCTAGTGGTGATGTTGGTATTCTCGGTGTTCCCTGGGATGGGGCGGTAGGTACGAGACCTGGCTCTAGGCTTGCACCTGCCAGGGTTAGGTCCTGGCTTTACTCCTCACCCTACATATTCAGCAATGTTTCGATTATTGATCTCGGCGATGTTGATGTGGTTGTTGGTGATCATAATGAGACTTGGCGTAGGGTTGAGGAGACGGTTAGTGAGGCGTTGGGGCTTGTTAGGGAGTTGATTGTCATTGGTGGTGACAGTACATCCTCCTACGCAGCGTTTAGAGGCTTGAGGAAGGCAGTTAGTGTGGGTTGGCGTATGTCCTACTTGATGCTCACCCCCCCGATGTTAGGGTCATTACCGAGGGTCTGACGAGTGGACAGGTCGTTAGGTGGATTAGGAGTGTTGACCCAAACGCCTATATAGCCATAATCGGCGTTAGGACTTATTCAAACGCACCATACTTATTCGATGAGGCTAGGAAGTTAGGTATTACGGTATACACGATTGATCAGGTGGACTCCATGGGCATTAATGCTGTGGTCAGCGAGATTGTGAGTAATACTAACAATAGGGTTGTTCACCTGAGCATTAATCTTGATGTTGTCGACCCAGCATTCGCACCCGGCGTCAATAGCCCATCACCTGGTGGCTTCACGTCAAGGGAGGTAATTAGACTTGTTCGCGAATTAAGCATTAGGTTAAGGCCCAGGGTTTTTGATATTGTTGAGGTCACACCGCCCTTTGATGTTAATGATGTGACGAGTATGCTTGCCTCTGCGATAATAGTCAATGCCATATGGATTGGTAAGGCATGATTATGGAGAAGTTGAAAATTGAAAAACAATTTTGATTTTAAGTTTAAGACCTTGATTATTAATGAGCTACTTTAATTACTTTATGTATTTCCTGAGCCTATTCTCTGCCTCCTCCCAATTCAGTACATTCCAAATAGCGTCTATGTAGCCGTTCCTGTTAGAACGATATTGGAGGTAATATGCATGTTCAAATTCATCGACTATCAGTAGGATTGGTAGCTCGGCAATGTGTTGGTTGTAGTGGTTTTCGAAGGTTGTGAATTCGAGGTTTCCGGTCTCTGGGTCGTAGTATAGTACGGTCCATCCACAGCCTGGCAGTGACCTCATGACCTCCGTGAATAATGCCTTAAACCTATCGAAGCTTCCGAATTGCTTCTTTATTAAGTCGCCGAGGTAGCCGCCTGGTGTTCCTCCGCCCTTTCCTGGTGGTGCCATTGAGTACCAGTATAGTGTGTGGAGTTTGTGGCCGTTTACGTTGAAGAATAGGTTTCTTAGTAATCCTTGTATGTCGTAGCTTGTTACCTCGCCTTTAATGATCTTCTCGAGCCTCTCTACGGTTGCGTTAGCACCGTTTACATAGCCCTTATGATGCCCATTATAGTGCACATCAATTACTTGACCGCTTATGTGGGGTTCAAGGGCATTTATTGAATATGGTAGTGGCGGCAGTTCGTATCTTTTGAAGAGTGTTGCTGGGAGGCTCATCAAACCCTTGTGCGGGTTGGACTTATTAAATATTGTCTTTTCATTATTTTGGCTGGGTTGGTAAAGTGCTAATGATAATTCTATACATAATTGCTGGATTCTTCTCAGTACTTATTGGTGGTTGGCTCTTTACCAATGCGATGGAATACATAAGTCATAGGTATGGGATTGGAGCATCCTTCGTTGGTGCTGTGCTATCGCCCATCTTAACATCACTCCCTGAGCTTATGGTCTTCCTGGTTGCTCTCCTGATTTACGGTGGTGTGTCCGGTGAGGATGTTGCCGTGGGCACGGTGATTGGAGAACCCTTTGTGGTATCTACTATTGTATACCCAATGATCTTTATTATCGCTATCATAGGATTTTACCTGCGTTACAGGAGCGACGTGGTTCTTGAGGTCGATAAGGTATTGGTGACGCCGTTTATTGTGGTTGTAGTGTTCTTCCCCCCCACGGTTCTCTTACCAGCCTTTATTAATTCGCTCCAGGTTAGGTTAGTAATAGCGGTTCTTTTACTTGCAATTTACCTATCGTATATCTACATAATGAGGGCTAAGCAGGGCTTAGCTATTGAGGATTATGAGGGGCTTTACGTGCTCAGGATCGTTAGGATATCAAGACTTTGGGAATGGCTTTTACTCATGACTCAGCTTGCTGTTTCCGTAGCCTTACTATTTATGGGTTCTAGGGCTATGGTTGCGGGGGGGATAATTGAGTTGTCACGTAATTCCATGCTTGATGTGATGGGTTTATCGATAATAATCGTGCCTACGGCTACGGTGCTGCCCGAGTCAATAACCGCGGCTATATGGACCTTGAGGGGGGGGCGTGATACGATGGCTGTTGCCGCGTTAATTGGTGAGAAGGTGCTTTACTCAACCGTGTACCCAGCCATAGCCCTAATCGTTACTAGGTGGTCTCTTAGTATTGAGGCTTTGCTTAGCGTTATCGTGGTTGAGGCGATATCCTCTGCAATGCTATACCACGTCGTTAGGGGGGAGGCTTACCTGGGACGTGGCGGTAATGGGGGCTTCTTGGTTATGTAATTTACATACTTATCTTGATACACCGTATTTAATGGCCATGGATTATTACCGGCCCCCATCAGTAACATGTCAAGGCCCATTAGCATTAATAGTTCGAGTGGTATTAGGTTTAGGAGTATCATTAATGGTATTAACGAGACGTATTGATTAAGTAATTCCTCAAGTTCCTCGTCATTTATATTGTTTATTTTGCTGATTATTCTTTCTGATATGCTTTTCAGCTTCTCATAGGCCTTTTGCGCCTCCTCAAGACCTGTTGGCGTTAAATCAAAGGCCTCCTTCTTAAATATAAGGCCCCTTTTAACCCTCGTAACTAACTTATCGTGCTCAAGGTACTGAAGCTCCTCGGTAATCTCCTTAATATCCCTACTTAGGTAGTAGCTATTTCCTCAGCGGTTAATGGGCCTCTTTCCCTAATTAAGATGAGTATTTGCTCGCCTAATGATAGATTCATTACTAATCCTTAAATCTAGGACATAATAAGTCTTGCTCACCAAACGGGGGGATCAGGCATGCCGAGGGCTAGGCTTGGCCGTGTTTGGGTTGGGGGGGATGGCGAGCCTGTTAGGTTGGTCGGAGTTATTAATGTCAGTCCTGAGTCCTTCTTTAAGGGTTCAGTGAGGAGGACGGTTGATGAGGTGCTTAAGGCTGCTGAAGCCATGATCTCTAGCGGCGTTGACGTAATTGATGTTGGTGGGATGTCTACGGCGCCGTATAATAAGACCGTGATCAGCGTTGATGAGGAAGTAAGTAGGGTCGTGCCGGTGATTAAGGCCTTGAGGAGGGAGTTCCCTGAATTAACGATATCCGTCGATACATTTAGGTCTAGAGTCGCTGAGGAGGCGTTGAACGCAGGCGCCAACGTTATTAATGACGTCACTGGATTGAAGGGTGATGGTGATATGGCCCGCGTAATATCTAATCATGGGGGGGCGTCCGTAATAATCATGGCGAGGGAAAGAGTATCGGGTCAGGGCGGTGACCCTGTTAGCAGGACGGTAAGCGCACTGAGGGAGAGCTTAGAAATTGCGTTGGGTAATGGCATTGATGAGGGTGGTATTGTTATTGACCCAGGTATTGGTGCATGGCCTCCACTGAGCATGGATCCAATACTTACTGGTGGTGAACCGTTAAGGGGGGGTGATTACATACGCGGTGATAATACCTACCCGTGGTATTCCTGGGACTCGATAATTATAATGAACATCAATAAGATAAGGAGTGAATTAAATAGGCCCGTCCTTGTTGGTATTTCGAGGAAGTCGTTCCTTGAGAGGTTAATGCGTAGGAGGGCGCCGCCTGAGGAGAGGTTATTTGCATCGGTATCTGCCGAGGCCATTGCTGTGCTCATGGGCGCTGACGCTGTTAGGACGCATAATGTTAGCGAGAGTAGGGATGCCGTTAAGGTTGCTGAGGCACTTAGATTGTGCTTAAATAAGGATTCCTCTATGTGTAATAATGAGTTAGTAAAACTCGTGGGTGTAGGTAATCGTTAAATTTATTGATTAACCATAACTATCGTGGACAATACTGATGTTGCGAAGGAGGCTGCGGCTAAGGAGGCTCTTAAGTATGTCAGGGATGGTTACGTCATCGGTGTTGGTACTGGGTCCACGGCAATGGTCTTCCTTAGGGAACTTCATAGGCTAGTAATTAATGGGGTCATAAATAATGTACTCTTGGTACCAACATCCACGGAGACTGAGATTGAAATAGTGAGGTTGGGGTTGGCTAATTTATTACGTTATCCCTGGCAGTTGATAGAATCGACGTTGCCGTTGATGGTGCAGATGAAGTTGATAGGAGGAAGAACCTAATTAAGGGTGGTGGTGCTGCTCTGACCAGGGAGAAGGTGATTGATTATTGGGCTAGGGAGTTCATAGTGATTGTTGATGAATCGAAGGTCTTTGATTCAATACCGAGTAAGCACCCGATACCCATTGAGGTTATACCCTTTGCCTGGTCTATAGTTAAGGCGAGACTTGAGGAGTTGGGTGGTACGGCTGAGCTTAGGTTTGGCGGTGGTAAGAGGGGGGGGCCGGTGGTAACTGACAATGGTAATTACATAATTGATTATATGCTCAGGGCCGTAGTGAATATTGAGGATTTAGAGAGGACCATTAAGGAATTACCTGGCGTAGTTGAGGTTGGGATATTTAATGGCAGGAGGGTTTCCAGAGTAATAATTGGTAAGGCTGATGGATCGGTGATTACGATGGATTGATTTCCAGGTTAATAATGCTTGAGAGCTCATCAATCGCACTCACCAACCTTGTTATTGCCTCACTATGTGATTGGGTCCCTGTAACGTACTTACTAATTACATTATAAATACGGGTGGTCATCCCACCGCAGTTCCTACATGCATTGTTAGTGCTAGCCACTACGTAAGTGTCGTAAGCTAATGTGGCTATTAACTGCGTAATTAATGAGTTAATTTCGTGGAGCTTTATTGCGGAGTTGGCGCTCATGGAGTTAATATCCTCCTGAAAGCCACTTGTCGGTATGTTCTGGACTGTGGATGGCGTTGACAATTCCCTAAGTCTCGCTGATAGGGCAGCAGCTGTGTATTGCGTTAGCATTAAGCCAACGCGCCAGGGGGCCATTGGCTAAATAATTACTGACGCCATTTATTTCCCTCCTAAGTAATTGCGCTATTTGTCTCTCAATTAAATTACCAAGCACAGCTAAGGACATATTGAGTAAGTCTATTGATAGGGCTATGTATTGACCATGAAAGTGGCAGGTTGAGTAAACATTATTATTAACTATTATTGGATTGTCACTGACCGAGTTGGCTTCATTTAATACGTTGTGTAATGCCCAATTAAGTGAATCAAGTATTGAGCCTAATACCTGGGGTATACACCTAATTGAGTATGGGTCCTGAACCCTACCACTGGTATTCACGTTCTTACTATCATTTAGTAATTCACTCATTACTCTGGCAATCTCCACCTCACCCTTATGCAGTTTGGTTGTGTTCGCCTCGACACTTAATGGTGTAGTACTCGCCCGCGAGGCTTCGATCATCAGCGCCATAACAGCCACGGCAGCCCTTAGTAGCTTATGGGAGTCCCAAATACCTAATGAAGCCACAGCAGCGCTATAGCTAGTTCCGTTAATTAATGATAAAGCCTCCTTATAACTAAGCCTTAATTCCTCAAGACCAGCCAACTTAAGGGCCTCGGCACTAGGCATTACTTTACCTTGGTACTTAACGAATCCTTTACCTAGTAGGGTTAATGCCATGTGAGCCAATGGCGCTAAATCTCCCGAAGCACCAACTGAGCCATACCTAGGAATTAATGGCGTTATTTTCATGTTCAGGAAATCAATTAATCTCTCCACGACAATACCCCTAATCCCGCTGTATCCTAGGGATAATTGATGGGCCCTAATCAGCATCGTTGCCCGAACCCAATCATCAGGCGCATAATCACCAACACCCGTTGAATGATCAATAAGCATCTCCAGCGAGTACTTTGCCACATCCTCAGGATTAACGGTCACATTATATAGATCACCAAGCCCCCCCGTGTTAACGCCGTATATCCTCACATCACCATGAATAAGCTCCTCAAGGACTTTACGGGACCGCTCCATTGCATCTAAAGCATCATTACTTAACTTTACCTCCTCATAATTCCTAGAAACCCTAATAACATCCTCCAGGGTTATGTACGTGCCTACACCAATCCTCACAACCATACGATCCTAGGCATGTTATGGATCTATTAATTATTTTCCTCAATATAGTCATTTAGATTTCCCTAAAACCCTCAATATATAATCAGCCATTACCCTAATGCCTGTCTCAATATCTCGTTCACTCTCTCTGGCGAAGGTCATCCTAACGTGTAACTTACCCGCCTCACCGAAGGCTGATCCAGGTACTACGGCTACATGAGCCTCCTTAACCAACTTCATGGCAAATGAATTGTCATCAATACCAAGTCTCTCAAGGTATGGCTTTAGGTTTGGGAACATGAATAACCCTGCCTTTGGTTTTACGACTGTGGCTTCGGGTAGGTATTCCCTGATCGCCCTATACATGACCTCCGCCCTCGATTTATATATTGGCAGGGTCTCGCTCAAATACCTCTCCTTATACTTCCTGAGATATAGTAATCCCGCATATTGGCTGGTGTTGGTGGGTTTAGGTTCGTGTACTGCTTAACCCTGTTAAACACCTTCATGAAGTCTTCATGAGCAATCACATAGCCTAATCTCCATCCTGGCATTGCCGGATCCTTCGAAAACGTATTCAATGCAATGACATTCTCAAGACCATACCTAACGGCGTATGTGTGAGAGCCTCGTAATAGAGGTGCCTATACGCCTCATCATATATGAGGAATGAGTCATAGTCGCGGACCAGGTCAATTAACAACTTAATCATTGATTCACTCAAGACCCTGCCCGTCGGGTTGTCTGGGTTAACGCTATTATCGCCTTAACCTTCTACTCATCACAGCCTTAACCTCCTCCTCACTGGGCTCCCAACCAAGCTCCTCCCTCGCCCTAACCCTAACAACCCTACCACCCAAGTAATTAATGACTGGCTCGTACATTAGGTATGTTGGGTCAAAGAGTACTACCTCATCACCCTCATCAATAATGGCCATGAGAGCGCCAGTATAGCCTCGGCAGAGCCCGCGGTCACCGAAACATTATCACTACTCACCTTAACCCCCGAGTACTTCGTGTAATCCTCAGCTATTGCCTCCCTCAACTCCTCAATACCACTACTCGGCGTGTACATGCTATATTCGAAGGGTTTCTCGAGGAGCTCCCTCGTAAACTCAAGGAGCAACTCCCTACTGGGCGGAAGGCCAGGCTGACCAATATGAAACTCAAAAACCCTAACACCAGAACCCTCAAGCCCAACAACCACCTCATTAACACCCCCCCTAATTGCAGATCCAGGGAATGCATTGCTCCTTGTCGAGATCCTCACGGTACGTAGGGAATAGTACGTGTTTATAAAGGTTACTCTTGTTAAATATATTTCATTATATTTTACTCATTATATCTATATATTTCAAGCCACTACCCGTTAGTACTATCACGACTTCATCATCCTTACTTAGATAGTTATTATTCAGCAACCTCATATAGCCAGAGAGAGCTATTGCACTGCTTGGTTCGATAATGAACCCTCTCCTTAGTAGTAACTTCCATGATTGTAGAAGTTCATCATCCTTAATCACCAGCGCATCACCATTGCTTCCCTTGACGGCGTTAACCAATTGCTCAAGTCTCGGCGGGTTAGATACCCTAAGTGCATCTGCGAGTTTTGTTGGCTCCTTCATAAATTCGCCATGTATCTTCTCATAGAGGCTTGCAAATCCCTGGGCCT
Organism: Vulcanisaeta distributa JCM 11213; assembly: GCA_001316125.1. The sequence continues at coordinate 22,097 of BBCS01000005.1, forward strand.
GCACAGCGTATAATCTTGGCATTCTATTAATGAGACTGAGATTCAGCAGCTCGTTAAAGCCAATCCATAGGCCGAGGAGTAACGTACCTGCTGATACTGGAAGAACTACAGCATCGGGGGGGACATGCCCCCCCAACTGATCAAGCAATTCGTATGCCAGGGTTTTCGTACCCTGCAAAAACCAGGGGGGGTTCCATGCGTGCCCAACGTATACTTCACTAGGTCCTACGGAGTCAATGGCCATTTTACCTGCCTCAGCCTAGAAGGAGCCTCGATTAACTCAGCCCCCCCCAACGACCTTATAAGGCTCTTCTTACCCTCAGGCGCGTCCCTGGGTACGTATATCCTAGCCTTAATGCCAGCCGCGGCTGCGTATGCCGCTATGGAAATCCCAGCATTACCACTTGAATCCTCAACCACAGTCCTGGCGCCAAATTCAAGGGCCTTAGACACGGCGACGGCGGAACCCCCCCTGTCCTTAAACGAACCAGTTGGATTGAGATACTCAAGTTTTAGATAAACATTCCTACTAAGGAAGTCTGCATTAACCAATGGTGTAAAGCCCTCGCCAAGACTAATAAAGGGCCTTGCAGGTATTACGCTAGAGAATCTCCATAAGTCCCTACGCTCACTAAGTGTGAGCTTTAAGCCATCAATGATCAAATCAAGTGGGCCGCCGCACTTGGGGGGCATCGCCAAAGCCATGAAGATGCCTCGGTAGTATAGCCACACCTTAAACACCTATACCACACCCTCATACATCAAACCTACTAAGTCATGCATTAAATTAATTTTTCGTAATGGATTTACCGCTACGTTTCAGTCATGAACATAAATGAACCTATCACGTCCCACCTTCTTTACAAAACCATACCTCATAAACTGTATTGTCTCACCATTACTTACCTGCTCCACCCCCCCCGGCTCCGCAAGCCCCACATCCTCAATGAGCTTTAAGTCCTCAGGCCTTAAAACTCTTATCGACAGCCCATTGGGTGGCACCCACTGGATTATTGGAGCATTAACCCTCCTGGCGCTCTCAAGGTCCCTGCTATGAACCCTGGCGGTTAATGAATCACTGCCCTTACTCATCACCTCTATGTTCACGAGTTCCATCAGTCGAATTACCGAGCCAGGGCCTGCCTTATCATAGTCTGATTTACTTATGAACACCGTTATCTCATTATTGATAGGCTTTAGAGTTAATGTCCTAAATCCACGCTCTGGGTATGATGGGTGCATTGGTAGTTTAGCCGTTAACTCCTCCGTAACCCCCCCCTCAATTACTACCTTGATGGGGTCTATCACGGCCATGTACCTATTAGCCCTTGGCTCGATAATCTTCCTATTCTCAGCAAATAGGTTTGCTGAGGATATCGTGGCATCCGTGGGTTTGACACCGACTTGCAGCATTATATTCCAAATAGCCTCCGGCTGAATACCCCCCCTATTCCTAAGGCCTGCGAGTGTTGGTAACCTAATGTCGTCCCACTTAATACCAAGCGCCTTTAACTTAGTCTTACTCAGTGTCATGCCCACAATCTTAAGCCTACCAAAATGAATAGCCTCAGGCTGCTCCCAACCCATGTGTGTGTAGATGAAGGATTGCTTAACGGTATTTACCGAGTGCTCCTGAGCCCTAAGTATATGTGTTATACCCATTAGGTGGTCATCAATAGACACGGAGAAGTTATATGTCGGCCAAACAATGTACCTAGAACCAACCCTTGGGTGTGGGTATTTAGTCGTGTCTATGATCCTCATGGCAACCCAATCCCTAACGCTTGGGTCTGGGTGCTTAAGATCAGTCTTTACCACCATGACTGCCTCACCCTCCTTATAATGACCCTCAAGCATTCTATCGAAAAGCTCAAGGTTAATGCTTGGGTCAGCATCCCTATTCCTACAAGGTTTACCAGTTACCTTAGACTTTTTCCAATCATCAGGTGTGCACTCACTATCCTTAGCAGCAACGTAAGCACCACCATTTTCAAGAATCTTCTTGGCAATTTCGTAGTAAATCTCCATTCTATCTGACTGTATATACTCCTCATCCCATCTAATACCGAGCCACCTTAAGTCCTCCTTAATCACATCATAGGCTTCAGGAAGCGGTCTCTTAGTCCTCGGGTCAGTGTCCTCAAACCTAAGTATGAACTTAGCCTTCTTACCCAAGCCCTCATACTTTAGTTTATATGCGTAATTTATGATAGCTGGCCTAGCACTGCCCAGGTGAAGTACGAAGTCGGGGTTCGGCGCGAACCTTAGGGTTATCACCTCATACTTACTATCATTGGGTAGTGGTGGCAAATCCTCAATTCCCTTCCTATAGGACTCAACCTTCCTTTCCCCAAGGGCCTCGGGCCACTTACTCATTAGCAGATTTCTCTGTTCATCGATGCTTAGGGAGTTCACGTAATCGATGACCTCCTTAACGATTTGGGCAACCTCCTTAGCCATGGACCTAAGTGATGGGTCCTCAGCAAATACCTTAGAAATTACTGCATTCATACTTGCCTTTCCATTGAACTTTACGGCATTGATTAATGCATGCTTTAGGGCAATGTCCTTAACCCTATCCTTGTCCACGGACACGTTAGTTAGTTAAAATGGAATCTTTTTAAACATACGCTAAGCAGTTGCATTATGGGCAAGGTCTCCTTACTCATAGGTCCAATTAGGCAACTGGTTACTGCTAAATCAATGCCTTGGAGGTACGGAGACCCAGTACTTATTATTGAGGACGTGGGCATCGCCATTGATGGTGATAAGATAATAGATGTTGACTCGTGGAACTCCATCAGCAGGAAGTACGAGGGTAAGTGTAGAGTCCCTGCCGAGGAATCTCTGGTAACGGCTGGCTTGTGGACCCCCCCACACGCACCTACTCTTTGCCGGCTCTAGGGAGGACGAGCTTGAGCTCAAGCTAGAGGGCGTCCCATATGAAGAAATACTCAGGAGAGGTGGTGGTATATACAGGACTGTTAATGCCACGGTTAGTGCAACGGATGATGAGCTTAAGAAGATCTTACTTAATAGGTTATTTGAGGTTGCGAGGTACGGCACAACCACGATAGAGGTTAAGAGCGGTTATGGAATTGACCCAAACCAGGAAATTAGGCTTCTTAGGATAATTAATGAATCGTTAACAAGCGCGCCCATAGATGTTGTACCAACGTATTTAGTTCATGTGCCGCCGAGAAATATGGATAGGAGGGAATACGTCAATGCGGTAATGGGCTCTCTTGATGAGGTAAAGAGACTGGCGAGGTTCATAGACGTGTTCTGCGATGAGGGGGCTTTTACGGTGCAGGAGACCAGGGACATACTTAGGGAGGCGTCAAAGAGGGGCTTCGGTTTAAGGCTTCATGCTGATGAAATAGCTTATATCGGGTGTAGTGACTTAGTTAAGGAGTTTAGCATAGCATCACTTGACCATCTACTTAACTTACCCGAGCAGAATGCCAGGTTAATTGCTGAGAGGGGGGGCTCGGTAGCGACTCTACTACCCGTAACAATACTCTCACTAATGAGTAGTAAGAGACCGCCAGTCAAGGCGTTAAGAAGTGCGGGTGTACCCATGGCGCTTGGTACTGACTTTAGCCCAAACTCCTGGTCCTTAAGCATGCAGTACGTAATGGAATTAGCCACGTACCTACTCGGTATGACGCCTATCGAAGTCTTAATGGCAGCCACAGTAAATGCGGCGTACAGCCTGGGCCTTAGGGATAGGGGGGGTATTTTGCAGCCTGGTTATTTGGCAGACATGGTCATTTGGGATGTGCCTAACTATAGATGGTTGAGTTATGAGTTGGGTAGGAATAAGGTATTAACCGTTATAAAGAGGGGGGGTGCGGTACTTGAGTCAACGCCGATGGGTACCGTGATTAGTAAAGAATGTGCTTGAAAGCTTTATTTATTTATATATCAGGGCTTATTAATGACCATCAATGGAGGTTAAGCTTGACCCTGAGGAGGAGTACGTAGTAATGCCACTGAGTATCTTAGAGAGGATTTTGAGGTATGCGATGGTTGTTTGCCAGGAGCATTGCCCAGCCGGTAGGGATCCAGCAACATGCCCATACATAGTTAACTTAACGAGACAGGTTGGGTTGAGCCCACCACCCTGCATTAATGATTATGGTGAGTACAGACCTGAGACGTTTAAGGTCTTGATTAAGGATTTAGAGCGTAAATACGGTATGGGTATTGAGGATTTCGTGAATATGATTAGGAGGAGAAAGCCAAGAAGTCTTGAGGAACAGACGGATTTCATGGAGGCAACATTCTATCTCGGCGTGCTCAAGGAGTTAAGTAACATGAGGAGTATCTACATTGCGAGGGGGTTCAAACATAAGTATTAAGGAGGCTGTCGTGGTTAAGTAATAAATGCTAATAGCGAGAGTGAGGTTAAGCTCGTTATTAGGAATAGTAGTAATATATCGCGGACAACCTCCTTCTCTGTCTTTGGTCTTCTCATTACCATCAACTTGACTAATGTGATTGGTGATCCAGGGACTTTATTTGCGTGAATCACCCCCCCGTCATTCACGATTACAGGTCTCTTCAGGGTTTCTCTGGGCTTGAATCCCCCCCTCGCCGTAATGACTATTAGGAAGCCATTTATTATGTATGGCAGCGCTGATATCACGCCCTGGGTCCCGGCATTATATAAAACCATGAATGAGCCCATCATTGCCCCCCCAAGCGCGTAACTACCTACATTACCATTAAATACCTTGGCGGGGTACCAGTTAAATACGGCCAGCGGTAGCACTGTGAGCACGAGTATTAATGTAGCTGGTAGGGCGTAGTCGAAGCCGGCCATGTACGAGATGAACCCACTAACGGTTATTATCATCAACGTAGATACTGGGACTATACCATTCATCACATCAAGCATGTTAACGGCATTAGCCATAACCGTAACTGCGAGCATCGAGAGAAAGGCCACAACGAAGAAGTTGTGGACATGACCTATCGGGAGTATGTATATGTAGCCGTGAACGACCACGGGGGATTATCAATGACGGCACCAATGGCAAAAACACCCTAACACTCACGGGTAATCCCCCCCTGAGGTCATCAACAAGCCCTATCAAACCTACTGTCAGGGTTACGAGACCTAACGCAAGCAACCTAGCGTCATTAATCAAGTAGGCAATTAACGTAATAACACCTGTGGTAGTTAATACGGAGACTCCGCCAATCTTAGGCACCAACACCTTATATGGCTTATGGACATCCGGCGCCAGTAATTTCGGATTCCTTAACCTGGATATTGCGTATACCGTGATCAGCGAGATTACGAAGGATACTACGGCAATTAACACGTAATTTATACTAATGATCATAGATTTCGCCTAAACCAATCAATGGTGGCTCTTAATCCACTTACTAAGTCATATTTAGGTTTAAAGCCGAGGATCCTCATGGCCTTGCTAACGTCTGGGTAACTCCTAAATGGCTCGAAGGTCCTTGGTTGCACATTAATTTTGGAATTCGAACCAACCAGCTTAACTATTATTCTGGCTAAATCTAGTATTGATGTCTCAACGCCGAGCCCAATATTGAAGGCTTGACCGACTGCATCATCCTTCCTAAGTGCTAGTTCCGTGGCATCGCATAAATCCTCGACATAGAGAAAATCCGTGGTATCAACACCACCATTATTAACCACTAGGTCCTCATTTCTTAATGCCCTCGTTATGAATATTCCGACAACGCCATTATCATGAGGGCCATAGGCTTCCACAGCCTAAATATAATTACTGGAACCTTATGGACAACGTGGTAAGACATTGATACGGCCTCAGCGGCGACCTTACTCCAGCCATAACCCTCAAAGGGCCTTAGTGGGTCATCCTCAGTGACGGGTAATTTAGTGGGCTTACCATAAACGTTAGATGTCGAGTAGAGTAGGAACCTGGCGTTTAGTATCCTTGCGAGTTCAAGTATGTTTATTGTGCCGACGACGTTGACATCAAGGCCCTTAAGGGCGCCTGCGTTTGTGAATGATCTTGGGTTTGGATATGCTGCCAAGTGGACGATTGCGTCAAACCCCTCCTTAGAAAGTCCAATAACATCATCTCTCCTTGTTATATCGATTATGTAGTCCGTAGTCTCCGCCTTAATAATATCGAGACCCCTCACGTCATGGCCCTTAGACCTCATGCAGTTAACTATGTTCCTCCCTAGGAATCCTGAGGAACCTGTTACTAATATTCTCATCAAGATCATCGATTGCGAGGTTACCTTATAATAATTACCCACCTGGGACTTACTTACCCTCGTTCGTGAATCTCTTTATTTCATTGATAATGAGTCCCGTTGGGTCCTCCATTCTACTTAGTACTGAGCTCGTGTCAACATGTATTATGTCTGATTTAAGAATTGAATCAAGCACCGTTAGGCAATCCTCATCAACACACCTATAAAGCGGTAATCCCTTACTCATTAAGTAATCATCTATGTAATAATGCTGTGGGAAGTAGCTAATGGCCGGCGTACCCAGCAACGCCGCTTCATGAGCCATTGTTGAGCCGCCCGTGATCACGAGCCTCGCATGCCAGGATAGGTCAAGACCATCCAGCCTCATGTTCCTTGGTATTATCAACTTACCAAGCTTAAGGAAAAGACCAAGCTCAGACTTTATTAACTCCTCCTGATATGGGTATCTCGGGAACATAACCACGTAATAACCACCCTCAAGCACCTTCCTCGCCATTCTAATTAATACCCGTGACTTATCTCCATAGCCGTAATAAGACGCCCTGGACTCCTCAAACCTAATGACGACAAACTCCCTACTCTTAAGCCCAAGCTTATTAATAGAGTCACCACTTGGCTTAAATCTATTAATCCACATGAGTTCAAAAACCCCATCAAATGCCATAACCTTATCAATCTCAGCGCTAGGTATGTAACGGCTCCACTCACTCATTGGTATAGCCGATGGCACTATTACCGTATTCGCCAACGGCAATGTTAATTTATTAACGAAGTATGAATGAGCCGTATCCGTCAATGCTATTATTGGCTTACCAAGACCAAAAGCAACCCTAACCGCGTCTGGCGATGTTAGCGATACGTGAATATCGAAATCCCCAACCGCATCAAGCAACGCGAGTTGCCTCTCAATACCCCTTAGCAACTTCTCCCTAGGGCTCTCACCATGGTAACCAACACACTCATAATGCAGGTTAAACATGTCTAGAACCTCCTCAACATAGTCGTACTTCCTACACGTTATTATGAAATTTATATTATTTTTTCTACCCTCCATGCTCAATACCGCGGCAATCCTCGCTTGCTTAGCCGTTAATGCGTCAAACCATGCCTTAACAACCATGACTTAAAGACATAGTTAATAGGCTTATTTTAATTTTAATGCAGATTGCTTTGATAACTTATCCTTTAACACGCATAGTAATTGGCGTCTTACTCAATGGACTTAGGCAGACAGGGCATCTATAGCCCCCCCACTGCCTAAGTACTTCATCCACGCTCTTAAGCTGCTGGTCATTATAAAACACAAAACCACATGAATGGCACTTAATTATTATCGGCATCATAAGTCCCCATAGTGATTATTTTATAAAGATTACCGTCATTATACGCATTATATTACCGAAATTCTACAGGTAATATATAAGTAATATGTATGGAATACCTAATCACTAGGTCTAATCAAGCAATTACTCATGAATACTCATTGCAAGGCCGGTATACGCGTAAACCAGACCGTCAAGCTCATCCAATGTTAAGTATGGATACCTAGACCTAAACACATCCTTCTTTCCATAGGCCACATCCTCATTAATCACTTTAACCCTAATATCAATATCATTTATTGATTCCAGGAAATCCCTAACAAGTTCTGAAACACCGGGCTAATGCCAATTATTAAGTTAATACTTGTGCGCATAGCTAACCTCCTTATCATCCTAATGAGCTTTACGAAACTAAGCGTTACGTGAATTAACGGCGTATCGTTATTAAGTATGATGGCGCCACACCTGGAATTACCAATATCAACTCCAATATTTAATTCATTAAGGCCTAGCCCATTAATCACGGCCTCAATCATGCCATCAATACTTGAATCACTTAATACCAGGACTCTAGGGCAATTAACTAAGTCTGCCATATACCTTTCAACAATTACAAGGTCAAGCCCCCTGGCAATCATCCTCATTACTCACGTACCTCAAAGCCACGTGTTCAGGAAAGACCAGCCTCTTAAGTAGGTTCCATGTGGATGACCTACCTGCAAAGCCGAGTTTAATGCCATCCACTGAGCTAGTGTGAAACTAAAGACATTATAAATCTTACATGTGGTAATAGGTGTATGGAAGTAGTGCCAATTGCTGAGGAAAGCTTGGTGTGAGGTCAATGGCCATGTTCGTAAGGACGAAGGACCTATCAATGCTACTAGATCCAGGGATTAGCCTATCACCAAACAGGTATGGTTTGCCGCCCCCCCATCCTCGTGAAATAGAGAGGGTTAATGTGCTGAGGAATGTCCTTGAGAGGTACGCTGAGGAGGCCAATTACTTATTCATTAGTCATTACCATAGGGATCACTTCACGGTACCATACCCAAGCATTTACATGGGGGGGACTAATAATGAGAGTTATAGGAAGATATACAGTGATAAGGTATTGCTCATGAAATCGCCTGACGATGAGAATTGGAGTCAGAGGAGGCGTTATTACGGGTTAAGAAAGGCCGTCGAGAGTATTGTGAAGGAGCTGGTGTTTGCCGATGGTAGGGAATTCACCATAGGCTCTACGAGGCTCGTAATATCACGGTCATTACCGCATGGTGAGGATAATGCGAAGACTGGCAGGGTAATAGCAATTACGATAGTAGACGGTGATGAATCGTTAATGTTCATGCCCGACGTTGAGGGGCCAGTATCACAATTAGCCGTTGACTACGTAATGAGTATGAAACCACAGATATTAATAGTTGGTGGACCACCCCCCTATACTTATCGAGGAGAGGATTCGGCGAGGAATACTTCAGTAATGCCTTAAGAAACCTTACGGCAATCCTAAGGGCTGGTTTCCTTAATAAGTTAGTCATAGCCCACCACACATTGAGGGACTTAAATTGGAGGAATGCGTTAAGGGCGTTATTTGAGGAGGCAGGTAGGTTAGGAATATCAGTAACGACATACGCGGGGGCTACTTAACCGTGAGGACGAGCTGCTTGAGGCAATGAGGAAGGACTTGTATACGAGGGAGCCACCACCTAAGGATTATCTTGAGCAGTTTAGGAGGGTTAAGGATGAGGGTGAGGATTAGCGAATCCTGACCTTATTAACCTTCTTATTCTGCCATGAATAACGCCTAATCCTCTTCGACCTGCCCCAGCCACAGGCCGCGCAATAGCCCTTCACTGGGTTATAGGCGTGCCTACCGCATCTTGGGCATCTAATGTGCGTCCAGCCTTATTCATCTTACCGAAGCTTGGCGTACCCTTTACCATATCGAGTCATGATAATTCCAGTGGTTTTTAACTTTTGCCACTACTTGACTTTTCAGTCAATAATTGATGCAATGATTAAGCGCTATAAAGGTCATGGTTAATACGTTACAAAATACCGATTATACGCAGCGGATTGAGGAGCAGGATCAATGAACGGTAAGTAAGAGGGTAAGGAATAGGTAAGGAGCGAGTTAAATGAGGTATATGATTAAGGATTACGACCTAATTAAGTCCTAAAGTCTAAATAAGGAGTAAGTATAATTCCCTTAGTATGGGTAAACTCCCACTTGAGGTATTAAGGTAATTGACTTAACACACTCTGCCGCAGGTCCCTTCGCAACGTCAATACTCGGTGACTTAGGTGCCGAGGTTATTAAGGTTGAGTCGCCTGAAGGTGACATGACTAGGACATGGGGGGGCCACGTGATTAGGGATAACGTTAGTACGTATTACCTGGCTATGAATAGAAATAAGCACGTGATTAGGCTTGACTTAAAGAATGTAGATGATAGGAATAGGCTTTATGAGATGGTTAAGAGCGCTGACGTGCTTATTGAGAACTATAGGCCCGGCGTTGCGAGAGGCTTGGCGTTGATTATGACTCAGTGAGTAAGATAAATCCAAGGATTATTTATGTGTCAATTAAGGGCTTCATGCCCGGCAGTGAGTATGAGGATTACCCTGCCTTTGATGTCGTTATTCAGGGCATGAGTGGTTTAATGAGTGTCACGGGTTGTGAGGATGGGACTTTTGTTAAGGTTGGTGTTCCAATAACTGACATGGTGACTGGCTTCTTCTCGGTAATAGCAATACTATCTGCGCTCAGAATTAGGGATAGGGAGGGTAAGGGCGTTAGGATTACCGTACCAATGCTGGATTCGGCTCTATACGTAATGGGTATACACATCCTTTATTACCTCTTCACGGGCAATGTGCCAAGGCCGTTGGGCACTAAGTATATGAGTGTTGTTGCTCCTTACCAGGGCTTCAGGGCTAGGGATGGTAAGATGTTCATACTCGCCGTGGGTAATGACAGGATATGGAAGAAATTCTGTGAGGTCATTGGTAAGCCTGAATTAGCGGATGATCCTAGGTTTAGGACTAATCCCGACAGGGTTAGGAATCAGGATGAACTTGAGAAGATATTGCAGGAAATATTCCTTACCAAGGATAGGGATTACTGGGTAAACTTATTCCTAAGTAATGGAATACCCGCTGGGCCTGTTTACGACATGGCTGATATAGCAAAGGATCCCTATGTAAGTAAGTACGTATTAACTGAGATAAGCCATCCTGAATTAGGCGCTGTAAAGCTTGTTAGGAATCCCATCAGGTTTAATGATGAATCCATAGGCATTAGGCTCCTTGAGTATTAAGTCGTGTTAATGGTCCTCTTCCAAGCATTAATAAGCTCCTCGGGGCATGGTACGGCCCTTAGCTCACCACCCTCATTACTAACGCAGGTGAACACTAGGTAACCCTCGGCGGCATTTTTACCGGATGTCTCATTGATTATCCTAAACCTGTACTTAATCGCCCTAGTCCTCGCCTCATCAAGCCACAGCTCAACCACCGCGACATCACCCCTCCTTAACGGTGCCGTGTAGGTTATGAAGAGCTCCCTGCGTGGTGCAATTGAATGATAATGAAGTATACCATTCTCCCTATAAAAATCCTCCTCAGCTCGTTCAACAAGCCTTAGGAATGACGTGAAATGCGCAATACCAGCCGCATCCGTGTCGACCCAATAAACATAATACTTAGCCCTAAATGGCATTTCACGATTAATTAAGTGCCATACTTATTAAGTATTAATTCATGCAAAGTAATGTGGATTGTATACCCAAGGACTTAATTAACGAGATAATTAACATGTTTAGAAATGCATATGCAATATACGTATATGGTGGCTCACTCGATTGCAGTGGTGGCGATATTGATGTTGTGGTGTTCGCGGAAGAACAACCCAGGGAAATTCCTATGATCAGGAGTAACGTGGATTTGCAGATCTTTAAGAGACCACGTAACACGCTATTCTTCGTTTACGTAATTAAGACAGGCCAATTAATATATGGTAATCCATTAGACATTGACATTAATGCATCCATTAGGAATGAGTTGGAGATGGTTGATGAGAGGGAGTTCCTATTCCTCAATAGTGATGATGAGGTTGTGGTGTGCAAATCTCTTAAGGAGTTGATGTTTCTCCTCGCCGCAATTAAGTGCGGTATTCACGGATCAAGTAATTGGTATAGAATGGTTAATTGCTTAAATGGTCTCGGTATAAATGTACCTACCGAATTCAAGCATTGCCTAAACCCGCCAAGCGCAGATTTACTCCGAAACGTTGGTAAACCTGTGCTGATTAAGGTAATTCAGGAACTTAGAACTGTCAGGCAGGGTTATGGGTTATAATCATTCAATTTTATTAATTATCAATTTCCACTATTAAATTAGTAATACCTTTAAGTCCGTACTTTAGGCATATCTCATGGTTTGGCTATTAGTAAGCATTTCAAGGGATAGACCGGGCCTGCTTAACGACATTACTAATGTGATTAGGTCTCGGAATTTGAACATAAGAAATATCGTAGGTAATAATTACGCGATCCTCATTGAGATTGACGGTGAGGTGAACAATGAATTATTAAATAGCATTACTAATATTAATGGAGTTAACACGGTAAATGCAGTGGATCTACAATTCACAATACTTGGATTCGTCCAGGAGAATTTCATGAGGGCATTGGTTTTCTACGTAATGGAGAGAGAGCCTGAGTTGATTGAGCGTCTTGGTTATGAGTATGGTAAGGAATTAATGAGGTACATATTGAATTCGATGAGGGACTTTAGGGACGCTCTTTACTCCTCATTAAGAATACTCACGGCGCTTGGGGGGGTCATAGCCCTAGTTAACGTGCAATTCATGCCAAATAAAACCATAATCTCCATAGCAAAGTCTTTTGATGAGGATATTGGGATGCCGATGACCAGGGGGGGAATAATTAGGGGGGGATTATTTGAGGCGTTGGACAATATTAGGCGTCATGTAAGGATTGAGAAGAGAGATTTTTATCATGATATGGTGATTACGTCGTGATTAGTAGAACTACGTAGTTGACATGAATTCATTCTTGAACCTATCCCTAAGTATTTTCTTATCTATCTTTCCCGTGCTTGTCTTTGGCAATTCAGCCTCAACTATTATTACCTTGTCCGGTATCCACCACTTTGGTATCTCACCCCCCCTCTCCACAAACTGCATAAGGTAATTCCTAATGTCTTCTTCTGTAATCCTCTGTCCTAGTTTGGGCACGACTATCGCTATTGGTCTTTCACCCCCCCATTTTGGATGTGGAGCTCCAATTACGGCAACCTCGCCAACGGCGGGATGAGTACTAATGATGCTTTCCAGCTTAACGCTTGATATCCATTCTCCGCCGCTTTTAATTACGTCCTTAAGCCTATCAACTATTATCACATAACCATCAGGTAACCAAACTGCCACATCTCCTGTATGGAACCAGCCGTTGCGCCAGGCATTCCTAGTCTTCTCAGGATCACCAATATACTCTTTGGCTACCCATGGAGACCAAACAACTAATTCTCCCATTGTCCTACCATCTCTTGGAACATCCCTATCATACTCATCGACAACGCGCAACTGAACGAGAGGTATGGGTAAGCCAGTCCTAAGCACTATTTGCTTCTTCTCATCCTCAGGAAGATCCAGGTGCTCGGGTCTTAAGTAAGCCATTGTTAGTACGGGAGCTGTCTCGGTCATCCCATAACCGGAAGCCACAGCGATTCCTCTGACCTTCGCCGCATTGTAAAGGCCCTCAGGCATTGCCGAACCACCATTACCAAACCTCAACCCACTTAAGTCATACTTTGATGAGTCAGGGTGAGTAAGGAGCAAGTATAGTATTGTTGGTACACCACCCGTGTATGTGACCTTCTCCTCATGTATTAATCTAAGTATGTGACCCCAATCATACCTACCTGGTAATACGTACTTTCTAGTGCCCGAAAGCATTACCACGTATGGCGTTCCCCCCCAACCATGTACATGGAATAATGGTATTAATGGCATAGCCGTATCTTTAATACCAACATTATACGGCGGGTAACTCAATGCTATTGTTAATGCCATTGCATGAAGCATTAACTGCCTATGCGTAAAGTAAACACCCTTTGGTGGGCCCGTTGTTCCTGATGTGAACATTAGTGTTGCTGGTGTTTTTTCGTCTATTTCTGGGAATTCTTTTAGTGGTTCGTGCTTTAGTAGGTCCTCATAAGGTATCATCCTAACACCATAATCCTGACCCAACACCCTACCCCTATCACTCATATAAATAACGAGTCTTATTGTCTTAATATTATCGAGAATAGGCTTTATGAATAGTTCAAAGTCATCAATATTTACCATTAAAACATCAGGCTTAGCAATACTCATTATGTACATGATCTCGTGTGGCGCTAGCCTAATGTTCACAGTAAACAATGTAGAACCTATTGAGGGAACCGCGTAAAATAAGTCAACATACCTAAGCGTATCCCAATCCATGACTGCAACCTTAGATCCGAATTCCCACGCCTTACCTGGTTTTAGACCCAGGTCCATTAACGCTGCAGCCACTCTACGGACTCTATCCGCAAATTGAGTGAACGTGACTGATGTCCTGGAGCCGCCAGGGGGCCAATAAACAATCTCATTATTAGGAAAGGCGTATGAGGCCCAGGTAAGTATTTTATCAATAGTTAATGGATAATCTCTAAATCCACTGAAGAATTCGCTTTGTTCGGTCATAATTTTATCTATGTAAAATTTACTTTAAAGTTTTAACGCTAAATAAAATATATATTTGGTTAATTAGAACTATCTCTTAGGTAAGTATACGTTACTTCCCGTGGCTAATTCCATGGCATCTATAAGGAGTTCCGTGAAGACTGGGTGCGAGAATGCCCATTCCTTCACCTCATCAAGCGTTAACCCTTTCCTAATAGCTATTGTCGCCATGTTAACGATTTCCGAGCCCATGGGCCAATCATGTGAAAGCCAACAATTCTTTTACTGACCCTATCAGCCACTATCTTCGTCCAGCCGTAGGGCTTATTATACGCAATAGCCCTATAATTTACGGCATTCGGCATCTTAGTGACTATGTACCTAGGGTCATCCTTACCTGCTGAGATACCCACAGAGGCTACTTCAGGGTCTGAAAAAACAACCATAGGTATTAAGTCATAATTAATCCTTGTGTTCAGGCCTGCCGCGTTCTCGGCAGCCACAATCCCCCCCTGGACCTTAGCTACACTGGCAAGCATGTACTTACCCGTTACGTCACCTGCCGCGTATATGTTGGGTATATTTGTCCTTGAGTGCTCATCAACCACAATTGCGCCATTCTTAACCTTAACACCAACACCCTCAAGGTAAGCTCCTCAGTATTCGGAATCCTACCAACCGCAACCAAAACCTTATCAACCTTAACCACCTCACCATTTGATAAACGAACAAGTTTATTACCAGGGTCTATTTCTGTTACGGATGTACTCACCCTAACGTCAATCCCGTACATCTCCCTCATGATTCTATTAGCGAGGTAATTGCCTAATTCAGGGTCTGTAAATGTTGGTAATAACCTATCCATTATCTCAACAATCATGACCTTAGAACCAAGCTTATAAAGTAACGTACCTAACTCAACACCTATTGCTCCACCACCTACGATCAATATACTCTCAGGGACTGAGTCGAGGGAGAAGAAGTCGTCACTAGTTATGACGAAGCCGCTTTTCAATCCCTGTTCTAAGCCCTTTATTAATGGTATCTTAGGTCTAGAGCCCGTTGCTATTAATATATTTCTTGTCTCAATTACTGAATCATCAACCTTAACCGAGTTCGGTGACGCCAGCCTAGCCTCACCGAATAATACCTTAACGTCCCAGCTTGGGAACACCTTAAACATGTACCATGTAATTATCTGGCTAATTAGCTGATCCTTAGCTCTAAACATTGCCCTAACATCAAGCTTAATATCAGCAGTCAATCCCTCGTTAGACAAGTACTTACCTAGTTCATAGTAATGATCAGCTATGTACAGTAATTTCTTCGTCGGCACACAGCCAACATTTACGCAAGTCCCACCAGGCCTATCCCTATTCTTCTCTATAACCAATACCTTAAGCCCTAATTGTGCGGCACGTACTGCGGCATCAGCACCCGCAGTTCCCAGGCCTATGACTATGAGATCCCACTTAGTGCCTTCGACCTCTTGGCCTGTGACCTCAACGTTCATTTAGAACCACCCAGTAATGACCTTAGAGTTATCTCCACGGACTTCCTAACAATAACTGTGCACTTCTTCCTCTGTTCAGGCGACACTAGATCAAACCTGGGATTCAGGTCTTTACAATTTGGCGATCCAAACATGCCCACGAATTGTTTATAAACATCCACAACCTTATTATGAAGCTCAATGTGATAAGTTATGAACGGCTCACTTACCTGCTTACCACCCCCCCTCTCCTCATCTATCTTTTTCTTCATGTAAATACTCACGGCAGCTACGGAAGCCCACAATGCGCCACAAAGATGCCCAGAACCACTTAAACCACCGGCAAAGCTATTGATGCGGCTAATAACTCGGGTGATGCCTTGATGTTCAAGGCCTCAAGTAAAGCTACGAAGGGCGAATACGCGCAATTCTCAGTTTCGATTAATAATTGCGTAGCTCTCTCCTTGGCATTTTTAATTAATTTTTCAAGATCCTCACCGCTCATTGTTACCGCCCTTCTCCTTCCTTACCTTCTCATCAATCTCCTTAAGGAATCTATCATATAAATGCCCAATCACTGGTATGGAGCTAAAATCAACCCTATAGAATATGCTGGGCATTGGTGGGTAAACAATGAAGTTTGTCTTGTTCTGTTCCTTAAGGGCGTCGATAATATCTCCCAATAGGCTCGCTGGGGGGGTGACAAAGAGCATCTCATAATCCTCTACATGCCCGACGATCCTATCGCCATAGCCAGGTAACGCAAGCCTTGGCTTACCGGTGAGGAGGACCTCCGCAACTGCCGTGTCTGAGCCAGCCTTACCGCTAGCGCTCAGCGTAACTTTCTCGCCACTAATGTATACGTAGGCTGTGACTAACTTCACCATTTGACCCGGTGTTCCGTAGATCATCACAACCTGGGGGGGCTCATAGATAATATTATCTAGAGGCATTGTTAATAGTGCCTTATACTTACCTACTGGTAGCCTTGGTAAACTATTGTCAAGTGCCTTACCTGCCTCCTTCGTCCTCGTGTAAAGACCATAACTAAGACTACCATCGAGAAAATAATCGGGCGGTTCAGTAAACCCAAATATTATTATTTCACCGGGGCATGCCATATCCTCCAATGTAGCGGCCATGGCCATGCCGTAATACCTAGCCGCAGCAGTCATTTGACAAAACGTTAACTTTCTATGGAAATGCCTAAGAGGACGAAACACACTAATGCCGATCTCATCAGGATCCCTATCTATTAATGCAATGCCGATGGGCTTTGTTCTCAACCTAAGTATCTCCATTAAATCATTTGAATAACGTCTATACCTCTCAAGAACTTCCTGAGAACCTACGACCATTAATAATTACTCATTAATAAATTTATAAATAACATAAGTATATAATCTATATATCACTATGATCAACGAATTAACCCATGAAATGCTTATAAAGCCTCACATTACCCGTGCTTGATGCCTAGGGTTTTCGATATTGGTAGGGTGTGCGTGAAGGTTGCAGGTAGGGAGCTGGTAGGAAGTGCGTTATTGTTGATATTAAGGATGAGAACTTCGTAATAATAACGGGGCCTAAGTCCCTAACGGGCGTTAAGAGAAGGGCCGTTAATGTCAAGCACATTGAACCAACGGAGTACAAGATAAACATTAAGAAGGGTGCTAGTGATGAGGAGGTTCTCAAGGCGCTTGAGGAGGCTAACCTGGTTGATTATATGAAGCAGGTTATTAAGCCTAAATTGGGCATGGTACCAACGCAGCAGTGATAATCAGCCGGTTCAATCTCTTCATCGATTCAATGCTCGAGGCTCACTCATCACCTAGAACTTAGATACGATTTACTTTTCTCTCATTTTTAAAGGAATTCCTTAACCTCATTTGGGTCCTTTGCGTGCTCCACGGCAACCCTCTCATTTAGTTCGACACCGAGACCAGGTTTCTTGGGTGGCGTTATATAGCCCTCCTTTATGATCATGCCCTCCTTAACCATGTCGGGCCACCAGGGCAGGTCAATGGCGTGCCACTCAATGGCTATGAAGTCCCCCCCTATTGTGGCTGCCACGTGGGCATTGGCCATCGTCCCTATTGGGCTTGAGATGTTATGTATAGCCACCGGCACGTAGTACTCCTCGGCTAGGTAGGCTATCTTCTTCATTTCAAGTAAACCACCGAGCCTTTGCACATCCGGGTGTATTATGTCCGTAGCCTCCTCCTCAATCAACTCCCTAAACTGTGACAACCTATATAGCTTCTCGCCAGTGGCTATGGGCACCGGCGACTTAAGCTTGACTTCCCTCATGGCATCAATATTCTCAGGCGGCACCGGATCCTCAAACCAGAACACGTCATACTTAGCCAACTCCCTGGCTATGGCTATGGCTGTGGGCACGCTGAATGCCCAATGCCCATCAATCATTATATCAACGTCGTACTTAACGGCATCCCTAACGCCACCTATGAATGACGTAACGAACTTAACAATCCTCATGCCGAAGGTCCTATCGAACTCGGTCTCCATCATGCTCTCCGGCACATCAACATCGAACTTAATGTACCTAAACCCCATGTTCATGGCCTCCCTAGCCCTCCTTATGTAATTCTCGACGTTATAGGCAACCTCGGTATTGGCAAGTTCAACCCACCTCTTACCACCAGTCTCAATAATGCCAGCGCCAGCGTGTAGATCAGCATACACGGCAACCCTATCCCTAACCTTACCACCGAGTAATTCATAAACCGGCAACCCCCCCGTTAACTTACCCTTCAAGTCCCAAAGGGCTGTCTCCAAACCACTAATTGCATTATTAACAATACCCCCCCACTCGGAGTTTGGTATGTGCCTCCTAATGAGCCTAAGCAAGTACTCAATATTAACCTCCTTACCCCCCCGGATTAACTCCTCAGCCCTCCTCAAAACCTCCTTAATGCCTGGACCCCCCCTATGCACTCGCCATAACCAACAAGCCCATTACTAAGCTCAACCTTAACAATAGGCCACTCAAAATTCCCCATGACAGTCAAAACCCTAACAGACTTAATAGTCGGCTCACTCATACCTAACTGCTCATGAATCAATCATTAATAAACATTTCATCAACTGGTAAAGCATTAATAAGTCACTGCGTCTTTAATTAAGTATGGAGTTAAACATCATAGGCTTAATAGATAACACGTACTTAAGGCCGTACGGTTCAACTAGGGAGATAGAGACCTTAATAGAGGATACGGCCAGGTACGGTGCCTACTCAATAACAATAAACCCAATATTCCTCAGGTACGCCAGGGAGTACATGGCGCGTAAGGCTATACCTTCAAGGTGGTTGCCGTGGTTGACTTTCCATTTGGTGCCGGCACAACGGAGGCCAGGGTAGACGCAATTAAACGCTACTCGCAGTACACGGACGAACTCGATATAGTAGCCCCAATAGGCCTTATCAAGTCCGGGCTTTGGGGGGGTGAAGTTGAGCATGATATAACACGGTGGTTGAGGCTGCCCATAGGGAGGGTAAGATCATTAAGATAATTGTTGAGGACGCTTACACAACCAGGGAGGAGAAGCTCGAGCTTTACAGGATTGTGATGCAGTCCGGGGCGGACTTCATTAAGACGAGTACGGGCTTCGAAGAGAGGGATTACGCAGAGAAGCTTGGTAATAAGACAGGGGGGGCTCAAATAGAGAATGTGAGGCTCATGGCTGAGCTATCTAGGAAGTATAACCCGAGGATTGGGATTAAGGTCGCGGGTGGCGTTAGGACTTATCAGCAGGTTCTTGAATTAATGAGGGTGGCGGAGAGGGAGCCTGACCCAATGAGGTTTAGGATCGGTACTAGCCACATGATGAGTATTATCGAGAGCATGAGGGGCGTTCGCTAGTCGATAGCGAGAAAGCTTATAAAATGAGTAAAAATGCCAACACCGAATGTCAGAGGAAAACACGGAAAAGACTACTGGGGGGGAGGTTCAGGAAGAGACTCAGCCTATGCAGCCTACATCGCCACAATCAATGCAGTTACCTGAGATAAAACCAACGCAGGTCAGTGGGGGGGCTAGGAAGCTTAGGTGGGGGGGTGTCGCCTACGTTTACTCTAGTTATAACAATACAATAATAATAATCACGGATTTAACGGGTGCGGAAACCGTTGCGAGGGTTAGTGGTGGGCAGGTCGTTAAGGCTGATAGGGATAAGCCCAGCCCATACGCGGCAATGATGGCTGCGTATAAGGCCGCTCAAATAGCCATGAGTAGGGGCATTAATGCAGTGCACATAAAGGTTAAGGCACCCGGTGGTTACGGTCCAAAGACGCCGGGTCCTGGCGCCGCGGCTGCCATTAGGGCTTTGGCCAGGGCTGGATTGATAATTGGTCGTATTGAGGATGTGACGCCAATACCTACGGATACCATTAGGCCACCTGGAGGTAGGCGTGGTAGAAGGGTGTAAACCCGTCATTACCTGCTTCCTCCTCTTATCAATTCGGGTTTGCGTATCATACGGTATTGGGTGGTTTTTGTGAATTGTGATGGCCCAATCACAGTCCTCATAGGCAGTAGGGAGTTAATGGATTACGCAGAGCCTATATTAAGGGATTTCTTCGGCTCGGCCTATAGATATGCGAGGGCTGTTGTTGATTATGGAGTTGGTTCTGTGGCGCTGGCTGTTATTAATGAATTGGGCGTTGGCGCCGCCGTTTATTATAATGTTAACGTTGGTGCAGTTAGGTTATGCGTTATTTATTACATAGCCGTTGTTGAGGAATGCAGGGGGGGTTTGGGTATTGGTAAGGTCCTAATGAGTACTATTGAAGAGGTTTGCACGGACTCCGATATTTACATCGCCACTACCTGGTTCGGTAATGAGCCTGCCGATAGGCTCTATAGGTCGCTGGGTTACGTTGGGTATACATGGGATGAGTTAAGGAGGTTAATTGGTAGGAGGGCCGTTGATAGGCTGCTCAGGGCTACCTGTGGTTATGATGATGACATAGCCTACGTAAAGCCTGTTATCTCAGGTAATGATGCATTGGATATTCTTAGACGTATCATTGAGGGCGAGGATGACGATGTTAATAGGCTTTGGCGCGAAACATGCTTAGGTGTTTGGCTTAGGATTAGGCTGGTCTTCGGTGAATTCCCTGCCTCACCCCTACTTAGTTTTTTAAGTAATAACCATTTATTTTTAGTGGAGAAGATGCCAAAGGGGGGGAGGAAGAAAGTGCAGGAGCAGGAAGTTAAGGAAGAGAAGGAGGAGGAACCTGTCGAGGAGATCGAGGACACGGGCGAGGAAGGTGGTGAGAAGGGCACCGTTGTTACGGCAACAGTTAGTGGTGGTTATCCTGTGATTGATGTTGAGGAGATTGAGGGCGTTGGTAGAGTCACTGCTCAGAAGCTTAGGGAGGCTGGTTATAACACGGCGAGGGACGTGGCTTCGCGAGTGTTAAGGAGCTTGCCGAGATACTTGGCAGTGAGGACAGGGCTAAGCAAATAATCGCCGCTGCCCAGAAGCTCATTGGCTTAACGCCATTCATAACAGCCTACGAGCTTTACGAGAAGAGGAGGGGGGGTATTAGGAGGATCAGCACCGGCGTTAAGTCACTCGATGAGTTACTTGGTGGTGGTATTGAGACTAAGGCCATCACGGAGCTCGTTGGTGAGTTCGGTAGTGGTAAGACACAGCTTTGCCATCAACTGAGTGTCATGGTTCAATTGCCCGAGGATAAGGGTGGCTTGAAGGCCAAGGCTCTATACGTCGATACTGAGAACACCTTCAGACCCGAGAGGATAATGCAGATGGCTAAGTACAGGGGTTTGGACCCGCAGGAGGCTCTTAAGAATATCCTATATGCCAGGGCTTACAACAGTGATCATCAAATGATGATTATTGAGGAGAGTAAGAAGATTATCGAGAAGGAGAACATTGGCTTAATAGTCATTGACTCATTGGTAGCACACTTCAGGAGTGAGTACCCGGGCAGGGAGAATCTTGCCGAGAGACAGCAGAAGCTTAACCACCACATTGCCCAGCTACTTAGGATTGCGGATATATACAACGTGGCCGTCGTCGTCACCAACCAAGTGGTTGCGCAGCCGGATGTCTTCTTCGGGAACCCACTAAAGCCCGCTGGCGGTAATGTAATCGCTCATGGGGGGGCCACGTATAGGGTTTGGCTGAGGAAGGGTAAGGAGAATGTCAGGATTGCCAAGATATTTGACTCGCCATACCACCCTGAGAGGGAGGTTACGTTTAGGATCACCGAGGAGGGTGTTGTTGATTAAAATTAATCGCCATAAAACACTTACTTAGGTGCATAAGTCATACTTCATGATTAAAACTATTTAATTAAGTGTAGTTATGAGTGTCTTGATGGGTTTCGTTAAGGTTAGGGCTGGCATATTCAATCCAGCGGCGCCGGAGAGGACTGTGGAGGTTGATGGTATTGTGGATACTGGCGCGATCTATACCGTTATACGTAGAGACATACTTGAGGGACTTGGGATAAAACCAAGTAGGAGAAGAAGGTTTAAGGCATTTGGTGGTTATGTGGAGCGTGATGTTGGTGATGCAGGCCTTATACTCATGGGTGAAAGGAGGGTTGTACCCGTAATATTCGGTGAGACTGAGGATACGATGGTGATCGGCGTAACCGCACTCGAGATTTTCGGGCTTGAGGTGGACCCAGTCAGGGGAACGCTTAAGGAGGCCGAATTGCTCCTGCTTTAATTCCTCCTCCACAATCAATCTTCATTAGAAGTTATCGAGTCTCTCAATCAGCGAATCCTCATCACCCAGGTACTTAATGTCAATCCTCTTCTCAAAACTAATCAACTCAAAGTTAAGGCCTAAATCCCTTGCATACCTATAGACCTCCATCAACTCCTCCCTACTCGGTCTCCTAGCTAACTCCCTGAATTCCGTTGAACCTCGGCGAGTTTGGGTCTGTCTCGTTCTCCGGCCTGTACTGATCCATTATGTTAACCAAGACCCCCCCAGGCATGTTATCGGCGATCCACTTAAGCACGGGCTTTGAATCATCCTCGACGTGGCCTGGCATTACCAAGTGCCTAATTATCATGTCCTCACCCCCCCAATCATAGACAAGCTTATGATTCCTCGAGACAACCTCGAAGTACCTCGGTACCCTGGATATTCTAAAGGCGCATTTGTCATTGCCGTACTTGAAGTCAGGGAGCCCCCCCTGTAGGCCTTAGCAAATCGTGATGTATTTATAAGCTCTAGTGATGAGAATTAATATTTAACGATAGGCATGGAAGGCGCATTTGCAGGACATGATAATATGGAAAATATCGTATCAATGGTAAAGGATAAGCTAAAAATGGCTACAAGCCTTACTCAGTTTAATGATAAAGAATTTAACGAAGTAGGCACTTCCTTAAGCGAGAACTTCCTAATAAAATGTACGAAATAAATTTGAATAATCTCGAAAATTTGCGAAATACGGTGCTAATTCATCATCATAATATTATTTATATAAATAACCTAGCACATTTATTATTAAAAGCATTGGAGACGGGGGCAGTATGGTATTGAAGTAATAGACAGTGGTATTAAAATAATGCCTCAAACAAACGATAATGACCTAAAGGACGTATATATCTTTGTCACCTCAGTAAAAACGGTATCAATAATAACCAGGAATATTTACACAGACATAAAGGTAATTGGCAACTCAGGGCTATCGTTATTTAAAGTTATCCAAGCGGTAGCCGGCTTGTTGCTCGATGGTTCAATAATCGAGGGAAAACTCGTATTTACATCTAATAGCCCAGAACTTATTGCCTTAGCCATGCCAATACTTTCGGATTTCATAAATGCATTTAATAATGAACCATTGCACATAAATTTCCAAGTTCGTGGCGCTACATTAACTATAAATGGTGAATTGCACCCAAGTTACGCCCTAATGACGCCATCAATAAAAGGCTTAGGTTCCCATACAAAAGATACCTTTTTGAAATTAATAACTACAGGAACAGGTTTACTATTTGCATATGCCGCAGATGGATTAGGAAATTATGATAAAAGCATACATGTCGGTTACGCGGTCTCAGATGCATATAAAATAAATAATATACCAGCCCCCCCTAAGTGGTTTGCAAAAAGAATTGAAGAAATAACAAGCCTACCTATCAAGCATATTTATAATGACCAAATACGCTTTGATTCAGAAAATGCACGCATATTTGCCTGGATAATTCTATATGAACTTTCAAAGATTGGCAATACAGCGATTAAGTTACCGCTCACGTTGTTTTACAGAATTCATGATCTAATTAAACATGCAGCATTATCGTATAGGGGTAAGGAATTAGCATATATTAACGTAAAAATACCTCTGGGTAATGACGCATTTAAGAGCGCTGAATTGCATACTGAATACTATAGCACATATAGGCTCAATATCGGTATTTCATTTGCTAATGAAGCAAAGCAATTTGTAGAATACATAAATACATTTTTTAAAGAATTTAATATTAGCCCATATTTAAAATATTATAAGTACGATAAAAGCATCATAATTACTGTACCCAAAGACGCACTCCCCCCCGCACTTTTAGGTATTGCGAACTTTTCAATAGAGGCCCAATCTGATAAGCTTATAAATGTAATTAATACAATAAATAATGTTAGCTATAGGGCATATGAGGTTTTTCAACATTTCGCAATAAAAAAATGAATTACTAGAGTATTTAAATTATATTAAAAAATATGAAAATCCATATTATTTCTACTCAGAAGGCTTAAATATAAGCAATAGTATATAGTGCCGCCAACCCATTGAATAGCTTAACGATAATATTAAAATAATCATGAATAGCACTATGAAAGTCTGTTTTGCGTTGGTGTAGTGCCTTAGCCACCATGTAGCTGTTGATTCATGTGGCGTGGTTATTCCTCATTAAGACTCATATTGAATCTTTATAAGTGAACTGCGGTGTTCTGTGGTTGGTGAGTGAGGGGGTATGTGGGGGTTAGGCGTATCCCCGAGGTGGAGGGTCATCGGAATCGTGGGGATAATCGCAATGGCAATACTAGCCATAATACTAGCGAGTCCACACGTAGAGCCACTGCAGTCGGTGGATAAGGCATTGGGCTTGGTCCAGGTCCAGACGATCTACGTGCCGGTGAATCATACGGTGGTTAAGTACGTGAATCAGACGGTTGTTAAGTACGTCTATGTAAACCAGACCGTGCCCGTCTACGTGAATAGGACGGTTTACGTCTACGTGTCAAGCAATGCGTCTGCCGTTGGGTTTAGCCTCGGTACGTGCCACCTATACAGCCTCGTCTTTAGTAACGGCTCGATTTGGACGCTGGGTTACTGGATGCCGCCGAGCAACGTTTGGAATGCAGTACTTCAAAACAACACAATCTTTGTCTGGTTACCCCTTGGGAAGACCAAATTTGGCATTCAAGCAATGGACGAGCCCACATTCTACATAATAGTGCCGGGTGAGTATCCAGGCGTCGGCATGGTCCTCATGCCAATGCTCGTCGACATACCATCAACGCCACAGCCCAACTGGGTAAACATGATATACATGGGCGACTGGCCGGGCGTTGGGCAGATAGTGGGTAATTTCATGAAGATTGAGAATGGGTCGCTAGTCTTTGCCCAGCCAGACCCATCAATGCCGCCGCCTACCCTACCCCTAAGCAACAGCACAACGATGGTACTTGCTATCGTTAGTGATTCCCTGGGCACACCACTTATAGTGCTCCCATGTAACTGGACGATTATAGTAACAAGAATGACACCACAACAGGCACTGACGCTACCGGCGCCGATGGGCATAGCAATCTCTAAAGAGTCACATTACGTTGTTTTAGGGAATTATAACTATGACCCATATGGGCCAACGTGGGGTTATAATGTCTGGAATACGGAATACCCAATGCAGAATGTAACTAACTTACCATGGCCAATAGGGTAAGGTAATAAACATTTTAATGTCATAAAAATATTAATTAAATATTAATTAAACTTAATTTGCCTTAGTTTGTACGCATGTTCCTGTTGCTGTTACTGTTATTGATGCTGAGCCTGAGGTCCCCCCCGTGGCGTAGGTTGTCGTGCCTTGTGGGCTGTAGCTACTTATTACGGGTTGGCCACTGGTGCAGTAGAGGTTTGCATCCCAGGTAGCGCCTGGCTGTATCTGCGATCCTCCTGGTTTGGGCGTACACGGTCACTGAGACTTGAAGCGTTTGTGCGTTATTTATTGTCGTTATTGACCATGACTCTTGGGTTGCGCTGTATGGTGATAGTGACCAACTCACCGTGAATGTGTATGGATTCGTCCCACTCGAGATCTGCGTCGGCCCGGTTAGCGTGACGTAGTCCTTCTGGTAGTAGGCTGTCCCGCTTATTGTTGCCGTGACGTTTTGGGTCAGGCCGCTTGGGCATGTGTAGTAGACGCTTGGGTTCGTGCCTGTGGTTTGGGTTGGGTTGCTTGGGAGGTTCGTTGAACCACTGCCGCTGAAGCTTAATTCCCAGTACTGGAACTGGTACCAACTTTGGCCTGAACCGCCGCTGGATGTCGTTACGCTGGACGGGGGGGCGCTGAAGTAGACCCAGGTACTCGACCACTGGGTATGAACGTGGTCCCGTTGGGGGGGCTGACGCTGACGGGTATGCCACTTGGGCTTGAGGTTGCCGACGTAGTTAGAAAACAACCGTATACAGTGGTCGGTGGTGGTTGGTTACTCGTGCAGCTGACCGTGAATGTTACTGACCCTCCTGGGCTTGCCGATGTGCTGCTCGGGCTTATTGTGCATGTGTAGCCGCTTGGGTTGCTTGTTATTGAGGCTGTGAAGTCCACTGTGCCCGACGCCGTCACAGACCATGATGCGTCTGATGTGCCGCTCTTACTGCCGCTGGCGCTGCCGCTCCAACTAACGGACCAGCCAGCGCCGAGCGTGTCGTTAATCACACTAACGCTTATTGAGTTACTACCGCTTCCTGATGAGCCGCCGCAGTCCACCGTCACGTAGTAATTACCGGCTTTGTTTGGTGTGACGTATGTTGGACTTACGGTGCAGCCGCTGGATGCTGAGAAGTATATTTCATTGTTGGTTGGCTGTATTGAGAACCAGAAGAGGTTGGTTACTGAGCCTTGCCCATTGATATACTCGGTTGCGGCGCCCGTCGCCGTCACGGCCCAGGAATAACTACTGGGTGCATTCACTGTTAGGTAGAAATCCGCATAGCCACTGCTGCCACTCGATGATGGGCACCCGTCACTTCCATATATCGTGTAGTTCCCGGGTGCACTGTACGTGATTGGTGGGTTGGGGGGGTTTAGCTTGAGGTACGGCGTATTGGTGGTTTGAGGTGGGCAAGTGCCTGGTATCATCGCAAGCTGGATCGTCTCCACTGTGGCGCCTGGCGGGCCGTTGTATATTAGGAATGTTGACTGCCCATTTAATTGATTAGACGTGAAATACAACCAATTAGATATACCGTTTGGGTACTCAATCTTCACATCCCACCCCCAGTATGGGCCGGAGCCACTGACTGGGTATGGGTATGAGTAACTAACGGTGAAGTATATCGTCAATGTGCCAGTGCACTGCACGTTATACGTGTACTCGCCTGGGCCCGTTATTTGGGTGGGCCCGGTTATATTGCATGAGTTGTAGCCATAGGGTACGCTGGTTATTGAGGCCGACACACTCTGTGGGTAGTTGAGTACTTGGTTTACGTAGAGAGTTTGCGTGCTGCTTCCACTCCATGTCAAGCCACTTGGGGGGGATAGGCTTATTGACCAGCCGGCGCCGTATGGGTCATTAACCTGGATAGCCACTGAGTAGCAGGTTACGTTGAATTTCTGCACACTACCGGCTGTGTATGTGCGCTGGTTTGGCTTGGCTGTATTTGGCATGTGTAACCGCCCGGGTTCTGGGTTATTGAGGCTTGGAAGCTGATCTGTATCGGCACGTAGGGCGGATTAATGAACCAAGCGTAGGATCGGCCCTGGCTCACCGAGTAGGACTGCCCAGCGTAGCTCCACGTTACAGACCAACCGGCGTTGTATGGGTCGTTGACGGTTACCTCGATTAGGCCAGTTCCATTCCCGCCTCCGGTTAGTGTGGCGAGTGCGTAGCCGCTGACCTTCACGTCGGTGCATGTGTTTGGTTCTGCGGCGTAGCATACAATGACCATGCTAGGCTTGGCTGGGTATGACGCGTTCTACCACTGGTTGTGTTTGAGGGTTGGCGAGTTCACGGTGATTACCTGCCCATTCGCCAGGAATACCTGCTTGACGAAGAGCGGCTCGGTCCCCGTGTTCACAACTCCCATGAACCACTGCCCGTTGGGGGGGAGTGGTGCTGCATCCGCCACCGCCCACAGGTAATTCTCGATGATTTGATGATGGGCGTACGCGAAGTAGGCATATAACCCAACACCAGCCACAAAGCAGTACAACTGCACTGCCGAGGCCCTCCAGAGGCATGGATGGGTGTTTGAGCATGTCATGTGGCAGAGCATCTTCTTCACACTATTTATTGAAAAGGGGGGGCGACTTAGTAATCAACGTGTGGAGCGACACAGGTGTATCAAACCTAATCGCATCACCCAAGTCCCGTCCAAAACCCCGCAAAGGAAATGCATTAAGCAGGATGGTGGGTATTACCCGCTCTTTCAAATATCCATCAATACTCTGAGTAATTTTGTGGCATTTACCGTCATGTAGAAATTGCTATTCCATAGCATTGGCACGTTTAGGTCATTCCCGTAAAACGCCCAGTCCCTGGAGAAGTTGTAGGGTATGAAGTCTGCCTTAACAGAAAGTACGGCATCGTACTCCTCATCACTCAATTCATCAAGGACCTTAACGCCATCACGCGCAATTAACCTTATCGCCTCCGCAATATTATGAAGGTGTGGTGTGGGTTCACCACCGACCCAGTTAATGTTGTGGACTCCCTCAAGCCTGAGGATGATTACGGTCGAGGCTATTTGTCTTGGGTTCATAACGACTCCATTAAATCTATCCCTGCTTATGTCAGCGTTTTGGCAGAAGGCGCATCGGAGGTTGCAGGATGTGAAGAATATGGTCCCGGAACCCATCACGCCACGTAGTGGTAATTCCTCACCAAGGTGGTGGAAGTACGTGGATACTCGGCTCGTTGAATCAAGCATGCATACGCCAAGCCTCCTGCCGCTCGTCCTATCAACCCTACAACGCCACTCACAGAATTCGCAATGCTTAATCATTCTCTTCGTGATCTCGGCAATTAGGTCTAGTAGTGATGGTGATGCCTTAGGCATGTCCCTAATGTCCACCTCATTGTTCCTGACCCTGCGCCATAACTCGAGGAAGTCGTTTAAGGCTCTATCGAACTCCCTCCACAGCTCATTTTCGCTTAACTCAGTCAGTCTCTCATTAACGGGTATTCTAGCAGCTATGAGGTACTTAGCCGGCTTCCTATTAATGGATACCTCGTAGTACCAGGGCAATTTATTCCTGATGTATTTCCAGATCCATAGTCTTGAGAAATTAAACACTAAAGATTAATGCATGCTGAGTCTTTAAAATGCTTATTAACGGTGGTAGGGTTTATAACTTCATAGGTATGTAGTTACTACATAGGTATGGCGTTTCTCGATAGACCAGCTGAGGACCCGAGTGAGTTGTAGATAGGGAGGCTGAGGTTAGCAATTGAGATTTTCGGCATTAAATAGGGCGGTCACCCTGGTGGTTGGCTTTAGGCGTGTTGGTAAGACATCACTTATTAAAGCCGCCACGAAGGACATTGTCAGGGTATACATTGATGCAAGGAGGTTTGAGGGTATATTACAATTAGTGAGGGTATCATTAATAAGGCTGTGGATGAGCTTGATGGTGTTGTTGGTTGATTATCGTTATTTGGCCTCACATACATCAGTAATCCAGGGCCTGAGGCTCTCGAAAGCTGTGGGTATTGCCTCGGGAATAGTTGAGGAGGAATTTTGTAACTTTGTTAGGGCCATGGGCTCAAGGAGGTATGTGCTTATAATAAATGCCCTCAAGCATGGTGCCACCTGGTCTGAGATTAAGAGATATCCCGAGTTAAGGGAAGGTAGGCCGATAAGTGATAGTGAGGTTACGAAGCTTCTTAGGAAGCTCGTGGATAATGGGTTCGTAATAAAGGTTAATAATGAGTACGTGATCGTCGATCCAATACTCAGGAGAATTAGTGATAGGGTTAGGTGTCGGGATTAAGCTTTAATTTAGATTTGTCTTAGCCATGATGTATGGCGGATAGGGTTAGGCTTGCGATCGTGGTTGCGGAGTTTAATTACGATGTCACATACCTAATGCTTCAGAAAGCCCTTGAGCACGCCAGGTTCCTTGGCGCTGAGGTTACCTACGTGGCTAAGGTGCCGGGTACATACGACATGCCCATAATAGTTGATGAGCTGCTCAGGAGGATGATGTTGATGCTGTGGCGGCAATAGGCGCCGTTATTCAGGGTGAGACTAAGCATGATGAGGTTGTGGCTCATCAAGCGGCTAGGAAGTTGATGGACCTGTCAGTGGAGCATAGGAAGCCCGTCGGCATGGGCATAATCGGGCCTGGGGGGGCAAACAGGATGCAGGCTTTGGAGAGGCTGAGGAGTACGCCAGGAGGGCTGTGGAGGCGGCGGTTAAATTAGCAAGGAGACTAGAGTTGCTTAAGGGTAGTAGGTATACGGGCACCACGGTATTCATAGAATAGGACAGCGCCTTACTGCGGTGAGGTTGGGAATATATTTATCCCTAAATGATCCTGCTATGAAGGTAATTATCAGCATTGGAGTCACTCTTCATCTCTCGGTAGGCGACTAAGCATCATCACGAGTTAGAACCTTATAACCCCTAGATTTATTTTATTCGTCGTGATAACCGTAGCCGTTGGTTCGAAGAACCCAAATAAGGTCAGGGGGCACGGAGCTCGCGTTTAAGCTAGCCGGCTTTAGGGTTAGGGTGATCTCCACTGAACCACCCAATGACTTATCTCCAGAGCCGATAGGCCTTGGCGAGATCATAAATGGCGCAATTAAGAGAGCTAGGTATGCGATAAACGCGGCCTCCAATGCCGAGTTCGGCGTTGGTATTGAGGCTGGGATTATGAAGATTGAGGGTTTTAATGAGGGTATTGACGTGACCATCGCCACAGTAATTGATAGGGATGGTAGGGTAACCCTCGGCATGAGCCTGGTTTCATGGTACCCAGAAAATTCATGAAGGAGGTGTTACAGGGAGTTGAATTGAATGAGGTCGTAAGTAGGTATTACGGTGAACCCGACATAGGCAGGAAATACGGTTTAATTGGTGTGTTGACTAGGAGGTTCATAGACAGAGTTGTGCTTAATACGGAAGCCGTCTACATGGCTTTAATACCCAGGATGCCGTGGAACGCGGAATTATTTAAGGATTGAACGTGTTGGGCAGGCAGAGTGAAGGTAAGATTAATCTTACCTCCACTCTTCCAGTCCAAGCTTTGACAAGTAATGCAACTTCCTGGGTCATGGGGGGGTGCTTATTCACGGCTTTGTTAATGCCTTTATCGCGTTTACCATGTTTCTAGCTTTTGCCAGGTCTATTTGTCCTTCCTCGTCCTTTAGGTATGTGCCTACTATGAAGCCGTGGGCTTCCCTATAATCGCCTATGTTGTTTGGGTTTATGCCGCTTCCTACGAGTACCTTGGCATTCACTGCCTTAATGACGCGCCTAAGGAGTAGTGGATCTGGTGGTTCTCCGGTCCTTGGGCCTGTGACCACGAGTGCGTCGGCCAGTGCTCTCTCTACGCAGTCCCTGGCCACGTCCTCAATGGTCATCCTGTGCAGTGGGCTTGCGTGCTTAACGAATATGTCGGCGAGCACCGTGATCTTTGTGCTAAGCCTCGTCATTACCTCGAGGACTTCCCTAGCCACAGGCTCTATCAATCCCTCGACACTCACTATTGCCTCGCAGTAGGCGTTTGACCTGATAAAGGATGCCCCAGTCACGGCAGCTATTGCGGCGGCCTCAGGGCCAGAATTTCTCAGTAGGTTGATGCCCACGGGTATATTCACTGACTTGACAACCTCCCTGGCTATTATTGCCATGGAGCTATGGTCTCAGCCTCCCTAACCCTAACCCTGAATGGGTAATCATTGTAGTTCTCAATTATCACAGCGTCAAAGCCTGTCTCATCAAGCACCCTGGCATTTCTAACGGCGAAGTCCACTATTGTGCTTATATCGAGCCCACCATACCTAATGGAGCCTGGTAATGGCGGTAAGTGCACGACGCCGATGAGCGTGGGCCTATCATCCTAAACTTCAGTGTTGGCATTGATTAGTGACTGGGTGGGGGAATTAAAGAATATTACCATTCCAGACCTCTTACACCAACTATACCCCCCCTATCGAAGTAGTGCTTCCTTGGCTCCATGACCGTTATCAAGTCAGCGATTTCCACGAATTCCCTGGGCGCGCCCCCCCTACCTGTCAACACCACGTTAACCTCAGGCGGTAGTGACCTAATGCCATTAATGACCTCATCAGCCGTTAGATAGCCATTGGCCACCGCATTATTGACCTCATCCAGTACCAATAAGAAGGGCTTGACCTCCCTAGCCCTGTTTAGCGCCATACTAAGCACGTCCCTAGGCGTTAAGTGCTGGTCCGGGTCCAGTGAGTAGACGTTGACGTAATCACCAAGGAATTTCTTAATCGCGAGGTACTCACCGACATACTCACCCCCCCTGTAAATCAAGGTCTTCATTAGGTGGGCAATCACGACCCTATAGCCGTGACCAACCGCCCTTAGGACGAGCCCCCCCAGCGCCGCCGTTGTCTTTCCCTTACCATCACCAGTATAGAGTAGTACCAGCCCCCCCATCACGGTGTCTTAAGGACCAACTTAATTTGCATTACCACCATGGTTAAGGACCTTAAATACTGCATATAGAAGGATGTCAATTGGTTATACTTAAAAATACGTGAGTTATGTCTTCCCTTGCTATGGTTAGCACGTACATCGGCGCATTAATAGCACTTGGCATCTTCGCCGTATTATCAGCCATAGGCATAACCATAACGAAGGACAACCTATACGCGGCGATATACCTAGCCATAGCGACGGGCCTCATTGGCGCGGTATATGGCCTGTTCGGAATAACCTACGGCTTCATACTAATATACCTAATATTCGTTGGCGCCACAATAACCATGACCATAGTCCTGGCAGCCACATACAGGAGGGTTGAGTTCAGGGGGGGTGGTGTTGGTAAGTCCTGGATAGCACCAATGCTACTATTCATAATTGCGATAATCATAGCCTCGGCATTCACAAACTACGAGGTGACGCCGGTAACCAGTCAATCACTGATAAGCTTCGCATCAACGCCCGATGGCCTATTACTAATTGCGTTATTGGCCTCGCTTTTGATGGCTATAATGATTGGTTTAATAATGTATTACCTGGAGGTGAGTGGGGGGGGATGGAGGTCGTGAATGCGGCGATAATTTATGGATTCGCATCAATAATACTAATGATTGGTTACTACAGCGCATTGAGGGCTAATGACCTGATTAGGGTTTTAATATCGCTTGAACTCATGTTCAACGCAATATTCCTAGCGCTGGTTCCACTCTTTGCTGTTAATGCCGTGGTCGCCTTCGGCATACTCGTCGTAACCATACTGTCATCATCCACAGAATTCATGACCCTAATAACGGCTATAATGGCGTTGGATAGGATTAGGAAGTCCGTGAGGGTTGAGGAGATTAAGGCTGGTGGTGAGCAGTATGTTGAGTCGAAGAGTAATACTTAAATCACGTGGGCAGGGGGGGTGATGCGAAGTGTCCACACCATACACATACATCCTCCTTGCATCAGCAGTAATAAGCGTGGTTGGCACAGCACCGGCACTACTCAGTGAGGGTGCCAGGAGGTACTCGTGGATCGCACCGGTAATATCAATGATAATACTCCTTGCGGCACCAAACACGTACTTAATGGCCTACGTTGCGTTCCTCGTGGTCATAGGCATCCTTGGAATAATTACCTTAATGAGGCTTAACTCGCCAATAAGGGGGGGTGTTGATTACGTACTCATCTCAATAATGATAATAGCCACGGTACTAGCCCTATACACAAGCAACCTAGCCCTAACACTGCTGTCGCTAATGCTCGTCTCAGCACCAACTTACTTACTGATCCTAATGGGGGGGATCCAGGCACGAGCATTGAGGTTGGTGTTAAGTACGTGGTTAACATGATAATAGCTACGGTACTCTTCTTCGTGGGCGCAGTAATAATTAGTTCAGGCCCATCATTAATAACATACATAATAGGCTTCTCCCTACTACTCCTCGGCTTATCCCTAGAGGTTGGTGTGGCTCCAATGCATGAGTGGGTTCCTGACGTGTTCACGGCCGGTAACCCAATACCTGTCTCGATAATAGCCTCTATAGCCAAGATAGCCCCCGTTCATCGTCGCCATTAAGATAACACTGACCACAATGAGTCTCTACAGGGTACCGCCCTACTACCTGGCATACATAGCCGGCGCCTTCGCGACGATATCCATGTTCCTAGGAAACATAGGCGCGCTTACGAGTAGGGAGAGTCCGAGGGTCCTTGCCTACTCCTCAATAGCCAACATGGGTTATGTAATGGCCGCCTTCGCAGCCGCTATAATGGGCGCCCAGGAGATGGGCGTAACCCTAGGGCTGGCGCTCG
This sequence comes from Vulcanisaeta distributa JCM 11213, assembly GCA_001316125.1. The sequence goes on from BBCS01000005.1 coordinate 56,595, forward strand.
TCGGTTTATTACTACAGTTATTCATGAATGCCGTCGGCAAAATGGGATTCTTTAACACAGTATTTTCAAAGGGTAATAATGCGGTGAGTACCTGGTTGATATCCCTGGCCTTCATAGGCACACCACCGCTCCTGGGCTTCTGGTCAAAGCTGTACATAATACTGGCGTTGGTCTACGGCAACCTTACCTGCTCGCGGTTCTACTGGTGATTAACTCCGTGATCTCAGTACCTACTACGTGAGCTCGCCAGGGATTTGGGTACTGGTTGGAAGGGTGGGTTGGCTGAGGGCTTGATGATAGTCTTCACGATACTCGTTCTATCGACCACGATACCACCATCCTGGCTAATACACCCAATAATGAACCTAATCAACTACTTAATCCTAAGCCTGTGACAATACTGCTTAAAACCATTGATACTTCCTAAAATTTGATGAGCATTGTTAGGGGGGGTGTTTATGAGGGCTTTACAGCCATAATATACGGCTTCATACTAGACATAGCACTGAAGGCTTTATTACTCATGGGCTTCACAGACCTCATTTATGACGTGCTGCAGTTAATCATTGCAATACTCTGGATTGGCATTGGAATGTTTGGCTGGGGGGGTAATATTTGCATCGTCAATAGGGGGGGTTCATGCAGGTTATCAACGATTTACAGGTATATAATGTTCATCGCGCCACCACTAATGGCCATCTCCTACCTACTCTACCTATATGGCGATGGGGCAGCAGCTGCCGTGTTATTCCTAATAGCGTGAGTATAATACTCGGCCTCTCCGTATCTAGTTACGTGGGTGCTACATGGTCAGCAATCAATTTAGGATTAATGTGGGTAGGGTTGGCGCGATAATCTCGATTGTGGCTATCATAATGTGGCTAGCCCTAATACCGAATATCATGGAGGTAGGTACGGCATTAAACGCCCTGGGCAACGCCCTAATACTAATAGCCCTAATCCAGGTTAGGAGGAGGTACTCACCAACGGCTAGGGCGCGCCGTAGGTGATTTTAATAAACGTAGAGGTCCTCAATGGCCTTCGCGAGTTTCGTAATGCCTGGGTAACCAAATATCCCCCCCTGTCCAACATTCTTAACGAGGTTACCAATTATTATTGTTGGAGTACCTGGGGCGCCCAACTCCTTGGCCACGGACTTAGCTCCATGACCCTCTTAAGCTCCTCGTTAATGCAGTCACCACCAGCCTCGGCAATGGACTCCTCACCCTTTAACTTACCGCTTAGGTACGCCTCATAATGCCTCTTTAGGACCTCCAGGAAGACCATTGGATCCCTCCTGTAAATGCACCTAAACGCTGCATGGAGCTTCTCAACACCCCTATGCACTGGGTAATCAACGAAGTAGAGCGACGCCTTACCACTCCTATACAACTCAACCAGGTAATCACCAGCCTCATCCTCAAGCAGGGCGCAGCCCGGGCAGTAGAGGTCGTAAAAGATGACAATTAATAACCTGGGATTTTGAGACCTAAACCCAAGCCCAACCCTCTCAACCCTATCCAAAATACCCCTAACATCCTTAATCAACCACTCGTCAGGCATCAATACGACTAACACGGCTACCCTTAAAAGCATTAATTGCCAATTCAGTAATCAGTAATCGTGGCATGAAGTATTTTTGGGACTGAACGTATTGGGCAGGCAGAGTGGAGGTAAGAATATTCTTACCTCCACTCTCCCGGTCCAAAACATTCAATTACTCAACACCCTGCTCGCCCTCACTCAATTCCTTAATCTCCTCACCACCCTCCCTCTCACTCAACTCCAGGTATATTAACGCCTCAACCTCATCCTTATTACTAAGGCCCAGGCCCTCTATCACCGTCGTTGGTAGGCTCGCTCCATACTGCGACTTATGTATCCTCCTGATATTTCCCTCATAGACCATGTACCTATTATCCTTAAACAACCAAATCCTCACTGGAGCCCCCCCATTCCTAAAGCCGAAGTACCTAACGGTGGTCGGCAACGGTATGTAGGCATTAATGACCTTATACTCCCTATCACCAACCCTCCTATTACTCTCATAAATCCTAACCCTAGCCCTAACCCAAACCGCATTCCCAAAGCCAATATCAAGCACGGTCATACACGGTGACATTGAATACCGCCTTAAATCCCTGACTACCGTGGGAATACCGAGACTTGAATAGCAGAGTGGAGGTAAGATTAATCTTACCTCCACTCTGCCAGTCCAGACTTTGACACAGCATTAATAAATAGAGACTTAACCAATACTTTCAGCAATGTTTCTATTTTTTATTAGAGTAAAGCTTATAAACCCCTCAAACCACTTAGCTCTGATGTACATAGTCACCGGTTACACACGTGGAAAGTCCTCAAGGAGTTTTGAGGGTATGTATAAGGACGTTAATGATGTGAGGGATGTCCATGAGACTCTCACCCTAAAGGTTAGGAGGGACCTACAATACTTCGTTGTTACGAATAACGAGAAGGACCTGGTCCTGTGGTCCTTCGACATACCTGGTTATGAAACCCACATTTACTCCCTCATAAAGGAGACTGCCACCCTAATGCTGTGCCCAAGAATCGACAACTCCACGTACCTAATACCCGACATATCAATGTTAGGCAATCTATCAGGTGCTTTGTCACGTTATGAGTATAGGGGCATCATATACTTCGTCAAGCCATTGAATAGGGAGTTCGTTATGAAGGCGTTGAGGGAGGTCCATGGTTCAGCCATGGCGATCATTATGAGGATGCTCATGAGTGCCAGCAGGGCAAGGGGGTGTCGCACTTGCGAGGCTCAGGGACAAGGTCGAGTATGCCGAGGAATTAATCAATAGGGCGCTGGACATGTGGAGGATTAAGGGCTATGAAATAAACGCTCGGGCATTAAGGACGCAATAATCAGGGTGAAGGCAGTGATGAGTGGGAGACTCGGTAAAACTAACCGATAGGGTCATTACTTGATTAGTTGAGTTAGGTAATGCGCATGGAATAGATAGGCAAGTCGTTAGGGCGGTGATTAAGGAGTTGAGGAGTAGGTACCGGGTAAGTCAAGGTCCTGGGTAAGGAGGTCACTCAGGAGGTTCCTAAGCAATGACGTTAAGGCATTGGGTAGTAACGCGTGGGTTGTGAGGGGTGAGCCATCAATGGGTGATAGCTTCCCCCCCAATACATTGTTAGGTTCATTAATGGTAAGTATGTCTGCGACTGCCAAATGACCGCCTGGAGTTCAAGCAGGGAAGTATGTACTCACATTGGTGCGGTTATCATAAGCCGGATATATGAGGAGTTCATGAAGACGGTGTACGCAGCAATAATTAAGGCTGAATGCTCGATAATGAGTTATTAATACTTGGCAATAATGAGGCCGTGGTAAATAGGATTGGCCAGGGCGGCACAACCATATACATAGTAAGGACTAGACAGGAAGCCACTGTAAAGGCTCTACTTGTCTGTAATGATGAGGTTAGGGAATTATTGATAGAAACAAAGCCCATGAAAAACTGGGAGTTCATGAGGATATTGAAGAGTGGAACCGCATGATCCACAACGAAACTCTTATTAGGAAGGAATTCACAATGAGTTAATGCAACAATCACAGGGTAGCACTAATCAACTTCACGATAGCATTAAGAGGCTTAGGATTGGCTTTACGGTGGTTTCCGTGGCCCTCCTAATAATTATTACCTGGCAAGCCACATACCTATTCACACTCAACCTTAACGTATTCTACATATCGGGACACCCAAATACACTATTTATACCAATGCTGGCTAGCGCCATTGGCTTGGCATCATCATGCTACCAAGCACCAGGTTACTTTAAACTAGCCGATATCAATAGGAGGTACGGTCACGGTAAGTTGGGCATCGTATTACTCGTAATTACCTGGGCACTGACCACTACATCATCAATTACCTATTACCTATCCATCACCTTATTCGTAACCAAGGAACTCTCCTTCGCGGGACCTATACCCAACCCAGTACTGGCGATTCTATCAGTGGCTTTGGCAATCTCAAGTTTCGTAATGACCTTCCCAGCCACGTTATTACTCTCAGTAGCACTACTTAGATTGGGTAATGATTTGGGAAGGCCCATGATTAGGCAGGCACGATACCCTTATTAATAGGTGCAATTGAATTAATGCTAATAGTGGTATTAACGTTACCACCAACACACATGATAATTAGCAACCTTGGATCAAGCGTTCCCATAAAAATAGAAATACCCACACAACTAATCATTTTCCTAATCACAGTTCTCCCACCTACATTAGGACTAATTGGGACGTCACTACTAACGATAGGACTCAAACCACCACAGGCTTAGGGGGGGAGTAACGACCAAAGGCGAGACGAGAAGGGATGAAATAACATATGAAATATTAACCCTATTAAACGCAATATTTTCAAAAGACTCGCAAACTAACAAAAACATAAAAATAGCGGCCCCCCCGCCGGGACTTGAACCCGGGTCCTACGGCTCCGCAGGCCGCCGCTCTATCCATGCTGAGCTACGGGGGCCACCTTATTGTCTTCATGCAGATTTAAAGTCTTTGCTTTGTGGTAATCCTTATAATGGTTCTCGGCGCATTACCGGTATATGAGGTTTGAGGGCGCCGTGGCTGAGGTCTTCATACCACTTAATGTCAGTGGTGATATTGATGAGAGTAGGGTTGGTCCAATGCTTGACTTCCTGCTTAGGCGTGGTGTTGAGGGTTTCTACGTTGGTGGGTTTGGTGCCGAGGCATTCGCCTTCACCACCGAGGAGAGGCTTGGTTTTTGAGGGCGGTTGTTGATTACGTACGTGATAAGGTTCCCGTGTCATTCTTGGTCTCTGAAATGAGTATTAAGAGGGCTGTTGAGGTTGTTAGGGAGGTTAGTAAGATCGGTATTGATGTATTAACGATACCACAGCCATACCCACAACAGTTCGGTGAGAGGGGGGGTATCCTGGACTACGTGTGCGCATTGTCCAGGGAATTCGGCGGCGACGTCATGCTCTACAACGAGCCTGCTGTTGGGAATCCCTTGAGTCCATCAATGGTCATTAAGATTCTCGACAAGTGCCCCCCCAACATTAAGTATCTTAAGGATAGTTCACATGATATGATTGGTCTTCATACAATACTATTGACGCACCCGGAGTTGAGGGTTATGGCTGGTAGTGATGGTTTAATCTACGACATCATGCTGGCCGGAGGTGTGGGTGTCGTGTCCCTAGTGATAAATCCATTCCCCGAGTTAATCGTTAAGATCGTCAACGAGTTGAGGAACAGCAATTACGCAGAGGCTAGGAGACTACAGGAATTCATAGTAAGGGTTAGGGGGGGAGTGCTTAAGGCCGGTGGCTTGAGTGGTGGTTATAGATATGCAATGTCCCTTGTTGGTATGGACATTGGTAAGCCGAGGCTTCCTTACGAGGACCCAGACGAGAAGACTAAGGAATTCATTAGAAGTTCATTAATTTCACTCGGTCTCATTAAGCAATAATTAGTGGGTTAGTCCAAGGCCTGCGTCAAGCGTTTCCTTAAACCTCCTCCACCAATTAATGTAGTCCTCATAATCCTCAAACCTCCACTCCTTAGAACCAACCTCCCTAGCCATTGTTGAGACCACGTCCCTAGCCCTCTCGCTTTCCCATGGCTTGGGCTCCGCATTGGCCTTCATGGAATACTCAACTATCTCCCTATAGATGTCCTTATTGGGCGGCATACCCGTTACCTCGAGGTATAGCTTATCAAGGACGGGCTCAGCCACCCCCCCCTATGGAATCTGCAAAGCCCTGCATCATCAATTAATGCCTCGGCAATGGCCCTACTAAGCGATGACTTTGCGAAGTCCTCAGGACCCATGAAGGTTGGTGTGTAATTCGTCCAGTACCTGCCAAGTACGTACATCGGGGGGGCGACCATGCCAGGGGGGGCCCAGTATAGGTTTGGTGTTATGTAGCCGTCGTTCCCATAGCTACGTAAACAACCAAATCCTTAAAGGACTTACCAACCCTTAAGACCCTGTCATGAAACATCTCATCAAGCTTCCTCGCGGCGACCCTAATCCCGTTCTCAGCAATTATCTTAAGCACCTCACTGGATTTCTCAACGAAGCCCCTAATAACCTCCTTAGCCAGCCTCGCATTCCTCCCTGAGTCAACTTCTGGGTTAAACCTCATTGGATCAAACACAGGCTTATCACTAAGTCCAACCTCCTCAGGCCTCAGTAAGCCATGATCAATCGCATCAAAGACCCAGGCAACCACATGCCCCATTTCAATCGCATCCAAGCCGTACTGATCGATTAAGTCAACGAGCGGCACAGCCTCCTCAAATACGTAATTACCGATGAATGGGCCCATGGCGTGGAATGGCTCATAATCCACCTTCTTACCATGCCAAACCTTCTTACAAACAACGGAGCAACCAAAATCACCACAGTTATACCAGCTCTTACTCTTAACAAAGACCTCGTCATTAAAGGGCTTCCAGAAAAGCCTCAGTATTGCCTCCACGTGTTGAATCCTCACCTCCCTGGCAGGTATATGGATTTATAGCCAAAGAGCGGCAATAACTCGCGGTAATGCGGGTAGTTAACGCCGAAGGTACCTCCAGTACCCATGCTCGGATCAAACCTATACTTAATGGTCTTCTCATCCATAACCTGCCTAAAGGGCTTCTTGAAGGACTCAATCATTACCTTATTAATGAACTCCATGTCATTGACCTTAGCGTACCTAGCCTTATACGTGCCGCCAGCCACAATACCAACTACGTTATGACCCATGGCGAGGGCTGTGCCGGGGGGGCCACCCCTAGCAGCGAAGTCCTCAGCGCCAGGTCTAAACTCACCCTTCACTGGGTTAATATCGATGGACACCAACGCGCCGTTATACGTGCTTAGTGCGGCGGGTCCCACAACCACGGCCCTAGCATTATACTTAACGAAGAAGTCCCTATACGTGTCGAGTAAGTACTTCGTGAAGGCGTAGGCGCCGTGGTAATTACCATAATTAAAGACTGGGTCTATAATCTTCAATTCAACGCCATCACTTGACAAGAAGATCACTGTCGGCCTCCTCGCCCTACCCGTTATCACCACCGCGTCCATGCCCGCCCCCCCCATGAACTTATACGCCGCACCTCCCAGGGCGGCTACGTGAATCGTCTTCGTCATTGGGCTCTTAAATACTGCTATTAATCTATGGAAACCAGGCATTTTACCACCAACGAACGGGCCCATACCAATTACAAACGGCACGCTTGGGTCAAGTGGATCTAGGCCCCAGGTCCTCGCCTCATTATGTATCCTGACGCCTAATGTAACCGGCCCTTGCGCGGCCGCGTCCTCAATCCTCCAGGAATTCGCATTAAGGTCTAGTCTAAGTATTTTCACGTGTATTGCGCTTCTAAACCTAATAATAGGCTTTCTTGAGTAATCTGTGAATAGGTAATACCTACTTAGTATGGGTATTCAGAGAAATACTTATTAACCCATTACACCCAGTTATACTCAGTAGACCCAGCATGAGGATCAAGGAATTGATTAGGGACGGTGTTATATCCTGTAGATCCACTGACCCAATTACCTGTGCCGTCGCGAAAATGTACATGCATAATGTTGGTAGTGTTCTCGTAATTGATGAGGATGAGAAACCGGTCGGGATATTTACTGAGAGAGACCTGGTTAGGGTTGTGGCTGAGGGCGTAAGCCTTGACACGCCGTTAATGAAGGTTATGAGCAGGAAACTAATAACCGCGAATACGTCGGAATCCGTGATATCAGCCGCCATGAAGATGATTGAGAATAACATAAGGCATTTACCAGTCGTTGAGGAGGGTAGGGCTGTCGGTATGGTGAGCATTAGGGACTTGGTAAGGGCGTTAATGGCGCAGGAACTATCCTACCCATGAGTTGATTACCTAATCAATTAAAAACCGCCTCATTTAAGTAGTCAATGAATCCTCACATTAGGCTAGAGGATTCATATTAAGGAAAAGGCACGTAATTTTAAGTAAGGAAGACTCAATCACGACGCACCGTATTACGCAGCCTTATACTTCCCATCCGTCTTTACTACCTTCCCATCCTTTATCAGTCTCGTGAGCTGAGCCTTAACCACGTTAACCCTCTCCTCACCAACAGCCTTAGCAATCTCCTCAGCCGTGAACTCCTTACCCTTATTGCTCGTGAGATAATCAAGTATCTTCTTCTTTATTCCCTCGACCATACAATGTAAATACTACTTCTTTAGGTTATAAAGATATTGCCTTTATATTTGTGAAGTATCAACCGTAATTTGCCGGGACAATTAATGATATAATTAAATACACGAACATTGCTAATTCCCGATTTACTCCCTGAGTAAAATCCTTAGTTCTCCATAATTTCAGCACCTAATTTATTGTTAATTTTATGAGAATATACATTATTATTCACCTGTAGAAAGAGTTTCTAATTTTTAAATTACCGTGGGCAACAACCTATTATACCAGTTCCTGCATTACCCTCTTAGTAATGAATAGGTTTAGGGCGTATTATGATGATGGAGTTGTGATTGAGTATGGGAATAATCGTTTCATAATCGACCCAGTGAGGAAGCCCGGTAGATCCTTCAATGCCGTATTAATAACCCATGGTCATAGGGATCACGTAAATCCAAGGGCTCTTCGTAATGCCTCAACCATAATAATGAGTAGTGAGACCGCAGCCATAATTAGGGCGCGTGATGGTGATTACCTAAGGCATGTCGCAGTTAGTCCAGGGTCAAGGCTCATCATTAATGACGTACTCATTGAATCCTTCAATGCTGGTCATGTAGTTGGCAGTCTATCCTACGTACTTGACTTTGGGGGGGACCTAAGGGTTGGTGTTACGGGGGGGGACTTTAACGTGGAACCATCAATACTACTTGACGGCGCCAAGGGACTTAATGCCGATGTATTGATAATGGAGGCCACGTATGGCGACCCGGACTACGTATTTCCAAGTAGGCATGAAATTTATAATGAGTTAAGGGCCATTGTCGAGGATGGCGTTAGGGACGGCATTACGGTATTCATGGGCCAACCGCTCGGTCGTGGTCAAGAACTCACGGCATTGCTCAAGGACTACCCAATCTATGTGGAGCCCAGTGTTAAGGTGATTAATAATGCCCTGGGCCTGAGGCATGGTGACGTGACTGGCGGTTTACCGCCTGCTGGTTCTGTGTTTATTACGGGTGTTCCTAGGGATATTACGCGGTTCATTAAGGTCTTAAGGAGTAGGTATGGGAGTGCCAGGATTACTGCGTTGAGCGGTATGTATGCCAAGCAATCAAGGGCAGCCCGATTAAGGCAGCTTGGCGTGAATGCAATACCACTTAGTAGTCATGCAGACTTTCCGGGGGGGCTTGTGGACTTCGTACTAAGTAGCGGGGGGGCTAAGTTTGTGTATACTGTTTATGGAAATGCCGTAAGGTTCGCGAAGTACCTAAGGAATGAATTGAATATTATGGCTAGACCACTGCCCAATCACAGTCAATTAACCATGGATTACTTCCTATGACATTATAATGCTTAAATTAGTGAAATGGCGTAGCGCATTAATGGGGCCCATAATAACGTTACTCACGGACTTCGGTTACGAATCCTACTTCGTACCATCAATGAAGGGCGTAATACTTAGCCTAAACCCGAATGCCGTAATAATCGACATAACCCACGCAATACCGCAATTCAATGTGCATAAGGCGGCCTTCACACTGTGGGCCTCGTATAAGTACTTCCCCCCCAGGGGAACAATACATGTGGTTGTTGTTGACCCGGGGGGGGTTGGTACGTCGAGGAGGGCCATAGCCGTTAAAACGAGGAATTACTACTTCGTTGGGCCTGACAATGGTGTGTTGATGATGGCCGCCGAGGATGACGGTATAGTTGAGATCAGGGCAATCGAGAATAGGGAGTTCATGAGACCTGTGGTATCGAGTACATTCCACGGTCGCGACGTGTTCGCGCCCGTAGCCGCGTACTTAAGCCTTGGTCTTGACATATCACTACTGGGGGGGCCTAGGGTTACGGACCCAGTCAAGCTTCAGGGCATTACGAATAGGGTCTCCAGGGGGGGCTTTGCTAATTCAGCCATTATCTACATTGATCACTTCGGTAATGCATACACGGGCATTAGGGAGGGTGAGCTTAAGATTCTTGGTCTTGAGTATGGAGATGAGTTACGTGTTGTAATACCGAGGAAGAATGTCGATCTGAGGGTTAGGTTCCTAAGGAGTTATGGTTATACCAATGCAGGTGAGGCGTTAGCGCTCATTAATAGTGAGGGCTTCCTCGAATTATCAATAAACAGGGGGGGTAGCTTTGCGCAGAGGTTTGGTGTTGAGGAGGGTGATGAGGTCGAGATCTCCGTTATTAAGTGAGTATATTACTTGATGCATAATTAAGGAGTTCCCTGAAGTTCCTCGTTAATGTTACATCATCAATTATGTATTGCCTGGGCACCTTACTATTGATTATCTTAACGCCCTCCATCTCCAATAATTTAAATTTAACATTAATATCACCTACCGAGTAACCACCCAATGAACCATCGCTCTTAATAACTCTATGGCATGGGACGATCACGGGGGGGAGCCTATTGGCGCTGGCTAATTTGCCAATGGCTCTGGGACTGGTATTCAGTAACTTGGCTAGTTGGGCGTAGGTGGCGACCCTACCCTTGGTATTGAGAGCATGGCCACCTGGGCCAAACCAAGCAGGCCTGGGCTCAACTCTAAGTACTTGATTATCTCCCGTGGCTCCACAAACCCCCCCATTATGTACTTAAGCAATACCTCGCTAACATGGCCTACGGCGCTTTCCCGAATTCCATCAACCCCCCCAACCCTAACCTTAACCTCCCGAATTTTATCACCATAAATACACACCTCCAGGGCGCCAACATCCTTAAGAAGCAATGTTATGCAACGCATTTGATTCAATTATTTAGGAGACCTTAAAAACCCTGTTCCGAGATGTGACTGTGGTTGTTAAGGTTAAGTTAGTCGGTGTTTTGAGGGCATTATCCCTCGGTAAGGAATACGTAGAGCTTAATGGAGTTACCACGGTAAGGGATGTCATTAATGGGCTTAGGTCAGTAAATGAGAAGTTATTTAAGAGGGTTTTTGACCCGTCGAGGGGTGTGTTGGCGCCTGATATTTATGTTGCCGTTAATGATGTCGACATAAGATTGCTCAAGGGGCTCGATACGCCGGTTAAGGATGGCGATGAAGTTTTAATACTAGCCTACATCCACGGTGGTTAGCGGTAATGAATTACCTAATTAGGTTGAGTAGTGATATTGGTGAATTGAGGATTTGGATTGCCACGGTAATACTAACGAGGCCCATTAACGATGATATACTAAGTAAGGTTAAATCGACTGCAAGTGAATGTCCTAATTCATTAATAACGATCGTGCCAGCCAATAAAGTGCTAAGTCCATGGCACATGATATATCCCGCATACCTAAGTCTCAGGGATTCCCTAAGGGGGGCTTTTCGAGGTTTAGGGATCCTGGACTCGGGGGGGCATTAACCTACATGGCCGGCACTACACAGTTAAAGAAGGGGGGGTTAAGCATTATGAATCCTGTTGGTAATGCTCAATTATCAATCATTATAATGGGCGTGAACGACTGTGTGCGTGAGTTAGTGAGTAGGGTGGTTGATGTACTTAGGGATTTCATGGAGGATTTAGTGATTGGTGTTGGTTGTCATAGAGCTTACGATGGACTGTTTAGGTCTATTGATGACTTTATGACTGCATTAATTGGTAAGTACATTAGTGAGTTCACGTGATTGCGGCAATTCTTGCAGTTAATAATTTATAATTCCAGTGGGGGGGTTCGGGGGGGAGTTAATGGATAGGCTATTCTACACTGCGAGGGATGAGGAGATAATCAATGGTGAGGCCACGGACATATACTTCATGAGGACAGTTGAGGTTCTTAAGGCAGCGGGCCTAGATAAGGTTAGGGTTAGGGCTGAGTTTCACGTGGTTAACCTACCGAGGAATTACAAGTGGGCCGTGTTTGCCGGTTTAAAGGAGGTCGTTAATATCGCAGCGACTAAGGAGTTGCCGATAACCATATACGCGATGCCCGAGGGCACGCTGTTCAGGGCTAACGAGCCTATAATGGTTGTTGAGGGTAATTACGTGGACTTCGCAGTCTATGAAACAACATTCCTGGGAATACTTAGGCATTATAGTTCAGTGGCCAGTAAGGCTGCTAGGATTAAGAAGTTGGCTGGCGATAAGTCATGCATATTCTTCGGCGCCAGGGTTGTGCACCCAGCAATACAGCCAATGGTTGATAGGGCATCCTACATAGGTGGTTGTGATGGTGTCGCAGGTGTGATAGGGGGGGCTAGGCTAATAGGCATTAGGCCAAGTGGTACAATGCCCCATGCATTAATGATCGTGTTTAGGCACGCGACTGGTGACCACACGCTTGCCTGGGCCTGGTTTGATAAGGTAATGCCTAGTGACGTGCCGAGGATAGTGCTCGTGGATACGTTCTTCGATGAGCGTGAGGAGTCTATGATTGCAGCTAAATTACTTGGGGATAGGCTATACGGTGTTAGGTTAGATACACCAAGCAGTAGGCGTGGTAATATGGAGGCCATCGCCCGTGAGGTTAGGTGGACCCTGGACCTGGCTGGTTATAGGAATGTGAAGATCCTCATTAGTGGTGGTGTTGATGAGGATGATGTGGTTAAACTCAGGGATGTTGCTGACATGTTTGGTGTTGGCACATCAATAGCCTTCCCACCCAGTGTTGATATTAGTATGGACATTGTGGAGGCTTATGACGAGAAGAGTGGGCGTTGGGTACCGATAACGAAGCGCGGCAAGCTACCCGGCTTTAAGCAGGTTTATAGGTGCAGGGGGGGTACTCTAGATGACCAGGTGGTTCCGTGGGGGGGCGTAGAACCAACGCCATGCTCAGACGGCTCTAAGCCCGTGCCTTTACTCAGGAAGTTTGTTGATAATGGGAGGGCCGTCGAGCCAATACCCAGTGATCAGGAGATTAGGAGTTATGTACTTGAGCAGTTGAAGTACGCTGAGATCTAATTATTAGCATGTATTTAGAAATTGAAAATAAATATTGATGCAGGGAATAGCGAGACAATTCGTGTGCTAAAGAAAGGGTTATTTTCTATTTTAAGGGGGGAATTATTATTAAGCTTACAATTCCTCCTCCCATTCCTCCTCAAATTCCTCCCACTCTTCCTCCTCCTCGCCTTCCCACTCTTCCTCTTCCATGACTAGTTTGTTCATGCTCGATCATTGATGACTTAAAAGAATTCTTAAAAAGCATTACCTACCTGCCTAACTCATCTATTTGTTAATTACATTTATTATTACTCCGCCTGTATTGCCATGCCCGTAACCAACCTTTACCGCAATCCTTAGTATTTTTCATGAGGTAGGTGTGGTTTATAAAAGGTTAAGGTAATGAGTAGTGGGGTTTAATGTGGATTTCAATTTAGTCGTGTCCACAGGGAGGAGATTAGAGGGTAGGTGTGCTGATGAGCTTAAATACGTAGGTGACCTGGTCGGTATGATGATTGCCCAGACATCATTCACGGGATTTGATGGGTTGATAACGGGTTATGTTGATGGAGACCCTGTGGAATTCACCAGGAGGTTAAAAGAGCTCGTTAGTAGTGGTCGTTATGTACCTCGCTTTGTGCTTAAGGTTGTGCCTATAATGAGGACTGTGAAGACTGACATTGAGGAAATTAGTAAGGCCGCGATTGAGTTGGCGAGTAGGTATTTGAGCCCTAACGAGACCTATAAGGTTGAGGTTAGGAAGAGGGGGGGTGTTGACCTGGATAGGATGGATGTGATTAATTCAATAGCGTCTAAGATAAGTAATAAGGTTAAGCTTGAGAATCCAGATAAGGTTATTCAAGTGGAGATCTTCCCATCGAGGACTGGGATAAGCATTATTAGGGAGGATGACATCTTCTCGCTCATGAAGGTCAATGTAAATACTCAACAAGGTAATGCGTAATTCATTAATCAATTAACCATAATTCTTTAATTACTTCATGGTACCTCAAGTTGATGGAGGTAACAGTCATTGGGACTGGTAGGATGGGTAGTGCATTAGTTAGGAGGTTGGCTAGTCAGGGCTTTGATGTTTATGCCTGGAATAGAACTAGGGATAAATTAAGGAATTTACCTGCTAAGGCAATTGATGACATTTCACAGGCTAGGGGAGTGACCTTTATATTCGTCTCTGATGACGAGGCGTTGAATGCCGTTAAGGGTGTTGGTGGCGATGTGATCGTGTTATCAGGTACCTACAGTGTTGGTGCCGTTACTGCATTTAATATTAGGTTCACGAGTATGGGTAGGGGGGGATTACTCGCGGCGCCTGTGGTTGGTGGTCCAGGGGATGTTGAGAATGGCACTGCAATATACCTAGTCGGTGGACCCGAAGCCACATACCAAAGGGTTAGGGAGGTATTTGATAGGTTGGGTACCGTGATTAGACTACCAACAGCCGAGTCGGCAATGGCGCTCAAACTGGCCTATAATGCATTCCTAATAGGCACGATGGCGCTACTCGGCGAGTACGTAGTGCTTGGCAGGACATACGGCATTGATGATGACACATTAAAGGCACTGTTAACTAAGACCGTGTTTAAGGATGTAGCCGATAAGTACCTCGATAGGATGCTCAAGCCTAAATCACCGCCATCATTCACGCTGGCTCTGGCAGCCAAGGACGTGCATTACGCCGTTAAGTCCGCGGGTGATGCTAAGACGCCATTAGTCATTTCCTCAGCCGTTAAGTCACTGTATGAGTTACTAGCCACCCTTGGCTTTGGTAACGAGGATTACGTTAGGGCCGGCTACTCGAGCTTATTGGTGGTTTAAGGAAAAATAATGCTTATTAATTCCACAGTTTAATCGTGCATGATGAGCGAGGGCGCCAAGGTTGAGGTTGAGAGGGTTTACGTAATTAATCTAAGGAGGACTAGGGAGGTTTCGAGGACCAAGAGGTCCCCATACGCTGTAAGGCTAATTAGGAAGTTCGTGGCTAGGCATATGAAGGTTGACCCTGAGAAGGTTAGTATTGACAATAGTGTTAATGAGTATGTTTGGTCTAGGGGTATTGAGAAGCCTCCTAGGAGGGTTGAGGTGAAGGTTACTAAGTATAGTGATGGTACTGTTAAGGTCACGTTAAATGTACAGGAGAAAACAGAGGAGAAGGCTGAGTCGAAGTAGTCGACCTTAACTAGCGGTTCTTGAATTAGCCGATTCTTTTTAAAGGGCTTTTTATCCCTCATTAACGTGGTCAGTAACAAGACGTTGCAGTTAATGTCTAGACTCTTCACGGCAACACTCTACCTAGTAATCTCCCTAATAGCGTTCGTAATTGACTTCCCATTTTACCCAGTCCCTATTGCGTTACTCATTATTGCGGTAACCACGGCACTGGCCTACTCGGGGGGGCGTGTTAAGCTTGGCTTTGCAATAATGACCATACTCTTAATACCTGCACTGCTCTATGCCTATAAATACGCGGCACTCGGTGCTTTGCTCCTCATACTAATTCTCATAACTCTAATTAGGGCCTTTGACTGGCTGGGCGTTGGCGTTGGCATGCTTGCTTGGGAGTTCTCGATTATGCCGAACCAACTCTACGTCTTATCGGTACCCCCCCTGATACTAACCTCACCGAGTCTCACGATTGGGGTTACGAAGAGGGTTACACCGCTCAAGTCATTAATAACGTTCCTAATACTGTACATACCAACGTTACTACTGCTTAACGCCAATAATGCCATTACTCCCTGGTTTGGTCATGTGAGTATGAATCTATCGCCATTGCAATCACTCACTGTAAGTTCGATAACGACAGCCTTGGGTAATATGGACGTGGGGCTTTACGGTTTATCCCAAGCAATTGGTAGGATCTTTACCTGGACTAGTACCTACGTGTTACCGCCGATAATGGCGTTGGCTGCTTATATAGCGTATATTGTATCGAGTAAGTTAAGGTCGCATGACAATAAGGTGGTTAGATTCCTCGCGCCTGCCGTTGGTACGATGACCGCCTACGCATTGATGACATACCTACTATTCTACATGAATCCATACTTTGGGCTTT
The DNA here is from genome assembly GCA_001316125.1 of Vulcanisaeta distributa JCM 11213. Next base: position 72,743 of record BBCS01000005.1, read on the forward strand.
ATCAGGGTATTGACGTTAATACGCTAATGCAGGGGGGGTTACTACCTGCCTAGTCATTAGCCTAGTCATACTGCCATTAATAATGCACTTTAGGCTCGTCGAGATTAAGTTTGAGCAGGAGGAGAAGCAGTCAATGATTGTCCTTGAGCGTGGTTATCAATTAATCCTAAATAAGGATGAACTAAAGTCACTTGCCAATGAGTGGGACGGCGTAATTGGGCTTGATGACATTAAGAATGAAATAGAGACCTCAGTCATAACGCCACTTAGGGATGTTAAATTATCCCAGAAGTACGGCTTAATGCCAATACATGGAGTTCTCCTATTCGGTCCTCCAGGTGTTGGTAAGACAATGCTTGCGAGGGCTATAGCAGGCAGGTTAGGTTGGACAGCAATAATAATGAACCTTGGTGAATTGCTCAGTAAGTATTATGGCGAGAGCGAGAATAGATTGACCGAACTCTTTAAGGTTGCCAGGAACTATGCGCCGTCGGTAATAATAATTGATGAGTTTGATGCCATTGGTAAGGCTAGGACTAGGTACGTGAGTGATGACGTTACGCCTAGGCTACTGAATATCCTGCTCAGTGAGATGGATGGTATAACCAAGAGCAACGAGAATATCCTAGTGATTGGGACAACGAATCAGCCCGACCTCCTAGACCCGGCATTACTTAGGCCTGGGAGGTTCGATAAGGTGATCTACGTACCGCCGCCTAACGAGGAGACCAGGGCTAAGATGTTTGAGGCAATGCTTAAGGATAAGCCTGTTCAGGAGCCGATTGACTACGTGAAGCTTGCTAAGATGACCGATAGGTTCACGGGTGCGGATATAATGAATGTGGTTAGGACAGCCGTGCTTGAGTCGTTGAAGGATGGTAAGCCCATAACCCAGGGAAAGCTTGAGGAGATAATCAATAGGTATAAGCCAAGCCTCACCTATGACCTGCTTGAGAAGTATGAGGCCTTTAGACTTCAGTATAGCAGGTTGAGGACTTATGGTAAGGCCCAGGTTGGTATTCCAGAGGTTACTTGGAATGATGTTGGTGATCTTGAGGAGGTTAAGGAGGTCATTAATAAGTACGTGGTTGCCACGATGCAGAGGAGGGAGATACTCGAGAAGTTAGGTATTGAGCCTATACACGGAATACTTCTCTTTGGCCCTCCAGGTGTTGGTAAGACCCTAGTTGCGAAGGCAACGGCTAACATGCTTAGGGCAAACTTCATAGAACTTAATGGTGCCGAGCTTGCCAGGGTAGGCCCTGAGAGGGCTGCCGCCGTTGTTAAGGACGTATTCAATATGGCCCGTGACAACGCCCCCCCAGCCATAATATTCATCGACGAGATAGACTCAGTGGCACCACCTAGGGATTCACCAACAGGCAATGTTTGGTCCAACGTCATTGCTCAATTACTGACTGAGATGGATGGCTTGAGGGGTTTGAATAATGTCATTGTTATAGCGGCTACGAATAGGCCTGGTTCATTGACCCAGCACTCCTTAGGCCTGGTAGGTTTGATAAGGTCATTTACATACCACCACCGAATAGGGATGCCAGGCGTGAGATAATTAAAATACACATTAGGAATGCTGAGGTTGAGGAGGGCGTGATTGACTGGGTTGCCGAGGTTACCGAGGGCTACAGCGGCGCTGATCTGGCTGCATTAGTTAGGGAGGCTAAGATGAGGGCTTTAGATAGGGTGTTGAGTGGCGATAATAAGGTTAGGATAACTAGGGGGGATTTCGAGTATGCACTCAGCAAGGTCCACCCATCATTGAGTAGGGAGTTGCTTAGTCAGTACGAGGACTTTATGAGGAGGATTAACTTGATGGTTTAATTTGGTTTTATCTTCTAAGGAAATTATTGTAGCTTAGTAATTTAAAGGCGCCCTTTCACAGTTTCGTCATGAGTCAAAAACCTGAAACATTGAAGAACGTAATTGAGGAAGTTACGAAATTGGTAAAGGAGGGGTATTCCCTAACGGGCATTGTGAAGGAGGTTACTGAGGCGATTAATAAGGACGTTGGCTTGAGCAAGGTGATATTCAACGAGATAAAGGAGTCCATGGTTAAAATAAGCCCCCCCGGCAACGTGCCCGTAGGCCTATTCACGCAATGCGCACTAATACCCAGTTATTACCTGACTGGTAAGACTCCAAGCATTGATTGGGGGGGTGACGTGACAATGCATCTACTGGGTAAGATGATACATAGCCTAGCCATTGCCGAGATAAAGAACAGGCTTGGTAATAAATGCATAGAGGGTGTTGAGGTTATGTACACGTACAATGCCTGGACAATGAGGGGGGGTAAGCCAGACCTTGACTGCGGTAATTACTACCTTGAGTTTAAGACGATAATGGGTAGGGTTACAAAGGCCAGGCTGTTCCACGACATGATACAGGCGGGTTTCTACTCGGCGGCGGGTAATAAGAACACATACATACTCTACCTAGTACTTAGCGATGGTGTGTTGCGCAATATAGTGCCTATCGAGATCATACCTGAGGTCGGCTACCCAGTTATTTATGCCTTCAAGCTTTGGGTAAAGGCTGTGGAGGGTGGTGATATTGGGGCATTAACAGTTAAGACAACGTCATGCAAGGTGTGTAGGTTTAGGAACATATGTATAATGAGAACCAGGAATCCACATGAGGTATTCCTACCAGGTAAGGAGCTGCTTGATAATTATCTCGACTACGTAAAGCATGAAGTTTCTAAGGCTGGGGTTAAGGTGGTTGCTGATGAGTCTCGAGGAAATAACAGACCTGGCAAATTACCTACTGAATAAGTTGCAGCTTAGGGATACCCACTTCGTAACGTCGATAGCCAGGTGCTCATTGCTTTCGCTGAGGAGGGACGTTAGTATAATGGACGAGGCTTACAGTGAGTATTTGCCGAGGGTATTAACGGTATGCGCCACGGAGAAACATGTGGTTAGGGTTGAGGATGCGACTATCGAATTACCGAGGCTCCTTAGGTGTGGTGATTCATTGGTATTGCCAAAGCTCATGCTACTTAAGGACAATGTCAAGTCTCACATAGTTGAGGCATTACTGGTGGCTGCGCTGCTTAATACTGAGATTCAACTGCATTACCTATCTAAGAACGTAGGTGGTGATATTGAGGAGGGCTTATCAATAACTATAAAGCCCGAGTGGGGGTAAGGAGTTGCTCAATGCCGTCATTAATTCATTAAGGAATAAGGAGGTTGGCGTTAAGACGATTAGTTGTGCCGTATGCCCATTAAGGGACGTGTGTCCATTCAGTAAATTGGGTGATAAGGTGGTACTACCTGGTGAGACTGCGAAGATTGTTGATGAGCTTTACGGTCAGTTAATTACGGAACCAGCAATTACGCAGGAAGAACGTGGCGTGGGGACTTTGGCGCCACCAAGCACGTTGGATAGGGAGGGTATTAGGAATTACCTGAAGCAGGTAGCTGATTGGGCGCGTTCTCATGGTAGGACGTGGGTTAGCGTCGCTGTTGGTAAGTGCCCAGTGTGTGGTAGGGAGGGTACACTGGTGATTAGGATAACGAGTGGTGGTGAGAAGGTCGTCTATAGGCATGGTTCCTCAACCTGCACTGTGGGTACCATAGACGAGTCAGTGGATAAGATAAGCATTGATAGGTTCCTAGAGATTGAGGGCATTGGGTCAGGAAATAAGTGATTAATTGTTAGGCGTATTAATTGTTATAAGGCGGTTATTTAGGTACTTGTTAATGACGTTGAGGGTTGGTATTGTAGATACTACCTTTGCTAGGGTTGATATGGCAAGGTACGCAATTGAGGAGTTGAGGAATAATGACCCATCCGTAGTGATAGAAAGAATAACAGTGCCAGGCTTTAAGAATACTCCCTGGGCCGCCAAGCAACTCATTAATAGGGGTGTCGATGCAATCATGGTGTTTGGCTGGATTGGACCGAGCCTAACAGATAAGATAACCTATGCCGTGGCCTCCATGGGCCTCATAATGCTTCAGATTGAGTATGATAAGCCAATAATTGACGTGACGGTTCACGAGGACGAGGCACGTGATGAGAGAGAATTATTTGATATAGCCGTTGACAGGTCTAGGAAGCACGCTAGAAACCTCATACTGATGCTCAGGGGGGGTGAATTGACGAAGTGGGCTGGCATGGGCCTTAGGCAGGGTCGTCCAGACGTTGGGCCAATTATTAGGTAAAAGCTTTATTAATGCCGTGTGAATGTCCTCGTTGTGAGTTCATCTATTGAGCTTGCAGGGAAGATATTCGATGAGTTGATGAGCGTTAATTTACTTATTAGCGTTAAGGATAGGAAGAACCCATTGGTTTCTGAGTACGTCATTAGGTATGGCGATAAATGCCCCCAGTATTTCCAGTATTGATGAGGACGTAAGCATGGATAGGGAATTGACTTGGTACCAAGTATTGACTAACGGCATTGGCCTAAAGCTTAGTATAAATAGGATAGGCGTAAGTTTGGGTTCTAATGATGTGTCCATAAGAATTACGTTAAGGCTTATGAATGGTGATAGGTTAAAGTCATCTGAGGAATTCATAATGACCTGCGGCGAGGCTAAGGACTCCATTTATGGCAAATCGATCGTGGATTTACTCATTAACCTTGATATTATCTCAAGGGTTTTAAATACCGTGAAAGAAAGGAGAAAGCTAGGTGATAATTACATCGATGAGTTATTGAAATTCTTAAGTAATGCTAAGTCGAGGGTTGAGCAGGACATAAGGAGGTTAGTTAGTGCCTATCAATGGTTTGATGAGTGATGAGTTATGGTTAAGAAAATTATACTATTCCTCGAGATGCATCAACCAAGGAGGTTAAGGTATGGCGTGCTTGATAAGTTATGTGATTTAAGGGGTGATGAGGTTAATGAGTCGACAATAACCTCAATAATTTTTAATGACGAGGTTAATAGAGAAATATTGAATAGGGTTACGGATAAGTCGTACATTCCAACCCTTGAGTTGATGAAGGATTTGAGTAATGATGGCTTTAGAGCTGCTATATCAATATCTGGTTCGTTGATTGATCAGCTATTAATGTGGAGACCTGAGGTTATTGACCTATTAAAGGGGGGGTTAGTGGAGAGGGGTGTTATTGAGTTGGTTGCTGAGCCTTATCATCATTCCTTGGCATCATTCGTCAGTGGGGGGGATTTATTTCTTGAGGAGTTGAGGGATCATGTGGAGATGAATAAGTCATTATTTAGTCAGGCACCCATTGTCTTTGAGAATACGGAATTCCTTTATAGGAATGATTGGGGCATCCTGATGGAGAAGGCTGGCGCTTCGGTGGTTCTCACGGAGGGGGTTGATTGGATACTTGGTTGGAGGAGCCCAACCTATCTCTATGGTGCGCCTAATTCAGGGATAAAGCTATTACTTAGGCATTACAGGTTATCCGACGATATAGGCTTTAGATTTAGTAACAGGTCCTGGGACCAATGGCCATTAACCGCCGATAAGTACATGGCCTGGGTCAGGGCTACGCCTGGGGGGGACTTCGTACTGGTGGGCTTGGACTTCGAAACATTCGGCGAACATCACTGGCGTGAGAGCGGGATCTTTGAGTTCCTCGCATGGCTCCCTAAGGAGGCGCGTAGGGCGGATGTTGAGTTTATACATCCGTCATCACTAGCAAATGAGGAGCCCATTGATTATTTAGACATACCATCAGTGATATCCTGGGCTGATGTAGAGAAGGATGGCAGTGCATGGCAGGGAAATGATCTTCAGAGGATTGCACTTAATCACGCGGTTTCCATAGGTAATTTAATGAGGTCGCATGGCCTTGAAAAGACGTGGAAGTACTTATTAACGAGTGACCATTATTACTACATGTCCATGAAGCATGGACCAAGTGGTGAGGTTCATAGCTATTTCAATCCATATAACTCAGCATTTACTGCGTTCAGGGCTATTGAGGATGTCGTAGTAGGTATTACCTGCGCCCTTGCTAACGTGGGGGGGGTGAAGAGGATTAAGTCTCGTGCAGTTAGGTAAGCCATGTAATGAGTATTATGGTGAATAAGGTATTAATTACTGTTAAGTCGTCCTTTGAATATAGCGTAAGGCAGGACATTAGGGATTACCTATTCTTCTTTGATAAGGACGTGAATGTTAGGGCCACGGAATTCAGGGGGGGTGTCTTAATCGTGGAGACCAGTAAAGATCCCAGGTACGTGGCTAACCTCCTCATTAATGCACCAATACCTGAAAGCGTACTTACCTCAATAGTTCCGATTATTTACGAGGGAAGTTATAATACGGTTAATGATTTGATAAGCGTTGTTCGTAAATACGTGAGCAGCGATTGCAGGGTTTACGTTGTTAGGTGTAGATTACGTGGATCTTTAATAAGCAATAACGATTGTGAGAATGCATTAATTAATTTATTGAGGGGGGGTCTTGGCTTTCGCGCAGTATATAGGGGGGGTGACTCTGACTGCGTGGTTATTATTGAGGGTTTAGTTGATTGGTTCGGTATTTATGTTGGGCCTAGGTCGTTTGTGAGGGTTTAGTGAAAGTTTCAGTTAACCTAGGTCAATTCTTATATAGTAACCAAAAACTATTTTTACCTCTCTACTAAAGAAATAGTAAATGCCAAGGATCTTTAAGAACGAAGCCGCATTAACGCCAGAATACATACCGAGCAAGCTACCACATAGGGAGGAACAACTGAAGCAGCTTGAGACATACTTTAGTGGCTTCCTCGAGAATCCAGGCTCTATGTACAAAGGTCGTGCTTATTGGTAGACCTGGCAGTGGTAAGACCGTGACGAGTAGGAAGTTTGGGAACTACGTGGTGAGGTCAAGTGAGAAGGTTAGGTACGTTCACGTGTCCTGCTTCCTCAATAGAACACTAAGTTCGGTGCTAAAGGACATTGGCGTTCAATTAAACATCGCAATACCAAAGAGAGGATTCTCAACAGAGGAATTGCTTAAGATGCTTCTAGACATGGTTAGGGAGAAGGACATATACGCAATAGTCGCTCTTGATGATGTGTTTCACCTGGTCAATAACAGTGGTCCTCACGCATTGGGTACTTTGATAAGGCTCGGTGAGGAGTACGTAAGTAGGGGTGATAAGTATAGGTTTGGTCTAATCCTGATTAGCCAGGACCTAACCTTTAGAGATCAGCTCGATAGGAGTTCACAGAGCGCACTTGGTAATGCGGTGATTAAGTTTGAACCGTACACAAAGGACCAGATATTCGAGATACTTCTTGCGAGGGCTCAGGAGGCTTTAGCTGATGGTGCGTATGATGAGGAGATACTCGAGATGATCGCTGATGTGGCTGGCGTTGATGAGAAATCAATGGATGAGCATAGGGGGGGTGATGCTAGGTATGCCATTGACATACTATGGAGAGCTTCGAAACTCGCCGAGATGAAGGGTGTTGATAGGATTTTACCTGAGCATGTCAGGGAGGCCATAAAGAATACGCTCAGGGGGGGTATTAGGAGTGATGAACTTAGAATGTTGCCGTTGCATGAGAAGATATTCTTATTGGCCATTGTTAGGAGTTTAATGAAGAATCCGAACTCACCATACATACCCTTTGGGACTGCTGAGGATGAGTACCAAATGCTCTGTGAGCAGTATGGTCAGGAGCCCAGGAAACACACGCAATTGTGGGAGTACCTTAGGGATTTGAATACTAAGGGCTTTGTTGAGACTAGGACGTCTAGTAAGGGTATGAGGGGGGGTAGGACAACGTTGATATCAATACCATCTGAGCCACTTGAAACGTTGGAGGAGGAGTTGGAGAAGATTATCAGGGGGGGTGAATTGGGTACGTGAGCATCGACTTCATAGAAGACCTATTCTCATCAAGGATTAGGGTTAGGGTGCTTAGGGCTTTGATTAGGTATAAGGAGGTGAATATAACGAAGCTCTCTAGGGAGTTAGGTGTTAATTATAAGGTGATTGAGTATCACGTTGAAGCACTTAAGAGACTTGGCATTGCTGAGGAGAAGAGGTTCGGTAGGATTAGGATAATAAGGCTCAGTGAGGGTGATCCACGTGTCTTAGCAATTGAACGATTCTTTGCTGAGCTTGATCATGCATTCATGAGTCAGTCTGATTCACGAAGTCAAGGATCCTCTTAGCCAACTTATAATGCACATAATCCACTAACTGGCCCTCGAGACTTATTGCGCCACGACCCTCCCTAACCGCCTTCTCATAGGCCTCAACGACCCTCTTAGCCCAATTAATCTCCTCTTCGCTTGGTGAAAATACCTCATTAGCCACGGGTATTTGGCTCGGGTGAATAACCTGCTTACCAATGAACCCCCCCATGGACTTAGCCTCAACGCACTCTTTCCTAAAGCCCTCAATATCCTTAATATCAAAGAATACCTTATCAATTGGGTCAACGCCATAAGCCCTCGCCGCTGAAACGACCATAGTCTTAAGAACTTGGTTTTGCTCGTAGGTCTTCACAACACCACCAACTGAAAGCGCAAAGTCGGCTGCACCGTAGGATACCGCGGTGACGCCCTCACTCCTAATAACATCCTCAACCTTAAGTAACCCCTTAGCCGTCTCTATCAATGGCTCTATCTCCCTACCGTGGCCTTATAGACAAAGCTTAGGTCAAACTCAGCCTTTGGAATAACAATGCACTTAACAATATCGATCTTATACACGGTGTCTATGTCAGCGTAAAAGAAGGGTGTCTTTGGGTCATTAACTCTGACGCATACCTCCTTACCCTTCCAATCAAGTTGTGGGAGTAATTCCCTTATTAACTTACGTGCAGACTCCTTACCATCGATTGGTACCGCATCCTCAAGGTCAATAATCACAGAGTCAGGCTTCAACTCAAGGGCCGCCTTCCTAATCATGTGCTCATTATTACCAGGAACAAATAATTGAGATCTCCTCAGAACCACAGAGAAGGCATTAGTACCTGTTATTATTAATTTTTTACTTCATTAAAATACCAACACAGCCCTGCCTAAAACCCTTTGATTAATTAAGTCGTTGTATGCTTGGTTAACATCCTTAAAGTTATAGACTTTATAGACGGGCTTGACGACGCCTCTATGAAGGAGGTCAACAGCTTCAAGAACCTCCCTCCTCGTATACGCGGCCGAGCCAACTATCCTATGCTCCCTCATCACCGTAAGCGCAGGCCTAATCAACCTGATTTCCTCACCCTCAGTATTACCTATCAGGACCAGCGTACCCTCACGCTTCAACACCCTAAGACTTTCATTTATTGTTGCAGCACCCACTATTTCCAGGACAATATCGACATCCCTAACCTTCCTTGAGAACTCCCTGTCCGTAATAACCTCGTCCGAGTACTTAGCCACAAAATCAGCCTTAGCGGGTGACGTTATTGATATTACGTACGCGCCAAGGCTCTTTAGATACTGTATTGTGTGTATGCCAACACCGCCTCCAGCCCCCCCAGTAACGAGAACCCTAGTGCCTGGCCCAATATTACCTAGTTTACCCGCATGTATTGCCGTGCTAGTGGGCACACGGCTGCGGCATACTTAACATAGTCATTATCCGGCAACTCAAACACGTTACTCCTCGGCGCTATTACGGCCTCCGCATAACCGCCCGGCCTTCCTTCACCAAAGAATTGAAGGTTTAGGCATAGATTCTCCTTACCAGCCTTACAGTATGGGCATGTACCGTCAGTAATAGCCCCAAATACGCCGACAGCCCTCCCATTAACCTCACCGAATATCTCATGCCCGAGGATCAACGGAGGCTTTAAATTCCTAAAACCACCCCCTCCAAATGACCAGGTCACGACCACAAATGCCCTCCGCCCTCACCTTTACCACAACATCATTAGGCCCAGGCTCTCCGATATCGTACTCCTCAATGCTAAAGGCTTATTGAACTCCCTTAACACCGCCGCTAATACCCGCATTAATTGTTGAATGGTGAGATCTATTATTAAATTATTTAATAAATATTTTATTTATGCTCGTTAACGACACAATCAACTCTTTTCTGTCAAAGTAATGCTTATTTTCCTTAATCTCGTTTCTTATCAAGTGGATGCGTGCATCGTATTGCCGACAATAAATGAGGCTGATAATCTTAAGATACTACTACCCATGCTGAGAAATTACCTGGCTGACTATGACTGGTTTATTGTGGTTGTTGACGATGGCAGTACTGACGGTACTCAAGATGTCGTTATGGAGTTCGTCAGGGTAACGAATAGGGCTGAATTAATTGAGAGAGGTGCTAGGCTTGGTCTGGGTAGTGCCATCAAGACTGGCATGAGGGCTTGTCTCGATAAGGGTGCCAACTCCATAGTTGTTATGGATGCCGATTTACAGCACCCACCTGACGTGGTTCCCAACCTTGTTAAGGCTGTGCTTGTGAATGGCGTGGATTTGGCAATAGCCAGTAGGTATGTTAAGGGCGGCGGTATCGTTGGTTGGTCATTTAAGAGACTTGCCATTAGTAAGGGGGCCACGTACATGGCAAGGTTACTAATGCCCTGGACACGCAGCATTAAGGACCCAATTAGTGGCTTCTTCGCTGTGAATGCGGATAAGTTAAGGGGTGTAATTGACATGCTTAGTGACTCATCAGGTTATAAATTAATCCTAGAGCTATTGACGCTATTTCATGTTAAGTATGGTAATTCGTTTAGGGTTGTTGAGGTGCCGTACATCTTCAGGAATAGGGCCTATGGCGTGAGCAAGTTAAGTACGCATGAATTAATTAACTATGCATTGTTAGTGCTTAAGCTTAGTAATTATTCTGTACCTAAATACTTAGTATCGTTGTTCATCGGCTCTCTCATTGGCTATTTCCTCTTTAATCTATCGTCGAGTGTAAATCCAATAGCTAGTAACTTAATATCCATAGAGCTATCTTTAATCACCGTCATCACTATTTACCAATTGCTAATGGGTATGAAACCACAACTACAATATTACATGAAGTACCACTTGATTAAGTACGTTGACGTAGCCGTGAAGTTACTTCTATACATGGCCTCGACACCCGTATTTATCACGCTTATAATCTCGGGTGTAATACAGTTGTTAATGACTCTTGGGATAATAACGGTAAATCCCACGGCAATGCATGTGCTGTGAGTCACGGAATGCCTTTTAACTTAATTACCTCGCTTACTTCATGAATGAGGGTACTCCTAACAACGGTGCCTGGGATTGAGGATGTGGTGATTAGTGAGGTTAAGGAATTGTTTAAGGATAGGGTTATTACGGCTGAGGTGTTTGGGTCATCTAATGTGACAGGTAAGGTGCTAATAGACATTAATAATGTGACTGTTAACGAGTTAAAGGCGTTAGGTACTGTAGAGCACGTAGTGATGGTTCTAGATATAAGGAGTGTTGGTAAGGACATGGGTAGTTTGAGGGATTGTATTTGGAAGTTAAGGCTCGACGAATTATTCCGCTATTACACGGTAAATACTACAATTGGTATAATGGCTGATAGATCTGGAGATCATGAGTTCAGGAGCCCAGACGCTGCGGCATTACTTGGTGAGAGAATTTCTGAGTTTTTAATGTCCATGGGCCTTAAGCCACTCTTTAATCTTGATAATGCTGACCTCACATTGAGACTCATTATTGACCAGGATAAGTGCATATTAGGCCTATCAATAACCCGTAAACCCCCTTAGGAATAGGTCGTATAGGAAGTTTAATCATCCAGCCTCTATAAACCCCCCCATATTGGCTAATGCCATGTTCAGGATATTAAGTCCGGCTCCATCATCGAGGATTTGCGATGTTACCTGCGGTAGTGGTACCATAGTAATCGAAGGTGCCTTAATGAGAAAGGACGTGAATTTTCTATGCGCAGACATTGATTATGGCTATGTAAATGGTGCATCGGCAAATGCCAGGGAAGCTAATGTGGATTATTTAATTGATTTTGTGGTCATGGATTCAACAAGGCCTGCCATTAAGGATAACGCGTGTTCATACGCTATTTTCAATCCTCCATTTGGAATTCGCATAGAACCGCTTAAGGGGGATAGCCGACTTTTATGGTTCATTATTTAAGGCGCTTAGGAATGTTCTCAAGGATGGCTCGAATATGGTCTTTATCACGGTTAGGAAGTCCCTGGCCAGGAAATTACTTGCCAAGTATGGATTTAGGGTAGTGAATGAGAGGGTTGTTGAGCAGGGTGGGATTTGGAGTTCAATTTTTAAGGTTGTTAAGGAATAAGGAATGATTTTGATTTTAAGGAGTATTCTACTGTGCCTTTGGTATGAATGATCTCTGGTCTTCATTTGGGAATAACTTATCAAGGACCTTCCTAGGCACCTTATATACCCTGAGGGCTATCTCCCTAATCAACTTATCGTGTGGAACGCACTTTGTCAGGTTAAGCCTTAGGCAGTGCGTGTACTTCATGATCTTCTTCTCCTCAATCTTCTTAATATTACCCAGTGCAATGTCCTCCGCGACCCTAAAGGCCACGTAGAACCTCACGTACCTTATGAACCTGCTCGCCAGGTCTGGGTATGCCGTGCTCAATGCCCTGTAAGTACCCACGAAGTCCTCCTCAGAGAAAAACCTCATTATTGTACCAGTGAACACATACCTCAACAACCTAAACCCCCCCTCTCCTCAGTCCTAGGTCCCAAAGCCTCATTATCAACCATCTTCTTAAACTGCTCGGTATCGCTATTATCGTTAAGTTGAAAGTTTTTGCTTTTAAGGAAGCTGTATATTTCATCGCATGCTATCTCAACATTGAAAATGTTCTTAAAGGCATTGGTTAATTCTCCATCCAATAGACCGAGGCCGTACTTGCCAATTATGTATATCGTGGCTATCTCCTTATCGTAAATCCTAACCTTACTCAAGCCCCCCCTAAACGGCTCAATACCCTTCTGCTTATAGACTATGTACACCAACTCCTCAAGCTGGTTTCTTGTGCTTACCTCATTCCTCATTATCTTACTCCATATCTCCGTCGCAGCCTCAATACGGCCCTTATACAGCTGCCTAGCATCTAAGCCACTACTCATATTAACAATTCACCTACTCTAACTCACCGAAAAACTAGCGCCTTATAATCCTTGTGCTTCAGGGCCTATGACTGAGCAGCAGCCTTGGCCTGTTGAGATTGCTTTGGGTAAATAACTATCCTCATTGGAAGTGGTAACTTGGAGGCAGCCCTCCTGAATGCCTCCCTCGCATGGGCCAGGTTCTTACCCTCAATCTCAAGGTGCATTATGATAGTACCGGGCCTAAGAATTCTCGCGGCCCTACCCGACGGAACACCAAAGGCTAATCTCATACCCTGCTGTAGACGGTCAGCGCCAGCCATGGCGAGCATCTTATTCTCCCTAATTACGTGGAATGGGTAGACACTTATCTTTAGGTAGAAGTTGGGATCACCAACATACTTAGATAGGTACTTATATGCCATCTGCCTGGCAGCCTCAAGGGCATTGGCCCTTATTTGGCCGGTCTCCTCGGCCACAAGCTCAGCCACATAATCAAACCTAGCCCTCTCCCTGGGCTTAGTATTACCAAGCTCAAACCTGGGTATTTGTACGTAAGGCGCACCCGCGATATACTCGGTCCTCGTGTATGGCCTTTTCAACCTCCTATAGCAGCGTCCAGGCCTAAGTGGCATAGCGACGTCGAGTTACTGGGGGGGAGGTATGGGTATTTAAACACTACGCCCATTAAATCCTACTAATCCTCAACGAACAACATACCTCTTAATCCACAGGACCAGCTCCTCATACGTCCTCTCACCATCCCTCGTAAGTCTAACGAAGACATCACCATCAATGAGAACCAGGTTCCTCTTAATCATCCAATTAAGGTTCCTCTCCAACTTATCGTATGATAAGCCACAAGCCGCGGCTAACCTAGTCCTCTTCATAGGTCCATTATTAACCAGTGCCTCAATAATGCGCGCCAGTACGTATAAGTCAGGCCTGAATTCCCTGGAGCTCATGGTAAAGCCATCTAAGCTCAACAATCAAGCCGCTGAGGACCATAGTCTCTTAACATCATTGACCAAGCCATCCCACTCAAGGGCTAATGTCATTGCTATATCGATGACGATGGCCATGACCATCACATACCACGTCCAATACGTATAACCTAATACCATAATTAATAATGATGTTGCCATGAAGATCACTAGGAAGAGAAGTATTGAGAGCGCCAGCAACTTAATTAATAATTACCAAGGCATACCCAAAGAAATTACAATTACGAGTAATGATATAATTAATAACCGATTAAGTACCTTACGCTTACTCATTAGTAAGTATGGTATATGGTAATTGTTAATTAATAAGCCAAACTCCCCCCCCAGGGTAGTGAGTTCATTACTTAATGCCCTTCTGTGATTGTACCTTAATTATTGCCTCCGCAATGTCCCCATTAGTTTCCTTAAGCGCCTTGATAGCCTCCTCCTTGTGCACCCTGTTTCCTCCATCACCAGCTTAATGTCGTCCTCACTCGGTTCATACTGCTGGGGGGGAGCCTTTGATGCTGTGGTTTGTTGGGGTTGTTGTATTATCAGTGATGGCCTCGGTTGCGGTACAGTTGGTTGTGGCTTAACGACCTTTACATCCGAGTCACTGGCCTGTACTTGATATATTGATAATCCCTGTATTCTCATTCTAGCAACCACGGGTTTATTAATCTCGATTGTTGAGCCATCGCCTAGGTAAATAATGACCTTCGTTACGTTACTCACCTCCTCTAGGTTAAGGTCCTGAATGCCAAATCGCTTAAGCAGTCTCCTGACCTCCCTTGGTTTATACCCACGGTATCTTAATGTAAATTGGTGTATTTAAACAATTTTTGTGCTGTGGGATATTATCCGCAGTATGGTCCTAGCATTTGTGCTATTGTTGGTGATAAGCATCCATAACCAAGCACATGGGTTGGGAAGTACTGAATCACGTAATACACATAGCCACTATTAACCATAGTCTCTAATGACCTACCATACATTACCTGGAACAACGCACAATACGGGCACTCCGGGTCTAGGAACTCAATGACCGTTATATTCGCATTTGGATTGCCAATCCTTAATCCAGAGGATATTATCTGATCTATGAATGATACCTGGGTTGAGTTTGCCCTAAAGCCATAGCCAAGTTCCTGCCCCTGATACGTGAATACGGTTATGTTACCCCCTTACTGCATCGTTAATGGCGTTAAAGACGTAGGGTGAGGCGCCGGCGAGAACATACGTTACATTATTCGCCCTATCAAAAACAATGAACAATGGTGTGCCAAGCAGATTATCTGGTATGTTAAGTGTGGATGCCACGGTGTTTATATTACTTAATGCGCCTAATACGGTATTGACTAAGCCTGGTCACTTTCATTTATTGCACATTTTGCATAATTGCTTTCTATGTATTGGTACTGGGCTATTGGGTATAGTAATAGGTATGTCACGTTGTTTGTCTCCTTATAATCATAGATGTAGTTATACGCTATCGTGTATATATTATTCACGGCATTCAACGTCGCATTCTCACCATAATTACTATAAATGCATTCAATGCTCAGCCAATTCTCGACACCCCCCCTTTCAAACGCGGTTGTGGCTAGTGATAGCTGTGAGGATGCTGAGGTTTGGGATGAAGAGCTTGATGAGCCCTGGCTTGATGGTGTTTTTTGTGTTGGTGTTGTCTTAAAGGCGAGGAAGTATATTAGTACTGCCGCGAGTGCCACCGCAAGTACTATCACAGCTACTAGGAGCATCCTATTTACGTTTGTACTACTCGACATAATCCTTAATCCATGATTGAATTAGGTTAAAAACCTTACTAACATTTCCGTGGGCTCACTAAGAAAGGCATTAATAATTCAATAAAAGCCTTAATTATAATGGCTATTCGACTGCGGGTTAAGCTATCCTCAATAATGGGAAAGACCACGGTAGCCAAGGCATTGGTCACCACGGGCTATGAGACCCAGGAACCTGAGGTATTGATACCGAGGGGTGTTGCCGAGGACCTAAACCTACTGCCCAAGTTACCCAGTGGTTCCGAGGTTAGGAATTACGTACTTGCCGATGGGACAGTGACTAGGTTAATACTAATACCTAACGCAGTCCAGGTCTGGGTTCTTGAAAATGACAGGGAGGTTGGCGGTATTACAGCCCATGCTGTGGTCAGTGAGCGTGCTGATGAGGTATTACTAAGTGACAAGTTGGTTAGTAAGTTGGGTATTGTCCTACTTGATATTGGTGAGGGCATTTGGTGTTTTAAGGATGAGATTGGGAAGACAGTTAGGAGGAGCCTATAGAGCTTAGAAACGATTTGACCGTGCTCACAAGCGTGTCCACCGGCGGCCTGCCCTGGGCGAATCCCTGGCCGTAGGTCGTTGATCCACCACCCTTACCATTAACGCTCGTGTTAAGTCTTGCCATTAATTCCCTAACACTTATGCGCTTAGCTGTTTCAGGCTTAGGTAAATCATGTACTCGGTGCCGTTACTGACCCTATTAATTATTAACAATACGGTGTTGGGCCTGGCGCCTAGGTACTCCTTAGCGAACTCCTGTATGTAGCTTCTATCCTCATTCTCATACTCCATGTATGTGAAGCCAATACCGTTTACAATGGTTTCCCTACCCATGGCCTCTGCAATATCGCCCTTAATGGCCTTCTTAGTCAATGCCTTAATCCTACCCTCCATCCTACTCACATCGCTGAGCAACTCCTTGACGCCCTTAACCACATCCTCCCTACCCTTACCAATTAATTCAGATACCTCATTGATGGAGTCCTCAAGGGACTCCGTATAGTTAAGTGCGTGTCTACCTGTGGTAAATATGAACCTAACAACACCCTCCTGAATCTTCTCAACCTTAACGATCTTAATCATACCGATCTCACCGGTATTACTCACGTGCATGCCTCCACAAGCCTCTACGTCATATGGATTATCATCGGAGCCCACCTGGACAATCCTCAGCTTAGCCCCCCCAGGAACGGCGCCTCCCTGGTATATGTAAACGCCAAACTTTGACTCAGCTTCAGTCCTGCCCAACCATCTAATGATCACCGGGTAGTTAGCAACAACCATTTGGTTTGCCAACTCCTCAATCTTCCTAATCTCATCCCTACTGGGTAGCTTGTAATGTGTCACATCAAGTCTGCTGAAGGGCACATTCTTCTCCGCACCTGCCTGCCAAACATGCCTACCAAGGACACGCCTAATGCTCTGGAGCAGTATGTGGGTTGCCGTGTGCATCCTCATTAGGTCAAGTCTACGGGCTGCATCCACGATACCCTCCACGGTCTCACCCTCTATTGGTGGCTCACCCTCAATAACATGGACAATCACTGGGCCAACCCTCTGGACATCAATAACCCTCGCCTCGCCCCCCCTACCGTGCCTAATAATGCCGTGGTCAGCCACCTGCCCACCACCCTCTGGTAGAATGCCGTTTGGTCGAGAACCACGTACTTACTCCTAATGACCCTAAGTACCTTTGCATTGAACTGGAACAACCTCATGTTCTCGTAGAATAATTCCCTGGTCTGCGGTAAGTCCTGAACCTCCACAGGGTTCACATCAACCTTAGGTTTCTCCTCACCAATCTGTCTCTGGTACTTAGCCGCTAGCCTTGAGTAAAAGTCGTCGGGCACAGCAACACTCAGCCCAAGTCTTGATGAGGCAACTTCACGCACAACCTCAGGTGGTAGTCCCTGCGAGTCATAAAGCATCATTAGGTCGTCAACCGTGAGCTCCCTCTTGCCAGTCCTCCTCTCCCTATCCCTAACAACCCTATCAATTATGCCTGGCGCCTGCCTAAGTAATTCCTTGAACTTCCTCTCCTCGAGGTCGATCAACTCAAGTATTGTCTGTCTCTCCTCATAAACCTCCGGGTAATCATCCCTTAGGAACTCAAGTTCCATGTCCATGATCTCAGTGAGTGGCATTTCAATACCAGCAACATACATGCTCCTAAGCATCCTCCTAAGCAGGAGTCTACCCAGGTAACCAACGCCTGAGTTGCTCGGTATCACGCCGTCAGCCATCATCCAGGAGAGCGTCCTACCATGATCACTAAGTATGTACAGGGTCTCCTGCGCCTTCAGTATGTTCCTAACCTCATTAACGTCCATGCCAACCTTACTCGATATGTACTCATAGGCCTTCTCAATACTCGTAACCTCAGGATCGAGCTGACCGAAGTATGTCGCCATATGCATTAACATCTCATCACTTGGCTTAGGAAGTCCTAACTTACTCCTTAACTTCTCTATGAATGAACCAAAGACCGCATCATAGACGGTGGGTTTACCAGTGAGTAGCCAGTAGATTCTCTCGAGCCCGTAGCCCGTATCCACGATCTTCATGGGCATCTCCACGTACTTACCATTGACGGTCCTATAATGCATGAAAACGAGCGTGGCTATTTCCAAACCACCCACGAGTACCTCAAGGCACTCACCGGCATTGCCACCACCCTCCCAAATATTCTCCTTATATGTAATTTCATGATCCTTGAGGCCGAGCTCCTTTGTGAAGAATTCATGGGCGTATTCAACGGTCTCGTCAATCCAGTAAATGTACTTATCGGGGGGGTAGTTGAAGGCGTGGTGAGCCATCATTCAAAGCCCGTTAAGTGCCTACCACTACGGCCGACCTTATCGATATCCGTAAACCTAATACTCGGTTGTGAAAGGGTCAGTGGGTTTGCGGGTGGTGGTACAATGCCCTCGGTGACCCAGGGCTGGAAGTCGTATATTGATGCGCCGACTAGGTAAACGTCCGTTCTCCAACGCGCAACCACTGGGTACCTCTTTATCCTAACGTGGCCGTGCCTCTCGAAGAAGTTTAGGAACCTCTCTCTAACATCCCTAATGGACTCAGGTCTGAACTTACCGGGTGGGTTTCCTATGAATAGGTATGGCGTGCATGGTTGATCACCACAGGTTTCTTGGTCCTTGTTTAACGTCCAGAAGTAATGTTTACAGTATGGGCATTGCTTCCTATAAAACCTCATTCCATCGAATAACCTGGTCCTCAATTCCTCCATAACTTAACGATAAATAAAAATGGGATTCTTTTTATATTTTGTTCCTGTCACAACCAAAATTCACTATTTACGCTTTGTCTCAAGGTCACGGAAGTACTTATACAAACCATCAACAGCCATACCAAACAAGTGGTAATGAGCCCTCATATTCCTAAGCCTATCATAGACCCTCCTAAGATCCTGATCCCTCTCCACGAGCAGCCTCTCAAGGTCATTTACGCTCAATCCCTCCCTAACGGCCTCCTCAGCCGCTTTACCCCATACATCTAATTGCCTCAGGTGCCTATTCAGCAAATCAGTGGCGTTAGGAACGAGTAAATGATGTGTATAGGCTATGTACTTAGGATTCCTGGCAATTATCTTTTTGACGCTATCAACATACATATCGAATCTAAGGGGTTCCATTGTCGTTGGTATTATGTAATCAAGATCCTTAACGTAAATACCTGCGGCATCCCCCCCAACGATAAGTATGTCCCATGGCTCGACAATGAAGGATTGATGATGACTTGCATGACCCGGTGTGTGTATTACCTCTACGGTAACGTCTCCTATGGTCACCCTATCACCGTCTTTTGTCTCACGGACATTCTTGCTCGATACCTCAAGCGGCCTGCCGTATAATTCACCGAGCCAGCCCATGGCCTCCCTAGCAGGTACCCAAATAATGTCTGGGTTAGGTAGAACTTTTGAACCCCCCCTTGGGTGGACATAAACCTCGATATTTGGGTTAAGGCCAGTTAATGCGCCGGTACCTCCGTAGTGGTCTATATGAACATGGGTGATGAATGCATGAGTAACATTACCTGGCAACCCCCCCTTAAGGCGTTCCTTAGATCGTTGCTGGATACTGCAGGTCCTCCCTCAAATACTATTATGCCCTTGCCCGTGTTTATTGCGTATACCGAGACCAGGTTACTAAATCCGCCTGGCTCTAGGTCTATTTGATATACGTTGTTCATTACCTCAATTACCCGCACCATATTTAAGTACGGTATTTACTAATTAATAAGTTATGCGATAATTATATTATATAAATTCATCAGATTGTGCAAAGTATTACTGATATTTTTACGAACCAAATAGACTGGAGAACCAGCTGTGATCTCCTCCTCGCTCGGGCCCTCCTTCTTCTCCTTACCAGTCTCCTCTTTCTTTTCCTCAGCCTTCTTCTCCTCCGCCTTAGCCTCCTCAGTCTTCACCTGCTGTGGCTGCTGAGCGACCTGAAGCCCAAGTTCAGGGGCCTTTGGAGCTATTACCGCGGCAAGTGTATTAGCCTCAGCCACTGCCTTAGCCAGTATGTACTGAGCCGTCTCTGGTGTTACGTACCTTGCATTAACGGCTAGGTTCAGGGCCTCCATGTGGGCCTTGGCGAGGGATACCCTGAGAACCTCAGGTGTTGGGTATGCCGTGTTAACAGCTAGGTTAAATGCATACTTAACTGCATCCTCAATCATTGACCTATACGTGCCAGCGTCCAACTTTAGATTGTCAACGGTTATTACGTACTTACCCTTTAGTATTGCAGCCTTTATCTTCAGTGTCTCGAATATGGGCTTTATATTCAACTTCTTAAGGATTTCAGCAGCATCCTCATTAATCTTATCGCCCTTCTTGACGACTACCGTATCCCTAACAATCCATATCTTACCATCCTGGACCTTAATTGGTATCTTCAACTTACCAAACTTACTCATTATTGGTCCTGGCTCATGTTCGTATTACCAGCGGGCGCAACTAAGTCAAATGGCGCTACGTCGCCGGGCATTGCCTCCCTCCTAACGCCAGTCCCCCCCAAATCCACTTGGCAAGCTCGAATGGGTTCTCATTCGAGAATATGAGGAGGTTCTCTCCAGTGAATAGCTTCTCAATGTCCTCGCTGACGTCACCCATTAACTGCCTGAGTGCTATTAACACGAGGGTGTTCTTTGCCTTAATTACTCTGGTACCCCTTCTCCTAAGCCAGAATCTATACTCCTGAAGGACCCTATTTGAGGTCTCGTGAATATCTATAACAAATACGTTCTCATACTTACTGAATAGTTCCTTCAATTCATTAACAATCCTAACCTTCTTCTCTGGATAGGGCTTCGTCCTAACATACGTACGCCTAAACACTGGTTGTGAAGCCATACCAGCAAGAAACCGTTCAAATGATGCACTTAATTAATTTTTCTTCCGCTGGGAGAACCCATGTTTTCATAAACAATGTGTTACTCAAGTACGAAATTAGTAAGTGGAATGTGGGTATTTTACTTAGATGTTAATGGTGAGAAGGTTATTGGTGGACCCATGGTGAGTTTCACACTTACATCCCCCAGTTGCTCAGGCCTAACCCTCTTGAGTATTTCATCGAGTACAGTAGCTATATTCTCAGCAACTTGCTTCGGGTCCATATCTTCTGTGCCGACCTTACACATTACCTGTGGCTGATCCTTAACCCTAACCCTAACGCTCCTCTTTAGCCTATCAATCACGGCCCTTATGTCCGCGTTCGGCTGAACAACCTCAGGCATCTTATTTCTAGGACCTAGTATTTGCCCCCATAACTCTACCAATGAGCACCATTAGGTCTGGCGTGGCCACGAAGTAATCAAACGAATTAGCCAGTTTCCTAATTTCCTTTTTATTACCAGCGAGCTTCTCGATATCCTCCCTAGTAAGTATTGCGTCGGCCTTAGCCTCCTTAGCGGCAAGCACCATCGCGCCAGTGGCCATTACACAGACCCTCGGTTCCTTACCCTGCAATGGATGTGGCAATGCAATGGTTATGTTGAACCTATTGGCTTGGTTCTTAACGTCGAAATCCTTAAACCTAACTATTAACTCATACGTCTGCTTAAATCTCCTTTTCTTCGCCTTCGCCTTTGCCTCGGTAACGGCCTTTATTATTGCGTCAAGATTTAGGCTCATAATCGCGTATTGTGGAGAAACCCCCCCTTATTAAAGCATTTTTCCCATAGCGGTGTTTTAAGTTATTTTAACTTATAACCTGCCCTCCTGTCTCAGTAGCTCCTCATACTTAGATATCACATTATTGTAAGAGCCTGCGTCTATCTCCTTAAGTACCTGCTTCGGGTCCTTGCCACCAATGGTTACGCCAATACTCCTACACGCACTCACCACCTGCTTAAGGGCATTCTTGAAATTCTTACTCCTCAATTCCTCCCACTTTATGTATGCTATCTCGGCAAGCTTCTCAATGCTTACATCGCCAATTAACTCCTTAACTGCCTGGTGGCTACCTGTGTCCTTACCAATAGCCTTCATTATTAAGTCGGCTATTGATGGTAATTCAGGCTTTATGTCGAAGCTCTTCGTATCCTCATCAATTTCTATCTCAACGAATACGTTATTAATGCTGTAATTAGTCAATATCTTCGTCTTCTTATTAATTTCCTCAGTAACCTTGCTCACGTCGACTCCATATTGACTTAATTGCTGGACCGCAGGTCCACCCGCCTTACCTGGCGCGACTGCTATTTTAACTACTCTCTTTGCCATATCGTGGGACTCGCCTAATGTAGGTATTTAACGTTTTTGCTATTATTGCTTACTTTCAATTTTCCTAACACCCTTAATATTCACGATAATAGGCATTGTACTTGATGAGTCAAGCAACTCCAGGTAAACCTGTCCTCTCTGCCTGTCAATATCCACGACCTTACCCCTATAACCCTTAAATGGCTCAACAATTATCTCAACAACATCACCAACATTAATCTCCACAGGCTTAGCCAAACTACTCACTATATCATCAACGCTCATGACACCCCCCCTAACCATGCCCCCCCTATAATGCTTAATGCCCGTTGCTAAGTCCTGGATCTCATACGGCATTGAACCCTCAACAAACACAAACCCCCTTAAGTGCCGGTAATACCACTATGGCGGTAATCCTAACCTTATCAAGACCCTTATGCTCAGCCCTTGCCTTAAGCATGAAGGCCACATTATACTCCTGGTTGCCCACAGCCCTAAGGGCATACACTCTACAACTCATTACCTGCTCAGTACTACTCATCGCCTTCTCCTAACCTAATGAGTTAATAAAACTTGCCTAATAATGAATTGCCTAAGCCTTTATCTACGGCTAATACCTCTCGTGCTTAGTATGACTAGTATAAGCATAACGGCCAGTATTATGACTATTGTAAGTACGACAATTAGGTTAAGCGGGTATGGCAGACTAAAGTTAGCGCTACTCGTTAGATACTGCTGGGCTACGCTGAATAGGAATGAGTATACACCAAGTATCGCAACTATTAATGAGCCCAGCTTAAGGATTATCATGTAATTACTCCTGGTTGGCTTCTTAGCCACCTTGAATATCCACGCAATGGTGCTTAACCAATTCATTATTTTCTTACCCAAGCCTTCACTACTCATTGCATGGGCTATGGCTAATCAGTGATTATAAAATTTTCTAACCATTCGTCATAGGATCAACTGCCTAAAGAACTCCGCCTTATTAAATGGCCTTAAGTCGTCGTATCCCTGCCCAACACCGAGGAAGTAAATGGGCTTCTTAAGCTCATATAAGAAGGTTAGTATGGCACCACCCTTTGGGTACGCATCGACCTTGGTAACTATCAATCCATCAATCCTCACGTACTTACTATAGTACTTTGCAATGTCTAGCGCCTCATTGCCGAGTAATGCATCGGCAATAAATATCGATAGGTCAGGCCTGCTAACCCTCTGGATTTTACTCAATTCATTCATTAAGTTGATGTCCGTATGCATTCTACCGGCTGTATCAATCATTACATAATCAATGCCCCCCCTGACCTTAGCGTGGCTTATTGCATCATAAGCCACCGCGGCTGGGTCTGAGCCATAACCATGCTTTATAACCCTAACACCGAGTTTAGTAGCATGGCCCTCTAACTGTTCGATGGCCCCCAGCCTATAGGTGTCTGCGGCCGCCCACACTGCGGTATAACCCCCCCTCTTCATTAATTGATGGGTTATCTTGGCTATTGTCGTGGTCTTGCCATAACCGTTTGGGCCCAGGAATAGGAGAACCACGGGCTTCTTCGTTTGAAGAAGCCTTATGACCTCACTCATGAAGTCGACATCGGGTATATCACTGAATAGTTTATTCATTACATCAATAATCCCATTCTTAATGACAGACTCCCTATCGCCAAACCTAGGTACTTTAAGTCCCCCCCTTAAGTAATTAACCATTGCATTGCTTATTGCATCAGCAACATCAACGGCCACGTCGGATTCAACGAGTTGCATGAATAATTCATCACGTATTTCATTAAGCTTATCCTCGCTTAACTCGGTAGTTGTTATTGAATTAACTATTGTGTTTGTGAATGACTTGAAGGCGTTCTTTAACTTATCGAACATTAAATAACACCTTATTGCCTAGGTTGCTGTTGCTGCCTAATGGCCGCGCTTATATAGAGGAGGAAGTTATCTATATCCGTTATCCTTTTCGCTACGTCAGCCGATTGAGCGTCTAGTTTTGATCTTAAATCCTCAAACTCCTTAATTCTCTCATCAATGTAGTTTATAGCATATGAGATATCCATCTCAATCACAAAATTAGCACCAATGCTCACCAGTACCTTCTCGCCCTGTGCCGGTGAGGCCTTGATGAAGATACCCCCCCCACCAACCCCCCCGGCGTATGTGTCCTGAACTACGCCCTTGCTTAGCAATGTTAGCATGTCCTTGGCGCTCCTTAATTCGTTTATTGATTGCGTTACCAATGCAAGGTTCTGCCTAATAACATCAAGCAATGCCGCTAAGGAATTCCTCTCCTCGATTAATCTCTCGATATCCTCCCTCGTTATTACTATTCGCTGTGGTTGCTGGGACATTAATTACATCACCACTTAACAAGTGATTCCATGGATAGTAACTGCAATATCTCAGTACGCTTAACCTCATCCTTACTTATCTCCCTAACCTCCTCAATCCTAATCATACTTCTCTTCAACTTATGCCTACTGCCTAACTCACTATAAGCCATCTCCACGGCCTCACTAGGCTTTGTGGCCAGCAACTCCAGGGAAAACCTCTGCCACTGCATCCCAATCCTCATACGCCCAGTGACTCTGTAAATCCTAACCGACACGTGATGCGTCTATGCATGAAATATTTAATCTTTTCCCAATTTCCCAATATATTTTTAAAGTAGCATTGCCTATATCAGTCAGGTGGTTGGAATGGTCTTGACATGCGACGTCTGTGGTGCACCAATTGAGGGCGAGCCAGTCATTGTGGAAATTGATGGTGCCGTACTGACGCTATGCCAGAGGTGCGCCCGTAAATACACTAATGTTAAGGGCGTTAAGGTGATTAGGGGTCCTTCACAGGTTCAGGCGACGCAGCAACCGATGTCCGTAATTAAGTATGAATCTAGGAGGGGTGTTACGTATAGGGTTAGTAAGCCTAGGGTTAATGTCGATAGGTATGAGGTTGTTGAGAACTATGCTGAGTTAATTAAGGAAGCTAGGGAGAGCTTGGCATGAGTAGGGATGTTTTAGCTAAGGTGATTGGCGTTAAGGAGAGTATATTGAGGAGGATCGAGGATGGTCAGTTAATACCTGACGTAGAGCTTGCTAGGAAGCTCGAGAAGGCGCTCGGTATTAGTTTATTAAGGGAGGCTGAGGACGTTAGCACCGAGACTCAGAAGCCCGTTAGTAGGTCATTAACGTTAGGTGATGTTGTGACTCTTCGCGAGAAGGGCAGGGGTAAGTGATCTGCATAATACATTGTGGCAATAGTTTTAAATAACGAGTGAGTTATAAAACGTGTAGTGAGTAATAATAGGGCTAAGGCTTTGTTGCTTGTTGCCGATGACGTTGGGGAGAATAGGATTAGGGAATTTCAGTTGCTAAGTGAGGCTGGTGGTTATGAGGTTCTTGACACGATTATACAGAGGAGGAGGCCCGACACGCGTTATTACCTAGGTATTGGTAAGTTGGGTGAGGTTGAGTCGCTTGTTAGGTCCCTTGGGCCTGACGTAGTGATTACGTATCACCAGTTGAACCCGATACAGTATGTTAATCTTGAACGTAGGTTAAAGGTTAGGGTTATGGACAGGGTACTTCTGATTCTCGAGATATTTGAGAGGAGGGCTGGTAGTAAGGAGGCTAAGCTTCAGATTGAGTTGACGAGACTTAGACTTGAGATTCCGAGGGTTAGGGAGTTCATTAGGCTTGCAAAGATGGGTGAGCAGATAGGCTTCTATGGTGGTGGTGAGTACGCAATTGAGGCTTACTATAGGTATATGATGAGGAGGATAGCCCATATCAGGAGGGAGTTAAGTGCGATTAAGAGGATGAGGGAGATGCTCGTAATTAAGAGGAGGGATTACGGGCTACCGCAGGTTGCGCTCACTGGCTATACATCGGCCGGCAAGACCACGCTATTCAATAGATTGGCCAGGGAGAGTAAGTACGTTGATGGTAAACCCTTCGCGACGCTAGACACGTATTCAAGGCTCGTTAATTTCAATGGGTTAAACGCGATATTGACTGATACCATAGGTTTCATTGATGACCTACCGCCGCTTCTCATTGAGTCCTTTTACGCAACAATTGCGGAGGTTCTCAATGCAGACCTTGTTCTCTTTATGATGGACATAAGCGATGATTATAGGGAATTCTCGAGGAAGTTCATGAGCTCCCTGAAAATATTTAATGATTTAGGTATTTCTAGAACTAAGATCCTGCCCGTTCTTAACAAGGTTGATTTGATGGATGGCATTGGCATCAACGATAAGATAGGCCTTGTGGAAGGTGAGTTTGGTAATTATGTGTTGATATCCGCAAAGACTGGGGGTGGGCATTGATGATTTAAGGGATGCTGTTAGGAGTAGGTTGGAGTCGTTGGTGGTTAATAAGAGGTATGGTAATAGTAAGAATTTTAACCCAATAGATTAGTCAGTCATTGATGGTCGAGGACCTAGAGACATCATTATTCCTTGAGTATGCAAGGAGGAAAATAGCCTTTGAGTATGATAATGAGGAGATGGGTGAGCTAGCCGTTAAGATACTTAAGACATTGAGTGAGAGGAATGAGGCCATACCCGATGAATCCCTAGCCCTAATCCTAGCATAAGTGCCACTGAGATAAGGAGGATACTGCATGTGATGCATAGGGCAGGGCTTGTAGGCCTTGTTCGTGAATCCACGGATCAGTATAGGTATGAGTATAAGTGGTTCATTAATAAGGACTTCATTAGGAAGTTCCTCATACAGCATATTAACAATGTTGTGACTAAGCTCATGCATAGGATGAACACACTGAGTAGGACAACGCTTTATATATGCCCAACGTGCTTCAGAGGATACACACTGGATGAGGCGTATGAGTATGACTTTAAATGCCCTAGAGACGATACCGAGTTGGTTCAGGTGGACGTACCATCAGAAATAACCTTTCTAGCCAATGTAATTAAGAATCTGCGTAGGGAGGAGAAAGAGCAATAGTTTTGTTTTTACGTTATTTCATG
The DNA here is from genome assembly GCA_001316125.1 of Vulcanisaeta distributa JCM 11213. The sequence goes on from BBCS01000005.1 coordinate 100,247, forward strand.
CATTAATTAACAAGAACTACTAGTACTTGCCCTTAGACAGCACCCTGCTGCCGTGATTAATGGATGCCAGATAGGTGCAGTGGGTGGGGGGGAGTACGAAAGATCGGCGAAGAAGAAGTCATCAATCGTTGCCCCCCTTACCTATTAATGCGGCGGCAATGTCTATGTAACCCGCGACTATCTTGTCAGGCCCAATTATCTGGACACCTAGGACCCTGCCGCTTGTTTCATCCATTGTCATCTTTATATTAATCTGAACACCGCCTGGGTAATAATGCGCTGTGGTTCTAGCCTTAATCGTGGCAGACACGGGCTTAAATCCCTCATCCCTCGCCTGTTTTTCCGTAAGGCCAGTCCTAGCTACGTAGAGACCAAATACCTTCGTTATTGCCGTACCCAACACACCAGGGAATTTTAGGAACCTACCTCTAACGGCATTGGCGCCAGCCACCTGCCCCCCCATTTTATTGGCTGGTGGTGCCAGGGCTACGTACATCCTCTTCCCAGTAATTAAACTCCAGGTCTCAGCCACATCACCGGCAGCATAGACATTCGGTACTGAGGTCTCCATGTACTCATTAACCCAGACAGCCCCCGTCTCGCCCAGTCTCGCACCAGCCTTGACTGCGAGATCAACGTCTGGTTTGACGCCAACGCCCATCACCACCTTATCTACGTTGTACTCACCCTTCTCTGTAATTACCTTATTCACGTGGCCATTAACACCCCCCCTGAAGCCCACAACCTTCTCATTAAGGTGAAGTTCAACTCCATTCTTAATGAGCTCATCATGTATTAACTTAGCCATATCCTCATCAAACGTTGTTGGTAACACGTGCGGCATCATTTCGAACAGGAGCACCCTTTTACCAAGGTTCCTAAGCGCCTCGGCCACTTCAAGGCCTATGTAACCACCGCCGACCACGGCAACGGTGCTCGCCTTCTCGACTTCCTCCCTTAATTTTGGCGCCTCATGCGGAAGCCTAAGTGTTAATATGCCATTTAGGTCATGACCCTCAACAGGAAGAGTTATTGGTTTTGCCCCCCCAGTGGCTATTATGAGTACGTCCCACTGATACTTAACAGTTTCATTACCCTCCCTTGCATACACGACCTGGTTCTTGGTATCAACATCGAATACCTCAGCATTAACCTTAACAGTTATCCTCCTCTCCTTCGCAAACTCCTCTGGAGTATATATTGCTAGCTCCTGAGCCTCCTTAACAACACCACCTATGTAGTACGGTATCCCACATGGGGGGGCGTGGCTTATGAATAAACCCTTATCAAGCATCACAATCTCCGCCTCAGGGTCTAACCTCCTGGCTCTAGCAGCAGCTGATGCACCAGCGGCGCCGCCGCCAATTATCACAATGCGTCTTCCCATATAGCCTCAAGGGCTATTACGACTTAATTAGTTTTTCCATGTTTAATTAACCGCATTCACCGTTAAGTCTCGTTAGCAATTCATTGATTATCTTCCTAGCAGTTAATGCATGCCTTCTCTTAATAGGATATTGAATTGCCAACTCGGTATTGCTCACAGTGTTTGCACTCCCATACTTAATACACTCAGCCACATACTTACTCACGTGGGGGGGTGTTAATGTCCATGCTATTAACTCATGAATGACACCATCATCAATGACGCTGGGTATCCTCTTCGCCATTCTCATGAATGTTGACGTGACTAAATACTTCCTGTCGAGTATGTAATGAAGGAATTCGTGAACCACCGTATCAACGATATTGCTTATATCGCTTACCGTGAGATCCTCCTTAGAAATTACGTCCGTTAATCTAAGTATGTCCCAAATTGATAATGCAATTACCTCATTCCTATTAATGGTCAGGACCTTCCCATAAATTGTTGGGTTATGGGTAAGTAGTGTCTTCGGTGTATCAATGTTAAATACTCTATTCATTATCATTAACGCTTTCATTACTAATTGAAAGTATACATTAGCATTAATCCTCGCGATATTCACCCTATCATCAATGTAATACTCACACTCATTACTGCATACAATCATCAATCCCACGACTAATGATGGGCTTGCCCTAATGGTTATGACGTATGCACGATCATCCCCCCCTCTCCTCATGCTCTCTATAGTTACGTACTTATTAACGTCATAATCTCTCATAAGGGACTCTATGGTATCCTTAGTAATTACTGCATACTCATCACCGTCAGGCATGAAGTTAGGATTAACCGAACCTATCAGATTTAGAATAAGTCCGAGGGTGGATAATGCCATCTTCAGTTTAATACGTTGCCTATTAAGTAATAGTGTTAGTGCATTTATAGATTTCAGGTTATTTAGAAAATCATTGTGAAGCCTTCCAACATAGTTCCATGAGAGATTAGTCAACATACTAATTATCACTAATGCAGTATTAACTTTATATTATCCATAATTTAAATGATTCTTTTCAATGCATCAATTATTCTCTCGCGCAATACTATAAAATTCTTAAGCAACGTAATAGCACATGCCCTTACCAATAACAGGTGGTGTTAAGCCTCCCTGGATTACGGAATTAGGTGGTGTTGCCTCAGAGCATCCAGTGGCCAGTAGGTTGGGTGTTGATGTACTCAACCTCGGTGGTAATGCCATTGATGCCGCAGTAACTACATCACTCGCATTAGCTCACGCAACCACACCTTGGTGGTCTTGGTGGGGACTTCTTTGCGATGATTTACATAGCCAGGGAGGGTAAGGTCTACTTCCTAAACGCCAGTGGGTGGGCACCGAGAAGATTAAGCAGAGAATTACTGCTGCAGAGGGGGTTGAATGCTGTGCCGTTAAGGGGCCCATTATCGCCCGTAGTCCCTGGATTGCTGGCAGGGCTACACGCAGTGTGGAGGCGCTTTGGAACTGATGAGTGGAGGTCTCTCGTAAGGCCTGTCGTTGAGGTTGCGAGGAAGGGCTTCCCGGTAAGCCCCCCCAGCTTTGTTAAGGCCATAGAATTACTCAGGAATGAGATCACTGGAAATAATGATTTTAGGTCCGTTTACCCAATAAATGCTAAGCCCTGGGACGTAATAAGGATAGAGCCGTTAACCAAGACCTTCGAGTTAGTGATGGAGCACGGACCCGACATTCTATATCGAGGAGAGGTTGGTGAGACCCTCGTGAATCACATTCAATCGGTCGGCGGCGTTATGGAAATGAGTGACTTAATGGAGTATGAACCTGAATGGCGTGATCCACTGAGCATTGATTATAATGGGTTAACCATTTACGAATCACCACCCAATACCCAGGGCATAACCACATTAATGATACTGAGACTTCTTGAGGAGTTAAGGGTGAGTGTCGATGCTTGGTCGCACAGTAGGATTGAGACCTACCTAGCATTTACAAAATAGCCTATGAGCTCAGGGATTTATACGTTGGTGACCCAAGGTTTGTTGAGGTACCAATTAATAAGCTCCTCGACCCGGGATTTCTCACGTCAGCGTATAAATCAGGGATTGGTAAGCAATTGAGTGGTTCTGGCGATACTACGTACTTCGTGGTTGTGGATAAGGAGGGTAATATCGTAAGCGCCATTCAAAGCCTGTACCAGCACTTTGGTTCATTAGTTACCGAGCCCAAGTATGGGATTACACTCAATGATAGGGCCTCGGACTTCTCAATGGATGGACCAAATGCATTAATGCCTAGGAAGAGACCACTTCACACATTAAGCACTATAATAATCACTAAGGATGGAGAACCAAAGTACGCACTTGGAACCTCCGGGGGCACACTTCAGGCCGCAGCAGCATACCCTATTTATAACGAACATGGTTGATTACGGATTAAGCCTGTGGAGGCTATCGACGCACCCAGGTTCCTGTGGGATAGGAAGTCGTTAATCATCGAGGAGGGTTACGAAGTAACGGGCCTAACGGAGCCCCACCAAGTAATTAGGTACCTGGGAGAACAGGCGTGGCAAGCATAGCCGCGTTTCTCGATAATGGCAGGAAACTGCTCTACTCCGATATACGCGGGGGGGATGGGTTAGCCCTCGGTCAGTAACCTTACGTTTATGGCTACGTATATACAGGCGTATAGGAAATCCTTATAAATAGGATGCATATCCTATCACCGTATGTCGAGAGGCACCTCAAAAGCGTTAATTGTGGGGGGGATAGTCGTAATAATCGCCGTGATAATAATAGCCCTATACTACGTACTTCAACCCCACGTATTAAGGCAGGGCATGCCTAGCGCCGGTGTTAATTACCCAATAACGGTAGTTGATTATTTGGGCCGTAACATCACGATCTACTCACAACCAAGCACCATAGGTACCATAAGTCCTGACTGTACACAGATAATATACGCCCTTGGCTTTGGCGATAGGGTTGTCCTAATCGATGTTTACTCCGAGCAACTACTTAATTACTTAAACATCACAGTACCAAGTAATGCCACCACTATTAGCTCAATATATGAGTCACCACCGATAGAGCCAATAATAACCGCACACCCGTCATTACTCTGCGCAGATGCCGGTTTCCAGCCACAGCTCGTGCAGAGCGTTAGTACGTTAAGCGCAGCCAACATTACCGTGATATTCATAGGAGGTACGGACAATACTAACGTGACTGGCATAGAGAATGACATAATGCTAATGGCCAAGGCGCTTGGTGTTCCAGGTAGGGGGGGTGAGGAGGTGATAAGTCATATGAATAATGTCATAAATTACGTAGAGGGTAAGGTCTCGGGTGAGCCTAGGGTAACCGTAGCTTACTTGGCGTGGTATAACCCAATATATGTCGCAGGTAATTCATCATTCGTTGGTTACTATATCAATTTAGCCGGTGGTTACGACCCATTCGGTGGTATGTACCCACGGTTAGCCCAAGCCAATTACTAGCAGTTAACCCCCGACTATATAATAGCCGATGATTTCATGGGCAACTATACAGCCACTCTTCAGGCAATACTCTCAATACCTGGAATAAACGATACCAACGCTGTCAGGGAGGGCCATATATACGTGCTTGGGAATTTTGCGGAGAGCCTAGTTGAGGAGCCCGGACCTCTCTCCGTCTATGGCGCCTTACTACTCGCCATCATACTTCACCCAAGCGCCTTCGGTCTTAACTCAACCACCATACCACATTACATAAGCGCCCAATGGGTTAATCAATACATTAAGCCAAACCTAAACATCACATTGAGTAATGGGTGATGATAACGATAAGTAATCCTATCGTAAAATTCCTATGGATTTTCATCCCATTATTACTAATAGGTATTATTCTAAATCTAATCATTGGCGAAGTTACGATTCCATTAAAGGCGTTAATTGATCCAACGAATACGTATAGAATCATAATAATGGATATTAGACTGCCTGAGGCGCTTGCGTGTATCGTGGTTGGTATTGATTTAACGGTTGCAGGCGCCGTTATGCAGGCGGTGTTTAGAAACCCACTTGCAGAGCCTTACGTAACCGGCACGGCATCTGGGGGCACTATTTGGCGCATTGCTCGGCTTATTGGCATATACGTTATTTAGGGTTGATCTTCCCTCACCGATGGTAGTGATCCCAGCCCTATCATTCCTAGGCGCCTTATTGGCCACGGCAATTGTCGTGACCTTTGGCAGGGGGGGATATTGGCTATCCCTTATCCTAGCCGGTATTGCCGTTTCAATACTGTTCTCCTCAATCGTAATGATACTAGACACGTACCTACTAACCCTAATCCCAACACTACCTGCCGTTATCTACCTATTATTTGGTACAGTAAGCGGTGTTAATTGGAGTGAGGATATCATAATGTTTGGCGTGAGCCTACCAATTCTGGCGTACATTGTTATGAGTGGTCGTGAAATTAATCTGCTAATGATTAGTGATGAAATAGCCCAGGCCAGTGGCGTGAGCCCCCAGGGCATTTAGAAACCTACTAATTATATTAATTGGACTATTAACTGCGGTGACGGTATCGTTTACAGGTATCATAGGGTTCGTAGGACTTATGACGCCCCCATTTAACCCGGCTATTAATATCAAGCTCCGATAATTCGAGGGTCATACCCCCTATCAATGATTTCAGGTTCTACGATAATGCTCTATGCAACGTCGTTAGTAAGGTAATGATTCCCGGCGTTGTTATGCCCATAACCGCGATAACAAGCCTCTTTGGTGTCCCAGTACTGCTAATATTACTCAGGGGGGGTGGTCATAATGAGTAATTTCATAGTTAGGTTCGTGAATGCAGAAATTGGTTATGATAACCCAATAATTAAGAACATAGTACTAAACATACCTAGGCCTAGCTTAACAACGTTACTTGGTCCCAACGGGTCTGGAAAGACCACGTTACTTAGAGCGATGATAAAGTATGCGAGGGTCTTTGGTGGTTACGTATACATTGATGATAGGGATGTTAATGAATTATCCATTAAGGATTTGCCTAAGTACGTATCCTACTCACCGGCGGAGATTTACTCGCAGATGGCATTAACGGTCCTCGATGTGGTCATGAGTTCACGAAATGGTGATGGTTGGGTGAGTAAGGATGATGCACTCACGGTACTTAAACGTCTCGGCATAGATGGTATTGCCAATAGGAGATTTGATGAATTGAGTACAGGCCAGAAGAGACTTGTATTGATAGCGAGGGCATTAGCATCTAAGGCGCCATTAATATTAATGATGAACCAACATCAAACCTAGACCTTAGTAATAAGCATAGGGTAATTGCAGTACTAAGGAGGATTGTAAACGATGATAGAGTCACAGTAATAGCCGCCGGCCATGACATAGACCTGGCGCTTGCCAGTGATTGGGTTGTGGCTATAAGAAATGGGGGAGATTCTTGCCGTGGGCTCGCCTAACGAAGTAATTAATGATGGAGTTTTAAGCGAGTTGTACGGTATTGATGTGAGGGTTATTAATGTTAATGGGCATAAACTTGTCTATGTTCATGGTGATCATATTTAATGATTCTCGCCAGTCATATTTATTCCTTGATATTCCTATTGAAGCACTAAGAAAAATTTATTTATAACGTGTTTAGGTAATCGCCGCTATGTTTGGATGGGGGGGTGGGCGTATATTAAGAATTGATCTCACTAAGAAAAGATTCAACGTACAGCAGTTAGATCCGTCCCTCGCACAAAATTACATCGGCGGTAGGGGCTTTGCAATAAAGACTCTTTGGGATGAGTTACCACCCGGCATTGACCCACTAAGTCCATTAAATAAGTTAATACTAGCCGTTGGTCCATTAACCGCATTGCCAATACCCAATAGTGGTAAGTTACTTGTGGCCGCTAAAAGCCATTGACGGGTGGTTATGGGGGGGATGGCAATATCGGTACATGGTTAGCTATCCACATGAGGAAGGCTGGGCTCGATATGATAATAATAGAGGGTAAGGCCGAGAAGCCCACGTACCTATACATTGAGAATAAGGTCGATGAATTCAGGGTTGATTTTAACAGCGCTGAGGATCTGTGGGGGGGTCTCGATGCGTTTACCACGGAGGACAGGCTGAAGAGGGTCCATGGTAGTGATGTCGGTATGGTTCTGATAGGACCAGCTGGCGAGAAACTCGTGAGGTTCGCGACAATTGTTGCTCAGAAGGGCCGTAGTGGTGGTAGGCCTGGTATGGGGGCTGTCATGGGCAGTAAGAATCTGAAGGCAGTAGTGATGAGGGTCACGGTGACATTAAGGTCGCGGACCCAGTGCTTAGGAAGATTGGTGTTGATGCGATAGTGGCTACGAAGTCTAAGCCGAATTACCCATTCTGGATGAGGCAGGGAACTACGTCAACCGTTGAATGGGCGCAGGAGGCTAGTGTATTACCGACGTATAACTATACCGAGGGTCAATTCGATGAGTATGAGAAGATTGGCGGGTTCTCAGTTGAGAGGAATAAGGTCATGACCAGGTCATGCCCACAGTGCGTTATGGCTTGCGGGCATGTGGTTAAGGATGCGGAGGGTGAGCTCGCTGAATTGGATTATGAGAATATAGCAATGCTTGGCAGTAATCTCGGTATTGGCGACTTAGCGAAGGTTGCCCACTTAAATAGGATTGCTGACATGATGGGCATGGACACGATAAGCCTAGGCTCCACGCTTGGCTTTGCAATGGAGGCTTCAGAGAAGGGTCTCCTTAAGGAGAGGATTGAGTGGGGGGGCGATTATAAGAGGGCTGCTGAGGTGGCTATGGACATAGCGCTGCAGAGGACGGAGTTAGGTAGGCTACTTGGTAAAGGGGGGGTTAGGGCAGCATCAATGGAGTTAGGACCTGAGGCGACGGAGTTTGCAATGCATGTTAAGGGGGGGCTCGAGATTAGCGCGTATGATTGCCACGCAGCGCCGGGAATGGCCCTCGCATTCTCAACAAGCCCCATTGGTGCTCATCATAAGGATGCTTGGCTCATATCCTGGGAGGTTCAGAGGGGGGGTAGGTTTGACTATACTAGGGAGAAGGTTGAGAAATTGATCGAGATGCAGGACATTAGAGGCGGTTTATTCGAGACAATAGTAACGTGCAGGTTCCCATGGGTTGAGGTAGGGCTTGAGCTTGATTGGTACTTCCGCCTATTCAAGGCCGCCACGGGCATGGACATGAACATGGAGGTACTAAGTACCATAAATAATAGGATTTATACACTAATTAGGGCTTTCTGGATTAGGGAGTATGGTCACTGGGATAGGGCCTATGATACGCCGCCCGCCAAGTGGTTTAAGAGACCATTGAGTAAGGGTCCACTTAAGGGCGCTAAGCTTGATTATGATGGTTATCAGAGAATGCTTAGTTGGTATTATGAATTGAGGGGGGGTTGGGACGAGAGGGGGGGTATACCAAGGAAGGATACCTTGAGACGACTGGGACTTGAGTTCGTTATACCGCAGCTTGAGTCTAAGGTTAACCTTAATTAAAATGAAATAAATTTATATAATGATTAATCTACAATTGATATATAATGAGTAACGAGTGCCGTTTACCTTTATTTGCGGACTGCAAGGAAATTGATGATAGTATCAAGTGCCCTGGCGATAGTGGTTACAGTGTAATACCGCTATTCGGTAAGAGGGTTAAGGTGCGTAAGGACTCGGCTCCGATAAAGCTAATGGGATGCTTAGATGAGCTAACAAACATCGCCAATAATGCTAGGATCAACTTTAATGATAATGCGGTAGGTAGTATAGCGGCTATCGTTATGGCTCTCTCCATGCAGTTAAACGCTTACCTCGTTCAGGCAGTGATGATAGATTAGCCAAGGTTAGAAATGTCGAAGACCTATTAATGACCAAGGTCGCTGAGCTGTGCCGTGGATTCAGAGGGCCGCTTGGCTGGATAATAGCTACTACACCCGAGCTTCAGGCTCTTGATACGATGAGGGTTAAGTTGAGGGAGTGCGGTAGGATTGCGGCTTCGATGCTTGATGATTACCAATTATCGTCAAACATAATCGGCGTCATGAATCATGCCGACAAACTAGTTGCCCAGGCCATGTACTGCATGGGTGGTCAAGTGTTTAAGTCCGTTGATGATGCCGTGAATTACTTACTAAGTAATGTCACGAAATAAAGACAGATTTATTAGCAATAATTAATTGTAAATTATTAATGGATAGTATGGATAGGATTAAGGAAAAGTACGATGAGTGGGCTAGAGAATTTTTACTGCCAACCCTTAAGAAATTACCTGAGTGGAGGAAGTTCGTAACATCGTTTGGAGTTGATGTGAAGCCACTATACACGCCACTTGATGTTAAGGGCGATTACCTGGATAGGTTAGGATTCCCAGGTGAGTACCCATTCACCAGGTATATACCCGAGCATGTATAGATCGAGGCTATGGACGTTTAGGGAGTACTCAGGCTTCGGATCACCAGAGGACACGAATAGGAGGTATAAATTCCTCATATCGCAGGGACAAACCGGCTTGAGCGTTGCCTTCGACCTACCAACGCAGTTGGGTCTTGACCCTGACCATGAACTCGCATACCCTGAGGTCGGTAAGGTCGGTGTTTCAGTTCCCGAGGTCGTTTCCATGTCAATACTCTTTGATGGTATTGATATTGGTAAAATAACGACATCATTCACCATAAATGCTACGGCAGCCGAGATATTGTCCATGTACATAACGGTTGCGAGAGCAGGGGCATTGATAAGGCTGTGCTTGATGGTACAATACAGAATGACATACTCAAGGAATTCATAGCCAGGAACCTATACATATACCCACCACTACACTCAATGAGGTACGCGACAGATATAATAGCCTATACATCAAAGAACCTGCCTAAGTGGCACCCAATAAGCATCAGTGGTTATCACTTCAGAGAAGCTGGAGCCACGGCAATCCAGGAACTAGCCTTCACACTGCTGACGCCATTGAATACACTAATTGGGTAATAAATAGGTGGAAAATGAATGTTGATGACTTCGCACCGGGCCTATCCTTCTTCTTCGCAGCAACGACAAACCTCTTTGAGGAGGTCGCGAAGTTCAGGGCGGCTCGTAGACTCTACGCGAGGATTATGAAGGAGAGATTCGGCGCCAAGAAACCTGAGTCAATGAAGCTTAAGTTCCACGTACAAACATCGGGGGGCCGCATTAACGGCCCAGCAGCCCGAGGTCAACATTATTAGGACCACGATACAGGCATTAGCTGCGGTACTCGGTGGCGCCCAATCACTTCATGTTAATGCCTATGATGAGGCATTGGCTCTGCCCACAGAGAAGTCCGTGAAGCTGGCATTAAGAGTACAACAGGTGATAGCGTATGAGAGTGGTGTAGTCGATTCAATAGATCCATTAGGAGGTTCGTACTACATTGAGTGGCTTACGGATACCATTGAGGAGGAGGTTATGAAAATAATTGATTATATTGATAAGCTTGGTGGTATGACGAAGGCCGTGGAGATCGGCTACCCACAGAGGGCTATTGCTGAATCAGCATATCAATACCAGAGGATGGTTGAGGAGGGTAAGGTAGCCGTGATTGGCGTCAACATGTTTAGGGAAGAGGAGGAACTACACATAGAGCTTCATAAGGTTGACCCAGTATCTAGGGAAAGAAGTATTAAGCGCATTAGGGAGGTTAGGGAGAGCCGTGATAAGGAGGCCTGGGAAAGGGCGCTCAATGAGCTGAGGAGGGTGGCCGATAAGGAGGATGAGAATGTGTTCCCGTACATACTAGGTGCGATTAAAGCCAAGGCAACGGTCGGCGAAATATCGAGTGTACTACGTGATGTTTGGGGGGGTGAGTATAAACCGCCATCCATTTATTAAGGAAAAGATTTTTAGGGTATGATGCGTGATTGGTGATGAAGTATGCCCAAGCCTAAGATAATCATTGCGAAGCTTGGTCTTGATGGGCATGACAGGGGCGCTAAGGTTGTTGCTAGGGCATTAGCCGAGGCTGGCTTTGAGGTTGTTTACACGGGTATTAGGCAGACACCCAGCCAGGTTGTTGAGACGGCGATTCAAGAAGATGCTAAGTTAATAGGCATCAGTATATTGTCTGGCTCGCACATGGAGCTTGTGGGTGAGTTGATGAGGATCATGAAGGAAAGGGGGCTTGAATATCCCTGTACTGGTTGGTGGAATAATACCTCCTGAGGATAGGGATGCGTTGCTCAAGATGGGTGTGGCTGGTGTTTATGGACCTGGTACACCGCTTAAGGAGATCATTGAGATAGTCAAGAAGCTTGTAGGTGCTACACAATGAGCATTAATGAATTACTTGAGAAGGCACGTAATTGGGATAAAGCTGCCATTGCTAGGTTAATAACGTTGGCCGAGGAAGGTGTTGAAATACCGCTTATTGTACAGCGTAGAAGCCACGTAATTGGTATAACCGGGCCGCCGGGCTCAGGTAAAAGTACGTTGATATACACTATGGTTAGGAAGATACCTCAGGATAAGAGGGTTGCAGTCCTCACTATCGATCCCTCAAGTCCATTCACAGGAGGTTCCTTCATGGGTAATAGGATTAGGATGCAGGAACTTACGTCAAGGCCCAACGTATACATTAGGAGTATGGCGACTAGGGGGGTATTCGTGGAGGACTTAATTATGCAACGATAGCTGCGGTGAACGTGCTCGAGTATGCTGGTGCGGATTACGTATTCATTGAGACTGTCGGCGCTGGGCAGTCAGACACGGATATTAAGTACGTGGCTGACACAATACTTGTCCTGGTACCGCCACTCTCTGGTGATGAGATTCAGGCGCTTAAGAGTGGTCTTATGGAGATTGGAGACATATACGTTGTTTCAAAGTCCGACAACCAAGCATCTGAGTCAACGTATAGGGATTTGTTGGCTATGGTTGACATGATGAGGGAGGTTAAGGGTGATTCCTGGAAGCCAGCCGTGATTAAGGTATCGGGTTTGTATGGTTTTGGAGTGGATGAACTTCTTAAGATCATTGATGATAGGTTTAGGGAGTTGATTAGTAATGGTAAATTAAATGAATCCTTAACCAGCAGGAGGTTGCTTGAAATGAGGCTCTATGCATATGACCTACTTGAGAAGCAACTTAGTGAGAGTAAGGAGCTTGAAAATGAAGTTATTAATGGTAGGTTATCACCACAGGAAGCGGCAAGGAGGTTGTTGGGTATGGAGATGCCAAGGCTTGATCATGTCGCTATCGCAGTTAAGGACCTTGGTGGCGCTGTTGAAAAGTTTAGGAAGTTGGGGGGGCTTAGGGTTAGTGATCCAATAATTGTTGAGGAGCAGGGGGGGGTTAAAGTCGTAATGGTGTGGCTTGGTAATACAAGGATTGAATTACTTGAACCACTAAATCCAAGCTCAACGGTGGCTAAGTTCCTGGAGAGTAGGGGGGGTGAGGGTATTCACCACATAGCCCTTGAGGTTAATGACCTGGAGGAATTCATTAAGAGGATACAGGAGGCTGGCCTTGTGCTCACTGGTAAGCCGAGTAGGGGGGGTGCTGAGGGTATTGTCACGTTCATACACCCAAAGAGTCTCAATGGTGTTCTTCTCGAATTAGTTCAACGTAATGTCTCCAATGAGTGATCTTTAAATAATCTAGAGGTGCAGGCTCAGCTTGCGTGAAAAAGAGTAGGTCATTTGAGCGTGGTTACACAATCGTGTTTAGAGGAGGAGATTCAGTAAAGTATTCATTAATACTGCTCATTATTGTAATTCCCTACTTAATGAGTTTATACGTACGTGAAACGATAATTATATACCTTAAATCATTGGTTATTTATGGTGTAATGTTCCTATCGGTACTCATAACCCTTAGGGCTATGGTCTTCATACAGTCATATAGGGGCTTTGGCACAACGTTATCGTTATTTAGTACAGCACTTGCAGCCATTATCGACTTACTGATAACACTGGTTACCCATAGATTTGTGGTTGGGTTTGGTGCGTTATCTTTCGTCTTGCCGTTAAGTGCCATGATAATGGTGTTAAGGGGGGGTCTTGAGCATAATGGAAGCTCCATGAAGAAGTACATACTATACCCACTGTATACCCTGCCAATTATATTACTTATTCAATTGATTTCATACCTCCTAATTGGCACGATAAGCCTGTGAAGTATGTAATTCTAGATTTAGCGTTTTACGTATTCTCCTTCCTATTTATTTATTACGTGATTTTTAAGTTCGAGGCATCATATGGGGGGGGTGTTGATATACTTAGGTTGTTTAGTTCATACTTGTACACAGCTCTTTTCGAGTATTCGGAGCCATTTGAGAGGGAATTGAGTAAAAGGTCTGTGGTTAGGGACGTTAGAGTTCACTTATTTATGCTCAATAGCGATAATAATGCTTATGCAGTCACAATACCTGAGCTTCACGCAGGCCCAATAGCTAAGGTTGGCGGTGGTTATTTAATTAGTGACCTCGTCAGTGAATTAAGCCGTTACGTTAACCCAGTGGTTTATATACACGGTGTTGGTAGTCACGAATTAGACCCGGCAACTAGGGTTGATGTGCGTAGGGTGGTTAGGGCGGTGGCTAATAAGGTTAGGGAGTATTTAAATGGATGGTATGTGAGTAATGAGTGTGTTGGTAAAATGCCCATTCAGGTGCAGAGCCGTAATTTCAGGATAACCCATGTACCACTCTGCGAAAAATCTCTCATAATTGTTAGTAGACTTGTTAAGTCTAGCGATGATATTCCCCCCCTTAGTGTTTATGAGGAGCTGAAAAAGAGGGTAAAACTTGATTGGGATAATGTAATCCTGGTAGATGCCCAGAACTACTATTCAGATGATAATACATGGGATGAAAACGACATTAGTGAATTAGCGTCATTGCTAAGCAAGATTGAAGAGTTAGAGAATCAAAGGCTTGAGATTAAGTCATGCGTAAATCATGTGTCCAAGTACGCCTTTGGTCCAATACAGTTTGAGATTGGTGATAATGGTTTAATAACGTGGGGTTTAGACATAAATGATAGGAAGGTTCTATTGGTTATATTCGATGGTAATAATTTAAGGAGAGAGTTAGCTGATGCAATAATTAATGAGTTTAGAGGTAGTTTTGATATTGTTGAGGTATTAACAACGGATAATCATCAATATACGGGCATAGCTAGGTTCACGAGAAGTAGGGGGGGGTATAAAATAGTTGGTGATTCAATAAGTCATGAATTAATAATGAGGAATGTGAGGAGAAGTGTTAAACGTTGTCTCAATAACCTGGCAATGACCCATGTGAGGTACTACCCAGTCATTGTTGAGGGTATTAGGTTGATAGGTGATTCGTTTAATAACATGATAATGGCTGCGGAAAAGGGAGTCATGGATTGGAAGAAGCACTTCACAGTATTGATAATACTACCGATACTGACGATGATAATCCTAGGGATAATATTCGGTATTCTTTAGTACTTAATAGATACAAAAGGTTTAATAGAGAGGTCTACGTAATTACTCAGGAAGAGATATGGGTTCCGAGGACCTAAAAAGACAGGCAATCAGAGCCACATAGCTGGCTTATAACGAGGCTGGAGAATTGGGTTAAGGACCAGAAGAAGTTCATGGATGAATTACAGAAGTACGGTGATTACATAATCACCCAGGATAGACTCTCGTTATTACTATCAGCGCAGGCAATGCTTTACTACATAGAGAGGACTCTCAAGGACTTTGAATCCTGGCTTAACAACCCAATGATAACCTCGATAATGCCGATAGACATGCTAAAGGAGTTAGAAGAGAGGCTTAGGGATATAGCCATTGAATTCGTTAAGCTTGATATAGACCACACGAGTAGATACGTGGATATACTAAAGAAGATAGAGAATGAAAATGAGATACCAGACATACTGAGACTCTACATTGAGCAGAGGGGGGGTATTGTGCCGCAGAGGGGTCAGCAGGGAGAGCAGGGTGAAGTACCGAGATTCATGTAATTAAAAATCCCTGCCTACTATTTCTCACTAATTTCATTTAAATAATCCTTAATTATCTGGACAGCGTCCTTGCCAAACATCTTAATAATCAAACCAATATGCTCCCTAATAATCTCGCTCTTTACCTCGTATGGTATTGATAGCTCATAGACAAATTGCCTAACATTGTTAATGACCTTCTCACGCTTATTAATGAACCCCCCCCTAGTGTACAATCTACTTAATACTGTAAGCACCGTGGTATAGGCAGTCTTCCTACCCCCCCTCTTGGTTAGCTCCTCCCATATGGTCATTGCCGTGGCCTCCTTAAGCTCATTAAGTATACCAATAACCTCAGCCTCAAGTGGTCCGATCATCAATAAAAGTCGTCTTCTGCGCTCACTTTGCTCCATCATATGGGTTTACACGTGTAGTTTTATAAACCTAACACACAGGTCTAAAACTTACCAACTTTAATATCTAGCCTAACCTTATACACATATGGAGCATAATCCCTAACAACCCTCCTATTAACGACTTGGCACTCATAACCTAACTCATCACAGTAATTCTTGACCAAGCCCTCAGCCTCACCATAAGGATCCTCCTCAGTGCCCAGGTGATAAAAATGAACAATACCACCATCCCTAACGCACATTAATGATTGCCTAAGGAATTTATGGGCACCCAGGGGAAGAGTTAGTATAACCCTATCAACACCGCAGAATAACCCCCCCATTAATTTTGCGGCATCACCGAGCAGTGGCAGTACCTTACCCTCAAGCTTATTCAGCTTAATATTATCGAGCATGTAATAATATGCATACTCATTAAGCTCGATAGCAATCACCAGCCCAACCAATGGTTGTCTCTTTAGTATAGCGATTGCGTAAGGACCAACACCAGCAAACGGGTATAAAATGACCTCATTAGGCAATACCTGCTTAGCAATATCCTCCCTATCACCTTGATCCCTAGGTGAGAAGTAGGCCTTGGTAGGGTCTACCTTAATTAGGTAATTACTCTCCTTATGAATAACCTCGGTGGGTCCAGGTATCAGGACCTCGTACCTATACAGCCTAAACTCACCCTCCCTTGCCCCAACTCTCCTAAGCACGGTTTTAACGTGCCTATTTAACTTAGTTATTGCCTCACCAATCACGAACTTATAACTCTCAAGCTCAGGTGGTATTTCAATGATCGCGACGGCGCCCGACCTAGAGCCGACTATGTCGAAGCTCCTTGGTACCTTATCCCAAAGTTCCTTAGGTATTAATGGCTTAACGATATCCTTAAGCGTCGGCACTGCTTAGTAATGAAATGCGAGGGTTATTAAATTAATTTTAGTCCGTGATACTCGTGTAGAATAAAAATTAATAAGCACTGTGAAACTCTGTAAATCGATGAGCAAGATCATAGAGTCAATGCCGGGTATTGTATCCTACAGTACGGTTAGGGAGGTTAAGGGCCATTAATTGTCATTGAGAAGACTAGGGGGGGCGTTGCTTATAACGAGATTGGCGAGGTCATAGGCCAGATGGTGAGCCGAGGATGGTCCAGGTGGTTGAGGTTGGTGATAATTATGCAGTTGCCCAGGTACTAACCGGTACGCTTGGTTTGCCTGCCAAGGGCAGTACTGTGAGGTTTTACGGCAGAACTCTCAGGCTACCAGTTAATGAGGATTTACTGGGTAGGGTACTTGATGGTAAGGGACAGCCTAGGGATGGATTACCACTACCACCTGCTGAGGAATACCTAGACATAAATGGTGAACCCCTTAATCCGTACGCCAGGGAGTACCCTGAGGAGCCTATCGAGACAGGCGTTAGCGTCATTGACGGCTTAAACACGATGGTCAGAGGTCAGAAACTACCAATATTCAGCGGCACCGGCCTACCGCATAATATGCTTGCAGCCAAGTGGCTAGGCAGGCAACGGTTAGGGGGGGCATGAGGAGGAATTCGCAATAATCTTCGCGGCGATGGGCCTTAAGTCTGAGGAGGCGTTGTTCTTCCTGAATGAGTTTAGGAGGACTGGTGCATTAAGGAGACTTGTCATGGTTCTTAACCTAGCGAGTGACCCAATTGCCGAGAGGATATTGACGCCGAGGACTGCATTAACGATCGCTGAGTATCTGGCGTGGTATAGGGATTACCATGTGCTCGTGATTTTAACGGACATGACCAACTACGCAGAGGCTCTTAGGGAGTTATCATCGTCAAAGGGTGAGTTACCTGGTAGGCGTGGTTATCCGGGCTATATGTACACGGATTTCGCAACGATCTACGAGAGGACAGGTAGGGCTAAGGGTAAGAAGGGTAGCATCACCCAGTTCCCAATACTCACGATGCCTCATGACGACATAACACACCCAATACCAGACTTGACTGGTTACATAACCGAGGGGGGGCAATTAGTCCTAAGTAGGACCTTATGGGGGGGTAAGGGCATTTATCCACCATTTGACGTGATAATGAGCCTATCGAGGCTTATGAAAGATGCCGTCGGTGAGGGTAAGACCAGGGATGACCATAAGTACGTGGCTAACCAATTAATTGCTGCATACTCAAGGGCATTAGACGTTAGGAACCTGGCCCTACTCGTTGGCGAGACCAACCTGAGCTGGCGTGAAAGGAGGTATCTCAGATTTGCTGAGCAGTTTGAGCGTAGGTTCATTAATCAGGGCTATTACGAGAGGAGGACCTTTGAGCAGACTCTTGATATTGCTTGGGATATTATTAGTATATTACCTGAGGATGAATTAACGAACGTACCACCCGACATATCCAAGAGGTACTATAGGCGTTCGATATTTGAGTCCATAAAGGACGTGAGTGCATAAAATTAGTATTTTGTAAATAATGTTAACCTTCTCGATCGAAGATACTTACAGAGTTCACGGCAGAGAATCTTAATAAATCCTGTAATTATCTAATTCTCCATGCCAAAGACCAAAGCGAAGGAGAAGATGGTGCTGATAAGCGTGCATATACCCAAGCAAATGCTTGAGGAGCTTGACGAGTTCGTGAAGCAGGGGATATTCCCAAGTAGGAGTGAGGCTATTAGGATAGCGATAAGGGACCTGCTTTATAGGGAGAATTCGAGAAGCAAGACACAAAATATGGAGGATTTAATCCTATTACCTGGCAGGTAATGATAAATAATGTATGTAGTGATGTCAATAAAACAATAGAGTGTGATGATCAATTACTTCTTTTAAAATAATTTTACTTAGAAATATATATTACACATAATTAATAGCCTTAGGCATTAACGTTATTTATAGGATCTCCTTATTAGTGATGTGAGGAGGATAATCGTAGGCATAACTGGAGCAAGCGGTGTTATTTATGGTGTAAGGTTTCTGGAGATGATTAAGAAGTATGCCACTGACTCGGAGGTTCACCTAGTCATAAGTAATACTGCGATTAGTATATTGAAATACGAGGTCGGTCTCGACAGAGAATCGGTATTGAAATTTGCTGATAAGGTCTATGGTGAGAATGAGTTAAGTGCGCCAATAGCCAGTGGGTCGTTTAAGCATGATGGTATGGTAATCATACCATGCTCAATGAAGACCCTGGCAGCCATAGCCCATGGAATAACTGATAACCTAATCACCAGGGCGGCTGATGTGACGCTGAAGGAAAGGAGGAGATTAATCCTGGTTATTAGGGAAACACCACTTAATTTAATACATATTAGGAATATGGAGTTAGTCACATTGGCTGGTGCTATTGTAATGCCTGCAGCCCCCAGCGTTTTACAATAAGCCAAGGACGATTGATGATATGGTTAATTTCATAGTTGGTAGGGTCCTCGATCTGCTGGGTATTGAGAATGACCTATATAGGAGATGGACCGGTTATCCTGAGGGATAGCATAGTAATTTAAGAATGGGTTTGTTTAAACGGTGTTAAATAGGGTTATGGATGTGCCGATGTGCACGAGGTGTGGTAGGAGACCCGCGAATTATTACAGGGTATCTAGCGGTGAGAAGCTTTGCCTTAACTGCCTATCTAGGTCTATTGAGGATACCGTGCTTCGAACAATTAGGAAGTATCGATTAATAAGCGATGGCGATAGGATTGGCATTGCAATAAGCGGTGGTAAGGATAGCCTAACCCTAATGTATTTACTGGGTAAGTTCAGGAGACAGGACAAGATACCAAGGAGCGTTGAGTTAATTGCGTTCAGTATTAATGAGGGCCATCCCTACAGTTGCTTCTATAGAATGGCTAGGGTTGATTACGTGCAGAAACTAAGTGAGGAATTCAACATACCCTATAGGGTGTATACGTTCAAGGAGTTATTCGGTGTTACGGCCACGGACATAGCACATGGGTTATGGTCTAAGGGCATTAACGTGCACATGTGTACAATAGATGGTGTATTAAGGCGTAGGGCCATGAACATAATCGGCCGCCAACTAGGCCTAACGAAAATAGCGACTGGGCATAATTTAGATGATGAGGCACAGACGGTATTACTTAACGTGCTTAGCAATGACTTAGATAGATTTGCGTGGTTTGGTCCAAGACCTGAGATTGATAGGGAGGGCTTCATACCAAGGATTAAGCCTCTTCGTTTCGTGAGGGAGGAGGAGATTGCGCTATACGCCTATTACCACGGAATACCACTGATGGAGCTTGAGTGCCCCCTTCGTATACAGTAACCCTAGGTATGAGCTTAAGTTCACACTTGCCGTTGGGAGAGGGATAACCCAAATATTAAGTATTCCCTAGTGTCCTTCGGTGATTCGTTGGCGAATCTAATGAGTGAGAAGGCCGTGAATGTACCACTAAAAAGGTGTAAGTATTGTGGTGAACCAACATCCGGTGATGTGTGCAGAGTTTGCGAATTAATGAGCAGGGCAGGTTTATTGGAGAAGTACCTGAATCATTTAAGGACCTTGAAACTTATGGATACGCAATCCCCCCTCGTAACTCCTACCCACAGCCTCAACACTACTCTTTAGGATCTGCGATAAGAATCCCGTGTAGTACTCAATCATTAATTCCTCCATTACATGCTTATCATTCAATTCAGAGCAGGACCTGATAGTAATGGTTCCATTTCTTTCAGTGAGCACAACCTTGCCTAATCCCCCCCTGAATTGACCCATTTTAATGAGCTCACTGAGATTGCTATTACGTAGGAGTGACGCATCATATGCACCCAATTCCCTAATTATCCTCCTGAACTCTGGGTTCGTTAGTAGGTCTTTAGCTCTCTCCAACTCAATTACGAGAACCTGCCTATCCCTAAACGTGGGCATAATCAGTGATGGCACCATAAAGGTCTCCTTCTCAACAATCCTATACTTAACCCACTCAACAAAGGAGAACTTCTTCAATTCCTTCTCTAAGTCATTCAACGATGTGTCGGTGTTTGTGAGGTCGACAACGAAGTGTAAGAGTAGTTGGGTCCTATTGACGGATATGTTGAGGATGTTTATCCCATGGTCTGCAAATACATTAGATAATGCAGCGAGTATACCTGGTTTATCTGCCGTGAACTTAATTAGGAATTCACCAAGTACCTTGTCCTTACCCTCAAATGACATTGCAAAGTCCCTATACAATACCTCCACAAGCAAGCCCCCCAAGAAGTCATGGTTTAAAAACTTATTTGCTATGTAACTCGCGAGGGATATTCAACGTTGGCTTACGTATTACTGCGCAACATGGATGAGTTATCTTTTAAAGGTGCTCTGGAGTTAGGTGTTGGGACCTCTATTGGTATGGAGTTTAAACCCAGGCTTCAGGAGAAGAGATGGGATATTTCGAAGGAGGTGGAGTTGATAAGGAAGTGGGAGGAGGAGGGCTTGTTTGATGTTAATATTGATGAGAAGAGACCAACAATAGTAATTGACACGCCACCACCATACCCATCAGGGAGACCTCACATAGGTGGCATAGCGCATTATGCTCAAATCGACATGATCGCCAGGTTCTTTAGGATGAGGGGGTTATAACGTAATATTCCCATTCTACGCTGACAGAAATGGACTGCCCGTTGAGGTCCAGGTGGAGAAGACGTATGGCATAAACATGTATGAAGTGCCTAGGGAGAAGTTCCTTGAGCTGTGCAGGAAGTTCCTTGATGAGTATGAGGGCGAATTCGTGAGTATATTTAGGCGTTGGGGGGGTGGTTCCTTCAGCTACTGGAGGAATGGCACGGACAGTGAGGAGTATAGAAGAGTTACTCAGGAGACATTCATTAACCTATGGAATAAGGGCTTGATTTATGAGACGAGTAGGCCAACCCTGTGGTGTCCAAGGTGTAGGACTGCATTGGCTGAGGCTGAGGTTGAGTATAGGGAGGAGGACTCGTACCTGAACTACATTAAGTTTAGGGTTAAGGAGACCGGTGAGGACATAATCATAGCGACCACAAGGCCTGAGTTATTACCAGCCACGGTGCTGTCGCCTTCAACCCAGGTGATAGTAGGTATAAGAGGTTGGAGGGTTTACACGCCATTGTTCCTCCGCTGAACCAGGAGGTTCCCATTGTATCGCATCCATCGGTTAAGCCCGACTTCGGCACGGGCCTTGAGATGAT
Organism: Vulcanisaeta distributa JCM 11213; assembly: GCA_001316125.1. Next base: position 122,160 of record BBCS01000005.1, read on the forward strand.
AAGTACATTTGGCGATACCAGGGATTTGATGGTTGTTAATGAGTTGAAACTACCCATGAAGATCGTGGTTAACCCAGACGGCACATTAAATGAGTTGGCCGGTAAGTATAAGGGGGGGCTGAATGTTAGGGAGGCTAGGGAAGTGATAATTAAGGACCTTCAGGAGAGTGGTCTGCTCGTTAAGAGAGAGTCTCTTAGGCATACGATTCCAATTTGCTGGAGGTGTAAGACACCAATAGAAATAATAGTGACTAGAGAGTACTTCCTAAAGCAACTTCAGTTTAAGGATGAGCTAGTAAAGCTTGTACAGAATGAAATGATTATCAAACCGCCCGAGTACGCGCAAATACTAATTGATTGGATTAAGTCCCTTGAGTTTGACTGGCCTATATCGAGGCGTAGATACTACGGCACTGAAATACCAATTTGGTACTGCATTGATGAGGAGGGTAATGCAAAACCCATTGTTCCAAAGCCAGGTAAGTACTATAGGCCGTGGAAGGATGAACCACCGCCTGAGGTTAAGGAGCAGTGCCCAAGCGGTAAGTTGGTGGGTGAGGATAGGGTGTTGGATACCTGGTTTGATTCATCAATATCCTGGATATACGCCACAGGCTACACCAAGCCCAACATAAGGGTCTTCGAGAAGGTTTACCCACACAGCGTGCTTAGGCCCCCCCAAGGCTATGACATAATCAGGACTTGGCTGTACTACTCCGTGGTTAGGGCATACCTACTCTACGGCAAGCCGCCCTTCAAGTACGTTAGAATAAGCGGCATGGGACTTGATGAGAAGGGTGAGGCCATGCACAAATCCAAGGGCAATATAATAGACCCAATACCGCCAGTGGAGAAGTACGGCGCCGATGCGGCGAGGTTCTGGGCCGCGGCGTCAGCGAAACTCGGTAGTGATTATAGGTATAGTGAGCAATTGATAAGGACGGGTCACGACTTCGCGGTTAAGTTATGGAATATTGCTAGGTTTGTTTCATCATTCCCTGAGGTTAATGACGACTATGAATTAACACCCCCCCTAGACCTAATGATATTGGCTAAGTTGAATGATGTTGTTAAGATCTCCTTAAACGCGTATAATGAGTTTGATGTTTACGTACCCATTAACACGCTTTACGACTTTACATGGCATGTCTTTGCTGATCACTACCTCGAGGCCGTTAAGTCGAGGGCCTATAATAGGGATGGCCTATTCACGGAGAAGCAGCAGAGAGGTGCCTGGTTTACGCTATATAAGGTCTTAAAGACTGTGCTTAAGCTCCTCGCACCCATAATGCCTTTCGTGACGGACCAAATATGGAGAAGCCTGTACGGTGAGTCGATACATAGGCAGTTGATTGAGGATCCAGATCCAAGATTCGATAATAAGGAATACCTCAACATGCTTGAACCATTTATGGAGTTCAACAGGGCAATATGGACATATAAGAATAAGATTGGTTTAAGCCTTAATGAGCCCATTGACGGGGGGGTTATATACGCACCCGAGGTCCTTAAGCCCCCCCTAGAGCTTGAGTTAAAGGCTATGCATAAGATTAGAGAAATTAGGTTCGGGAAGCCCGTGGGAAGCTACGAGGTATTGAGTGAATCACCACCAGTATATCTCGTTAAGTAATTCTTTTGTAAAATAATAAGGTTGCTCCAATGATCACCAATGCTGCTGATATAATACCTATGATTAATAATGTTTCTGGGAAGTTATAATATTGAAGTAAGAAACCTATTACATAGGGTGATATCGAGCCACCTAATTGACTCATGAAATTAAGAAACCCGCTTGTCGCGCCAATGTTTGTCGTAAGCCTTGAAATCGCGATTGAGGGTGCTGCGTAAAAACCGTAGAAGAAGCCCAGGAGTAGCATTAAGAATGCCAGTAGGTATAAAATTGATAGTCTAGGTATAACCGAGACTATTATCGCTAATAGTAATGAGGATAGGATACTCGGTAATGCATACCCCCCCACCCTATCACCAAGGTATCCGCCAATCACGGCACCCACAGACCCCCCCATTATGGATGCCAGGAAGGCATAAAAGCCGCTAAATGATGGCGAAACCTTAAGTACATGAACAACGTAGTAAGTTGACCAACTGAGGAAACCAAGGTATGAGAAGCCCGAGGATAATCTAATGAATCCCATACCCAATATCCTCAGGTTGCCAGGACCAATGTAAATAGTACCACCAACCCTACCACGCCTTGGTACCTTAGCCGCTGGTATTATTGATGAAATGACTATGATAGAGTATGCAATGAACGGTATGAATCTATTTATCGAGAATAATAGTGGTGATATCATTATTGAGACCGATGATGCCAGGAAGAACATGCTCTGGTAAATACCCGCGCCAAGACCTCCCCCTGCTATAATTCGATAATACCATGCTTATTAGTGCCACGTAAGCTATCGCGAGTAGTGAACCCATGATGAACTGAACAATTAATAATAGGTAGTATTGGTTGATTATGATTGGGTAGAGGGCATTAATTATTGAGATTAGTATTAGTACGTAAATTACGACGTTATACCCATACTTATCAACTATTAATCCGCCTATGACTTGGAATATCGTATAGCCCACCCAGAGGCTGAAATTATTAAGCCTCCCATCACAGTATTAATGCCATTAAGCCCAATTAGGTATGGTAGTAGTGATGGTATGGAGAACCTCACAAGTACCACGGAGAAGAAGGCTAGCGATGCTATTAGTACTATTGTCAGTCCCCCCCTCTCCATTCATATTATCGTCCATAGAAGGGTTAATAAATGCTTAATTTTACCACGCCAATACTATGGCAGAGGTATACCTTGTCTACAGGGTTACGCCGAGTAAGTCGGACGTTAATTATGAGGAGCTGAAGAATGAAATAAAGAAGGCTCTCGAGCTAAGTACAAGGTGGATAAGGTTGAGGAGGAGGACATAGGCTTCGGCATTAAGGCGCTTAGGGTCTACATAAGGATGCCTGAGGAGTCTGAGGAGCACTCCAGCGATGAGGTTGAGAACATACTAAGTGGTATTGAGGGCATTGGCAGTATCGAGCTTGAGTACTTCACCAGACTCGGCTTCTAAGCATTGAACTCAAAATAAGTCAGTGAAAACTAATAACGCAATAAGTTTTTTAATTCCACGAGTAATAAGGGTGTAGGAGTATGATGGAGGGTAGTCATGCTGATGAGTGGATTGAATTGATAGTTAAGGAGGCGAAGCAGAGGGACGCTCAGAGACCCATTGTTAGGGTTGATCCTGAGGTCATGAGGAATTACGGTATTGAGCCAGGCATGATACTACTCATTGAGGGTAAGAGGAGGACTGCGGCTAAGGTTTGGTATGGGCTTCCTGAGGATGAGGGTAAGGGCATCATTAGGATGAACGCCATCATTAGGAAGAACGCGAATGTGGAGATTGACCAAAAGGTTAGGGTTAAGAAGGTTGAGGCGAAGAGGGCTAATACCGTTAAGCTCGCACCTGTCAACATGACGATAAGCGTTGATCAGAACTTCGTACAATACACAAAGCAGAAGCTTAGGGATTACGTACTAATGGAGGGCGACTTAGTGCAGATACAGGTGCTCGGTCAACCACTAACATTCCAAGTCGTGCAGGCCAAACCAAATGATGCACCAGTGATAATTGATGAGGATACCAACTTGATGATTTATGAGAAGCCCGTTGAGAACGTTAACATACCAAGGGTTACCTGGGAAGACATTGGAGACTTAAAGGAGGCCAAGGAGAAGATTAGGGAGCTCGTTGAGTTACCGCTCAAGCACCCAGAGATATTTGAATACCTCGGTATTGAGCCTCCTAAGGGCGTTTTACTCATTGGCCCCCCCCTGGAACTGGTAAGACCTTACTGGCTAAGGCGGTTGCGACTGAGACTAATGCGTACTTCATAGCCATTAATGGCCCCCGAGATAGTCTCGAAGTATTATGGTGAGTCTGAGGCTAAGTTGAGGGAGATTTTTGAGGAGGCTAAGAAGAATGCTCCTGCCATTATCTTTATTGATGAGATTGATGCAATAGCACCAAAGAGGGAGGAGGTTACGGGCGAGGTGGAGAAGAGGATAGTGGCGCAGTTGTTAACTCTCATGGACGGTCTTCAGGAGAGAGGTCAGGTAATCGTAATAGGAGCAACCAACAGACCAGAAGCCGTAGACCCAGCACTAAGAAGACCAGGAAGATTCGACAGAGAGATCTGGATTAATCCACCGGATACTGAGGGTAGGTACGAAATACTCCAGGTACACACGAGGAACATGCCACTTGCTAAGGATGTTGATTTAAGGAAGTTGGCTGAGATAACCTATGGCTATACCGGCGCCGATATTGCGGCCTTGGCTAGGGAGGCTGCGATGAGAGCTTGAGGAAGGCTCTTCAGTCCGGTATCCTGGATGTTAATAAGGAGGATGAGGAGATTAGGAAGGATCTTGAGAAGATCAAGGTCACGATGAACGACTTCCTCGAGGCCATGAGGGAGATCGTACCCAGCGCACTCAGGGAGATTCATATCGAGATTCCAAAGGTTAGGTGGAGCGACATTGGTGGCCTTGAGGAGGTTAAGCAGGAGCTTAGGGAGGCCATTGAGTGGCCGTTGAAGTACCCGGAGAGGTTTAGGAAGATGGGTATTAA
>BBCS01000006.1 GCA_001316125.1 Vulcanisaeta distributa JCM 11213
ACAATTAGCCAGGCAAGCCAGGGAGAAGTGGCTGAGGACTTATCGAAAAGAACTCGAGGAATTGATTGAAAAACTAACGAAAAACGAAGCGACGATAATCATCAGTGGCGAGCCATTCAATATCGAAAGGAGTTTTGCAGCGAGCCTATACATGGACCATCTTTCAATCGCAATAACTAGAGTCAGAGGAAGTGGCGTAACAATAAACATATCATTGGTTGGCTCTAGAAGTACTAACATCACAATTCCTAAGTTATTTAACGATGGCACGTTAAGGCCGATGCAGTACGGCTGGCTTATGACTGACGGCTCAATACATAAGGACGGCTATCCGCAAATGGGCACTAATCAAGCATGGCAATCCGTGATGTGTGCACTGATGTTGCCAAGGAATAATCACGTATATATACATGGCGTAAGTCTCAATAACGATAGTATGAGTATTAGGTGGCACTTAATGGCTATTGATCATAAAAATAAAGATGAGAGCAAAACTGAAGTCACTGAAAAAGTCCTTAAACTTAATGATAACGAATTCTTAACATTCCTACTGTTCGCCGTATTAGGCGATGGCACTGTTAATGCTAAGAACAAGAGTATTGTGCTCGCGATAGGTAGTTCGAAATATAAGTTGTGGAAAGATATTGTCAAGAGAGCAAGGGCTTTAGGTTTTAGGGAGCGTGACGTTAAGAACTTGAAAGTAATCAAAATTCAATCCTCAAAAGCTGTTGAGCTTGCCAGGAAGTGGCTTAGTAATGCGTTAATTAGGGCGATGATTGAGGACTTGGCCTTGTTATCTGATGCCGAGAAGCTCAGGCGATTACTAACGCTAGCCAGCACGAAGATTAAGCCGAGGGGGTAGGTCATCGGTTGAGGTCGCCGGCGTTTGGATGAATGTGCGCGTGGATAATTATGGCCGCGTAGAGTTAAGAATCTGTCGTAAAAGGCTTGAGGATGCAAGTGTGATCTTGAAGAAGCTCAGAGATGTGGGTTACAATGCCGAGTTATCCCTGCAAAGTAAGGTATTCGTGGTCTACATAGGTCATAGCGAAGTCATGAAGCATCAGGAGCTCGTTGCCAAGGTCTGTGAGGTGCTTAGGAGGATGCATGAGGAGGCAGTGAACGAAGGCAAGACCGAGAGAGCTTGGGCAACAGCCAAGGCGATGATTAACCTAAACTGCCCCACCCAGGGCCCACGGGCCTAAAATCCCTTCTTTCTCAATTTATTTTAATTAGGTCAAGAATGGGTTGATATTATTACTGAGCATGATGTAGTTAATAAGATACCTGAGCAAATGTTTATGAGGTATAGGGGGGGTCATGATGCCTTGGTTTCATTAGTATTAAGGAGTTAGACTTAGTTAGAAGGTTGAGAATCAAGGCAGGGGGGGTTTGGCGCTGAGAGTTATCTGAGATTAAGCTTGTCAACTACGTATCGAGGACGACGCAGTAGTGCTGCAAATATTCAATGGCCTGAACTACACGCTATATGTAACGCTGGTGGTGAGTAACGGCACATATGCAATTGCTAAGCCGTAGTGTTGATGCCTAACCACATAACGACAATACCCATTATAGGCATTGAGAATGCAACAATAGCCCAATTATACTCACCCGTTATTGAGTATGAGCTTGGCGATTATCCGATACCGATTAATCAATATGGATTCCCACTGGTTACATTCACCCTCAGCCCAGGCAATTCGCAGGCGATATCGGTGATGCAGGGAGGATCTAGTGAATTGATAACAGGTTTAATAGCAATTTTGCTTAGTGCATCAGTTATAATGATGATCATACTGATTCAGAAGGGCCTACTTAGGTAATTTCTGCTAAACGACGATGTTTAAATTAAAATCATTTTTCTTCTTTAACTGATTCCTTAGAGACCATTGAGTAATACCTACTGAGCACAGCATCCACGGCCACCATTGAGGCAGAAATTAATGAACTTACTCCTGCTAACTCTCCAGTCCTCAGGTGGCATGAGTATGCAACGCTCGCCATCATACGTCCTCTGATAAAAAATGCACCTATTCCCACTAGATGACACAGAAGTCACGATGAGCTAAGCCTTATTTTTATTACTCCTGCTCAATTTCTTCTTCAATTCCCTCAAACAAGCCTCACAGCATAGGTAATACGTCCTCCTACCCCCTCCTGTATATTATTGGCACCGTTATGGGCCCACCACAGTAATCACACACCAAACCAACACTAACTAACTGCCTACTCACGGGTCTCAACGCTATGTAAACCTCATCCTTATCCCTAAGCCCATCAATGATAGATACCAACTCATTGAAGTCCCTAGCCCTCACAATCACTATGTACCTACCATCAACCAATTTATAGCAGTCACCAAGGTCCATGTGTGGCTCCCTAGTTACTATGAATGCCCTTGGCGAATCCTCTGGTACATCCACTGTGAATTTAATGCCCTTATTAATCAACGACCTTAATGCCCTATACACAGTCACCCTCGATACGCCGAGCTTCTCGGCTATTTCTGAAACACTAGCCCTGGCATTCTCCCTAAGTACATTTAATACTCTGATCTCAATATCCATGAATCTAGAAACAGCTGCTTCTTTATTCATTGGGTATAGTTAACAAATTGTTCTTGATAAACTATACAGTTCAGTGCATTGGCTGCACACTTGTATGGGTAAGGCTATAGACCCTGTATGTGGTATGGAGGTTGATACAAGTACGCAGTATAAAATTATCTATAAAGGTAAGGTGTACTATTTCTGCTCGCCAATGTGTAAACGAGCATTTGAGACAAACCCAGAGTATTACCTGACGCACGGCCCTCAGGGAATGCCGCACGGGCATTAGGTGAGTTGAGTGGGTAGTAATGATGAGTTGAGTAGGGTGAGTATTGGACTTAAATTCAGTAATGGTAGGGAGGTCCACTTTAAAATCATTGGAATGCATTGTGCGACTTGTTCCTTGACCGTACAAAAAGCGTTATTATCGGTTAATGGTGTGTTATCGGCTAGCGTCAGTCTTGCCAATGATGAGGCGGTCGTGATAGTCAACCCGGCGCTATTTGACTACGCCAAGGCCCTAAAGGCCGTGCAGGGGGGGTTGGTTACGATATTTACAGGGAAACACTCACATTCACGCTCAAGGGCCTTGAGCCCGAGGAAGTCAATGCAATAGTTAAAGCACTACATGCTCCAGGGATATTCAGCGCCGTTTTGAATCCCGTTGATCACACAGTAACTATTACATACAATCCGCTGGAGATTAACGAGGACAGACTTAAGGTAATCATCGAGAGCGCAGGTTTTAAGGTAATTAGCGTGAGTAAGGGAGGTGCTGAGGACTTTGACGTTGATAGGAAGGCCGTTGAGACAGACCTAAAGGACATTAAAGCTAGGCTCACTGTGGCGATTCCTTTAACCGCCCTTATATTCATACTCGAAGCCCTAAGCATTGTGAGGATAATTCCAGGTGCATTATACGCTATTGCGTCCTTCGCCTTATCGACCCCCCCAGTCCAGTTCTACTCAGGAATGCGCTTCATTAGGGGGGGCGCCGTCAGGGCCTTTAGAAATGCCACCGCCAACATGGACACCCTAGTAACGTTAGGTACTTTGTCGGCATACGTATTCAGCGTGTTAGTACTGACCCACGTGATTAGTGGAGATGTATTTTTTGACTCAAGCGCGGCGATAATAACGTTCATATTAATTGGTCGTTACCTGGAGACGAGGCTTAAGCTTAAGGTTGGCTTGACAATGAGAGAATTAGCCAGGCTTAACCCAGGGAGCGCCAGGGTAGTTAGGAGTGACGTTGAGACTTTGGTCTCAATTAATGAGGTCGAGTCCGGTGATATTGTGGTTGTTAAGGAAGGTGAGGTAATACCGGTGGATGGCTATGTGGATGGTGGTGAGGGTTATGTGAATGAGTCTGTGATGACGGGAGAGCCAAGGCCAAGGCATAAAGGCATCGGTGACCTGGTGCTAGCTGGTACGGTGCTCACGAAGGGTTACTTAAGGATTAGGGTGACTAGGAGTGGCGAGTATGCCTTTATTGCACAGGTGATTAAGCAGGCAAGGCAAGCTCAGTCGCTTCGTTTGCCTATACAATCATTCGTGGATAGGGTTGCCTCATACCTCACGTGGCTCGTAATAATGACTGGTGCAGCAACCTTCATCGTTTGGTACCTACTGGGCGCGCCATTTACGTGGCAGTGCTTCACATGGCCTCCGTACTGGTCATTGCATGTCCATGCGCCCTCGGTCTAGCCACACCAATAAGTGTGGTGGCAGGTACAAACAATGCCTTAAAACATGGCATCTTAATCAGGGATTCAAGGGCTATAGAGCTTAGCCCGAGGATTAGGGTGGTGGCCTTTGATAAGACGGGTACCCTAACCCAGGCAGGTTTGAGGTTGTTTCAGTAATCGGTGATGAGAAGGCCCTTTACTATGCAGCGGTGGCGGAGAAGGGTTCCGAACACCCAATAGCCAGGGCCATTCTTGAAAGGGCAAGGAGGGTGTATGGAGAAACCCCCCCGATGCGGATAATTATGACACTATACCGGGCATGGGCATTATCGCCCAGTGGAATGGCTTAACGATAGGTGTTGGTAATGAGAAATTAGTTAAGGGCTTTGAGGCAGTAATTAATTCGGAAATTGAGAGGAAAGTCCGCGAGAACGTAGGTGATGGCTATACCGTAGTTTACGTAATAGTCAATAATGAGGTGCTTGGGGGCTATAGTGCTTGGTGATTCCTTAAGGCCTGAGACTCCCGCGGTAATTAATGAGTTGAGGCGTATGGCATAGTACCCGTAATCGTCACTGGCGATAGGACTGAGGCGGCAAGGATAGTGCTAGGAAGTTGGGTATTGATCATGTCTATGCAGGGTTAACGCCCGATGAGAAGGCGAGGTGATTAAGAAATTGAAGGATGAGTTCGGTATTACGGTCATGATTGGCGATGGCGTTAATGATGCAGTGGCGTTGAAAGCCGCCGATATTGGTATGGCCATGGGCACAGGCACGGACATAGCAAAGAGCACTGGGGGGGATGTGGTGCTGCTGGATAATGATTTAATGAAGGTGCTTAGTTTCATTAAGTTATCAAGAAAGATACTAAGCAATATTAGGTTTAACATACTGTATGCGTTCATGTATAATGCCGTATTAATACCAATAGCCGCAGGCGCTGTGCCTGGGCTCACCATAAGCCTGAGTGGGCTGGCTTAGCGATGGCATTGAGTAGCGTAACGGTAACGCTAAACGCACTAAGACTTAGGCGAAGCCATGTTTAAGAAAGGTAAATCCCTACTCCCAAGTAAGTCTTAATAACTACCTTAAGTTCCAATTGTAGGTATGAGTGTGATCGTGGAGATAGCGGTTGACCCCCATAGGAACAGGTTCACCAAGCGTTGGCGATTACATTAAGATCGCGATAGACGTGATTAAGAGATCAGGTTATAAGTACGAGATTGGGCCCATGGGAACCTCGGTTGAATTACCAAGTGTTGAGGCACTGGGTAAATTACTCCAGGATATCCACGACACTCTCTATGAGGCGGGTGTTAAGAGGATTGTAACCACGGTTAGGATAGACGATAGAAGGGATAAGGCAATCACAATGGCTTATAAGGTTGAAAGAGTCAGTAGGTAATCATGGCTAAGATACGTATTAAGCTCGGCACGGTATTCGACAACCCCCCCGAATTCTTCGAGATTAAAATGAATTGTACCAAGTGCGGTAGGTGCTGCCTAAACACGCAAATGGAGCTTTTGCCCGAGGATATTGAGAGGATAACTAGGCTTGGTTATAGGCTTATGGACTTCGCGGTATTTGATGGCGAAATATGGCGGTTAAGGAATGTGGATGGGCATTGCGTCTTCCTTAATCCACAGACCATGCAATGCACTATATATGAGAATAGACCAATTGGCTGTAGGTTGTATCCACTGGTTTACGATGATGTTGAGGGTCCATATATCGATAAGGAATGCCCGGCGTGGAATACCGTGAATCGTAATGAAATAAATAGACTTGGGAAATACCTGCCATTATTCATAGGTAGGGCACGTCAAACGAATCAATGGGTTAGATTGAGGTATGGCGTTAGGACTTAACAATTTTACTTAAGTAAATAATACTTTAATGAAGTATCATTAAATATCTTCTGATGATATCATTATATTAATTTAGGCATGTTTTTAAATAATGCGATAGATAGTCTTATGTATTTCATAACTTATTTATTAAGTCATTTCAATAATCCTATGGATTTATATTTAACTATTTTTACCATTTAGAGATAAATAATCTACCAGAAGCATTTATAAAGCCCTAGTGTTTACGGTTCATGAGTTAGTATGGCTGAGGTGACCGAATTCATAATCTTAGGTAGGGGGGGTGGGCAAGGAGGTGTTACTGCTGCCAGGATCCTCGTATCTGCTGCGCTTAAGGATGGTAAGTGGGGGGGTCAGGCAATCCCTGAGTTTGGTGCTGAGCGTAGGGGGTGCCGTTGTTAAGTCTTACGCAAGGATTGCCGATAAGCCCGTACCTCTCCACAGCAGTGTAAGGAGAGCTGATGTATTGGTGGTTCTCGTCTCGAGTGTTCTTGATTTGGTAAATGTGGATGATCTTATGAAGAGTAGGGACTCCATAATTATCGTTAATTCACCATCACCAATAAGGACTGGGTATAGAACTTACTACGTTGATGCGACATCAATAAGTGAGAAGCTTGGGCTTGTGATTGCTGGTTGGCACATAGTGAGTACTCCATTACTGGGTGCCGTTGCGAGGGTAACGGGTGTTGTAAGTCTTGACTCAATCATCGCCTCATTACCTGAGTTTGTTAGTAAAGAGAACCTGGTTAAATTGAATGCTGAGGCCGTTAAGATGGGTTATGAATTAGTCAGGGGGGGTGAGTGAGATGAGCGTTGCCGAGAAATTAAGGGGGGGTCTCTTATTATCAACGCCTGCCGAGGGTGCTGGCGGTAGGACCGGTACGTGGCGTGTTTATAGACCCGTGATTAATTATTCTAAGTGCACTAAGTGCGGTATTTGCTGGCTTTATTGCCCTGAGAATGTGATTGAGTGGCTTGAGGATAAGAATGTTAGGATTGACTATAACTACTGCAAGGCTGTGGAATCTGCGCGGATGTTTGTCCGGTCAAGGCCATTGACATGGTTAAGGAGGGGGGGGTGGTGTGAATGAGTAGGCAGATATCCCTCGCCAAACAGGTTAGGAAGATATTGGTCGGCGATCACGCGGTTGCTGAGGCCGTGAAACTAGCTAGAGTTAACGTGATATCGGCATATCCAATAACACCGCAGACATTAATTGTTGAGAGAATTAGCGAGATGATTGAGAGAGGAGAGTTGAGGCTGATTACGTGAGGGTCGAGAGCGAATTTGCCGCATTAGCTACGGTATATGGAGCGGCTGCGGGCGGCGCGAGGGCTTTTACTGCAACTTCAAGCCACGGCCTATTCTACATGTATGAGATGCTCTGGTGGACCGCAGCCTCAAGGGTTCCGCTGGTTATGGCCGTGGTCACCAGGGTCGTTGGTCCACCATGGAACATTCATGATGAGCACACGGACCTGCTGGCTATTAGGATAGTGGTTGGATAATCGGCATGGCTCAGAACGTGCAGGAGGCCTTTGACATGACATTAACGGCATTTAAAATAAGTGAGGATGAGAGGGTATTATTACCGGTGGTTGTTGGCTTGATGGTTTATCCTAAGCCATACGGCAGAGCCGCTTGACATACCGTCACAGGAGGACGTGGATGCCTGGCTGCCACCTAGGAACCCGAGAATCCCCCCCTACGCAATTGAACCCGGCGGTGAACCCATCACGATGGGTAATCTACCTGGCAATGACGTCTACCACGCATTACTTAAGAGGTACATGGACGAGTCCATGGAATCAGCGAAGAAGGTCATTGCCGAGGTTTATGATGAGTATGGCAAATTGACAGGCAGGAGGTATGGGCCATTGACTGAGTGCTACAGGTGTAGTGATGCCAAGTACTTAGCCGTGTCGATGGGCGCATGGAGTGGGGATATAATGAACGCAATTGATAGGCTTAGGGATGAGGGATACCCAATTGGCCTATTGAGGATTAGGTACATAAGGCCATTCCCCCCCGAGGAGGATATTATCGGGTGGATTAATGGAGTGAAGGGCGTGGTGGTGTTTGATAGGGATTACTCAGCGGGTATGGGTGGCGTATTGGCCAGCGAGGTAAGCGGTTTTGTACCCAGCAATGTGTCCTTTGAGGGGGGGGTTTTGGCTGGGCTTGGTGGTTTTGATGTTTCATCAGACGAGTTTAAGGCAATAATGAGTGAGTTCATTAATAGGTTGAGCATGAAGGCCTAGTGAGGATTAGGAAGTACTGGTATATACCGAAGATTGAGAGGTGATGGGCATGGTCACGATGAACGAACTACATAAGTATGGCAGGACTAAGTTCATAATGCCGGGCACAGCCGCGTGCCCAGGCTGCCCATTACAGGTAGGTATGAGGCAATTGGCCATGGCACTTGACGGTAAGTTCGCCATGGTAATACCGGCTGGTTGTTCAAGCGTAATACCGGGTACAGCGCCATTTACTGCATATACTGTGCCCGTACTTCACGTACCGTTTGCGTCAAGTCCTGCGGTTGCGAGTGGTATAGCTAGGGCCGTTAGGCAGAGGGGGTAATAACGGCCCTGTAGTTGTTTGGGCTGGCGATGGTGCAACGGCTGATATTGGATTTGCGACACTAAGTGGTGCCGCTTATAGGAATGAGGATATACTCTACATAATGGCTGATAATGAGGCGTACATGAACACGGGGATTCAGGCGAGTGGTACAACGCCCTGGATGGCCTGGACAACCACATCGCCAAGGGGTAAGACTGAGGATAAGAAAGACGTAGCACTAATAATGCTAATGCATAAGGCACCCTATGTAGCCACCGCAAGCATTGCCTACCCAATGGACTTCATAGACAAGGTTAGGAGAGCAATGCAGGTCAAGGGATTCAAGTTCATACATCTGCATGCACCCTGCCCACCAGGTTGGCGCATGGAGGACGCCTATACCATCAGGGCCGCAAGGCTTGCTGTTGAGACTGGCGCCTGGATTCTATGGGAGTATAATCAGGCAAGTTGACCATTAGTCCGCCGAGTTTGCCGTATAAGGATAAGTCGAGGAGGAAGCCATTGGAAGAGTACCTGAAGATTCAGGGTAGGTTCGCTCACTTGAAGCCTGAGGATATTAAGGTCATGGAGGAGAAGATAGATAGGCAGTGGGATTTGATACTTAAGCTGGCTGAGATTTTTAAGTGACGTTTTAAAATAAAATTTAATAATTGTGTAAATCCTAGGAGCATCAATGAGCTGGAGTTTATTGGATGCATTAAGGAATAGACCAGACATTGTTAGGGATTCGCTTAGGAAGAGAAGAATGGATGTTAACGTCGTTGATAGATTCATTGAGTTGGATAATAAGTGGAGGAGCTTAAGGCGGAGATTGATGAGCTGAGGCATAGGCACAACGTGATCACTAGGGAGGTTAGCAAGCTAAGCGGCGCCGAGAGGGAGAGGAAGATAATGGAGGCTAAGGAGTTATTGGGTGAGATTCAGAAGAAGGAGGAGGAGCTGGATAGCATTGAGAAGGAGAGGGAGAGGGTATTAAGGTCAATACCAAACCTTGTCCATGAAAGCGTACCCTATAATTGCCCAGAGGGTGTTGACTCAATACCCATTAGGTTCTACGGAACACCCAAGGTATGGGTCGGTCATATCAAGGAGTTTAAGGACCAAACTGAGCGTTTCGGCTTTAACGTGCCCTATGAAACCATTGATTGGAAACCCATTGGGCATGCCGACATGCTTGAGATGGTGCTTGGCATGGGCGATACGCTTAAGGCAGGTGAGGTTGCCGGGTCTAGGTTCTATTACCTATTCGATGACTTAGTGATGCTTGACATGGCGCTGATTGCCTATGCCATTGATTATATGACTAAGAAGGGCTTCAGGCTCGTGCTTCCACCATACATGTTAAAGTATGAGGTACTCTCTGAGATCCTTGATATGGAAACATTCAAGGATATGGTGTATAAGGTGGAGAATGAAGACCTATACCTAATTGGTACTGCTGAGCATCCAATAGCCGCATACCTGAGGCGTACGGAGCTCCTTGAGGATCAATTACCACTACTATTCGTCGGAGTATCACCGAGCTTCAGGAGAGAGGCCAGTGCAGGTAATAGGGATATGAAGGGTATTTTCAGGGTTCACCAATTCCATAAGGTTGAGCAGTTCGTGTTCTCACTACCTGAGGAGAGCTGGAAGTGGCATGAGGAATTGATAAGAAATGCCGAGGAGTTATGGCAGGGCCTTGGTTTACCATACAGGGTAGTACTGCTCTGCGCTCATGATATGGGTAGGTGCGCCGCCAAGCAGTATGACCTCGAGGTCTGGATGCCTGCCCAGGGAATGTATAGGGAAATGGTATCATGCAGCAACTGCACTGACTGGCAATCTGCAAAGCTTGGGATCAGAGTTCTGAGGAAGGACATGAGGAGAGAGTTTGTGCATACCCTGAATTCAACAGCGATAGCCAGTACGAGGGCTATAACGGCAATACTTGAGAATTACCAGGAGCCTGACGGCACGTGTAATACCTAAGGTCCTGAGGAAGTACCTGGAGATATTTAGTAAAGGACCGACGGACGCTATTTACCCAAGGAAGAAAGTGAAAGATGATAAGGGTAACCCAATTATTGAATAAAATTAACGTTGGAGAATCTCGGCGTCACCCCCCCATAAATTGTTGAAGTACGTCTTAGCAATGTCAATTATGTAATCCTGCCTTGAGAATAGGCTTATGTAATCCACGCCATGCTTAATGATTAGAACCACACCACCAACACCTATAAAGCCACCACCAAATAACTTATCCCTAACCCTAATGTGTATCCTGGGTGGTAAATCCTTGACATGGTTAACGATATCGCGGGAAATCAATAGTCTGACCTCACTATTACGTGATATATCCTCAACCATGGATAGCACTCTATGGTCGAGTAGCTCCACATATGGGGGGGTTGCAACGTCGAGATTGCCGTAACCCATCGACTTCATTATAAGTTCCTTGGTGCTATCGAGACCCCTAACAACATAGAGTAGCTCGCTTTGGGCTGTCACCCTGCCTTTATAGGCTGATTCATACATTAACTGCAGCGAATCTATTAATGGTTTTATTGAGTTCACATAATCAGAGAATCTCTGGATTAATCTATTGAATATGTCTGTTGGAGACACGGCATAGAACAGCTCAGGTCTCTTCTTATCATCAATCTCCACGTAACCTAACCTGTATAGTTTATGAAGTACTGAGTATACCTTAGATGATGGTATGTTCGCCTTCATTGCGACATCCCTCGCGGTTAATGGACCATTCTCCACAAGCGCTATGTACGCCTTTATGTCATAGCTTGTTAATCCTATGAACCTGGCAAGCTCCTGAAGTCTCTTCTCAATGCTCATAATAAAAACACTTCTGAGAGTATCAATTGGTGACAAAGCTTTTAAATAATTAACCCTCAAGTTCCGTAATGGTTCAGGTAGTGGCGGCTAAGACGGAATTGATTGAGGTGCAAAAACCGAGAAAGCCCCCCCTCGTGGACCTAAGCAGGTTCAAACTACCTAGCATTACAGGAATGCGCTAGAGAATGAGAGACTACAGCAGATGTGGAAGAGACAATTTGGTTTACCGGACCATGTTAGGGTTGTCAAGGTCTCAGTATCGGTATGCCCAGTCTGTAGTAGGCAGATACCAATGGTTGTTTATGAGGAGGATGGAGCAATATGGCTAAAGAAGACTTGCCCAGAGCATGGGACGTTCAGGGATCTGTACTGGGGGCGATGCCGAGCTTTACTACTACTTCCTGCAATGGGATGCTCCTGAGTATATTGGTAAGGGCACGGCAAACCCAAACACAGACCTCAACTACTACCTAGCGGCAGGTAGCTGCCCACAGGGCTGCGGCTTATGCCCAGTTCACAAGACGAATACCGTGCTGGCGATAATTGACGTAACGAATAGGTGTAATATGAAGTGTCCAGTATGCTTTGCTAATGCCTATGCGGCTGGTTACGTGTATGAACCAACACTTGAGCAGATTGAGTACATGCTTAGAACGCTTAGGCTCAGAAGCCTGGGCGCCAAATGCCATTCAATTTAGTGGTGGTGAGCCGACGTTAAGGAATGACCTGCCGGAGATCATTAGGATGGCTAAAGCACTCGGTTTTGATCATATAGAGGTTAATACTAATGGTATAAGGCTTGCAAACGATATTGACTACTATAAGAAGCTCCTGGACGCTGGTATGTCAACGATTTATCTACAGTTTGATACAATAGACCCGAATAACCAGGGTGTATGGAGGCATAGGCTTTATGATCCAAGGGCGTACGCAGCCGTTAAGAAGAAGGTTATTGAGAATGCCAGGAAGCTTGGTCATAGGTCCGTGGTTTTGGTGGTCACGATGGCTAGGAATTATAATGATAAAGATATTGGTAAGATAATTGATTTCGCGGTTGAGAATAGGGATGTGGTTAGATGGATTAATATACAGCCCGTGGCCTTCGCAGGCAGGGCTAGGGAGTATAGTCCCGAGGAGATTAGGCAGTTCAGGATAACGATACCCGACGTAATAAATGAGATTGAGGCTCAGACAGGCGGTAAGATAAGTAAGTGGGACTGGAGACCAGTTAATTGGCCTGTGGCGCTTGGGAAGTTGGTTGAGGCAATAACGGGCAATCCAAAGCCAATATTTGGTAATAACCCTGTGTGTGGTGCATCGACATTTATCTACTACGATGAGGATACAAAGGATTTACTGCCAATAACCAAGGTTGTTGATGTTGATGGTTTTGAAAAGACCGTTTGGGACCTACATAGTAAGGCCGTCAAGGGCGGTATTTGGAGAGGGATAGCTACGGTGGAAACACTGAAGTTACTTAGGTACGTTAAGCACAAGGGCTTTAGGAACATACTTGCGAACTTCCTGATAAAGAAGGACTATGAATCGTTAGGTCAGGTAATGTTTAACGTAATTGGCCTTGGAATAATGCATTTCATGGATGTATTCAACTTTGATGTCCAGAGAGTCCAGAGGTGCGATATACACTATGCATCACCTGATGGTAGGATAATACCCTTCTGCACGATGAATAACTTCCACAGGGATAAGATTGAACATAGTTTTAAGATGGACGTTAAGGACTGGCTGAAGATAAAGCTCGCAAAGAATACGGCAATTTACATATAATAGAAATCTCCATTAAGGATTTATCCGTATTTATTCAACCTCGCATCTAAGTAATTATTAATAAGCATTCTTTACTTACAAGTAATGTGAAACCAAGAGGCAGGTTCATCCTGGATTCAATCATAAACTCATCGGATAACCTACTCATAGTTGTACCACCATTTATAAATTCCCTATTTTCAGCCGTGGCACTTTTAATGGAACGCTTTAGGAGGGGGGGCTTATTAACGCACATAACTTTATTAACGTTAGAGTCGTTAAATGATCTGAGGAGAGACGTAATAGGTAGGTATAGTTCAGTCTTGCTTGTTGATCCACCTACGGTTACGAGACTTGAGGAATTGTCGCACTCCCTCAATGGTAAAAGGGTATTCGTAATTGGTAGAGAGGATATTGACTGGGTCAATACTGACGCTTATTTAGAATACACGGACTCGATACCTCAGTTAATATGGCAATTACTAAATAATGAGTTAGGTCAAGACTCAATGAGGTTCCTGGAGAGCGCGATTGCTTACGAGTTTTCCGTAATGCCTGACTATAATATCTCGTTATTCAATGGTTGGTTAACGACAGAACTAATTAACTACCCGGCATTGCCAGGAATATTAAGGCTACCATTAAGTGCTTCATTATCACGTGCCTTCTCACCCGTAATACCCAACATAACGGGTAGTGAGACCGAGGCTAAGAACCTCGTGAAGGCCATTACAAGGAAGGGTGATGCGTTATATAAGGACCTTAATGAGGATGAGGTAATGGCACTACTAAAGTACATTGGCGATTTCATGTTAAGGGCTGGATTTAGGGGGGGTGATTATTTAGATAAGCTCGTGCTCATGCATAGGAGGTGGGTTAATACCGATATTGATGTCTTAGAGACTATACTTGCCGTAGAGTCTCAGTTAGTGCTTTGGGAGTATGCAGGTGGGCTATTAAATCCTGTGCTTAATCCACAAAGTGTTAAGGATCTAGATAATCTGTTTGTTAAATATATAGCCGTGATTAGTGAGTACATGAAACAATTAGATAGGGATAGCATTACGGTAAGGCAGGGCTACCAACCACTAACATTAATTGACAGGCTGTGCTCAATCATGAACTTTAAAATTGAGAACAAGAACAAGTCTTTCCTCATTGAGAATGAACCGTTACAGCTAATTTGCGCATTTAATGAGGAGGTTGCGGATGCAGATTTAGTGTTTAAACGCAATAACTATTCAATAGCCGTGAAGGGATTGAGACAATGATAATTAGAGGTAGTGTTGTCTTAGAAATCACTACGAAAAATGCTGAGGATTGCCAGGTAATCGCATCATCATTACTACCTGATGAGAAGGGATTGCCTCAAGGCATCTCGTCAATTATTAAGTGCGTTGATAATAAGTTAATTTATGAGGTTACGTATAATGTGGAAAGCGATAGGTTATTGAGTATTTATAACACAATCGATGATTTCATTAGGAATTTAAGAATCGTGATGGAGTCCCTCAGTGGTTTAGGAAGGTAAAAATATAAAAAGGGTCTTTTGATCAACGATAAGACCAACGTGTCTGAGCAGAAGCAGGTTAAGACGGGTAAGTGGATGATTAAGAGATGGTTCACTGTATATGCGCCTGCATTATTTAATGGAATAGAACTTGGTGAGGTACCTGCCAATGAGCCCAATGCGCTCATTGGCAGGACAATAGAGGTAACATTATTCGATATAACAAGAGATCTTAGCCACCTTCATATAAAATTGAGATTCCAAGTAGATAGGATTGAGGGTGAAAGAGTGTATACGAGATTTAAGGGTATGGAGTTAACAAGAGATTATGTAAAGAGTTTAATTAGAAGGGGGGGTTCAAGCCTAATCCAGTTGATTCAGGATATAAATACTACGGATAACGCGTTACTTAGGGTCACGGTACTTGCCATGACACCAACAAGGTGTAAGTCAAGCCAAAAGAGGGCGATTAGGAGTGAATTTTCTAAGGCATTAAATGAGATCGCGAGTAAGGCTGACTTCAATGGGTTCATAAAGACCGCGGTATTTGGTGATGTAGGTAACCAATTATTTGCGGTTGGCAAGAAAATATACCCGCTAAGGAAGGTTGAGATTTATAAGATAAAGGTATTAAGATACCCAACCGGTGGTGAGACTAAGCCAGTGGGTGAGGAGGTTAAGGTTGCAGAGACAACTGCTGAGTCTCAACCCTCTTCTTCACCTTCCTCATAATAAGTCCTACTTAACCTTTCCATCAACTCCCTATACTTACTCTCCCTCTTCCAATTCTGAATCCACCTATATACCGTGGCGTGCTGCCTACCGCGGATGAGCATCTCTATGGCTTCCCTAGCCACCTTAACATTCTCATAAAGACCAAGTATTGCTATGTACTTATCGCCAACCACTATATTTGTATCTGTTAACTCCTGGAGAACTCTCTTAGCCCTACCATCCTCACCGATTATTCTAGCCTTAATCCTGTTAATATGGTTAGACTTATCCTTATTAATGTAATCCCTTAAATCAATTATTTCAAGAGTATAATCATCACTCCTTAGGTTCTGGGCATCATTATAATCAAAGCCATACGATATCGCCTCAATAATATTCTTAGCCTTCATTAGTTGATCAAAGTTCGTGTTATTACCTGGAATTATCGTAACCTCACCCCCCCTATCATTATCAACAATTATCCTAACACCAACTCCTCCTCGATTGACTTTACGGAATCGTTAATCGCCTTCAACCTATTTTTCTCAACCACGAGCTTAAAGCCTCCCTTCATGTAGTCACTTATCATGTTCCCATTTACATAGTCTCCTCGGATTAAAAATCTTGCTTTTTCCGTGAGTTTGTAAATTATTAATAATTATAATTATTACTATGGTAGGAAAATTTTAAATATACTACCTAACCATAACTGGGTAGTATGGGTTTACCCAGTTTACCCAGTTCACTCCCAACAATAAACCTATGTAGTAAAGGCAGGGTGTTAGTTAGGGTTGACATGAATGTCCCAATAAACAGGGATTCTGGTGAAATACTTGATGAATATAGGATTGAGGCTCATTCAAAAACCATCAAGCACCTTGTCGATTTAGGTTTACCTGTTGTTGTGGTAACGCACCAAGGCAGGCCTGGAGATCCAGAGTTCGTGTCCCTTGAAATGCACGCCAAGGTTCTTAGTAAATACCTGGGTATGGAGGTGAACTTCATAGATGACGTCATAGGACCTAGGGCGCGTGAGGAAATAGGTAAGTTAAGGCCTGGTGAGGTGTTAATGCTTGATAACCTCAGGCTCATTAGTGAGGAGGTTATTGAGGGAGAGCCGCAAAAACTTGCAAGTACATACCTAGTGAGAAAGTTAGCGCCATTATTTAATTACTTTATCCTTGATGCCTTTGCCACGGCGCACAGGTCGCAACCAAGCATTGTTGGGTTCCCATACGTATTACCGAGCTGTATGGGTCTCATAATGGAGAGGGAGGTCAATGCATTAAGTAAGGTGCTTAACACGAGGGGTGTATCCACGGTATTAATTGCCGGCGGCGCTAAGGTTCCAGAAACCGTTAAGGCCATTAAGGCATTACTAACTAAGAACCTAGTTAATAAGGTATTAGTTGGCGGGTTGGTTAGTCAATTGTTCCTGGCTTTGAAGCATGGTAATAATAAGTTACTTAGTAACGTTAAAGTCGACCAAGGCACTATCAATGACGCGATGGATATAATGAAACTATTCAGCGATAAGATAGTACTTCCAGCAGATGCCGTTCAATCAGATGGTAAGGTGATTGAACCAAGTAATGCGCAATCAATGTTTGACATAGGGCCTGAGACAATCGAACTATTCAATAAGTATTTGATAACGGCTGATATCGCAATAATGACAGGACCTCTTGGTTTAGTTGAGGTTGACCAATTTGCGGCAGGTACAAGGGAAGTTATGAAGGCCATGGTTTATAACGCCCAATTCACGGTAATTGGTGGTGGACATACAATAATGTCGGCCAGGAAGTTCGGGTTAATAGATAGGATAAGCCACGTATCCACTGGCGGTAGGGCTTTCATTCAATTCCTAGCAGACCCATACCTACCCGGTATTAAAGCCCTTGAACTCTCTAAGTCGAGGTTCTGGGTGTGAGCCATGACGGTAAGAGTTGGCATAATGGGCTATGGAACGATCGGAAAGAGAGTTGCCGATGCCATAATGAAGATGGATGACATGGAGTTAATTGGCGTAATTAAACAAACCCCTGATTACGAGAGTGAGGTTGCCATAAGCAAGGGCATTAGGTTATATACCTATGAGGATAGAATTAATAAGTTTGAGAAGGCTGGGATTAGGGTTGCGGGAACAGTCAATGACCTTATCAAGAGCATTGATGTTATTATTGACGCCACACCTGATGGTGTTGGTGCTGAGAATAGGGCTAAGATTTATGAACCCATGGGATTAAGGGCCATATTCCAAGGTGGTGAAGAGGCCGACGTTGCCGAGGTAAGCTTTAATGCCCTTGCCAATTATGACATGGCTATTGGTAAGAGGTTTATTAGAGTCGTTAGTTGTAATACGACGGCCCTTTCGAGATTAATAAGTGCCTTTCTAGTTCATGGCTATAAGATAAGGAGAGTCAGGGCATATTTAGTGAGGAGAGGTGCCGATCCTAGGGAGTTTAAGAAGGGGGCCCATTAATGACGTCGTATTTAACCCAGCGACAGTGCCTAGTCACCATGGACCTGATGTACAGACGGTGCTCCCCCCCACAATAGACATCGTTACAATGGCCGTGGCAGTACCCACAACAATGATGCATCTACACATGGTCAACATAGAGTTTGATGGACAAGTGAGTAAGGGTGAGGTTGTGAAGGTTCTTGAGGAGACACCAAGGATATTACTATTCAATTCATCATCGAGGAAGTTTGAGTCCCTCGCACAAATAATTGAGTGGGCTAGGGATATGGGTAGGCTTAGGGTGATGTTATGGAGAACGCGATAATAGAGGACTCAATAACTGTGTTCCAGAATGAGCTTTTCCTAATGCAGGGCGTTCATCAGGAGAGTATCGTAGTTCCTGAAAATATTGATGCCGTGAGAGCCATGTTCAAGCTTTCCAGTAAGTGGGATTCGATTAGAAAGACGGACTTAGGGCTTAATATAATGACTACGGGTAAGAATTACAACCTTGCTTAATCACAGGTTCAAAGCTTTTAAGCTTGAATAACCCCCGTACTTGTATGGACATAGACTTACTTAGTCGATTATCAACGGAGGTGGGTCCCTCAGGATTCGAGGATAGGGTAAGGAGAGTTATCAGGGGGGGCTTAGTGAGTGACTATGCTGATGATGTTAGGGTTGATAATATGGGTAACCTCATTGCGAGGGTTGGTGATGGGTCATTTAAAGTCTTAATTAGTGCTCATATGGATGAGGTAGGCGTAATGGTTTCACACATAGATCAAAGAGGCTTCCTAAGAATAGTACCCATTGGTGGTTTAGATCCCTGGGCACTACTCGATAAGGAGTTAATATTCATGGGTAAGGATGGTGACGTGGTTGGTGTCGTGGGTGTTGACCCGCCACACTTACGTAAGGAGAAGCCACCCTCAAAGTTTGAGGAGTTATATGTCGATGCTGGCTTTAGCAGTAGGGATGAGGCCTTAAAGAATGGAATTGTGCCAGGGACCCAGGTACATTTGCAGGTAGTTTTAGGCAGAGGGGGGGTTCTGTGGTTATTGGGAAGGCATTTGATAATAGGGTTGGTTGTACCGTTCTGATTGACGCACTTAAGAGCATTAGAAATAAGGTGGGTGGTGACGTATCATTATACTTCGCGTGGAATACGCAGGAGGAGGTTGGCCTTAGGGGGGGTATCAATGCCGTTGTTCACCAGGTTAATCCTAATGTGGCTTTTATCGTGGAGACTACGGTAGCCGCTGATGTACCAACGAGTAGTGAGGATGTATGGGTTACAAGGCTCGGTGGTGGTGCTGCACTGAGGGCATTTGATAGGTCTATGATTACAAACCCAAGGTTGTTGTCCGTGGCCATTGAGGTGGCTGAGAGCAGCAATATTAAGTATCAAGTCCAGGTTAACCCATATGGAGGTACAGACGCGGGTGTGATACATATGTATGGTACAGGTGTTCCATCATTAGTAATCTCTACTCCAGCAAGGTACATACATTCACCGGCATCATTAATAAACACTGATGACCTAAAGCAGGTTGAGGATTTACTTAAGACCCTATTGCTAAATATTGATGTGATTAGGAGCAAGGCCTTGATTAGTGAGTAATCATGGAGGCTAAAAGGGTGATGACGCTAATTGGTAAGGAGCAGGCCGTTGTTGGTAAGACCTTTAGATTATACTCTGTCCCAAATGAATGTAGGCAATGCAGATTATTTAACATATGCGTGGCTAGGCTTAAGCCAGGTAGGTTTATAGGATTATTGAGGTTAAGCACGTCGGCTTACCACAACCTAATAAATGCCTTTTAACGGGTGAGGACATGGTCCCAATAATTGCTGAGGAACTTCCAATAATTGTTCCAATACCGTCTAAACTGTTTATTGAGGGCGTTGTCATTACATATACAAGGTCATTAATTACATGCAATGACGCTAAGAAGTACTTACCCAGTGATAATGTGCTTAGATGGTACGAAGATAAAGATTGTGAGGGAGACTAGCCGAATTAAGTGTAATAATGAGGGTTACGTACTTGCTGAGGTAATACCGCTCGATTAATCATTTATGCGAGCATTGAGAATGCCTCAGGGGGGGTGTACGTGAAGTCCTGTGGCAACTTACCAACACGCTTATAGTACTTAACCAACCTATGTATCTTGGACTCAACGAGGTTCAAGCCTCTCCTTGCGCTGAGGTCCTTTGGGTGCTCCTCAAGGTGCTTCCTAATCTTCACAGCCCTCCTAATCAGGTTCATTAGGTCCTCAGGTATTTGCGGAGCCAATCCATGTTCCTGCAGGACCTCCGTAATGCTCTTACCAAGTATAGGCTTAACCAATGGTATTCCGTATTGATCCCTAAGTATTATGCCGATCATTGACGGCGAGAAACCCCCCTCTTAGCCAGCTCAATGACTAACTGCTCAACCTCCTCCTGCGTGTATGAAACCCATGATGGCGTCACCTTAGATACAGGCCTCGTACTTCCGCTTCTACCGTGCTTATGCCTACTACGGTGAGGCACGCCTAACGGTACTTAGAGAAGTTTTAAAGCTTATTTGTTCGTGAGGACTGCGAGTAAATTACCTAACGGCATACCTAACCATCCTCCTTATCCTATTAACTATTGACTCAACCCTACCCGTTAATTCAGGCCCCATGGCACCTTTATACCCATTAAGGAACTCCGTGAATAATAATCGACTTTGATCCTTACGTAACGCCTCAAAGGACCTTAAGGTCACGTTAAGATCAAGCGCCAGCTTATGCAGCATCCTAATGTCCTGCGCATTGGGTGCCCTGCCAAGGATTTCAGACAGACCAAAATCTATGAGGTATAACTTACCATTAACTATTAATGCATTAGCCGGTGTTGGATCACCATGCACTACACCATTCCTATGCAGTACGCCTATGTAATTACCCATCGTTCTTATGTAGTTAATGATTAAATCATTAAGCTCCTCATTATCCATTAATAATCTAACTAATGGTGTCCCGTTTAGGTACTCCATCCTAATTCTCATATTCACCAAGTCAACATCATATATCTTAGGCACAGGTACGCCCAACTCCCTAGCCTCAGCATAGCCCTAACCTCATTGATCGTCCTCAGCCTACGGATGTAGCTATCAAACTCGACGCTTCTATAGCCCTTTGGCACCCTCTCCTTAACAAGCACTGTTAATCCCAACCAATCCTCCAGGTAAAGCACGGCCTCCGCACCAATGGCTATTAGTTTATGATACACAAAATCCAAGGAGTTAATTGGGTAAAATAATTTTTCTAATTTTCAACTAGATACCTTAGTCTCCTGCGGCTGAATAATCGAGGCCTTAACTATTTCGGATATATCCAGTATCTTAACCTTATCCTCAACACCCTTAACCCTAGCTGCGTCACTAAGCATGGCGTTGCAGAATGGACACAACGTCACTATTATCTGGCGTTCGTCTCCATTAACTGCTCAACCTTATATGGCTTATCCTCTTCTTCTCAGGTACATCATACCAATAATTGGCACCACCTGCACCGCAGCAGAAGGTTTGCGTACCGTGGTACTTCGTCTCTCTCAGTTCACCAAGTTTCTTAACAATATTTCTCTGGGGGGGATCAACAACACCATTATATCTGGCCAAATAGCATGGGTCATGTATCGTAAAGACGATGTTATTCTTATTCACCCTTATCTTACCTTCATTAATTAATTGCTCCAGGAACTCCGAGTGGTGCATTACCTTTATATTTCTCATCCATGAGTCTATCTTCGGATACTCATTCTTGAAGGTATTATATCCATGCGGGCAAATAGTTATTATGTTCCTCACGTTATACTTCCTGAAGAGTTCAATATTATTAAGTGCAAGTTCCTGGAACCTACTCTCCTCACCAAGTCTCCTTGCTGGATCACCACAACAGGTCTCTTCATCACCTAGTATAGCTATCTTATCCAGGAGATTGGCTTCCCTTAGGATTTCAATCAAAGACTTTATTATATCCCTAGTTCTATTGTCAAAGCTACCCATACAACCAACCCATAGTAAGTACTCAAAACCTGGATTTTCCTGGATTGTCTTAACACCTAATTCCTTTAGCCAATCATGTCTGCCATAGTTAGACATACCCATTGAATTGTTGTACTGGGATAGATTAAGCAATAGACTTGATTTCTTTTGATCGATCCTCATGTTAATCATGACTAGGTATCTCCTCATATCGATTATGTAATCAACATGCCTTATGTAAACGGGGGGGCATGTATTCATGCATGCACCGCATGTTGTGCATGCCCATAACTCATCATCTGTAATGGAACCATCTATTAACTTACCATCATTATTATAAAGCCCATGCTTTATCTTCGTTATTATCATCATAGGTGAGAGGGGGTCTACCCGCAGTATATGCTGGACACACATCCTGACATCTGAAGCAATTTGTGCATGCTATTGCTTCTGCCTTGTTTAACTTTAGTATCTCCGTTACATTTGAGAAGCCTACCTTTAGTTCAGTTGCTGATTCGGCAGTTAATTCCTTCAAATCAAACGGCTTGCTTAATTCACCAAGAGGTCTCTTATAATTAATTATGTAATTGTAGAGCCCAAGTAATGAGTGGAAGATTGCCGTGAGTGGTAATATAGCTATTAATATGAACGCCAGTGGGAAATGTGTGTAGTAAATCACCATGTATAGAACACTTGATGAACTTATTGAGGATAATAGTAAGGCATTTGGCATGAACATCCAATAACGCCAGAGGTCCATGTGTATGAATCTGTAGCTCTCAATTATGGCACCACTCACGCTAAGTACATGAAGCCTGCAAGGAACAGTAAGTTTGTGTAGTACTCATTTCTCGTGTATAGTTCTTTTCTACCAAGAACCCTGTAAATCCCCCCCAGGACAGAACCTATGAAGAGAATCCACGCAGTAATATCCATGACTAAACTATAACTCAGAAAGAAGTAACCGCAAAATACCTCCTTACCAGTTATTATGCCTATATACTGATTAGCAGCAACAATCAATGTGCCTATCAACGATAATAGTAAAGCATAGAGAATCATTAGGTGGGCTACGGCGCCAATACTCTCATATTTGGTAAAACGCCTATGAGTTGCAATATCCCAGAGAAATGGTAACCATGCCCTATAACCCTTAAGCAACATTAATATGAATTCCCAAAGGCCAATACCATACCTATTTAACCTAAGCTTAAGAAAGTAAAAGAATAGTATAACCGTTAATGATGCTAAACTATACACGATAATCATAGATAACTCTTTAGGTAAACCAAAATACTCTGCATAGCATAATTGAGTGTAATCCATCGAAATAAGCAAGACACGATATTTTAAAGCATTATCATATTTTATTTTATATATCTATAGTTTTAATTAAAATAAATAATTATAAATTTTCTTATTAAAAATAGATAAATATAATCAATAAAATTAATAATAAATCAAATTAAAAACAATTATTTCATTAACTTTATTTTTAAGCATTTCACGGAGCTTCTTTGTTAGCGCTGGGACGAATTTATATAGATCCTCAATAACGCCGTAGTCGCAGTTTTTGAGGAATGGTGCGTTTGGATCGTTGTTTATTACGACTACGGTCTTTGCCTCCATCATTCCGGCAAGGTGTTGTGGTTGCCCACTTATGCCAATAGCCATGTATAGCTTTGGCCTGACTTTATGCCCACTGAGTCCAACCCAGTGATCCTCACTGAGCCACTTAAGGTCTGCGGCTATTGGCCTTGAACAACCAATCTCAGCCCCCCCAAGAACCTCAGCCAACTCAAAGGCAAGCTTAAGATCCTCCTGCTTCTTAAAGCCCCTACCAACAGAAACAATTAACTCGGCATCCTCAATCCTAACCTTACCCTTAGGCTTCTCCTCAGTAGAAACAACCTTAATGCCCATAACAGTCTTAGGTTGTAAAGTCTCGGTAGTTACCGTAGTCGCCTTCTCACTGGGTTTAAAGCGTGCTGACGGGGGGGCCATTAGAAATATCTTATCAGACACCTTAACAGTTACTTGAGCCCTATTTCCTATACCATTATACGTTATTTCGAATGCGGTACCACTCTGCTTTAGATCAATAACATCCACGATCAATGGAGCCGATAGTTTCTGCGCAACAATGGGCATTGCCGTCTTAAGGAACTTATTCGCTGGACCCATAATCACTGAGTAATCATTAGACTTTATCAGATCTATTAGCGTCTCGGAAAATGATAATTCATCAACCTGCGTGGTTAACAAGTAAACCTTAGTAACACCATACCTGCCCAGTTGAGATGCATCGCCAGTTCCAAGCATTAAATAATGTACTTCAGAACTATCTACCTTCTGCGCCAGCCCTATTAGTCCTACATCATTGATTGAACCTATTACGAGAACCTTCGCCATATCCATCACCTCGGGGTTATTATACCATCTTGAATTAATGCTTGGATCAATTTATCCACCTTTTCATCAACAGTACCATCCTTAATTATCACGCCCTTCCTCTTAACCTGTATTGGCACTATATTCCTCACCTCAACCAATGATTTAATGGAAATACCGAGATCAGTAAGGCTCAATCTATTTATGGGCTTCTTCATTGCGGCCTTATCTGAAGTAATGGTGGTATTCTTGGAACATTTATCTCCCTAGTAACAGTGACCAGTACGGGCAATTGAACCTCCACTGTCTGTACAGCATCCTCAAGGTCACGCTTTGCAATTACCTTATTACCCTCAACCCTCAACTCCCTAACAAAAGAGATAACGGGGGATCCCCAACTCAGCGGCGACCCTAGGCCCTACCTGGCTTGTATAACCATCTATTGTTGCCTCACCGGCAATTATTAAGTCATAATTACCCAACTTCCTAATTGCCGCGGCTATGGCCTTTGCAGTTAATAATTGGTCACTATTTATCAAGGTATTATCAGCTATTAGGTAGCTTCATCAGCGCCCATAGCCAACACCTCCCTAAGCAGGCTCTCCGCCTCCTGCTGCCTCTTTGCCAATGGGCCATACTTAAGTGCCGTTATTACACGGACCCTACCACCAACCTTCTCCTTAATCCTGACGGCCTCCTCAACCGCGTTCCTATCGATATCGCTAATCTTAAGCGGCGTGGCCTCAATGTCGACCTTAGTCTCGCTAACCCTTAATTGCCCTGTATCGAGTGCGAGTTTTACGAGTGCCAATATCTCCATTGCATGTAAGATCCAACATGTGTTTTTTAGCATTATCCATTATTTATATTATATATCTCATTAAGTAAGAATGTGACGTTACCCCCGAGTAATCCTTATAAAATATGGAATTGTTATCAACGTGGATCAATGGACGAAGATAAAAATGAAGAATTGATATTACCACAGCAGGAATTCGAAATATTAAGGTTATTGAAGGATAGCATCACACCTGTGAGGATTGATAACGTTGCATCTAAGTTAAGTACTGACGTGAACTCGCTAATGAGGAGCATAGCGGAGCTTGAGAATTTGGGCTTAGTCCGAATTAATAAGGTTATTAGGAAAATCATAGAGTTAACGGAGGAGGGTAGGAAGTATCTTGAGGTGGGACTCCCTGAGGTTAGGTTAGTGAAGGTGTTAATGAGTTGTGGATGCAAACCCAGCATTAATGAGGTACCAGATATTGCAAATAAATATGGTATCTCATTAACGCTCAACGAAGTTAATTATGCAATATCAACGCTCAGTAGATTAGGTGTTGTCAGGATTAATAAAGGCGTAATTGAACCTACTTCTCAGGATAAGCTTAATAACGTAATTAATAGGCAGGACATACTTAACCAGGTTAGGAATGAGGTCTTTGAGGATGAAGTATCCGAAGGTGTTAAATCCATTATTCAGGAGTTCCTTAGGAGAAATATTGTTAGAGTGAGGGAAAGGAGCGTTATTGAATTATCCATCACAGACAAAGCCCGCGACCTCATAAATAGGGGATTAATAAAGACTGGCGTTGTGGTCACAGCGTTAACACCTGAATTAATAATGAGCGGTGCCTGGAAGAACGTGGTAATTAAAAGGTTCGACCTATCAATACCAACACCGCAGGCGCCTATCGTGACCAAGCACTTCTTTTCAGAATTTCTTAAATTCGTTAAGGAGGTCTTCATATCATTAGGTTTCGAGGAGGTTTACGGGCCGCACATTGAGCTTGAGCTGTGGAATTTCGATGCATTATTCCAAGCGCAGGATCATCCTGCCAGGGAGATCCACGATACTTACTTCCTTAAGTATCCGAGCACGGGCAAGATACTCGATGGGGAATTAATGAGTAGGATTGCGCGTACCCACGAGGATGGGTGGATAACAGGCTCAAGGGGGGGCTGGGGCTATAAGTGGGACCCAGGTAGGGCAGTTAGGCTCGTGTTGAGAACTCAGACGACATCCGTCTCCGTAAGGACACTCTATAAACGCGGTGATGGTGAATATAGGGCTTTTACAATCGATAGGGTGTTTAGGCCTGAGGTCCTTGACCCTAAGCATTCCATGGAGTTTCACCAGGCGGATGGAATCGTGGTTGGTGAGAACCTAAGCTTCAAGCACCTACTTGGGACACTTGAGGCGCTGGCCAGGGGGGGCATGGGACTTAAGAAGGTCATGTTTAAGCCAGCCTACTTCCCATTCACAAGCCCATCAGCTGAGGGCTACGCATATCATGAAAAGCTTGGGTGGATTGAATTTGTGGGTTCCGGCGTATTTAGGCCCGAGGTAGTCATGCCACTTGGCATTAAGAGGAGTAGGGTTTTAGCATTTGGTATGGGCTTGATAGGATTGCATGATACTCATGAATATTGAGGACATTAGGGATCTATTCTCCAGGGATATTAACGTGATTAAGGGGGTATTGGACGAACTTCTCAAGGTTCGTTAATAATCTAAACCGCTGAAGTTAGTTAAGGTTATAAATCTAGGGGGTTAAATATTGACCCGTGTCGAAGAGTGAAGAGCGAGCCATTAAGTCAGTACATCTACTACTGCCCTTAACGTCGCCAATAATGGCTGTACTCCTCATATTAGGGCTAATTAACATCGGTGAGACCCAAGTTCCCGCAGGTCCACCATTTCAGTCAGTGAATACTTCAAGTGCTGGTTTATATAATGTGGCCATCATCATAGTGATAATGGTTATAGCAACGTACATAATATATAAATTAATAAAACAGAGATTAATAAAGGCATTTGAAGCTCTAAAGAACATCCTGCTGGCAATAGTCGTAATAAGCTCCGTACTATTCTATACAATGACGTATGCATACGGCTACGACGTGAGCCCACTGATCAATTACCCATTATCTATATTCGTGATTGCAATAACAATAAGTGCATTAATCATGTATGCAGCAATTAGAGTTAAAAACACCGTGGCTAGAGCCTAGCAATAAGTGCGTATAGCTCCATGGCCGGTGTGATATTTACGATAGCCCTACCCGCCTGGACACTAGCAATACTGTTAATTGCATTACCACTCTACGACATAATAATGGTATACAGGGGGGTTACTTGGCCGATTAGTTACTGAACTCTCTAAGTATGGTGAGGGTAAATACCCATTACTCAGGGGGGCTTAATTTTAGACATGGATGGTATAGGCATTGGTGTTGGAGACCTAGTACTATACGCGACTTTAGTCTCGTTAACAATGCTTCAATACGTAAACCATAACTTCACATTTATTCAAAGCGCATTAGCCTCAGTAACATCATTAATTGGAATACTCATTGGTTTATTCATAACATTCAAATACTTATTACCAATTAGAAAGTACGCCCCCGGCTCTACCAATACCAATACTCCTCGGGTCAATCCCACTCATATACTTAGTTACAATAACAATATAACCTACAATTGGACTATGTCAACCTTTCTAAGGGCCTCCCGATCCTTCTGGGTAGGGTATTTACTAAGTATTTTTATCCAGGGATTATTAATCATCTCAGCGAATGGGAATTCCATCATTCATAGTCCGTAACACGGTAATAAATAACAAGTGAACAAAAAGAACAAATATTATGAAACAGAACACTATATAGTAATAAATATTGTACTCAGAGAACAATCTTATTTAGATCCCCATTGAGTAAAGTGCGTGCGTAAGGTCGGCATTATTGGTGTTGGTCAGTCTGTTTTTGGTGTTAGGAATGATGTGACAATACAGGAGCTTGCCTGGGAGGCTGTTAAAGAGGCGCTTGATGATGCTGGTTTGACACAGAGGGATATTGAGATATCGATTGTTGGTAGTGCGGGCACTAGGACTTACGAGTTATACCCCCCCGCGGTCCCCATTAATGAGTATAGTGGCCTTAGTGAGAAGGGGGGGCCCATTAGGGTTGAGGCAGCGTGCGCCACTGGTAGTGCGGCATTGGCCGTGGCCTATAACATGGTTGCCTCAGGCTTCGTGGATGTGGCCCTAGCTATTGGTGTGGAAAAGATGAATGAGGTTGATACAGCAACTTCACTTGCCGTCGGTGGTAGAGGAGGCAATTATCTATGGGAGTATCATTTCTATGGCACAACATTCCCCCCCGCATACTACGCCCTATACGCCACAGCCCATATGGCTAAGTTCGGAACAACAGAGGAGCAATTAGCCCTGGTCAGGGTTAAGAACCAGAAGTATGCTGCCAGGAATCCAAAGGCTCAATTCCAGTTTGAGGTGACTGTTGAGGACGTGCTTAAGTCAAGGCCTGTTGCGTGGCCCCTAAAGCTTTACGACTGTTCCGCAATAACGGATGGCGCCGCAGCGGCAATAGTGGCCAGTGAGGATGCGATTAGGAAACTACGCATTGATACTCCAGTCTGGATTGAGGCGATCGGGTATGCATCCGATACCTCGAATATAACTAGACGTGAGGATTACGTAAGCCTAAGGGCCACTAGGTTAGCCGCCCAGATGGCGTATAGGAAGGCTGGTATTGAACCCAGAGATGTCGAGGTTGCCGAGGTTCATGATTGTTTCACGATAGCGGAGATAATGGCCTACGAGGACCTGGGATTCGTTGAGAAGGGTGAGGGTGGTAAATTCATTGAGGAGGGGGGG
This sequence comes from Vulcanisaeta distributa JCM 11213, assembly GCA_001316125.1. The sequence goes on from BBCS01000006.1 coordinate 29,077, forward strand.
CAGAGTGACATTGGTGGTAAGGTTGCCGTGAATTTAAGCGGTGGGCTTCTTGGGAAAGGTCATCCATTGGGTGCCACGGGCCTTGCAATGATTTATGAACTCGTTAAGCAGTTGAGGGAGGAGAGGGAGCGTGGTAGACAGGCACCTTTAAAGAGATACATAGCCCTTGCCCATAATATAGGTGGTACCGGTCATTATGGTTATGTAACGATACTAAGGAGGTGATTGATATGGCAGAGAAGAAGACAAGCGTAAGGAAAGCAATTAAGGTTGAGGGACCTACTATTGACTCTATACCAATAATTTATAAACATAGAATACCTATAAGTAGAACCGTTAAGTATTGGGACGGCCTTAAGGAAGGCAAAATCTACGCAAGCAGGTGCAAATCCTGCGGCGCGATTTATTATCCACCACAGGCTGACTGCCCGTACTGCGGTTCAAGCGATGTTGAGTGGGTTGAATTACCTAAGGAGGGTGTCCTTGAGACTTTCACCAGGGTTTACTCCAGGCCTCAGGGTTATGAGGGGGTTCGAGCCGTACATAATAGCCATTGCCAGGGTTGGCGATGTTAGGGTCATGGGCTGGCTCATCAACGTTAAGGATGAAAGGTGTGTCAGGGTTGGTGATGAAGTGTTGCTGAGCACAACATACATAGAGAAACATAATAAGTACATAATAACATTCCAATTAAAAAATAAACAATGTTAATGATCACTACCTAACACTGATTTATTTAAAATAACGTTAACGACTTGCTTAACCACGCAATCCTCATTTAGTACCCTGAAGTACGTGGATTTGGGGGGGCCTAAGGGCCCAGGGGGGGCTATTATTGGTTCAACACAACCGTCTAAACTATTAATTAGTAATTGCTTTATATCGATATTCCCAAGCAATTGCTTAACACATGCGTTTAAATCATCGAGCCTCAACACCTTTTGGCTGCCTATGAGCACCATTGCCCTCCTAATGCATTCACTTATGGACGCCGTATACTTAATACTAACCTCACCATTCACAACTTCCACAACGCCTAGATCCACCGCGAGCCAATTATTGCCTTGAAGGCAACCTCATTAAGCCACGCTGTTGGCGACAACTCCCTTATTCTTTGATTTATTAATCTATGAAGCTCAGTAATGCTCAGCGGTCCTTCCTCACTTATCAAATTTATCAATAATCGGTAATGAGGTAACTCCTTATACAGTATTAGGTGAAACAGCATTTTTGATAACGCCACATCCCTATTCAACGCCATATACAGTGCATTACCCACATCCGTCAACCTGACGCTGCAATCCCCCCCATAAACCTCCACTACCCCCCCAATCCTCTGGAAGAACCTCGTTATGTCACCCCCCCTCCCCCCCTTACCAATTTCGAGACCCTTATCCTTTAATGCGGAACAGCTAATTCCTGGATTATCACCAACCGTAAGTATGTAATTTACGAGCTTCTCAAGCTTATCCTCGGTATTGGTATGCTCCTCTGGATATTAAGCATTAAGGATTAATTATTATGCATGATTTATTTACAGTGAACCTGTAAAATAGCGCTAATATCAGTATCAATACTGAGCCAAAATACCTCAACGCCCTGCTTTAAGAATTAATCCTGAGTAATAATACCCTGATGCATTAATGGTATGAATCTATATACCTGAACCCATGAAAACACTAAAAACAGGACTATAACGTCAACATTTTAACTGTTAATTAAAAATCCTGCTAGTTTCAATACCTAAACAATGGTATCCGAGGAGACATCGAAGCTGGAGTTGAGCCTGAAATGCCCCATGTGTGGTTCTAACCTTCAGTTAATTGAGAATTCAACGTACGTAATCCTCGGGTGTCCCCATTGTAAAATATACACGAGAATGACGAAAAAGCACATTTACAGAAACTACATTGAGTATGGGGGGGGTAATTATATTCATTTAAAGTGGGCTGAATTAATCAAGGAGTTGTACATAAGAATTAGTGGGAAAGCTCATCAAGAATCAAATGAATCTTAACCCCCCCGACCTTCTTAAATACTCAAGAGCCACATCAAATATTGAATAAACGTTGTACGCCGATTCCCTCCTACCCTTAATATATGGGTAATATAAGTGAACGTAAATAGTGATTCCCTTACTCGCCAACTCAATTATCTTGTAAGCATCAAGGTGAATCACAATACTTTGGGTTAATGGGCAGTTATCATTTATTAAGTAATTCATTACCGTAAAGCCAAGCCTATTCAATAGTGATATTCTGTCCTGGGTAATGCACGGATACGTAATAAACCTATTAATCCCTCGCTGTAATAATAGCCTTATTAATGATGGGCGTCTTAATAACTCGCTGATCTGCTCAGGGTCTATCATTAAACCATACACGCCACACTCAAGCTCCTTTACGTAGCCCCCCCAATCAGTCACCCTGATAATACAATCATCACCGCAACAATTAATCCCCCCCAATCTGTGAACACTGATTATTAAGTCCTTATACTTATCAATTAATTCCTTAAATGAGTCCATGTTTAATTACCCAGGGCAAGCAATCACTGCGTGGGATTATTAATGAGCCTCATCATCAAGCCCCGTCAACTCCTCCGTGCATCCCTGGTCATGTAATAGGCAGGTAAATGCTGATACCAATGCATCAGCCTCATGCTCATTGCTTATTAAGGGTCCCCCCCTTAGCCTTGACGTTATGAATTTAATGAAATCCTGCCTGCTCATCCCAATTATCTTAAGCGTTGATGTTGGGTGAACCTCAAGAACCCTAAAGCCGTGCTGCCTTAATTCACTTGCTAATTGCATGCCGTACATCGTTAACTGCCTCATGGGGGGGCCCAGCAGTGGTGGGATGAGCCTAAGGCCAAGTCTTCTAGCCTTCACCTCGACTAATCTATTAATGCCGTGTTTAGGAAGCCCAAGCGGCGCATCTATGCATATTAATGACGGGGGGGCTGCCGCAGTACTAGGTTTATTACCTCATCCTTAGTGGATAAGGTGCTTACGTAATAAGTATGTTCATTGGCATTTATCAATCCAAAGCCCGTCCTCCTTCTATTGGGTAGTGCAAGGTCAACTCCCGCATATACTCCCTTCGTTATTGGCATCATCATTTACGTCCTCTTAATTAATCTTACATTAAGCTCATTAAGAACCTCAGCAACCAACTTCCTAGTCTCGCTGTCAATCGCCTTCCAACTAACATAGGCCTTAACCGGCCTATGAGTCATCATACTCACGGCCTTAACAATCATATCCCTCGTTATTGGCGTTACGTACTTTGGTATTGCATGCCCAATATCAGCCTCACCACTAATTAACCTATTATCCATCGTCAGGTAATGAAGATCACCTATCGATATTGCAGGCTCAAAATTGCTAATCAACCTGTCCTCAAGAAACTCATCAACCACATAATGAAGAAGCTCCCAACCCCCCCTACTTATTAACCACTCCTTCTCACTACTTCCCTGTTCCACGAATGTTACCGGTATTGACTCTATTGTAGGTCCGTGATGTGTTGCCTCGATGTGGCACTCGAAATCCTCAAGTCCGTAGTCAGGCCTAACCCTGCACAACTCCCTGTAAAATGCCGTAATGGTGTGTGGATTAGCGAGAGATATCGTGTTCGGTCTCCCACCCAACTCAGCGGCACCCCAATTGCCTGTGACGTGGGTCGTAAACATCGGTCTCGGATTTCTCATCTCATGTCGACTAACAAAGATTAATTCCTGGGGGGGCCTCTCCTGCATCTTTAAAATCACATCCTCGAGATCGTCTAAGTAAACAATATCCTTACCTAACGCATAGAATGCGAGGTTTCCCTTTAAGTCATAAATCTCGTAATCACCTAAATTCATCCTATACCTAAGGACCCCATCCCTACTGAATAATTCAAAGACTTCCCTCGATACTGCATCAACCTTACTAAAGACAATACCGTACATCAGCGCCTAAAGAGAATTCACTACTTTTTAAATTCCTAGCTTACTAACTCATTAAGTTTAATCTCACTCACGACAACGGGGGGGTATTCAAGCCAAATGCCGTTATCACGTCGGGCCTCACCTCCATCACAAAACCAATATTCCTATCACCAGTGTATATGCAGGCCGTCCTCTCAGGCAGACCTGATATGTACTTACAGGGCTTAAGTGAGTAATTAATTCCGAGGCTTGTTAATAATGATTTTAGTACTGAAAGGCCGTCAGTGAGCGTTATTTCAGGGCCGCTAATTAAATAACTAAGTACTAAGTTCTCCTCAACCCCCCCAACCTCACTTTCCTGGTTTGGTGACACGACATAACCAACCTCAAATATCTTAAGACCCCCCCCTCAATCAATGCCTTATTCCTGGCTGCAACCTCCATTAATTGAGGCCATATGTAATCCCTAATAACCGTATAAAGCTCAGATTTTGGATTTTCAACCTCAACAAGATCTCTCTCATACATCGTCCTCCTGACCATAACATCTTTATTACTCATCATATAATTAAGGACCTCCTGAAAACCAAGACCAACCATTAAATCCCTAATTAAATCAGCGAAGACGCTTAACACATTTTTAACGCCTTTAACGGACTGTGGTGGTAATTCCCTCGGTATGTTCTCATAGCCGTAGGCCACGGCTACATCCTCGACTAAATCGACATCATGAAGTACATTAAATCTATACGGAGCAACCTTAACGAGTAGTTCCTCGCCATAGTCAATAACGTCATGCCTAGACATTAATAGGTAATTAATAATGTCATTCTTACTCAGATTAAGGCCTAGATAATCATTCACGAAATTAATAGGTAGCTTAAACTCAAGTGGATCCAGTACTGGAGATTCTACGTTACCCCCCCATGGCGCATTCACGCTTACTATCTCAACAACCTTCGATGAACTCCTCTCAAGTAGGTTGTAAACCAAAACGGCAAGTATTGACTTAGCAAGTCTTAAGTCTGTGGCTGTTACATCTATTAACACGTTCTTCGTCCTTTCTGTAACCTTAAAATCCTCACTACCGAGCACGGGTATTATTACGAGAATCTTACCCTCAGAGTCAATTAATATTGGCGCCTTACCATCATGAACCGCGTACTTACCATACAGCCTACCCTTCTCAGTACCCTCAATAACCTCAACACCACTCATCTCCCTATCACTATCCAACGGCCTATACCTAATAGCCTCAAGCCTCTCAAGCCTATATGTAAGCGGTGGCTTTATCTTATCAGCATCATAAAAACCAATAGCCATCTTCCTCCTATCCCTACCATAGGTCGCATGCAACTTCTCCTGAAGCTGAATCATCTGCCTAATTGCCTCATCATTAAGCCTTAAGTCACGCACGATGCCCATCATTATGTACGGCCTATTAGGGACATCCTCAGCAATGAGTCTAAAGCCATTATTGATGACACTTAGCTTAGGAAGCCCAACCTCAATCCTGAATAAGCTTGAGTGCCCTCGCAATACCCTCCACGGAAAAGAGGTCAGGCCTATCATGGGTAACCTCAAATGTTACTTCATCGCCAGAGATACTCTCAACCTCACCCTTAAGCCTATTTAAAGCCGTAACTAACTCCTCCTCGCTACTAAAGTACTTGCCCAGTAATCCCTCTAAGTCACTTCGTTTAAACGAGATTACAGGCATGCGCCACTACGGGACAACAAAACCTATTAAGTATTTTTAAGCATGGCTTATGGAGGTATGAGGCTGGGTTACGTAATCATAGCCTCATTATAATCATAGCCATAGCGATAGCAGTCCTACTCATAGTACCGACCGGGCATAGGGTGTCATATGTAACGATAGGTCTTGTTAAAGTCCCGATAGGCGTGCCTAAGATAATCGTAAGCTCAGTATTTAACAATGGTTCCCAAATACCCATTAATTACACGTGTAATGGCCTAAATTACTCAATACCATTGTACATAAGTAATGTACCAAGTGATGCTAAATCCCTCGTGGTAATAATGGAGGACCTTAATGCGCCTGGCGGCGTCTTCATACACTGGGTCCTTTATGACGCGCCGCCCAATATAACAGAATTGCCCCCCCAGGGCGTTCCAGCTCAATACTATGTGCCTGGCATTGGTTATCAGGGAATTAATGATTTTGGTAAGGTTGGTTATGGCGGGCCATGCCCACCACCCGGTCCTCCCCATGAGTACGTAATCATAGTCCTTGCATTAAATAGGGAGTTACCACCATCCAATGAGAGTGATTTTGATTTAATAAGGTCTATTGCTGTGGGTGATATTGTTGGTTATGGCGTCTTAATTGGGTATTATGGTGGCTAACCAACTAACTGCTTAATGCTTTCTAGCTTCTTCTTCAATTCCTCATTCTCAGCCCTCAACCTATTATTCTCATTTACCAGCTCATTAATCCTATTCTCTAGCTCCTTAACTTTACTTGCCAACTCATCCCTCTCCCTCCTTAGCCTATCAACCTCCTCCGTACTGGCTCCAGCGCCCGCCGTAATGCCAAGCTCCCTACACTTCTCAGCAACCCTATCACTCCTAATCCAATAAATAACCTGTGTAGACCCCTTATCCCACTTGAGCTCGCCAGTTTCGATATTAAGTTCGAGTGTTGTCGATATGACGAACACGTCACCACGCTCAAGCTTATACTTTGGAACAATCTCGTCAAAGAACCACCTCTTCATGGACTCAAATACCTCATCCAACGAGTCCTTGAAACCCTGGGAATTCCTAATATTATTAAATAGTTCGTTGGCCTTATCCTCAGGGAATTGCGACCTAAGCTACCGCCAATGGCTCCGAAGAGAAGCCTAAAGAAGTCAGGCCTGCCCTCCCTACCGTACTTACCAAATAGCCTTGCCGCCGAGGTCTTGCCCGTAACCCACTTAATCTTTAGAATATTACCCTTAACAAGCTCAGCCGTTACTCCTCCTCTTTCAATCTCCTCCTCACTACCTGCCTCCTCCCTTCTCTCTTCGACACTCATACATTAAGTAAATAACTAATTTCTAATAAAAACCTTTCACCACATGCTCATTAGTAATATATTTAGTTTTACCATGACTATATGATTTACGGAGCGTTTTTCACTAATTAACTTTTTAAACAATTGTTTAAAGGATTAAATAAAATGCGTGCAGGTAGGAGACTTGCCAAGTTGATGAACAGTTAGAGGCTGTTGAATTAATAAATTCAGCTAAATCCATCTATAACCTATCATATAGGGAATTATCGCAGGTACTGAACATACCCGAGAGCTTACTTTGTAGGTATGCTAACGGTGATTTATTGCCGTCATTAGACACGGTTAATATCATTAAGGAGAAGTTAAAGCCTATGCTTGACCTAACTGAGGTTTTGAGAAGGAATGTGATAATCAAGGATGGGTTTATTGACTTAAATAATGTACTGTTTAACCCATATATCCTCAAACTTTACCAAAGGAGGGTTAAAGACGCATTCTCTGACTTACCGATTAACAAGGTATTAACGGCAGCTACGGATGGAATACCCCCCCTATCGGTAATGGCATCGTATGCATTAAACGCCAGGTTAGCCATTGCCAAGCAGTATAAGGATGTGGCCTCGGAGGATTTCTACGAAGTTAGTTACATAGTTGATTCACCACCACGCAGGGTATCCCTATACTTACCAAGGCATTTACTTGAGAGGGGGGGTGATGAGGTTTTAATCGTCGATGATATCGTGAGAACAGGTAGAACGTTAAATGCATTAATTGAGCTTGTAAATAACGCAGGGGGGGCTAGGTTAGTGGGTGTCTCTGTGTTGATCTCCATGAGTAAAGCCTGGGTCGATAAGCTAAGAAGTAAGGACATACGTGTTGATGTGATTCTAGATTTAAGTGATTTAAGAGGCTGAGGTAAGGATAAGTTATTAAGTTACCATATAATGAGTAACGTGATGATGATCGATTACAAAATGATAATCGTAATAATATATCTCATAGTGACGATAATCTCTTTCTACCCGATAATGTATCAATTAATGATTATTAGAAAGAATAGAAATATCCATGAAGATAGGGCAAACAGCGATAACTCAAGGATTAGAGGAAGGGTATTCCTGGTAATTCCCGCTAAATCCGAGCCTCTAGACCTAGTGGAAGCATCAATGAAGAGATTGGCATCTTTACAACTAGGTTTTAGCGTAATTTATATACTTGATAATTACGATGACGGTACCCTAAATCCCATAAGAGCACTAGGTAATAAGTACGGCTTTAGGATAATTCATAGGGAAAAACCAAGTGGTTATAAGGGTGGTGCACTAAATCACGTAATTAAAAGAGTTGAGATGAGCGATAATGACTACATGCTTGTGCTCGACGTTGATTCGGTAATAAGTCGGGAAGCCATTAATGAATTAATTAAACATGCTAATTCAGCTAATGCCGTAGTCCCTCACTGGATTGCCAGTAATAAGGATGATTCATTACTAGCACGTGGACAGTGGATTGGTTATTTACTCTTTTTTAAAATCCTTAAGGCCCTTAATGATTCAATTGGTTGGGTGCCAATACTCGGTAGTGGTTCTCTGGTAAATATAGGTGCATTGAGGAGGGTTGGTTATTGGCCTGAGGATGTTCTTGAGGATGTGGAGCTTGGGGGGGTGAGGTTCTTTATTAATGATTTAAGGATTACATATGCTGATAATGCCCTTATTAACGTGGAAGTCCCCCCCGTTAATTATAGTGGGTTCCTTAGGCAGCAGTTAAGGTGGAGCTTTGGCGTTGGTAGAGTTACCAGGAAATACTTCTGGCAGGTCTTACGTAAAAGGCATGGCGTGACAGCAATGCTTTACTTAGGGCAGTATTTCGCATATGTTTTACAATTAATCTCAATATTAATGCTTGCGGCGATGGACATGTCTGGAATAGGCATACCACTCTGGGCCTTTATCATATTATTAGTAACGGTAGTACCGTCATTGCTTATGTACCTATACTCTCTATTAATGCTTGACAAGGACTTTGGTGGTAATCCCCGTAGGGATGTCTTCGCAATTAATAGCGCGAATCTAGCCTTTATAATGGCGTTACCCAGGATAGCCATTGCAAACTTAATGGGCCTACTTAATATTGGCAGGATTGAGTGGATACCAACACCAAAGGGCTCCCGTAAATGGATCAGGGAAGGCTTAAACCTAATTCCAGAGTACTTAATGACAATGCTCATAATCGCCGCATTTACGCTCTCCATAATACACCTCGACATAATAAATACTCTCATTACCCTACCGTACCTGGCAGGGTACGTGAGAGGACTATGGAGAATCCTCAATGCCACACTATGACCTAAGACCCTAAATAATCAAGTATACCTCCACCCTCTTCACCCTTACTAAGTAATGTCTTTACCTTCCTCAAGTCCTCCTCAATAACATTCCTAAGCCTTGGGTTATACAACGCAGCGGCTGGATGATATGTCGGTAAGACTTAACGTTAAGTCACCAAGCTTAACACTAAACACCTTACCCCCCCTAATACTACTTATGTTGGACACGGATTTCTCTGGGTACCCAGCCATTGTGAGTATCTCCCTGGCACTATGCTACCTAAGCATATGATTATCTGAGGTCTAATCATTAATATTTGGGTAATTAAATAAGGCCTACATGCCTCAATCTCGTCAGGTTCAGGATCCCTATTATTAGGCGGTCTACACTTAACAACATTCGTTATATAAACCTCCTCCCTTCTAATGCCCACGTTATTTAGCAACTTAGTTAGTAATTGACCTGCGGCACCAACAAATGGCCTACCCTCTTCATCCTCCCTCTCACCAGGTGCCTCACCAATAATCATTATCTTAGCATTTAAAGGGCCCTCTCCCGGAACAACTCTTCTCCTCGATTTATGCAACTTACACTTGGTGCAATTCAGCATTAAGTTAACGAGCTCATCATAGCCCGCTACGTTTATCTTAATTTTAATAATATCCATACCAATCCCTTATTGTTTAAGGAAAATAAAAATCGTTTTAATATATTTTATTAAATATCAATATAGCCTAGCTAGGTTATTATGTTGCCTTGCTCGTCAACCTTAGCCACGACCTTCCTAACAACCTTACCAGTGGGCAACTTGAACAGGGCCATTACAAAGCCCTTCCTACCCTTAGGCTGAACCTTCCAAACCTTCGTAGGCTTCAACTTGTACTTACTTCCCTCATACTCTATTTCATACTCCTTCTTAGCCAGGTCCTCTAGCTTTACCATACGTTGTCTCTTCTGTAACGCAGATTTATAAATATATCGCTTTAGAAAGAACCGTAGATATAAAATGAGAAAGAAATGAAAACAAAAACAAGAAATATTACAAATATAGAAAGATATCTTTTCATCTATAAAACCAATGATTATGATAATATCTTAAGTATTATTTCTATTTCCTTAATGATTGAAATCGAAATTAGTTAATGAATTAATTTAGAATGGAAATAAAAATGACAATGAACCTCTCACTGCTTTTCCTCAGCCTTCTGCTCAGCACCACCGCTAAGCTTCTGAACCTCCTTATCACCAAGTGGGATTATTGGTCCCTCCTTCCAATCCTTCGGATAAACAAGGACCGCATTCACCTGAACTATCTGATCACTTATCGTATTACCTCTAACAAGCTTCCTCTTCCTCATGCCACGCTTCTCAGGGTGATAACCAACGCCCTCACTCATTAATAGGTACTTCTTAACAGCACCCTCGATATTTAGTAACATTGGAGCACCATCAACACCACTACCGCCTGTAATCCTAATCTTAAAACCAGGTGGTAATTCGAAGACCTCCTTAATTACCCCACCATCGATCTCATCGCCAATCCTCAAACCCACAAACCTCTGGGCAATTGGATCCTTAACCTCAAACTGCTTAGCTCTCCCACTCATTGGGTCACTAAGTACTAGCTTAAACGTTGGCATCGACTTGAACGTAAATAGGGGGGGCTATTAAAATACTTCTATCATTATGAATAACGATTTACCAGTACGGCTTGTCATAATTTTGAAATAAGAGGATTTAAATATAACTAAAAATTCGATTTTATGATCAATATGGGCAGTAAGTCTCTAAAGATCCAGATCGGTGCTGCAAATCTCAGACCAATGTGGATAGTTGCATCAATACTTCTAGTGGGTGCCCTAGCGATGCTTGTAGGTGGTATTATCATGCAATTAGTATATCATATAACGCTTGCACCATTATGGGTTGGTATCTTTGCGGGAATATTATTATCAATTCCCTTGGAAATTTGGGACTTCTCTAATCCAGATGTCATAATTAAGGCAATAACTCTAAAGGATAGACTATTGATGGTATGCTTCGGGTTAGTTATAGGACTTGGTGCCATACTTCTCTATGCACTTAACCTATTTGTTCCTGCGCTCCACTGGGGGGGCATTAAGGCGTTTTTCGTGCCTGGTGTTGTAATTGGAGGTTTAATATTTGGTGTTGGTGTGGCCATTGCTGGTTACTTCCCAGGTACTATATGGATTGCACTTGGTCAGGGAAGAAGAGATGCTATTTATGCCGTGGTTGGCGGATTACTGGGCGCCTTGACTTGGTCGTTAATATTTGGGCAGGCTAGGTACTTCTTCTGGGATACCCTTAACTTTGGTCCAATAACGTGGCCCACACTATTTGGTTTGACGACTAAGATTGATGAGCTAATTGTGGCCATAGTCTTTGGTATTTTGATGATTAGTATGTGGTTATTCATACCAAGGAGGCAGGGTGGTAAGGCGTGCGTGCTCCACTTAACTGGCAAGACCAAGGAAGTAATGCCGCTTGAGGATGAGATTAGTGAATTTAAGGAGGATTATCCGAAAATACCTGACTATGTAATTGAGCTGTCTCAGTTCAGCAGCCTCGTTCATCAAGAATAATATTTGCACTTGCCTTCGACTTCACACTAGTGGCGGTTGCGGTGATTGTGCTTAGGCAGATATTTGGTGAATCAACGACATACGCATGGATTTGGTCCCAAATACTGTATTTCATAGATCCACGTTGGGCCGCCAGTCTGCCTTACTTCCAGTTATTTGGTGGATTAAAGATTGTTAATGGGATCCCTGTTGATAAGCCATTTAGTGAGATTGGTTGGGAGCCGCTCTCTGACTTAGGGACATTCCTTGGTGGCTTGATATCGTCGGTCTTCATAACGAAGAGGTTTATGGCGTTTAAGCCATGGACACCGCACATATGGAGGAATAGGTTTGGTAACACACCAGGTCTTAGGGCCCTGGCATCATTCATAGGAGCTACTTGGTATTGTTTGGGGGGGCAAGGATGGCTAATGGCTGTGCCAGTGGGCACATACTAAGTGGGAACCTGCAGATGGCTGTTAGCAGTTTCGTGTTCTTCATTGCCGTGATAATAGGCGCAATAATCACGGCGTACGTACTATACGGCTTAAAGCCTTGGACATCAAAGTGATTGCATAAGTAATGTGGAATTTCCCTTAAAAATCATAAGAATAATCATTACTTTTATAATGATTATAAAACTCCTCAGAAGGGATTCTGAGTATTACGTTGATATTAATGGCTCGGTTATTAAGGTAGATGTTTAAGACCAATTGATTACCTACTGATTGCGTTAGTCTATGGGCTTGGTGTTCGTTATATCGATAAGTATGGTGGCAATGAGTATATTATTAACTGTGAAATAGTCGATGATGAGCTCAGGTGTAAAGCCCGCTGTAGTGGGCATGAGGATAGGTGCTTCGTATATAGATTGTTAATACGTGGTGGTTTATCCCTTAGTTGCTTATCTCAATCATGACCGGCACGTGGTCAGAACCCTCCACATCACTTAAAACCTCAGCCTTAATCACCTTACCCCCCTCAATTCCTCACTAACCATGCAATAATCAATCCTCATAGCCCTCCACCTCTCCTTATAACTACGCCACGTAAACACCCTAGCATTTGGGTGGAGTTCCCTGAAGGCGTCGATGAATCCATCCTTAATGAGTTGACTAAGCCAAGCCCTCTCCTCAGGGGTTAAGCCAGGATGTTTCTCGTCCCAAAATGAGGAATCAAGCCTATCCCTGGCAATATTGAAGTCTCCGCATACAATAACGGGCTTTCTACTTCTTAATTCATTCAAAAATTTCTCAATGGCGCCGCAGAAGGATATCTTAAAACCCAGCCTACTAAGGTCATCACCAGCCCTTGGAAAGTAAGCATTAACAACGTAGAACTCATTAAATTCCACAGTAATTACCCTACCCTCTGCATCAAATTCCTTGATACCAAGGCCCTTGATAACGGAGATAGGCTTTACCTTCGTGAGAGTCATAACACCTGCGTAGCCCTTCCTCTCGGCAGGGAATGGGTACGCTTCATAGCCCAGCCCCATTATCGTTAGTGGAACATCACCTGAACTTCTAATCTCCTGGAGTAGAACAACATCGTAATTACCCATACTTAATAGCCTATCGAGTGAGCCCTTCCTCATTATACTCCTCAAACCATTAACGTTCCATGAAACGATCCTCATTTTTATTCAAGTCAATTCAATGATTTAGATTTAAGCACTTACTTACTAAGCACATCCTTATATTGATCCCTGAGCACCTTCTTATCTATCTTACCAGTACTCGTTAATGGCAGCTCCTTCACAAATATTACCTTGTCCGGTATCCACCACTTTGGTATCTCACCCCCCCTCTCCACAAACTGCATAAGGTAATTCCTAATTTCATCCTCAGTAAGCCTACCTTCATAGCCAGGTTTTGGTACGATAATGGCCACGGGCCTCTCACCCCCCCACTTCTCATGAGGTACGCCGACAACGGCTACCAAGTTAACGCCTGGTGCGTGCTTATTAAGTCCTCAAGCCTGAGACTTGGTATCCATTCTCCACCGCTTTTGATTACGTCCTTAAGCCTATCAGCGATCTTAACGTAATTGTCAGGTAGCCAAACTGCGGCATCCCCCCCTGTGTGGAACCAGCCATTGCGCCAAGCATTCTTAGTCTTCTCGGGGTCACCAATGTACTCCCTGAAGAGCCACGGAGCTCTAACCACGATCTCGCCAATGGTCTTTCCATCCCTAGGCACGTCCCTATCCTGCTCATCAACAACGCGCAACTGAACGAGAGGTATGACAATCCCCCCCGTCCTTAGGTAAATCTCGTTCTTCCTCTCAGGCGGTAAATCCCTATGGTCAGGCCTTAAGTAGGCGATGGTAAGTACGGGCGCAGTCTCCGTTAAACCATAGCCACTTATCACAGTCATACCCCTGGCCTGGGCAGCCTTTAGTAATCCCTCAGGTAATGCCGCACCACCGACTATAAACTTCAACCTACTAAGGTCGTACTTAGGCGAGTCTGGATGGTTGAGCAGGTTATATAGTATTGTTGGTACACCTGCTGATAATGTAATTCCCTCATCATGGATTAACCTTAGTATGTGTCCCCCCCAATCAAAGCGACCTGGATATACGATCTTCCTATGGCCACCAAGCATGGTTGACCACGGCCAACCCCCCCATGCATGAACATGATACATGGGCACCAAAACCATGGCAACATCATCCTGCGAGGCATTTATGGGCGGGTTCTTCACGCAAGCGCCGTAGATAATGTATGCAACACCAACCCCCCCCTATGGGTATGATATCCTCCCTTAGGCAACCCCGTTGTTCCTGATGTGAACATTAGTGTTGCTGGTGTTTTTTCGTCTATTTCTGGGAATTCTTTTAGTGGTTCGTGCTTTAGTAGGTCCTCATAAGGTATCATCCTAACACCATAATCCTGACCCAACACCCTACCCCCCCTATCACTCATATAAATAACGGCCTTTATACTCTTGACATTATCAAGGATCGGCTTTAGCAGTGGCTCAAAATAATCAATGTTTACGATAAATACCTCAGGCCTGGCAACACCCATTGTGTATATGATCTCCTTAGGGGGGGCGAGCATCGCATTGACCGTGAATAGGGCAGCGCCGATGCTTGGTACTGCGTAGTAAAGGTCAAGATACCTAAGGGTATTCCACTCAAGCACTGCAACCTTACTGCCCAATTCCCAAGCCCTACCAGGCTTTAAATCAAGGTCCATTAAGGCGGCTGCGACCCTTCGGACCCTATCAGCAAGTTGTGCGAATGTGACCGATGTCCTGGAACCACCGGGAGGCCAATAAACAATCTCATTATTAGGGAAAGCAGTTACTGCATAGTCAAGTACCTTATCTATTGTTAATTGGAAGTCATAGAAGAAGGACTTAATCTCCTCAGACGGCATGTCAATTATGCTTACTCATGATTTATAAGACTTCTGGATATAGTGCATATATAGGAATATATACATTAAAACTTAAAATTTAAGTAGATTAGTGTGAAGATTATGAAAATAACAATATTGGTGGATAACTACGCAACACAACTATCCTCATTAAGTAGGCGATTACTGAGTGAGTGGGGGGGGTTCGCGGCATATGTGCATGACTATAAGATACTATATGACACGGGACTTACAGGAACAGCCTTATTAAATAACATGAGGGCGCTCGGCATAGATCCGAACGAGCCCGAGTACTTAGTAATTAGTCATAGGCACATTGACCATACAGGCGGTGTTAAGGCATTCCTGAACGCTAGGTCAAGGCCCATAAAAATGATTGCACATGCTAACCTATTCACGAAGGCTTACGCCACTGGCGAGGGCGGTAAACTTGAGGACATAAGCGTGGACTTCACGAGAGAGTACCTGGAGACCAGGGGGTGTTGATTTAGTACTGATTAGGGAGCCCTATAGGATAGCCAATGACGTTATTGTGTCGGGTGAGATACCCAGGAGGTGGGGTCCATCGCACACAGCGCCGTTACTGATGAGGTGCCTGATGATATGGCATTGTATATAAAGCACCGAATGTTGATAGCTTTAACAGGTTGTGGACATTCTGGGGTTGAGAATATTGTGGAGTATGGATTCCAGGTAACTGGGTTGAGCAGGCTGTACGCGATTATTGGTGGGCTTCATTTCATGGGGTTGAACGAGGATAGGATTAGGCAGGTAACTAATTACTTAGTCAATAAGTCGCCTAGTACTGTAGTGGGGGGGACCCACTGTACGGGCATTCTTGGTATTGCAGCTTTGTACAACGCTGTGCCAAAGGCATTTAGGCTTGGTGGTGTTGGTTCCGTAATCGAGCTTTAATAATGTTTTAAATTGCCCCCCCTTGTTAAAAGTTATTAGGGTAATGTCGATTGACATCCTGGAACGCGGGATTAGCTATATCCGCTGGTCATTACTCATAATATCTGCTGATGCCTCCGTTCTAACATTGTTGCTACTTCTATCATTATTGATCACGCCTATGGCTGCCTACATATTCACGGTCGTGATCTCATACTTTCTCTTAATATCCACCGTAATACCCTATGTGCTGGTTGTGATTTTCTGGCTACTTGGTTTTAGGGACTTGGTTCATTATAGCAGGAGGTATTTCATTGGGTTTATTGGTTCGTTAATAATCACAATTTCGTACTTCATGAACATACTCTACATGGGGGTATTTAATGGTTAACGAACTCGCAGGCAATGCCTTAATCCCCAGGCCAATAATACTTGAACCACTCATATTAACTTATAATAGGTACTTCATCGTATTCTCACTATACTTACCATTACCCCTCTTCATATCGTTAGTTCTGGGCATTCTCGGATCAATCTTAAGCATGATAACCCTATATAGGTTAGGTAATGACTTAACCTAACGAGGATCAGAATTGACTCCTTAATCACAGTAATTGGTGTCTTAATGATCATGGCACCATTGATTAGCGGGTTACTTATTAGTGCAGGTACTGCACTGCTAACCCTTGATCTAAATAGGGTATTTGATGAATTAGGTAAGTAATTAGGATTGCTAAGAATTTTAAATTCAAGGTTTGTGAATGTTTGTGTGAATAAATCCGCAATCTTAATATTGGTCATTGGATTATTAATAACGTGGTTATTAGCATCCTCAATAGGCATATTAATAAAGTTGAATGAATCAAAAGGAACACAGGGAGGTGGCCCATTAAGTATCCACATAAATCTACCGCAACCTTTGATCATGTTACCACAAATAAACATAACGATACCACAGCATATTAACGAAACCAGTGGTGCAGAATTATACGTACCACTGATACCACTACCAATAGTAATGCCTAACATATCAATCAATATCGTGAAATACTTAGTAATAGGTACACCAAGACCCCCGCAGTCGCTGGGTGGTGGATCTTCAAGTACGCCAGGCTTACAAGAGGGTCCAGGAAATAACCAGCAATATGTAAGTAATACGGTAGCTCCATTGAGGGTACCGCCTTTATTGATCATTATTATAATAATCGCAGCAATCATAATCATTGGCATTAGCTCATTAACAATAGTAAGGAGAGAGATTCATGCAAGTAGCCGGTTAAGCGATAATATTAATGTCGATGTGAAGATAAGCCCTAACATTAACGTGGTCTCAAAGGGTAGTAACGAGACGTTTATTAAGTTATCAAAAGAAATTGAATTACTTCCAGGGGGGGAGGTCGTGAAGGCTATTGATGGTTGGGGGGGTGGTAATGATATGATTGACCTAGGAATACCCAGGGATTTACCGTTAATCTGGAGATTCAATGAACCATTACCCATAGTTGTTAAGGAGGGTGCCTCAGTCACAGTTACGAAGTCGGGCATTCTCAGGGAGGGCTCGTTAATAATGCCTTCAAGGGGGTTGTTATGGAGTTAGCATTAGGCTTGGTGATAGGGAGGAGCGATTATTCATTAGGGCTAGTGATTATAGGGATGATATTGTCAATTTTACTAGATTAAATATAGGTGATTTCATAATTAAGGACTCAGCAACCATCAGGGAGGTGATGAAGCAATTAGCTGATGATGGTGTTATTAATGGTGAATGGAATTCAATAAATACGATTATTGGATTATTCGAGAGAGTTAAGTATGGGCTCAGGGATGTTGATAGGCGTGATTATGAGGAGTTCCTTAGGGCCTTGGGAAGGGTCTTCAGGGGGGGTGCCAGGGTGATTATTTGTGAGGGTGCGTCATAGTTTAATTATTAAGTACGTAGTTGCGTACATAATACTTGCATCACTTACGTTACTAATGCTTTTAATAAGGCCCATTGGTACTTACTTAATCACTACATTGGTAATACCAACGGTAGCTCTAATAACGACGATCTTGGTGGGTGATTTCGTTAGATACCGTAGTAATACTGTTGCGGATATGCTTAGGAATTTAATGGCGCCTTCATTATTCATATACCTATTAATTGGGGGTTTGACCTCCATACTAATTACTAATTACAGGGGATACTCCCTCATTGTCAATTACCTAATGAATTTCCTAGCCCTGGTCATAATTGGCGCAATAATCAATAGGTATTCAACGAGGCAGGTGGTTAAAACGAGCTTCACCGAGTCATTACTTAAGTACTTATCGTATTTCTTCGTATTCCTTGGACTTGGTTATCTATTTGGTGCTATTTACTTACCATTATTTTACCCATTCGCGGTAGTGTCCATTGTTTACTTAGTACTTGCGTTAGCAACTATGATTGAGAACCGCGGCATTAATGTCAGGGGGGGAATTATTGGGAATTCACGCCCGTTAGCCCTTGCGGCTTTTGGCATTGGTCTGCTGTATTCCTTACTTTCAATTCCAAAACCCTCAACATGGAACACATACATACTAATAGTATTCATAATCATTGCCTCAACATCCATAATATATGCGGGCTATAGACTATACATCAGTGGGCTAGAGGTTGTGGAGAGTATTGAGGAGGAATTGTATGAGAAACATAGGCGTGAGATTAAGGTTGTACCATCACCTGAATACTCACTTTTTGAGGAGGCTGTTAGGGAGTTCGTGATTAACGGTAAGAAGGATAAATTGATCGCGTACCTGGTCCATGAATTAACAAATGATGGCTTGGATTATAAGGCGATTATTGATAAGCTTGATAAATTGATCAACTACTCAAGTGTAATAACCTGTAGGAGGGTTAGTAAAAGGATCCTTGAAATGGAGGTTAGGGATAGGATTAACCTCATCAATGAGCTGCTCAATGAACTATTGAGCAACAAAAACACTTAATTTACCTTACTCTTAATACCAATTTAGGCTTGGTAATGAGCAAGGTTAGCATCGATTATGTAACGGAGAGGGTCAGGGCCGTAATTAACGAAATAACCAAGTACTTTGTCGGTGACGAAGAGATCCTGTTAAAAATATTAGCCTCGATTATTGCCGGTGGTCACGTACTCATTGAGGATGTGCCAGGTATTGGTAAGACCTTCCTATCGAAAATGCTCGCTAAGGTTCTCGGGCTTAGGTTCAGTAGAATTCAATTCACGCCTGACTTACTACCCAGTGATATTATTGGTACTAAGGTTTGGAGACCTGATAAGGGTAGTTTCGAGTTGGTGCTCGGCCCCATATTCGCAAATTTCGTACTCGCTGATGAGGTTAATAGGGCTCCTCCTAAGGTTCAGTCTGCTTTGCTTGAGGCTATGCAGGAGGGTCAGGTAACGATTGAGGGTGAGACGATTAAGCTCCCTCAGCCATTCATCGTAGTCGCCACGCAGAATCCCATAGAGCTCGAGGGAACATACCCACTACCAGAGGCACAACTAGACAGATTCATGATAAGAATAAGACTAGGATATCCGAAGGATGAAGTTGAGTTACTTAAGCGTAGGATCTCATGGCGTAGTAACGACCCAACACCCCCCCAGGTAAGGACTGTATTAAGTGGTGATGAATTATTAATGATTAGGAATTTCGTGGAGAGTAACGTTGTTGTTAGTGATGATGTTATGAAGTATGTAGTGAGCTTCAACGTTATTAGGAGGGATCCCAGGGTACTTGCTGGTCCAAGCCCCCCCAGGGGATTGATGGCATTGATGAGTATGGGTAGGGCTATGGCGGTTATCGATGGCAGGGACTACGTAATACCCGACGATATAAAGAGGGTTATTATTGAAACCCTTGGGCATAGAATTGTGCTTAAGCCTGAGGTCGCCTGGAGGGGGTTAGTGGTGAGGACATTGTTAGGGAGTATGTTGAGAAGATACCGATACCCAGGTAGTGATTACTAATGAGGGAATTCTCGAAAATACTCCTGCTCCTCATAATACTTCCAATGATTATAGCCGTGGCCGCAGTACTAACAACATCTAAGTTGTACATACTCCCCCCCATACTCTTCCCCCCCCTAATCACGTTGGTGATAGCTTTAAGCTTAGACGAAAAGCCCACGATATCGATAACCCTCAACGCCGATAAAAGCGTTATGTACGTTGATGAGGAATTAAACATAGAATTAAACGTTAAAATCCACGGCGGCTTCGGCCTTTTAATAATTAGGGCGCCGCCAAATCCTGACACGTTAATGGCCGAGGGCTTTGAGTTGGTTAAGGGCAATAATGTTCACGTGATCTTCAAGGGATTCGGCGATGTGGACAGGAGATTCACATATGTATTAAAGGCTGTTAAGAGGGGGGGTAATTACTCATTGGGTAGTATTGATTATGTGTATTATAATGCC
Organism: Vulcanisaeta distributa JCM 11213; assembly: GCA_001316125.1. The sequence goes on from BBCS01000006.1 coordinate 49,649, forward strand.
CTGGGAATACACGAACCAATTAAGGGTTCCATAAAGCTTGGAGGTAATGTCCAGGTAATACCCAGGATCAAGATTGTTAGGAGGGTTCTCGGAATGGTCAAGCCGAGACAGGGATTACCTAGGTACTCACCATCAAGCTTGGCCCATACTCCACGGAATTTAGGTCCGTGAGGAATTACGTGCCTGGTGACCCATACAAGTTCATTAATTGGAAGGCAACCGCGAGGGATCCTGGTGGTAAAGTAATGGTTAATGAGTATGAGAGGGAGGGGGGCTTAGGACAACAATAATATTGCTAGACGTTGGTTGGTGGATGAGGTATGGAACCGCCGAGGATAACCCCCCCCTTGAGTATGGAGTATCACTCATACTATCCCTAAGTAGGTATTACTTAGGTATGGTTATAATGTTGGTCTTTGGACAATACCAACCGGCCCAAGGGTCATACCCAGCTCGGGAACCACGCAGTACTACAGGTTATTGCGAGAGTTAATGGTTGTAAGAGCATTGCCCATTAAGGCTATATCATGGACCCAGCCCTTTATAGGTTGATACAGGAGACTAACCCAGTATTAATTATTGTGACGAATATGAACGTAGAAAGTGCCGAGAGGGTTATTACCCTAATTAATAAATTACCATCAAGGGCTCTCATAATCGATATAGTGCCCGACACAATACTAATGAGGAGTTTAGTAAAGGGGGGGTTGCCCTGTAATCAGTGGGTCATTAGGAATAGAGTGAGGTTATATAAGGCATTACCGAGGAATGCCAAGGTAATCACTTGGGACCCAGCTTGTGAGGGCATTGGCTCGTTAATCGCCAGGATATCAACGTACCTAGCAGGTGGTTATGAAATGAGGCAGGTCCTAGCCGTATTATCACTAGTACTTCCCGTGATCCCCTTCATAATGTTAATGCCTAATAACCCATCAATCAGCTTGATATTAATCGCCATAACTCTCTCAATAGGCTTATCGGACTTCTCATGGGTAATCTATCTGTTGAGTCCTGGATAGCCCTAACAATGGCGTTGATAATATCGGTAACGTCACAGGGCTATGTACCATACATATTTCACGTGGTGCTTGTTCAACCCAGGGCTTGACCGTATTTGATGGGTCAATAATCATCATAGAGTACTCATTAATACTGTCCCAACTCTATAACAATTACGTGAGGTATATGAGGGAATTCAGTAGTAAGGGTTATGATGAAGATGAGGTTAACAATGCATTGAACAGCCTAATCAAGTGGATACTCATATTCTTAACAATATTCCTATTAGCATCATTTACTATTTATTACGTAATAACGATGATGACAGTACCACTAATAGATCCATTTACAGCCCTTGTGATCTTCGCCGTAACTTACATAGTCATATCCAGATACCTACTAACGAGAATAAAGGGTCGGTCATAAAACATCGAAGAACTCACTGAAACACTCAAGGGTGCTACCATCAACCATAGGCCGCCAAACAACCCTATACCTACTTATCAACGGGTTTACCATCATTATCAAGCTGAGACCAAACGACAACGAAGGAGGAACTCGGGCTAATGGTAATCTGTGGAGGCTCAATCGAGTAAATCACCCTACCATTGGCATCAATTATTTGCCAAGAACCAATCATGACAGGCGTATTGCCTAGATTAATAAGCGTAATATAAATGGGCTCACCCCTCGAAAATGCCCTCCTATCCAGGTAAACACTGCAGGGCACGCATAACTAACAAACTACCTGATATAAAAATCAATTACAATGAAATAAATCATTACTAAGGAAATTACCAATAATTAAGATGAAAATTTCCTATCATCCACCTGATTACCGAGAAACCTTCCCATGGAGGAATCACATTTGAAGGATAATCCGTGTTGGTGCCGGGGCCGGGATTTGAACCCGGGCCCCCCCTTGCGGGGGACGGGATGCCTTGGTTTTTGCTCTCGAGTCCCGCGCCTTAGACCTAGCTCGGCCACCCCCCCGGCGTTTTTCTTTTACTGTGCTTTTCGATTTAAAGCTTTTGCTATTATTTCCTGGCAGGTTCTATCGCTTATCTTCATGTAGCTTCTAGGTGGTTTTATGTTCAGTTTCCTTAATTCTTCTATTGTCACCGCGTTTGGCAGTATTGTTGGGCTTGTCACTTCAAGTATGAGTATCCTCCTCCTTGACCCTAGGTACTTAGTCATTACGTACTCCAGGTTATCCCTGGGAATATCTCCACACTTATTACCTATCACATTCATTAACTCACCTGGCCTTACTATGGTTGAATCACCGGCTATGAAGTATCCCTTAACCGCCTTAACTGGGCTTGAGTAGTAGACGAGGATCATGTCGCCCTTATTTATTGGCTCAATGAAGGTCCTTATCTCGCATTTCTTTTGACCTGTTAGGATCTCTGTGGCGAATTGGGGTTTTAAGGACATTAAGAAGCAGTCCATATTTTAGCCAAAGGCCTTGGCAAGCCTTGCTAGGTAGTCCCAGTACTCATCAATCTCCTTCTCAATCTCCTTAATATCCTCCTCGGTTAGATGTGCAAACCTACCCTGTCTCTTCAAGTACTCAATTATTGGCTTCCTCTTTGACTTGTCGAAGTGAGCATTGCTTGGTGGGTTGAACCTTATCCTGCCGTGGTCCCACTCGTATAGTGGGAAGTAGCCTGTCTCTGTGGCGAGCCTCGCAATCTCCACAGTCATCTCCTCTGGGTAGCGCCAGCCTGGTGGGCATGGTGCCAGTACGTGTATGAAGGCAGGACCCTCATCAAGGTGGTCAAGGGCTGTCTTTACCTTATTTGCCAGGTCTATTGGTAGGCTATGTTGGCTGTGGCGGCATATGGTATGTGATGCCCAATGACAATGCTCATGATGTCTTTCTTCCTCTGAACCTTACCCCCCCTTAACTTACTACCCACTGGTGAAGTCGTTGTCCAGGCGAAGTGCGGTGTTCCTCCGCTTCTTTGTATTCCTGTGTTCATGTAAGCCTCGTTATCATAAAGCACGTAGAGCACACCATGACCACGCTCAAGCATACCACTAAGGGCCTGCAAACCAATATCATAAGTACCACCATCACCAGCAATAACCATGACCTTAGCCTTAGTATCCAGTATACCCTTCCTCCTAAGCACCTTAAGCGCTGCCTCCACACCCGACGCAGCCGCGGCCGAGTTCTCAAAGGCCACGTGCAGGTAGGGAACACTCCACGCCGTGTATGGGTATGAAGTCGTGGTCACCTCTATACAGCCTGTGGCATTAACCACAATAACGTCCGGCCCAGCGGCCTTAAGTAGCCACCTAACGGCTATTGAAGGTCCACAGCCGGCGCAGGTTAACTGGCCAGGCCCAAAATATTCATCAACAGGTAAGTCCTTTATTGTCCTGAAGTACACCTTCATTCCTCACCACCCCCCCTCAGACCCATAAATAATGTCTTCCTTGGATACTCACCAGTTTTTGCACATTCACCAAGCATTTTATAAAGGTTGTAGAAATCATCGACAAGCATAGTCCTTTGGGAAATCCCATGAACCACAGATATGACCGGTTTATCAACACCCTTACTATACAATGCCGAGACTACGTCACTAAATACAGGGCCTCGTACGTATTGCCTGGCGATAACGCTCTATCGACAACGGCTATTACCTTGGCATCCTTAATTGCATTCACTACCTCGTCTGTGGGAAACGGCCTAAATAATCTTATCCTTAGAACGCCAGCCCTTAACCCCCCCCTCTCCCTAGCCCTCCTAGCGGCCTCCTTGGCATTGCCACTTGATGCCCCCCCTCCATAGGTTATTAATACGTAGTCCGCATCATCAAGCATGTATTTCTCGACTATATCGTAATTAGTGCCGAAGGACTTATTGAATTCTTCATGAACCTCCTTAATGATACTTTTTGAATCCTTAAGCGCCTTAATTGCTTGGTACTTAATTTCGTAGTACCAATCAGGGCTTGCAATGACACCAATGGTTATTGGATTCCTTGGGTCAAGCCTATGCCTGTTTAAATTCCGTGGTGTGAATTTTCTGACATATTCCTCATGATAGATCTCCACGGGTTCTGTGGTGTGGCTCATTAGGAATCCATCGTACGCGACCATGACCGGCAGCAGGACTACTGTCCTCAGCAATCCTATAAGCCATAATAATCGAATCATAAACCTCCTGAGCAGAGGAGGCAATGAGCATAATCCAGCCGGCATCCCTGGCACTCATTATGTCTTGGTAATCGCCATGAATGCTTATTGGTGCTGACAATGCCCTACCTGGAACGGCCATAACCACCGGCAACCTAAGTCCGGATGTTATATAGAGTACTTCATGCATGAACTCAAGGCCTTGGGCTGACGTTGCAGTAAACACCCTAGCGCCAGCCGCTGCCGCGCCCACGACGGCAGATAAGGCACTATGCTCAGACTCAACGGGTATATACTCAGCATCTATCTCGCCGTTAGCTACGAACTCAGCAAGCTTCTCTATTATTGTAGTCTGTGGCGTTATTGGGTATGCCGCGATTACGTCAACATCAACGGCCTTAACAGCGTATGCTGCTGCGTAGTTAGATGTTAAGCCAAGCCTTTCCTTAACAACCTCCTCCCTAACGCTTAATGCCTTTGCGATTGCCATTATCCGGTCACCTCTGGGACCATCTTTATCGCCTTGACTGGGCATTCATGGGCACAAATCCCACAGCCCTTGCAGTGGTCGTAATCAATCTCATAAGTTAAGTCGTACTTCTTACCCGTCTTCGTGACATAAGGCTTCTTCAACTCAAGTATTGCCGGTTCAGGGCAGTACATCCAGCAAATCCTACACCTAATGCACGCGTCCTGATCAATGACAGGCCTCTCAGTCCTCCAGGTACCGGTTAGGTTCTTACGCGCATTACCTGGTTCAACAACCGCGCCACCGATTGGTAAATCCTTCCAGGTTAATTGCTTCATCATAGCACGACCACCTCAGCCGCCTTATAAGCTTCTTCTAAAGCATCTACGTTTGACTTACCGAGTCTCTTACCGAAGGTTTCTAAAACCAACTCCTTAACGGTATCTAGGTCTATTAAGTCGAGAACCTTAAGTAACGCGCCGAGCATCGTTGTGTTGACTATAGGTTTACCTAAATGTTTCGTGGATATTTCATACGCATTCACATAAACGACCTTACCACTGAACTTACCTATGGACTGCCTAACATCGTCGATGCTTAACGCATTAATGACTATATAGCTCTTCGTTATCTGCGGTATATTGAAGACACTTAGTAGTCTCGTATCAAAGACCACGGAAATATCCGGCCTCTCAATGGGTTCCCTCGCTAATACCGGCTCTCGGGATAACCTAACGTAGGCCCTAACAGGCGCACCTCTACGTTCAGCGCCATACTCAGGGAACGAACTTGCAAATAAACCGCGCCTAATCGCTGCCTGGGCAATTATCTGAGCAGCGGTTACGGCGCCCTGCCCACCCCCCCTACCGAAAAACGTTATTTCAATGGTTGATGCGCTCATTCTTGGTCAAGGACTCGTTATAGAGCCCTTTTTATAAACCCTTTATTCTATATTTCCATAAATAAAGCATTGAGAAACACGTAACATATTAATTTAACTATTAACTTAAGATTAAGGCAATTAAGTAATTGAGGATTTGCCCCCCTGCATGCACCCACACCATTGGGTCCCAGCGGCCCGGTTTTGCCGGGTCGTTGGGTGGCCCAATGGTGTGAATGCAAGGCAGGTATGGGCTCTAAGCTCTCATTACCTAATTCCTTTAAATAGATTTTCGTAAAGTAATTCACGCGTATTATCTAACTTAAGGTAAAACTTATGACTTAACTCCGAATGTTTTTAAAGGTATATATTTGAGGCACGCTGTTGGTATTAATGATCGGAAAGGATGATGTTGTGTGTACCACGATTAATGAGGATTTAACATTTGATTTATTTTCTAGGGCTCAGTACTTAGTCCTTATTAAGAATGGGGGTCATAATTCATAAGGAGGTTAATCCAGCTCTAAACTCTGTGAATAAGAGACCAACGGTTGCTAAGAGGTGTGTCGAGCTTAATGCAACAACGGTATTAGCACCACACGGCTCACTTTGTTATCCCTCATACCTCATACTTAGAAGGCTGGTGTTGATATTTACGTAGTTAAGCCTAGCAGGAAGTTGGGTAATAACTTAAATGAGAATGAATATAGTAAGGCTAGTGCCTGGGAAGTTGCGTATTCAAGTTTCTTGGCCATTAAGGAGAGGATTATGGAGGTGATTTTCCATGAGCAATAATATTGACTTCTACGTCGTCCCCCCCAATACACATTATTCGGAGTGCCTAAGTGTGGCCGTGGTATACCAATACTTGGTATACCCATGGAAGATACGGTCAGTTTTAGGCCGGGAACCCGATTCGCGCCCAGTGTTATTAGGACCTGGAGCCAGTACTTCGAATTTACACCTACCGAGGATCTGGGCATTGACCCACTTGAGAAGGCCTGCGATTTGGGGGATTTATCGTTAATGCAGGGCATGGCTGATAAGAATCTAGAGAGGATCAACTTAGTAGTTAAGGATGCCATTAATACATGGGGGGGTAGGGTAGTCAATATAGGTGGTGAACACACGTTAAGCCTTGGCGTTGCCAGGGCTGTTAAGGAGTCTCAGGGTTCATACGGCATTTATATACATGTGGATGCGCACTTGGATTCAAGGGAGGAGTGGCCGCTGGGGCAGTCTTTATCACACGCAACATTCGTGAGGCACATAATTAACCAGGTTAGGCCTCAGTCACTTGTTTTCCTTGGGTTTAGGTCGTACGATAAGGATGAAGTTAATTTTGTGAGTGGTCTCGAGAATTCCACGTTATTATCAACTAGGGATATAAGGTCTATGGATTACCACGAGCTTAGGCTTCTCATTAGAGGTGTGATTGATGGTTATCCTGGGCCGATACACCTCAGTATTGATGTTGATGTTCTCGATCCCTCAATAATGCCTGGCGTCGGTAACCCGGAGGGTTTTGGGCTTAGCTATGGCGAGTTACTGCAGATTATTAAGGCTGTTCTCGATTATGGCGGTTCTAGGGTTAAGGCGGTGGATCTCGTTGAGTACTCGCCGCCTAATGATCCAGGGTTAATGTCGTTACCAACGATTATCAAGTTAATATTAGACGTACTTAATTACCTGTGAAAATTATTTAAATACGCCCAGTAATTATCGTGACGAATGGATCTCGAAAAATTCCTAGAGCTAATGAGCGAGAACGGATTCTTTTACCCGAGCTTTGAAATTTATAGGGGTAAGACTGAGGTTGGTGGTTTCTATGATTATGGACCACTTGGCGTTGAATTGAAGAGGAACATCATTGAGAAGTGGCGTAGGGTCTTCATTTACCCATACCAGGACTTCATAGTTGAGATTGAGACGCCAATAATAATGCCGAAGATAGTCTTTGAGGCCAGCGGGCACCTTGAGCATTTTACCGACGCAATCGTTGAGTGCACTAAGTGCGGTCGTAAGTTCAGGGCTGATCACTTGATAGAGGAGGAGCTTGGTAAGAGGGGGGGCATTTCAATAAAGACCGAGGGTTTAAGTCTTGAGGAGCTCGACGGGTTGATTAGGAAGTATAGCATTAAATGCCCTGTTTGTGGTGGCGAGTTAGGTAGTGTTAGGCCCTTTAACCTATTATTTCAAACTACGATAGGGCCTTACAGCGATAACATTGGTTACCTAAGGCCTGAGACTGCCCAGGGAATGTTCGTGTCATTCCCAAGGTATTCAACCTAATGGGTAGGAAGTTACCACTCGGTATTGCCCAGATCGGTAAGGTCGGCAGGAATGAAATATCACCTAGACAGGGCCTAATTAGGCTTAGGGAGTTCACCCAGATGGAGATTGAGTTCTTCTTTGACCCGGAAAATGCTAAGTGTCCATACCTCGATGAGTTGGACGTTAAATTGAGGATAATACCTGAGAGAGACGCTGCAGCCGGCGTTAAGGAGCCCAGGGAGTTTAGGCCTAGGGAGGCCGTCGAGAGTGGTGTTGTGCCTAATGAGTGGATGGCATTCTTCATGGGCTTAGCCACGATATACATGAACGAACTTGGCGTACCACTTGATCACCAGTACTTCCTCGCTAAATTACCTGAGGAGAGAGCTCATTACTCAGCGGCTAGCTTTGATCAGATGGTTTACAGCGAGAGGTTTGGTTGGGTCGAGGTTAGTGGTCATGCGTATAGGACCGACTACGACCTCAGTAGGCATGCTAAGTACAGTGGTTATGACCTAGCGGTTGAGAGGAGGTTAGCCACACCAAAGGAGGTTATTGAGACTAGGGTTTACCCAAACCCGCAGAGGATTAGGGAGGTCTTTGGTAATGAGATGGCTAAGGTCATGCAGGCCATTGGTAGGGCTGACCCAAGGTGGTTAGCTAATGAATTAGCTAGCAAGGGTAAGGTCGTCATTGAGGGGTATACCATAACGAGCGATATGGTTTTCATTAAGGAGGAGAGGAGGAAGGTGTATGTTGAGAGGTTTATTCCGCATGATGTTGAGCCCTCCTTCGGCGTTGATAGGATTGTTTACGTAACCCTGGAACACGCATACACGGAGGTTAATGGGAAGCCGCTGCTTAGGTTGCCGCCTGATATTGCGCCAATAAAGGCTGTGGTTTTACCAATAATTAAGAGGCAGGAGTATGTGAGTATTGGCAGGAGGATCTTTAAGGAATTATCGCTGGCTGGGATAAGGGCTGTTTACGATGATGATGGGACAATAGGCAGTAGGTATGCTAAGTATGATTCCATAGGCGTGCCCTTCGCAATAACAATAGATGATAAAACCCCCCAGTTGACAATACAGTAACGATTAGGGATAGGGATACTAAGGCCCAGGTTAGGGTTAACATAAGTGAGGTCATCAGGATAATTAATGATGCGGTTTTAAGGAGGTTATCAATAGCGGAGATTGCTAAGTCAATGGGTCTTCAGTTAATCGTTAGGGAATAGGTGGATAAGTTTAATAAGGCAAGCGTGGTTGGCATTATCAATGGCGAAGAGAGGTGGTGCGCGTCAAGTAGGCGTTAGTTGGAGGTTCCATAAGACGCCAGGTATATTCATAAACAGCTTAGTCCCTGTAGCGGATAATAGTGGTGCTAAGCTGGTCAGGGTTATAGGCATTATAGGGCATACCGCGAAGCCTATTCATAGGGAAATACCCGGGGGCCTCTGTTGGCGACATGGTAGTTGTTAGCGTTGTTGAGGGAAAGCCTGAGGTTAGGAAGCAGATACTTAGGGCCATTGTAATTAGGCAGAGGAGACCGTATAGGAGGCCTGACGGTACCTGGATAGCCTTTGAGGATAATGCCGTGGTGATTACCGATGAGAACGGCGCACCAAAGGGCAGTGAGATACACGGCCCAGTAGCCATGGAGGCAGCCCTGAGGTGGCCCGGTATCTCAAACCTGGCAACAATAATAATATGATATAAAACTGAAAATTATTAACCAATAACCTCGCGCTAGGCCTTCCTCTGTAATACTACCCTGAGCACGTTAGCCCTCGCCTCCTCAGAGATAACCTCATAATCATATTGAGTGACGAATCCCCTAATAAATGATAAAAGCGCCTTATTACCAATATCAGAAGCCCCACTGGGGGGGCCTATCGCCATCAACTCAATGGTGTTAGGACCCAACTTCTTAACTTCGACATGCCTAACGGCCAATAATCGACTAATCCTCGAGACTGCCTCAAGAAGATCCTCGAGATTGTCAAATTCCATCCTAATTAATGCACCTACCTGATGCCCGTATTTCTCGTAAATATTCCATAGCTCATTCACGGCTTTACCTGCCTCCTCCCTAAATTCAGTTGGTAGCTTCTCATTATTGGAGAAGTTTATTAATACGGATGTTACGTGGGTGCATACCTCCTCAATCAGTTTCATGGGCATTGGTATCACATCCATTGAGCTAAGGATTTTGTACAATCTCCAGAAGTAAATTAGGTCTGACGGCTCGAAACCATCCTTAATGAGCTCAGTTGTTAGTCTTAAACCTTCACCAGCCACGTGGAATAACGTCCTCCCCCTAGTCTTAGCCACTCGTGAAAGTTCGGATGCGATGTTCTTAGGGACCATAATGGTGGTTCTAGAGTACGTTTCCTCACCCTCCTGTCCTTGGCTCTCCTTAGACATAGCACTTCTATTTACATGTATGCATTAGAATACTTATAAGCCTTATTACACGCGATTGAGGTAAATAGCGTAGAATAAAATCAAAGAGTTATTGCACCCTCAAGCCTATACCTCTCCCTAGCCAACTTAAACAGTTTCCTCCAGAGGAATACGCTAAGTAGTATTACGTTTATGGCGAGTATTAAGCTCATAGCCTCAAGACCAACCACGTTGCTACCGCCGTGTAGTAATCCATTAGGCTGTGTATCCATGGACCATGTAAACCTGCCCATTAAGGCCCTGAATGTACTCAGCAACCTCAAGCCCTCCCCCCCAGGTCGAACCAACAGTGCTGGCAAGCCCAGTTATTGTAGCAGGCATGGCACCCGGTATGGCTAACCTCCTGAGCCTCTGCCACGTCCCTAACCTCAGGTTCTCAGCCACATCCCAAAGGCTCCTGGGTATTGTCTTCATACCAACATACATGTTATAAATCACATACCAAGCAGTGCTCAAATAAGCCACAAGGAATACTAATAACTCAAGAGATGCGTGAAGCCCAAGTGTGGTGGCTACGTATGTCGTGAAGGGTATCGCAATCAATGGTAGGTAAGCCGACACTGGTATTGACGCCAAATCCTCAAGTATTGGTAGTAATATTGCCTCAACCCTCCTATGTGTAACCATTAAATAATTAATTGGGATTGCGGTTATTATCGAGGCAACGGTAACTAGGGTAACCCTCAACCAATCAAGTCCAAGGTAATAAAGGTAAAGCAAGCCATGATCATATAAGTTATTTATTATTGGAACCCATGTTACCTGCCAGGAACTATAGATTAGGTATGCCAAGAGAATGATAATAGCCGCGACCACACCCATGCCTATATACTTTTCAGTCCTAGTTATTATGTTTCTAGGCCTAGGTCTCACCAACAATCTATGTCTAACGGCATAGCTCGATGCCCTAACGAATATCGGCATTATTGCATCCTCAACAGCCACAACCCTTCTTATGTATCTCATATTTCTGGCAGCCAATGATCTAACTCGGCTTGTGACTATGGGTCTTCTAATCCTCGTCCTCGTAACCTCCATGAATGGATCGTAACTATACTTAACGGCCCAATTGACGAACGGCCTAAGCACCCCGAAGAGTACTGCGGTTACCATCACGACCAATATGCTTAACCCTACAAATGCAGGTACCCACTCGCTCTTACTCGTCCAAGAGGCTATTAATGCGCCTATGCCGAAGACGGAATACTGCGTAGTACCCAGCGTAATCACCTCACTAACTACTATGTAGAATAAGGCATCGGCAAAGCTAACTAAGACGTTACCGGCGACCCTGGGCATTGTGACAGGTATGTATAAGTACCTAAACCTACCCCCCCAGAAGCTGAGGTTGAGCATCTCAGCAGCATCCTCAAGTGACTGGGGGGGCGCGGTTTTTATGGCTTCATACTCACCGACCCATATATTCCAAACAACGGCCGTAAAAACTAGGAAGTCCACGGCCAACTCCGTACCTACGTAACCACCTATTGACTTAACGAAGAATACCAGGACTATTGGGAAGAACGTAATGACAGGGACAGCCTCAAGTGTCTGAGTGATTGATAGGAATATCCTTTCAAAGAGCCCACTCTTGGCTGCGGCATAACCGAGGAACCAACCAAGCACTATACCCAGCACTATCGTTAATGCAACCCTACCAAACGTGGCAAGCGTTGCTAAGAACGCTATGAGGCTATGGACCAAATGCCCATAGCCATCGCCTAAACCTTAAGGCTTATCGACAGTAAGGAATAAAGCCTATCCAGGTAATCCTGGAACTCTATATCCCTCGTATTCCTAGGCCTTGGCAACTTAATCTCAACCTCAGCGATAATACTCGCGGGTCTCCCACCAAGTATTATTACCTTATCACTTAATTCCACGACCTCCTCAAGGTTATGGCTGACCATTATGATGGCCTTTACTGTGGACTCCTCATTAAAAACCATGTTATATATCTCGGCCCTAAGGCCCTCGGCAGTTATTGCGTCTAGGTTTGCGAAGGGCTCGTCCATCAGCAAAACCACTGGCTGCGCAGCTAGCGCCCTCGCAATCGCCACCCTCTGCTTCATACCACCACTCAACTCCCTTGGGTAATAATCCTCAAAACCACCGAGACCCACCAGCTCGAGGTACTTCCGAGCAATTTCCCTCCTAACCTCCTTACTAAGATCCTTCCTATGAAGTAGCGCCAGTTCCACATTCTCGAGTGCCGTAAGCCAGGGGGGGTAGAGGGCAAAGTCCTGAAATATCATGGCAAGCTTAGGCGTTGGTCCCTTAACTTCCTCGCCCATAAGAAGCACCTTACCGCTATCTGGCCTCCTTAAGCCGGCTATTATCCTAAGTAATGTCGTCTTTCCAGTGCCTGTCGGTGCAACTATGGATACAAATTCGTGAGAATGAACCTTAAAATTTATGTTCTTGAGGACTGGTATGGGACCCTTCTCAGTCTTGTAGCTATAACCAACATCGATAACCTCAAGGATTGGTTCCTTTACCGTTGCAATTGTCCCACCATGATGGCGATTGAAAAATTCATTTAAAAATCTTATTCCGCTGAAATATTCCTAACGATAATTCAATACGTAATTATATGGAATTCTCAATACTTATATTTTCAACATTAAACTCTCTATAAGACTCCCTGAAATACGTTCTAGGCATGTCACCCAGGTCAGTCCGACCAAGCAACTTAACCTCTATTAACCGTATTAAGTGCGCCAGCCTAAACTTCCCAAATATTAACGTCTCATTAGCCACATCAACAATACGCCTCAGTTCCTCTGTGGGCACTATTAACCTACCATTAATTACTATGGGAACCTCAAAGCGATCCTCACCTTGAACCTCAACCACAACCCCCATCGTGCGTCACGGAGTAAATACCACTATGCTTAAACCCAGCCTCCCTCGCGATCCTTAATATCCTTAATGCACCATTTAGGTCCCTGGCCACAAAGTGCATTATCGGTGCCCTAACAAGTAACCACACATCACCATCACCAACCTCATTAATGACGTTGATTATCTCACTGTAGGTAACAGGTCTATGCCACTTAGCAACGAATTTAAAAAGCCCTGAACCCTTTGAGTAGCTAAGTCGTGGAGCCTTGGCTAAGGCGATACGGCCGCTGCAACTACTCGTTGTGTAGTAATCATTCAACGACTTATTAAAGGTTAGCAGGAAGTCATAAATGTCAAAGTCAACCCTATGCTGATTACCCTCCTCAATCAGTCTCTTAACGAAGATTGACTTACGTGCATCGAAGTTCGTCCTTACCATTCTTATACAATATAATCACTGTATGAATTGACTTAAAATACTTTAATGGTGAATTAAAGCGTAACTATCTTAAAATAAGCGCATTAGGTACCGTAACTCAATGAAGGCCGGCGTAATAGCATCAGTGGTGATCTCATTATTAGTGGGCTTATTAATAGGGTATTCAATACCATCAATTCACCAATCTCAAACACCTAAGGCGGTAACGCAGCAAGCCCTAAGCGTAATCACTGCATCATTATATGCGCAGTTATTTAGGGAGGCAGGTAGGGAATTGGGGGGGATTAACGTTGCCGTAACGGGCATGGGCTCGGTACAAGCCGCTAGGCAGGTTATTCTAAACCCAAGTGGTTACTCAATATACGCGAGTATAGACCCATACATACTAACATCCCTACTATACCCAAATAACATAACTAGTTGGTACATAGCAATAGCCAGCGATCAAATGGTCATTGCATACTCACCCAACATGCCTAAGCCACTACTAAACATTGTTAACAACCTTACTAAAGCAGAGGAGGAGGCACTTAGTGAGGGTAATTACACTGAGGCCATGGTCATAACCAGGGAATTCCTAGACCTAGTATTCTCCAACAGCACGTTTAGCCTAGCCCGTGAGTATGGCATTTACGCAATAGGCATGTCAAACCCAAACACGGACCAGAGGGTTATAGGGCCTTAATGGTGCTTCAGTTAACGGGTATTTACTGGGGCTTGGGTAAGAACTACTACGTTAACCTATTCAATTACGCCAACAGCACAGGCAATGTATATGAGGTCCTAGCAGGTAGTGAGTTACTCGGACCTGTGGAGACGGGTAAGGTTTGGTTTGATATAGCAATTTACAAGTCATCAGCCGAGAGCGCTGGGCTACCGTACTTCCCACTACCACCAGATAAACCTTGGCGACCCAGCATATGCTAATTACTATAGCCGGGCCAGCGTGACAATAATTGTTAATGGACAAAGCCTAGTGGTTAAGGGCGCACCCATTCAATTAGCCCTGACAATACCTAATCAGGCGCCTAATAAGGTGCTTGCCGAGGAATTAATAATATACCTACTAACACCAAGTGGTCACGAATTGATGAAGGAGCTCAGCATTAAACCATTAACACCAGCCCTATTTTACGGCAATGTAAGTGCCGCACCACCCCCCCTAATTAGGATACTCGTCAATTCATCACTACTTGAGTATGGCGGTTAGTGGTGATTGGCGTGGATAGTTCGAAATATGCGTTTGCACCGTCCATAATACTTATATCGTTAATGTTATTATTACCAATAATTGTACTTCTTTATGAGGGCTATGGCCACCTGCTGAGTGCTTCATGAGTTCATTATTTATAGAGGGCGCTGCGGTCACGCTACTGGTGCTTCAATCGCCGCAGCATTGACATTAATCCTTGGATTACCAACAGCCTACGCCATATCCCGCGGATTAATACCGAAACCCTTCGATAGCGTTATTGGAGGTCTCTTAACAAGCCCGTTAACCATACCCCCCCACACAATCGTTGGCTTGTCCCTACTAATATTGGTATCACCAATATCCCCCCCAATACCCATAATCCGTAGGTTACCGCTCGTGGACACTATATGGGGCTTAGTGGCTGCGTACTTCATAGTCTCAGCGCCAATAACCATAGGGGCCGTTAGGCAGGTCTTTGATGAGGTAGACCCCCCCGTCTACGAGTACGTAGGCCTAACGTTAGGCTCAGTCAATGGGGCGTCTTTACGAGGATCATTATACCAATGACCCGTAGGGAGTTGATATCATCCTTCCTACTTGCATGGGGGGGCAGATCAATCAGTGAATTTGGCTCAATAGTCATACTAGCCTACTACATCATTAACCCACCATTCTTTGACTACGTGTATCCACTTCCAACACTAATTTGGTATTCATACGAGGTCTATGGATTACCCCCCCTAGCCCTGGGCTACGCATCGGCCTCGCTAATAATATCCATAATTATTATAGTACTTA
Source organism: Vulcanisaeta distributa JCM 11213 (assembly GCA_001316125.1). Next base: position 65,162 of record BBCS01000006.1, read on the forward strand.
TTGAATTGATTAGCGGTGGAGGAAGGACAAGACTTAAGCTTTGGTAATTTATTCACCGGTAAACTTAGGCTTACGCTTCTCGAGGAATGCCCTGACACCCTCCTGGGCATCCTTGGTTGATATAGCCACACCAAATAGTGACGCTTCGTTACTCAGCGCACTCCAGATTGGGGCTTCTGAGCCATAGTTAATCACGTATTTAGCGAGCATTAGCGTCAGTGGGGGCTTTGAGGCCAATTCCTTAACCCACCTAGTTACTTCATACTCAAGGGCGTGCTTCGGCACCACCCTATTCACTATGCCGTACCCAAGTGCGGCCCTTGCGCCGATTTGCTTCCCCCCCGTCAGTATTAACTCCTTACTAATGCCCAGGTTGGTAAGTCTTGTTAGTCTCTGCGTACCTCCTGCACCCGGTATTATGCCCAGGTTGATCTCGGGCTGTCCGAGCAATGCATCCTCACTGGCAACCCTAATGTCGCATGCCATGGCGATCTCCAGGCCACCACCAAGGCGTAACCATTTATCGCCGCTATCACGGGTTTCGTGTAATACTCGATCTCTAGAGTCATTGAGTGGTAATGCCTCATTGCCTTGAACATCTGCATTGGCGTTGCATTCTGGAATTGATTAATATCAGCACCCGCACAGAATGCCCTGCCGCTACCCGTGATAACCACAACCCTGACCCTTGGATCATCCTCAACACTCCTCAGCGCATTGACAATCTCGTCAGCCATCTTCGGAGTTAATACATTCAATTTATCAGGCTTATTCAGAATTATCCAAGCACTTGGCGGATCAATCCTAAGCATTATCTCTTCATACTTCCTAAACTCAACCTCAGGGTACTCCCTGAAACCCCTACCACTCTTTCTACCTAACCTACCCTCCTTAACATAGTTAGTCAGCAATGGGTCTGGCTCATACTCCTCCCAGCCACTGACGCCCTTAAGTTGCGTTAATGCATCGACAATATTATCAATGCCAGCCTCATCAGCGAATTCTGATAATCCCCCCCATGGGTAATTAAGGCCGAGTTTCACGCTCTTATCGATATCATCTACCGTGGCCACGCCCTCCCTAACAAGCCAAGCCAACTCATTAATGGCCGGGGCCATCAACCTTACTGGGTCAAGCTCAAGGCCTTGTTCAGGTAATACCTTAGGCTTTACGTACTGGCCAGGGCCTGGATATTTGTAGAAGCCCTCGCCAGACTTAACACCGAGCTTACCCTTACTCACTAATTCCTCGAGTAATGGGCAGGAATGAGCCTTAAACCCCCCCCTCTCGGTCATTGCCTTAACTATGAAGAGACTTGTGTCAAGGCCTATGTAGTCGAGAAGTTCGAAGGGACCCATTGGCAGACCAAGCACGTTCCTCGCCATGGCGTCTAGGTCAATTATCTTAATGCCTTCCTGCACCACCTCACGACATGCCTCCAGCATGACCCTAAACAATACCCTATTAACTATGAACCCAGGTACGTCCTTATTAACAACGACGGGCTCCTTATTGAGTATTCTAGTTAATTGAACGGTTATGTTTACAGTCTCATCACTTGTGTACCTACCCCCCCTGGTTATCTCCACGAGCTTCATGAGCGGTGGTGGATTCATGAAGTGCATCCCAATGAATTTCTCCTTACGTGACGTGGCCTCCGATAACTCGGTTATTGGTATGGTACTCGTGTTAGACGCAAATATTGCATGGGGGGGCGGCGCATACTGATCTGCCTCCCTAAATATGTTCTTCTTTAAGTCGGCGTTTTCAGGCACGGCCTCAACTAAGAAATCTACGTCCTTAACGGCATCAGCAACCTTGGTGGTTGTGCGTATCCTGGACATTATCAAGTCAACACTCTCCCTCAGCTCACCCCCTCCTGCTTAATCTTTCGAGACTATCCCGAATCCTGTTAAGGGCGTTCCTAAGGATCTCGTCAGATATGTCCATGAGGTTAACCTCGAAACCCGCCATCGCAAATACCTCGGCTATGCCATGACCCATCGTACCGGCGCCCAGTACGGCGACCCTCTTAATACCCAAGCTCGACATATTAAATCATGATTTTAACTCGGGCTTATTTTAGCATTACCATGTCAGCGTGGTATTAATTCTTCTTAAGCCTTAGTTTACCTGCGAACTCCTTACTCACCCTCTCATTCAGATCCTTATCCCAATTCTCATAATCCAGTAATGAATAACCTCGTACTGCTCCTGCCTACTAATCATCTTATTAAGCAAATCCTTCTGGGTACCTTCTCCTTAAGCTCAATCAATGCATCCTTAACGGCTTTCATGGCGACCCTAAAGGTTGTCACCGGGAATATCACGATTTTATAACCCATCTCCTCAAACTCCTTAGCCGTTATATACGGAGTCTTTCCGAACTCCGTCATATTAGCAAGCAATGGCGCCTTAACCTCCCTGGCAAACCTAGCAAACTCCTCCTTACTCTCCAGGGCCTCGGGGGGGAATATTATGTCAGCGCCAGCCTCCACATACGCCTGCGCCCTCCAAATGGCCTCATCAAGCCCATAAACACCTCGGGCATCGGTCCTCGCAATTATTAGGAAGTTTTCATCCCTCCTTGCCTCAACAGCCGCCTTAATCTTCTTAACCATTTCATCAGCAGGTACTACGTGCTTCCCGCTTAGGTGACCGCACTTCTTAGGTAATTCCTGATCCTCGATTTGTATAGCCGAGGCACCTATTGATTCGAACTCCCTAACCGTCCTAACCACATTTAGGGTTTCCCCAAAACCCGTGTCTGTATCTACAATCACGGGTATGTCCACGGCATCCGTAATATACTTAGTAAACCTGACCAACTCATCTAGCGTGAACACACCGAGGTCGGGCAGGCCCAGGGAGCTACTGAAGGCTGCACCAGAGACGTAGAGTGCCTCGAAGCCAAGTTGTTGAATCATTAGGGCAACAAATGCGTCGAAAGCCCCCCCTGGGGGGGCAATAACAATGCCGGGTCTTGACAACCTCTCCCTGAACCAAGCCCTAATTTCCCTCGGGTCTCTTTTGTTCCTCCTTAGCAATACGGCATCCATTATAGCGCCTAATCAATAATCCCTTAATAAGTAATTCCATGATTAGTTGAAACTCAGCTTTATTACCCACCTTGATTCACTATAGTAGTGGCATAATGCGTAATGTTAGATCAATATTTGGTAGAAGGGGGGGTGTACGTAGGTTACCGCCGGATCGTGTTAAGGAGAGACTTGAGATGATTATTGATCTGTCACGTGCCATAGCAGGGAGAGGTTATGTACGTATTACCAATGATTACCTGATCGTGAATGACTGGTCATTATTCACCCGCTATCTCATTAATTGTGTTAATAATGACTGCGTATTAATGAGTATTAAGGTTGATGGTGGGCAGGGGGGGAACTCATTGCTCAATTTCCTTGTGAGGGTTAATGATAGGCTTGAGTCTGAGGGTGTGGGTAGGATCATCATTGTCGGCGGCTTTGCCTCAGAACTGTATAGTGGCGGGGGGGTTTATAGGACTGGAGATGTTGATGTAATTATTGACTCCAGGGATTCCAAGAGAGCCATGGATATACTCCATGAGGAGTTAAGAAGCATAAACGCTAGGAGGGAGGGTAGGGTATGGGTCAGCGATTATTTTGGTGTGTTAACCCTAGACGTGGTTGGTGTGACATACGTGGGTAGGGTTAAGGTGTTGAGGGTGGGTGATGGGCACGTCTATATTGAGTCGCCTGAGGACAACGTGATTACGAGTCTGAATGCATGCGTTTATTGGTCTTCAGACGCTGACTGCGAAAGGGCCGCGGCGGTTTTAGCCGCGCAGTGGAGTAACGTGGATTGGGATTACCTAATTGATAGGGCTCGGCGTGAGGGCGTTCTTGATAAATTGAATGAGATAAAAAGAGTGATAGAGGATAGGTACGGGAAGAACCAAGAAAGGTGAGAAGAGGAGGAATCCCTTTTACTGCTGCAGTTAATTCATTAATAATGGGTAGGCTCAAGGATAAGGTTATACTAGTTACGGGGGCTTCTCGGGGTATCGGCAGGGCCATAGCCAGGGCGGTTGCTGGGAGGGTGCCAGGGTGATAATAAACTATAGGTCCTCAGCCAAGGAGGCCGAGGAATTAATGCTTGAGTTAAGGAGGAGCGGCTTTGATGCATCTGTGATTAAAGCGACGTATCTAGAGAGGACGAGGTTAAGTCCATGTTTAAATTAATTGAAAAGGATTACGGGGTACTACATGGTGTGGTTAACAACGCGGGCCATGGCTCCGCAACAATCTGGAATAAGAGACTCCATGAATTAACATGGAGCGATTTTGAGGAGGTAATCAACGTTGACCTTAAGGGCACATTCCTATGTAGTAAATTTGGTATTGAGTTAATGAGAAATGGTGGTTCCATAGTTAATGTGGCTTCAATAACGGCAAGGACTGGCGATACCACGGGCATCCCATACTTGGTCGCTAAGTCTGGGATAATAGCCCTCACCAAGTCCATGGCCCTCTCACTGGCGCCTAGGATTAGGGTAAATGCCGTAGTACTCGGTAGTATAGAGACCGGTTGGGTTAATTGGTTAAGTGGTGATGAGGTTAGGAAATTGATCAACTATATACCCATGGGTAGGCTGGGCAAGCCTGAGGAGGTGGCTAGGGCGGTGGTTTTCCTGCTTAGCGATGACTCATCGTTCATGACTGGGCACACGATCGTAATCGATGGCGGTGAATGCACAGCATGCGACTAAGCACTCCTTTAATAAGTATCCCCGTAAGTGATGTTAAATGCGTAGAGATGTTGCATTGTTAATTGCGTCAAGGGCTATTAGGAGCCTGGCCTTTGGTTACTTAACCTTCGTAATACCACTGTATTTAAAGTCTATTGGATTCTCGGCAGCCTTATCGGCCTCTACTTCCTTGTTGTCTCAATATCCTCAGCAACCCTGGTACTTGCCTCTGGATTTCTCGGTGACTTAATAGGTAGGAGGGACGCCCTCATCATAATGTCAAGTCTCTTCGTAATTTCCATGGCGATCTTCAGCGTGACCAATAATAAGGTCCTACTCTTCATAACGTCAGTATTTGGCACAACCGCAGGGAGCGCCGGTGGAGGCGGTGCTGGCGGTGGGCCTGTAGCTCCGCTACAGACATCATTACTTGCAGACAATACAGAGCCCATGGAGAGGACTAGAGTCTTTAGCCTTACCATGTCAATAGCGCTATTCTCATCATTAATGGGCTCCCTAATATCCTACATAATACTGAGTATGGGCCTTGGTGACCTGACCCTCTTTAGATTATCTCTTGCATTAAGCGTTATATCAACTGCATTGCTTGTCCTAGTTAGGAGGGATAAGCCTCGAATTAGGTATTTAAGTATCAACGAGGTCCTTCCCAGGAGATCTTCGGGATCGATAACGAGGATCGCCATTGCGGGGGGGTCATTGGGAAGCCTCGGCCTTGGCATGGTGACTCCACTACTGCCATTATGGTTTAGACTATTCCTTCATGCAAGTGAGGTTGAGATCAACGAGGTATATACAGCATCCTACGTAGTATCGATAGCCCTCACGCTATTGGCTAGGAGGATTGAGGGCTTCATGGGCCGTGTAAGAGCCATATCACTCCTTAGGTCTTTCTCTGTGTCTTTATTCATCGTGATGGCACTCATACCGGTATTCATCATCGACGCCGCACTTTACGTGATTAGGGTCGCCCTTTACATGATAACAATACCCCCCCTACGTCAATCACTATCCATGGAATTAATAGAGGAGGATGAGAGAGCTCGTGGACTATCAATAACAGGCTCGCCCGTAGGGTTCCATACGGCTTGGGCAGCACAATAGCAGGCTTATTAATGGATTATGCAGAGTTTTCGTTATCAATGATCCTGGGAGGCGGCATAGCATTACTTGATCCAATACTTTACTACGTGTTCTTTAGGCATTATGATTAAACGGTAATTATTTCCCGTTAATTTGAGGTACCTATCTTTATAAATAGGATTGCTATCCTACACTCGTGTCCGCCCTAGATAAGTTATGGAGGGGCATACTCATTGTATATGTGAGTGACGCTGGTGTTAAGACCGCTAATAGATTATTTAAGTTATTAAGGAATGAGGGTGTGCCGACGGCAATGATTAAGTACAACGGTGATTTAGGTAAGTACTGGGGGTTGTTTCGACGTTATAGTCTCGTGATGGCGTTAAGCGGTGCCGTTAGGTTAATCTGTAGGTACGCTAAATCTAAGGTTACGGATCCAGCCGTCATAGTAATTGATGATGGGGGTAGTACGTAATACCCATATTGAGCGCCCATTGGGGCGCTAACGATGTCGCTAAAGCAATCGCCGGGCTAATGGGGGCTGAGGCCGTGATAACCACGGCGGCCGAGTACATGGGCGTCACAAACATTGAGGAGTTGGCCAGGCTTCTTCATTGCGACATAATCAATACTGAGGAGCTACCAAACTTCTACTCGGCACTCCTTAGCAATAAGCCTATATGCATCATTGGCGTTAATGAATTGCCAAGGGATGTCAGGGGGGGTAGCTATGTAGTTGGGCTTAATGCGGGGGGGTGCGAGTACGCCATCGCCGTGGGTAATCTTCAACAATTACCAGGAGACGTTAAGGTGCTGCGGTGCGTGCCGTATAAGGTAATTATTGGGATTGGGCTTATGAATGAGGCCAGCGTCGATGATGTGGTTAAGGCCATAAGGGCTTCGTTGGATAAACTCGGTATTGGGGGGGTCGATAGGGTCTTGGCCATGGCCTCAGTAAAACCAAGGGTTGAGGAGCGGCTAGAGTGTTAGGCCTGCCCTTTAGATTGATACGTATTGATGAATTGGAAAGGGTGAATCACGGGTGCATCACACTGCCAAGCGATGAATTAAGGAGACTGGGCATTAGGGGGGGTGTTGCAGAGCTTGCGGCATTGGCGGCGGGAGGGACTTCACTGCTTCTTAGGAAGATCGTTGTTGGGAGGGTCACGGTGGCCGTGGCGAGGGTCTAACGCTTATAAACTGGGCGTAAAGTCATGTTTAAATGCTGTACATAATCGGCGTGGGGGGGCCTGGCGATCCAGGGTTAATAACTGTTAAGGGCCTTAACATACTACGCTCAGTTAACGTGGTGGCCGGTTGGGGGGGCAGCGTACTTGATAGATTTAGCGAGTACCTAATTAATAAGAGGGTTATAAGGCTCAGTTATACGAATGAGGCCGAGGGCCTTCGGGAACTAATGATGAATGCCATTAATGGCAATGCCGCACTGCTTATTCACGGAGATCCCTCAGTATCGGAATCGCAGTTAATGGCTAAGGTGACACGACTATGCAGGGAGTACGGGGGGGTTGATTACGAAATCGTGCCTGGCGTATCCTCGGTAAACGCCGTACTGGGCATACTGGGTATTGACCTAGACACTACAATATTCGTAACACTTCACGTTAGGGGGGGCCCATTAAGTGATAGATTGGAGGAACTTAGAACCATTCTAAGGACGTTGAGGAGGTATGTAATTGTACTACCGCCTCCATACCCAAATGGACCACAGATAACCGCTAAGGCAGTGCTCGATCTCGGGTGCGACCCGGAAATCACCATCATTGAAAGGGCTACGTACAGCGATCAAAGGGTCACGAGGATCAGAGCCTCGGAGCTTACGAACCTTAATAACGCATTTAGCGACCTAACTATTATCGTGCTACCGCCTTGCACGTCATAGTTTTGGCTTGGACGCTAAATGCTTTTAAATAGGATCCTTATCCAGTTTTTAAGTTGGTTATGCATACTACATCAATACTCGTGGTGACTCATGGATCCCGTAGGTCTGAGTTCGTGGATTGGTTTAATAACTTAGGGCGTTACTTCAAGGACAGGCTAAGCGGCTTGGCTTCAATAAATTATGTAGCATTGTTCATAATGAGTATTCAAGCCCTAACTGGAGGGACGTACTCAGGGAGTTACTCGGCTCTGGCGCTAGGCGCATTGTGATTGCCCTAGCGTTCTTAGGTCCTGGCAATCATGTGATTAGGGATATAATGGGGGTCCCTGGGCGTTCAGGAATTTAATAAGTGGGTTAGGGCGTCGTGGGGGCGGTTACGAGTTTGAGGTTTACATTACAAGGCCATTAATCGACTCGGTACTTGTTAGGGAGGCACTACTTATGAGGATCATCAATGCTTTGAACATGCCTATGGATATGGACAGGTACGTCATGAATCCTGAGGAGATTGAAAGAAATAGTCTTGATAAGGTAGTTGAGTTGGTTCGTAAAGAGCTTAATACTAATGATGAATTACTTATTAGGCTAGTGACTAAGGCCATATTTGCCACAGGTAACCCTACCCTTATTAAATACGTATATGTAAGTCCCGAAATATTCGATGTATTTAAAGAATTAATCAATAGTGATGTCCCGGTGATCGCGGATGTTAAGATGGTGGCTGTTGGCGTGAGGTGGAGTAATGCCATGACACTGATAGATGATGCGGAGACCGCTAAGTTGGCAAGCGAGCTTGGCATTACGAGGACCGCGGCGTCAATGAGGATGGGGGGGCTGAGCAGGTTCAAGCCCGCAATTCCAGTAATTGGTAACTCACCCACGGCCCTTATCGAGGTGATTAAGATGGTTAGGGAGGCTTGGAGGTCCCCATGGTTATTGCGACACCACCGGGGTTTACCAACGCCGTGAATGCCAAGGAGGAATTGATTAGGATGAGGGTGCCCAGTGTGGTCGTGAGGGGGGGTACGTATGGAGGTAGTAATGTGGCTGTGGCCGTGTTTAATGAGCTACTAAGCATTGTGAGGGGTGAGCATGGTAGGTAGGCTCTACATAGTTGGTATTGGGCCTGGAAGCCTGGGTTAAGGACTGTGGCTGCGATCGAAGCCATTAGGGGTAGCGATGTTGTTATTGGATATAACACGTATATAAACCTGATCAGCGATTTAATCAATGGTAAGGAGGTGGTTAGGTCAAGGATGCATGAGGAAGTCATGAGGGCTAGGCTCGCTATTGAGAAGGCGCTTAATGGTCATGTGGTCTCACTGGTGAGCGGTGGTGATCCCCCCCAGGTCTATGGTTGGCAAGCTTAGTCCTCGAATTGATAAGTAGGGAGGAGCTCGACTTAAAACCAACCATAATACCTGGCGTCACCGCCGCTCTCGCGGCGGCCGCCAAGTTGGGCGCGCCCCTCAACATGGATTTCGCGGTAATAAACCTGAGCAATCTATTAATTAGTGATGAGGAGATTATGGCGAGAATTAAGGCGGCTGCTGAGGGCGACTTCGTGATGGCACTGTACAACCCAATCAGTAGGGATGTGCTCATCAAAGCCATGAACGTAATATCTAGGTTCAGGGATAAATCGACGCCCGTGGGCATCGTCAGGAATGCCTATAGAGGTGGCGAGCTCGTAATAATAACTAACCTGGGCGATTGGATGAGACACCTAGACTTCATAGATATGAACACCACATTAATAATTGGTAACTCGAGGACGTACGTGTATAGGGGGGGACTCATGATAACGCCGAGGGGGGGTTATAAACTATGAGCGTGCTCGACTACTTCAAGCGCTTTGGCATAACTACCGGGGCCGCGGCTGCGGCTGCCGCTAAGGCGGCGACCATTACGTTAGTTAAGGGTGTCGCGCCCAGCAGCGTCACAATACCAACACCTGTCGGTCTTAGGCTCGAGGTCCTTATTGAGAGGATCTTTATAGATAATGATCGAGTATGTGCCGATGTGCGTAAAATCGCCGGTGATAACCCAGACAGCCTCAATAATGCTGTGATTAGGGCTTGTGTGCGTTCAATAAACGAGCAAGTAATAAGGATTGTGGGCGGGCGCGGCGTGGGTAGGGTCATGAGGCCCGGCCTGAGCATACCCATGGGTGAATATGCCATCAGTCCCACGGCTAAGTTCATGATTGAAAATGCGGTTAGGGAGGTCATCAACGCAGGCATTGAGGTTGTAATCGAGGTACCCAATGGCGAAGAGTTGGCCAAGCTACGATGAATGAGGATGTCGGTATAGTCGGCGGCATATCAATACTCGGGACAACTGGAATTGAGTGGCCAATAAGCGACGAAGCATTCATTCAGCACATCAAGGCCCAGCTAACGGCATTGAGGAGTAAGTACGAAGGTGTGGTGATTGCCTCGGGCAATAGGGCGGTCAATTACGCCAAGGTGATTTACGGCTTACCCGCGGTTAAGGTTGGCGACTTAATAGGCGCCTCGGTTAAAGAGGCCATTGGGCTGGGCTTCCGTAAGATAGTCATTGCACTACTGCCTGGCAAGGCCGTTAAATTGGCGGCAGGCTTAATGAATACGCACAGCTCGGTTGGTGATGCACGTATTGAAACAATTACCTGGGCCGCAGTAATGACCGGGCTCAACGGCGAGTTACTACGGAGGATCGCGACCTCAAAGACCGTTGGTGAGGCGATGCATTACCTTGGCGATGCGGCGGGAAGTGTTATGAAGATTATAGCCGAGAGAGCCTTGAACAGGTTAAGGAGGTTGGGCAATGCATCTTTTGAAGTCGTAATATTCAGTGAGGATGGGGGGGAGGTGCTCGCGAGGGTTAATGATCATGAGTAGCCCCACTTGGCCCTACATAACTCCCGGAATACCGGATGAGTTGTTTGAACGGATTGAGGGCATACCAATGACTAAGGAGGAGGTTAGGGCGTTGGTTATTTCTAAGCTTAGGTTAAGGGAGGACTCAAAAGTGCTAGACATCGGTTCTGGGACTGGCTCAGTTGCTGTGGAGGTAGCCCTAATAGCCAGGAGGGGGGGCTTCGTTTACGCAATCGAAAGGGATGGGAGGGCTGTAGAACTCACGCGCAGGAATGCCATGAAGTTTGGCGTGGATAACAGGGTTGTTGTAATACATGGCGAGGCGCCCGAGGCCCTGGATAAGGTACCCAATGAAGTAAATGCTGCATTCATAGGCGGTAGTGGCGGCAGGTTGAGGGATATAATCGCCGGTGTATGCGGTAAACTAGCCGTGGGTGGTCGTTTAGTGGTTGACGCAGTAACTCTAGAGAATGCGTCGCTAGCCTTAACTACTATGGTGGAGTTAGGCTTCGTGAACGTGGAAGTCACTGAGGTCGTGATAGCCAAGGGCTTAAGGACTAGCCTAGGCACGGCAATGCTCTCGAGGAACCCAATATTCATAATAACCGGCGAGAGAAGTAGGTGCTTGTTAACCCATTCAATGGCGAGTATTAAGGAGCTATTAAGCGGTGGTGGCCATAACATGCAGGGGGGGGTGGTGGGGGGGTACCCAGGTTATACATAATCGGGCTGGGGGGGCCTGGTGATCCAGGGTTAATCACGGTTATGGGTGCTGAGGTGCTCCGCCAAGCCAGATTAGTATTCATACCCTACTCCACCAGCAGTAGTAGGAGCCTGGCATATACCATAGTTAGTAAGTACGTTAATTCCGACGCACAAATAGTATTCCTGGGCTTCCCCATGGTTAAGGAACCAAGTGCCGAGACTTTAATGGCTAATGCGAGGGTGATATGCGATGGGTTACGTAGGCACGGTAGTGCGGCATTCGTGGTGCTCGGCGACCCATCACTATACAGCACCTTCTATAGGGTTAAGCCATTCATTAATTGTGATTACGAGCCCATAATCGTTCCCGGGGGGGTCTCCTCAATAATGGCCTGCGCTGCCAGAGCCGGTGTTAACCTAGCCATAGGCAGTGAATCAGTAGTCATACTCGTGAGTGACAATACCGAGGCACTGATGAGGGCTATGGAATTCGCGGACACAATAATAGTACTTAAGGGCAATAATGACATGGGCAGTATTGCCGTACTACTTAGAGACCACGGATACTCCGTGACTTACGCCAGGAGGTGCTATATGAATGGTGAGTTAATAATTAAGGAACCGAGCGGTGAGTTGCCTAGAGACTACTTCTCGCTTGTCATTGCCAGAAGGATTTATAAGTAGGATTTACATCCTATATCGATGGTTGGGAAGGTCATCTTCGTTGGTGCGGGGGGCCCGGCGACCCCCGAACTCATCACTGTGAAGGGCATGAAGTACCTACAGCAAGCCGACGTAATTATTTACGCAGGTTCCCTAGTAAACCCGGAAATACTAAAATGGGCCAGGCCTAATGCTGAGATTCACAACAGCGCGTCAATGACTCTTGAGGAGATTGTGGACATAATGGTTAGGAGGGCCAGGGAGGATAAGCTAGTGGTTAGGCTTAAGTCAGGCGATGCGAGTATATATGGCGCACTGCTTGAGGAGGTCATAGCCCTCAGGGAGGCCGGCATACCGTATGAGGTCGTGCCTGGAGTAACGGCAGCGCTGGCCGCAGCCGCAGTCCTAGGTATTGAGCTGACCCTGCCCAAGGTGGCTCAGACGGTGATTATAACCAGGGCCTCCGCTAGGGTGCCAATGCGAGGCTCAATAAGGGATTTCGCCGGAGCACTGCTCATAGGTGCCACAATGGCCATTTACACCGGCGTGCACCTAATTGATAAGGTGGTTAAGGAGTTGAGGGAGGCCGGCGTGCCCGATGATACGCCAGTCACGGTGGTTTACAAGGCGACGTGGCCCGACCAAATGATAATCAGGGGGAACACTGTCCGACATCGCCGAGAAGGTAAAGAGGGCTAAGATAACCAAGGACTCCGTGATAATAGTGGGAAAGGCCGCAGACCCATCCATCCTGGACACGCCAGTGAGGTCGAGCGTCTACGATCCAAGGCACACCCACAGCTTTAGACCAAAGCCTAAGATTGGTAACATGGATGCTGAATAGAGCGGTGGGCCAAAGCGTGGAAGGCTTAATACGTGGCATCGTAGTAGGTAAAAACGTGAGGGCATTCACCTAAGCCGAGATATGCGGAGCTAGGTTTAGGGCCCTCGTGGATAAGACTTTGATGAGGAATGTACCAATAAGGCGTAAGATCACTTAGGGGGGGGTCATTAAGCTTGGCTTATCGTATGTTAAATTAAGCCTATAGGGTGGGGGGGAGAGTTACGTAGTCGCAGAGATGATTAACGACCTGCTAGTTGACGTACTGATAGGCGTCAAGGCCTCGAAGCCATCAATTTCATAATTAACCCAGAAACCAGGGCATTGAAAAACAGGCCTAACAGCCGTATGGTAATTATAAAGCCCAGTAATGATTATCAGGACCAAACTTAATTATTAATCACACAATGAACAACGCAAGTCATTTTCCAGCATTAACGGTTCAATAAACCCACAAGCACTTTACATGCCATGAGGTTGTAATCCCGGATTAGTCGCTCGAAACGACCACTGTAAATTAGGGAGTAAATTTACGGCGATAATTGATGGAATTCTGCGGATGGAAAAGCTTTTAAATAGGATGCTTATCCTACTACGTAATGCCGGGCGTCATGTCGAGGATGGGTAAGGTAACCGCAGCATTGCTCACAATAATAGTGGTGGCAATAGCCCTTATAGCGACAATAACACTGTATGAGTGTAGCGTGCATAAGTCTGTAACCCGAGTCGCCTCTTACGTCTATTACTCATCGCCCAATTTCGAAATCGTTGGTTACAATGGTACCTCCATTACTGTTGAGAATTATGGGTCTAACGTAACCATGGAAATACCCGTCGAGAGAATCGTGGCCGACAACACCGTTGCCATGCAGATACTAATCGATATAGGGGGCTGAAAACACAATAGTGGGTATTGAGGGCTACGCCGCGGAGCTTCCCTGGCTCTTTGGGAACCTAACCGCATTACCAGCCGTGAGTCAAGGTATGTGGTCGTGGAATTACGAGGAGATGGTTAACCTAAAGCCCGACCTAGTCATAGAGTGGAGTTACGGCGTCCAAACAGTGAGGAGTAAGCTTAATCCATTCGGCATTCCAGTGATTGGTTATGGACCTCAGGATAACCTATCATCATTCATATACCTCCTCGGGCTAATCACTAACCACACAGACAATGCCGTGAATCTGATCGACTTCATTAATAATGTGCACCAGGTATTGCGGAAGGGCTTGAGCAAGGTCCTCAGTAGGTATAAGGCCTACGTAATCTTTGATTACGAATACAGCCCGTGGTTCACGTCAGGCCCCACTGGAGACCCGTATTGGGCGGCCGTCAATGCCGGCCTACAGCCATGCTTCAATAAGTCAATGCAAGTCGAGCCCAGCGCCGTGCTCCAATGCAACCCAGACGTCATAATTGCGGTGACGTGGAGCTTAAACCCACATTCACCAAATGCCACGGCCTACTGCGAATCAATAATTAACTCAATAAGGAGCAACCCAATACTCAATGCAACTAACGCCGTTAGGTACGGCAGGGTCATCGTGATACCCGGCTACCTAACCGAGGGGGGGCCGCCGCAGTTAATAGTCTCGTTATACATAGCTAGCCAGGTATACCCTAGCGCCTTCGCTGGCGTTAACGCCACTCAATACCTTAACCAATACTTCGAGGAATTCCTAAGGACTGCCGAACCAGGTGGTGTTTGGTGGTGCAGTGGGTGAGGTGGGGGATTGATGGTGATTAGTGGTTTGGTGCTGTTTCCGTTAATAATTCTTGATATGGTGATTGGGGCCTATAGAGTTAATCCCATTGTTGCCTTGAAGGCAGTCATTGATGGGGGGGTGGACCCCATATTCATTGTCCCCCCCACGATACATACCTAGTGATATGGCAAATAAGGCTTCCCGAGGCTTTGGCATCATTAATACTTGGTACATCGCTTGCATCCGCAGGCGCCGTGCTGCAGAGTATTTTGAGGAATCCGCTGGCGTCGACCTACACGCTCGGCATTTCCGCGGCTGCGGGCTTTGGGGCTGCCGTGGCCATACTCCTCGGCGCCGGCTACGTCATTAGGTATTACTTACCCGTGATAACGGAGCCGTACTTAGTAATTATTGGCGCATTTATAGCGGCATCAATGGCGGCACTACTCGTCTACTTCCTATCCTTCATTAAGGGTGCGTCGCCGGTCACGATAATACTGGCCGGCGTAGCCGTGATGTTCGTGTTTAGCACAGGTACTTCGTTAATCCAGTACTTCTCTGGCAACCCGGACGTAAGTCACGCCATCGTCATGTGGATGCTGGGTAGCGTAACTAACGTAACCCTTAACTACATACCCTACATGGCCCTGTCACTACTTGCAATACCCTACTACGTATTCATCTCATGGAGACTAAACGCGCTTAATCTAGGCGACGATGTCGCCCATAGTCTTGGTGTTAATGTCAGAAATACGAGACTGGCCGTAATGCTTGTGGCGGCATTCCAGACAGCGGCTGTGATAAGCTTCGTTGGTTTGGTGGGCTTTGTCGACTTGGTGATACCAAACATAATGAGGATACTCATTGGTAATGACAATAGGTACTTAGTGCTAGCCTCGGCGCTCATGGCGCGACGTTACTGTACTAGCCGACGTGGTTTCAAAGGCCTTGGTGCCGCCGTACGTGATACCCATAGGTGTTGTACTTTCAATGATTGGCGCACCATACTTACTGGCTATCGTCATATCAAGGGGGACACAATATGGTTATGAGTAATGACGTGCTTGAAGTGAGGGATCTTACGTGTGGCTATGAGAGACCGATAATTAAGGACGTAAGCATTAACGTTAAAGATGGAGAATTGGTAGCATTAATGGGGGCCCAACGGTGCCGGTAAGTCCACATTAATTAGGTGTATTCTGGGCATGGCTAAGGTCTTCAAGGGCTTCATTAGGATCAACGGTAGGGATGCATTGAGGATGAGTAGACGTGAAATCGCTAGGCTCGTCTCCTACGTACCGCAGAATTATGTAGTCACGTACCCAATCGAGCATTCCACGCCGTCCTGCTGGGTAGGCTGCCGTACATGGGGGGGCTTAGACCAAGCAGGTTCGATGTCGATGTGGCCATTAATGCTATGAGAAGACTTGGCATTGAATATTTGGCTAATAAGATGATTAGTAGGCTTAGTGGTGGTGAAGCCCAACTTGTTCACATAGCTAGGGCCATCGCGCAAGGAGGCGTTTTAATGCTTCTTGATGAACCGACGAGTAACCTAGACCTCAAGCACCAAGTTATGGTAATGGAAGTGTTATCTAAGATAGTGCGTGAGGATGGAATTGCAGCATTAACTACAATGCATGACATAAACCTAGCCCTTAAGTATGCAGATAGGATTTACGTAATACACAATGGTAGGGTAATCGCTGAATTAAGTCCAGGCGATGTCAGTCCAAGCATTATTGAAGAGGTATACGGCGTCAAAACCACGGTGATTGAACATAACGGTAGACCGGTGGTGATCGTATGAGCGTCGTGTTGCCTTTCCATTCCCCGCCATCGTAGGGATGGATAAGGCTAAGTTAGCGCTTCTTGCTGTTGCTGTTAACCCATTAATTGGCGGTGTCCTGCTTAGGGGCGATAAGGGTACTGGGAAGACCACTCTAGTTAGGTCCTTCGCTGATGTGCTTCCTGAGATCGAGGTGGTGGCCGACTGCCCATTCAACTGCGACCCACGTGACCCGCAATTGATGTGCGACTCATGCTATGCCAGGTACCAGCGAGGTGAGAGGTTGCCAGTAGCGATTAAGAAGATGAGGGTTGTTGACTTACCCCCCCTCTCAATAACTGTTGATAGGCTAATCGGCACGTTGGACATTAAGAGAGCGATAACTGAGGGCGTGAGGGCATTTCAACCTGGTCTTTTAGCCGAGGCGAATAGGAATATCCTATATATCGATGAGGTTAATCTACTCGATGACTACATAATCGACGTACTCCTGGACGCCGTTGCCTACGGCTGGAACATCGTGGAGAGGGAGGGGGGGGTGTCCGTGAGGCATCCGGCTAGGTTCATACTGGTGGCTTCGATGAATCCCGAGGAGGGTGAGCTTAGGCCTCAGTTGCTTGACCGCTTTGGCCTAATTGTTGATGTAGAGGCCCCCAGGGACCAGAGGTTAGGGCTGAGATTGTTAGGAGGGTTGAGGAGTTCAATAGGGATCCTGAGGCTTCTATAGTAAGTGGGAGCCAGAGATCGAGAGGATTAGGGAGAGGATCAAGAGGGCTAGGGAGTTGGTGAAAAGCATTGAGGTGCCCGAGGACCTACTCAAGCTTTTGGCTGAGACCGTAGTTAAGCTGGGCATAAGGACGAGCCGCGCCGAGATAGTCACTGTGAGGACCGCTAAGGCATTGGCGGCGTTGGAAGGTAGGACTAGGGTTACCATGGAGGACTTACAAAAAGCGATGGACTTAGCACTACCCCACAGGCTTAAGGCTAAGCCCTTTGAAAGGCCCAAACTGCCAATACCTCCCCCAACCACTAGCTAATGATGATGCCCAGGGCGAGCAACCAAGGCAAATGGTAAAGCAGGGAAGCAGCGAATCGCAGGGTGGTGCAGATATGAAGAGGGGGGGTGAACGTGATGGTGAGGGTGCTGGGGGGGGTGGTGTAAGTAGTAATGCAGGTGGCGGCCCTAGGCATTATGGGGGTATCTGACGTTAATATTTCGGTGGAGTTTAGGAGGAATCTCGTACGTGCTGGAGACCATGAGTTGGGGTCTAGGTCCTCCTTCAGGAGGGTTGTTGGTAAGCCTCACGGCATTCCGTATATGTACCTGCCGCTTGGTGATGGGGGGGAATTAATTGATGTTGACTTAACCGCATCCATCACACATGCCGCACTTAGGGGGGTGTAGGGTTGCCGGTTAAGATTGATTTAGGGGACATAATGGTTAGGGTTAGGAGGGTTAGGGCCCCTAGGGTCTCGCTGATAATCCTAGACGCCAGCGGTAGTATGAACTTCATGAGGAGGATTGAGGCGGCGAAGGGCCTTGTGAGAAGGATAGCCGAGGAGTCCTACGTGAAGAGAAGCTACGTGGGTCTCATAAGCTTCAGGGGGGGCCGCGGCGTGGACGTGGTAATCGAGCCCACGAGAAATTACTGGCATGTGTTAAACACACTGGAGGAGTTGCCAAGCGGTGGGGCAACGCCAATGCCGGCGGCCCTAGCATACGCCGTCAACCTAATCAAGAGACTTAACCTCAAGCTGAAGGGTGATTACTGGGCGTACGTAATAACCGATGGTAAGGCAAACGTACCCCTCATGGATGACGTCAGGGAGGAGGTCGAGAGATTCATGAGCGAATTGAGCAAATACGCCAAAGTAGTGATCTACGACACAAGGCCGCAGATGATCTACGACCCATCAATAAGCCACATAGACATACTCAGCAAATACGCCATCGAAGTCATCAGAGTCGGCGATTAACTATGCCAGGTGCCGTATATTACTCATTACCAGGTCAATCCTCACCGAGGAGTTCTACGAGGCATTAAACGAGGCATTGAGCGGCATTAATGATGTAGAATTCGAAACCATATACCTGGAGAGTTACGAGGTGAATGAGGTCTCAAGCAATTAAACGCCGTGAAGAAACCAGACATCGCCCTACTAAGCCTAATGGGGGGGGACCACCCAGAACTACTAAATTACTTAAGGGATTGGCTGCGTGGGACGTCCATCATTTTTACATTAAGTACAGGCCTAGAAACTATAATGCTCACGAGAGTTAATAATTACGAGTTGGGGGAATTGCTGGCGAGCACGTTATCCATGCGTAATAGCTCTGCCGAATCTGCGAATTATTTCGATCCAAAGACATTCTCCCGCATGCTTCATGAGGCATCTAAATCCCTTCTAGACCCTGTGACCCGATATCTTAAGGATTGGGCATTGTTAATTGATTACTGGAGAAATTGGCGTAAGGAGAACATAATTAACATGATACGGCTAGCGACTAGGAATTACTGCGGTATAGCCATGCCGCCACCAAGACCTCCCATTGAGTTGGGGGATTACTGGATTGAGGATGATGAGGGTAATGTGTATCACGGTATTAACGAACTTACTATGCGCAGGCGCCTTAAGGCGCCATTCATGGTACTACTGGCCTACTCTGGGCAGTCATACGATAAGGCCAGGAAGGTAATCACTCACATAATGAGGAGGAGGGTTGACGCCATTTCACTTCTTTCCAATTACGGCTATACATTGAGGGGGGGCTTAAGGAATTGTTTAATGGTGCTGATGTCGGAGCTATACTTGATCTTCAGTGGTTTAGGCTCGTCAGGGGGGGTCGTGAGGACACCAATACACTGCTTAAGTTCAACGTCCCCCGTCATGGTCCCGTAGTCATGTACGGTAGGGACATTGATGCGTGGACTAAGGACTCAACGGGGGGGCTCAGCCCAATCGAGGTTATATATGCCGTGGCCATGCCTGAGGTTGATGGCGTCATAGAGCCCATCCCAATAGCAGGTCTTGTTAATAAAAACGGCGTTAAGGTTATGGAGGTAATCCAGGATAGGGTTGATAGGGTCCTCAATAGGGTTGATAAGTGGTTAGCCCTCAGGCAGAGGCCTAACGCGAGTAAGAGGGTCGCCATCATAATGTATAATTACCCACCCGGTGAGGAGAACATTGGTAGGGCCTCGTACCTCGACACACTTAGATCAGTTAAAGTACTATTAAGGAGGTTGAGGGAGGAGGGCTATGGTGTTAAGGCCATTACTGCCGAAGCTATCAAAGAGTTCTTCGTGAGAAACCCAAATTCCGGCAGGTGGTCAACCGGCACCGACTATGTGCTAGTTAATCGAATGACGTATATGGACTTACTTAATAAGTTAAGGCCGGAGCTTAGGGAGAGGATCATTAATCAGTGGGGTGAACCTCCTGGTAATATAATGGTTAAAGACGGACACCTCGCGCTACCCGTGCTTGATCTAGGCAATGTGATAATCGTACTACAACCAAGTAGGGGGCTGGCATGAGGACCCTAACAAGATTTACCATGACTCAGAATTATACCCGCACCATCAATATGTCGCACTGTACAGGTGGCTTGAGGAGGTCTGGCACGCCGATGCTGTTATTCATGTTGGGACACACGGCACGCTCGAGTTCCTACCTGGTAAGCAGGTCGGTCTCTCCTCCAGCTGTCCTCCAGACGCACTTCTTGGGAATTTACCAAACATATATATCTACCATGTGGTAGTCGTTGGTGAGGGCACAATCGCAAAGAGGAGGTCATACGCCGTATTAGTTAGTCACCTCTCACCAAGGATGACCGAGGCGGGCCTCAGCGATGAGCTCAGGAGGCTGCGTGATCTAATCGATGAGTATAGGGAAGCGAGCGTTATTGACCAGTCCAGGGCAGGCACGGTGCTCAAGTCCATAGAGGGCATTGCGGGTAAGTATGGGTTAGAGGTTAAAGACCTCGATGCCCTTTATGATGAGCTTATGAGGATGGAACGCTCGGCAATGCCGTATGGGTTGAGGATCCTTGGCATGGAATTAAGCGATGATGAGGTCATTGATTACCTAACGCTGGCGTTAAGGCGTGATAGGGGGGGCTTCGTTAAATCGCTGCATAGGCTTATGGCTGAGGCAATGGGGGGGTATGACTATGACGACTTACTCGAGCACCCAGGTAAGCATGTGAATATCCTAAGGTCAATAGACGAAGGGGTTAGGAGGATTGTCAGGGCGTTAATCATAAACGGCATTGATTCGGCAATTAAAGTGGCTGGGGGGGAATATGGGATTAAGGGTGATGATGCCAAGACCGTGCTGAATTACGCACGTGATGTAGCAGAGAGGTTAAGGTTATCACCTAAACTTGAGCTCGAGAACGTAATTAGGGCGTTGAATGGGGAATACATACCGGCCGGCGTTGGTGGCGATTACGTGTTGGACCCCCCCGACGTCTTACCTACCGGGAGGAACTTCTACGCACTGGACCCACTTAAGATACCCAGCGATTCGGCGTTGGAGTTGGGGGCTAAGATCGCTGAGGAGAGCATTAAGAGGTACTTAGAGCAATATGGTAAGTATCCCGAGACTGTCGGCATTGTTGTTTGGGGGGGAGGCCAGGAGTCAAGGACTAGGGGGGGCGTCAGTATTGGGCAGGTGCTGCGTTACCTTGGTGTTAGGCTGGTTCATAGGCCAGGTAGTTGGGACCCTAGGCTGGAGGTGATGCCGCTTAAGGACCTCGGTAGACCTAGAATAGATGTCGTCGTGACAATGAGCGGCGTGTTCAGGGACATGTTCCCACACTTGATCTCGCTTATTAATAAGGCCGTTAAGCTCGTCGCGGAGTTGGACGAGCCGGCGAGCATGAATTACGTCCGTAAGCACTACCTCGAGTTGAGGGATAGGTACGGCGAGAAGTCATTAATAAGGACGTTCAGCGAGAGACCTGGTGACTATGGGAATAAGGTCAACCACTTAATAGAGACGTCGAGATGGAGGGCGGGTATGGATATCGCCAGTGTTTATACTATGTACATGGGCTTTGGTTATGATGGTGATATGCGCGGTGCGGGCTCGAGCGAGCTCAAGGACCTATTTAAGGCATTACTGAGTAGGGTGGATATCACTAGCCAGGTTCAGTCCAGCGTTGATTACTCAATAATCGACATAGATGACTACTACGCATACCTGGGCGGCCTATCAAAGTCCGTCGAAGTATACTCAGGTAAGAGGCCCTTAGTTCTCTACACGGACCTAACCCAGGACAGACCTAGGATGATGAACGTTAGAGATGCCGTTGGGTTCTACGTGAGGACCAGGTTACTCAATCCAAAGTGGATTGAGGGTATGAGGAGGCACGGCTACATGGCGCCCAGAACATTTCGAAGCGTGTTGAGTATGTCCTCGGCCTGGCCGCGACTATGAATGCGGTGGATGATTGGGTTTGGGATAGGGTTGCGGAGACGTACGTGTTTAGTGATGAGATGAGGAGGTGGTTTATTGAGGTTAATCCATACGCATTAGAGCAAATCATCAAGAGACTGTATGAGGCGTATGAAAGGGGGGGGTTGTGGCATACGTCGGAGGACGTCATACGTAAATTAAGGGATATATACGCTGAATTGGAGGGTGTGTTGGAGGGTGTTGGTTAGTGGAGCAGGCAATGAATGTAATCATTTACGAACTTCACTACCTGTCGCTCACGATACCCAGCATAGCATTAGGAGTGCTTGCCATGTACTACATAATGAGTAGGAGAGCTATAATGAGGCCCATAAGCAGGTTGGGGGGGCGGTGGATCACCGCACTGTCTGGACTGCCCAGTTATTGCTCCTTATCCTTCGTGACGTCCTTCATTAGTCCATCCGCGGCATCCTCAATGCTAATAACCATGTATAAGGATGGTAAGCTAACGCGTAAGGAGCTATACATAGCATCACTCGTTAATACCTTCCCAGCCCTGCTCTCGCACTTAAGGACCCTCATCCCAGTACTGTTAGGCACAATGGGCATCTATGGCCTCCTCTATCTCCTAATCCTCATGACTATTGGTTTAATGCAGATGATGATATTTGCGGCCCTCGGAAAATGGGGGGGCTCAAATAAGGATAGGGTCCAGGGCAGCATTACCGAGCCTATCGGGCAGGTTGTGAGTAATTCGCTTAATCTGAGGATGGCCCTTAAATCCATCACGAGGATAGTACTGATTACGTCAATAACGAGCGCGGCACTCATCACCATCGAGCTCCTCGGACTTAACAACTACCTCAATAATTATTTAACACGTGCTTTCAGCACCCTAAGTCCATACGCGGTGAGTTTAATAATGGCTTATGTCATTAACGATAACGCGGCCTTCGCAGCCGCAGGTACACTCATTAGTGAGGGGGTTCAACGGTATTTTAGTCATAAAGTGGTTATTAATTGGCTACGTGGCTCATCACTAATACGCGGAGTCAGGCATAATGCGCCCTATTACCTCGGTATTTATGGGCTTAGAGATGGCGTTGCTATAATGCTCGTATCCATACTAACTAGGGCCCTCCTGGCGTTACTTATCTTAGGAATTCTCTACCTCATCTAGGGCCTTTATAAGGTGGCAATACTTATTAATAGGATGCTTATCCTACTACGTAATGGGCATCCCGTTTAAGGAGGTCTGGTCCCGCGACGGCATGACGGCTCGAATATACTATCAAAGCTATGGCAGTATCAACGTTAAGACACTCCTCATTGACCTAGCACAGAGAAGGCACGTGCTTAGTACAATGCACGGCATGGTTAATGTACGCTTCGTATGCAATAACTACGCACCACCGGACTTATGGTGCGCACTACATAGTCAAGACTTTCGTGAGAAATACCTAGATTCACTAATGAGTCAGTTGAGGATAGCCCCCCGGGCGATTACGCATGCCTAGGCACTGGGTGGACATGGATGACCTGGCGGTGGCAAGCGATGAATATAGGGACGTGTGGGTGGCGGCATTCACCACCGCCGGTGTCGAGTCAAATGCGTTGAGAACTGGTGTGGATAAGGCATCTACGTACGAGGTTGATGGTAGGTTCGAGAGAGTAGGCACGATAAATATCATATTAATAACTAACGCCTCGTTGACGGAGGCCGCCACGGCCAGGGCTTTAATAACAATAACGGAAGCAAAGTGCGCGGCGCTCCAGGACCTTGGAATCACGAGTAGTTACACGCCCGGCCTAATAGCCACGGGGGGGACAGGCACGGACAACGTAATGGTAGTTCCCGGCAATGGAATACGCATAACATACACCGGCGGCCACTCTAAAATCGGTGAATTAATTGGGAGGGTGGTCTATGAATCCGTTAAGGAGGCGTTGAATAGGCATAGAGCGAATACCAGGTATAGGCCCACTTAGTCGTTACGTTTACTGGCCGTCAGTACATGCTGACCGAGCCCTCCCTGAGTATTCTCGTGAAGGCATAGTTAGATAGGGTAACCCCCCCAATCACTATGTACGCCAGGGCTAAGGCGGCCAATGGCCATAGGTAGTTAAGGAGTTGTTGAATACCGTAACCGCTGAGCATAGCTGCCCTAAGTCCCTGCAGAGTCCAGGTTAGGGATAATGAGTAACTTATGTATCTAAGCCATGTCGGTAGTACTGAGATAGGGAATACGACGCCACCCAGTAGGTTTGAGGCCACTGAGGTGAATAGGGCTATGGGATTGCCCTGCTTAACGATTAGGACCACTGCACCGGCAATTAGGTTTAGGCCGATTATTGATGCCAGGTAAAGTATTAGGAATATAGCCGTAGACAATGCATTGACTTTATACGGCACACCGAGTCCAAGCCCAATTAATAGGACCGTGATAGCACTTATTGAATTTATAACCAATCCCCCCACACAGTACTATACATCATCAACGTCATAGGCCTCAGCGGCGCTGCTATTAGGTATTCCAGGGTCCCAATGAGCTCCTCATTCCTTATACGACCAGCCAGCGTCGTCACTGATGCAGAGAAGTAGCCCTGGAATGCCGTACCTACGACCATGAACGCCGTGTAATCCCTAATGGTACTCAGCCTCCCAAACCCTAGAGTAACACCAATGAAGAAGTATATGAATACTGGGATGACCCAATTAATCATCGTAAGCACGACCTGGGTCTTATACGAAACCCACATCTTCCAGCCTCTAATCACAACGAAGCCGTACAGCCTATCAATAATGCCCCATCACAACCACCCCCCCTCCCTCCTCCTCATAACCCTCTCCACCCTCCTGGCGTTGCCCTCGGCCACCGCAACCTCAACATCTATATCCATAACCCTGACCTTACCATTATACATGGCTAACTTACTCATTAACTCATTAAACCTATCAATTGTTGTTACTATTACGTACTCATCATTGCCAACACCCTCCACACTAAATTCGCTAAGCCCATCCACAGATCCCTTAACGAGGACCTTAACCACCTTAAGGGCAGGCGACTCATTCAAAATCCTCCTATTTATATACACAACTGCATCCGCCAACTCAATCTCCTGAGGATCATGGGATGCGAGGATCACGGTCTTCCTACCCCTAAGACCCCTAATGAAGTTAAGTATGCTGCGCTTTGCATCAATGTCTATGCCGCTTGTTGGCTCGTCAAGCAGTAGTACATCTGGGTCGTGCATCAGTGCCCTGCTATCTCGAGCCTCCTCATCATGCCCGTACTATACGTAGCAACCCAATCATTAGCCCTCCCACCAAGTCCCAAGTCCTCAAGTAACTCCTTAGCCCTCGCCCTAGCCTCCCCCCCCAGTGATAGGCCGTACAATGCGCCAAAGAAGACCAGGTTATCCATTGCCGTCAACCTCCAATAAACACCGCGTCCATAGGCGTCATGAACCCAACCCTCCTCTTAGCCCTAACACTCATTGCATCATAACCATAAATAAGGACCTTACCACCATCGGGAGCTAGTATACCAGCCGCAAGCCTGAGCATCGTCGTCTTACCAGCGCCGTTAGGACCCACAAGTGCCACAATACTACCCTCGGGAACCTCAAGATAAACATCCTCAACAGCCACAACATGCCCAAACCTCTTGGTAACGTGATCATAAAGGACAGCAGACACGAAGCCGTTATCGAAAACAACATTAATAACACTTTCTCCCCCCATAACACAAGACAAGACACCACGGCAAAACCACAGAAAAACACTTAAAACTAAACCGCAAGATAATGATCTTGCGGGGGGGGTGCCCGAGCCAGGTCAAAGGGGGGGGCGGGTAGGATAACAATCCCCGCAATGAGGTCCCGTTGGCGAAGGCCTGCGTGGGTTCAAATCCCACCCCCCGCACCAAGGATTGGTCATTGATTATTCATATGCTATGACATGTCTCAGACTTTACTGGGCTAATTATAAGGGCGTTATCATGGTTTTTAGGAACTGCGCTTCTCATAATGTAACCAAATGAAGTATTGAACGGCAATATATCCAAGTCGTTCATAGACCTTGATTGCGGGCGTGTTATTTTCATCAACATGCAGTATTGCCATAGCGCCTGCATTAATTACGTCTTTAGTGACTGCGGAGACCACCGCCTTTGCGAAGCCTCTATTTCTGTAGTTGGGCGCTGTGAATACGTCGCCGATGATCCAAACCTCTGGTAACTTGAGGTATGTTCCTGCGATAGCCACTAGCTCGTTATTGGTGAATAAGCCGTAGTAATGCCAGTGGGGTGATGAAAGTCTGATTAATGCCTCGGCCTTGCTTATCCGTGTTCCTTGGATGTTCTTTATCCTGAGGAATTCATCGATGTCCTTAATTGACAATCTACGGACGGTGACGTTTCCGTGAATTACGAACTCCCTAAAGCAGTTGCTCCAGCAGATCATTGTTAAGCCCCCCCTGGATAGTGATACTGCGCCTCTGCTGGATAGCCTATTAATTAAGTAGTTCACGTGCTTGGGCTCGGTCTCCGCATGTATCACCAAGTGATTATTTAATAAAGCCTCGCTCAGGGCATTGAGAGGTGCGTTGCCGATTACGTGAATTGCCGTGTACGGCAATCCCCTGAATATTAATAGATAGCCAATTATGTTGTTACCAACCACGTTTAGGTACGCCTCGGTGAATTCTGGGTAATAAGTAATGTCGTAGTATAGGTAGGCGTATCTAACGGGGGGGTCCGCCATGTAAGCCCTTTTAACCAGGCTAAGTACGTCCCTATTTAGCTCCCTAAATACATCAACAATCATCACCTTGGGTTAGGGAATAATAATTACCTAGATTTATTAATCAATCTTCTAACGACCGGGCAATAAGGATCAGGCGAATTTACGGAGCCGAAGGCCGTAAATGCCCGGGCAGGGCAACCTGCATTGCATAAATCGGCCATTGAGCAGGTATTGCATGGCTTTATTTCCGTATACTTCCTACCCCTAAAGGACCTAAAACCATCCCTCCAGATGACCTTAAGGTCATCATTGAGTGCATTGCCCTCGTAAAATTCCCTACTCATCAATAGCTCACACCCGTAGATACTACCATCCGAGTCTATTACGAACTACCCCCCCTGCCTGCAGGGCATGTTGAGTAATTAATGATTTTAAGGGCATTAAGCCTCTCCCTGGACTTCTTATATGCCTCGTATAAATCGCTGAGACTAAACCTAAAGCCATTTAGGATGAGCTTGACACTAGTCTTAATGCGTATTAGGTCGTTAATCACCATCCTCGCTAAACCATCACTAAGCGATAAGCCGTTTTCACGGGCCCTACCAAACTCCTGAACACGTATAAAGGTAAGCACAGGAATCCCTAACTTCTCCGTTAGCCTAACCATGTCAGTTACGTAATAGGCATTATCGGGAATTACCGTGTATGACAACGACACGGCAATACCAACCTCCTTAAACGCATTGATGGCCTTAATAGCCTTATCAAAACTACCAAAACCTCTAATCACATCATTAACTGCGGGGGGGTTTGGACCATCAAGGCTTACCTGGACCTGGTCAAGCCCAGCCCTCTTAAGTTGAAGCGCATTCTCCTTATTAATTAACGTGCCATTGGTACTCATCGATACGTAAAGACCAAGACCCTTTGCATGACTTATTATCCTTAACAAACCCTCTTAATCAGCAACATCGGCTCGCCGCCTAATAAATACACGTACTTAACCCCCCCCAGATCCCTTAGTTTATCGAGTATGAGAAGCCAATCATCAACACTCAACTCCCTACTTAATGGCTTACCCGCTGATAAATAGCAGTGTTTGCAACTAAGGTTGCATGCATGGGTTAGGTATATGGTTACGTCATTTATTGAATCCAAGCCCAGGTATGGAAGTTCATTACCGCCCTCGACGCTACTCCGTAGAGCCAATATGTGACTGAGCGGTGATGCTGGGCACTCGTCCAGGTATATCTCGGTTTCATTAATCACCTAATCGCCTAATCCCTATAATTGCATGTCTCTGTTTAAATTACAGATATCGAGATAGAAATCAGGCGATCCGCTGTTCCTCACCAGGTCAGTTGACCCTCAATTCTCATCAGCCAACCCATTTACAATAAATGGAGTAATAAAACTATTGCTACGACTTGCTCTCGAGATCTCCCTGAGGCTTCTCCTCAGCCTTTCCCTCAGCCTTCCTTCTCTTCCACATTGGAGGATACGTACCCTTCTTCATGATTACCCTAGTCGTCTTAATGGCAATTCCCCCCCGCTGCACCTTCATTATCTCGTCACTAGTCATCTCTGCGTAACCAAGTGCCACTAATTCGTTCTTCAGCGTCATTATTGCCACTAACGAACCCTTACCTATGTTATTCGTTAATTTAACAATGCCGGGAACCGCCAATGCAGCTCCATGGCATATCGCGTCAACTGCCGAATCCCTAACCCAGACCTTGGGTAAATGCCTCACCATATACTCAACGGGCTTCACGTAGGTCCTGAGCAAGTCCTCAACTCCATAATCCTTATAGAGCGTATACGCATCCTTAAGGTCCTGAAGCGTCACTGCCTCCTTCTCCGTGAAGCAACCAACCCTAATCCTCCTTAACTCCCTCATGTTCGCGCCGACCCCCAGCACCTCGCCGATGTCATAGGCGAGTTTCCTGGCGTAGGTTCCAGACTCCACATTCATTTTAATCAATACGTACTTACCATCTCTCTCGAGAAGTTCAAGTTCATAAACATGCTTAACCCTCAACTGCCTCTTAACGGCGCTCCTCAACGGCGGCCTTTGATATATAGCGCCCGTGAATTCCCTGAGAACAGCCCTCAGCTTCTCATCATCGACATCACCGTGAAGCTTCATAACCATTATGTACTCCTTATCCAGCGTGTTAATCGCGGGCATGGCCTTCGTGGACTCACCAAGCGCTACGGGCAGTACACCCGAGACCCTCGGATCGAGGGTACCCGAGTGACCAGCTATCGAGGTTAAGCATTTTCTTGACCCAGGCGGCCACCTCATGGCTTGTTGGTCCCCCCCTCGGCTTATCAATAATTACGAAACCATACTTTAGGTATAAATCCATGGGCCTCTTCTCCGGTGGTATACCCCCCCACTCTGGGTTTGTTTGTTCGTTGGGTATCTTGATTAGGATCTCCGGCTCATTGCAGTAATTGGGTAGTGACACGTTTATCATAATTGCAGGTTCTATGAAATTATAAAAGCCTATCTACACATTACGAAAAACTAAACGAAAAACTAACTTTTATTTCACCCCACAATAACAATCACGAGTGCCCAGCATTAAGGCATTGAGCACGGTGATTCTCGCGCTGGTACTCGCTATAGTACTCGTGTACTTAATACACTCGTTTTACATAACTAAGGGTAATGTAACAGTGGGTGGTTCATGTGTTAACTCGATTGAGTATGAGGAGTTGATGAGTAATTACACAAAACTGCTCATTAAGTATACAGCACTCCTCCAAAAGCTAAATGAGTGCACGGCCAATGGAGCTTAATTCAGTATCAGGGTTCATTAAGCCATAGGGAGGTTATTACGAGTAACCTAACTATAAACGCCACATTATCAATAACCAACTGCAATGGCTACTCTCTTCAAGCAACGAAAGAACTATACTTTGAGACCAAGGGACCAGGTTACTTAGTTATAACGTATAGGCTATCGAATCCTCAAGTCATTGAGGGATCTATTTCATACTACGTGTACGTTATGGCTCAGGCGATGCCTCAATACCCATGACGGCTACATACACGTACGAAAGCTCGACATATGCTTATGAGGCTGGTCAATATGGACAATTAATTGTCCCGGTCTTACCGAACTCAACATACGCACTCACCCTTGGATTCACGTGCTATGCCGCTGAGTATTACCCACCAACAAACGCGGGTGTGATTACTAATGGCGAAATACCTGAGTATGCAGTCGTTAATGTGACCTACGTATGGTAAGGGCGCGGAGTTACATAGCCCTATTTAGGTGTGGAAGTGGTGATGTGGTTACTAGGGGGGGTAGGAAATTCATGATAGGTAATGGGCTTTATGCTTATGTTGGTTCCTGCGGCAATGCATGCGCAGCAAGAATAGTTAGGCACCTTAATAAGGTCGTTAATAAGTTTTGGCACGTTGATTACCTACACGGTATATGCGATGAGGTTGCCGTCATGGTGCTACCCTTCAGAGAGGAGGATGTGGCTAAGGCGTTACTGACCTGGTTCCCCCCCGGTGTCCCAGGTTTTGGGAATAGTGATAAGAGGAGGATAAAACACACCTATTCAGGATATGCTTAAATGATAATGACGTAATTAAGGCTCTCCATGAACTGAGGAGGGTCATTCGCGAAGCATTAGGTAATTAATGGAGCAGGAATTTACTCATCAACGAGGATTTACGATAAATAAGCCTGAGGAACCTACATGCATGAAGTTATCGGCGTGATTATGAATTGGGTGGAGATAATCATATAAACCCACATTGGGTTACACTTATTAGTTTGGTGATGATGCTGGTACGTCTGAACTTCATGATGATGGCTCGTGTTCCTGATTACCCTTATCCTCATTATTTCCATTCTCGGTATTATTGGTGTTGTTCGTGAGTAATTCCTCAAGACTCCTTATCCTTAGCTTCTCCCTTATTAACGCATTAATGCTTCCTCTCAGCTCATCAAGGTCTGCCTTACTCACGTAGGAGAGGGCGTTGGCTACCTCCTCACCGTACATGCTGAATATTGCGTACTTCATTAGGAGTTCCTGCTCCTTCTCCTTCCTCGTTATGTAAAGCCTGAGCTTCCTTGCAACCTCCCTAACAGCATTCCTGACCTCCGACTCAATCTCCGGGACCTCCGCAATGGCCTCCTTGCCCGCGCTTGCGTATGGTATCTTCGTCGAGCATATATGAACCACAATGGCTAGTGGGGGGGCTGGGAACTTAACCTTGTACTGTGTCCAGTCAATCTCATCGGCTATCTTTCTGATAACGTCATTACCCTCATCATAAATCAACGGAACCTTATTCGCGAACCTATAAATGATTGGTTTATCACTGGGCTCAATGGCTCCACCCCCCCAGGCAAGGGCTGCCTCAACAATGAATGGATTACCCATGTATGAACTTGGCTTTCTGGTAACCGTGAACACGACCTCAGGCCTAAGAATAAACTTAACGCCCTCGGCAAGTATGTCCTCACCAATTGGCGAGAGCCAATCAGCCCTTGGCCTCCTCCACCCATTGAATTCCCTCATCTTCGTCACGAAATTCACCAATTCGTCATTAACGAGCTTGCCCACGGGCATGTCCGGCGGTAGCCAACGAAGTCAAGGAATGTCTTAGCGATTGTTTCGCCAACGCCATCGAAGTTCTCGATGAGAAATTCAAGCAGTGGCATATTTGGGTCTTTCTGTATTAACTGCTTTATCAGCTCCACATCAACACTCTTGGGATGAGGAAGACCCTCCTCAGGTGGGTCGGGCATTTTCGTGGTTACCCTGGGTATTTTAATGGCGTCATCCTCATCAGGACCCTAAGCACGAATTCTGCGTATGGTGCGACCATGGCAGTCCTCCTCAGATACTCCTCAACCCTCCGCTTTGCCTTTGGCCAGTCAGCCTCAAGCACGACCTTTATCGCCGTCCCATGCCACGCATACTTATTTTCCAATGTTCTCTGCGAGACTATCACGGCTCGTTCTTCGTAATGTCAATCATCAACTGGTACTCATAAATAACGTCACTCTTCAACGGCGCGCTCCTAACGAGTATCGGCGTGTTCGTAGTAGATTGCGCATACAGCACAACCATCTTCGCCCCCCCAAGCCCAAAGATGCCCCCCCTATGCTGCTTAATCCTATACTTACTACTGTAGAATACCCTGCCAAAGACATTTGGTATTTCATCCCCCCCAGGTATTCCAATGCCATTATCCTCAACATAAATACTAACCCAATTCCTAGATTGATCCGCGTAATCAATGTAGATCTTTATACTCGGCAGTATCTTAAATGTCTCAGTTGCGTCGAGACTATTCTCAACGAGTTCCCTAATCGTCTGATAAACAGCCCTAGTCGGGTTGCTAAACCCTGCTATTTCTCGATTACGCCTAAAGAACTCAGCCGGCGATAAGGCCTCAAACTTAACAATGTCGTTAGTACCCATGATCTAAAGCCTAGGAAACGGAAGCCAATTTAAACTTTTGCATTTTATAATATGCAAAAGTTATTAATAATCGATAAAATCACGATAATGCAGCACCGCATCATGTGAACTATAATTGAAAATAATAACGCTCACAGTGTTTTACATTTGCGATAGAATAGTTATTATGTATTAAGCAGTCATGGATAATGATTAATGCATTATACGCTCATATAACTATAGCCTTAAGGACCTGCTTAATGTCCTTTAAATTTTCGAGGTTTTTCACGAGGTTTATCACGGTATTGACCTGACCCGGCGTTAATAAGCCATCAGTCAATCTCCTAAACTTACTCTCCACCTCTTCATCTGTCATTGGGTTCTTTGGATGGCCCCCTTGGATGATCTACTCGAGCCGTTAACTCCTTGCCATCCTTAAACTTCACGGTTATCCTATTGGGTATTGCAGATGGGTATAACTTATCGAGCTCTGGGTCGACATTAACCTTCATCTTCCTTATCAGTGAAAGTACCCTGGGGTCACGTATATTCTCGGGCTTATAGTGGTATAACTCGACAGTACCGTAGAGCAGCGCTACCGCCGTTACCCACATTAGGCTGTGGTCAGCCGTCTCTTTTGTCTTCGGATCCCACTTCTCGGGATCCTTAACTATTATGTCGTAGGCCGCCTTAAACGTGTCTATTGTTATTGACTCAACATCGTCAGGCTCTACGGCCTTTCCATACTCCTGCCTAATAATCCTAGCCGCATCAACCGCTGACTGTGCATGGTACTCCACCGGGTATGGCTTTATGTACGTGTCTAGGATCCTCTTTGGGCTCGGCATTGAGCCCAGGTCAAGTATTAACTTATCATTGAAGTCCCCAGCCAGTAACTGCCTTATGAAACCCATCTCGCCCTTTAATGGCGCATCAGGCCCCCCCGTGAAACCCTCCTTAGCAAGCAATACCGCGAATACGGCATTCCTTGAGGAGTTAGCAGTTGCGGCAGCCTTCCAATGGCTCAGCTCACCAACCCTTGACTGCCTCATGGCTGCATGAGGCACTGTAGCGATTGATAATGCGTTCAAAGCCTCATTCTCACTAAGGCCCATGAGCTTCGTGAGCCCTGCAGTAACGGCAACGCCTATGTAATTAACGTGATCCCAACCATGAAGCCTAAGGCTACCTGCATCACAAAGTCTAACGCCTATTTCGTATGAGGTGGCTATGGCCGTTACCAAGTCCTTACCACTCAATCCCCCCCTGTACTCAGCGGCCGCCATTAATGCCGGTATCATGTCACTTGGGTGTAGGGGGGGCTCCTTGCTCAGGTATGTATCATTATAGTCAAGGTACCTAACCATGAGCGCGTTTGTAAACACTGCCCATTCAATTGATGATGCATCAAGTGTGCCCCATAGTGTGGCCTCAACATTTGACCGATGATTCTTAGCAATTCCCCTGGCTATCTTAACGGCTCTGCATGAAGGCTGCCAGGCGACGCCAAGACTATCAAGACCCTACGCCTAACCTCATTAATGACCTGTTGATCCAAGTCCTCAAACTTAACATTAAGGGCATAATGAATTATAGCCTCGCCGATTGGATCCCTGGTCATATTACTTATGATGTGGTGACTTAATTTTAATGCATAACCTCAATGAATAATCACAAACTACTTATTAATAATAATGGTGTGCTCATTTATGAATGAAGAAAAAAGCCATACTACTGCTGTCGGGAGGTATTGATTCAGCCGTTACTCTATACCTACTTAAGTCTCGGGGCTATGACGTGATTGCCCTATCAATAAATTACCCAGGCAGGGGGGGAGAACGTGAGAGGGAGTCAGCTAGAGAACTCGCTAGGTTAACAAATACGAAATTGATTGAGGTTGACCTGCCATTTATGAGGGAGGTTGATGAACTATGGAATAATGATAATGAAAGACCGAGCCACCTAAGGAACGCTCACCCAAGTACGATACCCGCTAGGAACGCTATAATATATGCCGTCGCCGCGTACTACGCAGAGGTATTTGGGATAGATACGATAGTGGCCGGCCATAACGCCGACGATACGAAGTACTTCCCGGATACGTCGAGGGAATTCAGGAGGTTTATCTCAAGGGCATTAACAATAGGTACCTACATAGGCAGGGCCAGGGGGCTCAGGGTCATAGCGCCACTCTCAGGGTTAAGCAAGACCGATGTCGTTAGACTAGGCCTTAAATTGGGCGTGCCCTTTGAGTACACGTGGTCCTGCCACAATAATTACGATGTACCATGCGGCCAATGTAGCGGGTGCCTTGCCAGGAGGAGGGCATTTAATGAGTTGGGCGTTAAGGATCCACTTGAAGAGGCAATAAGTAATGGGAGGGATTGGTGGTTATTAAGGAAGAAATCACTGATTAAGCCCTAGACCTAATGTACGCTCTAAGGGCCTCTATTAACCTCTCAATCTCCTCAACAGTGTTATAACCATGCGGTGATACTCTGATGGTACCGGGCCTTGGAGAGACCACGATACCATTCCTACTGAGGAACTCGGCAAGTCCGTAGGGGGGGTCTGAGTACTCGAAGGTCAGTATTGCCGCGTGGCTATTAAGTGGTGTCGTTATCTTAAGCCCTAAATCCCTCAATGAATCCGCCAGGCGCATAATTAACTTACTAGTATGCTCCTCAAACCTATGAGGCACCTCGTACTTAAGCAGTAACTTCATGGATGCCAGAGTCCCCCCCTCAAATGCGATTACCGGCCACGTACCCCCCCACTCAAGCCTTGCAGCATCCTTGGCGGGCATGTACGTACTGATGTCTATTGGCCTCTCAAACAATTTCTCACTCCTTAACCTCCTACTCACTTGGTTATCATCAATCCCCATCCAACCCGATAATGATGGTTTAAGCCTGCTCAATAACTCGTCGCTAACGTAGACAAAGCCGGCACCATGCGGGCCAAGTAACCATTTATATGAACCTGTAATTAAGGCATCAACACCATCCTTAGTTACATCAATTGGTAAAACGCCGACTGCGTGAAACGCGTCGCTTATTAGCACCGCACCTCTCGCATGCGCAATCTCAGCAATCTCCCTAATCCTCTCCCTATAACCCGTTATCCAGGAAACATAATCAACAAATACAATGGCAGTATTATCATCAATGAGCCTCTCATACTCCTCCAAAGGCACGTACATTAACGGACCTCGCGATCCTAACCTCCCTAATTAAGCCGCGGGACCTAAGGGCATGAAATGAGAAGACACCTGTTGGGAAGTTGAGCGAACTAATGACCACGTTACTACCAGGCCTAAACTCCATGGCAGATAATAATGCATTTAACCCATACGTGGCGCTCGGCACAGCAGCAATGCTTTGCCATGATGGGGCATTAATAAATTGCGTAAAGACCTTTTTGGCTTCAATAATATGATCAAGGGCCAATTCCCACGGCTCACCCTCCTCCTGCCATAGATTAACGAAATTCATAATAGCCTCAGCAGCATCCTTAGTTAATGGACTAGCCCCCAGCATTGTCGAGGTATGTCTTTCTCCGTGTTATTTCTATTCTACCCCCCCTAAGCTCTTCTAACCAACCCATTGATTAAGCGAGTATTGCTGGAATTAATTTTTATCGCATTTACTAAGTAACTCCATCACAACCTCTATAATTGCCTTCATGACTGATACCCTCGTCGGTTCATCAACCTTAACGCAGGTGCCAAACTCCATACATAACTCATTCAAGTACTGAAGCACTGTACTAAACTCCTCATTTGGGTTCACTAACCAATTAACTAGGTGGTAAATGGCCCTAACGGCCTCCTCCTTATCCATCAATAAAAATACTCACTAAATAATTAATAAGGTAATAAACTCAGGTTCCGTGAATTTCAGGGTTACGGTATACTAGGTATTGAGCTGATGGGCATGCCTTGGAACAAAGCAGGCAGTTTATGCATTTACTCTCATCAACAATGAATGATGGGCCGGAACCAACGCGCCTCAGGGCCTTTGTTGGGCACCAGTTAATGCATAGATTGCACTCACCGCATATTGATGCCCTAGCCACAAAGCCTGCAATATGAATCCTCAACTCCTTACTGGCCGAGGAAATAAGCACCTTGTTGCCCTGCCCAACCCTGACCTCAGCCTCTCCAAACTTTCCCCCTCACAATGTATGATCCGTCAGTGCCCTCCACTGAACCGAGCATCTTTAAGAACTCCGTGAAGGTGCTCGTGTTAATGGGTTTATCAACATCAATAATCAACGACTCACCATCACCACTAAGCCTAACTGGGTACTTAACCCTGAGACTCACCTTAACCCGACTACGGATATCGCCTGGTAAGCCCCTCCTCCAGCGCCAGAGACCGTAATCAATGAATTCCCCCGGCAATTCCTGACACGTTGAGAACTCCTTGAGGATCTCACGAAGTCTCATGTAAATACCGGGGGGGTATCTCCTACGCACGATCTCGAACTCGCCCAACTCATTGGCTGGGCATATGACACAGCCAAGCCTGTCAAAGCCATACTCATAGGCCTTGTTGTAGGGTAGGTTTCTCAGCAGCGTATAGCTCCATACCTCGAGCGTTGTCCAGTCCTGTATCGGTGCAACAACGATATCCTTAGTAACCCACTTACTAACTGAAACCCTGGGCATCCTAGCCCTTTGGAATGACTCGAAGGCCCTCTGACCAACAACGCTTATGAAACCCATTGGAAACCTGCGCAGCATCTCATCGGTTATTGGCCCAAGCTTTATCACCTTACGAGAGGTTTGTGGTTTAAATATCATAATGAAATCATAAGGCATACAGAGTTAATAATCAATGCTAAGTTTTCATCTAAAGCTTACGAGCTTATAAGCCACACGCCTTACTTGATAAGTTAAGTAGTGATTAATTGAAGACCTAACAGACAACCTAACTAACTATATAGACAAATAGGAACTCGAATCGTAGTTTGCGAATCTTTTTAATGCAAGAATTATTCTGGCTCTATTTTTCTCGGTTGTATAATTTAACATCTCCTTTAGCTTTTCAATTACCATTTGCTTAAGCTTCTCATTTTTTTAAAATTGCTCTCATGCGTATTGTAAGCGCTGTACGGCAGCCCCGCTTTGTTATTGAAAAGTCATCATCTTCCTTAAAGCCTAGTGCCTTAAGAACATTTGCTATTTTTATTATTTCGTTTTCATCGACTAGCGAGAAATAAATACACGCCGCCATCATCATCTACGCTTATTGTAAAACCTATGTTATTAAATATTATTTGGCTTTGGCCCCACTTATAGTGGAATTCAATATTTAAAAGTTGTTTTAAGTTTATCCATTTCTGGAGACCAAGCGGTATTAAGCTATCAAGAAGTGATTTTGATTTATTCGATAAACTATTAATGATATTAGATGCAAGTAATTTAGCGTGACTTGCACTAAATAATATACGTAGAGCTGTTGATGATGAATCGCTTTTACTCCAGTTAATGCCTGCACTTTTTAGTTTATTGAGTATTGGTTCCCACTCTGGAAATTTGTCATAGTTCATAGTAAGCGAAATTGTATGACTTGTATAGCCTGTTGATAATTCATAATTATATACTCCTCCATCGCAGAGTATTGCTGTTAATAAGAACTTGAAAAGATCATCAATACTTAATTCCTTGGCCAAGTTAAGTGCCTGTCGTTTAAGAGATGGGTGATCAAGCGCTATTAGTCTCCAGTTGACAGTGATATCGCTTTTGTTCACATTAAGTGAATCTATAGTAACGTAGATCTTACTTGGGTATAGGAAAGACCATAATATGGCTTGCCATATATGTGCAGTATTCATGCGTGGTCTATGATAAATTACCTCATCCGTCGCTGCAAAACCGAGTCTCATAGGGAATGCTTCTTCCTCGTCAATTATTTTAGGCACGCTTATGAAAAAGCCATTAATATCCGTTAAGATTACGTGAACTGATATACCATTCGTTTTCAACATTTTGTTTATGTTTAACTTTACGTGCTCCTCGTATATTCGTACTGCAAAAGTTTTTTGTGTCTTATTAATAATTATATCTGTTCTCCCATTTAGAGTATCATTGATTAAATTGAAAAGTTCTTGACTAAAATTATACCAGAAATGCTTAAGCTCGACATTTAATTGGTTCAAATATTTTTCGACAATATTCATGATAATGGGGTTGTTCAGGTATTCGGCATCGCTTTTCAAAGCGTCTATCAAGTTAATATGCATTTTGTCGATCCATTGCGTAGACCATAATTTATGTTGTATTATTCTCGCTAAGCCGTTGGTTAATATATTTGTAACATCTTCTAATAATCTCTCGTCATTTACTTTTTCCATTTTTTCACACCTCTTTCCTTGTACGCAATTTCCATAATATACGTTGTTTATTGCGCTTCTAAGCTTATTTCGAATTTCATCCTCCATCATAGCATTAGTATTTTATAAAAAGTTATAAATATGACAAAGATGCCTATCGATTAATGTGGTCGTATCTATATTCGTGCATCCCATTAACAAAACTGCCTCAATTATTGTTATTTATGAAATATTTGGGTGGGTGAGTTTGCTTGGTGATGTATATGCTTAAACGCCCTATGGTGATTCTCTACACCGGTATTGCTGCAGGATACGGGCAATGAGATCCACATATGCAATTACCTAGACATTTGATAGTAAATGTATTCCTACTAAACCTCAAATCAACTAATGCAATGTTCTCTTATCATCAGCAATAAGTTGAACATTAGTCATTGCGTCCTGGGCGCTGGGGAATTTTGTTCACGGCATCCACGATTCGGCTCTCGAGCCTCGCACATGGGAAAACATACTAACCCACGCACACGCACAGCAAGGAAGCAAACAATGATAAATCCATGAGAAACAAAACCCAAACAAGAAGCACCAGCGGTAATCCCTGGCCGGTGGCCCGAACTCCCTAATAGCCCTCCAGTACTTATCCCCTGCCGAGGCTATGATTAACTCGGCATTATAGAACTTCGCAACCTCCTTAACATTGTCATAGGACTCCAGTGGTTCAAGACCTGTGTCGTTAAATAATATATAGAATTTAACGCCAGTCCTCGCCACTAGGTCGAGGGCTACCAGGGAGTCCTTACCGCCTGAGTATGAAACCACGACAGGCCTCTTATACTCATTGAAAATCCTCCTCAGGAAATTCACGGCCTTTCCTGCCTTATGCTCTATGTACTCCCTATTCAACTCAATGAAGTCCTTTAGCGTGCTTGGTTTAGGGCTTGGTAATGGCCCCCCCTTCGCTATCCAGCTCTTAATTATCCTGAGCCTACCACCCCCCCTCATTGACTTAGCAACGCCGTGGTACCTACCGTCCTCCGTGGACACCGCGACATGCACGTACTTCTCGCT
Organism: Vulcanisaeta distributa JCM 11213; assembly: GCA_001316125.1. The sequence continues at coordinate 104,477 of BBCS01000006.1, forward strand.
GGGTAAATTACCCCCTAATTATTAATTCTCTATGAACATCGTATTTCCCGGGTAACTTATCCATCTTAATTATTGCCCAGTAACCAAGGCCCCCTATTGATCATCTCAGTAACGCCCTCGTATAATGGCCTAAACCTCCACATCCTCCTCTCTATATCATAAAACCTATGACCAACCACCCTACCCCCCCTCACAATAACCTCATCGGCTTGATCGGCATAACCAGGTATCTTATTGAGGAGAATGACCTCATCATCGGGTATTAATAATTCAGCCAGTTCCTCACTCCCAAACTCATTAATCACAGCCCTCCTCGTAATCTCGACATCGGCAGGGAAGACAGGTCTAACATCACCAGGTTTAGTAATCCTGATGATACTCATCGATGAGCAACGCCTGGCCCCTAAGTCCTTACTAAGTACTGGCACGTTTAAGTCATCACACCAATAAATCACTGAGGGCATTTACCGCGGGTTTAAGGATAAGGAAGATAAATTTAATTCTTTTGACGAAGCCGAAGACACTCACTTCATATTCCTCATCAACTTCTGCCGCGTATTCTCATCGAGAAGCTGTAAAACCCTGCTCACAATAGCCTGATCCCTGCTCTGCAGATTTTTATCTAGGCTCGAGACCACCCTGCTCCTTAATGCCAGCCCTGCCTTAACAACCTCGTCTGGGTACGAAGCCAGGATCTTCATTGTGGTTTTGCACCAATTAATGTACTCATCATCAGTGGCCCTACTGGCGAGGGTCTCAATGACTCCACGGAGTGCCTGGAATGCCTGGTCCTCCTTTAGTGTGAATAGCATTTGTAGTATTGACCTTATTTGCTGCTCACGCTGATTCTCGGGTAGCCGGGCTATCTGTATTGGGTCTACCTGCGAACTCATTGATCACTGTTAATGTATTGCCAAAAATAAATGAATTCCAGCACATCAGTTAAAATAGCAAAATCCCAAATTAATCCCAGTTTTACGGAGGCAGTAGAAGACGCAGTGGATTGCCAACATCCCTCAGGAAGTCGCGGAGTTCACGCCTAACATTCTCATCGCGCAAGATCTCGATTATTAATGCCTTAAGTGATGACCTGAACTCCTTATCGTTAATTACCGAGAGCATTGACGCTATGACTATCTTCCTTAGGTTTGGGTCATTAACTAGGTCCGCCAGCACCACCTGTATCAATGGCTTGACCGACGTTAGTATCCCAGTCACGAGCATTTCCTGATTAATAACCTGCCCTGCGTGCACCGGCTGCTTATCATTACTCATCAACATACTCATTAAATTAATGGGTTAAAAACCTATGTATTACCCTAAGCAAAAATGCAAGGTAACGTCTATACCGTGCTTAATTAAATAATCACTAATAAGCTGTAGAGGTACATGGTGATTGCAAAGAATGCTATGAGCATTGAGGGTATGACGTAGGTGTAAAGTGGTTTCCAGGTAATCCTCCTCCTTATCATTGCGAGACCAATGCCGCTGGCTATGTGCAGTATGAAGAAGAATGATAGTGGTGCGATTAATAGTATGTGCAATTGAAGAGCTAGCCCTCTCGTCAAGGTGCCGAACGTTAGGGAGTACACTATGGACGAAGTCGTGGGCCCAGCGCCAAACCCCGTAATTGCCTCGGCAATGGATAGCGCAAGTAATATCCATGCAGTCCTCCTTTGAAAACTCGGTGAGTATATTGAGTCGGAAATATTAATGCCAAGGCTGGATAAACCGCCATTGCAATACCGGGTACTGCAATAATCCATACTTAAAATACATCGCTAAGACCATCGTTAGAATACCAGGGTATACCAGTGCGGTCTTATTGATGCGCAGATCGCCAATACGTAGGGACTGCATTACTAATCACCGTTCTTCCTAGCAACGTCTGGGTAACCCCCCCTCGACTCCCAATAGCCCTGGTAATTCTCGTTAGTCACCGTGATCTTAACAAGCCATTTCACGTATTTATAGCCCCACCACCTAGGTACGACCAATCTAACGGGGTAACCATGAGTCGCTAATAATGGTTGCCCATCAGCCATAAATGCGATCAGCGTGTCATCCTCCATCGCCTTCCACAACGGTAAATCACTTGTGTACCCATCAGCCCCCCCATAGAGTATCACCTTAGTCGCGCCTGATTGAACACCCGCAGCATTCAACACGTACTTCAGTGGCACGCCAGTCCACTTAACCACCGCCTTTAGGAAGTACGGGTCTGAGACGCACTGTAGTGCGTCTATGATTGTCTTAGTCGGCATGCTCGTTAGCTCAGGGTATGTCAGATTCAACGGATTATTCACAAGTCCATCAACCACCAGCGTATAACTGCCGACATTTACCTGGGGGTGTGGGCCCTATTTGTACAATATACCAGTCATCCAGTGGTGTTAGACTTACGTTGGTAACATTACTGGCGCTGCCCGTGTTATTTGTGGCATTGCTCACCACAACCGCGCCGACGTTTACCCACTGCGTCTTATTCGTGGGGAAGGTCTTAATGGCCGATATATGTGATGTAACTGGCACGGTTATGTTGACCGCGGACTCATTAGTGATTGATTGATTTAACCTGGATTCATTAACTGCAGAAGAAGTTACAGAATTATTGACGAAGGTACTTTCAGCGTTTTTGCCGTTATTAGTTATTACATTGGGTAACATACTTACGAGCATTGCAGCAGCACCGGCGGTTAGTAGCATGGTCAGGAACCTCCTCCTACCACTTATGCCCGCATTACTCGGTCTTTTACCTTCGGCGTCACCTGTCATTAGTGAGTGCGTGATTAGGCCGTTAAATAATGCTTATTCAGAATCCCTTACAAACTTATTACTAATCCCGTACACCCTAATCCATTAATTAATTCTTAATTTTGTAACAACCCTAATGCCTATTACTAACTTATGAATTATAACCCCGGTTATTTAAGGTTGAGACGCATGATTACCTGACCATCATGGTTGAGGTTGGGGGGGAAAGGCCCCCCCGGACTTTGAGCTCCTGGACACTGAGTTGAAACTAAGGAGGTTATCTGAATTCCTCGGTAAGAGGTTCGTAGTAATACTAACCTTCCCAGCGGCTTTCTCGCCAGTATGCACAAAGGAGTTATGCACCTTCAGGAACAGAATGGCGCTACTAAACAAAGTCAATGCCGAGGTTATAGCTATAAGCGTAGACACGCCATTCACACTCAAGGCGTTTAAGGAAGCGAATAGGCTTAACTTCACGTTATTGAGCGACTTCAATAAGGAGATGATTACGAAGTATGGGGGGGTCATTCACGAAAACTTACTCGGCCTTAAAGGCGTCGCCAAAAGGGCCGTGTTCATACTTAACCCCAAGGGCATTGTGGTTTACAAGTGGGTCAGTGATAACCCGGGTGTTGAGCCACCCTATGAGGAGGTAATACGCATAGTTGATGAATTAAACAGGAAATACTCCACATAATTCGAGGCACACATAAGCCAATAAACCACTCAAAACAATAAAGTCATCACTACAACAGCCCAAGGCTAAAAGCTTAAATTTCTTGGTTCTCGGCTTTCCCTTGGGCCGGTAGTCTAGCCTGGAAGGATGCCCGCCTCGCACGCGGGAGATCCCGGGTTCAAATCCCGGCCGGTCCACCAGTTTTCGTTTCTTTGTTTTATGGTGTTTCATGGTATTGCCTGATATGTTTCCTTTCCTTGATTTATGCCTTGTTGTCTTTGTGTTTGCTTAGTTCATTGCCGTGTATGTTTTAAGGGCGAATCAACAGGTGCTCAATCCCATGAAGCAGAACCAAGCAATAAATGCTCGACTCACTTTAACTGAACACCCGAAGTTAAAAAAAGTCCCATGAAGTGAGGGATTTTATATGGTTATGGGGGTTTAAGCACCGTAGGTGGTTGTTCATAGTGTTACTCGTGATGGTGATTGCCTACGCCTCATTATTCGCCTACGCACATATGGGCCGTACTGTCCTTAAGTATGTCGGCCCTGGCTATGTGGTTGAGTACGTTAGGTATCCTGAGCTACCCTGGCCCCCCCTGAATGCCCTGACCTTAGACCCACCCAACACATACCCACTTATTAATGTGGTTATTTCAAACGCCCCCCAAGCCATATCCTCATACCAACGCCAGATTCTTCATATACGCCACGGGACCCTCTGTTGGTGGTTTTGTAAATGTTGGGCACTTCATTAGTAACTCTACGAGCCTCACAATAAACGTGAGCAGTTACACCACGTATGCACTCGAACTTGATAGTTACCTGAGGATGACCCGGACGTGGCTGGCCCGTCAATAATCCTCTTCATAAGCACAATAACGAACACGAGTAGTGGGCCCTCCGTGATCACGGGCTTCGTGGCAGTGCCAATAATACCAGGGCTTGCCAAAGGCTCCGTGATCAACGTTGTGGTTAATTACACGAGGGTCGCGAGGACTGTATTGACAGTGAATGCTGCCGGTAATTCCACCCTATTCTTTAAAGACCCATCAACCCAACCGCCAAACACGATATCCGCTGGCTGCGTTGTCATTAGCAGCGGCCCGTACAAGAATGAGGAGGAGTGTTGGTACTGGCAACTCAACACAGTACTATTTACCCAGAGTAACACGCCATTCCCGGTGGTGGCTCAGATAATACAATCATCAGAGGTGAATTACATCGGTGAGAGCGAAACCAGGGTAAATATTGAACTTAGCCAGTCCACCTACACAGAAGCGGGCTTTGCACTGACGCTGGCAATACCAACGAGCACGGGAATCAATGTGGAAGCGCCCGGAATAGGCTATATGTTACAGTTACCGAGCGGTAGCTCATCATATACATTACTGAATTATGAGTGTTATTTTACAAATCCATCGGTACCGATAACGCCTTCATGTACGTACTCAAATACAAACTATGTTGTCTCAGCACCCAGCATTTCCGGCGCTGGCGCCTATGGTTTTGCCGTGGTTGGTTATTTGGAGATTGCTAATTATACGGAGTATGAATGTATAGGGCCATTGGGTGATCCGTGCATTGGTACTGTGGAGCCGGTGCAGTGGGCAGTAATGACTTGGTTCGCAGCCTATAACAATACTAGCGTTAATGAGTTTGAGGCAGAGCCGTTAAGCCCGACGGTGATGATGAACTACGTACAAACACTGCTCAGTAATGAGGCGTTTAATACGGTAACATTCCCAAGTGGTACGGTCTCAATTACCATAGGTGATGTTGATACTCAGGTGAGTGCGACGCCATTATTCGCCCTTGCGGGTGATATGGGCTCAATCCTCGAGGCAATGGGCGTATCAATACCTCCGGAACTGGGGCAGTTCTTAAATTACTTAATAGTGGGCATATCCTTCAATGCGCAGACGATCAGCTACATCTCATCATCGGTAAGTATAACGTCCCAACCCTTAACTGGCGCATGCGATGGCAGTCCCGTTGTTTATGAATTTAATTACCAGGTTTATGTAAGTAACTTAAGTATTTATTACCCAGCGCCTACGCTCTACGCAGACTTTAATGCAGGTCCATGCTCATAGCCCTAGAATTTTGAGGGCAAACACAACCCTCCTATGGCAATTTCCTAGTCCTAACCCATACCTCAATGCGTGGGCTAGGGATCCCTCAAGGACTAATGCTGCGTTATCATAGGATGAGGTCCCGCTAAGGTTAACAGCATCCATGCGTATCATCCTTTGACAAACACAAAACACATAGGGACAATGCGGAATTTTAAAGGAGGGTAGTATAAGGTATCGCTGGCTAAACTATGTTATGTCGCCGCAGGTGTATGGTATGTATTCGCTGTATGATGACACTCCGGTTATACTGTATGGGCTTTGTTGATTTACTACCTGAGCGTTAAAGCCTGTGGGTGGTGATGAGCCTGGGCTGTACTGTAGTACCCACTGGATTTGGGTCCATATAACCTCGTAGTTATAGACCCAGGCAGTGCACGGTATGTCCTGCACTGACGTGACTAGGTTGACGCCTAATTCATTGTTGAAGGTGGCGGTTTGATAAGTATTTAGTCCCTGCGGTAGTACCCACTCATCGGCGTCCTCGCGAATGCCACCATGTACTTCTGATTAGCCTGTTGGCTTCCACCCATGTAAAACCACCAGGTGTTGTTGAAAGCTGCCGTGTTCGTCGTTGGCGCAGTATTCTTGCTTTGAATATTAACTGACGATGGCGATTCACTATACTCAACCTCGAATGCAATATTAACACAACCAGTTCCAAACTCGACCGTGAATGATACTACATAATTTGACGATGTTAATGCCGGGTCTGCACCACTCTCATACTCTAGGTATGAATTAGTGGTGCTGCTTTGGTAATCATCCCACCCCCCCAGCTCATGGTCCATGGTGCCTATGAAGTAGTTTATGTAGCCATTGTTACTGATCATGGTGCTTGACGGCGAATATGCAATCCATGCGGCAGTCGCCACAGAGTAATACGGCGCAGCGCCAGCGGGTGTATATGGTTCTCCGTCGCCGTTATAGATGAGTATGCATGTATCGTAGTGAAGGGTGCCATTTCCATCATTATAAGCCTCGGTATCAATGCCATTATAATAGGGTTGATAATCAAAGACGACACCGCCTAGGCTATTCGCATTTTGAACATACTCCTGGCAAGGATCAACATTCGTTAATTTCGTACTCCGTAATTCATACAGTTCGTAAATACTAAGAGACGATACCTGGTTTGACCCTACTTCATGACCCCCATGTACTGATTATTTGTTGGTAGTTGGTTATTATGCCTATTATGTCCTTGGTGCTGTATCCACTGCCGAATACTAGTGCGTTTTTGCTTCCGAAGGCTGAGAGGTACTGCCCTGCGGTGGTTGGGTAGATCGTTATTTTACTGCCGTATGCCCTTGCCCATGATCGAGCCAGGGTCCACATTGCCAATGGGCCTTCTCCAGGGCCTGATGTGTGAATGATCACCAAGTCATCCCTCCTAAATAACACACTCAGGACTCCAGTGATCACTGAGTAGTCACCACCCGAATAACCCAGTAAAGAATCCCAATCAATAATAACAACACTATCATTTGGCAGACTCATTAATTGGACAATCATTACGGGCCTGATTAATGATTGATTTATGCCTGCGTTAACTAACTCTTGAGTGAGTGTTGTTGGTCCAACGACATAGATGGGCACGTTAATGTCCATCGGTGTTTGTTCATTTACGGTATTAAGGCTTACTCGACCAACTTGATCGACGACCCCCCCACCCCCCCCAACACATTAACCACGTGAAAAGCAAGGATTAAGAAGAGGACAGCAACAACTAACACCGCAATCAAAAACCACTTCATTCCCAAACCCATAACAATCAAAATCTCTTACTTCACAGGACTTTTTTAACTTCGGGTGTTCAGAGAAAATGAGTCGGGTAATTTCGGTTTTTGACTTCGTGATTAAGTAGGAACTAAATAAGGTGATGCATTATAGCATTACCTAATGTTGGGTTTAAATTTCGACAGGGCTTCACCGCGGGTTGTAAAGCTTATTTAGGGTGTAGCGTTAATGCTTCTAATGTTTTCGTTGTCGGACGTTTATAGGGCTAGGCAGGTGATTAGTAAGTACTTGCCGAGGACTCCCCCTCGTCTATTCACGTCAGTTATCTAGGTTGCTTGGCTTTGATGTTTACCTGAAGCTTGAGAATCTTCAGCCTACCAGGGCGTTTAAGGTTAGGGGGGGTGGTGTGTATTTCGCGATGGTTAGGAGGGATGAGGCGCAGAGGAAGGGGGGGTTGATTGCGGCATCCACGGGTAATCATGCGCAGTCCGTTGCCTACGCCGGTAAGTTAATCGGCGCTAGGGTCGTGATTGTAATGCCTGAGGCGTGTCCAGGGTTAAGGTTGAGGCTTTGAAGGACCTGGGTGCCGAGATAGTATTTCACGGTAAGGTGTTTGATGAGGCCTTGGACTACGCAATGAGCCTTGCTAATAAAGAGGGCTTACTATTCGTGCATAGCACCAATGAGCCACTACTCTACCCGGGGGGGTTGGTACAATGCATTTAGAGGTTATTGAGGACCTGCCAGACGTCGATGTGGTGATTAACCCAATAGGCGGTGGCTCGGGAGCGTCGAGCGCTGTGATCGTTTATAAGTCCGTTAGCCCATCAATTAAGGTCATAGGCGTACAGGCTGAGGGCGCACCGAGCGTTTACCTATCGCTTAAAGAAGGTCGGTTAGTCTCCACGGGTTATGCTAGGACTATTGCCGAGGGCTTGGCCACGGCTAGGGCTTATGAGTTGCCGTTCAGCATATTGAGGGGGGGTAGGATTGATGATGTGGTTCTAGTTAGTGATGATGAGATGCTCAGGGCCATCAAGGAATTAGCCCTTAATGCTGGGCAGGTTGCGGAGCCTGCGGGCGCCGCCGCGTTGGCCGCTGCCATGAAGTTGAGGAATCAGTTGGTGGGTAAGAAGGTCGTTATAATGGTTACCGGCGGCAATATTGACCCAGAACTGTTTATGAAGGCCCTTGAGAATTACTAGGTGTATGAGGAGGATCATCGTCCTGGGCTTCGTCTCACCACTACATAGGGATAGACTACCCGCTGTTAGGAGTGTTGATAAGGTCATATCAAGTACTGATGAATTAAGGGGGTTGAACATCAGTGATTCGTTTGTCGTTGCATTAATACTGTCGGGCGGCGTTAGTCGCCTCGTGAGGGAGTTCATTGAGGATTATGGCCTACGCAGGTTACTGCTTGTTTCCCATCCAGGCCTTAATAGTCTTGCCTCGGCTCTTGACGCAAAGGCCTTACTTAGTGAGGTTGGGATTGACTCGGGGATACTTCACCTCGAGGACTTGGGCCATATTGACCATGCGCTTAGGATTGCCAGGGCCATAGCCTCTATACTTAGTATTAGGGTTGCCCTGCTTGGTGTTGGGGCTAAGGATAGTGTGGCTAGGGCCTTTGAGGATAGGTTTGAGGCTAGGTTGATGCCGTACCCATGGAAAGCCTTGAGGATATGATTAATAATGCTGATGAGAAATTGACCGCAGAGTTCATGAATTACATTAAAGGTAGGGTTAGGTTTGAGGTTAGTGATGAGAGGCTTAGGGATGTTGGTAAGATTTACGCCGCCATGCGTAATCTCTATGGTAAGTACGATGCCCTCGCCATTAACTGCTTCCCATACCTAATTAAGCATAGGGTCACGCCATGTTTGGCGTTGGCTAGGCTTAATGAGGAGGGTTGATAGCGGCATGCGAGGCTGACCTGAGGGCTTTGTTCTCGATGGTCATTGCTCGGGAGTTGACTGGCTATAGTGGTTGGATTGCGAATACGAACCATATTGAAGGTAGTAAGGTTACAATGGCTCATTGTACCATAGCCCTTAACATGATCAGTGATGCCAGGGTTGTAACGCACTTTGAGTCTGGGTTTAACTATGGCTTGACTGGCAGGTTGCTGTTTAATGATGTGACTGGGGTTTCGGTATCAAGTGACTTCAGGAGGATGGGTATCTTTAACGCCAGGGTTGTTGAGTCGGGATTACTGAGCGATAGGATGTGCAGGACACAGGCAATACTTGACCTCGGTATCAACTCCTCAATTATCCTCAGGCTTGCGCCGTATAATCACCACGTCATAATACCTGGGAATGTAGTTAGGGAGTTGGAGACCATAGCCGGCGTCCTCGGTATGGAAGTCGTTAAATACACGCCATAACTCAGCATTCACCCTTCATACCCTTCGGTGGTGTGACTCCCCTCTGTCCTAGGTACCTGCCCAGGTACTTCGCCTCGCCGATTGCCTTGACTAAAACCACGTGTAGGAACCTCATGCCCGGCCTAAGGACCATGTAATTACCGCTGTTATTTATCACCTCAATCGTCACATTGCCCTCGAAACCCGCGTCGATTATTGTCGGTGGCACGCTTAGGCCGTATCTAGCCAGGGTTGAACGTAGGTTGCAGAAGCCGACCACATCCCTTGGGAACTTCACGTACTCCATGGTGGTTAGTAGTGCGAAGCTCCTTGGCGGTATGACTATCCTACCGTCCTTAGCCTCAACAATGCTGAATAGATGCCTCGCACTTTCCAATTCACATGGGTCTATTACCTGCCATCAAAGGCGTATATTGCGTACTCAGTCCCAACCCTAAGGTCAAGCCCATTCTCCCTAACGACATCCTCGGTGAAGGGCTCGATTGATAGGACCCCACCTTTAACGAGCCTTAGTATTTCATCCCTCGTTAGTACGGCCATCAACTTATCAACGAGTTTCGCGACTTATTTTTATTACCATGAAACCCCCCACAGGTATTTCCCACGTATTACCTCTTATCACTGACTAGGCAGGTATACCTGCTCCCATGGGTACTTACCCTTATCCTTCAAATCCCTTATCTCATCCAGTCTCCTCATCATTGCCTTAAACTCATCATAGCTAATCTTCCTGAAGAGCGGTCTCACATTGCCAACCCTAGTGCCTGGTCTCGGTGGTTCGTAGGCATCACTCCACGTTAATTTACCGAAACTAGCCATCGACCAGAGGTCCTCCATTGACCGGGGCATTACGGGCCATAGACCAATTGATAGGGCCTTAACCATGTGCAGGGCGTTGAATATGACGGCGCCTGCCTCGTCCCTATTACTCTTTATTAATTCCCAGGGCTGTCTCTCATTCAGGTACCTATTACCAACCCTGGCGATCTCCACAATCTCCATTAACGCGTCCTTAAGTTCAATCCTCTCGTAATGCTCCTCAGAGCTCCTGAAGTGGCTAAGGGCCTCATCCCTATACTTAACATCGACATCCCTAAGCGAGCCGCTTGGTACCTCGCCATTGAACCTAGTGCTTATGAATGTGAGTACCCTATGTATGAAGTTGCCGATTACGTCATTCAATATGGAGTTAATGACCTCAAGTGCTGGTGCCATGCGAAGCTCGTATCCCTGCCCTCAGGTCTCTGATAAATCAGTACGAATCTCCAGTAATCAGCCGGCATTAATGCCAATGCCTCATCAATCCAAATGCCAATCCTCTGGCTCTTGGAGAACTTCTTACCCTCGAATAGTAAGTACTCAGTTGATGCGGTGGTGTAGGGCATTACGTATGGGTCCCCAGAGGCTATGAGCATTGCGGGTAGTAGTATTACGTGGAATGGTATGTTGTCCTTACCCACGAAGAACACGACTTGCGTGTTCGGGTCAAACCAATACTTCTTCCACTCATCCTCATTACCCTTACCCTTGAAGTACTCAATGGTCGCCGATATATAGCCAAGTACTGCCTCAAACCACACGTATATCGTCTTATTATCAGCGCCTGGAAATGGAGCCTCAATACCCCCACTTATTATCCTAGTGATAGCCCTCGGTCTCAAACCCTCCTTAAGCATCCCAAGGCTCATCTGCTTGGCATTCTCAGGTAACGCGGTGTTCCCCTCCACATACTTTCTAACCCTATCCTCAAGTTTCGTTAGGTCCAAATACCAATGCTTGGTCTTAACCCAAATGGGCTTAGAACCGCATATTGCGCATCTCGGGTTTATCAGGAGCCTCGGCTCGAGTAGCCTACCACAATTCTCACATTGATCACCGCGGGCCTTATCATAACCACAATATGGGCATGTGCCAATTATGAACCTGTCAGGCAGGTAAATCCTGTCCTTCGGGCAGTAGGGCACTTCATCCTCCTTAGTGAATACGTAGCCATTATTGTAGAGCTTCAGGAAGAACTCCTTAACGAATTCCCTATGCACTGGTGATTCTGTCCTCGTGTAATTATCGAAACTAATCTCCCATAATTCAAACAGCCTCTTCACAATGTCGTGCATCCTATCAGTCAACTCCCTCGGTCTCACGCCTAACTGCAGGGCCTCAACCTCAATTGGTGTGCCATGCTCATCGGAGCCTGACACAAAAACAACGTCATCCCCCCCCTGAGCCTGAGGTATCTAGTGAAGACGTCGGCGGATAATACGGAACCAATTAAATTACCTAAGTGAGGCACTGCGTAGATGTATGGCCACGCAGAGCCTATGACCCACTTTCTCCTAGCATTTCCAGGTTGGTCACCCTCACCACCAAATGGCACAACGTAGTCCGGAAATTTAAGTTTTAAGGATTTACTAAGAGAGATTACTCAACCTTAATTTCGAACCCACTCTTCCTGGTGCTCTTCTTCTTCAACTCCACAGTTAATACCCCATTCCTATACGTAGCCTTTGACTGGCTTGGATCAACCTCAGCAGGTAAGTCAACCTCCTTATAGTACTTCCTATCACTGTCCCTGGCACTTATGATTAGTTTCCTACCATCCTCAGTAACCTTAATACTTATCTTATCCTTATCAACACCAGGCATATCCATTATAACCTTTATTGAGTCCTCCTCCTCAATAACGTCGGTCAATGGCTCAATATCCTCCTCAATGATTGGTCTCTCACCCCTTGGTCTAACATTACCGAACTCCTTAATCCTCGGCTTACCATCCGGGCCTATGGATATTTCAAAGCCATAATAGTAATACTTGGGTCTCGCCTTGCCTCCACGTTTCTCCTCTTCCTCCGGCGCAACCCCCCTCATCATCCTCTCCATTTCCTCCTCCATTTCACGCTCAAGCTCCTCAAAGTACTTCTGAATCCTCTTGAACCAGTTATCAATGTCCTCGAACCACGACATACAAGAACAAAGATAGTACAGTCTTAATAAACCTTTATTGCCCTTCCAGCTCAACCTCAGGTCTCTCCTCAGCACTAGCCTTCATTCTCTTTATAATCCTCGTTATCTCGCCAGCAACCCTATTGCGAACGGTCTTACTCGGTATATCCGCCAATTCCGCAACCACCTTCTTATTCGTCTCAAAATCATCACTAAACCTGTCTGGGTAAACCTCAAGCAGTCTCCTGGCGAGGCTCTTGATGTATCTTGGTCTTACTCGTCCCATTGATAAGCCGTATTCTTAACCCCCCCTTTAAAATCTTATGTTATGTACGTAATGCTAATGCTTTTAATAACTGGCTTAGGCATTACTACTGCCGTGAGCAACGTAAAGATTAATGTAATGGAGCCAATACTGAGGCCCATCTATTTCCTAACGGGATTCGCGGGCATAGGCATGGTTGGTTACCTAGTCGTCCAACACCTATCGAATGCCCTCAATTGCCGTAGAGTTGGGTTTATAGAGATGCCCAGGGAACCACCATTGAGTGCGTACATCATTAGTACGAACATACTCTCAACACCCGGCGAGATTTACTACTGCCCAGGTACTGACTTTACTATTTCCATAATTCATTGGGATGGCGACTTCATGACTAAGTACGCACATGATGTGGTTAGGGCACTTGCCCGTTGGGTGTATGTTAATGGTTTTAGGGAGGCCATACTCTTTGGTGGGCTTGATAATAGGTTGAGAGGTGAAGACTTGGATCAGTTAAGGGTTGCTGTAACCACGGAGTACAGGAATAGGCATTCCCTGGGTGGGGGGGTTAAGCTTATGGAGCTTAATTACGCAATGGTGGGGGGGCCATTGGCGTTACTAATGAATGAGTTTGAGAGGTTGGGCGTACCGGCAATCTCCATATTACCATATGCCGAGCCTTTCCGTGCAGATCCTAATGCGGCTATTGTTGCCATTCAATTCCTAAAGGAATTAACCGGTGTCGAGGTCGACGTAAGTAGGTTAAAAGAGCTAGCCGAAATGATCGACAAGGAGATTAAGGAGTTACAGGAAAGCATAAAGCGTAGGGAGGGGGCCTCCCCCACTACATCTAATTACTACAAATTACTACACTGAATACCGCTTACCTCCTTAATGACCCAGGGCATTAATGAATATAGCTCCTGCCTTGACCCAGCCTCAAGCACAGTAACACCTCTGAAACCCAGGTTTGTTAACTCGTTTACTAACTCTCTATGACCATCCTTCATTATGATTATGACGTCCGTGAACCCCCTATCCCGTAATTTCGCTAGGTACTTACGCAGTAAGTAGTGGGATAGTGAACGTAGATAGTTTGGGGGGGTTGGTTTGGGGGGGTACTCATGCTGCGATAGTGGGTATATCTCGCTTATTTCGTAAGGTATCGGACCAGGACTGGGTTGTTTATCACCACATGAACCTTACTAAGTAAGTTACTATTTAATAATTGGTCTATTAGCCAATAAACCAATGAATCCCTTATGTATGGCCTATCAAGTAGCTCACCTGGTAATACAATGACTAAGCATCCCTGGGGGGGTGGCTCATAGTTATTAAGGAGTCTCTCAACATGCCTAATGACTTCCGGTCTATGCAGCGATTCCACGGATGTTATATGGAGCGCCCTAACACGCCCCCCCGACTCGTCAGGAACCACCTTTAATAAAGCCCTTAGTCCTTTCCTTAGGGCCAATAATGCTGATTTAGCCCTTGCATCACCACCAGCCTTCTCCTCAAGGTACTCCCAAAGGGTTCCCTCCTTAATCCTAGCCTTAATTTCCTGAATCTCCTCCCAAAGCACGTATAGGTTATGGATTGCCAATAATCTCTCACGCTCAGCCTTATTCATACTCATTAAATCCCTGACCGTGTACTTCCTACATACGGGGGGGCAATTACAGGGTATCCTATCAACCTTAATCTCACTAAGTCTCGCAGTCCTATCTCTAAGGATTACCCTATCATCACGGGCATAAAGCACGTAACTAGCTGAGTCGAATAGGTCAATGCCCATGGCAACGGCGAAGGGCAGTATTAATGGGTGCCCAGCCCGAAGAGATGCACAGGCTTACCCAGCGGTAGTCTCTCCTTCACCACCGCTATCATCCTCATTATTGTCGAGAAGTCATACTCCTCAAGGAGTGTTGTTGGGCTTCCAATAGCGTAAATATCAAAGTCTAATTCACTCATTTTGGCGGCCGAGTAACTGAGTATGTCGAGCTTATCACCACCCTGTACCGGACCCACAATCAGCATCCTGTGTTCGGGGGGGTCCCAAATCCTAGCCTTAATAAGGCTGCCCTAGCCCTCCTTAGGGTCTCCTCAACCTCAAGCACCACGGCCTCCTTGGACCTACCCCATTGGG
>BBCS01000007.1 GCA_001316125.1 Vulcanisaeta distributa JCM 11213
GGGGGTCTCGCTCGTTGCCGGACTTAACCGGACACCTCACGGCACGAGCTGACGACGGCCATGCACCTCCTCTCAGCTCGTCCGGCAAGGTCGTTAGCCTGGCCATCATCCTGCTGTCGCCCCCCCGGGTAAGGTTTCCGGCGTTGACTCCAATTAAGCCGCAAGCTTCACCCCCCCTTGTGGTGCCCCCCCCGCCAATTCCTTTAAGTTTCAGCCTTGCGGCCGTACTCCCCCCCAGGCGGCGGGCTTAACGGCTTCCCTCCGCCACTGGGCGGGCTCTAAGCCCGCCCAACAGCTAGCCCGCATAGTTTACAGCTGGGACTACAGGGGTATCTAATCCCCCCTTTGCTCCCCCCCCAGCTTTCGCCCCCCCTCACCGTCGGGCGCGTTCCAGCCGAGCGCCTTCGCCACTGGTGGTCCTCCCGGGATTATCGGATTTCGCCCCCCCTACCCCCCCGGGAGTACCCTCGGCCTCTCCCGCCCCCAAGCCCGGTAGTATCGCCCCCAGCCCACGGGTTGAGCCCGTGGATTTCAGGGGGGGCGACTTACCGGGCCGGCTACGGGCGCTTTAGGCCCAGTAAGCACCCCCGACCACTCGCGGGGGGGCTGGTATTACCGCGGCGGCTGACACCAGACTTGCCCCCCCCGCTTATTCGCCCGGCTTTTGCACCGGGCAAAAGCCGCCCTCTTCGGGCGCACTCGGGGTGGCCCCCCCGTCACGGTTTCCCGCATTGCGGAGTTTTCGCGCCTGCTGCACCCCCCCGTAGCCTGGCCCTTGTCTCAGTGCCCATCTCGGGGGCTCCCGCTCTCACGGCCCCCCCACCCGTCTTCGGCTTGGCGGGCCGTTACCCCCCCGCCAACTACCATGATGGGCCGTGCCCCCCCATCCTCGGGCGGATCGCGGTAGATCGACCGCGGTCCCTTTCGGGGGGGAAGGGGGGGCCTTCCAGCACCCTTCCCCTATGGGGGGGGATTAGCCCCAGTTTCCCGGGGGGTTATCCCCCCTCCCGAGGGTAGGTTAGGCACGTGTTACTGAGCCGTGCGCCACGCCCGGCGGTCCCCCGGGCGTACGACTCGCATGGCTTAGCCCCACCCCGATAGCGGTCGGGTCCGGCAGGATCAACCGGTTTCTTGGGGGGGATGGGGGGGTTTGTTCGGGGGGGGTTGGGTTTGGGTATGGTTGGGGGGGTTGGATCATCCCAACCTTCCGCCCGGGCTGTTCCCGGGTGGTTTGGTTGGGGGGGACTCATTGTGCGGTTGGTTTCCTTAGCTTCCTCTTTTATAAGCTTTTTCTTCGTGGATTTGCGTATTATTATTCGTTCCAGAAGGGTTTTGTTTTTTGGTATTGTCGTTCTGCCTCTAGTATTTGTTGGTAGAGTTCTTGTTCTGTCTTTGCCTTTGGTAGGACTTTCCTTATTGCCGTGGTTGGTCCTACCCCCCCGTGTGCTGCTAGGGCTATTATGGCTTTTTTGCCGTATTGTAGGACTGCCAGGGCTGTTTGTGTTAGTTCCTGCCACTTTTCCTGCTCCTCCCTCGTTAGTCTTTGGTTTCTCCTTGCTTTCCTGGCTATTTCGTAGGTTCTTGCTGGGTCTTCCCCCCCGTACTTTAACACGGCTATTTGCCTCATTCCGCATCTTGGGCATTTGACCTGCTCCGGCACGTACTTGACCTTCATTGTTGTGTGCCACCCGCAGTTTAGGCATAGTAGTGTTACCTCCCTCTCCTCGATTCTCTTCTTTAGTAGTTGTAGTATTGTGGTTGTTGGTATTCCCTGGATTGCGGCGTCCACCTTGCTTGCTTGGTTTATGATGTGTTGGGCTATTGGTGTGTACTGCTCCACCCTGATTACCCTCACTGCTGTTTTACCTTCCCTAACGCTGTCTATGAGTTGCTTGAGTGGTGTTGGTTTATTTTCTCGGTGAGTATCTCTCTGATGACTTCCCTGTCCACCACCGTGTCCCTGAGCGCCGCCGCCAGCCTCTCGATGTTCACGTCGACGGACTCC
The DNA here is from genome assembly GCA_001316125.1 of Vulcanisaeta distributa JCM 11213. The sequence goes on from BBCS01000007.1 coordinate 2,006, forward strand.
CTGGGTAGTACCCCCCCGAACCTCCTGGCCACGTGTATGAACCTGTACTTGTACAGCCTCGTGTCCCTCACGGCCTCCCTCAACTCCTCCTCTACGTAGTCTGGGCTTTGGTTTAGGCTTCGGTTATTGCCTGGGGGGGTGGTATGCTTATTGGTGTTATTATGAGTACTGTATGGGTCCGTCACGTAGGTCACGGCAACTCTATACCTCTGCCCAATGTACCTGGCTAGGTATAGGCCAATGCCTGGTTCCCCCCCTTGGTTCCTAGGCATGCGTGGATCACGGAGTCCCTACCCCCCCTCCACTCAATGGTTACCGTGTCCGGGAAACCCGTGACCCCCCCGTACTGACTTGCTGCCTCAATTCCTCAATGAGTGGTGCTGGGGGGGTATCGCCCGCTGGGTACCTGGTCAGTATGGGGGGGTTGGGTCTGCGTTGTTTGCTACGGCGTTCATTAATTCCTCCCTTAGCCTGCACACTTCCTGGGCTACCTCCGTTGGTACTGGTATTTCCTCGCCGATCCAGGTGGGCACTGCGTTTAGGACTTGGTTCAGTGGTTCTAGCACGACCTCATCCTTCCCTCGGTCAATACCCACTATTCTCCAGGCCTGCCCGCCAGTATTATCTGTGTCCCCCGGTTCCGTGGTCTCCACGAATTCCTCGTCAAGCTCGCCAATTGCCTTGTTCGTTATCATGTCCCTAGCCTTGTAGTGTTTTTGGTCTGGTATCATGGATATGTTCTCGAAGTAGTACCTGTGGAGTCCCCCCCTCCTTGGTGTTATCGTTCCGTCCTCGTTAACCCTAACGAGCCTGTTGCCCTCCATGAACCTCAGGACCTCCATGAGCTCATCATGCGTTAACTCCCTGTATGGGTGTGCCCTCCTGACGGTGTCTAGGACGTCGCTCACCGTCAATGCCCTGCCCTCTATCTTGGCTTCAATCACCATGCCAGCGACCTGGTGGTGGAGTACGTCGAGTGCCTTCTCGTGGTACTCAACCTCCCGCTCCAGCTCGTTGTTTAGGGCCCTCCTGGCTATTACGAGGGATTCTAGGTAGTCGTCGGTGTCCCTGGTTATTACGTGGCCGATAGCCTCCTGCCAAGCCTATGCCCACTCCTGCCGACCCTCTGGATTAGCTTCGTGACCTGCCTTGGGCTTGAGTATTGGATTACGGCGTCTACGTGCCCAATGTCTATGCCCAGCTCAAGGCTTGACGTGGTCACCACAGCCCTGACCCTACCACCCCCCCTCAGACCCTCCTCAAGCCCCCCCTCCCTCTCCTCCCTGTCCAGCGAGCCGTGGTAAACACCCACGCGTTGCTACCGAGAACCCTACCCAGCCTATGCCCCCCAGTAGTTCTGCCTCGTCCCTAGTGTTCGTGAAGACCAGGGTAGCCCTATGATTACTCACTATCTCGGCTATCCTCCTGACCCTCGCCGCTACCTCAGGCATTGTGCTTAACTCCTCAGCCAGGCCCACGTCCTCCTCGGATGCCTCTGGGTACTCGACACTTATCTCCATCTCCCTACTGACATCCACACTCACCACCTCAACCCCCCCTCTACCCACGCCGGCGAGGAATTGACCCGCCAGCTCCGTGTTTCCAATGGTTGCCGAGAGCCCAATTCTCTGGTACTCGCCGGCTATGTTCACGAGCCTCTCCAGGGCTATGGATAGTTGGGCGCCCCCCCTCTCGTCATTCATCAACTCATGGAGCTCATCAACCACCACCCACCTAACATTCCTGAGCGCCCTCCTCATACTCCTCATCACGAGTATTACCTGCAGGGTCTCCGGCGTGGTTATGAGTATGGTGGGTGGCTCCCTAACCTGCCTCCTACGCTCGCTCTCTGGGGGTGTCGCCGTGCCTAACGGCGGTGGTTATGCCAAGCCTACTGGCTATTTCCCTGAGCCTGATGTTCACGTCCCTATTTAGGCCCTGGCTGGTGTTATGTATATTGCCTTGATCCCGCCCGTTGGGCCTTGGCTTAGTATTTTGCTCATTATTGGGAACATGGCTGCCTCGGTCTTTCCGCTGCCCGTGGGTGCGGTGATTAGGACGTTGACGCCACTGAGCACCCTGGTATTGCCCTCTCCTGGATTGGCGTTGGCTCTAGGTAGCGAACTCCTCAATCACATCCGTAAGCCTTGGGTGTAGGTGCTCCCTCCAGAAATTGCTCATTAATGCTTCAGCAAGGGGGTTGGGTTACCTGGGCTTTATGAGTCTGTCTACCCGCTTCACAGGCAAAATGTGTTGGTTAGGGCTTATTGGCCGTGTTTAGTGGGTATATTCAGTGTTCGAGTTTGGCAAAAGTAATATAAATACTGCCCTGAGACGAACACAATTGGAATGCTGATAGTTGTTACGAGTGGGTCGAAGGGTGGGACGGGGGGAAGAGTACGATTGCCCTTGGTCTATCGGCGATACTCTCGCTTAGGGGGGGTTTTGGTCATGAGTTGTTTGATTATTCCTGTAGCCTTGGTGTGTGTACTGGCGTTTATTACTACCTTAGTGATTTTGTTGATGGTATTAATAGGTTGTCCAAATTGGTTAGGGTTAGGCAGGGGGGGTTGCCGCCCCAGGGTTATGGGGGGGGTTGGCGATTGTTGATTTGCCGCCCATGAGCCTTGCCCAGCCTGAGTTCATTGATTTGTTGGGTAGGGCTGACGTGCTCATTGTGGTTAGCTCCTACGAGCCTGACTCCGTGGTCTCCGTGGAGAGGGTTCTCGAGGCCTACCCAGGCAGTAGGGTTGTTAGGGTTTGTAATAGGATGCCTACGGAGGGTTGTAAGCACTACCTCAAGGTCACGCCTGAGTCTCCGTTCTTCGTGATTGGCGAGCCCACGAACTTCAGGACGTTCAGCGAGTTGGTTAGTGAGCTTGGGTTCCTGGTGAGGGTAGGTTTGAGAGGGTTGGTAGGCAGTTCGTGGTTAATGGCGTTAGGGCTAAGCTCGTGGCCCGTTGGGACCCATACGCCATAATCGGCGTTGAGGTTTCGCAGAAGTGGTACTACGCCCTCATGCCCTTCACAAGGCCAATGGAGGACCTGGTGTCCATGGCCCACCAAATGCTCGGCCCAACATACCTATTCAAGCTGGGCCTCGCGGACAATGCAATAACCAGGTTGTTCAGAGCCGTTAAGCACTGAGTTGCGCCGGGTTTGGCGCAACGCGGCTTCCACGATGCACAACCCTAATTAGGGCCTTGGGCTTGATTAACGCATGGCGGTGATGCTGAGCTCCGTTAACCCGTACGCCGCTGCTGAGTCGGCAATCCAGGGCGTTGTGAGTAGTACTGTTGATTTTATGGCCTTCGTGGCCGCGGTACTCATACTAATAACAATAGCGGGTCTAAGCCTCATTGGCTTCCTGGCCCTCGTACAGTCACTAATTGGTTACTCGCTCATTGAGTGGTCGAGCATTAGGCGTATCATAGGTGCCCTGGTTGCCATGGGCGTGGTCTTCGCCCTGTTAATGGGCATATTACCTGCCGTGCTCAATTCTGTGGGTTTAACTGCGATTGCCACTGCCCTTAGCAATTTCATGGCTATGGTGATGAGTCACCTATCATCGCTCATCTAGATCATTACCCGAGGACCACCTTCATTAAATTTCTGACGTAATTCCTAATCCTCTCCGCAACCTCCAGCTGATTACTGGTGCCCTCCACGTACGGTATCACCGCGGCCATGCCCTCAACCCTTAGGTTCTCCCTGACCATGTTCATAGCATAGACCATGTACTTCGTGCTAACCCTCGGTATGGTCCTCCTTATCAACTCCTCCCTCTCCCTGGTCAGCGGTATTAGTAGCTTATCCGCAGCCTCTATCGCGCCCATCGTCAGTCCCAGGTTCACAGCACTCATGGTGTCTATCACGAGGTCCTCCACACCGTACTTACTAACCAGGGTCTTCTCCAACGCCCTAAGCATCCTTTGCACCTCACCTGGTGCTATCTCACTCAATTGCCTCAGCTCCAGGTACTCCCTATGCCTTATTGGTATGACTACGTTCCCATCCCTCACATACATCATGTACCTGCTACCACGCACGCTATCTATTATGTCCACCCTCGGGTTAAGGCCCAGGAGTAGGGATAGGGAGCGGTTGTCCGGCTTAGGTCCATGTACGCCACGTTCTTCGTACTCATTAGTAGGGCCAGCGTTATTGTGGTTTTCCCCCCCACCCCCCCACCAACATTGCCGCTTGTGACTGTTATTATCGTCATAGCCTCCTCCTTAACTCCTCTAGTTTGTTCAGTAGGTTTTCGATCTCGCCCAGGGTTTTCACGATCTCGCTCAACGTGTTTATGTAGTTCTCTATTGTGGGTTTCATCTGCGTGAGTTTATCTAGGTCGTTCTTGATACTCATTACCTCCTCAATCCTCCTACTCAGCTCATCTATGTAGCTCCTTAGGTCCGTTAGGTTTTGTTGATGGGTCGGTGGTTGGGTATTCACTGCCTGGGTTGTGTTTGTGGGTAGTCCGAACTCGTCCTTACCCTCATCCTCTATCACAAGCTCCTCCTCAATCTCCTCATTACCCGTTAATTTCCTCCTTTTACCCAGCCCGAACATGATTACTTAACCGAGGCCCTCATTAATTAGTTTTACCCCCAAGCAACTTATTAAGGGGGGGGTTTGTTTATGGCTTTTTATGGGCTTGTTTCACAGTCGTTCTGTGGGTGGGGGGGTTGATGGTGAGGTTGTGTTTAGTCGTAGAGTCTCGTTTCGCGGTTTCCCAAGTACCGTGACCATCTACAGCACTGTCTGGGGGGGTAGTGGCTGCTTTGTTGATGTGGGTGACTCCGTACTTCCCGGCATTGACTCCTTTGACCTTGAGTCCTTCGTTGTGAGGTACATGCCTAGGGTTAGGGATGCCGTGATTAGGGGGGGTATTTCGAGGGGGGGTTTGGGTTTTGAGGATGCCGTGGTTAACGCCCTTAGGGTTGAGGTCAGTAATTACCTGAGGAATGTCGGCATTGATGCCTCTGGTGATGATCTTGATAAGTGGGCATCACTTCTGTTTAGGGGGGGGTTGTATAGCTACGGTGCCCTGGAGCCCGTGATGGCCGTAGGCGATGAGGTTGGTCTCACCGACATCTACGTCACCCCCCCAACGCCAGGGTTCACTTTAAGTTGAGTAGTCTTGGTGATTGCCAGTCGAGTATTGTGCCTAGCACCAGGGAGGTTGAGCTTTTGGTGAGTGTCATTGGCGATAGGGTTGGGGTCTACCCGACCTATTATAATCCATCCATCGAGGCTTACGATAGGGGCCATAGGCCAATGCTTAGGGTGAGTGTTGATTCATTCGACGTTACGGATAGGACCAGGGTGAGTATTAGGGTCTTCCCCCCCACCAGGGCTTGGAAGCTAACTGACATGGTTAGGCTGGGCTCCATTGACGCTAAGTTGGCCGCCTACCTATGGCTGGCGCTCGAGGTTGGTGTCCCTGTCCTGGTGATTGGGCCGCGGGCTCTGGGAAGACGAGTATGTCGGCGGCCTGATGTCCGCGTTGCCCCCCCTAGCACGGTGATTGCCAAGGTTGAGGATATCGACGAGGTCCTGCTGCCCCCCCAGGAGTTGGTTAGTGATTATGCCGGTAGTGTTATTCCATTGCTTAGTCGTGAGGGTCATGGGGGGGCGGGTGTTAGGCCCATACCACTCTTCCAGAGGCTTGTTCATGCGCTTAGGGTTGGTGCTGATTACATATTTGTTAATGAGGTTAGGGGGGGTCCGGAGGATACTAGGGCGTGGCTTCACGCCATAATGAGTGGGCAGGTGGGTGGTGCAACCACGATGCATGCTGGTGGTGTTGAGGAGGCCATTGTTAGGCTTAGGGAGTATGGTGTGCCCATTGACTTGGTTAGGTTGTTGGTCGTTCTCATGGGTAGGTTCGAGGTTGGTGGTAGGGTTGTTAGGAGGGTTGTGGGTGCGTGGGTTGTGGATGGTGGTAAGCCCCTGGTTGCCTGGGATGGGGGGGCTTTGCATGAGGATGTCCTGGTTAAGTTCCTGGGTGGGCGTGTTGGTGAGGACTTCGTGATTAGGGAGGTGGGTGATAGGGAGGCGTTCCTTAGGCATTACTCGGGCTTCGACATTGATGAGACTGAGTGGGTTAGGTTAATAGCCCTGTTCCACAGGGCTAGGGACCTGGTCATGCCGAGGGATGTCAAGAGCGACGTCGTTTTTGATGAGTCCTAACCCTAACCAGTAACTGCCTCGCCAACTCATTAATGTCGAGTTGATTCGGGTAATTACTAACCAGGATCTCCCTACCAATCCTCAGTGCCCTCCTAACCTCATCATCAACCGCGCCCAAACCCCCCCTCAAAGCCTGCTCCAGTAGCCTCAACCCATTGCTCACGTAAACCTCCACAGCGTCCCTACTCGGCCTGACACCCCCCCCAACCCCCCCAAGCCTCGGCCTATTACTAATCCTCCTCATGAGCCTCATGATCTCCTCATCCTCATACTCATTAACGACCCTCCTACGCAGGAACCTCATGGACTCACCCAAACCCTCTCCGCATTCAACCTCTCCAGCAACGCCACCAACTCATCAATCGCCCTCCTGAACTGACCCAGCCCCCCCGGGTCCTTGACCAGGTAGGGTATTGAACCAAGTCGCCACGCGGCCTCAATCGCCGGGTTCCTGAGTATCTTCACCACGTTCTTAACACCAATGTCTAGGTTACCCCTTATACTCGATAACTTATTCAACACTACAACCCCCCCCTCCCTACCTGGGACTACCGCCGACGCGTACTCAAGCATGCTACCGAGCCACCCCCCCATGCCGCCTGGCTCGTCAGTGGCCACCAGCGTTATCACGTCGGCACTACCCACCAGCGAGGTTATGAGCCCTGGGTTCAGTGCTGGTGATAGAGCCGGTGTGTCTATTAGTATGAAGTTGGGCTTAACCCTGTAATTGCCTATCCCCCCCTTAATTAGTGATGAGACCCTCGAGCTCAGGACCGCAGTGCTCGGTAATGCACTGTATGGGTTTGCGACGGGCGACGCGCCGGGTGGTATGACCTTTATGTTACCCACAACCCCCCCATCCTCAATGAGTGCCGTAGAGACCTTAACGGTCTTCGTAACCCCCCCCATAATGTACGTCAAAGCCCCCCCATTAACACTACCCGGGTTGTTCACGCCTAAGACCTTGGATGCAGTGGCGTTTGGGTCCAGGTCAATGAGCCAGGTCCTGTACCCCCCCTCATCGCTAGTGCCGTGGCTAGGCTCGTGATTATCAATGTCTTACCAACACCACCCTTCTGGCTTAGGAACAATACAGTCAACATAGATCTTAACTACGCATGGCATTATTAAGGCTTTACCCAATTAGGCCATTGTTAGGGCTATGTACGTGACCACCAGCGGTACGGTGGCGTACATACCCGTGGTTACGGAGTCAAGCACATAACCGCTCATGAAGCCCCCCCGATTATGACCGTGGGAAGCATGAACTGGAGCATGGCAACACCCCCCCCAGGCACCTGGGCCGCTATTAACCTCGTTATTACGAGAATAACCTCCATCAGGGCTACGGACACGATAACCGAGGCATACCCAACCCTCCTGGCCTCCATTACGGAATTCACCACGTGGGTTAGTGATGTCACGGCCACGTTAATCACGTCCGGCCCCCCCATGCCCGTGACCGCGACCACCCTGGCATACTCACTAATGAAGCCCTCAAGCCAATTCCTAGACAAGGCCTGGTCAAGCCTTAGGGTGACCGCCGCCCTCATGACACTATTAACCGCGGTGTGCCTCAACTCATTAATCGCCCTAACCCTCCCAACATACCAGTTGAGGCTTAGGCCTAGGAAGGCTGTGGAGAAGACTAACCAGGTGAGTGCTATTGACCTGGTGATTACGTAGATAGGCACAGACAACGCCAGCGCAATCCCCCCCATGTACCTAGTCAATTCATTATCAATAGGGACAAGGCCTGGGTCAAGGTTCCAACCCAGCAATGCCGTTATTGGGGGGGCGGCCGAGGCGTAGGTCATCACTAGGTATGTGGTTGGGTTCATGTTTAGGGCCCTACTCACGAGGACTATTGTCATGGGCACCATGGCCAGCGTAATCACGGTGAGGGTGTCAAGTAGTATTACCAAGTCCCTGTAATCACCCCCCCTCAACCTGCCCAGGTAATCATCGAGCTCCCTGAGTACGTAGAGAATTGCCGTGCCGGGTTCAATACCCAGTCTCTCGGCATTGACCATAGCCTCGAGCATACTTCCGAGGCCTCCTACGTACTTCGTGATCGGCTCATTCATTGAAATCACGGCCCTAGCCATTAGCAATCGCCTAACTAGTGGGCGGTTAATGCTTAGCCTTTGGGCCTCGTTTATGAGCGTGTCCAGCACCCTACTCACTGGCTGTGCCAGGAATAGTGGTGTTGCGAGCATCATGAGTAGTGCCTCCTCGAGCCTAGCCCTGAGCCAGGGCTTTATTGGGCCTGGACCCATGGGTTTATATATGGGCAATACTTAAAAGGTGTATCCCCCCCACGGGTTAATTATGCGTAGTAGGGGTGAGTTATCGCCCTTGGTCTCCGTCATAATTGCTGCGGTACTCATAGTCGTTGGTGTGGCGCTAGTGATGATTTTCTACCACGGCGCAAAGGCAATGGGGGCAGCACGCCCTTAGCGCCCCCCCTAACGTTGAGGTCTCGGGCAGTATGTCGGCGTCCACGGGCGTGGTGACGATAAACATCTATAACGCCGGCACAACGCAACTAACGATTAGTGGTGTTAAGGTGTATGGTCCTAATGGCTCGATACTCGATTGTTCTTGGAGCGGTGTTGGCGCGTGGTGGCTGCTGGCGGTAGTTACGGGGTTGTTGGTCAGTGCACTGGTGTTGAGGCCGGCGTCACATACACGGTGGTTATTACTTTGAATGGCACAGGTGGCTCATTGGCTGAGTCCCTTACCATAACCGCCTCGTGATACTTCACGCGTTTTAATGAATCAGAATAATAATAAGTTGATATTAAATTTGCCCAGGCCATTTAATAATTGGCTTGGTGACATTACCGTGAGTTAGCCCTGTATTTTGTCTCGCCACTTGTTTATTAGTTCGTTTATTTTCCTTGCCATTTCTATGTCTAGTTGTGTGACTCCGCCTTCGTCGTGTGTGGTAAGTCTTAGTGTTAGGTGTTTCCAGGTTATTACCATGTCTGGGTGGTGCTCCTCCGCCTCGGCTATTTGGGCTAGTTGGTTTATGAAGGCTATGCAGTCCATGAATGTGGTGAACTCTAGCTCCCTGACTATGTAGTTGCCCTCCAGTCTCCAGCCCTGTGGTAAGGACTTCATGACCTCCTCCCTGGTGAGTGGCATGCGGGTGTGGTGTGTATTGCCTAATTAAGCATTGGGTCTTTGTTCATGTGTTATGGTGTTACCTGATTCTGCGTCTTATGAGCTTGCTTGGGGGGGTGTTTATGGGGGGGTTGTTGATGTGCGTATTTATGGCGGTGGGTTTTTATTTTTGGCTCTTGGAGTTATTAATGGATGTCTCTTCGTGATGAGTTTTTGCGTTTGTTGAGGGAGGATGAGGTTTTTAGGTTGGCGGTGGTGGGTTTGCTTGGTATTTCTGATGTTCAGTCTTCGCTTAGGCAGTTGGTGAGTGTCGTTAGTGATTTGACGAGGACTGTTCAGAGGCTTGTTGAGGGTCAGGAGAGGCTTTGGGAGAATCAAAACAAGCTATGGGAAGAGGTGAGGGCATTGCGTGAGGGTCATGAGGCATTGAGAACCGACGTAAATAAACTATGGGAAGAAAACAACAAAATATGGCAAGAGATAAGGAGGATTAATGAGAATATTGAGAGGTTGTGGCAGGAGAATAATAGGATTTGGAGGGAGGTTAGGTTGCTTAGGAGGGATGTTGGTGCCATTAGGAGGACTTTAGATAACCTAACGGCCTCTATCGAGGAGGAGGCTAATGACGTTATTACCCACCTGCTTAAGGGGGGGAGGGGGGGTGTTGATATTAGGACTGATAGGGTTGTCCTTGACTCGAGGTTTGAGTTTGATGTTTATGGTACCAATGGGCGGTTGACCATAGTCGGCGAGGCTAAGACGAGGGTTGGTCCTAGGTTGATTGCGAGGTTTGATGAGAGGGTTGGTGAGAAGATTGATGAGGCTATCAGGGCAATGCCAGACAAATTCCCTGGCAGGGTCATTAAGGTCATTTACTGCCTAAGGGCAATGCCTGGAGCAGTCGAGGAGGCTGAGAGGAGGGGGGGTATCTGGCTTATCGAAAGTATGAGGGAGAGGACCAGCCCAGGCCTTTGATTCTTTTCCTACGCCTCATTTCCGACTCTTCAATAAACTCATTAGGCACCGTTATTGCTACACCTTCGTGGTTCAAAGGCCCTTTTATTGGGCATACCTCTACGCTTGGTGTTTGTGTTGTTAAGGTTTCGAGGAAGGACTGCTTGGGTTTAGGTGTGATTTTGATGTGGCGTAGGGCTTACTCCTCCGGTAGGAATCTCCTGATTATGGCGTAGTATAGGGTTATTGTGAATATTGCCGTGAACACGAGTGTTGATAATAGCATTGTGTATATGGCGATTAGGGGGGGTAGTGGTATGAGTGTGTTTAGTAATTGGGTTATTGGTATGCCCGAGCTACCGCTTAGGAATAGGTATGGGTACCTGGAGCCGTCGTTGACGTACTCCATTAGTACGAGTATTGCCTCGGCCAGGAGGCCCGTGCTAATGACGGCGGGCCTAACGACCCTACCCCCTCATCACGGTGTAGAAGGCGTATAGGGCCGTGGCCCCCCCAGGGCTATGGTTAGGGCTATGGCCGCGTAGAAGGCTGGGTAGAAGAGCGCCGTGCCTGGGTCATAACCCAGCAGTGGGCCTGCGATGTTGCTTACTATGTATGGGTCGTACCTCTCAAGCACCGTGAAGTAATAAGCTCCCGCAATGGCTTGCGGCACGAGTAGGGCTAGGCCGGTCCCTAGGGCTATCCTCACGCCCTCAATGTTCATGTTCCTCCTGGTGGCCAGTACTGAGGCTGTTACGAAGGCCCCCGATGTCCATGGCGCCAATGAGTGTGTGAGCTATGAGTGGTGGGTATACTGGGTTTAAGAGGGCGGTCAGTGGGTTGGTCATGGTGTACTGTGGGTAGTCGAGACCCGCGAAGAGGTACCTGAAGCCCACTGGGACGAGGAGTACGGATATGGCGAGTGGTATGCCAATTAGGCTGTGGGTCCTTGGGTTGACCCTACCCCACAGGTGCCAGTAGATGGCTATGAGTGGTATACTCACTAGGATCCCCCCCACGAGGGCTATGGCTATTGGGTAGAAGTAGACCTTCGTGAATATTGCGGTCATTGATGGGAAGAGCCCGGCCATGAAAACAGTCAGTATCGTGCCCCCCCAAACACCACCGAAGAGCTCCGTCACCACCATGAGCCTGAACATGTCCCTGGCCACAGACTCGAGGCCCGGGTCCCTGCGTAGGTAGGCTAGGTACCTCGTCACCACCGTGAGTACCGTGGCCCCCTATTATCACGTTAACAAACACAAGGTGCATCTCCAGGGCGAAGCCCAGCACGGCGAAGGAGAGCAGGGCAAGGTAACTACTCATGACCACCCACCCCCCCAGCCAACTCCCTAAACCTGTCCAGGAGGCTCGGCCTAGTGGCTACGTAGTACATCGCCAGGCCCCCCCCACGACGGCTATCACAAATAGTACGGCGACTACAAACGCCACGAAGCCCGGCGTTATTGCGTCAACCGTCACCACCTCGTTGGTGGTTATCAAACCATAGACCGTCCACGGCTGCCTACCAATCTCCCTAGCGGCCCACCCAGCCGTGGCTGCTATGGCCGATAGCACCGCCATTGCCGAGGCCAGGAAGGGCATTACATTGTCGCGCCTATCAGGACGCCGAGTATCTCATTGTTTATGAAGTCGGTTATTGCCGAGAGCACGGGTACCCTGATTAGGTACGTGAATAGGGCAAGCACCGCGGCCACTGCGAGTAGTATTCCGGCGCCAATCATTGTGTAGTAGAACGCGCTGACCAACGGTGCCAACGGCTCTAGGCTAGTACTGCTGCCTCGCAATTCTGGGCAAGCGTGACGTTGGCCAATGGGCGAGGTAGCCCAGCATCCCTGGGTCAAGCTCACCGTAGAGCTGGCCGAAGGTGGTGTTGCCCAGCGCCCTGCATTGGCTTAGGTAGTACTGGAACCCGTAGAGTGGGTGGTATGGGTTTCCGTAGGCGAACAGTGCCTCCACGGGGTCGTAGTACTCATACCCATAGACCCCCCCTGGGCCTCCCGTGAGTGTGGTTAGTGCCGTGAACTTGAGCGGTTGGTATGCCACCACGTCATCGCCCATGAAGTGGCCGAGGACTATCGGTTCGATGAGGAGCACCACGGCAAGTATCCAGAGGAGGGGCTTTAGCAACTTGATGTACTTATTATCGTGGGTCCTGAAGAACCTAATCGATATGGCCAGCGCCACCGCCCCAACGCCAATTGCGTAGGCCGCGAATAATGTGTGCAGTGTGGTCACTATGGCGTCTGGGTTGACCATGGGTAACCATGGGTTCGTAAGGTACGTACCCACCAGCGAGGTGAAGTTCATGCTTGTCAGCGCCACGGAGCCAGAGCCACTGATTGTGTAGTGCAGGAGGAGTGCGGCTAGGTTTAGTGTTGCGGTTAGGTTTGCAGCGTCCGGACCATAACCCGGTAGGAATGGGTACAGCGCATGCGGTATCCCGCCCAATCCCCCCCAGGGCGTGTTCATCCACGCGTTTGCCGTGAGTATGAAGTACCCGGATAGTGAGCCGAGGAGCCAGGCCGCAATCAGTATGCCCAGTGTGTACTTTGCCCTCCACCTGCCTATGGCTATGATGAAGAGCACCACTAGGACTGCCTCGCCTATGAAGGCTATGGTGGCCTCATAGAGGAGTGGGATGAAGGCTGAGGAGGAGTAGAGTAGTATGCTCGTTGGCCATATGTCCAGTAGGCCGAACTCCACTATCGTGCCTGTGACGGCGCCTAGGGCGAAGTTCACGGCCCAGACCATGGTTAGGGTCTTGGAGTAGTTTAGGAATAATGCGTCGCCGGTCCTATACCACTTAATGAGCCAGGCGAGTATGGCTAGTGGGAAGCCCAGTGTGAATGATACGAAGACCGCATGTAAGTAAATGCCGAGTATCGTCATGATCATCGCGTTATTAACGTTGGCGCTATGCACATAAAGCTCATTGAGTATGCCTAGGCTGAATTGCCCATTTGGGTCGAGGTATTGCTCAAGCCCCTAATTAAAAATGCTTAAGTGTCGTTTGGTCATTGTAATTGGCGATTTCCAGTTAAATTTACTGGCGATGGGGGGGCTTAGATTTATTTGCTATCCAGTAATATTTAACTGAATATTCCGTGGCGCAACCCCAGCAAAAGTTTTTCTCTACCTAGGTTATGTATAGCCCGTGAATTACTGGCTTGCCATTGTGAGGGAGAGGGTCTTCATGAGCATTATCGAGACAGGTCAATTCGGTTGCCGCGACCTTGAATGCGGCCTCTTAATGACTAGGATTAAGCCCGGCACCCGCCTGGTGCTCTTTGTAAGCGGCTTCGGTTGTAAGTCCTACTGCAAGTCCTTCGTGGGTGTCTTCGAGGTTGTTGGTGATTGGGTTAAGGCTAGTAGGAAGTTGAATGATTGGTCCTACGTTGTTGAGGTTAAGCCCATCGTCCTCGGCAGGGTTGAGCTTGGTAGTGTTGCTGGTAAGTTATCGTTTACTAGGGTAGGAGGAGCATTACTGAGGCTTTGCACTCAGTTGATCCATCGAACCCGAGGGCGATGCCCATGCCCGCTGAGGATGCAGAGTTGATAATTAAGGAGCTGAGGAGTCAGTCAACGCCTAAGCCGGTGATTGAGGTTTTGGGGGCTTCTAAGGGCGGTGCTAGGGAGGTTGTTGGTGGGATTAGTTCGGCGGGTGCTGGGGGGGCAGGTGCCGAGGCTCAGGGCGTTAGTGAGGTGGTGACGTTGTTGAGGGAGGCGGCTCAATTGTTTGGTTATTACCCGGTCAGTGATGTGGATGTTGGTGGGTATAGACTGGGGGGGCTTGCCTGGTGGGGGGGTAATGAGGATGAGTATAGGGATGGGTTGGCGCCGTTGGCTGTGTTTGAGGTTGTTGATAACCCTGAGCAGGCATTGGCGAGGCTTAAGCATGCGAGGGATAGGTGGAGGGGGGGTGTTAGGCTGTACGCAGTTGTTAGGGATGAGGGTGTGAGGAGGGAGTTGGAGAGGGTGTTGAGGGGGGGTTCGTTCCATGAGCTTAGGAGGAAAGTTAGGGTGATAATGCTTGACGAGCTCAGGGGGGGGCTCGTTCAGGACCTTAGGAGGCATGGTGAGTTGGTTAGGGAGTTCGTGATGCTTGATAAGGATTAGGCATTATCATCTAAATAGCCTATTGTGGCCGCGGTAATGTTTATATAATGCACTGGCGATTTAATAACGTGACTGGGAGGGCAATTACCGAGGAGGTTAACGTTAGGGCCATGGTTGGTGGTATGCTTGGCTGGATGGTTGATGTCTTCGACTTAACACTGGTCCTATTCATAGCCTCAGTCCTCGGCATATACTTCTTCCCACCAACGAACCTAATCGCCAGGTTACTCTTCGTCTTCGCCTCATACTCGCTGACCCTGCTTGCCAGGCCTTTGGGTGGTATTATATTTGGTCACGTGGCCGATAGGATTGGTAGGAGGCTCACCATGATGGTCACGTTAATGGGTTTGGGCATATCCTCAGCCTTAACCGGCGCGTTACCCACTTATCAAGAGGTTGGCTTATTGGCCACCGTGCTCTTCGTACTACTTAGGCTCCTGGTCGGCGTGTTCGTTGGCGGTGAGGTGAGTGGTTCGCACCTTGTGGCTATTGAGAGTTCGTCAACCAGGTATAGGGGGGGCTTGGTTAGTGGTGTGATTGAGAGCGGTTATTACTGGGGGTATGCACTCGCGGCATTCACCTTCGCCTTGCTAAGGGATTACTTCGGCACAAGGGCCTTCGTGGCCTATGGCTGGAGGTATGCCTTCCTCATAGGCCTCGTGGTCGCCGTAGTAGGCATCCTACTGAGCTCACGGTTGATGAGCCGAGCATATACAGGGAGTTGAAGAGTGCCGGTAGGGTTTCTAGGGCACCCGTCATTGAGTTCTTTAGGAGGGGGGGTTACCGCGATGCGTTAATAGCCCTACTCCTACTCGCTGGTATTTTCTGGGTTGCCTATGCAACCCTCGGCTTCCTACCAACATACTTACAAACCTTCCTAAGGATGCCCCCCCTATCCACGGTGTTCTGGGGGGGATTGACCTACGCATCACTCATTGGCGGTGTGATAACGATAATTGGTGGCGTGTTGAGTAATGTGATTAGGAGGAAGTACGCATTCCTATACTACTCATTAATAGGTATTATACTCGCCTATCCATTAACGGTGGTTTTGAGGAGTTCCTTCCCAGCTCGTGGTCTCAGCCGGCATTTTAACGAGTGTAATGGGTACGGGCGGTGTCATGCTCGCGTACCTAGCCGAGCTATTCCCAACCCGGTTCAGGGGGCTCCGCAATAGGCTTCCTGTGGAACATGGCCTCCATAGGGGCCACGGCAGCCCTACTCACCGCGCCATTCTGGCTCAGGCTAAGCCTCGTGATTGGCTACTCGGTAATGCTCATCGTTGGTTCGTAATAGCAATAGTGGGCACCGCAATAACCCGTGATAACACAGGCATTGAGTTGAGGAGGCTCGATGAAGTCTCGTAAATTAGCCATGGAATTTATCTTAAAGTTCTCGTGGTTTCATGTCTATTTTAATTAAGTTGTAATTCCAATTTCTTAGGCCAGAGTCCCAGCAATTACGCGGTCTAACCACCTTGGAGATTCCTCGTCATACTTAAGTAGGGTAGTTCATAATTACATTAATGGGGGGGCATGCTTATTCATATTTGCCATAGGCTCGATGAGTGCCTAGATAGGGCTAGGGTCCTTGGTGGCTTAACATCGTTTAATGCAGCGACTGGGTTTGTTGATTATGATGGGTTATCGTACGTACTTAATTACCTGGGGGGGGTATTAGTGATGTTAGGGTTGTGGTTGGTGACTTGGGTTCAATACCGAGGGTTATCTATGAGAGGTGGCGTGATGTGATTAGGGTGTATCGAAGGCTACACACTAAGCTTTACTTACTTGGTAATGGTGTTGCCATTGTCGGTAGTGCTAATTTGACGGTTGGTGGTCTTTATGGTAATGTTGAGTTGAATGTCTTAATAAAGAATGGGGGGGAGCTTTACGGTCAATTAATGAGGTATTTTGAGGAATTGTGGCTTAATGCTAAGCCGCTTACTGAGGATTACGTGGAGGATGTCGAGGAGGTCGAGGTTAGGAGCGTGAAGCGCAGCGCCGCTGGGTTTGTGAGTGAGGTGAATAGGGCATTACTAAGCATTTTGGGTGTCGATGAGGAGTGTTTAACCACGTTTAACCCAAGGCAGTGCGCGGCGATGGTTGCCGAGGCCATTAATAAGAGGTTCCGTGATTGTGAGGACCCTCCTGAGAGCTGTGTTGTGGCTGCTGTTGCTGAGGAATTGAACCTGAAGATTAATGAGCTAGCTAGGCAGTTAATAAGCGGGCCTGGCTCAGCCGTTGTCGCGGGGCACCCGTTGTGTTGGGTTAAGGCCTTTATTAACCTGTTAAGGGCTGGTCGTGTAGGTGTTGAGGAGTTGAGTAGTGGTGTTAGGATTTACGAGGCCATGGTTAGGGAGGCGTCGCGGGAATGCCCTGGCAGGGCTGGGGGGGAGCTGGCCCGTGAAGAGCTCGTGAGGCTTCATTATGAGCGTTATAGGGATGACTATGTCAGGTGGAAGATACCATATAGGTTATTGCCGCTTGCCCTGGCGCTCCCAATCATTGGCTGTAGGTTGGTTGGTATCCGTAGGAGGGACGGTAGTGTGTTAAGGAGGTTGGCCTGTAATCAGTAGGGTAGCTCTGTGTGTTGGTTGTTTAGGGTCTTTCAGGTCTAAGTGATTAATTATGGTTCTATAATCCTCCTCCCTAATTGATATTATTGAGAATTGCATGTGGTCCTGCCAACCACCACGACCACTCCTTGCCTTGTTTGTGATGAAGTATAGATTGTTTAATACGAGATAAATGCCCACAGCGCCTATGTAAATGCCGCTGAGCTTCTCAATCCCTATTAATACATTAAATTTATTCTTCGGACTCCACTCATTAATGGCGGGTGATTGGGACTCAATAAATCACTACCCTTAACTCTATAAGGCCCTAAGAATACCCTCTGGCACTTATTGGGTGCGTTAACTATCCTCACCATCAACGATCTAACGTAAAAGATGACGAGATCGCTGGGTTTCACGGGGGGGTTCCTTGCCGTAATTCCGTACTTCTCGTCATCAACACCGAACACGCAATACCTTAGGCAGGTGATAAGGTTTTGCCGGACTAGTGGTAAAGACCCGGTGCATGCCGGTGTTGTCCATTAATGATTTTTACCATAGGTCAAATATAAATGTTTAATTAATGGAGAGTACCTCTAATTGTTCAGTGCTGTGGTGATTCATGATGACCAGGTATCAATGCCTTAAAACCATAAATCATTTCTTAATTAGGAAATTTCTAGGCCCAGGGACCTTAACACGGTCCTCATAATGCCAACAGCCCTCTTAGCCATGCCCAGGGAGACTTCGGCATCGCCTCGGCTGTATATTTCAGGGAGCTAACCCACGTTCAGGCTCGCCATACGTGCTCCTACCATGCTCAGGCGCCAGCCTCCTCACTATCACTGCCAATTCACTTACCAATTCCGTTAAATTCCTCGGTAGGTTAGCCATATATCCCCCCCTAACTCACTAGACGGATCGTGACTCCGACTCGGTATCCTATAAACGGCTATGACGGCCTTAGCCGCGTTTTCAGCAGACAACTGGGCAGCGGCGATAGTGCCTCTCCAATCACCCCCCCGACTGAATGCCTCATTGGCCTCCCTCAAGTAGTTAATGGCCAGCCTATACCTGCAATTAACCTCATCGATTGGGTCGTACATCAACCTCACTGACTTAATCATTGGTCTTCCATCAGCCCTCATCCACCTTACTTCCCATCCCTAGTCCTATACCTGACCAGGCCCTCATTCTCTATGAACTTAATTACGGAGCCCTTGAAGCGGTTTAGGTCGCCATACCTATCGCAGATATTACCCCCCCATTCCACGCCATGTTAATTGCCAACGCCATCAACTTACCGCTGGGCTCGCCCCCCCTCCTCATGTCTACCAGTGTTATATCGCGCTTAACGAATCGCCTAAGCACCTCATAGGCCCTAGCCCTAACATCTAACCCGCTCAGCGTGTTGAATAGTACCATTACGTCAACATCACTATCCTCACGTGCCTCACCCCTCGCCCAGCTACCGAAGAGCATGAGCCAAGGAACTCATCGCTGAACTCACCCTCTAAGTCCCTGCATGCCATCCTCAGTAAGTTGATAAGCTCATTAAGGTTCACGAATCCTCATTAATTGAGTGTTGCTGGCCTTTATATTCATTTATAAACCTCCTAGCAAGCGCAAGACCACTAGCCTTTGAATACGCACCATCATTCGCAATCGGGCAATCACTACCACTAACAGGCAACAGACGATGAGCATGTCAGACAAACTCAAGATTGCATTAATCCTTGCCCTTTGAGGATCATGATAATGCTGTCCTGCTTTATTTGCTTTATGAGCGCATAAATTATTAGGAGCGTAGTTGGTATTGGGTATGGTTAATGCAGTATCCTGCTTTAGTTGTGTAATAATTATCAAATAGTCAGGAGTTTACTGAGTGGCATGATTGGCCATGGGTGGGTTTAGGGAGGAGCTTAATGGTGCCGTTGGTTGATTAATTCGGTGTTAATTGTGCAGGTTATTTCCATGGTCATTAGCGTAATTGCCCTTTACCTAATTCATGACTTAATTGTTCATGAATCATTAATGGCATTATCAATGGTCCTCCTCGTGGCGGCGTTGATAGACTTGCTTAGGGTGCTTAGTAAGGTTAAGGAGCTATACCTCACTAGGATTAGGGATGCTATTTGGACCCATAAGGCGGCCCTCGACGTGAATAGGGAAAGTAGGGAGTTGTGGGTTAGGGCTAGGGCCTACGTCATGGCCCTCCTAATCATGGTCATAGCATCACTATCGTTAACACCGTACTTACTGATTAAGTCGTTAGGCCTGGCACCACCTTACTACGTAATTACCTGGGTAAACCTCGCCCTGCTAGTAACCACCTCGCTCACAGAGGTTTACGTAATAGCCAGGGTGGAGTGCTCAATATGGATTTGACAATGAGTTAACACGCTAACGGTATAACACCGCAATACGGGAATACCAGTGAGGTGCAGTGCCTGTTTAACCTAACCGATCATAAAACAGCTAATCACCTCTTAATGGCTACTATGGTGAATCGCGGGTCCCTGAGCCTATTGAAGTCGCTGAATGATAGTGTGCTATGAACCCCAAGTACCGTGAAGTCGGCCTTGGGTAGCATGTCCATGAAGTCCTCAATGAAGTACCTCCTGACCCTCACCCTTGACTCGCCAATGAATACGAGGTTGTCACCATCCTCCTGTAAAACCTCTCGTGCAAAACACTGTATCTTGAGTTGTCCTCAAGGTACTCCCTGACCATGCCTATTACATCCCCATACTCATGAATAAAAGCCCTATTATCGACGGAGTGCAGGTGGAAGTTTGGGAAATCAATTATTAGTAGTCCTCCACTCCTCAGGTACTCGTGGAAATTCCTCAGGGTCTCCATGTTACCCTCATCATCGAAGTAGCCGAATGACGTGAACCAATTCAACAATACATCAATTCTAACCCCCAACCTAAAACTCCTCATGTCACCGATGAAGTAGTGATCCTCAAAGCCCCCCCTATGGCTACCCCCCTGGCAATCCCAATCAACTCCTCCGAAATATCAACACCATACCATAAACCTCATAGCCAAGGCCCCCTCAGGAATTTATGCAACCTACCATGCCCGCAGAGCATGTCCAGTATTGTCCTGTAGTTCTCATTCAACTTCCTACCGTAAAACCCAATCAACGAATGTATATAAAACGCCTCCCTCTCATTCCTCTCGTCATCCCTCAAAGCCACATGCTACCTATACAGGTCGGAAACAGACATTGCAATTACACCCTCGCCGGAATATTTAACCTTAAATTATTGTGAATGAATAAATCAATAATCGGAACGTATCCAAAGACATAATTACGAATAGGCGGAACTAGTGTTAGGTGATTTGGAAAATCAGGGAGAGGTAATAAAGACTATGATAAATCTAAAATGCTCGCCCAGGGCCCACGGGCCTAAAAACAAAAACAAACCAACTGGTGGGGGCCGCCGGGATTTGAACCCGGGATCACTCGGGCTCGCGTTCGTGGTCTGGATCCCGAGCCGAGCTTCAGGCGTGGTTGAACCCACGTATCCTAGCCAGGCTAGACTACGGCCCCCGTCAAGGAGTTGGTTTAGGGGGGGAATTTAAGTTTTCCGTGTTTTACTTATGATGTTGTTTTCATGGTTGTTGTTTAAATAATTATTTAAATAGTTTCGTCATATTTACCGGGGGGTTTTAATGGGTAAATTTTTAAATAAAAGTGTTAATTAGGGTATTGATGGGTGGTGCCGAGCTTGTTAGGGTTTACGGGGGGGGCAGTTGTTTCATGAGGTGGAGGTCTTCGGCCTTAGGCGTAGCCTACCTATAGTGCCCATTGGCCCCGGTTTGTGGATTGCCTCGGATGCCGGGCTTGTGCTTAGTGATGTGGAGTTCATTGGTAGGGCTGGTCGTGAGGTTGCCAGGGTGGTTAAGCGATACGATCCGAGTGTCATTGTTACGGCTGAGGCTAAGGCCATTGCCATGGCCTATGAGGCGGCCAGGAGCCTCAGCCATGGTAGGTTCGTGGTCGTTAGGAAGAGCGTTAAGGGCTACATGAGGAGTTACATTACTGAGAACGTGAAGTCAATAACGACCAGGGAACCCCAAACCCTCGTACTCACCAGTGAGGATGCGGAATTTATCAGGGGGGGTAAGAGGGTGTGCCTGTTTGATGATGTGGTGTCCACGGGTGGCACCATGGGGGGGGCCTGGAGAGACTTGTCAATAGGGTTGGTGGTGAGGTTGTTTGTAAGGCGTGCATTTGGCGTGAGGGTCCCTGGTACACCTCCAACGATCTGGTGTTCTTCGATTACCTGCCGATCTACGTCTCGAGGGAGCTGTACGGTAGGTTCATGGGTGGGCCACCCATTGGGGGGGTGGTGAGTAATGAGTGAGGTTCTTTCGAGGTATGACCTGGATAGGGTCACCATAGCCACGCTGGCCAGCCACTCATCGCTCCAGATATTCCACGGAGCCAAGCTTGAGGACTTTGGGACGGTGGCCATCGTGCCCAGGGACAGGCTTTGGTTCTATGAGCAGTTTAGGCACTTGATTGACCACTTCGTGGTCCTCAACAACTGGAGGGAGTTGTGTAGCCCCCCCGACGTAGTTAGGAGGCTCCAGTCGTTGAATGCCGTGTTTGTGCCCCCCCACGGTAGTTACGTGGAGTACGTGGGCCTCGACTGCGCTGAGGATATTGAGGTGCCTATCTTTGGGCTTAGGAGGTTGTTTAGGGTTGAGAGTGATCAATGGGCTAAGATGGACCTCCTCAGGAGGGCTGGTATACCAATACCGAGGCTTTACGGTGTTGGTGATGATGTTGATAGGCCCGTGATAGTCAAGTTACCGGGTGCGAAGGGTGGTAGGGGTTACTTCATAGCTAGGTCTGGGGGGGAGGAGGTTGCCAGGGGGGGCGTTGAGGAGAGGGTTAAGGAAGGCTTGGTAAAGACGCCCAAGGACGCCATTGTGCAGGAGTATCTAATAGGCGTTCCAGTATACATACATTACTTCCACAGCCCAATACTGGGTAGGGTGGAGATATTGGGCGCCGACATTAGGTATGAAACCAATATTGATGGCTTAAGGAGGCTAACGCCGGATATTATCGTGGAGATGGGCCTAAAGCCACCTTTGTCGTTGTGGGGGAACATACCGCTTGTACTTAGGGAGAGCCTACTACCCAGAGTCCTCGACTATGGCATTAGGTTTGTTGAGGAGACCAGGAGAAGCCTACCGCCCGGAGTCATTGGGCCCTTCTCCCTGGAGGGGGGGGTCATAGACGATGAGGCTAATATAAGGATCTTCGAGTTCTCAGGGAGGATTGTGGCTGGGACTAACCTGTACATAGACGGTAGCCCATACTCATACCTCTACTGGAGCGAGCCCATGAGCATGGGTAGGAGGATTGCTAGGGAGATTAGGATGGCAATCGAGAAGGACTCACTTGATAGGGTGGTCACATGAGGTATAGCGCCGGGGATTTACTGGGTGGTTATAAGCTTGGCGTGGACTCGGTGCACATAGCCGCCATAGCGAGTCATTCAGCTCTCGATGTGTTTGATGGGGGGGCTAAAGATGAGGGTTTCAGGACAGTGGCCATCTGCCAGAGGGGGGGTAGAGAAATAACATACCTCAGGTTTAGGAGGATTGTTGATATCCCGTTAATACTTGATAAATACGCCGACGTAGCTAGGGAGGACGTCGTAAATAGGTTAAGGGCGTTGAATGCCATATTCGTACCCAACAGGAGCTTCTCGGTCTACGTGGGTTACGACACTATTGAGAACCAATTTCCAGTGCCCATATTTGGCAATAGGTACCTGCTCAGGTATGAGGAGAGGGTAGGGGATAAGACGTATTATAAAATCCTGGACCTGGCCGGAATTAGGAGGCCTAGGACTTACGCCTCGCCTGATGACATTGATAGGCCCGTGATGGTTAAGATGCCCCCCCACGCGAGGAAGAGGGTTGAGAGGGGGGGGTTCTTCGTGGCCGTGGATAGGGAGGACTTCTGGAGGAAGTTTAGGAAGCTCGTTAGTGATGGGGGGGTGGTGAGTGAGGGTGACCTTAGTAAGGCGTCGATTGAGGAGTTGGTTGTTGGGGGCCCACTTCAACGTTAATTACTTCAGGAGTGTCGCGAGGGATGAGGTGGAGATCCTTAGCATTGATAGGAGGATTCAGACAAACCTTGATGGACTACTGAGCTCACGGCCGATGTGCAGTTGGAGATTAGGGATTACTTCGATGTGGAGATGATCGAGGTTGGTCATGAACCGGCCACCATCAGGGAGAGTGAGCTTAATAGGCTCTTTGAGGTGGGCGATAGGTTTGTCAAGGCCACCGAAGAGGTTGAGCCACCGGGTGTCATTGGACCATTCACGCTACAGTTGATGGTCACCTCGGACCTCGATATAGTGGTCTTCGACGTGGCCCTCAGGATTGGTGGTGGCACGAACATATACATGGGCGTCGGCAGTCAATATAGTAAGCTATACTTCGGTAGACCCATAAGTATGGTAGGAGGGTCGCCATGGAGATTAGGGAGTGCCTTGAGGGTAATTGCTTGGATAGGGTGGTGACTTAGCCTATTGCATGCCTTATCAACGCCATCTCAACCATGTACTTAACAGCGTCATCCTCCTTACCCTCAACCAATGAATTAATGAATAATTGAGTCAACAACTCATGCTTTCTACTATCGTAGTCGCTGGGCCCTGTTTTAATGCCCATCTCCTCAAGCGTCTTAATATCTCTCTTAACCATGTCAATGACCTCCCCGGTGATCCCAAAGGAATTACCTAATTTCGTGAGCATGTCCAGGCACTCGTGGCATACGTACCTAGCCGCCATGCTTAGGTCATGCCTTAGGTTTACATAGGCCTCACTCAACGCTGAATACTCCCTATCACTCAATTCATTAATTGTGGAAACACCCAACACCTCAGGCGGTATGCCTAACGAATATAGCGCAGCAACGAACGTGATAGCCCTAGGAAGAACCACGCCCCTAAAGCCCCCCCTGCTGTAGCCGAATAGGCCTATGTGCAATTTCCTGGCTCTCCTCCTGGGTACGTAGTTTGAAACCCTATTTATAACGTTCGCAAGTCCCTCAATCTCCCTTTGGTAATTAACCACGTACTTATTAATTACGTTAATGAGCACCCCATGGTTAGGGACATCGCAGTTATCGTCAGACTTCCTATTGTTCAGCTTCGAAATGGCGTTAATGACCTCACCCTCTGGGTAGTCGTACCTAAATGCCGACTGAACGGTGAAGGTGTGTACGCATGGGTACTCCCTAACGACGTTATCCACGTTGTGTGGCGTTAAGTTGCCCCTAAATGGTGTTGGGCCGACGCCAATTATTGGTATATCTCAAGCCCGAGTTCCCTGCCCAGGTTCAACGCCTTATTGAGGCTATCTTCGCCATGAGGACTGCGGGTATTAAGCCGTAGTTCATTGCTGGGTCCGACCTGGCTATGAATATCCTAAGGTAGCTCGGCCTAACCACCCTCCAATAACCAATGATTATTTTGCCAACATTAAGCATTGAGCCTAGGTCCTCTATGAGGGGGGGTATCACGTCTATCGTGCTCGGCCTAACACTGCCCAGGACATCCATGACCCTGACACCGGGGGGGTTAACTCAATGAATGCCTTACCGGCGACGACCCTCTCGTAATACCTATACGTAAATACGAGTTCCTCGGCCCTCGAGGTTAATGGAAGTATTACCTGGAATACCCCCATTAATGTCATCGGTGCCGTAGAATTCCCTGGCCACGTCGTAGGCCGTGGGTATTAACTCAAGGGCTTGCGAAAATAGCTTTCTCTCGCGGTCTCAGTCCAGGGATTCGGTAACCTAAGTGTTAAATACACGTCCCTGCCTAGGACGTGATCCCTGAAGAAGCTTGGGTACCTACTGAGTAGTTTCCTGACCACGTAGATGTCCACGTCCTTACCCTCGAAGTCCCACATGACCTCATGACAACCATATAGGCTGTATGCTAGGTATGCCTCGTGAACCTCGTCATCCCCCTGGATAATACTATCCCTAGCCCAGTCAGGTACTCTGGCGTTGTCCGGGTGCTGCGTGCACATGCTCCTTGGAATGAGGTTCATGGCTAGGTGGTTAATGTGGCGCTGCTTAATAAGTTATACTTATTTTATATAAATTCGTCGATTAAATATATAGAATTAGTCAATTAATGAATGCGAGACACTGGGTAGCTACCCAGTAGCTTCACGTAGACGGCAACCCTACTCAATTCGTTAAATGCCCTTGAGCACTCCTCATCGGATAATTGGCACTCGGTCTCGAGTAGGAAGTCGTAACCCCAGGGACTACTCCTATTGGGCCTTGAGTAGATCATTGATAGGTTAATGCCGAACTCCGCAAAGGGCTTCAACGCATTAAATAGGGAACCCGGCCTGTTGGGTACCGAGAATATTGCCAATGTCCTATCCCCCCCGACCTGTTCATGTGCCTTGAGATAACCAGGAACCTCGTGTAGTTTGGGTTATCCTCAATGCCGCAAACCAGTGGTTTAAGCCCGTAAAGCTCGGCCCCAATCCTAGACGCAATCGCCGCCCTATGCCTATGCCCCTTAATTAGCCTTAGCGCCTCCGAAGTTGATTGCGTATAACTTATTGATGCATTTAACCTGGTTATGAAGTTGAGCGCCTCATTAATTGCATGTGGATGTGAGTAAACCTCCCTAATCTCGCTCAGTTCAACACCATCATTAACCACTAGGCATAGGGTTACCCTGTGATCAATGGCGTAATTAACATAGACATTCCACCTAACCAGGGCCTCCATGGACTCACCAACAACCCCCCCCGCCTGATTATTCTCAATGGGTATTACACCGAAGCCATAATCACCCTGGTAAACACCCCTAACCACATCACTTATTGACCTGAGTGGCGTGAGTACCGCCCCCTTACCAAATAATTGAATCGCAACCTCATGGGAGTAACTACCCTCAGGTCCCAGGTAGGCAATCCTATCATTATTAATTAATAACTCACTCACAAACCTGAGGAGTAACGGATCATGAATCGACTGCATAAGCTCCGTAACCCTCACAACACCCCCCCCATACTTAATTAATAAATCCCTCAACCTGCCTAACTCCTCCTCAACCCTAACTATTGCGGTAATTAGCTCTGAAATTCCTGGTTAACCACATAATTATCTATTGGCTATACTTTATAAATATTACCATGGCATTAACTACTTATTATATTTTCAATCGGCAATTACCTATAAAGGACGTCCTCGCCTGCGAGCTTAACCATGAGCATGTCCCTAACCCTACCACTTAATGCCCTGAGTAATTCCCTATTGCCAATTATTGACTGTAATGAGTATATGCCGGCTGCACCAAGGAGTTGGGCAATCTCCCTCTTAATGCCCGTTAGGAACCTCATTAGCCTAAGCCTAAAGTCCTCAATACTCTCATAACCATGCAGAGCCCTCTCCACAAAACCACTTATGATGACCGCATCCGCACCAAGGGCCACCAACTTAACAATATCACCACTACTCCTAACGCTGGGCATGTGTATTATCAAGTCCACGTAATCCCTAACACCCCCCCTCCTCCTAAGCTCCAAATCAAGCCTCACCAGGATTGCCTCTGGGTGATCATCACCAACGTCAATTATCACGCCACTAAACCGACTAACACCCCCCCTCACCAACTCATTCACCGCATTACTAACCTCACCAACACCTGTGACCTTCAGGTACGTGGGCACGTCAATGCCAGACCCAACCCGCCCTGCATGACCAATCACAAGCGCGCCCAAGCCATTCACGTACCTATCCCACATAACTCTCATCAAGTGCTTATTATCTATCACGTCCACGCCCTCGAGGTCTATCATCACGGAGTTCGCCCTGACCACGAATTTAGCGGCCTTAATGAGGTCATCATCCCAGGTCCTTGGAGGCTTAATTATCACTGGCATGGAAAGCCACAGCCTACCGCCGGCGAGTATCGTTGAGACGTCTATGTCCTCCCTATATGTCTATGGCTGGCTTCGTGACTTGGGCACCATCAAACCTAAGCCAATCAATCAACCTCTTCGGAGGCTCAACCTCAGGGGGTCCATTACTACCCATGCTAACTATGACCACGTCACCGCTCCTCACGAGTTGTGTCGCGTATATTGAGTAGTCAGGGGGGGTCCAGACATCGCCCTTGCTCGTAATATCACCATCACCGGTATCGCAATTTACACTCTTAATGCCCAGCACTCTAGCCGTGACATCATCAATACAGTGACCCCCCCGTAATAGGTCCCTCCTACCCACAAGCCTCCTAACATCGTCAATACCCAGGTGGTCCAGGATTAACCTTAATTCCTCCATAAACGCCACTAGGAAGTTCCTTGAAGACCTTAGTGCGAATTCGTAATCAACAATCACAGACCCATCGGCAATTTTACTTGTTATCCCCCCCGCCGGGCAATTACCCCCCCTATGGCATGTCCTAGCATGGCACACCCCCATGGATATCAGTAGGGCTGTTCCAAGGGCGATAGCATCCGCACCAAGGGCCATGAGCTTCGCCGCATCATCCGCCGTGGAGACCCTGCCGGAGGCTATTAATGTGATTCTATCCCTCAGACCCTCCTCCCTGAGCATCCTATCGGCGGAGGCCACGGCTAACTCAATGGGTATGCCCACGTTATCCCTAACCACCAATGGCGTGGCCCCCCGTACCAGCCCCCCCATGACCATCGATTATCACTCCATCGGCGCCCATCCTTGCTATGCCCGTAACTATGTACGGCGTATAATTCGTGGCGGCGATCTTCACGAACACGGGCTTACCCGTCGCCTCCTTAAGCGCGTCAATCCTTTGCTTCAAGTCCTCGATGGAGTATATGTCATGGTGCGGCGCGGGCGATAGCGCATCAACGCCCACTGGTATCCTCCTGACTTGGGATATAACCGAGGTAACCTTGGAGCCAGGTAGGTGACCGCCAATGCCGGGCTTTGCACCCTGCCCAATCTTAATTACTACGCCCATGCCAGCCATCAACGTGTTTATGTCAACGCCAAACCTAGCCGAAGCCCATTGAACGAATATCCTCCTGTGCCTAGCAACCTCTGGGTGAAGCCCACCTTCCCCGGTGCCGCTGATGAGCATTAACTCATCAGCGAGCTCCGCCTCTACGGCATTTGGGACCCCCCCGGCGAGGGACCCAAAGGACATGTCTGCCAGGTATATGGGTGCGGATACCTCAATACCCCCCCCTATAAACGACGTGAGACTAGCCCTGCCCCCCTCTCATTACCCGCCAACCTAATTTCGTCAATTCCAAAATCAACATTATCAAGAATCCTAAACCTCCTAACACCCCCCCTCCTAAATACCCTAATTGGCCTACCGTGCATCGCCATCTCCCTAATCTCCTCAACAACGCCACTATACCAGAAGTCGCTTGTTGGCCCCCCCTTATTCGTCAACCTAATGAAGTCTTTAATTACCTGCCTAGGCCTTATATTGATTATATAATTCATTCAATGGTAAATCAATAACCTATTTATAAATATTACTAACCTATCTAAGTAATATATCAAAACTATTAAGCATTACTCAGCGGTTATGATCGTGTATTTAGAGCCTAGTAAATAATCAATTATTGACTCATTTAGATTAAAATCATGAACGAACTTACGTAGTATGGGCTCCAACTCCCTAACCTCATCTTTATTCAGGTCTCTATACTCAATACTATTCCTCCTGACGTGCTCTGAACGCATTAACACATTGAGTAGCTTATTGATTTCGTCCTGCCCCCCCAATCCCTCATCCCTTGATGCATCGAGGAATTCCCTGAGCTCGGAGTAAGATACTGTTAGGCCTACTTTATTCTCAGGTACTCTGCCCTGATGTATATCCTGCCACCCACCATGCCACTACCCACGTGATTACCGACCAATTGAATATTGCACTTATTCAGCGAGTCGAGCCCGAGAACCATGATTACACCACCCGCCATGTACTCACCGAGGTAATCATCAACCCGACCACCAATTATTAAGTAGGGCCTCCTATCACGGTACTCACGCATTTGAATACCAGCCCTATTACCCGCGTTGCCCCCCCTAACGAAGACCTCACCACCCTGCAGTGCCTGGCTAGTATATCCCTGGCATCGCCATGTATTACCACCCTACCGCCGTGCATTGTGTCGGCAACGTCGTCCTGGGCATTACCATAAACCACAAACTCAACGCCATTATTCAGATTGGCCAATGAATTACCTGGGGTACCATATATCTCAACCCTGACATCCCTTATGCCGTGCCTCGGTAAGTTCACGCCTATGAATCTATGGCCCCCCCTAACGTTTATGACCCTAATGACCCTCTCACCACTCAACGCCCTCCTTAGTATTTCCTCATTCAGCTCCCTATAGCTAAGGCCCTCGGCATTTATGGCATCCCTACCAACGTAGGTTGGAAACGACCTCTGCGGGAAGAAGGTATCGACCTCCTCCTTAGCCCTACCCCCCCATGAAATAATACCACGCCTTAATGAGGCTATGAAGTACCCACCCGGTTCGAGAGTCCAAACCCTGGCGTTTGGCGACACGGTCCTAATGGCAGTCTCCTCACTGGCCACGTAATAGTAGTAATCATCCATACCCACAACGAGGGGCCTCAACTTAAACCTATCAACTAATGCGATGAGGTAAAGATCGTCATTATGGTATATACCCATGAGTATTGCGAAGGGACCATCCAACATGGCCCACCTAAACCGCCTAATCAGTGATAGGGCATTACCGTCAATTGCATACTTAGGTGATGCACCAATTAGTATCTTTATAGCATCCTCAATGCCAAGCCCATGCACATTAATTAGGTAATGCATTAGGTATGCGGCTACCTCACTATCCGTGCCCACGAACGAATTAAGGCCGTACCCATGGGATAGGGCATTCACGTGATTACCATAACTACTTAATTCGCCATTATGAACCACGGCAATATCCCCAACGGAAAATGGATGCGACCAATACGGCAGGTAGCCGGGCGAATTTGTTGGGAATCTTGTGTGGGCGATCCATAGGTCTGCCGTGTACTTTTCTATTCCATACGCGGACGCTATTTCGCTTGGGTAACCAACGCCCTTGAACACGTTAACATGCTCGCCCCAGTAATAGACCCTGCCAGCCCTATCCTCCCACAGCAGGTCATTAATAAAATTAACAATGCTCGTAAAATTAGAGCTGGACTTAGCATTGTTGAGGACCCTAACCTCCAAATCTATTATTGGCCCTAGCTTATTCCTAACCCTCACATCCATTATGTCGATACCATTATCCCTCACCACAGACTTAATCGTGTCCGCTGCATTACTCATTAACCCCCCCTCCCTAACGAAAACGCCCATCCTAAGGCCATGGATTCTTTATTAAATAGGGCAAAGCCTGAACCTAGCCCTGCACCCCCCCTGAATTTGATGCTCTCTATAGCCCTGGCCACAAGATCACCATTAACCCTATCAGAACCCTCACCACGCCTAATAACACCAAATATTCCGCAATCCATGGGATACTTGACGATAAATACCATATGTATTGGCAATAAATAAGCATATGTAAAGAGTATTTAAGTTTTATATTTCTTAGGGAATTTGTAAATAAGTTATTTTTATTCCCTGGACACTTATATATTAAATACTTGATGAAAATAACCGGGAATACATATGATTATTTCCAAAAATTAATTACAACATATAATTAGATATTTATCGATAATATTAACCGTTAATAATTCAGATGCGCTTAATGACCTCCGCAGTAAAGGATTCAGTAGTATAATTGCCTCCCAGGTCGGGCGTGTGTACTCCCTGGCTTAAGGCGTTGATTACGGCATTTTCAATGGCATTCCCTGCCATCACATAATTATTATTTCCCGTCTTTTCACCATACCACCTGAGCATCCATGCAGTACTTAGTATCATCGCCGTGGGGTTTGCAATCCCCCCCTTACCGGCTATGTCGAAGGCTGCGCCGTGTATTGGCTCGAATAATGCCTTATTATCGCCCACGTTGGCTGAGGGCGCGAGCCTATACTACCGGTTACGTAGGCCGCCAAATCGCTTAGTATATCGCCATATAGGTTTGTCGTGACTATGACGTCGAAGTCCTGGGGCCTCCTGACGAGGTCCATGACCGCCGCGTCTATGTACATTTCATTAATCGCCACCTCAGGATACTCCCTCGCAACTTCCCTAACGACACTCCTGAATAGGCCGTCCGACACCGTCAGTACATTGGCCTTATGCACGATGGTGACCCTCCTACGCCTAGTCCTCGCCATGTTGAGGGCCACCCTGGCAATGCGTTCACTGGCCCTCCTTGTTATTACCCTAAGGGCCACTGCCGTGTCATTGCTGAGCATGTACTCGGCCCTCACGTAGACGTCCTCGGTATTCTCACGCACTATGACTAAGTCCACGCCGTCTCTAACCGCCTTAATCCCTGGGTAATTCCTCGCAGGCCTGATGTTAGCATATAGATCGAGCCCCCCCTCCTTAATTTAACAACTACATCACCCGCACTCTCACCAACAGGACCCTTCAATATTGCTTCGGCATTCTCTATCATTGGCCAGTACCTACTTGGTAATGCCTCCCCCATACTTCCTAACCGCATTATCGCCGGCCTCAACGTAGGCAATATCGATGTTTAAGCCGTACTTAGACGCAGCCATCTTAAGAACTTCAATGGCAGACTTAGTCACCTCAGGCCCAATGCCGTCACCCTCAATTACGGCTATCCTCATCAGGAGTAATTACATAGCCTATTTTTATGCATTGCCAACCTATAGAAAGTACTGATAATTCTAGATTAGTACTTAAAAATCCAAATCGTATGATTAAGTAATGGCCCTACTTAAGTATGAGGAATCCAATTGGGAAAGACTTGGAAATTTAATCTATAGGAGACACATGCACGGGCTCAGGGTGACAGTCGCCCAATTCAAGCTGCTAAAGGCTCCGTCGTCAAACCGCACTCCCATACCCATGAGCAGGTCTCGATAGTGATCAAAGGCAGATTGAGGTTTACTGTGGATAATGAGGTGTACATAGCGGAGCCCGGTGATGTAGTTCATATACCCCCCCGAATACTATACATAGTGTTGAGGCTCTTGAGGATTCGCTCGTAATCGATGTTTACTCACCAATTAGAGATGATTGGTTGAGGGGTGAGGATAGGTATTTGAGGGAGTAGGGTACTCTAAATTTTGAATGAGGCAAAATATTCATTGCAGTTTCAGTTTAATTTGTCGCCACCGTGATTAAGCACCTCCATCACTATGCGCTTAATATCCTCCTCAGAAGCCTAATGCCCATGTCACCCAACTCCTTAACCCTCCTTAGCACTGCATTAACAATGTCATCGCGCGGCTCAATACCCATGGACTTAAGGACATAAATTATCGAGTGCTACCACTGTGCTTTCCAACGACTATCCTCCTACTCATACCCACTGCCCCCCCTGGGTCTATTGGCTCGTATGTTAGTGGGTTCGAGAGGACTCCGTGAACGTGGATACCAGACTCATGCGAGAAGGCGTTAGCCCCAACAATGGCCTTATTCGGTGGTACAGGTATCCCAAAGAGCTTAGAGACTAAATCAGAGACCTCCTTAATCTTCTCGAACCTGATCCCAGCATCATAATTAAGTAGGAACCTCACGGCAGCCGCAATCTCCTCAAGCGCCGCATTGCCTGCCCTCTCGCCAACACCGTTTATAGTTCCATGGGCCTGGTCAGCCCCCCCAGCCTCAATTGCAGCCACGCTATTTGCCACGGCCATCCCAAAGTCATCGTGACAATGCACACTCAGTAAGTAATTGCCCCCCCTAACATTCTCCCTAACGAACCTAACGAGCGATGCCATCTTACTCGGCCACATCACGCCTACGGTATCCGCAATATCGAGTCTATCAGCACCCGCATTAACAACCTCCTGGAAAACCCTGACCAGGAACTTAGGGTCACTCCTTGTCGCATCCTCCGCGCTGAATTCCACGGTTAGGCCATGGGACTTTGCATAACTTACTGCGTTCACAGCTGCCTCGACCACCTCCTCCCTATTCATCCTGAGTTTATACCTCATGTGTAGGTCTGACGTGGCTATGAAAATGTGTATTGCATTCACGTCGGCATCAATCGCCTTATCAATATCCTCCCTCCTGGTCCTCGCCAACGCAATAACTTCCGAATTACTTACCTCCCTGGCTATTGACTTAACGGCCTAAACTCACCCTCACTAACTATTGGAAAGCCAGCCTCAATAGAGTCGACACCCAACTCCTCAAGCTTTAACGCAATTAGTAACTTATCCTCGGGTTTCAGGGCAACACCAGGGGGGGTTTGCTCACCATCTGAGCGTCGTATCTAACAGTCTCACGTATTTATTTCCAGGGGGGGAAGCCCTAACTACGTCTCCCTGAGCAATCTAACCCACCGTATCCCATAATAAAAATACTTTATTTAAGTATTTCCCTAAGATATAGATTAACCATAACCGATTAGTGATCCACATTATATTAGTTATATGGCGGAAAAGCTTAAATATTCTATAAATTGACTTATGTCTGATGAGGTGCTTTATTCTTTACGTATGATGTGGATGAAAATAATGGGGGGGAAAGTAATGGGTTGAGTCCGCGGTCAAACCATGCGGTGATTATGCATGGAGTGAGTGCGTCGGGTGATTATAGTGCCTAGGGCCGTTGATTTATTGGTTAGGGAGATGGAGGGCATGGGCGTTAGGGAGGTCTTTGGCATTATTGGTGGCCAGATAATGCCGTTCTTTGACGCATTATATAACTCTAATATTAAGGTTTATATGTTTAGACATGAGCAGGGCGCAATACATGCCGCGGATGCCTACGGCAGGGTCATGAGGAGGCCCATGACCGTTGTCGTTACGTCAGGCCCAGGCGCCACAAACCTACTCACTGGGCTTACAAACGCAATGATGGATTCATCACCACTAATAGCAATAACCGGTCAGGTCCCAACCGCGTTCTTCGGGAGGGATGCGTTTCAGGAGACGGACATAGTTGGCGCGACCATGCCGGTTACTAAGCACACATTCATGGTTAAGAGACCTGAGGACTTAGTCCCCCGTGTTTAAGGCTGCTTATGAAATATCGATTAACGGTAGGCCGGGCCCGGTCGTCATAGACTTGCCGAGGGATGTGCAGTTAACGGATGTCGACCCAGCAATTGTTAGAGGTAGGGTGATAAGGATAGTCAGGAAGGCAATCCCAGAGCCCGACCCCTCATTAATTGCCTATGCACTTAAGCTACTCCTAACTGCCGAGAGGCCCGTGATGCTGGTTGGCGGTGGTGTTTGCTGGAGTGGGGGGGCGACTAATGAGGTCTTGACCCTCGCCGAGCTAATAGGCATGCCCATAGTCACCACACTGCCAGGTAAGAACTGCGTGCCCAGTAATCACCCACTGGTTATGGGTCCCTCGGGGATGCACGGTAGGCTTGAGGCCGATGCGGCCATAATAAATGCCGACGTAATACTCGCCGTGGGTACGAGATTCAGCGATAGGACTGTGGGTAACTTCAACGAGTTCAGGAGGGGTAGGAAGATAATACATATAGACATTGATAGGAGTGAGATTGGTAAGAATGTCAAGCCTGAGGTCGGTATTGTCGGTGACGCTAAGGCAGTCTTATCAACCATGATTAAGCTAGTGCAAAGCACTTGAGAGAAGACATGATGCGTTCATTAAGTGGTTAAGGGTATTAAGGAGAGTTATGAGGAGTATAGGAGGAGAGTCGACATCAATGGGTTCGCGCCATGGAAGGTCCTGAAGGTCCTTAGGGAGGTGATGCCACCGCACTCAATAACCACGACGGGGGGGGTTGGTAGCCACCAGATGTGGTGTGAGCTTCACTGGGACGTTTATGTGCCTGGAACCTTCATAACAAGTGCGGGCCTTGGAACAATGGGGGGGTTTGGGCTACCCGCAGCCCTGGGTGCGAAGATTGCCAGGCCTGATGTGCCCGTGCTCGATATTGATGGTGATGGGTCATTCCAAATGACTATGCAGAACCTAGCCCTTGTCCGCGAGTACGGCCTACCCGTGATAGTGACTATATTCGATAATTCAACACTCATGCTTGTTAGGCATTGGCAGGTTATGCTGTATAATAGGAGGATAATTGCCGTGGACTTCAACGTAAATCCAGACTTCATGAAGATTGCCGAGGCTACGGGATAGAGGGCGTTAGGCCGAGTAGCTATGATGAGTTGAGGAGTGCCGTGGCGAGGGCCGTTAGGAATAATGAGGCGTTGATTGTTGACGTAACCATTGATAGGGAGAGGGACTTCGTGCTACCCTTCGTGCCATCGGGCAAGTGGCTTGAGGAGGTCATACTACCGGAGGGCTTTAGGGTCAACCTTAGGTACCCAGGTGATGGCTATGGAGAGTGACTTCTCGATAGAGGTCATAATGAGTAATGAGGTTAATCCACTTGACGCCGTGGTTAGGGCTATGAACGTGATTAGGAGGGGGGGTAAGGTAACGATTAAGCACATGGTGATAGACATGAGTGACTCAGTTATCAGGGTTTCCATTAGGGCTAGGGGGGGCGAGGAGGATGAGGTTAGGTGGGTCTGTAATAAACTTGATAAGCTCTATGATGTGGTAAATGTTAAATATATGCCCGAAGAAGTACACATGAATAAGGTGGTGGTTGGTAATGGCTAGGATATACAAAGATGGGGGGGATGCGGACCTATCGGTGATAAGGGGGGGTAAGGTAGTGGCTGTGCTTGGTTACGGCATCCAGGGTAGGGCGTGGGCCTTAAACATGAGGGATAGTGGTGTCAAGGTCATTGTTGGCGTCAGGCCTGGCAAGAGCTTTGACCTGGCTCGGCAGGAGGGCTTTGAGGTCTACCCAGTGGGTGATGCGGTTAGGAGGGCCGACATAATAGCGGTCCTACTACCCGACATGGTACAGCCAAGTGTTTGGGAGTCTGAGATCGCGCCGGGCCTTAGGCGTGGCATGACTGTGGTGTTTGCCCATGGCTTCAACATTAGGTTTGGGTTAATAAGGCCGCCAAGTGATGTGGACGTAGTCCTAATAGCGCCTAAGGCTCCAGGTAAGGCCGTTAGGGATGAGTTCGTTAGGGGGGGTTGGGGGGGAGTCCCGGCACTCGTCGCAGTTCACCAGGACTTCACGGGGGGGAGTGCCCTGAAGACGGCATTGGCGATTGCCAAGGCCAATGGGTTCACGAGAGTGGGCGTAATAGAGACGACCTTCGCCGAGGAGACGGAGACCGACCTAATCGGTGAGCAGAACGTGCTTGTTGGCGGGCTACTGCAGTTGTTGAGGTATGGCTTTGAGGTTATGGTGGAGCTCGGTTACCAACCTGAGGTGGCTTACTTCGAGGCCATTAATGAGGCTAAGCTAATAATGGACCTGATATGGGAGAGGGGGACTCACTGGGATGCTTCTAGGCGTTAGTGAGACTGCTAGGTATGGTGGCTTGACGGTTGGGCCATACGTAATTAATGAGGATGTTAAGAAGAGGATGAAGGAGGCTGCGAGAGGGTTAGGAGCGGCGAGTTTGCTAAGGAGTGGATTGCGGAGTATCAGAGGGGGTGCGCCAAGGCTCAGGGAGTTACTTGAGCAGGTTAGTAATAGCCAGGTTGAGAGGGTTGGCGAGTTCCTAAGGCAGTTGATGAGAAGCAAGTAAGCCCCTATTCTAAAATTCATCAACCTTCAAAAATAAACAATCCATAATTCTCGCCCATTACCCACGGCATGCCTGAAGGACCGCTGGACCGCTTATTAATTATGATAATTATGAATTATAAATCATGATTATATATTATGAATAATTTTCAATAATTTAGAGGTTAGTCTATTGGCTTATTAATCTTTTATTTTTGACTTAGGCAAAATTTTAATCTATGATGCGGTCCATTAAGCCGTGAGTTATAGGGCGTTGGATATTGGCCGAGTTAAGAGGCCGTTGGGTAGGCTTAAGATTACGCCGGAAATGTGCATTGGCGATGAATTGTGCGTTAAGAGGTGCCCAATGGGTGTCCTGGAGCTAACTAAGGAGGAGGTTAATCCAAGGGGGTTATCATTATGTCAGGGTTAGGCCTGGTAAGGAGGTTGATTGCGTGGCATGTGGTATATGTGAAAAGGTCTGCCCAACAAACGCCATATATGTCGAGCATGAGGAGGAAATAACAATTAAGGATTACTTAATGAAGATTGACAAGACTAAGGTCACGCAAGAGAGTGCTACTAACAATAGGTCCTTGTGATCGGCGGTGGTATTGCTGGTATTGAGGCTGCTCTTGCTTTGGCTGGCATGGGTTATAGGGTTACGCTTGTTGAGAAGTCCCCGGCCATCGGCGGTAAGATGGCAATGCTCGACAAGACATTCCCAACCCTCGACTGCTCAATATGCATAGAAGGACCATTAATGAGCGATACCTCGAATAATAGGAACATCGAGGTATTAACGCTGGCAGAATTAATAGAATTAAAAGGTGAACCAGGCCATTATAGGGCTAAGATCCTCGTCAAGCCGAGGTACGTGACCAACGAATGCACTAAGTGCGGGTTGTGTGAGGGCGTGTGCCCCCGTGGTGGTTCCAAGCGAGTATAATGCGGGTATTGGCCTTAGGAAGGCCATATACCTACCATTCCCACAGGCGGAGCCCGGCATCTACGCCATAGACCCAGACCTATGCCTAAACAAGCCCCCTGAGAACATAGCCTGCAATAGGTGCGTTAGTGTCTGTGAGCCTAGGACCATACTATTCACCATGATGCCCAGGATAATCGAGAGGGAGGTGGCTGCGGTCATAGTGGCCACGGGATACGAACTAGAGGGTGGCGAGGTATTGACTAAGTATGGCTATGGAAAACACCCTGACGTACTCACGGCGATGGAGTTCGAGAGGCTCGTCAACGCCACGGGACCATCATTAGGCGAGGTGGTTAAACTAAGTAATCATGGACACCCGAGGAAGGTCCTATTCATATCCTGCATAGGCTCTAGGACGAGTAGGGCAAACCCATACTGCTCAAAGGTCTGTTGCGAGTACCTGCTTAAGCAAGCCATTTACGCGAAGAATCACGGCATTGATGACGTCACCATATTATACATGAATGACGTTAGGACCTACGGCAAGGGTTTCGAGAACCTATACCAAAGGGCTGTTGAGAGGGGGGGTGTCAGGATAGTCCATGGTAGGCCAATGATGATAGGCCCTGTCAACGGTTCAATAAGGGTTAAGTACGAGGATACGCGGAGTGGGGGGGAGGTCAGGGTTGAGGATTACGACATGGTTGTCCTGGCACCAACCATGAGGCCACCTAAGGACATGCAGAGACTAGCCAATGCATTGGGTCTCGAACTTGATAGGTACGGCTTCATCAAGGTAAACCCGGCAAATCCCGTTGAGACAAACATCCCCGGCATATTCGTGGCAGGGAGCGCCTCCGGGCCCACGGACATTACGGAGTCGGTACTCATGGGCTTGGCAGCTGCGGCCCAGGCCGTGGGCTTCATGGGCAAATCCATAATAGAGACTGAGGAGTTTAGTGAAACCATAGAGCGGAGAAGCCGAGGATAGGCGTCTTTGTTTGCCACTGCGGTAGTAATATAGCCGGTATCGCCGATGTGAACGAGTTGGTCAAGTTTTCGAGGGGATTGCCTGGCGTGGTCCATGCCGAGGACATACCCTTCGCCTGCTCGAAGCTGGGTTAGACCGAATCGCCGAGTCAATAAAGAGGAATAACCTTAACAGAGTCGTTGTTGCGGCCTGCTCACCGGCAACTCACCTTAGGTTTTTCCAGGATTCTGCGAGGAGGGCTGGTCTTAATCCGTACCTCGTGGAGATGGCGAACATTAGGAACCTGGATACGTGGGTCCACAACGATAGGAAGGTGGCCACAGAAAAGGCAAAGGACATGATAAAAATGGCCGTGGCCAAGGCATCACTCATGAGGCCCTTCAGACCCGAGAAGCTCGGTATAATTAAGAGGGCGTTAGTCATCGGTTGCGGCCCCCCCGCGGGGCTAGCGACTGTTAATGCCCTCGTTAATGCTGGTGTTGAGACCATAGTGGTTGAACTAGGGAGTAAGTGCGGTGGTCCTTATCTAAACGACTTCGTGATTAGGTACTTACCAGAGGGTATCAGGGCTAAGGAGGTGGTTAACAAATTGCTTAAGGTTCTTGAGAACCCCCCCAGGGTTAAGGTTTATTACAGAACCACGGTTAAGGACGTGTCTGGCTTCACGGGTAACTTCCATGTCGTCCTGAGTAACGGCATCGAGCTCGACGTAGGCGCAATAATAGTGGCCACGGGAGCCAGCCCCATCAACACCGTTAACTACAATGCTGGCGATGGGCTTAAGGTCATGACCGTACATGACTTAATCAATGGGGGGGTTTAAACGTCGGCAATGACGTATTATTCATCGACCTATGCAATAAGCCTTATTGCCAAGCCGTAATGTTCAACATGGCGTTAACCCTGAGGAGGCAGGTAAGAATGTGTATGTCGTTGTCAAGGACGTCATGATGGTTGGGACCCAGTATGAGGATCTGTATAGGGAGGTTAGGAGGCTGGTGTTACAATACTGAGGGTTCCAAGGGATGGCAATGTCATGAACCACGTGGTGCTCAATCACGACACTGCCGTGATTAGGGATGTGGAGCTTAGTGGAGACGTGACAGTGCGCATAGACTCAGTCGTACTTAACACGCCCATGAAGCCCAACTCAGACGAGGTTTCGAAGATTTTGAGGCTTTCTAAGGATCAGGAGGGCTTCCTTATGGAGGCTCACCCGAAGCTCGGTCCAGTGGACACGATGACCCCAGGAATATTCATAGCCGGTGCTGTCAGCTCATAGGGGGCTTTGGCGAGGCTATATTGGAGGGTTACGCGGCAGCCGCTAGGGCGTTGACACTGTTATCCAGAGACTACATAATTAAGGAGGTCTCAGTGCCGAAGGTGGACCCAAGCAAATGCGTTGGCTGCCTACTATGCGTTAAGGCCTGTCCGTACAGCGCCATCAAGGGCGAGCCTGGTAAACCTGTTACAATAGACCCAGCCGCCTGCCAGGGTTGTGGTTCATGTGTTGGTGAGTGTCCATACGGCGCACTGGATATGGACTTACTCAGTGATGATGCTATTTTGGCTCAGGTTGAGGCTGCCTTGCTGAGGAGCCCGAGAAGAAGGTAGTAATGTTCACATGCGCCTACTGCTCCTACTACGCGGCCGATAACACGGGGGGGATACTGAAGCTTCAGTATCCACCGCATATTAGGATAATTAGGTTACAATGTAGCTCAAGGCTTAATTGGAGGCATGTTAAGCGTGCTTTTGAGCTTGGTGCTGCCGGTGTCTTCGTGACTGGTTGTAGCTTGGTGACTGCCACTACATAACGGCCAACTACAACACGGTCAGGAGATTCGAAAACTGGAAAAAGAAGCTGAAAAACATAGGCGTGAGAGAAGAAAGATTCCAACTAAGATTGTTTGGCGCGCCGGACGTTAAGGACTTCATAGAGGCTGCAAATGAGGCGAAGAGAATCGTTGAAACAGTGACTAGGGAGGAGATTGAAATGACGAAACAAAGAATCAAGCAATTAAGGTGATGCATGTGGGCATAGCAAACCCCACACTTAAGGAGGAGCTGCTTAAGTTTGAGCCCACGGCGTCGCTATGCTACCAATGCGGTACATGCACCACGGTTTGCCCAATGTCTGAGTTTGGGCTGAACACAAGGTTAGTGATGAAGTTGGCGAACTTAGGTATAGTGAATGATTGGGTGCGTAAAGTCATATGGCTATGTACAGGTTGCGGCCTATGCCAGGAAAATTGCCCAAACGAGATTAGGATACCCAACGTGATTAGGTTCATTAGGTCGAAAATAATAATTGAACAACAAAGAGGTAGGTAATGCGATAAATTATCATTATCAAAAATAAACAAATTTTATCACAAGGTACTTACACCCCATATAGAACTTCATGACCCTCAAGCCAGAGATTAAGTGGGGGGGATTGGAAGGCGTTTATGTTAAGGAAAGCGGTATATGCCTAATAGACCTTGACAATGCTAAAATATACTACAGGGGGGGTTATGAGCTGAGCGACCTCGCCCTTAAATCCACATTCGAGGAGACCGCATAC
Source organism: Vulcanisaeta distributa JCM 11213 (assembly GCA_001316125.1). The sequence goes on from BBCS01000007.1 coordinate 43,200, forward strand.
TTAGTGCTCAGGGGTAAACTACCGAGTAGGGCAGAGCTAAGGGAGTTCACCAGTGAATTGGCATCAAATAGGGAATTACCCAAGGAATTACTGACGCTCCTCAGGGGGGGTTTACCCAATGGCCTTAGGCCCATTGACGTACTTAGACTAAGCATTGATTACCTGGGCACCCTCGACAAGGAGGCAACGGCTAAGGGACCCAATGAAGAGACTAAGGCAATTAGGTTAATAGCCATGGCACCGACCATCGTTGCGACATACCATAGATTGACCATGGATGGCTCAATACCAAAGCCTAGGGCGGACTTAAGCCATGTGGCTAATTACTACTACATGTTTTTCGGCAGGGAACCCAGCGATGAGGAGCTTAGGGCTTTAGAGACTATGTTCATAACGTACATGGAGCACGGCATGAACAACTCCTCATTCACTGCCATAACCGTAGCATCCACATTAACAGACATATACTCAGTGATTGTGGCGGCTCTCTCAAGCTTAAAGGGCCCATTGCATGGCGGCGCTAACTTTGAAGCCTTGAAGACGATAATCGAGGTTGGCGACCCAAGCCGCGCAGAGGAGTACGTAATTAGCAAGGTGAGGAGGGGGGGTGAGAAGATCATAGGGTTTGGACATAGAGTGTATAAGAGGTTTGCGGACCCAAGGACAACCTATCTAAAGGATTTAGCCAGGAGGTTGGCGGTGAGTAAGGGCGGTGATTATTTAAGACTTTTCGAGATCGCGAGGGCGCTTGAGGATGCGGTTGAGAGACACCTAGGCCATAAGGCGTGCATGCCAATACTGACCTCTATGCATCCCTGATCTATTACATGCTGGGCTTCCCAATGGAGTATAACCCAGCCAATTTCGCGCTGGCGAGGATAGTCGGTTGGGTGGCTCACGTAATTGAGTACTGGGACGTAGGTGGTAGATTAATAAGGCCCATGGAGTACTACGTGGGTCCACGCGACTTAAAATATTTACCAATCAGTGAGAGGGAGTGAGAAGGGATTATTTCATTTATACCGTGATAATGATGACCTCACTAATTGCACTAGGGATTTTCTACAGTGGACTAATTTCATTATTATAAATACTTAAAAATTTGTAAAATTGTTTATAACCAAACATACTCAAGAGGACTTGGTATGATGAGTGAAAGTTATGAAATAGTGTTCTTCGGCAGAGGTGGACAGGGCGCCGTAACCGCAGCACAGATATTGGCATTGGCAGCTGTGGGTAAGGGATTATACGCATTAGCATACCCAGAGTTTGGGCCGGAGAGGAGGGGGGGCGCACCCGTTAGGTCGTACCTAGCAATATCCACTGAGCCGATAGAGGTTAGGGAGCCAATAGAGAGGCCTAATATATCCATTGTCTTCGGCCCAGACCTACTGAGGTTAACCCGGAAATACCTGGGAGGACGCGTGATTACATAGTCATAAATTCAAGGCGCTACGAAACCGTTGAGCCATACTTAAGGGACTTTAGTGGTGGTATAGTTCATATAAATGCATATGATTTGTCAAGTAAGTACTTGGGCAGGGCTATAGTCAACACGGCAATGCTTGGGGCATTATTGAAGGTCTTCGATGCAGTAACGGTTAATGATGTTGCCGAGGCAGTGCAAAAGGTCTTTGGCGGTAGGTTGGGCAAGGCAAATGCGGAGCTCATTAGGGTAGCGTATAATGAGGCGCGGGTGATTAAATGAGTACAAGTGACTGGGCACCAAGGAGCATTAAGTTGCTGGGTTGGAGGGAGTTACCTGCCATTGGTGGTTATGTAATAGAGCCGATGAGCACGGCAAGGAATAACACGGGTTCCTGGAGGACTGAGAGGCCCGTGATAAATCAAGACCTGTGCATTAGGTGTAGGACCTGCTGGACATACTGCCCTGAGCCGGCGATACTGGAGCTCGATAAGCCCTACGTTACTAAGGATGGTAGGAAATACGACATAACCTACGAGATTGATTACGACCACTGCAAGGGCTGTGGGATATGCGCCCACGAATGTCCAACAAAGGCAATAAAGATGGTCCCCGAGGGTGTTGAGGAATGAGCTTGGCAACGGCTGAACCAGGGATTAGGAGGGGGGGGTCATTAGGGATAGAATTGCGGTAACCTCAAACCACGCAGCAGCCTACGCCGCCAGGGATGCCGAGGTTGATGTTGTGGCGGCCTACCCAATAACACCACAGACGCCAGCCGTTGAGAAGATCGCGGAGTTCGTGGCAAACGGAGAAATGAGCGCCGAGTACATACCTGTGGAGTCAGAGCACAGCGCATTATCCGCGTTGATAGCGCCTCAGCCGCGGGCGCCAGGACGTTCACCGCAACCTCAAGCCAGGGATTGTTCTACATGTATGAGCTGCTCTACATAGCCTCCGGCCTTAGGCTTCCAATAGTCATGGCCCTGGCAACCAGAGCTGCCTCAGCCCCCCCAATATGCATTCACGGTGATTACCAGGACTTGGCCTCAGTCAGGGACACCGGCTGGGTTGTAATGATTGCTTCCTCTGCTCAGGAGGTTTATGATTCGATTATTATGGCTTATAGGATTGCCGAGGACAGCAGGGTTTTGCTCCCCGTAATGGTCTCCTACGACGGATTCCTAATGAGCCACACCACAGAACCCGTGGAGTTGTACGACCTGGACGTGATTAGGAGGTTTGCGCCAAAGAAGATAGATAGGCCAATACTGGATAGTAGGAGGCCAATAACGATGGGTGCGATGGCGGTGCCTGAGTGGTACTATGAAATTAAGTATCAATTAATTGACGCAATGCATGGCGCAATACACGTAATAAGGGAGGTTCATGACGAATTTAATAAAGTATTCGGGAGAAATTATAGGTTGGTTGAGGAGTATAGGATTGATGATGCGGATTACCTAGTCATATCCTACGGAGGCGTTTGGGGGGGCAATACCAAGAGGGCCGTCGACCTGGCTAGGAGGAGGGGGGGTATCAGGCTGGCGCCCTGAAGCTCAGGTTGTTTAGGCCATTCCCAACTGATGAATTGGTAAGGGCTGTTGAGGGTATTAAGGCCGTGGCTGTCATTGACAGGGCGGTTAGCCAGGGGCGCCAATCGAGGGTCCTGTGGCATTGGAGGTTGCATCAGCGCTAAAGTCCAGGGGTGTGGATGTACCCGTTGTTTCCGTGGTTCATGGGCTTGGCCAGAGGACTGTGTTCTCGAGGGATATTGAGGAGTTGATCAGGGTATTAAGCACCTCTGAATTAACGAACCTAGCGAGGAACACGCTGTACGTGGGGGTGAGGGAGTATGGCAGTTAAGGTCAGGCTTGCCAAGTCGTTCTTTGATATACCTAGGGAGGAGTACTTCGCGCCAGGTCACACGGCTTGCCCGGCCTGCGGTGCTACCCTGGCCGCCAGATTAATACTCAAGGCATCGGGGCCTGACGTGATCATAGTTAACCCAACGGGTTGCCTGGAGGTCACGACGACCATATACCCATATACATCGTGGGGGGTCCCGTACATACACGTGGCCTTTGAGAACGCGGGCGCCGTTGCATCGGGCATTGAGGCTGCCATAAAGGCCCTTAATAAGAATGGCCTACTAAAGAGGAATACAAAGGTCATAGCCATTGCTGGTGATGGTGGTACTTATGATATTGGTTTGCAGGCCCTTAGTGGTATGCTTGAGCGTGGTCATGGTGTGCTCTACGTGCTTTATGATAACGAGGCTTACATGAACACAGGAATACAAAGAAGCGGAGGAACACCTAAGTTCGCGAGGACAACCACGATGCCCGCCGGAACGGTCATTAAAGGTAAAATACAGAGGAAGAAGGATATAATGAGTATAGTGATTGCCCACCACATTCCGTATGCGGCGACCGCAAACGTGGCCTACCCAATCGACTTAGTGAATAAAGTTAGGAAGGCACTGTCGTACCTTGATGAGGGTCCTGCTTCATACACGTACTGGCACCATGCCCACCAGGCTGGGGGATTTCCTGATGAGAGAATGATTGAGATTGCCAGGCTCGCCACAGAGACAGGCTACTTCCCACTATACGAGTGGGATCACGATAGATTAATTATAAATCCACCGAGCGACGTGTATATGGATAGAAGACTGCGTAAGCCATTAAGGGAGTTTGTTAAGGCTCAGTCCAGGTGGTCTCACATAACTGACGAGGAAATAAAGGAGCTTGAGAAGGATGTTGATGACTTTCTGAATTACCTGTGGCGATTATCAATGAGCTCAGGGGTTTCGACCCCCCCTACTGATAACTGCCTTTCGACGCCTTAATTTATTATTTAGATTTAACAATGGAATTCCATGAAGGTAATGGTAGTAATGTTATTCATAACCTCTGTATTATGAGATAAACCATATAAACACTATATATTCCTGAGAATTAATGGGCTTAACACTAACCGAGAAAATACTAAGCAGGGCGTCAGGTAAATCCGTAAATCCTGGTGATGTTGTAGAGATAAATGTTGATTTGGCCGCATTTCATGATCTCACGGGCTATCACGTGGTTGAGGTTATGGAGAAGATGGGGGGGTTGTTAAGGTTTGGGATGTGAATAGGTTTGTCCTGGCCTTCGACCACTTGGCCCCCCCACCACCCACGGAGAGGGCTGCCGAGATTCAGGTTGGGCTTAGGAAGTTCGCAAAGGCAGCCGGCATTAAGTTCTTCCATGATGTTGGCGATGGAATACTGCACCAATTGCTCCTTGATCATTACGCATTACCCGGCCAGGTGGTTATGGCCGCCGACAGCCATACGACCACTGTGGGCGCCGTGGGCGCCTTTGCCCAGGGGCTTGGGGGGGCCAGTGACATAGCCGCCATAGTAATAACGGGTAAGACCTGGCTCGTGGTCCCTGAATCATTTAGGATCAGGATACTTGGTAGGCCAGGCCCTGGGGGGGTTTACGGCAAGGACGTCGCATTGCACTTACTTAGTGTGTTTAGGCTGAGGGCCTCAATGGTAAGTCCGCCGAGTTCTTTGTTGAGGATCCAGGGGGGGCATTCCCAATGGATTATAGGGCCACGGTGTCTAACATGGGTGTAGAGCTCGGCCTTGACGCGGCAATGTTCGTACCCGACAGCGAGACTGTGAGGTACATTAGGGAGAGGAGGGGGTATCGAGGTTAAGCCAATAACGCCAGACTCAGACGCTAGGTATGTAGATGGTTATGACGTGGAGTTGAGTAGCTCGAGCCGTTAGTGGCCGCACCGCACAGTGTTGATAATGTTAAGTCGATAAGTGAGGTTGAGGGCTTGGACGTGGATTACGTATTCATAGGTTCATGCACAAATGCAGGCTCAGCGATATTGAGGTTGCGGCTAAGATCCTGAGGAATGGCAGAGTGAGGAGTAGGTGCGTGGCGATACCCGCATCGCGTGAGATTTACATAAGGGCTATGGAACTGGGGGGGTACATAGACACGTTAGTGAGGGCCGGCTGTGTGGTGACCTACGGAACCTGCGGCCCATGCCTCGGCGGCCACTTCGGACTAGTCGGCCCTGGGGGGGAGGTGGCGGTGTCCACGGGCAGTAGGAACTTTAGGGGGGGCAGGATGGGTTCGCCAGAGGGCAAAGTTTACCTGGCAAACGCAGCTATAGCCGCTGCAGCCGCATTGAATGGTAAGTTCGTTAATCCTAAGAGGTACCTTACGTAAACTAGGATTTATTAACCATAAAAATTTAAGATAATTTGTGGGCAACACTAAGGTTAAGGGTAGGATTGGGCATATTTACGTTATTAGGCGTAGAATTGGGCATATATGGGTGATTAACAGTGGCGATAAGGGTAAGGGTGAGGATAAGGGCGGGGGGGGAGCGGGAGGTAATCACGACAGCACTCGTTAATACGGGCTTTGAGACAGAGAAGCCTCAGGTGCTGATACCGCTTAATTTAGCTAGGGCCTTATCATTATGGCCACCACCGGATAACGCGTACTTAGTCGAATTAGGCACGGCTGGTGGGCCGATTAGGGAATACGTTATACCAAATTCGGTGCAAATAACCGTGGTAACCAACGATAGGGAGACTCGCGATATTGTCTGCGATGCCGTTATATCGCATATTGAGGAGGAGGTGATAATTAATGATAAGTTATCAGAGGAGTTTAGGTATTGTTATTTTAGCTGCGGGTAGTGGTAAATGGAGGTTCGTGGATGATGATGCCAATAAGATTAGGCAGTCAGAGGCGCCTTATTATTGGTGAGTTTATACCAACTGGTCAATGTGGCAAGCCGAAATTCCAAGTTAATTATCCTGCCTTAACTATTCTCATAACGCGAGCCCATGGTATCCTTAATTATTCCGTGATGAGCCCACGAAATTTTTTTATTTTTATGATAGAGATAACAACAATGGACCAGTGTTGGAGGGATTTAATCGCGGTGCTCGGTGCTCAAGCCTTAAATATCGATCTGAACGAATTAATCACTGACAGGGAGAACTCCGTGATCGGTGGGAAATTATGTGGAAAGTGGCCTAGGGCTAGTAAGGGTCTGTATAGGGAGACCGCCAGGGTCTTTATACTGTACTTAAACGAGGTCCTGGCGGACTTAGATGAAATTCTTAAGAGCGAACATAAGCACATAATAGACATAGCATACCTACTAGGCGCAGCCTTGGCGGGGGGGGCTAAGGCCGTGGAGTTTACTAAAGTGAGTGGGGGTTTGGCAATGAAACTACTGAATGGTGCCCAATACGCGCTTGCGGTGGTGAGGCCGGACGAGGCACCCAGGCTCTTAAGTAGCCTTAAACCCCCCCTAATGAGGCGTTCACCCGATGTATTTGCGAGACTCCTCCTAATGGCGGTGTTGGCTAATATGCATAGGGTCGACGTGATCTCTAAATTGTGGCCCCTAATCCATGGGTTATCAAACATGAGACAATCACTCAGTGATTGGGGGTAAGGCTTACCTAGCAATTCTAAGGGCGTCAGTGATACAGTTAATGGTAGGTGATGCCGTCACGGGCGCCATCGACATTATATGCAGGAGCCTTAATGATATTAGGAATAAGGCGATTGCCCACTTCGCGAGGGCGTACGTATACTCTAGGCTGGCTGAGCATAACATACCGGGTTGTAGCGGTGATGTGGGGGGGGAGTTAGAGAATGAGGTGGTAAGATTGATGAGCGAGACCTCGTCAGTAGACGCCTCAGTACTTAATGAGACCAATGAAATAATGAGGTATGAGGGCATACCCATTCGATCACCCTCCACCTTCTTGGCGCTCATTGGTATGAGACTATACTACGCCGTGGGTAGCTCTTTCATTATAAAGTAGTCAACATTGAGAGGGCCGAGGATTATTACAAGAGGGCGCTCTCGTACGCTGAACAACTAGTTGAGTTGGGAGACGCCATACCGCTCATGGTTAGGTCATACTACCTAAGGCTGAGGGTGATCGATTATCTCGAGGGTGGGTGGCCGCTTCAGGAATTATTAACCGAGTTTAATAAGCAGAGAAACACCGTGATGAACATGGGCGGCACCATCACGGCCTCTACGAAGGCGGTAATACTCAGTGAAGATGCAGTTTATAGGGCGTTTATTAAAGACCTTAACGCCGCCACAGATAGCTACCTCACCGCAAAGCAGTACTACGAAGCACAGCCGAGGGCTGTAACGGCAGCCGGATTACTGCTGAGACTCCTTGGGGTGATTAACGAATCACCCGGTAATGAGTACGTAATGATGGCGTTAAGGGGGGACATAAGTGGCGAGGCACTTAAGGCCGTGGTTTTAAGTAAGGGCGAGATACTCAGGTACGTAAGGCTAGGTTCGTTGCTGAGTACCTGAGACCATTAACCCATGATGAGATCATGTACGTACTAATTAGTGATACATCACGTGGGAGGACCATAACGCTCCTGTTCACGCTTGTTAATGGAATGAGGGGGCGCCTCATTAGCGATTGCGAGGATTGGCCAGAGAGAATATGAGGGAACGATCGTCTCTAAGTTCTTTGGAGAGGTTGCCGATGGTATAGAACGTAATGATGAGGAATTAGTAAAGGTGGGGCTTTTAAAATTATTCTTCTTCCATTTCTAAGCTATAATTGTGCCAGAATCTTACTTAGCCTGTTCATTCACCCCCCCGTGCCTCGCTTTCACGTACTCAAGCAACCCACCGTTAATTAATATTTCAAGCGCCATACCCGTTATTGGTCTCGCCCTCAATACCTTTTGGCCATTATTAACGATTACCTCGCCAGCGTTAACGTTGACCCTCACGAAGTCGCCCTCATTAACCTCCCTACTGACTCCAGCACCACGAGAACTGGTAAGCCATTATTAATTGCGTTCCTGTAAAATATCCTGGCAAAGGACTCGGCCAATACTGCCTTAACGCCAGCTGCCTTCAGCGCCATTGCCGCCTGTTCACGGCTTGAGCCCATGCCAAAGCCCCTACCCGCGACCAGTATCACGCCCTTACTGGCCTTCTCGAAGAAGTTAGGTATTAGAGGCTCCATGGCATGCTTAGCAAGTATTGATGGGTCTGTATAAACGAGGTACCTGGCTGGTATTATCACGTCAGTGTCTATGTTATCGCCGACCTTTATCACGGGACCCTCCACAACGAACTCGTTAGACCCCCCCACAATCCATGGCAGGCACGCTACTATTTAAGTTTTATATCCCCTCAAATACCATAATTAGATTTCTTACTAAATTCCAGCTTATTGAATCCTAGCGGTAGTTAAGTTCTCAATATACTATTGTTAATGGGTAATGCTTATATATACCCACTATAACTTAGGTGTGTATGGTTAACGGTGGTGTAGAAATCCGTGAAGGTTGAGGTTCTGGACACAACGCTTAGGGATGGGGGGGCTCAAATGACTGGTGTTTCATTCACGCTTAATGATAAGGTTAGGATTGCCCTGATGCTCGATGACCTCGGTATTGACTACATAGAGGGTGGTTGGCCCGGCAGTAATCCTAAGGATGCCGAATTCTTTAGGGCTATGAGGAATTACTCGCTAAGCCGCGCCAAGCTTGCGGCCTTTGGTATGACTAGGAGGAGGGGCATCAATGCCAGGGATGACCCTAACCTAGCCGCTATATTGGATTCAGGCGTTGAGGTGGCGGTTCTGGTTGGTAAGTCCTGGATACTTCACGTTAGGGAGGTGCTTAGGGTTAGCCCTGAGGATAACCTGGACATGGTTTATGATAGTGTCCGTTATCTTAAGGACCATGGGCTGAGGGTAATATTTGATGCCGAGCATTTCTACCAGGGATTCAAGGAAGACCCTGACTACGCGCTTAGGGTTGTTAAGACCGCCGAGGAGGCTGGGGCGGATACCGTGGTCCTCGCGGACACGAACGGTGCCATGCTTCCTCATGAAATTTATGAAATAACGGGTAAGGTTGTGAAGGAGTTGAGGGTCACGGTTGGTGTTCACATGCATAATGACTCTGGGTGCGCCGTGGCTAATACCATAATGGGCGTATTGGCTGGCGCGCGTCATGTACAGGGAACTGTTAATGGGCTTGGCGAGAGGACGGGCAATGCCGATTTAATCCAGGTAATACCGAACCTAATGCTTAAGCTTGGTTTTAAGGTGCTTAGGAGCACTGATGACCTCAGGAAGTTAAAGGTAATATCCAGGTTTGTCTATGAGGCGGCGGGCTTAAATCCAAATCCGTACCAACCATACGTGGGTGACTACGCCTTCTCCACAAGGCTGGCCTACACGTTGATGGCGTCTCTAAGGTAACGAGGGCTTACGAACACATAGACCCAGAGCTCGTTGGTAATAGGAGGAGGTTCGTGGTCTCGGAGCTCGCGGGTTCATCAAACATACTAATGTACCTCAGGGAGTTGGGATTTAACGTAAGTAAGGATGACCCAAGACTCAGGCAGGCATTGGAGAAGATAAAGGCGCTGGAGAATGAGGGCTATAGCTTTGACCTGGCGCCAGCGTCGGCAATACTCATAACCCTTAGGGAAATGGGGCTCTTTAAGGATGTGTTAAGGGTTGATTATTGGAAGGTGGTTAGTGATGATGACATGCACGTGGCCATGGTTAAGGTTAATGGCGAGTTAGGCGTTGCTGAGGGTGTTGGGCCTGTTCATGCGATCGATAGGGCATTAAGGAGTGTGGCTTCAAGGTTATTCCCTGAACTTAATAATGTAGTGCTCACCGACTATAGGGTCATACTTCCCGGCGAGGTTAAAAACACGGAGAGTGTGGTTAGGGTGCTTATGGAGTTTAGTGATGGTAGGATTAGGTGGAGGACCGTGGGTGTATCAACAAGCATAATCACGGCCAGTGTTGAGGCATTAAGTGATGGACTTAACTATATCTTAATGATTCGTAGTCACAATACGGCAAAGATGGATAATGCAATGCATTGATGCATAGTGCTATTTACTACCTTAAGAATGCTGAGTATTTGATGGCTTAAACCAATGCAATTTACGTAATGTGGGTATTCATGGTATTACTCATACCCTTCCGTAACCCTCAACATTAACATGTGAGATTGGCTAAACCCCTAACCAACCACTGCTATGGCAGGTCTTGAAAGGCTTCTTAACTCACCTAATATATCCTCGGGCCTTAACCTACTTATGTAGTTAATGAACCTTTCATAATAATCCGTTGGTAGGCCATATGTTGGCACTACTGAGTAAAGCGTTGCCATGCCCTCTGGCGACTCAGCAATAACCTTAAGCCTACCAATCCTATTCCTAACGGCCATTTGTAACTCCTCCTCAGAAATTGTTTGATTACCTATAGTATTTAGCATGACATCAAGGGTCTCCTTAAGGACCTCCCTACGCACGCCAGCCATCGCGATGAGAACCCCCCCTGAACTACCCAGTGGCCAATACATGGAGTAGGCGTAGTAAGCCAAGCCCCCCCTCTTCACCCTGACCTCCCTATAAAGTCTCGACACTAGTCCCATACCACCGAGTATCGTATTCATCACAGTGACCCTGAAGGAACCCTCCAGGTCTGTAATTTCGTAACTTGGGTATGCGATGGTTACCGTAGTCTGCACCTTACCCTCGAGCCTAACATCAACATTATCACTGTTGAACCTATTAATGGGGGGGATTTTCTCATACCTCATGAATGGTAAATTAATATCAACAATGTCCTCAGGCGCCACGATGGTTAACGATAATGCCTTTAATGCGTCAATACTTTGCTTAATATCATCCTTAGTTATATCACCGAATTTGTAATCATAGGCTAATGGGTGCCGTGAATATGGGTGGTCATTAAATAGTATCCTCAATGCCTCAGCCACTGATCTCGTTGCCGTATCCTCCCTATTGAGGTCCACGTTTATCCTCGCCTCCCTAATGGCATCACCAAGCCTATCAATGACTGGGCTTAGGAGCATGTTTTCAATGAGACCCACAGCCCTATTAATCACGGAGTACCTGGCCTTAACCCTAAGCGTGAGTGCATCAAGACCCTTCTCAAAGCTGAATGAAACACCCATTTTCTCCAACTCCCTGGCATAATTGCTCATTCTCCATAGCGGTATTAAGACATTGGCAATGCCAGGGCGAAGTTCCTGCAGTGAGCCTAAGTTTAACTTAATGTCAAGTACGGCAACGTCGTTGACGGGCGATTTAATAAATAACTTATTAGCCATGACCATCACCTGTAGATTATGGAGATCGACCTATCCAATAACTTATTTACGAAATCCACGTACTCAACCTCGCCCAGCTTTGTTGCGTCCTCAATCGTGGAAAGAAGCTTAGTTGGGTCATTCATAAATAATTGAGAAAGACCGTATAACTGCGCTAACTTACTTGGTGAGTCCATGGAGAATGCTAGCCTAGCCTTATTCTTTCCTTGGCGAAGTTCAGCTCGTCCTCACTCGGCCTCTCCATAATCAATTCCTCAATCCTCGCTACGGCTTTATCAGGGTCCTTAACATTATAAACAATTATTGAGTATAGGTTGTTCATGTACGTCACCTCATAATAACTATAAACTGCATCGCCAAGCCCCCCCTCCTCAACAAGCCTATAAAGCCTTGAGGATCTTGGAACAGCCATGGGTTCCCTACTCGTCAAGCCATAGGCAAATACCCTATCGCCAGATACTATGAAATCCATGAGAATGAACTTCCTTAGGCCATCAATGTCGTAAGCCCCCAGGAACTTTAAATGCGATTAATAGCCTAGGCGTCTCATTATTTAATGCCCTCAACTCAACCTTAACCCGACCCTGAAGTCCATCATCCCAGGCTTAACAATCCCAGACTCACCGCCCGGCTCAATACCACCGAAGTACCTGGTTACCAATTCCGTAGCCCTATCCTCACTCAACCCCCCCCAACCATGACTAACACGGCATTGCCTGGGTTATAATAACGCCTGTAATACCTAAATAACTCATCCCTAGAGACCCTGTTTAAGTCGCTTCTTAAACCGATGACTGCGTATCGGTATGGGTGCGTGTCCCACGCAATCAATGAGGCCCTATACATGAGCCTAAAGTCAGGGTCATTCTCATTCATGTCAAACTCACTGAGTACAATTTTTCTCTCTAGCTCGAATTCACCAGGATCAAAAACGGCATTCGTCATCCTCTTACTCTCAATCTCAAGACCCAACTCAGCATACTCAATAGGCAGCACCTCAACGTAGGCCGTATAGTCATAGTTAGTAAAGCCATTGAATACGGCGCCAACGCCTTCAATGAGCTCGTCGATACTACCTTTCAATCCATCAATCCTCCTAAATAACATGTGCTCCACTAAGTGTGAGCCCCCGAATATGCCTGGGTACTCGTTCTTGGCGCCTACATTGTAGAAGGCGTAGATGGCAACAACGTCAACGGGCATATGATGGGTAATCACAGTCAATCCATTACTAAGCCTAACTGAACTCACCATACAAAAGTAATAAGTGGTGTACTCATAAAAGTATTGCGAGTGATGAGTGCCGAGTTCGCAGAACGGTGAAGAGTCGGTTCTATGCTGAGTTTAGGAAATAATGTGTCTTGCCTTCGTAATAATCCATTGAGTCCTTCTATATCAGGGAAAGGCTTTTTACCTCAATACGTGATTACGCACCAGTAGATGATGAGTTTAGAGCCCGCCTAGCTCCTGCTGTGACGATAGCTGAGCTGATTAGGTGGTTTATTAAGAAGTGAGATATGGTTTGAGGGATTTTACGTTAGAAACGTAAGACCGTTAGAGGTAGGAATTAATCCACTAGTTCTATTTCGATTTTAATGTTTTCAGGAACCCTTAACCTCATTAACTGCCTAATGGCCCTCTCGTCAGCGTCCATGTCTATTAATCGCTTATAGATCCTCATCTCCCAGTGGTCGTACGTGTGGTATCCCTGCCCGCTTGGTGCTCTTCTAACCGTGACCAGCAACCTCTTCCTGGGCAGTGGTATTGGGCCTGAGACCTTAACACCGAGTTTCTTCGCTATGCCTACTATCTCATTGGCTAGGTCATCAACCTGCTTGCTGTCCGTGCCCCCCCAAATGCGTATTCGCGCCTTTCTCGGCATTAATCATCACGCCTTAATTTCAACCTTCTTCGGCTTAATCTCGATTATCTGCAGCGGCTATTGTCCTACCCATGTCCCTAAGGGCGAACCTACCAAGCCCTGGGAAGTCACTGTATTTCTCAACAACCACATCCTTAAGCGGCTTAAGCCTAACAACCGCCACGTCACCCTGCTTAATAAACTGAGGCTTCTGCTCCACAGTCTGGCCTGTCCTTGGGTCGAGCCTGGCGATTATCTCGATTATCTGCGCCGGCACAGTCGCTGTGTGTACGTGAAGTACCGGCGTGTAGCCTGGGCCTATTGCCGTTGGGTGCCATAGAACCGCTACTCTCGCTACTATCTCCTCAGCAACGGTTGGTGGATTAGCCAGGTGGCCCATGACGTCGCCCCCTCTTGACGTCCTCCTTCTCAATACCCCCTAACGTTAATACCAATGTTATCGCCAGGCTGCGCCTGCTCCAACTTCATGTGATGCGTCTCAATACTCCTAACATCACCAACTTTAGCAGGTGGCATTACAACGACCCTATCGCCAACCTTCAGCACGCCAGTCTCAATCCTACCAACTACCACCGTACCTGCACCGGTTATTGTATAGACATCCTGTATTGGCAATCTAAATGGCTTATCAACTGGTCTTGGTGGTGGTTGTAACGCGTCCAATGCCTCTAGTAGGGTTGGTCCGTTGTACCACGGCGTATTAGAGCTCTTATCCTTAATATTGTCACCCTTCAGGGCACTGACTGGTATGAAGGGTATCTTCGATGGATCGTAGCCGAGTAGCTTCATGAACTTGCTGACTTCAGCCTTAATCTGCTCGTACCTCTTCTGATCGTAGTTAACAACATCCATCTTATTGACAGCCACTATTACTTGCCTGATACCCAACGTGGCAGCTAGGAATAGGTGCTCCCTAGTCTGACCCTGTGGTCCAATGCCTGTCTCGAACTCGCCAGGCCTTGCGGAGACAACGAGCAGTGCTGCATCTGCCTGGCTTGCACCGACTATCATGTTCTTGACGAAGTCCCTGTGACCTGGTAGGTCTATGATTGTTATGAAGTACTTGGGCGTTTCGAAGCCCACGTGCATCGCCTCAATCGTGACACCCCTCTCCCTCTCCTCCTTCAGCCTATCTGTCACCCAGGCGTATACGAAGTCCTCCTTACCCATCTTCTTAGCCTGCTCCTCAAGCTCCTTGAAGCCCTTCTCATCAACATAGCCAGTAATCACCAGCAGGTGGCCCACCAATGTTGATTTTCCATGGTCCACATGCCCTATAACCGCTAGATTAAGGTGTGGCTTTTGTAAAGCCGTCTCCTTAGGCTTCAGTATTAGGCTCATACCTATCAAGACGAAGTTATGAATGAGTTAATAAATTTTTAGGTTTCTGCCAGTCATGAAAGCCAGGGCTCACTATGAAAGTCTTTGCCTTAACTTCTCTACGCTGTCTTGGACTATTTTCTGGGCCACTGGGTCTAGTACTCTAGCTCCCATTGAGCCTATTAGACCACCCACATTGCCGTCGAAGTACCAATTAACCTTGGTCCTGCCCGGGCTTGGCTCCTCAAGTCTGAAACCAATTTCGAAGTCCATGGTACTCTGCATCCCTGTGCCCCCCCTACCAACGACCCTGGCGCTCTCGGGCGGCTTTTTCTCGGTGAATTTGGCGGTTATGTTTATCGTACCCTTAATAGCCCCCCCAACGCCCATACTGGCCTTAACCTTAAAGTTATCTGGGTCGATCACATCCACAGACTCAACACCGGGTATTACTGAGGCTATGTTCCTCGGGTCAATGAGGAAATCATAAACCACATCTCTAGGCTTATCAACCTCAAAGGAACCATCATAGTGAACCCTCGCCATACGGTGGGTCAGTGTTAAACTCATTTATAAGTAATTCCAACGGTACTTAAATTAATAGGGCAATTATCGAGATTATGCAGGACACCAGTAATAGGGTGGGTATGGTGATAAACCCCCCCACATCAATACCATATATTGATATTAATAGTGATATTAGGTACGTGGTTAAACCACCCAGTGAACTAGCCACGTGGTAAGAAACGCCGGCACTGACGTGCTTAACATCACTCCTGAATAGTGATACCAGGTATAGTGATTGCGGTGTGTAGGTTATTGCGTCAGCCATGCCAAAGAGAATAAAGAGGAGTAATGGCTCTATCCTAAACATGAAGACATTTACTAAGGAGAAGAAAACGTAACCAAGTAGTAATGCCTTGATTGGGCTCATCCTAGTCATGATTACCGACATTATTAACGTGAATATCAATAGGGAGATTGTGGCAGTGATTATTAAGCTTGAAACCTCACGCACGCTAAAGTATAAGAGTAATACGGATGTGTACACGTAAAAGCTCGAACTCTCGCCAAGCTTAACACCAATCGCCCTTATAATCCTCTTAACATCCTCAACGCGGAATGTCGGCCTCCAATTAACGGATCCAGCGCCCTGCTGTGCAAGTGCTAGGATTACCGTGGCCGATGAGAGGCTTAATAATGACCCCCCCATTAACAACGCCAACCGCCACTGAATAACCGCGAAGGCTGTTAATAACATACCCAGTGGAACACCGAGTTGCACGAGGCTCGTTAGAAACCTACCAACACTACCTCTCACGGATTCATACGTAAGGACGGATGCGGATGCCCACTCACCACCGAGAGCCATTCCCTGGGCTACCCTTAGGACCAATAATTCGTATGTTGCGTACCACGTGTTTTTAATAATCGATATTAGGAGAGTTGAAATGCCCATGATTACGAGAGTTGAGACTAACGATGACTTACTAGAAAATTTATCGCCAACCAGGCCAAAGACGTAAGCACCAATGGGCCTTGCAATGAATGCTACGAATATGGTTGTGAAAGATAATAATAGGCCTAAATGTAGTGCTGATTTTGTTAATATTATTGATGCGATAATATTGTAGGCTAGGAAGTTGTACCACATGGATACCGTGCCCACCACACTAAATAATGCCGCTACCAAATTCCTCATGTGCCAATTCCTAATATTAAACCTGGGCTCTTGAGTGTTGCGGGTTAACTTACTCACGGATTAATTATTATCAATAGTGTGGTTAGTAGTAGGATTATGTCCGTGGTTAAGCAATACATACAGTAGGCCCTGTGGCTCACCTGTAGGTATATTCCGTAAATACTAATTAGTAAGCCAATTATTGATAGGGTCAGTGCAATCATTAGTATGTTCATTATTATTAGGAGCCCTATTAGAAATAGAACAATAGCAGCCCCCAATAGCTAGTAATAACCTAATCCTCCTTGGCACTATGAAGTTGAACCTATCACAATGAAAGATACCGGGTAGGCATACATTTACATACTTGACATTTTCATATGTGTAGTAGGTCATTAGCCTGAACCAGCTAGTGGTATTACGGCGAGTAACGGTGTCATCAAAATGTCCTAGGAAACACGCATTAAAATCTAGAATGATTTGTGCAAAATATGCATTTTTAATCAACTAAATAAGTGAATGCTTACTAAGACCTAATTATATAAAGTATGTGAGGTAACTCCTGAAGTATTATTTCAAGCCCAGTCCTAACGCCATCCGGCGAGCCGGGTAAGGCCACTATTAGCTTACCCCTAGCAACTCCGGCGGTGGCCCTCGTCATAATCACGCCAGTACCAATCTTCTGATAACTAACCTGCCTAAACAACTCGCCAAAGCCCTCGAGCTCCTTCTCAAAGAGTGGCCTAAGGGCCTCTATCGTTACGTCACTCTTGGCAAGCCCCCCCGTACCACCCGTAAGCACTATCACGTCTACATCATCACGAAGCAATAAGGAATCAACTAATGAGCGTATCATGACCAGGTCATCCTTTATTAACTCCCTGCCAACAACCCTATGCCCAGCTTGCTTGAGCATGGACTCCGCCAGATCCCCCCCCGATTCATCGGTGTATGGTTGACCACCCACCTTTGCGTTATAGCGTGACGTGGACACGGTTATCACGAAGAAATTGGCGGTCTTAGGGCCTGCTCCTTATGCATTGATCTTGGCACGCTCATCGAGGAAACACCTCATGATTTAGTATTTAAGGACTTCATCTGGCTTACGCATAATTATTCATTAACCGCGTAAAAACGCTTATTTAGCCCGGTTAATCAGCAAGTCAGTGTCTTCCTGCGAATTTTTTAGGGCCTTGACTAAGGTTAGTTCGGAGGGTGATAGGATAGTTATTGTTAAGATGATTGTTGGCGATAACGTGTTATCAGACATAGTAGTTAATGGGAAGCCCCCCCTACTCGGTGTTGCCACAAGTAATGAAGTCCTGGAACTAGCCAGTAGGGCGTTGGCTGAGAATAGGATCATTGAGACCGTAATAAATGGCGTTAGGGTTATTTTAGAGCCGTAGAGCCGAGGCCCACGGTAATCGTGGTTGGCTCAGGGCTTATAGCTAAGGCATTACTTGATGTTGGTAATGCCATTGGTTACTACGTGGCTATTGTGGGAAATGGCGACATAGATAAGGATCGCTTTGGCAATGCATACTTCATAAGTAATGACCTCAGGGACCTTGAAAACTCATTGACGAGAACTCCATCGTAATAATAGCGAATGAGGGTGGTAAGCCGTATGATGCCGAGGCCCTCTACATAGCCCTTAAGCACAATGCCAAGTTCATAGCCTACTCGCAAGCCAAAGGAGGGCGGCTATCATGATTGCGGACATGGTCAGGAGAGGATTAAGCCTTGATTACGTACTAAGCAAGCTACACTCACCCGTTGGGCTTGACATTGGTGCTAAGACCGCGGGCGAGATCGCCCTTAGCATACTTGCTGAGGTTATGATGTTCATTAGAAATGCGAGTGGTAAACCAATGCGTGAGGTTAAGGACCCAAGGAAGTTTATTAAGGATGCTCTCGAGGGCAAGATACAGGAGCAGTCGTGTTCGTGGAGACCTACTGAGTTTAAACTTTGAAATTCCCTGCCTATTGCGTTGCCTTTAACTCCTTCAATTTCTGAGCAGCCAACTTAACGGCTTCAATTATATTCTGATAACCAGTACACCTGCACAGGTTTCCTGATAAACCCCCCCTCCTAATCTCCTCCTCGGTTGGGTTAGGATTCTCACTCAGCAACCAGTAGGTCTCCATTATGAAGCCTGGGGGGGTGCAGTAACCGCACTGTAACGCGTGCTTTTCCCAGTAGGCTTCTTGTATTGGGTGTAGCTTGCCGTCCTTGGCTAAGCCCTCCAGCGTCAGGATTTCCGCGCCATCTGCCTGGACTGCGAGTACCTGGCAGGACTTGACGCTAACCCCATTCATTATGACAGTGCATGCACCGCAATGACCGGTATCACAACCAACATGCACGCTCGTAAGCCCAAGATCCTCCCTTAGGAAGTGAACGAGTAATTTCCTGGGCTCCACCTCCCTCTCGTACCAGACACCGTTGACCTTGACCCTAATCCTAACCTTCTCCTCCGGCCCAACCTTTAGTGTCGCTGCCATGCTCATCACCTCGACAGTGCATTCTTAATGGCTCTCTTAGTCATTACCTTAACCATGGCCCTCTTATACTCGGCCGAGCCCCCCCTGATGTCGCTTATTGGGCTTGACTCCTTCATAGCCCTTTCAGCCGCGTCCTCAATAACGTCATCCGTCAATTTACGCCCAATCAAGGCCTTCTCAGCCTCACGGGCCCTGAACGGCTTGGGCCCTGCAGCTGTAATGCCAATGCTTGCGTCCTCCACAGAACCATCGGGGCTAAGCTTGAGCATTACTGCGACGCCGACAACCGCGAAGTCGCCGGCCTTACGCTCAAGCTTCACGTAGGAGGACTTTACTGTACCACTTAACCTAGGTATCACAATCTCACTAATGACCTCACCCCCCCTACCCAGCGCTGTGGTGAATGGGCCCGTTATGAAGTCCTCAACGGGCATCTCCCTAATCCCCCCCGATGGGCCGAGTATCCTCACTGACGCCCTAAGCGCTATTAATGTTGCTGGCCAATCCGCCGCTGGGTCGCATGCGCCAGTGAGCCAGCCATCGTTCCCAGGTTCCTGATTTGCGGATCACCGATTTGTATTGCGGTCTCGGGCAGTGCTGAGTATATCTTCCAGAGGTCACGATTAACCTCCACCTGGTGATGCCTGACCAATGCGCCAATCCTTATCTTATCGCCCTCAATGCTTATGTATGATAGATTGGGCACCTGTTAATATCGACTAGGTATGATGGCCTAATCAACCTAAGCTTAAGCATAGGCATGAGACTCTGCCTCCCGCAAGTATTTTCGCATTCTCATCAGACTCGAGGACCTTAACCGCCTCCTCCAATGACGTAACCCTTATGTAACCGAATTTTGGAGGATACACGGTAGTGCGGTTATGGTCGTGCTAATTAAGCATTACTTTAGCGTTTAGCTAAAGTACTAGGAGGTAATTACTTTTAAGGGGGGGTAATGATTACTAAACCACACAATGCCTTACATTGGTGCGCGTATTAAGAGAATTGAAGATCCTAAATTCATCACAGGTAGTGCGAGGTACGTTGACGACATAGCGGTTCCAGGCACACTTTACATGGCGATATTAAGGAGCACGGTCCCCCCCCACGCAAGGCTATTAAAGATTGACTATGAAGATGCATTGAAGATTCCCGGAATCGTTGGTGTTATAACGGGATTGAACATAAAGGTTGAGAATAGGCCGAGGAACTTCCCAATGGCGAGGGATGAGATTCTATACGTGGGTCAACCAATAGCGGCTGTAGTCGCTGAGGATAGGTATAAGGCCTACGATGCCCTTGATTATATACAGGTTGATTATGAGCCATTGCCCGCAGTTATCGATCCCGAGAAGGCATTGGCCGATGATATTAAGGCTGTTGAGGGAATGAGCAATATTGGTTATAGGAAAACGTATAGGGCCGGAAATCCTGAGGAGAAGTTGGCGAAAAGCGATGTTGTTATTGAGACAAAGCTCGAAATTGGTAGGGTGTATCCATCCGCGATGGAGCCGAGGGGATTGCTGTCAGTATACCAGGAGGGAAGACTGACGGTTTACGCCTCAACCCAGGCACCACATTATATGCGTAAGTTCCTCCTTGACGCATTCAGGAATTATGTTAGCGACATAAGGGTGATACAGGCCGATACAGGCGGTGCATTCGGCTCGAAGATGTTTCCATACCCTGAGGACTACATAGTCACTTACGCAAGCATTATTTATAGGAGACCCGTTAAGTGGGTAGCCACTAGGCGTGAGGATTTATTAAGCACATACCATAGCAGGGCCCAGATACATAGGATTAAGGCTGGATTTACGAGGAATGGTGAGTGGAGGGCGTTGGCCGATGATTTAATAATAGACCTTGGCGCGGCAACCCACGGCTATTACCTGGCCGACATAACCGCCACATTAATAAGTGGGCCGTATAAGGTTAGGGACATCTTAGTTGAGGTTTATGGCGTAAGGACCAACAAGACACCCCCCCTTGATCAGTACCGTGGTGCTGGACGCCTGAGGCGGCCTTTGTTTATGAACGAATAATGGACATGGCTGCCGACGAACTTAAAATGGATCCAATAGAGATTAGGAGAAGGAATTTGGTAACTGAAATGCCTTACACGAACCCCTTTGGCCATAAGTATGATAGTGGTAATTACCTACATTTACTGAGCATTGCTGAGGGCTACTACAGGGACTTTGAGAAGAGGGCTGAGGAACTGAGGAGACAGGGTAGGAGGGTTAGCGTTGGGTTGTCATTCTATATTGAGCAGAATAACTTTGGGCCTTGGGAGTCGGCTTCCATTAGGGTTAAGTCTGATGGTAAGGTGCTCGTTATAATCGGCGCGGCGCCTCATGGGCAGGGAGACGCAACTGCAATAGCACAGATAGTGGCTGACGAGCTTGGTATTGACATAAGTCAGATTGAGGTTTCCTGGGGTGATACGGAATTAATTGGAGAGGGCTTTGGAACGTATGGCAGTAGAACATTAACCCTGGCAGGCAACGCGGCATTACTCGCCGCGAGAAAGCTTAAGGATAGGTTGAGGAGGGTTGGTGCAGCGTTGATGGGTGTTAATTATGAGGATACCATCTATGAGAATGGTCATGTTAAGGATACTAGGTCAGGGAAGTCCATGAGTATTGGTGAAATTGCCAATGCATTAACCACCAATGTTGGTGGTACGTGGCCATACGGAGTCGAGCCCTCACTTGAGGATACCGCCTACTTTGGATTGAGCGATTACACGTATCCCTACGGCTCCCACGTTGCCCTAGTTGAGGTCACCGAAGATGGCTTAATTAAGGTACTTGATTACGTGGCTATAGACGATATTGGCATGGTGGTTAACCCAATGCTCGCTGAGGGCCAGGTAATTGGTGGCGTTATTCAGGGCTTTGGTGAGGTTGTCCTTGAGGAGGTTAAGTATGATAGTGATGGCAATCCACTTACACAAACCTTCAGTGAGTATTGGATACCAACTATAATGGAGTCATTTAACGTTAAGTGGTACTACCTCGAAGAGGGAAAATCCAACGCGCCACTGCCAACCAAGGGCATTGCTGAAGGACCGCTGATTGGTGTATTGCCGGCATTAACAAGGGCCGTGGAGAATGCCGTAGGTAAGAGAATCACGAAGATACCCATAGACCCATCATTACTGGTTAAGTAATATGCTACGGGCTCTACTTTTTATAGAGTGATTAAATTCTTAATACAGGGGGGGCGGATGATGGCGAGCCACCTAGGCGGCTACTCGCCTGACACCCCCTGTACTATTTAATTTTTTAAATCAAATTATGGTATCACTTATTCTCCTTCACGGCTTCTACATATATGGCTGGTCTCCCAGGCAATGAGTTCCTAGCTATTACCGGGATCGTACGTTGGGCTAGTCGCATCTTGGATAATAACTTCGGCGCCTATTCTTGACTTAATGTAACTGCTCAATTCCCTGAATACCCTTAGTTCCATTTCCCTACTAACTATTTTCCTCGGTATTGTGCCATCAACAACCTTAGATACCAGGTTAGCCACCCTATCAGCCATACGCCTATACTCCGGCTTACCCACTATTGCCCTTATCGCCTCACCCATCGTCTTACCCTCATTGATAAGCCTAATGGCCTCATTAACTATTTGATAATACTCACTTGGTGGACCCACGTATAGGTATACAGACTTAGGCATTATCTTCGTAACCCTGAGTATCTCCTGCACATCCTCCACAGCCCTCTCAATAAGGTCTAGGGCAATATCCAACTCATCATTTATCAACTCCTCACTATACTCGGGCCAGGGTTCCAGGGAAACAAACGTGTTATTACCCATCCTATGCCAAAGCTCCTCGGCAATGTGGGGCATGACTGGCTGTAATAGCTTAACCCAACGCTCAAGGATGTACCACAAAGCCCACTTAACCTCATCCCTACTTACATTAATTATGCCCGCAATCTCCAGGTACTTCTCAACTGATGATAGCAGGTCAAAGAATGCCTTAAGCGTGTAACCCCCCCTTATGTTCTCATTATCCATGTCAATTGCTGAGTCACGTATTGCCCTATTCACCTTAGAGATTAGCCACTGCGTGATTAACGATGCATTCCTAACATCAACATTAACTAATGGCCTCCCCCCCTCCTTAATAATCTCATTAGCTAGACTCCAGAACCTAACAAGCCTACTCGCAACACTGGCTACGTCATCCTCCCTCCAATCAAGTGTTGAGTCCAGGTCCGTGGCCGAAGCCAAATAAAGCCTTGCCAAGTCTGTGCTGTACTTCCTCGGTATGTAAGGAAGCGGGAGCACATTTCCCAATGACCTACTCATCTTCATGCCCTCCCTAATCACGTACTCATTAAAGGTTATGGCTCTTGGCCAATACTTCTCGGGGGGGAATATGGCGACGTGGTGGAACACGAAGAAGCTTAAGTGACTACTTATTAAGTCGGGGGGGCCGCTGTGCCTCTCGTCCACAGGGTACCAATAATCAAACTCTCTCCTCATGTCCTCGATCAATTCCTTATCAACACCAAACACCTCAGCCACACGCCCTGGATCACCCTCACCCAAGAACACGTAGTTGAAGAATGCCATTATTGCATCTAGGGCCTCCTTATCATTCCCCTTACTACCTATGACCCTCTTGGCATAATCACCCAGCTTTTTATCAAGGCCACTCGACCTTATCTTATGGGCTATTGTGTAGTACGCCATGTAAATCGTTGAGTCACTTAAGGATTCAATTATCCAGTCAGGATCCCAAGGCAGTCTCGTGCCTAACCCCCCCCTCTTCCTTGCACAGGGTCTCATTGATAACCAATTGAATACATCCTCGAAATTCTTCCTATACTTCTCAGGTATTATCCTCATGGAGTTAAGACACTTGAAAGCCTTCGCCTTCCATTCAGGGTTCCCATAATTTAGGAACCACTGGTCCTTAATCACAGCCGCAATAACCGGGTTACCACTCCTCGTAAACACATTCCTAGGCTCTAACTCATACATCCTACCCCCCCACGCCCCCCCCTGCTCACTCAACGCCTTTATTGTCCTCTCCCTAGCCTCATTAACGCTTAGCCCAGGGAATAACGTATTCTCCTTCATAACGCCATTGTAAAACTCCTCCCTATACACGATCCTCGTGGCCTCATCAAGCTTCTCCCTATCGCCCTGGTCCTTAACACCGAGTTTCTCAACTACGTCCTTAGCCGGTACTTACCGTAGTTAGGCAGTTTAATTATGCTTATGGGCTCTAGCGACTCAACAACCTCCTTAATCCCGTACTTACTCAGCGTCTTCTCATCCTTCTTAAGGTCCATTAAGGCCACGTAATCATAAGGTGCATGGGCAGGCACGCTATAGACGACGCCAGTGCCCGTGTTTTCATCCACGAAGTTGGCGGGCAGTATGGGAACCCTCCTATTAATGAGCGGTGTAATTACGTACTTACCTACCAACTCCTCACCACGTATTGAACCAACAATCTTAACGTCATATCCCTGGTAACTTAACTTCCAGGCCGCTGGTTTCGAGATTATCCACCTCTCACCATTAACCTCGGCAATCACGTACTCAACACTTGGGCGGACCCACACGTTCGTGATCCCGTATATAGTCTCAGGCCTTAGCGTGGCGGCAACAACGTATTCGCCGGAGTTCTCAAGCTTGAACTTCACTAGGTTGAACTCGAGTATGTCTATGGTTATTTCATCCCCCCCACCCTTAATGTCATGCTCACCCACTGCCTGATTCTCATCGGGTGAGTAGAGGACCACGTGACTACCCTGCGTTATATAACCAGCGTCCCTCAACCTGTAGTACTGCCAAATAATGAATGCATTATAATCTGGATCACCCGTCGTGAACTGTCTCCTGAAATCCATTGAGTATCCCATGGACATGAAGTCCCTGATATAGACCGAGGCGAAGAATTGGGCTATGTTCCAGGGATTCGTGAAAGTACTCAATATCTCCCTAACCTTATTTGGATCGTCTACGTATAGGCCCACGTACCAGGAATACAGCTTTATATCGTCCGGGTCACCCTTCATTATCCTATCAGCCACGGACTGTATTGGCGTCCCAGTTATGTGCCATGCGATGGGGGAACAAGACGTTAAATCCCCCCCTAGCCCTCTTGTACCTGGCTATTATGTCGCCCATCGTGAATGTCCTGCCATGCCCTATATGCGGTGAGCCTGATACGTATGGGTAGGGTACGGTTATGAAGTACTTGGGCTTGCCAGGCTTTGGGTCTGCATTGAATATGCCCTTCTCATACCATTCCTTCTGCCATTTTCGCTCAATCTCCCTAATCTCCCTCAAAAATCGCCATATAACTCTTCAACCCTTGATTTAAACGATTCCATTTCACTTCCTGAGAAAACTCATCGTTTTTAATAATTACTGCCCGTATTTAAGCTTTTAATCAGCACCGACCGCCTCGGCCTCGGCCGGCTTAGCCTCTGCAAGCTCAGCCAGTCTCGAGACAACCCTCTCCTCACTGATTATGTCCCTAATCGAGATCACACCGCGTAGTTTATCGTTATCCATAACCACCAGGTGCCTTATCTTATGATCATTCATTAGCAAGGCTGCCTTATAGATACTATCTTTGGGACTTATTGTTACTAGGCTGCCGACTGTGCCAACCTCAGTCACCTTGGCGTTTAAATCCTTACCGCGTGCTAACGCCCTAATTATGTCCCTCTCTGAGATAACGCCTATTGGCTTACCGGTATTATTAACTATCACCAGTAAACCTACGTTCTCCCTACTCATTATATTAACCGCCTCCTTAACGGTGGCGTTCTCATTTATTACGAGAGGTTCCCTCTTTATTACTTTGTCAACGGTAATACTCATCGGCAACTGTCGCATATGATAATTTATAAACTTTATGCGTTATTTATAATGATAAAAGATTATGAATAGGGCTGAAAGTAAGATGATAAAATAATTTAAAAAGAGAATGCGATCCTTATTAAGTAATGGCATATTTAATAAGTCAGTTCATAATTGGAATCGTAATCTTCGTAATCCTAATTGTAATATCGGTAATTGGGTGGAGGAGTAAGACCGTGATTATTCGCGAACTGACGAGGCATTCACGCACGGGGGATTCCTGCCCATTATCTATGGATTTAATTGTGATGAACGCCTTAAGGCGAACATCAGTGTTGTTAAGGGGTTTTTACGCATATATGACCATGTACTTTGTTAGGGATGATGGTTCCGTAATACAATTCTTTAGGGGGTTACGTACCCTCATTGAGCAATACTTGGAGAATAATGGATTTCTCACCAAGCATTAGATTGTTTAACTTAACCGTAGGCACAGATGGTATAGGGGGTCACGGATGTACTCGTGCCATACCCATCATCCTCGAAATACCCGGTGGCTTAATAACGCCCTTTGACGTAAGGACTGGTGAACCCACGGGTGTGGTTAATTTCCTAAGCATTAGGAGGGCCCTGGCCTCAGAGCTTGGTGAAAGGCTCGTTCAGTCAATGAACCTTGCTGAGATTGTTAGGAGAATCAGGGTGGATATATCGTTTCATGATGGTGTCGGTTTCACAAAATACTCCACGTCATTACTGAAGTTGCTTGCCTACGCGGGTGTTCAGGTTAATGGTGAGGTTAGGGTTGTTGAGGGTTCCGTGGATACGAACTTAAGAAAGGTAGTTAATTGTCAATACCTCTTTGGGCATGCTGCATGCCTAGGTAAGGCATTTAGGACCACGTGGGCTTGGTTAACAATGATTGAGGCAATCCTCGGCCTTATTTACGCATTCATACCTCCCCCCCTGTTCATATTGTTGATAGCCGCACCAATAATGTACGTGTTAGTTGTATTGTTATTATCATTACCGAGGATCACCTAACAACACTATATGGGCAATACCTCCTATGCTCGCAGCTTGAACATAATCCCCTGCTTGGTGATGGCCTTGGATTTCTAAGTCCAAGCCAGTAGTCAAGGGAGTAATCCACATCCTTAAGGAAGTCGTTGAACCCCCTAACATTCACCCTATGAATAACGGCATGCCTCGTGAGCTTTACGAAATCCTCACCACCCTCCAGATACTTAATTATTACATCTATATTATTAATCACCCTAAATCCAGAGCCTCTAACGACCTTTATAACCGCAACACCGCGTGGATTAAGCCCTAGGTAGCTCATCATGTGGAAATACGACTCGGCCTGCAAAGCCTCCCTACCCCCCCTCACAACCTTCAGGTTCGCTGGATTGTTCGTGGTCTTTAACTCCACTATATACATGGGCTTATTATCCAGGTTTATTACTAAGTCTGGCAAGCCAAGTATTGGTACATCCCTCCTAACCATGACTAGAGATACCTCCTGAATGAATCGCCTACTAAAGTCTGCATAACCTATCCAGTTCCTCATTTTGGAATTGAAGAAGTAAACTCCTTCATCACCACGGTTAACTATTACTGGGTTCCAACCAAGTTCAAGGCCGAGACCATCCTCATCAACGCCAAGTTGCTTTGCGTGCTCCTGAAGACCGCCAATAACGCCTTCATTAACAATCCTACCCCTGAGGTAATCCAGGTGTATTCTATATTCGCAACCATGAATTTGAGAGCCAATATAACCACTCATTAGGAAGAGTACCCCATGCTTGAGCTTGGGAATTGCTATCCTTTCATCACCCCAATACAGTACGGCAGATTCACCGAGTAACTCCATACGTGGTGCTACGTCAAGCCTAGGCAAGCAAATCACCTAAGGCAATACAATTAGTGGGTCTGCGGGTTGTCTATAAGTATTATGGATTAATCATTTTATAATTAGTAAACCCAGTAACTCCCGTATTCACCTAAGATTTATAATCCTAGTGGTGAGGCAATGCTGTGGGTAAGGTAAAAATAATTGCAACGATAGGCCCATCATCGGAGAGGCCTGAGGCGTTGAAGGAGTTGATTAAGTACGTTGATGGGATAAGGATAAACTTCTCCCACGGAAGTGCTGAGGAGTGGAGGTCAAGGATAATGAATGCCAGGGGGGGCTTTAGGAGCGACATAGCGGTACTGGGTGATTTGAGGGGGTCCTGGCGTTAGGACAGGGAGTATGAAGCCCATAACACTTAGCGTTGGTGATTCCGTGGAGTTCAGGTTCGCTGATAAATCAGATGGAGGGTTTGTGCCGATACCAAGTCCATCATTCTTTAGGGTGATAACCGTGGATGACGTAATCGTGATGAATGACGGTAGATTAAGACTACGCGTTGACAAGGTCTCGGCAAGTAATGCCGTGTTAACCGCATTAACAGCAGGTACCATTTCGCAGGAAAAGGCTGTGGTTATTAAGGGCAAGGATTACCCATTACCAATACTTGATGATTATGATAGGGAGGCCCTTAAGTTCGCGGTTGAGGTTGGGATGGACTACGTTGGGATAAGCCATGTGAGGAGCTCTGACGATATTGAGGAGGTTAGGACGGAGCTAAGGAGACTTGGTGGTGATTGGATTAAGCTAGTGGCTAAGATTGAGGGTCCTGATGCCGTTAGGAACATGAAGGACGTGATTTGCGCCAGCGATTACGTGATGGTCGCAAGGGGGGGCGACCTCGGCATGCACTTCGACCTTGAGGAGATACCCAGGATACAAAGCTCGATAATTAGGGAGGCTCAGAAATGCGGTGTGCCTACCATGTGGCCACCCAATTGCTTGAGTCAATGATAGAACAGCCTGTACCAACAAGGGCTGAGGTTGTGGACATAACAAATGCGGTCATGGAGGGTGTAGACTCACTATTATTAACGGGGGGGGAGACCGCAGTTGGTAAGTATCCCGTGGAGGCCGTACAGTGGTTGAGGAGGGTTGCCACGGAGTATGAGGATGAGGTGCGTATTGATAGGGGGGGCGTGATGGCTAATTTAACCGATAGGCTTGCCCTGGGCATTGTTCAGCTTGCCGAGGATATTGGTGCAAAGATAGTAATTTACTCGAGGGGGGGTGGTAGGTTTGTCGAGGCTATTTCTAGGTATAAGCCTAGGGTGCACGTACGTGGGCGTTAGTGATGAGAAGGTGCTTAGAAGGTTGAGGCTTTATTGGGGTGTTGAGCCAATACTTATTGATAATGTTAGGGATTATGATGAGGGTGAGAGGGAGACACTAAATCAATTAATAAGGAGTGGCTTGGTGGCTAAGGGTGACCTAGTCCTGCTAACCCACGGTGTTATAGACACATACAATGATTATAGCATTAGGATACTCAAGGTTTAATTAAACGGCAGCTCCTCCTTCGAATAATTAAGATGGAGATGTAGGTAAACCCTAATGTAATAATTAGGAAAAACATACCAATCACTGCGTAACCCATAATGAATGACCTTATTGATAGGTATAGGAATAATGATGGTATTAACAACGCCAATACTAAGCATATGTAATTCACGTGGTTAAGACCAACGTAAAAACCACTTGTTGAACCAATAATCCTCAATGCATCACCAAGTCTCCTACTATTTGGTTCCACATAGAGCCTGACATAACCAAGCCTCACCAACTCATCAATTACCTTCCTCTCATCCTCACTCAATGAGTCGTAGGCAATCCTACCCCTGCTCAATATCTTCCTAAGTAATTCCTTACCCCCTCTCACTTAGCTCATCCATCTCAACACCACCTCACTAATTAATTCAGAGGATGATAACTGCCTAAACAGCACATTGCGGGACCTTAGTAACTCAACAGCCGTGTTAAGCCTAATGGAGACTTCGTCGGGGGTTTTCACCATAAATAACCAAGTAACTACTACTATTATCACTAATGAAAGCCCCAAGATTAATCACATCACGAAGTAGTGAGAGGTCCAGGGTATTAATTTGTAATGCTGAAATCCACCTATCACCAACACGTACAATGCCATCACCAACACCAATACTGAGGCAAACCCTACTCATCCTTAAGTCATTAATACCCTGGGATGACACGCTCCTTAGTAACTTAACCCTGGTCACCATTGATTCCTCTACGTCTCTTTCACTCTTCCTATGCCTTATAAAAATAAAGTAAATAATTAATATCATGATTAATACTATGGTAAATAATATAGGGCTTATTATGAAAAGCAGGAAAGATACTAAAATACCTAAGACCCAATACCAATTTTTCCTTAAAAAATCACTAATCATGATTGCCTTAAAGATTTAGTACTCGAAGAACCTAATTAATTAATTGGATAAAAAGAGAGAAGAGCATTGAGGTGGGAATTCCATTAGGTGCGGATTAATGGTTCCAAACACATATAAGTCTACGTGAAACCTCACGAAATAGGCGAATAAGTGCTTTATTAAGTACGTTATGAGGCAACGTAACTAAGTACTTTTCATAATTTAACTTTCACATTGCAAATTAAATTACAACCTTTATAAGAAACCGTAATATAAAGGCGGATGTATGCCTAAGAAGTCCAAGAAGACAGAGGAAAAGAAGGAGGAGAAGACAGAGAAGAAGAAGTAAGTTAATAATTAGCCATTAATAATCACCTCCTCAAAATTAAAATTATTTAATTTCTATTTCCATTTTCCATTTTAAGATTTACCTCAAGCATAAATGGCCGGCTGTGTACCCAGCCACGGCATAACTCCCCCCCTTCTGTACCATTCGTCTAAGGCCCTACCCGGACCTCACCCGTGGAGATCACAGGTCCCTATTTGGGCCGTTGTTCCCTAGCGACCTCTCGGTCGGCGGGTTGCCCCCCGCGGGAACACGGTGTTGTGGGGGGGAAGTTTCCTCAGGCGAGCCGTTGCCGGGCTCGCCCGGTTATTTGCCGTGGCTGGGTACACAGCCGTAGGTTATTACTCAATATAGTTTGATATAAAGCTTATTCCATTAATTACCTCATCATTCCCATGTGCTGAAATCTTATTAAACCCTTAATGCCAGTTCGATTTGAATGAGTAAATATATATACCCAAATGCCATCATTGCGACTGCCGGCCACGTGGATCACGGCAAAACGACGCTGGTTCATGCACTTAGTGGTGTTTGGGTTGCTAGGTATAGTGAGGAGATTAAGAGGGCTATGACTGTTAAGCTCGGCTACATAACAATCGGCCTTTATGAGTGCCCATCGATGGAGGGTGAGTTTAGGATAGTGAGTGACGGCTTACTTAAGGATGGTAGGTGCCTAATGGTGATGACCCTGTACTTAAGAGGAAGGTTTCAATACTCGATGTTCCCGGTCATGAAGTATTAATAAGCACGATGATATCAGGCATATCCTACATTGATGCTGCCTTACTCGTGATTGATGCCTCCATGTCCGTCCCTCAACCACAGACTGAGGAACATTTCACCGCATTGACGATAATGGGCCTGAACAAGTTATTAGTTGTTCAGAATAAGCTTGACCTTGTGAATAAGGAGCAGGCCCTCGAGAATTATAAACAGATTAAGCAATTCCTTAGTAATACCTGGGCCAAGAACTCACCAATAATACCCGTATCATCACTACATAAAGTCAATATTGAGGCAGTATCAACACTAATCGATAAGTTAGTACCGCCCAAGGAAACCTCTGGCGGTGACTTTAGGATGCTCGTTCTAAGGAGTTTCAACGTCAATAGACCGGGAACCCCCCCACCGGACAAGTTGGTTGGTGGTGTGCTTGGCGGCACCGTTATTAGCGGCTCGGCAAAGGTTGGTGATGAGATTGAGATAAGGCCAGGGCTTAAGCTGGGTAATAAGTATGAGCCGATAGTAACGAAGATAGTTAGTATAGCCATTGGTAATGAGCATATTGAGGAGGCGAGACCAGGTGGTTTGGTTGGTATTGGTACTGAACTTGACCCAGCGTTAACGAAGGCTGACTCCCTCGTTGGTAGCGTTGTTGGTAAGCCAGGCACATTACCACCCGTGTGGAGTGAGTTAACCCTTGAGTTCCATAGGATTGAAAGACCTGGTGATCAATCATTGAAGGAGGTTACTTTTAAGCCGAAGGATGTGATCATGGTTCACGTGGGTTCAGCGGCCGTGATGGGCATTGTTAAGGGATTCCATGGCGATAAACTCGATGTAATGCTCA
Organism: Vulcanisaeta distributa JCM 11213; assembly: GCA_001316125.1. The sequence goes on from BBCS01000007.1 coordinate 75,274, forward strand.
GGAAGCCGTGTCGGCCGAGGAGAAGTCTAAAGCTGTGATTACAAAGCAGGTGAATAATAGGTGGAGGATCGTTGGTTATGGAATCCTAAAGGGCGGTAATGCAGTTCTCGAGTGAAGCAATGAGGAGCGTGAAGATAGAGTGTGTCGTCTTCGATACGAGCGCAATACTGTTGATGTTTACCGAGGGCTTACGCGTTATTGATCAGGTAATTGAGCTTATTAATTCACCAATAATACCCATAGTCCCATACCCAATACTCAATGAATTAATTAAGCTAAGCATGTTAGGCAGACCTGGGATATCCAGGGCGTCAAGCAATGCCGTTGATTACATAATCAATAATTTCTCGGTAGCCAATGCCGTAGGCTCGCCCGACGATTCCGTGGTAGAGGTATCTAGTAGGTATGGTTGTATTGCCGTGACTTGTGACATGAAATTACTAAGGAGGTTGAGACGCATGCACATTAAGACGATATATCTAAGAGCCAGCGCAGGTAAGCTTGAAGCTGATTTTGACTTTTAGGAATAAATAGGAAAGAATTTAATTTTAAGAGATAGAATAGACTTATATTTAATCTTTTAAGATGAGCTCTCCTTATTATTATTTATTGCATTGATTACCGAAACAACGACACCGGCAGCCATCCTCTCCGCATCACCCTGCGTTGCGAAGGCAAACTCGTCATATGCAACCTCACCATGCATCTCCTTATCACCAATCCTCAGAGCCTCTAATGGCGCCTTTAATGGCGTTATTTTACTTATTAACTTCAGAATTAAGTATGTCATTAAGGCGTCATAGGCTATCACCACAGCAACACCCAGTAATTGTAGCACTACTTGGAATGGATTACCGTAAAGCGCGCCCCCTAAGGCCTGGAGCAACATACTTAGTAATGTTTGGATCCGCAAACACCCCAGTGAGGACGCCACCGATTATACCTGGAACCGCGTGGTCTGAGAAAACACCGAGTGCATCATCTATATGCCTCGTTAACCTAGACCTAAATTGGAACATGTTCAGTGAGTACCACGCAGCGGCGCTTGATACGGCGCCGATTATTATTGCGCCAATACCATTTACGTAACCCGCGGCTGGCGTTATACCGACAAGACCCGCCACCGCGCCAGACACGGCACCCGTAAACGTGGGCCTCTCGAAATAAGCCATATCAAGCATCATCCATACCACAACCGCGACCGCCGTGGCCAAGTTGGTGTTTATCACGGCTATTGCAGCGTCTATTGTCGACCCATAAGGATCACCACCGTTAAAGCCATTCCAACCAAGCCAGACAAGACCGAGACCAGCCGCGACTTGGGTTAAATTATGCGGTTGTAACTTCCTCTCCTCAACTAGCCTCTCACCAACCATCGCTGCTGCTACGAAGGCCGCTATACCTGCATCAACATGTATTACGTAACCGCCCGAGAAATCCACAACACCAAGTTGCATGAGCCAGCCACCGCCCCCAAAGCCAAAAGGCCACTGGGCTGTAAACGAGGAGGGACCATAGTGGTACGAAGAGCATCCAGGCCTTAAAGTTCATCCTCTCTATTAAGGCGCCAACTATTAGTGCTGGTGTTATTGCGGCGAAGACGAATTGAAAGAATATTAATGTTGACATGGCTATGTTCGGATACTGCTGCGCAGCAGGCACGCTGGCTTGCGACGCAATGACGCTACTTGTTAATGCCGGTATTGGCGTACCCAGTATGTTAAAGCCGTTTATCCTCACCAGTGCAGGTCCGAACGCAAACATGTAACCCGCCAATACCCAAATGACTAGTACTACGGCAAAGGCGTAAAGTACCATCATCATTGTATTTATTGCGTACTTACGCTTAGTCATGCCGCCATAGAGGAGCATTAAGCCAGGTACGCTTTGAAGACCCACGAGGGTAGCTGCTGTGAGCATCCACGCATTACTACCTGTGTCTAACCATGGAGGCACAGAGTCTGGCGGATATCCAGATAGGTTTGGTGGTGTATCAGCCTGGCAGTTATTGCCGTTATTACAACGGCTACCATGAGCGCTGGTATTACCCTGGTAAGTATTGCTGTCCTATTTACCTTATTTACCGTTTTAATGGGTCACCGGGCACAAACTATGTAAACTAACTAGTTTTTAAATTTTTCTCCATATGACATTTATATTATCGTCATAAAAATATTGAAGCATGGAATAAAAGATTTAGTATATATTTTTATCTCTAAATTTATATAAACTATATATTTCACGCAGTAACCAAGTACTTATTGTACTCCCACTGGGTTATTACGTTCCAGGTCTTCTCCCAGGGACCAACATTTGTTAGGTAGTCCTCCCACTCATTCTGCTTTATCTTGATGTACGCATTGACTAACTCACTGGGTAGTTCTGTGGCTAGGAAGCTCTTTGAAAGCTCCTTTAGCGTGTCTTCAAGTGTTGCTGGTGTTTCTAGGGCATTAGCTAGTTCGTAGGCGACCTCCTCAGTTGGTGGTGGTGGTTCTTTCTTTTCCTCGAGACCCCCTAATCATGGTCTTTACTATTGCTGTGAAGGCCAGGTATGGGTTCATGCTTGGGTCTGGGTGCTATACTCAATCCTGTTAATCCTCATCTTATACTGCGGTATCCTAATCATGGCGCTCCTATTTGCGTAGCCCCCCCACACAATCCTCGTTGGAGCCTCGTAGTGAGGCACCAACCTCTTGTATGAGTTAACGAGTGGCGCAACGAAGCTACTCAATGCCCTTGCATTACTCAGTATTGCGCTTATTGCGTAGCCACACTCCTCAGTTATCTTACCAGTACCGCTCTGGAATAGGTTCTTACCGTCCTTCCAGACACTGATGTGTGTATGCGCACCACTACCGTTAACTCCCCAGAAGGCTTGGGCATGAACGTAGCCACTAAGCCGTACTTCCTAGCGATGTCCTTAGCCATTATCTTAAAGTACACGATCTGGTCAGCAAGCCTGAGTGGGTCCGTGGCGCCTATGTTTATTTCATACTGGCTTGGCGCAACCTCATGATGAGTCTTTGTGTAGTTAATCCCCCCCGCCTCAGCTATTGCCGTTATTAACTCCTTCATGAACTGTGACTGCACGGTTACGTTCCAACCATCGAAGTAAATACCTGGGTCCGCAAACACGGGCTTACCACCATCCTCCTTAACTACGAAGAACTCAACCTCAACACCCATTAAGAACTCGTAACCCTTCGACTTAGCCTGCTCCAGCACATCATTAAGTACTCTCCTTGGATCAAGGGGGGGTGATGGCTTATCGGTTATGTCCGACACCATCGTGAATACGTCGGCTACCTTACCATCATGCCAATACTCGATGTATACGGCTCTTGGGTCAACATACGCCACAAAGTCACTCTTATTTACTGTTGAGTATGAGGGTATTGATGAGGCGTCAAAGGGCATTCCATCTATGAAGAGGTCCTTGGCCATGTCCATTGGTACTATCTCAGACCTTGGTGCACCGTTGATATCAACTATTATGAACTTAACGTACTTTATGCCTGAGGCCTTTAGGATTCTCCATAGGTCTACTGGTTCGATTTCTAGATTTTTTGTGGGCACGAATAATGTGCAAAAGGAGGTTTTTAAGCTTTATCCTTATTATACTTAGTTTTCTCGTAATCATATATAGAATTGGACCATTAATATATATTAATTTTTATAATGTTGGCACATAAATTATAGAGATTATTGTTAATTCATAATCCGTGGATTACACCTAATGTTCGTGTTATGATTGCAGCATTAATGGGGACAAAAGGCTTTATTAATGGGTTTCCCTCAGTTGTCGTTGATATGATGCAGATTAAGCTTGGTTTTGAGGAGTGGCGTAAATTGAGTAAGGAAATTGAGAGGATTGCTCAGAGTGAGGAGCTTGAGTTGATCATTAGCATGACCTTTGGATTTAGCGGCGCCGAGGATAATGAGGAGGGTGGGGGGGAGACCGAGGAAGAGGAAGTTGAGGAGGCACATGAACATCACCACCATATAGTAGCGTTGCCTAAGGAGGTCTTTGAGGAATTAAATGATTTCATGGACATGCTCAAAACAAAATATAATGCCAAGATTGACCATCACGTACATGGGGGGGACCACGCAGGCATCGTGGTCTCAATAATGACGAACGGCAAGGATGCCATCAATGTATTTAAGAGTATAATTGATGATGCGAAGAGCTGCGAGAACTGCATATTAGCAAGCGTTGATGGGGAGTTTCACCTTGGTAATGATGTCAGCGTAATATTCTTTGGCGATAGTTATAAATTGACATTTATACTGCTGCCCAGGATGGTAGGCGATTAATAATCAGTGAGGTAAATACTTAGGGTTTAACCCCTAGGTAGATCTCGATATACCTCCTCATTGTGTTATAATCAACGGCGCCAATCACCCTATAGACCTCTTCGCCATCCTTGAATAGTATCGTGGTTGGTATTGACATAACGCCATACTCAGCGGCAATCTCTGGGTATGCGTCGACATCGATACGCCCAAAGAATACCTTACCCGCAAATACCTGGGCCAACTTATTGAGTATTGGCTCCATTATCCTGCAGGGTATACACCAATCAGCGTAGAAATCAATCACGGAGGCCGAGCACTCCCTAATTGACGTGGTGAAGCTATTGCCACTAAGCATTACAATGCCGTTGGGGGGGCACATGGCTTACTTACTGATGACTCCCTAAGCGCGCCATCAACATCTTTCTATACATTTTCTCAATTAACTCTCTCTCCTCACTCATCCCAGGAAGCAAAATACCAGGACTTTAAAAGCCATTAGTGCTTGTTCACACACGAATAAACTCAACCCATCACATCCACACCGTACACCTTATTAATATTATCAACACAAATCACATGCAGGAACTCCTCATTTATGAGACCATTAACCAGGTAAGTCCTTAACTTCTTAATTAGGGTCCACGGTGGTATTACGGCGCCAGGCCTCTTCGGATCATCTATGAAGTCACTCTCAACAACGAACCTTGGGCCGTACTTAACGGCCTCCTCAAACTCACCCCCCCTCCTCCCCCCCATGGGTATTGACGGCATTACACCATTACTACTTGCCATGTCAATCGTAATGGGCTCGGTATGATGCATCACGACGCTATACGGTCTATTACCCACCCTCTTAACCATGTTTATAATTGATGATGCCGTATTAATGCCATTCCTCTCCAGGTGCAGGTGCACGACGGCATTGACATCTCTGGCAACGCCGAATGCGTACTCCAACAATTCATTAAAGAAGTTAATAACATCGCTAGGCACATCCCAATGAGGCCTACCAATCTCACCAATACCACTGCCTTGCCCTCCCTAACATACTCGGCGGCTAAGTCAATCCCCCTTCCTCATGAAGTTGAGAACCTCCTCCCTAGACCAACCCTTCCTGAGTAACTCATAACCCTCAGCTGGGTGTAGACCGACAACGGCCACGGACTTAACACCCTCCTCATTAATTATCCTGGCAGACTCCACGGTTATGTCGTACATCCTCCTAACACTGTCAAGATCACCAGGTGTTAAGCCCAAGCTCCAAGTAAGTAGGGCAACTATCACTATGAATTTACCACCCTCCCTCCTAAACCTCCTTGCCAACTCCCTGGGGGCCTATGCCGATTATGGGATTCGTATGTGCATGGTTATCGCAGAGTGGTAATTCCCTGCCCTGCACTGCCATGTGGGTTCATGTTTTTATTAGGACTTAATTAATAATCCCTTCAGGTGATACTTGGCAATCAATTACTGAGCGCCTGAGGGACCTTAACATTCATAGGCTGTGTATACCCCCCGTAGGTTCAGGTGTAATTATTACCTGCCGCAGTGCATTGCTGTGAACCTGCTGTTGTAGATACGTATTGTGTTTAGGTGGTTTTGGTGATCGTACTATTTCAAGGTTCAACAGCCTTGAGGTAATTATGTCATCCTCAATGGGCTCAATACCATGTGACGCATATTTAGCTAAGCCCAACAACTGCTTGGTATCGCTAGACCCCCTCATTGACGTACCTAAGAAGCCACGCTTTATAATTGATCTATCCCTCTGGAGTAATCATACTAGGTCTGAGAAGAACGAGCTTATTGAGCAGGTTTTAGCGTCTATAAGCACGATTAGGAGGTATCTTTGGGATTCAAACCTTGAGTTAACGAGTGTGACGGAGGAGTTCCTTGAGGGGTTTAATAAATTTGCCAGGGGATTTAAGCATGGCGTAATTATTAAGCGAGATGGGCCGGTTGTTGATAATGATACCGTGATGCTTGATCCGGAAGGTGATTGTGTCCTCAATGAGGAGTTGATCAGGAATACACATACATTCATTATTGGGGGTATTGTTGATAAGGAGAGGAGGGTTAAGGGCGAGACGGCTAGGTTGTACAGACTGTTAGGGCTTAACGTGCCAGATGTAGGATTGAGCTTAGGGCTCAATCATTGGCGTCCCTGACAGGATTAATAAGGTGATTGAGATAATATTAATGACGCTCATTGAAACAGGAAATATCGAGGAGGCGATCATCAAGACTATGTCCAAGAGGGATAGGGTGAATAGGCTATTTTATGAACTTCAGAGGGCGGCATATAGACTGCGTGGAGAGAATGGTACCATGCTTGTGGTGTCAAAATCCATGATAAGCAGGATCAACTGGGTTAATGCGAGCAGTAAGGAGCTGGAGCTGGTGTTGAGGAAATCCCACGTTAGCGTTATCGATGATGAGGAATTGAGTAAGTACTTATCACTCGGTATTGCGAGACCAGGTCCCCCTAACGTATAGGTACGTAAGTAAAGCATAAAAACTCATAGGTGTCTTGACGAACGATTATGCCAAGGCCTGCATTAAGGTCTAGGAAATTGAGGAGGACGCAGACCAGGACGCCGGGTGGTAGCACGTAATTCATTACGAGAAGAGATTCGCCTCTAAACCCAGGTGTGCCATCTGCGGTAGACCACTCCAGGGTATTGATGAGGCTAGGGTTAAGACTAGGCATGTTGCTGGTTTAACTGTTTCAAGGCCTTACGGCGGCTATGTCTGCCATAGGTGCTTAGCCCTTGCCCTTAGGATGGCTGTACGATTATCAGCAACGTGATTTAAATGGGTGTTATAGCGATTTCAGGACAGGCAGCCAGTGGGAAGACCACAGTGGCTAGGGAATTAGCTAATAGGTTGAATTATAGGTTTGTATCCATTGGCGAATTATTTAGGAGGATTGCTGTTGAGAGAGGTGTGTCGCTGCTTGAGCTTCATAGGATTGCTGAGACGGACTTCAGTATTGATAGGGCAGTCGATGAGGAGGCCATTAGGGAGGCTAGGAGGGGGGTAACGTAGTTATTGAGGGTCACTTGGCCGCCTGGATACTCAAGGATGTGGCTGACGTGCGTATTTACCTTAAGGCGGATATTAAGGTCAGGTCGCAGAGGTTGTCGGTTAGGGATGGTAAACCAATTGAGGAGGCGATGAATGAGATTAGGGCCCGTGAGGAGTCAAATAGGAGGAGGTACCTGGCTATTTATGGAATTGATATTAATGATATCTCCATCTTCGACTTAATCATTGACACTACGCATATAGATGCTGAGAAGGTTGTTGATATTGCATATGAGTATGTATACAACGTATTACACAATAAGGGCAAATTTTAGGTTAATAACCTAACTCCATAACCTATCCAACTACCTTTCGGTACATCCTAAGCCAGGTATAGATTGACTCACCACCAGCTACGTACTTATCCTTCATGAGCCTGTAAGCCGATACATAACCCTTATAGACCAGGTAAGCATAGTAACTATTGAGCTTCGCCTTAATTACATTTGGCTTGTCAGACTTTGCCATGAGGAGCGCCATGTGATAGGCGTAGTATTCCCTTGTCTTAACATCACCGTTCCACCACTTGTCATAGAGTGTGTCGAGGAAGCCAGGTACTCATCAATCTTATCCTTAAACGGATCCCTCACATACTTGGCCAGCACGTCTTTCAACTCATCCTTCCATGTCCTTACCTCCTTGGGTTGTATAACGCTCATCAAAGTAATTATTTATTTCTCTTTCTATTTAAATCTTTCTCTTTTTCATATAAAGAGAAAGTGATCGCAACATCCCTAAACACCTAGTGATAGGCTTGCTTTAATCCCTGAATTACTTAATAAATATTGAATAGCTTGATAGGAGTATTCTGCTATAATCCTTAGTAATGTATATGATAAGTAACCCAACTTATAAATAATGTAACCACCTATATACAGCAACTCACTGACCTGCCTATTACCAATACTGAATATGTACGCCTTCAACTCAGCCTTGAATGGTGCGACTATTGAGTATATTAGGGCTAGGGCTACTATCACGAGTAATACCTCGAAGAATATCCTAACCGCACTCATATTAACCGCGCATATTATGCCTAGGGAAATAAATTAATTATGTATTTTGATTGATCATTGAATTCCTCCTATAGGTAGAAGGCTATTGATGCGTAACCCACGGTTTCCAACGTATATCCACTAGTATCACCAGATGTGGCATGCCTAAGTAGCACCACATTCTTAACGCCAAGTCTCTTGGCGGCGACTATTGCTGTGGCTATGGCACCATAGCCACAGGCTGACACGTCATAACGCTCAATAACGTCAAAGAAGGAATCCTCATCAAGCTTGAGGACTGGGTCTATAGCCTTCATGTCCTTCTCCGTGGTTATTTCATGAGGCTCATAGTGATTCCAATCACTTGATGCAACATAAACTATCGAACCCAGCTCATGGCTTGAGATAACCTCCACAATTGCATTGCCGAGGTCCTTGGCAACCTCCTTCGTCTGCCTCCAAATTATTATAGGCACTATCTTAACGTTGTTACCGAATATGTACTGTATAAAGGGTAATTGAACCTCAAGTGAATGCTCCTGGGTAAAGGCATAAACATCAGACTCCAGGTACTTAACCCTGTCCATTAACTCCTTAGCTATTTCAGAATCAACTTCAAGCGTCCCAAGCGGAGTCTCCCAGGCACCTCGGGGGGGTATATCGCCACTGGTGCGCCAATGCCGTAGTGATTAGGCCCGACGAGAATGAATGTCTTTGGACTATGAAACCTATAAATTTCTGCGAAGGACATGGCTGCCACAGGGCCTGAGTATATATAACCAGCGTGTGGAACAATAACTATTGGCACGGCCTTAAACCCTTCACGGGGCTGCTTAATCAGCTTACCAGGACCGAGTTGGTGACTTATCGACCACTCAATCTGCTTGATTAATTTATCCCTATCAGCCTCGTAGAACGCGCCTGCAACCGCTGGTTTGCGTACTCGAACCATACAGTGATTAATCTAAGCCGGCAAAAATAAATGCTTTACTTTGTGTTATTTATGGCAGATTAAGAGTTTTACTGAGTGATACCCTCAAGTGATACCTTGACCTCAAACTCCTCAGGTGGCACGGTAGATCCTCGTTCTCCTTCAACTCACCCCCCCTAACCCTAAGCACCTGCCTAGCCAGCAACCAGTATATCAGTGCTAGGCTCCTCCTACCCTTGTTATTGCACGGTATTATCAGGTCTACATAGGATATGGGCGTGTCCGTATCCATGAGCGCTATTACGGGTATACCCATTGTAGCTGCCTCCTCAATTGCCTGCACGTCAGCCTTTGGATCCGTGGATATGAGCAGGTCAGCCTCTATGTAGTGGTTAAGGTTTGGGTTTGTGAATGTACCTGGTATAAACCTACCCGTTATTGCCCTACACCTAACGAACTTACAGAACATCTCCACAGGCTTAAAGCCATAGGCTTAGCCGAGTATGCAACAACCCTCTCAGGGTCATACATCGCAATCATCTTAGCCGCAATCCTAATTCTCTCATCAATCTTTCTAAGGTTGAGGATCCTAAGTCCATCAGGTCTCACAGAGAACACGAAACCCCCCCTCCTCTGTAAATACGCATTTGACACCCTAGTACCAAGCCTAACACCAGCTGCTAAGTAACGCTCAATGGCGATCAGCAGTTCCTCCTGTGGTGGAACTGGTGCAAGGCCCTCTTCACGGGTCTCCTTGCGTTCCTCACCCATTGGGAACTACGGTGAAGAATCTAATTAATAAGTATTTCACTATGAGGAAATTTAATAGGAATTATCAATGCCTAAGCCTTTGGGGCAGTGATTGATTCATCCTAGCGGCCTTACCCATGTAGTCCTGAATCCTAATCAACTCATTAAGCTTAGCCATTCTCTCACCACCGAGGACTCCACTCTTAATTATTGGTGCCCCCCCAAAGCCAACGGCTATGTGGCCAGTGTCTCATACTCAGTGTCTCCAGATCTATGGGACACCACGGGTATATAGCCATTAGACACAGCCAACCTAACCGCTTCCCAGGCCCTAGATAAAGTACCTATTTGGTCAGGCTTTATTATTATAGCATTTGCAGCACCCTCCTTAATGCCCTTAGATAACCTGGATGGATTTGTCGTGAATAGGTCATCACCAACAATTAGGCACTTATCGCCAACGGAGTCCGTCAACTCCGCAAAGGATTGGAAGTCCTCCTCATGGAACGGATCCTCAACATAGACAAGCCCATACTTCTCGATCAACCCCCCCTTAACAAACTCAAGCTGCTCCTTAGACGTTCTTGAAACCCCCTCATTGGTGTATACATACTTCTCGCCATTCCATAGAGTTGACGCAGCCATGTCAACACCAATCCCTATCTCAAACCCCCCCATCTTAGAACTAACCTCCTTAACGGCCTTACTTAGGATTTCCAATGCCGTGCTAGTGGAGATCCTGGCTGACCAAGCGCCCTCGTCATTACGGCCACCAGTAAATGAAGGGTCAGCCTTGACCAACTCCCTAAAGACGGTTCTATGAACCTCTATGTTAGCCTTAAGAGCCGAGTAAATGTCCTGTGCACCGTATGGTAATACCAGGAACTCCTGAATATCGGGGCCGAGACCGCGGCTATGCTTACCACCACCAATAACATTACCAAGTGGGTATGGTAAGTCCCTGATATTGGCACCACCAAGGTGTTGATAGAGAGGTATTTCTAGGGCATTTGCCGCTGCCCTAGCCGTTGCATAGACGTGGCTATGGCAACCGCGCCGCCTATCCTTGAAAAGTTCTCCGTACCATCAATCTCCTCAAGCCTAATATCAACCTCACCCTGTATTGAAGCATCCAAACCCATCAGGTCAGGTGCAACACTCTTCTCGAAGGTGCTTATTGCCAGGTCAACATCATTATTAGGGAAGTAAACAACCTCATGAGAACCCCCCCTTGATGCACCGGCTGGTGCTGCGGCCCTTCCATAACCATCGGTCAGGTAAACCTCAACCTCGACGGTCTCCTCACCCCCCCTTGAATTAAATATCTTCCTGATACCCAAATCCTCTATGGTAGTATCTGGCATAAACCTCAACATGGTTAAGAAACCCGGTATTAATGCATTATTTAGTTCAAGTATACGTTTACTTTACGTATACATATCAATACATTACTTACCCAAGATAGCCCTTACAATATCAATGAGTGGGTATAGCGTGTCGGAATTAATAACGATCCTCGCTGCATTGGCAACCTCATCATTAACAGGATTATAGGCTATGGAGTACCTTGCCCTCTTGAGCATTGGTAAGTCCATGTCACTGTCACCAACCGCCATTACGTAATCCCAATCAAGCCCTAACTCACTAACTAATTCATTGACTATGTCCTTATTCTCCACGTTAACCCTTACCGAAATCAACGAACCATTATCATCAAATACTAATTCATTGCTTATGAAGTAATTTACGTAATCCCTAATGGGGATACCCGTGTAGTTCAGGCCGCCGCTCACCGCTATAATCAGGACATTATTATCCCTAAGGAATCTTAGTAATTCAAGGGCACCCCCCCTTCTCAGGGTTATGGGAACCTCAGTCCAGGTCCTTGGTACGTCCATCCATAGAAGGGCATCAACAAGCGCCCAATCCCTGTAATTAATGAGCCCCCCCGCCTTATACGCATCCCTATTCACTGAGGCCCATTCATCTGTGCCAAGGACCCTATGTAGGTGTTGCCATGCTGACCTGAAGTACGTGAGGACCCCGTCAACGTCGAGAATGGCCGCTCTAATCATTACTCAACACCAATGCTAGTACCTTAATTAACAACTTAATTGTCAATAGTCCGTTCCTATACTCGGCGTGTGAGCCATCCACGGTGACGGGCGCAGGTAATTCCTTAATAAGTAGGTACTTCCTACCGTTACCCTCGGCCTTAACGAATAGTTTATTATTATCGAGGAGCTTCACGGTTATTCCATCCCTACCAACACCTGGAACCTCCACCTCAGCAATTACATAATCATCCTCTATCCTAACCATGTGCCTAGGCTCCCTATACCCGACCTGCTAGGTTCTTCTAGATTGCCCAGGTTAATCTTAATGACTATACCCATGTGCCTCAGTAAATCTTGCATAAAAGCGTTTTTAAAGGCATAACACGTCATTAGCGGGTATGCCCGTCGACTTCAGGGATTGGTCATCAGCTGCAATCGCATCGCTTGAGATGAGGGTCATCGATAGGAACGCCGCTTACATGGGCATTGATAGGCACATACTCATGGAGAACGCGGGTAGTCCGTGGCTACCACCGTCATTGAGAGGTATCCGAAGGCCAGGAGGATCCTCGTTGTCGCTGGGTTGGGTGATAACGGTGGTGATGGTATCGTGGCCGCCAGGTACCTGCACTCATGGGGGGGTAGGGAGGTTAAGGTGGTTCTCCTTGGTCGCATTAGTGATGCCAGGGAGGAGTTGGTCGTGGATAACCTGGGCATCCTTAGGGGGGGTTTGAATGTGGAGATAATAGAGGCTCCAACGCCCTATGACTTACTCGCTCACCAGGAGGTCTTTCACCCATGGGCTGAGGTAATCATAGACGCCATCATAGGCACTGGAATTAGGGGGGGTGTTCTCAGGGAGCCCCAGGCCACGGCCATTGAATTAATCAATAAGTCATCGGCGTATAAGGTGGCCGTTGACATACCCAGTGGGTTGGATCCAGACACTGGGGGGGAGGTTAGGGACATTGCGGTTAGGGCGCACGTCACAGTGACAATGCATAGGCCAAAGGTTGGCCTGGTTAAGGAGGGTGTTTCCCAATATGTTGGTGACTTGGTGATTGCTGATATTGGTATTCCCGAGGAGGTGGAGCACGTCGTTGGTCCTGGCGACCTATACTACATGAGCTATGCCAGGAAGCCCGACTCGAAGAAGGGTGATAATGGGCGTGTACTATTCATTGGTGGTTCCAGGGAGTTCACCGGCGCCATTTACCTAGCGGCTAAGGCGGCGCTTAGGACCGGCGTCGACTTATCCGTGGTTATGGCCCCTAGGGATGTGGCCAGGGACATAAGGCTCACGACCCAAGTATAATAGCCATACCCCTAGACGGTGATTACCTAATGCTTAACCATGTGGATCAAATAATGGAGCAGGTTGGTAAGTCCCACGTAATAGCCATTGGACCTGGGCTTGGGCTTAGGGAGGAGACTATGAAGGCGGTTGTTGAGTTGGTCTCTAGGGCTGTTGATGTTGGTAAGAGGGTGGTCATTGACGCAGACGCCATTAAGGCTATTGGCGAGTTAAAGAGGCAGGACTTAATAACGAAGAATGTAATTGTAACGCCGCATGCTGGCGAGTTTAAGTGGTTGACCGGCGTTGACATTACTAAGGAGGGTAATGTCTGGTCTAGGGCCGTGATGGTACGTGACGTGGTTAAATCATCGCTGAGGGGTGGCGTTGTATTGCTTAAGGGTAATGTTGATGTGATAACCGATGGCGAGAGGTACAAGCTTAATTTCACGGGTAATCCCGGAATGACCGTCGGGGGCACTGGAGATGTACTCACAGGCGTTGTCTCAGCATTAATGGTCAAGGTCCAGGACCCACTTGAGGCTGCTGCAATTGGCGCATTCATAACGGGGCTTGCAGGCGACTTAGCGACTAAGGAGCTTGGTTACCACATAACACCCATCGACGTCTTGGAGAACATACCTAAGGTGTTCAGGAAGTTAATGAATGTTAATGAGATTGTTAATTCATCGATCCACCCACAGGCCCTAAAGCTCATTGGTTAGCGCTACCTGGTTAAAACGCATTGACCATTGAGCTCAATTATCAGTAGCCTGGAAGGTCATCAATTACCGTCAGAGTCCACCATGATCATCACTTATATCCCCACAACCGTTGAGATTATTAAATCTAAGCCAGCGGCACATTTATAGCTTTCTTACCTCCCAATGGATGTCCACGCTTACCCCCTCTCGCGGGTCTTCCTAATGTCTAGGGCTATGTCCAGTGGGTTGTAGGTTATCGTAACATTAACAACATCCCCCGTCGCACAGGCCACAATGTGAATCTTGGGGGGGTCGTTAAGTAGCAGGACCTCACACTCAAAGTCTAGGTTTCCATAATCACCAATTAACTGCTTCCTTAGGGCTAACCACAGTGTTTTCCTTACTACCAGTGTCTCCCTAATCATTCTATTTCAATAATTCAACTCCAGATAAATAAAGGTTTCCCCGTAATTATTCAAAAACATGCCATGGGCATATCAACATTAATTCTTGATACAAGCCAGGGCAAACCCCCTCGAGACCTGTAACGAATGAAGCGCTTATCCTCCCACCACATCATTTATGTGGTGATGAGTAGTAGGTTAGTTAGTAGGAGGGTTCATACAGACACTGGTGCATTATCGTTACTAATTACGAATTACGCATTCTCCCTAATAACGCTAGTGATGATTAATGGCCATAGCATTAATATTATTAGGTTGGTATTAACCACAGCTCTCGCGGCATTAAATATTATAAGCCTAGTGAAGGCGCACCTGGGCTTAATCTCGAGAAGGGACTTACGTGATTACTCACTATTCTTAATAAACACAGTGCCATACCTAGTACTCATTTTTTATCTAGGCATTTGGTTATTAATACCCCCCCTGGTACCGCTCATGTTATTCATGGTGGAGGTTGTGCGTGGGAGGGTAGATCCGTAGTGACTAATGTTTCTGGAACCGCATTAATAGCATCAACGTACCTAGCGTGGTACATCCTCATGGGTGGCGACTTAGTCCTTAAGGTAATAATGGCGTCATTAACATGGGTCATCTACACGCATTCTCAGCCCTGTACGTGGAGGGTAAATTACCCTTTAGGCAGGGCGTCAAGCCTCACTATTCATCGCTCCTCTGGTTCATAGGCTTGCCGGCTCTGGCCTACGGTATTTACGCCGTGGGTGGCTTACTGCCTTTAATAATACTTATTGAGCCAACGATTAGGGCATTCATAGCAATTAAGGAGAATAAGTTACCTATGAATGATTTAAGGCGTAGGATTAGGAGGATCGGCATTGGATTACTAATTGAGTCGCTGGTCTTGGCCGGCCTCATCCTGGTCCTTCTCTACGCATTGGCATGATCACCCCCCCTGGTAAAGAAGCACCCCCCCGGAGTACCAGTTGAGTGTTGAGCCTGGTGCCTGAATAATGACCTGCCAGCATGGGTAGTTGCTGATGTTTATGGTTATGGTTTCAGCGGTTGTTGCATAGGTTGAGTACACCGGGATGCTTATTGACGTGCCTGGCACTGTGTAACAGTAAACAGTTACATTGCCACCCGAGGGCACGCTAACGTTAATGAGCAGTGCTTCAACGAGTGTTAGGTTACTGAATGTGAATAGGGTGTATGATTGCTGCATGTATGTGTAGGGTGCGCCATATAATTGATAGTACATGGCTGCATGCCTCACTAATTTATTAAGCAGGTTTATTATCTCCGTATTGTTATTAGCCACGTAATTGCTCACGTTAATTACGGCATTGTATACCGCGCTCTCCGCATTATTTACCGTTGATGTTACGTTATTCTCTATATTACTCGCCGCATTATCTATTGAAGTTATGATTGACGAGTTAACAGACACCAACTTATTAATTACCCTAGTACTACTTCCATTTATTGTGTTTATGATGTTTGTCGCATTAATGCGTTGATAGTAGTAAATATTTTCTAGGTACGTGGTTATTACACTTAGGTAGTTAACGATGTTGTGGTAAAGACTTCTCGTGTAGTTGAGTATTGATGATGCGGTTGTATTTATCGGCTCTAGGTATTGCTGTTGTATCGTGCTTTCATGGGCTAAGATACTACCTGTGTTTGTCATTATAGGGTTTAGGTAGATGGCTATTGATATTACTAGCAACGCAATGATTACTATTAGGAGTGCGAGGATATACCTTGTATTCCACGCCATATTAAATTAATTAGTGGTTTCGGACTTATATGAGTTGCTGAGGGTTAAATGGGTTTACCCGGTAGTTATGATATTGTGACTTATAGAGAAATAGTTATAAGGACATAAGTAATAATAGGTCTAATGGTACCGAGCACAACCGATGAGGTTGAACGGCTTCTCCGAAGTAAGATGAGTGATGAGATGTACCGAAGACTAATGAACATTAATAATCCTGAGCTTCACAAATTCATAGCCTGGGCCGTGGACCTATGCAAGCCCAATTCCGTGTTCATAAATACGGGTAGCCCTGAGGATCTCGATTACATTAGGAGAAGGGCCATAGAGACTGGTGAGGAGATACCGCTGAAAACCCCTGGGCATACGGTTCACTTTGATAGTCCTTATGACCAGGCGAGGGCTCGTGAGGACACGGCCATATTATTACCCAATGGCCAGAGGCTTCCCTTCATAAGGACTAAGGATCGTGATGAGGGATTGAAGGAAATGTACTCACTACTTAACGGTATAATGAAGGGTAGGGAAATGCTGGTGGGCTTCTACTCATTGGGGCCTAAGGGCTCGCCCTTCAGTATACTGGCTGTTCAAATAACGGATTCCTACTACGTAATGCATAATGAGAACATACTATATAGGGCCGCTTATGATGAATTCGTCAGACAGGGCGAGAGGGCTAGGTTCCTCAGGTTCATTCACTCCCAGGGTGAGTTAAATGAGATGAAGCAGAGCAAGAACATTAAGCAGAGGAGAATATACATAGACCTCCTCGGCGAGACCGTGTACTCGGTGAATACGCAGTACGGCGGTAATAGCATTGGTCTCAAGAAACTCGCCCTCAGACTAACGATTAAGAGGGCTATGGAGGAGGGGGGGTGGCTCAGTGAGCACATGTTCCTAATAGGTGTTGAGGGGGGGCCTAATGGCAGGGTCACGTACTTCACTGGCGCATTCCCATCATACTCAGGTAAGACATCAACGGCTATGCTCGGTAGGCTAATCGGTGATGACCTGGCATTCCTAAGGAATGTTAATGGTGAGGTTAGGGCCGTTAACCCTGAAATAGGCGTGTTCGGCATAATTGAGGGTATAAACCCAATCGATGATCCATTAATATACGAGGTGTTAACGAAACCCAACGAGATAATATTCTCGAATGTGTTGATCACCGAGGATGGTGAGGTGTACTGGAACGGGATGGGTAAGCCAGAACCGGAGAGGGGCATTAATTATACGGGCAGGTGGTGGAAGGGGGGGAAGACCGATGAGAAGGGTAACTCAATACCACCGTCACACCCCAACGCAAGGTTCACAGTATCATTAAAGGCATTTAAGAACCTGGACCCAGCCTATGATGATCCAACGGCGTTGTTGTTGGTGGAATAATATTCGGGGGGTAGGGACCCAGACACATTAGTCCCTGTCGTTGAATCCTTTAATTGGGAGCATGGTGTTATCACAATAGCCGCATCTCTCGAGTCAGAGAGAACAGCCGCGGTAATCGGCAAGCCCGGAGAGAGGGAGTTTAACCCAATGGCTAACCTTGACTTCCTATCCGTAGACCTGGGCATTTACATAACTAATTACCTAAAGTTTGGTGAGGGCCTTACGAAGCCTCCAAGGATATTCGGTGTTAATTACTTCCTTAGGGATGGGCAGGGCAGGTTCCTGAATAGTAAGGAGGATAAGAGGGTCTGGCTTCAGTGGATGGAGAGGAGGGTGCATAATGAGCTTGGCGCAATAACCACGCCCATAGGCTACATACCGAGGTATGAGGACCTGAAGGCTCTATTCAGGGAGGTGCTCAATAGGGAGTATAGGCTTGAGGATTACACGAAGCAATTTGCAATAAGGGCTACAAAGCTTCTCGAGAAGATAGATAGGATTTGGAAGATATACTCGGAGATACCCACGACACCGAGGAGGTTCTTTGAAGTGCTTGAGGAGCAGAAACAGAGGTTGTTGGATGCCAGGAATAAGTACGGTGACGTAATACCACCACAGAAGTTCGAGTAGGGGGGGTTCATAATATCTAAGGGTTAAAAACCACAGTGATATTCCTTACTTAATAAAATGGCATCACGATGGTATGCAAGGGCTGAGCGGTATAGGACGTTGAGTAAGGATATGTTCAATAGAGGTTTTTATCCAGAGGCGTGCTTTTTCGCGCAGCAAGCTACTGAATTTTACCTTAAGGGTAAGCTCATAGAATTAACGGGTTCGAGGTTATATACACATTCAATAGTCACGCTATTAAATCAGGTGGTCTCAATACTTAATAAGCCCATTAGTAACGATGTCATTAAGTGCGCTAAGCTCCTTACCGAACAGTACATAGGGTCTAGGTACCCCCCCGATGCCCGAATGATTGATTACGATAAGGATGACGCTGAGGATTGCCTCAGGTGCATGGAGATGGTGATGAACTATGTTTAGGGAAATCCTCCTAAGGATGCATCGTGAAATCGAGGAGTGGATAAGAGGGCTATGTAATGAGGGTTACACGGTCATACTCTTCGGCTCGAGGGCGCGTGGCGAGGCTAGAATAGACAGTGACTGGGACTTACTCATCATAGGTGATAAACCACCCACCGAACCACCGAATGACCTGGCCCAGGTGCATTACGCGGACGTTTCAACGGCTGAAAGAGAAATTGAAAACTTCAACACGATATTCCTTGACGCATTCTACGAAGGTAAGCTACTATGCGGTGACGCAGTGGTGTTTAATAAGTTAAGAAACAAAGTCCTTAATGTAACCAGGGATTTCATAAAAACGAAGGACGGGTGGATAAGAATAAGGCAATAAGATTTATGGCAAAATTGGCGGGCCCGGTGGGATTCGAACCCACGACCTACGGGTTAAAAGCCGCCGCTCTACCTGGCTGAGCTACGGCCCAGTCAAGTACACTTTTATCACCGCCTTTTAAGGTTTTATGTTGCCTTATCTTTTTAACCTCGTTGTTTTAATTACTCCGTGTCTTCGATAGTCGATGTTAGGCTTGGTGATTACCATGGTGAGTGGGTTTTGGATAGTGGTGTTGTTAGGTATGTTGAGCACGTAGGCGGTGATGTTATTGAGGCTGAGCTTGAGGGTTGTGGTGAGGATTACACTGATTGTGTTGTTGAGGATGTCGTTAAGAGACTTGGTGATGAGCTTAAGCTTCCAAGGTCAATCCTCGGTTCGATAAAGGCTAGGCTTAAGGTCCTCGGCTTCCCACTGGTAATTACACTGCGTGAGGAGGTTAATGCTTCAATTGTTGAGTTTAGGGGGGGTAGAAATGGTAATGCCCAGTTAATTATTCGTTATCAACTCATTTCTTAGTGAGGATTACCCTGAGTATTGCGTAGAGTATGAATGCTACTACAAAGATTACTAAGGCTAGCAATGCTATTCCGCCCAGCCCCATTTTTACGTATGAGTAGCTGCCAAGGATGCTTCCTAACCCCATGCCGAACCCAAGCACTAGGCTGTATAGGCCCATTGCAGAGCCCCCCTCATGCTTACTAATGCCTCGTCACCCGTTAATGCGAGTATTGATGGCACTACGGCAGACGCCATGAATATGAAGGGGGCCGAGGTCGCAACGGCTATTATTGGGTTTATGCCAATTAGGAGTAATACCGTTAGTATTATGAGACCGATGCTGACACCCGCAATACCGATGCTCATGGTTCTCAACCTACCGAGCTTATCGGACACGTAACCGAAGAATACTGAGCCAAGGCCGACTACGAGTGTTGCGCCGAGGAATAAAGCGCCGACGTGTATTGGCATCACACCCTTAATACTGCCTATGCTCTGCCCGAGTATATGGCGGCGCCTAGTATTATCGTTATCGAGAACCAAATGGGTAGTGTCGGTATGGCCCTCCTTGAAATGCCCCCTTAGTGGGTTTAGGTACACAGCGCCTATGGTTGGCCTTGTCTCAATCATATATCTGAGGGTGATGGCGTAAAATATGACGAGCAACGTCAGTAATACCATGAATGCCGCCGGCCCCCCTCATTAGTTGGTATAGTATTGAGCCGATCAGATAACCCAATGCGTAGCCAAATATATTCGTGAAGTCGAAAACCCCCATGCCTAATCCCCCCCTATGTCCCCCCCTCTCGGTTAGGTCCGTTATCATTGCTAGCGTGGATACGAGGACAAGGGCCGCACCGAAGCCCATTGCTCCGTTAAATAATGCCGTGGCCAGTGGTTCCTAAGTAGGGCTATTGCCATGTATATTAGTACTACGAATATTAATATCCAGGTGTAACCCAGTATCAACGTTAATCTCCTGCCTAACTTGTCAGCCATATAACCTGCTGCGAAGGAGCTCAGGGCCTCGACAAATGGGTATGAAGCTAGTATTAAGCCGATCATTATGTTATTACCTGGCGATAGGTAGGATATTAGGAATGTGTTTGCTCCTGACCCGATCCTAATCATTAGTATTGGCAGGTATGGTAACAGCGACCCACTACTCCTCATTGTGTTGGCGTAATGCTTAATTCTTATTAATATTAATTTTAAGTAGTGGTTCCTATATGGGTACTATACAATTGATTGATAGGTACTCAAGCAGGTTGCCATTATTGGTAAGGAGGGTCAGGAGAGGCTGTCGAAGGCGCACGTGGCGATTGTGGGGGTTAGGAGGTTTGGGTACCTTGGTATCGATGTACCTGGTTGGTGCTGGTGTTGGGGGGGAATTGACAATAATTGATTATGACACTATAAGCCTTACGGATCTTCATAGGCAATTGCTGTATAGGGAGGAGGACGTCGGTAAGCCGAAGGTTGAGATTGCGTCGAAGAGACTTCATGACCTCAATTCAACGGTTAGGATAAGGCCTGTGAATGAGGCATTAACAAGTGAGAATGCGGAGGAGATCCTTAGGGACGTTGATGTCGTGGTTGACGCACTTGATAATTGGTTGAGTAGGCAGATACTGAATGAGGCGATTGTTAAGTTGAGGAAGCCCTTGGTACATGGTGCGGTGAATGGTTGGTATGGTCAAGTATCAACGATAATACCGGGCAAGACCCCCTGTCTCTACGAATTAGTCCAGGTTAGGTCGTTACCCCAGTGTGTTGGTTACTGTCCCGTTGTTGGTCCCGTAGTTGGTGTTGTGGCCTCAATAGAGGCGACTGAAGTTATTAAGTTGATAACGGGCATTGGCGAGCCCCTCATCAATAAGTTGTTAATCATTGATGGTAAGAATTGGGTTGTTGATGAGATAAAGCTTAGTAGAGTTGAGAGTTGCCCTGTCTGCTCAAGATATCTTAAGGAAAAATAATTTTAAGGAATTAATTAGCAGGTTTATGCTCATGAGGAGTTTCCTATCGGCATTATGGGCTAAGCTGAGTAATAGGCCATTGGCGCTTTGTGATAGTGGTGATGTTGATGGCATAACAAGTGCAGCCTTATTCCTAAGGAAGTACCCAAATGGCGTTGTTGTCCTCGCTGCGCCAAGTGAGGTCAATAGGTCCTGGTGGATCAAGCGCCTCTCCTGGACCTTCGTGGCAGACCTACCATGCCAGGTAAGGTCTTAATTAGGGCTGACCATCACAGGACTAACAAGCCCTGCGCTAAGGTTGAGTTTTATGACCCTGAGGCGCCCTGCTCGGCTCTAATGGCAATGAAGGCGCTGGGTCTTGAGAATGATCCAATAGCCAATAGCCTTGTTAAGGTCGCTATTGAGACCGATACCGCAAACATAACGAGTGAGGAGGCCGAGAAGCTCGACCTAGCCGTTAGGTTCGCGTCATATCCAGAGAAGATATTTATTGTTAGGAACCTTGCAGTTAATGGTCTACAGGCATTGGGTAATTACAGGATTGGCAGGTTGATTGAGAGGGGGGGTTATAGGGCTAAGAAGCTCATGCTTGAGATCGCCGATAAAATACCAATTAGGGATATAATAAATATCTATAGCCCCCCCATTGACCTGGGGGGGATATCCTATAGGCAATTAACGATTGAGCTACAGCATAGAGGTGCTAAGATGGTAAATATATTGCTTAGGCTGAATAGGAGAACCTTCAGGTATTACTGTGGAGCCGACAAAGATAGTCCATACGACTGTACACAGGTAGCCACTAAGCTTGGTGGCGGCGGTCACAAGTACGCCTCAGGCGCCCAGTACAAGTCACCGTTCTTTAACCCAGGTAAGGGTGTCGAGGCCTTCGTAAATACGCTAAAGGCTTACTTAAGTGTCAATAAGCTCGAGGTGCTTGAGCTGGCTAAGGATTCAGTAAGGATTATTACGTACTGAGCCATCAGCGCTTTGGACCATCATCACTCATCGGTGGCTACCATCATCATCACCTGTAGTACCTAATTACTAAGTAGCAAAAGCTCTTTAAATGCGCGCTTTCACGGTTATGGCGGGTTTCCTTGGGCAGGGTTGTCGTTATTGATCACCACTGGCGCAGGCAATCTTAACGACTCTCAGGGATAAAAATACTAAGCAGATTGAATTTAGGAAGGGACTTGTTAGACTTGGTAGGTTGATGGGTTACGAGATTGTGAAGTCCATGGATATAGAGACCGTGGAGGTGGAGACACCACTTGGTGTTAAGGCTAAGGGCGTTAGGATTAGGGACTTGGATCACGTGGTCATTATTCAGGTGCTTAGGGCTGCCATGCCACTGGTTGAGGGCTTAGTTAAGATATTCGCGAACGCAAGAATGGGTGTTGTCAGTGCAAGGAGGGTTGAGGAGTCCCATAAACCTGGCTCACTGGATTTCGACATCGAGATTACGTATGTTAAGGTTCCTAAGATACTTGAGGATGACATACTGATAGTCGCGGATCCAATGCTTGCGACGGGCTCTACGATAACCTCGGTTTTAAAGCACGTGCTTAAGTACGGGATTCCCAAGAGGACGATTATAGCCAGTGTCATAGCCACTAAGTACGGCATAGAGAGGGTGCTTAGGGATTATCCATTTGCCGAGATATACACGGTTTCCATAGACCCTGAGATAAATGAGAAGGGCTACATAGTGCCTGGACTGGGTGATGCTGGGGGGATAGGGCCTTTGGTGGCCCCTGAAGTAATCTATTAATTACGAGACGAAACCTTACTCATAACATAACTCAAAGCCTCATCAATAAGCCCCTTCCTAGCAAGCTCATTGAATCTCTCGTCACTATCTAACTCCATGTATAGACTTAACCTAGTCCTCACATCACTCACCACCTCCTTAAGCTTACTCTTAACTGCATACCAAACCCTCGCCATATTCATTAATTCCTCATCCTCCCTAAGCATGTTCATTATCTTATCAAGGGTTCTCCTCGCCACAATACCGCTAAGCCCCCCCTCAGTAGTCACCGCAATCCTAATACCGTTGATCTCACTCTCGAAGGGGGACCACGACCTCCGTCTCCTCCGCATTCGTGGCGTCATTGAAGAGCTTACGCATACTCCTGGCCAGTTCCCTAACCTTCCCATTAATTACCGGGTCATTAGTCGCTATTACCACCAAATCAGCCCACTCAATATTCCTCCTAAGTAATTCCTCATCATGAGCATCACCCCCTGATCAACACCACCTTACCCTGCTCGGCATAGCGAAGCAATTCATTACTAAATTCGAGACTTAACACCCTAACATTGGCGCCCGCCAGGAGGAATTTAATAGCCCTCCTCGTACCAACACCACCGCCACCAACCACCAGCACATTCCTGCCACTGAACTCTATGAAGAGTGGAACCCTCACGATAATCTAATTACTAATCTTAATTATTATTTTTACTTACACCTCCCAAATGCAAGGTATTGAGGATTAAATCCCTAATCCTCACTATGGTACTGAGTGATGGCAACTCCTCATCAATACTGAAAACAGCGTTCTTAACACTATCCCTGACCCAGGCGCAGTCATTAATTAATATGCCGCGGACCGACCCAGGCACGCTAGACTTCACCAACTGCCTAATGACATTATCACCACTAAACCAATGATTAACTTGGGGGGGATGCCAACCATATCTAAGTCAAAGCCAAGCATTATGCTAAGTCGTAATTACCCCCCTTAAGGAGTTTATTAATGATCTGCCTAAGCCTTGATTGGTTACACGGTAAATGCCGCCTAGGCATTACCACCTCAATACCTAGTTTTGCAAGTAAAACTGCCAATACTGAGTAGAATTGAGGCTTACGCCCGGTGGTGGCAGTAGTAATACGTTACCGTTGACTGTTTTTGGTCTAAAGGCCATTACATCGTCATCAATGTAAATCCTGTATTCATCACCATTGAATATCTCAATCATTGAGGGAGTCATGAATGTAGTGCTTATATAGTATTACTTTTTGAGGAATTCCTCAAGCCTTGCTTTAACCTCAGGCTTCAGCGACTCCTCAGCCAACGTATTCAATAACTCATCCCACCTATCGCTAACCTCGTTAATTAATGAGGAGATCATTAACCTCTTAATTGTTTTATAAACGCCATGAGGCACGGCACTGATCTTACCTATGAGTTCCAGGGATACCCTCAAACCCTCATCAACATCATTAACGACCTTATGGACTAGACCCCCCCAATCAACAGCCTCATCAGTACTAAGCCTAAAGTCCCTATCCAGGAAGAACCTTGACCTAAGCATGCCAAAGAGATACGGCGCGAAGGCTGGCGTCACAGGTACAAGCCCATACTTAATACCTGGCAGGGAAAACTCAGAGCCCTTAACGGCAACCACCTGATCAACAAAGTACAGCAATTCCGTTGCAAATCCATAGGCCGACCCATTAACGAGGGCGATCACGGGCCTCTCACAGTTGGCGATTGTGATTACTAAGTCCCTAATTGCCGTGAAGTACCTCCTGGACTCCTCAATCGACTTAAAACTATAGATCTCGGCTAAGTCAAGGCCCGAGGAGAAGACTTTTCCCTCGCCAGTAATTACAACGCCTCTGTAATCCCTACAACCCAGGGCTATTGCGTCTTTAGCATTTAGAGTTAACTCAAGACTAAACGCGTTTCTCTTCTCGGGTCTATTTAACTTAATGATTAGTGAGTTGTCCATGGGACTTTTAATGACGGTGCTCATAAAGCCCGCTTATTATAGGGCTGGTTGAATAATAACTTAACTATACCATCTTTAAATTATGAGTAACCCTTATAAGGCTTCCTGAGACGTGGTGAGGGCATCTTGGTCTACCCAACGGACAGGCTAGAAGCCGTGAAATATGACGTAAAAAGAGGGCAGGTTGAATTAACTAAGGGATACCCAGAGGAGAAGTTTCTATGGAATGTCGACTTCCATCCAACGCCAATAAGGAAGAGGAATTGGGATTGGTACACCTACGCAGCTATTTGGTTTGGCATGGCTTTCATAGTGCCCAGCTGGTCCTTGGCGAGTGTTGGTCTGTCCTTTGGCTTAGGAACACTGGACTCAATACTCCTGGTATTCCTAGGCAATGCAATAGTCCTGATACCAATGATAATACAGAGCCACGGTGGTGCCAGGTATGGAATACCCGAACCCGTCCTAACGAGGACCAGGTGGGGGAGTCTACGGCGCCATATTCCCGAGCTGGATTAGAGCGGTCATTGGAGCTGGTTGGTGGGGGGGGATAGAGACCTACATAATGACGGAGGCTGCCGTCGGCATATACGCAGTATTAACACATAGGTTAAGCGTGATAGAGAGCTACGTCGCCAAGGGCATCGCCAGCCCATACACATTAAGCCTAGCCTTCCCACAGGTCTTCTGGATAACCTTTGCAGCAATAATACTACTGCAATTAGCATTGCTCTACTTCTCGCCAGTGCCTGAGGCACAGCCAGCCCTTAAATGGTTCGCGAGGCTCGCAGCACCACTGGTGCTCCTTGGCTTCGTAATACTGTGGTACAACTTCATGAGCCTATCCCACTGGAACTTCGGGCAGATATTCTCGATTAAACCCACGGTGACTGGGATTAATTACTGGGTCATGTGGTTCGCGTTCCTAAACGCGAACATAGCCTACTGGGCCACAATGGCATTGTCAATGCCTGACTACACCAGGTTCGCTAAAAGTCAATTCGCACAGGCGGTTGGTCAGGTACCAATGCCATTTATGATGCTCATTATTGCATTGCTCGGCGTCATGACCACGGGGGGGGCCATAGAGCAGGTATACCACGTAGCCATTTGGGACCCAATCCTAGCGTCAACACTATACCTAAACCCAACACTCGCAATACTACTAAACACGCTTTTCCTGCTTGCCACGTTCTCCGTCAATGTTTTCGCGAATACGGTTGGTCCAGCATATGACTTTGCAAATACATTCCCGAGAAAACTGACATGGTTCAGGGGTGCGTTAATAGTAATTGCGGTCTCAATAATACTTGGTGCATGGACATACTATGGCTCGGCATACGGCTACCTATACAATTGGTTGCTGACTTATGGCGGGTTGCTGGGGTCTGTTGAGGGCATTATAATATTTGACTATGCATTAATAAGGCGCTTTAAGTTTGAATTAACCGACGTATTCTGGAGTAGGGGGGTAGGTTTAGGTACTGGAGGGGGGGCATTAACCCTGCGGCCTTCATAACCTTCGCAATTGTGGAGTTCATAATCTACGCACCCTTCATACCGTACCACAACATAATATTCAGCAACTCATGGCTAATATCCTTCCTACTCTCGGGCTTGATATACGTACCATTAATGACACAGTGGGTTATACCTAAATACCAACCTGAATTAAAGGGCTCAATATTCAAGGGAGGTTACGTAAGTAATGAAGTAATGACGGTTTTTAATAAAGAAGCATAGAGCGATTAGGTCCGTTAAAATTTGATCAATTTACCCTCTATCTTACTATCTTGGTCCCAATCCTACCCCCCCTAATGATGTCTCTAGCCCTACCTAATGGTCCTATGTATGCCGTCTTTCCGCCATTCCTTATGAACCTAATGGCTGCCAGGACCTTCGGCCCCCCCATACTACCTGGTGGAAATTGACCCTCGTTGTAGTATTTCTCGAGTTCATTAATTGTGACTTCCATTAACCTTTTCTGATTGGGCTTTTTGTAATTAATGTATACGTAATCCACGTCAGTTAGTATTAATAGGTAATCGGCATTAATGGCATTGGCAAGTACCTGGCTTGCTAAGTCCTTATCAATGACAGCATCAACACCCTGGACTCCGCCATTAACGATGACTGGAATTCCCCCCCCACCGCCCACGGCTATGGGTATGTACCCCCCTCCCTCAGCAGCAACCTTATTAGGTCAAGCTCCATTAGGCCCATCGGCTCCGGCGATGTACAACCCTCCTAAACCCACCACGCGCATCCCACCTGAAAACCCAACCCTTTTCTCTCGATAATTTATCCGCGGTCTCCCTATCATATAGTGGACCTATGTACTTCGTGGGATTTTGAAAGGCTGGGTCATTTTTATTAATGATTGACCGTGAAACAGCAATAACTGGCTCCGCCGAATACCCCCGCCGCATAAACTCATTTGTCAAAGCATTGGCTATTAAGTATCCCATCCAACCCTCGGTGGCTGCATCAATCATATCAAGACTCAGGTAATCACCAACCTCTCGGCAAGTAAACCGGCCTGTGGTCCATTACCATGGGTAACAACAACGTCAAAGCCCTCCTCAATCATATCCGCAACATCACCCGCCGCGAGTTTAACACTCTCCCACTGCTCCTCAGGCGAACCAACCTTAGCGCCCTCCCTGGCAAAGGCATTCCCGCCCAGCGCGATTACGGCGAGCACACATTAAAGCCATTATACGTGTTTAAATTTATTTCGTATTATTATACATACTACCCATTATACCTATACTTAAGTATATACATACTTTATTATTCCTCACCTGATATTGTTGTAATACAACCGTATTCTCCATGACGAAAAGTATTACTTTTAAATATTGTATACGACGTATACGCTAGATGCTCAAGAAGATAGGCGATATCATGCACTTATCCCATGACAGGAGGTTCGTAATTAAATTATCGTTTACGCCCCCCACTCGGTATTACGATATACGACTACACAATGAAGAGGTTGGGGGGGGTTTTGTATGATATCATTGGCCCCCCCGTGAACTCGCCCTACGGCTTAGTCAAGCCAGATCCTCAGTTATCAAGGCCTGAGGATTTCGTGGGTAAGTCCGCGTATGTTAGGGATGTGGACCTGAGGAGAAGGAGGGTGGTGGCCATGGTCACGGCAAATAAGCTTATCAAGGCTGAGAAGCTGGTGTGTCCTAATTGTGGATCCACGGACATAGTCTTCGACCCAGAGAGGGGGTGAATTGGTTTGTAGGCGTTGCGGCCTAGTGATTGAGGAGCACGTAATGGACTTAGGGCCTGAATGGAGGGCGTTTAGTGGTGATGAGGCCTTAATTCATGAGAGGGCCAAGCCAATAAGCCCAGCACTGCCTGGCCAGGGCCTTGGTAATTCCGTTATTGGTATAAAGCATAACCTGCTTCTACACAGTAAGTTGAGGGCGTTGATTAAGCTCAATAGGTATAATCAGTATCAATACACCGAGAGAAGGATTGCCGAGCTCCTCGATGTGATTAAGCCCGTTAAGTACGAGTTAAATCTGCCTGATAACGTGATTGATGAAGCCATGGTCCTCTTTAGGCAGTTGGCCAGTAGGCATGACCTTAGGGGGGGTGTCAGGACTAAGGACCTGGCCCTGGTCCTGCTCTATGTGGCTTGTAAGAGGTCTAGGGTTGTCTGTCCACTCCGTGAGTTGAGGAATGCATTAAATGTTGAGAGGAGTAAGAGGATTAGTAGGTTGCTTGGTCTTGTTAGGGAGGTCGTTGGTAATAACGATGTGGTCTTGAAGAGTCAGGAGGAGCTTGGTAGGTTCTTACAAAGGGTGATTAACGCCCTTAAACTTAGTGAGGACATTAGGTACCACGTGACTAAGTTGGCCATGGAGATCATCAATGAAGGTCAACGTAAACGATTAACCAACGGCAGGACATTCTACGCATTAGTGGCGTCGGCGGTTTACATAGCCGTAACCCTAATGGGCGTTAGGAAGAGACAACGTGATGTCGCCGAGGCCTCCGGGGGTCACTGATGTAACCATTAGGAATCGTTATAAGGAGGTTGTATCAAAAATAAATATAATCATTGAGGTTTAGCCGTGGTGCCAACTCATTATTACGTTAAAATTAATTCCTCCTTTAAATCCTGGCTTAGGTTCATGGAATTGAAGTCATCATTGCGTGATTAGAAATTTTTAAAGAGATGTCCTTTATTGCCTTTGTTCGTGGGTAGTGACGTGTCTTCATTAATTAGGGAGTTGAGTGATAAGGAGACTAGGATTCTCGAGGAGATTTATAAGGCCGGTGGTGAGATAATGCTCAGGGATATCTGGAGGGTTATGGGCATTAAGAGCAAGGCTGGAATGCCATTCATTAATAAACTTGAGAAGAAGGGTTTGCTTGCTAAGGAGAATGTTGGTAGTGGTAAGAGGGTCATGTATAAGGTGAGATTAACGGAGTTGGGTATGGCCGTGGCTAGGGAGTTGATGGAGGCTGGGTCATTAATGAAGGTCCTCACCTACGACCTACTGACTAAGATACCTTGTTTCTACTGCCCATACATAGACATTTGTGGGACGACCGATGAAATAACACCAGAGAAATGCGAGTACCTTAATAAGTGGATTTATGAGATGATTAGAAGGGGGGGAGGTGCTCAGTAGTTAAAATTAAATTAATTGCCGAGTTATAGTAGATCAATGTCCAGGGAGTTATACAGGGTATTCATTGCCGTGGACTTAACGGAACAATTAAAGGACCCAATAATTAAGATGCAGAAGGAATTCATGAGTGCCGGCGTTGACATGAAGCCTGTGGAGCCGGAGAACCTACACATAACCCTGAGGTTCATTGGTGAAATCAGTAAGGAACTCGTTGAGGAGTTGAAGAAGAGACTCAGCAATATTAAGTACAATCAATTCACAATACACATTAGGGGGGGCATTGGGGGGCATTCCCAAACATAGAGAGGCCGAGGGTTATCTGGGTTGGTATTGAGGAGGGTGCCAGGGACTTGATGAACCTACATGAGTTGATAATGAAGTTCACGGGGGGGGATATTGGTGAGAGGGATGAGAGGGGGGTTTTGTACCGCACTTAACCATTGCCAGGGTTAAGTACGTTAGGAATAGGGATAGGTACATGGAGGTTGTTAGGAAGTATGAAAACATGGACTTCGGAACACAAACCGTAGACTCAATAAAGCTAAAGAGAAGCGTGTTAACACCAAAGGGACCAATATATAGCGATTTAATGGCAATAAGACTATCGTAATGAGATTAATAAATGATTTTAAGCCCTACGTCTATCCCTTACTGACGATATTAACAACCACAGGAAGAAGAGTATTGATACAATAAATATGCCAACACCAACTAACTCCCTATGCACCGACAAGCTTATGGGCCTAATAAGCCTAACAAAGAGTAGAAGTGCTATTGAGAATACTAAGCCCACGGTTGCCACAACCATTAGATTGATGTTATTATTACCCTCATACGTATGTTTAATGATCATACAAAGACCACGAAAGACATGGACTAAAATCCCTAACTCACAGGAACGCAGCAACACTTATATTCCTCATCACGATATAAGCAAACCTAATGCTTAAACCCACTTACCCCCATATAATTAATTAACGATGTAAATTACCTGGCATTAACCCCACGATAATCATACCACACTTAATGAAGAAAATATGCCTTAATTCCTCAATCCTTAAGGTTTGAAGCCTGGAGGTAGAATGCTGGGTGTCTCTTTAATAGGTTAGGGCCAGGAAATGACAGCTACATTATTATTCCAATAGACCCAGGCCTGGATCACGTATCCCTCTGTCCAATTGCCCACTCCAATACTTGGTGCTGGGAGCCATGTGCTGCCATTCCAGTAGTACAAGGTTAGGACGACATCGACGCTCGTGAGGTGACCATCCTCTCCACTAATTATTAACTGCGTGGCTGGCCCTGGCTGGATGAACGCATTACCCACTGGGTAGCTATAGTACCAATTCACATTGATGTCATCTAGCTATATCCGAGATACGCGGTGCCATTTATAATGGCTATGATAAGCCAGGCACATGCGGTTCCGTAATGGGTGAGGTAGTATTCCCAATTAGGTTTATGCTACAAAAATAAAGGTTTTATTACCTACGATGGTATAACGGCCAGGTACCCAAATCTCGGCATTAAAGCCTGACTGCAGAACACCATTAACAATTTAACTAATTGGCAAGTACACATACTGTATCTGATAGAGATTATCTAACCTTACATCGAGTTGCATATAGTAGGACTGAAGCTTAAGATCCTTAATACAATAATAGCCAGTAATGGCCGTGGTTAACGGACCTATATAAAAAACCTGCTGATCGACCCTCAACTACCTCGAGACCACTACCACCCGTTAATATGGGTAATATTAGTGATGGGGGGGATTGAGTAGGGTGTTTGTTTACCTGTATGATGAAATTTAATGCTTCTCCATAGTTTTTTGAATCGTACATAAACATAATACTATATGGCATTACTGTTCCATTATTCATTATTACTGCACATCCACCTATGAATATTTTGTCCCAAAGTGTTTCATGGTGATGAGTGAGGAGGGGGGGGTCATGAGGAGGATTGGGGGGGAGTTGAGGCTTTATCTTGATGATTATGAGCGGCTCATAAGGGAGCTTTTTGATAGCTGACCTCCT
>BBCS01000008.1 GCA_001316125.1 Vulcanisaeta distributa JCM 11213
CCCGTGGAGGAGGGGATACATTACGGCAGTGCAACCACAAAGTCCATATATGGACAAAGGTTAGGCAGGAAACAACGCGCCAGGGCATGAAGGCTAGGATCGCGCTATGGGAGAATATGAGGTGCAGAATGCAAACTCTCTTTAATATTTACAAATGGAGAATCTACACTTTATACAAATTAAGCGGGAATTACTTAAGGCGTGCCGTCGAGGATGGATTAAAATTAGCTGAGGTAGTGAGAAATAAGGCAGGCACTATAGATCTGGAAAAGGCCGTTCACGTAGAATTCCCCAGGACTTACTATATCACGAAGGCCTTCTTACCACGAACATTAATGCTTATGAAGCAGGATACTCATATAGGGTATTTAAGCAGGTACATAAGGGATCCTTATGCCCATTAACGCTTTCTACGGCAGTGAATGATTCCAACGTCCTTATTCCCCCCCTTAATCTTAACGCATTCATAGTCATTATTTAATAAATTCATGAGTATTGTTAAGGAGTAATCATGATGCCTATGATATTCCATGATTAATTCAGTAACAGTGTTCTTAATTACGTCATAATCACTGAATAGCACGTCATATTCACAACCTTCACAATCCATTTTAAGCACGGCCTCTTTGATTTTGTAATTAAATATAATGTCTCTCAATGGCATTACTTTAATGCAATTATTAGTATTATTTATGTTTGTAATGACTGATGAGTAATAAGTCCACTGCGTCTCGTCTATGTTCTCCGTAAATCCATTCTTGCCGATACATGCCTCGGTCTTACCTAATGCTACATTTATTGGTACTATTTTGTCCTGCATCTCATTGAGTTTTATGTTCTCGAGCATCTCACGGAAAGCACCAGGGTGAGGCTCAATAGCGTATACCCTTTCTGCACCCCCCCTAAGTATAAAATATATCGCCGACTCACCGACGTAAGCGCCTACATCAATAACCACCTTACCCTTAACATCTATATCTTCATATTCGCCAAGTTCAAATACCTTAATAATAGAATCCCTCATCCTCACAAATTTAATATTGTCCTTAACCCAGACACCATTAATCTCCTTATATCCTAATACCTTAGCCCAGCCAGTAGTATCAAGGTCGATATCAGCAATTTGGACATTATTTATGACCAGCGTATCATTAATACAGCGAAAATCCCTTAAGAACCCTCTTGCATAGAGATTAATTATTCTGGAGACCATTCCGTAACTTAACCTTACTTTACAATTACCTCTTCTCACTGTGATAAGTCTACGCCTTATCAACCCAGTGTTAATAAGTATATAGTTAATAATTAAGAAAATACAGTTGTCAAACACTTCACATATTTTTACTAACCTCCTTAACTTCTTCAATAAAATAACAAACTTATTATTTATATGCACCACCTCATCTCATATTATGGGCATAAAAAATATCCTTGAGGTTTCTAATAATAGATAATGCATATTTAATTGTATATCTCTTAAATTGCCATAGCTTAAACTCTTTAAA
This sequence comes from Vulcanisaeta distributa JCM 11213, assembly GCA_001316125.1. The sequence goes on from BBCS01000008.1 coordinate 1,506, forward strand.
TAAGTTTTTACCAAATTGATAATGAGCGGTCGCGACTAGTAACTTTGTCGCTTTACCTAGTGTTGAACCGTGGTGATGATGATGACTCGCTATCGTCCAGGGAACTTCCTTAATACCCATTAAGAATGCAAGGATTCCAAGTAATGTCTCATCACTTATGAAATTTCTTAACCAAGGATCAACCCTATTTAACGCCCTTTCAACCTTAATTATTAATTCAATGTCAGGTAACTTCATAAAAGTAACCACCTGCTTAGGGCCTATGAAGAACACCGAGCCACCCCCTAAACATACCACCAATTGAGTCGTCATAAACCTTATACGCATAAACAGGCCTTACACTATCACTTAATTTAATATCGTTTATCTTTCTGCTCCTAATTAAGAAGTGCCTTGGATTCCTCCTCCACGCCTCCTCATCAAGTATTGTGTATATTGGGTTCCACGCACTTAATACCTTGTGGATCTCCACCAATGATGGCTCAACAACGTTGTCGCTATCCACAACCATAACATCACCATTTAGACTATGGAAGTCCTTGAGCATTGTTAACCAGGTATCGTTTCTATTACGCCAATTACCCACCCTAACCTCGATATTACTAGGTATGACTTTGCTTATTATTTCCTTCTGCTTCTCATGATAAACATTATCTATGTAAACAATGGCGATTCTTGGCTTTAGTATCTCGACATTCCTCATGAAGTACTCATTCACCTCGTGAATCCTATAAAAGGGTAAATACGTAACTAGGGTAACCATTCAATAACCCTTTAAAGAAGGGACATATTTAAGTTATTTGTGAAGGCATTGGTTTATTGGGCATTAAGCGGTGTAGGTGGGGGGTTCAGAGATTCGATGTATTGTTAACGAGGGCATTACTGGATCTTGGCATTGAAACTTCAATATTAGTTCCATCATTATTTAATCCGAGAAGTGTCGAGATTATCATGGCGTTGAAATAAGAGATGCACATATTATTAAGTATGGAATTATTAATTGCGGAGGAGTTTACTGCAGTCTTGTTAATAATATTCAGGGTAATATTACCTTAGCAAGCATGATAAATAATTATGATTTAGTATTCATAGATACACTATCTCTTTATCCAGCTAACAATGTATTAATTAAAAAACTTAATTATATTTATTATATACATGGCGCCATAATGACGAATAAGCCAAGGCCAGTATTAACGTTCAAGCCGCATAGATTATTCCTGCATGCGTTACTAAATGCCCTGTCTGACTATAGAATACTCCACGCCAGGGATAGGGTTTATGCCAATAGCCTATTCACCGCATTACTCTCTAGGGATGCCCTTGGTTATGTGCCGGGGGTGTTATACCCACCCGTTGACGTGAATAGGGTTGCTAGGTATTTAAGTGATAAGGAGCCCATAGTCACCATGCTCGCCAGGTTCGGCTCAGCCAAGGGCTGGGACTTCGCGCTGACTGTATTCAGTGAGGTAGTTCATAAATGTAACATTCATGATGCCAAGTTCTACCTAATGGGTTCCGTGGGCAGTATTATTGAGACTAGGTACGTTAAGTACTTACTCGAGATGTCGAGGAGCTTAGGCATTGCTGATAGAGTTAGGGTCTTAGTTAACCCTAGAATTAACGACGTATATAAAGTGCTCAATAAATCTATGGCCTTTATTCACATTAGGCCTAACGAACCGTTCGGAATAGTGGTTGTTGAGGCCATGGCAGCCAGTGCTGTGCCGATTGTCCATAAGTCTGGTGGGCCCTGGTTTGACATAATAGGCATGGGGGGGAGATACGGCTATGGATATTCAAGTAAGGAGGAGGCCGTGGATGCCTATGTAGGGTATTAACAAGTGATAGGGAGTTCAGCAGGTTGAGTGACTTGGCGAGGAGGAGGGCTGGGGGGGAGTTCTCGTACGAGAGGTTTAGGGATGGGGGGGTTAGGGAGATTATTTCTGGGTTCGTGGGTTATTAAGGATGTGTGGTTTTGGTGTGTTGTGTTTAGAAATTTCTAAACGTGTGGTTTATCTACATTGATGGCTTGTACGTGCTTTGGTTATTGGTGTTGTTTGGCTTATTTTGTTGGTGGTGGGGGGGTTCCTGGTTGTTGGGTTATGGGTTTTGATCGATTTATGTTAATGGGTATTGTTGGTGTTATGTAGGGTGAGGGCTTGTTTTGGTGTTGTTGGGGGGGTGTGTTGCGGCGGTTAATGTGGTGTGGGTTGGGCAGGGAGTGGTTGCCGGACATAGGGAGGATGGTTCAGGAGGCTTAGAGGGTGGTGATTAATGAGGGGGGGTGGGCCTGACCTTTAGTTAATTGCGTGAACATAGGCTTATCACATGTTGGGAAGGCGGCCCTCAATAGGTATTTAAGGGAGGAAGTGTGGTGGTGAAGTTGTGGATACGCAAACCCTTGAGAGGCCCTTGCCCAAGCCAACCACTGAGGATTACGTGGGTGCTAGGCTTTTGGAGGCCTTGGTCGAGGCTAGGCTTGCCCTTGAGTTCCTGAGCAAGGGTCTTGTCAGGAATGCGGCTGGTAAGGCTTTCCAGGCATGGAGAGCTTTACTGGCTGCGTTATTGAGGCTCGAACTTAATAATCTCCTAAGGGTTGTAAGGAGTGATGAGGAGAGGAATTGGCTAGTAAATAAGGCTGTGCCGAGGGTACCAACCACGAGGATGAAGGCACTATCACAAATGCTTGAGGAGGTTGGCCACCACGGAGTATTACCATGGACCACGGTGCCCTAGAACTACATGATTATCAGTACAATGGGCCAGACCCAGATTTGGTAATGAGCAAGTACAGGAATAGGGGGTGAGGCCGCGGTAGATGTGAAACTGCTCATAGGGGAGTTGATTAGGCGCATTGAGGAGTTAAAGGCGAGGGTAAAATGGACCGATGAGCTCGAGAACACGCTGGTGGAGTTGAAGAAGGAACTTGGGTCTTAAAGAATGAGTTAATGAAGCTAAAGCACTAGACCTGCTGCATCACTCAGGATGAATCTGGCCTTACTAACTCTACGCCTGCCGTGAATACCCTTTGCCATAGTAATTAAGGTAGTTGGATTTGGCCAGGCATTTCCACAATCATGCATGGCGGTATTTGTGATAGGGCATTTATCGTAATCCTTAATCCAACGATATCTATGCTAACTCCTATTAATTTTTTATGTATTTAATTAATAATTATTAATAATTTATACCTACGTAAAATTGAATTAATGAGTAAGGTTTATAAACCATTAGTTAAAATAAGCGGCGGTATGCAGGCCAGGTGCCCCAGGTGCGGTGCGCCGATTAAGGGTGTTTACAGGGTTGGTAAGAGGTCGAACACGTACTACGTGGCTGTTCACATGGATGGTACGCAGCACTACCTGGGTCCGCTGCATTATAAGTATGGGACTAGGACTAACAAGATAGTGGTTAGGGGGGGTGCAATTGACGTTAATAGGGAGTTGAAGTACATGGAGGAGATAACCAAGGCAATAACCGAGGAGAGACTGGGCAGGGAGGACGTCATAAACGCCCTGGAGGAGATAATGAAGGCAACAGCCGAACTAATAACAATGGCCACACAGAAATACCCAGAAACAACGGCAGCGTTAACACCATGGATAGAATACATGAACAGGGTAATACAAAGCCAATGAATGAACTAAAAACTAAAACAATCATCAAAACACAGGCCATACCCACCCATCGTAAAGCCCCCGGCCCGGGTTAGGTAGTGGGTTTTCCTTTGGTTGCGTTAGAAATTTCTAAACGTGATGGGATGGAAAACCACCCGTCGTTACCCGGCCCTCGCCTATGCCTTGTTATTGAGTGCCTTTCTTTGTGAGGGTATTGACTTCCTCAATGCCTTGCATTGGGTGTCCTGCCTGTTCGTGGTATGGGTTAGGCGTGTTATATTTTTGACCCTGTTGTGTTAGGCGTGGTCCTCTAATCTCCAGGGTATAACTCACGCCGCAGCGCCTACGCCGGTGGTTACGTGGTAATGCTGGGAGTAATCACGGAATCCATGAACATGACTTAACAATAAGCACTCACAACTTCGCAGAAGGGAGAGGCGGCGAGAAACGGGCATTACGTACGTGGTCTCGATTGAGATTTTTGTCTTCATCACGTTTAGAAATTTCTAAACGCAAACTAAAAACAAAAATAAGCCATAACCTAGCCACGGCAAGGCCGCACCACGGACTTAGCCGTGGTGATTCTTATTGGTAATGGTTTTGGCGACGTGGTGGAGTATTTATAGGGCTTTCCACATTAAATTGCAGGGGGGGTCTGAGTGAGGAGGGTTAGGCTTGGTTTTGCGGGTTTGCGGGTTGATTTTGTTGATAGGGATTTGGCCCTTAAACTCATTGAGGATTGGGCTGGGAGGGGGGGTACCGGGCTTCCGAGGGTCATCTATGGGCCTGAGGGTTGTGGTAAGACTGCTTGGCTTAAACAGTCAGTTATATTGCTTAGGGAGCTTGGTTTTGAGGTCATTTACGTTAACCCAATCAATAGGGAGGTTCTTGCCGAGTTCGGTGTGGCTGGTCTTAGGGATGAGTTCTTAAGGCTGGTTAGGGAGGCGATTAGCCAAAACGCCCTCGGTAGGCTTGCCTGGCTGGCTTTCGACTTCGCCAAGGAGTTGATTAGGGTGACCAGGGGGGGAAAGATAGCCGTGATGGTCGACGACGCATTCCAAGTCATTGGTGTCAAGGAATCCGCATTGTACGTGAAGGCACTGCTTAACCTAATCGAGTACCCACCAGCCGAGTACGAGAGGATAATCACCATTGCCGCTACGAGTGAGGGTGTTAGTTTACGTGAGATTGGCAGGCACTCGTGGTCCGACACGGCGCCCATCTGGAATATGCCGAAGGAGGGCTTCAGGCAATTATACGACCAATTACCTGGCAACAAACCTTCATTCGACGAGATCTGGAGACTAACGGGAGGAAACCCAAGGATGTTGGAGAGACTCTACATGAGGAATTGGGACGTGAATGAGGTCATAAACAGCCTCATCAAGGAGAAGGGGCTTTCACTGGACTTCGTTAGGAGGTGGGTGGGCCACCTTAGGGAGCCGTTAGTGATCCGGATTACCTGTGGTTTAACGCACCCGGGGGGGAACTAATCAATGAGTTGGTCGAGAGAAACCTCATCATTCACTTCCTACCCAAGAGAAGCCCAAACCAATGGATAGACACACCACCGCCGGAGAGGGATTTGGAACTGGGCATTGGCAAGTACGTGGCATGGCAAACACCAATACACAGGGAAGCCGTGAGAAGGGCACTAGAGGAATCCGCGTAAACACCAAACCAACAAATCAGCGGGCATGCCACGTATGCATGGCTATGCCTGCCACGTTTAGAAATTTCTAAACATAAACCAAAACACAGATAACTACATGACCCACCACCCTAGCCCCCCCTACTCGACCTTACCAAGACGCGCTTGCTACTTAGGGATTAGCCCTTTAGCTGTGGCCCCCCCGGTGGTTAACTTGGTTGGGCTCATGCGTCTTTCCAGGTGGTTTAGGTATTCATTGATGTCCAGGAGCTCGAGGTACCTCCTCCATAGGTAGTTCATGGCTTTGTCCTCATCGCCGTAGATCACCACACCATCATTAATCACGGAGTATAGGACCCCCCCGGCGTCGGCGCTCTCCAGGTGGACCACGTCTATTAAGTCCTCATTTACCCCCCCCAGGGCCTCGGCAATATCCACTATCAACTCGCCGAGCTCTATGGCGCTCCTGAGGTCTGCGGAGACGGCGATGTCGTAGTCCCTACCAACCCCCCCGCCCTGGCCCTCGAACCGAAGAGTAGGGCAAGCCTCACGCCGTGTTTCTCGAAGACGGGCCTTAATCTAACCTTTAGCTCCTCAGTGTTAACTTGCCCTGGGTCTCCAATGCTGCTTATGAAGTTCCTGAGTCCCTCGATTACTAAGGGTAGCCTCTCCTCATATCCCTAAAGGCCTCCTCCTCGAGATCTCTGTTGATCTCGGCATACCCATGAACCAGCACATTCCTAAAACCGGCGAGCCCCCCTAAGGAACCTCCTCAGGTCCTCGCCCAGGCCCAGCTTATTGGATATGTAATCGGCGATGCCTCTATACGTCTCGGGCTTTTCATCCTTGAGCTCGACGGCTAACATCGCGCCTAGGTCCAGCAGGGCCTGTATTGTTAACTGGGCTAGCCTCTCAATGGCGTAGATACTCCTACCACCCCCCCTGCGCGCGGCCTTGAATTCATCGAAGTACCTACTCACTAGGTCGAGGATCCTCCTCAGCCTCATGACCATCGCCTACTGCCTCGTTAGTTCCTCGGGCTCGATAATCCTTATACCCAGGGAGTTGGCGAGCTCGGTCACTGCCTTCTCATCCCTCTCCCCCCAATGAAGTACGTGATTAAGTACTTGGCGTCAAATCTCCTACCCGTGACCCTCTCGTAGACTCAGTAATGCGTTTAAACACCACGACGTCGCCCCCCCTACCCACTGAGGACTTTATCTCCACGGCGAAGGATTTATCGTCCTTAATCACCACGTCTAGGTCCACGACGCTTGGATAGCCGAAGACGTAGCCCTCAGAGTCATTGTAACTCCACCTCTCAACCCTATAACCAGCCTCACTGAGCAACTCCTCGACAGCCCTCCTAAACGCATCCTCACTAAGCACGCCCCCCCACCTGGCGCCGATGGCTGATAACTTCCTGTCAATCCTATCATACCTCTCCCACAGCCTCTCCTGACCCTCACGCAGCCTAGTCTCCTCCTCCCTCAAAGCCTTTATTTCCTGCCAGATCTTGTTGTTTTCCTCGAGGAGTTTATTCTGTACCTCCCTAAGTGCACTGATCTCCTGCCAAATCTTATTATTCTCCTCCCATAGTTTGTTCACGTCAACCCTAAGTGCCTCCTGGCCCTCGGCAAGCCTCCTAACCTCCTGCAGTAGGCTGACTTGGTTCTCAGTCAGCTTCCTTATCTCAACCAACACGTTGTTCTGGCCCTCCTGCAGCGCCTTAACCTGCTCCTGAAGGTTCCTAACCTCCTGCCAGAGCCTTCCCTGGGACTCCAGGGACTGCCTGAGTAGGTCGAGTATCTTCCCCCCCTCACCATCAATCAACTGCTTGACCGCATCCCAGGTGACCCTCTGCACATCAGCCAACTGCCTGATGGCGTTACTCAGCCCCCCCTCCTGCCCCCCCTTGGCGAGTTTCTCCACCATGTCTATTGTCCTGCTCAGGGTTTCGGCTAGTCCATGATCATTTCATTGATTTTAGCAAGCATATCAGTCACCTTACCAAGCATCTCAGTAATCCTGGCCTCACCCTCGGCAATGCCCTGCATCGCGTTAACAGCCTTGACTGGGCCTCGGCGAGTTTATTAACAGCATTGATTAATTGCCTTAGTGATGATTGAATGTCAACAATGCCGAGTAGACCCATCACCGCTAGCCTAAACTCCTCATCCTCCCTAAGAAGCCTAATCAACTCATCCCTATTGATCTTATCTGCCTGCTTGCTCACTGATTATTTATTCATGGAGTTAAATATAAGGTTATTGGTCCTGGAGGGAGGGAAAGGGAAAATGAATTGAAGGGAAAGGGTTGATTTTAAGGCGATTTATGTCTTTAATACCCTCACTTCGGCGGGCCCAGCAGGCCGGCTAGTCTCCTCCTCCTCCAGTTGCTGTACTCAATCAGCAGTATCACTATCAGTATTATTATGATTATTATCACGACGGCCAGCAATATGAAGGTGCTCACTGGTACGAAGCCCACGCCTGGTATGTAGTAGCCGCTCACTGGTATTGTCAGCGTCTTCGTTATCGTCTGCCCAGCCTGACTACTCGTCAGCGTTACAGTCGTGCTTGCACTCTTTCCGTAGCTGTAGCCAGTTATTGTGCATGTTATTGAGCCACTGCTTGGTATTGGTACGACAACTGTCTGCTGGCCGACACCGCTGGCAATTGGTACGCCGCTGCATGTCACGTTTACGGTAGCCTGCGTTGTTAGTGGAGCGCCGCTGGCGCTTACTGGCGTCACAGTTAATTCAACAGCCGGTACTGACACCTGTATTGGTGTCGTTGCGTTACTGCTTGTTACGTAGTAGGTGTAGGTGTAGCCCAGTGGTATGCCCTTCCATGACTGCACCGTTATCGTCACCTCAGCCGCGAATGGGGCTACAGGCGTCACGAACGTGGCCGTGGTTATCTGGCCCTGGGCGTTCGTCGTTCCTGTGCCAGTCACTGCGGTGGTTGGTTTACATACGCTTGGTGATGGCATTAGTGGCGTTATGCTGTACGTGTAACCAACAATTGTTGATGCTGGTGATATGGCTGTTATTGTCACTGGCACTCGGGTTCGGACACGCTGTAGCTTAGAGTCACGCCTGGCGCTGGGCCGAAGCTGGACAGCACGACCACTATGTTGGCCGTTGTTAGTATGTTGGATAGTGTGAAGGACTCGATGGCCTCCGTCGCGGTGACAGTCCTCTGTATACTGAAGGTGTTCTCAAACACAGGCACTAGGTACAGCGTTGAGTGGCTGCTTATTGCCTGCTGTATCTCCTGCCACGTCAGTGGTGTGCCGTTGGCTGCGTAGTAGGCGACTAGGTAGTAGTTGGTTGGTGGTAGCTGGCTCGTGGATGGTGGGTAGATCCTGTAGTCAACAGGCGTTATTGAGCGTCAGTGCCTGTTACGTTGAAGCCTAGGAACTCATTGCCCATTGTTGGCTGGTCAAACACAACAACCAGGGCGCCGGGTATTCCAGTGCCCGTGGCGCTCTTTAGGTATATCGTGGCCGGCACTACGTGGTCTCAACCGACGTCGCGGTGAAGGCATTGCCCAGTGTACTCACGTCAGTGGCTATGTTCGTGTCGTAGATGTCTATGTATGGGTAGGCACCACTGGTTATTGTGTATAGTAGGCAGCTGTCGTACCAGTACACGACTGTCCTGTTCGCGCCTGCAGGTAGTGGCTGTAGTAACTGCCCGTTAACGCCGCTGAAGTCAATGGCTATTGGCGCCGTGCCTGCACAGAGCACTGGCGTTGTGCCTACTCCGTACTCAACAACCATCTGGTTGGGCAGTGGCCTGCCGTCCCAGTCCTCAATAGCGGCTAGCGGTACTGTTGGGTATGTGAAGTATAGCTTAGCTCGGTGTCATTGCTTGCGCTAGCTAATGGCCCTGTGTAGCCGGCTATGTTCCAGTACACAGGTGAGCCGCTGCTTAGTGAGCTGTATGTTGGGTATGGTAAGTCGTCGTGTACGAAGTAGTCTGCGCCGACTATGGAGCTCGTGGCGTTGTAGTACGACTCATAGAATACATTACTCCTGGCGCTCTCTCCGAACTGCGGTATTGCGACTGATGTGTTGAGCTGCGTTAACTCGCTACCTGCGTATAGCGTGGTGAAGTTGATGGCCACGGACTTAAGCGGCGCCTCTAGCTGGCTTATGCTGTAGGTGTATGGTCCAATGGTTACCTGGCCGTTCGGGTACACAGTGAATGGCAGTGCAGTGCCGTTGGCTAGGTAGAATGTGGCGTTGGGTGGCTCATAGTAGAACGTTGCTGATAGGTCTGGTATGTATGGCGTGTAATTGCTAGGTCACACCATGTTGATGCGAATTCATAGCTACTGCCATAGATGTACTGCACTGGTATCTGTACTAATGTACCTGGTGGCACTGCAGTTGGTGATATACTCACCTGCCCAGCACCGCTTGGTATTGAGTATGTTATTCCAGTGACTATTATTGGGAATGTGGCGCCGTTGTATATGTCAACGCTCTCTAGGGCTGTTGTCCTAATATTGTATACACCCTTTACGGCTTGTATCGCGCTCATTGTTACGTTCCACAGGTCCTCTGGGAATAGCGTGTCAAACACTAGCATTGGGCTGATGTACCGCCTGTGCCGGCTCCAATAGCCGTCATGTACAGCGTACCATTGCTCCTGACCACACCATACGGTAACTCACCCGTGAATACCTCAGTGGCTCCGCCACTCGGTGTTATGTAGTTCAGTAGTACGTAGCTGCTTATTGCAAGCTCGGGCAGTGGTGATGGGGCTGTCGGTGTGTACTGGCTCGGCGTTATCACCGCGGTTATGCTTCCGTAGCCAACGTTCTGCGTACTTGTTGTACCCATCACCCAGAACCTCGCGATTCTCGTGCCGTAGGCGCCAGTCGTTGGTGCCCACCATGGTATGTCAAACACCGCCTCACCACTGCTTGGTACTGGTATCACAACTGTCAGTGGGCTTCCGAAGTACGGATACCACGTGGCGTTCACTGTTGGGTATGTGAAGGTTATAGTCTCCGTAGTACCTGCTGATGGGCCTGTTGCAACTGTGTAGAGGCTCTCAGTGTAGTGGTGCACAACACCACCGAAGCCGCTGCTTATTGGTGGGTACTCAATGTGCGTGTGGTCGCCGTAGTAGGCCGGCGGTAGTATGTAGTATGTGCCACTGCCGTATACGTACAGAACCACGGCTACTTCAGTTGGTGATTGGACAACGCTTGTTATCTCGCCGTAGTTCAGGTAGACGTATAGTGGCACTGTCCTGACCATTGCCTGCTGGAATGTTGATGTCACGTTAACGCTGTACACGTAGTACCATCAGTGGCGTTGGCGGCGTACACACCTATCGTCGCGTTGGTGACTGACGTCATTCCAGTGGCGTTTACATAAGCCTCCCACAGCCTGTAGCTGGCTAGGTTGGGCACTGTGTAGTATGTGAAGTTAACCTCACTGCTTGCCATCTGTGAAACCTCAATCGCGTAAGTCGTTGGGTATAGACCAGCTAGTGCGCTTGCAGTTAGTGTGGTTGATGAACCATCAATGACAGCAGGTACTGGTGTTACAGGCTCCATCAATGATTCATTAACTAATAGCCTATACTCACTGTAGGCTGGCTCAGCTGCATATAGGAACGTATCATTTGGATACGCCGTTGCGGTTATTGTTGTACCGACATGGGCATATATTGGTATTCCCATTGTTAGGTTGAAGGCCACAGCGCTCGGTGTTGTACTGAATACATTCGGATAGATGCTTGTCATGTATAGCGGCGTTAGGCTCGTCGTCGGACTGCTGGCATTAACGAAGAAGCCCATTAGGTCCGGCAACACGTAGCCGGCCATTGAGTAGAGGTTATTGATTGGCTCCTCGCTGGCTACGGCCTCTGGGTTGTAATTAACGGTTGATGTCTGATACGTCTCAATTATTGAGTAGGTGCCCTTAGTTAGTAACTCAAGCTTTGATGGTGTTAGTATCCCTGAGCCAGTCACGTTGAATGGATATAGCGTGTTGTTAATGTAATTCTGGGCTATTGGTGTGCTTAATGCTGTGTGTGGCATTATGTACTCTCTATACAGCACGTCGGTGAATGTTAGGCCTAGGTAGGTGTTGCCCACTGGGTATATGCCGCTCTTGCTGGTTATGTTGAAGGTGACTGGGTATACGCTGGTCTCGATTATTATCGTGCCGTTCGGCGGTATCGAGACTGCTTGCCCAGCTATGTAGACGGTCACTGGGCTTGTGGTGTACTCAACCTTGCCAGTCGGCGTCACTATCACATTCTCATTGGGTGGTGGCACCGGCACTATCTGGTTGAATACCTCCTGGCCTAGGTAGTAGACCTTCATCTGGAATGCCTGGCCTGGCATGAATAGTCTCGTGAATATTGTGCCTCGTGAGGCACTATCGATGGGAATGTGAATATTGCGAATGGTGATGACGTACTATAGTTAGCAAGCAGTGCGGCCAGTGTGTAGTAGCTGTAGTTGCCCACGTACCACTGGGCAAACTGCTGCAGGCTAATCTTGCCGCTCTGGTACGCCGCCTGGTCAGCGGCTATTAATGACTGGAACGTGCTCTCTAAGGCCTCGTACTCGGGCTGCATCCATGTCTGCCCAACAACCCTGAAGTCTGTTAGGTTCAGCCAGTATGTTGGGAATATTAACCACTGGCTTGATAGGTAGTACGGGCTGTACTGGTCATCAAGTACTAGGGTCACGTTGTAGTAGAAGCTTGGGCAGTAGCTCGGTGTAGCGCATGGATAGACTGGTTGACTGCTAAGTACATTACCCTGCAGGTCAGTGACTACTATGTGTAGGTTCTCAACAGGTACGGTAATTGGGAATCTCTGACCGCACGTCGTTGTTACTGGTATTGAGAACTGCTCGTAGTATATGACCAAGTCCTCATCAAACGGACCCCCCCTAGTACCAAGCGTATAGGCGTAGTAACCGCTTGGTATTCCCAGAGCACGTGCGTACTGGCGATAGGTCTGCCCGTACTCATATGAGACCTGGGCATATGGGTAGACGCTGTCTGTGGCTGGCTTATTGTCCTAACCTTAAGCATTACGTATGCCTTGCCCTGCGGCAGTATGTAGCTGGCGTTGAGCGGTACATTCATTACGTATACGTAGCCGCTTGAGTTGGTTATTGCGTGCCACATCTCAAAGGTTCCATTGTAGTTATAGATACTGACTGCGAAGCCCCCCCACAGTGGGTACTGCGGCGTTGTCTGACTTAGCACCTGTATGTTTATGTCGATTAGTGGGAAGTACACCACGTTGACGATGCCTGGCGTTAGCATGTAGTTGTACTCGGGCTGCCTCGTGGTGTAGTTGACGCTTGGCATTATGTAGCATAGTAATTCAGTGTGAAGTTGAATACGGGCGACATGGTTTCTATGTACGGTGTCCCAGACACCGAGGATATCTGTAGGGCTATTGGCGCCGTGATCTTCATTATGTAGGCAGTGGAACTTAACTCCACTGGCGGTAGTGTAACCGTCATGCCGCTTGGTGTTAACTCGCTTATGTAGACGGTACCTGCGGTTATTGTCTCATTGCATAGGTTGAGGAACTGCACGTTATAAACAGTGTACGTAGCTGCTATGAACGCCCTCTCCACGGTCACGTTAGCGAACTGTATCGTACCACTCGGCATTACACCAGTTGGCGTCATTACGGCTAGCTCGGTGGCGTTGTCATAGAATGAGAGCAGTGTCGTATTACTCTCACTGACTGGGTAGACGTCGAGTATGGGCATCTCCGGCGTGGACACTCCATACTGCTCATTGTAGATACTGCCTGGCTGGTAACCAAGCTCGTATATGCCGAAGCCAACCGTCATGCCGTTATACTGCAGCCAGAAGGTGTAGTAGTAGACTTGCTGCGTTGTTGGAGGTGTTATCGAGGCATTCACCGTACCGCTTGTTGTAGCTGTTACTGTGCCGGAGAGTGGTGGTGCTGGGAACCAATTAACCTCGGGCGTGACTAATACGCCAGACACTGACGACTGCTCGAACGGTGGGAATTGGGCTATTGTGGCTGGGTAGTACGTTCCGTAAGTGGTCTCGTTCGTCCACACCTGCTCCTCATAGTACAGCATGCCCTGGACAGCGCCTGTCGGTGGTGTCTGGCTTATCACGGGTGTTGTTGAGTATAGGTAGTAGACTGTTAGGTATGGCACTATGTTGGGGGGGCTGAGTGGTAACTGGTTCGCCGCTGCCACTCCTGGCTGGTATTGGGTTATGTTTATGAACACGGGCATTAGGGACACGAATATTTTAGTTATATTCACCGAGGTAACTCCTGGCGAGACAGATATGGTCGCCGTGAATACTGGTAGGTTCTCATAGAATATGTAGAGCTGCGGCGTTGGGAATCCAGTGGTTGTTAAGGTCGGCGCTCCAGGGCCAGTGCCACTGAAGTAGCCAATGGGTACTAGCTGGTGTTGTTTCGTAGTAGCGTAGGTAATTCTCACTGACCACTGTGGCTGTTGGTGTTGTTGAGAGTAACCACTTGACGTAGAGCTTCTCGGCAAGTATTGGGTTGGGTATGTACGTGGCACTACCAATTATTAGGTTGCCCTTGAGGTCATAGACACTACCAATGTAGAAGGACACAACAGGTATGCCGACGAGCAGCGCTGGGTCAACGCCAGTTGTATTACATAGTGCTGATAGGCTGATTATGCCCGGCTTACCCATGTAATTCCATGTATAGGCCTGGGCTACATTAAAGGACTCTGGTGTTGTCTCATTATTCACAGTGGCGGTTGTGTAATTGAATAGCGTTACTGACTGACCGCTTGGGTATACGTAATTAACGGTTATTGTTATTGGCTCAGCGGTGACACTTGGGTAGTTGTGGTCCGCTGAGTTAAGGCCGCTGAACTCATTGGTTACGTAGTATATTGGGCCGAAGCCCGTGTATTGATAACCATATATACTGGTTGATACGCTTGATACCGTGCTGTTATATGTGGTTGGTCCGAATACCGTAACACCAGTGCCCAGGGTCACTGAGGCCTCAAGCTGTGATGTTGGTGGTAATGGATATATAGGTGTCGTGCTGGTGGCAGTTCCAACGTATAGGAAGAAGAAGTATAGGTCTGGGAGAACAACGTATAGGTCACTCGGCGTCGTCTCGGCGCCATAGACCGGCCTGAACAGTGGGTATTTATATGCTGTTACGGTAGTTCCATTTGGCAGTGTGTATGTCACTTTTGATGTGACAGCGGGTATTAGGCGTTGGGCTATTGATGGTGATACCGGCACGTAACTGCTTGTGCTCACTGTTGTTAGGTTGCCCATTAGGTCTGCCAAATCCATGAATATTGATGTTACGTTAAAGACCATCCAGTTGGCCCCTCCGTAATTATTAAGCACGACCACCACAGTCCAATTGGCATAAACCTCACTTGGCGTTACTCCGCCGGTCAGTGTTGTGCTCACGGTCCAGGTAACACCGCCCGTTGAGTTTGCCGTGGCTGTTGCCGTCATTTCAATTGGTGAGCCAAGCTGCCAACCACTGCTTGTCCAGTAGTAGACGTCGCTTGCATTGGCTATGTATATGGTGAAGGATTTACCCGCGGTGAAGTTCCAGGGAACCATCGTATCAATTAGGTTGGTGTAGCAGGCTGATGGGCATGTCGGTGTTACTCCGTACTCGAGCCTTGCGTCTGTTAGGTTCCAGTACATTGTCCAGGAGTAGGTCACTGGCGGTATTGGCACTGATGTTGGTCCGTACTGTTGTGCCAGGGCTGGGTGCCCCCCCAGCCCGGCAACTATTCCTATTATTAGTAGAGTTACTACCGGTATTAGTAGTTTAGGTAGTGTCCAATTGGTTTTGGACCTAGTCATCGCACTCCATTGTACGATTGGGTTTATAAGGGACTCGTTTGGAAAATCCGTTGAATAGCCCCCCCGTGGAACTACTGCGTTTCGTGGAACAAATAAATACAATATTTATAAGACCGTGATTAATATATAGTTAATCTTCGTGGCTTTATGAGGAATTGATTGATAGTGGACTAGCTCGGTGTTTCAATTACCGCTAGCTGTCCCGGCGCGTCGAGCCAAATTGGGTAGTTCAGTATGCCTGTGACATTCCATATGAACCATTGGCTTGGGTATCCCTGTGGGTATGTGATTACCATCACTAGGTAGTACCTATTTGGCACTTGCTGGTTCATATTCATCGCCATGTTGTATGTTATTGGTTGCTGTAGTACACACCAGGTCCAGCCATGGTTATAACATGCAGCGCCCTGTTGATTTGGGAATTGTATCCAGGCCATGTCGAAGGTGCAGTTGTTTGGTGCTGGCAGTGGGTTATAGGGTGGGTTTGGGTTGGGCACTTGAGTCGTTAGGTGCGTCCCTTGACATGTTGGGTTGAGCCAGGTTGTGCTGTCCTGGCTTAGTACGTAGAGTGTGAAGTATTGGGGCTGCCTTATGAAGCTTGTACCATTTAGGAATGTTATGCTTATGCCTATTGCCGTGTTGTTAATGAGGTTAATTGTTACCTGTGGCCAGTACCCACTGTATACTGCCGTGTTTATCGGCCCAGGCGGTGGTGCTGGGCATGTGGTCCATGAACCACCGACACTAACACCTCCATACAGCGCTTCGCAGCCCCCCCACTGCCCAATGCCGTAGTCCTTGGTTACGTATGTGTTTAGGCCGTTTAATGGGCCGACTATGTAGTTCGGGTCTATGTGTAGTAGGTAATAGTTATTGCCCAGCGTTATTATGACTCCAGTGTACTGGCTTTGTTGGTTCTGCCCCCCCGTGGTTATTACCGCCGAGACCCAGTGGTATAGGTAGTAATTAATTGGGTTAGCACCTAGGCTGGGTTATTTGTAACTGGTTGCGCTGGGTCCAGCATCACCGGCCCGACATTGGTTAGTAAAAGCTCGGGCTCTGTATTGTTATTTACATACTCATAAGTCGTTAGGTTAATTAACTCAAAGTTACTCGGTGTTACTGCGCCTATTATTATCACTGGGCCTTGGTGCTTATCAATGCACCTTCCTGCGTTACTAATCCGCTGTATGTCGCGGCCGCCTTGCCCACGGCGTTTACGTGGTTTGCTGCTATGCCTTCCAGGGTTATTATCATGGACATAACCTCAACGGCAATGCCGATACCCATGAGTAAGGCAATTAGCACTAGTACCCCCCCGGCGAGTATTGTCGATAGTGAACCCCCCCTGCTCCTCATCAATAGAATAACTATCAACTTAATTAATAAGGCACTACGGCGATGCGCATTGCTCTGAAGCAATAATTTAAAGGGGCATAATTTTAAGCAACTATATGCTAGCGCCAGTTATACTACAGCAGTACTTAGTCCAAAACCCGTGGGACTTGTCGGGACCGCAGCGATATCCATGGGGGCGACTCGGTGATTACGCAACGGCCTTAGGAATATCGAACGACTTAGTAGGTAATATTACGAACGCCTTTAGGGATGCCTTAGATAACGAGGTTTACGCGGTTTTAAACGCTGAGGATGTTACGAACACGTTTTTAATAAACCTACCGATATTCACGGGTAGGGTGATTAACTTCATGATTAGGTCTACCCAGGATGTGGTTAGGGGCATCAGTCTCAGTAAGATTTCCATTAATGATTTTAACAGGGCTGAACTAGCAATCAGTAGGGAATTGGCTAGGTTAATTAGGTCCACTAATTACCCACATGCTGAGGACCTCGTCTATGTGTTGTCCATGCTCATTGAGTATGATCTGTGGGTTGTGAATAACGTGGTTAGGTACGGGTTTAATGAGGTAATAAGCAGGATAAACGAACGCGCACTTAACGAGGCCGGTGAGGCATCGGCGTATTTAATGGCCACGGCATTTGCTTGGTACTCATCAACATCCGCGGTATTGGGCATGGTTAGGGAGTACAGGGAGGGCAATAGGGACCTACTTGCCCGCTGGTCAAGGGAATACGCGGATGAACTCGACGCATACATAGACACGCTAGATCTACTAATCAATGACGAGACCTATGAGGCGTTGGTGGAGGAGGGTGTGATTAAGCAGTGAAGATGTACGGCGTGGAGTTCTCGTAAAAGGCCAAGAGGTCGCTAAGGAACCTTCCAAATGATGTGCGCGATAGAATCCTCAATAGGATTAATGAATTAGCTAGCAACCCTGTTTGCGAGAAGGACTTAAAGGAAGGCTTCAGGGGGGGTTGTGCAGGGCAAGGGTTGGTGACTACAGGATAATATACTCAATAGATCACGAGGTTGGTAAACGGGAGAATATCTATGAAAGACTATGGCCCTAAGCACTGCGTACCTAACTATTGGGTCTGGGATGCTATACCAATCATTGTCCTTGGTCAGGAACCCCCCCATTTTGACCAGGTTGTTTAGGTCCCTAGAGAGAGTTGCATTGGTTGGTTTCTCGCCCATCCTAGCCATTAGGTACTTCATGACGTCACTCCACCTGGCCTTACCGAGTACGGCGACCGCCTCCATTATGTACCGGTAGTACTGGCTCCTCGAGAATAACTCCTCAAGCTCAGACCTAACTAGGTTGGCGCCAATCTCCTTAACCTCATTGATTGCATCCTCACACTTTTTGGGATAGAGCCTACCAAAGTAAACAAGCCAGCCGACAATGCCGCCCAACTCATCGGCGGCCCTCTCAATGACCCTATCATCAACGTTAATGCCCAACTCCCTGAACCCCCCCTCCTAAGGAACTCAATGGATCTCTCCCTATCGAATGGCCTAAGCTCAATAACGTGGTGATACCTACCATAGAGCTCGGATGATGGATCATTAATGCCTAGGAAGTCGTGTAGAAGACCAACTTCACTACCCGTGAGTACTAGGGTTATGTTCCAGGTGGTCATAGACGTATGCCAGTAATGGTCTGAGGCCAATCGTTGAGTACCTGAGGTACTGAGCCTCGTCGAAGACGAGCACCACGTGCTTACCGGCATTATTAATCGCCTCAAGGATCTTTGCAATCCCATCCCTAATCCTCGAGGCGCTAAGTCTAAACCTAATGGGGCCAAGGGATACGTCAATCTCGTCAATGATTCCCCTAATCCTCTCCCAAAAGCTGAGCTTACCCAGTGACATCCTTAACTCATTGTATATCCTCTCCGCGGGCACCTTCCTCGAGACATCGTCATAGAGCTTCCTAACGTCGATGAATACGTAGTCAATGCCCAGGGAATTAAGTACTGAAAGCACGAGGCTTGACTTACCGACCTCCTAATCCCAAGCACAAGGACCAACCGCTCATTAAGCCGCTCCTAAATCTCTCTATCTCTGCCTCCCTGTCAAAGAGCTCGTCCAGTGAGGTCTTGGGCTCGGTGCTGAAGAGCAAGTATCACCCCCCCCGCTACTAAGTATCACCCCCCCCAATACTTAAGTTTTCCGAAACGCATATTAATGAATTAAGAGCCTAGATTAGTTGTGGGGCATGTGTATGTTGATGTTGAGTTAATTGGTGTTAAGGGGATTGGTAGGTTCAGGGCTCTTGTAGATACCGGCGCCACGTATACCGTAGTACCCAGGAAGGTCGCTGAGGAGTTGGGTATTGCCAGCACCGGTAGGCGTGTCAAGGCAGTTACTGCGAGGGGGGGTGAGGCGGTGCTTGAGGAGGGTGTGGCGGTTATTAGGTTGATGGGTGAGGAGAGGACCAACGTGGTCTTGATAAGTGATGATGTCGAGCAAGTACTCATTGGAGTAACCACACTTGAGACCTTTGGCTTTAGGGTGGACCCAACCACGGGTAGGCTGGAGAGGACGGGCGTGCTGCTTTTAGCCCTGCATCAATAGGTTTATTACCCTGGTAGGGAAGTAATGCCTTGTCGCCTTCATGAGTCTCGACGTTGCTGAGGACTTCATGAGGAGGCTGAGGAGTACATAGTGGTTGCCCGGGTATCCTTCGAGAGGAGTTTTTACAATGCCGCAGCTGTGAATGCCGAGATAGCTGCTCAATTATCAATCAAGGCGTTACTCATTAAACTTGGGATTGAACCACCAAGGACCCACAACATTAGGTCATTACTGGGTCTAGTGGCTAATCAGTTGGGGGGGTAATGCTGGCGAGGAGGTTAGGGCATTCGTGAGTAATAATCGTAGAGAATTAATAATACTGGAGGATTCAAGGAGTCTTGGTCAGTATGGAATGCCTAGTGTCGATAGGGATAGGGCTGAGATTGCTTGAGGACTGCTGAGTCCATAATTGAGTTGGTGAGGAGGTTATGGAGCCTGTGAGGAGGATTAAGCTCCTTAGGGATTGGAGTTCGTTGGTCAACGCCGTTTTACCAATACTCAGGAGGTATGGGGTTGAGTGTTATGTCTTTGGTTCCGTAATCACGGGTAGGATCACGGGCTCGAGTGATGTGGATGTCCTCCTGGTAATCAGTGATGGTGACCCACTGGAGGTTAAGGTCAAGGTCCTCGAGGAGGTTGAGGATAGGCTCGGCGATGTAGTTCACCTACTTGATATTAAGGTTGTTAATGCCAGGGATAAGGGTAAGCCGCCGTACGCGTGGTTCCTTAGGAATGCCATTAGGATCTTTTAGGTGAGGCTCATTAATTTTATTCACGGTATTGAATCAATAATGAGGACGACCATGGCTATGGCTAACCTGCTAGGCGGCTTTGAAGTCAAGGGTTGTAAACGCCCTAATTGATACTAGTTCGATCAAGGCACTGGCAGGTTTAGTTAAGAGAGCACAACCCTTATCAGCGCCAGGGCTGGTGCATCAGCACTTCTTCTCCTCCTGCCCACCCTGCCCCCCCTGCTGCTTCTGTGACTGTTTCCTAATAGCCTCACCAACCATTATACTCGCGTATATATGAAGCTTCCAGGCCTCCGGGTACTCACCGTACTCCCTAACAACCTTCCTCGCAAGCTCACGAAGCTCGAGGGCCTCCTCCAGCGTTAACTCATCCTTATCAAGCAGCTCCTTAATCCTATCCCACTCCTCCTTACTCAATGGGTTACCAGAAACCGCCAGCCTCATGACCCTCCTAGCCTCATTACGAAGCATAGACGCCTTCTCAGCCTCAACAAACCCTCGGCACTAAGGTACTCAACGAAAAACTCCTGGTAATCGCTATAGCCTCGGCCAACCTACTAATCCTCGTATTAACCTGGTTAAACCTCTCATCAACGTAATTCCTCAACTCAGTAATTCTCATATCAACATAGCTCTTCAAATCCTTCTCCAGCTTATCGAATCTCTCGTCAATTTCCTCGAATCTCTTGTCGATTTGTTTGAATCTCTCATCGATTTGCCCGAAACGCTCATTAATCTTCCTAAACCTCATGTCTATCTCCCTAAATCTCATTTCAATCTCCTTAAACTTACCACCAAGCCAATAAAGCGTCGTACCCAAAATCGTAACTATGGTAACAACAGGCCCAACAACACCCAAAATCAACGAAACATCCATCGATGTGTATTCCATGAACTTGAATAAAAACCTTCCTTAGGCTTATTGACTTTGCTGCGCCTGTTGTGTCTCCTGCTGTGGCTGTGCCAATAGCCTCTTTAGTACTGGGCTTGTTATTGCGTAGGTCACCTTATCCTCAAGGTCCCTGGGCACCAGATAGCCTGGTGACCTAACAACCCTGCCGTCGACGGCTATGTGGCCGTGGGTCACCAACTGCCTTGCCTCGTAGATGGTCCTTGCCAGGCCCTTCCTATAGACTATTGTCTGAAGTCTCCTATCTAATACCGCCCTAACATCCAGTGAAAGCACCGCGTCCAGTGGTATGTCTTGCTCTGGAATGAAGCCTGCCTTAAACAACCTCGCCTTGAACTCAGCCTCCAACTTAGCCCTCTGCTCGGTTGGCATTGATAGTAGTGACCTCGCCCTATGCTTCATCTCCCTGAGTATTGTCCTCGCAAGCCAAAGCTCCCTCTTATTCCTAAGGCCATACTCACCAATTAGCCTAAGCTCCTCCTCAAGCAACTGCCTATTCCAAAGCCTCCTTGCTTACCACCCAGGTACTTCTTCCTTGGCTTCTTTGGATCGCCCATTCAAGCGGCATATGCATAGAACCCTTTTTAAATTTGAGGTTTCCCAAACAAGCCATGTAAATGCAGGCGATAATGGTTAGGGAATTAAGGAGGAGTTTCGGGGCCAGGGAGGTCTTAAGGGGTATAGACCTCGATGTTGATTATGGCGTGATAGCCACATTACTGGGTCCAAACGGTGCTGGTAAGACGACACTCATTAGGATACTGACAACTGAGTTAATGCCCCATGGTGGTGAGGCCTATGTCGCTGGTTTCAACGTGGTTAATCAAGCCTCTGAGGTTAGGCGTAGGATTGCCGTGATTCCGCAGGACGCCAGGCCCATATCCTACATGACACCCCACGAATTTGTTTACTCCTACCTACTACTCCGTGGCCTACCTAGGAATGATGCGAGGAAAGCCGCCAGGGACTCGCTTGAGGAACTTGGCCTGTGGGACTTTAGGAATACGCCCATTTACCAATTATCTGGCGGCATGACTAGGAGGGTCCTAGTCGCCGCTGTACTTGCCTCTAATGCCGAGGTCGTGTTTCTCGACGAACCAACTGTTGGACTTGACGCAGCATCTAGGCGTGTTGTTTGGAATTCACTGCGGCGGTATAGTGATAGTGGGGGGGCATCAATATTTTTAACAACACATTATATTGAGGAGGCCGAGCAAATATCGGACATTGTCTTCCTAATAGATAGTGGCTTGATAGTGTCGCGAGGCAGGCCTAGCGAGCTCGTTAATAAATTGCCTGGTAAGTATGTTGTTGAGTACCCAGCATCCGCGGGTACCGAGCCGTGCATTAGGGTTGGTTCTTCATGCTTCTCCTTCGTGGACTCCCTCGATGAGGTTGGGGATGGAGCCATTAGGGTCTCGCCCAAGTCCCTTGAGCATTATGTGCTTGTGACTATAAGGTCCTGGGTGAGGGTAATGAGGAAGGTTAAGGGTGGTCTAAGTCATCAGTTGAGGGCTATCCTGGTACTTGCCTGGCTTAATGGATTACTGCCGATACTTAGGTCGCCGCTTTGGACTGTATCCACCCTGCGACGCCGATTTCCCTGTTAATACTGCTCACGGTGCTTTACCGGGGGGGCATTGGCATGGTCATGGGCATAATAGGCGGCCTCGTCTGGACAATGCTATCAAGTGGCACAGCCCTAATAGGTGACGCCGCCTATTATAGGCTTGAACTTAAGTTTCAGCAGATGATTGTGCTACGCCAACCAGCCCGTTGGCCTACACTATAGGACTAGCACTTAGTGAGGTCATATTTACACTGCCTGGCATTATCTTATTCGCGATATTAATGGCACTTAAGACGACCGTTGATTTGTTGGGTACCCTGGAGATCGCGGCTTCGCTAGTGCTCCTTTGGTACGCTATTTCCTCCATAGCCTTCTACTCATCGACCCTATTTACGTACATTAGGTACACCTGGGCTGTGGTCAGCCTATTAACGCTTGCGCTCGGCGTACTACCCCCCCCAGTTTATTACCCAGCTACGTACTTAGGCAGTGCTTGGTGGGTTGCGTATTTAGTGCCGACTTCAGCCACAGCAATGATTATACAAAATGTTGTTAGGATAGCGCATTATTCTACATTACAGATAGTCACTGCGTACATCTCTAACATTGCTTGGTGTATTATGGGTACGTTATTAACCCTTAGGGTTGCCAGGTGGAGGACTCCGTAGGTTATGTGTGGAAGAATTAAAAATTCCCCCTACATAGGGCTAAATGATATGAGTAGAAGGAATTATGTAATTGCCAGGTATGAGAAGGATGGTTACGTCTTCGAAATACTTGTAGACCCAGACGCAGCCCTGGACATGAGGCTTGGCAAGCCTGTGAGTATTGATAAGGTGTTGATAACAGACACTATATATAAAGACGCGAGGAAGGGCCTTAGGGCGAGTGAGGAGTCGTTAATGAGGGTTTTCAAGACCACTGACCCGAGGAAGGTGGCCGAGTTTATCGTTAGGAACGGTGAGTTACCGCTCACGGCTGAGCAGAGAAGGAGACTCATTGAGCAGAAGAGGAAGCAGATAATTGATTGGATTAGTAGGAACTGCATAGACACGAGGACTAGGACGCCAGTGCCTCCGCAGAGGGTTGAGGCTGCAATGCAGCAGGTCGATGTTGCGATAGACCCGTTTAAGCCCGTTGAGGAGCAGGTGAATGCCGTAATAAAGGCCCTCCAGAAGGTCTTACCACTTAAGGTTGCTGTTAGTATCCTTGAAATTAGGGCGCCCGCTGAGCATGCCCATAAGGTTAGGAGCACGCTTTCGAGGATGGGTAGGGTGGTTAAGGAGAGGTTTGAGGGTGATGGCTCGCTGGTAATGCAGCTCGAGGTCCCTGCTGGACTTCAGGATACGATAATTGCTAAGGTTAATGAATTAACTCATGGTTCAGGTGATGTTAAGATAATCTCCACGTCATAATGATGATTTAGGATTAAAAATAAAACTAGGGAATCAGGGTATCTTAATTATGCCGCTGTACGTAAACGACAAACAGATAGTACTGCCCGGGGGGGATGCGATAGCCACGAAGGACTATAACGTCAGTGGTAGTATTTACTGGGATGGTGATGTGGCTTACTCGGCGGTTGTTGGGCTTATAAACATAAGGGGGGGCGAGAGGGATGTGGAGGTCATACCGCTCAGCGGTATTTATAAGCCTAGGGTTGGGGGGGACATAGTCATTGGTTATGTAATTGACATTGGACTAACTGGGTGGGTTATCGACATTAAATCCCCCATACTCAGCGTACCTCCCCCCCGTCCAGGAGGCCACACTTAAGCCTGTTGATTTAACGACTGTTGATTTAAAGAGCCTGTTGGGTATTGGCGATATAGTGCTTGCCAGGATAATAGATTTTAACCTGACAAAGGATTACCCGGTAACGTTAACTCTTAAGGAGGCTAGGCTTGGTAGGATTGAGGGTGGGACGCTCGTTGAGATTGATGCGAGTAAGGTTGCCAGGGTGATTGGTAGGAGGGGGGGCTCTATGGTTGGCATATTCAGTGAGGAGCTTGGTTGTGACGTAACTGTTGGTCAGAATGGTAGGGTTTGGATTAGGTGTAGGGATCCTGGGGGGGATGAATCATTTATTGCTAGAGTAATAAAGTTGATAGAGAGTGAAAGCCACACAAGTGGGTTGACTGATAGGGTTAGGTCAATAGTGACTCAGTACAAGGCCAGGAAAGTGGGCATTAAGTCCCAGAGCTTAACCACAGCTTCTTAATCCTAGCCAACTCCTCATCCCTAATCTGTCTCCTCCTCTCACCCTCCATGAACAATCTCCTCTCATAATCATTGCTGGGTGTATACTCAGGAACTGGGGCCGGCCTTCCACTACCGTCAACGTGTATGTACGTGTAATACGCCGTACATACGTGCCTAGCCTGGCCGTAGGTGCCCTCAGCGATCACATCAAGCATTATCTCCATGGATGACTTACCAACATAGGTAATCCCAGCCCTCACGGTGACGATATCCCCAACCCTAATCGGCGCGTAGAATGCTGTCTCATCCACGGAGCCCGTCACGGCAGCGCCACCTGAGTACCTAGCCGCGAGCAGGCCGGCTATTTCATCAAGCCACGCCAATAACCTGCCACCGGACACTAGGTTGCCGACGAAGGCATCTGACGGCGTGGCCCAGCGGCTAGATTCAACGCGCCACCTAAGTCCCTTGGTTGGGTCTGTCAGGTCAAACCTCCTGAGCTTCCTATCCTCAATCTTCTTCTTTCTCTCCTCATATCTTCTCCTAGCCTCCCCCCCATAGAGTTGTTTCTCGTCATCTGTAGGCTCAAGTACGTTATTTATGGGTCTCGGAACGCCGTACTCGTCAACGGCCACGTAGGACGCCGTGGTCATTGTTACCAATTCCTGCTTACCATCCGGGCTTTCCTTCCAAGCCTCTATCCTCACCTCCATTGATGATGTACCCACGTACTCAACCTAGCCTTAAGTATTACGAACTCCCCAAGCCTGACGGGCCTAATGAAGAAGTGCCTATCTAGGTATGCAAGGACTGCGGGGCCCCCCCTTGAGAATCGTGTGGCTGCCACCGTGCCTATGTTTGCCATCCACTCGAGCATTCGACCACCGAATAAATTACCTAAGGAGTTTATATCAAAGGGCTGGACTGCCTCTACAAGTGTTACCTCCGTATCCTTAATACTTACCATATTCATGCATTTTTAGGCGCATTAATTTAAGTGTGATTATTCCCTGGGAAATAGATAAAATGACCCAGCATTAATTAGTGCTATATGGTTAGGGCGTTATTTGTTGGGAGGTTTCAACCGCTGCATAGGGGTCATGAGGAGGTGATTAAGTGGTTGTTGGGTAGGCATGATGAGTTAGTTATCGCCATTGGGTCTGCCAACGAGTCATTCACGCCTAGGAATCCGTTTACCGTTGGTGAGAGAATTGAGATGCTTCATTCAATGCTTAGGGAGTTAAAGCTGGTCGATAGGGTCCTTTATTGCGCCGTACCTGATACGAAGGGTGATTCGGCACTGTGGTATGCCTATGTCCGTGAGCAATGCCCATCATTTGACGTGGCCTACACGAATGATGAATTCACTAAGCTGTGCCTTGAGTATGGTGGGATTAAGGTCCTTAATACGCCGCTCTTTAATAAGGAGGTCTATAGTGGTACGAGGATTAGGGAGTTAATGGCTATGGGTGATAGGTCGTGGCAGAGCCTCGTGGCAACAGGGGGGGTCTTGCCGGTGCTGAGTAGGATTAATGCTGAGGATAGGGTGAGGAGGATAATGCAAAAATAATTTAAGGGGCTTACTTCATCGAATCGGCGTGAGTGAGGAATTCTTTGAGGAGGGTAATGAGGAGGAACAAACGAAAGCGTTAGGTGAGGAGGGGGGGTAGTGAAGAAGCGGCGGGTGAAGCTACTGGTCGAAAGATATACATGTGCCTTAGGTGCGGCAGAGTATTCTCACTTGAGGACATGATAACGCCTGGTGTGCACTGTCCATACTGTGGTTATAGAATTATCGTTAAAATAAGGTCATTCCAAACAAAGAGGATATCGCACATTGAGTAGGGTTCACACGCCAAACCTCTGCTTCACGGCATCGATTATGTACAGCGCCTCCTCATAATAACGCTCTGGGGTTCTTGTGGGTTCCTTATCGAAGTAATTCGAGTATTGGTTGAGTTTACTGGGGTCTGTGAGGAATATTGTTGCTAGGAACCAGGTCTTAACGGTATTCCAAACATCATAACCCCCCCACCGCCGGTTAGGACTAACTACCGCCGGCATACCTATGGGCTATCTCATGAACCACACTAAGTACCTTAAGGTACGATTCAGTGGTTAGGTCCAGGATCCCAAGCTCATCCCCCCCTGTATGAGCATCAACACCAAATTGAAGCACCAGGAATTCGGGTGAGTACCTGTCGAGTATTGGCTTCATTATCTCATCAACAACCATGGAGTACACATCATCGCCAGTGTGAGGCGGTAATGGTATATTCACCTTAAGCCCTTTACCCGCACCCACACCATCCTCATCAATCCAGCCAGTGCCTGGGTAGAAGCGACCGTCATAGCCATGCGTTGATATTAAAAGAACGTCTTCATTATTAAAAATTGCCTGTGTACCGTCGGCATGGTGAACATCAACGTCGACAATAGCTACGCGTTTAATGCCGTGATTCCTAAGCCACTTAACGGCTATGGCTATGTCATTATATACGCAGAACCCCGCGGCTTCACCCGGCTTAGCGTGGTGGAACCCACCACCTGGATTAAAGCCGTGAACGTACTTACCCTCATTAACAAGCTTAGTGACGAGTAATGTACCGCCAACCCTAATAGCCGCTGCCTCATGAACACCCCCTAAAGGCTGGCGTGTCGCCATAATCCAGGTAACCAACACCATTAACGCTAGCACTCTTAACATAGTCAATATAATCCTTCGTATGGACTAGCATCAACTCCTCATCCGATGCGGGCACAGGCTCCATTAAATCAACGTAAGAGCTAATAGCCCATGCTCCTTAAGCAACTCAACCAGTTGTTTCTCCCTATGTGGCTTGAATGGGTGCCATGGGCCAAAGTTATAATCCAAATACTTATCTGAGTATGCAAGTACGAGTTTCTCCATATTCTAATTATATAGGCTGAGGAATAATTAAGCTTTTTGAATAATTATTTATATTAGGTATTAAGATAAAAACCAAGGAGTTATTGCAGATGGATCTCTGAAATTTCAACATCGAAGTAATGCTCAATTAAATTATTGTCTATTAATGCATTTAACAACAACTGGGACTTATTACTCGCTCTCACAATCAATTTATTTCCATCAACACCCACTAAGAAACCGTGAAGCTTAAGTATGTTAGATATATTATCAATATCACCGTGAACCTTAATCACAACCTCCAGCGGCTTACTATCTTGAACCTTAACACTATGTTCCTTAATTAATTGAATGATCTCATTGGCTACTTCACGCAGTTCAGCATCTCTAGGTACTGATAATATTATCGTGGGGGTAGCTCTCAAATGCGAAGTGATGCGTGAAGTCAGCAGGATCCGGATTAATAGTGCCATAATCATTGATTCTTATTGGTTCAGGGGTTACTATTGACCACTTGTCAGAGCTCACGAGCATTATTATGAGTTCAGGGTTCACCTCATGCACGAAATTATGAAGTTTAATTGAGTACTTACTTCTAAGTGTTAATGCGTCGTACCTTACGGGGATGCCCTCATCATCCATAGAATAAAATGGGCTTTTACCCCTAATAACGTCCCACGAGTTGAATGGCCATGGATTTGCCATTGGTATTACCCTAATCGTCCATTTACCTAATTGTGAAGCGCTAAATGTTGGTATTGAGTATACGTGATTAAGGCACTTATTAAGTAGCATATAAATTAGGGTATTGCTTATCCTGTAATCGTTTATTGAGAAGCCAGTTACTATGAGTGCCTGTCTCGCCCCAGCACCTATTGTTAATATTGGGAATTCCCTATTGATTGCTGATCCGCATTTAATGGATTCCATTAATGAGTGTACGTACCTGGGCGTAACTACGTCCGTAAGCAATGCCTTTAATGGCTCACCTGTGAATGGCACATTAATTTCATTAATTTAAGCGTTTATAAGAAGTACATCTATGGATTTATCATCCACGTAACTATGCGGTTAAATTGAAAATGCTTTGTAAAGTGTCAAACGGCGCTATTTAGTGAATTGAGGAACCACCTCCCTAAGTCTAGCCGCTATTTCCCTGGTCTTATTCATGACGAACTCAGGGTTTGTCGATTCAAAGGATATCACCGAGGGTTTGGGAACGACGTGTATGTGCATGTGCTCCTCAATACCCGCGCCAGCGACCCTACCAATGTTAATACCCACGTTAAAATCTCCATAGCTAATACCTAGGACCTTGGTCAATGCCTTAATAATGGCCACTAGGAGTATCCCGCACTCATTTAATTCATCAGTGTTTAGGTCCGTTATTGATGGTACGTGCCTATTGGGCACTATCATTACGTGACCGATGTTGTATGGGTACTTATTCATAACAATGAAGCATTGCTTACCCCTGTAAACCACTAATTCATCATCACTGCCACGTAAATAGGCGCATAATGCGCACTCATTACCCTTATTATTCGTCGACTTTATGTATGTCCATCGCCACGGTGTGAAGACAACCTCCATTCAGACACATATACACATTAAATAATAAAAGGCTTATCCAGGTGGAAAGGTATTTTACCTTATACAGGCAGTAAATTTTAATGACTAAGATAGTGCATGTTAGGAAATTCATACCACTTAACGTAAGTGTTGGCCAGTTGGTTAGGGGGGGTGTTGAGTTTGACGTGGCGTTGAACAGACTTGATGAATCATTAAGCAAGGCACTGAGTGAGTTAAGTAGTATTGCTGGATCACGTAGTATTAGGCAGGTGGGTATTAACATTAGTAATGTGAGTCTTGGTAATGTCAGCGGAATATTAATAATAGCCTACGCATTGGTTGATGAAGATGACGAGACTCGTAAGGGCAGTGGTTAGGGGGGGATTCAAGGGCTTAGGTAGGGGGGGCTAACTATAGACCTTAACGGTAATACCATAATCGTTGGCCGTAGTGGATCAGGTAAGACAAGCTTGATGGAGGCCCTAGCCCTATTAATGCAGAGCAGAGGTGAGGAGTGGCTTGTCCTTGAAGGAAACCTACTAATTATTCATGAGCCCGAGGACCTAGCCTATGGGCTTGACCCTAGCGAGACCATAACTATTGGTGTTTATTATGAAGTTGATGAGGATGGGGAGAACCTTGGACGCAGCACGGGCCTCGAGTTAAGTAGGGGTTCGGTCATTAGTTACCACTATAGTTTTAGGCTCAGTGATTATTGGGTTCGTCAGGAATTGTACTTAAATAATGAGTTGGTGGCTGTGGTTGAAAAGCTGGTAATGAGGGTTTCATGAGATACCCAGTAAATGCCAGGCTTTGTATGGCGCCAACACATGTGATGCATGAGGATGCCTTCATAACATGTGATGGAGATGTGTCAAGGAGGGCTTATTCCCTGGCCTTCATCCTAAGGAATATGCTCAAGAATAAGTTTTACTACCTTGGCGAGGGCAGGGTTTGTTGGTGGAAGAGGGATTATGAAACCACCGTGGATTTACCGAGTAATTCCGTGGGGGGGTCTGATGGGCAGTACACAGTGCATCAGCTCTCCGTGATACAAACGAGGCCTGAGTATGAAAGTATTTACAATGAGTTGATGGGGGGGTTGGTAAATGAGCTTGGTATAGAGGGTATTAAGGCGGGGGGTTCACGGCTCCGAAGAGGATTTCAGGGTATATTAAGGTGGGTGGTAAGTGGGTTCCCATGTTTCACGCCGGTTTAAAAATGAGTCTTTGTTGCCAATACTTGTTCAGTTAATACTCACACCACCAGGTTCAGTATTACTCATTGATAGCGTTGACCTGGGCCTTACGTATGATGAGTTGAATGCCTTAGTCGATATAATCGATAAGATGGCTAGGAAGGTTGGGTATCAGGTTGTGATGAGTAGTAAGGTGGCGCCAACCGGCAATGTGAGTGTTGTGAATATTTAACGGGCGGTCTTCAACCAATTATTAACTGGCATTAATGGTGACGTTATTGTTACTGTACCAAGCAATAACCAATACGCCGGTAATAAGATGATTGCCCTCCCCATGTTCATACTCTCATTTATGAAATCACGCATTAGATATAGAACCAAAACCTCCGATATCATCATAGCAAGTATCAATTGATAAAGGGACCTAGCGTGAATACCTTGACTATCACTGCCATATATACGACAGCCATGAAACCAACGATAGATATTAGCAATAATGCCGAAGGTAACGCTATCAATACATACAGCACCAATACCCTAAACGCATAACTTAATTGAATACCCTGTTTAAATATTAAAACGAAGTTCTGGGCATAACCCTTGTTCCACCTGATCCTTTGCCTTATGAAGCTGATTATGTTCACGGGCGCCAATTCATACACGTAGGAGTCAAGGAGACCCACTGAGTATCCACGACTGGAAAGCTTCAACGATAGTAGCGCATCCTCAGCCATACTCTGTGGTATTGAGTCAACAAGATCCTTCCTTATGAAGAGCCCCCCCTCGCCGGATAAAGGCGTTATCTTAACCGTGGACCTGAGGAATGGTATTATTGCGTTGTACCAAACTATTGATTCCAGGTACATTAAGCCACCAAGCACACTACTCCTAAACCTATACACCCTAGTGCCCACGGCTGCATAATTCCTCTCAATCATTAATAGAACTGCATTGAGAACCTGGTCGCTTGGGAATACGTCGTCAGCATCATAAAAGCCTATTATTAAGCCCCCCGCATGTCTCATTGCCGTATTCATTGCTATGGCCTTAAGCCTACGCCCAGCATTCTCATTAATCACCATCTTAATGTTAAGTGAGCTTAGGAACCTCTCCGCAGCCTTTAATGCCTCATTGAGTGTCTGCGTATCATCCTTATCAACAACTATTAAAACCTCAAGGAGATTCTTTGGGTAGTTCTGAGATGATATGCTATCAAGCGTCTTCTCAATGCTTTGCCTCCTCTCTTTATAAACAGGTAGTACTATTGAGACCTTTGGTAAATTCTCAACCTGCGCATTCTTTAATGAAGGCTTCTCATATGCATGGACCCTCCTTGAAACAATGTATTGTATTGCCCATAATAATGTACCTATTATCATTAGTATTTCTAATACCATGACCACATCAACTGTCATACTACGAATATCTAAACTCAGGCGTTAAAAGCATTTTTACTCACAGAAACGGATGCCGTGATGCCGATATGGCAGTGGATATTACAGCTATGGTTAGAATGAGTGCTTTAAATAGTGATAGAGCATTGATAGGCTGTGGATTTAAGCATTAGGATTATTCAGGAGAGTGATGAGTATCAGGTGATTATTGAAGGTGACGGAGTGACGCGTATTCTTAAGGCCAAGTCCATTAATGAACTCATAAATTCATTAAGTACTGAGGTTAGGGATTTACTAACAATTAAGGAGAACGATGATACCCTTAAGTCAAGCCCATGCACCCTAAGGGGGGGCTGGTACATTAGATTACCAGTCGCCAAGCTGCTGGACATAATCGCGTTCCTTATAAGGAATAGGCAGGGTGACGACATGGAGGGCATAATGAAATACCTGGACTCCCATGGACTTAGTAGGTCGAATTATAGGGTTATTATACCAACACTGTCCGCATTGGGTCTTTGGAAGCAGGGTAAATTAACGAGGGAGGCCGAGGAATTGGGTAAGGCAGTGATTAATGGTGGTCAGGAACTACCTAATTTATTGTATAAGATAGCCATTAGGAATTGCGTACTGAGGGAGGTCATTGAGAGGTTGGCCGAGGGATTACCGATAAATGAGGCGATAAAGCTCCTGGGCCTCACGAGGAGGGATGAAATTAATTACACGAGCAATTTACTGGAAATCATAACGGGTAGCGATGAGTTTAAATGCCTTCAATATTCAAAGGCCTTGGATAATTACCTGAGGAGTGGCGGTTGCTTTACCGTAATCGACTTACCTAAGGGCTGCGTATTAAGTCAAATAATCACAATATTCAATTACTTAGTGAGTAACAAGGGTTTCCACCTAATGAGCCTTCTCAGCGATGTTGACATTACGATAAACCTAAGCCTAATCAATACTCAACCGAGCAATGACTATGCGTTGATAATTCAGGGTGGTAAACCCATTGGCGCATTAATAGGCGATATCATAACCACCAATAGTAACTATGCGCCTAAGGCTAGGGAAGCCGTGGATAAACTCGAACCCATGGCAACGAAGGTAATCAAGGCCAATAACCTAGTGTTTAGTATGATTGTTGTGCCCATAGTCATAGTGGATGAGTGCCCTAAGATGAAGGTTTACGTGATGGTTGGTAATAAAATGGGTGATTGGATTGCGAGGGTTTTTGACCTACCTTAGACTAGGTTTCCTTAGCGTAAATACTTACGAGTGACCTGAACCCCCCCATCTTGTTGTAGAAATTCACGGCTATTTGATTCTGAGTCGGGAACTCAGCCGTTATTAACTGAGCACCCCCCCTCTCACGGAGCATTGTTATAGCTCTCTCGAGCATCATCCTACCCAACCCCCCCTTACGTCTGTACTCAGGCATTACGTAGAAGTCCACAATGGCACCCTCGATGCTTGGTGAGTAGAATAGTCGCTCCCTAATGTCAGCCTTAATTACACCAACTATCTTCCCCCCCATATCCTCAGCAACAAGTACTAAGTGATTCTTATTATCGCGCAATGCATTCATTAAGTACTCCCTGGCGCGCTCTGCACAGTCATTCCTAGCACTGAATAACGGGTCAAACTCGCTATTGAGCCTTTTTAACCTGACAACAAGATCAACCAGCGCATCCACGTCACTCTCCCGAGCCTCCCTAATCGTGACCATACTAAGTAGCTAAAGAAGCCCACCCTTAAAAATGCTTTTATACCAAAATTTAATAATCGACTTAATGGGTAAGCAACCTCCAGTGCCGTTGCTCGTTAATGGTAAGAGGAGTGATGGTAGATTACCGAATGAGCACAGGCCTGTTAGGATGGAGGTTGGCGTGATTAAGAATGCTGAGGGTAGTGCATTGGTTGCCTATGGCAATACCGTAATACTTGCTGCGGTTTATGGACCGAGGGAGGTACCACAGAAGCACCTTGAATTGCCAGACAAGGCCATACTTAGGGTTAGGTATCACATGGCTCCATTTAGCACATCTGAGGGTAGGAAGAGCCCAACGCCATCCAGGAGGGAGGTTGAGATTTCCAAGGTAATTAGGACGGCGCTGGAGCCGGTGGTCATACTCGAGAGGTTTCCGAGAACCACGATTGATGTTTATATTGAGGTTCTCCAAGCTGATGGTAGTACTAGGGTCACGGGTATAACAGCTGCTTCATTGGCGTTGGCAGATGCAGGTATACCAATGAGGGACTTACTTGTTGGTGTTTCTGTAGGTAAGGTTTCTGGGACTATAGTCGTTGACCTTAACCAACTTGAGGATCAGTATGGTGAGGGTGATATGCCCTTGGCTATAATGTATGGTCGTGGATTAATAACGTTAATGCAAGCCGATGGTGAGTGGACGACGACTGAGGTTAACCAGGCGCTTGATTTAGCCTTTAAGGCTGCCGAGCAGATATATAGGTTGGAGAAGGAGACGCTTAAGAGTAGGTATGTTGAACCGTCAATGTCGCTTATTGTATAACCTCAAACTTACTATTAATTACTATGGCGAATAAAGTTAAAAGGGCTTAAGCAATAGTCCCCCCCTAAATGCTGAGCGTAACCCAGGAAAGAGGCGTTATTCCAAAGCTTAAGCAAGACGTTATGAAGAAAATGATTGAGCAGGGAGTTAGGATTGATAATAGAGGGTTGAATGATTATAGAGAACTAAGCATTAGGGTTAACGTGGTGAGAACTGCCGATGGTAGTTCCTGGTATCCCTCGGCAATACTAAGGTAATGGCTGGTGTTAAGGTTGAGGTTGGGAAGCCCTTTGAAGACACGCCAGATGAGGCGCATTAATTGTGAACCTAGAAATAGCGCCAACCGCATCCCCAGATATCGAGCCAGGACCACCTGATGAGAATGCCATTGAAATAGCCAGGGTTGTGGATAGGGCGATAAGGCATAGTGGCTTTCTCGACTTTAAGTCATTATCGATAGTCACGGGTAAGCACGCCTGGTTCCTATGGGTTGACGTATACGTGCTCAACCACGATGGTAACCTTGTGGATGCATCAACAATAGCCGCCGTGGCCGCATTAATGAATACGGCACTGCCGAAGGTGGAGCTTGACCCTGCAGGTAATATATTGAAGATAGATAGAAGCGTTAGGTCGCCCCTTAAACTTAATACTGATAAGTTACCATTAACAATAACCTACGTTAAGATAGGGAACTTCCTACTCGTTGATCCAACCCGTGAGGAGGAGGACTTATCAGACGGTGTTTATATAACGGGTATTGCCGGTGGTAATGTTGTGGCTATTCAGAAGGTCACGGGCGCTTCACGAAGGATGAGATAAACAATGTTATTAGTAATTCGGTTAATCAGTACGTGAAGCTCAGGAATTTGATAATGAATGCCATGGCAAACCCACAAACGGATCTCAAGTTATAATTGTCAGTCCTCAGCGGTCTCTTCATTACTCAGGGCTGCAAACCATCATCACTGGGTAATAAGTATCAAAATTAATTAAAGGGTTTGCGCATTGCTAATTGCAGTGGCCAATGTAGGTGTTAAGTTTGAGGATTACGTGGCTGAATTACTGAGTAGGCTTGGTCTTAAGGTCATTAGTAGGAGGGTTAAGGTCACGGTTAATGGGGGGGTTGAGGTTGGTGAGGTCGATATAGTGGCTGAGGATGGTTCTGGCAGCAAGTATGCCATTGAGGTTAAGTCAGGTAAGGTTGATGTGAGCGCCATTAGGCAGGCATACGTTAATGCCAAGGTACTAAACGCGAAGCCCCCTCATCGTAGCCAGGGGGGGCTTCAGTAATGATTCAAGTAAGGCCTTGGCTGATGAATTAGGGGGGGTTTCCGTGATAAATCTTGAGGAGGCCGTTGTTTTAACAATTGATGAGTTAAGGACTGTTATTGAAAATGTGCTTTATGAGGCGGTTGGTGATTTGATAAATACCGTATTTACGTTAGCCATGAAGTCATGCGATGGTAAGGTCAGGGATATAATGAATGCCGTGATGAGTTGTAATGATTGGAGTTGCGTATGTGATAGGTTGGGGGGGTTAATGCGGATAATTGTGGTTCGTTAATAAGTGATGTTAGGAGGGAGTTGGGACTCGGTAATTTATCGCTGAGTAAGTTAAAGACCGCCATTCGATTGTACAACCTTGTTTCTCTATTAATTAACTCATGTAATAGAGGAAATGCTTAAGTAGAATGTCTCGATTAATGGGGGTTAATGAAGATTGATGAGTTACTCAAAGAGTATAAGTTCGTGTGGGCCATTGATCACGCAAATTCACTGCTTGGGTGGGACCTTGAGGTTAACATGCCTGTTGAGGCCGCGTCTGCACGTGGTGAGGCATTGGCATACTTGGCGCTTATACGTAGGGAGTACTTACTGCGGCTTAAGGACTTGGTTAGTAAGTATGAGGATGCTAAGGACTTAACGGACTTCGAGAGGGGCGTTATTAGGGTTTTGAAGAGAGAATTGAAATACTACACATCAATACCTCCAGAGATTATTGAGGA
Organism: Vulcanisaeta distributa JCM 11213; assembly: GCA_001316125.1. The sequence continues at coordinate 37,618 of BBCS01000008.1, forward strand.
GCTAAATAGGACAACAACGAAGGCTGCTGTAGTTGGAGGGAGGCTAGGAAGGAATCGAATTTTGATAAATTTAAGCCATACCTGTCAAAGATCGTGGAATTAGAAAGGGTTATTGCTGACAAGCTTGGTTACGAGGGCCACCCATACAATGCATTGTTGGACTTATATGAGGAGGGCTTCACCGTAAATGATGCAGACAGTGTCTTTAACACATTACTTCCCAACCTAAAGTCGATACTCGAAAAAATACTGAGTGAAGGTAAATACCCAAGCAGGCATCCACTTGAGGAAGTGCCCTATGATGTTAATGTCATGAGGTCAATCAATGAGGAGTTACTTAAGATACTTGATATGCCCGTGGGCACGAGGTTCCGTATGGATGTGTCCGCACACCCATTCACGACTAGCATGTCCATTAATGACGTTAGGATAACTACCAGGTACGAGGGAAAGGACTTCAGATCAACCATGTTCTCTGTAATACATGAAAGCGGTCATGCAATATATGAGCTCATGATAGATCCTTCATTGGAAATGACGCCAGTAGGCCGGGGGGGAGTCTCCATGGGTGTTCATGAGAGTCAGTCGAGGTTTTGGGAGAATATTATTGGTAGGAGTAGGGAGTTTGTGCACTTAATATACCCATTACTTAAGGAGAGGTTGCCATTCCTTAAGGAATATAGTGAGGAGGACATTTACAGGTACTTTAACATTGTTAGGCCGAGTCTAATTAGGTTGATGCGGATGAAGTCACATACAACTTCCACATAGCGCTTCGTTATGAGATTGAGAAGGGGTTAATAGCTGGTAAACTTGATGTGTCTGACTTGCCGTCATTATGGAATGACTTTATGGATAAGTATCTCGGTGTTAAGCCTAAGAATGATGCTGAGGGTGTCCTTCAAGATATTCATTGGTCCCAAGGATCCTTTGGTTACTTCCCAACCTACACGCTGGGTAATGTTATTGCTGGGATGATATATGCGAAGCTCCCTGGGCTTAGGGATAAGGTCGCGGGTAAGAGGTTTAATGAGATTAAGGAGTTCCTTAGGGACAGGATTTGTAAGTACGGTGCCATATACCCACCCAAGGAGTTATTGATGAGGTCGTTTAATGATACATATAACCCAACATACCTGCTGAATTACCTACGTGAGAAGTACCTGAGTTAAGAGACTACTAAAAAGACTTAAAAGCTATTGATTATTATCAGTTGAGTATGAGGATTGATATTGAAGAATTGAAAAGTAAAATAAAGCCTAAGTTAAGACCAATAATCTGGCGCGATGAGGACAATACACTTATACTGCTTGATCAGAGAAAATTACCCTTTGAAGAGGTTTACGTAGAGTTAAGAGACCCAGTATCAACCGCTGACGCGATCAGGCAGATGATCGTGCGTGGAGCACCAGCGATAGGCATAACGGCAGCTTACGGTATGGTCCTAGCCATAGCCCATGGCAACACATCAACGCTAGACGAGGCTCTTAAGGAGTTAGCCAGGGCTAGGGAGGTCCTTAATGCAGCGAGGCCAACTGCTCAAAATCTGTTTTGGGCCACGGAGAGAATGTATAATAGGGCTAGAAAGGTCGTGAATAACGGCGAGGCTAAGAACGTAAAGGAGCTAGTCGAAATCTTAAGGAGAGAGGCTAAGGCAATATTTGATGAGGAGTTTAATGCTGAGTTAATGATGGGGGGGGTTTATGGACTTGAGAAGATAAGTGATGGGGGGGATACCATACTAACGCAGTGCAATGCCGGTGGGTTGGCGACGGGTACAGGCATTGGAACGGCTACGGCACCTGTGAGGGTTGCCCACGCATTGGGTATAAGGGTATCGGTCATTGCGCCAGAGACTAGGCCCTGGCTTCAGGGCGCTAGGTTAACTGTCTACGAATTAATGGCGGATGGCATACCGGTCACGTTAATAACTGATACCGCCGTCGGCTATGTGATGTATAAGGGCATGGTCAATAGCGTGATGGTTGGTGCAGATAGGATACTTAGGGACGGGCATGTTTATAATAAGATTGGGACTTTCAAGGAGGCCGTTATTGCCCATGAACTTGGTATACCATTTTACGCAATAGCGCCGTCATCAACCTTTGACTTAAAGAGTAGGGTTGAGGATGTAAAGATTGAGGAGAGGGATCCTGATGAGGTTAGGAAGATTAGGGGGTGTGCCAATAGCCCCCCCAGAGGGTGTCCCAGTGTTCAACCCTGTATTTGATGTTACACCTCCAAAGTACGTGACCGCATTAATAACGGAGAAGGGAATTATATATCCACCCTTCGATAAGAACATACCCAAGGTATTAGGCATTGCTTAACCATTTCAGTGAGATGCCGAGTTTATCCGTATATTCACGTACATACTCACTAACCTCCTGTACCAACTTGATAAACCGCTGGGGGGGTCTTCTGGATAGGTCTCGTATAAGCTCTTGACCTCATTCATGTACCTCAATGCGAGCCTTAGCTTAGACGCTACGTCAGGCATCTTCATTAAGCGTAAACCAACCTTCAACTTATCAATGAAGGATAGCTCCAACGAGCCCTTCTCAGATATCTCAAGTACCTCATCCTCGGTAAGGAGCCTAGCTCTCAATCCCCTATTTAATTGATCATTAGTTAGCGTCTGAAGCATGAGCCTAAACACATCGAGCATTGCCTGCTTTATTCCGTAAGCCCTTAAATACTCAATATTGTACCTCCACAACCCTCTCTCCGAAAATCACTCTTCTCAAAGGCCTCTATCACAGTCTTCGACGCTAACTCCGCCGAGAGCAGGGCGGGGGGGCCTATACCACCACCGTGCACTGGGTTTACCGTAACCGCGGCATCACCGGCCGCTAGGAATCCATTAGCCACAAGCGATGGTAACGGTCTACGCGTTGGTACAATACCGCCGCCTACATGTATTATCCTCCTGCCCCCTTGTGTACTGACTGTTGGCCAGGTACCTATCATAGTTATGCCTAGGGTTCAACCCTGCTCCTCACTTAACTTACCCCATAGACCAAGCCCAATGTTCATCGTATTCCGACTCTTTGGGAACAACCACCAGTAACCACCCGGCGCTATGTTAGTGTCAAGGTATATCTTTATGTACTCCGGCTTCTCAATATCATAATCAACCTGGATAATCTCTCTATAGGCGTTTGAGACGTCCTCAGGGAGTAATGGCTCGGAAACCCACCACTCACGTGGTAACCTGCTCCTAATGACGCGCCGACGCCACTTGCATCGATGACGACCTTAGCCCTAAACTCCTCAGTGGATCCACCAGGTTTTAACACCCTAACCCCCCAGAGACGAAGCCATTCTCGATTATTGGCCCCCCCTGAACCTTATGATTATCGAAAACATGCGCACCGGCTCTCTCGGCCTCACCTATTAACCACTGAGCCCACCTAGCCATGTCCAAGCCGAAACCCCCCCTACCAAGCACCACGTATTTAATCGATAAGTCTGGCTGAACAGCTCAGCACCCTCATACTTAATCATGAATACGTCACTCGGCGGCTTAATTGCCATCCTCTCGATATGATGAATGCCGATGGCGTCACCCGTTGTCTTAAACACCTTATCTCTCCTCTTCATCTCTATTAGGGCGACATTAAGCCCCCCCGCCTTGGCTAGTAGGTAGGATGCATACGAACCCGCCGTGCCTGCGCCAACAACAATTACGTCGAAATTGACCATACCAATAACGAAGTACTTGAGGGATTTTAAATATTAAGGGCTTAATAGTAATTAATTATTTGATTGGCAATTGTAAAACCTCGCCAGGCTTCAGTATAAATACCTTAACGTCAGGTAGCATAGATTCTGCAAGCTCCTTAAACTGCTGCGGGTCCTGCTTAATATCGGGGGGGAACGTATTATAATGCATTGGTATTACGGCCTTGGGCCTTAACATCGTTAATGCATAGGCGGCCTGTCTTGGATCCATCGTGAATAAGCTACCTATTGGTAGCATGGCCACATCGATCTTGAACAACCTACCTAACAAGTCCATTTCACTAAATAGCCCAGTATCTCCTGCGTGGTATATCGTTGCCTCAGGGGGGGCCTTTATTATGAAGCCCACAGGCACGCCCCTACTCGAACTATGTAATGCTGGGGGGGTTACGTAAACCTCTATTTCGCTCGTTAGCTTTACGGAACCTCCTACATTCATGCCTATGGTATTCTTAACGCCCTGCTCACTAAGGTAATTAACGAGTTCGAAGACCCCAACCACCGTTGCATTGGTCTTTTTGGCAATATCGACGGTTTCACCTAAGTGATCAAAGTGGTCGTGAGTAACGAGTATGTAGTCGACGCTCGTTATCTCATTGAGGGTCACAGGCGACAGTGGGTTGGAAATCCAAGGATCGATTAGGATTTTCTTACCACTTAGCATTATTTCAAAGGCTGCATGACCAAGCCATTTAATGTATGATTGCGTGCTCATTAACTCCTAGGTAGTCCCGCAATAAATAAACTTTACCGCAAGTTCACCTCTTAATGATGAAGGATAGCCTAATGGCCCTTGAGTGTGGTGAGTATATTAATACTTCGTCCATGGCAATGCCATACTTACTGGTCACGGCCTTCGTCAACTCATAAATACTATTGAACCGCATTGGGTGCTCAAGGTATATCTTTATGCTTACCTCAAAGCCCTTATCGGAACCCTTAACGCTAACTCTAGTGAACCTCAGGGATTTAGTCTCTAAGGTTTTGAGTACTTTGTCAACTAATGACTTTATTTCCCGCTGCATCGTTGATGACATTAACTATCCAGCACTTGGGGGAAATTATTAAGGTTAATCGTCCAGGTTACTTCAAGTATTCGGTCAAGGACTTACTCATGTACTTATTAATCAATTGCTCAAGCGTATAGGCATTACTAAGATCATCAGGCTTCACAACCACATCACCTCCGTCGGTGATTGGTAGGAAGCGCCACTCATCGCCTTTAAACTTCACGGCAATGTAGGCATCACCCCCTCGCCCTACGCGCAAACTCCAGCAACTTCTCCACCTTCTCACCCTCAATCCTTATGGAACTTCTTTCAGACCTATACTTAGCCTCAATCACCAATACAAACCCAGGGCCTATAGCACGATATCCGGCACGAACCTCTTCCTGACGCCACCACCCGATGAACAGCCCCCCCTAAGGACTGCGAGTCCCATGTCCCATAACTTATTCGCCAGGGCTCTTTCATGAGCTGAGCCCTTCCTCTTCGCTAGACTCATGGTTACTCAACCTCAATCTCCTTAATCAGGTCCACATTAGGACATATCAATAAACATAGTGGGTTTGGGGAATTACCGCAGAAGTCGCACCCAGCCTTAACACTAATCTTGGTACCGCTTATAAAACCGCCCTTAATAATGCTATTATAAAGTTCGGCCAGCTTTATGTTGTAGGTAAAAATAAGTCGTGAGTGCATGAGTAAATTTATATTATTAATAGAGTCACCACGTGCCAATACGTATAAATCACCTCCTGAGTCCACGTAATCCATTAACCAATCAATAACGGCCTTAGGCAGGGCCTTAGGTTGTACCGCCGTATCATTACCACTAACTATCGGATCTATAAATAATTCATTGGGTATATTAAGCAGGCTCGGCCTTATCTTTACAAACCTCATTAATGAATCAAGTGTGAACCCAATTATGGTATTCGTGAGGCTCATTACGTACTTAAGCCACGACTCACTAATCCCCGGTCCTAAAATTATGACCGCCTTATTGAACTTACTTAATGAATTTGGGAGCTTAGCGTTGAATTCATCATTGACCCTAGTGATACCAATGACCTCCTTACTCAACGACCCTAACCTCCTTATGATCCCTGGGTTTATGTCATCCCTTAACTCTATCGCCAACTTATTGGTAAATACAAGGTTTGGCACGTGCTAACCTCCTGGTCAATTATTGGTACTGTCTCTGGGAACATGGTTATCAAAGCTCCTCTTCCTCCTTACCTCCCTCCTCCTCGTATAACGCACCGATGTCCTTAAGGATGTCATGAATCTTAAAGACCGCATCCCTGACCTGCTGCTCCTTCTTAGCTCCTGTGCAGACTATCTTACCCGAACTAAATATCAGGAGGACGACCTTTGGGTCATCCATCCTATAGATTAGGCCGGGGGAATTGCTCAGCTCGTACATCGAGTTCTCAAGCATCAGGGCTGACTTCTCAATGTCAACCTCAGCATGTAGGTTACCGGAGGCCACTATATTCTGCACCTGTATCTCGGGCGTGAGTGGTACATCGGCGCCATGCTCATTTAATAACCTAACTAATTCCTTAACGGCCCTCTTAAGCTCGTTCTCGCTCTTAGCGCCCGTGCACACCATCTTACCAGTCCTGAAGATTAAGGCGGAGATTTTTGGTCTCTGCAACCTCAGGATTAAGCCAGGGAATTGCTCTGGGTTATACTCAGCCGCTGGAAGTCTCTCCGCGAGTTTATCTAAGTCTAAATCAATGCCGAGATTTACCGTGGCGACAATGTTCTCAATACGATAAGTGGGATTTGGCATTATTCATGATTTAAAAAAGCACTTAAAAAACCTTTCCGACACAATCATAGGTATAATACCTATTCCATCTATACTGCGAGGAATAGTTTATAAAGGGGGGGAATGGCGTTAAGGCTATTGACCCACATGGGTGGTAAGAAGAAACCAACATTATCGCAATTAGCAAAGAGACAGGAAAAGCAGCAACAGGCCCCCAGCCAAACCAACCGCAAAGGGTAAAAAGGCAACTGAGGAGAGACCAACCGTTAAGGCATCGCTCATTGATCAAAAACTCCTTAATGATGTTGAGAAGGAGGTGATTAAATGGGAGTACGTAACGCCATACCTAGTAGCCACTAGGTTCAATACAAAAATAAGCGTTGCCTATCAAATACTAAGAACACTCGCAAGTAAGGGTACGCTGGTGCTAGTCTCGAAGGGCCATAGGACTGAGATATACACAACACCCGAGAGACTTAAGCAGTTGGCTGCCTAATCACGTAAATAGTGAGTCAAGCCTGACCTTAATGAAATCCCTTGGTAACTCCTTAATCCTATTAACAACGCCAGGTTCCATAACCTCCACAATACCAAGTTTCCTGAGGGCCCTTAAAACACCGTCCTCAATCCTCATAATACCCTCATTAACACCACCAAACTGCTTGGCAATGTCGAGCTTAAGCCTTAACTCGCCAACGCTCCAATACCTCTGTAAATAACTCAGCATTGCCATAGCCACTTTATAACCCTCCTCCCTATTCTGTGGCAACTCCTCCTCAATAGCTCTCCTAAGCATTGCAGTGAAATCCTCCATAGCCACTGTGGAGTAATCAGTTGGAATCACCACGCCCTCAGCACCAGTTCCCGTTGATTCTTCCTTTTCCTCCTTAATGCCCGTCTCAACTTTACCACTTCCATGAATACCCTCAACCTCCTTATGTTCCACTACCCCCCCCAACTCCTCCTTTTGCCGCTCCCCCCCTTCCTGCTTAACCTCTGAAGCCGTAGTCTTAACCTCTCCCCCCCTCTCACTACCTTCCGCCGTGGCTTGCTTAACCTCGGCCCTCTTTTCTTCACTAAATACCTCCAGAATGCTTGAGCTCTTAACACGTCTCTGCCTAACCTGCCGCTTAACCTGTACCGATGATTTAACGCCCTCACCTGGCACCTCTATATACATTGGTATTGACAGCTTAACCTCACCATTACCCACCTTAATATTACTAATAACGTACTCCCCAGATACCTTAAACCGCTTCTCACGAACCACCTCCCTAATTAGTAAGTACAGTAGGCATTGCCAACTTTATTACTTGACGACCACTTCAATAAATCCTGGTAGGTAACTCGTTTGTTCCTCATTATGTACGTGCTCAATGAAACCTTTAAATCATCAAAACCAACCACAGAATACTCCCAAGAAAGAACTCTTTTATACTTACTCTATAAGTATTGCTGTAATGAGTAGGGATATCGACGATATAAGCAATATAATCCTTAAGCCAAGGAGAATACAGATACTAAGGCTATTGCTTAATCAGGGTACGATGAGGATATCAGACCTAAGAAAGGTACTAAATGCCCCCCCGGTATCATCTATTTATTACGACGTCGAGATATTAAGGTCAATGGCTTAATCATTAGGGATGGCCCTTACGTGAAGATTACGAGTAAGGGTAGGATGATCATCGAGAAAATCGAGGGATTAGTAAGTTCTGACCAGGAAAGTGAGGGTTCAAGCAAGAAAACTGAGGAGTTGACCAATATATTGTTAATGAGACCATTAACAATAAATATGTACAGGCTTGGACCAAACACATTACTTATTTACTCAATGGTCATTATAATGCTTGGCTTAATCACAGCTTTCATTCAGAACTATGAATTATTACTGCTGGTGTTTGTGGAGGGTATGAGTGTAATGCCTATAGGGATAACAATAATCTCACTACTGGCCTACATGGGTATTGCATTGTTTATTTATAAGTACCTGCTTGGTAGTGAGATTGTGGATATTAAGTTATTAAGCGGTATTTTAACGTCATTAATACCATTATCGCTATACCCAACAATAATGGCACTATTAACTCCTTGGCTACCGCCTTACCCACTCTCAATAATCGACGCCCTACTTAAGGCGTTATTACCACTCATTAGCCTGGTGATACTCGCAACGGTACTCTCAATGAGCTCAGGGAAGCCCATGGAATACTCCCTACTCTTTGAGACATTGCTCTTACTAATACCCTCCGTAATAATATACATAATACTATTTAAGTAAATCATGAGGATTAAGGTATTAAGTAACGTTTATCCACCTGCTGAGGACTCCTGCAAACTGCCGAACTCCTTCGTTGGGTTGTAAGTAATTACATCAGTAATAGGGCGTTACGCATAATCGACGTTGGTTCAGGGACCGGCATATTAACATTAGCGGCACTAGAGGAGGTGGTGAGTAGGGGGGGTGGCACTGCGTGGGTTTTATCCATTGACCATGACATTAACGCATCGGTGAATACGAGGATAAACCTAGTCAATAATGGACTTTATCAACACGCCGATGTTGTAACTACGAACCTCCTAGACCCGGTTAAGGCTGGGTTTCACGCTGACATCATCGTTAGTAATCCTCCCTACCTACCAGGTAATTGGCATGAGGATTGGAGGATCTTCGGTGGGCCTCACGGCATTGAAATAACCGTGCAAATAATACATTGGGTGTGCCGAGACGGCGCCTCTATCGTTATCCTAACACAATCATCATTGTCTAATTGGGATGAGGTGGCTCATTACATGGGTATGTGCGGTTTTAAGTTAACAATGATCAAGGCCGTTCATTATTTCTTTGAGGATATAATAACCATGGTTTTTGAAAGAACTACCTAATTCCTCGGTTTTATCATCCAAATTGCTCAATCGCAAGGTTTAGTAATGCCTCACCAACGTCTGATGCGTACTCGGCTATCCTATAGATGCTATCCAGTATTAACCTGGCTGATGCAGCTGCCTGCGTGGTTAGGTTGTAGTTCGTCAATGACGAATCTAACGAGTCAACGGCTGAACGTATCTCGTACTTAACGGTATCGATTATGTAATTGACCTCCCTCATGTCTATCTTCTCCGTCATTGCCTTACCAACGTTATTCATAATCATGGAGTCTTTACCGAGGAGCTCGCTGAACTTCTGCCTAAGCTCCTGCGGCATTAGGAGGACGTACTTATCGCCTAGGTTCACAATCTCACGGGCGATCTTAACGGCGTGATCAGCCGCCCTCTCCAGTGACTTATTAATTATTGCATACTCAATGATGCTCCTTGGGTCTTGAATACCGGATAGGCTTAGGGCATGCTTACTAACGAGAACTCTCTTCAACTGCCTATTTAAGAGCCAGTAGAACTTATCAACCTCATTATCCCTCTCAATGATGTCGGATGCTATCGCCTTATCGCCATTCTCTATCGGTGTTCTTAGGTCATCAATCATGCCGACAACCGTCTTACCAAGCTTCACTATTATGTCCTTAATGTTTATGTCAGGTACATTAACGAGGTTCTGAATAACGAGAGAGTTCCTACCCTCCTCAATAATCTCGACACCCGTTAACTTCCTCCGGACTATGTCCTTAACCTGCTTCTTAAGGTTTAGGGTTGATATGTCGAAATTAAGCCTAAATATGTCATAACCAGATAGGTAATGAGCGAGTAATACCCTCTCGAGGTGGTCTATGTTTGATAGGTCCTGTGTCACGTTTATTGATGACTCAAGGAGTGGTGCCTTAACCATTTTCTTAGGCACAACAAGCAGTGACAGGTCTGGCTGCGGTATTACGAGGACCTCATCGCCCGGCTTAAGATCTACCTGCCTAGTCCACTCCTTGGGCAGTGATACTATTAACGTTGCACCACCTGTTAACTGAACCCTCCTGGTCTCCGGCTCAAATTTCACTATAGACATCACGACCTAATAATTAGACCCCTATAAATACCTTATCCTAATAAATCAATAATTATTAATAACGTGATTTTTAGAGATGAAATATCTATTTATTATCCATAACTATTCTATTAAAACCTCCGTCTCAGCTATACTACCTAATTTAGGTATAATTATTTGCAATACACCATCCTTATACATTGCCTTGGCGCCATCAACCTTAAACCTAACTCCAAGCTCCACCTTCCTGTAAATCCTGAAATTGCTCAATCTCTCCACCCTGGCCACCTTACCAACTGTTGGCAGTGGCTGTGGCTCGGCTATTATCTCCACGTAGTTACTACCAACCTAACCTTAATACTCTCCTTCTTAACACCAGGCAAGTCAGCCAGTATTACTATTGAGTCTCCATTATCGAAGATATCCACGGGCGGCTCCCTAGTCACTAGCCTTGGATCAACAACCGTGGCTAACTTACTTATTAACTCATTTACTCCAGCCTCCACCTTATTCACACTCATTGCAATATCCGTGGTGTTCTGCTCCATCGTCATGATTAATAATTAGCTACGATTAATAATTACCCAAACACATTAATTAAATGATACTCCATAAATCACACATGAATAAATACGGAAATAAAACGTAAGGTGACGTAATAAGGGACGTCTGGACCTTAGATAACTAGCAATTCCTTAATTAAGTTTCCTGTAACGAATCTATCAGGCAGAAACGGCTTCATTATCGGATCAATAACACCATTAACTATGTAATTAGCCAGCAGCTCTGCAGCGTAGGGACCAAACATGAAACCATGACCCGAGAAGCCCGATAGTATATAAACGCCCTCAGGCCATGTACTCAATCTGCCCATTACATGGCTATGGTCTGGCGTCATCTCATAATAACCAGACCACACCCTCATAATTCTTATTCTCCTAAGACTTGGCACCAACCTCACGGCTTCCCTAGCCCACGCAGTTAACCAAACGAACGTATTTCCATAAGGTAAAAAGCCTTCACCACCCTCAAGCTCTATGCTTCCCAGGATCTCGCCCCTCATTGTTTGACCAAGGTATAGATTTGTCTCAGTATCTATTATGTAGGTGTTAATTATCGGCTTTACAGGCTCTGTAATCCCAATCTCCCTCCTAACGGGCTTGATTGGTACGTCAATATTAAGGGTTCTCTTCATGACATCACCTGTCCATGCACCGGCCGCGAATACCACATTCTTCGTCCTCACAAAGACATCACTACTCGATACACTGGTGACCTTACCATTCTCTACGCTAAGGCTCTTGACCTCGGAATACTCGTAAATCTTAACCCCCAAGGTCGAGCGCCCTCTCATAATAACCCATCACCAGGTAATCATGATGGAAGGCGCCATCTGTGGTCCATAAACTGCGCCTACTAAGCCCTGGGTATTAATGTATGGGAACTTATCCTTTAATTCTTCAACCGTGAGTATCTGAACGGGCACGCCCATGGGGGGGCTCCACAACTCCTCATTAAGCCTTTCGTAATTCTCAAGAACCTCCTTACGCCTAACGAGCCAGAGATAGCCCTGTTTTTCGAATACCCCCATTCCAACCAAGTTCGCTACTGAGGGATTCCAGCTTCTTAATGGCTCTAATTGCAAATTCCGTATTCTCTTTATTTCCAAAGTGAACCCTATACCTACCCGCGTTTCTCGTTGAACTCCCGGAGCCAACGTAATCCTTCTCAAGGACAACCACAGAGAGTCCCCCCCTACGCGCCAGGTAGTAGGCTACGGCTAACCCAACAATACCTGCGCCAACTACCACGGCATCCGCGGTTAACGAGATTAGTCCACGACCCTCACTCATCACTCACCACCTGCAAGCGTGGCCATTGGTATAGGTGCCTCGGGAAACCTAATCTGGGTAGACCAAGCTCGTTGGGCTTCTTCTGGTATATGAAGCCAAGTATTAAGTTGGTACTGACTAAGCAGAACTTGCCTTGGCAGGGACCAGTGCCAAGACCAACAACCCTCTTTATCCTCTCCATACCTGGTAGCCTCAATGACTTATATTCCTCCTCCTCACCATGAAGAACCTTAACCCTAACCTCCCTCCCATGCATCAGCACCCTAATCGCCCCCCCTAGAACATCACCCAACGTGACATCCTCACAGAAGCATAGGTACTGCTTATTGGCACTTTTTAGGGCATTCTCCACATCTTCAATAGATCCTGCGGCTGCCCACATGTACATGGGTCACATTGGCTCAGCGTAGTAGCCACTGCTCTGAAGCCCCCCCTGTTCAAACCTGAGGATTACGTTATAATACGAGGAATTCGTAGTGACTAAATCCCTCTTAAATTCGGCTAGTTCCTTATCGAGTGCATCACCCGCAACTAAACCCTCCCTGACGCCTATACTTAATGCTGTTATCCTAGCCTGCTTAATAATTAAGCCTCTGGAAGTAATCCACCGGCATCGCCGACAACGTAGACATTGCCAAGCCCAAGATCTCCGGTAAAGCCCCCTCCTAGGTACGAGACCACCAATTTCAGGCGCGTAGACAATGGGCGCGCCTAATTGCGCCGGCAGGTCAATGACTGGTAACCTAACGGCACTCACTAGGACATCTACGATAACCTCCTCCCTCCTCTGTTTCTTTGCCTTTCTACCTCTTATGTTCTCAAGCGTGAGCCTTAATCCGTCACTTGAATCACTGGCGTTAACTATGTTCATCCCAATGAAGGTCTTAATACCCAATGCATCAACCTTATCCCTATATAAATCACTCCTCACGACAACAGAGTTATCACCAAGGTACGTATCAATACCCAGTTGCGCCAGGTTCATAGCCACCCTGACCCCCCCCAATCATCACTACCCCAAACTAGGACCTCCTTGCTTAAAGCCCCCACCACTTGATAAGCTTGAGTGTTGTTAATCCAGTGATCATGCGCGGTGTATTATTACCTGGAAAAACAAGTGGTACCTCCCTAAATCCCTGGGCGAGTACTATGTATTTATAATTAAAAATATACAGTTTCGAGTAATCCCGGGAGTGGCCGATCGCTGCGTCCTCGAGGAACCCGTCAAAGATAGTCCCGGTAAGTACCGCGGTTGAATCACTCACCTCCTTACTTAACTTATCAATGAATTCCCTGCCTCTTCCTAAATCCTTAATCTCACTATCATCAATGATTAAATGACCGCCAAGGTTATACTCGCCCTCGACAATCACGGTCTTCAAACCAAGTCTACTCAATTCCTTAGCCACCGAGAGACCCGCTAAACCCCCACCTACGATGAGCACGTCAGTGTTTATATTAACTCTTGACGTCTTTTCAGGAACGCCCGGTAATTCATTAATTGAGGACCTATTTAGGGAGTTGCGTACGGTGTTACGTATTAATGGCCATAAAGATATTAGTAATTTACTTCTTGGGAATGATGATGGGCTAGCAAGCCCCCCCTAAATATTGAGGGAATGCTATTGGGCTTGCTTGGTATTATTGGCTTCTCACTGCATAGGTTGTAATAGCCGGATGATGCCCAATAACCCTCGCACCACCACTCACAGCATAGGAAACCCCCCCTCACATCGCCATACCTTGAACTATGCATGATGCCGTAATTACCACGATTAAGCTCCTCGGCAATCCAGGGCCGTTTGCTCATTCACGACCTATAGACCTAGTATAATTATAAATTTTGTCTTTTACTGTATTGAACCACTACCCCCCCTCAGTGAGGATTTAATGTACTCATCGCATTTACTGCGGTATAGGCAGTAATTGCATGATTGCGGTAACTCACCTGCTAATCTCCTCCTCACTAATGGGCAATGCTTTACGTAATAGTCAGGATAGCACTTCTTACATATTACAAGTGAGTTCCCAATATAGGCCACTTCCCAAAACGATATGTGCCTCCCACATATACTACATGTGAAGCTCACTTTCACTCACCCCCCCAGCTGAACCGTTGTTAATTATTTTGTTATTAAATTAAGTACTACCTATATTAATTTCCTCAATGATGAATTACATGTTTTGCTATGACTAATGTGTTTGTTGATTGCCTGAGGATTGATGGTTCAATAAGGTGCCCAGGGGGGGATGGTGGATTTAGTGAGGTAATAGTGTTTGGCAGGCACGTTAGACTTAGGAAGGATCACCCAGCCATCGAACTCATGGGCAGGCTCGACGAACTCGAGGCACTGGCCGAGTGGGGGGGTCTTCAGGAGATTGGTGGTGATGAATTTAGGGCTATTGCTGCCATGACTGCGGCACTAAATACGTACTTGGCCACTGGGGGGGATGATCATTGGCTCAGGCCCGTTAAGGAGGTAATTAACAAGGCGTGTGAGTTGGATAGTAAGGAGTTGGGTTGGTTTATACCCAGTGATAGGACTACGGCATTACTAAACTTACTTAGGGTTAAGGCTAGGGAGGCCGAGAGAACCGCGGTTAAGCTTCTCGATGATGACCTACCTATTAGTAAGGTTAATGAACTCATTGGCATGCTTAACCAATTAAATAAGTACATTGCCCACTTAATATTCTTAAGCAATGTGCACGTGTTTAGGAACGTTAATGATAAGATAAGAACGTTATTAAGTAATGACTTCTCATAGGTAGTAACCTTTATATTTTAATTATCATGACTTGAGGATTAATGAGGTACACCGTCGTATTAGCCACGGTATTATTCATAGTGACCGTCATAATACTCATTTATTACGCGATCTTCATGGATAAGGGTCAATTCTTAATCGGCGATACAAATAAGGCGTTAGATGCCTAATGCTTTCTCTCGTAATTCTCTCAGGGATTATCACAGGCATAGTATATTTATTTAGCTCTAAAGTAGAGAGGAGTGGTGGTAATGTTCAGACCGTACAGTATTGAGGAAGGTAAATTCCTGGTTAGACTGGCTAGGAGGGCCGTAGAGGAGTACCTACGTAGCGGCAAGGCAATTCAACCACCGCCAGATACACCATCGAGGTTGCTTAAGGATAAGTATGGAGTCTTCACAACGATAGAGGTTTTCATGGGTAAGGATAGGAGGGGGGGTGAGCTCAGGGGGGGTTGTATTGGTTTTCCGCAGGCGGTTTACAATACCGTTAATGGCGTTATTAGGAGTGCCATAGCGGCTGCTGTTGAGGATCCAAGGTTTGAACCCATGAGTATTGAGGAGCTGGGTAAGGTGACCTTTGAGGTGTCAATACTAAGCCCACTTGAGTTGCTCGAGCCTGGTAATCCGAGGAGCTACCCTGAGAAGATTGTGGTTGGTAGGCACGGTATCGTCATACAGAAGGGTTATTACTCGGGGCTTCTCCTGCCCCCCCAGGTCCCCCCCGTTGAGTATTGCTGGGATTCCCTGACATTCCTCGATGAGGGCTGTATGAAGGCGTTTTTACCACCTGATTGCTGGCTTGATGAGGATACGTCGGTGCTGATTTATGAGGCGCAGATATTTAAGGAGGTTGAGCCTAACGGAGAGGTCGTTGAGAGGGATTTGATGGAGGAATTGAAAGGGTGTAAAAATGCCAATAAAAATGAGGGCTGACTTACACACGCACACCATATACAGCGATGGCAAGGGAACACCTGAGGAGGTAATAATAAACGCCTTAAATAAAGGCATAGGGATATTATCAATAACGGATCACGATACGTTCAGAGGCTCACTGAAGGCTCTAGATTTCATAAGGAGTAATGATTTGCTCCGTAAAAACGATTTCATATTCATAATTGGTAATGAGGTTAGGACCATTGATGGTGATGTACTGGTGCTATGTAGGGAGTACCCAGGTACTGACCGCGTGCCGAAATCAATACCTGAACTACTTGATTGGGCATCCATGAATAACTGCGTCGCAGTACCTGCCCACCCATACGACGTGCTGAGGCATGGCGTTGGCGGTAAGGTAAAGAGGTATAAGTGGCATGCAGTGGAGGTATTTAATGCTGGTGCATTACCAATATTTAATTGGATGGCTGCCAAAACGGCGCGTGAGCTCGGCTTGCCAGGTCTTGCGAATAGTGATGCCCACGTGCCTGACCTTGTTGGTGTTACTTATACCGTGTTTGAGGTTGATGATTTAACGGTAGAGTCTGTGTTTAAGGCCTTACTTAATAATCGCGTTAATGCTATCACGCATTACCCTAGCCCAGAATTAATTATTAAGAGACTTTCCTGGTCCGTTAAGCGTAGGTTACGGGGTATCAACTCCCTGATTTAAGTACCTCATCAATGAACCTTCTGAATAATAACCTAACTAAACCACTACTGACCGAGTCTAAATACTCCTCCGTTGATAAAATAAGTGAGTAATCATTATGCTTAATCAAATATATGTACTTATCACCGCTATATATCACCATGAAATCAGTGTTATAGTTAATGATGGACCTAACCAACTCTTCACCAACATTCAACTCCCCCCCAGTATACTCAATCATGTCATTACCCTTCATAAGGCCCACAAAAGATGCTCTAAATAATTCCTTAAATTCTGAAAGGCTTGATGGGACATAGCCCATTTGAATGAATGGTGGATTCTGAACCATGCATTGCCTCTCCAATTGATTAATGTAATTTTTTAACTCGTTAATTCTTGAAATAATGACGTCCACGGTATCCGCAGACGTCTGCTTAAGCACCTGTACTAACTCATTCTCAATACCCCTAATAAGCTTCTCAATCCTCTCAATATCGACCGGCCTTTCAGGGCTTTGCAAAGGCCTAATCTCCACAGGTCTACTCTCAACAAGTAATACTCTACTGCCCTGCCCAGCAGTTACCTCCTGTGGTGGCATTGCCGAACCCTGCCTTTGGCGCTGTTGAACCTTCTGTTCCGGCTTATACTGTGGAATTACCTGCTCAGGCGTTTTACCCTGCTCCTTACCTTCACGCCTACCTCCAAGGTAACCTAACCTGTATAGTAGGGCGAGGATCACCGCGATTGCGGCAATCACGATCACCGTAATCGTCATTACATTAATTTGTAGGGTTAGCATTGCGATATAGGCTAGGTAAAAATTAATAAAATTAATGCTTAATTGGGAATTGATCGAGATACCCAATAATATCTAGCAAGCTCCTAATACTTATCACCCGAGGATCACCGTAATTACCTAGGAAGAACACAAGCTTAACCCCCCCAGCATTCAACGCCATCTCAACATCATACCTTGAATCGCCGACAACAGCGACATCATTTATATTAAGCCCTAATAAGTTAAGTATTTTCAACAATGGTTCCGGGTCAGGCTTACCCCTACTAACATCATCTCCAGCAATTAAGGCGTCTACGTACTTATGGAGCCCCCCCGTCACCTCAAGAACCTTGGTGGCAACTCTCCTGGAACTTGACGTAACAACACCCACTATGAAGCCCCTATCCTTAAGAAGCCTTAATAACTCAGGCGCGCCATCAATGGCCTTAACATTACCCAATAGTGATAGGTATATCTCATTCTTAATCTCAAGGGCCTTTTCAGCAATTTCTTCGCCGCACAACCTCCTGGCTATGTCCAGGGCTCTAAGCCCCCATTAACGTGCCCACATACTCCATGGTCGGTACGGGAAACCCAAGGCGCTTACACGTCTCTACCCATGACAGGGCATGCAACGGTACGGTATCCACCAGAGTGCCATCCAGGTCAAATATCACAGCCCTTATTCCCCTAGCATCAGTCAGCAAGGCGTCGTCATTGCTATCCGCAGACCTGTAACTCATCACAATCAGTGATTAGCTTATGGGGGGGATTAAAAACTTGCCCATAACTAAAGAAGGACCTTATAAAGTGAAGCCAGTATTAATGATGTGAGACCCGTTATGTATATACCATCAAACACACCCGCACCACCTATCGACACATAACCCCCCCTCATCGACCTTATAACCTTCTTAATATTGAGAATGTCTGCACCAAGCAGTGTTGATAATGAGCCGAGACTATACGAAAAGGCTAGGGGGGGGTTCGCATGGAATATTGCCGTGGATATTAAGGTGAACATTAATGTTAGGAGGACTGGCAACGCCGTTGGTAGCGCAATCCCAATACCGGGTATCAACCTGGCGCTCTGCCATATTACTAATGATGATATTATTAACGACGCTATGAATGACGTTAGTATCAATATGTCGTGAATTAGGTACGTACCTATTAAGTACATTGATATTATTATTGGTATTACAGCACCGCCAATATTCACCTCAAGAAATAACTTATCAATTCTCTGTATAATGATTGGCATTGGGAATAACTTCATGAAGTCCATGAACGGGTTAAATGGGACGTAGTAAGTGACCTCAGCAACAACCACGTTGATATAACTCATCAATAGGGAACCCAATGTTAGTGTTAATGCAAGTAATGGCTGAATGCCAATGGTGATTAGGACTAGGAATAGAAATAGAAGCAAGGGCGATATCACCAAGAACCCTATGAACATTATTATATTCACAGGTAATGAAAACCTAATGCCAAGCCTTGGCCTAACGTCATACTTAATCGCCATTACCTGTTGATTATTGATACTGAGCTTAATAAACGTAACTAACTGGTGGGCTTCACAAGTAATGTGTCGCCGTCAACACCAACAATGAGAACCTTGGAACCCCCCCTCCTAACGCTCTCGATGGCCCTAGCCTCCAATACTCACCCTGACCTTCACATAACCAACCTCACCCTTATTAATATCATCAACTGCAACTCCAACATCATTGACAGGCCAATAGAGTCTCTCCGAGAGTGGTTTAGTCCTTATTATGCCTATTACCTTAGCCGCTATGAAACCACCAAATCCACTAACAAAGGCTACCAGTGCGTATAGGACTATCCTAGCCTCAACTTGGTTCGTGGCTATTAACCAAGACTGGGGGAGTATATGTTGGTTGGAGGAGTATGATGCCTAGTACCGTGAGTATTATACCCGCTATGAATAGTGCCGCGTGCGTCGTAAAACCTGCGTGCACGTCAATGGCTATTGCCGCTAAACCAATAATTAATAATGCCAGGCCGAGCCAGTTTATGGATAATCCCGTGAGCATGGGTATAATCATCAGTATAATGCCAACCCCAGCCAGGTAGTAATGCCTAATGGCGAAGCCAATAATGGCAAGCAGAAGCCCCCAACCCAGCTAGTAGGTCCTGTATTGTGGGGGGGTTAATCAAGGCCTCATAGACCTGGTAACCAATGCCCGGCTGGTAATAAGTAATGGTGGGGGGGTTGACCACGTAATACGTAACGCCATTTATCGTACTACCATTTATCTCACTGAGCAGTGAGCTTATGTCAGTGGCTACGAAGTTTATGACATTGTACTTAAGCGCTTCCTCGGGACCGAGGTTCGTATTATAAAACACGCAGTCGTGAGCGAAGGTAGCATTTCTATTCCTAAACTCAGCAACCTCCACGAAGTACTGACTAATTGCATTGAGTATCTTACTCTCATTTATGAATATCTCTTGGCCAGTTATTGGGTTTATCTCGACGGGTTGACAGGAGCCTATTACCGTGCCTGGCGCCATGGCGGCTATGGTGGTTGACATAAGGACGAGCGTTCCCGCAGACCATGCATACGAACCTGTGGGATAAACAAAGCCTATCACCGGTATCTTCGCATTTTCAATGCTCGACACAATATTCAGCGCCGCATCCAACTCCCCCCCACCCGGCGTTTTCAGGATTATTAGTAACGCCGAGTTAGGGGTTGACTCGGCAAGCTGCAGAGCATCTTGCAATTCCTCATATGTTAGGTCGGTTATTTCGCCATTAAGGTTGAACACGTACACCTCATGAACCACGTATGTGCTAGAACCGGCAATTGATGTACGCGTTAGTATTGCCATTAATAATACAGCAATAATTAATAGGACTGCTAACCCATGCCTCAGCTTCATGGTGACTCACTACTGCGTGGCGCTTGAACCCTCCTGTTGCTTCTTTAACGCCGCAGCTGCCAGCGTTGACAATGTGGTTACCTCAAGGGAGCTGGGCACAACCAGTATTAGGTTGTGTTCCTTGGCAACCTCAAGCAGTGTATCGAGCTGCCTAAGCGTTAATGATATTGGGTTCTTATTATAGGTCTCGGCGGCCTTGAGATACATCTGCGATGCCTCATAATCCGCCTGGGCCAATATAACCTTAGCCCTCCTCATCCTCTCAGCTTCTGCCTGAGCAGCCATGGCCCTAATCAACGTGTCTGGTAGCTTTATGTCCTTTATTGCAACCGCCGTTACTTTAACGCCCCATGGACTAACGTGCTCGTCAATTATCGAGGCAATCTTCCTAGCGACCTCCTCCCTCTGCGTGAGCAGTGTGTCCAGGTCAACCATGCCAATGACATCCCTCAAAACAGCCGCGCCGAGTGTAGCCGTGGCACTTCTATAATCAGTCACTGAAAGCACGGCCTTGGCTGCATCAATGACCCTCATGTAGACCGCGGCGTCTATCGTAACCTCAACATTATCCTTAGTCAGTGCTCTTTGGCTTGATAAGTCAATCGAAATAACCCTAAGATCCATCGTTATTGGCCTATCAATAACGGGTATTATAAAGACGATACCAGGTCCGTAAATACCCTTATACTTGCCAAGCCTTAGCTTAACGATCCTTTGGTACTCAGGAACTATTCTAATGGAGTATGCGAGTATCGATATGATTATTATTAGTAGTATTATCGTGAGGACTATCGCCAGCACTATCGTACCTACTTGAAGCAACACATGAAGTGGTAATTGCATATACATTATAATAAATTAGGATAGGTTATTAATAAACCTATTTACCAACGTAGATTCCACAACCTCTAACTATGAACTATTAGCCACGTGAAATACGACGCGTGTACCTATCCCTTAAATAATCACCTAAAGCAATTAATGCAAAGCCCATTATTATAAACACTATACCAATACTAAACAGGTAAAGCGCCAGTGCATATTGACCAATGTACACATTGATCACATAATTATTACCCACATACGCGCAGTGAAATCTACCGAAGATCTCAATATTGCCTGACACCATGGGCGTTATTGCCACACCGCCTGTCCCAATCGGTACGTAGTAGCCGTAGGTCGCGCTTGATCCATTAGTATACTCCACATTTACTTCGATTGAAATTAGCAATGACTGGCCCATGGACTTTATGACTCCCCCCCTTATTTCATCGCTGGTTAGGGATCCATTAATAATGCTCTCAAGAACCCTTATACATGTCGTTGCATTAACGTGGCTGTACGAAATCGATGACTCCTGATGCGAGTAATAAATTGGTATTGATGAGACTATTATTAGTAATGCTCCCAAGATCATCATTGCTTGATACCTATCAACCATTTTAGCCTATTCATTATTTACTTAGTAGTAACCCATAAATACCTTAGGTGCCCTGGCTTACGGCATCGTGAATGCGATATTTATTTAAGTACGTAAAACGATTGGTTTATAAACCACCCTTACCACAAGTCATAATGGCGGATTATCACCGGTATAAGTGGGAAGATATCGAAAGGGGGGGTGTCTTGAAATTAGTCCAGGATGTTGTTAAAAGTGGTTATCAACCCGATGTACTAATAGGTATTTCCAAAGGTGGTGTTGTGATTGCATCGTTAATGTCCGACATGCTTGGAGTACCCGCCGACCTCATGCAGTTATCTCATTGGGGGGGCTTCGGTAAGGCTAAGGATGATGTTGTTATTAAGTATGGACCGAGTATTGATGTTAAAAACCTCAGTGTGCTATTAATTGATGATGTTAGTGACACTGGAATGACGCTAAATACCGCTAAGGAAATATTGATTAGACTTGGCGCCAGGGAGGTTAGGACTGCCGTACTGGACTATAAAGCGATGTCGAGTAAGTACGTACCTGATTACTACGCCTATAAATGGATTAATTGGGTTTACATAATATACCCGTGGGAGAGCTTTGAGACATTTAAGAACGTAGGCATTAACGATGCAGGGTAATATTTACAAAACACGAATTAATAAAAATGCAGGAATTAATGAGACCTTAACTTAATCCTCCTCACTAGATGATGTATATAACTCCATGAGCTTAGGAGCCTCTACCTTCGATACGAGCTTCTTATTCTTAATCTCAGCAGCTATTTGGTCGAGCCTATCATATAAAGCCCTAACTCTCTTCTCCACGTAATTCATGAAGTAATTAACGGCGGCCCTAACAGGCCAGTACTGCGGACCCCTTAGGTAGAAGTGGTTTACAATGTCCTTAGCCCAATAAATACTATGTTCAAACATCTTCTTCAATAATTCAATATGCTCAGGCATTAAGTTATACTTAATTATCCAGCCATCCTTCTCAGCCTAATGTGATTCATGTACATAGAACATGGTACCACCAAGCTCCTGTAGGGCCTTATTCTATCGAGTAGTTCTATTGTCTCCATAACATCATCCTCAGTCTCCCCCCCAGGCAATCCTACAATCACCGTTAGGCAGGTATAAGTTTGATGTCGTGCATAACGCCCAATGCCTCCTCAACGACATCCCACCAATCCTCAATCTTAAACGGCGCTGCTTTACCAGGCATTATGGCCTTAGCTAACCTTCTTGAACCCGTCTCGAGACCTACCTGGGCACCCCACCAATCCTGGTGCTCATCCTCAATTATCTCAGCAATCTTCGTAGCCAATCTATTATACTTCTTCTCAGCAACTAGGACTGATGCCAGTGTGGTGTGGCTCCAGGCCATTGTTAGGTAATATCTCTTGACGAGCTGATGAAGTTTAATCAATTTATCAGGATTAAGCTCGACACCCGTGGATCCGTATAACGCACGTCGTCGGAATGTATTAAACCGTGCACAATGCCATACTTAACATGTAGCTTCAACTCCTCCTCGATCTTCTCAAGCGGATACCACCTAAGTGGTCTCAGTGTTACTGGGCAGAAGGCACAGCCCCCCCTCGGACAACCTCTCCCAATCTCAACAAAACCATTAACCGCTGGGTACTTTATCGTTGGTATTTCATCAATGCTTGGCACATCATTTACACCAACATATATGTAACGAGGAACGGGCTCATTATTAAGAATCCTCTTCACAAGATCAACAACTAATCTCTCACCCTCACCGTCAAATACCGTGTCAACACCAAAGAAGTCCATTAACTCTGGTAGGTATAACCACTGCCATGCTGATGGCCCACCAACCACAACCTTAAGCCCATTCCTGCTCTTGGCATCCATTATGTACGGCCTAATCCTCATCATGAATCTCCTAAATGAATATGCATTGAGTGGTTCCCTGCCTACAATGGCTGACCAAGTCGATGATGGTGGATTAAGCCCGAAGTAATCATGGTGGCTGAGCATGAGTATCTTGGCGTTGGGTATGTACTTATGCACGTGGTCTGGGTCGATTATTGCCGCGTTAATTCCAGCGTCAAGTAGCGCCGCCTCTATCTTCCTCATGCCGTAGGGCGCCTGGAAGGGTCTACCATACTTATCAACCTTCATCTTAGGCATTGCTATATACTCGTGAATCCACTCACCAAGCTTCTTGAATGGGCCTACCGTTATGAATAATGGCCCTGTAGTTACAAACCCCAGGAACTCCTTACCGTGATAATTACTCATCATTGAACGATCTGTCGTCAACACAACATCGTACTTTGGTAATACCATTAGTGATAGCAGGGGGGTACAATTCCTTTAAAAGCTTTTACCACTGTTTAAGATTCTCACTTGTATCTTTACCCTGCCAATTAAGGAATATTAACCTCAACGAACAATGCATGATGTGGAGATTATTCAGTTAATAGAGATACCAATCAGTGAGCTGGATAAGGTTGTGAATGTCATTAAATGGGCATTTGAAGAACTTAATATACCAAGCGATGATGTGATTATCTATATAACAGATGACCATAACAGGGTGAGGGAATTCCTCGGTCTTGAAAAGGTAACCCATGAGGAGTGGCCTGTGAAATACATCGACACGGAAGGGCAAGTTGCAATATCCATAATACCTAATAAATTACTTCAATTGAAGGAGAATGATGCTAGGATCATGGTGTTACGTGAGATCGCTCTAATAAGGGTTATGAGTGACCCCCCCGAGTTAATAAGCATGTGGGTTATACCACAGGGCATGAGTGATAATATAGTGCATAGGGTTTCACTGGCCATGCTTAGAAGGACCATTGATTTCGTAATAGCTAAGTCCCAATCACTAATTCAATACTTAATAAATACATTCGACAAAAATGAGTTGAAGAATGTACTAGTTACATGCCAATTAGCTATTGACTGCGCAATAACAGCGCTGGCACTTGACGTACCACTTAGTATTGAATTAGCAGGGAATGTTGGTTTGGGTAAATCCCTATGGAATGATGTGATGAGAGGGTTGAGTAATGATTTTATTAGGAGGTACGATGATTTCAGGGACTTTGTTAGGAATAACTTCAATGTTGAGAGTGCATATAATTACTTACTTATGATGTTTGGGAAGTCATAGTCGGGGGGGCAGGTAATTTCTTAGGAAATCTGCAACGCCCTTACCGCTGGGCTTGTCGAGTACTAACTTAGCTCTTTTCCTGAGCTCGTCGGTTGCGTTCGATACGGCAACCCCCCCATAGCCAACCACATCCATCACCTCAATGTCGGTGTCACTATCGCCTATGTAAACAACCTCGTTACAGGGTATATTCATCATATTACATAGGTACTTAACAGCCACAGCCTTACTTGAATTAATTGGTTGAAGGTGCAGGGCATAGCCGCTGTGGGAAACCCTCACCTTACTGTCTAGGTTCATTCTTTTCAATTCCTCCTTAACAACCTCCACCAACTCATGCGGCTCCTTAGGCGCCCATAGCGTTATGTCGAACTTCCTATAATTAAATTGATACGTAGGCCTTAAACCCGGTATTAACTTCATAAGTCTCAGGGCAACCTCCCTGAGGTTCAAGTCCTCACATAACTCATGAATCTCACCCCCCCTATAATCCACGATACACCCATTCTCAGCAATGAGGGGAGATCCCTTAGGCAAACCTATGTATAATGAGAGGGCTTGGGTAACTATCAGGGCATTGCCTGTTACAAGACCAACAACGTACTTACCCGTAATATCCTGAACAGCGGCAATGGCATCAGGGTCTAGGGCCTCCGTATTCCTATTCTTCGTTAGAGTCCCATCAACATCAAGTAGTACGAGCTTAATCATCGGACTACCTAATTACTTAGCCTTTTTACTCTTTATACCGCAGTAATCTCCCTAGGCATAATTGATTCTTTCCACTTGATACTCATTAATGCATTCTCATCATGATAATACGTCCAATCCCTGACCCACTCGCCAGTTATTGTGTATATGGCGAGTGCCGTAGCCGTTAACTCATGTTCATTCAAAGCCTTTATTAATATGGCCGTTATAGACGACATGATTATTGAAAGAGCAATAACAATGTAAGGTAGGAATTGGTATAGCACGATATTGAGAGGTATTGTTAGCGCTATAATAATTACCAATGGTATTGTTATGAGAATTAGCGGTTCAATTCTCCTTGGTGCTAACTTAAATAATAATGATGGAGGTCTTTGATAAAGTACGTGGTGAAAGACCTCATGTATTAACACCCTACCAAATAGGGGGTCTTTGCTTCCTCATAAGCTCCGTAGACACGTATATGATGGGTGTTGGTTTACGTGGTGTATAGACTGCATAAGCTCCAAAGAAGCTCGTCATAACGTCAGATATTACGATCTTAATAGGGTCATATCCACAACTAATTAATGATTTATTTACTTCATTAATAAATAATTGATGATTAATATCACCATTCTCAAATTTATATAAGGTAAACCTTAGTTTACTAATGATATCCAAGTACTGAATGAGCCAATTAGGTTCGCGGGACATCTTTCATCATATTTTTAATTATTGATACCTATATTTAAACCATAGTAAAATATATCTAACTTACACCTCACCTTACCTTTTTAAGAACCAGCATGTAGTGATAGGGAGATACCTCGGTATAACCTTCCCTAACAAATCCCTCCTCGCTAAAGTAATGCTCAACCTCCTCAGGGCCTAGCTTAAATGGCGGGCCAAATATCACGTCCTTCTTAAACTCAATGATTAATAATCTACCGCCAGGCTTTAATATCCTGCTGACCTCTCTAACGGCTGTACCCTTGTCCTCAATGTCGTGGAACACGTTGGACATGAATGCAAGGTCAACGCTACCACTTGGTATTGATGTGTGGGTGATGTCTTCGTTAAGTATGGTTATATTGCCATAATTACTGAACCTCCTACGAACCTCCTCAATTGCCGTCTCATCAATGTCGACGCAGTATAGCTTTGATGCATAATCCTTAAAGAAATTACAGTAGTAACCCTCACCGCAGCCAAGGTCGGCAATAACCATGCCGCCACTCACGTAGGCTTAAGAAAGTCATATTCCCCAAAGCCCTCGATATGCCTGTGATGGTGATGACCGTGGTGCCCATGACGTTCACCATGTGTTGGTCCCGGAGTCTCAATTAGCCTACCCTCAATAAACGCCTTGATTGCGTCCTCAACCCGTCCCTCAAATACGTATATTTTAATCCCCCCCTTCTCAATAGCCCACCTATAACCTGGAGGACCTATTTCGGAAAGTATTACTGTATTGACTCCGTGATCAAGTACGCTCCTTAACATGAATATGCCCCTAACCTGCTGGGCGTATTTTGCTGGGTTCTCATAACGCTTAACAACCTCGTATGAACCATCGTCCTTAATATCGACTATCCACACCTCATCACCCTCGCCAGGTCCTGATACGAGACCATCACTTACCGATATTGCTATTTTCATATCCGATATCGGACCCGATTACTAATTTAAAAAGCTTACGCGGCGGGTCACTGCCATAAAATAAACAATTAAGTAGGTTTGATTTAAAAAGCCCACTTGATAAGGCATTAACGAAGGGTATGTTCTCACCACAGGTATATGGGTATGATAGGGCCATAACGATATTCAGCAGAGGGTGAGCTATACCAGGTTAGGTACGCAGGTGAGGCTGTTAAGAGGGGGGGTTGGGCGACGGTCGGTATTAAGTGCGTTGACGGTGTTGTACTCGCTGCTGAGAAGAGGAAGGTCAGTGCGTTAATTGACCTGGGCAGTATCGAGAAGGTGTACATGATTGATGACCACGTTGGAATTGCGGCATCAGGTCTCTTATCAGATGCTAGGGTGCTCATTGAATATGCAAGACAGGAAGCACAGACTCACAAATTGCTCTATGATGAGCCATAGACGTGGAATTACTAACCAAGAGAATTAGCGACCTTAAGCAAATGCATACGCAGTATGGCGGTGTGAGACCCTTTGGAGCTGCCTTAATCGTTGGTGGCGTCGATAAGCATGGACCAAGGCTATTTCAGACAGACCCAGGCGGTATATACTTCGGCTTTTACGCCGTTGCAATGGGCGCCGAGTCGTCAAGGATAACTGAGTTCCTCGAGAAGGAATATAAGTATGACATGAACCTTGACGAGTGCGTAAAGCTTGCTATTAGGGCGCTCAGTCTAGTGCTTGAGACCCCCTGAGCCTGATAGGCTTGAGATTGGTGTTGTTGATGTAAAAACAAAGCTATTTAGGAAATTAACTACTGACGAGATAAATAAGTACCTGCAGGAGGTTAAGGGATCTTCATCACAAGCGCAATCCTCATAATAAACCACTTAAAATCTCCTGTTAAATCAATTATGAGCGCCGTAGTAAGAGCCGAATTTCCGAGGGTTAGATTCACCTGTGTATTATGTGGCGAGTGCTGTAGGCGTTATTGGATACCAGTGACGCATAGGGATGTTATTAGGATTGTCAGGTATACGGGGGGGTTGAGACCCCAGGAATTCCTCGCCCTATTCCCAAAGGAAATGGCTGCTGATTGGGATGAGCCAGTGATAAGACTTAGATGGTGAGTACTACCTAGTACTTAAGAAGAGGCTTGATGGAACGTGCATATTTAATAAGTGGGTTGGTGATAAGTTGGTTTGTTCAATACACCCTGTAAAGCCTAACGTGTGTAGGTATTACCCGTTCATTTACTGGCTTGATAATGGCGTGGTTAAGTTCGAAGTTTATGATAAGGCCCTTGGATACTGCCCAGGAATTAACAGGGGGCAGTTATGCAAACTTTAGAGTTGAGATCTCATCAATAGGCGATGCCGTAAAGGCTAAGACCGAATTTAGAGAAATCATTGATAAGTGGAATGACTTATTTAAGAAGGGATTGGTTAAGGGGGACTCTCGAGGAATTCATGCAATACATTGAGCAGGTCGCTGATGAGTATTCCCGTAAAAATCCATAAATAATCCCGCACACTCAATGACTTGAGGGAAGTATGCCCATTAAGGAAGGGGATTATGTGTTGATTGTTGGTGATGGTGTTAGGTCAGTAATTAAGGTAGCTAGGGGGGGTTCTAGGATAAGCACAATAAGAGGCATCATAAACGCTGATGACATTATTAATCATGAATACGGCACCTTAATAAAAACTAGCCTGGGCTATGATATCGCAGTACTAAGACCATTAATTACGGATATCCTACTCGAGAGAGCTGATAGGGTTACCCAGGTTATTTATCCAAAAGATGCAGCCCAAATAATAATCAATACGGGGATTGGTCCTGGCAGTAGGGTTGCGGAGGCTGGCGTTGGGAGTGGGTTTATGACCGCCATGCTTGCCTACTACGTTAGACCCAGCGGTAGAGTTTACGGTTATGATAAGAGGGAGGATGCAATAAGTATTGCCAGGAAGAACCTTGAGATGCTTGGGCTTCTAGATTGGGTTGAATTAAAGCTAAGGGATGTGATCAGTGATGGATTTCTCGAGAGGGATTTAGATGCCGTGATACTAGATATGGGTGATCCCTGGAATGCGATACCCAGGGCAACGGAGGCTTTGAGGCTCGATGGCGTCCTAGTGGTGTACGTACCCACGGTTAACCAAGTCATTAAGGTACTTAGGGCAATGAGTGATTACGGCTATGCCGATGTTAGAATGTTCGATGTCATGGTCAGGGAATGGAAGACCGAACCTAATGAAGTTAGGCCGCAAACCTGGGTTAACGCCCATACGGGCTATATCTTAATTGGTCGTAGAACCCTCAGGCCTATAGCTCAACCAACCAAGTAGTTTCCTCATTATTGCATGGACAATGTCATAGTACCAGGGTAAGGCAAGTACAAGCTCAACATCGGCCATTCCCAATAACCAACCTGCTATCACGTCCAATGGCCAGTGAACACCAACGTAAACCCTGCCGTAAGACACGAGCAGCGCCTCCACTGTTAGAGGCAGTGATATGTACCAGGGCAGTGCCATTATTGCTGCGTATGCTCCGGTACTGACGATTAGTGCGTGGCCTGATGGGTATGAGGAGTCCGGTTGTTCATGAATCAGCGGTGTTATGTGTAGTATCAGGAATGGCCTTGGCTCGTACAGTACATGCTTCATTAATTCACCGAGTATTAGGCTTACCGCGAAGGCTGAAACCATGAGAACACTAGCCCTCCTATACTTGCCGCCTAGGTACCAGAGTATTAATGCCACAGGTATCCAGAAGAACGCTCTACCATAATCATCAACGCTAATCACCGTGAATAGGGGGCGTTAATTGGGGCAACTTATTGTTGAAAATCACGAAGAATAAGTATGTATTTAATGAATTGCTTTCTCCGCTTGTAACTACGTAAGCCGTTAACAGGATGTATAGCAGATACAGAACCACCGCTATGTAGAGGTGTTTACGCTCAACCCTAAAATTCATTGACCATGCCGTAAACGCCAAACCTTATTAGTATTACTCTCACAGTATAATTACCCAGGCATAAGGTTTAATTTCACTTAGTACCTCCATAAACCGTCAATAATGCCCGTCAGGGTAGCAGTGGTTGATAAGGACTTATGCCAACCAAGGAAGTGCAGCCAAGAGTGCATCAGGTTCTGCCCAATTGTGAGGGGGGGTGGTAAGAGGGCAATATACATGGATGAGCAGTTGGGCCATCCAGTCATCACCGACCTATGCACGCCTGCGGCATATGCGTTAGGAAGTGCCCCCTTCGAGGCAATAACCATTGTTAATTTACCAAGTGAGTTAGGCGAGGATTGCGTCCATCAATACGGCCCCAGCGGCTTTAAACTATTTAGACTGCCCATGCCTAAGCCTGGTAGGGTACTCGGAATAATTGGTCAGAATGCAATGGGTAAGACAACGATAGCTAAGATACTCGCTGGCGAATTAAGGCCTAACCTATGCATTAACTCGCAGGTAAACACGGAGGACATAATAAGGTTCTTCAGGGGTACGGAGTTGCAGCCATACTTAACGAGGCTTTATAGAGGTGAAGTCAGGGTTGTTCATAAACCTCAATATATCGAGTTAATACCCATGTACGTTAAGGGTACTGTCAAGGACGTATTAATGAAGATAGGCGGTAATGAGGAGAGCGTGCATAAAATCGCCGAGAAACTAAACCTCACACACTTACTTAATAGGGATGTTAGTAAATTGAGTGGTGGTGAGCTCCAGAGACTCGCCATTGCGGCGGCGCTACTTAGGAATGCTGATACGTATATATTCGATGAGCCGACGACTCACCTCGACATTGTTGAAAGACTGAGGGTTGCTGAGGCTATTAAGGATATTGCTGGTGGTAATAAGTATGTTATCGTGATTGACCATGACTTAGCCGTATTAGATTACCTGGCGGATCAGGTGGTTATTCTCTACGGTAAGCCCGGCGCCTACGGTATTGTCTCGCACATGAGGGGGGGTGCGAGGGAGGGGGGGATTAATGAGTATCTCAATGGTTACCTAACAAGTGAAAACATGCTGATTAGGAGGGAGCCCATTAAGTTTAGGGTTAAGCCGGCTCCGAGGCCTATACAGAAGGAGAAGGTGCTTCTTGAGTGGACAGACCTAGTGAAGAGGCTTGGAGACTTCGAGCTTGAGGTTAAGGCTGGGGTCATACATAGAGGTGAGGTCATCGGCGTGTTAGGCCTAATGGAATTGGTAAGACCACCTTTGCTAGACTCCTCGTTAATGAATTGGAACCTGACTCAGGGGGTTGTGATACCACATGGTGAGGTCAGGATTAGTTATAAGCCTCAGTACGTTAGGGACTTAGCCGTTAGGTATGGTGATAAGACCGTCAGGGAGTACCTAGCTATGGTTGTTGGTAGCGACTTCATGTCAAAGGTAATATGGCCCGACCTCGCCAATGGATTATCATTAACGCCCTTAATGGACAGGGAATTATCAAGCCTTAGTGGCGGCGAGCTTCAGAGGGTTGTTGTTGCTGGGTCGTTACTCAGGGATGCTGAGGTTTACTTACTTGATGAGCCTATGGCCTACCTGGACATTGAGCAGAGGGTTAGGGTGGCTTCCGTGATTAGGAGGATAATTGAGGAGAGGGATGTTGTTGCCCTGGTTATTGAGCATGATATAACAATGATTGATTATCTAAGCACATCAGTCATGGTATTCCTGGGTGAACCGGGTAAGCACGGTATTGCAGAGCCGCCGACTGACTGAGGACTGGTATGAATGAGTTCCTTAAGAGCCAGGACGTTACGTTTAGAAGGGAGCCTCAGGTGGGTAGGCCAAGGATTAATAAGAGGGATTCATACCTGGATAGGCTTCAGAGGAGTGTTGGTGAGTATTACTACTACGTAAGTACCGAGGAGAGAGAAGAGGCAGGTGGTCAATAAATAGAAAAATAGAACTTAGTAGGAAGGTTAAATAATAATGATAAGGTAGCAAGGTTAATAAGGGTATCCATTTTCTAGATAATTGAAAATGGTTAGTTGGGCCAAATTGACAATACCGCCATTAATGACCGGCATAGGCTATGCAATGATTGAAGCAGTGATATTACCTGAACTAGTGTATGCATTTCACCACGATCCAACAAATTCCTGGTACCTGGCCCTTGTTCATTATCACCCATGGCTTGGCATGTGGCTTTACAGAATTGGCGTTGCCATAGTACTTGCGATACCCTGGATAACCTTTGGCGATTTCTGGCAATGGCTATTCGCGGCCGATGTTGCTGTGTGGAGTGAGGATGCCATGTTCTGGCTCTTTACCGGCCATATACCACATTCCTGGGGCTACATTAGGAGCTTGCACATATTTACCTACCCAACAATACCAATACATGGAGGGCTACCACTATACTATATACCGGCCGCAATAATACTTTACATAAGCGCCGTGAAAATAATGGAGCGGGAGAGGAGAAAAGGTTCAGGGATTTAATATAGCATTTCTCCTATTACTAATAGTCTCGACAGGCTCTATACTCACTATTTCAATCTCGTCAAGAGGCTTAATCCCGTAGGCCTCCCTGACCTCCCTGGGAATCGTGAACTGCCTAGAGGTTGCGCGCCTATTACGGAGAAGCTTAACACCATTAATGTTAATTATCCTACCCTCATGCCTAATAACCACATTGGCAAACAGACTTTTCTCAATACCAAGAAGCCTAACTAACTCAGACGGTATTAAGACCTGGTTATTAACATAAACACGAGTCCTATAGGGAAGCCCATCAACCTGAATTTTCCTATTCATAACAACCAGCCAAAAATAGTTTCAAATATAAGACATTCCATCCAGTTAACATAATTTGCAAAGTTAACTAAGTTAACTAATGTAATAAACTCCAAAAGAAACGAGCTAGGATTAACAATATAACAGTTAACATAGACGAAACAACATTAATGACACCATTAAAACAACCATGAGGAAAAATACTTTAAAACTACATTAAGTTGATGGAGATAGGGCCCGTAGTCTAGCGGTTAGGATGCCCGCCTCACGCGCGGGAGATCCCGGGTTCAAATCCCGCGGGCCCACCAACGCGGTCGTTGTTTATCCCGGTCTAATTGTGTCGATGATCCTTAGTTATTAAAAGCGATACCCTTATTTATTAACGACAACGTAATTACTTAATGCCAAATATATACATGGGACGTGGTAGTTGCTATGCCGTTAATGAGGGCATTTACGTTGCGCCTGGTCCCATGGACTTAAGCAGGATTGTAGCGCACTTACTCCTGCACCTGAGGGATCTTAAAAGGGGGGGCTGGACTTATGACCATGACTGTAATAGGGTCGCCATGGACAGGGACTTGTTTGAGGCTAGGAGTAAGTACTTGGTTAAGATTTGCAGGGATCAGGGATTAGGTGATTGCGATGATGCCGAGGCTCTAATCAATGAGGTAATTACGACGCTTAAACTCCCTAGGTGGCTGAGGACTTGGCAAGTAGGTACATTGTTAGGTTAGGTCAATCATTGACTTCTCACGTTAGCAACTCGCCTAAGTCTATAATGGGACTATTTGTGAGAATACCATTAACCACAGCCAATGCCTTAATGCCATCAGTTATATCTATGATTGGCCTCTCAACACCCCCCCTTAAGACATTCAACACATGTATTAACTCCTGCCTTAGCTGGTCGGGCCCCCCCTCAACCACGTGCCTAGTCCCATCACGAATTAACACCCTATTTAATAAGTCGGCCTCGTAATACCTATTCCTTAACGTAACGTGGATCTTCCTAACCCTAACCTCATAGTCCCAGGATGCATGGAGGACGTATATAGTATCGCCAATACTAAGTAAGGCCCACGCGGTTGTGACCGGGCTACCCCCCCTAAGGACCGTGCTTAGGACCCTTACCTTATCCTCATTAACCATGTCAAGCACGAGGTCTATATCGTGAATCCCAAGGTCGAGGAGCACATTACCATATGATTGCGGATTACCCCTAAGCCTATTAACTCTCATGGACTCCACATAAATGGGTCTCTCATTATTAACATCATTAATTAAGGCCTTATACACTGGGTTGAATCTTTCAATGTGACCAACCAGTACTTTCCTACCGAGGGTCTTTGATTTGCGGTATAGGTCCAGGGCCTCGTTGAGTCTCTCCGTGATAGGCTTCTCTATTAATAAGTCCATGTGATTCATCAACTCACTCGCCACTGAATAGTGGAGCGTTGTTGGAACAGCTATTATGCCCAGGTCCGGCTTATACTTTATGGCGTCATGATAATCAGTGAACGTTAGGTCAACGCCCTGACCCTTAACTGCCTCAAGTCTCTGCCTATCAATGTCTACGGCGTAAACCTCGGTAACTAAGCCCTCCTTCTTCAATTGCGTCAATACCTTAATGTGGTTTAGGCCCATTGAACCAATACCAACAACAAGAACCTTCACGTAATTTTTAACAGGTACGCCCTAATTAAAGGTTAATCATCTAGGAACAATCTTCTTAACAAGCTCGCTCTTTGAGGCTATTAATAGCGTTGATACGGACTTGGGCACGTAAACAGTATTCACATTAACTATCCTAGCAACCTTACTCTTTATGATATCGTTATTAACATCATCGGCGAAGATGAGCTCATCCATGTCCTTAAAAACCACAGGCTTGTCTAAGGTCTCAAGATCAGCCCTAGTTACGGTTAATGAGGATACACCACTAATTACAACGACATCGCCAGCCCTAATCATGTTATCAATGGCCTTAGATATGTTCTCTAGGGTCGCTATGTACCTCCTGAGCGCCTCATTCACTATTTCACCTATTGTGGTTCCAGTTTCCCTGGCAAGCCTGCTTACTCTGTCATAAATGTCAGTACTTAATCCCCCCCTAATAGTTACAGTCTTCTTCTCACCACTCTCCTCACTACCGCTTGAACTGCTGGACATGTTAATCAAGTATTTCAAGTATTACTTAGTATTTAAATCTTTCTTTGAGTTAAGGTAATAAATCAAAAGAGGTTTAATAGGTCGCTAAGCCGTGAGGTGCGGGAACATTGATGTAATTGATAAGGGTGAGATTAGGGAGTACGCATGTGGGAATACCTCAGTGGCAAGGCTCCTGAGCCTTAGTAATGAGGAGAGGGTGCTTAGTATTGATGTTGTTGCTCCGTGGAATCTACCAATTGATCAATCACTCAGGATTGGCAATACACAGTTGATTTATCATAAGGGCGTTATAAACGGCCTTGAGTGGGAGTTTGTGGGTTATGATGATGGAGCACGTAGGGAGTTAATATCCGTGAGGATATCATTGAGGGGTGAGGTTGAGGATTCACTTATTAAGGAATTAATAATTAGTGTCCTAAGCACATACGTGAAGGATCCATGAAGCAATTCGTATTGATAATAACGTATGTAAATAGTGATGAGGTTCAGGGATTAGTGAGTAGCATTTAGCAATTCAGGGCTTTCAATACTGCCTAATGTGGTTATTTCCTGGTTACCTAGGCAGGACTTGGAAAGGAGGTTGTTGAGTATTAAGGAGGAGTTGATCGACATAATGGAGAGGGGGTTTTGAGGGTGAGTTTGCATATGCCATTATTGAATTAACCGATGAGCAGTTTAAAGCCATTAGGCCTATGATAGTTAGGAAGTTGGAGAGCGATAGCCAGAGGCTTATCTCGTGGGGGGGTGAAGCATTACTTAGGAGGATTAAGTCCCAAAAAGTTGAGAGGATTAAGAAGGAGTTTCTGAGGTTTGATAGGGAATATAGGCGGTTGGTTTCTATGCATGAGGTTTTCGACGTTAGGCATGAACTATTGAATAAATTAATGGAACTCGCTAGGGAATTAAGGATTGAGTATGAGAGGAGAAATAAATGAATTATTTGAAAGAAATCGAGATTTTAATTTTTACGGTATTAAAACGGAACTTACATCGTCACAACCTCGTAATTCTTACCACCCTTCCTACCGGTGAAGGCGAAGGCTATGGCAGCCGCACCACCAAGCCCTAACGTACCTATTAAGGCCTCTATTGTGGTTATTGGGAACCCATCGATTATGGCTAGTATGTCTGACTTAATCGTTATTACGTCATTTCCATTTATCGTCACCAACTCACTGTATTTTAGATTACCATACTGGGCAGTGACTAGGTATGTCCCACCAAGGACGTTAACGAAACCTGTCGTGCCTGTGTTACCAGTCGTTCCGTTGTATATCGGGCCAGTGCCAATCCTATACAGAGTTATCTTGGCATTGGATATTGCCTGGTTCCTTGCACCAACAAATAGCACTGTCACGTTGTACAGGCCTATTGTCACGCCTATTGGCTGATTAATTAGTGAGTTCACATTAACGTAGTAGATGGGTACGTTATCGTAATACACGATTGCCGTGAATGGGACAGGCTCCTTAATGCTTATGTACGCATTGCCATTCACATCACTAACACTACTTGCAATGAGTGATCCATTTATGTACGCCATAACCTTAACGCCACTTATTGGTGCATTCAGTGTATTTGTGAAGTGCATTGTTATTGGCGTCCAATTAACATAGACCGTGTATGTACCAGTCTCACTAACGCCTAGTGTTGAGACTGCTATGTATGCCTGAGAGCCATCAGGCTTATTGAGACCAACCTCTCGGCTGAGCCCCCCCACGGTATTTCCGAATTCACGAGGCCCGTGTACACAGTGCCGCTTGGCGTGACTATCTTGTATATGTGGGCTATCTCGGGGGGGAGCTGAACAACAAGCGCGGTCCATAGGCCGCCAGAGACGTCGGCATCGCTCACGGTGGCCTCCAGGTTACCATTAACCCACTGCCCAATTGGCTTGTATATTATCGGCATGAAGGTCACGACAAGTGGCACATTTAGGTTGTCGACGATCTCGAAGTACCTATCATACACTATGTAAATCCCTATCATTGGTGCAAACCTTATGAACGGCGGCAGTAAGTAGCTAATGCCGCTGACTTGTATTAAATCACTGTATAGGTAGGCTGGAGACACCATGTTGGCAATTATCTCAAAGTGGCCTGGCTGCTCACCAACAACGAGTGGCTGCACCGTGTAAACAGCGACTATGTAGCCCAGTAGGTTCCAGCCAGGTGGAACTCCGAACTCTGAACCGGTTATTTCCAGGGTCTGGCCTGGGTTAACAGTGTAGTTTAGGAACTCTGTACCCTTAATCAACATTGCGCTCGGCATTACGTACTCACTACCGTAATTGATCGTTACCTGGTACTGACCAGGTGGTAATTCATTAGCCATTAGCTCCACGTATTTCGGCTCAACCTTTATGTAATTAGCCAGTGGGCTCCAGGCAGAGACTAACTGTGATAACGTTGTTCCATTGGGTAATGCCACACCAGCTATTTCGAAGGGCATGTAGTTCGGTATTGATAGCTCGACCACTTGCTGCGTCACATACTGAATTGTGTTGTCTGGTATGGATATGCTTAATGTGAATGATGATGCTGAGGTATTGAGCGGGACATACTCCTCATTAACAAATACGTAGGTCACCGATATGGTCTCATTCAGGGGGGGCTGATTACCTGAGTTGGCTATGGATAGGCTATTGCTTGTTGTGTATGCATGGACTATCGCACCAACCTCATTCTTACTATACATCACATTATTGCCACTAATTAATATGGCTGGCGATGGTGGATTAACACTCACCTCTATGTAATCAAGTACATAACCAGGCCCAGGAGGTAATGGCGCCTGTATCGTAATTGATTGACCAGGTGCGAGGGTCACGGCCCTTGTGGTATTTATATAATCAATATACTCAAGCACCGCATAGTACGGTTGATTTATCGTTGATGGTGAATTCACATTCGGCGACACCTGGTACTGGGCCGCCAGCGCCACCACTGAGATTGTTATCGCCAGTACAGCCAGGAGTATTGCCAAGTTCCTCCTCATATTGTTCACGAAATCGACTATGAACCAGGTAATATTAAATAAGCAATTAAAATAACTAAAGTAATACCTAGAAACGCGCGATTCATGCTTGAACGCATTAAATATATAAACTAGTATTACTAGTAAAACACCCATGATGAACCCTAGACATACTGATGCATGACGAAACCATTCTAGCCTGAATATAAACTATATATTCATACTAAATTAAATATATCACTAATTAATTTATCAAGTTCTAGGAGAAAGGCTTTAAATTACATATGCTAGGTAATGCCGATGAGCAACTGTGTGATTAAGCTAATGCTTGGTAATCATGCGATTGCCCATGGAGCATTAGAGGCTGGGGTAGCCGTTGCCGCTGGCTACCCAGGTACACCATCGAGTGAAATCATTGAGTACCTCATTGATTATGGTAAGGAGTTCGGGGTTTATGCCGAGTGGAGCAGTAATGAGAAGGTAGCCTTTGAAGTGGCCTATGGAGCAGCCCTCGCTGGGGCTAGGTCTATGGTAACCATGAAGCACGTGGGGGGGCTTAACGTGGCGATGGACCCACTAATGTCAAGCGCCTATACAGGCGTTAGGGGTGGCTTCGTTATTGTCACGGCTGACGATCCAAACATGTGGAGTAGCCAGAATGAGCAGGACAATAGGTGGGTTGGGCTTCACGCCTATATTCCGGTTCTCGAGCCTTATGACCCACAGAGCGCCAAGGACTTCACGAAATTGGCGATCGAGTTTAGTGAGAAGTATGGGCATCCAGTAATGATAAGGACTGTCACCAGGGTATCCCATGTTAGAGGACCCGTAACTATATGCTCACCAGGAGCTCCCAGGTACTCAAGGGAGTATGTTAAGGACCCAAGGAGACATGCGTTAGTACCTGCCAATGCACGGGTGCTTAAGGAGGATTTACTAAGGAGGTGGGACAGCATTAGTAAGGGCGTTGAGGAGTTGCCTCATACTTACATTGATGGCAATAAAAACCTTATAATAACCAGTGGCGTAGCCTTTACATACGCGTTAGAGGCCGTTAAGGCTACGGCGTTAAAGCCAGCATACTTAATGTTGCGACTCCAGTACCGTTACCGAGGAAGGTTATTATGGATGCCGTTACCAGGGCTGATAAGGTGGTTGTCATTGAGGAGGGCGACCCAGTGATTGAGTATCAATTAAAGGCCCTGCTCTATGACGAGGGTGTCAGGGTGCCTGTGCTTGGTAAGGCGGAGAACATCTTCAATAGGGTTGGTGAATTAACCATTAATTCCGTAATGGATGGTTTATCAAAGGCTCTCGATATCGTAAACCCACTCACATCATTAAATGCGGTTAAGGTCGACTACACACCACCACCAAGACCACCAGTCTTCTGCCCAGGTTGCCCACATGCTGCCTCATTCTATGAATTAAAGGTTGCCACAGCCAAATCCGGTGTTAAGCGTATTTAGTGGGGACATTGGGTGTTACAGCCTGGGTATTAACAACCCATTTAATGAGCAGGACCTACTTACCGACATGGGCAGTTCCCTGGGCCTAGGCATGGGTCTTTACCATGGCACCAACGGCAGGACAATGGTAATATCAATAATTGGGGGACTCAACATTCTTCCATGCAGGCTTACCCGCACTAGTTAATGCTGTTTATAATAAGACGCCAATGCTAATATTGATTCTCGATAACAGGGTTACGGCGATGACCGGCGGTCAGCCAAATCCCACAAGCATGATTAACATAGAGGATGTGGCTAAGGCTGTCGGTGTTGATTATGTAAGGACAATAGACCCATTTGACGTAAAGAACGCCCAGGAGGTCATGATTGAGGCAATAAACGCAGTTAAGAGGGGGGGTGGTGTTGCAGTCGTGATAATGAAGAGGGGGCTGCGCATTAGAGGCCATGAGGTTGTTTAGGGGCTATGTGATGCGTTACTACGTTGACCCAGATGCCTGCAGGGCCTGCGGAATATGCTATAACCTAATTGCATGCCCAGCAATAGTGCCCCCCCTTGAGAATAGGAAGGCTTGGATCGACCCAAACATGTGTGTTGGCTGCTCCGTCTGCGCTCAGGTATGTCCATACAATGCAATCAAGCCGGAGGGTAATGTTAAGGACTGGCTGAAGAAGTGGGCTGAGATGTGAGGGGGGGTGACGATCATGAGACTCAATATATACCTGGCCGCGTCGGTGGTCAGGGACTTGTCACATTCGCCACAATACTCGGCGACGCAGCTATAAGGGCCGGCTATAAAGCCCTGGTAGCCGAGACCCATGGATTAAGCCAGAGGGGTGGCTCTATCGATGTTCATGTTCGGATTGGGGACGTTGATGCGCCGTTAATACCCAGGGGGTGGCGCTGACGTTATCGTAGCCTTCGAAATACTTGAGGCGTTCAGGGCTATTAGTTACGCTAATGAGGATACGGTATTCATAGTCAATAAGAGACTAATAAGGCCGCCAGCCACAAAGCAGAGGATACCAAGTATTAATGAGCTGGAGAATGCGTTGAGGAGTAGTATTAAGAGTATTTACGTGGTGAATGCGTATGATGATGCCATTAAGTTGGGTAACGTGATTTACGAGAATATGGTGATACTAGGTGCGCTTTACTCAATAATGAGACTAAGTCAATACATACCGCAAAGCATCATTGAGGAGTCAATAAAGGCGAATATCAGGAGAGATGTGGATAAAAACCTTAAAGCGTTCATCGTGGGCTTAAGGTATGGTAATCCAGGAATAAAAACCGTATAATTTTAATTGGAAAGTGAGGCAAGCCTCATCACCTCTCCCTAACAATCCTCAGATCGATGCTATCGTCTCAGGCCCTATCGTAGCTGCAATACCATAAACAACACCGGCCAGTATCAACCAGAAGGCTGCCGTGAACCATATGTTAGTACCCTCAATAGCCGCGAAGGCGCTGTAAAGTGGTATTGAGTATAGAGGCATCCAGGCGCTAATGAATATTCCTGAACTATAACCAAAACCGACACCAGAACCCCTCCTCTGCGTTGCGAAGCGCTCTGATAAGTAGACAGGGACTAGGCCCCAGGGCCACTGCGACAGCCAACCCATTAGGAGGGCGCCAAGGACGAGTAACGGCACACTCCTAACAACGGCGCTATAGTAAACTACGTAATAGGCAGGTACCGCCAACGCTGCCGAGACCACCGCCGATATGATTAATGCACGCTTCCTACCGATGAAATCACTGGCGAGTCCCCACAACGTAGCCGCTATGGCGGCGAATACGCCCATGATGCCATAGTAGAAGCTAGCTAACCCCCTCAGGCAAGCCAGCTCTTGTGTAAATACCAACTGCGAAGTCAAACATTGAGTATGAACTGAAGAAGAGACCTGTCATAAACACCAAGACCTGTAAGAAAGTCCATAGGGCTGGAGGCTTAAAGATGCTAAAGAATGGTATCCTCTCGAGCTGACCCTTCTCCCTAGCCTCCTGGAAAATTGGCGTGTCAGGCATTGTAAACCTTATTATGAAAGCCACCACGGCA
Organism: Vulcanisaeta distributa JCM 11213; assembly: GCA_001316125.1. Next base: position 79,353 of record BBCS01000008.1, read on the forward strand.
GGTATGAGGCCGGTTAAGAATACGTAACGCCATGCGTAGGCGTACATTGCTTTAACGCCAAACACCGCCGTAAATGCCGAGACCACGAAACCACCTAATCCAACACCCCAGGAGAAGCCTCCCTGAACGATACCACTGACTAAACCCCCCCTCCACCTAGGCGCCGAGTACTCCATGGCGAATGGGTGGCCGGCCGCGTACTCACCACCAACGAATACACCAAGTATGAACCTAATTACGGCATATATCCAAAAGGCTGCCCAACCAACGGCTGCGTAAGTCGGTATTGCCGCAGTTGCGGCGCTCGTAAGTGAGTAACCAAGTATCGTGATCATCAACGTATCCCTCCTACCAATCCTATCAGCAAAATTACCAAAAATAGCACTACCCACTGGCCTTGCAATCATTGTGAAGGCATAACCAAGTAAAGTCAGGTAATACCCAACCACTGACTTAGACAACGTAGTAGGTAACAATACAGCCGCCAGAATAGGCGTCATCGCAGTGACGAAGGTCAGGTCATAAGCATCAAGGAAGAAGCCAAGGAATTGTGATGCGATTGCGCTACCTGACCTGGGCGGCCACCTATAGTGCTCAGGTGACCACTGAACCCTAACCATACTACTAGCCTAATTATAGACTTATTTAAAAGGATTTCCTATTTAAAAGGATTTCCTAATAGTTAGTGCTAAAATTAAATATTTAATTATTCCGTAAAATTAATTAAAATATTTTGATTTTACATTTAAAGCATAATTAACAATAGTTCAGACCATAAAATCAAAATATTAACTCAAAACAGTAAAAATAAACTTAACTTAATCACATGAAATACAAAAATAATTCATAAAGTGGTAGCCGGGCCCGATTCGAACCGGGGGTCAACGGGTCCAGAGCCCGCCATCCTTGGCCGCTAGACGACCCGGCTAATAACAGTGAGAAGAAACCAGTTTAAAAGCGCTACGCATCGCAAACAACCACGCATTACGCAAAACTGAAACAACGAAGACCCTAATAAGGCAAGCGCATAAAATAACCAATTACAATATTAAACCAAGCAACCACGAAACAACGACCAATATGGTCACACTAGAAGACCTGGCAAAGAGGGAATACGAAATAGAGGGCAAGAAGCTTAAGCCTACGAAGGTTTGGAAGGTTCAGCCTAAGGGTAGGAAGGGCTTTGTAATGGCGTTGTTCAAGACACCAGACGGAAAAACAGTAAGAAAAGTAATAGCAAAAGTAGACGAACAAGGAAACATAATCGTATAAACCAACAACCCATCAAAACAACTCAAAAACAACTCACTCTCTCTTCCTTTCTCCCCCCCACACCTCCCACAACAAAACTTTCACAAAACCCAACTAAACAAAAATAACCACGAAAAATAATAAACCCAAAACCACAACAAAGCCATGCCCTTAGCTATAGCCCGCGTCTTATCGTGGCTCAACACGTATGAGGGGGGGAATGATTATGAGCTTTATCAAAGGGTATATGATGAGTGTAGGCAGTCCTATGTATGCAATGAGATGATGAGGTTACTTGGCATTGAGCCTAAGGCTGAAGTACGTGATTATCATAGTAAAGCCAGGGATGAATGTAATGAGCTTATTGAAAGGGCTAAGCAATGTATAAATAGAGATGAGAACGAGTGTACGTATAACACGCTGATTAACCTATTGAATAATGGATGCCATAACGGTTATGCCTTTAACAGAGATGTTGTGAATTACGTGAAGGAGATCGTACATCACGTATGGAGAAGCTTAGGTAGAGACGATAGATGCGCCTTCCTTAGCTACCTGAGGGATGTTGGGTTATCAAAGTGGTGGGTTAGGGATGCATTGGGTTATTCAAGCCATAATTTTGATAAATTAATTAATAAGTGCGGTATTGATTGGTACAGGAAGCTTCCGCAGAATAAGACTGCTGAGTATTATGAGCAGGTTTTAAGGCATAGATTTAGTGTGGATGAAGTAAGGGAGTGCGATGGCATGTTTAAATATTATGGTATTGACGTGAAGTATCTAAGGGGCTTGGGCATTGAGCCATGCGCTTACCTACACTCTAGAAAGCCGACATGGCCCTATTGGGCTGGGTTATACGTAACTGACCTATACGTAGAGCCGAGGGATGACATGTACCAGGTTAGTTTCGATACCTCTAACGGCTCGGGCTTATTGATGGCGCTAAATACACTTAATGAATTAGGTGCGCCGAGTATAGTCATAAGGTGGCATAGGCGGGGGGGTGCACCACATGCCAAGTACATGAGCGGTAATGAAGTTAGGATAAAGACAATAATCTATACAAGTAATTGGCCTTGGGATAATAAGGACTCTATGATTAAAGAGATAACTGGATTTAATCGAAACGACTTGATAGAATTCTTGGCAGGCGTTATCGATGGCGATGGATACATAACCATAACCTCCTCAGCAAGGCCTATTATTTCTATTACGTCCGGAACTGGCAAATACGCCTGGCTTAAGGAGCTAAGAAGGGATATTATTAATAAATTAGGCATTCAATGCACGATTAAACCAACACGCAATATAGAGACTAACGAACTCATATACTTGCTTGAAATTAGGAACGACGCCATATTAAGGGAGGTCGAGCCCTATTTACGCCATCCCATTAGGAAATTAAGGGCAAAGCTAATCATCGAGTACTTAAGCAATAGGTTAAGCCATGAACAATTCTCCAAAGCCTATAAGCAGACAAAATACAGAATAAATCAACAGGACAACAAGCATAATTCAGTATTATACGTAGCAGTCCATGCCTCATCACTCGCGCTAGGCAGTGATGTAAGGTAAACCTACCAATAAGCAATAGTATATATGCAATGTACCGTTACATGTATTCATTAATACTTAATTGATTACCAATAATGACGAGAATCATAAATATAATACTACGAATTTGAATTTCAATACTCATGCTTACTCCCATTACCTAACACCACACCTAACAATGCACTTTAACATCGACCCACTACTTGCCTAAAGTAGATACCTCACAAAAACGTATAAGACATACAATCCACGAAGACTACAACAATTATTGGAAACGTAATAAGTGTAAAATAATGGAATAAATCCCCCCCGGCCGGATTCGAACCCGGGGCCTGCCGGTGGCTGTGTGCCGTGGGCTTTTTTGTTGTTGTTGCCCACGGGGCTGACTACAGCCGGCCGCTCTGACCGCTGAGCTACCGGGGGGGGCGTGGTTTGTTTTGTTTGTTGGTTTTTAAGGTTTTCTTCGTGGTTGTTTTGTGGTGTTTGTGCCTTTGTCTTGTTGTTGGGTTTATGCTTTTTGTTGTGTGGGTGTGTTGATTTGGGGGGGGTTGGGGGGGATTATGGGGGGGTTCGCTGATTGGTGATGGGGGGGTTCTTCATGACGTATTAACAGTGTTGAGGGGGGGGTATTCGATGGTTGATGGGGGGGGATCTGGAGTTTATGGACAATGGTTAGGGAGGTGGCGTGGGGGGGTTATGATGTCTTTTATATTTAGTTGCGGTTTATTACTGTGTTTGGCATTCGTTTATGTATACTCCATGGCCTTTTAGGACTTGCCTTAATGCTCCGTAGTCCTCGGGTTTTAGGTATGGTATTTGGTATGTGGTGCTTGGTAGTTGATGAAGATAATGTATGCGTATGGTCTAAGATCTCTCCCTGTTATGGTCTTGTAGCATATGGTTATTTCGTTGGGTTTTTGCCGCGTATGTGCCATTGATTGTGTCGAGAACTATCAAGTCGTCCTTAATCTCCACCTTCCTAAGGTTTGCTATGGCTCTTCTTATTGATTTAATACGTATATAGGAATATATTGCTAATACTAGGAGTGCGGCTATTACTATTGATGCGACTATTGATAATTCGACGAGTTGGTTACCCTCTGCGTATTGTGAGAGGGCTATTATGATTACTGCGTATAGCACTAGAAGAAGTAGCTAATTACCATGCCCGTTGAATACCTATTAATTGCCCATTCAGCATCATTGCTTTTCCAGGACCACTCGCTCATGGGTTAATTATTAATGTAATTCCTGCCTTATTATTATGTATTTTGCGTTTCCCTCCCTTTCTATTTTTAGTTGTAGTTCCTGGGCTATTGCTGGTAGGTAGAGTACCAATGTCCTTATGCATTGTTGTGATGCCCTGGTTCCGTACCTCGTTTGGTGCCATGCGTGGAAGCATGCCGTTGTTACCTTATACTCGTTGTCTCTTGTTATGTTCCTCCTGCAGTTGATTAGTGCGTAACTTACTAGGAATTCCCTGATGTCGCTTATCCCGCACTATGTCTCTGCTCCTGGCTCTGCAGTAGTGTTTGTTTCACATAATTATCTTATCCGCTTGATTTATAAGTTACTTTCAGTGTTGGGGGGGCTGAATTATTATTCGTAATTGAAAATCATTCACGAGGAGGCTCCCTAAGGAGCAGCACCTCCACGTAATCACCCTCCCTAATTATTTGCCCCCCCTTCCTCGTAAACACCAACCCATTAACCGTTAATAAGGTGTGGGTTAGTGAGCTACCCTGCCTAGGTAATTCCTCAATGACGTAGTCATTACCAACCCTCCTAACCCTAACCCTGTACTGCCTCGCGAACTCCTCATCTCCCAACGTGCCCCCCCTGGCTAGTTTAGCCATTACCCTTGGCTCCGCAATATCCACCTTAACACCCGCAAGCCTCTTAATGACCTCCTTAACGATCACGGTCATGGCGTTTAAGGCAGATATTGGGTGCCCCCCCGACAGATTAATAACGACCTTGTTATTACTTAATACCGCCAAGCCCGTTGGTCTACCGGGCCTCATCCTCAGCCCCCCCTGATGTATATCCTTGGTTTAGGGACTTCGTCACCTCGTATACATAATCAACACCGCTAGGTCCCGTACCGCCGGTAGTTATTACGATGTCTGCGAGATTCAGGGCATTCATTACTGCGTTTTTAATGGCCTCCTGATTATCGGGCACTATTGTTCTACCAACAACCTCCGCATACGGTACATACATGCCTATGTAATTCCTTACTAGGGACGCTGTGCTCTCAACAACCTTACCATTAATTATTGCGTTAGGCACCTCATCAGGCGTCTTAACCTCCACGAGTTCTGAGCCCGTGGCAACCACGAATATCCTAACCCTCCTCCTAACCCAAACCTCACCAATACCAAGCTCCAGCAGTGCCGGTATGTCCCAGGGCATTATAACCGTGCCCTCCCTAAGAGCCGCCTCACCTCTTTTGGCAAAGTCGCCCGCCGGATCCACATTCTCCCAGTATGACAGACTTATTAATGACGACCTCATTACTGCCCATGACCTCGACAAACTCCTCAGGGACGACGGCATCGGCGCCGTCCGGTAGGTATGCGCCGGTTGTTACGTAGCAGTCTCCATGGGACCAACCTTAATACTTGGGACCTCACCAATACTTATTGAACCCACCAACCTCAACTTAGTGGGTACCTTAGTAATGTCCTGGCTCCTAACCGCGTAACCATCATAAGCCGCCTTAGGTCGTGGTGGTACGTCCATGGGCACAACCACATCCCTCGATAAAACCCTACCCATTGACTCCCATACAGGTATCTTCTCCTCATCAACTACCGTTAACGTACTTATTGCATTAATTAATTCTTCAAGCTCGTGAGGCACTACGAACTTGTATTCGTGAGGCTTCACGTGATTTTAGGGGGCAATGCGCTATTTAAAACCTATTAGCCTTAGTGATTAATGTGGGTGAGCCATTGAGCATTGACGTGCTGGAGGGGGGTATACCAACTGATTAATTATGATGATGAGGATGAGGAGGCGTTGATTCAGGACTTCAATTTGAGGTATGGGGGGGATAGGTACGTGGAGGTCCTAGAGAGGGCTAGGGAGTTTGTTTCATCGCTTGGGGGGGAGGACGTTAGTAATAGGATTAGGAGGTTTTATGGATTATTGGCTGATCACTCAATGAGTAGGGTTAGGGGGGGTTTTGGTGATGCTGTATATGCATTGATTAGGTATATGGGGGGGCTTGGGGGGGGTGATGAGGGTGTCCTTAAGGTTCAATTCAGACTTATGGGCTTTAATGAGGATGTACTTACTGAGTTAATAAGGGCTGGCGTTTTAATGCATAGGAGGAGGGGTATCCTCTTCGTTCCTGAGTACTTAATACCCAGACTTCTTGAGATGTCTGGTGATGTACCAACACCTAACATTAGGGAATCATTAAGTGCCTGGATGCGCTTGGGTTGGTTGCCATTGAGTCGGCAGCCTTCAACTCAAGGCCCATTAATTGGTTGTTTAGGGCGATTTATGGGGTTGATTTTAGGGAGTTCGTGGTTAAAGTGAGGATTGATAATGTACTTGATGGCTCTATTGGCGAGTTGGTACTTAACCCAGCCATTGACCTGCGGGAACTTAGAATGGTGATTCACGAGATGAAGGACTCCAGTGCCAGGTCCATGAGGAGGATCATAAGTCCACACGGTCAATACACCTACAGCAGGGTTGCTAGGTGTGGTATTGTTTATACAGTGTTTGGTGAGGGTGGTAGGGAGTTAATCATGCTTTACCCGTGGATTGTACCGAGTAGGAGGGTCTTAGACTACCATCCACGTGAGGATAGGGTTATCGTAATAATGCAAAGACCTAGTGAGGAGTTTGTCGACATAATGAGGGAGCACATTAATGATGTGCCACCGCGCACGGGATTCGTATTCATAAGCGGTAATGAGGCGATGGTCTATAAGCCTCAATCCCTAAATAGGGCCTTTGACTCATTCCTCGACTTCCTATATCGGTCGAACCTGAGGGTTGCTTACCTTAACTAGCCCTTTATTAGGCCGATGACAAGACCTATTATGAATGCCAGTGATGAGTATGGGATGGCGCTAATGAATTGTTGGGCCTTTACATAGGCGGCACTCATTGCATAGCCGGCGTAATGAAGTAGTGTGACTAGGGTTGATGGGCTTAGGTAGCCCAGGGCTATTGCAAGAATTACGATTGCCAGTAATATCAGGCGACGCTATCAACCTCCTTATCAGGATACCCACGAGTAGCCCAAGCACGAATAGGCCTATTATACTGACTATCTGCGTTAGTGTTAAACCAAATATCTCCATTAGGAGTAATAAATAGGAATAGTATATAAAAGTTAACTCATATTACCAAGTACTTCCTTAATGGCCTTAGATAATAGTTCAGATACTTCACGACCCTCCTCCTCGGTTAGATAATGCCTACCGATCATGTGGCCGGTCATTGGTATCACGTGAAAGTGTATGTGGAAAATTACCTGGCCGGCTCGGCACCATTATTTTGAATAATCCTCACGCCGGGCACGTTTAACGCCTTAATCACAGCCATGGCCACGGCCTTCGTCACCCTAATCACACGGCATAATTCGTCACTCGGTATTTCGGTTATATCCCTATAATGTCTCTTCGGCATAATTAGCGTGTGCCCCTTACTTATTGGGTATTTATCGAGTATTGCAATTACGTGTTCATCCTCATAAACTACGTAAGCAGGTTCCTCCCCCCTAACGATCCTACAAAACACGCAATCCATAGCGGCAAAACGACAAATAATCCACACTCTTTAAAGATTTAATCGCTTAACATATACCACCATACGATGAGATAGATAGCAAGTAGAAGCTCACCGTAAAGATCACAAGAACAGCAACAAAAACCACCAGTAGCAGGTCGCTAACACTACCCCCTGCCCAGGTAATTCATTAGCAGGTAAGTACCAACAACCGCCAGTATTAGGGCTAGGATCTCCATCATCGTAAATGGACCAGCGCATGTTGAGACAACACCGGGTGTATAGACTGCGTACCAAAACCCCATTATGAATAACACGAGTATTAGCACGGCTATGATGCCAAGGGTCGCAAGCCACTTACTCGGCGTTACTGAGCTCATCAAGGTACGCCTGGAACAACCCCCCCCTTTTAAAGATGACTTACCCGCCATAACAGGTAGACACTGCGTATTATTTCTCTGTGAACTTAGCTCATTGTGCTGCGGTTAGTTCATTAATGATTTATACGGTCATAGGTGGGTCAATAGCATTAAGCGACCTTCATAGTTTACTAGGAATAGTCATTAAAATAATATGTTTTAAATACTGGGTTAGGTCATGATCCTTTAATGGATAGTAATGACTTGAGCTTCATGGCAGGGTTATTTATACTGGGATTGAAAAATGTCCCGTATGTGGTAGGGAGAGTCTTCATGTGGTTGAAATACTGTATAATGACCCAGTCTTTGGTGAGTTAATACTGTACAGTAATCAATGTGATTATTGTGGCTATAGGAGGGTCGATATTCATTACCTTAATTCCAGAGGTCCATCCAGGATAATATATGAGGTTAAGGATGATGAAGATGTTTATAGGACCTACATATTCAGATCAAGAAGCGCCAGGATAAGTAGTCCTGAGCTTGGCTTTGATATTGATCCAGGACCTGATGCGGAGGCTATGATAACAACGGTCGAAGGCCTATTGCTTAGGATGCTTGATGTTGCTGAGAGAATGGAGGTCTTAAATGAGGATAATGAGGAGAGTATACGTAGATTGAGGGAGTTCAAGGATAAAGTACGAAGGGCTCTCCAGGGTGATTTTAGGTTTAGGATTATCATTGAGGATCCAAACGGTAATTCAATGATCAAGCCTCCGCCAGGTCGTGACTCTAGTGTTCGTATCGAACCACTTAACCCAATGGCATGACAGCCCTGAGTTAAGTTTATAATTTCCTGCTATGCCAATAGTCGATGCCTAGGCGCAGACGTACGTCGGGGGATGTCACCATTCATAGCCGCTGGGTTGGTTAAGTTTAATGAGGCTAAGGAGATTGAGAGGATTAAAATAAGTCCGCAGGCCGTAATATTCCTTGGTATTGCCATCTCAGTGATAATAATAATACTGAAGTTCCTGGTACCTCTTTAGGCCCTTTTCTTCCTCGTCATCCCACCCTCATGAACAGCCCTTATAATGTCCTTAATTAATTCAGGCTTTTCCTCAACTATCGTACCTGTAACTATTGCGTCCGCACCAGCCAGGGCTAACTCCGAGGCCTTCTCAGGGTCCCTAATACCACCACCAACAATCAACGGCTTACTAACTAATTGCTTTACCCTGGAAACCATCCTCGGCCTCACCGGTTCACGGGCTCCACTACCAGCCTCGAGATAAATCATGTCGAAGCCCATTAATTGAGCCGTGTATGCGTAGGCCAGGGCAATGTCATCCCTATCATAGGGTATTGGCCTGGCATTACTTACGTAACCAACGGCACCACCATCACCAACAATTATGTAAGCAAGCGATATTGGCTCCAGGTTCCTAAACCTCTTCACCAGCAGTACCGAGGCCTGTATCTGGGCACCAACTATGAAGTATGGATCAGCGCTATTAAGCACGCTAAGAAAGAATACGGCATCGGCGTACCTACTCAGGTTTGCCACACTGCCTGGGAATAGAATAACGGGTATCTTTAACGAGCCCTTAACGGCACTTAAGTACTCATCGAGTTGCCCCCCCTCGGATATGCCCAGGGAGCCGCCGACCATGAGCGCATCACTGCCGTACTCCTGAACCATCAGCGCCAATTCTTTGAATTCCTTAGCGGTTACCTTATCTGGGTCGAGTAGTGTCATGTGTATTGCGCCAACCTCGGCAATACGCTTAAGTAGGTAATCCTTAACGCCCATTAGGTATGAGGAAGAATTATTGAATTTTAAGTATCACTCCTCGGTATACCCAATGTCCTCAGAATACTCGCTTTCCTCGCCGTAAACCTCTTCGGCACCACCCTCACTAAATTCCTCACCACCTTCGCTAAAGGGCTCAGTTGATTCCTGCGCCTCCTGTCCCTGCTCCTCGTCAAGTAGTGGATTCGCCTTAGTTGTTAATTGAGATAACGATACGGTCACCTCCTTCTTGGGCTTTATCTGGCCTGGTAATAAAGATCAACGAACTTATTGAAGTAGTCCACGGGGGGGAGTAGCCCAGGTATGTAGTTGAATTCGGCCTCAAGTCCGCAATTACCGCAATTAACCAATACCTTGCCCTCCTTCCTATCAATCTTTACATTAACCAATGGCGCACCGCAGTGTGGGCATGTGAAGATCTTCGGCAGTGTCTTCTTAGGCTTAAGTAGTAATTTCTTACGGCTTTTCCTTCTACGACCCATCGAAGCCCCCCCAACTAAGTTTTAATATAAATATCTTTTTCTTCCTAATTCCTAATTACTACTGATGCCCATTGAATTTCGAAACTCATAAGCTAGTCAGCCGGGTATGTTCTCGTCACCAATCCGCGTAACTCTGAATCATCATGATAACTATAGCCAATATCTCATAAAGCATTGAAATAATACTTAAAAAACCTTATCGAGCATTTAATTGATGCATGGATTAATAATGAACATTAGTGATGCTGTAATCACGTATTTAATAATTGCAATTGCGTCATTGGTAATATCATTAGCATTGACCTACGCGGCATTAAGGATTAGGGTGATAACTAGGGATGCCGTCATACCATCAATACTTGTTGGGTCTATGATACTCCTTGGCGGGCCATCATCAATACTGCCATTCATCGTATTCTTAGGAAGCTCAAGCGCACTTACTAAGATAGGTGTTGAGAAGAAGGAGGAGCTCGGCACAGCTGAGGACGTTAAGGGGAGGAATTGGAAGCAGGTATTAGCCGTTGGCTTAGTACCGAGTACCCTAGCGATGCTGGCTGGCGTGGCTTATTTTGCGCGTGATATGACCATGTATCAACTGCTTTCCACGGCAGCTGTAACAAGCATCGCCTATTCAAATGCAGACACCTGGGCCTCTGAATTGGGTGTTCTTAGTAAGTCAAGGCCTAGGTTAATAACGAAGCCCTGGACTACCGTTGACCCTGGCGTGTCAGGTGGTGTTACATTGCTTGGTGAGTTGAGTTCATTTATTGGATCAACCACGATAGCACTCACATACTTAAGTATTCAATACCTACTTAAGTTCCTGGGGTATATAAGCTCAGTAAATATTTGGTTTGTCGTTATAGTCTTAATCCTTGGTTACCTGGGCGAGGTTCTTGATAGTGCCTTTGGGGGGCTTTGTTTCAACCTAAGTACAAGTGCCAAGGTGTGGCGTGATGACTGATAGGGAGGTCCATGTATGCGGTGAGAGGACTGTGAGGGTCATGGGTAGTTACGACCTTGAGAATGAGGATGTTAACCTACTCGTATCAGCTATAATAGCCGCTATCTCAATAATCACCCTATTACTATTAATAGGGCCTCATGTGGTCATACCCAATTTATAAAGCTAGTGAGTAAGTAATTATGCGTTACGGACAGTCATAAGTACAGGCATAAATATGCAATAAATATGCCTGGATATACAGGGCTATTACGTATACGTACCTAATCATGAACCCTTTAAATCCAGCTGTCTACGTCTACTTAATGACCCAGATAACTAATATTTACGCTGATTTCAAGAAAATCGAGGAATTAGTCGCGAGGGGTTTATGGGTGGCTGTTAAGTATGCGAGGGGGGGTACCTGCGTGAGCTTCACGCCAAAGAAGGTCCTTGAATATGCCGAGTTCAATGATGCAATACCCGTGGTGCTCACTCTCGTTAAGCACGTGCTTAAACAATTGAGCGATGCGGGTTACTTACAGGTTGATAGTAGTAGGAGCGTCGTTAGGTATAGGTTATGTAAGGACTCTAAGCTTTGGGGGGCTTAATAAAGCAGAGCGGAGGCCCTGAGGATGTATTAAAATTCCTTGAGGAAGTGACGCAGTAAAGAAACCGTTTAAAACGCTAATACCTTATATACGCAACGCGCGCATTCCCATTAAATGGGTAAGGAAGGTAATACTGGGGCTGGGAATGTATTAAGGGGGGGGTTTGGAGAGACCAACTTAATAAGCATCATCAGGAACGTCACCGGTTTTGGCGAGGATAATGACTTGGAATTCCTGGAGATTGATGGTAATATACTTGCTATTAAGATTGATGGCATATCACTGTCAACATCGAGGATGCCCTTTATGACATACTTCGACATGGGTTGGAAGGTCATGGCTGCAGTAGGTAGTGACTTTATCGTGAAGCTTACTAAACCACTCTATGCTGTGGTCTCAATAACGATGAAGGGTGATTCGGGTATTGATGAATTTAGGGAATTAATTAATGGGTTAAACGAGGGGGGCTAATTACCTGGGCATGAAGTACCTGGGTGGTGATTTAAATGAGGGTTTGGATAATGTAATTGATGTCGCCGCAATAGGTAAACCATTGGCTGGTATCATTGGTAGGAAGCCCAGGGTCGGCGATGTACTCGTGACCAAGCCTTACTTTGGCTACACGGGTCTCGTCTTTAAACTATACTATAGTAATGAATTAAATAGGTGGATTGATTCAAGGATTGTTAGGGAAGGAATTGAAATACTTAAAAGACCCAGGCTGGAGATGAATATACTCAACGACTTATTACGGTATAGGGAGTGTATTTCGGCCAGTATGGATTCGAGCGATGGGCTTGGTAAGGTGCTTTGGACTATGTCCACTGATGGTGGAGTTAAAATAATAATCAATGAATTACCCGTGAGTGAGGATTTCCTAAACTCAATAAGTGAGGTTGGTGACGTTAATATTGAGGAGGTGGTGTTTAATGGTGGTGAGGAGTTCCTGCCAGTATTCTCAGTAAGGAGGGACTGCATACCTGAGTTTGAAAGGCTTGGTTTTAAGCCGTTTGCAACTGTTGAGGAAGGTGAGGGCGTTTATTTTAAGGGTTCAATACTTAGGTATAGGGGTTGGGATTACTTCATTGGTTGGGCCAGTACCTAAACTTCAAGAGCCTTATTTCGCCCTTCACAAATATTTCACGTGTCAGTGTCACAATGACCACTATGGCCATTATGTAGAGAGCCGTGGTTATCATGAACATTAATTGGTAAGAGAACTTGGCAGGTAGTGTTATCCAGAATAGGGGCTTCAGTGAGATAAGCACCGAGGCCTGGTACATACTCATTAATGAACCAGCCACCGCAGGCCCCCCATACACCACCTATGTTCCTAAAGACTGAGTTTAGGCCTGTGGCCAGGCCCATGTTCCTCCTGCCCACGGAGAATACCAGGATGTTTATCACCGCCACATTAACCATGCTTATGCCGGCGGATAACACAGACATTGACCCTATTACATACGATAGGCCGTAGAACGACGTATACGTAAGCATTAGTAAGCCTATTATTGCTATTGAGGACCCAATGACGGTCAACCTCCTGGCACCAATGCTCGTGATCACCCTACCCGCTATTGGGGGGGCAGTTATCATCTGGACGATGGCCATTGGTATCATCATAATGCCCGCATCCAGTATTGATAAGTCATAACCAAGTGGTTTAGGTGATTCGAGTAAGTACGTCAGGGCCTGAGCCATTAGGAATAGTGAGAAACCAGCTAGGGCAACGCCTAGGTTTGCCGCCATGACATTCCTATTACCCAGTAAGTTTATTGGGACGAGGGGGGGGTGATCAACCGTTGTTTCATAAAGCACAAACACCCCCAAAACCAAGTACAAAGAGTATGAGTAAGGACATTATTAACGGGTCTGTCCAGCCATACGTTGGCGCATCGGTAACTGCTATCAAGCCACTGGCCAGTGATGTGGATAGCAGGAATAGGCCTACCCAATCAAATGGTTGCGGATTCCTAACCCTGCTCTCCCTAATGTATAGGTAGACCATTAGGTCCTCGACTATGATGAATGGGTACACGGTGTGGTATGTTGCCTGCCAACCGAGGGTTTGGGATACGTAGGCACCAGTGGTAGTGATACTGCCATTCCAACACCGAACATTGCGCTTATTAATCCCTGGACCTGCGGTATCATGCGTGGTGGGAACTCCTCCCTAACTAGGGCGAAGGCCAGGGGGGGCATCATTGCCATGCCAACGCCCTGCAGCGCCCTACCCACTAGGAGCATTCCGTAGCTTGTTGAGAATCCCGTAATGAGGGCGCCAATTGTGTATGTAATCATCGTTATTATGAGCATCCTCTTCTTACCGAACATGTCGCCGAGCTTACCCATTATTGCTGAGGATAGTGTACCCATGAGGATGTAAATCGATAATATCCAGGAGGCATCGGCGGTAGATATATTGAGGTCTCTCTGAATCGTTGGTAGTGACGGTACGAGCATTCCCTCGGTATACATAACAACGAGCGTTAACGTGACTAATATCGCGGTTGCACGCCATGCATAGGCAACGTCATACTCACCCTCTAAACTAACTCCACCTCCACGCACTTATCATCACCGCCGCAAAGCACTTCATAGTACACGAGCCTACCCTGGTAATTACCTGGTCCCTGACCAGCACTGGAAACTTGTAATCCACGGTTATTATTACCCAACCTACGCCTCCTTATCGCCGCTATTATCCCTATCACTATCACAATTATTATTAGTATTAGGACGATCCAGAGAAGCACGTTTGGGGCTGGCTTAACCGTCACATAGGTGGTAACGGACTCAGCCAATGGGTAAAGGGAACCTGTCTGATTCCATATGAATGTAAGCACAAGTGGGTAACTACCCGGCCTCGCGTTTGAGTCCACGTCCACCAGGAATGTGACGTTTATTTCCTGCCCAGGCTTTAGGTCACCAATGAATGCCTGGGATGCCGTTAATGCCGAGAGTGGGTTGCTCGATGATACGTGTGGCTGTATCACCTGCCCGGTGGATATGGTCACCATTATGTTCTTAGCCTCCACAGGCCCCCCCTCATTCATTATTGTTATTGTTATTGGGACCTTGGACGCGCCTGGTGATAGTGTTGGTGAGGTTATGGTACTGAGTAATGCGCCTAGGTTTGATAGGCTTGGGTTTGGTGGTTGCGGATAACTAACACTTACGATGACTAGGTTTGCTCTTGGCCTCACGTTTAGTTGGTAATACCTAGTTGTTGATCCGCCATCGTAAGTCACGGTTATATCCACTGTGTAGTTACCTGGATTGCTCGGTAGGCTTATGGGCACTGTCAACTGTATTGGCTGACCAGGTGGAATTGCGCCGAGTATCAACGGCATACTTACTAACGGTGAGACACCCGTGCTGTTTATGAAGAGCTGGGCATCATAGGCGATTCCAGAACCAATATTAACAATACTTAGTATTAACTGGGCCATTGGGTAGCTCTGAAATACCTCAGGTGGGTTTGTAGCCACTGACTGTATGTAGACGATGGGTTCCTGGGGGCACCACAAGCGTTGCGTTGATAATATCGTCAACACCGGTGAAGTAGTCGACCCTAAGCTCCAATGTGTAATTACCCTGCGGTATGTAACTGGGTACATATGCGTAGAATGTTAGTGGCACCGGTTGACCTGGCGGTAGGGCTGGCAGGTGTTGTGTGGTGTTTACTATATCGAGTTGTGGTGGTGCTGATAGTAGGGTAACCGTGACATTATAGACTGGGGTGTTTCCGTAGTTGGTTAGGTATATCGTTATGGGTACGTAGGACTTAGGCAATGCCTGAACCACATTGTCTGGCGTGCCTATCATGGCCGTTGCCTCAAAACCAACATAACCAAGTATGGGGGGGATGGAGACATTCGTACTAACACTCTCTGAGGACTGGGAAGTGGATATTGAGGGTATTGAACCCATCACGGTCGGTATCTGTATCGTGACCGGAACTGTCTTAACACCGGTTATGACCGATTCGCCATTATACAACGTTGTGGTCACCAACGTGGTGACGGGTATCGATATCGTTTGATAAACGATTAATGGCTTAACGCTAGTCGTTACATTGACCTCCGTATAATTGACAGTTACCGGCACCTGATAAATACCCATCGATACATCGGGATCTACCTGCACGTAAACAATACACGAACTATTACCCTCAGGTGGTACAACGGGTATTTGGCAGTAATTCGATGAGGAATTGACGTAGTAGATGGGCTTTATCAATGATGAGCTTATGGTTATTGTCATGTTAAATAGGTAAGCCTGCGTTGGATTAAACACAGTGAACACTAGGTATGAATCCTCGCCAGGCGCCACGGGCTGATTTAACAACCAGTGCGCCAGCACTATTATAGATAGTGATATCGGATCCATCGAAGCACATAAAACAAGCGCCCTCTTTAAAAACCATTCTTAATTATCGAATAGATATCGACAAAAAGCACGTACAAAAAATTAATAAACCAAGAACGATAAGTATGAGCTTGCGGGGGGGGTGCCCGAGCCAGGTCAAAGGGGGGGACGGGTTTAGGTCCCGTTGGCGAAGGCCTGCGTGGGTTCAAATCCCACCCCCCCGCACCAGGGGGGGTTGAATTGATTACGAATCGTGTCGTTTTCATATCAATCAGTGACCAATTTCATAAGGTTTAAATACGTGTTTGGGTGATGCATTACTTGGTGAGTGCATAGTTGATTGCACGTTAATAGATATTGAGGAGATAAACAATGATCAACGCCTGTTGATCCTTAATTACCTTATTAGTAATAGGAGGGTTAAGCCTCGTGACCTTGGTGTTACTCCTCAGTATATTAATGCCATCAAGCGTGGTGCCACGAGGGTTGGTGATGGCTTGCTATGCTCAATGCTCAGGCTTCTAACACCCGAGGAGCTTCAGGCACTGCTTAAGGGTTGGGTTCCTGAGAGGCGTGCCACAATTAGTGATGCCCTTAGGGTAATAATAATGGCGAAGGAAGACCCAGCCTTCAGGGAGCAGTTCCTGGCTTTGCTCTCTCGATACCTCGGTGATTACGTGCAGAGCCTTGGTAGGGTTTGGCATGTGACTCAGAAGGATGTTGAGGCTTTCATTAAGGCTAAGCGTTTGAAGGGTGTTAGTGAGAAGACGCTTAATGACGAGCTTAGGTACATCAATAGGGCATTGAGTGAGCTTGATTGGACGTTCACGCCTGAGGACATCTGTGAGTACCTGGCTGGCTTGGCTGAGGATAGTGAGGTCTATGCCTTGAAGCACACGACTTATAGCTTGAAGTCGTTTTTGAAGGAAGTGCTGAAGCCCAGGAATCCAGGGCTCTTTGGCTTGCTCTACAACTCATTCACCGTGTTTAGGCCCAGGAATCACAATAAGACCAGGCTACCAACAATCGATGAATTGAGACAAATACTCTCAAGGATTGAGAGCGTTGAAGCCAAGACCTACTTCATAATCCTGGCTGAGACGGGCCTCAGGCCAGGTGAGCCATTCCTCATAACAATGGATGACGTTGACCTTGAGCACGGGATGTTACGCATCGGCAAGGTCACGGAGACTAAGCGAGCCTTTATTGCGTTCCTTAGGCCTGAGACCCTTGATTTCATTAGGAGCCAGTACATGCCCAGGAGGGATAGGTTTGTTAATGGAATAACCAAACCCATTGAAGCCAGCGGCTTATTTAATCAGGACGTGATTGAGAGACTCAGGCAAAGATTCATACCATTTGATCAAGGACGATTGAGGCGTGAAATAAAGGATGCGGCTAGGCAGGTTCTTGGTAGGGAATTCGAGCTTTATGAGCTTAGGAAATTCTTCGCCACCTGGATGATTTCAAGAGGAGTCCCAGAGTCAATAGTCAACACACTCCAGGGAAGGGCACCACCAAGCGAGTACAGAGTCCTCATAGAGCACTACTGGTCACCAAGACACGAGGAGCTACGCCAATGGTACCTCAAACACGCACCATGCCTACTGTGCCAGTGAGGGCTTCACAACCCATTCTATTTATCAAGGAGAAAACTTAATAAAGGACTTAGGCAATACTCAACCAGCGGGGTGGGTTGGCTCCCATCGGCTTGGCGGCTGTTCATCATGTCTCAGCTCTGTACCCGTTCACTCACGCGGGATTAGCCCCCCCACCCCCCCGCACATCCTAACCCAATAAACACCGACAGCACCATCCAACAAAAATTAAAAATCTTACCTGACAAAAGATTGGCAAGCCTGCCCCCCCTTCTAGGGGCGGGGGAGCGTCAGCCAAGGGAGACTTACGATGATGTGATTAGGAGGTTGATTGAGGTGTATAGGAGGTGCCAGCAATGAGGAGGACTAACGTGGTTAAGCTCGTCGTGGACAGGAAAGCCCACGAGAAGCTAAAAGATCTGGCTATAATAACTGCCAAGTGTTGGAATGAGGTGAATTGGCTAAGGATGCAGCAGTTCAAGAAGGGGGGGAGAGGGTTGATTTCGCCAGGACTGAGAAGGTGGTTTACGATAAGTATAAGCACGTGCTGAAGGTTAATGCCCAGCAGGTGGCTAGGAAGAATGCTGAGGACTGGAGGAGCTTCTTCTCGCTAATTAAGGAGAGGAGGGAGGGTAAGTTGCCAAGGTGGTTTAAACCAAGGCCTCCAGGTTACTGGAAGGATAACGGGAAATACAGGCTGATAGTCATCATTAGGAATGATAGGTATGTAATTGATGAGGTTAACCAAGTCATTTACCTCAAGGACTTCAAACTCTCCCTTAAGTTTAAGGTAGGTTGAAGTGGCGTGGGAAGCAGGGCAGGCTTGAGATTCACTATAGCGAGGCTAGGAGGGCTTGGTATGCTCATATCCCAGTGGAGGTTGAGAATAATGCTAAAGTTGAGGGTGGTTTAAGGGCTTCAGTGGACTTGGGGGGGATTGTTAATTTAGCCACTGTTTATGTTGAGGATGGCACTTGGTACCTATTCAAGGGCGGTTCAGTCCTATCCCAATACGAGTACTACAGCAGGAGAATAAGTAGTGTGCAGAAGTTATTGGCAAGTCATGGGCAGAGAACTAGCAGAAGACTTAAACTGCTTTACGATAAGAGGAGTAGGTTCCTAAAGCACGCCTTGAACAGCATGGTTAGGAAGATAATGAGTGAGCTGAGGGAAAAGGGTGTGAGTGAAGTGGTCATTGGTCATCCCAAGGGGGGGATTTCTAGGAACCACGGTAATAAACTAACTGTGAACTTCTGGAACTATAACTACGTCATTAAGCGTTTTGAGGAGGTTGGTGAGGAGTTGGGCATCAAGGTAATTGAGGTTGATGAATCACACACCTCAAAAACCTGCTCCCTATGC
>BBCS01000009.1 GCA_001316125.1 Vulcanisaeta distributa JCM 11213
GATCAATGATCCCTTGGTCATTGAGGAAGCCATGAAGCTAATCAACGAATTCCTAGCCCGAGTCGAGAGGCATAAGGCCATGCTGCTGAGTGGTGAGAAGATGCCATTCGATCACGTAGTTGATGCACTAGGCAGTTGGCTGCAAGTTATTGAGAAGAAGATTAAGGAAAGCAGCGATGAGAATACCGCAAACTTAAGGAGTGCAATGATTGAGGTGGGCAAGAAAATGCTCGAGCTCGTGAGACAAGCACGTGAAAAGTGGCTAACAACATACAAGCCAGAGCTCATGAAGCTAATTGAGGAATTACGAAGTAGTAAGGCAACGGTCGTAATACGCGGGGGAACCGTTTAATGAGGAAAGGAGCTTCACGGTACACCTATACATGGAGCACCTGACAATCATTGTAAATAGGGTCGCAAAGTCAGGGAGCATAACAATAACTATAACGTTGACTGGCCTCGGTGGCATGTATGTGATTGCGCCAAAGCTATTCAGCGATGAATTCCTCAAGCCAATGCAGTACGGCTTAATACTCACTGACGGAGCAATACGTAAGGAGGGCTACCCAATGATGGGGACTAACCAGCTTTGGCAAGCCATTACCTGGCCGTTAATATGGCTGGGGAGAACCACGTGTACGTACATGGCTTAAACATCAATGGCGATGACGCAAAGATTACGTGGCAATTAAGGGCCACCGACCATAAGGATGCGCTTAAGAGCAAGGCCGAAATCACCGAGGAGGTCCTCAAGCTGGACGATGAGGAGTTCCCGATGTTCCTATTATTTGCGGTACTCGGTGATGGTGATGTTAATGTTGAGGATAAGATAGTTAGGCTTACAATTGGTGGTTCGAAGTATGAGCTGTGGAGGGGCATTGTCGAGAGGATGAGGGGGGGCTTGGGATTCAGGGAGTATGGTAGAGGGCACAAGGAGGAAATTAGAATCTACACTTCAAAGGCCGTTGCGTTGGTCCAGAGGTGGCTTGGTGAGCTAGGGTCAAGATGTTGATCGAGGACTTAAGCCTATTGCCTGACGCGGAGAGACTCAGGCGAATAATGACGCTGGCCAGTGCGAGGATTAAGCCACGTGGTAGTTCATCGATCGAGGTCATCGATGGCGTTTGGATGAACGTGCACGTGAATAATACTGGCTGTGTTGAGTTGAGGATTAGGCGTAGGAATCGCGAGGATGCATTGGCAATCCAGGAGAGGCTGAAGGATGCCGGCTATGACGCTGAGTTTAGGGAGTTAAAGGATGGGTTCGAAGTCTACATAAACCAGGACGAGTTAAGAAAACACCCGGGGGGGCTGGTCGTTAAAGTCTGCGGGGGGGTGCTAAGGAAGATGCTTGACGAGACGTTAAACGAGGGAAAAACCAAGAAAACCCAGAAAACAACCAAGGCAACGGCAAGCCTAAACTGCCCCCCACCCAAGGGCCCACGGGCCTAAAACACAAACAATCCGATTGGTGGGGGCCGCCGGGATTTGAACCCGGGATCACCGGCGTACCGTGCGGGGATTGCTCCCCCCCAGGCCGTTGGACCCAGGACATAACCTGGTGCATCCTAGCCAGGCTAGACTACGGCCCCAAGCTATCATTCCCATGGGCAATTTTAAGCTTTTCAGTGTAATGCCTTATACGGCGCTTCAGGTCTCATGGTCCAACTTTACGCTAAGTCATTTCCTCGTAAATCCTTTCCACGTATTTCCTATCCCCACTGCATGTTGGCTCGGCTTTGCCTGCCAAATTATCGAATTTCACTACGCAGTAAGTAATTAGTTCGCCTCTGTTTACTCGATAAATGCTATTAAGGCCTTCACGCCATTTACCGTCTCATTATGGCGGAGGACGCTCATGTATAATAATTCATTCTCAAGGCCCAGGTACTTGACTAGAAACTCCATGACATGTTTGTAAAATGTGTAATCAATCATTGAGGTGGAGTTGAAGGACTTAATTAAAGGCATTACTCATCGTTGGAATTAGCTATTTTACCCTTGTCTGTGCCTATCTTTACTGGTATCATAGCTTTGTACACCAGGTCCATTAGTCCCGTGAATGTTAATTCACGATTATATAACTTATTCAGTCTTGGTAATACCCTGTCCATTTGCAATTTACAGGCTGCGCATGGCACCACCACGCAATTGGCGCCCTTATTAATTGCCTTTGAGTACCAAAGCTCTGCGTATTTAATGGATAATCCCTCCATTTCCCTAGCCAACATACCACTCGTCCCTCCACAGCATATCGCTAACTCGGGCTTATCATTCAACTCTACGTAACGAGCCACGACATGCCTCATTACGAGCCTTGGCTCCCTGGTGAGGTCCCCCCCACCCCCCCTGGCGTAGTGGCACGGGTCCATGTATATGTAAGTCAGGTCGCCATTGAGTGATTGATCAAGCTTAATTAAGCCCCCCCTCCTTATGGCGTCTGCGGCTATATAGATTATGTGCGTCCCCCCCTCAATGCCATACTCCCTAAGCCTCGGCACCACGTAGTTCTTGAACACCCTCCAGCCATGACCACACTCACCAGTTATCACCAACTTCACGCCCAACCTAAGCGCCTCCTCAATGATTCTCTCTGCTATGAGCCTCATGTGTCTCTCATCCATGAATAAGCCGTAATTCGTTATGTCAGGCGCCTTAGTGCTTAGGGTGAAGTCTATACCCAACTCATTGAGCAGTAGTATGTAGCCCTTAAGCGTGTTTATAGCCACCGTATAGTCGGCGCAGGCTGATGGAAGTAGCAAGGCGTAGGCAGGTTCATTAATCTTAACCCTAATGTCAACGCCCTTCTCAAGCTTGATTTGATTGATCACGTTTAGTATTATTTCCTTAATTACGTCCTCGGGCAGGCCAAGGAAGTTCCCTGCGGATTCCAGGTTATTTATTACTCCCGCTACGTAATTAGGCGCCAGGCCTATCTCGTAGAGTAGCGATCTAATGGTCCTTGAGATGTCGGCGACGTCGACACCGAAGGGGGGGCAGGTCCAGGTGCATCTCCTGCATGTTAAGCATTGCCAAAAGTACGTGTATGCCTCGTTTATTAAGTCCTCATTAACGGGACCACGCATTAATGACCTTGCCAGAGCTATCCTACCAAGTGGTGAATTCTTGATGTTGCGCGTCGTTAGGTACGCGGGGCATACCGTTAGGCATGCACCGCAGCCCATACAGAGACTTAGCGAGAGAGCTAAGTTCCTGTTCTCACGTAACCTCCTCCTCAGTAATTCCCTAAGCTCATTAATGCCATGCCCACCTTGCTTAATACCGACCTGCTGTGGAGTCTTTCAATTAGGTCTGGGGAGGCCTTCTCATGCCTATACTCATTAATTGCGACATTACTCATTGCCTATTTCACTGCTTTATCAATGCCTTAATACATTATTGTATGTGCAAAATCTGCACCTCAGCGAGGAGTTAGGCTCGTCATTATTCCGCAACGGGACGCATCATCACTAATTACTTTCACGAGGCAAAATCTTTTAAAGGCAATGCCCGCGTTGGGTCTTCGTGGTTAAATTACTGAGTTTCTACCAGGGCAGGGATACGAAGAAGCCGAGTGGCGGCTATAGGGCTAGGCCGTATAAGGTTAAGAGGAAGGCGCTTGGTGGTGGACCGCCAACCAACACCACGTTGTCGAGTAATGATGTTAGAAGGGTGATTAGGGTTTTTGGCGGTAATGTTAAGGTTAAGGCTGTCAGTGTTCAATACGCTAACCTGTACATACCTAAGGAGGGTAAGGCAGTTAAGGTGAAGATCCTCAGGGTTCTTGAGACGCCAGCGAACAGGGAGTTGGCTAAGAGGGATATCATCGTTAAAGGCGCCATTATCGAGACCGAGAGGGGGGGTAGGGCCGTGGTCACGTCGAGGCCTGGGCAGGACGGCGTAGTTAATGCGGTACTCCTGGAGAAGTAATAGGTTAAGCATTATTAATTAGTGATTCCATTAATAACCGTGGATAGGAGGGATTATTGGATTATTTGGACTGTTTATTTTGACTCAAGTAAGAGTAGGGGGGGCTTTGGTAGGAAGGTCCCCCAGCAACGTGGCTATTAAGTCACCGACAATTGACGAGTTAGTTAAGGCGATTAGTAACCTTGGCCTTGAGTTTGAGGTTTACGGTGATAAGAAACACCCGGGTAATTGGTTTGAGGGGGGGCCTTATGGCTATGTTGCTGTGAGGAAGGAATCGGCTATTAGAAGGTTTGGCTCAATAAATAAGAGGAGACTACTCATGCTTATAGCCAGGGAATTAGTTAGGATTAGGCAATCAACGGCTCAAGCCAGGAGCTCTTAATTAACCATGCTTATTATCATCCTCAGGCTCATTAAATCACTTAATGCATGAAGTAGTGATTGTAGTATGTCCTTAGTAATTGGCGAGTTTATTATCGACTTTATCACCTCCTCAGGATTACCCAGTGATTGTGGATTTACGCCAGTTAGCATTGGCATGTCTAATTCAATCTCCACTTCATTTAGGCCTTGGGACGCCACCTTGAGCATTACGTTATTTCCGTAGTCCTTAAACCAGTAATCACCATCATTACTTTTCCTGAAACCCATGCTCTTAAGAACGTTAATGAGCATTGAATCACCGCGTTATTAAGCCCCCCCTTAAATCATTTGCTCACTCATATGTGGCTATTATTATTGCCAATAGGGCGAGGAGTATTGCAGATATCACGAGCTACGCCCACGGTATGGACTAATGCCTGATAACCATAGGAAGCCGCCAATAATACCAAAGAGTATTGCAAGGACTGTTGATGCGTTGTATATCACGTTCTTAAGGAAGTTTGTGAAGGATATTAAGTCTGTTAATGCCGTGTTTATGACGTTCTCCGTACTATTGGTTATCGAGTTCATGAAGTCATTAATTGTGTTGGTTACGTTACTCGCAGCATCATTAATATCGCTAATGCCCTGTGACGCGTGCACCACAAGTGGTGTTACCACCGTGATTAGTATTACGAGGAATATTTCCAGGGCTCTTTTCATTTCCTTCACCAATACATTAATTATCATTTCGATTAATTAATTACTTTCAGCGTACTCTCCGTGGGTACCGTCATTAATAAAAGCTTTATATAATCATAATAAGCGCATTATTTTGCATGAGGATACCTAGGGCATTAACAATAGCGGGGGGGCTTGACTCAGGCGGTGGCGCAGGTATCACGGCTGACTTAAAGACTTTCCACGCGCTTGGGGGGGTTTACGGCATGGTCGCCCTAACCGCAGTGACCGCGCAGAACACGCTTGGTGTTAGGGCTGTCCAGGAGATAGACCCATCAATAGTTGAGGCGCAGATAAATGCCGTGGCTGAGGACATAGGCGTTGATGCTGCAAAGACGGGGATGCTGAGTAGTTCACCGATAATGGAAGCAGCGGCCCGCGCGGTTAAGAGGTGGGGATTTCCGCTAGTTGTCGACCCAGTCATGTACGCCAAGAGTGGTGACCCACTCATAAGACCTGAGGCTATGGAGACCCTGAAGCGCGTTATAATACCCATTGCCAAGGTCGTGACCCCCCCAAACGCGCCCGAGGCATCACACCTAGCTGGTTTCCGTGTTGAGACCCTGGACGATGCCAGGAGAGCTGCTAAGGTTATAGCGGAGGAGCTTCATCCGGAGATTGTCATTGTCAAGGGCGGTCACTTAACTGGGAGTGAGAGTATTGACATTGTTTACTTCAGGGATACAGGCGAATATAGGGAGTTGAGGGCTCCAAGGATTGATACCAAGAACACCCACGGGACTGGATGCTCCTTCTCAGCAGCCATAGCGGCTGGCCTGGCAAGGGGCTTGAGCCCCCCCTGGGATGCCATTAAGCTGGCTAAGGAGTTGATTACGACAGCCATTAAGTACTCACTACCGCTTGGTCATGGTCATGGACCCGTCAACCCAATGGCATGGCTCGAGCTTAGGGCTTACAGGGCTGATGTGATTGACGAGATAAACAAGGCATTGAACATGATTGAGGAAAACGCCGACTTAATTGGGAGGTACATACCCGAGGTTCAATCGAATTTGGCTATGCATTACCTGCCTTCTACGCCAGGGATTTAAACGATGTCGCCGCAGTGCCAGGCAGGATAGTTAGATACATGGGTAAAGCCAAGCCAAGCGGTCCACCAACCTTTGGCGTAAGCTCCCACGTCGCCAGTTACATACTTACGGCAATGAAGTATGACCCAGAGGTCAGATCCGCAATGAATATTAAGTATGATGATAGGATCATAGAGGCCGCGAAGGAACTTGGCTATGTAATTAGTAATTATGATAGGAGGCAGGAGCCACCTGAGGTTAAGGCTAGGGAGGGTGCGTCGATACCTTGGGGCACCGAGCAGGCAATAAAGAGTGTTGGTAAGGTGCCAGACATTATCTATCACCTCGGTGATTGGGGGGGTAAGGAGCCCGAGATTGTGGTGCTTGGTAAAAGCCCGATAGATGTTGTTAATAAGTTGTTAGCAGTGTTGAGGCGTACCGACGAGAAGTCTCGGTTTTAATAAGTAATACTACGGTGAAGCGCTTATTAAATTAAAACGACTTGTAGATACTTATCTCCACGCCTACTTATCTTGTACTTGCTTACCTTTCCATCCCTAAGAACAACAACCTCACCACTCACATTCTTAGCCACAGGCCTCCAACTCGGTGAGAAGTAGTACTCGCTCTTCCTGAACTTGGACTTAGCCAGTGGGTATGCGTTACCGTTATATAGTATCACGCCAACACTCCATTCAGGCGCCTTATCGATAAGCGACGAATAGTCCTCACCGCCCGTGGACTCCTCGTTACCTTCTTCGTTTTCAGGTTCCTCCTCGTACTTATCCTCGTCCTCCATTACATAAAGCTCAAACAGCCTCTTTATATTTTTATCTAAGACCGAGGAATACCCACGATAAATATACGTGACTAGGTAATACACTAGGAATTAAAGCGGAGATACTAAGCACCTACCTCTTGAACCTCTTCGGTCTTAGATTTTTACTCTTACACCTCCTGCATTTCTCGGCTCCTGGTGGGTTTCTGGCCCCCCCGCACTCCCTGCATATCCAGTAGTTGAATCTGTGCTCAATAGCGATTCTTAATTTTTCGGGATCGCTAATTGGCATACGTGCCTATGGAATTAAAGACCTTTTTATGCTTTTACCTATTTAGCCGTAGTCATTCAATGGGTATTATCAACTTGATCTTAATCTCGTCAAGTGGCTTTATCCCGTACTTCTCCCTGACTTCCTTTGGTATTGTGAACTGCCTACTGGCCGTATTCTTAGTCCTCAATAGCTTAACCCTCTCAAGCGTTATCTCCTGGCCAAAATACTCAATGGTTATGTTAGCATACGTGACATTCTCAATATTAAGAGCCTTAACTAAACTAGCCGGTATTAGGACTTGGTAGTTTATGTATATCTTCGTAACATATGGTAATTTAGTGATTACCATACTTCTCCTAACCCTCCTTACCCTAGATATTCCAGATGCCATATCAATGAATTGATTACTAAATTCATTTATTAAAGTTTCTAATTAAGGCTAGAAAAATTAGGATGTAAGCATTTCATAGTAACGTTCATAGTGAACTCTTTTAAAGGGCTTAAGCCTCATCATTGGATAATGAGTATTGCAATTGACGTATTGATAATGACCACACAACTAATTGCAATAGTGGACCCAGTCGGCGCATTACCAATAATGGTCAGTATGCCTGGGATTGAAAAGCCCGAGGTCTTCAGAAGGGCCCTTAGGATAATTGCCATCGCCGTACCATCACTACTAATAATATTCGCAGTGGCCGGTCCATACATATTGAGGGCCTTTAACATAAGCATTGCCGACTTCAGGATTGCGGGCGGCATAGTACTCCTCGTAATAGGTATTGACACGCTCAGGGAGGGCGCTCCAAGGACCATGGGATTAAGCCCTGAGGAGTTCATATTCACACCAATAGTTACGCCGATGCTCGTCGGTCCTGGGGGGGCCATAACGTCAGTCATGCTCTTCACCACGTATTACGGGATTCCCGAGGTCATAATCAGCATACTCATTGCATCGTTAATAACGTACTTAGTAATTAGATTTAGCTTCTCAATAATTAGGCTTATTGGAGGCAACATGCTCAGGTTCATTGGTAGGTTCCTAAGCCTGATAATAATGGCGTGGGCAGTATCGCTAATAATAGAGGGGGGTTAGGGAAGCATTGTTAATTTAAATTGATATTGGGTAAAAGGAATTAACTTTTATTTTTAGCTCCATCTCTCCATGATTACCCTAGCCAATCTGCATTTGAGATGCGAAGAAACCCCCCCTCGATGTTATGCTTGGAAGCAATTGAGCTAGTCCATAGGCATTTATCTGACCGAGGCCATCCACGGGATTCCACTGGCCCTGTATTACCCAGTAAAGCCCATTTTCACCACCGAGTGTCACGAACATGGCCCCCCCAGGAATCCCTGTGAAGAAGCTAATTGTTGGGTAGGCAATACCCCATGTGTAGAATTGGCTTGGGTAGTAGTAATACAGTAGGTATAGGTTGGGTGCCAGGTCACCTATTGTGTAGTCAACGCCAGTGCCGTATAGGTAGCTTTGTATTGTCGTGGTCATGCCGGCAGAAAGCGGCGTTGCTAGCTTGTACCGCCAATTAGGTAGGGCGGTATGATGCCGTTAAGGACTATTAAAACACCGGTGTATGGGTCGGCATCAGCCGCGATGTCCGGGACACCCCCCCTATGACCAACTGTGTAGAAGTAGACGCCCAGGTCCGGCTCATACACGTAGGTCCTCTCGTAGATAATATGTATCAACTCCTGACCAGGCGTCTCTGGGAAGGTGAATGAGTAACCACCGCCACTACCCCACTTATAGTAACTATTCCAATTCCACGCATACTCAATACGACTGGTGGTTACAACACCAATCGTCCCCCCCCTCAGTGTTGTTCCACCGACGCCCGTTACCCATGGGTCGCTGGCTGGGTATAATACGCTGGGTTCCATGGGCATATTATAGTATAGCCAAAGAGTGTCGAAGGCGCCGCTGTCGCCGGATGCCGCGAATACGCCGATGCCCTCTGCGGCTGCCTGCATGAATATCTCGTCGTACCCATAGAGTAGGTTGTAACTTGGTGGTGGGTAGTAGAACATATCCTCGTAGGCACCCCCCCAACTAAGGCTTATGAAGTTAGCCAGGCGGTTTGCAACCACGTACTCAACGTCAACGAATAGGTCATCACCAGAGTCCGGCGATACGACAAGCAATATATTGGCCCCCCCAGGAGCCATTGTGTGAGCATACTCAATGTCCAGTGCAGTCTCCCAAGCCCAACCAGCCGCCGTGTATATGTTCTCAGGCGTGAGTATCGGCTTACCGGTTGGGTAGATGACCAGGCACGAAGCAGGCGGCGGTAAGCCAAATATTGCGTCGAAGGCCGCCAAGTCCTGACATGCAACCGACACGTATTTAGGCGGGACAACTCCCGTGAATGTTGCGGCATATGCACCCTCGAAATCGCCGAAGCGTCCACGACGGCTATAGTTAAGCCCTGGCCCGTGTAGCCGGTGTATGTATAGCCGTTAAACAGCGGTAACTCATCATAGATGAACTCCAGGCCCCTCGGTAGCCATATCTCCGCCTGATGATACCTAACCTGCAGCGGCACCCCGTTCAATGCCGTAACGTTGGTTGTAAGCACGGCGCTCACGTTAGTAGTGTTTAGATACGTAGCTATATACTGGGGGGGCTTAAAGGATGGCGCAACACTACTCACGTAGAAGTAGCCTATTGGGATACACTCGCCCGATAGTATCCACTGCTGTATATTGCTTGGCGCTGACTGCAGGGCTGTTAGGAAGTTGTCCACCTCCGATGCCGTGCCCGTGGCCTCTATGAGCATTGGGAACGTGTAATTAACGACCAGGCCATACTTCCCGGCCAGGCCCGCTATGTAGCTGAAGACGTAGCTGGGTGGGGGAATACCATTCGGCGAACTCCTGCGGCATAATGAATTTATGGTAGTATGGGCTTGACGGATTGTAGTACATCTGGTTAAGGAGGTAAAGCAAACCATGCGGGGGGGTCGTTACATTACTTAACCTTAACCAGACTATGACGTGGCTTAAATTAGAACTAGATACTCCAGGGACCACCTCAGTGCATGTGAAGTATTGTGGCGTTGTTGATGGGCCTGGTGGTGGGAATACCTGGGCGTGAGCGACCACCGCCATTGTCATGACCAGTACCATTGTCATTATTATTGGTGTTATCCTCGTTATGTTCGTCATAGTTATTTAATTGTTCTTATTATTTTTAAGCATTTCTCTCAGGTTCGATATTTCCTTTGACTAAATGTTCTAGTGGTTGTACTTTTTATTTAAATTTTCTATTCCAAATGAGGAATATGCCTTATTAATCTAGGTCTTTAATCAATGCCTAATGTCGTTTAAACGCATCGGCCGTGTTGGTTTCCTCCTGGTAACGGCCAATTCCCTAAGCGGCATTATTTGGGGGGGTGCTAATTCGGTAATTCTCTCAATCTACATGTTGAGCATTGGTATTTCAACCACACTCATAGGCGTTATCCTTGGGCTTTTCTCACTAATAAATGCCCTTGGTTCATTAGTTGTTGGTTATTTAACGGATTTCATGGACAGGATCAAGCTCTTCACAGTACTGTCTACAATCAGCGGCTCATTAATACTACTGATGATTACCGGCATGCCATGATAGTTTCAATTGCCTACCTACTTACCGCGTTGTTTAATCGATACGTGGTATTAACAGCCATAGTTGGTGAATTCGCTAAGCAGAGGAACGTCTCAGATGAGGTTTTTAGTCTATCATCATCCTTCAACGTGGTCTTCAGCGTTGTTGGCTCCGCAATGGCAGTCCTACCCAGTTACCTCGGGCGTCTTGGCTATGAGCTGATCTTCATTGCCGAGGCCATTGCCGTTTACCTGACAATACCCCTGGTACTTAATGCAATTAGGCACTTGGACCCAGCCATTGCGAATGTAAAGATTGAGAGGATTAGCCTTAAGGACTTGGGTAGGCTGCGTTCGTCATGGTTAATAAAGAGGTTACTACCTGAGGCATTAATTGGCCTTGGGGGGGCTGGCGTGATAATACCGTTGTTTAGCCTTTGGTTTTACCTGAAGTTCCACATAAACATTGCCAGCCTGGGCATAGTCTACGCCATATCCAACGCAACACTCGCTCTAGGCACATTAATGGCTCCGACGATATCGAGGCTATTACGCAGTAGAGTGATATCCGTGGTAATGCTTGAGGGGTTAGCCACAGGCGTGCTTGCTATAATGCCATCAATGTACGACCTACCACTGTTACTAGCCCTATTCATAATTAGGAACACGCTCATGAACATGGCGAACCCATTATTGACATCGCTCATTAATGAATTGGTGCCCAGGGAGGAACGAGGCAGGTATTTGGTCTGTGGAACATGATATCCTCGATACCGAGGGCTGTCGGCCCGGGTATCGGTGGTTACCTGATGGATATTGGCTACCTTGATATGCCCCCTATACATAACCTCTATTCTTTACGCAATTGCCGTAGTGCTGTTCTACGCCCTGCTCAGGGGGGGTGTTGAGGGTAGGGTCAGGGTTATCCACGGTACTTAATACGTGCATCACTTTTTCACTTGTCACAGGAAAAATATTAATTAGTAAGTATTTGTGTGACTCTGGCGTGAATTTTCAGGAGAGAGTATCGAAGAGTATTAAGGGAATTGGCGATTCATTTAGGGTGTTACTTGGTCCTGGCTGGTTGACCATGCTTGCGGATGTCGATGCCCCGAGCATACTCACGGCAATGCAGAGCGGCTATTACACGGGACTTGCCATGATTCCCTGGCTAATACTCCTAACAATACCTCTGTACTTCATACAGGAACTGACCATCAGGCTGCGCTGGGTAGTGGGAAGGGTATGGGGGGGGCCTTACTTAGGGAGGTTTATGGTGATAAGGCTGCGGCTGTATCATTAATCGCCATGCTCATAATAGATGGGGGGGCTGCCTACGTCGGTGAGTACGCAGCCATATCAGCCATTGGGCTCCTCTTTGGGGGGGTGCCCGTGGTTATTTCTGTGATCCTAGTCCTTGTGTTTCACACGGTTATAATACTGATGGGTGGTTCGTATAAGAGGGTTGAGAATGTACTGCTTGCGATTTCCGCGTTTATACTAGTGTACCTAGTGGCCTTTGCTGTAGTACCCATTAAGGCTCAGGAGATTTATGGTGCATTACTGTCGATTTTCCTACCAAGCTCATACTCTAATTCCCTATATTTAACGTTACTCGCGGCTAATATTGGCGCTGTAATAATGCCCTGGATGCTTTATTATCAGCAGTCGGCGATTATTGATAAAGGATTGAGGAGGGAGCACTATATCCATGAGAGGTTTGAGACCGTAATGGGCGCGGTAATAAGCGAGACATTAATGATTGGTAGCCTACTGGTTGGTTATTGGCTTAGGGTTAAGGTGGGGGTTGTCGATGGATTCCAATCAGCGTTACTCTCAATAAGCAGGATCATTAGCCCATACTGGTTCATAGTGGCCGCTGTGGGCATGGTCGCAGCAGCACTGCTGGCAATATTCGTGATAAGCCTAGGCTTTGCCTATGGACTCAGTGAATACTTTGGTTGGCCCTCAGGGCTTAGTAGGAGGATGTGCGAGGCTAGGGGTTTTTACGCATTTTACGTTGTTGAGGTGGTGCCAGCAGCCCTGATAATACTCTTCATGAGGGATCTCGTTAATTTGATCTTGGGGGGGATCATGGTCTTTAATGCCGTAGCCCTCGCCATACCCACTTACCTATTAATAAGCCTGGTTTCGAGAAGGAATGTCGTTGGTGATTACGCAATTAGTGGGGGGGCTAGGGCCATTGCGCTTTATGTAATCACCACGGCATTGATTATTGCCGGCATCTACGCGATAGTGGCTACGATCTAGGCAATTATTTGGGAATAAGATTTAATTAGATTTTTACTAAGTGTAGTATGGGACTGCATGTGAGAATATCCAGTAGGGAATTCCTATACCTATTAGTGATTAAGGGGGGTGAATGATAAGGGTTCAGGTGCAACGATATTCGGCATTGCAAAGGCGCTTGGCGTCTCAACCGCGAGCGCTTATGAAGAGATTAATCACTTAATCAAGAAAGGATTTGTGGAGAGGAGGAACGGTGGAATCTACATAACTGACGAGGGCATTAAAGAAATGAACTCATTAATTAGGGCGCATAGGGTCGTGGAGACGTTATTAGTTAGAGCAGGGATTGATCCAGATAAGGCATGCGAATTAGCTAAGATGTTTGATTACGCATTACCTGAGGAGGTCGTGGAGAAGCTCTACGAATATCTAGGTAAGCCCAGTAAATGCCCACATGGCAAAGACATTCCACAACCTTAATTTTTCATGGCTTAAGTAAGTGCTGCAAATATACTATATATATGATAATGCTTAATAAGGAGTTTATTGTAGGCGAGTTAATGAAGTATGTATGGGTAAACGGAAAGTTAATACCTGAAAGGGAGGCAGTAATACCCATACTCACGCATGCCTTGCACTACGGCACGTCAGTTTTCGAGGGAATAAGGGCCTATTGGAGCCCTGAAAGCAATAATCTATACATATTCAGGGCTAGGGACCATTACGTCAGGTTCCATAATTCAGCCAAGATCATGGGTATCAGGGTCAATTATGGCGTTGATGAGTTGGTAGATGCAACCGTGGAATTATTAAAGGCCAATGAGGTACGTGAGAATGTCTACATAAGGCCCATCACCTTCGTATCTGCGTCCACAGTAAACCTGGATATTAGGGACTTGGAAACAACTACGGCAATAATAGCCATACCCTTCGGCCACTACCTGGAGCCTAAGGGCGTTAAGGCTAAGGTGGTTAGTTGGTTGAGGGTTCACAACTCCATGTTCCCAATGAAGGCCAAGGTCGGCGTATCTACGTTAATTCCGTAATTGCATTGCTGGACGCCAAGATCTCAGGGTTTGATGAGGCTATCCTACTTAACCGTGACGGCTATGTCGCTGAGGGTAGTGGGGAGAATGTATTTATCGTTAAGGATGGCGTGCTCTATACACCACCAACCTACGATTCAATACTTGAGGGCATCACGAGGGATACCGTAATCACAATAGCCAGGGACCTAGGGCTGACCGTTATTGAGAAGAGGATTACTAGGGAGGAGTTGTATACGGCAGATGAGGTGTTCTTCACAGGAACGGCCGCCGAGGTAACTCCGGTAGTGAACATTGACGGTAGGGTCATAGGTAATGGACAGCCAGGACCAATAACCCTTAAGATAAGGAGCTATTACATGGATTTGGTTCACGGTAAGGTGAGTAAGTACATGAGCTGGCTCACACCCGTATATTAAATGCCATGTAAAATAAATGCGAATGACGGAATGGTTTTTAAACACTAGACCTCCCGTTGGTGGCTGTGCGTATTAATCGGGAAATAGCCCATTATGCAATCATAATATTCCTGGTAACCTTCGCCGCACGCGCAACAAATAATATGATCGGAACAACAGCACCTCTATTGGCTAAGTACGACCTACTATTCCCCCCCAATTACTTAGTCGGGTTTCTGGCGTCAGCGGTTACTGCCGTTAACCTGGCATCCATAGTATTCGTCAACACTAGATTACCTGGTCAAACAAGGAGACTACTCTTCATAATTTCAAATGCATTAATACTCGCCTTATTACCCACGTACTTCCTAGCCAATTCATTCAATATTTGGGTAATTTCAATACTCACTGGGTTCGCCTATGGCATAATAATGCCTAATATACTCACGTCAGCCAGTATTGTTGGTGACCAATTTACCGCGGAGAGAATACTCGTACTTTACACATTGGCTTTAAGCACAAGTCTCGTTGCCGGTCCATTGCTTGAGACATACCTATTAACCCGCCTTGGTTATAGGTATGTATTCCTACTATTCATACCGCTGGCATTAATTTCATTCGCCCTATCATTTAAGATTAGGTTCCCGCCAGACCCCCAGGGAGAAGAGAAGCATCAACGCTGGGCGTGTGGTTAGGAATAAAGGCTTGATATCGGCATTACTCGCGAACTCTACCTACAGCATACCCTTTGTCGTCTTTACGGCATTCATAGCCATATATGCACAGAGTATATACCACGTTAGTAGGTACCTGGCTTACTTTTCATTCGTACCTTTCTTCCTTACCTCATTTCTTACCAGGCTTTATCTAACTATTCATGTACCGAGGAGGCTATTTAGGCCGATGTTGGTATCCATAGCATTGACCATAATAGGTATTGCCTTACTCTACGTATCGCCTAATTACATAATGTTCATGATCTCCATGTTAATACTCGGCATACCACACGGCTCTGTATACCCACTCTCGACATTAATGATTAGTAGAGGGACGAGTATTGAGGAAAGAAACGCCGCAAACTCCTACTTCGCCGCATTTCAGGGAGTCCTAGGTATAGCCGTCCCAGCATTATTTGGCATTTCAACGGATTTAATTGGGATTAAACTATCAATGGCTTTACTCCTAATCCCCGTGATAACCATAGCCATCATATTCACAAGGTTTTACTTAGGCTCAGGCCTCGAAACCTTCAAACCTGAAATACCCTCCTCTCGCTGAGGAGTTCTTGAGCCTATCGATTGGTTCCGTGGATACTGGCTCAACACCAAGTAATTCCGCTAATGCCAAAGTCACCATGCCTAGGTATGTCACACCGTACATCTCAGTCTCAAGTGGTGTCTTACCCTCAAGCTTAACGATTATGGGCTTCGCCCCCCCGAATGAGGATAGTACATCAATGAGGACCTCCTCGTACATGCCCTCATAATCATTGGGCCCCCCCATTATAGCCACATGTTTTAAACTACCCTGCTTAGTCGTGACCGCGGCTATATCATTGTGAGCACCCTCAGGAATCACCGAAACCACTGAGTAGTACTTGGCGTTTTCATTTAGGTCGTTCTTAAACCTAATACCAACACCACGCCTACTCTCCGTAACCCAAACCACGGGCACCGAATTAACTAATTGCTTCGCCAGGTTGATCGCATCATCGACATGCTTAAGGGCATTCTCAATTCCAGAGATACCACTCTCCAACTCGTTGGTCACCGAAGCAATGCCGAACCTCTCTAGAATGATTAGTGTTGGGTATAGTAACGCGGGTATCCATACCTAGGTGCCGAGGCCTTTGGGATTAGGACAACTGGGGGGGCGCCTTTATTAGTAAGTACTGTGCTTAACTTACCGCCCGTCGTTACACCAATTACCGGGTACCCCCTGGATAAAGCCTCATTAGCGCTCATTATTGTCTCGGCTGTATTACCCGAGTAGCTAATGGCTATGATCAAAGGCCTTGATAACCTCTTCGGTAGCCTCATGTTTTTACTCACAATTATGGGCACTCTGCAGTCCCAGAACCAGCATAGATCATTAATTATATCGCCAACAACGCCACTACCACCCATACCGGTAATGACAACTGAATCTATTTCCTCACTGTAATCAATGACCTTAGTGTCAATGCTCAATTTAATGTTTCTTAGGTCCATGGGCACGTTAAGTATCGATTCCCTAGCGAGGGAGGGCCACCTTGGGTAGTCAATTAGGTTCATTAAGGATTATGGAATTAAAGCCTTTGTAAGCTTTAAGTACTGTACTAGGTAGTACATGGTTAGTGCTCTTTAGGGTAGTTGTGAATGGCGATGTTGAGATTAGGAGGGAGTGGCCGTGGGATAGGATATCGAGAGTTAAGGATAGATTGAAGGAGCTGGGGGGGTTCAGGTGGAATGGTGAGTACTGGTCCGGCAAGGTTTACTCACTCTCGTTGATTAGGGAGTTGAAGGAATTACTTGAGCTGACCAGTGAGGAGACCGAGAAATTAATGAGGACTATACTCGTAAACTCGTCAGGCGGCGTAATTGGCGTTGAGGACTTGGGAAGTCTCGGTTCTATACCAAGCGACTGCGTGTTGGGTGAGGAGGGTGGCTTATACATTCTTTCACTGTCATGCCTAATAAGGGACTTCATTAGGAGTGATAGAAATTACATAGGTAGTGTGTCCTCATTTGAGGAGTATGTTGATAAGGCTGTGGAGAGCATTAGGCAGTTACTCGTTGGTAAGCCAGTGATTGGTGATGTGGAGCTTGCCCTTAGGAGGGCTCGGGAGTTCGCCCTAGCTAATAATAAGTTGAGGGATTTATTTAGTAGGAGGATTGAGTGGTGGACAGTTAAGCTCGGCCTTGATAGTGCTGAGTTGCACTTTCTATCTAAGGAGCTCTATGAGAAGTTGAGGAGCTTAACCATACCATACTATGTCACTGATAAGGAGGGTAACCTGAATAAGCGTGATTTGAGGCTCATACGTAAGGACGATATTGTTCGAGAAAGTGAAAAGGTCATAATTAGGTTCCCAGTATTTCTAAGGGATACCGTAAGGGAATTACTGGTAAAGAGCGGTTATAAAGTGATTGACCTACAATGGAGCCCAAGGCAGATACAGTCCCTAAGGATGAGGTGAAGCTCCTACCCTTCCAGGAGAGGGCTCTCGATGCCTGGTTAAGCCGGTAAGAGGGGGTACGATTGTCGTACCAACAGGCGGCGGTAAGACATTCATAGCCCTCAAGGCCCTGGCCACGGCGAGGGTGCCGACGATAATACTCGTAATCACAGAAGAACTTATGAATCAATGGTACGAAAGAATAATGAAGTACCTAGGCATTAGGGCAGGTAGGTTGGGCGGTGGTTATGACGATATTAGGGAGGTCACGGTGGCGATCTACAACTCAGCCGTTAACAGGATAGCGGAGATAAGTGATAAGTTCGATATGGTGGTATTCGATGAGTGCTTACCATATGATGCATTGATTGTTACTGACATGGGGTTAATGCCCATTGGAGAGATAGTGGAGAAGAGACTACCCGTGAGTGCTTACCCATAAAGGCAGGTTTATGCGAATAACGAACTACTTCAAAATACCACTCATTAAGAGGATGGTGAGGATAACTCACGAGAAAGGCGAATTAGTGGTGACGGAGGATCACCTAATTCTCACTCAGGATGGTTGGAAGCCTGCAATAACCTTAAGAAGCGGGGACGTGCTGTATTTCTATGACATACAGGTGCAGAATCTGCGGAAAGGAATTTCCAACGCTTCAGGCTTTAGGGGGTCATTATGTAACTGCTCACAACCCAGAACTTCAGAGACGAAGATCATTAAAGCGATGGACTTTATACAAAGAGGTGGGAATACAGCAGATAAGGAAAATAGTGCAGGAAAGGGAATTGAGGAGGTTAGCATCATTACCAAAATTGACAGAGAGATAGAGGGAGATAGTCCTGGGCATGGTGCTTGGGGGGGATGGGTATTTAACAATTCCGCCACCCAGGGCGAAAAACGCGAGATTAACAGTGACACACTCTTTAGACCAGTACGAGTACTTAATGTGGAAATACTCAGAGCTAAAGAATATAGTAAGGACACCGCCAAAGGTCATAAGGATGACGAAGTATGGAGCGTATGGAGACGTGGTAAGATTCCATACAATATGCCATCCGGAGCTAACGGAGATTTACAAGGCATCATATATAAACGGGAGGAAGACAGTCACCAAGGAACTTCTGGGTATGATAAAGACGCCGATAGCGTTAGCAGTTTGGTTTCTGGACGATGGATCAATAAGCCTAGAGAAGGGGGGGAGGGATTATTACGCAATACAATTACACACGGAGAATTTTACATTGGAGGGGGGAACAAAATGCTGGCGCAGTGGTTGAGGGAGTAATGGGGAGTAGTATTTGGCATAACGCATTATCGCAATTACTACTTCCTCCATACGCCAAATATGAGGGAAGCGGAGAAATTCCTGGAATTAATCAAACCAATAGCCCTAGAGGCATTTCCAAGGAAGAAGAGTTTGTCTACGATATTGAGGTAGAGGAAGACCATAGTTTCGTAGCTAATGGAGTCATAGTGCATAATTGCCACCACGTTCCTGCCGATACGTTTAAGGAGGTTGCGTTTAAGCTTAGGGCACCCTTTAGGTTGGCATTGTCCGCTACACCGAAGAGGAGTGATAATAATGAGCACTTGATATTCCTAAGCGCCGGTGATATTGTTTACCAGGCTGATTATAGGGACATGATTGAAGCTAAATTGGTTGTTCCTGTTAGGCACTTTAGGATCTACGTTGACTTAACACCTGAGGAGAGGAGGAGTTATGAGAGCTGGTGATAATGCGATTGTCCTAAGGAATATAGCGAGTATGGCTAGTGCAAGATAGGCATTGCTAAGGAAATAGTGAAGGCTGAGGTTGGCATTGGTAGTAAGATCATTGTTTTTACCCAATTCATAAGGCAGGCCGAGGAGTTATATAAGGTCCTTAAGGAGGAATTGGGGCCCATCGTCGCGTTAATAACGTCTAAGACGAGTGATAGAGACTCGATTTTTAAGGCATTTGCTAGGGTGTGTATAAGGTTATCGTGGCGACCACAGTCCTTGATGAGGGTATTGATGTGCCGGATGCGGATGTGGCGATAATACTTTCTGGAACAGGCTCTCAGAGACAGATGATTCAGAGGGTTGGTCGTGTTGTTAGGGCTAGTGATGGTAAGGTTGAGGCGAGGGTTTACGAGGTAATTACGAGGAATACCATTGAGGAAGCACTTAGTGAGGAGAGGCATGTTAAGGGTGAGGTACTTGAGGTTGAGTGTAGGAGGTACCTGGCTGATGAGGTGAGGCGATTAATAAGCCACGTAATCAGCAGTACACGCCTATTCTCTCAGTGATTAATGCTGTAGTGACTTATATATCGAATTGATAATAATTAATTGTGAAATCCCTTGAGGAAGTATTGAACATTCTATTCCAGGAATATGGATCACTAATACTCACGGTAATTTCAGTGATACTCTCGATTATCACCATCTCATTATATGTAGAGTTGTTAAGGAATAATATAGGGCTTATTCGAGAGCTTAATTCAATTATTCAATGGATCAACTCGGTGATTAAATGATTAGGTACCTACTCACAGCGATATTAATGGTGATCATATTCATGATGATCATAGTCATCGAGAGCTTCCTACTAAAAGTACTTTACTTAGCGGATTCCGTGAGTGATTATGCCATGGTGATAATCAATGGCTCTCGCAGACTCCTTAATATTCCCTGACCTACTGGCTTCAATTACCCTAGTAATCGTAATACTCATACTCACGATATACTTAACAAACCTCCTGTTGAGGCTATCAATAATTGATTATAAAGCGTCCGTTGGAACTTACCTATTCATTGAGTGCCAACTGGGTAATTTCACGGGCAGTATTAAATTAAACCATGTTGTAATAATGGATGAGGTAACGACCAAGAATTACCTAATTCTATGCCCAAGGATTACGATTAATGATTCCAGGTTGGAGGTTAATGTATACGTTGCTTACGCTAGGTGATTGTGAGTGATTTACAAGTCATTATTACCCATAATCATAGTATTGCTGGTAATGATTACACTGACCACATACTTAATAAGCTACGTGAGCAGTGAGGCGTCTAAGGCGTTAACCCTCGAGAACGCCTATTTACTGTCAGTTAATGTCATTAGGCAGTTAAACAATACATTGCTATTTATGTTAGGGAACGATGCATGCCTAGTTATTACGAATCCTATAAACTACTCATGCAATGCTATTGCCAATAACCTGACTGGAACCTTAAATGAGGTTCTCAGCACCATTAGTAATAGGACTGGGGGGGGTATTGTGAGGTATAGGGTAGTTGATTATGAGGTTTATGGTGAGGGTAATGCTACCGTTTATCGCGCAGTTATTCAAGTAATTACGCAATCTGGCGATATTGAGGGTGTTGTCGCTGTCATATATCCATTCAATTTATGTTATTACTCCCAGGTAATTAATAACGTCATCCATAGTTTAGATGAAAATGTAACGATTCACGCTAATAACTTAACCGAGGCTATACAGGACATAAATGGTTATTTAGTGAGTAAGGTAGGTGGTGATCATTACGGCATAAATATAACGCTTAGATACATTGGTGTTTTTAGAATGATTGAACGAACACACAATTACACGGTTTATTGGGGGACCATAGACTATGTATTACTTGCATCACCTGGAT
Organism: Vulcanisaeta distributa JCM 11213; assembly: GCA_001316125.1. The sequence continues at coordinate 21,214 of BBCS01000009.1, forward strand.
GGAGTGCATGCAATGGTGGCTTGAAATTTAGCGGTAGCTTTTACGTTACGGTATTAATTAATACATATGTAAATAATACGTATTACTTTACAGTTAATGGTGTGGTTAATAGTGATAGGTCAGGTTAGTTTTAGTTTAATGCATTTAAATGATTTAAAATGAGACATCACTGTGCTTGATGAGGTTATAGGATTTAATGTAAGGAGCATCTTAGTGATCGGTATTGGTGGTGGAGGTGACGTTGTTGGCTCAACAATAACCTATAGCCTCGCCATTAACGAGGGTAAGGAGGCAATATTGGGCGCAGTTCTTTGGGAGAGATACGTGAATGACATTGTGCCAGGACCCATTAGGATACAGGAGCTTAAGAACGCCAATGCCCTTGGTGATTATTTAGCCATTGTTAATGGGGACACCTACGCAGTTAGGGAGGGTAGGCACGTCATTCCCCCCCAAATAGCCAATGTATTAAGCGTTATTAAGGATGATGGACTAGGAATAAGTATTGCTGGTTCCGTAAGTAGTGTCGCTAAGGAGCTTAGTGATTACGTGAGTAAGTACGGCATTGATGCGGTAATAGGAATTGATGTTGGTGGTGACGTTCTAGCCCTGGGCAATGAGGATGGGCTTTACAGCCCACTTGCCGATAGTTACTCAGCGGCTATTTTAAGTAGGGTTCAGGATACGACCAATGTACGGTAATACTTGGCGTTGCAGGACCGGGTGTGGATGGAGAGTTAGATAGGGATTACGTGTTAATGAGAATAAGCAGCTAGCTGGTAAGGGCGCATTCCTAGGCGCATATGGCCTACGCGAAATGACTTAATGATACTTGAGGACATACTTAGTAAGGCAATAACCGAGGCCAGCGGCTTGGTGTTTAAGGCCGCGAGGGTCATCACGGTAATGTGGGTATAAGGGGTAGCACCAGGTACGTGAGGCTTGATGTATCATCATCAATAACGTATTACCTAGACCTTAAGAAAGCAATAAGTGATTTACCGTTAGCCAACTTAATAATTAATGCGAAGGATCCCTGGGACGCAATGAGGATATTAAATAGCAGGGGGGGTGTAATGACTGAGCTTAATTTTGAGGAGGAGGTCTATAGGTATTACAGGGCTAAGTCTAGAATACCAAGCCCCGAAGAGGCTTACTCAATGATTAAGGAGATAAAGAGCAAATTGAGGGCGCAGGTCCAATTAATGAATAGGTGATCCGCCTGGCAGCATTCATCATCAGTAGATTCAGATAAGGGCGTGCTCTTCATGATGTTAATTTAATGATTACCTAGCAATTTAAGCCTTAATCGCCAGCCTCCTCATAGAATAATGCATAGTCCTTCTCGGCCTCACGAAGTAGTTGAAGTTGTGATATTCTTTCCTCGGCCTTCCTGTACATGTTTGCGAACTCTATAATCCTCGTTGCCACGTCATCAGCCCTATTAAACGTCACTGAATTATACAGGAGTTTCTTCCTGTCGTTACCCTTAACACTCACTACGTAACCCTCCACAACGCCTGACGTTGGTATTCTACCCAATTCACCGCCCTCACCCCCCCTTATTAGGAAGACGTAACCTTACGGGAACCATCGTTAAACGTCAACCTAACGAGGACAAGCGCTATGTGGAATTCCCTGAGAATGTTCGTGATCACGTCTCTATACCTCTCATACTCACGAACGTAGGGTAATCTCTCAATGAGCGTTAAATCATCCCTATTAAGGTCATTAAGGAGCTCATTTAACATATCCATAACACCCCCTGCCAGTACTTATTACCTCCATCACATGGCGCACCGCTCAGCTAAAAATAAGCATTACCCAACTCTCCGAGTTTAATCCCTAGGTAAGGTATATTTAGTGGTGTAACTACGATGATTAGATGAGCGGACTGGATAAAAGGGTTTACGAATTACATAGTAGGGTGATGAGTGAGTTCATGGGTGGTAGGTGCTATGATGTTGATGAGACCCTAGTCATTAATTGCATAAGGAATGCGTTAACAGATATTGGGCTAAGCGTTAATGATGTAGTTCTTTTCGATATAGACGGTAATGTAACCAATGAAATTAGCAATGCTAAGTACGTGAGGGTTACGACAACGAGTAACTATGTTAATGGTGAGCAAATATTCACCTTCGCATTAATTAAATTGAGGAATAAGTATAGGGTTCTCTATCTCCAATCAGCGGTGAAGGAGGGTTAGAATAAAAATTTAGGATAAAAATAAGGGTTTTACTGAGGGTTTCCTTCTATTTTGATTAGAGGGTTACGGCAAAGACTCGGCGATCCTATCAAGCATTTGTATTCTCTTTGCAGGGTGTGGATGTGTCATGAATAACTCCTCCCAAATCGATGGCTTATAATGCTCCAATACTCTATTAAGTCATCAACATTACTCTCAATATACTCAGTGCTAACTGGTGGTGCGAAGAAGAACATCCTCAATGTACCATTCGTAGTCCTCTTCACAACGTTTGGGTCCATGTAAAGCGTTATCTTCGCAAGCGCCCTCTGTAGGTTACGGGCACCGTTCTCGACAGTTAACGCACCATTAATATCTGCGTAGGCCTCCCTCAACCTATTTATGTATAGTACGAATAGTTGGAATAGAAAGCTAACGGCAATTAGCGCCAAACCTATTAGGAGTAGTAAGCCACCGCCGTTGTTCCTACTCTCGGACCAACCTCCCCCCCACCAACCACCCCCCCACCAAAGTGACCAACCAAGCCAGTAAATGACTGTGGGCAGTAGGCCAACGGCCATCAGCACCTCCACATCCCTATGCCTGAGGTGTCCAATCTCATGGCCAAGAACAGCCTTTAACTCGCTGGGCTTCAATATCTTTAGTAGGGGGGGTAGTGTTATTGCAACCCTCTTACCGGCTATTGGGCTTCCATAGGCGAAGGCATTTGGGAATGGTACATCGGCTATGTAGACCTTGGGCACGTCCTTAAAGCCATTAGCCTCGCAACGTCAGCAACCATTTCATAGACCCAGCCGTAGGTTGGATCGTCAGGCTTAACCTCATGAGCCTATACATGGCGTTGATTAGGAATGGGCCGATTAACCACTGGAACAGCGTTAGGAAAAATGCCATGAGAACTAAACTAGTGACAAGTGTGACGCCGCTTATTGGGCCGTATAACCACGTCATGATGCCGTACGTAAACGCGGCGCCTAATAGTAATATCGCTATTATTGCGAGTGCCATCTTTAACCTGAACACCAGTAGTGCTTGTTCATACAAGGGGGGGCAGAAACCACGGTATTAATTTTAAACCTAACTCACGAACTCACACAGACCCAATTATAAACCTAGCATCAGCCGCGTAAGCGCCCTTACCCCTCTCAAGCACAATGACTGGGTTTAGGTCTGCCTCAACGATGTTTGGATTATCAGATAGGAGCTCTGAGAACTTCGTTATTATGTAGATAACGGCTTCCTCATCCCTCACGGGCATGTTTCTATAACCATTAAAGAGTCTATAGCCCTTTATCTCCCTAACCATTGCCCTGGCATCCTCCTCTGTGATAGGCACGATCCTGAAACTCACGTCTTGCAGCACCTCAACCATTACACCGCCAAGGCCAAAGGCTATTACATGACCAAAGATTGGGTCCTTAGTTGCGCCAATTATTGTCTCTAATCCCTCGGGCACCATCCTCTGCACTAGGAAGCCGCTTATCCTGGCGTATGGGGGCTTTTTCCTTAATGTTACTCCTAATTCTCTCGCAGGCGCTCCTGAGCTCATCATCATTACTTATATTTAGTATTACACCACCAACGTCCGACTTATGAATAATGTCTGGCGAGACAACCTTTAACACCACTGGATAGCCTATGTCCTTAACAACCTTCAAAGCCTCATTGACGTCCTGAATTAACGCAAAGTCGGGGACTGGTATATTATACTGCCTAAGTAGCTCGAAGGACTCATGCTCAAGCAATTTATACCTACCCTCCTCAAGCGCCTTCGCAATTATCGGGTTCATACCCCCCCTCACCACCATTCCTTGGCTACACCCTTTATTTTTGAATATTCATATAACGCCCACAACGCTTAGCAGCCCTGTGCGGTGCGTGGTAAACAGGTATTCCATTCTCCTCCAGGTAACTCTCAAACTTAGCCACGTACTCGTTACCGCCAAAGCTAACGACAACTATCGCTTATTAAATCTCTTAGCCTCGATTATGTAATTGCCCAGGTTCGCCGTTAGGCCTGGTATCTGCATTAAGGCTATTATTAACGCCATATCGACATAGCTCGTTGGTAGTACAGTGTCTAGGACGAACTTGTACATGGCGTCCGTGGCACTACCCGTCAAGTCAATCGGGTTACGGGTAACGGCTAAAGGAGGTAGTTGCTTCCTCAGTATTTCCTGAAGGCTTTCGGATAGTTCAAGAACCTGTAGTCCACGCATGTCCAGGGCATCCACGGATTGAATCCCCCCCATACCACCACTATCGGTTATAACCAACACCCTGTTACCCCTGGGTAGTGGTTGTGTGGCCAGTGCCTTGGCCATGTCGAAGGCATCCGTCAGATTATCTGCCTCAATGACATTGGCCTGCCTTAGCATTGCCCTGTAAATCTCGTAATTACCTGCCAGAGCAGCCGTGTGAGACTTAACAGCGCCTGTTGCCGCCTTAGTCCTACCAGCCTTATAAACTACTATTGGCTTAACACTGGACACCTCCTTCATGACCTCGAGCAATTTCTTCCCCCTCTCCAGGGTACTTCAATCCCTCCATGTACATAACAATGACCTTGACCCTACCATCCTGGCAAAGTACTCAAGAAGCTCTGCCTCATTAATATCGAGCTTATTTCCATAGTTTACAGCTAACCCAACGCCTATATTTCTCCTGGCTGCCCAATCAAGGATTGCACCAGCACAGCACCACTTTGGCTAATTAAGGCTACGGGACCGGGTTTGGGCCTGCCCATCCTATCCTCGGGAAGAAAGAATGTGTCTAGGCCATTAAAGGCATTGTAAACGCCAATGCAGTTGGGACCAAGCACTCTAATGCGGTTTTGAACAACCTTCCTCAACTCCTCCTCAAGCTTAGCGCCCTCCTCACCAACTTCACTGAAACCACCGCTGATTATTATCGTGACCTTAGCACCCTTTCTGGCGCACTCATCCGCGACCTTAGGAACAGCCGGCGCCGGAACAACGATGACCGCTAAGTCAATATTGTCCTGAATATCGAGTATTGACTTATAGTACTTAACGCCATTGACCTCATCATACTTGGGATTGACTAGGTAAACTTTACCCTTAAATTTAGTGAGTAGGTTTTTCGTGATGACACCGCCGACACTGTTCTCCCTAGGTGTGGCCCCCCCGATTATCGCGACGGACCTTGGATTAAACAATAAATCGAGTGGTGACGTGATTGTTAATGATGCTTCAGAGACCGCCTTAGCCTCCTGCGGTTGCTGTTTTTGCTCCTCCATAGAAATCGACACTCATCTCAACCTATTCTTAAAAAACCTTTCTAAATGAATAAATAGTCTATGTATTTTTATAGATTATACCTGTTGAAAGAAATTTTCTCAAAAAATACTGAAGATATTATGGAAAAAATATTATATACCTTATGGAAAGGATAACTAGCAGATTAAACTTAAAAGGAGCGAGCATTTAATTAACTTAATGGGAAGGACCGAGGAAATCCTTAAGGAGCTAGATGAATACCTAATGACGAACTTATACCCAACCCACAGGATTGTTGTTAGGGAGGCCCGCGATGTTTATGTTTATGATGTTGATGGAAATACTTACCTGGACTTCATGACCGTAGTAACCACGGCACTACTCGGTCATAACCCGCCGGGACTTGCCGACGCGATCACTGAGACTGCAAAGCGATTAATTGCTGGCAATGGCTATAACTGGTACACGGAGGAACTACTTAATGCAGCAAAGGCCGTGTTAAGCCTATTCCCCCCCGACAGGAACATGTATAATAAGGTCCACTTCAAGCTAAGTGGCTCTGAGGGCATTGAGTTAGCGCTTAAGATTGCAAAGAGGTACACGAAGAACACGTACGTGATGTACCTAATGGGTGGTTATCACGGTAGGACATACCTAACTGGTTCATACCATGGAATGAGGAGGAAGGAGTATGGACCATTACCGCCAGGCACGTTAATAGCGCCATTCCCATACCCGTACAGATGCCCATTTGGTGATATGCCGCCAGAGGAGTGTGGTAAGGCTGCCGTCGAAACCATCGAGTATTACATTAATTACGTGGCCATTAAGGACGTGTGTTGCCTAGTCACTGAGCCTATACAGGGTGTTGGCGGTATCGTGGTGCCACCAATGGACTTTTTCGAAAGACTGAAGAAGGTCCTCGATACATACGGCATATTGCTAATATTTGATGAGGTCCAGAGTGGCATGGGTAGGACCGGCACCACCTGGGCCTTCGAGCAATTCAACGTTAAGCCTGACATAGTTGTTGCGGCTAAGGGCATGACTGGTGGATTGCCAGCATCAGCCGTCGTGACTAGGAAGGAGATTGCCTCTGCAATGCAGTTGAATGATGAGCACTCGACCTTTGGAGCCTCGGCGTTAATTATGGCCGCCGTTAAGGCAACCGTTGATTACTACAACATGCATAAGGAGGAGCTGTTAAGTAATGCCAAGAGGATGGGTGAGTATGCAATGAAGAGATTGATGGAGCTTTACGATAAGCACCCACTGATTGGTGAGGTCAGGGGGTTAGGCTCATGATTGGTATTGAACTAGTTAAGAATAGGAAGACTAAGGAGCCAGCGACTAAGGAGACGAGCGACATATGCCTTAACAGGGCATTGAAGAGGGGCGTGCTATTCGTGACTAGTGGTTGGAATGGCAACGTCATTAGGTTTGCGCCGCCATTAACCGTCAAGCAGGAGCACATTGATAAGGCAATAGACGTACTTGATAAGTCACTTGGTGAGGTGGAGAGGGAGGAGAATATTAAGTAAAATTAGTTTATTTTCCTGTGTAAAAACTATTTTTGATTTTAATTCTCGTTGAGAACCCTCCTTATTTTATCAGCAATTATCTTCTTAGGCACAGCACCAATCACGAAATCCGCGGGCTCACCATCCTTAAATATTATCACAGTAGGTAGGCTCATCACATCATACTTAGCAGCAACGTCGGGCCACTCCTGAGTATTCAACCTACCAAAACCAACACACGGCATCTCCTTAGCCAGCGCCTTTAAGATCGGCTCAAGTAGAAAACACGGCGCACACCAGCGCCCAGAAATCAACAACCACAACCCTCTTACTCCTTATGAAATCATCAAAATTATCCCCCCCACTCAACTCAACAGGCTCATTACCCACAGCCTTAGCTAACTCCCTAGCCTTCTTCTCCAATAACTTGCTCAACTCCTCATCCTCCTTATCACCCATATTACTGTTCATATTACTCGCCGCCATACCTAAGGCGGGAAACTGCCAATTTAAAGCGTTTACTCAGTCAATAATTAGACAGGAAATACAGACTCAACACCACACTTAAACTCATAATAACCATTAAGAAACCTCCTAACACAGCACCAATAAACAATCAGGGCAAAAAACTTAAATTCTCAATAAAGCCAATCACTACGTAGCCCCCCCGGTGGTATAGCCCGGTCTAGTATGGCGGCCTGTCGAGCCGCAGACCCGGGTTCAAATCCGGCCGGGGGGGCGCCAGAGCTGCATTTAATCCTTCCCAATTCATCGCCGTGGTTAATTACATTTATTGGCGGCCAGTTATGTAAGGCTTAATATACGTGGCTGTATGATATATTATCTTATCTAGGAAATATGGTTAATTGATCATTAATAACCATTGATGAAACATTAACATAGGCTATTAATTTTTAGTAGTATTTAAATTAGTTAGTAATAAGGGCATAAAGTCTCATGACCTTAGAGTACTGCCATATGCTTTTATTCTTGTCTTTCTCCTTACAGCCATTGTATGATTCATCTTGAAGTATTATTAATATTTAATAATACTTCTTTCTTTAGTGGTAAGATACATTAATTAACTAGTACGGTTACTTTGTTTATGAAAAGAGAACTTATAATATAGGGTATAGAGGTGATGTTGATTATGTATGATGTTGTTATTAGGAATGGTATTGTTTATGATGGGATTAATATTGAGCCTAGGAGGGTTGATATTGCCATTGAGGGTGAAAGAATAGTATACATCGGCGATTTAAGGGATGCAAGGGCGGACATTATTATTGATGCCAGTAAGAAGGTTGTGGCTCCAGGCTTCATAGACATGCACTCCCACTCTGATAATACAATTCTGATTTACCCAGACTCAAGTAGTAAGATTAGGCAGGGAGTAACTACGGAGGTTGTGGGTAATTGTGGTGTGTCCATGGCTCCCGTAAGTAAGGATAAGCTGGAACTTCTAAAGAAGTTTATTAATCAATACTTCCCTGGCCTGAGTTATCTCCTTGATTGGAACTGGAGGTCTCTCAGGGATTATTATAAGATTGTTGAGACTGTTAAGCCTGCCGTTAACTTAGTTCCGTTGGTTGGGCATCATACATTGAGGATAGCCGTGATGGGTTTTGAAGCTAGGGATCCGACTGATTCTGAGTTGAATGAGATGAGGAAGTTGCTTGAGGAAGAGATGCAGAATGGCATGTGGGGCTTGAGTACGGGCTTATTCTATGCGCCAGGTAGTTTTTGCAAAGACTGAGGAAGTTATTGAGCTAGCAAAGGTGGTTAGGAAGTATGATGGTATTTACGCGAGTCATATTAGGGATGAGGCCCGTGGAGTTTTATCCGCAATTGAGGAGGCGATAAGGATTGGTAGGGAGGCGGGAGTATCCGTGCAAATATCGCATATTAAAGCCATGGGTAGGGCCCAATGGGGGTCTTAGTACCAAGATTATTGAGATTATCAATAGGGCGAGGATGGAGGGTTTAGATATACATGCAGATGTCTATCCGTATGATGCCGGTCAAACGGCACTATTACAGGCATTGCCTGATTGGGCTAAGGAGGGTGGTACCGATAAGGCACTCGAGAGGTTAATGGATAACGAGGTTGCAGAGAGGATTAGGGTTGAAATGGAGGAAGGTAAAATGAAGGGTCAGAATTTCGTGTATGAGGTTGGTTGGGGGGGGAACATAATAATAGCCGCCACGGAGCTTGGTGAGCGTGATATTGAGGGTAGGAGTATTCAGGAAATAGCGAGCAAGGAGGGTAAGAGACCCTTTGATGTGTTTAGGGAGGTTTTGATTAGGAATCACGGTAATGTCAGTATGATAGTTAGGGCTATGAGTGAGGATGATATAGTGAACTTCATAAAGCAGGACTTCATATACATTGGGTCTGACCAAAACGGTATTAGGCCTGGTTATGGACCATTGGGTGGTAAACAGCACCCAAGGGCTTATGGAACCTTCCCCCCCAGAGTGATCAGAAGGTATGCCCTTGAGAAGGGAGTAATTTCGTTGGGGGAAGGCCATTGCAAAAATGACGGGCATGCCAGCGAAAAGATTAGGCCTTAAGGATAGGGGCATGATTAAGGAGGGCTATTATGCGACATAGTCATCTTTGACCCTGAAAGAATAGCTGATCGAGCAACGTACTTAGAACCAACGCTATACCCCCCCGATGGTATTGAGTACGTAATAGTTAATGGAAAAATAACAGTTAGAAATGGGTATGAAGTAGGTACGAGAAATGGAAAGGTACTATGGAGGTATGAGCATATGCAGAAATGATGGGAACTATCAAAATGTTAATATTTTATATCTTCCAATGAGCTAAATAATTTCTAGTATATATAATATCCTATATACTATATAGTAATTATTATTAGTATTATTATGATTTAATAGCACGCTTTATTATACTTTATGAAAAATAAAAGTATGATAATATTTAAATATGGTGAAATTGATGCAAAATTTTAATGGGAGGACAAGAGGTTCAGGTACCAACCAGTGAAATGTTAAAGGTATCTGTAGCCTCCTCGTTAGGTATAGCCTTCGAGTTCTACGACTTCCTGATCTTTGGCTATGCAGCGCCTGTAATTGCTAAGCTTTTCTTCCCAATGATGAGCGGATTACTTGCATTAATATATGCCTTCATAACCTTTGCCGTAGGCTTCGCAGGCAGGCCTCTTGGTGCTATTATCTTTGGGCATCTTGGTGATAAGATTGGTAGGAAATATACGCTTGTCTTCACGATATCGCTCATGGGAGCGGCAAGTCTGGCGCTGGCTTTATTACCGACATACTTCCAGATAGGTATCTGGGCACCAATATTATTAGCCATATTTAGGTTTCTCCAGGGTTTATCACTTGGTGGCGAATTTGGTGGTGGAATAACATTAACTGGCGAGTTTGCACCAACTTTAAGTCGTGCCTTTTGGGTTAGTGTCGCTCAGACAGCCCAGGGCTCTGGTCCATTACTCGCCGTGGGACTTTTAGGTCTACTTACCTACCTATACGGTGAGTCCTGGTTCGCAAGTATTGGTTGGAGGATAATGTTTGGACTTGGCGTTGTGATAGCCATAATAGGGGTCTACATTAGATTAAGGATTAGTGAGTCACCTATCTTCGCAAGATTAAAATCCAGGGGCAATATATCTAGGTTACCATTGGTGGATGCCTTTAGGGCTGGCTATTGGAAGAGGATTTTACTCGGACTCGGCTTTATAATTGGCGGTACCGCCATGACATACGCAAGCGGCGTCTTCGCAATCGCCTATCTGGAGAGTGTTATACATGTACCTGCGGTTGAGGCATCATTAGCGCTCGTTATTGGATATACAGTATTGATAATATTCTCACCAATATTCGGCTCACTGGCTGATAAGTATGGTAGGAAGCCATTTATGATAGCCTATGCGGTGGGTACGATAATATTCATCTACCCATACTTCCTATTATTATCAACAGGGCAATTACCATTAATAATATTAGCACAGGCCATATATAACTTCATGGCATCGTGGTTCAACGGCGCCTATGCAACAATGTTACTTGAAATGTTTCCAACCAAGGCTAGGTATACTGCATTATCCTTTATATACCATGTTGGCGTAGCTGCCTTTGGTGGGACAACACCCTTCATAGCCACATACCTTATATACACAACACATTATAAATTGGCACCAATTTATTGGGGGGGCTGGTTTGGAATGGCAATAACCCTAATAGCCTTTATATTAGCTAAAGAGACAAAAGGTATTGACCTCAATTATTAAATCTTCTTAGATAATGATGAATAAAATTAAACTTAAAAACATCAATCCGCACTATATTCATATGGCCAGTACTACCTATGACCTAGTCATAAGGGGGGGTGGTTATGTTTTTGATGGTGAGAGGGTCATCGGTAGGCGGAACGTATACGTTAAGGGTAATGTCATAGTTAAGGTGACTACGGAGGAGTTGGGTGCGGTTAATGAGGTTGATGCGAGGGACATGTTTGTGATGCCCGGATTAATAGATGCGCACCTGCATTTAACGGGTATTAAGGGTGGTAGTTTGTTCATGGGTTACATCCTTGATGATGCACGGATTAGGCTACTCAGGGCGGCTAACTGGGCTAGGGAATTATTGATTGCTGGTTTTACGACAGTTAGGGACTGCGGCGAGCCAAATTCGATAGCGCTTAGAAATGCAATAAGTGAGGGGGGGATCATACCAGGGCCCAGGATAATAGCGGCTGGGGGGGCGCATTAACGCAGACCTTCGGCCATGGTGAATTAAGCCACTCAATACCACTTGAGTGGAGTGTTGAGTTGGGCTTTGCCGAGATATGCGATGGCGTTGATGAGTGTAGGAAGGCCGCCAGGAAGGTTCTCAGGGGGGTGGTGCCGACTTCATTAAGATCATGGCCACCGGTGGTGTATTATCACAGCGCGATAGGCCCGAGTGGCCTCAATTCACGTTCGATGAGATTAAGGCCATAGTCCAGGAGGCCGAGAAGGTGGGAACGTACGTAGCTGCTCACGCACATGGTGACCTGGGGGGGCTAGGGTGGCCATTGAGGCTGGTGTTAGGACTATTGAACACGGCACATTACTGAAGGATGAGACGCTAAAGTTAATGGCTGAGAGGGATGTTTCGTTGACGCCGACCATGGCAATTCAGGAGTTGATTTATAGGTATGGGAAGCAGATAGGCATTGACCATGGGGGGGCCTGGAGAAGATTGCGGAGGTTAGGGAGAGCATTGCCAACGTGGTTAGGAAGGCGAGGGAGTATGGGGGTTACGATAATAATGGGCACAGACCTAGGCTTCAAGACCAACCTGGACATTGACATGGGCAAGAACTGGGTAGAGCTTCAGCTAATGACGGAACTCGGCGGTTTAAGCAACATTGACGCATTAAAGGCAGCTACATCGAATGCTGCACGAATGCTCGGGATAAACGTGGGGGTTAATCAGGGAGGGAAGGCTTGCGGACATAGTGTTGATTAATGGAAATCCCATCGAGAACATCAAGGACGTATCAAGGATAATCACGGTAATAAGGGATGGGAAGATCGTGGTGGAGAAAGGCAAATTAATCTATGATTTTAAGTAAAAAGCATTTCCCACTATCACCCACTTCTAATACCCAAGCAGTATCACCCTTGCTCTGGCATCTCCCACATTCTCCTTAGGTATGTCTCTGCAATCATCATCCTCTCCCTAAAGCCCTTCCAAGATACCTCATGCTCAAGGCATTGAGTATTACCTCAATACATCAATACCTACTTCACAAACTTTCTTGCTCAATGTTCTTCGTTAATTTTCAATAACGGGTGAGGATGTTGAGCTTCTTAAGTTCTTAACCCACTTAATGTGGGGGGGTGATGTTGAGGGTTCGGTCATGGATGAGGCTGGCGCAGGCCTAGACGCGGTGACTGTGTACCTAGAGGATGAGTATTGGAAAAGACCTAAGGAGGTGGCTAGGGACCTCAAGATCCTAATTAGGTTAAGCCAAGTCCAAGCTCTAACGAAGATGGTAGAGAATCCATTTATTTTAATGTATCAAAATGTATCAAATTCTTATTTAGTTTTCCTTACATTATTATGGTGCGTTAATGCATTAATGCTTAGCTTGTTTTAGTGTGTTAACTTTATTTGATTTTAGTGCAGTGGTTTATTAAGTGTCGCATTGGTCATGGTCATATGGTAAGGATTGCGGTAGCTACAGATGATGGAAAGTCGGTAAGTGATGGTCACTTTGCGCATGCTAAGAAATACGTAATATACGAACTTAATGAGGATACTAAGGATATTAAGCTCGTGGAGAGTAGGGATAATCCCCCCCTTGGCAATATCCCAGATACTGATGATCCGGCCGTGATCCATGAAGCGCTGTCTGAATTAGGAATTCCAATGCATGGTGTCGCTAAGTATCAATGGCTTCATGAGAATGTGTTAAGGGATGTTGACGCGGTAATAGCCAGTGGGGCTTGTGAGACAAGTTATGAGTATTTTACGTCAATGGGTGTCCAGTTATTCTTTGTTGAGCCGGGTACCCCCCCAATAGATACGCTTATTGAGCAGTTGAGAAACGCGGTCGATGAAGAGGATATTAAGTGATTATTCCTGGTGATTTAGCTTAATTGAATCTTAAAAAGACAGATTAATTTTTACAACACATCTCTTCTTAATGAATTCCTTCCCTTATGTGGTTCCTGATTCCTTACCCACCTTCTTAGGAATTCATTATAGCATTCCTCGGAGCAGAAAACCCATGGCTTATTTACACAGCATGTCTTAACTACTATTGGCTGACCAATTATTATCCTTCCGCAGTTCGAGCACCTTAATTGTCCCTGCACATTATTTAGTATGAATGGCATTGGATTAATTCCTGAATCGAAGTTTAAAAGGTGCAGCCGTTAACCGCTTTGTCTAGTTTTTGGCATAATGTTTATAACTTGTTTATTAATGATCAATAACCTAGTGATTACATGGCGGGCATATATATTTCGGAGTCGAGCATTACCCGTGCAATAATGAGGAGCGCCTTGAAGATGCTTGATGAGTACTCAAGCGTTGATGTTGCCATTGTAGGTGCTGGCCCGTCAGGCATGACCGCGGCTTACTACCTGGCTAAGGCGGGCTTAAAGACCATTGTGCTGGAGAGGAGGTTCTCCTTCGGTGGTGGTATTGGTGGTGCCGCCAGTCATTTACCTAGTATAGTGGTTGAGTACCCAGCCTCCGATATACTGAGTAAGGACTTTGGTGTTAGGCTTCAGGACATGGGTGATGGGTTATTCGCGGTGGACCCCCCCGCCGAAATGATAGCGAAGCTTGCGGTTAGGGCAATCGATGCAGACGCTAAATTCCTCCTGGGCGTTCATGTAGATGATGTGATAATCAGGGATAACCCACCCAGGGTTGCTGGTCTCGCGGTCTACTGGTCAACGGTGCAAATGGCAGGCGTTCATACAGATCCATTCTTTATAGAGCTAAGGCCGTGGTCGATGCGACAGGCCATGATGCCGAGGTAGCTGCCGTGACTGCAAGGAAGAACCCAGACCTTGGTTTGGCGATTCATGGCGAGAAGTCGGCACATGCCTCGGTTGCTGAGGACTTGGTTGTTAAGTATACGGGTAGGGTTATGGAGGGGGGGCTTTACGTGACTGGTATGGCGGTTGCTGCCGTGTATGGATTACCGAGGATGGGGGGGCCTATATTTGGTTCGATGATAATGAGTGGTAAGAGGGTTGCTGAGTTAATAATTAATGATTTGAGGCGATGATAAATACGTGGGTTGGGTTTAAAAGTTATTAAATTATCATACCTGCCTAATATGGCGTATACCCTGGTCATAAATTACGCGCTGGCATTTTTATTGTCATTCCTAGTCTCTGGGAATAACCTATCAGCTAACGCTGGCGCTGCCGTTGGCTCCAGGTCAATTGATTATAAATATGCCGTAATAATTGCATTACTTGGTTATATACTTGGGTTGTGGCTGCAGGGTACTTACATGAGGCTAATGTGGTGAGTGGTGACGTTGCATGGTGGCCATGACTGTTACCATAGTGATATTCATTGTTGGTGAGAGCATGAGGGTTCCAATGTCATTAACAGGCTCCCTATACGCAAGCCTGGTTGGCGCTTCACTGGCGTTGGGGGGGCGCATGATGGGGGGGAATGCGGTCTTCGTACTTGGTTACTGGTTGTCCCTGCCCATAATCGTTATGTTACTTTCATACATTCTCTATAAATCCCTGGGTGCCTTTCGAGGTTGTCGTTTAGGTATGTGGGCATTTACCGCGTATTATCCATACTCACAGTCTTCCTGCTATCCTTCTCCTTCGGTGCAAATAACCTTGGATTACTATGGGCACTACTAAACTTTAGTTATAAGGGGCTGTTGCTAATAATCATTAGTTCAATACTTGGCGTATTACTAATTGGTTGGAGAACACTGTATAGACTCAGTACTGGCCTATTCACGTTGGGACCGTTAACCAGCTTCACCGTTCAGCTATTCTCATTCATGGCCATGGAGATCGGGACCATATACTCGGTGCCGATGCCCGTCACGGTAACCACGTCCTTCGGTCTAGTGGGTGTCGGGGCAGCGCATAGATTTAGGATAATAAACTTAAAGTACTTCAACGAGTTAATACTTGGCTTCATAGTATCGATAATTATCGGCCTCGTATTTAGCTATGTATTGATTAGGATCATTTAGTCCACGTTAAGCAACACCCGTAATCTCAACGAGGTTCTCAGCAGCCTTACGCGTTAAGCCAGCCCCCCCAATATGGTGAATCTGTCAGGTCTAACATTATGCGCTATTGTTAGCGCTTCAATTATTATTTCCCTATCGAGACCGAGTTCCTTAGCCGTGACCGGTATGTTCAAGCTCTGAAGGAATGACTTTATCCTCCTCCACCTCATGCCGTGTAGGTAAGCCATCATTATCGCGCCGAGCGCCACCTGCTCACCATGCAGTGCAGGTCTGAATCCCCTCTCTCTAGCCAGCAGGTCTATTGCGTGGCTGAACAAGTGCTCAGAACCGCTGCATGGTCTTGAGCTACCGGCAATGGCCATAGCGACTCCACAACCCAGCAATGCCTTTACTACTATCCTAACGCTCTCCTCATTATGAACCTTCAACCTGTCCCTATTCCTAAGGACTATTAATGCGCTATCCCTGGCAAGAGCTGCCGCATACTCACTGAACTCCTCACCCTTAACCCTGACGGCTAATTCCCAATCCTTAACAGCTATTAACTTACCAACTAACTCACCGATACCGGCTAGTAAGTACCTCCTTGGTGCCTCGAGTATTATCGACGTGTCAGCAATGATGGCTATTGGAGACCTCTGAACCTTACCAACCCCCCCATGCTTATTAAGGTCAAGTTGAAGTACGTGTGATACGTACGGGCTTGCTATGCCGTCGTGAGACGCTATCGTTGGTATTGATACGTAGGGCACATTCATCATGTAAGCCATGGCCTTACCAAAATCGATTATCCTACCACCACCAAGAGCTATTATGTAATCAGTGACGTGGGCATACCTATTCGATAATTCAATAATTCTCTCAGGACTTATTTCATCAACCTCCTCAACATCGCAGATCCTGCACTCGATCTTCTCAATTAAGTGCTTACCGAAGTGAGGGCCAATGAGAATCAAACCCCTCAATCCATCAAGCCCTATCTTACTCAGTATTTCGGGTACCTTACTAATGGCGTTGGGTCCAAATACCACGACGCGAGGAATCTCATACATCTCCAATGACTTACGCTGCGCTGAAGCCATTATTAATTTAGGCAGGGCGTATAGGTAAATTTAAACTATTTCTTTACCTATTTCATTATTAATTAACCAGATTATAATGGTTATTACTTACTAAGAGCCTTAGTAAGGAATTCCACGGTCATCCTCTTAAGAGTTATGACGTTACCGTCGATCACAAAATCCTCATTCACGTAATCAACACCATTACCCCCCCTTAAGATGCCTATTAAGTCCGTGGTTGGATAAACCGTAGCCCTCTTACCCCTTAATAGACCAAGCCTAGCGGCGTAAGCTGGAGTTGCAAGGGGGCAGTATTGTCTTCTTACCACCACTTACTGACTGGGTAAGTAACTTCTCGAAGGCCTCCCTATTAACCATGGCTTAACCCTACCTGGCATTTCCTTACCAGTAACGGCATAGTAGGCCCAGTAACCACCTATGAAGATCACAACATCATAACCACCAAGAACATCCTCGCTCAACTTATCCGTTAGATCAATGTCGAAGTTAACATTCGCATTCTTACTCACTAATCCCGTACTAACCTCCATACCTAACTGCCTAAGTGCCTGCACAGCCATTGAGTACTCCCCCTCATACGATGTATCGGCGACAATTACTAATGCCTTCATACGCCTTCGAAGGCTCCGTGTTAAATTTTAAGCATTTCGCATCTCAATAACGAAACCACCTACTGCTTCGCACCTCTACTCCTCATTATTAAATCAACAATGAACTTCGCTGCAATCTCAGCATGCTCAAAGGGCCTTGATTGAGGCCTCCTCCTGAAGTCCAGGATGTACACCGAGCACTCACCTGCATTTGCAGCGGCAAATGCGTAATACCTATTGGCTAATTGATGCATTTCTATGTCCTCAGGCGACTCCTGCTCCCTATCCCTGAGACCCACATCCTTAGCCCTCCTCTCAAGTATGTCCTTTGGGTCAAACTCCATGAGCACTATAGCGTCGGGTCTAAGCTTCGTTATTATCCTGTCGGGAAGGCCTGGGTAGAAACCACCTTGAACCCTAATACTTGCGTGGGTATCTATGATAACGTCGCCGGGCAGTTTCGCGATCTCCTCAGCCGCGAGTTCCTGAACCTTCCTATACTCCTCAACCGGCAGTTTCTTCCTCATATCATCCCTATTGGTAATTCCATACTGTCTCTTGGCTATCTCAAGCATGTAATCGCCGTAGTTAACAATGGTCACGTCGGGTAACATCTCCTTAACGAACTTCAAAGTCGTTGACTTACCACTACCTGGTACAGCGACAAGTACAATCTTCACGCGATAAGGCGCTTCGCATTAATTTTAAATTTTATTACACGGTCTCCCTACCGCTTATTCATCGTAGAATCTTACTTTTAAATAAGTATGGGAATTTATATTCGTGGTAATCCGCGTTCTCCACCTGTCCTGGGAATACCCACCCCCCCACATGGTCGGTGGGTTAGGAAGGCATGTTTATCACATTACGAGACATTTAGTCAAGGATGGTGTTGATACGACGGTGATGAGCATAGCGCTACCTGGCTCACCACCCTCTGAGGAGGTCGAGGGGGGGGTTCATGTTAGGAGGGTTGACCCATTCAGGTTTAGGTCAACGGGTTTCATCACATGGGTCCTAAACTTCAACGAGGAGATGATTGAGGAGGCCCTCAGGCTTTATGATGAGTGGGATTTTGACCTGATTCACGTCCATGATTGGTTAACGGGACCCGCAGGTATCGCACTTAAGCACCTGCTTCACAAACCCTTGGTCGCCACTATACACGCCACCGAGGCTGGTAGGCGCGGTGGTATTCACAATGAGGAGCAATTCATAATACACTCGTGGGAGTGGAGGATAACTTACGAAGCGTGGAAGGTCATTGTTTGCAGTAATTACATGATGAATGAAGTCTCGGCAGTGCACGGAGTCCCAAAGGATAAACTAATAATGATTCCCAATGGAATTGACATATCCTACATAGACTCCGTAAGCGTGAAGCCCGGCTTCAGGGACCTATATGCAATGCCCAGTGAGAAGATTATAGTCTTCGTTGGTAGGCTCGTTCATGAGAAGGGGGGGCCCGACCTAGTACTGGCGGCATTCAGGGAATTACTGAAGTGGGATTGGAATCTGAAACTCCTGGTTGTCGGTGATGGGCCAATGAGGGAGTACCTAATGGGTCTTGCCCACGACTGGGGGGGCATTTGGAATAAGGTATACTTTACGGGTAGGGTTGATGATGAAACACTATACTCAATACTTAAGGTCTCAGACCTGGCAATATTACCCAGTAGGTATGAGCCCTTTGGAATAACAATACTCGAGGCCATGGCCGCAGGCCTCGCTGTAATCACGACTAGGGTTGGCGGGCCTGATGAGATTGTGCGTGATTGGTATAATGGGGGGGTTAAGGTATCTCCTAATAACGTTGATGAGATAATAAACGTGGCCAAGATACTACTCAGCAATGATGAGTTGAGGAGGGGGGGCATAGCAAGGAATGCTAGGGACTCCGTGCTCAGGTGGTATACCTGGGGTAGAATTGCCCGTTGGACGAAGAAGGTTTACCAGGACGTGCTTGAGGAGTATGAAAATGCGAGGTGGGTATCGATGTGGTGATGATTATCAGGAAGGGAGACCTTACATCACCTCTCAGCCCTGGCCACATCAATCATCGTAAGTAATGATTCATCGAGCCTTATAAGTGTTTATGGTTCATGACCTATGAAGGAAAAATCTTATAAGGGATGTGTTAGGACCATGCCTGAATGCCCAAGGAAGTGAAAGCACGGCACATACGTGTATGAGGTTGATTATGAAAAGGGTACAATAAAGTTTCTAAGGAGGATCTGCCCAAGATGTGGTCGGTAATGGCATATCACAAAGTCCCTGTGCTAGATGGGCTTGTGGCAAGTGCGGCTATACGATATTTGAGCAGGTTAGGGCCCGATAAGCGTTGAACAAGTTATATTCATATTATTTATAAGTGAGGGAAAGGATTGCATCAATTATGAGGATTAGGGAGGTTAGGGTTGGGGGGGTTTTTAGGGCTGGTCTTGAGATTCCGGATTTTGGTTCTGCGAATGATATGGTTGTTGTTAAGGTTGTTGGTGAGGATGGTAGTGAGGGTATTGGTTATGTGACTGATTACCACCACATTAAGGAGGGTGTGTACTTCTCAGACCTACTTGCTGAGTTCATTAGGAGGGTTATTGCCAGGTTTGTTGTTGGTAGGGATACCACGGAGTACGAGGCGATTTGGGATGAGTTATTCCAAAGACTCACGAGGTGGGGGGGTAGGAGGGGGGGTTTTGTGATTCACGCAATTAGTGGTGTTGATATCGCCATTTGGGACCTACTGGCTAAGGAGCTAATAAGCCCCTTTGGAGATTACTCGGTGGTTATAGGAGTGAGGTCCCGACATACGCAAACACAGCCCATCAACTACCACCTAGGGAGCTTGCGGCCAAGGCCCTTGAGTATGTTAAACAAGGCTTTGACGCCGTTAAGATTAGGGGGGGCTCCTTAACGGCGGTTAGTCCTGAGGAGGCCACCGAGCGTATTAAAGCCGTTAGGGAGGCCGTAGGGCCCGATGTTAAGTTGATGGTTGACCTAAACGGCACCTACGACCTAAACCTGGCAACTAGGATGTGTAGGAAGTGGGAGAGGTATGAATTATTCTGGATTGAGGAGCCCGTGCACCCAGACAACCTGGAGGGTTACAGGAGGTTGAGGAGGGTTTGTGGAATACCCATTGCCGCCGGTGAGCAGCATCACACGGTCTACGACTTTAAATTACTCCTTGAGAGTGAGGCTGTGGATTTTGTCCAGCCTGATGTTGGTCATGTTGGTGGTATTACGGAGTGGCTTAGAGTTTGGGCGTTGGCTAGGGCCTATGGGATACCAGTCTCACCACACCTAATGCCGATAGTCAGTGCACACCTGGTTGCCGCAAAGCCAGGCACCCTATGGATTGAGTACACGGCACCAGACAACCCACTGAGGAGTGCAATATTCGATGTATTCGATGAGCCAAAGTCAATAATGTATGCCAAGAATGGTAAGGTCTACGTACCAGAAACACCGGCATAGGCATAAAACTAAAACCACAACACCAACTCTAACAACACGGAAAAACTATTTTACTTCAAAATTAACGCAGAATTGATGGATCTAAGGAAATTCCTAATGGACCTGAGGAATGAGGGCATTTTGAAGTTCGTTGATGAGGAATTGAGTATTAACTATGAAATACCGTACGTAATCACGCGGTTCGATAAAGGACCAGCCCTGGAGTTCACAAATGTGCGTGAGTTTAAGGAGGTCCACGTGGTTGGTAATGTCGTTAACACCAGGGATAAGGTATACAGGGCACTCAATGTAAGGAGTGATATTGAGTTTTACAGGAAGCTTCTTTGGGCTGAGGATGTCACACCATCCTATAAGCCTTCAG
Source organism: Vulcanisaeta distributa JCM 11213 (assembly GCA_001316125.1). Next base: position 42,420 of record BBCS01000009.1, read on the forward strand.
AAACGAATAATGCCGTTTACGAACCACTACCTAACGTTGACCTAACAAGAATGCCCATACCCAGGTACTTCGAACTTGAGCCGGGACCCTGCTTAACGAGTGCCGTTGTGGTTGGGATGGATGTTAGGGATGGCATATTAAACGCAAGTATCCATAGGCTAACCCCAATAGGCCCTGATAAATTCGTCATTAGACTTGTGCCCAGGCATTTATATAGGATTTACGTGAGAAATAGGGAAATTGGTAAGGACACGCCCATATCCATTTCATGGGGCCTACACCCAGCCATCCTGGTTGCCGCAGCCTCATCACCACCCTTCGGCGTCTTCGAGTTAAACATGGCCAATGCCCTGCTTGACGGGTCACTTAAGGTTAAGGTCCTGGACAATGGAGTACCTGCGCCCGCGTATGCGGAGGTCGTGATGGAGGGCTACATATCGGCTAGGGAGACGGCTAGGGAGGGGGCCGTGCATGGACGTATTGGGTACGTATGACGAGGTTAGGGAGCAACCCATCGTTAGAATCACGAGGGTTTATATCAGGAGAGATAACCCATTAATCGCCCAAGCGCTCGTGGCCGGTTATTCTGAGCATAAACTACTGATGGGTATTGAGAAGGAGGCTAAGATTTGGCAGTTTGTTAGTAACGTAGTCCCTGAGGTTAAGGCAGTGAGGCTCACTGACGGTGGTTGCGGATGGCTACACGCGGTTGTTGCCATTAGGAAGCAGAGTGATGGTGACCCCAAGAACGCAATCATGGCAGCCTTCGCGGCGCATCCAAGCCTTAAACACGTGGTTATCGTGGATGATGATATAAACATCGATGACCCAAGTGAGGTTGAGTGGGCGATAGCGACTAGGTTTAGCTGATGAGGATTTAGTACTCATTAAGTATGCCAGGGGTTCGACGTTAGATCCCGTGGCCATCGACCCTGTGCAGGGCATAACCACTAAGGTTGGTATTGATGCAACGAGACCCCCTTAATTCTGACGCGAGTAGGTTTAGGAAGGGGGGGGTTATTCCTGCCTCTATCGATCTTAGTAAAATTAAGTTTAGGTGAGTATACGTTTACTTCACGTATACATTTCTCCCATATTTTAGTGATTATTACCTGGGCTAATTAATAAAAGGAGGTTTTGAGGTGGCGTGCTGTGGATATTGGCATCATTAGGCCGTATGAGGTTGAGTATAACCCTGAGGATGTGGTTGATCTAGAGGATGCCATTAGGTCCTTAGGTCATAGGGTTAGGAGGATTTACATAGACATGGTTGGTGTCAGGTTTGGTAGGGGTCGCATTGATTATTATCAATTAATTGGTAGGTCTAATTATGAGGAGTTAAACGTATCAGGTGCAATACTTAGGCATATAGGGGGGGTGATAAGGGACTTTGAGCAGTTTGTGCATAGGTTATGGGTTGTCAGGGCTTTCGAGCTTAATGGCATTTACGTAATGAACCCAGTCCTGAATTGGATGATGGCCAGTGATAAGTTCATATCGCTAATGCTATTGGCTAAGCATGGGTTGCCGGTCCCAGATACCGTGGTTAGTGAGAACATGTTCGTTGCCTATAACACGGTTAAGGAGTTCGGTAAATCAGTGATTAAGCAGATCAGGGGGGGCGCCATGGGCTTTGGAGTCTTTCAAGTCGATGATGCTGATGTTGCCATGCACATATTCAGCTACTTAACAAACCTGAATAAGCCGATGTATGTGCAGAGGTTCCTTGATAAGGTTGGCAATGGCGATTATAGGGTTGTGGTTGTTGGTAATGAGGTAATAGGCGCCGAGTTTAGGAGGGGCGTTACGTGGAAGAGTAATGTGGCTCAGGGCGCTAGGCCCGAGCCTGTTAAGGTCACGAATGAATTAAGCGAGCTCGCATTAAAGGCCATTGAGGTCCTTGGGCTTGATTATGGGGGGTGTTGACATCGCCGAGACCAGGGATGGGTACTTCATACTTGAGGTTAATCCAACAATGTCCTGGCAGGGGGGGTTCAAGAGGGCCACGGGTATTAACCCCGCCAAGTACATCGTGAATTACCTAATTAGTAAGGTGAAGGCTTAGGTTATCCTTGAGGCTATCCTCACAATCTTCAATGCCACATCCATTGCGTCAAGACCAAACACGTAGGTGACGGGCTCCAGGGCATAACCACCCAGGTCAATCACAACCTCAAGCGTTGGGTCTTTAATTAGTGAATTAGCCACAGCACTAATGACCTCATCCTCATTGGGACTTTCATGAGGACCCACCTTCACGTAATGAATTCCCAACCCCCTAAGCGCATTCTCCACCTTCTCATCGTACTTAATGCTCGCCACGGACCTATACCTCGGGTTCACGTTCATGCACTTAATAATTAACCTGCCCAGGTGCTTACTCCCACCATAGGTTGGTCTTGAGCCTACGATGACCCTCCCGTCATGGGCGTCAATCCTGCCAGGAACGCCAACAACGTCATCCTCCGTTACCGCGCCGGGCTTTGCCTCAACAATGTTCATTAATACCCTCGGTATTACAACCTGAATTTCGGGATGAGTCTCAAGGATCGATAATGCCCTCTCCACATTCTTAATTATTGAATCTGAAATGCCCGTAATCAGCACTGAGCATACGTTACAATTCGTGGGTAATGATGGGACGAGCCTTCTATGGGCATCGCATAGCCTTAAGGAGCCCAGCTCCATTATTACGGCATTGGTTAAGTATTCGAGGGCCTCATACTCCCTACTACTTAACACCAGCTCTACAACGTTTTTGACAACCTCGAGCACCCAATCCCTGTTTATACCCAGTGACTCGGCCTTACTGAGTAATTCATCGTAATCCCTACTCACGTACCTATTAACCGCCGGCTGTGTTACACCGAGTATCTTAGCCACCCTGAGTTGGCTATACCCACTCTCGAGTAATCTCTTGGCAATTAAGCTCCTTATTATTGGTAGTACATTCTCAGCTGCAAATTCAAGTCCTGTGCTTATGCTCACGACTTAATAAGGCGCATTGTCACTATTAATCCTTACTTTTACACTCTCCTAGGCACTCCTCATTTCATTAAGCATCTTAACAACTACGTCTATTGGGTCATTATTTGTTGAGTACTTGCTAATGACATTACCACCCCCCCTGGTCAATAGGATTAGGTACTTACTACCCATTACTGCTTGCCCATCATTCATGTACGTCCTGACCAGCAGGTACTTATCACCACTTATTAAGGCTATTTCCAGGGGGGGCATCGACGGTATTCTGCACATGCAGGATGTGTTTACCCGACCAATGCTAGCGTAATTACGCAGTATCCCAAGTATGGTTAGTACAGTCCTTACACTCCCTGAACCCGCATATCCAGCGTTTATGAATAACGTATCACCAACCCTATAAGGACATATTAATGGGTAATAATCGGAATAACCGGAATTTGGATCCCCCCCAATTAGTATGAAGGCATTCCTTATCGTGACCCAATCATTGTACTTCCTAAGGTCAACACCACCCCCCCTACTGGGTATCCTAACAAGCGAATCCTCACTTAATGTGTATGAGCCGTACCTACTACCCATGTCCATGGCCTTAATCACGTATTGCCCAAAGGATGCAATGGCCACGTGACCCGTCACCTGCTATCCACCTTAAGTTCATTAACTAACTCAATACCGTTAATGTTGCCTAGAGTCGTGGTGGTCCCATCAATGCTCCACACGGCTAATTCCTCACCCACTCTACCAATCACTAGTACGGTGGGTACCTTGTAGGAGGTAATCATTGATTGTTCTTTTTAAATTAATTATTTAAGATTTATATTGGTACGCAACACTTCACGCATGACATTGGTAGTAAGTGACGATTTGATAAAAAGGTTGATGGGGGGGGTTATTGATGATAGGTGGGTTAGTATTGAAGAGGTGGAGCACCTACTGGGTATAAAGATGAACATTGATTTAATAAATAAATTGAGTAGGTCTGGCTTCTTTGAGGTAATGTATAGTACGTTAGATGGCACGTTTTATATAAAGAGGAGGGTTATTGAGAATTCCGTGGCTGATAATGCAGGAATGGTATTAACGATTCGGGTAATGGTAGAGGTAATAAATTGAATCTTCAGAGACTTGTGGATAAAATGAAGAGTGAGATTCAGGGAATGATACCAAAGCCCCAATTTGAGGAGTGGCTCAGTAGTAATGTTTCTGATAATTGGCGATTAATCTATAATCAATTACTAAATGATGGTGTTATTGAGGAGGTGATCGTCTCGGGAATGGTTTTTGTAAAGGTCAACAAGTGATTTAATTCATGGTATTGCAATGTACACATCACCCCTCTTCTTAAGCATGCCGGCGAATACGCCCACTCAGCCAGCAGTATTTCGAGTAAATGTCTAATGCCTGGCTCCCTGGCCTCTACGTACCTTCTCATTCAATTCCTCGATGAGATCATTGATGGTGAAGGGCTTACGTAACCCCCAGGTTATAGGCTGTGTGAAACGGCTCAAGATTAAGCAACTTTTGCCGAAGTATCTTCTTCCTATCACTAATCTTGGCATTGAGGAATTCCTTACCCTCATTCGTAATCTTAACATCACCACCCTTAACCTCGACAAACCCGAGGTAAACGGCGGCATTAAGTGCCGGCATTAAATCATCAATATCTGACTCCATCTCCTTCGCGATCATGAATATGTCGGCTTGTCCCTTAAACTCATTGGCGAGCGTATCTATTAATCCAAGCACATCTGCGAACCTCGCATCTAACGGCATAAATGGTAAATCAGGCATAAAACCTGCTTCCATAGGTTATCACCTCAGTGGTTAATAAGTATTATTTTGGGTAAAATCCACTGCTATAATCATGAAAGGGTTAATCTATGGGAAATTACCTTGCACTTCTCACAAACCTCAACATACTCATTAACCCATGTCCTCCACCTGCGTGAGTAATATCTTGAGGAGTACATTAGGGCCATTGGTGAACCGCAGCTAGGGCAGGCATTTCCTCTCAGCATTACGTTACTGACCTCTCTGTAAAAGTTCGTTATTGCAAGGTTAATACCATCCTCCAAGTCCTCCTCAAGCCTATCGATGTTTATTGCGTATACCTTAATATTCAATTCCTTATTAAACCAATAACGAGCCCTAGATAAATTATTCACGATATAATCACTAATTACATAAGGTCTCTCAGAAACAACAAATAATGCATTAATATCATTAAGATCCAGCTCCTCAATCATGTCGAGTGGGTTAGACCACCATGGAAAGTAATCCCCAGGGACAACCCAAACCTTAGCCCTTAACCTATTGAGGTCAGCCTTTATTGAGTCATCACGAACAACCCTAATCCTAAACCCCCCCCTATTCCTTAATACCTCAATGACCTTGTTGATAATCCTCATGACAATTCCTCAGCTAATAACCATGACGGGTTAATAAATTATTTATTACCTCCAAGGAAATTACTAAATGAGTGATGAGGACCGGAGAGATGAACCATGAAGAGACCACGCAGGACTGACTCACTTCTTACCTAGTCGAAACACCGATAATGTATTCTCAACAATGATACTACTCAGCTCTGTTACATTAATATTTAGAATACTTGAGAGCTCCATCAGCGTTACCTTAATGTGTACGGGTCTCGACGCCTCACCAGGACTAGGCCCAAGCTCAGGCGTATCGCTCTCAAGGAGTATCCTATTTAGAGGCAGCACCATGGCTAAATCCCTCTTCTGCCTGGACCTGATTATGGTTGGTGGTATTGAGAAGTAACAACCAAGCTCAAGTAATTTCATTACCTGCTCTTTACTGCCATTGAATGCGTGCATTACGCATTTAACCGGCCCATACCTGCTCAATAACTTAATAACATCATCTTCAGCGTCCCTCGAATGAATTATCAGTGGTAAATCAAGGTCCCTAGCAAGCATTATCCACTTAGTGAATATGTGCCGTGAGATCTCCCTAAGCATTCTATCCCTAACAGCACTATAGTCAAGCCCAACCTCACCAATACCAATAATTAAATCCCTCCTCTCATTAATAACCCTCATGATTTCCTGAACCTCCCTAATATCGAAGCCGCCATAGTCATAACCCAACGCAGTATAAACAAACCCACCATACCTACTCACTAAACTCAGTGCATTCTTTACCTCATTAAGTCTCATAGTCACATTGATTATGGCCAATAACCCCCCCTCTCTACGAGCCTCCCTTATTAACTCATCCGCGTGATCATACACATCCCACCTACTTAAGTGCGCATGCGTGTCGATCAAGGCTTCCCAACCTCATGATTAACCACTCCTATAAATTAATTTATTTAATTTAATGGGGGCTGGGCGTTAAGTATAGGTTTTTAAAGAGTCATTATTGCGTAACTCGATGTCGGCACTCAGCATAAACCCATTAATCTACAGGTTCGTTAGGTACTGCCTAAATAGGGCTTACCTTGAGCTTGATGACTCCAAATTATCGGCTGATGAGAGGTATAGCCTAGAGACCGTACTATCAATAATTAGGCAGGCTGAGGATAGTTGGAGGGATGTCAATGATGTTGTGGAGTTCATAAGCAATGAGTTACCAAAGATTTATGGTGAGGCTCTTGAAAGGCTCCCTGATAAGATAGTCGATGATTTATTCGAGAAGGTACTAAACAATTGTAAGGACCTTGATGAGGTCAATACAGACCCGAAGGTACTTAATGCCATCAACAACGCTCTCGAGAACATGAAGAATATAAAGAAGAAGTTCCTTGAGGGTTCTAAGACACGGATTTATGAACCCTCCGCATAATTAGTGCCTAATTAACTTGCTTGGGCAACATCTTATTGGATAATGGATATTGCCGATTACGTATATTCAATGTTGAGGGAGAAAGACGTAGTCCTACTAAATGCGTACCCCCCCGGTTTTGGTAAGTCCAGGATAGCAGTGGCAATAGCCAAGAGATGGATTGATGATGGCGGCCAGGCACTAATAGTAACTAGGTCTAGAGCAGAGGCATTGCAGCTTTGTGAATTTACGAAACAGGTTGGTATTAGGGATAAGGCATCATTATTCCTTGGCAGAGAATCAATGTGTCCATTTAATGCACGTAACTCAAAGCAATGTCTTCTATATAGGTTAAGTGGTAAGTGTAGGGTTAGGAAGTCCGAGACGTCATCGCTAGTAATGACCTGCAATCCCCTTGACCTAATTAATGATGGTTTATGTCCATACGAGGTTAGTGAGGCTCTCGCCTATCAATTACCCATAGTCATATCCACCCACGCATACCTATCAAGCCCTGAACTTTACGGTAAGTTAATGAACATAATCAATACCTGGAATAAACCTCTTGTGATAATTGACGAGTTCCACAACGTTGCTGCGGGTCTTGAGGAGTCGGTGAGTATAGGCATTGATGAGTTAAGACAATGGGCATCGCATGGTAATGACATAGCCAATAAACTACTTGATAGAGTGGGTAATTATACACGCAGAGGGAGGTTGTGGTTTTAAGGAGATTTGATATTGATGATTTATTAAAGGGGGGGTCGGAATTAATTAATGACAAGGTTATTGAAATACTGACGCACTTTGGGAATGACCTGTGCGCATTCACGTATGATGGTAAGCTTATCAGGTTAAGATGTCTCTCACTTAAGCCTGTTCATGATTTAATAGTGAGGTCGCAAAGAGCTCTTCTTCTAACGGCATCTATTAGTAGGAGATTCTCCTACATCATGAGTATTTACTCTAAGCCTTCATACTACGTGGCTGTGGATTCTTTACCAAGGGAGTACCGAGAAAACCTTAGCGTTCTATCCATAGTTGATGTTGAGTTCACGCACAGGAATAGGTTATTGAGGGAGTACCTGGATATCGTTAATAGAAGTATTAAGGTCTTCATTGAGTCATCGCCACCAACCGGTGGTTTAGCTATTTTCTTTCCAAGCATTGAGTACTTAGATTCATACGTTAGTCAATACGCACCACCTGTTTGGGGAGTACCAACCTTCGTGCTTAAGGATAGCTCTGAGGCTGTAAATGCCATTGGGACATTTAAGGAGAGCGCCAGAGTTACCAAGTCATTAATAATAACATACGCCCAAAACCCAATTGGTGAGGGTGTGAACTTTCTTGAGCAGGAGTTAGTCGGGGGGGTCATGATCATTGGGTTTCCACTCCCTCAATATAGTCAGTGGGGTTTCCTAAAGTCTCGTTATTATGGAAGGCTTGGGATTAATGGATTCACGACTACCTACCTATTCCCGGCAATATCAACGACTACACAAATAATTGGTAGATTACTGAGGGATTTAGATAAGCATAGGAAGGTCGCGGTTCTACTCGATGGAAGGTTCTACCGTTATAGGAGGTACATGCCTAAGTGGCTTATGTCTAGGATGAGACCGATGAAGTTATTTCAATTCCTAAAAGCCTCATTATGGCAATGACCAACATGCAACACAGTGCCTTATAAGTCCTGCTGGGATCTTCATAATGAAGCCTATGAACATACTGGGCATTAGTGCAATAGCAATACCTGCCTCATTAGCTGTCGCATCATTAGCGAAAGAGCTCCTTGGTGATAACGTTACGGTAGGCACACGCTTCATGATACCCCATAAGGTACCACTTGATAAACACCTTTGCATACTAGGTCCCACTAGGGGGGGTGGTAAGTCATCACTTGTTAAAGCCATGATCAGGGAGCTTCATCGAAAGTATGTGGTCACCGTATTAGACTGGCACGGTGAATACGCAGGCTTATTACCAACACTGCCCACCTCAGCAATTAACATAGACCTTGAGAAGATACCGCCGAAGTTATTAACCGAGATTCTGGCTTTGGTTTGGGACTTAATGAGCCAAGTATGTACATGCTTTATAGGATGATCCGTGACGGCAATTACACAAGCTTCAGTGACCTAATAAATAAGATAGATAATTACCTCGTTAACACGAGGACGGAGGCTGAGATGAAGGCTGCCATACTTAGGAGACTTGAGTACTCGGCTATGAATATCGGTAAGGGTATTGTGGGCATCGAATCACTCATGGAGGGTGACGTGATTATAGACCTCAGTGACTTAACAATTATTGAGGAGAAGAGGCTCGTCTCATCATTAATACTAGCTGCAATATATATGCATTACATGAGGAGGGGGGGTTTAATTGAGAAAGGCGTTAAGCATATATTGATTATTGAGGAGGCTCAGAACATACTCGATATGGGTGGTCCCAGTTACTCAATTATTGATCATATAATAATGGAGTTGGCGAAGTATGGATTGAGGACAATCCTGGTTAGCAATGCCGTGCCCAAATCATCAATATTAAAGCATTGTAACATAGTACTGTTTAAGATAAATCCCGATTTACTAGACGATGGGGGGGTGGCGTTTTCCAGAAACTTAATTAATAAGTTGAACGAAATCTCCACGGAGGAGGCAATAGTAATAACGAGTAAGGGCATTACTAAGGTGAGACCATTAAAGGCAATTATTGAGCCAACCCATGTAATAGTTAGAAGGTTCAATGACATAAGAGATACGCAACCTCAGGAAGCTGCTTCCTCGTTAAGTAATAATGGATTTAATGAAAGGTTAAGCAATAGGGTGAATAGTAATGATACTAAGACCGTTAACACTAAGGTGAGTGAGGACCTGAATAGTAAAGATGGAGAGGACGGTAGGGTATCTATGAAGCAGGTTAATCCTGTTAATGATGCCGTATTAATTAATGGTTCAGTAATTAATAATGGCGATTCCATATTTAGGAAGCAGGTAATGGAGTTGGAAAGGGAGGTTGCTAATTTGCGTGATAAGATTAATGAAATAGAAAGAATATTAGATGCAGATGAGAAACTCATTGAAAAGATACTGGAACTTGATGGTAAATTGAAAAATAACTCACACGTTTGATTATAAAGAGATTTCATGAAACTCTAACGTTTATTAATTACGGGAGTGTCTCCAATTCTCAATTTATTTATTTAAGCAAATATATACGGGAACCCTGGTGCCCTGATGACAGCCTCGGAAAATTTAATGGTGGACACGAAGAAGGTGAAAATTCTAATACTCCAGATGCTAAAGGACATGGTCCTCAACGCAAAGGGTCAATTAATAACCTTTAGACCTGCAAAGGTTGCCCAGGACATATCAATCTGGACTAGGAAGAGTCCACGCTCAGAGTCGGTAATAGTTAGGAACTTCCTTGAGGAGCTCGTTGAGCTTGGTCTCATTAGGGTTATTAAGAGGAGCGCCAGGGGGGGTAAGGTTTACGGTATAATGAGGAATACGGAGTTCTGGCTGATTCTTGAGCATAATAATGTTCATGAAATACTTTCCTTCATTGATGGTTATAAGTCAGCGAGGAGAAGTAATACAAGTATAAATATGTTGAGGGAATTAGCTAATGCCCAAAAAATAAACCTGGCACAGACAGCCACGAATGGTGGGAATAAAAACATATCGGGTAATCCGTGATTTAATTAAAGATCCTCAATCCCTAATTAATTACGTAGAGGATTATTTATTGAGGATTGCCGGGTTAATATACGCGGCTAAGGAGATCAATGGTGAGGTTGCTAAGTTAATGGTTCATGGGAATAATGGAGATGCAGAATTAAGTATTAACCATGAGGTTAGGGTTAGGGGGGGACACGGTAAGATGAGGGATCTCATGAATGCGCTGGTCCTAAGGTACCTGGGTACTGACGGCATGCGTAGAATAACAATACTTCTGTTACAGAGGGGGGGTAATAGGGTTTATAGGGTTAATGATCTACCAAGGTCCTACTCACCACCAATTGGTTTAATAGGGCTCATGTTAATCTCGATCATGGCATTATCGATAGTTGTTGCCGTGTTAAGGATCATTAATGTAATACCGTCAATACACCTAATAATAATACTGCTCTTATCACCACTTCTCATACCGATAATTTACTCATACATCCTCCAGTTAAGGGTAAGGCATGGTGATTTAAGGGGGTTCACGAATTATAAAGTTCGTTTTAGAGTACAGTGATTTTGAGGAAAGGAGGTTTAATGAGGCCTTGCGGCTTTTATCTAGGATTGAAAACACGAGGTCATTAAATGAGATCAGGGGGGTTCCTAATTTCGTTGGTTAATGATGCTAGGACGAGACCGCAAAGTTTCTATGAGGAGGAGATTGATGTTAACTCGTTAATTAAGAAGTTAGGGATTAAGAGTAATTATGGTATTTACCTAGTTAATGTGAATCAATGTAATGCTGCATCCATAGGATTACTTGGCATTAATTATATGGTCCTAACCTCAAGACTTGTATCGTGCTTAAACATTGATGAATTAGCCGCCGTAATAATGCACGAGGTTGGTCACATAATCCATGGCGATTCCGCGAAAATCCTCTTCCTAATATCGCTGGCTCAGTTGGTGAATATTGCGTTAATAACGTACATAATACCATTAATGAGCCTACCAGCAATACCAATCCTCATAATCACAATTCTCCTTGAAGTATTCGGTATAGTCTTTGTAATGAAGTTAAGTGAGTACTCAGCGGATAAGTACGCCCTTAAGTTCGTACCTAAGAGAAGCCTTGCCATGGCGTTAATTAGGGTCACCTGGAAGGAGTTACACAACGAATTAATAAGTAGGAGGTTGAGTGTCTTTGCCTCGCATCCCTCGGTATCAAGTAGGTTAGTCAGGATTCTGCAGTGACTTGCTATATTTCGTTGTTATTTAGTGGTTAGTTTAATTTTTGTTCCTAGTCACGGCGTATACATGGACTTAATTGAAAAAATGGGTGAATTAAGGATGTTAATTAGTAGGCTAGAGACTAAGTACCCCCCCGAATTATCGGAATTATCGTCATTGATAAATGACGTAATTACTAAATGCGTATCATTATCAGACGTATTAATGGGCATATACTCAATTACAGATTCTGCAATTCGTGAATTAATACTTGAGGGTAACCCAGCATTAATGAATCTAAACTCGGTATTAATAAGGAAGTACCTTAATATAATCAGTAGTTCTGAGGACCTAAACGATGCCCTGGCCAAGGTAACACCCCAGGAAAGGCAGTTGCTCATTGATACAATTAAGATCCTTAAGAAAAGAGGCTTTGTCGACCTCGACCTTGATTATGGCAATGACGGAATCAGAGTAAAAATAATAAGTAGGATTGGTAATGATGGTTCGTGAGCGACTTCGACGATTATTATGAAAGTACACTAGAGAAGGATATTTATAGCTCTGATTTCTTCCCGTATTTCAATATGCCTTACGACGTTCCATTTGTACCCACGCCAGAGGTCGTAGTCAGGAGGATGCTTCAATTAGCTAATGTTAAAAGGGATGAGGTTGTTTATGACCTCGGCTGTGGCGATGGTAGGATCGTCATAATGGCTGCCAGGGAATTTGGGGCGCAGGCTGCGTGCATTGAAATTAGGAAGGATCTGTACGAACAAACCCTAAGGAGGGTTAAGGATTTAGGGCTTGATGATAGGATTCGTGTGATTTACGGGAACTTCTTCGAGGAGAACTTGTCTGAGGCTGATGTGGTTACGATGTACCTGCTCACAAGCGTTAATGAGAGGATAAAGCCTAAGCTTGAACGTGAGTTAAAACCAAGTACTAGGTAGTATCTCATGACTTTGAGGTACCTGGTTGGAAGCCATTAATTGTGGAGGATCTATATGAGGAGTGGAGGAGTCATAAGATCTACTTATACAAAATACCTGGTCTCGAAATACCAGTACCCGTTGAGAGTTTAGAGGAGAAATTGAAGAATACTCAACTCAATGAGAAGTACCTGGAGATTCTCGAGCTGATTGATGGTAATAGATCCATTGAGGAGATATCGAATAAGACGCAATTAACGATAAGGAGCGTTAGGAACATAGTTGGTGAGTTAATGAAGCAGGGGGGGCTCATTAAGGAGGTAAGGGTCGTTAAGTAATCAAATTCGTAAAACATTAAAAATGAATTAATTCGAATCCTTCAATGAGTAGTTCACCATTCATATCAGGCGAGGTTTACGATTTAGACGTTGGAATAAACACAGTAGATGATTTAATAGAGGCTTATAAACGAATCGGTGGATTTCAGGGTAGGTACATAGCCGAGGCAGCAGACGTATTATTAAGCATGTACAATGATCCTAATACCACGGTCTTTCTATCATTCACGGCAAACCTGATCTCGACAGGGCTCCGAGGCTTAATAGCTAAGTTCATTGAGAGGGGATTTGCGGATGTCATAATCACTACGGCGGGTACCCTGGACCATGACATAGCCAAGTCAATGGGTGGTAAGTATTATCAGAGTTACTTCGACGTTGACGATATCGAAATGAGTAAGGCCGGTATTCACAGGATTGGCAATGTAGCCGTCAGGAAGGAGCACTATGGACCATTAATCGAGAAGTTCGTGCACTCTTCACTTGAAGAATTATCAAAAATTAAGGAGGAGTGGGGGGGTGTTAGGGAGTTACTTTGGGAAATGGGCAGGAGGATTGACGATGACTACTCAATACTAAGGGCGGCGTCAAGGGCTAGGGTGCCTATTTATGTGCCTGGATTCGTAGATGGCGCCTTCGGCACGGCAATACTCACTTACAACGAGATGCAGAGAACGAGGACTGGGGGGGGTAGGCAGGTTAGGTTGATGTTCTTAAGGATGAGCATGAGTTAATGGATATTGTTTACTCGAGCAAGTCCTTGGGCGCATTAATCATTGGTGGCGGCATATCTAAGCATCACGTAATTTGGTGGAGTCAATTTGCCGGTGGGCTTGATTACGTGGTTTACATAACAATGGCCGTTGAGTGGGATGGTTCATTAAGTGGTGCTCGCCCGAAGGAAGCCATCACATGGGGGGGTAAGGTGAAGCCAACCGCTAGGCAGGCATTCATTCTTGAGGATGCAACTGTGGTGCTACCCATATTAATACCATACGTAGTTAAGAAACTAGGTTTCAGGAGGGGGGGTGTCAGGGTTATCACATAGACGTAGTGCCTTATATATCGAGTTGAGTATTACTTAATTGATGAGCATGAAAACGGAGATGGTGAGGAATAGAGGGGGGGACATATTCATTGAGGAGGTCTTACTCATAGCAATATCTATGGCAGTACTCGTGGCCTTGGTATCACTAATAAGTGGGTTATTTGGTAATGCAGTAACTGGTATAATGCACCTACAGGCTCTGTCAATAATGCGTTGAGTGGTTTCATTAATGATCTCCAGAGGGTGGTTTCTAATGCTTTCAATTTCACAGGCTAAGGACATAAGGAGCATCGTGAATGAGCTAAGAAGTAGGGGGGGTTTCAGTAGCTAGATATATACCTAATACTTAGGACGCTAAAACCAGATGCGAAGCTCGAATACCTACTATCGCCAGGTGAATTGGACATAGTCAATAGGGTTAATGGACTAAGGATTGAGCTTTATAGAATGAGGACCGAGCTTTATGACCTGGAGAAAAGGGTGAGGAGGAGACATGAATTAATAATGGGGGGGGTGTATGAGGAATTGATGAAAAGCATGGCTAAGTAATGACCTATCAGTATAAGAGTAAGTATTAAATATTAAGCTGTACCGTGCTTATTATGACGACAAAATACATCTTTATAACTGGCGGTGTATTGTCAGGCTTAGGTAAGGGTATCACAACAGCATCGATTGGAAAAATCCTGCAGGCTAGGGGGGGTTATCGGGTAACGGCCATAAAGATAGACCCATACTTAAATGTTGATGCCGGCACAATGAACCCATTCCAGCATGGCGAGGTCTTCGTAACCTTTGACGGCGGTGAAACAGACCTTGACCTTGGACATTATGAGCGATTCCTCGACATAGAGGTCCCGAAATACCATAACATAACTAGTGGGCAGGTATATTACACGGTCATAAGGAGGGAGCGTAAAGGCAAGTATCTCGGCCAAACAGTTCAGTTAATACCGCATGTTACTGAGGAAGTGAAGAGGAGGATTTTACTTGTAACGAAGAGGGAGAAGCCAGACATAGTGTTGATAGAGATTGGAGGCACCGTGGGCGATTATGAGGGATTGCCATTCCTTGAGGCTGCGAGGCAGATGAGGCTTGAGATGCCCAATGGCGTGTTATTCGTACACGTTGCCCTAGTACCCATATTATCGACAACAGGCGAGCTCAAGACAAAGCCATTACAGCATAGCGTCGCTGAGCTTAGGAGGGTTGGTATTCAACCAGACATAATAATCGCTAGGTCACCTAAGCCATTGGACGAGCAGACCAGGAGGAAAATCTCACTATTCACTAACGTACCTCTCGACGCCGTTTACACGTCGTACGATGTCGACACGATTTATAAAGTACCACTAATACTTGAGGAGCAGGGCCTGGGCAGGTATATATTGAATAAGCTTGGTTTAGCCCAGGTAGAGCCTAAGCTCGATGACTGGATTGCCTTTGTAAATGCCCTTGAGAATGGGAAGGAGGAGATCAATGTTTATATGTGCGGTAAGTACGTTAAGCTCCACGACTCTTACATAAGCATTGTTGAGGCCATTAAACACGCGGCCGCTAAGTTAAGGCTCAAGCCGAACATTGTTTGGTGCGATACTGAGGAGATTGAGAAGGATCACGTTAAGGTTACGGAACTCAATAATGCGGATGCCGTGATTGTATTACCAGGATTCGGTGCCAGGGGGTGTTGAGGGGGGGAAGATAGAGGCCATTAGGTATGTACGTGAGAATAACATTCCATTCCTAGGCATATGCTATGGCATGCAGCTTGCCGTTGTTGAGTTTGCAAGGAATGTGGCAGGTCTCAAGGGTGCTCACACGACTGAGGTTGATCCGAACACGCCTTATCCAGTCATTGATATAACACCTGAGGAGAAGAATGTTGAGGAGTTAGGCGGTACGATGATACTCGGTGATAGGAGGATTAACATCGTGAAGGGTACAATTGCACATGCCATTTATGGGATCACGGAGATTAGGGAGAGGCATAGGCATAGGTATGAGGTTAATCCCAAGTTCTTCAATATACTTAGGGAGAAGGGTCTCGTGTTTTCCGCATGGAGAGTTGACGTGCCCAGGGTTGAGATGATAGAACTTCCAAACCACTACTTCTTTGTGGCGACCCAATTCCACCCAGAATTCAGGAGTAGACCGCTAAGACCTCATCCATTATTTGCGGCGCTCCTAAGGGCTGCCTATAATAGGAAGCATGGGTTGCCATCGCCGTATAGCGTGAATACCACAATATATGCGTAATCAGTTTTCGAAGGCTCTGTCATTCAATCCTCCGCGAACTGCATCATCACCTGGTTATTTTACGTGTTTGTATTATTTATAATCCCTTCTTAGTTACTTACCGTGATAAGGCAGGTACTTTGGATAGCTATTATTGCGGCATTCCTGGTATTGCCCATTCTCAGTTATGCGCAGGTAACCATTAACTACATGGGCATTAATATTTACTATGATAATCATACGTACACTGAGATGATTAATATAACAAGCAATCAATTAATAATACCTATGTATCAATACTGCTCGCAGGGAGGTAACGTATTATTCAATGCATACCTTGACCCTTTGTCAAACTTGGGAATAGTATCTGCATCCTTGGTGCTGTACAATGGCTCATCACTGAGTGTTCCCGTCATTAATTATAGTCCTAAGTACGTTAGTATGGAGGTTAATTGTTCATTACCAGTATACGGTGTTTACCTTGGTATTGGTTCGTACGGTCCATACCCACTTGAGGCTTTGGTAATACCTGGTTCGAGTATTACGTATACGTTGACTCAAGGTTCCATGAACATATCAATACCATCAATCCCAGGGTTAAATTACCTGTTCTCAATTATTAAGTTAGTATCAATATTACCCGCCGAGCTAATGTCGGTAATTACTTAACGGCGGAGTTAAGCACGGAGTACTCAAACGTCAATATTGGCTCGATAAGTACTTATGCCGAAATAACCACGTATATTACATACTCAAGCAATATAGATATTACGGCTAACGGTACGACGTATATAGTAATAACGCCATATTATTACGCACCAATAACCAATACGCAGAACCTGGTATTAGCTGTTTCGTCAAATCCCATGATAATGCTCACCGGCGCGCCATGGGTTAAGTACCACTATAGTAACTGCACATTGGCTAATCCAGGATCCCAGGAATAACGCCATGGACTTCATACCTAACATACACGCCCTACTGCATGATCAATATGTCGGTTAATCCAGTTACTGTGAACATAGTTAGTGCGTCAATGCAGGAGCTGAGGTGTAATAACATATTCACAACAACGGGGGGGGTGGTTCAATTATGAGCTTAACGAATAACTTAACGATAAACCCCCCCATACTAACTAGGGCATTGTATGTGTCCATCAACGGTATAAAGACCATAGGCATTTACCTAAATTCAATACCTACGTCAGAAATCACGGTTAGTCTCCCCCCCTTAATCCCACGTTCAGACGTATCAATAATTGATGAAGCAGGCAATTCATTGAATGCCCTGATATACTTAAACATTAATGGAACGTTGATACCATTCACCAATGACTCATGTATTTACCCAGGTACTTACGACGTATATGCATTAATGAATGGCGAATTAATGAACCTAGCCCAAGCCCTATTTACCAGGGTAGCTCGTTGAAGGTCCCCATATTCTCTAACTACGTCTTAAACATATCAATACCTAATGAATGCCCAGACCTAAACCTTGAATTATTAATTAAGTATGATGGTAATCAATACGCCATTCCATTAAATGATAATAACCAGTGGGTAAGCATACCCAATGCCATAATTGGCAGTCAAGTGCAGGTGGAGTTGCTCGGCAATGGATCGCTACTCTATCAACGTGAAGTAACAATAAATGGTAGTAGTCCAGGGAGCCTAGCAATTAATCCACGCATGATTAACTTCATGCCTGTTGACTTACTAAACAATGAATTACCAAATGCCGTATTAAATATTGGCAGTTTATACTACGTGGGTCCAGGTAAGTACTGCGTACCTATTAATTCATCAATTGGTATGGTTATTTACGGAAGTGATGTTTACGTAGTGAATATAACAGGTGATAACGTCTATGTTAGGGTTTGGACGTTTGGGACACTGGGTATTAAGTCATTATTGATAATATTTGGCTTGTTGACACTCCTCATAATAATTGCGTCAATAATTAAGGGATTAAGTAATGGAGGATCTAGCAGTGATGATTACATAATCATTAAGTAGCCATAATAATACTACTCAGCGTCTTTACGCCCTCCCTTATTAGGTCAATGCGTATTGAGCCAATACTAAGCCTAGCCGTGTTCTCCTTAGCCCCGCTAATGAAGAATTTACCCCCAGGAACAAACACCACACTCTCCTTAATACTCCTCCTCAACAACTCCCAAGCATTTACCCTAGTATTTATGAATGCGTAAAACCCGCAGACGGCCTATAGATTAAGGCGTTGGGTAAATACTCATCCAGCGCCTCAACAAGCTCCTTAAGCTTCCTCGGATACAGCTCACGTGCTCTCCTTATAACGTCATCGGCAACGCCCCCTCCTTAATAGGTCATAAACCAGGTACTGATTGAGTGTTGATGCCGCGAAATCATGCTGCTCAAGCTTCTCCAGATTATTCCTTAATGCACCATTGGTTATTACAAAACCAATCCTTAGGCCTGGACCTAACACCTTCGATAATGTTCCAACATAAACAACATCATCACTCATGGATTTAAGGGTAGGCTCCACATTGGAGTGAAGTGATGTGTATGGGTCATCCTCGATGATCGTTAATTCATGCTCCCTGGCAATTTCGATTAGGTGCTTCCTCCTATCCCTACTAAGTGATACACCGTTGGGTTATGGCAATTGGGCACTGTGTATACGATGCCAGGTCCATGAATCTTAATCAGCCTCTCTAATTCATGTGTGTTCATACCCTCATTATCAATGGGTACACCAATTAATTTAGCACCCTGAAATTTCATGGGCGCCACGGTCTCAACGAATGTAGGGTCTTCGACATAGACTACGGTTCTCCTCCTCATTAATAATTGCGATAATAATTTGATAGCGTGTTGAGCACCTGCGGTTACTATTACATCTCTCCAATTAGCGTTTATACCAAGAACCTATTAACATACCTCGAGAGCTCAACCCTCAACTCCCTTAGGCCACCAGCACCTGGGTATGCGATAATCGCCTTACCATACTCCTCATAAACCCTCTCGAAGGATTTCCTCAACTCATCAAATGGTAATAAATCCGGGTCAGGCGCACCACTGGCGAAGTTATATTTGATGCCCCTTCTCGCCAATCTACTGGCTAACTCGACGGGTGACCAGTATAGTCTCATTAAGCCTTACTAACTTTAAACCTATTTATGTTCTTCCTGCCAGCGTCTCATTGACTCCCTCCTAGCCCTATAATACTGCACTATTGAGAATATTATTAGGGCTAGGAATATTAGGAAGATTACGTACGTAAACCAAATCAGGGGTTGAGTTATTTGTGGTTTACCGAAGGTTATGAGTATTGGTATTGGTACGATTGGGAATATAACAATGGCGCCACCCACACTCGCGGGTGATGTGTATGTGCTACCCACACCTACTGCAATAGTCATTATGACGGCTATAATTGGTATGAGAACTGCAAGGATTATTAGTAAAATACCAAGTTGATAAAGTCTCATGACGATCACCTCACAATATGCCAGGTAGTAACGTGAGTATTACGAATAGAACCACAATTATTATGGTAAGTACTATGGCCCACTTAATGATGGATGGGTCATTACCGAAGATTATAGGCACTGGGCCTATTAGGACCACACCACCCACACCTGACTTCTTCTCCTCCCTCCTCTCCTCATCCCCCCCTCTTTCCCTCTCCTCCTTCTCGTGATTCCTCACAATATCGATTATTATTAGCACAATCCCTAATAATGCCAGTATTATCGATAATGTAACCGCGAGGCCCATTACATAGGCTACATTCATCACACCATATTAATCCTAAGGGGGAATTAAAACCTAATTCTCTTACAGCTTAAAATTTAAAAGGGGCGGTCAATCGTTCATAGTCGATGCCATTTCAGAAGGGCGATTACATACTACTTGAGTACACGGTTGTTGATAAGGATGATAATAAGGTCGTGGAGACCACGGTAGAAGATAAGGCCAAGGAGGCAGGTATTTATAGGCCTGATGAGGTTTACGAACCACGATTAATAATTATAGGCGAGACAAAGCTCTTTGAGCCGTTGGAACAGGCAATAATGAATTCGAGTGAGGGTCAGGAAATAACCGTGGAGATACCGCCGGACAAGGCCTTTGGCCAGAGGGACCCGAGTAAGGTCAGGGTTATATCTATTAGGGAGTTCTATAGGTATGGCAAATTACCCAGGGTTGGTGACATTGTCGAGGTTAATAATCAACAGGGCAGGGTTGTTAGCATAACGGGTGGTAGGGTAACCCTGGACTTCAATCATCCATTGGCAGGCAAGACTCTTATCGTCACGGCTAAGGTAATTAAGAAGCTCGAGACAGCCGAAGATAAGGTTAAGTACATAGTTAAGCAATACATACCGAGGATTGAGATAGATAAAGTCAGGGTTGAGCTTGGTGAGGGTGGCTCCATTGTGACGATTAAACTGCCCATTGAGACTTTATTCATGGAGAATATAGGCACGATAAAGGCTAGGATAGCTGATGACATTGGGAATAGATTCACAGGGGGGGTGAATAAGGTGGTCTTTGTTGACGAAATAGAGATTAAGAGGGAGACTGAGACAAAACCTGCGGAGGCTAAGGCTGAGGAGAAACAGGCCGAGCTAAAGCCCGAGACGCAGCAAGTCCAGCAATCTTCTCAGTGAATTAAAGGATTAGGTTAAGATTTATTAATAAAGCAGTTCTCATTGAGATTGATGTTCACAGCGGGTAATGAGAATCTTAATAGATTGATGACAGGGACAACCACGGTAGGGATAGTGATTAATGACGGCGTTGTCTTAGCCACGGATAGGAGGGTAACCGCCGGTTACTACATAGCCCATAGGAAGAAGGGTGTCAAGATTTGGAAGATAGATAACCACGTGGCGGCGACAATGAGTGGCGGCGTTGCAGACCTGCAGAAGGTGCTCGATGCATTAACGGCAACCGCAATACAATACAAGATAGAGACTGGCAAGCCAATATCAATAAGGCCCTAGCAACTACGCATCTCTCATTGTATTCTCAAGCAGACCTTTCATTTATCTGGTCCACATGATATTTGGTGGTTGGGATCCTGATGAGGGACCTGTTATATACATGCTTGACTTCTTCGGGACGTTGACCAGAGAGACAGAGTTCATGGCAACAGGTAGTGGTTCGCCAACCGCGTTTGGAGTTCTCGAGGATGGTTATAGGAGGGACATGAGTATTGAGGATGCTATCAAGCTTGCGGTTAGGGCGGTCAGGTCAGCCATTTATCACGATCCAGGGAGTGGCGAGGGTATTGACGTCGTGACAATAACCAAGGAGGGTTATAAGGAAGTCAATTCAGAGCCATACCTAAAGGAGCTAATTCGATAAATGGTTATTGAGTGACCTTTCCCCCCCTAACATTGCTCATGTAGTAATTACAAACCTCCTTAAATCCGCATATATCACACCTTGGGTTCCTCGCCCTACATACATCCCTACCAAACTGAATGAGCTTAAGGTGAACCTCCAAGTACCTATTTGGGTCTGGGGTTAATATGTTCATCCAGGCTCTCTGTATTTCGCGGTAACTCCTTGACTTAACAATGCCAAGTCTAATGGATATTCTAGTGATGTGGGTGTCGACGGGAAACGTCAGTTTGCCCAGGTTAACCAGGATGACATCCGCGGTCTTCTCACCAACACTGGGAAGTTCGAGCAATGCTTTTCTAGCCTCATCTAAAGGTGAATTTACAATCCACGTTAAATCACCGCCATATCTCTCAAGGATAATCCTGGATAATTCGATGATCTTCCTAGCCCTAATCCTATGCATGCCGGCGGGTTTAATGGCATTGGCAAGGGCGTCCTCACCAATACTAATTAGCTTCTGTGGCGTTATATCACCGGCAACCCTAACGAGGTTCTCATAAGCCCTAAGTGCATTTTTATCATTGGTGTTTTGTGTCAATATGGTTACAACAAGCGCCTTAAAAATGTCATTACTACTCCTAAACACGTACAATGCCGCGAACTTCCTAGCTCTATCCTAACATTAGCAAGGCCCTTAAGCACCAACTCCTCAGTTAATTGCATGTGAAATCACGCCTTGATACCCTTCTTAAGCATATATAGTGTTATCGCCAACGCTGACTTAGCATCCTTAATGCCTCCATTAAGAACCATATTCACGGCATCCCTAAAATCAATGATAACCCTATTAATAACCTCATGCGGCTCAGGCTTTGGCTCGCCCAATCTCTTAATACTGGCGTAGTAAATCGTTAAGTACTCAGTGGAGTATCCCGGTGATGTAAAGCCCTCAAAGAGCTTCTCAAAGTAATCAACCTCAGCACCGATTTCTTCATTCAATTCCCTGACTAATGCCATTTCGGGTCTCTCGCCCTCCTCAATAACGCCAGCAGGTATTTCAAGGATATAGTCATTAATGACGGGCCTAAATTGGCGCAGCAGTACGATCTTATTACCTTCATATATCGGTAATGCGGCTATGGCGTGAGGGAATACGACCTTCTCCACATTCATTTCATGACCATTCGGCAATACGGTCCTGGATACGTCCAGCGTAACGCGCCTGCCCCCCCTATATATTATGACCATTACCTAAGTTAAATGAGGACCTCCTTAAAAGGTCTCTCATTTCTGTGCCTTGGCTTTCTTCGCTCCTTCCTTACCCAGGCCAGTCTTCTTGAGTCGCGGTTATACTTAACCGCACTTACGAAGCACTTCCTACTGCAGAATCTAAGTACTGTTCCATCGGCCTTAACATACATTATTCCAGTGCCTGGCGGTATTGGCCTTCCACAGAAGGCGCATGTGTAAATTCTCATACGGCGTTCGTTCTCAACAATAATTTTTAAAGTTTATGCAATTAAATCTTCCTAAGGACCCTCTTAATAAGTGTCATGAACCTTCTACAATCAACTCTTCTCCTGCCATACATACCCTCTTCGAATAGCTTTATCATTTCCTCAACCGTCTGCCTATCATGGATATGATCAATTATGTAATTACCCAATTCCCTATGCGTTATACCCGGTTCATTAATCCTCATCCTTTGCACAACCTTCGTGATACCATACTCAAGGCATTCGGGGGGGTATTTCATATTCCTTCTCATGTACATTGATATTAATGATACTGAGATAATTACAAGCATTGTCGTAACGACTATTAATGGATAATTGATGTTCCAAATAACCCTATGTTTACTAACCTCTTTAATACTTCCCGTTCTGCTTAAATTACCTGTCGATACACTAATGATTGAATTACTTAAACCACTTAGGTTTCTCCTGACAGTACCCTTTTCACCCGTTCCGTAGTACTGACTGTATTGAGTATTGATTAAGCTTTGATTAGGCATTTTCTCGATGCTAATTATGTAAATTGACGAACTGCCTAAGAAGCCTGTGACTACGTAGTAGGAAGTATTATTCGGTAAGATAAGTAATCCTGTGAAGGCCTCATTTATTGATTCAGTACTTGGAGAAACCACTATTATCACGCCATTAGTTAATGATCCATTTACCGTAAGCGTTACGTTGATTACAGGCCATGCTATAGGTTCGTAATTACCACTGTATAGGTAATTTAACTGAGTTGATGCCTTAATGCTTAGTGCACTTGTTAATGCCATTAATTCAATAATTAATATAATAAGGATTAGAGAGTGCAAAAGAATTTTTTGGGGGGGGTTCATTGAAACATAGTTAATGGATGCATTAATAATGCTTTTGCTAGGAATACTACTTGCCATTAGGCCTGCAGCATCTGGTTCATCTGTGACATACTCAATATCATTAAGTGCTCCCTATTTCATAGTGGCGAGTACAAATAGTAGTATCATCATTGAGTTATTGGCACAGCAGGGCGGTGTTAAGTATGCCGTAATGGTGGTGCCAAGGGCCTCCGTTAAATTAAACGGCCTAAGTTCCGTTGAGGGGGCAGGGGGGGGTCTTTCCAGGAATCCTCGATTTTAATAATGGCACGGACTATGTGGGCTTTTATGATGGTTCAATAAATAGTACGTTATTTGTTGGTTCATTTATTCCAGTAATTGAAATTAATAAGCCAGGTGCATTATCATACTCAGGGCTATCAAATTTAATGGGTGGAAATATCACCGTATATGTCAAGTCAGGTATACCCGTGTTACTGAGGTACTTGGTATTTGATAGTTATAACTCAACGAGCAATGAATTGATTAATGCGTGGAATTCCATACCAGTGATTACAAGTTATCCTCCAATAACAATAAGTCTAGCCGCCGGTACTTACTGCAATACTTACGTGGTTTACGAGAACTTTTCACAACCAATTGAGGCAATCCCAATCCCAATCGTCGTTAATATGGGTAAGTCATTGATATTTGTGACCTCAAACGTATCATTAATATCCGTGACTCCATATACTGAGGTTAGTGTACTCGAGCCCGGTGATTTATTAATGAGCAAGGAACCCATTGATGCTGCAGTTTTTAAAATAACAATATGTCACATAGACCAGGACATTAATTATACGGGTATCGAGACATTGTACGCCAGGGATTATGCAGAGCCCTTGGGCATTAACGTATCGTGGAGGTTAATACCCATATCATTCAATGCGAGCGGGGGGGTTTTGGCCATTAAGGAATTATTAGGCTATTTAAATAGTGGTCATTTCACGGTATCTAACACCACCTACCCCATTGATTATACGTTGGTTAATGGTACGGGAAGCTACATAGACTATGTCGTATTGACTATGGCAATACTTAGATCGTTGGGGGGGGTGCCAACGAGGGCAGCACTGGGTTTTGTTGGAGAGCCGCTAGGTGGTGGTGTCTATGTATATCACATAGGTGGTAATGCCGTGATTTGGATTGAGGCGTTTACGAACTTTGGTTGGGTTGCCTTTGAGCCAATAAACACCTCCCAATCTAATGATTACCCACAATTATTATCGATAATTCTCTATACGGCGTTAGTATCTCTTCTATTAATGATTCCGTGGATAATAGGGTACTATGTGTATTATTACCTAAGCAGAAGATCCTAAGGTTTTGGCATTTCTTCCTTATCATTAAGCCTAATGCACGCAATAAAAAGTAATAAGAGAGTTAATACTGAGGATTAATGAGTGGCATGAAAAATGAGCTCCGTTATTAGGGACAATGCGATTCTGATTATTTACGTAATAGTAGCATTACTGATGTATCTAGGCATTTACGCAAAGAATGAGGCGCCACTACTGATTGGTATCGGCTTGTTCCTAGTATTTACATCGTACTTCCTAATGTGGGATCTCATAACTAGTATAATACTGAGGACCCTCAGAATTACTCATGAAATAACCCACGCCGAACAAAGCGTCACGCTGAGCATTACTGCGAAGTCGCCGCTACGCCTTAAATTACCTGCCCACGTGTCCTTAATATGCTCACCCCCCCATTTATTGTGCGGTGATGATTACGGCGTTGTAATTAATGGACCCCCCCAGGAGCAATTTAACATAAGGGTTAAGTGGTTTGGTGTTGCCGAGGTACTGGGAATCATAATCAGTGTCTTTGATCCCCTTAGGGTCATTAAGAATTCCCGTTTTATTAAAATCATACATGAAGTATCGGTAGAGCCCATTAGGTGGGTATCATTGAAAATAATAGGTCAAAAATTACCCGGTGATTCTGCGAATAGTACTATATATGTAAAGTCTAGGTTTGGCGACTTCATGTATTTGAGGGATTACGACTTTTTAGAGCCTGCCAGTAATATCCATTGGTTAACGAGCGCCAGAGTTAATGAGTTAATTAGTGTGGTGAGGTCTGAGGCAGGTAATGTACCCAAACTTGTTATAATGGAGTACACGCCGAGAATGCTTAAGCCGGTAGGCGATATGAGGCCGATCGATGAGGCATTAATATACCTAAGCCGTTTAAAGAGTATGAACTTCACGCTTATATTAATTGGTGGTGGTTTGGTAAGGTCATTAAACGTAACATCAAGTACTCCATTGGCAAATCTAGAACTTAGGCTTAGGGAGTTGGTAATGGGTTTTGAGGATAGTCAGGAATTGATTAATAGGGCTATGGTAATCCTTGGGAGATATATAAAGGAATTGAATATTGATGAATTAATGTTACTGCTTTATCCAGTAAAGACTGATTATGGCCTATTAAGTGAGGATATTAATGCCATCAGTAAATACCTACGCAGGAATTCTCTATTGCTAATAACTAAGGATTCACTTAATGAATTAATTAAAGCTAATATTGACTTAAGGGATGTGGACGTAATAGCCCTTGGTGAGTAGGTCATGAAATTATCAAGGCTTTCCGTTATAGTTGGGGGGGGTACGGTTTTACTAATAGTTAATTTATTGATTTATTATTTGGGATTGATGATACCTAGCATAGTTGGTGTTATCGTAGTTCTAACCCTATATGTGATTGCCGTGGTAAGACCTGCGTACTCATGGTACCTCTTTATCACTGCCGAGGCGTACTCAATATTTGAGTCATTCCTAATAACCATGAGTATTGACTATGCGTTGCTCCTTTCGTTATTAGTAATTTTCTCTATCACGATATTTCTATTATTAAATAAATTAATGGACACGGTAATTTTCCTAATATCGTTAATTGCTCTTTCACTATCTATTGCACTTACGTATTACTTATACACGTTATTGCATCATGTAATGGCTACGTACATGGTAATATTAAGCATTAACACTAACTACTTCACGTTGATGCTTTCATCATCGCTTTCAATTCTCACTCTATTCTTAATAACCCTGTTACTAAAGAAGGTAATTCCTGCACTACTACATCATGAAGAAAAATGATTTTTAAATCAAGCCTACCCATCATTCTAGATAGTTATGAGTAAGGTTGACTCATCATTCGTGGATTATAGGCCGCCAATCACCGTGGTAGTCGGCCATGTTGATGTCGGCAAGACGCTACTCCTCGATAAGATAAGGGGCACCTTCGTAGCCTATAGGGAACCCGGCATGATAACGCAGCACATAGCTTATCGTTCATACCCTGGAACGCCGTGGAGAGGATAGCCGACCCACTGCTCACAAAGTTTAGGCTTAAGGGTAAGGTGTGGATTAAGGGCTTCCTCATGGTTGACACGCCAGGCCACGCAGCCTTTTCTAACCTAAGGCGTAGGGGGGGTGGTTCTGTGGCTGATCTGGCTGTCTTAGTGATAGATATTACGAGAGGATTTGAGGAGCAAACCTATGAGAGTCTCACCCTGATCAGGTCCAGGAATATACCCTTTGTGGTTGCAGCGAACAAGCTCGACAGAATATATGGTTGGGAACCTCATGAGAACGCGCCGTTCCTTGACTCGTACGAGAAGCAGAGGGAGGATGTTCAGGGTAGGGTTGAGGAGGCCATTGCGAGGATAATAGAGGAATTCAATAAGTTGGGTATGGATGCCGACAGGTATGATAGGGTGAGGGACTTCAATACACAAGTGTCCATTGTACCCACAAGTGCAGTCACTGGCGAGGGATTAGCCGACCTATTAGTTGTACTTGCTGGGTTAAGCCAGAGGTTTAATAGGGAGAAGTTGAGGGTCACGTACGGGCCAGGTAAGGGCGTCGTCATGGAGATTAGGGAAGAGAAGGGCTGGGGCGTTACGGCAGATGTTGTGCTTTATGATGGAGTGATTAGAAAAGGGGACTTAATAGTTACGGCAGGGCTTGAAGGCCCAGTGAGTACTAAGGTTAAGATGCTCGTTATGCCAAAGCCACTTAATGAGATGAGGGATCCTGAGGATAGGTATATGTTCATGGATGAGGTTAAGGCGGCGGCTGGTGTTAAGATAATCGCTGATGGGCTTGATCAAGTCGTTCCAGGCGCGCCTGTTTTCGTCGTTCCTCAGGAGACCTCACTAGATGAGTATGTGAAGTTGGTTAGGGAGGAGGTTTCAGAGGTTAAGATTGAGACTGATAAGGAGGGTGTCGTTGCTAAGGCCGATACGTTGGGTACCCTCGAGGCAATGGTCATCTACCTTAGGAGTCAGGGCATACCCGTTAGGAAGCTGACGTCGGTAATGTGAGTAGGAGGGATGTTGTTGAGGCCTCAATTGTCAGGAAGAAGAACCCGCTCTATGGCGTTGTCCTGGCATTCAACGTTAAGGTCCCTCACGATGTTGAGGTAGAGGCTATGCAGTATGGAGTGAAAGTATTTAGGAATGAGATACTGTATAGGCTTGTCGAGGAGTTCACCCAGTGGTATAAGGAACAGAAGACGAAGCTCATAGAGATGGAGCTCGATAAGTACATAAGGCCTGGAAAGATAAGAATTCTCCCCCCCGGCTACGTATTCAGGAGGAGTAACCCAGTCATTGTTGGTATTGCTGTGCTTGAGGGAGTGATAAAGCCTGGATATCCATTGATAAGGGGGGGTGATGGCAGGAGGGTGGGCACCATAATGCAGATTCAGGATAAGGGTAAGAACATACCAGAGGCTAGGAAGGGTATGGAGGTTGCAATATCGATAGAGGGTAATATAATGGTTGGTAGGCAGATTAAGGAGGGCGATGAGTTGTACGTGGATGTTCCTGAAGAGCACGCAATAACCCTAATGACACAGTTCAAGGACCAATTAACGGAGGACGAAGTAGCACTACTTAAGGAGATACTCAAAATTAAGCGTTCATCGAAGTGATGAATTAAGCGATTAAGGATTTATAATTAATCATGGATGATGTAAATATTATCAATAATCATAATCTTAAGGTATAGTGGTTTATGTATGACTGGATAATGCTTATAAAGGAAAAATAGGTAAGGAGGCACGGTGGTAACTATCTGGGACTGGAAAGGTATAGAATAGACCTTCCCATAGATGAAATGCCCACGCATTGGTACAACATACTCGCAGACTTGCCGGAACCACTGCCGCCACCGTATGACCCTGATAATGGTAAAAGGCTTGAGCTTCTCAAGCAGGTAATACCATCAGAGCCACTGAGGCTTGAGTTCTCCACGGAGAGGTTCGTGAAAATACCTGAGGAGGTCCTGGAACGTTACCTACAGGTAGGCAGACCAACGCCCTTAATCAGGGCGAAGAGGTTTGAGGAATACCTCAACGCGCCAGTCAAGATATACCTAAAGATGGAGGGATACACCTACACGGGTAGCCATAAGATAAACTCGGCACTTGCCTGGGTATATTATGCGCTTAAGGATGGGGGGGCTAAGTTCGTGACAACGGAGACAGGTGCTGGGCAATGGGGGGGTTCGGCAGTGGCGTTAGCGCCGCATTATTTAAGGTTAAGGCCCATGTATTCATGGTTAGGGCTAGTTATTACGCAAAGCCATTGAGGAGGTACTTAATGCAGATGTATGGGGCTGAGGTCCATCCAAGTCCAAGTGAATTAACGGAGTTCGGTAGGAAATTACTACGTGAAAACCCAAACCACCCAGGTAGCCTGGGCATTGCAATAACGGAGTCCGCTGAATATGCATTGAAGAATGGCGGTAAATATGTGGTGGGTAGTGTAATAAATGCTGACATAATGTTTAAGACAATTGCGGGCCTTGAGGCTAAGAAGCAACTGGAATTGATTGGTGAGGATCCTGACGTAATGATTGGCGTGGTTGGTGGTGGATCTAATTGGGGTGGCGCGTTCTATCCCTTTATCGGTGAAGAGCTCAGGAGTGGTAAGGTTAGGCGTAGGTACATTGCCGTTGGGGGGCTGTTGAAGTTCCAAAGGTGACTAAGGGCGTTTATAAGTATGATGACCCTGACACAGGTAGGGTGTTGCCTCAATTGAAGATGTATACCATAGGCGCCGATTTCGTACCACCGCCTATTTACGCTGGCGGTCTCCGCTACCATGCCGTGGCGCCAACACTGTCGTACTTGATGTATAATGGTTATGTTGAAGGTCGTGATTATGATCAGGAAACCGTATTTAAGATGGCTCAGATATTTGCTCAGGTCGAGGGGGTACGTACCTGCGCCAGAGACAGCCCATGTGCTGCCTGTTGTTAAGGAGATTGCTGATGAAGCTAAGAGGACTGGTGAGAAAAGGGTCATTCTAATTAGTTTCTCGGGACATGGATTACTTGATCTAGGCAATTACGCAGACGTACTTGGCTTTGAGAAGGCGTGAAGTCTCGCTTACGTGTTTAACCCTGATAAAAATATGTGAGCAGATATTACATCAACATCTTCCGCATCCTTCGATATTGCTATTACCCTCTTCATTCTATCTGCCCTAACACCTAGCGCTCGCTCCTTCTGCCATACTTCACCTCATAGCCGGTGAAGTCGCTGAGTGCGATAACGTCAATTTCCCTATTACCAACCGTGGTATAACCAACATCACTAATCTTAGCTAGGCATGACGTTACCACACCCTTAACAATTATTAATTCACCAGGTACTTTAACGCCGATACAGAGTGAAATTACCTTATATATGAATAAGTCTATGAAGTGCATCTTCATTAATTTCCTGTAGTTCTTACTCCCTGTATTGATATCTACATAGTCAACCTAACCACATCAGGATCCTCATAGATATGCTCCCTACCCCTCCACTATGGGTTAAATTCATCAATGCTCATTACTTGTTATTTTTAGTATCAAGCTCAACGAATATATTATAATCATTAAATGCAATAATAAGTATTTATTTTATTTTTATGAATAGTTTATTGATTAAAGTTTTATTTTGCTCAGTATCTTACTTATTATTTCTTCAGCCTCCTTATAGTTATACTCCCTCAACATTCCTATCTTACTCGCTGCTTCAGAACCTCTGCATGTATCATGCAGTCAATAAATAGCCCATTAAGTGGCTTGCCCCTAGCTCCCTGACTAGGCTCATTACTTTGTACCTAGTATCACCATCGACTGCGCCCCCCCTGAGGTACTTACTAATGTATTGCCTTTCCTCTGGATTTGCGTAATCATCGTGTGAGGGCATTGTGGCTATTAAACCTCCTGCGATGTCTATGAGTCCATGCACGACATCTACGAAGTGCGCATTAGCGTATAGCTTACTCACGTTTGTGTAGATTGGGTTTGGTATGGCTATTCCCTCGTCAATCCAGGGTTCCAGGGCCGCCGCCATGCGCCCATCCTCATTATCTCCTTATACATAATCATCTGGACCAGCCAATCCCTGACATGCGGTGCATTCTCAATGCCGTTAGCCCTGGCAGCATAAAGCGCGGCTCCTAGGTATAAATTAGCTGTGGCTGCCCTATACGATATTGCCGTGAACCTGTGATAAGTTGCGAAAGTCCAGGCCAACTGCCCAGCCAAGTCCCACTCCCTGAACATGAATACTCTGTCCCAGGGTACGAATACGTGGTCAAAGATTGTCAATGACTCAACTTCGAACCTACTCGCAGCATTAACAGCGTTGGATTACCATCATACTCAAGCACAGGCCTAACGATGAACTTAAGGCCCTTTGCATTAGCGGGCACCGCAAAGGCAACGGCGTAATCCCTATCACCCTCAACCATTGCCCTATACGGCAACACAATTATCTCATTGGCCACAGGTCCCTGCGTAGTGTGTATCTTCGCGCCATTAACTACAATGCCATCATCGCGGACCTCAACAACTCTAAGGTACATATCCCTATCCTCCTGCTCATGAGGTCTTTTAGCCCTGTTACCCTTAACATCGGTTTGGGCAACTGCTATTGCCAGGTCATTCTTAACAACGTATTCATAATACTTCATCACCCTATCGTAATAATTAGTGCCGTACTTCCTATCAACCTTCCTAGCGATTATCATCAATGAGAAGAGGCATCACTACCTATCGCCTGGACTATATTAAACAGCCCATCAAATCTAAGGGTATCCTCATAAATCAACTTATATCTTTCAAGTAAGTCATTAGTATTCCTAGGAACTTTGAAGTACCTGCTTATACGCCCATAATTAGGATCATCATAAAGTCTATCCTTAACATCGAATAAATCTGCCGCATGCCTAACGGCTATACCAATGATCGGGTGTGTCGTTACATCATCAACCCTCTTACCCCCCCTGTAATAAACAACCCTGCCATCTCTAACGGAGTTTATATAGTCTGCTGCCGACCTGGGCATGAGTAACTTATAATTCCAGGGTAAATAAGTATAGCTTATATATAGGCATGGACGCTTAACGCAACTTTATATTTACTTATTTTACTCAAGTTAAAAATTGCTAAGGAAAAGTATTATGGTTTCCATACACCCCCCCTTCTTAATGCATCGGTTATCGTTAATAGGTTTATCTCATTTGTCCCTTCATAAATCCTCGTGACCCTGTGATCCCTCCAATATCTCTCTACATCAAACTCCTCGAAGTATCCATAACCACCATGTATCTGTATTGCCTCATCAATAACCTGGTTAGCGGCGTCAGTCACGAATACCTTAGTCGCCGAAGTTATCGCGGCCATAGCCCTAGGGTCGATTTGGAACTTTATATATGAATCAACGTAATACGCGGCCCTATATAACATGCTCCTTGAAACCTCGATCAACATAGCCATCCTGGCAAGCTTTTCCTGAATAAGTTGGAAGTTAATTATTGGTTGCCCAAATTGAACCCTCTTCTGAGCATACTCAAGGGCCTTATCAAACGCAGCTAACATTATACCTAGGGCTATTGCGGCAGGTCCTAACCTAGATACGTTGAAGTAAGCCAGTGTCCAATAAAAGCCCTGGTTAATGCCCTTCTCACCGCCGACCACGTAATCAATGGGTACCTCCACATTATCGAGCGTTATTTCTCCAACAGGGGATGCTCTCTGTCCCATCTTACCGCTCAGCTTCCTTATTTGAACGCCGGGCCAGTCAGTGTGTATTATGAATAATGTTTGACCCCTATGTCTCTTCTCGGGGTCTGTCTGTGCAAGTACTATTCCGTACTTAGCCGTTGGCGCATTTGTTATGAAAGTCTTCACACCCCTAAGTATGAACTTATCGCCCTTCCTCTCAGCGACTGTTGATACTGCGTTATGTCGGTACCATGCTCAGGCTCAGTATATGCGCCAAAGAATGTGGTTTCACCTCTATAAACAGGCGGTAGATACTTCTTCTTCTGTTCCTCAGTGCCAAAGAAGTAAAGGAGATGTGAGGTGAAGGGCCTGACATTATTGCCTCGCCAAGGGTTGGTTCTGCCCTAACAAGTTCCTCAGTAACCACCATATCCGCTAGGTATGTCGTGAATCCACCGCCGCCATATTCAGTGGGTATTGATGGAGCGAGCAAACCTAGCTCACCAGCCTTCTTATATAGGTCCCATGGGAACTCCTCCTTCCTCTCATACTCCCTGGCAAGCTCGGGCGAGAAGTTCCTCTGAGCAAATTCTCTTGCGGTTTTTCTTAGTAATTTCAGTTCCTCCGCGTATTGCGGGAACAAATCCAGTATATCGGTCATTAAGACAAACCTGACCTCCACGTACTTAAGTCTAATCAGTAAATATCCTATATATGCACTTAGTATTGATGGTTATTCTAACATCACGTTATCTAACGATATTGAATTTGCAATATTAAATTGAGTAATACGTTTTATTAGTTATATCCTGATTCTTTAGCCTTTAACATTATTTTATTTTTATCAGTTTTGTATTTTATTTTTATTAAATGCCTAAATATGGCTATATATTTATGATAAGGATTAAGCCTAAGGTTTGTTTTAGGCTTAGTTTTAGTGATGTCTATCGAGGAGTTCGTGGAGAGGGCTTCGGAGTTCTACGATTATCCACTGACATTAACGAATCTCATAAAATGGGGTGTTGACACGTTCCCTGAGCAGGAAATAGTCTATGCACCACCAGATGCGACTAAGCTTAGGTTTACCTTCACGCAGATTTGGGATAGGGTTAAGAGACTTGCCACGGCGCTTGAGCAACTCGGTGTTAAGCCGGGCGATTCCAGGAAGCTGGGTACTAGGGTTGGCGCGCTGGAGTGGAATTCGCATAGATACCTAGAGCTTTATTACGCAGTTCCAGGGCTTGGTGCGGTACTACATACGGTTAATGTGAGGTACTCGCCAGAGGATATAGCTTACACTATTAATCATGCTGGCGATGAGATACTATTTGTTAAGGACGAGTTCCTACCATTACTTCAGGCAGTAATTCCGAAACTTAAGACCGTTAAGAAGGTCGTTTTGATGACGGACAAGCCAGAGCCACCACAGGTAAAGCTTCCTGGGGTTGAGGTATATAATTATGAGGACTTAATAAGGAGTTCGGGTCCATACGACTTTAAGGACCTTGATGAGAGGACCGTGGCCACGCTATTCTACACCTCAGGTACCACCGGACCACCAAAGGGTGTCTTCTTTTCTCATAGGCAGTTGGTTCTCCATGCCATGGCCATTGCCATATCAACCGCGGCACCACCCTATGAGCTCAGTATTAGGGATGTAGTGATGCCACTGGTGCCCATGTACCACGTACATGCATGGGGAGGCCCACACGCCATGTTCCTTGCCGGCCAAAAGTACATATTTACTGGACGTATGGATTGGGGCTACATACTGAAGACAATAAGTGAGGAGAAGGTCACTTACGTATATGGGGGGGTTCCCGTCATATTATATTTACTACTCACTCACCCTGATTCACCAAAGTATGACCTTAGGGGGGGT
Organism: Vulcanisaeta distributa JCM 11213; assembly: GCA_001316125.1. The sequence goes on from BBCS01000009.1 coordinate 77,254, forward strand.
CTTAAGTATGGTAATGGTGGCTCAGCAATGCCTGAAGGGCTTTATAAATTGGCTAGGTCTAGGGGGGGTATCATAGTCATTAATGGCTATGGCCTATCCGAAACAGCGCCTGTGATTGCCCAGGCCATATTTAAGTCATCAACACTGAACTGGTCCGAGGATAAGAAGGAGAATTACTTAATGAAAGGGCTTAGGCAAATACCACTTACATTCATTAGGGTTGTTGATGAGTATGGTAGGGATGTTCCAAGAGATGGTAAGACCATTGGCGAGATCGTGGTTAGGTCACCTTGGTTGACACCGGCCTACTTTAAGGATCCTGAGAAGACGAGGGAGTTATGGCGCGGTGGCTGGCTACACACGGGTGACGTGGCTGTCTGGGACTCTGACGGCCATGTATGGATTATGGATAGGCTTAAGGATGTTATTAAGAGTGGTGGTGAGTGGATTGTGAGTACGAAGTTAGAGGACATCATTAGTACTCACCCTGCTGTTGGTGAAGTTGCTGTGATCGGCGTTCCTCATCCGAAGTGGGGTGAGAGGCCCGTGGCCGTGGTTGTGCCAAAGCCTGGTCAGAGGGTCACCGAAGACGACATCAAGAACTACCTAATGAAATTTGTTGAGAAGGGTGAGATACCAAAGTGGTGGATACCAGACAAGGTAATAATTAGTGAGAAGGAGTTGCCAAAGACAAGCACCGCTAAGGCTGATAAGAAGGTGCTTAGAGAGCTCTATAAGAACGTGCTTTCGGCGTGAAATATATAGAGTATATATTAATTAGTGTTTAAAAGCACAACAGCTATATGCATTCTATATGATAATTGATTTCCACGCATGTCCCTCTGTAGATTTATCCTTAATTAAGGACAGACTTTCATTAATAGGGATTACGAGAGTTGTCTTACAGCCAGTAGACGCATTGCCATTATTCCATTTACTACCTAATGATTTCTTCAGGAAATTATCAAGTGAGGATCTACATTCAGCATTACTCTGGAGTAAGTTTATCCTTAGGTTAACGAGTATGTGGTCACCGAGAATGTACGATAACGTGAAGCTCTGGTACGAAGCAGCGCATTATGACGGCTTTTTCGTACCACTCGCTAGTATTAATCCATCCCTCGGCATTAAGTATGTTTATGAAAAACTCAATGAATTGGCAGGTCTCAACGTTAGGGGGGGTATTGTCGTATCACCCACGCTTCAGCTATTTGATCCAATAAATACGAAGTCGTTTAGGGCAATACTTGAATATGTTGAGAAAAACAACATGCTTCTTATAATGCACCTGGATCCCTGCCCATATAATGTAGATATATGCTTCAAGGATCTTATGCCCGACATACTCAACGAGCTGCTTGAGAGATACAGCATCAACCTAGTCTTATCTGCCTTGGGTATTTCTGAGGGCATGGCATATCCATGGCTCGAGAGAATAGCAAGATAATGAAGAGGTATGACAGGGTTTACATAGAGTCCACAGGCATTTCATGCATATTATTTAGTACATTAATGGGTAAGAGCTTCGTAAGGTCAGTGGGTGCTGATAGGATAATTTATGGCGGTGGCTACCCATACTTAAGGCTTAGACAGGTAATTAAGAACTTAAACTGCATTGAGTCATCGGGATTGCCTAGACGTGATTTAGAGTCAATACTCCACGACAATGCCGCTTACTTACTGAGGGATATTGATATTGATGTTGAGAATGGGAAAATAGAAAATAAAATTAATTGAATTTAACTTAAGTGTTCCTATTTCATGGCGGTATCACACCAAGCGGCGGTGGTATTCCCAGTGATACTACGGCACCAAGTATTAGGAATAATGCGCCATCGATAATCGCCAGGAGACCTGAGGTCCAATGTAACCTGGCACTTGCCCTATAACCCGCTATTGCCGCGGTTAATACCTGAAGCGACAGGAAGAGTAGTGCCAACGCCAATAGTATTTGCCCAGTTAGACCTGCTAGGGCAGTGACGAATAGGAAGTATATCCCTGAATAAAGTAGTACGTGGTTCATAGCGAATAGGTTGCTCTTACCAATAGTTGCAGCTATACCAATCATCCAGAGAAGCGCATCAAATACCGCAGTAGCCGCTGCAGCAAGGGCATCACCTGCGAGTACATCAAATAAGGTACCTATCAATAGCATGATTCCGCCACTTATAAATACGATACCCAAGTCCCTAGGCTCATTCTTCTTCCCAATATTCATATTAACACCACCAACCGTTATTAACATGGCACCACCAACTATATACACAAGATCTGTTGCAGCCAGAGCCATTCCGGATATGCCACTCATACAAGGTAATGAATAAGTTAGTACTTAGATTAGAGTGTATGTTTTACTTCTTATATTTATATTATTTATATAATAACAAAGATATATATCATATAAAGTACGTGAGGTAATAACTCATAATAAAAATAAAATGCTAGTAAGACATTGAGATTCGAATGAGGAGATCTATCATTGTGATTATCATAATATTGGCCAGGGTAATATATAGTGCGTATTGGTTTTACCTGGCTCCAGCATTACCAATAATTAGTATTGAGTTTAAAGTCAGTAAGGCGTTACTTGGCGTAGTCCCATTCATATTCATCGTTGGTGCCGCATCATTTCAAATACCGGCGGGCATTATAGCAAGCCGCCTGGGTAATGCTAGGACTGCTGGTCTTGGTTTATTCGCCATGGCAATTACGGGTTTATTAATACCCTTTAGCACTAACTTTTATGAGGTATTGATCCTTAGATTGATCGCAGGTATCGGTGCCGCACTATTCTTCTCGACGGGCGCCGCAATACTATCGACTGCATACCCTGAGAAGGTTGGTACATTACTCGGTATTTACAACGCGGCCTTTGGCCTTGGCTCAGGGATAGGCTTAGCGTGGGGTGTTACATACGCATTTCTTGGGTGGAGATTATCAACACTATTGCTTAGTGCTGTTGGTGTTCCATTAGCATTAACTGTGTTCTTTGTCCAGGGTGGTTACATACGTAGTCCGCGCATTAGGTTTAGCCGTGATGCGGTAATAATTGGCATAGCAACAAGCGGCTTTTGGGGGGGTGCTGATACGCCCAAGTACAGGTGTGTCACCATAGGGTTTAATGCTTTGTTTACCTTGTTTTTTGTGGAGTTAATTTATGAGTGTGTGGGTGTGTTTGGGAAATGATTAAGTTGTGCC
>BBCS01000010.1 GCA_001316125.1 Vulcanisaeta distributa JCM 11213
AGAGACATCGTTGAGAGGATGAGGGGCATGGGCTTCAAGAAGCATGAGAGGAAGCGCTTGAAAGTAATCACTATTTGCTCCTCGAAGGCTGTTACGTTGGCTCAGAAATGGCTTGGTGAGCCTAGGATCAAGGCATTGATCGAGGACTTGGGCTTACTGCCCGATGCGGATAAGCTTAGGGACCTAGTCGAGTTGGCTGGCATGAGGGTCAAGCCGTTGGGTAAATCGATGGTTGAGGTCATCGATGGCATAAGGATGAGTGCGTACGTGCATAAAAACGGCTACGTCATGTTGAGGATTGGGCGTAGGAATCGCGAGGATGCATTGGCGATTCAAGAGAGACTAAGGAGCGCTGGCTACGACGCTAGGTTGAGGGAGTATAGTGATAGGTTCGAGGTCTACATAAAACAAGGCGAGATAAGGAGCGCCCAGAGTTGGTTGCCAAGGCCTGCGGAGTGCTAAGGAAGATGCTTGATGAGGCGGTGAGCGAGGGAAACGAAAGGAGGGCTCGGGCAGTAGCCAAGGCAATGGCAAGCCTAAAATGCCCCCACCCAAGGGCCCACGGGCCTAAAACAACCACAGTCCCTACCCACCCCAGTTAGGTTTAACTCACCCGCGCTAATATTTCTCTAGCTAGGAGGATTAAAAATGGGTTCTGGGGGGAGGTGATTAAGGAGTTGAGGGATAGGGAGGAGGAGGCTAGGAGGATTAGGAAGGCTGAGGCTGATTGGGGGTTCATAAATTCATTGCCGCCTAGGGTTAGGCTGGCGGTTATACACTATATAGAGACCGGCGATGTATATGTGTCGGCCAGGATAGCGGGCATGAGCGTTGAGGAGTTCAATGAGGTTAGGATTAGGGCGAGGTTCCAAATGTCAACTGAGGCCATTGCAGATACGTCATTCATAATTGATTGGGTCAGGTACTCGGGAGGGATCTACTGTTTAGGGTGTTTAACGTCGTGTGGATACCCGAGCCCGTACTTAATGAGGTTAAGTCTGAGGGTACCCTGTCCTGGATAACGAATAAGCTGGCCGAGGGTAAGTTCGCCCTATTCCCTGAGCTGGGTAACTATAGGGATGAGGCGCTGAGGCTCATGGAGTTGAGTACCAGGTACCCGGTTAGGAGGCTCGACTACCCAGAGGCCTACTGCATTGCGGTGTCTAGTGATAGGGGTTACGTGGTGCTTTCAGAGAATGGTGGCGCCTACGCATCGCAGTTCCTGTATGCAAGGGCTAGGGTTTGGAGGGCCTTCGAGGTATTGGCAGAGTTACTTAGGATGGGCTTAATCGATAAGAGTGAGTTTTATAAGTATGAGAGGGAGACATTACACAGGTTTTCAAGGAGGGACCTGGAGAGGCTTGGGTTATGAGCGGCATCATTAGGGAGCTTGAGGAGCGTGAGAGGGAGGTTAGGGAGATGAGGAGGAGGGAGGCTGATTGGGGGGGATTCATTAATTCATTACCACCCAGGGTTAGGAGTGCCGTGGTGCTGTTCATAGAGACTGGAGACCTAAGGCTAGCCCAGAGATTATCCGGTCTAAACCTCGAGGATTTCGTGGACATACTCAGGAGGGCCAGGGTCTGGGTCACTTAACCATGTGAGTGCAGCATGAATGGAGTGCCAACGCGTTAATGGCCTTCTCGTAATTACTACTAGGACTATTGCGAAGGCCGCTAGTGATGAGATTAACCCTAGTTTCTTTGGCCCCCCCTTTCTGATGCCTCCATTGTTAGGACTTCAGTATTTCTCTACGATGACCATGACCCGCGCTCACCCACGTCCAGTGCGCGTTCTACCGGCTTTGGGCCTTGAATACCGTGTATTTCCAAGTAGTCATTAGGTAGGCGATGGTTGAGGCTATGACTGCCTCCGGCAGTACTCGGTAGTTGTTGGTCATTTCAAGCATCATCACCATGACGGCGAGTGGGGGGGCATTTGAAGCAGCACCAAACATTGCCAGGGAGCTCACAACGACGAAGGGCACGGCGCTCGGCACGAGCGTGGGGTATAGGTAGTGAAGGAGTAGGCCCATGTCCAACCCCCCCGTGAAAGCGCCAACCACGAGACCCGGCGTAAAGACGCCACCGACCTCCCCCCCCGAACCCAGGGTAACCGATGTGGAGAGAATTTTAACGAGCGGGAGTAGGGCTAGGAGTATTATGAGTGGCATTATCGGCGAGGAGAAGCTGCTTAACCTTACATAAACCGCCAGATCCATCCAACCCTCACCGGCACCGAGTACCTGCGGCATTATAAGGCCGACTAGGCCTATGAGAACACCGCCAATGGCGGTCCTAACCACGTCATTAACCCTCAACCTACTAAATAACCTGTGGATGCCATCCAGTGACTCGACGTATGCCATGGCCACGGCACCATCAACAACCCCCAAGACCGCGTAGAGCGGAATTGACGGTGTGGGCACGGTCATCATTACCTGGCCCATGTAGGCTTAAAGCCAGTTACTAGGCAGAAGATTGCGTAGGCCGTCAGCGAGGCCACGAGGCTGGGTACAACGCCTTAACCTCGAAGTCCCTCCTGTAGGGTAGTTCAGCCGCGAGTAATGCACCGCCCACTGGCGCCTTGAATACTGCCCCCCCCAAGGCCGCGCCCATGCCGACAATCATCGCCAGGGCCCTATCCTCATCACTAAGCCCAAGCCCCCCCTCGGCAATGAGGTATGATAAGCCACCCCCCCCGAGGTTTCCAGTTGGTGCCTCAGGCCCAGCGGAACCGCCCGACCCTATCGTTATCGCCGAGAGTAGGACATTCATGAAGCCATGAAGCCCCCCCGGATTACTAAATGGCCTCCTTCTACCGTGGTACGCCTCTATAACGGCGTCAAGGCCGGCCCTCGACTCGCGGAACTCCCTGGCCAGGTAAGCGACAATCACCGCGCCGAGTACCGTGGACACGGGTATTAACCAAGGCCTCTCAATGTGGGGGGGTGTGTACGTTAGTGAACCTCCAAACCCAATGGGCTCGGGCTGCCTATAACCAATGAGTAGGTCCATGAATACGTACGTAGTTAATCTGAGCACTAGGTAAAACGTTAATGCCGAGGCACCGGCAACCACCCCGATTAATACGCCTAGGATTAACCACTTAACTATGTAGGACTGCTTGGTAATCGTCATAAGCATACATAGAGATTGCGAAGCCCTTAAAAGTATTATTCATAGAAATGCCTGGCTGGGTGGCCTTAATCATGCAGTTAATGACCGCGGCATTGGCAGTCACCTACCTGGTTACGGCCCCAATCATTGCCTACGCCATATTCAGTAGGCTTGCCTGGCGCGGTAGGGCTTCGTGGGTCTTAATTGGTGTTGGCTTCATGCTGCTTGCCCTAATACCGCAGGTGATCACCCAGGGAATACCAATACTCATAGTCCTCCTAACCCACATTAGGGAGGTGATGATTGGAGGTGTCTCGTCAATTACCGACTTAGTCCTGGGCCTCATTAAGTCGAGTTTTTACCTTATGGCAATCTACATGGGTTTGATGGCCGGCATCTTCCAGGAAGCCTTCAGGTACTTGGCAATTAGGGATCGTGAACCCGGGTCGGCTCCATACATTGGTTATGGCTTCGCCCTGGTGGACCTGGCATTTACAATAATGAGTTTGGTATTGCCACTGTTAATACCCACATCCGTGAATCCCGGTATTGAGTACGCCAACGTAATATCCACCATAGGCCTGGTAGGCATTGCAGTTCAACCCATCGTTTCCATACTATTCCACCTAGGTTCATCAATGGTCCTTAAAACCTATCAAGCCTTAAATAAGGGCTTCAGGGGGGTTGATTCTCATGGTATTAGCCCATGCCTACATGAATTCATTTACCTGGTACATGGACAACGCGGTCGCCCTCGCCATCATCAACTCATCACTAATAATGCCCCCCCTATCCACGGTCTACTTCACCTCCGTGGTTTCATTATCGGCGTTCATCTTCATCATTGGTTTTAGGGCGTTCAATTACGTAATCCACAGGGCGCATTTTAATTGAACACACAAGTGAAAAAAGTCTTAGGGTGGCTTAATGATGTTTATGAGGCGGGTAATCTATGCCCTAGTTAGCGTTGTGGTGGCAATCGCCGCCATATCCCTAATGCAGCTTCACATGCCTCATGAATCCACAACGAGTAACGGCAACGCCCTCTATGCCCTACTCAATGGTGTTACTAAGCCCACGGTATGCATTGTCGGCTCCCTGGGCAACCCATACGTAGCAAGCATTGTTAAGGGCCTGGGCACTGTTAATGTGCCCTTCACCGTGAAGTCCGAGCTTCCGGGCAATGCCTCATGCAGCATTGTCGTTATTGAGGATGACTTACTAAGCCTAAATAGTAGTTATTATAAGTATGAGGTGATCAATTACCTAGGGCGTGGTGTACCCGTTGAAGTTGTTGGTCCCAATGCAGGTAATGCATTATTAACTCTGGTAAAGAACTTCATCGATGAAAGGGCGACGGTGGTCATAGGCGAGCCCGGCCCCCAATAAGACTGTACTACCTAAATTACCGACTGATGTTGCGGCGATAATGCTGGCGATGATGCCATTAAGGAACTCCAGTAGGTTTGTGACTGGTTGGGACGTTTTTGAGGGATTACCTGCGGTTGATTCGACATACGCAGTATTAAAGGGTTGGAGGGATTATAATGAGATGTTGATGGACATTGGCAATAGGCTCTATGCATAATACCAACCTTATCATTTGATGCACCGAAGGTTGAGCTTCAATCAAGCGCAACGTCAATCACGGTCTTCATACAGGGATTCACGTACGTAGGCTACGTGGGTTGGTACTCATCAAGCACCTATGACTGGTTTGGTAAATTGGCGGGTGAGCAGTGGGCCATGGTCAAGTTCTATTACGCATATCAGCAATACCCTGGTCCGTACTGGTGGTTCCTAAACCTGATACAACATGAGGTGGAGGTTTTTTAACACCTAGTGGTAGCTTCACCCCCATGCTACGCAGGTGAGGGCGTTAATGCGTATTCCAATATCTACCCAGGTCAGGTATTCTGGGGGGGTGCTGCGCCGACGGGCTCATCATCTGGTCAGCAAACAATATCCTATACACTTGGTGCTGGTCCATCCGGCGTCTACGTGCAGGTGTCTGAGACCATCACCCAGGGAGCGATTGGCTGGGGGGGCTACTCAGGCAATCCAACCCTGGGTCAGGATAAATGGACCTGGAACTTCAACAATCCAGTGGTTGGTTATACATATACCGTGATACCAAGCGACATATTCATGCTCGACCCAAGCAGGCCCGGTGGCTATCCACCGCTTTATGAAACTATAAACTTCACGTCAACCTTCGGAAACTACCTAGGCCGTTTCAATAGTCCATCGCCAATAACGGTTACCGTTGATGTATTTACTAACCAGGTAACGGTAATTAGTTCAAGCACGTAATGTGCAGTGGCTGTGTTATTGCATGGTGTTAAAAATGGTTTTATTTTCTGTTTCTAATTCTAATTAAAGGGGGCCCGAAGTATTGTTTATTAAGGCGAACACCCAACGCAGCCTGTGCCTACTGGCGAGACTATCTTCCTCACGCTCCTTGAGGTTAGCATACTAATCCTACTAGCTGACTTGGCCGGTGGTGTCCTCTCTAGGTATGGCTTTCCCAGGGTAGTCGCCGAACTCCTGATAGGACTTGCCCTAAGCCCATACGCACTGGGCTCACTACTAAACGCGTTCATGCACCTGGAGTTATTCACAATCAATGATTACCTACTATTCCTAACAAACCTCTCAATAATACTCCTACTCTTCGCCTCGGGCCTTGAGCATGGCCTCTCCACGCTTAGGAGGGTGGTGTCTATGGCATATTAGCCGCGATATTCGGCGCCATAGTCCCCCCCTACACCCTGGTATACTGGTCCTAGTGAGTATGGGTCTGCCGTTTGCGGAATCAACAATCATTGCCCTATCAACGGCACCCACAAGCCTGGCGGTCGTTGCTGGGATCATCGAGCGCGAGGGCTTGACGGGCCTACCAAGCACTAGGGTTTTGATCACGGCGGCGTCGATAGACGATGTCGTGGCTCTAATGCTCCTCTCCATGGTCATAACCACCGTGGGCGCCGGCGGCCTTACGTATGGCGCCATAACCGCGGCTGTCAAGACCGTGGCCCTTTGGGTCCTGGTATTCATACTGTCCGTGCTATTCATACCCAGGGCCTGAATAGGGTTAGTGAGGAGGTGATTACCTACGCATCCCTAGTGGTCCTCTTCGGCATAGTCCTCATAATGACCACGCTGGGCTTCTCCGAGGTCATTGCCGCGTTCATAGCCGGCGTGGCCGTTGCTGAGAGCAGGTCCTCGCAGAGGGTTAGGGAGACTGTGAACGTGTTACTGGCAATATTCGGCTCCATATTCTTCATAGCCATGGGCCTACAACTAAACTTCAGGTATATACTCAATACTGAGGTACTGGTGGTGGCACTCGTGGTTTCATTAGCAGCGGTGGTTAGTAAGGTCGTTGGTATATACCCATTCGCCTACCTAAGGCTTCGTAATCACCGCGACTCAATGGTCGTCAGCTACGGCATGATGCCCAGGGGTGAGATGGGACTCGTAATCGCATCCATAGGGCTAAGCAGTGGTTTAATTAACATGGGTGAGTTCGGCATCATAATACTCATGGTGTTGATAACAACCATAGTCGGCGCCGTAGTGTACAGGCGCGAGGCCTGTAGGGTACGACTAACGAGGGCGGACTAACCCCCTGGTGACCGCGTATTCGTACAGAGCCTCAGGGCGTTGGCTGCGGTCTCCAACCTATCGTACATCGGCACACCACCCTCCTCAAGCCTCGCCTTAAAGGCCCTCGCATCCTCATTCGCGCTGATTCCATAAACAACTATTGGCTTACCGAACCTCCTGGCCTCGATTACGTAATCCGCAAGCTTAGGCGTCATGCCAGGCAACTGCATTTGGCTAGTACCAGCGCCATGTCGATGTGGCCGGTCGGTAGTACGGTGTCTAGGACGAACTTGTACATGGCGTCCGTGGCACTACCCGTCAAGTCAATCGGGTTTGCAGTGCTTGCGAAGGGTGGTAATGACTTGGCCAGGGTGCTCCGAACCTCCTGAGGCAGTTCGGGCACTACCAATCCAACGGACTCCACATTATCAACAGCCTGAACACCAGCCCCCCCGCCACTATCGGTGATTATTAAGACCCTGTTTCCCCTTGGCAACGGCTGCGTGGCTAATGCCTTAGCGACCTCGAGCGCATCCATTAAGTTATTAACCTCTATGGCACCTGCCTGCCTTAGCATCGCCCTGTAGATCTCGTAATTACCTGCCAAAGCCGCCGTGTGGGACTTAACGGCCCTACCCGAGGACTTAGACCTACCAGCCTTATAGACAATCACGGGCTTAACCCTGGTCACACGCCTCATGGTCTCGAGCAATCTCCTGCCCTCCCCCCCAGGGTACTTCAACCCCCCCTCCACGTACATGACCACGACCCTCAAATCCTCATTACCCGCCAAAGCCTCGAGCAACTCCGCCTCATTAATATCGAGCTTATTCCCGTAGTTCACGGCAATGCCAACACCAATACCCTTCCTAGCCGCCCAATCGAGGATCGCCGCAGCGACCGCACCGCTCTGGCTTATGAGGGCTATCGGCCCAGCCCTAGGCCTCTCCATCCTACCCTGCGGTATGAAGAATGTGTCCAGGCCATTAAAGGCGTTGTAAACACCAATGCAGTTGGGACCTAGTATCCTAACCCTACCCTGGGATGCCTCCCTAACCTCCCTCTCGAGCCTCGCCCCATCCTCACCAGTCTCGCTAAAGCCACCACTAATTATTACGGCCACTTTAACGCCCTTAGCCGCGCACTCACTCATTATCCTTGGCACCGTGGGCGCTGGCGTGACTATCACGGCTAGGTCGACCTCATCAGGGATTTCAAGCACGGATCTGTAGACCCTGTGGCCCAGTAATTCCGTGTAGCTTGGATTGACTAGGTAGACCCTGCCCCCCCGGAACTTGGTTAGTAGGTTCCTGGTTACGACACCGCCAACACTCCCCTCCCTAGCCGTGGCGCCTATTATGACTATTGACCTGGGGGGGTTGAATAGGTAATTGAGACTCTCACTCACGGTTTAGTAATGCGGCCTGGCTTATTACGTATTACTCATCTGCATGGGCGCTATATACACGGGGAACCAATCCTCCCTCCTAATCACTATGTTATTGTATGTATAGACGTACTTCAGGGCAAGGTTTAGGTAGAGGAGTGTCGGCAGCGAGGTTGTTGGTGTTGCGTTGCAATCATACCAAATACCTAATGGTTCCAGCGTGCCGTTTGTCGAGGATATGTTTATTGCGAAGTACGTGGGACCACTCGGCAATACTGGTATGGGCTCACTTATGTTGCACTTAACCTCACCAATTACCTGCCCAAGGGAGACCAGGTTGAAGCCGGTGACGTTTGTACTCCCCCCCATCGGGACATTTGGAATATGTAAACCCCCCCGAGGATTGGTCTCGAGAGGTTCGTTATGACTGGCACCGCATACACCACGCCTGAGTCCTGGGTCGTTAATTGGAACACACCCCCCCTCCTAACCACGTCGTAGACTATGGCCGTGGCGTTAAGGCTATAAGCGACCCCCCCAGACTTTGTTAGGTTGGCGAGGTTTCCTGGGTTGCCGGTCACGCCTAGCCCTGGCGCCATGATTACCGTATTATTTGGTCCCTGGTAGATCATGATTAGGAAGTATGAGCCGCTGGGTATTTTGCCGCTTATTGTCATGTTTGTGCCGGTCCTGGGTATATAGATGTTTAGTTCTGTTATTGGGAAGTTGAAGTTATTAATACCCATTATAACGAGTAGGTTGTTACCAAAGCCTAGGTAGGCATTTGCCGTTAGGTTTAGGTAGCCTGTTATGGTGGTCAGCGGTGATGGTATTGAGAGTATGAGGGAGAGGGATGCTATGAATCCCACGAGTATTATCAAGCCACCAAGGGCGTAGGCCGGTATACCCCCCCTAGCCATAACCTCAGGTTAATGGCTTAAGTTAATAATATAAAATTACTTCCTCATCATGAGTTCGCGAACATACTCTCACCCCCCTCTCATTGATGAAGCCAACCCTTATCACGTTGTCGGCTATAGTTTCAAGGGCGTCAACGTGGGACGTTATTATCACGGTCCTAACGCCATTACTCAGGCTCCTAATCCAATCACCAACCCTACGCCTGTGCTCCTCGTCCAGGTGCTCCGTGGCTCATCAAGAATTAGTATTGGTATTACGCCCATGACCACCCTGGCAATTGCGTACCTAAGCATTAGGGATACCAGGTTCCTCTCGCCTATGGACAGCGCCTCAACGGGTAGTGAGACACCGTCATTCCTCCTGACTACCACTTCGTAGTCCTCATTAACCTCCACGGATGCGTACGAGGCCTTATGCATCAACTCCTTCATCATTACATTCAACTCCTCATTAACCGAGTCAAGGAATATCCTCCTAACCATGGGCTTGACGTCATCAAGGACCTGCTGAAGTTTACTGAGCATGTCCGAAGCACTGACGTACTTACCCAACTCACCCCCCCTAACCCTACCCACCTCCGACTCCCTACTCGCCAACTCACCCCCCCTCAACTTCTCAATCCTATCCCCTAAGCGCGTTGACCCTACCCCCCCTCAACTCCCCCCCCAACCTCCCTAACCAATGAGTCCCTCCTCACACTCAACTCCTTAATCCTAGCCCTAACACCCTCAAGTTCCCTAATCCTCCCCCCCTCCAACTCCCTAAGCCTAACCTCAACAGTAACCCTCTCACTGCGTATGCTTAACAACCTGGCCTCATCATCCCTAACCCTCCTCTCCAACTCATCAGCGCTCACCAACCTACCCCCCCTCAACTCAGCAAGCTCAACCTTAGCCCTGCCCAACTCCTCAAGCTCATTATTCAACTTACTCAACTCCCCCCCCTCAATACCCTCCAACTCCCTCCTCAGTGACTCCTCGCTATAGCCACTAATCCTCGACAACTCCTCAAGCAGCGAGTCCCTCCTCCTGCGTAGGTCCTCAAGGGACGCCCTAATGACGCCCTCCCTACCCAACTCCCCCCCCTCAATACTCCTCAACTCACCCTCCAACCTACTCAACTCCTCAACCTCACCACTAAGCCTGCCCAACCTACTCATTAACTCATCCCTCCTCCTCATCAACTCCCTAAGCCTAACCTCCCTACTCACCACAAGCTCCTGCGCCAGGTCCCTACTCAATGGCCTACCACACAATGGGCACCTCTCGACAGAACCACCCCCCCTCAGCAGGTTTAACTCTGTCTCCACATGCTCAATCTCCGCATCAACCTTGGCTAGCTCCTCCCTAACGCTGTTGATTTCCACGTCTATCGACGCCCTCCTAGCCAACCTTCTCCTCAGCTCCTCCGCCCTCTCCTTAAGCCCATTAATCCTGTCCAACTCATCATTTAACTCCTTAATACCATCATCAATACTCCCCCCCAACTCCCTCCTAATCTCCTCAGCCCTCTGCTTATAGCCCTGGGCCAGCGCCAGCCTTGTCCTGACATCATCCCTCCTCCTCATCAACTCCTCAATCCTAGCCCTCAAATCACCCTCCCTGGACACCACCGACTCAAGCTCAACAATCCTAGCCCTCAACTGGCCTAGTTGGTTTAGGGTGTTCCTCAACGCATCCAGCTCACTCAAGACCCTACCCTCCTCCTCACTGAGCATGGAGAGCCTCTGCCTCAACTCCGCATACTCCCCCCCCTCAAACCTCTCCAACTCCTCCTCACTACTCATTAACTTACCCAACTCCTCCTCAACAGCCCTAAGCTCACCCTCCCTCTCGCCCAGAGCCTTCTCGGTGCTGGAGACCTCACCCTCCAGCTTAGTTAACTCCTCCCTCCTACTCCTTAATTCACGCTCAAGGACCTCAAGCCTACCCCCCCTAAGCCCCCCCTCGGTAATGCTGGTCACGGTCCTGAGCCCCCCCTCCCTAACCACGTCCTGCCTAGCCCTCTCAATGGCGTCAAGCTGAGCAGGGTGTCCAACTTAAACTCGCCCTTCCTACCACTCCTGAGTATCTCCCTAATCTCGCCCTGCCTTACATAGAGTAGTTCCGAGAATGTGTCGAGGTCTATACCCGTGGTTTTAACCACGAATTGCGTGACCTCCCTATCCCTAGCCGCAACCCTCCTACCACCCTCATCGAGGACGTAGGTCTGCGACTCAAGGGTCCTCTCGGCGCTAAAGGCCCTCTGTATGAGGTATTTACGCCCATCAATCCCCACGTACTCAAGGCGAATAACGGCGCTTGACGCGCCGCGCCTAACGAGGTCACTAAGCCTGTACTTACCCCTAATCCACTCGGAGCCGTATAGGGCTATTGCTATTGCCTCGAGTATGCTCGTCTTACCGGAGCCGTTTGGCCCATGTATGAAGTTTATGCCCTCGGTAATTACCGCCTTACCCCTCACTTATTGACCTGAAGTTCTCAATCTCAACCCTAGTAATCATTTCTGAACACCCAACCAATCAGTGATTGACTTACTACCCTGAGTGGTACACCGACCAGGTTCTCGAGGACCTTCAACGCCCCATCCTCATCATCAGCCCTAACCCTCTCGATAATATCCATGACGGCACCCACCAACTCATCATTACCCAACCTAAACCTAAGGGCCTGCCTAATTATCTCATTAATACCACCAAACACCCTAACCGACCTCTCACCCCCCCCACCGACCTGCCTCTCCAGGCTTAGCCTAACGTCGACCCAAGCCCTACTGAAGAGCTTCCTAAGCTCATTGGCGTTGAAGTCCCTAGTCGAGTAGCCACCGGCCACCCTGCCCTCAATCTCCAGGATGATCAACGAACCCCCCCTCTGATCCATGTTGCTGGCTATGTAGCCACGTCACTCCTAACAACACTGGGCTTGGTCTCATCATACTTAACCCTCACCCTGATAAGCCTCCTGGAGACCCCCCCAAGCCTAACACCGCTGACCTTAACGCCATTGCCACCAACATCAAGTAGTAGGAAGCCCTTTGGATCTAGGTCCTTAACCTTCCTTAGTTTTCCATTGGAGTACTCATAAACCTCGAACTCCCTGGCATCCCAAATCTCGAGTGAACCCGGGTAAACAGCGTTGATCCTTGGGTGCCTGAGTTCATGCTCGTGTATGTGCCCCCACGGCGAAGTAATCAATGCCCAATTGAGCCAGTGGCTTCTCATTAATCATGAACACATCCACGTTGGGCATTGGGTATATGTACGGCGCGCCCTCGATGTATTGATGAATAACGGCTATGTTGATGCCACCACCCTTCAGGCATTTAATGAATTGATAAGCCTATTCTGCATATCCGTGTACACCGTGCCGACCCCCCCAATCACCCTGACCCCCCCGCCCAGGTCCACGTAGTTATTATCCAGGTACTGAATCAAACCCATCTGGTGGAGCACGGCGAGTGGATTCTCGACTGGGTTTATGACTGATGAGTCGTGATTACCCCCCCTTATGGCTATGACCTTATCCCAGCCTCCCTAAGTCTCGCTAACCCCCCCCTAATCGCCGTTATGTATATGCTGGGTGATGGTCTCTGGGTGTCGAAGAAGTCGCCACTAATTACCACGGTGTCTAACCCCCCCTCTCCTCCCTAAGCCGTACCAACTCATCAACCGCGCTCAGGAATGCTCTGTTGTAGTCCTCGAGCCTCTCGTCTAACCCGTACTGGCGATGGCCAAGGTGTATGTCGGCTAATTGCGCAATTAGCATTCTAACCAACCCTCAGCAACCCATCCTTAATTGCTTTTGCCGTCAGTGCTATTACGTGCGGGCATGGCTCATACGTAGAGCCACACACCTCGCAGCTCCAGGTGTTCTCACCGAGCCTGACCTCAACATGGGCACCACCAACCCTACCACTGAGGACCCCCCCAGTGTCCATACTCACATCACCAACATCATTAATTAATGCGGCCGCCTCAAGCACACTCCTTGCACCGACCCTGGTGCTAAGGGCCTTCTCGACCCCCCCCTCCCTCAACTCCTCAACGCTCAAATCAGCCTGGACACCCCCCCATGCCTTGCTCAGGTCTATGTCTGAGCCACCGTAATCAAGCACCCTATCCCTGAGCCTAATCACGAGTGGTAGTGGTGTTATTGGACCAACCACAATGCCCTCACCAACATCAAGCATGGGTATTAACCTACCCAACTCCTCATTAAGAACCTCACTGGCACTGAGCACAGCCATTACGTCCCTCTGGTTAACAAGCCTTAGTATTATCTGACTATTGCATTGACTGAGTACGTCAGGGTCAACCTTAGAAGGCCTCTGGGTTATCACGACTAGGTAGACACCGAACTTACGCCCCCTCACCCGCTATCCTAGAGATTATGCCTAGGCTCAGCGTTGATTTAACGGCCCTCGGTTGAGCGAACCTATGGGCCTCCTCGAGGATGACAACCACGGGGAATGGGTACCTGGGCCCCGGCAGGTTCCTCACGTAATTAACCCTAGCCCTAAACACCCTACTCAGTATGTGGTATACCACGTGGTCCTGAACCTCATCGCTTAGGCCGGCAAGGTTGATGATGGTTACGGAGCCCGGCCTCAGGACCTTATCAAGTGGTAGTGACCAATACGTGTAGAGCCCAATTCTCCTAAGCCTTCTTAAGTAGACCCGGGTGCTAACGAGCAATGCCTTCTTTGTCTTACTATCTATTAAGTCCTCAAGCTCCTTCAACACCTTCTCCGCCCTCCTCCTGCCCTCATCATCAAGCGATACATTGAGTCTCTTCAACACCCTATCTACGCTCGTGTTAGCCCCGTACTCAAGGATTTCATTAATGACCTTAATCATTGAGTCCAGGGTACCCAACTGCCTAGCACCGCTGTGCTTAACAATGGTCCTGACGAGGGTGTGGACCAGGTATATGACGTACCTAATCTTGGACGCGCCCCCCCTCGGAACGCCAGCCACGTCAGCCAGGACCTCTGGCTGGACCTTCATTGTGTTTATCCTATACCTCAAGTCGCCGGTTCCTACCTCGGACGCCGTTATTACGATGACCTTATCGAGGAATTGAGGACCAAGCCTTGAGATACTGCTTTTTATGTGCACGTACTCGCCGTGCGGATCAATGACGAGTACCGTGGCGCCCTTCTTCAGTAGTTCCTCAATGAGTATTACCGAGGACCAGGTCTTCCCAGAGCCCGTGGATGCTATTATGGCGAGGTGCTCCTGAGGCCATTCATGTCTATGCAGTAGGGCACTTCAGACCTTAGGGAAAGCCTGCCAATGCATAGGGCCCTCTCTGGGTCGACCCTAACGAACTCGCTCACCATGCCTGTGTCGGCTAAGTACACGGGCGTACCCACGGCGGGTGTTGTCCTCGGCATGTATATCCTATTGCCGTACTTATAGCCAAGCACCATTACCCTGGCCTGGACAACCTCGACAATGCTATCCCTGGGCATGTCGTCCAGTACGTCGGCCACGTAGCCATCAACCCCCCCAACCCTATATGGTTCACGCCTTATCCATAGTACTTGCCCGAGCACGTTCACATTAACCTCCTTATCATTGACGTAGTCTCTCATGGGTATGTAGACGTAGTCATAACGATTAACACCGCTGTTTCTCTTTATGGAAACCACGTACACCAGCGGGCTCTCCACATTAACGATAAATCCAACCTCATTAGCCATGGCTAAGCAAGCAACTCTCGATATAGTGGGTATTTAACATGATGCTGACAGGAATTATACAGAGAAGGACAAAACTTTTACCCTATTGAGTAATCATAAGCTGGGGAATGCGGGTTAACGTGAGGTTTAGGTGCCTTAGGTGTGGCTATGTAGGACTTAGCAATGGCCCATCATGCCCTAGGTGCGGCTTCCCATTAATAGCTGAGCCTAGGGGTGTTTTGAGGATTGATAGGGCTAAGCCGAGCATCCTTAGGTACGCGTCGGCGTTGAACTACGGCGATAAAGTCGTAACACTTGGCGAGGGCTTCACTAGGATTAGGAGGGTTAACGGAGTGCTCATTAAGGATGAGTCCAGGAACCCAACCGGGTCCTTCATGGATAGGGCTCATCAGTATTAATTAGTAATGCTGTGGGTGAGGTCAGGGTTTCATTTGAGGAGGACTTCACACTATCAATAACCACCTATGCCAATGCCGCCGGGGGGGTTAATGCTAAGGTCTATGTTAATCCCGACCGCGTTGGTGCGTATACCGAGCTCCTCAGGTTATCAACAATGAGTAATGTAACCGTTGAATTTGGTGATGGGCATGACGTTAACGCATCCTATGGCGAGCCCATATTTCTTGATGGTGTTAAGACCATAGCCTACGAGCTTTATGAGCAGGTTGGTGAGGTGGAGGGTGTGGTGTTGCCCATGGAGAGGGGGGGTTACCTGGCGCTGGCCGTTTATGAGGGCTTTAGGGAACTGCGTGAGTGGGGTTTCATTGGTGATTTGCCGAGGTTAATACTCGTTAAGCATAGGGCTGCTCAGATGACGGAAATTAGTGATTGGCTTGTCAGGGCCGCTGGGGGGGCTAGGGTTGTTGATGTGGGTGATGAGGAGACCATAAGGTCGATGATTGAGTTGGCGAGGAGCGGGATGTACGTTAAGCCTGTGTCCGCCATGGCCTACGCAGTGGCTTCGACGCTTGGTGGGAATTACGTGGTGGTTATAACGGGTACCGGGATTAAGGAGTATAGGGTTGGTAAGGAGCTTGGTGGGTTGACAAAGCTTCAGGAGGCCATAATTGGCGTGTTGGAGGGCTCTAGCCTTTAACGGCCTATGAGGTTTGGGAGAGACTTGGCGGCACAGCAACGATTCAGGGAGTTTATAAGGCGTTAGGCTCACTCGTTAGACGTGGTTTAGTGGCTTTTAGTTACGAGATTCACGGTAATAAAAAGGTTAGGGTTTATAGCTATTATCGAATTATAAATAATTAAGAATAATTACCAATAATGGACGAGATAGTCCCTGGAATCTGCGGTGAATAAAAATTATAAATATTAAATCTCCAATAATTAAATGATTAGTATGATGATTGAGAAGTTGCCCTCGACGTATGCCTCGATACTCAACGCGCTTGTCGAGTTGTACATGGCGTCTAAGAAGCCTGTTAAGTCTAGGGATATTGCTGAGAAGCTTGGTATTAATGAGGGCACGGTTAGGAACTCGATGGTGGCCCTGAGGGCCATGGGGGGGTACATAGAGTCCAAGACTGGGCCTACGGTGGTTATGTGCCGACTCAGAAGGCCCTTGAGTATGTTAAGATGCCTGCGAACACAGTGTTCGCCCTAGACATAGCGCCAATAACAATTAATAAGTTGCCCACGAACCTATACGTGACTGGCATTGAGTTGCTAGATGTGATTAACCCATTTAGTAATAGGGCTTGTTAGGGTTATTGGGGATATGAAGAATATTAGGATTGGTGATAATGTTAGGATTGGGCCCACGGCAAATAGTAGGGTCATAATCGAGGGCGTGATTACGGAGAAGAATGAGGGGGTTGAGGGAGTTGGTGGTCGCCATTAATAAGTTGATAGCCATACCAAAGGTTAGGGTTGAGGCTCTAATGAGTAAGAACGTGATAACGATAAGGCATGACTCACCACTTAAGGAGGCGGCCAAGGTATTCGCCGAGAGGAAGATCAGGGCCCTCCCTGTCATTGATGATGAGGGTAGGATAGTTGGTTTAATAACCACGAGTGAGATTGCCAGGGCTTACTACGAGGGTAACCTAAACGCGAGGGTTGAGGATTACGCGAGGAAGGACGTGCCTACGATTGATAAGGAGGCCGACATATACGACGCGATGAGGCTCATGACCGTGAACAAGATCGGTAGGTTAATAGTGGTTAGTGGTGGTAAGCCCGTGGGCATAATAACCAGGACGGACATACTGCAGTATCTGGCATCACTTGATTAAGCATTTAAGGTGTAAAATGCACATTATTAAGTTGACACACCTCTGCGACATTTGCGAGGAGAGGCCCGCGGTGATTAGGTGCAGGGTCTGTGGTAGGTACGTGTGCGATGACGACTTTGACCACGCACTAAACGTGTGTAAGGCCTGCTCAGCAACCCTGTGCCAAGTCTGCCGTGAGAGGCTTGCTGTTGGGCACTGCGTTAGGTGTGGTAGGTTGGTTTGTAGGAGGGATAGTGTTAGGGTTGGCCTTAGTAGGTACTGCATTGATTGTGCCAGGGAATTAGGCTGATTAGTGAGGTTAAGAATAAATAAGGGGTTCATGCCATGATAATGATGAGCGAGGGTAAGCCAAGCGAGAGTAAGCCTGCGAGGAAGCTCCTAATACCCAGTTTCCTAACGCCGAGCGGGATCAGGCTGAGGAGAAGAGGGAGAGGCGTGAGAGGAGGTTGAGGATTAGGCGTAGGAGTGACGTGGATGAGGGTAAGGCGAAGATGAACCTGAGACGATGAAGGAGCTGGAGATTAGGGATAAGGTCGAGGTAGTGCTTGTCGGCGGTGGTTCCAGGGAGAGGAGGTACGTGTTTACGGTGATACCCAGCGAGGATGTGCCGAGGAATGAGGTTTGGTGTAATGAGGAGGAAATGAGGAGGTTGGGCGTTGCGGATAATAGCATAGCCACGGTTAGGGCCCCCCCGAGGGAGTAATCGCATATCCTGGGGGTTTGGTTTTAATAGCCGTAATGCACTACAGTGACGTGTTCAGGGGTTACCTAATTGGCGGTGCTGTGGTTGTTACGGACATTAATGAGGCCAGGAAACTCTACTCAATGGGGGGGTTCTACGGTAAATTCGTTAATGAGGATAAGGTTAAACTAAGCGAGGTCAACAACGTCAACTCACCACTGCAGCTCTCGATTGTTGAGGCTCTTTACCTGGTGGATAGAGGGTTGCTGGAGATCTTTGATAGCGGCGGTAATAAGTTGACGAGGGATGACCTGGTTAGGGTTGGGCGGAGCACCGTGAATAACTTCGACCAGGTATACACGATATATAGGGAGTTGAGGGATGGGGGGGGTTTTGTCGTTAAGAGTGGGCTTAAGTTCGGTTCGTTATTCGCGGTTTACGAGAGGGGGACCTGGGATTGACCACGCACCAGTCCTACTACACTTCATTGAGCCCAGGAGGGCCGTGAGTGCGCTTGACATAACGAGGGCAGCAAGGCTCAGTCACAGCGTGAATAAGAGGTTTGTCCTGGCCACGCAGAGTGAGGCTGATGGTAAGATGCACTACATAGCCTTTGAGTGGTGGAGGGCGTAGCGCATCTTCTCATTTATATCCCAGTGTTTATTGATTACTTTGTATATTCAAGGATATACTTATTTAAGAATGTATTAATTAATGCAGCAATGGGTTCTCAGGAGGATATTAGGTCCGCAGGTACGCTTGGCTTTGTTGGTTCAATACTAATGTTGATACCCTACGTAAGCATAGTAGGCGATATACTAATCCTAATAGCACTGTATAGGTTTGTCCAGGGCCTATGGAAACAATGCAATTTGGAGTAATGCACTTTATGCGTTGGTAACGGCTATAGTTGGCGGCATAATCCTGGCATTCGTACTGGCGGGTACCGCATACCTATCACTTATTTACATGGGTCCTGGCGCATTGAGTAGGCTGGGCATGGCCATAGCCTTTTTCGTGGCCTTCTACATAATTATTTTAATAAGTGGTTTCTTCTTAAGGAATGCCTATAATGAGTTGGGTAGGTCAAGCGGTGTGGGTGATTTCGAGAGTGCAGCTAGGTGGTATTGGCTCGGCGCAATACTGACGATAATCATTGTCGGTCTAATACTCTATATAGTGGCTGATGTATATGCAATACTCGGCTATAGTAAGTTGAGGGGTTAATGCTGTCGTATTAATCGTGTAATTATTAATATTGCAATTAAAAGTAGGGCGATCATTAACGCAATGCTGTAATAACCAATTACCGGCGCCTCGACAATGCACCCAACATTAATTGGAACTAGCAACTCCTGGGTCATTCCATAGGCACTCGTCGTACTGCTAAATTCCTGATCACCGCACTTAATGATTACCTGGGTAAAGGGCTCGGGCAATCCCAGCAGGTCCCTGACAATGAAGTACCTATATTCAGCGTTGAGTATTGCCGTGCCACTCACACCGTTGATTATTAATGGAGTCCTTAATTCGTAGGTAACGCCGTTAATGCTCACGTTTGTCACCAACTCACCGTACTTAACCCACCCTAGGTATACCGTGCTGACGTAAGCCCCCCCATTAATGGTGTATAGGGTCAATGAGGTGTTGTACTCCCTGACCCAATCTACGGTAATGGTTACGGGCCTATCCATGAGTAGGATGAGCGTGTTGTTCGTAATGACGTAGTGCGTGGCGTTTGTTGTGAAGCCTGTGAATACTAGCCTCGTTTTATTGCCGAGGTAAATCATTGTCCTGGGTACGGTAATATTGACTATACTATCCTCATTATACCAGCCACTTAGGTTCGTGAGTTGGTTTGACGCATCAACTATGTTAAGCCTGTAGTACCTAGTCCATAGGTAATTAACTACGTATGACTGATTCATTATTAGCTTTAACTCCGTGGAATTGACATACTCATTATTAATGAGTAGACCGACCAACCTAAGTAATGTGTTATTCCCAAGGTAAACATCCCGTGGTGTCGTTATGACCACCCTGGAATTAATGGGTAATGACAACTCAATGGAGGTAGTGCTTTGATTATTGAGTAGGTAGTCATTGAGTATGAGGAACGCCAGGTAATCAGCATTGATTAGGGGTCCGAGGTACTCACCACCCGTCGTTACATACACAGTACCTGGTTCGATCGCGTAAGCCCTGGCATTAACCACGGTCTCGCCAGTATCACTACCCATGCTCCAAGCACTGGGCACGGGCATTAAATCACCATCAGCCCCCCCCTGTAATAAAGGGACAACACCGCATTCAATTCATTAACCCTCACCATCGCCCCACAACCCGGGCCCCCAATTACGAACTCCGCATCAATTAAGTAACCCAGTGGTGAGTATTCCGAGCCGTTCACGACCAGGTATGGGCCCCCATGATGGCATCATTAAGAACGTGACATTATCAACAAGCGTATTGAAGCCGCCCATTGAGTAGCCAATGAGTACCTGGGGGGGGAAGCCATTAACTGTCTTGTTCGTTATTATCGTCAGGTTCACCGCTAGGGGGGGCATTTCGTAGGGCGTCCAGTTACCCATGTATGCGTATACCTCATTATTCATCACCGAGCCGTGCCCAGTAATGAATAGTGAGTCCATGAATAACTCGGCACTACTCATGTTCCAAACATTCACCAGTGGCGCCATTAAGCCGTAGGTTGGGTCAATGATTAAGACGTTCTGGACCCAGTAATACTGGGTTTGGTTGTTAACCACCATCTCAAGCACCGCATTCAACTGGAGGGAGAATGAGCCAGGCGGTAATGGGGGACAATTGGTCAGTGGTTGAACGCCAATACTCAGTACCCTCGCCTCACCAAGGAACTCATTGGTTGTGTATGAGTATGGTATGTAACCCACCTGTGAGGGCATTAACCCATAATCAACAACACCAACCGGCGCATTAATAATTGGTGTTGAGTAATTATGGGTTGTCGCGAGCATTACCTGGGCTGCTGATGAGCCATTATTAATAACGACAATATAATACTCACCACTGGGTAATTCGATGGTAGCATTGAGCTCCTGCCCATAATACGCAAATAACGGTTTAACCGAGGCCCCAGACTTTAACTCACTGAAACCCTGACCACTCAGTACAAGCAGTAGTACATTCATGTTGGAGGTTAGGTATAGCCCCCCCATTGGCCCGGGACCATAAATACTCACTGAGTAGTAAGTGCCTGGGGGGGTTATGGTCATTATGTACGTGCCTGAGCCAATCACGTGCCTATAAATGACGGCGTAATTAATCGGGTATGTGTAAATCCCGTAATTACTAATTAATGGATTGATGGAGTGGTACACCGTGCCGTTGGGCAGAGTCACCATTATCGCAAGTAATACCAGTGGATTGAGCACATGGGATTATCTAACTTAAGGCTTTAAAAGGATGATTAATTACGAAATAACTTAAAAGAGTACGCAACTGAGCGTGTCTGAATGGAACTAAGCAATAAGCTTGCCTTGATAGGCGCCATCAGGGCCCTGGGTGGCTCACTTCTTTGGTCATTCACGGGATTCGCACTATTCCAGTATTACAAATTATCTCTAACCCTGGTCTCGCTATTTTACGTTGCGCAGGCCGTGATCAGCTCCATAGCCTTCATAGTGGGTGGTTACTTAACGGACTTGCTGGGCCGAGTCCAGACCATGGTTGTCTCGGCGGTGGCATCATCAATAGCCCTATTCCTTGCCTACATAATTAATGAACCACTCATTGTAATTATCATGGTTCTCACACAGTCCTTCTTCAATAACGCCTATGGAGTTGCCAATACATCAATCGTTGGGGGACTACGCAAGAGGATTTGCATCACTTGTTAAGTACTTCAGTAGGCTTCGTGTTGGTATAAACGCTGGTTGGGCCATTGGGCCGGCCATAGGCGGCCTACTGTATGAGGTATACGGCTTCAGGGTCCTGATGCTTCTAGGCTCATTAATACCGCTGGCTGCATTACCTCTACTGATCACCTTACCTGAGCCCAATTACACTGTTGAGACCGGCCTTACGTTTCATGTGAATAGCGCCTTCGCATTATTCCTAATACCATCCTTCCTCACCTTCCTCGTAATGGGTCAACTCGGCTTCCCATTACTTACGTACTACAATGCGCGTGATGATCTAACTACGTTTCAGGTTGGCCTACTTTACATGGAGAACGGGTTACTCGTCGTCCTCTTACAGGACCTCATTGGTAGGTACTTAAGGAGGCCAAGCCTAATATCGCTTGGCATGGTTATTTACGGCGTGAGTTACCTAGCGTGGCCTTCGTGCCCGGCTTTACCTGGGCCGTTGTCGACATGTTCTTCATAACGCTTGCTGAGATGATTGTTTCGCCCCTATCCCAAAGTATAGCCAACACACTTGCCGACCCGAGGTCTAGGGGGGGTCGTTACATGGGCCTATACTCATTAGTAACCGGCTTGGGTAGGACGGTGGCCTCGTCAATCTCAAGCATCCTACTGATACACGCAATTAAGCAGCCACTCACGCTATGGGGGCTTCGTATTCGCAGTAGCCCTGGCGTCATCAGGGTTGTATACAGCAATTATTAGGGGGGGTGCGGTGGTGGTTGAGCGGAGGGCGTAATACTCATTAAGGAGTGGCGATTTTCTGCACTGTGGGTTATAGGCGTAGCCTGTGGCCGGGCGCTACATAATGGCCGCCGCAGCCCTCTGGTCGACAATAGGCGTGGCGAGTGTGTATAGTGCGAATCCGATCATGCTAGCATTTTTCAGGTCATTATTCGCCTCCATGGCGGCGGTGCTAATTCACAGATCGTTAAGTAGGGCATCCATAATAACCGGCGTGGCGCTTGGCGTATTATTCGCGGCATACCCACTGGCCGCGGTCATGGCTGGCGTGGGGTTAGCGGCGTTCCTCCTATATACGGCGCCTCTGTGGGCGACGTTGACTGCACTCGCCATGGGCGAAAGGCCGGGTAAGCGTGGTATTATCGGTGTCTCATTGGTGCTTGTTGCCATAGCGCTGATTGGTGTTCAAACCATTGGGGGGGGTTCAATAAGCCCAGTGGGTGTGTTCATGGGTCTCTTATCCGGCGTATCCTACGGATCATACATAGCCCTCGCCAGGAGGTTTGCCAAGCTGGTAATGAGGTTGACGTTTCCTGGGGTGCGATTCCGTACACCCTAATCGTAACGGCGCCAACTGCCATGGCGTACTCCATCATTACTGATTCCTGGAGACCAATAATTAGGCCTGCCCTGTGGGGGTGTTTACCTCGGGATAGTGACTACGGTAATACCATACAGGCTCTTCGCAATGGGGGTTTCCAGGGTGAGGGCCTCCACAGCCTCGGTAATAGCTACCCTAGAACCTGTCCTGGCAGCCATCTGGGGGGCTTTCAGTTTTTTAGGCAAATACCCACGGCAATGACGTTGGTGGCCTACGCCCTAATAATAATTGCATCAGTGATAGTGTCCCTGGAAGGTGGGGGGGTTTGAGGCGTTATTAAAGTAGTGTTACAGGATTTTAAGGGTTATTAGAAGATGGACAGAGTAGTTTTAGTAATTGAGCGTTTGCGTGTAGGTGCATTATCGATGGTAATATGAATATTGCCAGCATTAGGTTCATGAAGACAACGGCTGTTATGAATACGTAGAGCCAATCCCTCTCCATTGCGAAGGAAGCAACGCCAAGGGCTACCCTAAGCACTGGGGGGGTGGCTATCAATACCATGAGACCAAGTATCATGAATGAGAGTGGGTCTAGGTTGGGTAGCCTGGACAGGGCGTAAGCCGGCGGTATTACCGTGGTGTTTATTGGGGGGGATGTTGGGCTCATGACTAGGGTTTCACTACACCCAAGGGCCTCACCCTTAACGTGGAATAGGGCAATACCAATCAGTATTAGGGCTATGCTTATTATCACGCCGTACCTAAGGGTTAAGCCGATTACGTAGTCCATATCCCACCTAGGCATTCACACCACCCCCCCTAACGGTCTTTCTCTCATTCCTAGCCATCAATATGCCGTAGCGATAATAAAGTATTAACATCACTATTGCCGTAAATACTATACTCAACAGATACTGGGTTGCCACGGCAATGGTTATTATGTGGTCCAGGTATAGGCCCTTTAGTAGCATCTCCATGCCGAGGAAGGCGAGTATTGCCAGGAAGACCCACCTGACCTGCTTATTCGTAATCCTCACGAGTATCTTCGTACCACTCATAGCCCCCTATCAGGACGCCGATGGCCGTCACGGCAGCCATCATCGGCTGTATATATCCGAAGTACCAGTACAGGGCACTACCTGTGGCTGCTGTTACTCCTATCATGAAGTTGCTTGTTGTTGTGCTTACCTTCATGGGAAGGTTCATTGCCCAATCCATCCCAAGGACCTTGAGTGCGCCGCTACCAATACCCAACAAACCACTGATGAAGCCTGCGAAGAACATTATTAATTCGCCAAGCCACCAACGAACACCCCCCCAGTACTTAACCTCCATCTTAAGGGCATCATCGTAGTAACTACCATAAAGTTTAAACACCCTCGTGGTCCAGTCAGGCTTTCTTGGGTCTGGTATCTCGTACTTACCCCCCCTCTGGGCCGTGGGTATTATTGAGGTTAGTATGACTATTCCAAACACCACGTATACAATCCAAGCAAGTCCGTGTGCGTATATGTAAGCTGCCGTTAAGGAGCCAACTATTGAGCCTGTCGTCGTGGCAATCTCGAGGCCCATACCAATCCTCACGTTGGTTATCCTATCCCTAATGTACGCACTGGCTGCACCACTTGATGTGGCTATCGTGGATATTAACGATGCGCCGGCTGCATAGGCAATTGGTATGCCCAGGAATAACGTGAGTAGGGGAACAAGCACCGTTCCACCCCCCCTAACCCAGTTAGTGAACCGAGCAACCCAGCTACTATGCTAAATACAAGTAGTTCAATACAACACTCTATTGTTTTAAGCAAAACCATGGTTACCTATGCTGATTAGCATGACCTTAAAAAACTAACTTGCCCTGAGGAGTTTGTTGTGCATTCTACGTGCGTTACTAAGGAATCTTCAAATTTAAGACATTAACCAGGTCCATTATTTATAAACATCTATATTCCCATCATTTTACCTAAGTAAAATAAAACATCATTAAGCAATATTATTCAATTTCCCGTGAATCTCGGGAATCACGTCATACAACCTCTCGATTAACTCCCCCCCCTCATTAATCCTGACCAACCTGCCGTCCCCTCACCACAAACTCCCCCCCACCAACCACCACATCATTAACACTATGGCCACTCAGCAACGACACTATGGACTCCACGGATCGTAGATGGGCAGCGCCCTGGCATCATCAAGCCTAAGCGTTATTAGGTCTGCCTTGAAGCCTCATTAATTACGCCCACATTATCCCCCCCAACCAGCAATCCGCCCCCCCAGCCCGTGAGCGCCCTAAGGATCGTTAATGAGTTGAAGGAGGACTTATCATACGTTATACTAACGGTTAATACCTTACCCACAGCCCTGGCAATTTTGGCTTCGTGTAGGAGGTCTAGGCTTGTGAATGCGCCACCATCACTGCCAAGCCGAATAATACGTCATCAAACATGGGCAGCCAGTGCGGCCCCCCCATTATCAGGGAGTCAACGGTTGGGCACCAGGCAATCCCCAACCCCCTATCCCTAACAATCGCCCTCTCCCTATTGGACAGGTAAACCGCGTGCGCGATAACCGTGGGCTTTATTGACGTTAAACCAAGCCTATCAAGTACCTCGAGGGGGGGTCTAGTGCCGTGCTTGGTGAGTGTGTGGTCGATCTCGCCCTGGTATTCGCCGAGGTGGTAGGTTATGCCTAGCCCCTTGCTTAGGCAAAGGTCCCTTAAGTTGAGGAGTAGGTCCTCAGTCACCATCATTACCTGCCTAATCGAACACCAAACCCTAACCCTCCCACCGGCCTCAGGCAGTAACTCCTCAACCCTACGCATTACTTCCTTAGCATCGATCACCTCGTTATCACGTACGTTGAAGGTTGAGGGTGTGACCACGCCCCCTAATCCCAACCTCATTAATGGCCCTAATCAACTCCCTGGGCTTGGTGCGCCCGCTTCTATAAACAGTGTGACGCCGTTCTTAGCCATGGCGGCGACACTCACTAGGGATGATAGGTATGCCAGTTCATCGGTTAGTAAGTCCTCAAAGGGTATTAGGAGCTTGGTCCATATTGGTGGTAATGCGAGTCTCTCATCATTAATGAATGACCTAAGTAGTACTTGTTGTGTGTGGGTGTGGGCGTCAATAAGCCCCCGGCATCAATATGTGTTTGTCCCTGTTGATGACCTCCTCACCCCCCCTGTATTGGCTGAGTACGTCGTTTGCCCTCCCACGGCCTTGATTAAGCCGTTATCTATTGCTACGGCCCCATCCTCGATCACCAATGGATTTGACATTGTTATTACGTACCTAGCCCTAATGATTAGGTCGACCCGCTCCATTAATAATCACTCAGGAGGTATCTCGACGTATGCCGCGGATATGTCCATACCATACCTCCTCAGGTATATGGATCTGGCCACCAAGTAGGCTATAACGCCCAGCACGAAGGCGCCGATTATTACGCCGTAGGCAACCAGTTGCCGCCCCCCCAGATCTGTGGTAGGTAGGAACTCATAGTCCAGGTAAATAAAGACTAGGAACTGAAGAACACCAGCGGCAATGAGTGCCGCCCTAGCCCTGCCACTCAGTTCATTGCTTCTCCTGAGCGCTATTATTACCGCGGCAATACCCACGAGTGCCAGGTACGTTAATGGCCCGACCTCGGTGCCGTAGAGCGCAGTGAATGTTCCGTAGAATATCCCTGTTAATGTAATAAGTATTGCCGTCACTACTAGATCGAATAGGTGCGCGTATATTGGTGTTCCGAACCTCGGACTCACGTAAGCGAAGGCACCGGGCCAAACCCTGTCGAAGGCCAGCGCAAACCAGTACCTAACGATGACTATGGCGCCGTAGGCCAGTATTGCGAGGTACCAGGTAACCGATGAAACACCAATGAACCACTTAAGCGCGTAGTTGCTTGATAATACCATCGCTATTGTCCAGAAGTTAATAATGCCATTGAGGTTAGGGTTGGATAATGCTGCAGTAACGAAGCTAAAGCCCAGCGAGTAGTACATGGCCTCGAACCCTATGGTTGCCATTACCATGGTGATGAGGGCTGCGACGGGTACGTTGTACTTAATTGCGTTTCTACCCCCCCTTATCTCAGAGGCTATTGCTGGTCCAGCCATTAGCCATGGGTATACGTAGAGGGCGAAGAAGGTATTACCATGAGTATGCCGCTTAACGTGGCCTCGGGCCCCCTATAGCTACTGGCCAGTGATGAGTATGTGTAGCCGCTTGGTAGTAGGTTATTGATTGCGGCTATTGCCGCTGACCTAGGTGTTAGGAGCATTATGGCTATCGCAATTGCTAACCCAATCATTGATACCGTGGTTAGTACTGTCATTAGTCTAAAGCCGTACTTAGTACCCAGTATGTTGGCCAGGACTATAACGGCGAAGAAGGCGATTGCCGTGGCTGTCATGTCCCACGTATTGAAGGACACATTCAAGCCCAGCAGAGGTAGTACTGACTCGAGTTGGAAAACGCCGGCTATCGCAATCAGTGCGTAGTATGCCAGGGCCTGTATTACGAATGCCATGACCAGGCCATTAATGAGCCAGGCGGCTCTAGGCCCAAACGCCCTGGTTAGCCACACATAGTCACCGCCGGTGCGTGGTATTAACGTGGTTAGTAATGAGTAAACGATTATTTGAGGTATTGAGAGTAGGAATGCAATTAGTGATGCATATACGAAGTTGACACCAGCCACTGTTGGTAGGGCGGCTAGTGTGAAGCCGGCCGTGCCGAGGGCCGCGCCTATCGACATGTTCGCCACATTTATCGACACAGCATCCCAAAAACCAGCCTCTTTGACTAAACCTGTGGATTCCCTAAGGAATACGCCCTGTTTAGCCCCCATTGTTCCATCGAGAATTGGAATATTTAAAAATCTTTCGCGTAAGAACTTACGATTTTTCATTTAAATAATTAATTAAATTGTTTAATTAATTCATTAAACAATAAATCGAAAATGAGGCTGTATTAATTACGTGGACCTGGCTTATTGTTGATGAAAAGTATTTAAACAGAATGTGAAGTGCTTATTTCGTGGTTGTTGGGATCCTTGATTTCGGTGGTCAATACAATCACCTAATACTTAGGCGTGTGACTGAGTTGGGCTTTAGGGGGGGTGGGTTTCTAAGTCCGGATGAGCCGCTCGATAAGGTTAAGCAGTTATTTGATTGCTTAATCATTAGTGGTGGTCCGTGGAACATACCCGAGGACCTGCCCAGGACGGGCAACGCCATTAATTACATCCTCGAGTTTCCAGGGCCCGTGCTCGGTATTTGCCTTGGGCATCAATTGATGGCGTATGCATACGGTGGTGAGTTGGTGAGGGATCTCCCTGAGTTTGGTGGTGTTAGGGTCTATGTTGATAGGGAGGACACAATACTTAGGGGGGGAGTTCCCAGGGAGTTCGTTGCCTGGGAGAGCCACAACATAAGCGTTGCCAGGCAGCCTAGGGGCTTTGAAGTAATTGCGCATAGTGATACCGTGCCCGTTGAGGCGATGGTTAATGAGGGAATTAGTAGGTTTGGTGTCCAGTTTCATCCCGAGGTTAGGCATACGGAGTATGGACTCGTGATTATGAAGAACTTCCTTGAGTTATGCCAACATGCGTGATGCGGTATTATTTATATATTTGATTAAATAATTAATTGAGTAATACGGGGGGGGTTCATGGGGGGGCTAAGGTATTTAAACAATCCATTGAACACAGAACTAACATGGAGTTGGCGTGGATCGATAGGGCGGTTGAGGGTATTAAGTCGTTACCCATCAAGTGCGCTGTCGCGGCGATATCGGGTGGTGTTGATAGTACTACGGCCGCTGTCCTCGTTAGGAAGGCCATCGGTGATAGCTCAGGGCGGTATTCATAGACACTGGCTTCATGAGACTTAACGAGCCAGCACACGTTAAGGAGTTGCTTAGGGATGTCCTTCCAATAGAGGTTATTGATGCGCGTGATAGGTTTTACCGTGAGATGCTTGGGCTTAGCGATGCTGAGGAGAAGAGGATTAGGTTTAGGGAGGTTTTCTATAAAGTGCTCTCTGGGGGGGTTGCCAGGGAGTATGGCTGTGATTGGCTTGTCCAGGGTACAATAGCCCCTGACTGGATTGAGACGAGGGGGGGTGGCATTAAGACGCAGCACAACGTGCTTGAGCAGATCGGCATAGACACGGCGTCTAAATACGGCTTTAAACTCATCGAGCCGCTCAGGGAGCTTTATAAGGACCAGGTCAGGGAGTTAGCCAAGGCGCTCGGTGTACCAAGTGAGATAGTTAATAGGCAGCCATTCCCAGGGCCTGGACTCAGCATTAGGGCTGTGGGCGAGTTAACGCTTGAGAAGCTTGACGTTGTCAGAAGGGCGACGGAAATCGTTGAGAGGAGGTTAGGGGGGGGTATGGGCTTGAGCCAGTGGTTCGCGGCTGCATGGGAGTATGACGCAGCCCCAAGCGAGGATTTATCGAGGGTTATCAATGGGCTTGGCAATCTCAAAGCCTATATATTTAGGGTTAGGGCTACGGGCGTTAAGGGTGATTCCAGGTCCTATGGAAACGTGGTGCTGGTTAGGGGGGGCGATCCAGGTAATTGGGGGGGTTTAATCTATGACCTATATAGGTACCTGGGCACTGCTCGTGATGTCACCCACGTGATCTATGAATTAATGGGGGGGAGAGGTTTTGGGAAGTACTTCGTCTCAATAAGGGCTGTGCTCACTGAGGATTTCATGACTGCTGACGTGGCCAGGATGCCGCAGGACACGCTTATGGGGATTGCGCAGGAAATACTGGGTAGTGACGAAAGGGTTGCCGCGGTTGGCTATGACGTGACACCGAAGCCCCCGGCCACGATCGAGTATGAATGATTTAATGGAGGAGTCTCGCTAATTTGGCAACGAAGTCATTACCAAAATACTCACCAAGCCTTAAGTTCCTCATCACGGATTCAGGGTCTGAGCCCTGGGCCTGATTCCTAACGACCTCACCAACCTCCCATGGGAATAAAACCCACTTATCCGTGACACCGACGTAGTAATCAGGCTTGACCCTTGACCAGGCTTAACGTAGAGGGTCGCCACTCTGACCTCCCTGGCACCATAAAACCTAGTTAAATCCCGGGCTGTGGTCAAGGTCTTACCCGTATCCGCCACGTCATCCACGACCAAGACACTCCTCCCCCTTAAATCACGTATTATTGGGTAGGTGACGATGGGCTCCTCACCCTGGCCTATCTTCGTACCATAGCTCACGAGGCCAAGTACCACCAGGTCATCAATACCGAGGAAATCAGAGACCAACTTACCCACTATGTAGCCACCCCCCCTTAATATCGCGATTATTGAGTCTGGCCTATAGCCCGATTCCTTAACCATCAACGTCAAATCCAGCGTCAAGTCAACAAGCCTCTGCCAATTAAGGACAAGGAACTCCATTAACCAACCCAATTAAATAATAATGTTAAAAGGCTTTCCTCAATTAGGTTGATGACTTTTACCACAGGCAATTAAATGATTGAGGATTTGCCCCCTGCATGCACCCACACCATTGGGTCCCAGCGGCCCGGTTTTGCCGGGTCGTTGGGTGGCCCAATGGTGTGAATGCAAGGCAGGTATGGGCTTTCTCTATAGTATTTGTCTCCTGAATTATTTATATTAATTACCTCAGATATATTGTCTATATTACCTATAAATTATCCTTAGATTATCCATGGAATACCTTAATTACGCCCATCACCTCTTTTTATTTTACTTTTTATTTGGGATAGAAAATAATTTAAGCTTATCTGGAATAGAAATAATGTGAAGAAATCCCTTAAATGCTTGGCACGGAGTTGAATAAATTCCTTGACTGCGCGTTTAGGGCTATTATTGAGGCTAAGCTTGGCCTCGTGGATAAGGATGAGGCACTTGACGCGCTTTGGGAGTATCTCGTGAATATAGACTATGAAGTAAAGGTTCTTGAAAGAAGGGTTGGCATGAGCGATGCCGCGGAAAAGGAAGCCAATGATGACTAACTAGTATTTCCTGGCTTCTATATTCTTATGATACTTATGGAGATAAAGGAGTATTATCAGGTTTGTTGTCAGGTTAAGATTTTGAGCCTAGTGCCTCAGTCATACTAAGCACCGCTGTGCCTAGGCTAAATGAATTTCTCAAGACTCAGTTTTTACTTTTTCATAATCCAACTGGTATTCTCAGTGGCGTTGCTTGGAACCTTGGGGGGGTTGAATAGTAATGTTTATGCCTGGTATCATACATTGGCAATTGCGTTATTCATGCTAATAACATCATTAATGGGCATATACTTCTCGCTTAAAAATCAATTGAGCAGGATTGTAGCTGATGCTTGGCTGATCGTATCAATAGTCACGGCATACCTCGCCATAGAGGTATCCCCCCCATTCTTTAACAACCCTGTAAAGTCCCTGGAATTAGCCGCTGCAAGCTTAGTCACGGTTATTTGGATAATTGACCTGTACATAGCATGGAGGAGTAAAATACATGTATTAAGACTGTAAAATAGCAATTCTCAAAGTATTAAATTCAAACGTGATTATTCATTTTTCCATCGTTTTTCTTGGAAAAAAGAGAAATAGCCCTAACTAAGTCATACTCCTTAGGCTCTATGAATAGGCCTGAGGCGCTTGATGATAGGAAGGCTAAGTACTCGAGGACCCCCCCCTCCCTTAACTCATCATTCTCATTACCCATACTACCCACCTATCCAGAGGGTTAGCTTTTCAAGGGGGTAGTCTTGGCGTTGGCTCTGGTATTGACCTTGGATAGCCGATTAGGAGTAATATTATCGGTTCCCAATCCTCAGGCAACTTCAATAACTCCTTCACGGCATCCTTAGAGAAGGACAGTACTGGGTTTGTTCCTAAACCCATTGAATGAGCGAGTAATGCAATAGTCTGAAGAACAATATCTGCATGAATTAGGTACATAACATCTCTACCTAAGACACCACCCTTCTCATATGCCCATTTTTTATCGGAGCATATTACTATGACCGTGGGTGAACCACCCCTATCCAACCTGGTGAAAACATCTTTAACGCCTTGATAATCTTCTTATCCCTGATTATTACGAACCTCCAATCCTGCAGATTACTACCTGACGGTGACCACCTAGCAACATCCAACATCCTAACAATTACATCTTTAGGGACCTCCTTATCCTCAAAATCCCTAATAGTCCTCTTACTCATTACGATTTCTGAAAGAATCGAGAATTTATCAGGGAGTTCCTGCTTACTCGACATATCATATAATGGACCACTGAGGTGTATTGATGCAATGAGGAGGTTCATAGACCTAATACTAAGTCTCGGGGGGGATCATAAAGGATGAGGAATTAATAAAGAATCTAGGAGATGAGGAAAGAATTAGACAGGGGGGGTGTTGTGCTGTTAATGTATAGCGATGAGGAATTTGCAAAATTCGTATCGGGCTTCCTAACATTATAAACCTCGCCAAATGCATTAGATGTGCTATGTCCCCCCCTAATTATGTTTAAAATTGCTGGCACTAATACTTAATGGGAAGTCACGTTGTGACTATCTTCGTTAAGTGTGGTGGGTTGTCTACGTCTAATCCCTTAGCAACGCCTAATTCATAGGCCAGCAATTGAATTACTGGCGCATACGCTATCGGCATTACCAACTCATTGAGTCCTTCATTAAATGATATCATGAAGTCCCCCCCAATCTTGTGTTTGTAATTGCTTGTTATGATTATTGTGGTTCCACCCCCCCTATGCCAAGCCTCAATAATGACCGGCTCCATATCGTTATTCACCTCCCCCCCACCAGGCATTATCGCTATTACGGGGAACTTACTGGTGATCAGCGTCATTGGTCCATGCTTAAACTCCCTAAAGTTATAGGCCTCGGCATGCACGTGAGCCGCCTCCTTAAGCTTCAGGCAGTCTCAAGGGCCAGTGGGTAACCCAGCGGGCCTCCGGAAATCACATAGGCAACTACTTGAATCCCTAATTTCCTCAGCAATCCTCTTGGCATAGTCCCTAATACTATCGATTCTACTTGTTAATAATTTCGAGACTTCATATATGCCCGCCTGAACCTCATTAAGCCTATTGGGTATGACAGCCGATAATTGCAGCAATACCGATAGTGTTGCTGTGAACGTCTTTGTAGCTGGTACGGCCATTTCCGGCCCAGCACCAACCGGTAGGTACACGTTTGACTCCCTCATCAATGTTGAGCCAAGCCTATTAATTATGCTGAGTATAGCCGCACCCCCCCTCCTCTTAGCCATCCTGACGGCCTTAACGATGTCCGCGGACTCGCCAGACTGGCTTATGGCTATTATTAACGTTCCGGGCTCAACCATGTCAAGCCCCCCCTCGTATAGGAACTCACCGGCTGATATTGTATCCGCCTTAACACCGGCGAGGGCCCTTAAATAATGCTTGCCTATTAATGCTGCGTGGTATGATGTACCAGACCCTGTTATTATCACATTCTTAGCCCTACTAATCATTAGTGCGGCATCCCTAAGGTACTCAAGCTGAAGTAAGTTCACAGACCTAGCAAGCACCTCAGGCGTTTCGTAAATCTCCTTAATCATGTAGTGAGGGAATTCCCCCTTAACCACCTTGATGAAGGATTCGGAAATCGACCGTGGCGTGGGACTAACCTCACTCAATGTTAATAGGTCAATGATTTTAACTCCATCAAGGCTTAATACGGCTAGTTGTCCAGGTGCTAGGTAATAAATGGTCTTAACATCACTTGGTAACGCCTGCTCCTCACTTGACACATAATACTCGGACTTAGCCACACCAATCACCAATGGATTGCCCATACTAAATGCGTAAATCCTACCATCAACCCTGTAGATCAAGGCGGCCGCGTAATAACCCCCCCTTAATTCCTTGGTAATGCTGGATATTGCCTTAATAACATCGTTACCAGAGCTAATTCTATCCTCAATTAAGTGGACGAGGAGCTCGGCATCACTCCTAGAGACAATGTTGTGCTTACCCTCCAGCTTCTCCCTTAACTCATCATAACCAGCGATAACCCCCCCATCCATAACCAGCGCCAGGTCACCCCTGCAATCAAGGAATGGGTGCGTATTCTCATAGACGGGCCTGCCATGCGTAGCAGACCTAACATGACCAACACCAACATAGCCAGGCAACTCATCAAAATTCAACCTCTTATGAACCTCATCAACACGGCCAGCATCCTTCCTAACGAGGAACTTACCCTCATAAAGAGTCACAATGCCAGCGCCATCAACACCCCCTATGAGCAAGTCTCTCAAGCCCAACCCTAATCAAAGGCGCCACACTCCTAAAACCAGAAACAACACCAAAAATGCCACCCACGAGTGCCTTACACCATTAAGCATTTTTAAGCCATTATTTATATAGCTTACCTGATGAACTATAGTTTGATAACGAAATCAAGCTCTAAAACTTAAATGATGTGAAATCCTTCTTTTCTTCGTTGGGCATCATTTGAACAGTAACTTTAACACCCCTCTTTAATAATTCATTTAATATTTGAATATCACTGTCATCTAAATAAACAGATTTTGTTAATTTCTTAGTTCCAGGTTTTCCTCCACCTTGATTGCCGAGGTTAACCTCAGGTAAATAAACACCATTCTTAAAAAGCCTATCTAGCGATTTCACGGTATCTACAATAAACATAACTCTTTCCTTTTCATAAGAATTACTAAGTATTTTCTTAGAAGCATCATCAACTGATAAAACCTCAATACATAACAGGAGATCTGGCAGGATATATAACGGCAAGGCTTGAAGAGAAGACAAATAGTATTATCATACCGTTAATAGGAGCTGCTGGTGACGTAAGTACTCGATACACACGGCGGGAACAAGAATTCAATGAGTTAAAAAGATTGAGCGAGGAGTTTTTGAACTCCGCAAATAATGCTAGGCCTGTAGCTAACATTACTTTAAATTCCTTAAAATATCGCGAGACATACGTCAATGTATTAACGAGAAAAGAGGAGATTAAAAGGATGGTAGATAATCTTGATGAGAAAAATAAATACAGTGCTGAAAGCAGTGCTTTAAGATTACATGAAATCGATGCCATAAAAAGATGATTAACGCATTACCAAATAAGGTAAACATTAGATTTGGTATTTTATCACTTGGTAATGATGTAATTCTCGTATTTACGCCCTTTGAACCTATATATGATATTCAGGAACTGCTTAAGGAGGACATTGGGAATAAATATGGTAAGTTTATATTACTAATTGGTTATTCATATAATTATCTGGGTTATCTAAGCAATAAGGATGTTCTTAATTATGAATCATTATCAACAATAGTTTATTTCAATGATATATATAACGCCTTAATTAAATTTACTAAGGAAATATTATTTAATTAAGTAACATAAGTTTTTATTACTTCATATTTATCCTTGGATAATACTACAAAGTCCGCTTTACACCCTGGCCTTAAGCAACCAATATTGCCATAGTTAAGCGACTTCGCTGGTATTTGTGTTGCCATTGATATTGCTAATCTTGGCTCAATGCCAAGGCTTATTATATTCCTAACCGCTTGATCTATTGTAAGGACACTACCTGCTAATGTACCATCTTCAAGGGTTGCTTTGCCGCTTTTTACAAATACTTTAACACCGCCTAATAAGTATTCGCCGTCACCAAGTCCAGCGGCCGCTATTGAGTCTGTAATGAGGATAACCCTATTAGGCTTGCATAATCGATTGTGAATTTAATCATTTCATGCCTAACGTGTATAAAATCCGTAATGAGCTCTAAGTATGTGTCCTCACTCTGGAGCAAGGCGGCTGCTGCGCCGGCCTCCCTATGGTGAATTCCACTCATTGCATCATATAGGTGGGTGGCCCTATTGGCACCAAGGGCTATCGCCCTCATAGTGACTTCATAGCTTGCCTCCGTGTGTCCAATACTTACGTGAACCCCCCCCTACGAATGGCTTCCTGAAGCAGTTCAAAGCCACCCTCTATTTCCGGGGCCATATGCATGAGAATTAGGTTTCCCTTAGATACATCCATGTATTGATTAAACTCCTCAATATTGGCAGGCCTAATGGCGCTTGGGTCTTGAGCCCCCCCTTTCGTTTTGGGTTTATATATGGGCCTTCAAGCGCAAGGCCAAGTACCTTTGCCCCCCCTCAACATGGTCCTTGGCATCCGTTAATATTTGAAGCGTCTGTATTATTCTTTCATGCTTCGCCGAAACTAATGTTGGGACGAATGCTGTGACTCCAAACTTAAGCAATGCCTTTGATAATTCATTAAGTTGTGCGGGATCCTTAATATTGGTTATATCAATGCCGCAACAACCATGCGTATGAGTGTCAATAAACCCAGGCGCTATGTAATAACCCCCCCTAAAATCCATGCCTGGGCTAGCCTGTAAAGGTTGATCTAGGATTTTTACGACCACTCCATTGCTTATTACCAATGCTGCATCGTATAATATATGCGTTGGCGTAAATATAGCATCAGCCTAACAATTAACGAGCCCATATCAAAAGAGTTGATACTGTAGTATTTATTAGCTTTTGAATATATAGATTATAATGCTAAGCATGTATTTTAAGTATTTAATGGAAATGAGGTGAGACGTATTAACGTGGTAATAATCATAGGAATTAGCGTTAGATGTATGATGATCCAATGCGAGCTTGATAATGGCTTTAAATGCACGGTTGAGCGTGATTCCTTTGTTAAGTAATGCTTAAAACCTGCTTATTATTTATTGATAAGTGATTTTTTGTGTTTGAGGCTGGTAGGTATGATGCGTGGTTTCTTAGGAATAATTACGTTCTTGAGTCTGAGGTTTTGCTCCTAAAGTACATGCTTGAGCCGGGCCCTGGTAGGGCTTTGAGTGTTGGCTGTGGCTCTGGCCTCTTTGAGTTCATACTGAGGACTAGGTATGGGATTGTCATTAGTGATTGTGTTGAGCCTAGCCCAGCAATGGCTGAGGTTGCCAGGGCTAGGGGGCTTAGTGTTAGGATTGGTTATGCCGAGGAGCTACCCTTCGAGGACTCCACCTTCGACACTGTGATAATGAATGGGGTCCTTGACTACGTTAGGGATGATGCCAAGGCAGTTAGGGAGGCCTACAGGGTTCTCAGGCCCGGTGGTCACATTGTGGTTGCCGACGTGATTGCCGAGGGCTCCTACGGACTACTCTATAAACTCGCCGAAATACTTGGTTCCTGGGATGAACCGTACATTGCCAGGGTTAGGCCTCCAAACCCATACCCAATTGAGTATGTTAGGCAAGCGAGGTGGCACACGGTTGATGAGATTAGGAGGTTGCTTGAGGATGCTGGCTTCATAATTGTTAAGGTTGCCCAAACACTGACAAGGCACCCAAGGTACTCAAACGAGTCCATCGAGTACCCAGTCGACGGCTATGACAGGGGGGGTGACTACGTGGCATTTAAGGGATGGAAGCCGGGCCCGTGACGAGGATCCGTAAGGATGAAACACGGTTAAACTCATCAAAAACAACACATTATTAACATGAAACCAGGCCTCCAGCAATTAGAGTGCCCTTGGCCTCCTTGCCTTGATTACCCTGACCTTGACCCCCCCATCAACCTCACTTGGCACCTCAACCACCCTCCTCGCCTGTGATTCGTCGAGGTACAGTATGACCTCGTCATTGCCAATGCCAACACCCCAGAATCCCGTGTCCCCCCCGGGAAGCACGAACTCCCTGAATAGCCTATCCCCCAACCCTCCTAAGACTATCCTCAGCCATTTTCAATTGGCACCAACATTAACTGCCTATAAGTGTTTGTGTGGGGATTCATCGTCTCATGCCTAGTCTTATCATGCGCATTGCTTAAAAAGGCCATGCATTATTTAGTTCTTGATGAGGCGTTGGGCCGCAGTAACAATAGCCTTGGTAATACTCGCAGTTGGCATCGTCCTAAACCTAAGGTACTTGCCACCATACTACCTAGTGCCTAGGGTTGTTAGGTACCTCATGGACGCAGCCTAATTGGGACTGTCATGTACACATTCACTAGGGTTGAGGAGGGCAGGGGGGGCATACGGCAGTGAAAAACACATGACGCACAGAGTCATGGGGGGGACTTAAATTGGCCGGTTTATTTAAGCCCTTGGTAAAGGCGTGTTAGGGTTATGATGACTAGGTCCTTATATTTAAATGCTCGAGTCCCGCCGCCTTAACCCTATCAATTACCCAGTGTGCATGGCCTATAGCCAATGGCTAAATCAATAACCTTAAAATCACCAAGCATAGACCTTGCTCTCCTAGCAATGTCCCAATAAGTACGTGGTTGAGCCTTCTTAAGCCCTCATTAGCGTATTAATACGTTATTGTTATTTGGCCTGCTACCCCCCCGTCGTATATTAGGAGGATGTTGCGTAGTATGTCGCGGCCTATCAACGCCTTATATTGCTGTGCTGATAGGTCTACGGCTGCGACGGTCACGTTGTCAAGCTCTATCCTAGCCCTCACGTCCGGTACGTTTGAGAATAGTATGAGCCTAACTAGGTACAGTGGGACTGTTACTTGACCGCTTGCTGTGGCTAGGTTAACCGTGCCATACGGTGGATAACCAAGTTGGTTCAGTACATTCTTGTCAATTGACGTGATTGAGGCGCCGGTATCAATCAACGCAATTACATTCCTAATGTTGTTTAGGGTTATACCTCTGCTTTGGGCGAAGCTCTGAACAACACCTGCTGGTTCTACGTCAATCATTATTACGGGCCCATTTATCCTAAGGACATCGGCGGGCAAGGCGTTCGGTGATGCGTAGTTAATCCTAACTATGGGCATTCACGGCACCTGGACTATATCTAGCCCGAGCGCGTGCGTTGGTGAGTAGTGCTGTGGTTGCTCCTCCTCAACCCTCTGAATTATGAAGTGCCCATTAACGCCAAACCTCTCAAGTGCATGTTTATAGGCTTCCTCAAGACTATCAAACACACCCTGCACCTCGCCGTCTTTCACTACCACGTACTTACCCCCCCTATACTTAACCAGCAACTCAGGCAACTTAGCCTTAAAAGCCTCATACTCCCTAACAACCCAATCAGGCGCACTAACGAAAAACGACATAATTCACTCACCTACCACGTAGCTATTATGGTAAAGAACTATAAATCCTTTCTCTCTTTTGCGAAAATAACAACAATCACAGGCACAACAGGCACGGTGCATATTTTAGGTACTAATTCCTAAGCTCCTCGTGACGAGGACTCCAGTAGTACTCCACGAGAATCCTATACTCCGAGGGTTGGTGCCCTGCAGAGTGTTAACTATGGACTCCTTAGCCCTCGGAGCCAATACACTAAAGATTGTGATTGACGCGGATACCGTATTCACAGTAATCATAAGCCAAGCATTGCAGCAACCATGACCAGCAATCCTTAAAACTAACCAACAACCCTAATTATTACGAAATGACTAATTGCTTACCCTTTAGGGTTAGGGTCTACATCAATAGTCAGGTTCTTCTTCCTGCTGGGCTTGTTGGGTGTTTGGGTCTTGGGGTGTTGATTTTGTTGTTGTTGTTAAGTATAACCTTAGGCTTATTGAGATTAATGGCGTTAGGCTTTTGAAACCAGCCCGTGGTGGGGGGGTTTGGTATTGAGCCTCTGAGTGAGGTTGAGATTGTGAGTGTCAAGCCATTGATTATCTGGGATAGAAGGGTTTATAAGAGGAGTTTTGGTGGGGGGGGCTTTGAATGATTAAGCCAAGGCAGGCAGCCAATGAATCAATGGCTAAACTCATAAACGACTCACTCAAAGTCATAGAACTAAGCAAGAAGGGGGGGCTAATGAGTAAGGATGAAGCCCTAGACGCACTATGGGAATTAATAATAAACATCGAGTACGAGGTTAAGAACGGCAAGTGCATAAGGATTGAGGCATTAATGAATTAGGATTTTTGTCTGTTAATTGTAAGGCTTAATGTTTTCTTCATTGAAGAATGCCTGATGCCCTGGCTATTATATAGGGTTGTTAGGGATAGGCCTGGCCTACTTCATGACTTAACCGCGGTAGTTAATGACAACGGCCTTGATACAACCAGCGGTATTGGCAATACTAGGGCCATAATGCTAGGCATCAGTGGTGACCCAACACCAATCATACAGAGACTCACTACGGAGGGTGTTGAATTAATCAATGTTATTAATGAATCTGTAATCCCCCATAGCATTCTCAAGGAGACAATTCATAAGCGCCCTCAAGTCAACCCTGCAGCAGGTGGGTATTCAGAACCTAAATAGTACGTTGTATAGAATTGGTTATGAGTACGCAAGGGCATTAATCACAGAGATACCTCTAGGGGGGGATTCAATGAACACCTTGAGGACCCTCCTATACACGGCAACAGCCTATAATAGGCTTGTCTTCAGGAGTCTTGAGGTTGGGAATGGTGAGGTTAGGGTTGAGTTTGAGGATCCATTTGACGAGGAGCTCAACATGGCCTTCACCGAGGGCTATATACATGGGTTAGTAAATACGGCACTATCGAAAACACACATAACCAGAATAAGTAGGGTTGGTAATACGTATGTCACTGTTGCAAGGCCCTACGGCTAAGGTCTATGGAAGGAACGATTAACATGAACGACCAAACACCAATGCCTCAAACAATCTACTTAAGCTTCGCTTTTCATATGTAAAGCTTTGCCCCCGTTTTTGTCATTTATAATCAATTTCCCCCTAATCTCTTTGCTATCTTTATCGAAGGGTTTTTATTCAGTAATTGAATTTAGTAAATTCAATGCCCAATGCAAAGCCCGTTGGTGGGCTTCCGTATAGGACGAAGATCTACATTAATAACCAGGTCCTCCTTCCCGCAAGGCTTGTTAGGGCTCTTGGTATTGAGTGGGTTCGTTATGCCGACATAACGATTAGGCATGGTGGTAGGATAATTGAATTAAGTAACGCACTCCTACTAAGGACTAGGCATACGGCCAGTAGGCAATTCACAATACCAAAGGATGTCAGGGAGAGGTTTGGAATAAGACCACTAGACGAAATAGAAATAATACAGATAAAACCAAGGCAGGTTAGGGTTGGGGGGGCTAGAGCTGGGTCTGAGGCTGTTGGGTGATTATTACTTATGCGTGGTATTTCCGCTTCAAAATTAGTTAGTGGTCAATCCAGTGCCATTGAGATTGCCCTAATAGTGCCCGTTATCATTGTGGCGATCATTGTCTTCATAGCCTCGTGCCCAATTATTCTTATTCT
Source organism: Vulcanisaeta distributa JCM 11213 (assembly GCA_001316125.1). Next base: position 41,113 of record BBCS01000010.1, read on the forward strand.
GCTGGTTCTGAGGTTAATGCCTTCCAGCTTAATGCCATGGCTCAGTCACTACTTCAGTACGTCGTCACAAACCCAGGAAATCCACCCAACTGGGGCCTAAACGCAAGCCAACTGGCGGCATTCGGACTAGCCCAACCAAACCAACCAAACCACCTAGACCCATTCAAGGTAATGGCCCTTGTTTACTGGGACTATGCCAATGGGCTTGTCCCAAGGAGCGAATTAAGTGGTTACTGCACCCTCGGCCAGATAAGTGGTAATGGCTTTAGGGATTACCTGAACCAGAGTGGTGTTTATGCACTCTCAATAACGGGTAACTGGCTATTCATGCCCGGCACCTACACCCCATGGCTAATCAACTACACGGAGGTTAAGGAGATGCTCGGGCTGGGTAGTAACTACGAGTTCGAGCTCGTCATTACACCGGTAATGAACATATCCGTTGTCAACTTCCCACCAACGCCAGGGAGCTTCAACCTAGTCATTAGGGTTGTGAATAGCATGGGTGGTACACCGATTAGTGGTGCTGAGGTGAGTATTCAGTACTTCGCAATTGATCAGGCGGGTAATGACCTAGCCTGCCAATATGGCTTGGTCACTCCATGCACACCGGCACCGAGCAGTGCCCAATTACCCCCCCTGGGTCCTCATTCACGGTAATATCGACGAAACCACTGATTATTGAGGGTAGCGAAACAGGTTACACGAACTCCAGTGGTTATGCAGTACTCACACTGCCCCCTCGACTACGATGGTGATAACACCTACTTCATAATCATTAGGGCTAGTATTGGTGGCCTTGGCGATTACTACTACTTCCAGTACCCAGCCCAATCAACGCCGCTACTCCTAGTCGGTGTACTGCCAATGGGTACGGCCTACAACTCAATAGTCTTCGCAGACCCACACCTATTCACAGACTGCCTACTCAACAGTGGCATTGCCTCAAACCCAAGCGCCACATCACTGGGCCTTAGGGTTATTGCAGTATACAGGAGCCTCTATGGCTACGTATTCGAGGGCCTAAACTTCACACTAAACCCAGGTAGGGGGGGCTCGCACTCATACCCAATACCCTGCAGTTCCATCGCCAGTGAGAACGCCAGTGATTACTCGACATGCTACTGGAACCTACCAAATGAGCCAATGCTCCTGGTGGTCAATGTGGTTAGGAATTCACAGGGGGGGCAGCTGGCGCGGTACCGCTTGCCCAAACAATCATTGTACCCTACGGGCTATACCCAAACTACCTAATGAATAATGGCCCAATAGTATTCGGCGAGTCCATTAAATATGCGGAGGTTGGCACTGCAACATCCCTAGTATACATAGGGGGGGACTCAGCCTACTACGCAACACTATACCTATACTACGGAGGAAATGCGTTTGAGCCTATGAGTCAGCAGTAGTCGTCGTAATTCCACGGCGGGCACTTAGGCACTTCGGAGCACAACTCCCAAGCCTTATGACGCACTTGAGGCTGTGCACTGGGCAGTACGTGGTTATGCACTCACGATTCCTCCTGAAGTCCAGGAGTAGGATTAGGAATAGTGCTGCCGTGGGTATGGCAATCAACGACAGCACAGTAATGTCCATCACCCTTAATACTAGGTTGGGGTTTAAATACCGGAGAACTTTTTCTAAAATGAACTCAGAGGATTTGGGAAGTAATGCTTTGTCCAAGCCTTGACTTGACCCATTGCACGCTACTCTTTTGTTATAGAGTCAATGAACTCATTCCACTCTTTTCAATTTCATGGGAGGATTTGCTCATTCTTTGTCAAAATAACTAGAAAAATTTTTATTAAGAACTGAACACGTAAGGCTAATGAGTAGACCCAAGCCCATCAGTGGGCTACCCTACAGAATTAGGGTGTATGTGAATGGACAGGTCCTAATACCCGCCAATGTTGTTAGATCCCTTGGTATTGAGTGGGCTAAGTATGCAAGCATAATAATTAGGCATAACGATAGATTGGTTGAGCTGAAGAAGGTCTTACTCCTCAGGACTAGGAATACCGCATCGAGCAGTTCACAATACCAAGGGGGGGTGTTAGGCTACTCCTCGGTATTAGGCCACTTGATGAGGTTGAGGTCGTCCAAATAAGGCCGTTAAGCGATGGCGAGCTTGGGGGGGAGGAGTTTTGGGTGGTTAGTGATGGTTAAGGTTTTGGTCGGTGATTTCAGCCTTTCCTGCCCCCCCGGTGATGATGGGCTTGAATTCATTAATTACTGGTGCACTGTGCTTAGTGGTTTCAGGGGGATTTGAGCTTATCTTTGATGGGCCGATAGCTGATGTTGCCTGGCTTGTCCTGAGACCTGGCCTTGATGTTGATGCCATTACCTGGGTCATCGAGGACTCAGGCCTTGAGGATTACTTCGACGTCATGATTGTGACGCCGGGCTGTGGTGATAGGAGTGCCGTGATAATAATCCCAAGGGATGCCCAGAGGTTGACTGAGCTCTATAGGCCCTCCACCACGACCCTAGGCGCGATTAACTGCAGGGCACCCAGTAGGGAGTCGTACAACGCCTGGTTAAGCATTGTTGATGGATTAATAAGGAGCCTGGGAATTGACGAACTAACAAAACACGCAATAAACATGCTGAGCATTAAAGACGCAGGAAAACCAAAAATCAACAAAGCAAGCAAGGCGCGGATCTCAAGTACCAATTCCTGAGTTCTTCGTGCCTCGGGCTCCAATAATGCTCTATGAGGACTCTGTACTCGCTTGGTGGTGCCCTTCCCTGCAGTGTATTCACAATGCTCTCTGGTACTCCCCTTGAGATCATCCAGGTTGCGAAGAACTTACGCAACTCATACAGCTCGAAATCACGATTGAGGACTTGCCTCGCGGCTTCCTTTATTTCCCTCCTCAATCGCCCCTGGTCGAAGGGTAGGAACCTATTTCTAAGCCTATCAATGACCTCGCCCCCCCCGAATAAGCCACTGGCTTCGATCGGCTTTGTTATGTTACTCACAAACCTATCACGCTAGGCAGGTACTGGCTTTTGATTAAGTCAAGGGTTTCGGGCCTCAGGAATGCAATGAATGCCCTCTTGGTCGTGGTTACCTTCCCAATCCTAAGCACTCCATGCTCAAGGTCAACATCGTCCATTGTGACCAGAAACGGCTCTCCAGGCCTAAGCCCTGTCTCTGCCAGTATGAGGAAATACACCTTAGCCTTAATGCTCTCGATCCTCGAGAGTATTTGCCTAAGCTCATCAATTGTGGGTAGTTTGGTCTTGTTGTTTGTTTTTGGTTTGATTGTTCTGAAGCTGTTGTATAGCACCGCAAACAAACCTGGGTCCTTGGTTTGTAGTACGTTCTTAATGAATGACTTCAGGCTCACGGTTATGTGCCTAACAACGTGCGGAGGCTCCTCCTCAATAATGCTTGCCAGGTAATCACGAATACCCTCAGGACTAAGAACCCAATTCATTTCCGAGAGAGCACGCCGAATATAACCAAGCCCATCCCTTAAGGTCTTATCCTTAACACCCCTAAGCCTCATAGCTTTAACATACGCATCAACATCCTCCTGAGTCACATGCCAAGCCCTACCAAGGCTCTGCACGTAATCACCGAGGTATCGAGAGAGCAAAGCAAGGAACTGCTCCCTAAAGCCTGGGTCCTCCCTCGCCGTTATTATGACCCTAAGGGCATCATTAATTGATGCACGTTTCTCGGGAATCCAACCCTTGAGCAATGCCTGAAGCTCCTCGGGTGTTAGAAGCCTGAGCATTGAGCACAGGAGACCATCGCCAACCCTTCGCTTGCCACTCTTAATCATTGATATGTAGTTACTCGTGACACCAAGGGTACTGGGTTTAACCTTCTTATTATTAATTAAGTAGTTTTAGTATTAACAGGCGTTGCTCATTGCTTATCTCCTCGATGGCTATCAACGAGCAATCAACCATAATCCCCCTAAGTGATTAGTCACTTAGGCACGTATTTAAACCTTGCGTAACTGGTCACAGATTGAAATGTAACTGATCACGGCAATGGGCAAGGAAGGATTGAATGCAATTTGGTGCGGCCGCGGGATTGAACCCGGGTTCTGCGGCTCGGGGGGGGCCGCCATCCTAGACCAGTCTAGACGACGGCCGCAGAGTAATAGGAGATCTTGAGGTTTTAAGTTTTAATTTGGGTCGGGTTTAATGTTGAGGGTTTAGTATTTTCTTTCAGTTTTCTTTAAATTCAGACATGCTGATTAGCGGTCTGGTTGCGTTTTAGTGATTAAGTCATTATATTTAAGATAAATGCCTTATGATGCGTCGATTTACTTCATGCTTTCTCATTCCTATATTGTTATTGCTATTTATATCACGGTAATGAGTATATATTGGTTTCGGGATAGTAAATTTTAAATATGTGTTATGTTCGTGCCTATATAGAGGTGACCGGATGGAAATGGAAACTGTACTAGAACGGGGGGGGTGGGGGGGATATCTAAGGTTGGTGGTTCACTGTTAACTGTGGGTAATGTCCTTAATGTAATCGGTAGGGTTGTTGGTAGGGATTACCTGGGTAATAAGCTTGTGCTTGTTGTTTCGGCTATGAAGGGGGGGGTTACGGACCAATTAATAAGGGCCTTTGATAATCATGATTCAAACGCACTTGATAATGCATTATCAACGTACATGAGTGAAGCCCTTAATCTCGGCCTTAATGACCTGGCGTCCTTCCTCGAACTCATGCGTGAGGAGTTGCGTAGGTTCATAAACCTCGGCGAGCCTTGGGTCAGGGATTACGTGATCATCCACGGTGAGTTACTCTCAACATTATTGATTGAGAGGGCGTTGAATGATTTGCTTGGTTTAAGGGCTAAGGCTGTTTATGAGCCTGGCATAGTTACGGATAGTAATTGGGGCTTCGCATCGGTTAATCATGAGTTGAGTAGTAGGTATGTGATTGAGAAGGTAGGTAATGTATTAGGTAAGTATGATGTTGTTGTGGTCCCTGGCTTCCTTGGGATAACCAGTGATGGTAGGTACACGTCCTTAGGTAGGGGTGGTAGTGATTACACGGCATCCTTACTCGCGAGTTACCTAGGTGCGTCACGGTTAACCTTCTACACGGACAGTGGTGGTATACTCAGCGGTGATCCAAGGATTATAAATGACGCGGTACTCCTTAGGGAGGTTGGTTATGATGAGGCCTATACGGCCTCATTACTTGGCGCCAAGAAGTTCCACCCAAGGACCTTCGAACCATTACTAGGAAGTAAGGTCTTAACCATCATAACGGATCCCTGGCGTGAGGATGGTACGTACGTAGTAAATAACTGCATCACAACGCCTAAGCTAATTACCCTAAATGAGGTTGGGGGGGTACGTTCAGGGTTTCCGTGGTGGGCTGTAGAATTTCGCAGGTGAGTCACCTGAGGGGGTGAGGCGTATGAGATAATGGCGTCATACGACGCTAAGGTAATCAATGATGACCAACACGCGGTGTCGGCATTATTAAATGAGTGGGATGACGCGGTTTCCCTGGCAAGGGACCTCCATAGGTGGGTGAGGTCATGGATCGCGTGAGGGTATCGATACTCGGGGGGGCCACGGGACTCGTTGGGCAGTGGATGGTTAAGTTGCTGGCTAATCACCCATTCATTGAAGTCGTTGGTTTATCGGCATCCCCCGGGTAAGGTTGGTCGTAAGTATGGCGAGGTGGTTCACTGGTTCATACCAGGTGATGTGCCTGAGTATGCCAGGGACATCACGCTGGTTTCCACGGACCCCCCCCAGACCATAAGTCGGCCGATGTGGTTCTCTCGGCATTACCAAACGATGTTGCCTGGCCCATTGAGAGTAGGCTATTGAGCGCTGGTTGAACGTTATTTCAAACGCGTCGCCGGAGAGGATGAATCCGAGGATCCCACTGATAAACCCTGAGGTTAATTGGGAGCACCTAAACATACTCAGGGAGGTTAAGGGTAATTGGGTTGTTAAGAACCGAACTGCACGGCTGCGATAATATCAATGCCCATAAAGCCTATTCAAGACCTAATCGACTCACTACACATAGTTACACTACAGTCTGTCTCTGGGGGGGCCGGCTACCTGGGTCTGTCCTACCTGGCAATTGATGGTAATGTAATACCATTCATAAAGGGTGAGGAGGAGAAGATCGAGGCTGAGCTGAATAAGATGTTGGGTAGGCAATTCCCCCGAGAAGTTCGAGCCCTGGGGGGGCAAGCCTGTGTACGTAACGACGACCAGGGTACCCGTTAAGTATGGGCACATGGCCGTAATACACGCCGTGCTGACTAAGGATGTGGACACTGAGTATATAATTAATAGGTTGAGTAGGTTTAGATCCCTACCTCAGGAGAGGGAGTTGCCTACGGCACCCAGGGAGCCGATTAAGGTTATTAATAGGGTTGACGCACCCCAACCTGCCAGGGATTTGGACCCAATGGCTGTCAGTGTCGGTAGGGTGTCGGTTAGGGATAGGGTGTTAAGGCTTGTGGCGCTGGGAGACAACCTAGTGCGTGGTGCGGCTGGGATCACGATACTCACTGTGGAGACCATGAAGGCTCTGGGCATACTCTAAAAATGCGTTAATCCCCCCCTAAATGATTAATTATGTACATTAAATCCGTTAATACGGCTTGCGCAGTCTCCATGGGCCCGGCCCCCCCAGGCCCTATAACCATAACATCGCCTAGGGTGTCCGTGTTAATCCTCAATGCGTTCAAGTTCTCATTAACGTGAGCCAGAACATCACTCCTACTCAATGGGACTGGTTTAACGTACGCAGTCTCCGCATTGGCGTAGGCTATGAGCTTAACAACCCTATCCCCCCCATAGGCCCTAATGTCTATGTCACGTATACCCCCCCTAACCTCCATGCCCTCAAGGCTATGCCTCCAACCAAGCACCCTCGAAATAATGATTGCCTTCAGCGCGGCATCCCAACCATCAATGTCCAGGGATGGGTCAGCCTCCGCATAACCCCCCCTTTCCTGGGCCAGCCTGAGGGCTTCGTTGAAGTCCATGCCCTCATACATCCTCGTGAGTATGTAGTTAGTGGTGCCGTTGAGTATGCCCATGAAGTAATTAACCTTAATGCCAGGTAATAGGTCGATTATGTTGAAGGATGGCGTGCCCGCCATCACCGTGCCCTTAAACCTAACAAGCCTATTAAACCTCCTGCCAAGCTCCATCAACTCATCGTAGTGAAAGGCTATTGGGCCTTATTAGTCGTAATCACGTGCTTACCACTCCTGATAGCTGTCGATAAGTAGGTGAATGCGGGCTCACCCCCTGTCCCTAACGTTTAAATCCGTGAACTCACAGACAATGTCCGCATCGCTCTCCTCAATAAGCCTGGGAACCTCATCAATGTCCACCCTCTCACCAAGCAACTTGCCGCTACGTGCATCATCAACGACACTAGGACCTGGATTAACTATATGCCCACGCCTCCTATCAATTATCTCACTGACATAAACATCAGCACCAAGTAAATCCCTCTTTAAATTCAATAACCTGAAGAAGGCCTGACCAACATTCCCAAAACCAATTATCAATACCCTATATCTCCTCATGCGTTGTTAATAACATGTAGTTTATAATTTATTTAAGAATATTACCATTAATCAATGCCCTATTAATTTAATGGTAATGCTTAAATAACCTAAATAATTGAGGTTACCTGGGGGGGATTGAAATGGAAACCCAGGCATGAGACCTGGATTCCTCAGTAAATACATCCTAAAGTGTCCAAGGTGTGGTTTCGAGACCGAGGCGAGCCCATACGTAATGAGGTGCCCAAGGTGTGGTGAATTGCTTGATGCATTATTAATCGCTGATAGGGTTAGGTTGAACTGGGGGGGAGGTCTACGGGGGGGCAGGGGGGGTGTATGGAGGTACAGGGAATTACTGCCTGAGCCGAGTAGTATCGTCACGATGGGCGAGGGCGTAACGCCATTAATTAAGTTAAGAGGTCATGGCAATGCCTATGTCAAGTTTGAGGGTGCAAACCCAACGGGCTCCTTTAAGGATAGGGGGGGGATGACAATCGGCGTTTCACTGGCGTTGTCAATAGGCGTTAAGGGGGGGGTTATAGTGGCGTCAACGGGAAATACGGCGGCGTCCGCGGCGGCTACGCGGCTAGGGCGGGCCTTGAGTGCCTGGTGGTTCTGCCGAAGGGTGGTGTTGCCAAGGGCAAGTTGGGGCAGGCGATGTTGCATGGTGCGAGGATTGCCGAGGTCCCTGGCACATTCGATAATGCGTTGGAGTACGTATTAGAGGCTGTATTGAGTAATGGCCGTGTCAACAACGTTAATTACTACCCGCTTAATTCGATAAATCCCTGGAGGTTGGAAGGGCAGAAGACGATAGCCTATGAAATTGTGGAAGAGATCGGCGTCCCGGATTATGTCTTTGTCCCGGTGGGTAATGGCGGTAACATATACGCCATTTGGAAGGGGTTTAGGGAGTTGATGGATTTTGGCGTGATTGATCGTGTGCCAAGAATGATTGGTGTCCAGGCATCGGGGGGGCTGCGCCGATGGTTAGATATTGGAGGGGGGGCTTGGGTGAGGCGAGGATTGATAACCCAAGGACCGTGGCCTCGGCAATAAGGATTGGCAAGCCAGTTAATTGGTTTAGGGCTTATAGGGCTGTTAAGTATAGTGGTGGTGAATTCATTGAGGTTAGTGATGAGGAGATATTGACGGCCCAGAGAATGCTTGGTAGGGAGGGCATTGGTGTCGAACCCGCCAGCGCGGCGTCCCTGGCTGGTTACCTAAAGGCGTTGGGTGAGGGCATGGTCAACGCTGGGGGGGATGAGGTGGTGTTAATAGCCACCGGCCATGCGCTCAAGGATCCAGACACACTACTAATGAATAGTAATGTGGATATTATTAATGTCTCGTCATTAGATGAGTTGAGGTCCCTAATAATTGCCCAGAAATATAGTATATAGTGATTACCCTGATATTAATACAAGAACATATGCAGTCAGGTAAAACTTAAATAAATTAAGTATGTGATGAATCAGTGGATTATGAAGCTGGAACTCAGGTAAGTAGGTGGCGTAATGTCGTTGGCTCAATGCTGGGTTGGGGGGGTTTAGATGCTTATGACTTCGTTGCCTACGCCTTTGTTGCGACAATAATTGCGCAGGTATTCTTTAGCCAACTTGGCCGCTTAGGCTCAATGCTTGCAACACTGGCTGCCTTCAGTGTTTCACTTGCCGTTAGACCACTCGGTGGCGTTTTCTTTGGTAATCTTGCGGATAAGATTGGTAGGAGGTATGTGCTGTACATAACAATGCTCGGCGCTGGTCTCTCAAGCTTCCTAATGGGCTTCCTACCAACCTATGCCCAGGCCGGCCTAGTCGCCATTGTGCTCCTCATAATCCTTAGGTTCGCAGTTGGCTTCTTCCTGGGTGGTGAGTATTCATCGAGTGGTGTCATGGCTGTCGAGAGTGTAGGCAGATGGAGGGGTTTGGCCAGCGGTATTATGCAGGCTGGTTTCGACATTGGTATATTCGGCGTAACCTTCACATACACACTGGTGGCCACCTACCTGCCGGAGAGCGCCATGTACACCATTGGCTGGAGGATAGTGTTCTGGAGTGGCATAGTGACCACAGTTATTGGTTGGCTATTCAGGAGGAGGTTCCTAACCGAGGCCCCCCCTGAGTGGGAGGTTACGGAGAAGGTGAGGAGTCCATATAAGACGCTGTTTACCAGGTATTGGCTTCCTGTGGTGACGATACTACTGGCCACAATGGCTTTCTCTACGAGTACTACGTAATGCTTGAGCTCTCACCATTCGTACTGCAGAACGTGCTTAATTACTCATCAGCCCTGGCAGGACTAATACTCACAGTACTCTCCGCAAGTGATGCCATCGGCAGTATCTTCGGCGGTGTATTGGTTGATTGGTTCAGGAGCTCGGCAAGGGCCTTATTGACTACGGCATTAATAATCATAGCCTCATATACCCAACAATGTACGCAATACTCATACTAGGCAACGGCTGGTTAGTACTACTCTGGGACTTCATAGCTGTGCTACCCGTCGGCGTACTGCAGGTGTACATAAGGGATTTACTACCACCAAGCGTCAGAGCCACAGGCGCCGGCCTGGGCTATAACGGTGGTACCTGGTTGGCGGCTTGGGCCGCAATAATAACGACACTAATGGCAGGAGCTCCACAAGGCCAGGACCGTGGCTAACGGCAATAGCAATAAACATGATTTGGAGTAGCATATTAATAGTAATAAGTTCTATGATTGCAATAGCCTCATTAAAAAGGCTCATCGGGAGTAATACATCAAAATAATCAATCCCAAAGATTGTTAAAAATTAAATTATATAGAATTGTAATGTAATGTTTATAAATTATTAATTCCGTGTAAGGGCTGATGTCCTGGAGGGGCGTATTATCCCTTAACTTCTATGAAGAACCAAACGTTGGCTATAAGGTCCATAGGCTTCACTTTAATGAGAATTTATTCCTACCACGTGAGTACTACGAGAAACTCCTCACCGTGTTGTTAGATCCAGACATGATTAGGTACTATACCGAACCCCTTAACCCCACATTTAATGAGGCATTGGCTAAGTATCTCAATGTTGATGCTAATAACGTGTTTTCTGTAGCCGGCGGTGATGAGGGATTGAGGTTACTCGTTCAATTTGCATTACATGGGTTTAGGAAGGTCCTTATCGTTGAGCCCACGTACTCAATGCCTAAGGTCCTGGCGGAGTCAATGAGGGTGGATACCGATCAATTCCTCCTTAAGCAGGATACCTACGAATTAGATGTTGACGGCATTGTTAAAATTGGAGATTCTTACGATGTTATTTACATATGTAATCCAAACAATCCAACGGGTAATTTATTCAATAAAGAATTAATTGAATACTTATTATCTCGCGTTAAATCTCTCGTGATTATTGATGAGCTTACGCCGAATTCGCCAGGTATAGCCTTACCGATTTAGTCAGGGATTATGATAACCTGGCAATAGTGAGGACATTCTCCAAAGCCTGGGGGCTTGGCGGGTCTCAGGGTGGGCTATATAGTGGCCTCTGACGTGGTCATTAATGGACTTAGCAGATTATCATTACCTCACAACATTCCATATCCCTCAATGGCCTTGGTATTACGGGCCCTGGAATTAAGGGATTACGTTGAGAGGAGCATTGATGAAATGATTAAGGTGAGGGAGTACATGATTAGGTCGTTGATGGATTTAGGCTTGAGGCCAATACCCTCGGTAACCAATTTCGTAACATTCCACGCGGGTAGTCCCAACAGGGCCAACGACATGTATGATTGGCTATTTAATAAGGGCTTTGTGGTCAGGAACTTAAGCGGTAAGGTTCTTTGTGAGGATTGCCTTAGGGTTACGGTACCCCCCCCAAGCCCATTGCCGCAGAATTCATTGATGCACTGGGCGATGTTCTTCGTGGTTCAAATAAGTAAGTTACATGGCTGTGCGGTTAGTGTAATTATTATTTTAAAGTCCATGGTAATACTTATATACCCTAAATATATGCGTTCCTGATGGCGCTGGAACATGCATAATGGCAATCCCATCAAAGGGCCGTTTAGTACAACCAACGATTAAGCTACTTGAGGATGTTGGTATTAGATTGCAGGTTTATGATGATAGGGCATTAATGATACCGACAAATTGGCCGGACTTAAACATCATTAGGGTTAGGCCTGAGGACATACCATACATTGTTGAGTCTGCGCCGCTGTTATGGGTATTACGGGGGCTTGATTACGTCATTGAGAGTCAGTCGGAGGTTAGGGTTGTTGAGAGGCTGGGTTTTGGTAATGGGAAGATCGTAGTTGCTGTGCCGAATGCGTCAGACATTAATGGCATCAATGATATGGAGGATGGGATAAGGGTTGCGACCAAGTACGTTAATTTGACAATGAACTACTTCAGGGCTTACGGCAAGAATGTGAGGATAGTCAGGATATCGGGTAGTGCCGAGATAATGCCTCTCCTCGGTGTGGCTGAGGCCATAGTCGACGTAATGTCGACAGGAACCACACTAAAGATTCATGGATTGAAGCCGATCAGCGTGATCATGGAGACGGAGGCCGTACTCATAACCAACAATACAGGATTTGATAAATGCGGCGAAGTAATGGAGAGATTCCTCCTACTACTGCGTGGCGTTAAATCCTCAATTAATAAGAAGTTAGTCTTAATGAACGTACCCATGGAATACCTGTCCAAGGTACTATCCATACTACCCGCCATGGAGGACCCACCGTGGCCGACATCGCGAATAAGCCGTTTAAGGAGGTAATCAGCGTGGTCCCTGAGAATGAATTACCAAGTCTCCTCGTTAAATTAAAGAATGCGGGTGCCAAGGACATACTGGTCATGAGTATTGAGAAGGTGATCGCTTAATGATTATCATACCATCAATCGACATAAGCGGTGGTTATGCAGTCAAGAGGGTTAGGGGGGGTGTGAGGGTACGGAGTTAATTAGGCTCAGTGTGGATGAAGCAATTAAATTAACGAGGAGATTTAACTTCGTACACATAGTCGACTTGGACGGTGCCGAGCAGGTAGATTAGTGAATATTGATTCAATAGCCAGGATAAGCCGTGAATTCAGCGGTAAATGCGAAGTGGGCGGTGGCATTAGGACGCCCGAGGTCGGTAAGGAAGCCCTTAAGTTATGTAGTAAGGTCGTCATAGGCACCGCAGTCCTCGAGGGGCCAGGTGCCATTAATGAGTTCATTAAGAGCCTTGGTTATGAGTCTGTCGTGGTTTCGATAGACGTATTGGGGGGGAATTTCGTAATGAGCAGGGGGGGTTGGACTAAACCCGTAGGTGAGTTACAAGCAGTCATAAACTCATTACCCAGGGTACACACCCTAATTTACACAGCCATTGATGTGGAGGGTACTGGCGCGGGTCCTCTAATTAGTCGGGAAGTAATTGAGTTACTGAGGGGGTAAGGCTGACGAGGTTTTCTACGCGGGTGGCGTCTCCACATGCGGGCATATCGAGCAATTAAGGGATTTGGGTCTCGATGGGGGTCATTATAGGCTATGCACTCTATGTGAAGGGTGTTGACTGTGCAGGCCGCTGGGGGCAAGACGGGCTGAGGTTAGGCGTGAGACAAGGGAGACGAGAATTTACGTGGAATTGGCATTAGCCCCCCCAGGCGGTATTAGGGTTTCGACACCAATTAAATTCCTCAACCACATGCTTGAGACATTCATATTTTACATGAATGCGTCGGGGGGAGATCGTAGCCGAGGACCTGAGGGGGGTTCGATGATCACCATGTTGCTGAGGACGTCTTCATAGCCCTGGGCATGGCGATAGATAGGGCGTTGGGTGATAGGGTCGGTATTAGGAGGTTTGGTTGGTCCATGGTTCCCATGGACGACGCACTCGCGGTGACTTCTGTGGATCTTGGGGGGGGCAGGGCTTATTGGGTGTTTAGGGGGGGGTCATTCATTGGTGAGAGGATTGGCGACTTAATGACACAGATGATACCCCCCCACATCATTAGGACCTTAGCCACGTACTCAAGGGCGACCATACACGCGGAGATAAGGTGGGGGGGTGAGAATGACCACCACATGGCCGAGGCGCTGTTTAAGTCCCTGGGACTCTCGATGGCGCAGGCCATGGAGTACGTTGATAACTCAGTGAGGAGTCTGAAGGGGGACCCTGCAATGAGGCCCCTAGGCATCGTTAGGAGGATTATACCCTGCCTCGACGTGGATGCGAACGTGGTGGTTAAGGGCATTAACTTCGAGGGTCTTAGGGTGATGGGCGACCCGGTGGAGTTGGCGAGTAGGTATGAGGAGGAGGGTGCCGACGAGATTTTCCTCCTCGACATAACGGCCACCATCGAGGGTAGGAAGACGTTCCTAAGGACTGTTAGGGATGTTGCAGGCGCGATAAACATACCGCTGGGTGTTGGTGGTGGCATAAGGAGCCTTGAGGACGCAGGCGCAGCGTTCAAGGCTGGGCTGATAAGGTTAGTGTGAATACTGCGGCCGTTAGGAACCCCCCCGAATTAATAACAATACTCTCTAGGGAATATGGTGCCCAATCGGTGGTTGTGGCTATTGACGTTAGGAGGCGCGGTAATTCATGGAGGGTCTACGTGGAGAGCGGTAAAAGGGAGACCGGGCTTGATGGTGTTGGGTGGGCCAGGAGGGCTGAGGAGCTTGGCGCTGGCGAGTTATTAATAACGAGCATTGACGCGGACGGCACTAGGGCGGGTTATGACGTGGAGCTCTATAGGGCAATTTCTGAAGTAGTTAATATACCAGTCATCGCCAGCGGCGGTGCTGGTAGGGTTGAGCACTTTGCGGAGGTCCTGAAGTACGCAGACGCAGCCCTCGCCGCGAGTGTTTTTCACATGGGGCTAATAAATATTCAGGGGGGGCTTAAGGCTTACCTAATGGAGAGGGGGCATTAAGGTGAGGATGTGATTTTATGAATGTAAGTTGGTGACACGTTAATTATTAAGATTATTGATATTGATAATGTAAATGGGTGTTGCCGTTAAGGGGGGGTTCACGGGACGACTTAGATTTCGTGAAATTCTGACGAGGGGGGGTTTCCAGCATCATTAAACCATATGCGTAGGTTACTTATGTTGTTTGAGTCGAAGCATGAGCGGGTACCAGGTGGCATGCATTACCGACTTGATACACAAGTAGGAGTACTGCGTCCCTATCGCAATCAACCCTGAAACCTATTAAGTATTGGTAATGACCGCTAGTCTCACCCTTTAGCCAAAGCTTCTTCCTACTTAATGACCAGTAGTGCACCATGCCCGTGGTCAACGTCTTTATTACGGCATCCCTATTCATGCTCGCAACCATCAACACGTCCTTCGTTTCGTAGTCCTGGACCACGGCTATCACGGTATTGTCAGTATGTCTATACCATAAGGAATCAGCGATCTTCCTGGCCTCATCCTCACTGAGCCTAAGCACCTTAATGTTGCCTGGTGGATTGAACATTATACTTACCGAGGCATCCCGACTATTTAGTTTTTCTGTATGGGGGCATAATTGATATAAAGCATATATAGACTTAAGCGGTGATGGTGTGTCAATTCCTGGATGAGTTGCAGGACATAATCGATGATAGGATTAAGCACGGAAACTCCAATAGTTACACCCATAGACTGGTCAATGGTGGTGTGGACTTGATTAGTAAGAAGGTTGGTGAGGAGGCTGTGGAGGTCGTAGTAGCCGCCATGAGGGGGGGTGATAGGGATTGGGTAGTTAGGGAAACGGCGGACTTAATGTATCACTTACTCGTTCTCCTCAGGTTCATGGGCATTAAATTCGATGATGTGTGTGAGGAGTTAACCAATAGGCACATGGCGAGGGTTAGTCCCAATGGTTAGGGTCGGCATTATAAACTACGGCGTAGGTAACCTGGGAAGCCTAATTAATGCATTTAGGAGGGTTGGTTCTGAGCCTACGATCATCAATGAGCCTGGTGAATTCATGAACGTGAACGCCATAGTGCTTCCAGGCGTTGGCTCCTTCGACGCCGCCATGTCCAGGCTTGATAAATTCAAGGACGCACTGACAGGGATTAGGGGTTCAACACCAATACTCGGTATTTGCCTTGGACTCCAGGTAATGTTTGAAGCCAGTGATGAGGGTTCACTAAGTGGCTTATCATGGTACCCAGGCCGAGTCAGTAGGTTGAGGGGGGGACCTAGGGTGCCGCACATTGGTTGGGACCTCGTGAAAAGCGTGAAGCCCTGTGAATTGCTTAGCGATAATGGGTACTTCTACTTCATGCATAGTTATGCCGTGATTAACCCAGGCAGTGAAATACCGTACTCGGGAATCACGCATTACGGAGGAGACAACATACTCAGTGTGTTGTGTGATGAAAGAGTCGTGACGTTTGGCGTTCAATTCCACCCAGAAAAGAGTTCCAAAAATGGTTTGGAGGTATTACGACGATTTATCGAGATTGCCCGTAAGTAGCCACTCCGTTATTGACCTAGCGTGGTTATTAAAGCCCTCCCGCACGGCCAATGAGGCTCCATGCCTCGCCAATTCACTCACCAGATCCCTGCTAACAGCTTTGACATAGACCACGGGCTTCAGGAAGTCATAAACCGAGAGGGCACCCCCCCTCCACCTAGCGGAGGATTCGGTGGGTAATACATGGCTTGGGCCGGCAACGTAATCAATCATTGCGGAGGGCATTGAAATGGACACGGCACCGGCATTCCTAATATTATTAATTAGTTCCCCCCCAGGCCCCCCCATAATGTCACGTGCTCTGGCGCCAACTCGTTTATTAAGTCCACGCAATCTTTAGGCCCATCAACAAGCGTTGATAAGTAATTTAGGTTATTGAGCCTTGACTCAATGGCGCTCAGGTACTTCTCATCCCAGGTAATTACCACCGCGATTGCCGAGTTATGCTCAAGCTGAGCCATAATGTCCAGGGCAACAACGCTCGGATCAACCGATGGGTCCGCACAAACTACAAGCTCGGTTGGGCCCTCAATACCGTCAATACCCACGTACTGCGAGACCAGATACTTAGCCGCCTGCACATAGGCGTTACCTGGTCCAACGATCTTATCAACCTTGGGTATTGACTCCGTCCCAAAGGCCATGGCAGCAACGGCCTGCGGACCACCCACCCTGAACACCCTGGCGTTTAACTTTAGCACCACGTAGGCTATCTCCGGGCTTACGCTGCCGTCCCTATTCGGCGGTGTCGTCACCACCAACTCCTTAACACCCGCCACCCTGGCTATGACGCCCGCATTATGAGTGTCGAGAAGTAACCCCCCCTGGCACGTAAATCCCAACCCTCCCAATCGGCACCCACCTAACCCCCCCCTAATCAATCCACAACACTCCTCCTCGAAATCGCTGGGCATTAACCTACGGTTAAAGTCCTCCACGGACCTGTAAGCCGCATCTATGGCCTGCGCGGTGTCCTTATCGACCTTAGACGCCAGCACCCTTAACTCATCTACGTCAACCTCAATACTCTTAAGCGCAACACCATCGAAATTTTTAGTATATTCAATCACGGCCTCATCACCCCCCTAGCCTTAACGTCATCCACAATAGCCTTGACGGCGTCTACGTACTTATCTAAAGCCTCATCCTCCTAAACTCATTAAGGAGTGACTCCTTACTTAACCTCAGGGAAGGCACCAATAAGCGCTTAAATACATGCTTTTAAGCATGCCACTGACCATGATAATCATCGACGTGCCACTTCACATCACGAGTATTTGGTTACCGATATATGGAAACGACCCAGTGAATACGGGTTCTCTGGGCTGCGGCATCGTCATAAGGCCCGGGGGGGTGAGGTTCATGTTTAAGCCGGCGACCAGTCCTACTAGGTATGGCATTGACCACGTGGACCTGGCACTTAGGGAGTTGGGCGTTAATGCGGAGGTTAATTACTCATCGCCCGTGCAGTTAGGTGTTGGTTATGGGATGAGCGCCGCGCTCGCGCTTGGCACAGCCCTGGCGCCGCCGTAATTGCACGTAAGCCATTAATAAAGGCGGCCCAGGTTGCCCACGCGATTGAGGTGAGGCTTGGTACTGGGCTTGGTGACGTGATTGCAGAGTACTACGGAGGCGGTATCGAACTAAGGCTGAGCTGGTGCCCCCGGTATTGGGGGGGTCATCGACAGGATCCCATACCCGCAGGATTTAGTTGTCGTAACCGCGGACCTGGGTAGGTACTCAACAAGTGACATGCTCCGTGAATTAAGGGATAGATTGGCAACACTGGGTGGTAGGTACGTAAATGAATTAACCAGTGAACCAACCTATGAGAAGTTCGCGGAGTTAAGCACGGCATTCTCCAGGGAGGTTGGCTTCCTGACCAGGGACCTTGAGGATGGGGGGGTAAGGCCATGTGCGCGCCACGCCGATGCCTACTACGTTAAGAAGAGGGTCTTAGCATTCCTAACGCGTAGGGATGAGGCTGAGGCCCTGGTCAATTGCCTGAAAATGGTTGGTTATGAACCGAGGATTTTTGAGCCGTCGAATGAGGGCGTTAGGGTGGTAATTGATAAGGGTGATGCGTAATAAAAATATATTAAGTAATGCAATGAACGATATACTGAGGTTAACCTGAAATGATTGATGAGTTGCTGATTTCGATGCTTGGATTGATAATTACCATAATAGGTATGTTAGGCGCTGCGTTGTATTGGCTTGGCGGTAAGTTCAAGGAGGTTGACATGAGGTTTCAGCAGATTGATAGGAGATTTGAGGAGGTCGATAGGAGGTTTGGGGGGGAGATTGAGAGGAGGCTCGCCAACTTTGCCGATTCCGTTAAGTCGGCTACCGTGGCCATGAACTCCATGGTAATCGAGTTCCTGGGCGTTAAGGGATTGATAAGCCTGGCGAGGCGTCATTCCTAGTAAACGAGGTTGCTAGGTTATCCCAGTCAATGAGGCTTAACCCAATCACTAAGGAGGAGCTTGAGTATATAAAGTCCGTATTCTCTAAGGGTGATATTGATAAGATAAGCGTTGAGGAGCTTGAGAGGGTCGCGGAGATAGCCAAGCGTTGGTGGTGGGAGGACGGCTCGGAAATAGCCTATAAAATATTTCTTTACACATGGATGTTAAGAGCATACAAACTATATGGTAAGAAGGGTAATTGAGTTAGCACTAATTTGTTTAAATGGCGTTTTCCCAAACCCTTAATTACTCAGGTGGTATTTCCATATATGTTAGGGCCAGCGGTATTCCCTCCCTCCTTCTAATGTATGAGGCTACAGCGAATATAGCTAGGCCTATTATGAATATTACTGATGATTCGGCAAGCAACTGGAGTGGGTTACCTGTTATGAATAGGTAATACTGTGGTTGCGTTAACCAGTAGTAGGCGAATATTGATAGGACGGCTAGGTATATAACGTCCAGTGTGATTAGGACCTTCCTATCCACGCCTAATTTCGTGATGCCTCTGGCATGCATTACCAATGCCAATACCATCGACACGACGAATGTGAAGACCAACAGCACCAGTGCGTCCAGGTTTATTGCGTATAGTAGTGCCGCGCTTAACGGCGTCAGGATGAGTATGTATATCAAGACCACGGTAATTAATAAATCGACCAAGTGAGCCACGATTGGCGAGTGCGTCCTTAGGCTCACGTAGGAGAAGGCCCTTGGGAGAACCCTATCCATGGAGAAGGCGAGTAGGTACCTCGATATTTGGATAATGACGCCAGTCACGGGTGCTATGTACCAAAGTACCGATGAGTATGCCAATGCAATGGCTATTGGCGTGTGTATCAGCGCCAGGTCAGCGCCGGGGGGGTTAACAAGCACATAGCCATTGTCCACCCCGTAGGCACTCATGTAGCTCGCACCGATGTAAAACCTCAAGCCAAAGCCCCCTGAGGAATGCCGTAATGAACAGCGTGAAGAACAGACCGCCGAGCACGAACATGCCAATAACACCAAGAAGTGCCGTTAATCTATCCCTCCTAATCTCACCACCTATGGTCACGGGGGGGTAATTCACGTAGGCCCAGACAGCCGTTGTGAAGGCGATCATACCAAACAACCCATATAATCCACCGGTTACCGATGCCTTATTAGCCTCATTCAAGGCCTTTAAGTATTCAGTGCCAAGCGAGCTCTCGATCATACCCTGCGGTAATAATAACGCATAGATTGCTGATGCCACGAAGGTTGCTAGGGCAGCCAGTGACATGACCGTGAACATTGTTAACCCGGCCCTGGCCGAAACTATGTTAACCATGATTAATACGATGATTAATATCACGGCTAATATGAATTCATTCCTCGGATTAAGCACCACACTTGCTAATGGGTTATTCAATGCCTGCATGACCGTGCCAGTTGAGCTATGGCGAAGTACACGAGGACGGCATCATAGAGCATCTCACCCACGGTGAAGTTGAACCAAGCCGCGAAGCCTATGTAGGGATTCAGCCTTGAGAAGTACACGTAGTCACCAGCGGTCCTTGGGTACTGCCTGGTTATGTAGTACCATATCAATGCCCCCCCGGGTATAAACATGAGCCATGAAACCACCAGGGCTATGTAGGCTATGGCCCCCCCTGCGCCATATAGGTAAAGCCCAGCGAGGTAGACAAACGGTATAGTGAGGAAGCCATTATAACCCATGCTCATTAATAATAGTTTGAAAGGCCCAACCTCCCTAACAAGGCCTGTGCTCTCCCTAACAAAGATTCTCATGGCCTAACACCACTTAGGAATGCCTCCACTGCATCGCCCACCTTAACCCTGTGACCAAGCTCGTTTAAGGCCTTAGCCAGAGCTATGATGGCATTCACCATTATGTTTATGGATGCCGTGTACCCCCCCATGTGCCCGATCCTAAGCACCTTACCCCCCCTTAACGGCCCCCCCCATGAACCGGCTATGAATACCCCATACCTCCTCGCCGCCTCTATACCTTAATGTCACTTAAGCCATTGGGTACGTAGAATGCCGTGACGGTCGGGCTCGAGAAGCTCTCCGACTCAGGGACCAACCTTAGATTCATGCCTCAACAGCCCTAACAACACCCTGAGCCACGGCCCTATGCCTCACATAGACGTTGTTCAAGCCCTCCTCACGAATCATTCTAAGCGACTCAAGCAGGCCATTGATCAACGGCTCACTATGGGTGTATGGGAACTCCATCCTCTCCACCACATCCCTCCACAACCTAATGTTAGGTAAAAACCCCCCCTGTAATTGACCCTCTCCATGGTCTCCCAAGCCTCATCACTGACGGCCAGTATTGTCAAGCCAGACGGCAGGTTAAGCACCTTCTGACTACCACCAATGAGTACGTCAATGCCCCCCCACCCAACATTAACCTCCACACCACCAATTGACGAAACGGCGTCAACAATGAGGAGTTTACCCTCAGACTTAACGGCCCTCACCAATTCCTTAAGGTCATTTAACGTCCCACTTGGCGTCTCGCAGTGAACCATCGTAACGACCCTCACATCCTTAGCTTCATTCCTGAGGAACGAAGCAACCTTGTCTGGATCGAGCACCTTTGTATACTCGACCCTGTGGACGATGGGGACCCCCCCACCATATGCCTGCACTAAATCAGCGAAGGCATCGCCAAAGACACCATTACTCAGCACCGCAACCTTATCCCCATTCCTAACTAGGTTGGCGACCGCAGCCTCGAGACCGCTCATGGCCTCACCAACCCACACAATCACATTACCCCCCCTCTTAGTACCGAGGATCTCCGCAAGCATTGACCTAGCCTCATCATAACGCCTAAAGAACTCTAGATCGAGGTCGGGGGGGTTTGTGGTTCGTCTAGCCATTGCGAGCAATATCCTATGAGGTATTTCCGTAGGCCCTGGCGTTGCTATTAACGTATCCGTTACAAACATTGACTAAGCCTTGCCGACCGACTTTATATACTTAATTAAACGTTTAATAATTATTAGTGCATTAAAGAAATAGCACCTAAGGCTTAGGGAACTCAAGCGTAATACCCCTGCTTACCAACTCACTTAGCCTATCCCTAATGAACATGATTACAGACCTTAAATTCTCCTCATTATTGAAGTTCCTAACAATCCTTATCAACTCATCCCTGGGTATTCCCCCCCTCATCTCCTCTGCGAACTTTATCATGTTCGGTATTGCCCTAACCACGTTATCAACAATCGTAATACTCGCCGCCCTTGATGTCCTCGAGAGTGGGTTTAGGTCTATGGCGATCACGGTCTTACCCATCCTCCTGAGCGCCTCGGTCCTATCGCCATCCTCAAGCGGCACTAGGACCACGTCCGCAATGTATATGCCTCTGCAGGAAACCCTACGCCTCTCACTGAATAACTCAGGTATCGTGCAGGACGCATCATCACCGACGCAAGAACCTCCTCAGCCCCCCCATTCTCCCTGAGCACCCTGGCGATCAACTCCTCCCTCTCCCTAGTCCTATAGAACAGGTTTACCTCGAGCTTGGCATTAACGAGTTTAGCAAGCTCGACGACTTGCCTCGGCACGAGGGCCGCCGTATTACCATTAACCGAGATAACCGGGTGCTTAGCCATCAATAATGCAGCCACGGCAATCCTCTCCGCGGTCAGTGCCGGGGGGGTATTGATGACTCACCAATGAGGTAATCAAAGCACTCACCACGGCCATGAGCGATCAAGCCCTGGGCCGCCACGTAGCCCTCCCCCCCAAACCCATCAACCAGCCTCTCTCTAATTAGTAGCGACTCCCTCCTTGGGTGATTAGGCGGTACCCAGGACGCATGAGAGTCCTCAACCATTACCGCCCAATACCACGTGCATCCTTAAAACTTTAATTCAAGAATAAACAAGACCCATTAATATGGAGAGGAGGAAGGTTACGGTACAGACGATAATTGGCATGAAGGGTAAGCAGAGGATCGCCATGATAACGGCCTACGACTACCCAACGGCGAGGCTTGTGGATCAGGCGGGTGTTGATGGTATATTGGTCGGCGATTCCCTGGGGGGGATGACCGTATTAGGCTTCGAGAATACCCTAAGGGTCACGCTCAGGGACATGCTCATACACGTGGCCGCCGTGGCCAGGGCAAAGCCCAAGGCACTACTCATAGCAGACATGCCCTTCATGACGTACGAGACGGGCGTTAGGGATGCCCTGAGGAACGCCTCAAAACTCATTAGGGCTGGTGCCGAGGCCGTGAAGCCCGAGGGTGGTCAAGAAATATTCGATGTGGTGAATAACCTGGTCAAGTTTGGGGATTCCCGTGATGGGGGGGCACATTGGGCTTAACCCACAGAGGGTTTTATCCCTCGGTGGATTCAGGTTGATTGGGAGGACTGAGGAGCAGGCGAGGAAGTTGATTGAGGATGCAAAGGCGCTTCAGGAGGCCGGGGGCCTTCGCGATAGTTATAGAGATGGTCCCTGCAAGTGTGGCCCAAGCAATAACGGAGAGCGTTAAGATACCAACGATTTGCATTGGCGCTGGTCCTCACTGCGATGGGCAAATACTCGTGATTCACGACGTCCTCGGCCTCACGGAGAGGCCGCCGAGCTTCGCCAAGAAGTACGTGGACCTGGCATCCATCATAAGGGATGCTGTGACCAAGTACGTGAGTGATGTTAGGAGTGGGGGAATTCCCAAGTGCTGAGTACTATAAGGACATTAAGTCCTGAGACCATACATACTCATACAATGCCCTCAGCATTAAAATTGGTCAATCACGCCGCGGCCACTCACGCAGTATTACCCATACCCTTTAGCAACTCCTCATAATCACTAAGTATAACCCCCCCTGCAACTGATTGATTGAGTAACCCCCCCTGGAAATCGCCGCGATGGACACACCGCCAGCGCCAACCCCCCCTCCTTCACGAACCCACCCTCATAAGCCCTCAGGCCTTCATAGGCATATTACTGAAGTCAAGGTTTGCGGAGGCCACGGGAACATGTGCGATCTCCCTAACGAGGCCTATCAGATCTGCTGTCCTATCATTAATCAACCACTTGGTCGTCCCGATGGCTACGTTATTGAGCACGCCCCCCCTATCCACGTGCTTTATGAACGCAAGGACTGCAGCCATCTGGTCCCACCAGCCAGGAGGACCTTGGCGCCCCCCCGCCTGGCCGCGCCAATGGCTATCGACGCCATGGCCAGTATCACCGGATCGCCAACCCTCGACACGGTCTCCAACGGGTCCTCCAACGGCTTGTCAATGCCCGCGTTCCTCAGGGCATCCCTGACCACCGCCACCTTCAAGTCCCTTGGGTTAACGGGGGATGCGCTTGACATCTTATTCCACGCGTCGTAGCCCATGGCCACCAGGAAGGCCATTGCGTGGTGGTCCCTGCAGGTATTGACTCGCCAATGACGATCGCCCCCCACTAACCCTCGCTAGGTTCTCGCCGAGGATGACGCCATTACTGAAGACCCTATCAACGACGCTTCGATCAATTGCGAGGCCAGTCCTAATGTCCCTGCCAGGCTCTCCCTGCAGGTCAATGATGGGTATATTAGGCCTGACCCTAGCCCCCCCGCATTAACAACGAGAACCCCCCCGCGTCCGTGAGCTTAATGGCGGCCCTGGTGATTAACGCCGGCGTCGGCTTACCATCCGGCGTCATGGGTACGGTGGGTATCACCCAGCATCTACCAAGCACTAAATACTCGGCATCAGCCGCCGGCGTGTAGTGGGTTAGCTCTGGCTTAGCCCCCCCGGCGATGGTTATTCCAGGCACTAAGCTCGTGTCTGTGGTTCCTATGACTAAAATAAAGAGGAAGCCCCTGCTTAGCCCCTGCATGTGGCTTGAGAAGTCGCCCAGGTGAACCGTTATCGCCTCCATAACGAGATAGGATAGAAATCCTACTTATAAGCACTTACCTCCAGCGACTTAACCAGCAACCAAAGCACATAATTAACGGGAGTACTCACGCCAACCCCCCCCTACCCCCCCTGGTCACTATGGCTCCATTTATGTAATCCACCTCAGTCCTCCGGCGATTCAGTACGTCCTGCAGCATCGATGATTGATTATCCCTAGTGGCCTCGGCAACCCTTAGGGTCTCGGCCAATGGATCACTGGGCAGCCTAATGCCTAGCCTATTAACCACATCAACGCCCTCCCTGACCACAGCCTCCGCCAACGCCCTGGCGTTGGGGTCCTCGAGAATCACGCCATTCCTAGCCCTCAGGATCGCGGTTATTGGGTTAATGGCCGCGTTAACAATCACCTTCAACCACCTGTAGGGCTCGATGTCATCAACCACCCTGACGTTGGCGCCCCCCGGCCCTTAGGGCATCGGCAACCTCACCCACGGAACTCGGCAGTATCACCTCACCAACACCCCCTAATCTCAGCCACA
>BBCS01000011.1 GCA_001316125.1 Vulcanisaeta distributa JCM 11213
CGCACCTATACACAGAGAACTTATCAGTTAACATAAGCAGGGTTGCTAGAGGGAATAGCGTAACAATAATCATATCATTAACAGGCCTTGGAGGTAGTACCGTCATAACGCCCAGGCTATTCAGCAATGACGTACTAAGCCGATGCAATACGGCCTGCTCCTGACTGATGGATCAATTGATGAGTATAACCGCATAGAAATGGGCACCAATCAAATTTGGCAATCCATTATATGGCTAATGATATGGCCGCAATGGAATTATGTATACATAAGCGGTATAAATCTTAATGAAAATGACATAGCCGTTACATGGCATTTGGTGTCAAGAAACCGCAGGGCCAAGATTAAAAGTAAAACCATAGTTATTAAAAACGTTCGTAAGTTTACTGACGAGAATTTTTTAATATTCATTTTGTTTGTAGTGCTTGGTGATGGTGATGTTGACGTCAAAGAGAAAACGATTAGATTTACGGTAGGCCACATAAAGTATAAACAATGGAACGACATTATAAATAGAATAAAAGGACTTGGCTTTAAGGACCACGATAGAAGGACCGCATACACGTTTAAGGTTAAGTCATCTAAAGCTATTACTCTCGCTCAAAGCTGGTTTAATAATCTATCAATCAGAACAATGATTGAGGATTTAAGCTTATTGCATGACGCGGATAAACTCAGAAACTTAATCACACTGGCTAATACAAAAGCTAGGCCGAAGGGTAAATCGATGATTGAGGTTGCCGGCATAAAAATGAGCATCCACATAAATAGTTGCGGTAGCTATATAAGATTAAGAACTTTGCGTAAGAAACGTGAGGATGCAGTAACAATCCAGGAGAGACTGAGGAGTGCTGGCTTTGACGCCAGGTTTAGAGAGTTAAAAGGTAAGTTCGAAGTCTATATAAACCAGAGCGAAATAAGGAAGCACCCAGAGCCCCCCCTCGCCAAGGTCTGTGGAGTACTTAGGAGGATGATTGATGAGGCGCTTAACGAGGGAAACAAAAAGAGGACGCAAAGAATACTCAAGGCAATGAAAAACCTAGGCTGTCAATAACCTCGCCCAAGGGCCCACGGGCCTAAAACTTAGTCATATCTCTTTAAAACATGAAATAAAAAGAGCTCCACTAAGATATTACGCGGCTGGTAGTTTATTGCCAACGTACGCCGTTGGCAGGGGGGGCTTACCCCTCTACGTATCTTCGCTGCTGACGTCAATAATGCTTTTCTCAAGCGTATTTGGAGGGCTTTCTGGGCGGATAATTGATGCCATTAAGAATAGGGTCCTATTAATAGTGGTGTTGACTATAGTGGGTACCGTACCGCTGATCTCCATACCCACACTAAATGTGGCAGCCATAATAATTGCTGGAGGTTTAATGGGCTTCACGAATGAGTTAGCATTAACTGCGGCATACGCGCTGGTTGCTAGGCATGAGAATCCAGCCCTCTCCCTGGCAACATTAAATGCCCTAAATATGATTATTGGTATGTGGCTTAGCGTTCTGTTTACTGAGACGATGGTAATTTCGTACTCATTACCCTGGATATTAATGATACTAATATCCCTAGCACTCCTACCATTGCTCAAGTTTGTCAGCATTACTTAATAATTTTAAAATTATGGATCTTAAATCCAAAGGGCCCTCCTCGAATTAACAATGCCCTTATCACTAAATATGCCGTAATTATTGCAAGGGTCACGAAGTATGGTATTAACTCGGCAATCTTTACGCCAAGCATGGACTCCGTAGCTGTAAATATCGTTATTAAAGCAGCCATTATGGATACAGCCTTATCTAGCCCCCCCTCATGGTGTCAACACCGTAAAGCACAGCCTTTATTTTCATGGTGGCAGCTCTAAGTAAGGCGAAATTTGCCGATAAGTGGACTATCAGGTTTGCAAGCATTGATAGGAAACCAAGGAGTAAGAAGGCATTGAATGGTCCAAGTAAGTAAGTGGTAATTAATGCGATTACGTCAAGGGCTAGTGCGCTGATCAACGCCGAAATGACCGGATTACCCTTACTATTAATCAGTGATAATGCGTTTGGTAGTTGCCCATCGTCAGCCATGGCGTATAAAGTCCTTGATGCCGCGAGTACGTAAGCCAGAGCACCAAGTACACCATCATTAATCATTGCAAAGATTACTATTGGATCAAGTAGCACACCGAGGAAGTGATGCAGTACTATTACGACGGGTGATAAGCCTTATCAGTGGCTTCATTTAGGAACCGAATGAACTCATGGATATTCATGTATGACAAGCCAGCGACTGCCGTTGAATAAATGGCCAATGCTGCCAAGCGCCGCCGGTGATTATAACAGTCTCCACTGCTCGACTAACTGTTTCCCTAGCCCTCTTAACCTCACCGCTTAATGGCGCTATTGTGCCATAGCCTGTGGGAATAGCTATTGCATAAACCACAGCTACCATGAACGTTGATAGCGATATCGAGCCCATATAAGTGAATGGGTTGAAGAGGATTCCATGAGGGATCAGGAGTAATACTACGGATATCAGTATTAGGGTTGCCATCTCAAGTGAGCCTGCAAAAATGGCGTACTTTGCCGAGATCCTAATACCTAAATACGCCAGTACGGTCATTACTGCCAGGGATATGGGCAAACTAATTTGCCAAGGGATTCCCAAAATCCATTGGGCAAGGTATGACGCGCCAACACGTAGGCAGCGCCATAGGGAATTGCATAAAATAGGTAATTCCAACCAATGAAGAATCCCGTTGACTTACCGCCAAGGTATTTCGTAGCATATTTGTAATAGCCACCAGCCTCAGTAACCCTCTTGCTAAGTCGCGCAACCACGAAGCCGTTGATGAACGCTATGATTGACCCAATAATTATCGCTACAGGACCCGCCAGACCAGCTATGGCAAGGACTGTCGAGGCGTAAGTTAAGTCACTAAGGAATGGTGATTGCCCACCTAGGCTTGCAAAGAATACGTCCCAGAATCCCAATACCCTACGCAGACCTACTTCACTTGCGCTGTTACGTAAATTATTATTTACGTGATTGTTCATATTTATGACTTTATGATATCATAGAAACATAGTCTTTAAAAAACTAACTGCCTTTTACTAAAACATTTCGTTGTATATGACGATAAACAAGTTGCATATAAATGATTACTTTTAAAAATTTTCTATGTAGAATAATTAGAAATTGAAGGACAAACCCCAGTCAATAATCTTCTTAATACCGACTGGGAATCACCAAGCCCTCTAACATAGTGATAAAATGCATTATTGCAATTAATGCCATTGTTTCTACTGGTAATTACGTGAATTTCAACTCCTAATTCACAGGGATTAGGTATTAGTTTCTTGAAGTACCTCATATATGTTTTCGTCAATCTAATTATCACGTAATCCCACCTACCACTTACTAATTGGTTCAGGTCAGGATTACCATAAGCCATCCATTTATCCAATACGGATTCATCGGCACTGCCCAGGTAAGCATCGTAGGGTATTATCCACCTATCACCACTTATTACACCATACCTAGCCGAAAGCACAAAAACATCAGTGCATTCCCTGAAACGCCTAAGCACTCTAAACTCAGGTCCATCATACATGTCCAGGGCAGGTCTCATTAAATCACTCAATAATCTCCTATACTCACTCTCATGCTCAATATCAAAACTAGGCACTCTACCGAGTCTCTTCATAACCTGCTCAGCATTAACTGATTTCCTCCTGCTACAATTAATAATGACGGCAACCCTCCTACCCATTATAAGTGCTTCTCACAGACACATACTTAAACAGTAAACCCCCTCCTATCAAGTAACCTATAGCCGGCTCCAAGCTTAAGCAGTTCAATGACGGAGTGAGGCTCCTTAACCAAGGAACTACCAATGACGTCAATTCCCAATCCATGCAATATTGGGGGGGATAGGCGGCAGCCGTGGGCCCGCTCAATACGGTAATCGCCCCATCCTTCTTCGTGGCTAGTAATTGATCAATTGTGTTATTTACCATGGCGGAGCCCGTTATAACGAGTATATCGCAATTCGGTATTATGAGCGGCGCATCAACATCAGGATAACTATCATGCCTCAAGTCACTCCTCCTCTCCAGTTGATAAACACTGCACTTACCCCCCCTTAGCGCCTCTGCAACCGGTGTAATACTGCCGACAAAACAAGCCGTGCATGGGAGTTTAACGAACCTCAGAATTTCGCTCTTTAAATCACCCTGAGAAAGCCTGAGTCCCTCACGCATAACCAGGTAATGGGATATGGCATTAATCAACGCAATCCCTAGGGCCCTGACCAGTGAATCTAAGTTAACGACAAGTTCAGGAAGTTCCTCAACCTTAGGGATGACACCGACTTCGTTGGCCCTTAAATCCTCAGTTGGCGTATAGGCAATGCCAAGGAACTCCCCCCCAAGCCCTGTGCCTATGAGCACGTAAGTATAGTTAAGGCAGTTGCATTGATCAAGGACCTCAATGCGGTCATTACCGAGAAGCTTCAGAACCTTCTCAGCAACCTGCCTACTAAAAAATCTCTGCATATTACTTCCTAATTAACTTCATGAATCTGAGGGCATCATCAAGCATGTGCACGTTATTAAACATCACGTATATGGTAGACGACTCAACACCATCAATAATAGCCTTAAGTCTCCCAAGGTCATCATCGGTGTACTTATATGAATAGTTAACCTCGCCCTTACCAATCCCATGAAGCCTGAAGTAGGTTACATCACGAGGAACGAGAACCTCATGCCTAAAGGGATCAACAACATGCACAATACCCGTCTCCTCAAAGACCCGTCTCAATAAATCGACATTATTATAACTAATACCCCCTTGGTTCCCAACCTATCCTATCACTACCACCTATTGTGCGGAAGAACTCAATGACATCCCTAACACTATCCTCAGTAATTTCCATGGAAGGTGGCGTCTGAAAGACATAAAACACCGGGTTAAGGGGCTTAGTTACGTTGACGAATTCATCCCAAAGCTCGAAATTCTCCCTCGTGGGCTTAAGCAAGCCATAATTACCTAAGTCACCCGTTAACCTAGCCCTCCTCATCTTACGCCAAGTCGGTGAATCACTAGTGTGCGTTAACCCCCCCTGAAATACCTTGACTGTAAACTGAAAATCGGCAGGGGGGGCCTCCCTCCTAAGGTTACTCATCCTCTCCTGGGTTGGTAAATCATAAAACGTCTCCTGTAACTCCACAACCTTAAATAACGAGTAATACTTAGACCGTGATGTGGGAAATCCGCAGGTACCCACAAAGACATCCTTCATTGATTAACTATCCTAATGCAGAGTCTATTATGCTTTGCCCTGATACCTTTCGACAATATAGGAGTTAACTCACCCTCATTAATTTCTTATATTTGCGTCATAATACGAGATTGAAATTCCTAACTCAGATATTACTCACGCATTAAGAATAACCAAAGTTATAGGTTAATGCCCTAGTAAGTCTCTTTCATTTAGAAGTTTTATTCAATTCTACTTAACCAATCACCCTATAAAATGCCATATAATCGCCCAAAAGGTTGGAGAAAGTCTGTAAATGTGAAAAGGTAAATTAGTAACCTACATGCATTTCGTAAAACTTAATCATCTCTGAATCATTATTCCCGCGAATATGGGTTATGTCAGGGTTGGGGGGGATAGTCGTGGGTGGTATGGGGGGGTGGGTTGGGGGGGGTTAGCTTCTTAGTTGATACTGGTGCCTTCTGCGCGGTGATAGGCCCAAGCCTCGCTGAGGACCTGGGTGTGAAGCCCGTGGTGAACGTAAGGCTTAGCGGCTGATGGTCACGAAGTCGTTGCTAGCCTATCCCTGGCTTACATGCGCCTTCTTAACAGGGATAGCGTATCCCCAGTAATTATCATGGAGCCACCAGAGCCCTTACTCGGCGTTGCCACCCCCCCGAGGCCTTGGCCTCAAGGCTAACCCAACTACCAACCAATTAGAGCATTCAAGACAGTATGGACTAGCAATAATCTAGGTGTGGGTTGTGCTGAGTGGGTAATCACAATGACTGCCGTAGTTATTGGTGCGGCGTCGTTGAAGCATGTATTACGGAGTTGACCCATGATTAGCCTTCCATGTCGTTGATATACCTCCCAACCTTATCGACCCTTCACGTGTAAAGATTAGACATTTATTTATAAAATTACCGCATGAAGGTAAGTAATTGTCTCACTCTTCGTGCAATAATGGCCGTAAACTATTACCCAAGAAGATACTATCGCATTAAGGCGCTAAATCATTATAATACCTACGGCACATCACGTGGCTCTAATCTCTCTACGTCTGTTTTATCGAAGTCCTTATCGAATGATACCAACTTAAGCCTCATCTTCTTAGCGTAATAATAATGAAGTCCATCATCGAAGTCTAGGCCAACCTTAGACGCAAGTTCCGCGGCCATAATCTCCTCATCAATTGGTGAATCAATTATTACAAGTCCACGCCATGTACTTACCTCAGATAGAAACTTACTCACTAGGTCTGGCTTGCCTAGGATGGCAGATATAGCATGTATTGTGAAGTGAAGGACATAGGCCTAATGTCGCCTTTCTTAACCCTATTAAGGAACTCATAACACTCAGCCCACCTACCCCCCCTCCTATAAAGCACCTCTAAGAATATATTCGCATCAACCAGGTACATGGGCCCTCCTCCTTAATGCATCAACTAAGTCCTCACCACCCCCCCACTGGTAATCCGATTGAAGTCCAAGACCAACTATGGAATCAATGCCGCCACCACCCCCCCCTCATATAACGCAAGCTCCTTAATTATTAAGTCAGCAATGGCCCTTGATAATGAACCCCCCCTCCTAAGCCCATATTTCTCAGCTACGTATTTACGAAACCTCTCGGCTAAATCCCTAGGTAACTCAACCTTAATAACCTCAACATCCCTCCCACCCTTACCCATCAACTAAACACCAAGGAACATAAGTACAAAAGCACTTAAGAACCTTTTTAATTAATAGCGTGCCAAGATCCAAAATAATTACTAACATTGAGAATTGAGAGATATCACCATTAGAACCAGGTTAGTAACCTTAAAGTGACGAACCGTGCAGGGAATTACAATACGCCATTAATGAGTGTTAATATTTATGTGGGACAATGCCAATAATTATCGCGCTTAACGAAGCTCATGCAGATAAATTAATCCCCCTCAACAATGTAGTTAAGTATAACTTCCTGACCACACTCGCATATATTAACGGATTTAAGCCTTAACCTAGGTCCCTCTATTGTTGTTGGGTATCCCTCGCCCTCTATGAATGATGTACCTGCTCCGAATACGTATGGCGATATCGTAAGCCTAATCTCGTCCACGAGCCCCCCTCCTTAATTAATTCCCAATTAAGGTGCCCACCACCCTCCACAAGGACCCTCTTAACGTTCTTCTCCATGAACAACCTCTCAAGGACGTCTTTAAGGTTAATGCGTTCCTTACCCATTACCCATACCTCAACGCCCATGTTCATTAATTGAGCGATTTTATTACGATCCGCCTGTTCCGTGGTGACTATTATTGTTAGTGCCTCCTTATTTGTGACTACCTTAGCCGTTAGTGGTATTCTCAATTTTCCATCAATAACAACCCTTATGGGGTTTCTAATCGCCTTAACATACCTAGGCGTTAGTGTTGGGTCATCATTAATTACGGTATTAGCTCCAACCATTATTGCATCAACGCTTGCCCTAACCTCGTGAAGCCTCCTAAGGTCGAAGGGGGGGCAGGAAAGCCTTGAATAACCGGTCTTACTGGCTATTCTACCGTCAATTGACGCTGCCGAGACTATAATGACGTAGGGCTTAGGCATTACCCGGTTTCATCATTGAGAATAATTTTAACATTGCCAGCTTATACTCATCGGTAATGGGTATGGCAATTAGGTAACCGGTATAGAGACCGTATAAAACCAAGGAACCCCCTCGGCGCCAGGAGTACAGCGGGTATCGCGAGTAAGTCCTCCTCACCATCAACCTGTATGAGCACATGAATGCCATTAACCGCATCCCTCATTGCACCTCTTACGGCATTAATCACCTCAATACTCAGTGTGGCGGGTCTATTAACTATATTAATGACCTTGTCAAAACCGACGATCTCAACATCACCCATGCCAATAGTCCTCCTAGTCTTCAAGTCCATGAAGGCTAGGTCGGGAATCCTCCAGTACCTGATTGTGTTCATCGTGACAACATCACCAACTGTTATAAGGAAGGAGTTCTCATACTCACTCCTTACCTTAATGATTGACTCAGGCGCCTCCTTACCAATCGCTATACCAAGCGGCCAAGCCATCATAGACCTAGCCCACTTACTAACGAGTACATACACAGCAATGGCTTATTAACAAGCCATTAATAAAGAGTATCGCGTGCTTGCATACATCGATTACCCTGAATGGCGGCGCCTAATCGAGGACTACACGACATTGGACAATTTACTAATGAAGAACATGAAACAAGCCCTCTCGCTAATTGTGATGGTTGGCGGTGGTTATGACGAGTCAATCAATAGCGTATTCCTGAGGGTTTGGAATGGTTTGACGGGTAATGAGGCTTTATCGAGGATGTTCACGCACTGGCCATTCAGTATAGGAGGGGGGGGTTGATTAAGGAGGTGGATTTTGTGGGGGGGGCGTTAATTGATTTGCTTAGTAAGAGGAGTTTTTCCCTGGTTGACCTCATAATGATGAATAACTACCTTAAGCTTATTAATGACATTAATGTCCTGGACCTTGGGCTCGCCATATTCTATGAGAATCCCGAATCCATACTGGCTGGCGTTAGGGAACCCGCTGACCTTGTCCCGAATAAGCTGGTTAGTAGGGAGCTCACGATTGACCTGGAGACTAGGTGCATGGTTGTTAGGAGGTCATTCTCTGTCCACCTGTCTAGGCAGTATGAGTCTAATGTGTACGTGGTTGATTGGTCTAATCCAGGTCTGATACCCTATAGTAAGTTTGTGATGCCTAGAGTTGAGGGTGTTGAGGCTTCAGATCCGGTATTCTCAGCCATTGCCAGGTTTAGTGTTAGGGCTGTAAGTAGGATTATTGGTAAGGACTTCATACTCACCTTACCAAAGCCCATGGATGTTAAGACAGACACTGATTACTGCGTTAGTAATGTCTTTGTCTCCTTACCACAGAGCATGGGACTTAGTGACTATCTTTCCCTGGTTGGTAAGTTGATGGGTATGGGATATAACGTGCGTAAATCACCATTTACTCGCGTCGATGAGCTTATTGAGCACTGCCTATCGAATCGCGAGCAGGAGGTGAAGTGAAAGTTTTGCCTAACTCTGTTACTCGCTATACACATGACTCTGGAAGTAATTTATTAATCGCAGAGAGAGTAATTAAGTGATGAGTAGATTCAGAAAACTTTCACTGACGAGGGTTAAGGGGGGGTTAGTCATTGCAGTAGCCGTAATAAACGATGAAAGGCACATCCTAATGAACAATGAGGCATATGAAGTGGTTAAGGAGGTGAATAGATTGCTCGGGCTTAGAAGATGCTCAGTATGTGGTCGTTGGGTAAGGCCTGAGGATCTTGGTTACGTGGAAATAATAGGTAATAAAGTTACTAAGCCATATGCCAGGAATGCCTTGGGAGGGCTTATTCGGATATTGCTGAATTAATGAGTCAATGCCTCACTAAATAATAAAATTACTCCCTCTTTATAATCAAGGCCTGTAAAATGCCGTTGACATCGGAGGCTTGGCTTGATAGGTTTGTTGGGGATGAATTACTACATAACGGACTGCGAGGGCATTAGTGGTAGGATCAAGGAGAGACTTGAGGACTTCATAGTTGAGGAGGTGCTGATTGATGGGCAGGTAGTGCCTACCAGCATCACTGGTAAGCCGTTGCCTAAGATCGTTAGTAAGCCAGGTCCCTGGGTCTGGATGATAATTGAGAAGAGGGGTATTGATGCAATAACGCTGTCGTTAATAATAAGTAGGAAGCTTGGTGTTGATTCTCGTGACGTTAGCTTTGGTGGTCTTAAGGATGCGATAGCCGTTACATCGCAGGTAGTCTCTGTACGTGGGGGTCTCAATTAATGAGGTACCCAATGACTTCGGTAAGGATATCAAGGTACTCAATGTGGTGAGTATGGATAGGGCCTTCATAACAGGCGATATTTGGGGGCAATGAATTCACAATAAAGGTTAGGAACATTGACGTTTCCAGGAAGGATAGCATTAACTGTGTAATTAATCAACTGATGGAGAGGGGTTTACCCACGTATTATGGGTATCAAAGATTTGGCTTAAAGAGACCGAATTCCCACATTATAGGTAAACACATCATCTTTGGTGAGTTTGAGGAGGCTGTAAATGAATTGCTAGCCATGCATATCCAATGGAATCTCCGAGGATAAGGGAAGTTAGGGAATTCATTGCAAGAACTGGTGATTACTCGAAGGCCCTTGAATTAATGC
This sequence comes from Vulcanisaeta distributa JCM 11213, assembly GCA_001316125.1. Next base: position 10,476 of record BBCS01000011.1, read on the forward strand.
CCAGGAGCTACAGGTATTACCCCCCCGAGAGGCCGTACTTAAACAGTTAGCCAGTAATCCTAGGGATTTCGTAAACGCCCTAAGGAAGTTACCCCCCCGTGAATTATTAAACCTTTACGTTGAATCCTACCAATCATACCTATTTAACCTAGCTCTGAGTGAGCGGATTGGCAGGGGGGCTTACCAATAAATAGGGCGTTACCTGGCGATGCTGTTGTCCTGCTTGATGAGCATGGTCTACCGACTAAGCACGTAATTTATGTGAATGAGTCCATGGTTGATAAGATTAATGAATTGATAATGAAGGGTCGGGCGGTCCCCCCCGTCGGTCACCTAGTGGGTTATAATACTAAGCTTCCACCTGGTCTTCAAAGCGACATAGAGCTTAGTGTGCTAAGAAGGGAGGGTATAGACTTATCAATGTTTATGGTTAAGTCAATACCGAAGTTATCAATTAGAGGTGGCTATAGACCATTATTTACCAAGCCTATCATCATCAGTACTAACTTAGCTAATGACGAGTTAAACATAGTCTTTAGGCTGCCCCCCCGCGGTAATTACGCCACAGTACTTCTCAGGGAATTAATGAAAAGTAAGCACCCCCCCGAAATCGATTTTACGTGATTCCAGTCATATTTGTGACTAAGAAATGATATTAAAGACAAATAATGACGTAACCAGATGCAACCAATACTGTTGGGAATACCTGGGCTTGAGTACCAGGGATTCATGGAGTGTGAGACGAACTTCCTACTGTCACTAATGAACTCGATAGAGAGAGGTGTCACGGAGAATAAGAAGCCTCAGTACCCTGATAGGTCATGGTGGTCCGTGCTAATGATGGAGCCGGTGAAGAAAGCACCAAACATAGATCCAATGCAGACACCACTTGTTAAGTTGACTAGGGCGTCACTAATAAACATACCAATTACTGACCCAACATACGGCAAGTACAGCATTAGGATGAACCAGGAGGTAGACCCGGCGACGGAGATAAACAATGTAATAAGCTCATTAATAGCCGAGGCCCAAACAAGGCCCGTAATAGCCTCAATCAACGCACTCGACAGATTCCTACACCTAAAACCACAAATGAAGTGCGAAATCTATAACCAACTCGATAAAGCATTGAGGAATCTAATCCTGAGAAGCGACATAACGCACATAATACTATTCTCACCCTACGGAAACCCACAGGGGGGGCCTGAGGAGGGTAATCACTCGGATTACGGTGTCTACATAGCCACAGTAACAAGGCCCAGGCACGAGGATACCGTAAAGATCCACGAAATAGGCTACCTATTTAACCAGGCCGTTGAGGATGTAATGACTAACCAGGGCTTTTGAGCCCTTAACTAAATGATATATACGTGGCATCAAAGCTATAACTTAGTAATAAAGGGACGAGTCACGAAAAGCTTAAAACTCATGTAGCGCATCAATTACGTAGCCCCGGTAGCTCAGCCCGGTCGGAGCGCCCTGGGGGGGCGGCAGCCCCCGTGCAAGCCTCGTAAGCGGGAGGTCCCGGGTTCGAATCCCGGCCGGGGGGGCTCCAACAGGGTTGTTATTCTTTTTGGCCTGTGGGTTTTTAGGTGGGTCATCCTAGGTTTTTCATTGCCTTGGTTATTGCTGATGTTCTCTTTTTGCTCTCTCGCTAAGTTCTTCATTAAGTATTCTCTTTAGTACTTCGCAAACCATAGTAACCAGCCCTGGGCGTTTCCTTATTTCGCCTTATCATTGTATTCCCTTAACTTAGCATCAAAGCCAGCACTCCTTAGCCTCTCGAATTGCTATCACATCCTCAATCCTCTTATGCCTAACCCTCAACTCAACGCAGCCGCTACCGACCACGTGCACGTTCATCATTACGCTATCGATTACCTCAACCATTGAACTACCACGTGGCTTGATCTTCGCGTTAACCAGCTTAATCAAGCCCCCCCTAAGCTCTTCAGCATCAGGCAGTTGGCTGAGGCCATCAATTAACGCCTTAATCAATTGGTTACTAAGCCATTTCTAAGTCAATGCGATAGGTAATAGGTTGCATTGAGTGTGAGGGTTTTCTGACGTTATTGTCTATATTACCGCAATAAGTGATTCACTGCCTGAAGTCGGTAGATTGAGTTCGCTTTAGTGCGTAGTTAAAGTGCCATTTCTAGCTTTTCACGGTCTTTCCACGAATGCTTCCTTAAATATATTTCCTTACTTAAATTAATTCGATGAGAGCACTAGTATTACTACTTGTAGGGATTACCTTGTTAATTACTACTAGCGTTGTTATTTTGCACGCTCAAGGTATTAGCGCATCCGTAGGTGCCAACGTCTCCGCAAACGTTAGTGGTAATGCAAGTGTCGGCGGACTTATTACTTCATATAATGTTCACCTGGCCATAGCACAACGCTGGGTTACTGCCCTAAATGCCAGCGGTATTAACTCAACGGCTGTCCTTAAATTAATTAACGAGGCTGAGGCCTACGCCAAGCCGGTGATTACCTCAAGGCAGTAATTACGTTAAATACTGCGATAAACCTGGCGGCCCAATTAATGACTAACGCCCACATAAATCTAACACAAGCCGTACTCAATAACTACTCCTCACTGACGTCTTCCGTAAACAGTACTGTAACCAGTAACTTACTAAACAATGAAACCATTGCAAGCCTCGCATTGAGGGTGTTGTCGATGGCCGGCAGTAGTGCCAACACGGCGTACGTAATAGACATGTGCACGGCAATATTAAGTAGTACAAAGGCGCAGCTCCAGCCATACGTACAACCAATAGCCCTCATGGGCCTTAACACAGCCATTAACGTATTAAACAACGCATACGCCGGGTTGACGACGGTGGGCATCAACTCAACAATAAGGCAGTTGATAGTCGTTAAGTCCGAGTTAATGATCATCTCACTATTAATCCCACCAAGCGCGAGGGCCCACTTAATACTTCATGCCGTGGTCAAGCCATATATCGACCTATTAAACCTCACGGCCCTAGAGGCACTAAACAACCTATCAACATCGCTGGGCGTGGCAATACCCACCCCCCCACAACAACTAATCCAATGCATGGCCCAACTCAATGGAACACTAACCTCATTAATGAACGCCTCACTGAGCCAACCCGAGGCCTATGCCAAGCCGATGCATTTATTAATGAGTATCTTACCTGCCTAGGGCAGGTCAGAGCGCTCGTTAATGAGAGCAACACCGCACACCTGGTGATTATGAAATTCATGAATATAACCACTGAACTAAGCAATACTGGCTTAACAAACCTAACACCATACATACTTAGTACCTACACCCAGTGTAGGGCGGAGCTAATCAATGCCTTCAGCAGCGGTAACGCAACGTTGATAGGGCAGGTACTAGCCCAGTGTAAAGCGAAGGCTCATTACTACGAGTACAGGGTCCATTATGCGATGTGGCTTATGAACGCAACGAGGGGGGGTTATCTATCAAGTATTAACTCGACAATATGGGGGGGCTTGGCGAAACAATACGGCATAAGCAGCGCAAAGCCCATGCTATGCTATGTTAAGCTCAGCGGTTATATAATGGGCAACATAACGCTTATACTCAGGGAAATGATCAACGGGACAATAACACCGCTAGAGGCCCAGGCGTTGATAAATGAATACCTAAATAGTATGATTAATTCAACACCATCATTGGCCGCGGGCTGCCTTGGAATACCCACGGCACCGCACACTTACGTACCAATGAGCAATTGGGTAACGGTGGGGCCCAGCGCAAGTGGTGAGTTGTCGATGGGCTATAATGGAAGTGCTGAATTGATAATAAACATAACAAACCCAACCCAGGAAAACCTGTACATAAGTGGGTTCAGCATTGGGAGGTTGATGTGCACGTTCTCCAGCGCCATCGAGGTGAATGCCGGTTCTCAGGGAACCTTGAATTAGGGCTATCAATTAGTAATGGCGTAATTACCGGGGGGGTATCAAGCTTAAGTGGGTCGGGTGGTGTTGAGGTTTCGCAGGGAACGACGGTAAGTTGTACTGGGCGTTCAGTGATTATGTACATGCCTACACTGAGTGGTAGGCTTTATCTGAGTAATGGTTTATGGATATCATTCTTCATAATGGTTAATGGCGGAACCAATGCAATGACCAATTATGGTTGGTAATTAAACAAGGTTCTTAAACGCTCAGTCCCCCCCATTAATATGACCGGCTTGTTCCTATCGACACTAAATAACCTGGCTATTAATGGGCATTTAGCCCTGAATAGGAATAATACGTTATTTAACCCCCCGGCCTTTTCTCCATAAAGGTTTCCAAGTTATCAAGTCCCTTCGAAATTACTAAGTCGTAATTCATCAACTCCCTAACCACATAATCATACCAGAAGGCTGAGTAATTACCAGGTAATGCCCTAGCTTCAAAATTCCTGGCAAGGTTAATGATATAGTCATACGTAACATCAACCTCGTAAGGCCTACTCCTTGCATATACCACGACCTTAATACCCATTGAAACGAGCTTCCTAATAAGCAATAGGTCAAACTGAAACTCACCGGCATTATCAACCAGGTAGGCAATACTCCCTACATGATTAAGCCTATTCCTTAGACTGGCAGGATCAGTGTCTAGCCAAGCTGGTTCCTCAAGTATATTCCTAACGAAATCCTTAACACTAAAATTATAACCCCCCCTCATTGGCACATCAACGGAGTTTGCCGAGGCAGCGAGCTTCACGTAATCAATAACATCATCACCAAGTCTCAACCCACTAATTAGCTCATCAGCAACTCTCTCAAGCATTAATTTCTCATCAGCATGCGGGTCATTATTACTAAGCATCCTTACCATGCTATTAAACGACTCAATAAACACCGTTGCCCTACCCAGTGGTGCTAAGTTCATCACAGTCCTACCTAAATCTATGAATGGCATAGCGTCGTTGATCCCAAGTTTCTTTAACTCGCTGAACCTGGACTCAAGAACGCAGAGTAAACAATCACTAGTGCTTACATACCATGAGCTGCGCATTACAGTCACCTCATAACTCTAACCCTCCTCCTCATCATTATTGGACCGCCCTCATTGAATCTCTCCTCAAGCCATGGGTCACCATTATCATGATAACCAAGGGACTCCCAGTAACCAGGTTCGTTACTATCCATGATTATTAGCTCGCTAAGGTACTTAGCGCTTTTCCAGCCGTAACGTGATGGTACAACAAGTCTTAGTGGAAAGCCATGTTCCTTAGGCAGTATTTTCCCATTCATTGCATAGGCGATTATCGTTGTTTCCTCAAGCAAGGCGTTCAATGGTAAATTCGTAGTGTAACCATCAATGCCGACAGCCATTGCGTAATCGCCCTTAGGCCTAGCCATATCCATTAAGTACCTCGTTGGTACACCCCCCCTCCACTCTACATTTAGCACGCTCCAACCAGTGACACAATGGAAATCAGTAACCAGGTCCACACAGGGTGCTTTCGTGATTAGGTCTATATACGGTATTTCAACCCTATTCTCAACGAGCCCCGTCACCCTCAATCTATAGCTAAATACATTAACATCTTCGGGAGGGTCGTAGATATCGTATATCACGAAGCGAGGGATAACCCTTTGGTTTGGTGGTAATTCACGCCTATAAACTAATTTACTGCATTCCCTACTTAACGCGATCTTAAGGATATCATTAATCGCATTACTCACGGATCGATTGAAATAAACGCTATTAATAAGTCCTAGGTTTAGTTTTCATTGAAAATAACGTTTCATGTAGTTAATGGAAATATTTATAAGTATTTTTAAACTATGATTAAGATATGGTGTTTTCTAAGAATCCGGTGGATATTATTAGGGATAGAAAATTTTCACAGGGTGAGATTGCCGATTCACTTAGGCTCGCTATTATGGCTGAGCTTGATGCCATAAACCTATACCTACAATTATCCAGGCTCATTGATGATGAGCGAGTTAAGAGGGTATTTGAGGATATAGCTAAGGAGGAAAAGACACACTTTGGTGAGTTTCTCACGTTACTTAAATCCTACGACCCTGAGCAGGTTGAGCAACTAAAGGCCGGTTCGGCAGAGGTCGGCGAGCTAACGGGTATTAAATTGCCGGCAAATGACCCTAATAATGGCCAGAGGAAGTCGGGTTCAACTAGTAATGCCAATGATCCTCCACCTGACGTGGTTTCATCATCGAACCTAAGTCCCGAGGAACTTAGATACATACAGGATAGGATTAGGGAGGCTGCTAATGGCGTTAGGAGGTTTAGGAAGTACTTAACCGTTTATGAGGCTGGCCCCCCCGGGCTTGATTCTGTGCCACTTGACGAGGTCGTAATCGGTCCTCCAATTACTACGACTAGGTCCGTGGTACCGCTTAAGGAGTTAAGTGTGAAGTTCCCAATTTCGCAAAGACAGGTGGAGTACGCTAGAGCAAGGGGGGGTGAAAGAATTTACTCAGTAACCGCTGATCAGGCGGCTATTAAGCTTGGTTATGATGAGGACTCATTGATACTTAGTGACATTTTGGGTAATCCTAAGGTTAAATCAATGGGCATTTCATCGTGGGACATGCCTGGTTCAGCAGTTAATGAGGTGTCAAGTGCTGTTAATGCATTATATAGTAATTACATACCTGAGCCGTACGTGCTATTCGTAAGCCCTGGCAGGTATACGAAGCTCCTAATGGTTGTTGAGAGGACGGGTGTCATGGAGTTAACTAGGATTAAATCCCTGGTCAAGGATGTAGTGGTTATACCCCAGTTAAAGGATGATACGGCGCTACTGCTGTCTGTTCATCAATCAGTCATTGATGTAGCCGTAGGCGTTGATACGGCATTGGTATATTTAGGCCCTGAAGATGGGACGCATGGTTTCGTACTATGGGAGACACTGGCAGTGAGAATTAAGGATCCCAGGGGGGGCGTGATCATTCTTAAGCAGGGATGATTAAATGCGTAGTTAGGGTTAAATACTCATTACGTGCTTCGTCTTCCGTGGGTTTCGTAAACCTATTAATAAACATGTTTAATTACATCGGGATAGTGGCATTCGCGGCCTCGGGCGCCTTTAAGGCGTATGAGAAGAATCTCGACATACTGGGCGGCATCGTCCTCGGCTCATCAGTAGCCTTGCTGGGGGGGGCATAATTAGGGACATCCTCATTGGTGTATTCCCACCAACAAACATCGTTTACCTGCCTACCCTGTAACGGCAATAATGGCATCATTAATAGCCTACATATTCTACCCACTCATCGCCAAATACAAAAATGCCCTCATGTACGCGGATGCCATTGGTCTCGGCACCTTCTCAGCCGTAGGTGCTGAGATCGCTGCTGAGCATGATCTTAACATACTTGGTGTGATATTGATGGCTGCCGTGACCGCGGCAGGCGGCGGTGTTGTTAGGGATGTACTGGCCGGCGAGATTCCCACAATATTTAGGCGTGATATCTACGCAACGGTTGCCGTGCTTGGTGGCATAATATACCTCGTATTCAAGTCATTACTAGGTAGTGAGACCGCCGTGCTTGCCACGGCTATTATCATAGTGATTACTAGATTCATGATAATAATGAGGGGGGGTCTTGATAAGGCCCACATAACGGTGCGCCTATCGCCGTATAGATTAGCAGAGGATGCGAGGGACACTAGGCATGGCGTTAATCCTCATTCACATTAATGCCCAACTCACGGGCTATATTCACTAACCTGTTGATTCGACTCCACGATTTATCCCTAATCACCACGGTACTACCCATGAACTCCGTATTAAGGCCTAGCCTATTGATCGATTGCTTTAGTAATTCGTAGTCTCTAAATCCATTGCTACTACGTAATTACCCTCTGGATCTTTTCGCCGACCCACGTTTAGCCCCCTCACTCTCGCCACCGGTACTCACCTCCTCAACGCCGAGCGTCTTCTCAACACTCTCCAGTGAATAGCCCATGATCTTCATTAGACGTTCAAGCAACTTCTTCCTAAAGGCGTCACTCGTTGCCATTAATCTAAGTAAAGGCATGTAGTATAATGACACCTCGGAACTGCTTACATGAAGTTCGGTCCTTAGCCTATTAATTAGGGCATCCCTCATTTGCCTAATCTCCTTAGTCTTAGCCAATAACCTAATCCTCTCAGGGAATGTCAACCTAACAAACCTGGCAAGCGCAGGTTTATTGTGTACCAACGCAACGCCGGCCGTCATTAATTCAAGCATGTAAGGCATTAACTCCCACTCCTGAGTTTTCGTTATTCTACCCCCCCTGACCACGTCAGAAAGCGATAAATTATCAAGGGCCTCACTAACTGCCTCTACGGACTTCGCGTACACAGATGGTATGTTATCCAGCGCCCACGGGTAATAACTCTCCCAGTCAAAGCTTGGTAAGAACGTGACTGACCTAGCCTCCTCAAACCTCCTCGCATGAAATACCTTATCGAGTACCTTAAACATATCAAATTGATGAGCCTCTCGGTAACCGTAACGTCATCCTTAGTCAGGACCTTCTTACCCTCCGCGGCTGCCTGTAAATCATTTATTGCAGCCCTAACATCACCACCCGATGACTCAGCAATGAGCTTTAGCGCATCCTCCTCGCACTTAATACCCTCGGCATTGCATATCCTCCTCAGTATTGTTAATATGTCATCCTCATCAAGAGGCTTCAGTTGAATAACCTCAGCCTCATCCCTCAACTCTCTGAACTTAGGGTCCCATGGATTATTGGCGGTCATTATTATAGGCCAGGTGGACTCCCTAATCAACTCCACAATGGCTGCCAACCCACCCCCCCTATCCTCCCTGACGTTGAGACCATCAACCTCATCAAACAGTATGATCCTGCCCTTAAAACCAAAGAGCGACCCCCCCATCTTCATTGAGCCTCCTATTACCTGTCTAATTCTCTCGCCTGTCCTAACGTCACTCGCGTTTAATTCAAGAACCTCGTAACCTCTTTCATTAGCCAGGGCATATGCAAGTGTGGTCTTGCCGGTGCCTGGTGGACCGACGAGCATCACAGCTTTCTTACTTGGTTTACCCTTCTCCCAGCTATTTATCCAGTCAAGTAATGCCTTCTTAGCCTCCTCCTGATTAATAACCTCGGAGAGCCTCCTTGGGCGGTACTTCTCAACCCAGGGAATCCTCCTTGACAATTAAAATCACCTCCTCTTGGCAGGTGCCTTGGTTTCCTTACCAACCTCCTTACCAGTCCCCCCCAACCCATACTTCTTACCAATTAGCATTAACTTGGCCAGGAAGGCTGAGAGCTGTATTTCCTCATCAGAGCCCTCAGTAAGCCTATAATCAATGTCGGCAGCAGCTCCGCAATCTCAACCTTAGCCTCATCAGGCACGTTAATAACCCCCCCACCCATTATTTGCCTCTGTATCGCCCTCAGTATCTCCGTACCAGACACACCATGCTCATACATTAACGTCCTCAACTTATCCCTTGCCTTAACAAAGTCACCGCTAAATACCGTGTTTACCAAGTCAACTATGTCCTTAGGCTCTATGTAACCCACCGTCTTATAAATAACCTCAGGTGTTATCTCCTTAGCCGTAGCCGCGGCGGCTTGTAACGTGTTTATTGCTTTTCTCATGTCTCCTTGGCTTACGTCCCATATGGCTTCGAGTGCGTCGTCAGTAACCTTAACACCCTCCCTCGAAGCAATCTCCCTAAGCCTACCAAGAACAGCATCCCTAGGAAGAGGAGAAAATCTAAACATGGCGCAGCGGGACTGTATTGGATCAATAATCCTAGACACGTAATTAGCAATGAGTATAAACCTAGTCACATTCGCATACATCTCCATCATCCTCCTAAGAGCCTGCTGCGCATCCGACGTCATGTTATCAGCCTCATCAAGAATTACAAGCTTATACGGCGCCTTACCCATTGGCGCCGTTCTCGCGAACTCCTTAACCCTCTCCCTAATGGTAGTTATACCCCTCTCGTCACTTGCGTTCAACTCGAGAACATTCTCACGCCAGGCATCACCATAAAGCTCATGGGCGATGGCGAGAGCCATCGTAGTCTTACCAGTACCAGGAGGACCATAAAATAGCATGTGTGGCATATTACCTGTCTTTAGGAACTGCTTAATCCTTTCCTTGACTTCCTCCTGATCGATAATGTCATCAATCCTCGAAGGACGATACTTCTCAACCCATATTAATTCTGCGATTGACATTACGATATAAATGAATTAATTAGTTAAATAAGTATTCCTCCTGGGTAGTTAGGATGATTAGTGGGTATTATTGATAGAGAGTATGTGTAGGTTAACATGGTGATTATCTTAGGAAAGTAAGTAAATAAAAGATGGACGATCATGGTGATTCATGAATACTATAAACGGTTCCTTAAACCCGCCCATTACCAATATTATTGAGAGAAAAATGAAGGTAATGAAGGCATGTACTAGGTATCAATGAGTAACAACTAAGCTTGAGCACTTACCTCGCGCTTGCGGCTATTCTCTCCATCTCATCCTTCTTCCTAATTGCGTATGACTTCTGATCATTCTGGGCTGCGGCTATGATCTCATCAGCCAGACACTCCTCGATTGGCCTGGGATTATTGAAGGAGCACTGCCTGGCGCCCTCGGTTATCCACCTAATGGCTAGGTCAAGTCTCCTTAGTGGTGAGACATCGACTGATACTGGGTATGCAATACCACCATAGACAACCCTCGTAATCTCCTCCCTAGGCGCCACATTTACTATAGCGTCCACAAAGACTTGTATTGGGTTCTGCCCAGTCTTTAGGTGTATCATTTCGAAGGCCCTCTTGACAATGTTATAGGCCTTATGCTTCTTACCAGCATTCCTACCCGGGTGCATTAACTGGTTCATTAGCCTCTCAATGGCTGGTATCTTGGCCTTACCAAACTTCCTCTTCTGGTATCTACCACTTGTGTGCGGCAGATACATGGGCTTAGGCACAGGTACCTCCTAAGGCCTGGGTCCTTAACAATGACATTATCAAAGGCCCACTTACCAAATAACTTAATTGGTTCGCCATCAAGGGTCTTTAAGTCCCTTGGGCACTCCTCAATTATTGTTACACCACCAACTTGGTAAGTGACGGTCTCCTTAGACAGTGTAATTCCCTGATCACTACTCATTACGCAGGATAAAAGACGAATGCCTTTTTAAAGATTTGCCGCACGGCCTAGTTAGACGTAACCGTAAGGGGACTGATTTTTACTTATCCCTTAACGACGCCGATGGCACGTGCCTAGAGACCCTCCTAGCCATCCCAGTTAACTCGCTACCTCGCAACCTTATCAACGTTCTTATACGCCTCAGGCGCCTCCTCAGATATTATCTCACTCTCGGCAGACCTCACGATAATACCCCCCCTACCCTCTAGGGCGCTCCTAACCTTGTTAGGTGGTAGCATCCTAACGGCGGCTGACCTACTCAACGTTCTACCTGCCCCCCCATGCGGTGCCGTGCCAAAGGTTACCTGGAACGACGTCGGTAAGCCGATCAATACGTAGGATGCCGTACCCATGCTACCGGGTATCAGGACGGGTTGCCCAATATCCCTATACTTAGGCGGTATCTCCGGCCTACCCGCTGGGAATGACCTTGTAGCTCCCTTCCTATGCACGAGAACTCTCCTGACGTGACCCTCATCATCAATTACGTGGTCCTCAATCTTAGCGATGTTATGGGCGACATCATAGACAATCTCAAGACCAAGCTTATCCGGATCCTTACCAAAGACCCTCCTAAAGGCCTCCCTAACCCAGTGCGTTATTATTTGCCTATTTGTCCATGCGTAATTAGCCGCCGCCTTCATGGCCGCCAGGTAATCCTGAGCCTCCCTAGTGCTCAGGGGCATCGACGCCAACTCCCTGTCTGGCAGGAATAAGCCCCCCCACTGCTTCATCTTATTCTCCGCAACCCTTATGTAGTCAGTGCGACCTGGTGACCAAGGCCCCCCCTACTACCAGTGTGTATTAGGACCATCACCTGGCCCTCTTGCTCAATACCAAGCCTCTTAGCTAGGTTCGCATCGAATATCTTATTAACGACTTGAATCTCAATGAAGTGGTTGCCACTGCCGGTCGTACCAAGCTCATCCTTACCCCTCTCCTTAGCCCTCTGACTAACCTTACTCGAGTCCGCACCCTCGTAATGCCCAAATTCCTCAATGAAGTTCTTATCATCGCTCCAACCATAGCCCTTACTCAACGCCCAATCAACACCATCATCAAGCACCTTATCTAAGTCACTAAAGGACAACCTAAGCAGCCCAGTCTCGCCAACACCGGCGGGGGGGACTAACTTAAATATGGTATCTACAAGCTCTCTTAATTTAGGCCTAACATCTTTCTCTGTCAAATTTGTTCTAAGAAGTCTCACACCACAATTAATATCGTAGCCAATTCCTCCTGGGCTCACTACACCTTGTTCTATGTCCATGGCAGCCACACCGCCCACTGGGAATCCATAGCCCTGGTGCGCATCCGGCAGTGCAATGCTGTACTTGTAAATGCCTGGTAGGCATGCGACGTTGGCTGCCTGCTCCAGTGTCATGTCTGTCTTCATTTTCTCAAGTAGGGTCTCATCGGCGAATATCCTAGCTGGCACCTTCATGCATGGTTTATACCCCCCCTTCGGTATCTCCCATACATAATCGCTTATTTTCTTTAACGGTGGAACATGATTAAGTCATTAATTCATTAATGGGTTAATAAAACTTCACCCTATATCCAGTTAGGTTAATAGCATGTATTTAATGCATGGTCTTTAATGATGTAAATATAAACTTTGTCCTCATTATAAGTAAGTTTATAGTTAAAATTATTTGATAAATTCCAATTAATAAGTTAAGAATTACCTTAGGAACCTTAAGACTATAATACTGCCATATTAGTGGTTAGGTAAAGTTTGCTGGCCTTTGACATTGTATGGAACAATGTAATTAATGCTCATAACTCAGACCTAGACTTTAGGATGGTCATTAGGGTCCACCTTCATAGGGATAATGTTGAGAGCGTTAAGTCCCTGCTTAAGAAATTCGCCGAGACGTTAAGAGACGATGGCAAGTTCTTCTTCCACATAAGGTCCTAGCGAGGTTAGGTGAACTAAATGATGATAGGGTTTACCCAGTCAGTGATGGTGTTGTTAAGGAGGTTAGGGAATACGCAAGGTCGCCTGGGTCAAAGCCTTTTGAGTTATCATTACCGTATATATGCTATGCATTGTGATTCAACTCGCTCATAGTGATGCCTAATGGAACATTAAATAAGTGTACGATTAGGTTATACGAGGACATTGATAGAATCGATAGGTTAAATAATGATGGGACGTTAATGATTAATAAGGATAAATTACTATGGTGGGTTAAGTATCATAAATAATGACTTAAAAACAGCAGCATGCCTGGCATTTAGTAAAGAGGGCTATGACTAAGCTACTAAATAGCCTATTTAATAGGTACCGAAATATCCTAAGCATTAGGGATGTGGCTTTGCTTGTTTATTCTAATGTCTTTGTTTATGCCGCGAGGGGTATAGTGCTGTTTGTGGTGTTCATCCTGGGTTTTGGTACCATGAGGATCTTCGGCGTAGCCCTAACCTATGCATTACTCGTACCAGCATCAATGATGAGATTATTCAGTGGAGTGGTAATTGACGTATTCGGCCGTGAAAGGCAGGCGTTAATAATTGGTAATGCGTTAATGTCCGAGCTTTTTATGGTAGCCTTCCTGACGCTGAGCATGATTGGTATCAATAGCCTTAGCTTAATCATAATACTCATAATCACCATGGCAGCCTTAGGCATGCTCTCAGCGATTAATGTTGTTAGGAATGCATTGGTTAAGGAACTGCTCAGTAATGATAATGAGAAGATAACACTATATACATCACTTAACAATACATTAATATCGATCATGTCCATAGCCCTAGCCGTGGTCTCGGGGGGGTACCTACTATACCTAAGCATTGAAATAGCTAAGTACTTATTCCTCGCCTCGGCGCTATTCCTCACCGCATCAATAATGCCACTTGCCTCGGTAAGGCACCAGGGTAGGGTTGTCGGGGGGGATACGAATATCCAAGTCATTAGGCGGGGGGGCTTTGTTAGGTTTGGGGGGGAGTTATTTAAGGGAATACCGGCTTTAAAGTTATAATCCTGACGATAACGGTCACTTACTTATCAATAATATCTCTTGACGTACTGAGTTACAGCATATTATCTCTATATTACAATGTGGCCCTACTTGCAGGTATTGACAGTGTATTTGGTTATGCCGGTGCGATGATCGGTTCTATGCTCACGCCTAGGTTTAGGGTCAGTAGGTTAAGGGTTATTTACGCGATCTTAACCACAGCATTAATCATTGGTCTAGGCTTCGGCGTGATACCCATGCTCATTAGGGGCATGGTTATTGCCGTACCACTGCTATTCATGGTAAATTTCATTTATAACATAATTCATTAATGCATTCTTCACGGCGGTTACGAGTATTCTCATTTCCATAGTTCCACGTAGTGAGTTTGGAATTGTTTATTCATCTGCATGGGTATTATTCACAGCGTCGCAGATAACAAGCGCCATTATCTGGGCCTTCATAGGCTCGGTTATTGGCGCACCAAAAGCCATGATAACCGCCATGGCAACAGGAATAATGGCATCTCTCATATTTAATATAGTTTACGGCAGGGTAAGTTTCGAGGAAAAGAAAGATGGGGAGAAATAAGGGCAAACCCAAATAATGGACAGGCAAAGACTTAAGGAACTTAATTAATACGTGACAGTCCTCTAGAGTGGTTGTGGTGTTGTAATAGCGTTAAGTAATTAAATAGGTATGGAGGTTAGTCATGAGCATTATGCCGATTGATTATAGGGCTGTTGGGCTTAAGGTTGGCTTGGAGATACATGTTCAATTGAATACGGGTAGGAAGTTATTCTGTAATTGCCCGCCGATTGTCAGGAATGATGAGCCTCATTTTAGGGTTATTAGGAGGTTGAGACCTAGTATGAGTGAGCTTGGTGAGGTTGATCCGGCGGCTATTTGGGAGTTTAGGAAGCATAGGACCTTCGTTTATGAGGGTTATTACGACACCACATGCCTCGTGGAGCTCGATGAGGAGCCGCCACATGACCCAGACCCTGACTCGCTTGAGGTTGCCCTTGCCGTTGCCATGATGTTTAATGCCAAGATATTTGATGAGGTTTACGTAATGAGGAAGACGGTCATAGACGGTTCAAACACCTCGGGCTTCCAGAGGACCATGCTCATTGCGCATGATGGTCTCGCTAAATTCTTTGATTATAAGGTGCCCATACAGACGATAGCCCTTGAGGAGGATGCGGCTAGGAAGATTGAGGAGAGGGGGTGACACGGTTGTTTATAGGCTTGATAGGCTCGGTATACCACTTATCGAGATATCCACGGGAATACTCACGTACAGCCTCAGGAGGTTATGGAGGTGGCCTACTACATTGGGCATAGCATTAAGATGACGGGTAAGGCCAAGAGGGTCTTGGCACGGTTAGGCAGGACGTGAATGTATCCATTGAGGGCGGTGCTAAGACGGAGATTAAGGGTGTTCCAGACCTCAGCCTGATACCCAAGGTCATTGAGTACGAGGTTCAGCGCCAATTAAATCTATTGGCTATCCGTGATGAATTAATCAAGAGGGGGGGCGTGAGGGAGGACTGGTTTGTTAAGGATTTCGTTGATGTCACCGACATATTCTCATCCACCAAATCCAACCTAATCAGGAAGGTCCTCGATAGTGGCGGTAAGGTGATAGCAATAAAGACGCCAGGCTAAAGCATATTGGGTAAGGAGGTTCAGCCAAATAGGAGGTTTGGCACGGAGTTGGCGGATAGGGTTAGGGTCTGGACAAGCCTGTCCGGCCTAATACATAGCGATGAATTACCTGGCTATGGAATAACAGCTGAGGAGGTTTCCAGGGTATCCTCGAGGCTTGGTGTTGATTCATTCATACTCCTTGCGGGTACGTCGGATAGAGACTTGGTGGATGCCGTGGACGTAATAATCGACAGAATCAGGGAGGCATTACACGGTGTTCCTGAGGAAACGAGGGCGGCTAACCCAGACGGCACGACAAGGTTCATGAGGCCCAGACCCGGCGCCGCGAGGATGTATCCAGAGACTGACCTCAGGCCCATAAGGATTACCGAGGAAATGCTGGCGAGGGCCAAGGCATTGATTCCAGAACCCATTGAGTCCAGGGTGGGTAGGTACGTCAGCTATGGCATGAGTAGGGAATTAGCGATGCAGGTAATAAAGTCCCCATTTTACGACCTAATTGATTACCTAATAAGTGAGTTCCAGGGCAGGGTATCAGCCACGTTAATAGCTAACACAGTCGTGAACACCATGAAGTCGCTCCAGAGGATGGTGTTGACGTGTCCGTGATAACCGAGGATCACCTTAAGGCGATATTCAATGAGTATGCCCAGGGCGTAATAACCAAGGAGGCGATACCCGACATAATAGCGGCGTGGAGTAAGGAACCTGACAAGCCATCAGCGACATAATCAATAAACTGGGGCTGAGGAGGATGAGCCCTGAGGAGGTTAGGAAGTACGTAATGGAGAGGGTACCCAAGCTCGGCATAAGCGATAGGAATAAGCTCATGAATGCGTTGATGAAGGAGTTAAGGGGTAGGGCTGACCCAAGCGATATAATGGCCGCGATAGATGAGTACCAGAAGTCGCAGGGTAGTAAATAGTTCTTGGCATTATTATTTGTTGAGTCATCAGTTTATCATTTGATAATGTAAATGTATAGGTAAAACTCAAGGTTAATTATGCGTTATAGGTTAGTGCCAATGATAAAATTATGGGCAACATTCCTACCCTGTGTTTTATTTACACTTATCGTAATTATATATTTTATATCAACTGACTGATAAGGCATAAAAATATTTTATATAGTTATGCCCCACCATGGGCTCCAGAATTCCAGTGGCCGGTCGCTTAGAAAGACTGCCCTGGACTTCAATGCACACTAAATTGCTTGTTCTTCTGACTCTTGGTGAGTTCTTTGAGCTTTATGATTGGTTCGTTGGTGGCTTCGTGGTGGTTCCCTTGGCTTCTTACTTCCACGTGCTCCTTGCCACATCAATTTACTATACTGTCGCCATATTCTTCCTAGGCGCCTTCGTTGGGTGTGTATTGTTCACGTATATTGGCGATTCCATGGGTAGGAGGACTGCCTGATAGTCAACATGGCTATAGCGGGGGGGATTGGTTTCTTAATAACACCATTCATGCCAAATATACACTTATATGGTTTAATGAGGTTTATAACGGGCCTTGGCGTTGGTCCTGAGTCAATACTTGTGGTTGATGTGATGACTACAGAATTCTTCCCAGCTAAGATTAGGGGTAGGGCATTGGCTAGCTTATACGGCTGCTGGATAGCGCCAATAGTAGTTGCTGCCCTTGCCTACGCTTTATTACCGCATAAGTACATTCTCTACGGCTGGCAATGGCTATATATAATTGCGGGTATCGGCGTCGTTCTGATAGTTCCATGGAGGTTCTTAATACCGGAGTCACCAAGGTGGTTAGAGAGTAGGGTAGGTATGAAGAGGCTGATAGGATAGTGGGTATGTTCGAGGAAGCGGCCAGGAGAGAAAAAGGTGAATTACCACCGCCAATACCTGTTGAGGTCACTACAGTACAGAGAGTACCAATAAGTGACCTCTTTAAGGGCGAGTATAAAAGGAGAACAATAATGCTCTGGGTCTTCGAGTTCCTGCAGACTGGGGTTTATTACGGCTTTGCATCATTGGCTCCGTCGGTGCTCTTTGTTAAGGGCATAACATTAGTGAAGACGCTTCAATACTCATTACTCATATACACCGGTTACTTCATTTCTTCATTAGTATCTATATTCATAATAGATAGTGTTAAGTTTGATAGAAAGTGGCAAACTGCAGTCATAATGCTGGTCATGGGCTTTGTCGGTCTAGCCTTCGGTCTCTCATCAACCCCAGCGGAAGCCGTGAGTACCGGCTTCCTATTTGCCTTATTAGCTAACATATTCTCGAATGCCTTTCACCAATATGCCGCTGAGCTTTACCCAACTAGGATTAGGGCCTTCGCAGATGGTGTTCAATATGGCGTAAGTAGGTTGGGTAATTACGTATGGTTAACATTACTACCAATAGTATTGACTACATACGGCGCCGTGACTATGTACACAATAGTGCTAATACTCGCCATAGTGGTATTCCTTGACGTTGGATTACTGGGACCTAAGGCGTCGCAAATAGTCGTGGAGAAGCTGTCAAGGTAGCCCAGTATTAATTGCCCTTAAATAAATTTATTTTTAAGAATGGGGGGGGATCTTCGTTAATTATTGCCAGGAAATATCCTTGACAGAGTATTTAAGCGATTCAAGGGTATCGCTGGGTATTTTCACGGTCTTATTCACCATTGGGTGCGATATTGAGACCGCGACCGAAGATGCATTACTGAGCATTGAGTCAAGCCCCCGCCTCGCTAACCTTAAGGTAATGAATGCTCCTGGGCAGTGCGTTTGGTCCGTAATCCTCTGGGTATATTGGCTTGGCAGGTATTGCATGGTCATTAATTTTTATGCTGATGGTATTTTCAATACCCTTATACTTGGGTAATAAATTCCTTAATTCATCGTAGTTAAATACGTGGATAAACACCGTTAATGAGATCTCATCATTCCTCGGCACCATTGGGCTATAGTCCTCACGGCCTCCCTGAGTATGGATTCATCATCAACACCCTCTAGGTATACAGTCTCCTCTATTTAGAACCACACGGTTACTGCATCCTCGAAGAGTACGGTTACCCTATCATCAATTTTAACATACCTACTTGCTTTATAATTGCTCACTAGTTCGTAGATTCTTTCTCTCATGCTTGAGTATTGTGATGGTAAGTAGAGGTGATTTATGATTTTAAGTAGATCACTTGCCATGGTGAACGCCTTATAACTTGCCCAGTGTTTCGTCCTCAACCTCCGTTTTAACGCCCCCCCTACCCTTATAATACTTCTCGAGTGCCTCGTTAAATCTATTTGCGTGGAACCTCTCCACCTTAGCCACAGCCTCAAACCACTCAGCAACCTCTAGGAAGCCCTCCTCCCTAGCCACCTTAGCAAAACCTGGTACATCTGTGTCCACTCGTAGGTCTCGCCGTATATCGAGGCCCTCAGGGCATCCTCTATTGTATTTATCTCGATTTCCGCGACTGGGTCAACACCGAGGAACATTAAATGCCCAAAGGCATGCCCTGTCTCAGCATTAGCGGTCTTCTCGAAGACCTCGGCTATGTCATTAAGCCCCCCCAGTTGCTTAGCCATTCTTGCGTAGTATAGGTATCTCCTGTTTGCCATGGACTCTCCCTGGAATGCTATCTTCAGGTTTTCATAGGTTTTCGTACCCTTTGGAACCCTCTTTATACTCATACTGGTCCAGGGATTTTGTTGCCCGCTAATTAATAAGTATTTCGGGTTAGAACTTACTTTTAGAAGTAATTATTTTCGACCTAGTTATGAAGTACCTCGACAATTACCTCGAATTATTACATTCAAGTCCTTAATCTCAATACCTAACTTACTCACCTCCCTCTCTATGCAGATACGTCAATGTCTACATCCATTATTTGACCTGTATCTTCACAGATGACATTAATATGAGGATCCTTACGCATTTCATACCAGGTCTTACCATCAGCCTCAAAGGACCTCAAGATACCCAGCCTAACGAGGGTGTTTAATGTATTGTATACGGTGGATATACTTATGTTGGGTTCAATCTTCCTTAATTCGTTGAGTACTTGATCCATCGTGAAGTGACCGCCATTCATTAAGAGTTGCAGTATTGCCACCCTCTGTGGCGTAGCCTTGAGTCCCTTACTCCTTAACAGCTCTATTATTTCGTTGATACTACCCATTTCGAATTAGAACCTTCTTCTGGTAATAAAATCCCTACGCCTAATCTGCATTACTTAAGACATACACTATATAATCTATATGTAGGTAAGCAATATTAACTCGTTATAATCCTGAAAACTCCGACCGAAAATGGGTGAGGATAGGGAGGCATACATAGTCTATTTCAAGAGAACAGCATTCTCAAGGGTTAAGAGGGAGGATCCGAAGTTTGACGTATTCTACGACATAAGTGGGCCAACCCTTATCTCAAAATTGTTTGTTAAGGCTGTGCAGGACCTTGGTATAAAGCCTGAGCAGATTGACCATGTGATAGTCGGTAATGCATTACAGGGTGGTGATAATTGGAGCATGGGCGGTAGGATACCGGTATTTCTCGCAAAGTTCCCAGTCACCATACCTGCCATGGCTGTTGACATGCAGTGCGCCTCTTCATTTGACGCAATCGGTATTGGTACGATGGAAATATGGACTGGACAGGCTGACATAGTCTTTGCTGGTGGTTATGAGCACATGTCTAGAGTTCCCATGTACAATAATCCGTATATAGTCCCACACCTTGAGCTAGCCACGAATCCTGAGTACGCAATGTACGACATGGCCACTGGTTATGTGATGGGGTTAACCGCCGAGAAATTGGCGGCTCTCAAGAAGATAAGTAGGGAGGAGATGGATGGGTGGTCGTATAGGAGCCACATGCTCGCTACCAAGGCCTACGAGGAGGGCTACTTCAAGGACGAAATACTCCCAATAGAGGTTGTTAAGGATGGGCAAAAGATTGTGGTTGATAGGGACCTTAGCGTTAGGCCGAATACATCGTTAGAGGCCCTGGCTAAGTTACCGCCTGCTTTTAAACCTGGTGGTGTGATAACAGCTGGTAATTCAGCGCCTCTTAACTCAGGTGCATCGTTGGTGGTCTTAATGTCAGGTAAGATGGTTAAGGAGCTTGGTCTAAAGCCGCTGGCTAGGGTTGTGTCGCTGGGTTGGGCTGCCGTTGACCCATCGATAATGGGTGAGGGCCCAGTACCAGCATCTAAGAGGGCATTGGCAAAGGCTGGGCTTAAGGTTGAGGATATAGATCTCTGGGAGATAAATGAAGCGTTTGCTGTGGTTACGTTAAATGCCATTAAGGAATTGGGAATTGACGAGAATAGAGTGAACGTTAAAGGAGGAGCCATAGCGATTGGTCATCCACTCGGTGCGACTGGAGCGAGGTTAGTTGGTACCCTGGCTAGGCAATTACAATTAACTGGTAAGGAGTATGGACTTGCAACGGCATGTGTCGGCGGTGGGCAGGGCTATGCAATAATAATTCAAAGAGCATAACTTAAATTTTAAGAAAATATTTAATATATAATCAATTTTAATCTCAGAAATAATCCTCGCCTAAGTATTTTAATACGGTAATGACCAAAAACGCTTTTAAAGGAGTAATGAACAAGCTAATCGGCGGCCGTAGTCTAGCCTGGTCTAGGATGGCGGCCTTCCGAGCATATGCGTGGATAGCCGCAGAACCCGGGTTCGAATCCCGGCGGCCGCACCAATCGGTTCATTTATGGCAATATGAGTTCCATGTGCTTATAATCATAAGTACAATGAATGAGATGGCATGAAAGTACCCTCTTTTCCTTGCCTTTCACGATGTTTCCCTTATGCCTTAAATTACCTTGGTATTTCTGGTGTTTATTACGATAATTATACTAAATTAACTCCTAGATATCTCTAGGATGATGCAACGAATACTAACCTTAATGAGGACATTCATGTTAATGAATGAGGGATTCAAGGCTTTGTGAAAAGTGACCTAAAGCTAAAATATTGCTGAACATAGGTATTAAAGGTAATATCTATGGTTAGCCTATACTTAATTCAGCATGGTAAGGCATTTGATGAGAGGGTTGACCCAGAAAGGAGATTAACTCCAGAGGGTATTTCTGAAACAGAAAGGATTGCCAAATATCTTAATAGTGTTGGTATTACCGTTGCTGAGATTGTCCATAGTGGTAAGGCTAGGGCTAAGCAAACAGCGGAGATCCTTGCTAAGTACTTGGGTGTTAGTAACATTAGAGAGGTCGACAGTTTAAACCCCCCCAATGATGATCCTAGAATATGGTTTGAGAGAATTTTGAGGCTTGATCATGACTTAATGATTGTTGGTCACCTACCTCATCTTAGTCGTTTGACCTCATTGCTAATTACGGGTAATCCCGACATTAAGATCGTCGAGTTTAGGTACTCTGGCGTATTAAGGCTTAGTAAGGCTGAAAGTAATTGGGTCATTAATTGGTTCATTACACCAGACCTAGTGCGTTAGGGTCTCCTTAATTCCCTGGGCGTCTTTAGCTTTAAAATAATCTCCCTGGCCTCCTTACCGTTTTTAGCCCGTGCAATTATTGATGCTTCCTCAATGCGCATTACATAGCCGCAATATGGACATTGATGAGTCTTAGCCGTATCACGGACAATGGAGTAATTCCCACACTTTGGGCATGCAATGATTAAATACATGTTCGTTGAGTATTAAATGAATAGATTTGGAAATAAATTGCTTTTTGGCTTCAGAATTTAACAGCTGAGGTGAGTGAAAGCAATATATATTCCCTTCACTTAGGTTCGTGTTAACTTATTTTGTCCGCTGCCCCCCCTAATAAAAGTAATTTAAATTTCCTGTGTGCAATTAAGTACTGAAGCAATAAGTAAGGTGGTTGGAATAAAGATCTTAAAGAGGAATGGAAATACAGAGGACTTCTCAAGAGATAAGCTAGTCCGCTCTCTAAAACTTGCGGGCGTTCCAGATCCCGACCTTGTAATTAATGCCCTTGATCTCAAGGCTCTGTATCAAGTAGTGAGTTGTCGGATAAAGTTCAATTAATCATGCTGAACATGGTGACTGATGACCTTAAGTGGCATGATGCAGCTAGGAATTACCTATTATGGAGTGTGTATAAGCAGGTATGGGGGTAAGGATGTCGTTAAGGCAATTGACGAGGGTAGGGTTAAGTTCGAGGATGCGTATAGAGAAGGCTTCAAAGTGTGGTTTAGGACTGGGCTTGAGCTTAGGATTTGGGATTCAGAGATGAGCGCTTGGTATGCTCAACATATTGATGAGTTGGCTAAGTACCTCGACCCGAGTAGGGATTTACTGCTCACCTACAATGGCGTCAGGACGTTAATGAGTAGGTACTTACTCAAGAGACTTGATGGCTCGTTTTTCGAGGCGCCCCCCCAGTACCTGTGGATGAGGACTGCGATGGGTGTAGCCTACGCAGAGCTTAGGTATGGTGGTGACCCAATAACGTGGACGAGGAGGTTCTACGACTTAATGAGCCAGTTAAGGTTCATGCCCAACTCACCAACGCTCTACAACGCAATGACAAGACTTGGACAACTCTCTGCATGTTTCGTAGTACCCATTGACGACTGCCTATCCAGGGAGAGTGATACGAATAGGGAGGATCCAGAGTGCAACTTTGGCATAATGGACGCCCTAAGACTCGCTGCATTGATTTTCCAGTCAGGTGGTGGCGTTGGTTATAACTTCGGTAAGTTAAGGCCTGAGGGTGACATTGTGAGGAGCACCACCGGGATAGCCTCTGGGCCACTTAGCTTCATGAAGCTTTTTGATACGTTGGTGGACACCATTAAGCAGGGTGGTAAGAGGCGTGGTGCCCAAATGGGCATGCTCTTCTGGTGGCACCCCCCCGACATTGAGAAGTTCATTACCTCGAAGAGTGGTGAGCTTAAGGACATTCAGTTGCAGAACTTCAACATAAGCGTCACAATTGATGACTACTTCATGCAGAAGGCGTTGAAGGGTGAGGACATTTACCTGATAAACCCAAGGGAGTGCCCATGCCTATATAAGACCTGGGGGGGTGAGGAGTTCGTTAAGTGTTATGAGGGCTGTGTGGAGGCTATAAAGGCTGGTAAAGTAAGGATTTGGAGGAGGGTAAACGCTAAGGAGCTTTGGGATAAGATCGTTAAGTCCGCGTGGGACAGCGGCGACCCAGGCCTGTGGAATAGGGACCTAGCTAACTACATAAATAATGAGAAACTACCTGGTGAGGTCATAAATGCCACAAACCCATGTGTTACTGGCGATACGAGGATATTGACTAAGTATGGATACTTAAAGATTGGAGAGCTCGTTAAGAAGGGTATTAAGGAGACCGAACTGGTGGTGCCTGGCTACGCAATACTAATTCACGCAGTGCCGAGCCATGACCATAGAGAAGTAAGAGTCAGCGCGCCTGTTGTTGTAAGGTCTAAGGTGTTCAGCCAAGGTATTAAACCAGTATATAAAGTGGTCACTAAGGAGGGCTACGAATTAAAGGCGACTCCAGATCATAGGTTAATTGTTGCGACTAAGGAGCCATGTGAGGAATGCGAAGATACACCGCTAGATGTGCAACAAATGATTAGGTTATCGTTAGGCGAAAAAGCATACGATTACTGGATTGTTTGGAAGAGAGTCGATCAGCTAAAGCCCGGCGACTTAATATACATGTCTAGAATGGACATCGATAATCTCAGTAAGGAGTTTGGCAGTGGTAGTATAGGTGAAGATATCGCTTTCTTATTAGGTTGGTTAGTTGGTGATGGGTTCTTACATGAGAATGAGAAGAATGGGTATATCGCGTGGTATTTTAACGCACAGAAGGAGGAGGGTATTGCACAAATGGTTATTGATATTCTGAGGAACAGATTCCCACATGCAATAATTCATGTTTACTATGAGGGAAATGAGATAAAGGTTATGGCTACGTCGAAGGATGTGCGAACATACTTTAAGAGAATAGCGCCTGAATTAGTAAATGCGGACTCCACAAAGAGGGTCATACCAGAAATAGTCTATACGTTAAAGCCAAGCGAGATTAAGGCATTCCTTAGGGGGGGCTTATTCACGGCGGATGGTACCGTGGATGTCGATTCAGCGATAAGATTAGCTTCAGTATCCCTGAGATTACTTAAACAGGTTCAGGAGTTACTGCTTCTATTTGGCATAATGTCCACGGTATATGAAGATAGAGCTAGGAGTGAAATGACGAGGGCTGAACATAACTTTATATACATAACTAGGTCTGGCGATGTTAGATTTTACAAGTCAAATACTTATCATGAACTGGTAATTAGGAATTATAGCAGGAAGCTATTCATGGATAAGATAGGGTTTGCTGACCCGGCTAAAAATGCTAAGGTTTCCCTTAAGAAGGTTAAGGTAGACTCACCTCTAGTAACTGTTAAGAAAGTGGAGTACATAGGTGAGGAGGAGGTTTTCGATACCACAGTACCTGGTTATCACTACTACGTAGCTGGTGGATTTGTAAGCCATAACTGCTCAGAGGAGTCGCTTTATGATTTTGAGAGTTGTAACCTTGGTAGTATTAACTTGGTGAAGTATGTTCATGAGGGTAGGATTGATTGGGACTCCCTGGCTAGGGATGTTCAGTTGGCGGTTAGGTTCCTCGATGATGTTATTGATGTCAATAAGCTACCGCATGAGAGACTTAGGAAGAGGGTCCTTGAGACAAGGAGAATCGGCCTTGGCGCCAACGGCCTTGCCGATACCCTAATAGCCCTTGGTCTTAGGTACGACTCACCACAGGCACTGGCGGTCTCTAATGAATTGGCTAGTTTCATAGCTAGGATGGCTGTTAGGGCCAGTATTGAGTTGGCTAAGGAGAAAGGTGTCTACCCAGCGTATAAGCATAGTGATTGGGCTGAGGGCGTACTACCGTGGACAAAGCACAGGGAGAGACTTGAGAAGTTCTCCAGCACCATTGATAAGGAGGCGGTTGATGAGTACATGAAGACCCTCGACGTGGGCTATGGCGATCCAAAGGTTAAGGCTATCATTGACGGCTCAACAGCGGTACTTAAGGGGTACAGGGCGTTGGACAGTGATTTATCGATAGATGTTAGTACGATAGGTATTAGGAATGGTTCCATAATGAGCATAGCCCCCCCTGAGGCTCTAGGAGCCTTATTGCTGGCGTTAACTCAAGTATTGAGCCCCCCCTCTTCGCGATTGCCTACATCAGGAACTTATCAATTGGAAGGCTCATTGAGTATAACTACACAGCGCTTAGGCTGCTTATGCAGACGAAGACGCTAGATAAATCAACGAGGAGGTTTGTCGAGGAGTACGGAATATTGCCAAGGGACCACCCATTAGCTGACTTGCTTAGGACGGCTCATGAGATTCACTGGAAGTGGCACGTGTACATGCAGGTGACCTGGCTAGGTGGAATGACTCAGGCGTTAGTAAGACTATAAACATGCCGAGTAATACGCCCATGGAAGACGTTGAGCAAGCCTATAGGCTGGCCTGGCTACTCAATGCCTTCGGAATAACGGTGTATAGGGATAAGAGTAAGTCTGTGCAGGTGATATACACGGGCGTTAAGGGTGCTGAGGCTAAGCCACAATTGAGGTTAAGGAGGATAAAATTGAGACAAAGCCCAAGGTAGAGACAAAGGTCAGCTACACATCATTGTCAGCGCTTAAGGATAAGCTTGTTAGGATTAAGAGTAATGGCGGTGAGAGTATTGAGGAGGAGATGCAGGAGGAGCTTGGGGGGGAGACTGACGATCCATACTGCAAGACTGGATCATGCGGTTAAGTCATAAAATTAAGTTATAACGTTCTCCTTAAGTATACCCTTACTTACTGCCTCATTAAATAACTCATTAAGCACATCCATGTAATCCCTCTCACCAACTTCAACATCATCCATGTGCCTCTCAACAATCCTAGTTCTCTCCTCACTAACTAAGTCACTAAACTCCTTATTCTCCTCAGTTAGGAACTTATAGACCTGGCGACCAAGGTTCGTGGGCACCACATACCTAGTCCTCCTACCAACGACCAACGCATAGCGCCTCTTCAGTATTACATCAACAATCTTCGCATAAGTACTTGGTCTGCCAATACCCCCCCTCTCCTTCATCATAGCAATTATATCACCCTCCCTAAGCGGTGGTGTCCTACTCACCTTCTTAATATAATCAATACTGGTTATCCCATACTCACCAGGCATAAGCTCCTGGTACTCCCTACCCTCAATGTAGCCCCAAACCTTCGTGAATCCAGGCTCCAATATCTTAGAAATCCTCTCCACCTCCTCCTCATGAACATTAGCACCATTAAGGTAGATACTTATCCTCAACTTCTCCTTCAAAACCCTGGCACTCCTCATTTGGCTCGCATGAACCTCCTAAATATTAAATCATAGACCTTAAGGTGGTTCGCCGTAACCCTAATAGCCAGCTGAAGCAAACCTGTGTTAATTAGGTTCCTTAGGTCATCACTATCGATGGGCCTTGTCGGCCTTATACACTCATGAGCCCCCCCAATCTCCTTGCCGCCCCCCCAGGCCCTGCCCACGAAATAATCAGCCCCCCCAACCCTCTCGCTTATGTACTCCTTAGCAATGCCAATGCCCACCGTTGATACCCTGGTACTATCCGTCCTATGATACGTTATAAGTCCCGACTCAAATAATTCCTGGACAATAGCCATCGTTTGCTCAACACTTAAACCGAGTATGTTTGCTGAGTCCCTAAGTAAGGCGTCTGTTGTGTATGGTGGTGCTGGATTCAATTCCTCCTCTTCCTCACCCACCTTAGTTACTCTAACCTTAACCTCAACGTCCGTTGATTTATTCCTATGCATCGCCTTTAGGGCTTTTATCAATTCCTCCTTATCCGGCGGTATGTTCAACCTTACCTTTACACCATTACTCAAAGTCATGGTTACTGAGTATACCTTATCCCTCCTACTCTCGTCATACCTCTCTATTATCCAACCAAGGACTGGAGTCTGAACCCTACCAGCTGATAGAGTCCTTCTACCGAACTTCTCCTGAACAATCTGGCTAAGCCCAAACCCAATCCACCTATCCTCAATCCTCCTCACCAATTGAGCACCCACCATGCTAAGCTTATGGCCCTTGGATTTGTGATCGCGTCAATAATAGCCTTCTTAGTAACCTCATGAAACTCAATCCTAACGATATTGCTCACATAGGGTCTCAGCATCATATAAACATCCCAAGCAATCTTCTCACCCTCAGCATCCGGGTCCGTACCAATCATTACCTGGTCAACCTCTGTGGCTATATCCCTTATCGCATTTACTATGTCCATGGCATCAACAAGCTTAACGCCATGGATCTTACAAACATCCACATCCTCGGTATACGTCTCACCACCAACGGGGGGGCACCTCTTTATTGTTCCATAGATCGGTACGAAATTATTACCGGTCTTAAGTATCCCATAGTAATCAATAATCTTCCCCCCCACCCTTAAAGCCGGCGCGAGTTCCTTTACATCGGCCGGGCCTGCCGGTATTAAATCCCACATGTGGCCCTTAGTAGCCGTTATTAATAGGTATAGGTTGCCCAGGGTAGCTTCATAGATTATTAAAGGACCAACCTCCCTCCTGGTGGGTACTCCAAAGAAGCTTGCTATTGTCCTAGCCTTGGTCGGTGATTCAACAATTACGAATGCAGTCCTTAACGGGTCCTTCTCAAGGAATTGATTAGGTATCTTCCCAAGCATTATATTCCTTATCAATTCCCTCTCACTCCTGATACTTTTCATTAAATCATCTATGTTAACCTCATTAATGTCCTGGATCTTAACATCCTCAAGCCTATACCTTAAATTCCTAATTAAACCATTGAACACCTTCTCATTATCCACTATAAGCACTGATAAGCCTGGGAGACACCACCAACGTAAAGCCTTGATGTCCTACCACTACCCTGGATATATGTCGTCACGTCAGGTATGATCACGTAGAGTTCACCACCCTATACTCAAGGCCAACCTCGTTGGACTGCTCTATCGCCTTTCTAATATTGGGATCAATTAATAACTTGTTCACTAAGTCTACGGCCTCCTTAATCACGTCAGCCGCGTACTTATCAAATCCACTCAATTCCTTATTCTCCTCAATA
The DNA here is from genome assembly GCA_001316125.1 of Vulcanisaeta distributa JCM 11213. The sequence goes on from BBCS01000011.1 coordinate 39,372, forward strand.
GCCCTTAACAAGTTACTTATTTGCTCTTGATTTAGTGCCGTTAAGTTCCTAAGTCTCGCAACGACCCTATCAATGTCATTTCTCAGGTATTGGGGGGGGACGACATTCCTAATGGTAAATAGAAACATTAAGTACCTTATTGGTGTGAACTCTTCAAGCCTTAACCTAAACCTCATGCGTGGAACGCCCACGAAGACCACGTATGCAATCCTCTGTGGCAGGTCAATACCCCTGACTAAGGATGACCTAGATGTGGCGAGCCCAATCAATACATCAATCTTTCCCTCCACAAAGTCATTAAGTAATGACTTACTTGGCTTTAGGTAGGATGCAGCCTTAACGCCATTGTTGTTTAATGCCTCAAGTAATTCATTAACAATGTCCCTAAGGTCTGGTGGTACGTAGACTATCCCACCACCACCCAATCTCCTTACTATGTCAACCGCCGTACTTATTAGGGAATCCTTGGGCCTTACGTATACATCAACCACGTTTCTTAATCCCTCAGCCCTACCGCCAGTCTCAAAGCCAAGGAACTCCCTGAATAGGAATAGCCTAGCCGTCCTCCTCATCCTCGTTAATGCGCCCGAGGCTATTAGTATGCCAATGTTATTGTTCTTTATGTAATTGGTCAGTTCTGCATTCAGTTTCTTAATATCCTCCCTAAGCTTATTGATTTCCTCCTCACTTGCCCTAAACCTAATGGCTTTCCTAAGCTTTTTCATTAAATCAACCACCGTTAGAGCCTTACGGAGAGCCTCCTCATTAATACCAAGTAATAGTAATAGCCTATCAATGTTCTTGCTTGACGCCTTAAGGACGCTATCAACGTCGTCGACGAAAATTAACGAAAACCTATACTTACTAAGTAGGTCCATGTGCCTTGGCAGGAAGGCATTGGTTACTATTAATATGTCGAAGTTGCCATCCTCAATGGTCTTCATAGCCTCGGTCAACTCCTGCTTGGAAAGTATTGAGGATGCCATGACAATCCTAACATTAGCGCCAATCTTATTCACATAATCACTTAATCTTCTATGAACATCATAGGCTAAGGTTGATGTTGGAACGACAATTAACACTCTTCCTCTCCTCTTTAGAACCACGTACAACGATGCAATCATGCCAAATGTAGTCTTCCCACTACCCGTTGGCGCAACTATCGCAAAGCTCTTACCCTTAATAATCCTCCTGGCCCATAACCTCTGGGCACCCCACATATTAGTTCCAATTGTTTTCCTGAACATGTTTGCGAACTCGTTATACTCATTAACAAGGTTTGCCAACGACCTTAACCTATTTATAGTACCAAGCTTTTCTAACATGTTCAGCACCTCAATGGTGCTTGCAACCTTCTTTGGCACGTCAGGTAGGCATCTATGGCATGGTAATCCAGAGGCAAGCCTATCCGATGTTATGTCCCCCCCTCCACAGTTTGGGCATGCTCTTCGGTATATTACTAATGGTTGTTTCTCCATTTAATTCTTCATCACATTAATTAAACCCCCCCTTAATAAATATTCGTCGCCAACGCGAAATCTTAATTGTTAGTATTAAATATTGATATTACATTGGTATTGCTTGAGTAGTATGTCGGTTAATACGGGAGGCATTCAGGACTATGTGCGTTACGTATACATAATGTCGCTAGTGTCTGCCCTAGCCATGGCTATCGCTGTGGATTACGTACTTACCGAGTTGTGGATTTACGGTACTGCGGACTTAACAATACTTGTAATAACGCCTGTGTTTATGTTTATGCTCTCGATGCTTATTATCTCATCAATAACTATGATTAAGCAATTAAGGGGGGGTAGCTTCGGCAGGTTATCGTCTAAGGCTAAGGCGCTTATGATTACGTACATCACATTCTTCATGATAGCATTGATATACTTCACTTACATATCAATAATTCATTATGCAGGTTTAGGGCTTACGATTTCAGATCCACAGTTAGCTGGTGATCATTACCTCGGCTTTGGGCTTGCACTTTACGACGCGGGTTTGTTAACTACTTCGTGGCAACTCGTTGAGGATTTATTAAACAATAAGTTATCATCATTGTATAAGTTCTTTATTATGATGTTTAAGTCTCATTCGAACGATGACGATGATACAATCATTATCAAGTAAAAATCCCAAGTCGGTATTACGTGGGTTACGGAATAGCATGATTTTAAAAATAGGTACTGTGAAAAACTAACGTATGCGCGTTGCTGGTTTAGTGGCTGATTTACTCATGAGGACTTGTAACGCGAGCTCTGTGGAGAGGCAGTCATTTATTGATGGGTCTAGGTACATGATTCGATTTAGTGATAATCATAATATGGAGGTTCACCTGGTGGATAAGGGTGAAAGGCTTTTTGCTGAGTTCTGGGTCAATACTTATGCAACACCCCTAATGATAATTGAGTACGTGTACACAGACATAAAGCCATCAAGTATTTGCGAGGAGATTTGTGAACTAATACGCATAATTAATGAATCGTTGATGAAGTCAGATGAAAAGGGTAATAGAAACCAAGTCGTTCAACCTAAGTAGTCAAGTATCCCGCCCTTCCTACCTGTGGTTGTAACCTCCGTACCAGGTGATAAGTCATTAACTAATATCCTTACTAAGTCATTCCAAGCGAGCGTATTCCTAATTGCCCAATCAATTAATTCCTGGGTATGGTTACTTAGTATTGAAAGGAACTTCTGCCAATTAATGCCTATCCTAGCTAATTCCCTGCCCCAATGGTCCCATAAATACCTCGCGACCTCATTACCAAACCATACGGAGAAGGAGTCACAACCAGGCCCCGTGCATACACTCCTTCTCTTAACTATCCTATCCTTAATGTCCCTGGGCTCGGGTGGTATCGGGAGTGTCATTAATACCTAATACTACGTTAGAAATGAGCATTATATTAAGCTACTGCCTAGGTATTACGGTTCAAGCTCCGTTCATACGTTCATTAAATCATCAATCATCTTCTTACCATTTATCAATAACCATCCATCCACATCACTCTTTATATCACCCCCCCTATTCTCATACCTACGCAGTAGGGCGTTAAGTAATGCCTTACCATCAAGTGTCTTAACATGGAGTTCCTTACTGAAGTACCTATTAACATTCTCGATATCCCTAAGTAGGAACTCAATGGCATTCGGGTGGTTCATCTTCACGGCGCTACCCCCAATCAATAATCACTAATTCATCACCAGTATTGACAATATTGAACTCACTTAAGTCTGCATGGATTATCCTACCCAAAATGAATGCCCTCTCTATGTACTTAATTATCGTTAAATAGGCAGACTCAGGATCCTCTGGTGGTGCGTCCTTAATCAACGGTGCCGGTACACCACTAGCTCCCCCCCTGTAGCTTATAAATTCCATTACCAGGATATTCCTATTGAAGGTTATTGGCTTAGGCACCCTAACACCTGCATTGTATGCATCATTCAAATTACTGAACTCCTTCCTGCACCAATACTCAATGAGCTTTCTCGTATTCGTAATCTTAATGCTTGTGAAACGTGGATCACCAAGCAGGTACTTATACCTACCCCCCCTAATGAATTGGGCTGTGGATGTATAAAATATCTTTAAAGCTATATCAGTACCATCAGGTGCCTTAGCCCATATTACCTTAGCCTCCTTACCCTGCGCAACTGGTCCATAAACCTCATCAACAATGCGCCTATTCATTAACTCCCTCAGGGCATCTATTGTGTATTGATTAAAAACGTCATCAACAGTCTTTAATTGATCAATATCCTTTATCCTAAACCTCCTACTCTCCACTCTCTCCCGAATAATCCTATCAACGTCGTGATTACCCACTGAGGTAATGAATAATGCAGCACTTTATATATCAGTTTGGTCCGTAAGATTCGTTTTGCTTACTTTCATGGAAAATATTCTAATGAATTCAATATATAGAAATGAATTAAAATGTATACAAAAGGATAAAGTTAATAGGTATTGTACGATTGAAGAAGAAAAAGATTTAAAAGTATTTCTAATGAAAAATAATTTAGGAAATATGGCTTTAGTTCAGCAAGATGAGACGTGGTTCATGCGTAGGCTCGTTAACCTCCATAAGATGAAGAGACCAATTGGTAAGATTATCGTTAACCCAGATCTTTGCAAGGATTGCAAGTTCTGCATTGAGTTTTGCCCTAACGGAGTTCTTGAGGAGTCTAAGGACGTTAATTTCAAGGGTTATCACTACCCAGTTGTTAAGCCAGGTAAGGAGCTTGACTGTGTAGCCTGCAGAATGTGTGAGAAGGTTTGCCCTGACTTCGCGATCACGGTTGTCTCTGAGGAATACATAACATATGATAAGTACTACGGGGTGAGTAGGCATGCCCACGGTGCTGAGCTCTATAAGAAGGACCTGGATAAACTGTTAAGGCCTGGCATTCACTTCCTGGATGGCAATACAGCGGTTGCTGAGGGTGCAATAACAGCTGGTTGCAGGTTTTACGCTGGTTATCCAATAACCCCCCCATCAAATGAAATAGCGGAGTACATGTCGTATAGATTACCGCAGGTTAGTGGTAAGTTCATTCAAATGGAGGATGAGATAGGCAGTATAATGGCCGTGCTCGGGGGGGCATCAGCGGCGGGGGGGGTTAAGTCAATGACTGCGACGTCGGGTCCAGGCTTCTCATTAATGCAAGAGGAGATTGGACTTGGCTCAATGCTTGAAATACCGGCGGTAATAGTCAATGTAATGAGGGCTGGCCCATCAACTGGAATACCAACATTGCTTGGGCAGGGTGATATACTGCAGGCTAAGTATGGCTCGCATGGTGATTACGAGATAGTGGCATACTTACCCGCTAACCCTCAGGAGGCCTTTGACTTCACGATAAAGGCATTTAACATGGCTGAGAAGTACAGGGTCGTTGCCATTGTGCTCTCCGATCAATTAGTTGGGCATATGTATGGTAAGGTTAGAGTTCCTGAGTTTGATGAAATAGAGATTATCGAGAGGCCGAAGCCCACGGTACCCCCCCAGACCAGTACTTACCCTATGATAGCAGGTACCTGGTACCACCAATGGCAATAGCGGGTACTGGTTATAGGGTTAACAATGAGTCATTGACACACACTGATAAGGGATACCCAACAACCGATAAGGATGCATCATTTAAGTTGGTGATGAGGCTTGTACGTAAAATTAGGGAGAATGAAAAGGAAATAGCCGAGTGGGAGGAGTACATGCTTGATGATGCGGAGTACGTTATTGTGTCTTACGGCTCAACATCAGGTTCCGTGAGAAGGGCAATAAAGGTGTTGAGGACGCAGGGCTATAGAGTCGGCATGCTCAGGCCAAAGACGGCATGGCCATTCCCTGGTTGGATAGTGGAAAAACTGTCCTCGAGGGGGGGTGTTCAGAAGTTCATAACTGTGGAGGTGAACATGGGTAAGATGTACCACGTGGTTAGGGAGTTCTCTAGGGGGGGTGTTCCTGTGGAACATATACCTTACGCCCCCGGTTATATCCCTGACCCTGACTATGTGATAAATAATGTAAGGAAGGTGATCGAAGGATGAGCATGGAGGCTGAGGTAACGACCGCAGGAATTAAGGTGGAACTACCTAAGTCCTATGAGGATATTAAGGACTTAATAAGGATCGATAGACTACCGCACATTTGGTGTCCCGGCTGTGGATTAGGGATCTTACTAAAGCTATTGGCTAGGGCCATAAAGAATTCAGGAATACCCGTTGAAAAGCACGTGATAGTCACAGGCATAGGCTGTACAGGTAGGCTTGGCGGGTATCTAAAGCTTGATGCGTACCATGTAACACACGGTAGGGCCATACCCTTTGCCGTCGGACTAAAGATGGCAAATCCTGAGCTTGAGGTAACCGTAGTTGGCGGTGATGGTGATATCCTCGCTATTGGCGGTAATCACTTCATACACGCGGCTAGGAGGAATGACGACATCAACGTAATAATAGTAAACAATTTCATCTACGGAATGACGGGCGGCCAGTACAGCCCAACCACGCCTAAGGGCGCTAAGACGACGACATCCCCCCCATATGGTCATTATGAGAATCCATTCAACGTACCATTACTGGCATATGCTGCGGGGGGGGCCTCATACGTGGCTAGGTGGACGGTCCTTCATCAGAATGAGCTTTATCAATCTCTCCTCGAGATGTTTAAAGTTAAGGGCTTCGCGGTCATTGAGGTACTATCACCCTGCATTATTTATACCGATAGAAATGCCATGGGTGATGCCGTAGATTTAATGAAAATATTAAAGGAGAGACCCGTGATAGATCATAACGCAAACCTAGCTGATCTAGACATTGACTTCAGCATGAAGAAGATTATCCTGGGAAATTTTGTGAAAAGAGAGAGACCAATATCGTACGGATAGTGATCATAGATTTTAAACATTTTTCTTATAATTACGTATAATTTAAAATAATTTTTGTCAAATTAGAATAAAATTTATTAAGGTTTCATAATTATTTATTAATAGAAAAATATGCAACAACAGCTCGACCAAATACGTATCAGGCTTATGGGGGGGCTTGGTGGTCATGGCATAGTCTTCGCTGGTAGGCTGCTCGGCATGGCAGCCGCAATGGGTGGTCTTGACTCGATATTAACAATAACGTATAGTCCTGAGCAGAGGGGGGGTGGCTGGTCTAGGGCTGATCTCATAATAGCTAAGGAGATGGTTGATTATCCGCTCATTGACGAAGCTGACATATTCCTCGCAACCACACAGCAGGCATTTAACCTGGAGTTCAAGAGTCTCCGTAAAGGCGGTGTATTCATCTATGAGAGTACCATCTATAAACCGATGATTCAAAATACTAATGATTATATGATAATTCCTGTACCTGCAACGGAAATCGCCGAGAAGGTAACAGGCAGGAGATTAACAATGAACGTAGTTTTAGTAGGTGTCATAACGGCTGTTCTTGAGCCGTTATTGAAGGAGGACTACATAATTAATGCAATAAGGAACATGACTAGGAGAGCTGGTAAACTCGATGCTTCGATTCAGGAAATGAACATAAAGGCATTCCAGGCAGGCCTTGATTATGGTAGGAAGTACCTACAGGGGTTAAGGTGATTTGATGCCGACCAATAGAATACTTATCCTGGGCGGTGGTATTGCTGGTATTGAGGCTGCACTGGCCTTAGCTAATATGGGTTATAGGGTTACGCTTGTTGAGAAGTCCCCGGCCATCGGCGGTAAGATGGCAATGCTCGACAAGACATTCCCAACCCTCGACTGCTCAATATGCATAGAAGGACCATTAATAAGTGATGTTGCGAGACACCCATACATTGAATTACTCGCCCCCGCTGAATTACTTGATTTAGCCGGGTCGCCGGGTGATTTTAAGGCTAGGATCCTCGTTAAACCAAGGTACGTAACTGATGACTGTACCAAGTGTGGTCAATGCGAGGAAGTATGTCCGGTAATCGTCCCTAGTGAATTCGAAGCAGGTATTGGCGCCAGGAAGGCGATATACCTACCATTCCCACAGGCCGAGCCTGGAATATACATGCTCGACATTGACCATTGCCTAAATAAGCCGCCGAATTACTTCCCATGTGATAGGTGTGCTAAGGCGTGTGATAGGAATGCCATAATATACACAATGATGCCTAAGGTCATAGAGCGTGACGTTGCTGCCGTAATCGTGTCGACAGGTTTCGAGTTAGAGAAGGGTGACGTACTCGGGGGGGATTATGGCTATGGTAAGTACATGGATATCGTCACATCACTTGAGTTCGAGAGACTTGTCAATGCATCAGGACCATCTAGTGGTGTCGTTGTTAAGCCGAGCACTGGTGAGGAACCCGAGAATATACTTCTTGTGTCCTGCGTTGGCTCTAGGAACAATAAGTATAATGATTATTGCTCCGGATTCTGCTGCACATACTTGCTTAAGCAGGGTATTTATGCCAAGGTGCTCCATGGCATTAAGAACGTCACAATAATGTACATGAATGACGTCAGAACCTACGGTAAGGGTTTCGAAAGCTTCTTCGATAGAGCTCAAGGAGGGTATAAACATTGTTTGGGGTAGGCCGGAAGTCCTTGGCGAGAGGAATGGTAAGATCGTTGTTAGGTTCGAGGATACGAGGAATAAGAAGGTCGTTGTAAATGAGTATGACATGGTCGTACTAGCGCCCTCCGTAAAGCCTGTGGGCGATATGAATAAGTTAAGTAAAATACTAAATATATCATTAAATAGGGTTGGTTTCGTAAAGACCGACCCAGCTAACCCAACATTAACGACGAGGCCTGGAATCTTTGTAGCCGGTTCAGCGAGTGGCCCTAGGGATATTTCGGAGTCCGTGGTTACCGGGTTAGCCGCTGCGGTGCAGGCGATTAGGTATGCAAGTCCTGGGGGGGTGATTGAGGAGGAGAAGTATGAGGAGACCATAGAGCCATACCCAATTAGGTCGGGGTCTTCGTCTGTCATTGTGGTACGAACATAGCTGGTGTCGCTGACGTACCCGCATTAGTGGAGGCTGCTAAACAAATGCCTGACGTAGTTCATGCAGAGGATCTCCAATTTGCATGCGCGAAATCATCACTAGATAGGATAACCCAGGTGATTAAGGAGAAGAAATTGAATAGGGTAGTCGTTGCATCATGTTCGCCAGTCACGCACTTGAGGTTTTTCCAGGATTCTGCGAGGAGGGCTGGTCTTAATCCGTACCTCGTGGAGATGGCGAACATTAGGAACCTGGATACGTGGGTCCACAACGATAGGAAGGTGGCCACAGAAAAGGCAAAAGACATGATAAAAATGGCCGTGGCCAAGGTCCACCATATGATGCCCCCTACAGACAATAAAGTTACCTGTGATTAAGAGGGCTTTAGTTGTTGGTTGCGGTCCTGCGGGGGGGCTAGCGGCAGCCACGGGATTAGCCGGCGCAGGCATTGAGACCATACTCATCGAGAAGGCTGATGAGTGCGGTGGCATGCTTAGGCGCCTGAATAGGCTTGAACCTGAGGGTATTGAGGCTAGGAAGTTACTTGATAGGATGGTTGAGGAGGCTAAGGAGGTTGGTGTTAAGTTCATGCTTGGGACGACCATTAAGGACGTGTCTGGCTTTACGGGTAACTTCCACGTTGTCCTGAGCAATGGCGTTGAGCTTGACGTGGGGGGGGCAATAATAGTTGCCACGGGCGCCAAGCCCTATGTACCAACGGAGTTTAACTATGGTAAGGATCCAAGGGTATTAACAACGCTGGACCTTGAAAATGGTAAGACCGTCGATGGTAAGAACGTGGCAATAATAAACTGCGTTGGTTCCAGGACCAGTGGTAGGGGATGTTCAAGGTATTGCTGTGCGGTGGGTCTTAGTAAGGCAATTGAATTGAGGAGCAGGGTAAGAACGTAGTCCTAATCTATAGGGATATAATGGGCGTGGATCCTGAGGTTGAGGACCTATATAAGAAGGCTAGGGATGCCGGCGTGCTCTTCATTAGGATTCCTAGGAAGGCTGAGTTAACCGAGGCCATAAGAATGGATACCAATAAGTTAATAGTCCACGACGTTGAGTTAGGGGGGATGATGTTGAGGTGCCATTTGACAACGTAATCCTCAACATAGGCCTAGTGCCCAGCGAAGATACTGACGAGGCCTCTAAGATCCTGAGGCTCTCTAAGGATCAGGAGGGCTTCCTTATGGAGGCCCACCCGAAGCTCGGCCCAGTGGATACGATGACCCCCCCAGGAATATTCATAGCCGGGGGGGCGGCTAGGGGGGGTCCGAAGAATGTGGCCGAGGCCATCGCCGAGGCTACGCAGCCGCCTCAAGGGCGTTAATGATGCTTGCCCAGGGTTATGTCACAAAGGAACCGTTCATACCGAAGTTTGACTGGTCCAAGTGCACTAAGTGCGGTCTCTGTATTAAGGCTTGTCCATATGGCGCAATTAGGGGGTGTTCCGGGTAAATGGATTGAGCACATACCAGCTGCCTGCCAGGGTTGTGGTGCGTGTGTGGCTGAGTGTCCACAGGATGCTATAACGCTTGATGCCTTGAGCATGATGCTATTTTGGCTCAGGTTGAGGCTGCTTTGGCTGAGGAGCCTGAGAAGAAGGTAATAATGTTTACGTGTGCTTATTGTTCATATTGGGCCGCTGATAATGCTGGCATATTTAAGATGCAGTATCCACCTACGCGAGGATCATTAGGCTTCAGTGCAGTTCTAGGTTGGCTTGGAGGCATGTTAAGCGTGCTTTTGAGCTTGGTGCTGCCGGTGTCTTCGTGACTGGTTGTAGCTTGGTGACTGCCACTACATAACGGCCAACTACAACACGGTCAGGAGATTCGAAAACTGGAAAAAGAGACTCAAAAACATAGGCGTTAGGGATGAGAGGTTCCAGTTAAGGCTGTTTGGTGCGCCTGATGTTGTCGACCTTGTTGAGGCTATGAAGGAGGCTGAGAGGGTTGTTAAGTCAGTGACCAAGGAGGAGATTGAAATGACGAAACAAAGAATCAAGCAATTAAGGTGATGGGAATGCCGGTAGCCGTTAACTTCGAGCTCAGGGAGGAACTACATAAGTTAGTACCCACTCTAAGCCTCTGTTACCAATGTGGCACCTGCAGCACGTACTGCCCAATAACTGATGAGTCCTATAACATAAGGCTCATCGTTAAGAAGGCTCAGCTTGGTGTTGTTGATCCAAAGGACTTTAAAGTCATTTGGGACTGTGTTACCTGCGGCACCTGCCAAGCCCTATGTCCCAATAATGTTGAGATCGTTAATCTCGTGGAGGTTATTAGGACCATGGCCATGAAGTCCAAGGTCTTTCCAACAAAGATCAATGAAATACTCTGGAAGATATACGAGAATCAGAACCCATGGGGGGGTTACACCGTCACTGATAAGAGGAGGTTCCTAGCCCAATTCAGTAGTTTAATTAATAATGAGAATCCAGACGTTGTAATATACCCATGCTGCCTATCGGTTGGTGACCCAAGGCTTCAGAGACATATTAAGGCTTTGATCAGGGTATTGACTAAGGCAGGCCTTAAGGTGGGTATGTACACTGGTCTGTCCTGCTGCGGCGACATAATACTTCACACAGGCAATAAGGCATTCTATGAGGAATACACCACCAAGCTCAGGGATTCAATAATGAGTAGTGTTAGGGCTCCAATAATAGTTACACTATCACCACACTGCGAATATGCACTTAAGAAGTATCTTAAGGATGTTAGAGTTGTTCACTACGTTGAGCTACTTGATGAGCTTATACGTAGTGGTAAATTGAAGATTGATAAGAAGGCTGATATCACCGTGACTTATCACGACCCATGCTACCTATCTAAGCATCAAAGGGTTATTGAGGAGCCCAGGAGGGTTATCACATCAATACCAGGGGGGGTTAGGCTTGTTGAGATGGCTCACTCAAGGGAGAAGTCACTGTGCTGTGGTGCTGGTGGTGGGGGGGGTATAGCCTTGAGACCAGGGTATCCACTGAATTATCAAAACGCAGGTTGAAGGAGGCCGTTGACACAGGCGCCTCGGTAGTGCTCACGGCATGCACCTACTGCTTCAGGATGCTTGAGGATGCGAATAAGGTCATGAGAACAAACTTAAAGGTTATGGATCTAGTGGAATTTCTAGATAGTGTTATGGGTGATTAGCATGAGTGAGTGGAGGGGGGGCATATCCGTATTTATCGAGCAGGACAATGGCGAGCTAGAGAGGGCATCACTTGAGATTTTAACTAGGGCTGGTGAGTTGGGTAGGAAGTTTAATGAGGAGGTTCTCGGCATATTGCTGGGTCATGAAGTTGGTAACCTGGTCCGGGAGTCCTCTAAGTATGGCGCCGATAAGCTCATAGCCGTTGACCACCCAGACCTAAGGCATTACAATAGTGATGCCTATACTGAAGTCATGGCATACCTAATCAATAAGTACAGGCCTAGGTACTTATTGCTGCCAGCACGAGGAATTCCAGGGACCTAGCCGGTAGGTTAGCCGTGAGGTTTAGGACCTGCCTTAGCGCGCACGTGATAATGGTCGACATAGACGAGAAGGATAGAAAGTTGGTCACGGCCGTACCTGGCTTCGGCGGTAATATAGTCGCCACAGTTGTCTGCACCGGAGGCAAGCCTGAAATGGCCACGGTTAGTCCAGGAACTTACGAGGCGAGACCAAGCGATAAGGAGGCTTCGGTTATCATGGAGTCTATCCCAGAAGACTTGGTAAGAAAACGTAGGATAGAACTCGTGGAGAAGAAGACCTCACCAATGCCTGACCTATCAAGGGCTGAAAAAGTCGTTGTGGCAGGGCTTGGGACTGGAGGTGATTTGGAGCTGATTAAGGAATTCGCAAACCTAATAGGCGCTGCTGTCGGCGTCACAAGACCACTCGCGGACATGGGCATAATGCCCAGGGACTACCAAATAGGCACCACGGGTGTCTCACTGAGGGCTAAGACCGTATTCGTATTTGGCGCCAGCGGTGCTCCACACTTCGTTTATGGCATTAGGGATTGTGGCACGATAGTCGCGGTTAATACAGATAGGGAGGCGCCGATATTTGAGAATTGTGATTATTGTATTGTGGCTGATTTATTTGATGTGCTTAAGGCATTGATAAAGGAGCTAAGGGGGGGTGGGAAGTGATGGCCCCTCTCAAGAACATCATAGTCACGATGAAGGTAACGCCGAAGCCCGAGGAGATAAGGTTTGACCCAGTCACTAAGACTGTTGATAGGTCAAAGGCTACAAATGAGATAAACCCAGCTGATAAGAATGCCCTTGAACTCGCGCTGCAGCTTAAGGAGAAGTATGGTGGTAAAGTCATAATACTATCCATGGGACCACCATTCTGGGACCAATTCATAAAGATGGGCATAGCCATGGGCGCCGATGACGCAGTTTTAATAAGCGATAGGGCCCTGGGAGGCTCTGATGCCTTTGTAACGTCAAAGGTGCTTGCGGCCGCTATCAAGAAGATCGGCGATTACTCACTCATCATTACCGGTGAGGAGAGTGAGGATGGTTCAACAGGCCAGGTACCGCCCGGCATTGCCGAATGGTTGGGGGGGATTCCCGCGGTGACTTACGTCTCTCAGGTTATTGACGTTACTGAGGATTCAATAATCATTAAGAGGACTATTAAGGGAGGTTATGAGATTGTTAAGGTCAGGATGCCTGCGGTAATATCCGTGGAGCTCGGCGTGAACACGCCAAGGTTCCCAGACTTTGAGAGGTTGCAGTGGCCCAGAGCCAATTTAAGACTACGGTATGGGGTATCAAGGACCTTGGGCTTACTGAGGATGAGGTTGGCTTTAAGGGTTCGTTAACCGCCGTTACTGAATTAAAGGAGTTGAGACCTCGTGAGCGCCTACGCCAGTTCATTGAGGGTAGTCCTGAGGAAATAGCTAAGGAGCTCATTAAGAGACTTGGCCTAAAATGAAATTACCCCGCCAACTCATCTAATTGATTCAAAACATCCGCGTAACCACTTTGCCTTAGCTCATTGACCTCGTTCTTCTCGTACTTATATATTAAATCCGCCCTATTTGGTTCGAAGTCCCAGGGTGCAACCAGTATGTAATCACCAACCCTAAGCCACATCTTCTTCCTATACTTACCTGGTATTCTAACGAGTCTAACCTTACCGTCCTGGCAAACGGCCTTTGCCCTATCATCACCGACGAGTTCAATAACCTTAGCAAGCATTTCGCCTTCCCCCCCAGGCAGTCGCACCTTACTACCCTGTTGGTTTTCCTTGGCATCTACGATATTAAATCTCATACCTTTATAAACCCAACCTTCATCCTCAGCACATATCATTAAGTACGTACCTATCACTGCCAATCACGATTTCCAGGCCTTTAGACCCTGGTTTTCAATGCATCTAGCCTCGTAACTTGGCACAGCAACATTGCCCTTGATAATATCACCCAACTTAACATTAATGACCTCCCTATTGCCTAACTCCATTAACCTAAACGTCCCCCCCTGTGAATAAGAGAGTACGTAATAAGTCTTATTCAAGTAAGTAATTACTGAACCACGAGTAAGAGGAACCAGGATAACGCTAATGCTCAATTTTGTAACTACCTTATCACCGCGTCCCCTAACCACACTCTGGCTTTCAGTTACTTTACTAGGCACGGCCTTATGTATCTTATAGCTATCGTCCTCGCCAAGCCTGATCCGACAACTTAATGTCGAAGCCCTCCCCCCCCACGTCCTCAACCCTAAGGAAACCACTTCTCTCATCTTTGATTGTTTCCTTCCTAATAATATCGATTATTAACCGCTTTAATTGACCGCTCATTGGTATGATGCTCCTAACCTGAACAACAGCTCTCTCCCTCTCGTTAATCATATCCCTACACCTCGGACATAACTCCTCGCTATACCTAACCTTGACCTGCACCTCCTCATCATAGTCGCTAATGAGTTCGTGAACTGAACCCCCTAACCTTAACAACTGCCGTGTTTAACCCATGCCTTAAGCTAAGGGTTTCAATAGAGACGTTAGTAACCTTACCCATGTACTCGATGGATTCAAGTATTAACTTCTCAATGACTTTAGGATCCCTCACCCACCTGCCCCCCCTATAGAGTATTGCACCACAGCTCGGGCACCTAACGATACCCACGACGTCCCTCTTTACCCTGGCAAGCGGGTGGGTCTTCCTATAGCAGTCTGGGCATAATCCTCAATTAATATGTCAGTCTCCCTACCGCACAACGCACATACCTTGCGCATTTCTCATTAACGTCTTAGAGTGGGTTAAATAAATCCTTTCCATCACCATAATACTTAATATACTGAGCGCGTTGAATTAATTGTGAGTAAGGACGTAGAATCAAGAATTATAGATATAGTCAATGAGATGAAATCCTCAGTCGTAAGTATAATAACGACTAGGCTTATGGTTGATGAGTGGTTAAATGCAACGCCAGTTAGGGGCCTTGGCACGGGCTTCTTCATTGATAATAAGCACGTGGTTACAGCAAATCACGTGGTACAGGATGCGACGGAACTCGTCGTGGTAACACCTGACGGGGATGAGTATGAAGGTGAATTACTAGGTAGGGATCCCGAATTTGACGCTGCGTTAATTAGGGTTGAGGGTGCCCGCTCAGTTAAGTCTGTCAAACTCGGCGATTCTGACAAACTTAAGGTGGGGGGGCAGATGGTAATAGCAATAGGATATCCATTGGGCCTGCTCGGTGAGCCGACGGTAACCCTAGGCGTTGTTTCAGCAATTGGTAGGAGCATAAGGACGCCCATGGGCGTTCTTGAGGGCTTAATACAGACGGACGCGGCAATTAACCCAGGTAACTCGGGGGGGGTCCTTTGCTTAATCTCGATGGTGAGGTTGTTGGCATGAACACCGCAATAATAGCCGGTGCCCAGGGAATTGGATTTGCCGTCCCAATAAACCTGGTTAAGTTAACTATTGATGAAATACTAAAGTTTGGTAGAGTTGTTAGACCTAGGTTAGGTATATACGGCGTTGATCTCAGCAAACCCATGGCCAGGTACTTTAGGTTACCCGTGGATAGGGGGGGTGTTCTCGTAGTTGGTGTTTTACCTGGTTCTCCAGCTGATGATGCTGGTCTTAGGCAGGGTGATGTAATTACAGTAATAGATGACGAGGAATTATCAAGTATAGTGCAACTAAAGGTTCACCTGGCCAGGAGGTTTATTGAGGGTAATAGGGTTTTTGATTTAACGGTGGTCAGGGGTAGGACAAGGTATAGGATTAAGGTTAGTATCTAAGTTATATTTCCTAGGAATTATTAAAAATTAAGGCTAATGAGTTTAAGCCAATGAACGAATTTATACTGCCGGATTATTCAGGTATGAGTATTCAAAACCTAGCCAACACATTACTATCGCACTTCGGCACAACACCTAGGGGCCCTAAATTAAGGCTTGACCTCGACCTTAACGACCGCGTAGTCTTAATACTAATTGATGGCCTTAGTTACAGGGATTTAATAAGCGTCATGGGTGATTCATTACCCGTAAGCAGACTATACAGGATAACCTCCGTATTCCCCCCCACAACTACGTCCACGGTATTAACAACACTATTCACAGGCCTAAGCCTGGCCAACACGGGGGGGTCCTGGGCCCCAACATTTACATTAAGGAGATTGGAACCATAGTTAATACGTTATCGATGGGTCCAGTGATTGGTGAGAGGGATGGACTCCATAAAATGGGCTACGACCTAAAGAAACTCTTTCCTATAAAAACGACGATATTCGAAGAATTGGGCAATATGGGTATAAGGAGTAGGGTGTATGTACCAAGGGCTTATCAGGTGGCTTATCGAGGATAACATACGCTGGTGCTGAGATTGTTGAGTACGTAACGCCATACGATGCAGTAATAAACGCGGCGAGGTTCCTAGGCGAATATAAGGTTGGTTTTGTGCATATTTACATAACCACCGTCGACTCCGCGGCGCATAAGTACGGGCCGAGCTCCGAGGAATGCGGTGCCGTGATTAGGGAGACCGTGGATTCCGTGATTAGGATGGCGAAGAAGTACATGACTAACTTCACGGTATTAGTAACGGCGGATCACGGGCATGATGAGGTCAAGAACAACGTTAAGGCTAATGATGTACAGGGACTAATGAGGCTACTGCATGTACCACCCTACGGTGATGCAAGGGCCATATACCTCAGGCTTAGTGATAGGGCGAGTATTGATGAGTTAACCGCATTACTTGGTAGGTACAACGTGGCTGGGCGCTTCCTTAGTAGGGATGAGGCAATAAGCATGGGCTTGTTCGGTGAAGTGTCAAGTGATGTAATTGATAGGGTTGGTGACGTAATATTCATACCGAACAGCGGCTCAGCCTTTATCTACTTGTATAAGCCGGATAGCGAGGAGTTGCTAACCCTCAGGGGTCAGCA
>BBCS01000012.1 GCA_001316125.1 Vulcanisaeta distributa JCM 11213
GGGGGGGTGGCCGAGCCAGGTCCAAGGCGCGGGCCTGCTATCGTGGGTAGATAGTCCGTCCCCGCAAGGGGGGGGCCCGGGTTCAAATCCCGGCCCCGGCACCACCACGGGTGTTTTCTAGGTTTAAGCTGGGTCTATGTTCATGATGACTGTGCCTTCATGAAATTTAAATTACCTAATTGGCACCACGCTTGATGATGGCATTGCTATGAATGCCTTTACCAGTAATGGCAATGTGATGATTACGGTAATGACTAAGCATATCTATCTCCTAAGTAACCTAAGCCCAACGTTAATCACATAGGCTAAGTCCGATATCTCACGGTCAAAATCTGCCACACTTAACAAAGGTGTTCTACAATGAATGTAATGTGTTAAATCAGGGTAAGAATATTGATGAGTAGTGTTGATGAACAGTCAGGAAGATAGGAATTCCCTTACTAAGGAGGGTGAGCCGTGGTTCAGTACTGCTTAGACTTCTTGCCCTTAATACTACGTCTGCATTGATCCTAGGATTTGCTGAACCCCATTAACCACCCTCTTAATATCGTCAATGACCAGGTCTATAGTTGGGTACCTACTGAATACCCCCCCAGTCTCGTCAAGCCCATTGTATTGAAACTCGTGCAGATTTATTGCGGTGTTTGTTAAGTCGACGAGGGGTTTACCCGTTAGTTGTTCTAGGGCCTTGGCCACGGCCAGCATGTAGCCCGTGGGCATGAAGGCTACTATGAAGTCTGACAAACTAACTCTCTTACCATCCCTAGTCCTCTTAACCCCCCCCTTAAATCTCTTCGCCAACTCCTCACCGTAATTAACGGCGAGTGCAGCCAGCAATGCCTTCCATGCCTGAAATGCCTTACCAGCAGCATTCCTGTACAGGCCGGCTTCAAGGAACTTCAATGCGAGCTCAGCCTCATACCTAGCCTCCAATATGCGTCCTCTTCTATACTCCTCAATATTCAGCCACGGCTTACTAAGCCTTAACCGCTGGGGGGGATCCACAACGTTCTACTTAATAAGGGATTTAATAGCATTCGCTCTAGCTCAACGTTATGACCTTAGAATATGATGAAGTGCATAGTCTAAATATAGTCGCGGGATACCTTATTAACGTGAAACTTAGAGACCGCGTAAGAGATGTTACGTTATGAGTAAGTACGTTAAAGCGATTAGGCAGTAAGGCAGAAGTATTTCTGGAAGTGTTGGCATTAACAACGGTTATAAAGCTCAAGGATTAATTTCCCGTATCTCAGACCTGGCTGGCATTATATTTAATAATGCGTATGCTTTATTGGCCATGTGCCGCTCGGCGTTGGTATTGAGTTGTACGTGGTTGAGCTTAGGTTTAGGTTTGGGGATTTGGTGTATGAGGGTGTTATGGATATTCACGTTAGTTCCGCGAGTGACCTAATGCTTAATGCCGTTGATCTTGGGATTAGGTCTGTTGAGGTTAATGGTAGGCCTGTTGATTATTCCTATGACGGTAGGGTTTTGAGGATTCGTGGTCCCATTAGTGGTGTTGTTAGGGTTTTATTTGATGGTAGGGTTAGTGATAGGTTGTTGGGTATTTACAGGGCTCCGTATGGGGGGGCGGTTACATGATAACGACGCAGTTCGAACCCACGGGCGCTAGGTACTTCATACCCTGTGTTGATCACCCGGCTGCCAAGGCTAGGTTTAGGTTTAGGGTCTCTGTTGATGGTGATTACGACGTGATATTCAACACGCCGCCTGTTAGGGTTTATTGGGATGGTCCTTGGAAGGTCTTTGAGTTTGCGGAGACCCCCCTAGGATGTCCACATACCTTCTTTACCTGGGCATTGGTAGGTTCTTTGAGTCTAGGGATAGGGTTGGTAATGTTGACGTAATCTTCGCCACGCCTGTTAGGGATAGGGTTGAGGATGGTAGGTTCGCCCTTGATGTTGCTAAGGGTGTGCTTGACTTCTACAGTGGTTACTTCGGGATACCATACCCACTACCCAAGCTTCATTTGATTCACGTTCCTGAGTTTGCGGCTGGTGCATGGAGAATTGGGTGCCATTACGTTTAGGGAGACCGCATTACTAGTTGGTAGGGGTAGTACTGAGTTGACTAGGAGGAGGGTTGCCGAGGTTGTTGCCCATGAGATTGCCCATCAGTGGTTTGGTAATTTGGTCACGATGCGTTGGTGGGATGACCTTTGGCTTAATGAGTCCTTCGCCACATTCATGAGTTATAAGGCCATGGATAGGCTCTTCCAGGGTGGGGGGGTGTTTGGTATAGGTTCCTGGCTGATGAGACAACGGGCTCAATGCTCAGGGACTCGCTAATGAGTACGCACCCTGTCCATGTACCCATTAGTAATGAGGAGGAGGCCTTTGAGATATTTGATGATATTAGCTATGGTAAGGGCGCCTCACTCCTTAGGATGCTTGAGAATTACGTTGGCGAGGAGGAGTTCAGGAGAGGTCTTAGTAATTACCTCAGGAAGTACGCGTACTCAAACGCCACCGAGGATGACTTGTGGGGGGGTAGTATTGAGGAGGTTAGTGGTAAGCCTGTGATGAAGGTTATGAAGGCCTGGGTTGATAAGCCGGGGGGGCACCCAGTAATAATTGTTGAGGAGTCAGGCAGTGGCGTCACACTTAGGCAGTCAAGGTTCATACTTAGTGGTAATACTGCAGATACCTGGCCCATACCCATTGTTTATAGGTTTAATGGTGCCGTGAATACCGTACTCATGGAGCACGATGCATTGATGCTCAGCGTGTCGTCGGCATCCCTATTCTTGAATGTTAATGGTAGTGGTTACTACAGGGTTAGGTATAGTGATTGGTCTAAGGCATTGAGTAATGCGTCTAACCACTTTGAAAGGTGGAGCGTGATAAATGATGCCTACGCCCACCTGCTTCAGGGCTCCATTGACCTAAGCGAGTATCTGGGCCTGGTTAGGTCTATGAGCGATATAGTTAATTACCTACTTACAACAACGGTAATAACCCAACTGGGTACTTTATACTCGATAAAGCCCTCGGCCGTTAAGGAGGTATTCACGGAGTACTTGAGGACTCAGAGTACATTACTTGAGGCGTCTCGGGCATGGATGATGTTAGGGAGTTGGTGCTTTCCCGCCGTGCATTGGTTGATGAGGATTATGCAAGGTCAATAGCTGGTTTAATTAGGGATTACCAGAGCCTGAACCCTGTCATGAAGCAAGCCGTCATCAACGCCTACGCGGTGGTTGGTGATAAGCCATTCGGGACCTTAGGGGGGGCTTTACAAGTCGTTAATGTCCGATGAGGATAGGAATAGGGTGTTGACCGCCATGCTAAGCGTTACCGATAGGGATGAGTATAAGAAGTCCCTGGACTTCCTGACGTCGTGTGAGGTTAAGAGGCAGGATCTTCAATTCTTCACGGTTGGCTCCAGGAACCCGTATGTACGTGACATAAACCTAGGGTGGCTAATGAATAATTATAAACGCTTCATAGAGACCTATGGGGGGGACCTGGCGTACTGTCCAGGGTACTTACGTACTCAATACCATTCATAGGCCTTGGTCAGGAGGATGAGGTGGAGAGGTTCCTATTGGGGGGGTTGAATATACAGGGTATTGAGATGGGGGGGTTAAGGCTGGTCTTGAGCTTATGAGGGTATATTCACGCCTACTTCATAGTATTTAATCAGTGTTTATCAAAACCAGGTAATTAATGCCTAAATTATGTATCATACTTCATGTTAGAAATAATGCTTTTAAGATTGGATAATAGCGTCATTCAACGTGTCATTAATCAATTGGTTAACACCACCAACGGTTACTAACGTCAATCCCAGGAGGGAGGTTTTGGCCGGGTTGACTACGTTTCTAACAATGGCGTACATATTATTCGTGAATCCAACGATAGTTGGTGATGGGTTTGAACTAGCCTAATGCATGTGCTGGGTACGAACACATTAAGTGCGCAGTACCAGGCGTTGGTTTACACGGTAAAACTAGGCGTTGCGGCAGGCACGGCAATCGCGGCCTCCCTTGGAACACTATTCATGGCGTTCTACGCGAGATTACCCTTCGCGATGGCCCCCCCTGGTATGGGTGAGAACTCCTTCATTGCGTATTCCGTGATCCCAGCCTTCACAACGGTGCTACTCGGCATGGGCATTGTCGGTCCTCAGGCGGCTGTGATAGCATTGATGACCGCGATAACTGCCGTGTTCATTGATGGCTTAATATTCCTATTCACTGCATGGTCAGGGATTAGGGAGAGGATCGTTAAGTCAATATCGCCCAACTTATCCATTGGTATCAGCGTTGGTATTGGATTATTCATAACGTTCATAGGGCTCTCACTGGGCGGTTTCGTAATACCGGGTAGCGGTACGCCTGTTACCTTCAATACGAGGGCCTTTGTAACACCATCATCAATACTCGCCTTTGTGGGTCTCATACTCGCGATATACCTCTACATTAGAAGGGTGCCTGGCGCATTCCTGATAACTATAGTCACGATAACCCTGGTAAGCCTTGGGCTTGGCTTGGTTAAGCCTCCATCAGCTCTAGTTCAGCCACCAATGTTCACCACGTCAATAATACCCAACTTCCCTGACAGCATTGAGTGGTGGTTTAGGCTTGTAAGTCTAGCCTTTCCCGTGGCCTTCTCACTGTGGATGATCGAGTTCTTTGATGGTATAGGCACAATAGTGGGCTTATCCAACAGGGCCGGCCTGGTTGATGACAGTGGTAGGCCCATTAATATAGGGAGGGCGTTGTATGCGGACGCCATTGGCACTATTATTGGCGCATTGGCTGGCACCACGACTACGGTCATTTACGTGGAATCGGCATCCGGAATAGAGAGTGGTGGGAGGACTGGGTTAACGTCGCTCGTGACTGGGTTATTATTCCTCGCGTTCCTACCGCTGGGGGGGCCCATGGTGGTTATGATACCCGACTGCGCAACGGCGCCGGTACTGATACTGATGGGTTTGATGTTTGTGTCGTTAATACCAAGGATAAACTTTAACGACCTAACCGAGGCGATACCGGCCTTTGTGGCATGATAAGCATATCACTTACTTACAGCATAGCCACGGGCATCGGCCTAGCTTCATAACATACACACTAACCAAGCTCGTTACTGGCAAGTTCCGTGAGATCTCGGTGACAACATTAATAATAACGTTAATATTTATCCTATACTTCGTCGCAATGGTCCCAATGCTTAACCCATGATGAACTACTGCTTAATAAAATTGAAACTTACCTAACCTCCACAGGTGAGGATATACTTTAAAGACCGTGGGGTCCTAATTCATTGATGAGCTCACAGGAGTTCATAGACCTACTCAGGAGGTTGAGTGAGGCCTTTGGGCCTTCGGGTTTTGAGGATGAGGTTAGGGACTTAGTCATTAAGGAGTTAGAGCCTTACGTCGATGATTTGATGGTTGATAAGTGGGGTAATGTGATTGGGGTTCGGTACGGCAGTAGAAAGGACTTAAAGGCCATGGTTGCTGCGCACATTGATGAGATTGGGCTATTAATCGATAATATTGATAAGAATGGGTTCTTACGGTTCAGGGCAATTGGTGGTTGGAATGAGGTGACGCTGGTTGGTCAGAGGGCCGTTATTAAGACTGTTGATGGTAGGAAAATAAAGGGCGTCATCGGTAGTAGGCCGCCTCACGTTACACCACCTGGCAAGGAGAGGGAGGCCCCCCCTGAACTCAAGGACTTATTCATAGACATTGGGGCGTCAAGTGATGATGAGGTTAGGAAACTGGGTGTTAGGGTTGGTTCCGTGGCTGTCCTCGATAGGGATTTCGAGGTCCTTAACGAGAATATTGTCACGGGTAAGGCGTTTGATGATAGGGTCGGTGTGGCCGTGATGTTGTGGGCTGCGAGGCAGTTAAGAGGCAGTGAGATTACCGTGTACTTCGTGGCTACCGTTCAGGAGGAGGTTGGTCTTAGGGGTGCCCAGATCGCTGCTGACAGGGTTTACCCAGACTTCGCGATTGCCCTTGACACTACGATTGCGGCCGACGTGCCTGGCGTCAATGAGCGTGAGTTTGTGACCAGAATTGGTAAGGGACCAGCGATTAAGGTTATGGATGGTGGTAGGGGGGGCAATGTGTTCATTGCCCATCCGGCATTAACGAACTTCCTTGTGTCTATTGCCGAGGATTTAAAAATACCATACCAACTGGAGGTGTTGATTGGCGGTACTACGGATGCCTGGGAATTGCCTTTAGGAGAGATGGCATACCAGCGACCACGATATCAATACCCACTAGGTATGTTCATAGTCCCGTGGAATTGCTGAGCATTAATGATGCGCTTAACGCATCCAAGTTACTGGCTGAGGTACTGGCCAGGGCTGATGAGAAGTTGGTTCAAAGTATCAGGGAGAAGACGATTAAGGTTAAGTCGACCTAGTCCTGAACCACTTACTGCCTTAATAATTTATTAACAATGTCCATTGCATTATTTATTAACTCCTCAACCCTACCCATGCTCAGGGCCTCGCTGTATATCCTCAGCTTAGGCTCTGTGCCGCTACCCCCCCTGATTAGGATCCAGGAACCATCACCAAACACAACCTTAACACCATCAATAGTTATGGGCCTTGGGCTTGGGCCCAGTGAACTTAGCATTTTGAGGAGTGTTTCCCTGTTATCGTTTACGAACTTTTTCGAATTCCTCATATCAAGGTCAACCCTCTTAAAGTATGCCCTGCCATACTTACTCCTGACATCACTTATTAAGTTCGTTAGGCCTCCGTACTCGGATGCCATGGCTATTATTAAGGATGCTGTGTATATACCGTCCTTATCGGGTATATGCCATGAATACACAAGGCCCCCCGCTCTCCTCACCACCCATGTCAGCCTCACCACTCAGTATTGCCCTGGCCACGTACTTAACACCCACGGGAACCTCAACGACCTTAAACCCATACTTAGCGGCTATGTTATCTAGTATGTGCGTAGTGGATACCGTCCTAACAATGCCCCTCTTAATCATCAATGCCGATGCCAACCTCTCAACAACTATTGGCAGTATGTCATTGGCGCTTAGGTACCGTGAACCCTATCAACGAGGGCTATCCTGTCGGAGTCGCCATCATGCGAAATGCCAATGTCGTACTTACCAGTCGTAACCTCCTGGATAAGTTCGGGTATGTTCTGCGGCTCTGGGTTTGGATCCCTACCTCCAAAGCTTGAGTCGTAATTATTATGTATCTCCGTAACCTCCATGCCGAGTCTCCGCAAAACCTCACTTGTATAACCTATTGATGTTGCGTATATGGGGGGGTCAATAATTACCTTGAACTTACTCCTAGGCTTAAACATCTTGGTCACACTCTCATAAACATAGTTAATGTACTCAGGGGGGGCTGGATCCACCGTTGGTATCGACCTCAACTCAAGTGTTTTGACTGACTTATTGATATCCTCATATTCATTACTATAGAGTCTTTCTATTTCGTCTGTATCCTCCTCCTGCTGGTGATCCTTTGTTTGTTATTACCTTGAAGCCGTTGTATATTGGTGGGTTGTGACTTGCGGTGATCTGTATTGTGAGGTCAAAACCAAAGCGAGAACCAAACCAGGCGGCTGTCGGTGTTGGTGTTGGCTTATTAACCATCACCACATCCAAGCCATGATTCACGGCCACGCTGGCCACAATGTGCGCGAAATCCCTGGACTTCCTCCTCGCATCAAAACTAACGAAGACCTTATGAAGCCCGTATTTACTCGACCAATAACGAAAGGTGGACTCAGCAAGAACAGCCACGAGAAAATCAGTGAATTCTTCATCAATTACGCCCCTAACACCATCTGTTCCGAAGTGGAATGTGAGTTTACCGCTCATTCCCCTAACTCAGTACTCCGGTCCTTATTATTTTTATCCTCATCCCCACCATGAATAGACCCAATCATGCTCAACCATTCATTGATTATCTTAGCAACGCTAAAGGCCATGGCCCTCTCTCTGGCCTTAATTCTCATTGACTCAACATAACCATTAAACCACAACTTAATCGCCAACTTAATAAGATCCCCTGGATCCCTCACTAACCAACCTGTCTCGTTATTAATGACCGTCTCACTTGGGCCCTGCTTATCATAGGTAAGGACTGGAGTTCCACATGCCATGGACTCAACAGGTACATACCCAAATGGTTCATGTATGAATGGGAAAACAGTGAACCTGGCGTTGGCGTATAACCTAGCCAACTCATCATCGCTAACCCTACCCTTATAATCAATATTCTGATGCTTAATGAACCAACGAGGCATCCAGGGAACCTTGGAGCCAAAGGCCACTATCCTAATTCCAGCGTTGGCCATGGCCCTCAATACGTCAAACTGGGTTTCCTTACCCACGTAGGTTAATACATAATCCTGTGTGGGGGGGTTGGGCACGGGCTTGAATAATTCCGTATCCACGGGTGGGTTTATCACGCCCCAAACCCTAACGCCCCTTGACATTACGGCCTCCGCTGAATATCTCGAGTTAGCTATTACGTATTTAGAGAATGAAAGAGCCCTATGGTAGGTGGAATCAGCTGTATTAATCAACGGTAGCGCGATGTAATAACTCAATCTATAGTAAATGGGGGGGAATACCTGGCTTAAATCCCTGAGTAGATCACCCACGTAGCCCTGTGCGTAGAATACGGTTGATGGTATTGGTAATTCGAAGGATAGATTGATTGATAAACAATCATCGCCGTAATTAAT
Source organism: Vulcanisaeta distributa JCM 11213 (assembly GCA_001316125.1). Next base: position 8,725 of record BBCS01000012.1, read on the forward strand.
CAACCCCCCCTTTATACCATTTATTAACCATATCGAGAGATGCCCAGCCTGGCCAGGTAGTAGGGGCTTAATTCCCAAGTCCCTTACTTTGATACCAACGTATTCAAAATCCCTCCTCACATCCTCCCTCACGTATGGAGAAACCACATTAACGTCAAAGCCCAGCCCAATGAGGAAACGGCCTAGTAGATAGGCGACTCGTATGGGGCCTGTGATGCTGTCAATGCCGTCGGTTATTAATGATATGCATGTCATGGTTATAGGTTAACTCCATTGTCCATGTACATCCTCGCAAGCCTGAGATAAGCCTGGTAATTATTCCTAATGTACTCCCTATCGGCATCCGTGGCCTGCCTAACGACTTTAGCCGGCACACCAACAACGATGCTGTTAGGCGGTATCTTAGTCCCCCCCTGGGTAACAACAGCGCCAGCCCCCCCAACAATACTCCCACTACCAATCACCGCGCCGTTTAGCACAATGGCGCCCATACCAATTATCACCTCATCTTCCACAGTGGCTCCGTGAACAATTGCCCTATGCCCAATTGTTACGCCACGACCAATCCTAGCGGGAAACCCAACATCCGTATGTATCACCGCGCCATCCTGAATATTTGAGTTATCCCCCAATCACAATACTGTCCTCATCACCCCTAATGACCGCGTGAGGCCAAATACTCACGTTATCCCCCAATAACCACGTCCCCCAATTACGTAGGCCGTACTCGCTATGAAGACGTTCCTACCAATCCTCGGTACCTTATCCCCCAACCCTCACGATTGGCATAGCCTAATCATTAAAATGCATTAATTTAAAGTATTAAGCATGTATCACGTAAAGTAATGCCGCTTAAACACTTAAAAGGGCGTTGAGCCATCATTGGCTGTATGCCGAGGATTGACGTACTCAACGCATTACTCGGTAAGGGTGGGTTCCTGGATGACCATCCATACAAGGGGGGGAAGTATGGGGGGGTGTTCATTAGAAGTCCATATCCACATGCCAGGATACTAAGCATTGACGCATCAAAGGCGATTGGTGCGGGAGCCTTCGTACTTACTGGCAGGGACTTCATAGCGAGGACCCTGGGTTCAACGGAGAGGGAGGGCGCGGGCCTTGAGACCCTGCCCCTAGCAGTAGATAAGGCGCGTTACCAGGCGAGCCCGTGGCTTTGGTAATAACTGACGACCCATATAAAGCGATAGGCCTGGCCGAACTAATTGATATTCAATACGAACCACTTAAACCCGTCCACAACATAAATTGTTAATTGAACCTTAATCTGTGGCTGCTCCTTCTGTGAGTGTTGTTAGTCTCGTTAAGTGTTTAATGATTATTTGTTTCTTTTTCTCGTCTTTCGTTTTCTCGAGCTTCCTGCGTAATACCTCAATGACTTGTCTCTTAATTTCGTCATATCTCTCAAACACGTACATAGATATCTTAACGGCTAAGCGCTTACCATTGTTGTTAACACGGGCATGAAATTCATCGCCATACACAGCCCTCAATTCATCAATAACCTTTCTAGCCTCAACTCCATCCCCCGTCTTGCGCACCAACTCAACTGTGCTCTCACGAACAGCAACAGTAAATTTGTAATTAGCCACGATGACTTGAGACTCACCTTTTCGCCACTTTAACTCCATCTTGGCAATTCTTCTTAAGTTGTCCCACTTATCAAAGCTCAATGCATCGAGGATGTCACGCAGTATGGGCGGCAGGACATTGATAATAGCCCTGGTCAGATCAATGGCGTTGCTATCGTAAAATCCTACCTTAACCGTGTTATTTTGTATTTTAGGCTTACTTGATTTAAATCCTACGCTCTGTAGTTTACAAAGCAACGGCTTCCATCTGTCAAACTTATGGCTTGCTAATGTAATCTCGATTATGGCCCCCCCATTATAAACACGATCGTCTTTCACGGTCTTCCTAATATCCACAGTACCATCACCTAATATAGCAGTGAGCATGAAGGCTAGGAGCTCCTCAATGTCGAGCCTCTCAACGTCATTAAGGAATAAGCCCTTGAGTGCATTATGTTCATAAGACTTCAAATACCACATTATCGTCACGTTTTCTTCATTAATGTTTATGCCGCTTATATAAGTGTGTGCTTTGCCTGGATGAAGCAATGACCAAATCACCACTTGCCATAATTGTGACGTACCAATGGCGGCCTTACCTTTATTAACAATTCCATCAGTCTCTTCAAGACCGCCCTTTAACGCCTTGAGTACCTTATTGATGAATTTGACATACTCCTCTTTGCTCATCGTCTTCTTAAATACGTTAAGCGTTCTAATTGTCATGCCCCTAAGGCCTTTAAGCACTAAACGAACTACTATACCAGTATTAGTTCTATGAGTCTCTAACGTTACGTATTCTCCATGCACGCTTATTCCTGATACGTCCTCGCCTCTAATGATTACCTCAGCACTTCCGTTAATTAAGTCCTTAATTAGCTTATTAACCTCATTGCTGACATCGCGCCAGTAGTTCCATAGTTTTTCGTTTTGGCTTATGAACTTATCAATAAGCTTCAGTAGGTCGTTGATGGCCTCCTCGTTGTATTTGCTTCTTAATCGTACCTCCAGTCTGTCCCTGATGTTTAACCACTCGTCCATCCACTCCTCAATCCACCATGAGTCCCATACTCGCCAGTGCCGTATTCGCTTGATTGCCTCACTCAATAACTCAACGGCTTTACTCTTCATGTTTTCATTAGCATCACCGCCGCAAACGTATCTCTTACCCCCTCTTCACGCCTATGCATAAGTGGTTCTTCATGAGTAATTCCGTGTTAAATTCACTAAGCTCGCCCAGAACGCTAGACATACCAATGCTAAATTCTCAACTCAATTAATAAGGCGCTACGGAAGAAGCGCAAATCCTAAGCCACCTGACCCTAGGCTCCGCAACCTTGTGCCCGGGCCCTGAGTAGTCAACGACGAAGACCACGCTCGGCCTTAAGTAACCATAATCAATTAGCGAGCTTAACATTCATAAAGAAGACCGTAGGTAATGCTTGCTAAGTCGATCATTAAGTTATCGTAAACGCCGTTCATGAAGTCAGGTAATAGGGGGGGTACTTCCGCTCAAGTGATGGTAGGAGGGTTAGCATACTCGAGCTTGGTGATGAGGGGGGTAACCTTCACATACACGGCAGAGGCGAAAGTCGGTAGGTTTATTGCGTACCCATTTGCCTGTGACATTGCCGTTGTTAGGTATGAGGATGGTAGGCTTAGGCCAATAAAGCACGTGGTTTACCTGGACCCGGGTAACGTAATAGATGAGGAGCTCGTTAAGGAGCAGGTAATGGGTGGTACAGCAATAGGAATATCACTGGCGCTCTATGAGGCTTATAGGTATGATGAGGATGGCAACCTACTAACGCTGAGCCTCGGTGATTATGGGCTGCCAAACTCCATGGATATGCCGGAGATTGAGGTCCACCTGGTCCCATCACCATCCCCCCCAGTGACTCCAATGGGTGTTAAGGGGATTGGTGAGGTGCCCGTTGGTGTGGCAGCGGCTGCCGTGACCAGCGCCGTGGAGGACATACTAAGGAGGAGGGGTAGTAGGGCCAGGATTGATAGGGTGCCTATTGACCCGGCATTACTTGCACAAAGTATTTAAATCAAGTATCAATTAAGCATGGTATGTCCTCAACCACAGCATTCGACATTAAGATTAAATCCATTCCACGGGACCCACGGAATACACTAATCATGGCGTGCCCTGAACCATCACTGGCCTCCATAGTGGCCATTGAGTACCTCGTGGAGACCCTAAGGATGGAGGAGATTGGTTCGATAAAGCCGAGGGGCCATGTACCCATCGTCACGGTCATCGATGGTGCGGCTAAGTTACCCTATAGGTTATTCTTTGATAGGGAGCATGCAATTGTTGTAATTAGGCAGCATGTGCCGATTCCGCCGATGCTTTATAGGCAGTTTGTGGATAAAATACTGGATTGGGCTGAGGATAATGCGTGAGTAGAGTCGTGTGCCTAACCTCGACATCACTCCTTGGTGAGCAGGAGAGTGATAATGTATACTTCGTGAGTGAGGAGGGGCATGTTGATGAGTATAAGCAGCTAGGCTTAATACCGCTTCATGAGGCTACGATAACTGGTATAGAGGCGGTTTTCCTCGACTCCGTGCTTTCCAGGAACATAAACGGCGTATTACTACTCGCGGAGTCGAAGGTTTTAACGGCGATTAATAGGTTAATCGAGAGTGGAAAGTTATCGAGCCATAAGGACGTACTAGCAATCCTAAACCAAACAATTGGTAGGTATGGACCCGACGTTACAGCAGCCCTTAAGTTAATAAGGGCTTTAAGTAAGATTGTTGGTTTTGAAATACCAACGGATAAGTTGGCTGAGCATGCAAGTAAGTACGCATTCCTGGTGGACAAAAACCTTGAAGCATACATGAAGCCTCCGAAGGAGGAGATGCCCGTGTATTACTAAGTTACGATTTAAAGGGCATTTAAATTCTAAGGTTAAAACACGCACCTTACATAACCACCATCAATTAGTATCATCGACCCATTTATGTACGCTGCCTTATCACTTGCAAGGAACGCAACTAGGTAGCCAATCTCCTCAGGCCTTCCATACCTGCCAGCCGGTATCTCCTTACTCCATGCCTTAATGACCTCATCAACGTTGACGCCCCCCCTGGTCCTTGCCTCCTCCTGCGCCAGCTGGTTTATTCTCTCCGTCATTATGTATCCCTGCATTATCCCATTCGCCGTGATTCCATACGGCCCATACTCAACGGCCAATGACTTAACCAAACCAGCTAGGCTAAGCCTGACGGTGTTTGAAAGTACTAGGTTAGGTATCGGTTGTCTCAGGGTTAGTGACGTTACGTAGATTAACCTACCCCCAGCCCGTACTGACCATGTTATTAACAACACGTTTGGTAAGCCACACGGCACTGAGGAGGAGTAGTCTCGTTGCGTACTCCCAATCATCCTCACTTAACTGCGAAAACGTGCCTGGCTTTGGCGGTCCCGCGTTAAAAACGAGGATGTCTATATTGCCGAAGGCGCTTATGGCCTCCTTTACGAGTCTGTCCACGTCGTCCTTAACCGTTAAGTCAGCCCTAACAGCCAATACCTCAGCACCACTCTCCTTAACAATGGTCTCCCTAGCCTTAGCGAGTTCGTCCTCACGCCTAGCACTAATGACGACCTTGACACCCTCCTGGGCAAGTACCCTGGCTATCCCAAGCCCAATACCCCCCCTACTTGAAGCCGTCACAAGCGCGACCTTACCCTTTAATCCCAGATCCATACAGGTTAATCTCTGCATTTACCCCCCCTTATTCAATATGACCCTCTAATTCGTTAGCAACGCATGTGATGCCAAGATTTATATTTTAGTGACTTCACGTAAATGACAATGAGCTCTCTCGAAATTGATCTGAGGAGGAAGGATAGGTACGAGGATATAATAAAGACGATTAATGAATATGGGTCATCGGTAAAGGAGGCGGTATTTGAGAATTTACCTGATGAATTAATTGTTCCATATCAGAGGATACGTGAATTATATATTCAGGAAACAACGAGGAGTAAGGGTAGGGTTGATATTAACTCTCTCATTCAATTATACATGAACGTACCAAAAACAGAGGAGCTCCTGAGGTACTTACTGCTCGCCACGGTATTATTCATGGGATTCCGAAACCTGAGGAATGAGGCGATATTTAGGGTTATACGCAGGAATTACAACATGGTGAGCCGCCTAATCTCAAACCCTGATTACTCATTAATTAATGAGGTAAGTATGAAGTTGCTAAATGACTATGAGGGTGAGGGTATCAAGGGTGAGGATGTTCAGGAGGTAAGTAATGCAGTTCACAGCTTTGTTTATGGCTTAAGGAAGTTGACAAAGGCCTACGGAACAACACTAATTAGGTGGATACCCAAGTTTCGCGATATAAACGATTTTGAGAAGGCACTACCAATGTTTTACCCACCGAGGGCTAATGAGAGGAGGAAGAGGGCAATTAGGACATTCATTAGGTGGGTATCGCATGAGACTAACCTGCCGGTGGCTCTTGGCATAATTTTGAGGGGGGGTGGGCATAGGCGTTATACGATGATTGCGGATGTTTATAGTACCATGGTCACGATAAGGAGCGGCGCATTTCTAGCCCTGAATAATGACCATGCAATGAAGATACTAAACAGGATATTAGTTAACAAGGATGGTGAGGTTACCGTAAAGGTCGATGAGGTTAAGGGACTCACTAGAGCGACAGGTAGATTAAGCAATGACCCAATAATCTATGAGAGAGGCGCGTTCAGGATAGGCCATGAATACTGCTCACGACTTAAGTGCAGCGAGTGCCCCCCCTTAAATAAGGTCTGCATGAAGTTTACCTGGGTGAACATTAAATGAGCATAAACATACCAGAGGACATAAGGAAGCTCGTTGAGGAAGTAACAATGAATAAACTGAGCAATATAAAGGGTAAGACCGAGACCCTAGGCTTCGTTGACTCAGTAATTGAGGAACTCAGGAAGAGAGGTGTGAACTTAAGTGATGACCTGGAGGCAATGGTTAGGCCATACGTGGTAGACATGCTGTGGTCACTAAGGAAGAGGGGGGGCGTAATCACGATGGATGACGACCTACTACACTTCTCACCAGCGAGACAGGAGTCTTAACCAATACTAATAAATTAACCCATTAGGAAATCAATAATGCCCCCCGCATGCACCCACACCAAGACCCGCCCAGGCCCTGGCCTGGGCGGGTCATAACTTATTAAGCTCAGCATTAACCGTACCATCATCGTTAATATTCACAAGTGCATAGTACCCGTTAATTAATGGACCTGGATTAACAATAATAGTATTACCCAATCTATCTATACCACGGGATTCATGAACATGACCGCACAAAACCACCAATGGCCTAACATTCTCTACGAACTTTCTTACAGACTTACTACCAATGTGCGAGCCATTCCAAGCCCTATCCACGTTCGTACCGTAGGGCGGATAATGGGATATAAGTACTAACTTAGGGCCGAGATCCTTAACATCCTCCATATTGATTGGGTAACCCGCTAAGTAAAACGACCCAATGGGTATTACGCGCCCCCCTCAATTAGGTATTTTTGAACCCTTGATCTAATGCCGTAGGGATCCATGTTACCCATGACCGAATACACGGGTTTACCATAATTACTTAAAGCGTCTAATACTTCAGGGTCCTCGAAATCGCCGCTCACGACTACCGCATCGACATCTTTTATAACGCCACCTATTGAACCTATATAATACCTATCACCATGAACATCAGACAAATGTAGTATTTTAACAGCCATCGGTATTTACCAAACTATGACACCTAAATTAAGTTTCCTCCTTAGGTATTGCTTAAAAATCAATAATACCAATTATTAATTATATGACGGCGGAAATAAGTAAAAGAGTACCACCTTGCGGAAGGCCATTGCCGGCATATTATTTATAATACCATGGATAGTATACTTGACTTACCCAACGTATAATACAACACAGCCTGAGTTGGGTGGTGTTCCATTCTTCTATTGGTATCAAACGCTTTGGTTATTTATATCTGCCATGCTGTTTCTAATAGCAGTCCTATTATTATACCCAGGTAAAGGTGGTGAGGGATGATGCCCGTAGTTTCAATTATTGATTGGGGGAGTATTCCTAACGTTCTTCATAATTTTCGTGTTTCTCGGCTTTTATGGAGCTAGATGGAGACGAGGTGACCTTAGTCAATTACATGAGTGGGCATTGGCTGGGCGTAGGTTAGGTACATTTTTGGCGTGGTTTCTTGTCGGTGCTGACCTTTACACAGCTTATACCTTTATTGCAGTGCCCTCCGGCGTGTTCGCCACTGGTGCACTATACTTCTTTGCTGTGCCTTACGTATCAGCCACCTTCGCCGTTGCTGCCGTTACGATGCCCGTGCTTTGGCGTTGGTCTCGTCAACGGGGGGGTTACGTAACTGCCGCCGATTTCGTGCAGGATAGATTTAACAGTAAATTATTAGCCGCGTTTGTGGCCATCACAGGCATAATTGCTGAATTCCCATATATCGCATTGCAAATAATCGGTTTACAGGCCGTACTTGCAGTAATGTTGCTAGGCATTGTTAAGAGCATTAAATTAGTGAGTGACTTAGCATTAACCATAGCATTTATCGTACTCGCGGCGTTTACATACACAAGTGGACTGCGAGGGGCTACATTGACGGCAGTCCTTAAGGATGCCATAATCTTCTTCAGCATAATAGCAATCTTAATTGCCGCACCCATGGTAATACCCGGCGCCTTTACTGCGGCCTTTAAGGAGGCATCGCTGGTGGCTTCAGGAGGGGATCCGCCCTTAGTTAGCGGGGTTTATTTCCTTAAGACCCCCCCATTCATAGCTGCGTATACGACCCTCTGGGTTGGCAGCGCACTGGCGCTTTACTTATACCCGCATGCAGTTAATGGCGCATTAAGCGCGGAAAGCGATAGGAAATTGGCGATAAGCACGGCATTACTCCCGATATATGGCATAGGACTAGCATTGCTTGCATTATATGGCATATTGGTTTACGGCGATGCAGCTGCGATGAAGATCCTAAGCCTATTCCCGGCCAGTGCACGTGGTAGTTTAGTAATACCAACTTGCGGTTACGGTATTGCCACCAGGGCTAGCCGGTTTAGCGTTGTTGGGTATATTCATTGGTGGTCTCGTACCAGCAGCCATAATGGCTATGTCTCAGGCAAACCTGTTGGTTAGGAACATAATTAAGCCGCTATACCCAAGGATAACGCCTCAGGGTGAAACGAGAGCCGCTAAATGGGCTTCCGTTATCTTCAAGTTCTTAGCATTAGGTTTTGTATTTATAGTACCTGCCACATACGCAATATGGCTTCAGTTATTAGGCGGTATAATAATCACACAGACATTGCCGTCAGTCTTCCTTGGATTATTAACCAATAAACTTAATAAGTACTCACTAATGACTGGATGGGCCGTCGGTCTAGGCCTCGGAATTTACCTATTTATTGCCGCACACGAATCCCCCATTATATCCAGTGCTTGGTCACCCGGTTTACATAGCCGTTATAGCGCTGGCAATTAACCTGTTAATAGTCCTCATTGGTACTGGCATAGCCATGGCAATCAAGCGAGGAAGGGCCTAATGGGATAGAGACAAGAAATGTTTATTTACTCAAAATCACAACCACTCACTTCGTGGTCTTGGTAAAGGTTATTGAGAAGTCAAACCTATACCTAAAGGCCGTCGTGGATGGGGGGGTTACTCCACCAGTCGTTAATTCATTACGTAGGGTCCTCATCTCTGACGTACCGGTCCTGGCGATTGACGAGGTAATAATACTCGATAACACGTCAGTGCTTTACGACGAGGTACTCGCCCACAGGCTCTCTATGATACCAATAAAGACAGACCTAAGGAAGCTACCCAAGATTGAGGAGTGCGAGCAGGAACTAGTCGATCCAAGCCTATGCCAGGTTAGGTTTGAGCTTAATGTTGAGGCTAAGGAGCCGATAGTCGTCTATAGCAGGGATTTGAAGTCAGATGACCCCCGAGGTTAGGCCTGTGTATGAGGACATACCAATCGTTAAGTTAGTACCTGGCCAGAAGATTGTGCTTGAGGCTTACGCAAAGCTTGGTAGGGCTAGGAACCACGCCAAGTGGCAGGCGGGTTTGGCATCATATTACTACTACCCAAGGGTTAATGTTATTGGTAAGGCCGATGATAAGTGTAGGGTTTGCCTTGAGGTTTGTGATGGCGCCCTCGAGATTAAGGATGATGGCTCGATAATCATTAATGACGTACTCAAGTGCACCTTCAATAAGTGGAAAACTTGTGAGCAGGCATGTCCGGCGTTGAAGGTTGATTGGGATGAGAATAAGTACGTGTTTTGGGTTGAGAGCTTCGGAAACATGCCTGTTGAGGATATGGTTAGGGAAGGCTTTAGGATTCTCAAGGGTAAGTTCCAGGAATTCGTTAATGAACTTGAACTTGAATTGTCAAGGGGGGGCCGGCACCAAGTGGCGAGCTAGCTACTGGTGGGGGGGCTGCCGAGGAGTCGACACAGGTGACTGGTGAGGAGATTGGTACTGAGGAGGGGGGGCTAACTGAGGAGTAGGTAATTGGTGTTTACGGCTGCGAATTATTTAAAAAGGGTTGCGTTGGCGTTAACACGCATGCCGCCAAATTCAACGGGTCCCACCAACGTGGAGCTTCGTATGCTGATTAGATTCCTTAGGCGTGCAGCTAATGAGTATAAGGCGGCGATTTGGGATTACGTGGCCGACCTACTTGAGAAACCCACTAGGCGTAGGGTTGAGGTTAATGTTGGCAAGATAAATAGGCTCGTTAATGATGGTGATGTGATCGTAGTGCCAGGCAAGGTGCTTGGTTATGGCGTATTGAGTAAGAAGGTTACCATAGCTGCCTGGTCCTTCTCCAAGGGCGCCTTGACGCCATTAAGAGGGCAGGTGCTGAGGCGATTACAATACCCGAACTCGTTAGGAGGAATAATAAGGGCAGTAACGTTAAGATAATAATCTAGGGTGGTTACCATGAGCAGTAGGGTTATCGTGGTCGAGAGGAACCCACCCGAGTTAAATGAAGTTGTTGTTGATGCCACGAACCACGTCGTTGGTAGCTCGCCTCCATAGTGGCCAAGTGGGCGCTTGAGGGTAGGAGGGTTGTCATTGTTAATGCTGAGAAGGCAGTTGTTACTGGGGGGGACTTTAACATGGTACTTAATTGGTATAAGACGAGGATAAGCGAGTGGTTAACGCATTATAACCCTGAGAAGGCTGGGCCTAAGATACCTAGGAAGCCAGATAGGATATTGAGGAGGGTTATTAGGGGGCATGTTACCTAGGAAAGAGCCCAGGGGGGGTAGGCAGGCGTATAGGAGGATTAGGGTCTTCATGGGTGTTCCACCACAGTATATGAATGTGGATAAGGTGGTTATTAAGGGTGCATTGCTGTCAGTTAGGCCAGGCGCCAAGTATGTGGCGCTTGAGGAGTTGTGGAGCCACATAGAGCCCAAGCAGTATGAGGCTTGGAGGAAGGCTAAGGAGGCTTGGGAGACTAGAATGGCGAAGCTTAAAAAGGCTGAGAGTAAGGGTGGTAATGCATGAGCGAGCAGAGTAGTGAATCAACGGCGTTACCTAGGTCTGTACCCAATACTGTTGTTCAGGAGGTAGCTGGGGTCAGGGTGGTTATTGCTGTTGGCAAGAAGAAGACGGCTATTGCAAGGCAGTGATTAGGCCAGGAATCGGTAGGGTTAGGGTTAATGGCGTTCCAATTGAAATTTGGCCCATTGAGATGGCTAGGGTGAGGATGATGGAGCCACTCCTACTTGCTGGTAAGGAGTTGATGGGTAAGGTGGATATTGACGTCACAGTTAGGGGCGGTGGCTTCATGGGGCAGGCAACAGCCGTCAGGATGGCAATTGCCAGAGGTTTAGTTGAGTACTTCCAGAACTCGAAGTTGCTTGAGCTTTACATGACCTATGACCCATCAATGATTAAGGGAGATCCGAGGAGGACAGAGCCCAAGAAGCCTGGTCTAAAGCACGCCAGGAGTAAGCGTCAGAAGGCATATAGGTAATCCTCCATTATAATCACCTATATTTTCACCACAAAAATAATTTAAAGGGGACTCATTACTGCGTACCTAATGATTGTACCCATTAGGTGTTGGACCTGTGGAAGGCCGCTTGGTCATTTATGGGAACCATTTAAGCAGAGGGTCTTAAATGGTGAAAATCCGGAGAAGGTTCTTGATGACTTAGGCGTCACACGTTACTGCTGTAGAAGGACTTTACTGGCTCATATTGAGCTTATTGATAGGGTTCTTGAGTATTCTAAAATTGAAAGTGAGTAACGCCTAGTATATAATATACATAGCCCTAATAATGTTACTTTTAACACTCTTAGAGGGTGCTAAGATTTAAATATAGGTTTTCTCGACACGTCATTAATGGAAAGGCCCCCCCAACAACCAATGAAAACGTTGCAGAAACTTGTTGGTAAGCACGTAACAATAAGACTTAAGAATAACAAGGTATTGAGGGGGGGTGTTCTCGTGAACTATGATGATTGCATGAACCTAATAATTGATGATGGTGAGGAACTCGATCAAAAGGGTGAGAATGTGGTCGTTAAGTATGGCAGGTTAGTAATTAGAGGTACGCAGATACTATATATAACGTCTGAAGAAGCAATGGGGGGGTGATGGGCATGGCGAGGACAATAACAATAAACACAATAGATAGGAAACCCGTTTCAGAGCTAAATGTTGAATTAGTTGAAAGGAAAGGCCTTGGGCACCCAGATTATATTGCCGATGCGTCGGCCGAGGCCGTTAGTAAGGCCTTATCCAACTATTACCTAGAGAAGTATGGTGTGATATTGCATCATAATGTGGATAAGGTTCTCGTTGTTGGTGGTCAAGCCAATCCACGGTTCGGTGGTGGCGACATTATTCAACCAATATATATACTCGTTGCGGGTAGGGTAACTACCGAAGTTAAGACGGCCACGGGTGTTGAGAAGGTGCCATTGGTACGATAATAATATCGGCAATTAGGGATTGGATAAGGAGTAATTTCAGGTTCCTTGATCCTGATAAGCACGTGGTCATTGATTATAGGGTTGGCATGGGCTCGACGGATTTAGTCGGTGTTTATGAACTCGGTGTTAAGGCGACAAAGGTTCCATTAGCTAACGACACCTCAATTGGTGTTGGCTTTGCACCATTAACGGACACTGAGAGACTCGTGCTTGAGACGGAGAGGTTACTCAACTCCAGGGAGTTTAAGGCCAAGCTCCCTGAGGTTGGCGAGGATGTTAAGGTAATGGGGGGGTTGAGGATTGGTAAGGATGTCAAGTTAACGATAGCCTCAGCAATAATATCATCACTTGTTAAGGATAAGGACCATTACATAAATGTTAAGGAGGAGGTTAAGAATAAGGTGCTTGACCTAGCCGCCAAGATTACGCCGAACCTAACGGTTGACGTGACTGTGAACGCCGCGGATAAGCCTGAGCACGGTATATTCTACCTAACAGTCACAGGTACATCGGCGGAGCATGGTGATGATGGAGCCACAGGACGTGGTAATAGAGCCAATGGTTTAATAACGCCCATGAGGCCAATGACGATGGAGGCTACGGCAGGTAAGAATCCAGTTAGTCATATTGGTAAGCTCTATAACGTACTCGCCAACAGGATTGCGGAGAGGATCTACGGTGAGGTTAAGGGATTGAAAGAAGTCTACGTCTACCTGCTAAGCCAAATTGGTAAGCCAATTAATGAGCCGCTGGTTGCCAATGTTGAGGTTCTCCCAGAGCCTGGCGTCACATTAAGTGGCGAGATTAGGAATGAGATTGATGGCATTGTTAATGAGGAGCTCGATAACATAACATTGCTGACCGAGCTCGTCGTTAAGAGCAAGGTGTCGTTATTCTAACATCCCACTCCTCAAACGCCTATACTCATTAATCATCTTCCTTAATTGATCCTCATCAAGGGCACTAAGGAACTCCTTACCAAGAGATTCAATGGCATTATTTATTACCGACCTATCAATGAATAAAACATCGCTCAGCGGACCATTATAAATCATCCAATGTATAACCCTCAAACCCCCCCTCTTCCATATTGGCCTTAGCACATTCTTATCATTAACATCAATGAGAACCACAGAGTTTATTCCAATGCTAATCAACTTATCAATACCCACATTCATCAACTCACCAATATTCATAACAAGGATAGAATTATGTATCTGAACCACTAGGTTAAGATCAAGCCCCCCCTCGGAATACCTTATCAACACATACCTGTTACCCCTTAAGTACTCGAGGAAGTCGCTCATTAAGTTCCTCATGTTATTCTCAAGCTCCTTAATCCTTAGTTTATACTTCTCAATATCACCCTCAAGCATATCTATCCTGGCATATAACGACCTAACAACTTGATCCTTCCTAACCTCAATATCGTAATTATTAATCAACTCTTCAAGCCTCTCCTTAGTCTCACTATATAGCTTATTCAATCTCTCAATCTCGGCATTTAAGGTCCTTATTGTGTTTTCATACTCCTCACGCAGCTTATCGCACTCACATTCACACTTCTCAGTGGTCAGTAATTTAACCTCCTGCTGTGGTTGAACCTCAATCCTCTTACTTACCTCATCAATTGCCTGCTTTATCGATGCGCCCTTAATAACCAATGCCTTTGCATCATTAATAGCCTTAGTATATGCCCTCCTAACCTCCTCCTCAACCCTATCAAGCTTAGGCTTCAACTGAATGAATGCTTTATAGGCCGCCGCCAAGGCATCCCTCATGTGCGGGTCCTTAACGGCGATCCCCTGCTCACGGGAAATCTTAATGCAATCTCACTCTTCTCAGCAATGCTCAAGTCCCTATCTGGGTAGTAAATCACGGCACCCACCATTGCGGCCAACTTCTTAGCGTAGTCCGAGGGCTTGGCGGTATCCACGGCTATTAGGACCGGCGTACCGTATTGATACACAATCCTAAGCACATGTCTCCTACTCAGGTTCTTACCACTTTGTAGTGTTAACACATTACCGTTTAAGTCAAGAACAGCCACGCCAGTGACTATGCCTGGATCAATGCCAACAATTAACTTCCTATCCTTAGCAGTACTTACACTCTCAGCACCCTCCTGCTCCGTTAATCCAACAAACTTTATTGAATCCGTTGGTACTGACTCAATTATCACCTTAACATCCATACTCTTACGTGGCTTAACCACAGACCTAACAATACTCCTATCAGCATATACGATGAACACTACGGACCTCAAACCCTCACTCTCCGGCGTTATGAACATATCATAATCAAGGCCACTACTCTCTAACTTCTCCTTATCTCCTTAGCCAGGTACCTAATCCTATGGGCAATATTTCTCTCGAACCTATTCCTACTCATACCACCCGGCGTAGTCGATATCGTGGCCTTAACTACGATCTTCGTCTCAGGCTCATAAACCTTAACTATGGACCAACACCCATCGCGCACAGTCTCGCGAGATACTCAGCGGTTGAGTCTGGGTCAAGCTTAGCCACATTCAGCCCAAAATACCTATTAACGAGGAGCTCCATCGTCTCGTCAGCATCAGGTCTAACCTTTGTTACCTGGATTAAATAGACGTTAAATGAGAGTCTACCGAGCTTCTTAATGATTGAGGGGGGGCTCAACTCCATTAATTCGCCAATATTGTCGATAGCTATGGCCTTAGGTCTAACCTTCTTAACCATCTTTATTAAGTCCTGAGGGTCGATAATTCCCTTCTCAAGTATTTCGCCATTACTAAATATTGCATATGAAAATCTCCTGCCATTAATATCAATCCCAATTATGGGCCCGAACTCAACTCCTCAATAAGCATTACTTAGGCAAGTATTACTATCAACCTTACTTAAATTTGTTTATTTACGGCATGTTACGTATCCTCAAACTCCTCTTCCTTCTCCGAACCATGAGCTCGTTAACTCCCTCACTACCGAGTAACTCCTCAAGGGCCTCCTCAAGACTCTCCTCCTTAACCTCCACATTACCAACTACGTAATTATAAACCTCATCAACATCAAGATCAAGCCTGAACCTCTTCATGAAGTACCTGGTCACGTTTGTGATGTCCCTACGCAACATATCCAATGCCCCAGGCGCATTCCTAGGTACCCACTGGGGCCAGTCAATGATGTATGGCTCACCGCTGTCTAAATCAATCATAATATTGAATTCACTTAAGTCTCCATGAACAATACCGATGTCGGCAAACATCCTCTTAACGTCCTCGATAATGCCCCCCCAGTACAGGTCCTCGGGATCATCCACATCCCCGACCTCGGACAATTGCACACCGTTTATGTAGGACATCACGACCGTATGCCTATTAACGGTTACTGGCCTAGGCACGTTAATCCCAGCATTATACGCGAGGACCAGTGCCTTATACTCAGCATGGGCTGAGAGCCTCGACTCATAGAGCCAGGTTATGTGCCTCCTATTCCCAATCCAAGCCCTAAACCTCCTAATCTGCCTAAAACTCGTCCTACCAAGCCTATGGAACTTAAGCACGACCTTACCATCACCGACGGCATCACCTGCATATACGTCTGACTCCTTACCAACGCCAATGGGTGTTGGACTGACCTTCTCAATAATGCCCCCCCTCTTGGCGAGCGTATGTAGTGCCAGAGCGTCATAGCCCATGAAGGTGAGTCTATAACCGGTGTAGTAACCCCCCCTGTACCTAATCACCATGCCAAGCGCATTAAGCTTTTTTATGGATTTACCAATCAATTCCTCAGACCTCTTACTCCAATCAACAATGATCTCGAGTGGTACGTACTCAAACTTCCTATGGCCGATCTCAATAACCCTAAGTACCCTGAGGTCAAAGGTATCCAACTGATCATACGCATTAACGAGACTTTTAATACTCAATTAATCACCACAATTGCTAGAATTACTACGCCCAATTTAAATCAAACTACCACGTGAATTCAGAGAGAAAAAGCATATTAAATAGCGCCAGAGGGCAATCACGTGTTTGGTTACGCACCCAAGCAATTAACATTTAGACAGAGCCTACTTGCTGCCATTAGCACAATGCTTGTCTGGGGCCTTGAGTACTACGACATTATACTCTTCGCATCACTAGCGCCGATACTTGAGATGTACTTCTTCCCATCAAAGGTGACAATAGTAAGCGCGATAGAGACTTGGGGGGGTGCCTTCGCAACCACGTACTTCGTTAGACCCATTGGCGCAATCATATTTGGGTGGGTTGGCGATGTCCATGGAAGGAGGCTGCTACGATATCGGACGCCGCACTCGTTGGGTTGGCAACACTTGCAATAGGTTTACTACCCACGTATTATACCGCTGGGGGGGTTCTGGCGCCAATACTTCTATACCTAATGAGGATTTTACAAGGCATTGGGCTTGGCGGTGAGGCTGGTGGCGGTGCTTCATGGGCCTTGAATTAACACCTAGGGGGGGTATTAGGCCATACATAAATGGTGTCATGTACTCCGGACTATCCTGGGCCGTGTTCCTAACATCATTCATAACCCTAAGCGCAAAATCGGCAATGCACCAAGCATTTAACGTATATGGCTGGAGAATACTCTTCATAACAGGAGCCATACCAGCTAATAGCCCTAATAATTAGGCTTTGGGGGGGCTCAGAATCCCTTGAGTGGATTGAGCAGGTTAGGTCCAGGGGGGGTGTTGTGAAGGTGCCTCTGGGCGTTGTCCTGTCTCGTTACTGGGTACCATTCATAGCATTGATATTAATCAACCTTGGGTTAACCATTTACTACTACGGTGGGTCAGGCTACTGGGCCTATGTAATGCCAAGGATAATTGCACCAAAGCTCCAATTACCCGCTAATAAGGCGTATACCTGGGCGTTAATACTTGGAATGTATGGCGGTATAGGGGGGGCCGTAATTGGTGAATTACTCAGTGGATTCCTGATAAGGGCATTGGGCCTTAGGAGGTCCTTCATTGTGCCATCAACGCTCCTGCTAGTGCTAAGTCCATTCATTGTCTACCTGGCATTCACATTAAATCCATTATCAACATACGCAAGCCTATTAATGGGAATACTCTTTGGCCTAACCGCTGCACCACAGACGCTTTACTTCACGTCAATATTCCCAACGGAGGTTAGGTGGAGTGCCGTGGCCTTTGGATGGAACTTAAACGCGTCGATAGGCCCGTTATCCACAATGGCCATAGTGCTACTTCTAGAGACATCACCAAGTAGCCCAATGCTACTCGCTATATATGGCTCGGTGATAATGATAGTCGGGGGGGCATTATTGGTTATCTTAGGATCCCTAATAAGGACTAGGGAGTACTAGCGTTCCTAATACTTCGTAAATAATGCTCAAAAGCAACGAGGGTTAAGTACTGTTCATTCGTTATCGATAACTCATCATTATACCTACCAACAACCTCAATGGCATCATCAGCACTCAACCCCCCCCTCCTATACATTAAGTAAGCCGCAATCACAGTAGGTGATCTACCAATACCTGCATGGCAATGGACAAGTACGGGCTTACCACTCATTATACTCTTATCAATCCAGCTAACGATATTATAAAGAACATCCTCAGGTGGTGCATAGCCATCCCTCGTCGGGACGTGTAAGTAATCCATGCCGAACCTTCTCAATGTATTTATATACTCATTGAAGTCCCAGCCCTCCATGGCAAACTCCCACTCCTCAACGAGTATAACTACGGCCTTAATCCTCATCTTATGCCACATGGCTACTGTATCCTCATCAAGAGGCATTGATGAGCCAGCTAGTGCACCCTCGATTACCCAATACGGGAATTTCACCATTGCACTTCAACACATAAATGACCTGGTATTTTAATACTTATTCTCTTTAGATATTTGGCTTAGTTTATTTCGTTATACTTAATTATTATGGCTATAATTTATGTGAATATATTTAACTGAATATTATTGAATTAACGATAACAACGCACTTAAATACCACCGCTTAATTAGGCAGATTATGACAGTTTTCAGAATACTGAGAGTCGACTTATCAAGAGAGCACTTCACCGAGGAGGTAATAAAGGAGGACCTTCTGAAGAAGTTTCTCGGCGGTAGGGGGATTAGCCGCATATCTTGCGCTTAAGGAGATACCGAGGGGTATTGACCCACTTGACCCCCCCAGCAATAAACTTTACATATTCTCAGGGCCATTAAGTGGCATTGCCACTATATCCTCAAGTAGGATTAATGTAACGACTAGGTCTCCATTAACGGGTGTTTATACACATTCGAATGCGGGTGGTAACTTCTCATATTGGCTCAGGAAGTCAGGCTATGACGGATTAATAATAGAGGGTAAGGCCGATGAACCAGTATACCTAGTGATTAAGGATGGAGAACCAAAACTAAAACCAGCAAAGCACATCTGGGGCAAATGGACAGGGGGGGCATCCACTAAAATAATACTTGAGGAGAACGGATTCCCGCCAGACGAGACCAAGGCTGGCGTTGCGGTAATAGGCCCAGCTGGTGAGAACCTCGTTAGGTTCGCGGGCATTAGGCTTAGTGATTATGAGAGGTTCGCGGGCAGGGGGGGCGCGTCGGTGCTGTGATGGGTAGTAAGTTGCTTAAGGGTATATTGGTTTGGGGGGGTACTAGGGACTTAAATAAGGAGCTCGTTGATAGGGCTAAGTTCATGAAGGTTAATACGGATATTGTCAAGAGAATAGCGACCCACGACACGACAAAGGTTCTTCATAGGTACGGTACGAACGTACTAATGAACATAATACAATCAATAGGTGCATTACCCCACTATAACTTCGGCGGTACTGGGAAGCTTAAGGACGTGACTCCAGTCAGTGAGGAATACATTAAAGATCACTATCCAACCGAGGTCCATGGATGTTATAACTGCCCAATAGGCTGTACGCAAATGCCCACGGTGAAGTCAGGCCCATTCAAGATATCGGCTACGGAGAAGTACGTTAAGCAGGAGTATGAGAATACCTGGGCCCTTGGACCAAACATAGGGGTAACAGACCCCCCCGAGGCAGATATTAAATTCCAGAAGCTGGCTAATGAACTTGGACTCGACACAATAAGCCTAGGCAATACGCTGGCAATGGCAGTGGAGCTTGCAAAGAATGGTAAGTTGAACCTTGACGTTGATTGGGGGGGCGATGCTGGCGCCCTTGAGTACTTAATATATAAGATCGCCTATAGGGATGGCATTGGCGATGACTTAGCCGAGGGTGATTATAGGCTAGCCGTTAAGTACGGAATGCCACAGCTCTTTGTTGGTTCAAGGGGGCAGGGATTACCGGCTTATGATCCGAGGGCGCTCAAGGGCTTTGCAATAGCTTATTACACGGCTAATAGAGGTGGTGATCACCTAGAAGCTTACACACCGACTTGGGAGGTGTTCGGCGTACCTGAGAAGGTTGACCCATTCTGCGAAACACAGGAGTGCATTGAGAAGCAGGCAAGGATTGTTAAGTGGAACCAGGACTTATTCGCCGTTGTTGACTCAACGATATTCTGTAAGTTCGAGAACTTAATGCCTAACATAGACACTGAGAAGGACTTTGCTGATCTATACAACGCTGCCTTCGGGTGGGACTTAACACCGCAGGACGTGCTTACGATCGGTGAGAGAATATTCAATGTAGAGAGACTTCACTGGGTTAGGGAGGGTAAGTGGATTAAGGATGAACTACCGCAGAGGATGAGGGAACCAATACCGGATGGCCCGGCCAAGGGTCACTCAGCGGCTAAGATGTTTGATGAGGGCATAAAGGTGTATTATAAGTTGAGGGGGGTTGGGTTGATGGCAAGCCAATAAGGGACACGCTGAAGAGACTGGAGCTTGAGGAGTTCGAGTACCTATTATAGGCACGTTAAATAAAGCAAATCTTCGCATTAAAATTACTGTTGTTTACTTAACTCATTCCTAATCCTCACAGCCTCCCTAAGCACTAAATCCTTTATTTCCTCGCCATCAGCCTTACCGTCGGCCAAAACCTCGATTATTGCCTGATAAAGGTTAGTACTTTGCCAGGTCTCACCAACCTTAACCCTAACGCTCTTAATCCTACCATCTCTAAGGGCCTCCTTAATCCTCTCCTCAAAGACCCAGGGATCAACACTTGATGGCACGTCAATCCTAGCCCTAATACGCTTAAACGGCGCAACATCCCTATGTATTATTAAAGCATCGAGCATCACGTAATTAGGTATGGTATATATCCATCCATTATCGCTAATAACTTCCGTGAACATCAACGTTATGTTCCTAATAACACCGGTAAAGCCATTTGGCAGTCCCTCATGCGGGTACATAGCCTTATTATACCGTACCTCCAATTAACAATTGTGACCCTATCACCTGGCTTATACCTACCAGTCATTATTATGACAATACCAGCAATGACATTTGATAGCGTCTGCTGCGCGGCGAGACCAACAATAATACCAACGGCAGTACCTGAGAAGGCTGCCACGGACAGACCAAACTTCTCAAAGGTCACAGCCAAGGCTATTAGTACCGCCACGATGAGTACCGTGTCAAGGATGAACTTAAGCACCGTACCCCCCCTAACCCTATCATACTTACTAATGTAATCACTAACCCTCCTCCCAGTATCCCAAACAAGGACCGCGCCAATGGTGACTATAATCACGGACCTAACAACACTATCGTAAGTCAGGAGAACACTCTTCCAATTAGTAGGTATTAAGTAAAAGACAATGTTTATGTAAAGAACATAAACCAAGGCACCAATTATAGCTAGGAGAATCCACTCAAGCAACAACCTAGCTATAAGCCTACCAACACCAACAGCAGCATTACCACTACCCATACCCAACACAACAATGAAATAAATCTAATAATAAAGGTTATTCACACAGAGGCAGGGAAGAAAAACATAAAAACACGAATAAGCATAGGAACAAGGGCCCGTAGCTCAGCCAGGTTGGAGCGCCCTGGGGCGAAGGCCCCCGCGTACGGCTGATAACCGGGAGGTCCCGGGTTCGAATCCCGCGGGCCCACCACTGATTATTTTTAGCTTAGATTAATGAGCTTGATTATTACTCAAACCTTTTTGACGTTGTCCTTACTCATTATTTCTTCATTTATTCCACTCACTAGTTTTAGTAGCCCTTAGCAATCTTTCGTCTAAATAATTCTTAATTCTTAGAATTAGTTACGGCATTAAGTAGGCTTAATTAAGGCGCGTGTAGGTTCCTTTAACAGCGATTCGAGACTCATATTAACTATAAATAAATTTAAGGCAAAATATTCCATTGACGCAAAATTTCCGTAATGTCTCTTCACTGTACGTTTATGTGGCTCATCCATGCATAAGCAGCATTAGTCTTTTCTCAATTTTATTATTGCTTCATCGGTAATTAATTTGAATATGTAATTATATTAATGAATGAGTTACTATATAAATTAAGTCTTATTTATGTATTTTTATTTTACGTTTTATGTAGAATAATTTATTTTTAATTTTTTGACTATGTCACGATGTATGGTTCAGCCTGTGGATAAGAGGGTTTTGGAGGGGGGGTCTATTTCGAAGTGGAGGGAGGGTGGTAATGCCTATGTCAGTGTCGAGGTTTCTAGTAAGGTTGCATTACACAGATAATTGCCTGGAACTCGGCGCTGCATGATATACCCCCCCTTGAGGATGTCTCAATAACTATACGTGGAAGGCATGAATTGCTCTCGATGTTTGACCCATCAGTTGGTTGGCCTGGGTTTAATGACATTGTGATTGAGGTTAATGTGAAGACCCCAGAGTGGGATAAGTTCGAGAAATACGTCTTACCCTACATAGCGGCTGAATCACCTGTATTACAGACCTTCGTTAAGCAAGTCCCAGTTAAGCTTAGGGTGAGCGTTAACGATAAGCAAAGGAGGGACCTCTATATACCAGGGTAAAGTGAATGTCATTATTAAGCGGTGATTTTAAAATGTCTCGTACCTTTCCAGATGAGAATAGGGCCAAGGAGTGGGAGAGGACTTGGGGGCACGTTTAGGTATAGGTGGGTTATGCTCGGTATTTGGCTGTTGATGATGATAAATAGCGTGACACTGGTTAATTACCCATTAGCATTACCTAGGATAGCTAAGGAATTTGGTATACCGCAATCAACCTATACTTACTACCTCGGTGTACTCTCATACTCATTGGCTTATTCGTAATATACTTCGGTAATTTTAATGGTTGGATGAATACGAGGGTTAGGCTAGCAGTCATACTGGCCCAGGTATTCTTAATAATTCCATTGTTCTTAATACCATTCACATACTCATACAACGCCATCGTTGTGCTCAGGTTTATACAGGGATTGTGGTTCATGGAGTTGGGCTTAGCCACGCTAAATCTCAGGGGGGGTTGGTTTAGTAAGGGTGAGTTGGCAATAGCCATGGCAGCCCCGCTATCAGCATTACAGTTCGGGTCAGCCCTTGGTGGATTTATTGAGAAAGCCATTGCCGAGCAGATTGGTTGGAGGATGGCGTTTCTAATAACGGGTGTTATGGATGTGATTGCCACTGCAATATTCCTTACACTGTATAGGGATGCGCCTGGTTACAATGATTACCTAGTCATTAATAGACTTAGGAACCTGGCTGAGAGGGGTAGGCATGGTTGTCCGCCACCGTATAAGCTGCCCATAGCCTACACAATAGGCTTTGCGCAGATAGCCACAACGATGGCCTTCGCATCAATTCCATACCTAATACCAACATATGGATATTGGCTTGGCTATTCAGTGCCCGCTGTATCTAACACGGTACTTATTTACGGAATAATCTCAGGACTTGGCATTTGGGGTGGCGCCATATCTGGCTCAATACTGGTTAGAAGGACGCGCACGATCAGGGAGACGTTTAAGGCGAGGAATTTAACTAGGACTATCTCATACATAATATCCTTCATAGGCTTCCTAACGCTACTCTTCTCCCAGGGCAATTACATCGTGTATACCATAGGCGCCACATTAGCCGCATTAATACTGTTTAACATACCCAATTACTGGGCTGAAATGACCGAGGTGGTTCCACCAGGTATCTCTGGCGACTTCGTATTCTATGCCGGTGCAATAGCCTCCGCCGGGTTCTTCCTCGGCCCATTAATATCAGTATCATTAATAGTGGCAGCGGCAGGCAATGTTATTAAAGGCTTCATGCTATTCCTAGCAATAATAGTAATTTCAGGAATAATAAATATAATCCAAAATAGAATAACAATACCCGCCGAAAAGTACCATGCATAATAACATTGACTTAATAAATAAAGTATTTCCTTAGAATTTCTGATTTTATTCTATCACCGAGCTAATCGTGGCTTCACTAATTAATTTGCAAAATTTCTGAGTTCTCTCCGGCAAATGGCTCTCAACATTAAGTAACATACACCATAGTCATCGCATTAACTATAAGGCGGAACAAAATAATAAAACCATGGTGGGCCCGCCGGGACTTGAACCCGGGACCTCCCGCTCGTAAGGCGGACATCCTAACCAGGCTAGACTACGGGCCCAGGTAATTGTTGGCTTCATGAAGAATTTAAGTTTTTTGTTCATTGCCTATGCCAGAACGTTAGTCTTACTTACTTACTTACGTATTGTGTCTCCTCCTCGTATATGTATACTTGTCCTCTCAATGCGGATGCTATTGCCGCTGTGAATGCTAGGGCTGAGCTTATGTAGAAGAGGATGTGTAGCGAGTCCATGAATGCCGGGGGGGCTATGGCGTTTGGGAACCAGGTTAGTTTAGTTATTGTGTTTATTGCCTGCTGTGGTGTGTCATTTATTATGTTTTGCGGTATCATTGAGAGCATGGTCCTTATTGGGTCATAGCCCAGGAATGCCGCGAACAGGGCTACGGTTGGTGGTATCCTGGTTATGTACGGTATTAATGCCGTGGCCCCCGCACTGGACAGTGCATTAGCCAGTGCCTGTGGTAGGTAATTCGTGAATGCCAATATGACTATTGTGAAGGCCAGGGCAAAGCTTATCGCCTGAGCAGTGTTTTGGAGCGTAGTCCTCATGCCGTTCGCAGCGCCCCCCCTGTGCTGTGGGGGTACACTGTTCATTATTGAGGCTGTGTTTGGCGATGAGAACATACCGTTACCAACACCGATCATGAAGATGACCGGCGCAAACACCCAGTACTGGAAGTTGTAGGCATTGAGGCTAGGATTAGGAAGCCAATGCCCATTATGACCATGCCGAGGGTCGCCAATAACCTTGGCCCATACCTATCCGAGAGCCAACCACTCACCGGCCCGTAAGTAGGAAGCCCAGCATTAATGGTATTAGGTATATGCCGGCCCAAAGCGGTGCCTCGGTGTAAGGTACTCCATGGAGTGGTAACCAAATGGCCTGTAGCCAGAGGGTTAGCATTATCATTAGGCTTCCATAGGCCAGGAACCTGAGGGTTGTCGCTATCGTGGCTGCCGTGAACATCCTAATTCGAAATAACTCAAGCCTGAACATAGGTGCTCTAACCCTGGTCTCAATGAGTGGGAATAGGGCTAGGAATGTGAAACCCAGTGCAAAGGAGGCTAACACTAATGGGCTGTCCCAACCCAGTGGTGATGAGCCGTAGGGCGCGAGTCCATAGGTCAGCGCCAGTAAGATGAGGGTTAACCCAACAACGAATGTTAAGTTGCCTAGCCAATCAATCTCCTCCCTGATCGGCCTCCTAATCTCCCTGAGCCTTAAGTAGCTCCACACAGTGCCGAAGACGCCTAAAGGCACTGATACGAGGAATACGTACCTCCAGTCATAGGTCGCCAACACACCACCAATTATTAGCCAACCAGGCTACCAGCTAAGCCAGCCACCTGGTTAGTGCCTAGTGCAAAGCCTCTCTCATTGGGTGGAAATGCATCCGTTAGTAGGGCAGCGCTATTAACCATTAAGAATGCGCCACCCACGGCTTGGACCAACCTAAAGATTATGATCTCCAGTGCACCTAAGTAACCAGTATTCGGCGTAAGGTATAGTAGTACTGAGCCTATTGTAAATATTAGGAAACCAAGGTTATAGAGCCTTACCCTACCGTACATATCACTTAGCTGCCCAGTGTGACCAGAAGTGATGCTGTGACTAGGCTATAACCCATCAAAACCCATAGTAAGTACTGGAATGCGCTTGGACTTAGTGGATTTATCTTAATTCCATTGAATATGGCTGGTAATGAGATTATGACTATCGTGTTATTCATGAATGCGAGTAATGTGCCGATGGTGGTATTGGACAGGACAACCCACTTATACCGCATCAGGTCATGTCTATGACTTAGAAATTATAAATCACTTACTCCATGCATGGTTAATTAGAGCCCGAGATTGTTATTTAAACTAGGGAGTAACGCTGGGCGTGGTATGGGCAACGTTAAGGTTGGACTGGCAGGGCTTGGCGTGATGGGTTGGAGAATTGCCAAGAACCTAAGGGATGCGGGCTTGCTAATTGGGGTCTATAATAGGACGTTTGATAAGGCCCTGAGGTTTAGTAGGGAATTTGGTGTTGAGGCATTTAAGACACCAAGTGAGCTTGCCAGGGCATCTGACGTGATAATCACGATGCTTAGTGATGATGAGGCTGTCAGAAGTGTTATTGCGGGTGGTGACGGCATATTGAGTGGTTTAAGGTCTGGCTCTTTGGTAATTGATATGTCTACAATATCACCAAGCGTTTCAGTAGAACTCGCTAATACCGTTAAGTCCAGGAGTGGTGAAATGGTTGATGCCCCCCCGGTGATTGGTACGTCCATAGCCGTTGAGAGGAAGGAAATAGTAGTACTTGTCGGTGGTTCTGACGAGGCATTTAATAGATCCAGGGAGGTCTTACAATATACGGCTAAAACCATAGTTCACGTGGGACCGAATGGCTACGGGCTATATGCGAAGTTAATAAACAATGCCTTGCTTGGTTCGTACGTCGTTGCACTGGCAGAGGTTGTTCAGTTAGGTAAAGCCTTCGGTCTCAGCGACTCTGTAATCCTAGATGTACTGACTAAATTATCGAGTGCCAGGTCACCGACGTCTGAGTTGAAGGTTCCCAAGATGCTTAGTGGGGGGGATTACTCAGTCCAGTTTGCCCTTAAGCACATGCGTAAGGACCTTGACATAGTTAATAGGGAGGCCTCGATGCGTGGTGTCCCAATACCGATAGCGTCACTGGCTCTTCAGTTCTATAGGATGGCTGAGAGAATGGGTCTTTCTGAGGAGGACTTCGCCGCCGTATTGAAGGTGCTAGTTAAGCAGTAATAGCTTAAAAATCGTTACTACAACAACCCTTAGTGATGATATTATTAGTGTTAGTAGTTCTTGGTGTATTGATAATTATTGCATCTGCATTATCATCATTGTTATCCTTATATTTCGAGGTTAAGTATTGGAGGAGCAGGAGATTGGTGAGCTGATTAATGGTAATTATCCCTGGGTAACCGTGATAATGCCTGTGAGAGGTTTAGACCAAAATATCAGGGGTAATATAACCAGTGTTTTGGATCAGGATTATCCAGGCCGTAGAAATTACATCTTCGTTCTCGATAGCGAGGATGACCCTGCATACGGCGTCATTAAGGACTTGATTAAGGGGGGGTTTAATGTTGATGCTCGGTATTAATTAACAGGGATGGACGCAGTAAGGGTGAGGCTTTGACCTTCGCTTTAAGTCATGTGGTTGGTGAGGTCGTTGTTTTCGTCGATAGTGATGCCTTTGTTCATAGGTATTGGCTTTGGAACTTGGTATCCTCACTGGTTAATGGTTCGGGCGCCGCCACGACATATAGGTTCTACGTACACTTAGGAGGCTTAGTCTTGGTTCATTACTAAGGGCTAGCTTTAACATGATTGGTATCACGGCGATGCAGAATCCGGTGGCTAGGTTTACCTGGGGGTGGCTCCACGGCTATTTGGAAATGGGTATTGGATAAATGGAGGATCCGTGATTACCTGCCTTATTACCTAAGTGATGACTACGTAATCACGCACTTCGTACATAGGGAGGGCCTAGCCATAGACTTTGTTCCTGAGTCCCTGGTTCTGACGCTCGAGGATGTAGGTATTAGGGAGGCCTTTACCTGGTCTGTTAGGCAGTTGTGGTATGTCAGGGTTTACGGATTTAGAGGATTCCTACTATATGCCGCGTCTTACACATTGTATGTAGTTACGCTGCCTATAGCCATAGCCCTCTCACTCATTAATGCGTGGTTCATAGTGCCTGGGCTTTTACCATTTATTTTGGGCGTGGCTAAGGATTACATTAGGATAAGTGGCATTAGGGCGCTCAATCAATTTTATGGTATTAACATAACGAGGGGTTATTCAATGCTCCTGGCGCTAACCTCGATATTGAATGTTTACTTTTCCTGGCTGGTAATAATTAAGACAATGTTCACTAAATCTATTAATTGGAGGGGTCGTGAATTCACAGTGATGGATGCCGTAAAGTTAATGAAGGAGAGACCACTTGAGTGATTTTTGTGGTTAATGTCAGGGAATCCTTCTGGGCTATGGTGAGGGAACCACGATTATTAATTAATTACCTGAGAGAGCTTGGCATTGATATTAATGAGGTTTGCAGGGAGGAGCCCATTAATGTATTTAATTGCCCACCAAGTGAGTCTGATGATTTTAGGACTAGGTTCTTCGTGGTCTCGTACATATACCTTAAGGTGTTGAGTCAGGAATTGAGGGAATTAGAGGGCTCCGGCGTTATTATTGAGGAATTAAGTGAGTTACTAAGCGACGTATTAACGGACATGAGACTATACAATGCACCACCTAGGTTTATAAATGCGGTGGTGTCCATTGTACGTGATATATTGCGATCACGTAAATAAACGGTAAATCAACGCTTACCCTCACTCAATGCCTCCTCTAACTTCCTTAGTAGATCCTCTAATTCATTTATTTCATCTGCATACAACCTAGCCATTACCGCATCCCACTTACCCCCCCTTATCTGACTTAATAATTCCTTGGCATCCCTTATTCTCTGTCTCGCTTCATCATAAACCTCATTATTTATTAATGCCTTAGCCTCACTAAGTAATTCACTTAATCTCAGTAGGTCTTCGGGCATGTGTACTGTCGCAAATGAATTATACTCATTTAACTGATCCTTATTATTAACTAAGTACCTCAATACCTTTATCGTACCAACTCTCAGCAATGACGGAGTTAGTTCAATACGGCCAATATCTATCCCGTGGAGCATTAGGTATGTGGCCACGTACATAGGCACCTTAACCCTAGTCCTATTACTAATCGGTATGTGCTCCACGTAATTGGCTATTATTGGGCTTATTACCTTTGATATGTCCTTTATGTGGTCATAAACGTACTGCGTAATTATCTTGTTAACGGCCTGTACATCGTCCATGGTGGCCAGAGGCTCCATCCTCTCCAGGTCCATCCTTAACTCCCAACCCTTTATTATCAATGGCTCAGTATCATCAGGCTAACCCACTCAGTGAAGACCCTGAGTGGGAACCTATCATAGAGCGCCTGTAACTCCTCCTCATCCGGAATCCTATTGCTTGCACCAAAAACCGTCCAGGTCCTCACTGGGACCACCTTTTCACCATCATAGACAACCCTCTCATTGAGTATGGACAATAGCGTGTTCAATATTGCACTTGAAGCATTAAATATCTCATCAAGCAATGCGAATTCACTCTCCACTATTGAGTTAGCGTATATCCTCTCCACCTTACCGTCCAGTAGTTTAGCAATGTTTATTGGGCCTAGGATCTCCTCGAGATCTGTAAACTTCGTTAACTGCCTATAAAACCACTTAGCATTTAACAGTTTAGATAATGCGTATACCAATGTCGTTTTTGCAGTACCTGGCGGACCAACTAATAGGTAATTCTCCCTGGATAGAGTAGCCATTAATGCGCCAAGGACCTCATTCTCATACTTAAAGAACATACTATTCAATTTCGCATAAACATTCCTAATCCTATCAAAATAGTTCTCACTCACGATTTAATACGTTAAGTACTAGAATTTAAACGTTCCTAATAAATACTAAAATATGATCAAGCACCTCCATAAAGCACTCTATTCAATTCACTCATTAACTTAGCCATTTCACCCTCAATAATCTTCCTCCTAGCTATGAGTGTCTGCCTTAGCTCGTCGGAGGAAGCCCTGGTCTCAAGCTCCTTGATCTTAACAATACCATCAGCTAGATAGCCCAGCAGCTCAAGCATTACATTTACGTCCTCAGGGATACTCCCATTGAACTATCCCTGACCTCAGCCCTAAAGCACTCCCAATGAACTGGACCTTGTTTAGTAAACGTGAACTTCATACCCTCAACAATCTCCTCACCACACCTATAGCACTTCCAGACTTTCCTGCTCATACATTTCCCGCCACATCCATGGATTTAATTTCCCTTAGTTGGCTTCTAAATTAAGTGAATATATAATTATTCTTTTAAATAATTATAAATAGTTATGAATATATAATCATAGTGAGAACCTAATGGCTGCCCTATCAATGGCCTCAAATATTGTTGGATGCTGATGCGCAAGTAGTGCTATGTCCTTAACCCTGGCATTCACAGCTACCGCCAATGCTATCTCATTAATTATTAGCGAAGCGGCCTCACCATAAACAACACCACCAATAACCCTCTGGCTCTCCCTCTCAATAATTAACTTAACCCAACCCTCCCTAACACCCATTATTTGGCGTAAGCATCATCCTCGAGTGGGTATGACACAGTTACATAATTAATGCCCCCCCTAGCCTTGGCGGTCTCTTCACTTAAACCAACCATTGCTGCCTCGGGTTCGGTGAATATCGTCATTGGTATTGAACTGAAGTTTATCTCGTAAATGGGCTTGCCATGTAGCATGTTCCATGCTGCCACAACGGATTCCTTAACAGCAGCGTGATAAAGCATGTACTTACCTAACACGTCGCCTGCGGCATATATGTTTGGCGACTTAGTTCTCATCGATGACTCAACCTCAACATGGCCCTTCTCAACGATCCTAAGCCTATCGAGACCCTCCACGTAGGGCTTCCTACCAACTGCCATTATGACCTCGGAACCGGCCACGTAACCCCCCCTACTACCATCTGGTCTCTCAAATTCAACAATCTTTTGTCCACCCTCCTCCTTAATACCAACGACCTTTGAATTCGTGAGAACCTCAACACCCTTAGATTTCAACTTCTCCTCGATCTTAGAGACGATGTCGCTATCCCAACCAGCCAGTATCCTAGGTAACATCTCGATTATTGTTGCCTTGATACCCATGGAACCAAGCACTGATGCAACCTCAACACCTATATAACCACCGCCTATAATAACAACGTCGTTCGGTATCTTCCTATAACTCGTCTTATAGCCAAATAATTCCTGGCTTCCAATGGCAAGGTCAGCACCAGGTACAGGTATTCTAATCGGCACTGACCCGGTTGCTATTAATAGTTGTCTTGCTTCAACGTCCTTAGTCCAGGAACCATCAATAGCCCTAACCCTAACCCTATGCTCGTCAATAACCTCAGCAACGCCCTTAACGAAGTCCACATTCTCGTGCTCCTTAATCTCCCTAATATGCTGTAAGTACCTAATGTATTGGACGTTATCCTTATGATCAATCGCGTTCTCCCAAAGAACCCTAACCGCATTTATGTCCTTATTACCAACACTATTTAGTATACCCCTTATCTTCTCCATTAAGTATATCGTCATATAGACAGCTTTAGACGGTATACAACCCTCATACAGGCAGTTACCGCCAAGATTTCCCTTATCATCAACCATCAAAACCTTAAGACCACCCTTACTCAACTCAAAGGCCCCCATGATAACCACCTCCACCACCGCCTATAACAACAACATCATACTTGTCTAACTTTGGTTGATCCTCAAACTCAGGGTCGGTGGGTGGGAATACTGGGTATTTACCAAGCACGAATATGACAAAAAAGCACCGGGTTTATTTGTTTTTAAGTCAAAAATTTGACAGATCAAACAAAATAATTTTAGGTCTCAAGCACTAAACACCCCCCCCAAGCTCTCTCAACGCAACAACTAAGTCCTCAGTGAGAATTCCACTATAGGAGCCGTAGAGATATAGTCCAAGAGCCACAAGTGCAGCTATTATGGTGTCCCATGGGAACGGTATTATAGGCGTCTGGAAGACGCTGAAGGAGCCTAGGAATGACAGTATGAACGCTGAGAATATTGTTGCCACAACCCACCAACCAGCCTTCACATGCTTCATCGCTATCTCACGATCCCTAGCCGTAGAGGCCACGTACAGCGTAAATCCAACAACCATGGCTATCATTACCACGACATAACTAACAAAATCTACTATATGCGTCGGCTGTAATTTAAGCATTGTGACTGGTGATGATGAAGGCCAACCAGTGGGCGCTGCGAATGGTAGGTATATCAGGTAGTATGTGGCTACGATAAGCACAACCCAGTATATTATCCCAGATACAATGCCAGCGGTTCTGCTTGCCCCATACCTATTGACCATCGTGTACATGTAGAATAACGGTAAGCCAGCAAGTATTAGGGCTATTGCAAACCATAGATAGTAGAAGGTTGACCAGTAGACAATTAGGAAGGCCGCTATTGTGGCTATGGCACCAATCACCGACGCAGCAGGCAATTTAATTGGCCTGCTAGCATTTGGTGCAGTCCTTCTGAGGGTCATTAATGATGGCCCGCCGATTATGTACGTGAACACAGTAGTTGTTGTTATAAATGAGGATATCGCAAACCAAGTCGGGAATGGCAACAGGAATAATAGTCCAAGTACTAAGGCAGCAATTGTCGGCCAAAGTGGGATCTTATACCTATTTAGCTTTAGGAACGCAGATGGTAGGTGACCATCAGCCGCCATGCCATATATTGTCCTCGCCGTTGTGCCTATGTATATCCAGCCAGTACCTGATGGTGAGATTATGGCATCTATTAATAGTATTACTGCGAAGCCGGCAAGTATTGCTACGCCACTGGTGGCCATAATCTCATAGAATGGACCACTACTTAATACTGAGGATGATAAGGCCTGCCAATTGCCTGGACTTACCTTAGCGGCGCTCCAATTAACTGCGCCTATAAATGCCACCTGGAGCATTACGTAAATGAACATCACAAGCGCATAACCAATTATTGTACCCCAAACTACGTCAGTCGCCTTCCTAGCCTCACCGCTGTAGTCAATGCCCTGCCTAAAGCCCAGGTAGGCATAGGCTATGCCCGTGGTTGGTATTGCCAGGAAGACTGCTGACCAGCCATACGGTATAAAACCGCCAGCGAGCCCTGAGTAATTAACTGTGTGCATGGCTAGTGCCATAAGTAGAATGAAGGTTAGGGATGGTATTATTAGTTTCCACCAACCAACACCCGTATTCGTCTTACCCATAACATGAACACCATACCAATTAAGAAGGAAGAAGAATACAACCAAAACAGCGGCCACCAACGTACCCAATGGCGTTAATAAGCCATTGGACATTAGCTGTGGTAAGTAACTTGACATGTAGGTCACGGCAGCTATGGCCTCTGATGGAGCAACAGTGACCGCGCTTAGGAAGTACGACCAACCCATTATAAACGACGCAAAGCCGCCATGGGTATACTGAGGATACCTAACAATACCACCACTCTTAGGCAGCATGCCGCCAATCTCCGCGTAGGCCAATGCTATGAATATCATTAAGAACCCAGCAATTAGCCAAGAGAGAATGGCGGCAGGACCCGCCGTGGCAGCCGCGCCAAGTGAACCGAATAACCAACCACTACCAATCATGGCGCCTACAACTAGGAAGGCTATATCCCACTGGTTCAACGCCCTCCTTAACTGTTTATCGCTTTGAATAGCCTTCTTTTCACCAACCTCAGGTCCTGCTTCAGGTGGGTTCGCCATGGAATTATCTTCATAATGATTTTTTAAAGTATTTCCTCCTTATAGAATAGTAAAAATTATGATAAACATTATTATTTTTCCTACGTACTAATATATAGATAACGAATATTAGAAATAGAAAAT
This sequence comes from Vulcanisaeta distributa JCM 11213, assembly GCA_001316125.1. The sequence goes on from BBCS01000012.1 coordinate 42,402, forward strand.
AAGGAAGAATAGAGAAAAACCAGATCTAAATTAGCCATGAGTATTCCTTAGTACATAAAATGTCCAATAATTGACAAAGTCAATAAATTATTTTAATAATAAATTAAAGTTATAAATTAAATAATATGCTTAAGAATAAATTTAAAATTTATATTTTATGCTAAATTTATTGATTAAATAGAAAAATAATCATTATCATTTGATCAACAGAAAAATTAAAAATCACGGTTTAATCTTTATCGTATCTATTTACTTCTATTTATTCTATTGGTAACCCCTTTTCTTTTACCTGCCTTAGATCCTTTGTTTCGTAGGTAGATTTACAGCTATGAAGTAGACCACTAGGCTTAGTATTGCGAATGTTATGTAATCCCATGGGTATGGTATTAATGGTGTTGATAGCGGACCTAATGAGCCTATGTATGATATCACGCCTAGTAATACATTATATATTGGTACCCAGAGAGCAGCCTTAACGTCTGGGTGCCTTGACTTAAACCATAGGTAAAGCAGGCTTAGCACCTGAACTAGGGATATTAATGTCCAGTAAGCGGCGAATGAGGTGATTGCGCCTAAACCTGCAAACCAATTGAGGTACCAACCGGCGATTAATAATGATGAAATTACCCAGTAAACCACCGTGAATACTACCGATGCCGTACGTGATAATCTAATTTCTAACCTATATGGACCGAGAAGTAATAGTGGAAATCCAAGTATAACACCTGCTATTATTGCATTAATGTACGACCAACCAGACCAATAAATAAGCAGTGATGCAACGACAAAACTAAGTGGGTAGAATATATACCAAGCCGGTGGGTTAAACGGTCTCTTTAGGTCAGGAGCTAATTTCCTAAGTGCGTGATTGGTTATGCCGACTTGTAAATAGCCATAAACTGTCATCACCGCGGAATATGACATTATTGTATACCAAGTTGGGAATGGCGCCATAAATGCTATACCTATTACTGCGGCGATTATGAGAGCTATCCAAGCGTCTGGAACCTTCTGTGTATTCGTGAAAAGAACTCTGGTATATAACCAACCCTAGACATACCATATAAATTTCTACCACTAGTCCCAAGAAAGACAGCTAAAGTTCCAGCAGGTGATACGGCAGCATCAATTAGAAGTAATATGGCAAGACCCATTAATACCGGTATTCCGGTTGCCATAGCCTCACTGGCAAATGGATGGGCTTGCCAGCTACTTGATGCAAGTGCTTGCCAATCACCAGGCTTCACACCAGCCGCCTCCCAATTAATCGCCCCTATAAATGCAATTTCAAGTAATATGTAAAGTATTATCACGGATATTAATGCAAGTATTGTCCCTAACGGCGCGTCTCTTTGCGGATTCTTGCCTTCACCAGCATATTCAAGACCTTGCCTAAATCCCTCGTATGCCCAAACAATACCTGTGGTAATCATACCGGAAAAGACCACTGAATAACCATATGGCACAAAACCACCTGGCAACTTACCAATTACATAGTCCGGGTGGAAATATAATGCAATCAACAATATTATTGTTAAGCCAGGTATTAATATCTTCCAGGCAGTTATGAACCTATTAAACCATCCATAAACATTGACACCAATTAATTGATCGCGAGAAAAGCTAACACTAGCAATGCTGCTACGGCTAAACCAAGCGGTGTCAATACTCCAATTGTTGAATTCCAAAACTGCGGTACGTAGTAGCTAGCATACTCAACAATGGCCACCGCCTCGACACTAACGGTGGTAATCGCGCCCAATGTGTATGCCCAGGCTAGTAAGTAGTTACTAATTGTTCCATGACTATAATGATTATACCTAGCTAAAGAGCCACTGAATGGGAAAAGACCACCAAGCTCTGCGAAGGGAAATACCATGAATATGAAGAATATACCAGCTACTACCCAGGAGAGAAGAGATGCAGGACCCATGCACCAGAGGCACCTAATGCCGCGAATAACCAACCACTACCAACCATGCCCGTAAATGCTAACATGAAATAATCAGTCATAGTTAAAGCCCTCCTGAGCCTGACCTGAGATTGAGTACTTGAAGTCATATTAAATTTAATTTTTATTAAATTAAGATTTAAATTTTTATTATTATCTAGCATCTATTTAATCTATTTATTATTCTATCATTGTCTTTGTTTTATATATTTTTACGTTCTCCACCCTTAATGCGTTTACCACCTGGTTTAGTATTGTCTTGTTCCTTATGTACGTTTCCTCAATTGGTGTTAATCCCTCACCCTTTATCTCGCCCTTGGCCACTAGGTCTGTCACTATGGCTGCGGTGAAGCCCGTGAGTTTAGCCATCGATGTGAAGCCTCCCTGGGCATAGTCAACACTTTCAAACCTAATAATTGCCTTGTCACCATTTAATTCACCCATAGCTTCAACAACCATTATTGAGAAGTCGTTTATTCCGGGTCTTAATGACTTAGAGAGCACATACTTTGCAGTCTCTACATCACTCAAAAGTCCAAGATCCCTGAGAACCCTCATAATCTCCAAATGCCTCCTCCACCTAATAGTCCTCTCGTAGACATTCTTCAACGTGCTAAAGTACTTGGGTAGTGTAACGAGTAGCGTGCTCAAGCCATCAGTGTAGAACTCAGCGAATTCACCATTGACGAGCCAAGTCCTAAAGTCAAAGATCTCCGCAAGCGGCTCAACACTAACGACCTTACCATCCTTAATAATCGTTGCAGGCCTAACGTACTCATCAACCGTACTCTCAAGTGAGAATAGGAGCTCATAGTAAAGTGGTGGCTTTGGATCAACCGGGTTACCACCAACGTGAATACCAACCTCCTCCACCCTCTCCAACTCACTGGCCGCCGCCATAGCGAGTAAGTTAGTCAGTCCTGGAGCCCAACCACAGGCCGGGATGATAATGGGACCACTGCTTAATTTACGGGCTAAATCCTCATTATACTTCCACATGAATATTAAGTCAATAACAGGTTTACCAAGCTCATGAAGTTTAAGGACTACTTGATCGGCTATTGACTGCGGAACTGCGCTGACAATCACGTCATTATCATTAGCAATATGCTTCAAATCCTCATAATTGCTGGCATCAGCCTTAACCGCATTATTAATGCCTAATCGCTTGGCCTCACTAATTGCCTCATCACTAACGTCATAACCATTAACGACATGACCCGTATGCCTAACCAAGTAGTAAGCAATTGCACGACCCATCGGACCCAAACCAACAACGCCGATTGAAACCACGAGATAACGAGCAAGTGTTGATTTTAAGCTTTTTATGGAACGAACATATAACAGAAGTTTATTAAATTACACTATCTTCATTGTCTGTGCGTATGTTTTTTGTCATTTCTTCTAGTGAATTACCACGTATTTACCGGTTTCTTAAGGGGGGGCTTGTTAAGGTGTCGTTACCTGAGCCCATTGCTTAGGTTACCAATAGTGTTTATAGTTAACCGTGCCGATTAAATGACCAGCGTTTTGCATTGTTGAATAAGGCTTAAGGCTTTTTAGTTTCTTTCCTTTGTTTTGTTTAATGGTTAGGGTTTTGGTTTTTGGCATTGTGGTTGCCATTGTTGTAACCACTGCCGTGGTTTTCCTAGCCTACCTACTCATCTTGGGACCATCAATAACATACCTAACCATTAATGCACTCTACGTATTCCTAATGCCCACTGGTAATGGGCGGTATGAATTATTTTACTATGACTCCAATGGTAACCTGCATGACCTGGGAACGTACAAGGTACAAAGTAATGCGTTGAATCAAGCGGTGAGTGAGATTAATTCATTTAATCAGCGGAGTATGGGGACTATAATTAATGGTCAACTGCTCATATCGCTTAGTTACGAGGTCATTATCGGAAACGCAACCTGGGCGGTACAGGTACCGATACAGGGAAACACGGTACTGTTGGATAGTGTTAGCCCAATATATTGGACAGTCATAGTAACAGACCAGAACGACCTAACAAAAAATAGCATATGCATTAGACGCGGAATATAATGAATCAACAATAGCACCTGTATTAGCAAATATATGGTACCAACCAGGAATAGGAACGGTATTGCAAGAAATAACGAGCCTTCAACAATACGCACAAAACCCAATATTTACTGGAGGAGCGGTAGTAATGAGCAACGGAATAATAATACCGTATAGTATCATGTTCACGTACAATTCAATAAGCTATGGAGATGCATTAAATTTCACGATGCAGAGCGTTACACAGAGCGTTAGATTTTATTTTACTATACAGATTAGTAGTACAGGATATAGCTGGTCTCCTTCTTTATGGAATAACTAATTGGTAGGACAACTTTAAAGTGGCGCGATTGTCCCGGGTTTATACGCATATATTGTTTAGGCAGATCAGTAGTTTTCGTTTAAGTTTCTACTCGTTATTAACGGTCAACCATGTGTCCCCCTGGGCGATGATCACCCGTGCATGTATATAAGCCTTATGAAAGCGGTCACAAATTGAAACGAAGACGATAACGGCTATGATAAACAAGGGATTGAACAAGAAACTGGTGCCCCCCCGGCCGGGATTTGAACCCGGGTCACGGGCTCGAGAGGCCCGCATACTTGACCGGGCTATACGACCGGGGCTCATTGCTCATTAAATACGTCGGTTTTTAAGTCTTTTGTTGTGTTTGTAAGTTCTTCATTTATTAATTTTAATTCCTGCTTTATCATGCGTATCTGTCTTCTTATCCTCCTTAATCTTCTTATTGCCTTTGTTACCTCGGTCCTCGTGTATCCCTTTAGCTTCAGTTCCTTAATTAATTCGAGTATATTCCTTTCCTGATTCTTTAGTTCTATGTACTTTAGGATTAATTGTCTCTTCTCGAGCTCTCTCAATTTCTCATAATTCGTCTGCTGCCCCGTCTCAATACCTATTAGTCTCCTCTCTATTTCCCTAAGCCTATCCTCCTCACTAATTATATCATTTAGCACCTTCTCATAATTTATTCCTCCCATGTACCTACCGTACTTACGTATTAACTTATCAATCATTACCCATCAACCTCCTAATAATTCTTTGACCAATATACTCCTCCTCAACCTCCTTAACATCATCATTAACCTCGTCAAACTCATTAATTATTACGTCATCCACATTCTCGATTACCTCATCATCGCCATCGTAAACCAGATACCTCCTAGGATTTATGTACTTATTCAACGAAACACCACTTAACCTTATTATCTCTATGGCAGCGTCCTTACTTAATAATCCATTGACGTATAACCTAATCGCCTCTTGAGCTGTCTTATACGATTTGTCCTGAAGTCTTATTGATAACTCCCTTAACTTAATTGGCCAATTTAATTGATAATCAAGTGCTTCCTGAATAACTCCCCCCCTAACCCTTTTCTTAACCACGGGATTGTTAATAATGCGTTATTAATTAGGTTATTAGTTAAGTTAATGATGTAGTGTTAGTCAATAGTTTTAAAGAAGCCCCTTCTCTCGAAGGAACTCCCTGAACAGGTCTGTCTTCGTTAGCATCGCCCAATCCTCCTTCGGTGTGCTTATGTATTTCTGGAACTCGAGCCAAAAGGCCATGTGCATTGGGTCGTACTTACTCTTCAATTTAACATGCTTTAGCAGCGAACTCGAGTTTGCATACTCCTTACCGCATACGGGGGGGCAGATGACCATTGTCTTGAGTCCTGGAAAGCCTCCTTATTAATTTAGTGGTTAGCCTAATTGTTAATGGTTCGGGCTATTGATGAAGATCTTTTTAATAACTTAATGAACATTTCCCTAAAATATTCCTATAATAATTAATTTTTGATCAAACATTGTTTAAATTTAAAATAATTAGAAAACCTTAATTGCGAGGGAGAGTATTAAAGCAGCCACCACTAACCCGAGCAGTGATGACCAACTCATTCTCAGTGCCTGATCTGGCCTATACCTGCCGTATACGGATCTCGTGAAAACCATTATTATCATCACTATGTATGTTTTTATGCCAAACCATATTGCAGGTGACAAAGCTCCAAAATATGGTATATATGGTCCTGCCCAGCCATCTAGGAACAATAGAACCATTAGTAGACTTAATACGTATAATTTTTCATAACTCATCGTCATTACTAGACCATATACAATACCGCTATATTCCGTGTATGGGCCAAGTACGATTTCCGTATCGGCCTCCGGTATTTCGAAGGGGAACCTTGATGTGGCCATTAGCGTGGCTATTAGGAAGGCGAGGAATGCAAGTGGGTTTACTATTATGCCCGGCAGGTGCGTTAACTGCCAGTCGACTACCTTGAATGGATCTGCCGTTCCGTAAATTAGGAGTATTGCAACGACCGATAATATGAGGATCATCTCATAACCCGTATATAGTAATGCCTCCCTCACCGTCCCTATGTACGTGAACCTATCATTACTAGCCCAACCAATCAATATTATCCCTATATTAAACAATGTTACTAATGCCAATGCAATCAATACATCATAGCCCGTGTAAACGCCGTAAATACCTTCAATCATCGTACCATTGGGGAGCGTAAATTGCCTTGGACCGACTGGTATGAAGAATACGGGTAATGTCGATAGTATAAATGCTATGGCTGGTGCATGAATGAAGTAATTCCTATCCGCATTGATAGGTACCACAAACTCCTGAAACGTATACCTAAATAGGTCTGCAAATGGTTGGAGAAAACCGCCTATTGGTCTCGAAACCTCAAGCGGCCCAATCCTCCATTGCACCTTAGCCGTCAACTTTCTCTCAAACCATATTATGAAGATTAAAGCTATCGTCACCGAAACTAGGCCAGGTACAAAGAGTAGGTCAAATATTGGTCTCCAGAAGATGAGGTGCACTATTATGTTTATTACTGGTACGTGGTTTAGGAAGTTTATTATTGGCCATAGGAATGGTATGTAATTATCGGGCCTTGACAATATATAATTAATTATTGAATAGAGTAATTGTATAGCCGATGATATGATGCCGGATACCCAGCTAAGCGCTGAACCAATTATTGATAATACGGGCTCCATGTAAGTACCCAGCATGGTTAAGGTCCTTGATTATTTTAAGCTTAACCCACCAATGGATTATCCAAAGAATGAGTCAAGGGTTGACTCCCTCCTCTTACCCATGGCCTTCTTAAGCCTCTCGATTGCATTCCTAACCCTCTCCTCATTGAAGTCATGCTCGTGAACCAGGAACTCAATTACGCCCCTTTCATCGGGTTGCCCAAATTCTATTTTATAATTCGGGTTGTATGGCGGATTTAGGAAGTAATCACGTATCTTTAGTGGGTCCGTTGGGAATTGCGCATTCTTTAATGGGCCCTGGAGTAACTTCTCAAGGCCGCCAAATTCCTGGATCAGCCTAAGGCTCTCTGCGGCCCAATGCCTGGCACGCCATCTGGGTTTAGGTCGGTCCCGAGGAGTATTGCCAAGTCTATTAACTGCGTCCTGTCCTTAAGCTTCAATGCCTTAAGAACCTCATTGAGTTCTATTATCTCGGGTTTAATCTCGATGTACTCATCCTTATTCGGCAATTTCCTACGCCCGGTTATGGCGAGGTTCCTGACTAACCTGGGTGCTCCGAACAGTAATGAGTCATAGTCCTGACTACCCGCGGCCCAGGCCTTGCCCTCCCTGGCTATTACAGCTGCCTGAGCCTCACCATCAGCCATTGCCTGAACCACTGGTATGCCCATTAACCTCAGTAGCTTCTTTGCATCCTCAACCATATCATCAGTTAGAAACAACGCCCTCTGCGCGTACTTCCTAGCCTCCTCCCTCTTACCCTCCTCAAGCAACTTAACCCACTTATCCATGGCCTCCTCCCTAACCTTCCTCCTCCTCGCAATCTCCAGCGTCTTCTCCTCAGGTGGCTTACCATCAAATACGTACACAGGCCATATCCTATTCTCAAGAAAGTTTATTGTTCGGTATAATAATCCGCTCAGGTGGCTCGTTATTCTCCCCCCCTTGGAATCCATGAGTGGTGTACCATCCGGCTGCCTAATTGACGCTAGGAATTGATAAAGTGCATTATACGCATCCAATGCCACTATCCTATTTGATAATTGGGTGAACTCTACGGTCTTTCTGACACCCTCTGGAATTAACTTACCGAGCTCAGTAACGCCCATTTAGGTAACCCAATTAAACTTATGAAGCAAGCCATTTATCTCTTTCCCTAATTAATCCTTAACAACCCTTATATGGTACGTAGCCCCATCCTTCCTAACAACCTTCTGAACGATTATCAACCTACTGAGCTCAAGCCTCATTAATGCCATTAAAACCTCCTTCTCCGTAACGTCTGGATACCAAGCCCTCAGCGCCTGCATTAGGTCATTAAACCACATGTCGCCCTTATCCCTTATTAAATCCATGATCAAAGCCTCAATGGGCACAGGCCTTCTCATATTTCCTGAACCAGGTTATTGCTTGTGAGGAATGTTTTATTTTTAATCCCTACACATAGAGCGTTGGCGCCCTCTGCCTCTCACGCGCCAACGTCTGCTTCATTCTCTCGTACCAGGCCTCATAGAACTTAATCATCTCAGGCGTTATTGACGGCTTAATCTTCTTCATGGCCTCAATGAAGTGCTTCATTGATACCTCACCAGCGCCATTCACCTCCCTCATGGCTAATAAACCTGCCCCCCCTAGCCAAAAGCTCAATATCCGCACCAGTGTATCCCTCAGTCATCTTCGCCAACTCCATTAAGTCAACATCCTTAGCAAGTGGCATGTTCTTGGTATGTATCTTGAGTATTTCGAACCTAGCCCTAAGGTCTGGCGGTGGCACGTAAATTATTCTATCGAACCTGCCCGGTCTAAGTAGTGCTGGGTCAACGATGTCGGGCCTATTCGTTGCGGCTATAACAACCACGTTATCAAGCCTTGACACACCATCCATCTCAGCCAACAACTGCGCCACTATCCTATCCATTGCAGGTGAATCCTCCGCATAA
>BBCS01000013.1 GCA_001316125.1 Vulcanisaeta distributa JCM 11213
GCGAACTGAAGATCATCAACCCTGAGAGTACCCTCACCAACAACATCAACAAAAAACCAAGGCTCACCAAATCCCTAACCACAACAGAACCACAGAGAGCACCACCACAGGCCTCAAGATTAACAGCATCAACACCCATTATAGAAGCAGCCTCAAGATAAAACAACTTAGTCCTAACACCACCAACATCCCTCAAATCAAAACCCACAAACACCAACAACGAAATAACAAACACCAATTTAAAAACAACGCACAAACCACGAAAGACAAACCATAAAAAGAATTTAAAAATATATTCCTTAAATCGTTCCGTGGCAAAATTTGCATGGCTCGAAATATTGGAAAATAGTCATGATACGCCGAATTAATGAAGGAAAATGGGTGATGCGTCTTGTGGTTGTGGTTTGCTGTATTTGATGTTTGTTTGGTTGTATAATTATCGTAGTTTTGTTATATTATGAAGTTTTTATTAATATAATAGGTATTATTAATGGTGAAAGTAATTTATAAGTTTGGTTGGGGTTTTGTTTATTGATGGGTGGGGGGGTGTTGATTTGTCCGAGGTGTGGGAGGGTTGTTAGGTCTGTGCATTCGTTTAGGTCTAATGGTAGGGTTTATTTCAGGTTTTATCATGGTGATGGTTCTCGTTGTTATGTGGGTCCTGCTGAGTATGTGTATGCTACCAGGACTCAGTGGAGGACTTTGACTATTTATGGTGCTGTGGTTCCTGATAGGGAGGAGGAGTATATCAGGGGTGCTGTTGAGGCCTTGAGGGAGTTGAGGGGTGGTCTTGACCAGTGATGTGGGTTTAATGCTTCACCCGTTAAAAATGGTGTTTTGCCGTCATTAATCCCGTGGGTATTCTAACCCTGCCGTTTGAGTACCTCTCAACAAGCCTGAGGTCCCTCACGCGCTCCCTAAACCGCATTATGTGCCTGGCGGCGTCGATTATCGAGGCCACGCCCAACCCACACCTCTCACCCTCGCTCCTAACCTCCTCACTGAAGATCCTCAATTCACCGAGCGCCACCCTGAGTGGTCTGTAGACCCAACCAACCGTGGCCCAGCGCCTCCCACGCCAAATCACTAGTTCGAGCCTCCTGAGCCCGCTGACCACGGCCTCGATGTCCGGGCACGCGATCTCGAGGTAATTCGGGTGGTATGGAATCAACAACTTGCTCCCCGCGTGTATGGCTAGGGCGGTCCAGCCTGTGAAGGAGCAACCATAATTACTCAATGCCCTGGCCACGTCAATGGGCAACCTGACATTATCAATGACCACGCAACCTTCGTTAAACACGAACTCCCTAACCATCAACCTCAAGCCAACCCTCCTGGCAATCCTTAATAAATCCTTATCAACACCCGCATCGCGTGAACGCCGGAGCAGGTAGGGTAGGTCAAGGTTGGGTAGCCTGAGCAGTCTCTTAACGTCCTCCACGTCCTTATCCTCACCACTCATCAACTTAAGGATTATTAAATCCTCAATCGATGGAATAAGGACATCCCCCCCCAAAGCCCTAGACCTACTGATGAATTCCTCACCCAGGGTTAGGGGCATGTAGTTAATGTAAGCATGAACGGCGCCGGCATCAACGTAGAAGCCCCCCCACCTACGCCACTGCACGGAGAAACCCAAACCCCCCCTCAACTCCCTAGTCACCGCATCCCTAACCTCAACGCTGAACGGCCTATCAATGGTTAAATCCCAATCACCAGTCTCCCTAACAATACCATAAAAAGCCAGGCCCTGGCACCAATAGGAAAAACCTAAAACCAAGCCTCCTAAGCACCGAAACCACCAACAAAACCTCCCGAGGAACCTCCACAAACAAATAAGGGATAAGACAACTTAAAAATAGCACTAAAACCATGAATTAACGCCTAATTAATTAGGCGACGGCGAAATCCCAAGATTGCTTGAGGGGGGGAGCCATTCCCTGCCGAGGACGTCTTATTACTAAATTGATTGCCTTATCACACTCACAACATCGCCTGATTTTACGTCCACTTTACCCCTAATTGCCATCGCCCTGACCACCCAGTAATACGTCGGTAATTGATACGCATAGTGTCTCCCTACCCAGGCTCGCTCGGTAGTTGCGATATTGCCGTCGAGCTCATGCCAATCAATATGTTATTCCTCAACAATGGCCCCCCCACGTGAAGTGGCGTGCCCAGTACTAGGTTGTCCGGACCCACGTCCTGCCCAATGCGCCTGATCACGATGTCCAAGACCTCACCAACACTACCGAGGCCCAGCCTCTCCTTCTCCTCATTCAGTACCTCAACAACCTCGTTAATGGCATCCCTAAGCCAGGCATCCACGTCCCAGCCATAGGCGGTGGCTAACTGTGATAGGGCCCTTGGGTTACCACCGAGTAACTGCCACAGCAACTCAATATCGATGTCCCGCCTCCCCGCCAACTCAAGGGTTAAGTCCATGAATGGTTCCTTGGGCAGGTTCCACATGAGCATTGCGCGTAGTCCACCCTTACCCCCCCTATACCTATTGACCACCTCCACCGCCGTGTAATCACTCAACGCCACGTAGGTGACGCTGTACTTATCACCCCCCCAGGGCCTCTCAACACCCGCAGGACCACCCTCGTACAAATTCGAGAGCAGACCCACAAGACCCTCAATGGCATTCCCCCCCAGGCCCCCCCTCGAAACCAACCACCTATCCAGGTCATCATGAACAATGACAACACGGTCAACACCCCCCCAACCCCCCCTAACCAACTCAAAGAGTCTCCTCACCAACGAAACAATCACGCCCAAAGCCACCGAAACACCAACAGACGCCCCCCCAGACAGGGAAGCCACCACATTAAGCACCGCATTAACCACAGAATCCCTAACACCGACGGCATCAACCCCCCCACGGTAAAGCACATCAACAATACCACCATCATAATTAATATAAACACCAGCAACACCACCAAGCTCCTCAACACCACCAACAAACAACCTAAGAAACGTAGACTTACCAGCACCCAGGGCCCATAAACCACACCAACATGCTCAAACCTAAACAAATCACCAAGCAAAGCCCTAACCTCAAACCCCCCCCTATCCCCTAAACCTAGTACGAAAACCACCCAACACAACCTCACGACCACCAATCCACCCAACCAACGAATCAACACTCAAACCAACCATCAAGAGAAAAACCACCAACACAAAAATTAAAAACAAACCACCCACGAACCACGAATAATTTCCAATATTCGAGCCATGGCAAAATTTTGCCACGGAACGATTTAAGGAATACGCTTCTAACTCTTCCAACTTATCATGCCATATTCCTTAATTCGTTTATTACTTCATTTAGTGCCTTGCTTGTGGGCGTTATCCAGTAGGTCATTGTTGATGTTCCTATTAATTCGTTGTTTTTGTTCCTTAGTTCTGCGGTTATTAGTGCCATTGGTTCCTTGATGTGTGTTATCCTTGCCACTGCCCTGAGCGCTCCCTCGGTTATTGGCTTTAGGTACTTCACTGTTAGGTCTGTGGTTACTGCGATTACGTACCTTGGGTAGTAGTGGCTTATTATGGCTACCCAGGCCATTGCGTCGACCAGCGCCGCGTGGACTCCGCCATGTACCGTGCCCAGCACCTGTAGGTGCTTCCTGCCCACCTCCACGAAGCCTATGGCGCAGTCCCCCCCACCCACATCCTCAACCTTAATCCCTATCAATTCCCAGTAGGGGCTTAACTCCTCAATGACCTTTATCACCCTCAACAACTCATCATTACTTTCCCCCCCACACCTTAATTCCTGCATTGCCCACTTAATGTTACGGCCATGGGCTTTAAGCATTAGCCCATGAGTAACCACCTCCAGAGCGGCGTTACCTTGACCTTGATTCCCTCGATCTCGATCTCATCCTCCAAGTCCCAACTAATTACCCTAGCCACCCCCCCACGCCCAAGCACCTCATTGGCCCTGATTAAGGCTTTGAATTCCCTCCTATCGATTTCATCCATTGCCGAGGCGTAGGTGACTTGGATGTATTCCCTAGGCTCTTGATTTATTACGAAATCAACCTCGTAATCATTTATCCTCAGGTAATTGTAAGAAAGTCCCCTCCTCATTAATTCCACGGCAACCACGCTCTCCATCATTGGCCCAATGGACTTCCTCCTGAAGTATGCCGTATCTATTGGGTACACCTTCCTCGGCTGCTGAATGACCTCCCTACTTGAAAACCCAAACCTTCGAATGAGTACCACGTAGTACGACTCCTCCAGGTACTTAAGGTAATTACTCAGTGTCTTCTTGCTCTTGCTAATACCTAAGCTCTTAAAGTAATTGCTTAGTTTCGTCACCGAGACGTAACCTCCAAAACTATTCTCAACAATCTCCAGGAAGGTCTCAAAGAACGCCGCATCCCTAATCCTGTACCTCTCGATTATGTCCCTATAAATAATTGTCTGCCTATACGTCCTAACCAAGTCACTGGCCATTTCCGGCTTAGCACTACCTCGGGTAGGGAGCCATTAAGTACGTAATCCCTCAAGTGATTAAGTAATTTACCGTGCCTCTCGGGTACCTCAAGAAATTCCTGCTCGAAACCCCCCTGACCCTTAGGAACTCCCTGAAGGAAAATGGCAACACTAACCTATCGATATAGCGACCCCCCCTCAACTCCGTAGCCACATCACTAGCCCTTACCCTTGATGATGAACCACTGAGCATCACGAAGTACCTGCCCTTATCAAGCAGGGTCCTCACCCAGCGACCCCACTCCGGTAGGTTTTGAACCTCATCAAGCATCAGCAATATCTTGCCATTGTACTCCCGCGCCTCCTCATTAATGACCTTAAGAAACATGCTGAAATCCGTTGGCTTAAGAATGCTTAATCTAACATCCTCGAAATTAATGTAAATAATGCTTGACCTAGGCCAACCCCCCCTACTCATTAAGTCTTGGGCGATCCAATACATGAAATATGTCTTACCGGCTCTACGAGGACCGACCAACGCAAGCTGAACCCTCAGGTAATAAGTACGAAATATCCCTAGGTATAACCCTAGGCAGATTAAAAACAAACCACTCCTCAATAACCTCCCTAAGCACACCCTCAATACTCATGCCGTGGATTCAGTATTAAATAGGAAACAACTTAATTATAAATCTGTTTCCTATAGGAAACATAATTAATGAGAATTAAGTACAGATATTTATTAAAATAAGTATATGAAATATTTTGCATAATCTCATTAATTATGTTTCTTCTTTTAAATAATTATTTAGGCATTCCTTATTTATTATTATCTTTCTATTTATCCATGCCCTCTCGGTTATTTTTATTGGCTGTATCATCTCATTCATTACGGTGAGTGGGTCATAGTCCCTACTCAGGACTATGCACTTACCCCTCCTCAGACATTCCTTGGCTGCCCTAACCTCGGCTGGCTCGTCATCCGCGAGTATGTAATCAAGGCCTAACTCCCTAAGCCACTTAACCCTGGTTTCGGCGACGGCTTTATGCTCCGGCCTTGAGTAATCAATCACGAATACTACGTTTGGCCTTAGGTAGTCGTAGTCGAGAGCAAGCCTAACGTTCACTAGGAATGTCCTTGGGTCCCTGAGGCCGTAGGTTATGCTCGCCAGGTCTATCATTAAGTAATCATACCTATCATTGACTAGGTCTGGTAGTGTCCCGCGTTCAACCTCGACAACGCACTTTGCGTATATTCTCCGGAGCCTTGGGTCCATTAACTACTCCGTCATTTTCATTGCTATTTTACAAAATAAATAACTAAGGTTTAAGGAACATTACTCCTTCATTATCTCATCCATGTACGGCTTCAATGCTCAATAACCGCGTAAAAAGCCTCTGGGTTTAGCACGGCGTTTATGTTCACGGCCTTATCGATTGGCCAGCCCATTAGAACCTTCTTAATGGGGACCTCAAGCTTCTTGTAGTTTCTAGTCATTGGTATGTCTGGGACCTGTATTATATAATCAGCAATGTAATAAGGCCCCCCCAGCTGACTCCTTAGTGCATCGTTTATCTTCTTCTTCAACTCCTCGGTCAATTGCAGGCCGGGTCTCAGGGCTACGAATAGTATTAACTTATTCTTGACCTCAACGGCTAGGCTACCCACGACCTCGGTAGGGACTCAACGACCTTGTATATGTCCAGGGTGCCTATCCTAATTCCCTTCCTCTTTATCGTCGAGTCTGAACGCCCACTGATTATTACCGTGCCCCCCCTGTCGGTTATTAACGCCCAATCACCATGCCTCCACACGCCGGGGAACATGCTGAAGTAGGACTCCCTGTACCAGTTATAGTCTGGGTCATTCCAGAAGTAAATGGGCATTGAGGGCATGGGCTTCTCAATTACTAACTCACCCACCTCATTAACCACGGGCTTACCCTCCTCATTATAGACATTAACCGCCGCGCCCAACCACCTACACTGCATCTCACCCTCCCACACAGGCAGTATTGGGCAGCCTCCGACGAATGCCGAGACCACGTCCGTACCACCGCTAATTGGCGCCAGCACACGTCCTCCTTAACCTTCTCATAAACCCACTCAAAGCCCTGGGGGCGACAGCGGCGCCGCTGTTGAGCCAATCTCCCTAAGCGTCCTTAGGTTAAATTGCCTACCGGGCTCTATCGTGGACTTCATGGCAGCATGAATATAGGGCGCGCTGAGACCAAGTATTGTGAGACCCTCCTTCTCCGTGATCTCCCAGTAGGGTTCGAAATTCCTGGCCGTTGGGTCGCCGTCATAGAATAGTATTGTTGCGCCGAAGAGTAGGGCATTGACCGTGAAGTTCCACATCATCCATGACGGTGTCGTGTACCAAGTGAACTTATCACTTGGTTTATAATCCATGTGAAGACCGACCTTATAGGCCTCGAGGAGTACACCACCGTGGCTGTGAACCACGGGCTTCGGTATGCCCGTAGTCCCCGACGTGAAGAGCACCCATAGTGGCTCGTTGAACTCAACTGGGGGGGTGAACTCAAGGTCCAGCCCCCCCCTACTACCGGTGACTTCCCTCCAATCGTGGTTGGTTTACTCAACGTTAACTCCACGGAATCCTTCATGTTAGGCACGATGATGACCCTCTCGATGCTTTTAACGGAGTCTATAATCTGCTTAACGTCGCCATACTTATCGAACACCCTACCCCCCCTGTACGGGTAGCCGTCGACGGCTATCAGCACCTTCGGCTGAAGCATGTTGAACCTGTCTATAACAGCCCTAGGCGCCAGCTCGGCACCAACCCCCCCAACCCAGATCGCCCCCCCAATGCTCGCCGTGGCCAGTAGGGCGACCACGGCCTCTGGGACTTGGCTAACGTAGGCCGCCACCCTATCACCCTTACCGACGCCATTCTCCCTAAGCCAATTGGCTAATGAGGCAGCCTCCCTATACAACTGGCCCCCCCATGTGAGGCTCCTCCTAACACCATCCTCCCTAACGTACACGACAGCCTCCTCACCCCCCCAACGGGCAGCCTTAAACACATGCTCCGCATAATTAAGCCTAGAACCAATGAACCAACGAGCCCCCCCCGGCATCGTCCTTGGCTCGAGAACCTTCGTATACGGCGAGTGGGACACAACACTGAAGTAACGCCAAACACTCACCCAAAAACCCTCAAGATCCTCAACACTCCACCTCCAAAGCCTATCATAATTACCCACATTCCTCAGAGGATCATCAACCGAAACCTCAAACCCAAAACCAAGAACCTCATCAAGCCAATTAACGAACCTCAGTATGTTGGAACTCCTAATTACATCTTGATTAGGCTGCCAAAGAATCCTAACCTTCTCCGCCATATTAATTATTGATTATTAAGTACCTTATTAAAATTAATTCATTTAGGCGTCGCTTTATATAAGTAAAACGATAGTGCAATGCCCTGACCAGCAACGAGTAAAAGTTATAAATAAGGTGGTTACTGCGGTTTTGAATGTCGAAGAAGCCAGAGACAAAGGCACCGGGTAAAGCTGAGGAGAAGGCTGGAGCTAAGGCTGCTGGTAAAGCGGCAGAGAAGGCGGCGGAGAAGCCGACAGCCGCGCCAGCAGCTGCAACTAAGGAGGAAGAGGAGGGTGCTGAGGCTGGTAGGAAGGGTTGGTTAACCGCCGCGGTAATACCACAGGAGGAGTGGAAGGGATTTAGATACAGGGGGGGGTTCACATTTGAGGAGATTTCTAAAATGTCCATGGAGGAGTTCATTAAGCTGTTACCGGCTAGGCAGAGGAGGTCGTTAATGAGGGGGTTTAAAGCCAGAGCATAGGAAGTTCCTTGAGAAGGTTAGGAAGGCGAAGAAGCTCATGGCGGAGGGCAAGAAGGTAACCCTCAAGACCCACGCCAGGGACATGATAATACTACCCGAGATGGTTGGTTTAACAATTGCTGTCTATAACGGCATCACGTACTTACCGATCACAATTAGCCCATGGCATATCGGCCACTACCTGGGCGAGTTCGCTATAACCTCAAAGATAGTGCAGCATGGCGAGCCTGGTCTTAAGGCTACGAGGAGTACGTTGCACATAGCCTCTAAGTAATCCCTTCATTACTTCGTATTGAAAAATACTTATAAATGCCAATTTCACGGTTTAGACGAGTATGGCAACAGTAAGTATAGACCCAAAGACATTTTACGCAAACCCACCGCAGGGAAAGCCATTCTACGTTAGATTCGCAGTGCCGCAGGAAATAGCCGAGAAGGCCTACGAAGTATTGTCAGCCGCCAGGGAGACGGGGGGGAAGATTAAGAAGGGAACTAATGAGGTAACGAAGGCTGTGGAAAGAGGCTTAGCCAAGTTAGTCCTTATCGCGGAAGATGTCGACCCGCCTGAGATCGTCGCTCACCTGCCAATACTCTGCGAGGAGAAGGGTGTGCCTTACGTCTACGTGCCGAGTAAGGAGAGGCTCGGCAAGGCTGCTGGGCTGCAGAACACGTCGCAGCCTCAGCCGTAATAATTGACCCAGGGCAGGCAGCCGCTGAGTTGGAGAATCTCGTTAAGCAGATAAACGATGTTAGGGTTAAGGCCGGTCTCAACCCAATACAATTACCACAGCCACAGGCTGCGCCGCCGGCCGAGAAGGCACCTGCTAAGAGGGCTGCCAGGAAGGGTGAATCCAAGTGAGTGAGGAGACTAAGGTTGAGAGGTTTAGTCCGTATGAGGATGCCGTTGCCGCATTGGTGGTTCAGATACTGGGTAGGACTGGTATAGCCGGTGAGGTTAGTATTGTTAGGGTTAGGATACTCGAGGGTAGGGATAAGGGTAGGGTAATAACCAGGAATATTAAGGGCCAGTCAGGTTGGAGATATAGTGATGCTTAGGGAGACGGAGAGGGAGGCCAGGAAGTTAACGGTTAAATAAGTCATTAATTATTTATTAAACCATGAATTAATCTCCCATTTAAATTCCTTGGTACTAACTGCGATAGTAAGACCGTACTTAACCACGCAAATAAGGAATTTTATCACCACAGTAATTTATGATATACGTGTTGTTCACAGACCTAGTGATAACCTTCTCAATACCCATGGTCATTATACACGTGACAATAGCATTAATTAGTCTGAGGTATTTAACAGTGCCTAGGCTTATTGGTCTGCCGATAGCCATCTATGAGAACGCCTATTACATATTACTTCTGACCTATGCCCTACTTAATCATTACAATGCGGTATTGCTGGGGATTACCGCGCTGTTCCTGGTAGTACATGTGGGTGGGGCTTATCTATACGCGAGGGGTACGTTGAGTTACCTATCACGTAGTCGCAGCAACCTTAGGCGTTATGGTTATTACGAAATTGCCGAGCTCATGTTTATAATCGCGGTGATTGGAATACTTGCACATTGAATGGGTGAAATCTTAATAGTCCAATGAGATCCTGTATTATTAATGGTTAGGAGGTTGTTAATTGAGGACCTAAGGCTCGTTAGGATGGTCCATGACCTAAACGTAGACGTTGACGGCAGCATCCTGGCTTTCACAGTCTCTAAAATTGCGGATTCCCTAGAGGATTATGAGAGAAATGTTTGGGTTTATGATGGTAAGTCCCTTAGGCAGATTACGAGGGGGGGTAATAACGACTTTTCACCGAGGATTTTAGGTGGTAAGGGCTTGATTTTCTTATCGAGGAGGGGGCTTGGTAGGGACAAGCCAGGTGTTGAGGTTTGGTATTTGCCGTTTAATGGTGGTGAGTCCGTGAAGATCGCTTACATTGGTGGTGGCGTTAATGATTTACGAATTGTTAATGGCGCAATGTACTTCATGAGTAATGTCGGTCCTGTTCAGGAGGATGTTAAGTTTGTTGAGGATTGGCCCCCCTCTGGTTTAATGGCAGGGGATTCATACACACGTTTAAATCGCACCTATTCTCGCTTGATTTAAATGGCTCCATTAGGCAAATAACTAGTGGTGACTTTGATGTTGTTGCCTATGATGTTGAGCCCAGCGGTAGGAGAGCTGCCATTGCCGTGAGCACCAATAAGTTTAAGCCCTACAGGAATGAGGTTTGGGTGGTAAACCTAGAGAGTGGTGAGAGGTATTCAGTCCTTAGTAACTATAGTGTGTCGGCAATTAAGTGGTCGCCGGATGGTAAGTACCTGGCATTGGTGGGTAATGACCTTCATAGGGGGGGTTTTGCTACCCACGACCACGTACTGCTTGTTAGGCCTGAGGGCGGTGAGGTCGTCGATTTAATGAGAAGTATTGATAGGAATGTTGGTAATAGCCTTAATAGTGATGTTAGGGGGGGTTCACCACCACCAATAAGGCTTCAGTGGGTTGGTGATTGGGTCTACTTCATAATGATGGATGGTGGGACGTCAAAGCTAGTTAGGGCCGGTGTCAATGGTGGTGTTGATGTCGTGATTAGCGGTGAGAGGAGTATCGAGGATTTCGCGGTCATGAAGGATGGCACCATCTACTTTATCTCCATGGATTCACTGAGACCCACTGAACTATATAGATGGTTCAATGGCAGTGAGGAGATGATAACGAACTTCAATGACTGGGTTAACTCAGTGGAGCTTTCGAAACCTGAACCATTCAGGTTCCGCGCAAGTGATGGTAGGGAAGTTGAGGGTTGGTTAATGAGACCTGCAGGGTTTAGGCAGGGCATTAGGTACCCAGCGGTTCTAGAGATTCACGGTGGCCCAAAGACTGCCTATGGCTACTCATTCATGTTCGAATTCCAGTTATTGGCTAATGAGGGCTTTGTTGTTATTTTCATGAATCCCAGGGGCAGTGATGGTTATGATGAGGAGTTCGCAGACATACGTGGGCACTATGGCGAGAGGGATTATGAGGATTTAATGGAGGGCCTTGATACGTAATTAAGAATTACGACTTCATAGACCCAAATCGGCTGGGGGGTTATTGGTGGTTCATACGGTGGTTTTATGACCAATTGGGTGATAACGCATACGGATAGGTTCAGGGCTGCAATTACGGATAGGTCAATATCCAACTGGGTGAGTTTCTTCGGTGCAAGTGATATTGGGCCCTACTTCGCCAATGACCAAATCGGCGGTGGTGAGGACAGGGACTTCTGGGCATACCTAGAGAGTTATATGGTTAAGTCGCCGATTATGTACGTGAAGAATGTTAAGACTCCATTACTGATAATACACTCGCTTGAAGACTACCGCTGTTGGTTTGAGCAGGCCATACAGCTATACACGGCACTTAAGTACCTGGGTAAGGAGGTTAAGATGGTTGTGTTTCCAGGCGAGAATCATGACTTATCAAGATTCGGTAGGCCTGAGCATAGGATAGCTAGATTGAAGGCTATTGTTGATTGGTTCAATGAGAAGTTGAAGGCATGATCACTGAGCCCTCCTTAATTCCTCAATTACATCCTTAGTGATGTTGATGACCCTCACGCCCTTCTCAATAGCCCTCTTAACTATCTCAACCCTCTTCCTAAGGCCTACGGTTCTGCCAATCACTATGGCCTCCCTGGCCGGGTCGACCTTGTCCACGTCCTCAGGCCTATGAACAATCACTAACTTAAAACCGCTCGGATGTAAATTCCTGACAAGCCTCGGCTTTCCATAACCAACCTTAACCCTCTTCGGGTAACCCTTAATCTCAAGCCTAATCTTATTATCATTACCCCCCCTAGGCCTACGCCAATGCTCACCATGAGCAACCCTCAAGTACCTCCACTCATCCATCCTCATCCAACGCGGCTCCCTCCTCTCCATCAACAACCTAAGCCTCAATAATTGTCTCAACTTACCACTCAGCGAGACCCTGGGCCTCGGCAACTTAACCTCCTTAACCTCCGGCTTGGCCTCTGGCTTAGCCACCGCCTGCTCAGGGACCTGCTGTGGCTGTTGAGCAGACTGTGCCTGAGTCTCTGCCTGCACCTGCTCACCACTTGGTTGCTGTTGGGTCTCCTGCTCCGTGGGCTTACCCTCCTCCGTGGACATCGCAGAAGCACCCTGTTAATGCCCTTTTTAAATTTACCACCATTAATAGACGTATGCGATTAATACACCGCCAACGTTCATCTGCCTAGCCTCTAAATGTGATAACACGCCCTTCGACGTGCTGAGGATTAGTATACCCACATTCCTCGCCGGTAAGTACTTCTCCTCCCACTTCATTAGCTCAGAAACCTTAACACTATGCCTAGCTTTATGGCGCCGACATCGTTTATCTTGCCGAGGAGTTGAACCTTAAACTTACCACCCCCCTACCATCCTCAATAAACTCAATCTCACCAACATAACCATACCTCTGCATAACCCTGAGAACATTACCAACAAGCTTAGAAGAAGGCCAAATAATCACCTCCCTATGACCCCCCCTCACCTCCGCGTTCTTAATCATCGTCAACGCGTTCGCCAGGACATCAAGCATTACCATACAACCAACGTGCAGAGACGCAAATTAAAAACTTTACTAAGCCGTCAGCGAAGGACCACATCATCAACCCTCAGCCGTACTCCCTAACATCACAGTTAGAAATGCGTGGGGCGGGTTTAAAATGCTTGGCTAGTGGTTAATATATTTATTTGTATTGAAGTAAATATTAATAAATATAACTGTTCATAAAAGATTAGAAGCCGCAAACACAATAAATTAAGACAACTAATGACTTAGTATTATGAAGGTGATAATTAATGGCAGGGAGGTTGGTGATGAGTACGCGGGATGCGCATTATGTGGTGATAATAGGAGGACAGGCACTTACCTGAGTATTGATGGAATACTTAGGTGTAAGGTGTGCGGTAAGCCGTGGAGTGGGACTTATCAGGAGGTTGCTGGCGCCAGGTTGTACTTTTGTTGTGGGGGGGATCATTATAGGGACTTTAAGAGGATGATTCAGAGGGCCATCGCAGTAGGCAACATTGGTAGGGTTAAGACTGTGCTCATCTCCATAAGTGGTGGTGAAAGGAGTGTAAGGTTGAGGATTATGATGGTAGGGTTGTGACGATAAATGAATCAATATTTAACCTGGCTGAACAGTAAATTATGTGAGATCAAGTAATGGATAATTTAAATGATAAGTGTTGGTCTGTATTATAGGGTTAAGAGGGGTCGTGAGGAGTAGTTTGAGAGAATGCTTAATGAGGTTTTGAACTTCCTTAAAGAAAACATGGACGGCTTCATAAACGCAAAACTCTATAGAAGCGTTGTTGATCCTTCGGAATACCTAGTACATAGTGAATGGAGAGACCTGGAATCATTTAAAGGGTTCATAATGAGCAGGGAGTATAAGGAGACCATAACATATGGAGGGACAATCCTAGAGGACAAGCCCAAACACAGGATCTTCCAGGAAATAGGCATGTAACGCACGCCTAATTCACGGCCATAAATAGCGACCATGCCCTTCACATTTTCAATTTTCAATAACGGTAATAAACTCTTATCCAACATAAATGTTCCGTGGGATCAATGTTAATGAGGAGGTCATTGATTGAGTCGATGATCAGCCACGGGCATTCCTAGAGTAAACAGCCTGACCAACCTTGCTAATTAATTGCCCAGGATCAAGCTCAGTGATTACGTCGATAACGTTTGGGGGGGTCTTAACCCTACGCTGGTCACTGAGTGTGAAGCCATCAATTATGAAGAGTCTATTACTGAATTCCTTCAGGTCATTAATCACGGACTCAGGATTATCATCAAAGGACACGTAAATAAGTGGGTAATTACTTAGTATGCTCCTTGCGAGTAACTTAACGAGGAGTGTCTTACCCATACCCAAATCCCCCCCGCGGATCAGGACTAGGTAGCCGAAGGGAAAGCCCGTGGGCAATAAATCCTCCAAAACCTGACACCTAAGGAAATCCATAACAACCAGGGAATAAGCCGAAACAAAATAATTAAGCATTACCACTTGGTATGTCTTACTTTACTAGTACTTATTAAGTATTAGGGAGGTTGAGGAGCATGCTGATGATGCCCAATATATAATAAACCTAGTAAGGAATGCATTTGCTCAGGAATTAGCGTTGGTACATAAGTGGCTTGGCATTGATATACCCAGCCATGCGCCATTCACATACTCACTAACCATTAGGAGAGTAAGTAAAAGGGCGAGAATGGCGATTTAACGGCAATGATTAATTAACAAAATTAAGAAGAGCGTTGCGGAGCATCCGACGAGTAGGTCATTCAATGATGGGTCTTAATATTCTAAACGCACCTAGACAGCTCATGACCAGTACTAATTTCACCAGAGCCATTGCACGAGGAATGCCGTAACATCCACTGTCATAATCACCGGCGATAATAAATCATTTTAATTTTCCATGCGTAGAGTAATCTCGGTGCTTTGGTTATGTTTCGGGGGGGTTTTGGCAGGGCTGTTTTAATTATCTCGTTATTCCTAATTGTTTATTACCTCATTTACTCCCTATCCCTTATTTACCTAAAGCCCTACATCCATTACTACCTCTCGGTGGCGAGCACCCACACCAGGGTGTTTAATTTCGCGGTCTTCATCATATTCCTAACATCACCATTCAACGCCTACGAAGCCGTAATAATTCACGTAGACCCAACGACCTACTTCTTGGCAAGCG
The DNA here is from genome assembly GCA_001316125.1 of Vulcanisaeta distributa JCM 11213. Next base: position 15,051 of record BBCS01000013.1, read on the forward strand.
TTCTTCTACCAACAGTATTAATGCTCGCATTCCTAACCCTTTACAGCCATGTTGTGAATAGCTTAATGTAAAGCCCGTGGTCCCAATCACGGGCTTTACAGTATTCGCCATCGCCGCATCACTCACAGACTCCTGGGTGGTGTCACTGGTTAGGTGGTTGGTTCTTGGGGGGGCACCGAGCATAGGCACCTCCGTGTACTCCGTATTTCAATTCACAGCCACCACGTACATAGTGGTTATCCTAATAATCCAGGTAATTAGGATCACGCGCCCAGTAAGGGTTAAGCATGAAATCAAGCCATTACTCATTACGATATATGCATTAATCACAATCATAATACTACTCACAATAACAGCAATGTACTACATACTCACTAAATACGCACCAATAATAAACATAAACCACGCAATGGGACTAATCATAGCCACACTACTCATTTACGCGTATCACAAATTTCATCACTAATTAATACGATGCTAATACCCGAAATAGATTGATGGAGCTAACAGTGAAGGATTAAGGAGGGATTTAGGCAGTCTCATAAGGTTGTCATGATGATGGATTATGTAGAACTGGCTTTGTTAAATTGTGCCTTATTTAACCTCCTGGATGCTTGTGCTTCCCCCCCAGTCATCGCCTATCGTTAGCCTCAGCCTAACCGGCTCGGCCCTAGCATTCTCACAAGTCACCTGGACCTCGACCTCGTAAACACTTGGTCAGGCAGTCCTGAACCCTATTGAGACAGCCAAGCCGGAACACGTCCGGCCTCGCAAACCACGCATATGGTGGTGAACCACCGCATGCGGTTGCCATATTTAGGTTATTGGCGTAAAATGGCTTACTACTATTATCGAGGGGCATTACGATTAGGTTGAATATCCTAACATCATTGGGATTAATATCAACCTTATTCCTAATGCCCGCCCAAACCAGGTCAACCCAGTCATTGTAATCAGGACTTAAGCTACACCCAGCGGAACCACTTAATGAAGCCCTAACCTGCGCCACGCAATTCTTAGCAGCGCCACGGCCAATATTCCTAACACGAAGCCTAAGGTAACCGACAGCATTCTGCTGGGCAGGACGATTAGTGCCGCAGAGATCTGGGAACGTGTTAAGGATGGGCTTGTCCTGCACGATCTCAATACGCAGATCAGGCGATGTTGAGACTGCTCTGAAGTACTCCTGAAGACCAATAGCCATTAAAGTACCACCACTACCAACAATGGGACCGCAGGGGGGGTGACGTAGGAACTACCTGGAGTAAACAGCATCACGAGGCCCATGATCAGCAGAAACACGCCAAAGTCGGAAATAATAGCATGCCAAACATTGCCATGATAAGCAAACAACATGGCAAGAATTAATATAATTATGCCCACTATAATGAATGCAGCCTTCACTAATGAGATCATTACTAAGTCTATCAAACTCATATAATACCTAAAAATCGGAGTACTCTAAATAATTCCTAAACCCATAAAAATACCGCTAATTACGGAATAATATATTGTTAAAAGGAATAATTTATTACCACGTGGTGAAATAAGTTTATGAGCACGCCAGTACGCTATTGTGTGATGTGCCCCCCCGATTATAAAGAGTAAGGTAGAAATAATACCTATGAAAATTAATAATAGTGAAAGGGGGAAATGACACTTTTATTGCTATTACCGTAATAATTAATACTATTAATGATAGTATTATTGCAATTAATGCAAATATTATGAATACGAATACTGGTAGTAGTATTATGAAAATCCAGTCTGGTACCTTTAAGCGACTTCTTAGCCACCGCATTTTGTAGAGGTGCGGTCTCCCCCTTTTAAAGACTTTAAGTACCCTTTTGGTGCTCATGCAATGCTTCGCCTACATGCCTCAAGCTTGAGGTTAGGGTTTCATGGCCTTACGTTGACGCTCAGCTGCGGGTACCGATTGGTGGCGTTTTGATGTGAGATGATGAGATTCTTGGTCAAGTCGCTTTTAAAAGCATCACATATATGCCTGGTAATGCATTAATGATCAGCAATGTCCTCAAAAATGCCATGTCTAGCGCTCGAATTACTGGTTTCGTACAATTGAGCCAACAAGCCATTGATCGTATTGAGGAGCTAAGGATGAGGAGTAATGGCGACATTACCATGAAGTTAAGCCCAAGCTTTGTATCCTTCTTCACCGACTATAATAGGGGCGATACCGTGAAGGCGGTGCATACTGAGGGAAGTCAGGACTCATTTGTAGCCTTAAAGATGGCGTCCTCATTACTTAGCGGATCTGTTACAACCATTACGTGCAACGTGAATGTGAATGGTTATAAGTGGGTCAGTGAGTTTTTACCCAAGCTCATAGGCTCCGGCTACCTAGTTATTGAGTTGCCGTTATTACCAATGCCCAGTGACCTTGGTAAGGAGTTTAATGAGCATATGATTGCGGTTGTTGAATCATTGAGGAAGGCTAGGGATGAACTTCATAAAAACCTAGATACGGGCTCAGCACTAACATCGATTAAAACGCCTTACTAAACCCATGCAATGCGTTGGGGGGGGTCATTGGCAAAAGGCTCGGCATAGACATGGGCAGTGGAGAGAGCAGTAAGGATAGGCTCAGAAAGTTAATACCGGGCATAGTCAGGAATGGGAAACTCGCAGAGTTAATAATCGAATCGATCACGAGGATTAAGAGTATAGCCACTGTAGGTCCGGAACCAACACAACCGCACTACAGGCCAGGCTCCGAACCACTAACGCCAATCGAGGTCAATGACATAATAGGAATAACAACGTACATAACCAATATATTATTAACGGAAATAAAGAACCTAGGACAGATTTAACAAAATCCGTAAATGAATATGCACAGCATGAGCATTATCATATTTAAAACAATGCCTACGTATGTACCTAAACCTATATCAGTCAGCATGGTAATTCCACTTATAAAATAGGTCATGCTGTTAATTCTGGCGATTGCTATTTCGTTCAGCTTCGTATTCCCTTACCCTAATAAGCATGAGGTAGCACTCGTTCCAAGCGGTAGTCTCTAGTTGTATTACGTAGTTTAACCACTTCATAGTTCGAGACATTCAATACCGTACTTCCTACGCAGTACCTCCCTTATACCCCCCCTCACATGATCCTTACCAAAGACTATGAGGACCCTCGCCCCCCCAGACTTAATGAGCTCAGCAGCAACTTCAGCAGCCCTCTCATTCCTTAGCATGAGCGTTTTATCGGCTAAAAATCTTATTGGCGTAGCATAAGCAGAATTGAGAATAGAACTAGAAGTGATGATGCTGGATAAATTATTCTTATTAAGTTTCCATGAGGTGTGATCATTAATAAGGTAATCGATACAAGGAGTAGGGGGAATGGATACTCCTAGAATGATCCAGCTGGACTTGACGTAATTCTTATTAAGTCTTATTAACAGTTGTGTTAATGTATAGTCTCCCCCCCACACGTAATTTACGTGCCTCCCAAAGACAGCCTTAACACTCTCAACATCACTTCCAACACTGAATTTGCCCCCCCTCCTTATTAATTGATAGAACCCATAGAGTAACGCAAGGAGCTTATTCATGAATTTGAAGTGTAGTTTAAAGGCGATAACTAATGGTAGGTATCTCATGTTCCTTAATAGCCAGCCTAGGGTTATGTCATCCCTAACACCCTCGTACACAACATGCGTTATGCATGGTTTAATCCCAAGCAGGTTTTCCTCATTAACCGGCATCACATGTACAGTACCAACTATGTAGCAATCACCACACCCACTCATCGATCTATTGGACGTATACTGCGGTATAAAATCAAGCCAGCAAGAAAAACAATATTATTTTAGTTGGTTTATGCCGGGACTACGTCATGCCTAGGTAATTCCTTAGGTGTTCCTTGATTAGTTCACACATTACCAATGCAACCCTGTATGGTAGTCCATTAATGTCCTTGGGGGGGTCGCACCTTAATGGTCCCTCATATGCTAATTCCTCAATTGATGCCAAATCCACGAACACCCTAATATACCCGCCCAAGTCCTCAATCTTAACATTGATGAGTGGCGCTCCATACCTCCTCAATTCATTATTAATCCAATCATCAACGCGCGTCTTACCATCCCTGATTAATTGACACACCCTGGAGAGTACGTAATCCCTAACACTAATTGTTAGTCTACTCACGTCGAAGCCCATGGACCTAAGCTCATCGGCGCACAAGGCCAGGTCACCCTTACTAATCGCCATACTGCAAATTCAATTCCACAAGAAATTTAACCCTTTCTATTGCATTAAGGTATCATCGGCAATATAGGAACAAAAACTCTGGGGGGGAAACCCCCATGCAATGCATCCTGCCGTTAATGAGAATGCTGGGTTGATACTGATCTTAATTACAGTACTATGCACATGAAACGCCAGCAGTAAAGGCTTTAACCAAGGAATCAGTGAAAGTGACAACGGCCATCCAGCTTCACCACTTAGGTGTGTTTAGGTTAATTATTAGTGGGCGTTTATGAACCTTTTACAGTCATTCTCTCATTACGTATTAGGTATACGAGGAATAATACAGGCTTACCCTCTTTATCCCTCAATTCCTTACCCTCTAACTTCTCGATATCCTTTACATTCCATTAACCCTTTTAGTAATACCTACTACTCCTAAAGTCGTAGTTCGGGTATTGTCTTCAACTCGCAATAATACTCCCTATTGCCTGGCGTCTTGAACCATAGGTCGCACCTCTTTCCCTCACTGCCGTACTGCTTCTCGACCTCGTACTCCCCAACACCCATTGATGTCAGTGCCTTTAATAATTGCGTACCTAAAGCCCTCATCACTACGCCTGGCACGAATTAGGCGAGTTAAGTAACCAGTCCTACGTTCAAACCCACAAGCCCACCAACAACACCACCAAGCAACCCATCAAGAAACGACCCCCCCTCACTAAACGAAGAACCAAACCCAACCATTAACTAGTCATTGGTGAGACAGTAATTACGCATTACCCCCCCATTAATGAGTGATGAAGTTATAAACAAACTCACTATGAATTTTTGTGATGCCCACCTGGCTTTACCACCTCGATGAGTTCAAGCTAATCAGCGACTACGACTTCAATTACACGATTAATGAGTTGATTGGTATTGCGATTGATAAGGCCGAGGAGCTAGGCATGAAGCCAGTCGCAGTATGCCACCTAGAGATTGGTGATGACACAGTGATAGAGGTAAGGAGTGAGGACGGACAAGCAATGAAGCTAATCAAGGCAAAAGACCCAACAAAAGCCCTTAAGGAGTTCTACAAAAATGAACTCGCCCTAACGTGCTTACACGACCACTGAATTCACAATGGGCCACCCCCCCACCTCCTTATTTTATATTTACTTTAATTTTTATAATAGGAGTTATATTTAGGATAATAGCTATGGAACAACCAAACGAGCCACTCATCACATACTTCCCTGTGCGTGAAGTTAATGAGTATTCAGCCGTCGAGAAGGGGGCCTGGTATTCTTAAGTTCCTTATCCACGAAGTGAAGAACACACTACTTCTTTAATGAGAATAATTTCATTTTATTACGTTATGTTGAATTTCATTAACGCTTATATCCCGGTTTATTGGTTTAGTTAGGTAATGGTTATTAATGTAATTAAATCTAAGGGTCTTTTACTGAGGTCCTCATTCAGGATTGTTTATGATGATGTAGATAAAGAGGTTAGACCTGAATTATGCGGTAAGAAATTCTTAGACTTATTTAGCCCCTTTATTGATGGATTACCGATATCAAATTTAGAAATGTTTAGCCATCAATGTAGAGCCGCTGACGCACTTCTCTTCAGGAGAAATGTGATACTCACCGCTGGCACAGGCTCGGGGGGGAAGACCGAGGCTTGGGCAATACCCGCAATGGTGTATGGTTTTAAGACCCTGGTTATTTATCCAAATAAGGCATTATCGAATGACCAAGTCAGGAGATTGAGTGAATATGCGAGGGGCCTAGGTAAGGGTGTTGGTGAGGTTCACGCCGATACAAGCAACTTCGCTGGTGATGAGGATATAGTAGTTACGAATCCGGCTTACCTCATGACTACGATAAAGAGGGGCAGGGGTAAGTTAATTAGGTTCTTATCTAAACTTGACTTAATAGTTATTGATGAATTCGCATTTTACTCATTAGCCCAGCAACAAATGCTTCTCGAATTACTCAGGGTAATTTCAAGTAAGTACTCGAGGCCCATTATTACGGTACTCACGGCAACACTGAGAGGAATTAAGGACTTAGGAAGCGAATTAACGAGCATTAATGGTAAGGAGACTGAGGTTATTGAGGGTGCACCATCAAGGAGGATGAACATTACGTACGTGGTTGAGGGCGGCGACTTAATTAACTACTTAGTAGATCTCATGAGGAGCGGTGAGGATGCAGCTACAATAGTCTTTGTTGAGACAATTAATACTGCCGAGAAGATTTCTAGGAAGGTCAAGGCTAGGTGCGCTGACTGCCCAATAGCGACCCACCACTCAAAGTTAAGTAGAGATAGGAGGGCCCGGGTTGAGGATGGCCTTAGGATGGGCGATATTAAGGTTGTTGTTTCACCGAGGACCCTAGAACAAGGTATTGATATTGGGTTAGTGGCTCGTGTCGTTCATTACGGACTGCCCAGGGAACCCATGATATTTATCCAGAGGGAGGGTAGGAAAGGAAGGAAGTTGGATATACCATTTACCGAAACCGTGATTATGCTCGTTAAGGACATGGATAGGGCAATAATTAGTGAGGGATTGAGGGAGTGGGTTGATATAGGTCCCTCAGGTTACATGCGGGTAAGGGAGAACAGGTACATCGAGATGTTTAGGTCCCTATATAACGCGTTTAGGAACGGTGATGATAACGAACTATCAACGCTTGGACTAAGCAGGAAGAAGGCACGAACTATATGGACCAACATGCAGTTTTACAGTTATGGAATAACGAATTACGTGGTATACGTTGACGGCACACCCCTGGACATGCAGGTCTCGCAGAGGGATTTCATCGAGTATTACCAGCCAGGGAATATAGATTTAGTAACCTCTAGCGTGGTATTACCATCAGTCGAAAATAGAATAATTGAGGTTAATGTGAAGAGGATTATAGCGCTAACCAACGAGTATCCATGGCTTAGGAATTCACTAATTAAGTACATGAGAATTAAGTATAAGCTCGGTGAAAAGCCAGACTTAGAGGGCGACATTGAGGAGGGCAGGCTAGAGGGCAAGGTATTAGTCAACGCCCTTGTCCCCCCCAACGGCTTCGGCATCCTCAAGGAGTGGCCTGAAGAGGTAGCTTGGCTCCTTGAGCCCAGGAATAAGGTGCGTGAGGATGAGGTCATTAAGATGAGCATTGATGGAGCGCCCGTGCAAGGCTCATATAAGTACTACACGTACGGTTATGAGGTGCCGTTAAGTAGCGATAAGGCTGAGGTAAACTTTGCCGCATTAACCATGTTCATGGCAGCGGTTAGGTTAACGCATAGGATAAATGCACAACACCTAATGGGCTTCGCGACAACGGATATTGTAAAGATTTGGGAGAGGGAGCCAGCGGGCGTACTTCAGTCGCTCAATTACGAAGAAATAATGAGTTACTTACTAACAACAATACACAACGATAAAAAGCTAAGGCTTGCAATAGCAATAATTGATAAGGATGTGTATATAATGATTAAGAACTCCGAAAAATTCTACGCCATTAGAGATAAGGCACTCGAACTAACCAAAGAACTTAGGTACATAGTGAAGACGTAATTCACGGCACTTTTTTAATACAAAGAAAATTAGAAAACTTATTAATTCATTATTAATTCATACTCTGTGAAGCTAATAGAAAACACCCTACCACTTAGAGAAATCAATGTTAATTGCAGGATTGAAATGAGCGGCAAATTCGTGTCTAAAAACGAAAAATCAGCACTGAGCAACGTATTAAAGATTAGCACAAGCAATAAAATAAAATATATCATACCACCAAGACTTCATAACCTTCATTATTACCCAGCTAGAATACCCGCATCTGGAGCCAGAGCCGTCACGTTAGCCGCTGCATTACCTGATAATGTTAGTATTGATGATTACCTTAAGGCATTGGGCTTTGAAGCATTAAGAGAGTATGTTAAGAGTAAAGGCGGATTAGCGCCGCTGTACATGGTTGACCCAGATAGGGAACTTGTTAAGAAGCTAATGGGTAAGGATCCTAGAGAATTCATTGTCGTTGACCCAATGGCTGGCGGGGGGGGCTCAATACCCCTTGAGGCGCTTAGGCTCGGCTTCACCACAATAGCTGGCGACGCAAACCCAGTATCATACCTACTGCTCAGGGCAACAATAGAGTTCCCCGCCAAGTATGGTAGAAAACTCTATGAGCTAGTGAGGGACGAGGTTAAGAAACTACTTGAGTTTGCAAGAAACGAACTAAGTAAGTATTTCCCCAGTGATGGTAGAGGCATGATTTTTGTACTTAGCGCAAAACACAGCTGCGGCGGCATTGTTCCCATAGTGAAGACTACTGTATTAAGTAAGGAGGATGGGGTCTACTTCACGTTCATTAAGAACGGCAACACAATAAGGGCAAAGCTCATGAAGGAGCCTCCTGGGCCAATGGTTAAGTGCCCGCACTGTGGCATGCCGATAAACCCAGACGCGCTAAGAAATGATTGGGTTAAGAGGCATAAGGAGGTCATTGATAGGTTATTAAGTGGCGATGAGTCGGCTGCAGATTTTGTCGAGGAATTGTACATACCTGTTGCGGTTCAGGTCAAGGGTGGGTATAGAGAGCCAAGTGATGAAGACGTTAAAATGCTCAAGGACGCTGCTAGGGAATTAGCCAGGCTTGCTAGAAATAATGGCGACACCTTCGAGGTACTGCCCACAGCTGAAGTACCCAGCGATAATGAGGTATTCAGTGATGTTAAGAAAAGCGGCTTAACACATTGGCATTACCTATTTAACCCAAGGCAATTACTGGTACTTTACAAGCTCATCAAGTACGTTAGGGATAGGGCTGACAAGCTTATCAGGGAGTATGGGGAGCTCGGCGCCGCGGCAGCTCTGTACCTAGCTTTGGGCCTAAGTAAAATGATTAGTTATAATAATATACTTGTTCAGTGGCACTCAAGCGAGAAACATCACGTGACCTAGTTGGTTCTCAGTATGCGCTTAAGAGGAGTGTTGAGCTTGGCTATGACTTTGTAGAATTAAACCCCCCCATATATCCCAATGCTTCATTAGAGTGGGCCTTTGAGCTCAATGTTGCTGAGTCTGGTAGGTATTACTTGACGGCTGGTGGTTTAATGCCTGTCCTTAGGTTCCTGAGCGAGCATCTTGAGGGGGGGTTGTGGAAGGAGGGTAGGGATGCTGTTTACCTGTGGGATGCCGCTAGGCTCAGCCAGTACTTACCGCTTAGTAGCGTTGACCTCATTCACGTTGATCCGCCGTATTATGATCAGCATGATTACATGGGCATCACGGAGTTCTTCTGGCAAATACTGCAGAGGGCCCTATGGCCCACCCTCGACTACTTATTTCCGAGGGATAGGGTTAAGATTGATTGGTCGCCGCTGTCTCCTGAATTGCCTAAGAAGTTGGAGATTAAGGGGCCGCCGCCTAGGGAAGTTGGTGGGTATAGTAGGTTCGGCGACGCGATTAAGGAGTTCCTAATCGAGTCGTCCAAGGTCCTTAAGGACGACGGCCTCCTCCTCATGTGGTACACGTATGGGAAACTGGAGGGTTGGGAGGAGCTGTTCATGAGGTTTTACGAGGCGAATTATAGAATTGTTAGTAATTGGCAGGTTTGGAGCCAAGCACCACAAAGGCGTGTTGCCCTTGAGACAAGGGCGTTCTTTACGAGCTTGGTCATCGTTGCCAGGCCGGGCAGGGAGGGTAGGGCCTTAATACCTGATTATAGGGACCCAAGGCTAATTGAGGAGGTTGAAAGGATGGTGAGGAATAGCGTAGGCAGTATGGTGAAGCTCTATGGCCTTGATCTACTTAGGGAGGTGGCTGTGATGTCCATAGCGAATGGTTTGGCGATGGTGACGAAGTTCGAAGTTATGGGTTCTAAAGACCCACTGGGTGTGAGGGCCTCGTTTAGGAACATGGTTAATACGGCATTGAATACCTCGGTTAACGCATTCCTTGAGTCCATAGCTCAGCATAGGGAGGTGAAGCACGTGCCTCTTAGCGCCATGGACCCCCCCATCAGTAGGCTTTACCTATTCCTCTTCATCCTCTCTGACTATGAAGATGGGGAGTATTTGGTGCCTTATGACATAGCCAACAGGCTTGCCCAGGTAATTGGCGCGAGCCTGAAGCTATCACGGTTGAGCCAAAGAGTAAGAGTAGGAGGGAGTCAGTAATGCTTAAGGGACCAGGCGATGTCATTAGGACAATGAGTAGGGGCTTGGTCGTTGAGGCATTTAGGGTGATTTACGAAGTAAATGACCTTGTTAATAAAGGCAGTATTAGGTCTGCTGAAGGCATTGTAAAGAACTTCAGTAGGGATGCCCTTGGGTACGCCTATTACGTCCTGGCACTCGCCAGTAATAAATTGGGCATTACGAATGGGGGGGAGGTCGTAATGAAGATCATCGGGGGGGGCGCGCTATGAAGAGCTACTACTGCACATTCTCAGAAAAAGCCACTGGGAGAAAAATAAGTGTTAGCAGTGCCATCTTAAGTGAGTTGTCTGGGAAGAGCGTTGATGAGCTGGCGCCAAGCTCGGCAACATAATTGCCGGCATAATTGGGAGACACTCTACCTCTACGCTAATCCCATTGAATTCATTAAGATTACGTACCCAACGGACACGTTTAGGAAAATAATAGGCGATATTGTAAGTACAATGAGTAATGCATCGGGTAGTAAGACATTTATCCAAATGCTGAACCTAGAGATGGGTAGTGGAAAGACCCATTTACTAACACTGCTTTATCACTTATTCTTCACGTTGAGGTGTAAGTATAATATACCACTTGATGATGATATTAAGCGTAAATTACGTGAGTTTGACTATTACGATTTCAAGGACCGAAGAATAGTGGTCCTACCCATTGACTTCAGGACTAAAAACTTCAAGACACAACTAAGGGCTTGGGTTGAGTCACTTCGCTGTGAGGGAGAGGATAGGATTGCCCAGGATCTTGAGGGTAGGATAAGTAGTAATTACTGCAGTGACTCTATGCCTGAGAATTGCCTGCCAAATCCGATTGATTTTGCGGGGGAAAGGGGTATTAATCCAAAATTCGATGTTGTCTTGATAATCGATGAGTTATTCTACGGCGTGAAGGATGCCGCGGTAAACCCACAAATTAAGCAGTCAATAATTTCAATGCTTAACTTCATTAGGAGTTTCATAGATAGAAGGAGGGAGTTCTCTGATAATGGTAAGTCGGCACTAATCGTGCTCATCGCAACGGCTAGGGATGACTTTGATTGGTGGGGGGGCAGAGGAAAATTGAGCTTGAAAAGTCAATGCCTGATCTCACTAATGCCGTTGATTTCCTCCTACAGAGCATATCACGTACTATAACGTCAAGTACGGTACAGTGGCTCAACGTAGATGATGCACTCAGGATAATATGCACTAGGTTAGGCTTCGGCGAATGCAATACTAAGAATATGGGTCCTCTACATAGTAACTTCATAGATTTTATAGGGAGGGTCTTCACGTACTTCCCCCCCGGCGCTCAGCATTTGAGGTCCTTGCTCAAGGCGATGGCTTCCTACGCATTAACAGCATGTGAACTTGGTGACCCCCCCGTCATATCGCCAGCCCACTTTAATGAGACAGTAATAGACGCCTTACTACCCGGAAATATGGAATTAACAAATATGTATAAGGGCATGTATTCCGCAATCAAAAACTACATAGGCTCAAAATTCAGTGACGAAGTTTTAAGGAACGCATTAAATTATGCCGTTGGAGCGCTCTTTACGGGCTCCATCACCAGCGATATGCACGAACTAATTATGGATTATATACAGGCATCCGGCAGCCACGTATTAACATCAAAACCAAATATTCAAGCGCCGTTGGTTACGGAGGATTGGATTGCTGATTCAATAAGTCAATTAATGCTAACAAGCCTAATGGCATGAATTACGCCACGGAGGCCATCAGGCAATTACATGTCCTACCCAACGTAGCTGAGATCACAGACGTTGATGTAGGGGGCCCGCGAAAAACACTTTACACAGTCTTACCATGGCAAAACCTTGAATTACTCTTTACGGAATATATCGAGCACTATAGGGAAGAATTTAGGAAAAAGAGCGATGATGAATTTATTAATCGCGTTAAGGATGAAGTCCTTAGATATATAAAGCCTTCGCCTGGCTCGGTGTGGATGCGCATTCGCGTTATTGATCGCATCTGCAAAGAGGATGGCATTAGTGATGAAGTACGATCTGAAATACAGGCATTAAGAAATAACGAACTTTACATATTAATAACCCTTAATGATGATGACGAAAAGATAAAGAATTGCATTAAGATTATGGCTAGTGAAGGAATTACGAATGCTACTATTGCCGTTATTAAGGCCGATCTTAGACGAGCACGACAAGAATTCATAGATTACTTGTCAATTTACAATGCATCTATGGAATTCATCAATTACGTAACATCAATGCTAAGAGATTCAATTCGCACAAAAGTGGTTGAGCTCAAGATAGAAAAAACCGAGGAAACAATAAATAAATTAATAAATGTGCTTAAGAGGGACGCATCCAACATAGTTTCTAATTACATGAGCAATAATGGACTGAGCAGCTTACAGCAAGGCCTTCAAAAGGCCCTCACTGCACTTTACTATTATGATCCATATGGCAGCACCATAAAAGTAGAGCCAGTGTCGTTTTCGCCAGCAATTCAGGAGAAGCTGTTCCGGAATATTAATATTGAAAAAGCTAAGGAGCTTATAAACACTGACGTAGAAAGAGCGGCCGGAATGCTTGCTGATAAATTAGCTGAATATGTTGCCGGTAAGATGAACTATATTTACAAGTCACAGCAAAATATACTTGATGCGTGGGCATATGATATTTGCGACCACGCAAGGAAAAGCGGCAGATACGAATTATATTACTCGAGAACTCCAATAGTCATAATCGGAAATCAAGCATTTACGTTTTATAAACATGCGTACAACGTAATGGTACAGGGCATATCCAGTATTATTAGGGATAAATGCCCCCGACCTGGAGGTCGAGAATAAAGATGTGGTAATAATCATAAAGAGGAGGAAAGAGGTACAGCAGGAAGTTCCGCAAATACAGCCAACACCCACCTTACCTAAAGGGCCCATTAAGAACTTCGATGAGTTAATTCGTAAAATTGATGAGGTGAGGAAATCGGGCATTAAGGTTCGTAGTGTAAGTATTGAGTTAAAGGAGGTGAATAATGAAGAGGACTTTAGGAGAGTAGCTATGATACTGAGTACATTTAGGAGTAAGCTCTCGAAGGTTATTATTAGTACCGAAAAGGAGGACATAATGTACCAGGCTTAGTAATTAATGTCTCTTCAAATATAATTATATAATGATTATTGGAAGTATTGATGAAAAGATTAATCTCCTGCATTGAGAGCCGTGACATAGCCGGCATAGGCCGCTGAGACATTCAATATCGTATCCGTGATCAGCAATTATTAGAATTCTTAATCCTCGCTCCATATCGCTCTTAATAATTTTAGCAATGTTTAAGAGCAGTTTATTCTTCATTTCAGTTATTAATTTATTAACATCCATGTACTCACTAAATACCTCATGGACCGCCTTATCCTGCCCACGCACTAATTGAAGTCCATAATCCTCCGCAACTTTGGGCATAGTATCTTCGTTAAGAGCCTCCTTAAACTCCATTGTATTTCCCTTAGGATTAATTAACGCCTTAATAACTACTAGGTTTACGTTTCGATTGCTCCTCTGCGCAATACGCATTATACCATATATCTCAGGCAGTCCTAAATTATCCACCAGATAGCCAATATTTACATTTACAGACCTCAGTAAGTCCCTTATTATATCTCCAACTTCCTTCCTTAGATTACCCGGCTTAGGGGCTGTATTGATGATGCTGATTAAATTCCTGATTTCACTACTCATGATTAACGCCCTTTGGTCATGTAAGGGCACTTCGTAATTCAACGCTCTCATTAATGAACGTACAAAGTCTTCATACTCCATGCCCCCCCACCTTAGGCCCTGTAAAATGACCTTACGCATTGCTGAGCTTAGGTCCATCAATTCCTCCTCTGTCACTTAGATTTAAACTTATCAAGCACATTATCTAAGTTATTGTGTTCGTAGTTTATAAATTTCAGTGAGAATTAGTTTATGGATGAATTTAGATACGCTTGTAGTCAAGAAGAGGGAGTGCCTTGAGCTTTATATGCTAGTTAAGACTTGGCCAACCGAGTCGATGCCCCTCGTGAGGGTCTGCAATAGGTGGATTAATAAGGCATTCTCAATACTTAAGTCCATCGGTGAGCCCACGAAGGTTAATGACGGCTTAGATGCAGTGTTGCTACCCACGATTTACTACCCAATGGTGGCGGCATGGCTAATATTAACCTATAATATTCAACCAAGTCAGGAATTGCTTATTGACCTACTCAAGGGTACTCCGAAGTCTATAATAGTATTACTTAACGAGTTAATCGCATTAGGCACGTCCAAAGACGACGTGGCCATACCACCGAGATTCTACCCAAAGGCATCACACATAATCAAGGAAATACTACTCCTCGAGGGCTACAACATCCCAAAGCAAGCAGACGGCGGATTAATGACTTACTTATAATAAGACCGCGTTAAATAAACCCTTTACTAAATAATACGCAGGACCGAGTTTATGAGAATTACCATGGCTAGGCAACCGTAATTAACACAGCGCATTCGCACCATTCAGGAATTAAGCATAAGCGATTAGCCATGTCCTAATTAGGTTCATGGAGGAATATAGATTAGCCGTGCTTATCATGATTGAGAGGGGGAACCTACTAGGTGCTAGTCAATTAAGTGTGAAGGCGGGTATGTCGAGGGCGATTGATGGTTCATAATCAATGGGTGAGTTGCATGTTCATTAATGATTCCAGTTCCCCCCCCTCTATCTTCCTCTTCAGTATTTCCATGCCCTCCCCCCCCTTCATGAGCCCTGTGTTTTCTGCCCACGTATACGTTATTACGTACAGTACTAGTCTCGTGAGCTTGATGTCTATCATTAATTCCTTAAACCAAGCATCATCAGTATCATCGCACTCAAAGGGTGCGTATAAGTGCCTGCTGGATGGCATGCCATGCATATCATAATCGAGGAGTGCGTCAATCACAACACCACTTAGGAACTGCTTATTACCTATCCTGGTCACTGGGTGTATTAGCTTTGATAACTTATTGTAGGTTAGGTACACGAGGTTGATAATACCTCCATCCTTAAGTCCCAACCTGCCCATTAACCACTTGAGTGGTTCCTCAATCCTCCTAACGAGTTGGGCGTAGTAATTCCTGAATTCGTTAGGTGGGTTTACCAGGTTGTTTATGCTGAAGGTGGATGCGTAGTTCATTAACTTAATATTATCGTCAAAGTGATGCTGAATACTCAGGACTTATGAGATTTATCATTTTAGGAGAAGCATTTGCATCGAGTTCCGAAAATATGGAGCTTAATGAGGTTGAGATGCATGAGGAGCTATTTACTGTACTTAGGCGGGGGGGGTGATGGGTGCATGCGTGATGGGTCGAACCTATACATATACGGTACAATTAGGCTTAGAGTTAATTCTTCGATTGTTAGGTTCGTCACCATGATTATAGTGAAGATGGGCTCTAGTCACATGGGTGTTGTCTCGTCGGCGGTGTATGGTGATGATCAATTGAGTGATACCGCGTATGAATCAATGATGAGACTATTAATTATTTCACCAGTAAATGTCATGAAGATTTTATCATTATTCAGTAATAACGTGACGCCTCACTCCATGGTATATACAGAGAGTCGTAAGGGGGGGTTCATTCACTACATACCATTTACACAGAGTTACGACCTCACTAAGTTAATAAACACGATAATGAAAATTGAGAACCTAGAACCATCAAATGTACCAAACACCCTACTTACGCTCACTAAAGAACCACACTAGCTACTCCTTAAATCCTTAAATTTAATATATAACGCGAACCATCAACCATCACAATAAACACTATAATGATCTTACCACACATTATTCTTTTATGCTGATTATTAATTATTCTCTGTGTAAACCACCCTGGTTTACGGGGAGTATGCAGTATTTTATTGAGCAGGGTTGCTGGTTTGTGGGTTTGATGCGGATGATGACGTGGGATAGAAAGGATTAGGCAGTTTGATGTTACGTTTGTTGTTTTTGTTTTTCGCTCACCTCCTTAACCGTGTTTAGTATTTTCTTTGCTACCTCGGTTAGTTTCACTAACTAACCGTCTCATCATCAGGAACCGCCTCAGTACAGGCCTCAGGCGGCTCCTACACAATAACAGTAACCGTAGACGCAGGGTGCATGCCAAAGTATAGTCAACCACCTCCATAATAATTTTATTGTTTAATAACGAATGATTAATATCTTTTTAACTTTGGTTTTCTAAATTAGCAGTTTAGTCACCCCCCCTGTGCCGACTGCCACACCAACTGCCATAGGTAGTCCACCTCAAAGCCGTAGGTGTAGTTTGTCACATTGCCACTGCCCGCCACATACCTAAACCACTGCCACAGGGGGGGTAGTGGGAGTAGTTGTTGCTCGGCAGTGCTCAATGGCAGTGGGCCTGTGATGTTGATGAGGCACGGACCACTAATCATGTATGGTGTGTTCCCAAAGTAGTATTTCGCAAGTACGGTCGAGTTTAGGGGGGGCACGGCCCAGTCGTTGAAGTACACATAACCATTACTAACGTTCACGCGGTCAATATCGAAGAGGTTGCTTATGTGGTAACCGTCGTAGGTGGGGCTCAGCACTGTCGCCTCAAGCATCAAGAATATTGGCGTACCATTAATCTGAACATACTCATTAGTGATGTCAAACGTCCCGTTGGCCCACACCCCCCCCACGTTGAAGTACGTATAGCAGTACTCTATTCCGTTGTATGTGTATGTACTATTCACGCACAAGTTCTGAAGGTACTTCGCGTAACCACTGCCGAGGCCTAGGACTGCGGCTGACCAGGCAGTCCCGTTGTTCAGTACAATGACCTTTGCGTAGCAGAAGCTGGCATTTTCAATCGTCATTAGTAGTGTTGGGAGGGTTAGGTTGTTCAGGATGCCGGGCGGTATGTAGTTCATGACCTCAGCATACAGAGGATTGCTGGCATTATTAACATAAACATACACAGTCCTGTTTATGTACACTGGCACGGTCTTGTTCACGTAGACGTACTTAACCACAGTCTGGTTCACATACACCGTGTGGTTGATTGGCACGTAAACAACCTCGGTATGCGTTAGTCCCAGTCTAGTGGTTATGAACTGGAGCGGCTTCACGTAGGGGCTTACGATGACCATGGCCAGTAGTGCCATGCCACCATGCCCACCACTATTAACGCCTTCTCAACACCACTTGCGTAGTACCACCAACCCATTGGTTAGAGGGCATAGGCAGGTTAATAAAGATGTCTCCCGGGGGGGAGGCGGCAATCATTGAGGCTCCCCCTTTTAAATAAGCCGAGGCATCCTCCCGATGAGCATACCAATACAACTGCCCAGGAAGAGCAGGTCAAAGTCAAGCACCAACACTAACGGCAACGACAAGGCCAAGGCGCCAAGGGCTAGGAGGGGGGGTGACCTCTACATAACAGCCTGATACTTGCTGCCATTGGCGTAGTCATAGGCGCAATAATCTACCTCTTCGTCTTCGGGGGGGAGTGTCTAGGGTATTCGGAAGTACCAGCGTTCCGGTGGTGACGGCCAGCGAGATGGGTGGTGTCATAACCGTGAATATTAAGGATACGGGCGTGGGTAACGTGGCGATAAACAACATCACCCTATACGCAGGGTCAAGCCAGGCAACCTGCTCCACAGCCACCTACTACCTGAACGGGAACCCGGCCAGTGCACCGCCAATAACCATTAAGCCCGGCCAAACATACACGGTGGTCTATTCAAACTGTAACCCACCGGCCAGTGAGGTCACGGGCGTTGTGGTGACCACAAGCACTGGCACTTACTCGGCTGCGGTGACCTAAGGCATTGAAGTGGTTGGCGCCGTCAGTCAAAATCAACCTTTCTTCCCCCTCTTTACACCTACCTTTTAAGCGGTTAATTACTTCAATGCGATGAATATTAGGGAGGTAGTCGCTGACTTAGTATTCATAGTTAGGGCCCCCAGTCGATGGCGTTGAGGAGACCCTCGATGAGGTTGCCGGCTTAAGCAGGGCCTGGCGGAGGATAGCCACGGTAATGAAGGTACTGAATAGCCCCTGGGCATTACCAAGGAATTACAGGAGGGAACTGCTTAGCACGGCCAGCGCCTACTTCTCGGCAGGTAGTGACCCGGGCGTGACCTTCATGGCCTTGTTGAATAAATACAACGCACTACTGAACCAGTGGGTTGAGTGGCAATGGCAGGCGCTCACGGCAGTAATAATCACGGCGGTAATGCTCGGCGTACTCTCATTCCTAACCATCCTAGGCGCACCACCAACAGTCTCCCTAGTAGGCCTAGTACTGGTGCCGTTAATCCACTACTTCCAGGTTGAGCTCACTAGGTACGACTACGTGAAGCCGGGCATGGCAGCCATTGCGGCTGGATCCACAGCCCTTGTAATCGGCCAATACACCATGCACCTAGGCACAGCCCAACTAACACTCCTGACCGGGATAGGCGCCGGGGCAGGCTTCGCCGCACTCTACATCCCGCAGCTCACCAAGTTCATTAGGGACTACCTCGGCATGCCGCACAGGTCCTGGAGTCCTTCGGCGAGTTACTCATCGTCCCAAACCCAAGGCCGCCAAGGCCCGTGACCATCGTCGAGAGGGAGCTAAGGCCACTTTGGGAGTACGCATACTCAGTGGGCGTGAGGGAGTTCATTGAGCGCGTCAACATGGTTGTTGACTCATTAATAACCTTCATTAGGAGGAACGTGATGACCGGCTTGATCTACGGCCCATTCACCACAATCAGCTACATATTCATGCTCTTCATAGCCTACCTACTCCACGGAATGAGCTACGCCCAGGTGACCGGCATGCCAATACCCTTCACCCTAAACCCACAGGCAGTGGCACTAGCCTGGTGCCGCTTGCAATCACGACAGCAATCATCGCCGGCAAGGCAATACACAGCACCGGCCTAGGCATAAGCCTAGTCCCACTATTCCTACTGCCAATAACCCCGCTGGTCTGGTGATGAGGGTGCACGTGAGCAAGCCCAAGGTAATAAGCCAGGGACTCGTGAAGAACTACGCCATTGAATTCAGCGGAATAAAGACGGACATCGAGATACACCTAATTCAAGCCGCCCAATACGGCGTGTATGACTACATAGCCTACGTAATCGACCAAGCACCCGACTGGACAATAATGATGCCCCCTGGAGCAAATCGTCGACTGGATAGCAGCGGTGTGAAGCCCGAGAAGGCCATTAGGAAGGGCCTGGAGAAGATAGGGGGGGTCAAACCAACCAGGGAGAACCTTGAGGTCGCAACCAACGTCTTCAACAGGTGGTTCAACCACTACGGAGCCTGACACCACTGCTCATGATGGACGACATCACCGACATATACATCAACAAGTCCGGCACTAAGTTCGGCATGGGCGGGGGTCTACATCGAGCACGCAACCCTCGGCAGGATCCAGGCAGTCATTGGTTGGGAGCCAATTGAGGTGAGGAGGGGGGGGAAGAAGGTAATCAAGGCCATAACCTTCGACTTCAACGCCTTCATCGACTACCTCATCAGGAGGGTTGCAATGAGGACTAAGACCGCCTTCACATCCTACAGCCCAGTGGGCTCCGTGGTAGATCCAGAGTTCGGGGTCAGGCTAAGCGTCGAGGTTGAACCAATCAGCCCAGGCTCCATCAGCGCCAGTCCTACCCAGGAAGCCCTGGACACTCCCGGACATGGTTAGGAACGGGATGATCAGCGTTAGAAATGCCGCACTACTCTGGCTCCTCGCCGAGTACAAGGTGCCACTACTCTTCATCGGGCCCATGGGGGGGAGCGGCAAGACCTCGCTGCAAAACGCCGTTGCCTACATGCTCGTGACAAGGTCAATGGCCTTAATAATGGACGTCGCCGAACTCTTCCTACCACACCACCACATTGTTAAGCCCATGTTCGAGAGGATAGCCTACGCACACGGTATACGCTCAATAGACAAGGCAGAGCTAATTAAGCAGGCGCTGAGGAGCGGTGCAGACATCATAGTCCTAAACGAGGCGAGGAGCCGGGAAGAATTCAAGGCACTCGCCGAGGCAATAACACTGGGCCACGGAGCATTGACAACATTCCACGCGGAGAGCTACGAAGCAGCCAAGGTAAGGCTAGCCACGCTCGGGCTGGAAGCCGAGGAGCTGCTGAAGCTGTCGGTTGCCGTTGAGGTCAACATGACGAGGGATGTTAGGTACAACGGCAGGACCGGCGTCTATGAGGTCGTCACGAGGAGGTTCGTGAGGAGGATCAACAATGCCAGCCACTACCTGGACAGGATCGCGAGGGACTACGGCGCGGACTACGTGGGCAGGCAACTAGCCTATAGGGAGGAATTCCTAACAAAGGCTGCCGCGGCCGGGCTCGACCACCAGCAACTCGCCAGCCTACTCTACGTATTCTACAAGGCACCAGAGCAAGTCCTGAGGGGGGGCCTCGGGCAAACAATCGAGTCGGCAAGCCCAGAACCCATCAACGAGGCCAACCAACAAATCGGTGAGCTACCACTGCCCGAGGAACTATTCCGAGTCGACGCTGAGTTAAACGGCTCGGGCAACCCAAACCAGCCTTTTAAGGATGGCGAGGAAGAGGGTGGTGGAAATGCTTAGGCCAGGTACGCCGTGGTGACGTTCTTCAGCGGGGCGAAGGGCGGGACTGGGAAATCAACCCTAGCCAGCAACCTAGCCATACTAATGAGCCAAAGCCTAAGGACCAACGTATTGCTGATCGACCTCGGCATCGACTCAAGCCAGACGGCATCAAGGACGCTGGCATTGTCCCCCCCGAGAGGCCGGGCGCCCTCGACTACCTAGTCGGCTTCACCGACGACGTGAAGCAACTACCGGCAAGGTCAAGCTACCTACCAAGCGTCTTCGTAGTCCCGCCAGGCACCGTGAGGTCATTCCAGTTAGGCACGGGCTTCAGGGAGATCTACCCAAGGTGGGTCAACATGGTTAACGCCCTAGTCATGACGACGGCATCGCCAGTAGTCCTAGTCGACCTACCAGCAACGCACCAACGGTGGTCTCGGTAACAGCATTAATAACCGCGCAGATAATCAACGTGGTGCTGGACTACGCAAACTACTCGGACTACGTGTTGAGGGAGATAGACGACAACTACATACAACCAATGCTAAGCCTCAAGTACACAAAGATAGTCAATGTGATCCTAAACAAGGCACTCCCAGGCATGGACACTATCGAAAACCGCGTAAGGGGGGGCTACGCACACAACGGGGGGGAAGTCATCACCCTACCAACCTCAGTAATAGTCCAGTACTTAACCGCAGGCCTAAAGCCCGTGGTTCTCTACCAACCAAGGGGGGGTCACTGGCAAGCTTCAGGAAGGCCCTCGACGCCTGGCAGAAACCCTGGCAAGGCAGGTAAAGGCCGTGCTAACGGGGGCACATCGGCTAATCAACCCCCCCTTTTAAACCTATTAAACACGCAACTCGATGAGCAACCCAATAGAGAACTTCCTAAAGTCGATTAGGGGGCCAGGGACAGCCAACCCAACCAACACCAAGCCAGCCAGTGCAGGCCAAGCCAGTCATAGACACGGTGCCAACGCCACCACCACAGCCACAGACCCAACCACTACCACCAATGATACCACCCAGCCAGGCAATAGTCGAGAACATGGTGATGGAACTCAGCAGGCTCTCCACCATCGAGAGGGCAATAGTCGCAATGGCCCTAGGCTTCGAGGAACCGCTCAAGAACGTAAGCTCCGAGGAATGGGCCAAACTCCTTGACGAGAGGGTCGGCAGGATATACGGAGACGCCTTCAGGAAGTGGGTCAAGGCAAGGCTCGGCGGTGACCAACAGTGAGTAAAGGAGGCAACGAGTACAGGCCACTCGCAAGGCTGGAGAGGGAAATCAACGAATTAGGCAAAATAAGGCTAAGGGAGACAAAGCCAAGGCCCATAAACGCCGAGGAAGCCATCAACAGGGAATTATCCAAATTCGCCAGGGACTGGGCCAATAAGTGCGCAGAGCCCCCCCTTAGGGAATACTGCCAGAGAGTACTACTCCAACTAGGCAGGTACTTTACGGCGGAGTCGATAGCGGCAATTCTCAACGAGGCACAGTCAAGGGGGGGACTAAGCATCGAGCAGCCCTAATCCTACTCTCCCAATGCGACCTAATCCAATGCAACGAAGACCCAATCAAGAACTACCTAGACACCGGCAGCGCCGACATAAACAAACTACTCCAAATCCTACAAAGCCAGGGAATCGCCATGAGCCAGAGGAGCTTAGGGCAATAATCGAAGGCCGAGCCGTGAGGAAGCCCAGCAGCAGGCTCTCCTGGCTACCGAGGATAATCAACACAATAAGGCCTAGGACCCAGTGACAGCCCTTAAAAACAATTAATTGATTAAAACGATGGTCAAAAACACGAAGGTCTTTGTCGCCGTCTTAATTGGAGTCACCGCAATAGCCCTGGCCTACAGGCCCTTAATCCTACTCCTACTTCTAGCACTCCTTTATAGAGACTTCAGGGAGTGGATAGTCGAGTCAATCCTCACGCTGGTGTACCCAGGACTGGCGCCCAGGCTGGTACTCGGGGGGGAGGATTATGTCTATGACGTGAAGAGCAGGCTCATGCACGTATTCTATAGTGCCGAGCCAATGTTCGACATAAGCAGGCTAACCGGGAGCCAATACGTGGGCCTAGTCGATGAACTCCTTAGGAGGCTCGACCTCAGCATTAACGAGGCGATAGCCCTCATCAGGCTAGGCAGCGACAAGTTCATTAGGTTGTCGAGGGTTGTGAGGAATGAGACGGAGCTCAGCGACTTCATGAATTGGCTAGCGACGAAGGAGAACCTGCTTAGGCAGTACTTCGTGATGAGGCAGTTGAGCGTTGATGAGCTGAGGACTCGTGGGTTTCCCAACAACGCCGAGTAAAGCAAGGCTAGTCGCTGCTTGATCATCTTATTCCTCGCATCGTACATGCTCTTTAGGGTTTACGGCTTGGTAGTGGTTGCCGTAATAGCGGCAATCACGGTCAAAGGCCTAGGCAACTACTCGGTGATTAGGGGGGGTGGGCAGTTGGGCGCCTTGAGGAGGAGGCTCGTGGCTTCAAACAAAATCTACACAATGCCCAGTGATGACGACATTAGAGCCATTGCATCAGCAATGGCCAACTACCTAGCAACTACATGCTAGTCATATCGGGTAATCCGGAGTTCAGGGCAGTAACATCGAGTAGGGTGGCCAGGGAGTACGAGAAGTTGGTTGTCCAGGAGCGTGGGAAAGCCTTACCGGCAGTGAGTAGGTGGAGGGTCGTACTGGACAGAATAACCCAAAACGCCGAGGAGCCGATTAAAGCCTTGATCGCATCAGATAAAGATTTGCCGGACAGCAACATGGTGATGGGGGGGAGGGTAAGGAGCCTAATGCACCTGTGGGCTTTGCCAATGATCGATGAGTTGAGCCACGACATAGCCATTGTGCCGGTATTCCACGGAGGCAGGTTAATCTCTGAAAAATCAAGGGCTAGGGTTAGGCTTGGCAGGGATAGGGAGGGCAATGAGTTGATCATTGACTTGGATGCACTTCCCTCCGGCCACATGCTCGTTGTTGGGCCCACTGGAATGGGTAAGACGTGGACTGTCTCGACAATGCTCTATAGGCTGATGAGTAGTGGTATTAAGGCGTTGATCCTAGACCCACACGGCGAGTACCTTAGGCTACCGGGCATTGAGCCAATAGACGCGACTAGGAAATTCATCAATATCTTTGAATTGGATGGCTTGACCGATTCCGAGAGGATTCACAGGCTAGTCACCGAGTTCAGCCTACTGGGCATCGACGGGAGGGCGTTACTGCCCGACCTGAAGGTCATCTACGGTAATGGCTTGTTTAGGGACTTCTTCAAGTCCATTGAATTCCTGAGGTCGGCCACCGATGATGACTCGGTGGCATTGGCGCTGGATAGTTGATGTCTTACCTAGGTAATGCCGAGGTGATGGGCATTGAGGAGCTCCTAAACAACAAGGCTTTGTTGTTTAGTCGAGTCAGGGCTAGCCCGGACATAATGGCTTTCATGATGGGCGTTGTCGCAGACCACGCCTACAGCCACGTAATGAGTAAGGGCATCGGCGAGCAACTACAGCAATTGCTAGTCATGGACGAGGCTTACTACGTGCTAAACTCACCGCTGGCTGAGTTGATGGTGCGTGGGCTTAGGAAGTTCGGGCTTGGGACAATACTCATAACGCAGACACTGAGTGGAGTGAGCAATGACGTACTCCAGAACATACCACTGATAATAGTCTTGGGCGGAAACGACGCATACGTGGCGTCGATAGGCCAAGCCCTACAACTAACGAGCGAGGACGTAAAGTGGCTAACAACGGCACTGCCACCGCACATGCAGGGCTTGACCACAAAGGCACTGGTAATTACGGGACCAATGAAGAGGCTGGGCTACGTGGAGCTCGAGCCGGGTATTAAGGGCTTGGTTCGGTGGGGGGGTATTGGCCACGACTCCTAATTAATTCTTATTAATTGGTTTAGTTATGATTGCTTGATGCATTTCATTACTTTGGTCGTACCCCCTTTGGTCCTGCCTACTAATCCTACTCCTATTCGTGGTGGTCATCGCCTACCTAATTCTTAGGCTCTTTATGAGGCATGCCCGCCGCGGAATTATCCCTCGCTAGCTCCTTAATTATTACCTCAATGACCCTTGCCTTGTGGTTCCTCTCCTCATAATCAATGTTTATGATTAATTCCCATAGTGTGTCTAGGGCTTTGTCTTTGCTTATTAAGCCCCCCCTCTTACCAAGTTCGATTACCCTGATTGCCTCGTTTATGAGTTAAACCATTGGATCATTCATTAATTGCCCTGCTTAATCATTCAAAGCCCTCACCTAGCTTTGCTTATAAGCCTTTCTATCCCAGGTAATCAACGGCTTGACACTCACAATCTCAACCTCACTCAGAGGCTCAATACCAAACCCCCCCCACCACGGCTGGTTTCAAAAGCCTAACGCCATTAATCTCAATAAGCCTAAAACCATACCTAACAACAACATCAACATAGTCAGCATCCTCAACACCAAGGCATTTAATGAACACTGCAGGTAGGAGCACCTGGTTATTAACATAAACCTTTACAATCATTGGTAAACAATTCCTCAGTGTCATGACATGGTGCTGCGTGGGAGTTTCTTAAGTATTATTGTCGACCAACCCTACGAAGTGCCACCCTTATTAATGCCCTGGATAAACTAATCAATGACCAACTTATTAAACTATGCCATTCTAATCGAGGGCTTGGTTGTGATGGTTTATGGGTTGGTTAGGGGGTGGTGTTGAGGTTAGGAGGTTTATTGCGGCTGGTGCTGCCTTAATCATCGCCTACTTCCTGCCGAGTCTACTAGACATTGCACTCCCTGGTTCTCCGACTTACTTAGTGCTTTACCGCGAGGTGGAGAGCCTAGTGAGGGATTGGTCAGTTGTTTACTACGCGAGTGCCCACGCAGGGCTTGCCTGGGCTGTCGATGATGATACTTAACGTCATTGCCCTGTTGTCATCCTTCGGGCTAGCCTTAGTCCCAATCCAGTACCTAGCTGTTATCCAAAGCCTGGGCTGGGTTGTTGATCCGATTGCGGATGTTATCTTCGCGGTCATGCACATTGCTCAAGTAATGACTGCCGTACTCCACACAATCGCGTATTTGGCGTGGTTCAGCTACGCGATTGCCCCCATTTATCATCGGCATCGCCGCCCCGCTAATGGCGATGGATAGGACAAGGGCCTCCGGGGGGGTTGCTCTGTTCATAATTACCATGACGATACTCTTCATAACGAGTATCGCGGCTAAGGACGCACTGGTTGCTTCAAGGGTTCAATTGATGAATGAGACCGTTGCATTGATGAGCTGGCTCGGCCAAAACGCACCAAACACCACCCTCAGGGGGGGCTTCCTCATTTTGAACAGCCAATACCCATACCTAGTCAGTGGGGGGGCCCTCTACGGCATTAACTACACGGTAATTGGTAAGTCGGTAATACCCACTGAGCACCCAGTGAGTGGCTTCACCGCATTCACAGGCTCAGCAACGCCGATAAACTCCTTCGGAGTACCAAGCATCAGCAACACCACATTCCTATGGCTAGCCATAAACCCAGGATACAACTGCCTACTCCTAACCTACGCAGGCAACCAAAGCACTGCGGAGCCATGCGACTCAGCGGCTTACCTAAGCAGTAACGCCACCTACGCGGAGGTCATTGAGTTCGGCAACCCACCATTCAACGCACTAACGGCCTCACTAAACGGCTCAACGTGTACACGGGAGCCTGGCAGTGGCTCAACCCACCAAGCAAGTACTCAGTTGATTACTCAAACAATACGGCGGTCATAAAATTCACAATAAACGTACCACCCGAGAAGTGCATAAACATAACAAACCCGAGGACTGGCTTAAACGAAACTATCTGCACACCGGGCACTGCGTCGGCGGTGCTCTGGCTCTTCGCAGGCAGTGCCGTGGTCAACCTACAAGCGGGTATTGGCAACTCCACTGAGTGCCGCTACTCGGTTGAGCCAAGTAGTTTATACAAGACCGTCAACATTAAGGAAGAGGAGGGTGAGATTGAGGCATTAATCAGCAAGCTAAATGAGGAGATAAGCATTGGTAAGGAAATCACGGGAATAGGCAAAAACCTAAGCCTAACCCTACCGAGCCCAGAACCAGCTGGCTATGAACAAAGGGAGGTCGAAATAACGTGCACTAATTACTCGAACGAGTCAGTGCCAGTCACTGGCTCGGTAACAATTACTGGCAACATTAACAACCCTTGGTTGGATTCGACCCAATCGGCTTGACTCCATCGACCACCTGGATTATGGACTCAGTAGTTGTTGGTAGCCGGGAATTAATCACTGGCTGGTCGTACTTCAATGGTTTGTTGATTGGCGTGGGCTACTTCGTGCCGAGGTGGCTTGCTGAGTCAGTGGCAATATTCGGGCTTCTAGACGGGGGGGCAATGTGCTCGTGGGATTCCCAACAATGCTGGGCCCGGCATGGGCTTTGCTAGGCAGCGTCATCATGGACCTAAGCCTAGTACTCTACCTACAAATAGCCGGCGTAAGGAGTGTGCTGGGCAGGCTGCTTAGGAGGCTAGGTCGTCGATCAATGCGAGGATCAAGGGCCTTAGGGAGGGCATAGCCTCTAGGATGCATAGGAGCAGGAGGCTCGGAAGGCTAGTCAAGCCCATCATGCTCATGCACCACGAGGTCTTGAAGTCAGTGAGCGCACTGAGGATGCCAATCAACCACCCGGCCTTGGCCAGGCTAAGGCGTTACTTACCGAGCCCCCCCTGGGACCAAAGCCCACTAGCCAAGCCAATGAACGCGTTTTTGGAGGACCTCGAGGCACACCTGAGGGGGGGTAGGGCAGCGATTTACGGGGGGGAGTCGGGCAGGACAAGCCTCGCGAGGGCTGCTGGGATTGGCGCCAATGTGGCCTCACTCCTTAGGGAGTACCCGAGGATTAGGAGCTTGGCGAGAGGGGGGGTAGGCTTCACGAAGCCACTGGATTGAGGTTTAGGCGCGGCGTCGAGGTCGATAGGAGGGCCTTCACCCACGGCGGTGTGGCTGGCGGTTATGCGCCAGCCACCTAATGACGAGGTCCACGGCCAGGAGGGTTAGTATTAGGGGCGCCGTCGATGACGTCATTGCGGCATTAAGCATCCCGAGGCCGTTCAAGGTGAGGGCAGTTAGGGATCCGGGGCTTAAAGGGTTAATGGAGTCGCTGACTGCTGGGTGGGTCGATTCTAGGGGGGGCTTGGTAATGATGAAATCGAGCACTGACTCGGCTAAACTCCTTGCGGTAGCCATAGCTCCGTACGTTAGGGATCTCCACGGTAGGGCACTTGCCGGCTTGAGGAGGCTTGGTGAGGCTAGGGAATTGATTAATGCCCTAATTAGGGGGGGTGAGCTGCATAGGCTAGTTGAGCTAGGCCAATTAATGGGTGTTGATTATGAGAGGGCGAGGGAGTTGCTCGAAAGAGCCTTGGTGATAGGCTAGGGCCTTGATGCCTAGGCACCTCAGTGATGGGCGTGTTAGGGATTTGGCTAGGGGGGGCGATATTAGGCAAGTCATTGACGCACTGCATAGCCTAAGGAATGGTGTGGCGCTGAGCACGATGCCTCAAGCCCCCCCTCCTCAATGCCTTCAGGGATAATGCCAGGGCCATCGAGGTGATTAACAGCTGGTGGCTAGGCACGTGGATAGGATTAACAAGGCATTAAGCAGTGGGGCTAACAATGAGGAGTTGATGCTAATTAATAGGCTCAGTGTTGGGGGGGAGCTTACAAAAGCCCTTAAGCCACTCGTTAAGGCCAAGTTTAGGGAAGCCCTCGAAGGGAGGGCTTGGGAGTCGGCAGTCAAGGAGGCCCTACCAACGGCTATCGGCAATTTCCTGAGGGGCGTTGACTACGGCGGCTGGGCTAGGGAGCAGGTCAAGGCGTCTAGGGAGTTCAACGCCTTCATGAGGGAGTTTGGGAGGCTGCTTAGGGGTGGAGCCAATGCGTTGATTGGCGGTAGGGTCTTCAGTGAGGTCTTCCCTAGGGTCGCCTCGATTGCGAGGGGTGACTTGCTTGTTGACTCCGTCGTTAGGCTTCACCTCGCCGTCACGGCTAGGGAGGAGGTGGTGAAGAGGCTTAGCGTTGGCGGTAGGGGCTCCGTGGTTAATTTGATTGATTACGCAGACTCAGTGCATAGGCAGCCGTTGGCTGCATTACTGGAGTTACTGGGTGAGCTCGGGATTGACCTGGGCAGGGCAATCGAGTGGCAGGGATACTCGGAGCAGTATGGAAGGCTGGGCATCAGGCCCAGCGAGTTGAAGGCTTTGATTAGGGCGTTGAGGGCTTTGATCGAGGATGGGTTCATCAAGTACGGCGATGTCGAGGGCGTCGCCAGGGACTTGGCCATCAAGGCTTCGGCGGCTAAGCCCAACAGTGATGTCTTCAGGGAGTTCCACAGGGATTTGTGGGGCTTTGTCTTGGGGGGGAGCGAGTCCGCGAGGAATGTTGGGCCTGGCGAGTTAATAAGTGTCGGCTCAATCGATGAGGGTAAGCTGGGCATCCTGCTCAGTAGGTACATGCCTCCCGAGTTGGTAATCGACATCCTGGACCAGGTCAGGCACTACGCAATCGATGAGGCGGAGGCGCTGCTTAGTAGGCTCAGGGATAGCCTGAGCAGTGAGGTCGACTCGTTGAGGGGGGGTGAGTTGAGGGGGGGTTTGGAGGCTAAACTGAGTGATTTGGTTAGTAATGGCGGGCTCGGTGATGTGGGTGAATTGAGTAGGGAGGTTGATGGGGGGGTTAGGAGGAGGTTGGTGCTTCATGAGGCGGCTTTGAACGCAGTCAACAACGCCTTAAACGCGTTGAGTTATAACGAGAATCCCGAACTGAGGATCCAGCTACTGAGGGCTTCGGTGAATGCCCTTAGGGATTCGCTGGGCAAGATCATCAATGGGTTTAGGGATGCGGAAATCGGCATTGGGGCATCAAACTTAATTGAGGCTGTGATCATCAGTGAGTCACTGATCAACGGCCTAAGCAGGTATAGGCAGCCTAAATAAGTGGTTAATTTGATCTAATGATGATTAGGCTGGTCCTCGGCAGGCTCGACTACCGGGGGAATCAATGCTGGAATAACCTTCAGGCTTGATGGCGACACCAAGGTACTCAATGGAGTACCTAATGCAAGGCTCAATGCACTGGGTAGGGCATTGATTAATAGGGTGTTTCGCGAGCTTGGCATTAACTGTGACGCCGGTCACTTAATGGCTTTGGGCGAGGTCCTCGAGGACTGCGGATTCGCGATGCCGGCAAGTGCCGAGTTCACGGGCGAGTTCAGCGTTGACGAGCTCAGGAACTCCCTATACTCAGCGCCAATACCCACTATTGAGCCATTATCAACGATAATAGGCTTGGCCCTCGCATCCTCGCTCAAAGTCAATGTCGAGTTCTACAGCGACCTATGGCAAAGGCTCACTGATGCACTAAGCCAGTTGAGGGCGTTGGGCGTTGACATTGCAATACACAGCAGTGTATTCGACATCAATAGGGTGTTTGTCTTCGATGAAGTGATTAGGCGTTTGGTCAGAATACCGAGGGTTGACGAGATTAGGGATACGACGGAGTTCAATAGCAAGGTCGAGGTCATCGGCTTGAGTAGGAGGTTCGTTGATTACCCAATTAGGCAGTTCAGCATTGCGGAACCACGGGAACCAACAATCGATGAGGGGGGTGATAAACGCCATTGAGGTCTTGGTCAAGGACTTGGGTGGTGTGGCTACGCTCAAAGCCTTAAGTGACATGGTTGGTCAAGAGGCTGTGCTCAAGGCCCTATCAATGGGCTACGCAGTTTACAACCCAGGGGGGGACTTGACGGTTAGGGCGACGACTAAGGCACTGGCCCTTTTAAAGCAGTTGGGTAGTGAGAGTGATGTTCTGGGGAAGGAGGGCAGGTCAAGTGAGTCAAGTTAGTCAGCAAGCCGGTCAAGTGGGCTTGGCGACTCAGAAAGACCCGTGCAAGCCTAGCCTTAGGGATATGATCAATGAGCCCGCCAATTACTTATTCCACTTCATGGTACTTGACGAGACCCACGCGGTGATATTTGGCAGCATAGGCACTGGTAAGACCACGCTAATCAAGAACGCCCTCTTGAACATGCCGTGCGACTACGCGGTGATTGTGTTTGATGTCGCGGCTCATACGAGGGATACACAGACTACCACGCACCATACCCACTAAACCCAATGGAGTACCTAAGCGATGTTGAGTTGCTTGACGTCCTAAGTGAGGTGCTTACCATGAGGTTCCCGAGGCTTGGCTACGTGATGACCCCCCCCGCAATGGAGTACATGCTCATGAGGCAATCAGTGAACTAGCCAATGGGGGATCGAGCGGTCAAAATGAGCAGCCTACCGGGCAGGCTTCCTCGGATCGAGGCAGCGCTCGATTGGTGTGGTGATCAAGCACCTAGAGGATTCGATTAGGAGTGGAGTCCTTGCTAGGGAGGATGAGGTTAACTCGGCTAGGGGATTGATTAGGCGATTGCAGTACTTCAACCACTGGGTCTTCGCTAGGACACACCCACTAATCAATAGGTTGTTTAATGGCGAGTTGAGGGGGGGTAGGTCAGTGGGTATAGACCTTAGGTGGTTGAGCCCAGTCCAGAGGTGGTTCTATGTACTGGCCTTCCTGGCGGTGACGAACTCCCTAGGTGTTGGAAACCTCATACTGGTAATCGACGAGGCTCACTTGTACTTAAGGCTTGGTGAGTCGACGCTAACGGCTAGCGTTAGGTTGGTAGGAATTACAACAGGTACTTCGCGTTGATTACCCAGTCGATCGGTGACGTACCGGGTGAGTTCATTAGCATGAATAAGCTGTTCGTTGAGTTCCCAACAATGTTCCATAGGCCGGAGAACGTGGTGTTTAGGGAGTTCGGCTTCAAGGCATACTTCGGCCGCAATGAATTCTATGACGCCACCAAGGGCCTCACCTCAATAATGCCTCCGCACTGGGGCAAACCACTGACGGCGTTGATGCACCTGCACATAACCAATAAGCAACTCCTCGAGATGACGACTGAGAAGAAGCCACACCTGGAGCTGAGGGTCGAGGTGGACCCAACAATACCGCCAAAGCAAGGAGTAACGACACTCAGGGGCTGCGCGGAGAGGTTCAATGTAAAGCCCGAGGTGATTAGGGAGTTTGGCTTCACGCACCAGAGACTTAACCACCTACTTGGGGGGGGTGTTTGGGAGTGCATTGGGATGCCCTAGCGTTCTTCATAGAGCCTAGGAGCCTAATATTCGGTGGGAGTGTGGTTATTGGCTCGTTGACTGTGGAGGTTAGTGGCTGCGTGGTCTCTGTTGGGGGGGGTGTTGACCACGTTAGGGTTGTCGTCGACCACCTGCGCAGTGCCGTTGGGAAGGGAATACCACTGCACACAGCATACCCGTCAGAGTACATGGATGTGGTTATGTACTTCCTAACTAGGCTTGGGGGGGTTCCTAGGACAATGGTGAGGTACGTGAATGCTGACCCGAGGTTTGTGCCGTTTAGGGCTTTCGGCGATACTGATGTGGTTAGGAACATTGGTTACTTGCACGGCATTAAGCAGTTAATAATCAACAAGCAACTCCACCACCACTGCGGGAAGACATCATACGCAATACACGCACTACTAAGGGCGTCAGGCTACAACGCAGACGAGGAACTGGCGAGGAGGTACAGAGCCGATGCCATGCAGAATAAGGCTGGCTTAATTGCCGTCAAGCCAGCCTTAAATTCAAAGCGCCTTAATTATTAGTGGAGGTTATGAGCCCCCCCTGACTAAACCACCTGGGGGGGATTGCCCGGGCGGGTGGTTGGGGGGGGTGATCCATTGGCTGGGCCCCTCCGCACTGGCGTGGCCCTGGGCATAATGGCTATGAGACTAAGTACGTGGTAGGGCCCTGCCTCTGCTCAGGCGTTTCATTGCCGAGGAGCTTCCTAGGCACAAGCTCAATGTTAGGGTTGATAATGGCTTGTTTAAGTTCACAGTGAGGGATCTCAGGAGGTACTTCGCTAGGTACTTGGGGGGGAGTGAGGTTGTTGGTGCGTTGATTGCGATTACGGCCGGCGGCTACCTAGTGGCAGAGTTAGATAGGTTTGGTTACGAGGTGGTCCAAAGCCGTAGGGGGGGAGTGTACGTAGTGAGGAGGGTGGGTGGCAATGAGCGATGATGAGAGGATTCTCGAGCTTAAGGAGTACGTTGATAGGAGGCTTAGTGAGTTTAGGGATGAGCTTCTCGACTACCTGGATTCGATTAAGTCTAGGGATGTTGAGAGGGTCAGGAGGGAGTTAACCAAACTCCTCATTAGGGAGATCGAGGGCTTGAGGAGTGAGTTGCTCAGTGAGGTTAGGTCGAGGGGGGGTGACCTTGAGGTCATTGCTAGGAGGATTGATGAGTTAAGTAGGGAGGTCAGTGCCATTAGGCAGTTGGTTAGTAATCAACCCAACATTGATGCTGTTAGGCGTGAGGTTGAGGCTGTGGAGGCTAGGCTTAGGTGGTTTGTGATTGACAGGGTCAATGAAATCGAGGTTAGGAGGAGAAGGAGCAGTGCCAAAAAGGCGGTACTACTTCTCCTTGGAATAGCCGTCGGCGTTGCGGTTGTTATTGCCCTATCCCTCGAATTAGCCCCCCCATGGCTCATACCGCTAATCATAATCATGGGCTTAATACTCCTTAGGAGGTGATTGCCATGACGAGCCTGAGGAACGATCAGAGGGAAGTAGCCAATAGGCTCATCCAACTGCTTAGCGTGCACGGCATCGCCGGCTTGCAGGCACCCACTGGTTGGGGGGGTAAGAGCTTCGTGGCTTCATTCATGGTTAAAGAACTCGGTGGTAGATGGCTCTGGAGTAGTAGTTTAATCAATGCCTTGGTCCAGGCAAGCAACGCCCTTAGGGGGGGGTTCGGCGTCAGGCACTTCCTGAGTACGGTAGGGAGAGACTCTGCCTGAGAGGCTATAGGCACAGTGACTTCATCATCAAGAAGCCATGCGGCTTCTGCCAATTCAATGGGTTAGTCCCAAAGTCATTGATCGAGGCGTTGATAAACGCCTCAGACTACGCGGAGGTTAGGGAGTTGGCCGAGCAGAGCCAGCTATGCCCGTACAATACCCAGGAGGCTTTGATTAGGGAGTTGATGAGTGAGTTCAGTGACTTGGTCGTTCTGATGAACTACGGTAGGGTCGGCAAGTACGTAAGGAGGTTCGATGGCGTTATTATTGACGAGGCCCACAACGCCGTAATCCCGAGGCTGACCTCAATACCGAGGAGGTCGATTGAGGTTTTGATGGATAGGCTTGGCATCGAGGGCGTTGACGTTAGGAGTGCGGAGTTGGTTAGGGGAGTTTTGAGCGAGCTCTTGCTCACAATCGCCGCGGATAGTGAGGTCGGTGAGTTGGTTGGCATGGATGACCTCGTGGCATTCATTGAGTCCAGCATTGTTTACTTTGACGTCGACTCGGACTCGCTAATCGGAGTGAAGTTTGAGGGGCTTGAGCTACCGAGTGGTAAGAAAGCCCTACTCATGTCGGCCACACTGCCGCCATCAATCCTAAGCTCAATACCCGTGGTCAAGGTGGAGCCTAACCAAGTGGTTAAGGCTAGGGTTGGCGACATGGTCGTGACCACGAATGGCATTGAGAGGCTTGGGGTTGAAGTCGCTAGGCGAATCAATGATTTATTAAGTGATGGTCTGCCCACCGTCGTGTTCACGACTAGCAGTAAGGAGGTGATCATTGAGGATGCGGTTTATGAGGATGAGCTTAGGAGTGGTGATGTTTGCAGGAGGAACCTCGTCCTCAGGTTCTTCGGTAGGTACAGCGAGGGTGTTAGCTGAACTGCTACAAACGAGCAGTACTACTCACACTACCCCTACTGCCTCCCAACGTGATGAGGAGGCTTGAGGCAAGGGGGGGATTGAGGGCTATTGATTTAATAGTCATGAAGACAGTGCAGGCAATTGGGAGCTAATGCCAAGCGAAGGCAACATCGAGGTAATACTCTTCGACAGGAGGTTCAGGAAGTACTGCAGCGAGTTCATGAACTACGGAGTACAATGCATTGATAATACCAACGAATCAAGGGCAAGCCCGGGCTAACCCGCCCCCCAACCAACCGGGTGGGGGGGTTGGCTTGGGGGGGTGGGGGGGATGAAGCCCGGGCGGGTTGATGTACACGGCACGAGCAGAGCACTGAAGATGGGACGACGTACTGACACTGCCCGGGCCGACCCACCCCCCCGGCCCCCCCAAGAACCCAGCTTGGTTGGGGCTTAATAAATGCATCGCCGCCAAGCCCGGGTTGACCACCCCCCCCGGCCTGGCTTGGTGGGGGCTGGGTTGGGGGTTGGGGTGATGCCCGGGCCTGATGTAACCGGCGGTCAAGCGTATCCGTGAAGAACTATCCTTGTGCTGACCCGGGCGGACCACCCCCCCGCCCAGCCACTGACTAAGGCTTGGCCGGGTTAATAAAGGCATCGCCTTCGATGTCTCGAC
>BBCS01000014.1 GCA_001316125.1 Vulcanisaeta distributa JCM 11213
CCCACCTAATGTACCTCAACACATCACCCTCCGGCTCATCACCTATGGCGAGCACGTAAAACCCAGGATCCCGAATTAAGACCTCATCCTCGTAATACTCAGGTCTCCTAAGGCATGGGATTAAGTACCTCCTCGGTAACTCCAATTGCTTGCCATCATTAGAAATAACCACGTAATCACGGGTCTCCTCAACAATCCTCCAATACCTATTTGGTATGAAGAAGAAGTCTGGACCATACATCTCAACACCCCTGACCACCTCATGCCTCCCTAAATAACGCATTAACCCTCTGTCCAGGGCATTCTCCATAATGAAGATAAGCCTCATCGCCTTATCGTAATTAAACAGCGACAACCAATTCCTATCAGCGAAGGTGGGCAACCTACTTAAATTCACAAACCCCCCCACCCTCCTCAAGCCCCCCCCATCATAGTAATAAATACCGGTCTCAATGCTTGAGTCATTAATGACGCCTAACAACCCACTCCTCTTCCTAATGAAGATTATCAACTCCTTAAACCCACTACCATCACTAAATGACGGAGCCACCCTATTCTCCACAAGACCAATCACATCATACCTCAATCTCAACAACCTCTTCACACCCTCACCCTGCTCCGTGTAGAACGTGGACGCCGGCATCACGAGGATTGCATAACCACCATCCTAAGAATGTGATCTATCAGGAAGAAGGAAAGAACGTGGAGGCCCGGATCCCTCCTCATAATGAGCCTCCCATAACCCATTGATTCCATTAACCTCAATAATTCATACCTATTTCGAACCAATTGCCACCTAACGAAGGGCGGATTAGAAATAATAATATCAGCCCTATACCCCACGCAACCTTAAAGGCATCACCGCAAACAACCTCAACATCATCATACAACGAAGACAAAACCCTACGGGCCAATTCACACGGTCCCTCGTTAATCTCTATGGCAATAACCTTCCTAGGCTTAATAAGGTCATTCACCGCCGAAAGCGTGACCCCCCCTGAACCAGCGAATGGTCCATAACCACCACATCCCTCCTATACTCCTCACCTAACTCCTGAAGGAAACTTCTAATCACGGTTAATCCATCACGGCTAGTGTAGTACGATGAGGTACCTCTCCTATCTACGGTCCTCTGAATCTCGTACTGCTCATCGACTAAGTACATTAGGCCCTCTCACCAAATTCCCTAATCTTTCTAAGTCCGAGGTTTATAACTTCCACGAATAATAAGGGTATCCTTACTCACTGTATTACATTATAATCAATGGTAATCCCATAATGCGATGATAATTAACATTAAGTAAAGAAAGACCATAATTACACTAGATTAAGTGCATCATCACTACACGGGGAATTTAGCAAAAATAACTGTGAAAGGAAAGAATACTCATGGGCATTAGGACTCTAAGCTGGTTATTACTACTAAGTATTAGTAGGAACGGAAGAAGTAATGCAACAATAACTAACATGAGACCATTAAAGCAGGACACGGAGGAGGTGATTATCAATGTCGAGCTTGAACTCGAGCTTACTGAAGGTAAATAATAAACTAATCATTGGGCTCCGTGTAAAGAAGGAATTCAATGCATGGGACATGATAAAGATACTCAATGGCTTAAGAATTACCGTGATAAAGGATGAGGTAGGGCTCTTAATACTTCACGCACCAGCTCACGTTCCATTATTCGCGGGCATATATAAGAATAGAGTAATGCAACTACTAAATAGGTGGGCTGATTACATTGAGCCATTACCATCAGGAATAACGCTGAGCATAATCGATAATGCATCGATAATGTTCTCAGGGGTTAAGGGTAGAGTGACTTCAGTCCAGGGCTCAACACCGGTCATAATGACAATATGCAAGTTAAATAATGACCAGGTAAGGTATACATTATTCCTAAGAGGAGCAACCCGCGGAAAAGCCGATGTACTATCATGCGGCGATAAAGCATCCTTATTACAACTTCAGGATAACATAGACCTGACCCTCAAGCCATCACCAAGGCCTGGAAGTATGTTCATGACGAGGTACTACCCAATAGACGTTGACTTAACGAGACACCTAATGATTTTAGGTGCCACAGGCTCAGGAAAAACTACGCTCGTGAAGTCACTGATAAATAGTGCCCTTCAGAAGAACGTGTTTAATAAGATCGTGATATTCGATCCAACTGGTGAGTACTCACTGGACCTGGTGGGGGGGCGTGGTTACGTGGCCGTACCTGGCATAGATATTGCCGTTAATCCATTGGCATTACCAAGGCATAAGGCTAGTGAGTTACTCTCAATGGCTATTCAAGCAACTGCCCTTATATATGGTGAGAATGATAATGGCGGTTTCTCATTCATTCAACTCGAGATCCTTGATAAAGCCCTTGAAAGACTTGGTGATAGGAATACCCTGAAGGACCTATACGTGGTGCTGAATGATCTTGAGCAGGAGTTGAGGAGGAATGATTACCTAAATGCCATTTCCGCGGTGAGGCGTAGGTTGAGGAAGGTTATGATAGCCGCGTTAATGAGGAATGCGCTAAGTGCTAGTGCTGCTCAGTCCAGGTTATTGGTCATAAACATGGCGCCGCTTTACTTCGTGTCTCAGGTCGCCGCAATCATATTTACACTAACATTTCTTGAAGTGCTCAGTGGCATTCTTAGGAAATCCCTTGTCGTCATTGATGAGGCCCATAGAATCCTCAATAGGTATATGGTTGGTGAGTCAATCATTGAGAGGTTGATTAGAGGGTAGGCATGATGGTGTTACGCTTATACTTGTGACACAGGATCCCCCCCTTGACATTAAGAGGAACGTACTCGACATTGTTGGTAATTACGCAGTCTTTAAGCTGAATGGTAAGTCTGCGGTTGAGGCAGCGGACCTATTGGGTATTGGTAAAGACATTGTCATTAAATTGAAGCCCCCCCTCGAGTTTTATTACCACAGTAATGACATTACCGTTAAGGCGCAGATAATGGGTAATCCAGGGATTAATTACCTAATGGCCTCGGACGTTATTTACAAGAGGTTGCTCGAGAGGGTTAATGATGAGGATTACGTTAATGCCATGATTAAGAGGTTTGGGCGTTCGCTAAACCCTGTGTTGGTTCCTCAGGTGGTTGAGTTGGGTAAGAGGTTGGGTTATGACGTTAGGACCATAATCCAACTGGCGGCTAGGAAGGACCCTGAGTACTATAAGCTGCTTTCCAGGGTGATTATTGGTGAGGAATAAATTAGTAATTGCCATCGTCGTCTCACTAGTCATATATCTCATTGACCATAGGATCTACCTAATCATCATTAATACGTTGATACCAATTATACTGATTAAGGATTTAATTGGACTTAGAGAACAGGTTAGGCTATTTATTAATGGTGGTGATCCCGTAGAATCCGCGAGGATTGGTTTAGGGGGGGGTGTCATGGTGAATGATAGGGAGTTAGTGGGTCTTAGGATTTTGGGTGTGGCTTATACGTTTGATTCCGCGTTTGAGGAGGCGTTGGCTAGGGCTCGTGCGATGGTTCACCTATTCTCTAAGTATAGGGCTGTTATTTTAATATCCTCGAGTGGAAGCTACATTATTGGCGTTGATAAGGGTTATTATCATGAATTGGTTGCGGAACTTGAACGACTTAATGTTAAGGTTACCAGGATCAGCGGTTTTGAGTTGGCTAATGCCCTTAGAATGAGTATTAGGCGTAGGTCATTAGCTAGGCTTCCACTCCTTATGCTGCCTATCCCACTCCTCATTATGTCGTCGGCCTACGTATTCCTTGCGATCTCATTACTATACATCATTTATTCCATTAATGACCTCTCAAGGAGGAGGTTCGTGGTTAATGTTGGGTTTAATAATGAGGTTATTCACGACCTGAGGCTATGATGGCCATGGATAGTACGATGATAAGGCTGAGGCGCTGAGCCTTATGGTAGGGTTTCCCGTGCCCGTGCAAGCATTTTATTAATTATCTCGAGCAATGATGAGCTTAGGGACTGGATTAAGAACACCGCCAGTAGGGCTTATGGGAAGTTCCTAATGCTTAGGCATATTAGGTACTTCCTCAGTTATAAGGACTTTGAGATTGTATTAAGGAGGATCCAACAGGGTGAGGATGTTTACTCACTTTACCTGGCAAGCACAGCGAGGTTCGAATCATCGTTTAAGTGGGGGGGATGGACGCCATCAGTACCAATATCAAAGATTTTAGGTATTAATCACGGCCGTGCATGGACCATGGAACTAAACCTAGCAGTATTAATGCCGTTCTCATTTCAATTAATTAATGAAGGCCACGGCTTAGCAGTAATAGGTAGGGACATTAATAATAGGGAGATCCACTGGTCATTTAGCGGTTCAAGCCCCCCCCACGTATTAATTATAGGGCCAACAGGTGCGGGTAAGACAACGCTGGCCATGAGTATTGCCTACCAGGTTAAGCGTAGGTTAGGGAATAAAGTTAAGTTAATAATAATTGATCCTCACGGGCATACCGAGGTCCTTGGTAGGCTAATTAATGTTAGGACCATAGACTTAAGTAGAAATAGGATTATAGTGAGCGATTCCTCAATACTAATTGAGTCAGTACGACTATCAAACCCGCTTTTCGCGATCGGTACCGAGGGCGCATTGCTACGTATGGTGAGTATTGGTGATGAAATTTCGAGCATTGATGAATTAATGAGAAGACTTAAGGAATTATCAAGCGATTTAATACTGAAGGAGGCGTATTATAACCTATACAATGCACTTGCACCAATAATTAATTACTACAACGGCGTAAATAATAACGCACTACTTAATGTTTATGATCTACTTAATGGTGACGCAATCTTCACAATGAGGTCAATACTAAGCAATGAATTACTTAGGTACTTAACACTGCTCATAATACTCTCCATTAGTAAGAAGGCGATTTCCGAGTGCCCTAATCCACCGTGTCCATTAAGGTACCTCGTCGTCATTGATGAGGCCCACAACGTACTTAAACTACCGAGTGAATACAGAGTGCTTGGTGTTGATGACCCGGTGGAGAGGATGTTTAGGGAGTTGAGGAAGTTCGGCGTTGCACTATTTATTTTGGTACAACCACCACTTGATGCCCTTAATGAGGGTGTCTTGGGAAATATTGGTACTGCCATTATTCTATCGGGGAACTCACAATACGTCTCTCACGTAGTATCAAACATAAGCGGTATTAATGGTGATGATGCTACATGGTTATTGAGTGGGCGGTTCAGAGCATTGGTGTTGCGTCAGGGTGAGCCTAAGCCTATTAAGCTATCTCGACTTCACGTCCCTAAGGAGTTGATAATGGAGAAAGCAATTGGATGATTTTGAAGAGAAAATGTAATGAGTAGTATTCAACTCATGTTCTCACCACTATTCTCATTATTGTTATTAACATTATTATCGGCGTAATATGACCGATCCGACACGAAAACCTCAACCTTCTTGGCATTTAAGCTCTTAGCTATATATTCAAAGGCAGCCATTGGATTTGTGTGGCTACCGCAGGTGTATACATCGACGGTGGCATACCCGTGCTCGGGCCAGGTATGGATTGATATGTGGCTTTCAGCGACTATGGCTACTACGGATATTCCGCCATTGACTCCAAACTTGTAGTAAAAGGTTGATACGACTAACGCACCGGCGATATCCGCTGCCTCCTTAACTATTTTTAGTAGATACACCTCATCCTTAAGCAATTCCCTATTGCAACCATATAGATTTCCATACACGTGTACCCCCATACACTAGTGCACTCCTCTCCCTGCCCCCCAGTTCTATTAGAGTTTGGGTCGTCATCTTCCCCAATATTGAACGTTTTTTGAGTAATGCGTACCCAACCCCCCCTATATAAACATATCCCCCCCCTAAAAACAGCGGTATTACCTTAAACGGTGAAGTTCACGGCTTGGGTTCATTAGGGGATAAGTATTAAATACTTCAAGTGTAATTTCTCTGTTAGATGGAAGGACTAGATTATTTTAAGAGTGCGTATGTAGAGATTGGAAATTTTATTTTAAATGCCCTCAACATAATTAATATGAAGGAGGTTGAGTTGTTCGTGGATGTCTTGATAAATGTCTATAAGAGTGATAAGAAGGTCCTCGTCGTTGGTGCGGGGGGGTAGGTCGGGGGGGGCTTGTGGGGCAGGCATTCGCGATGAGGTTGATGCACCTTGGTTTTAGGTCCTATGTGCTTGGTGAGACAATAACGCCGAGTGTTGGTGATGGTGACCTTGTGGTTGCGATTTCAGGTAGTGGTACGACGACCATGGTCGTGGCTGCGGCTGAGGCGGCTAAGAAGATGAGGGCTAAGGTCGTCGCAATAACGAGTTATAGAGACTCGCCGCTGGCTAATTACGCCGACCTGGTGGTCCAAGTGCCTGGTAGGACTAAGGTGGCTACAATGGATGATTACTTCGCCAGGCAGATACTCGGTCTTCATGAGCCTCTGGCGCCATTGGGGGGGACATTATTCGAGGACACAACGATGGTTCTGCTTGACGCAGTAATTGCGGAGTTAATGCATAGGCTTAGGAAGACGGAGGATGAGATAAGGAGTAGGCATGCCAATATTGAGGTTCCCTAAACTAGTTCCCCTATTCCTCGCTCTCCATTGCCCTAATACCAACGTTTATGAGACGTTTAAACACCCTATCAATTAACCTCACGTAAATGCCCTTTTGACCCACGAACGCACCAAAGGCATTCTTTTTCACGGTTACCATTAACTCAGGCCCAGCGAAGTCCACGTCAACTATGTGCTTACCAATCCAACCAACCGGGTGGAGCGCCCTAATCCACTCCTTGAAGTTAAGGTTCATTTCCACGGTCCTAACCCTCAGGTTACTCTCACCCTCAATTGCCTTAATCCTCTCACCACCCTTACCAACCACCCTACCCAGGTGACCCTCCTTAGCTATTATTAATGCGTCAGGCACATTCTCACTCTTAATGCCCAGATTCTCCTTCTCTTGCTTAAACTCAATCACCGTAACTACATCGGCGTCCGGCGCGTGAACCCTTATTAAGTCGAGTATCTGCTTCTCCGTATTACTCAATTCCCTCTTCCTCATCCTCAACTCAAAGGATACCTTAACACCCCCCCTCTTGGCACCTGGTCTGACGATATCCTTAAGGCCTAGGTCCACAACCACCGCATTCTCCTCATTAAGTAGAACCTCCCTGAGCAATGTTGCGCCATCCTTCTCAACACCAAGTGGTCTCTGGAGCACTGGGTCGCCCGCGATTATTAATCGTGAATTCCTGCCAATCCTCATGAGTATCTCAGCGGCATTTTCAGGCTGAGTGCTCTGGCGTCGTCAAGGAATATTAATGAGTCATCAAACGTCCTACCCCTTAGGTAGGATACGTCGGTAACCATTACCTTACCCTCCTGAAGAAGCTTCGTTATTTCCTCCCTATCCATCAATCCCTCAAGGATGTCCTCAAGGTATGC
This sequence comes from Vulcanisaeta distributa JCM 11213, assembly GCA_001316125.1. The sequence continues at coordinate 7,468 of BBCS01000014.1, forward strand.
AGAGGCAACCTTGTAGTACAGGTCACCAAGTTCCTCAGGTGTTAATGACCTACCCGTGCTAACGTCAACCACGGGCCTGGCGATTATGAATCGTTTATAAGTCCCTGCAAGTACTGAGGATATGCCGTAAACGCACGATATTAGGCTCTTACCGGTACCCGTTGGTCCGAAGACACCCACTATCTCGTTCCTCGAGTCCTTAAGCGCATTTAGGAATCTCTCCTGTCCAATGCTCATTGGCTTAATCTTGTCCAGTAATGACGACATCGGTTCATGATTAATTAATGGGTTTTTAAATCCTTACTTGTGACTAGCCAAACATTGTCTTCACAGGCGTAATCTTTTCGCGACAGACCTCCCTGGCCAATTTAACTGGATCATCAAAGTACCTAATCCTAATGACCCTCCTATCATCGACATACTCAGGAAATGCCTTAGGCAAGGCATCACTACTCAGGTTAGTTCCGACTAACACGTATGCGGGCTTACCCATTGCATAGGCTAGGAGCACCTCAATTATCGTACCAGCACCACCGCCTAACGCCACCAGTACGTCACTGGACCTAACCATTATTACAGACCTACACCTAAATTCACACCCACTGTCAATCCTAACAACACCACTTGGTAATTCGACATCGTGTCTCTCCAGGGGGGGAGTATGACGGCTATCCTAAAGCCTAGTTTCAACGCCTCATCAATTATTGTCTTCATGAACCCCCCCCAATAACCACCAAGCAGTAGTGTGGCCGTTGGGCACTGCGAATGAAGCTCCTTGAGAAATTCCCTGGCCATGGTCTCGGTCTTAGGATCCACAGGGCTTGAATGAGCGGCTATGGCAATCTGCATTGCTACTACGCTGAGTTAGGCGCTTATAATGCTTAATCCTCATCGAATATTCATTGATTCCCTAAGCATCGGTATTATGTGGTTATCAATTACGTAATTAATGACCTCCCTACAACCATTACAATTAATGGTTGATACCCTGAACGTAGGTATTGACCCATCAATAACCGCCACACTATTTAATGCAGTATTTACCTCATTCTCTGTGGCAATGTCGATCTTATTCACGAGTAGTAATAATGGCGTACCACTAAAGCTGCTTCGGATCTCCCTCAATAGGTTTAATTGTTCCGTTAATGAGTAACCGCTGTGGTTTGTTGGGTCCAGGATAAAGACTATGACCCTCGCCAAATACTTCAGTGCCAGTATTGCCTGGAGTTCGATCTTATTACGTTCGCTCAATGGCCTATCAAGGAGACCAGGGGGTATCTATTACCTGGACCTTCACGTCATTGAGAACCGTGAAATGACCAACATGCAACTCCTTTGTGGTGAATGGGTATTCGGCAACCTTAGGTTTACCACTACTCACACACCTAACGAAGCTACTCTTCCCAACATTAGGCATTCCAGAGACCACAATCGTGAATAGGCCTGGATCTATGCTTGGTAACTTATCGAGCTTAGCCGCTGCACCCTTTAGGAAGTCAAGCTCTGGCTTTAAGTCCATGAGCAAGTCCTTAACCCTGGCTAGGAAGTTCCTCCTAGCTCTAATTATGTCATTGCTCGTTGTGGCGGACTTAATGGCCATCACGGCATCCTTATATATTGATGAGAGGGCCTTCGTGGCATGACCAACCTTGGCCAGGGAGTGCTTGTACATGGTCCTATCAATCATTAACTCAATCAATTCCCTATAGAATGGATGCAGGGAGTCTAGGAACGGCATCCCAAGGGCCACATCACGAAAGGCATCACTCAAGTACTTCCTAACCTCCCTAACCCTCCTCAACTCAAGTCTCCTCAACCTATCAATGCCAGGTTCAATGCTTGGGTTCCTAGCCTGGAGACTAAAGTAAACACCAACCACGGCATCCCACAACTCCTCACTGGTTGGTATATGCGGTGCCTTAATCACGTTAATGACCACGCCAATGCCTGCAATCCCCCTTAATAAACGTTTAATCAATAATATACATAACCTAAATAATCGCAGTAATTAATAGGCGATATTCAATAATTAATTAGGATGGGCATCAATAGGCCAAGTACGGCGGGGGGGCTCCTAATATTCATTGGTGTGGCGGAATTCCTACTGTTAATGCTAATTGCCGAGGCGCTTTACCCAGGTTATTCAGTTTCCAGGAACTACATTAGTGACCTGGGTGTTGGGCCTACGGCGATCTTATTCAACTCCTCAATAATAATCATGGGCCTCCTACTGGTAATTGCGGCAATACTCGTATGGGGACTTAGTAAGGTCTTTGCGGTAACAATAGCCCTAACGGGCATTGGCGCAATGGGCGTTGGCGTATTCCCAGAGACCGTTCACCCGTTCCACCTGATCTTCGCATTAATCGTCTTCCTATTCGCATCAATATCGTCATACCCAACGATAAAGATATCAAGGGGGGGCCCAGGGAGAGCATTATGGCCAATACTAGGCACGGTCGGTCTCCTAGCCCTAATACTATATATAATGCACATGTACCTAGGCCTAGGCCCAGGCGGGATGGAGAGGATGATAGTATACCCAAACCTAATCTGGGCCCTAGTCTTCAGCGCAGAGCTAATGAACTATCAACAACCAAAACCATCACAAAAAACTTAAAATTCCACAGGGAAACACACACTCGCCCCGGTAGCTCAGCCTGGTAGAGCGCCTCACTGGTAATGAGGAGGTCCCGGGTTCGAATCCGGCCGGGGGGGCTCCAGTTGGGGGGGTTGTTTTTCTTTTCGTGTTTAACCCGGATACTAATACACTGAACTCACTAGCCCTACTCCTTAGTTTTGCCCTCATTATTAATGCCTATGATTAGTTTAAAGGAATGTCTCACCAGATTAGTTAGAAGTACCGTTCTTATCAATGCCCATAGTAACCAAGGACTTTAATTTAATAGTATTACCTGCCGTTTTAATTTATCTAACCCACCCAGTTTCATCTTAACTGGGGGGGCATGTGTTTTCTGCTTGGTATAGTATGAGCGGTAGCCAGTAATTGTTTGTGGACTGTAGCGTTACCGTATATGAAGCTGATGGATTATACCGTAATACAAAGTATATAGCGCTTTCAAAAGAGTCAACGTAGTAACCGCCACTAGCGTAGTTTGGATAGCACACGGCTCCGCTCGTCCATAATATTGGGGATGCGGCCGTATTCGTTGCTGCAGCACCGGCATTTAGGAACCAGATTCCATCTGCCGTATCTACTTCAAAGCCAACTGGGTATTGGGCGCCAGATGTCGTTGCAGCTGATGTGCATAGGCTTGTGGTTACACCGACGTTCCATACTAAATCGCTTAGGTATAAGTTAGATGGGTTGTTGATTATGGTTAAAGATGACGTTAAACCGGCGACTTGTCCATCGCTTGTTGCTGCTTCGAATATGAATTCGAGCGTCTGCTGTAAGATCTCTAAGGCCACCTCGAGGGTTGAGTAACTGAAGAGCGAGCACCCCCCCGTGTTACTAGGTTGAGCTGCGCCACTCTCTCCTCCCCCCCAGCCCATGTATGAGTTATAGCCGTTGGCTTGGTCCACCTCGTAGGCTCAGTCATGTTTATACCCACGTTGTAATAGGCAAATGAACCTCCACCACTTGATGGTATGTAGTTAGCATAGCCCAGGTAATCAACCGGGAACTGTGGTGTTGCCGCCTGGGTTGGCGATACATTAATTACTAAGATACAATAATCATACTCAAATTCATTGCCTGCGATATCCTCATATTTCGTGGGTCCCGTGTAGAATAACCAGCCGTACTGCCCATTCAGTTGTCCTCCATATTGATTTATGAGGTATTCACATGGGTCCGTATTTATTGGGTCCATGCCACTTATCGCATTATGCGTATTGTGGGTTATTGAGTACCAACTCGTTATTAACCCGTTTAAGGTATTTGTTACGTATTCGTACTGCGGTATCACGTTTATTTCCAGGCCATAACCCCCCCCAAAACCAACCACGTAAGTGGCGCTTGCATTACCGACTCCAATCACTGGTACCCAATTACCGCGCTATGGCGGTAATTGCCCCCCCAGGCTATTGCTATTGCCTCCTCTAGGGCTTGTGTTTGTTTTGAGTTTTTAGTGTATAGTATTATTAGGTCCTTCATACCAATTAAGGTTCGGAGTTGGTTGGATAATTGATTTAGTGTTTCGTGCATGGTGTTATTCACGTAATCCCAGTCAATAATTATAATCGAACCACTAGGTAGTGCCTGCAATTCACTTAAGTTCACGGGCTTAATCATAGACGCAGGGCGCCCAAATCAGTTAACTCATTAATGAATTGGGGGAGGACCAACTACATAAGCCACAACAGGTAGGGTAAGCGGTTGAGGCTTAACTGGAGTTGCGATGCCGGTAACGGGCTTAGCAATGCCAAACCCATGAGCCACATTAAATACGAGTCTCTCGGTATCATTAATTACGTTATCCATTAACGAAGGCTTTACAAGAGCCATCACGAAGATTGAATCAACTATGGCAAGAATAAAAACCACCGTAATCAACAACCATCTCAAACTCATACCTATCAATCAAGCGGAAAATCACGGATTTTTTTACTTCGGGTGTTCAGAGAAAGTGAGCCGAGCGGGATTGAATCATCCCTTAGGTTCTATGCCTTTATATGTATTAGGTTAATGGTTAGGTGTAGAGATTGATGTTGGTGGGTCTGTTAGTAAGCGTTGAATTAGATTAATAATGGTTACGGAATTAATATTACTGCCCAATATGGCGGGGCTTGAGGTAAGTGCGGCATTACCTTGCAGTTGCTGTGGTGCTGCCCGTAATGAGCTTCTTCACGTCATCTACGTACTTCCTCACCTTATCAACCTCCTTCTTGAGCATCTCAAGGTCTATTATTCCATCGTAAAAGGTCATCTGGTGTAAGTACCTCTCCCTGGCTCCATACCGATCCCTAAAACCAAGCCTCTCTACCTCAGGCACCTCATCCTCCAGCCTATCAAGGAACTTCCTCCTCTCCCAATGGCTTGCCGGCATAATGCCCAGGTAATAGAGAATTAAGGCATTTGTTGCACTCACGACGGCACTCCAAAGCTTCTCCGCGGTATCGTGAATCCTTAGTTGGTCATTAAGTCTAATACCCTCCTCAAGCTCGCTAAAGCCCTGGCAAGGAAGCCCTCGGCATCCTCAAGAAGCATCCTTACCCTCTCAATCTTACCTGCAGCCATAGCCCCTAACTACAAAGCCATGCAGTAAGTCCTTAATAATTTTGCCGACAGCATTGTTGAGTCCAGCCGCATTTACGTAATTATGAATTACGCGTTCAGTCGGTAATGGGAATCGGCAACTCAAGCCGTATTTCTAGTATGACGTGTAATCCAACCACAGCGATTTCATCAAGGAAGGGGGGGATCAGCCTTTTAACGACGTAGCCAAGCACCACCTCATTAATGTTAACGCATTTAAACCGCAACCTAAGCCACGTCAGTGTTAGGCGACCCCCTCACCCTCTACGAATGACGTGCTTGACTGAGCATATGTAACGACACTGTAAGCCTTATTTCATCACACCCTTAAGGTTAGCACGTCCTCACCCATTACCCGCATCCGAGGCTCCGCCCTGGCGCCTTACCTTAGACCGCGGGTTTTAAGTGGGGGGGTTGTGCTGTGGTTAAATCATGCTTAGCCTTCGTCATTGCGAAATCGCCTTAATGTCGCTCGGGTCAACCTTTAAGAACACCGGAGTTAAAAAGCCCAGCGAATTGAGGGCTTGATAATTATGAGTGCCGGGTTAGGATTGCCTATTAACAGGACGCGCCTAATCACGTTGGTCATTCTCATCGTCAGCATAGCCTCGGTAACACTTGCCGTGCTCGCCCAAACATCGGCCCAGCCAAGGCCTTTCATGGCATTTAACGGTAAGGCTTATGAGATCGATTATTATAATACGAGCGGTCTTCCAGCGCCTACGTTGGTTATTCACGGGACCATAAATGATACGCCAGTGCCGCTTTCCGTGAGTCTCTTCGCAATTACACCGACTAGGATATACACCGTGGGTTACTACTACGGCGTTGGCACAGTGAGTATAAACCTAACGGGCTCATTAATGAGGAACGTCGCCAATACCTGGATTAGCGATTACGGCGGTGCCATCTGGCCATCATTGATGGCATTCATAACCTACGGAGCCAATAACGAGACCTGGACCGTGATAACAGCAATACCGTATAACCCAGCCTGGGTGGTGGAGAAGAGGCCAGTTGAGATCTCCGTTAACGCCAAATTCAACGAGGTGAAGCCCGTTCACGTAACGCCGCTAAGCAACGTTGATGCAGCAGCGAGTACCCAAGTGATCGAGCCAGGCAAGGTCAATGGGAGTAGTGATCCATTTGGGTTCACATACATAGGTAGTTGCTCGTCAAGTAGCAACGTTGCGTACCCACCAACACCATCAAGCACCGAGGGTGTCTCCTACGTGTGGGTTCTCGAGCAGTGCAGTGAGTTCGAGGGTGGGGGGTGCCGCTAATTTTTGTTGGGTGGAGCGCCAATGCGCTTCAGAACATAAATTCTATACTCATTAATAATATTGGGGGGGGTACGGCACAGAGCGGTTCAGGGCTTTTTGGCGTACTTAATGAGAGTGGTATAAATGTACCAAATGGGTTGGTGCTTGTGGGGGGGCCGACATACACCTTCAGCAATACATATATAATAGAGCTTCCAAACGCGATCGGGAATGTATTTATTGAGTATGGTCCTTTAAATGAAGAAATAACAACAGGTAACGTATACTATAGTGTCCCAAGCAATGGTTTCTTCTACGTGGGATTGCCTTCCTACGTTGCCTATGTCGCGTTTCAGGAATACGAAATAGCTCCCGGACTGTCGGAGCCAACGGGCTTCTGGGCTAACGGTACTGAGTCCCTGGCGCCTCTTGAGTCTGACTTTAATGGGCAGTACCTCTATGTTTATCCATACCTAGACGTTGGTAATGGCTCAATGACCGGCGTATTTAATGGCGTGGTTTATATGTACCAGAATTACGGTCAATTGCTAATAAACCTACTTGATACTTACATGTATAAGCAGGGCCTTGGTTGGTCGCCATGTTCAAATGCCCACAGCCTGCCTTTGGCACGACATCGAATGGGATCGACTATGTCGAGTTCACGCTGTCGAGCATAACGAACACGTACAGCCCCCCCAACCCAATTGGTTGGGCATTCATGTTCGGTTCACTATTGGTCGGCGGCTACTTTAGCGACTTACCTGACATCGTCGATTACGTACTCATGGCTGCTGGCGATGCCTTAACAATCGCCAGCACCTTCGTAAACACGGCGCTCTTTAACCAAAATACCTTTGGGCTGAGCGCCAACGTGTACATAAACTATTACCCATCCTCCACCTTCTACGTGACGCTTATAGGGAGCCCGCAGGTCACGAGCATCACTAGCTCGCAATCCCTCTATCCCATGGGCATGGTTATAAATGCAAGTGGTTATTATCCGTCATGGCTCACGGGAATCCAATGTAACTCGTGATTTTGTACCGTCAATTTAATATATAATATAATGCATCAAAATTACCTCTTTTCCGTATTAATTTTAATTATTTTAAGATGATACCATTCCCTACAGTCCTTACATAATGACTGGTTTTGGATAAGGTTAACTAGTAATAATTACGGCCATGGTTTTCACTCGTTTAGTTTTCTCTTTCTATTAAACATTAATTTTTTATACTTCCCTGGGACCTTGTTTTGTAATGGATGGGCAGGAGTTAAGGCAGAGGCGTGGTGCGCCGGGTTATAGGGTTACTAAGTTACCGTATAAGGTTAGGGTTTACCTGAATAACCAGGTCCTTATACCGGCGAGTCTCGTGAGGGTATTGGGCATTTCCGGGCTTAAGTACGCGGTCATAACCATTTCCTACAATGGTATCCCAATCACGATTAAGGGCGTTAAGTTACTGAGGACTAAGCACACGGATTCCAGGCAGTTCACGATTCCAAGGGATGTTAGGGAGGCCTATGGGATTAGGCCTGGTGATGAGGTTGAGATAATAGACATAAAGCCCTTCAGGCTGTCTTAACCGCAGATCGGCCCGTTAATCAACAACTGCCTTATGTATATAGTCGTGTTAACCACGTAATTAGCATAGGCAGTTATTACGATAGCCCCCCCATAATACTCGTTGTAAATCGTGATTGATGACTCATTATTACCTGTTGTTAAGTCTATCACGTGCCCATTGATTTGTAGGTATGCCATCGTCACATTTAACTGCCTTAAGTACCTGGGGCCAACCCACGAATACTCTATTAAAATTTCGTATTGACCTGGCGGTAATGTGGCATTCATCGTGAACCAAGCCCCCCCAGGAGGTTCACTTGGTGTGTGGGCTATTTCCTCATTTATTACCTGCCCATTGATTAGGGAGACCATATTTGGCATGGTATTAATGGTAATGGGTACGCATATCACAGGCTCACCCGTGTAATTCGCCCTTAGAACTAGCAGGTCATTCCCAATCACCATGTAGACTCCGTAACCCTCCATTAATGCGGTATTCACATACTCATTGTACGGCGTACCCCCACCAAGTGAACCAGGGACTGTCTGGCTGGGCCACTATGTAATCCGGCTTAACCCATGGGTACCACTGCGTGTATGCATTTATGTTATTTGAGAATGGTGGGTATAGGTTATTCTGAGCAAGTACCGTGGCGTTACTCGGTATTAACCTAAGCGCACTCCAAACATCATAGTCAGCCTTAGTGAATTGGTATTGGAAGTGGATGATCGGGCTGACGCCGAGGAACACCACCAACGTTGAGATCAGTATTAGGGCCATTAACCTCCTTTGCTGTTCAATCGGTATTTTCGACACGGCCATTAACGACGCCATTATTATGAACGGCACCGAGAAGGAACTATACTGGAAAAATGGGCTGTAGTATATGACGTCGCTGGTTAGGAAGGATGCGAGGGGGGGCCATGCGAGTGATGGGAGGGCCAGTGGGTCTAGGAAGGCCGTGAATGCAGTCGGTGCATAAAGCTCGAGGAAGTATAGGAATTTCTCCGTACCATACATCGAATATAACTTCGGTATTAGTAATGGGTCCTTAATGACTGAGATTAATATGCCGAAGCTAAATGATGATGCGTACTGCTCGGGTAAGCCCGATAGTGGCGATGTGGTTGTTGGGCCCAGCGGGTTAAGTAAAGACTTCGTCCATAGGGCGATTAGGAGGACTACTATTGATACTGCGATGGTTAATACACCATGCATTAACTCACGCCTCCTCCTAATGTTTATAATCACGTAGTACAGCCCGAGTAATGCCATGGGTATTGGCGCAAACTCTATGGTGCCAAGCGTGAGCAATAGCATTGGGTAATAAATCCTCCACTTCCTCGTGATTAGCAGGTAAGTTGAGTATAGGGCGAGGGGGGGCATGAATATAGTCTCCATGTGAAAATCAAAGGAGTTTGCGCCCTGGACCAGTGGGTCCATGAGGTAGATAATTGCGAAGAAGGCCCCCCCTAACCAATCCCTGCCCAGGTACTTACCTAACCAGTAAATGGGTAGTGCCCCCCCTAGGGCCACGAGTATTGTCTGAGCCACAAGCAGGGTGATTGGGCTCGGGTATACGGCGTACACGGGTAGGAATAGGAATAACGTTGGTGAGAAGTGGACGTCTAGGAAACTATAGCCTATGGGCCCAGGCTTGGGTATTATCGCCACATCAACACTCTCATAAAACAGCCTGTGGTAATACAGTGTTGATGCCAGTGCCTGGGCGAATATCCCGAGGTCCGCAGCGTGGGTGTGAAATGTTAGGTACTTCAGCAATGTATAATACGACATCACTACGATATACGCCGCAATACCAAGGTAAACCACCAAGCCACTGATTGACCTTCTCATTCCAGAAATTCATGGTTAAGGACTTATTAAGTAATTACTTCATGAAATCAAGTATTGACGGCCCACCACCCCCCCTCTCATGCTTAACCTCCTGGCAACTAACGCTTATTGACTTCATTCCATCATTACCAACCTCAAGTATTATTGGCTTCCAAATATTTGTGAAGGCAGCGTTAACTATGTAGGAGCTACCGGACTTAACGCACCTAACTGTCGAGTTGTGGGCGTGGCCATGTATAGCAATGACATTATTACTAAAAATCACACCCTCCAAATCCCTAACCCCCCCAAGGCTAGGCCAAATCCTTGGATCCTCACCCTGAAGTGTCTTAAATGTTGGTGCGTAATGTATTAAGAGGATTGTTAACTCCCTCGATGAGTTGATGGTTTTCCTAAGCCACTCAACCCTGCGCCTATACGTGTCCGCTATATTGGGTATGTGCTTCAACTGCCACGTCGTTGGCCTCTCCAGGGATCCCTTCGAACCAATTATCCTAAGTGTTACATCATTTATTGTTAATTTAATGACCTCATCATCAAGCCACCTAATGACACCTAGCTCCTAGCCCTCGGCATGACCTCATCATAATCCTCATTACCCGGCACTGCAATTATCGTGTCGCTAAGCCTCCTTAATTCGTTGATTAATATCTTCAATCCCTCAATCTTTCCATCCTCCATTAAATCGCCTGCTATGAGTACGGCGTCGAACTTGCCGAGGTTTTTAACGGCTTCCCTGAACCTTGGGAAGTACTTTGGCGAGTGAATGTCTGCTGTGGCGAGTATCCTAGCAACCATTTAATAAGTGGTAAAACATATTATTAAATTACTTTTCCAGGTTTATGGTTAAATGAAGGGCAGCCTAGAATTACGGAAGTGCGATCCTGACAATGACCTAGACATAATAGTGAGTCTCGAGAGGGAGATCTTCAGGCCAAGCGAGCAGTACACCCTTGGTTTCATTAATTGGTTATGCAGGAATTGCACTAATTACTCCTATATAGCATTCATGGATGGGAAGCCCGTGGGCTACATAATATCGTGCATAGAGGGCCTCAGTAGGGGGGGTCACGTGATATCCGTCGGCGTTCTCAGTGACTATAGGAGGATGGGCATTGGTAACGCGTTAATGTGTAGGTCAATATGCTCAATGGCCGAGAGGGGGGGTATTGACCACGTGATACTTGAGGTCAGGGTATCAAACACGCCGGCAATAACGCTCTATAGGAAGCTTGGCTTTGACGTGCATGGCGTATTAAGGAGCTACTATAACGATGGTGAGGACGCATACCTAATGATACTTGGGAATGATAAGTTTGAGGCGTTAATACGTAAATGCTGCTCAGTAACCAAACAACCTCCTTAGATACGTCTGCATCCACCTATCCTTCTGCACCGTGTAATCCCTCTTCGGCTCAGGATCCTTACTCGGCTTTGGTGGTTGTTGCGTGTAATCAAAGCCAAATTGAACACTTACAGTCTCCAACTTACCCTCAATATTACCGACGTAAGCCCAACCAACAAATGCGTACTGCACGGACACCCTCTCATTACTGCCCAGGTCCTCTAGGATCTTGTTAGTGGCAAACAGCGCGCTCTCGAACGCAATTTCCTGATTCTTTGGATATGGCAATTTTGCAGCATCACCAGCGGCAAGTACATCGTCAAACTTAGGGGGGGTTCTCAGGTCTGTTGGTGACCTAACCTCAACCCAATCAGCACCTAATCCAGCGTCCCTTATGAATGACGGAGCCTATTGGCTCAAGCATCGCCAGCAGGTCGTACCTATACCTCTCACCGCTTTTCGTAACTACCTCCCTATCGTTCATCTCAACGATTTCCTGATTCGTGACTAACTCAATGCCCGCCTTATCGTAAATCGACTTAACAACATCAGCTATCACGGGTGGTTGCGTCTTATCATTTGCATCAATATGTATTATCCTAACCTTATCCCTAACACCCCTATACTTAAGTATTGTATGGATGAGAAGCGCGGTTTCCGTCGGTGCGGGGGGGCACATCTATAAGGTGCCTTTGGTGCATATACTACTACCGTACCCCCATTAATATTCCACACCCTATTCTTGAGAACGTGGACTCTACCTGGGTCGTAAACGTTGGCGTTCATGTACCAGTACTTATCATAGCCGTTTATTGATGAGCCATCAAAGACCACGCCGGGTGCCAGCACGAGGTAGTCATAGCTTAAGCTCTTTACACGATTGCTAAGTAGTGTCTCGGTGTAGTTAACAACCCTATTGTTGGGGTCGATGCTAATTACGTCACCCGTAACAACATTGACACCCCCCCTTAACCCAATCTCTTCATAACCCCCCCTGATGATCCTGCCGTACTCCTCCTCATTAGTTAGTAGTAATGGTCTCGTTGGTCCACCAATGTAGTGCCTATCCCTGGTTATCACGGTGACTTCAACGGAGTCCTTAGCCTTTTCAATTAGTGTATTTGCAATTGTTAATCCTGCGATCCCACCGCCGACAATGACAACTTTTTTACGGGGGCATGCCATCATGGCATGGTTAGGCTACGTAAATATAAAGTGGGATCTTAAGTTAATGATATTGAGAAGGGTATCGCCAGTTCAGTTAAATTATCACCTCTTCACCCTAGAGACGATCAGCCTATTACCCACGGCGTTGATTGTTAGTAATCCATCATCAGCCAGCCAGGCAATGTATGAGAGGAGTGCGGAGCGGTTCAGCAGGTAATTGTGTGGTGAATCAATGGTTATACCCAACGATGAGAGTAGCTTTACAATTAAGTCCTCAAGTACTACTTGATCACCGATATTATTAAGGACGAGCTCCCTCAACCTATTTATTGCATTAATATTCTCATTAATTACGTTAATAGCATCTTGAGCTTCATTACATCGCCGTGGGCAGGCACGACATACTCATACCTAGTCACACCCTCGGAGAGCTTCCTAAGGCTTTCAAGCGCGAGACCGGCATTTAAGTGGTATGGCGCTCCGTACTTTCGTATGACGTCAACCGGGAAGAACGCGTCAGCCGTGAACAGCGTATTTCCGTAGGCTATCCCGACCATACCCATCGTATGCCCTGGTAGTGGCATTACCTCAAGACTCACCTCCCTATGTAGATCGTCCAGTTCCTTAACCATTACGCCCTCAGCCTCAAGGAGTTTCGTCCTAAGTAACTTAGGTGGGAAGGAGCCAAAGAGATAAAGCGGTTCGAGCACGGGCCTCTCTATGAAGGGTTTATCCTCCGGTGTCGCGTAGACGGTGGCACCGCTCCTCTTAACAATTAACGCGTTACCGCCGATGTGGTCCGCGTGATGGTGAGTATTTATTATGGCGCGAACCTTAGGTTTAGGGGGGGTTTAATGGCGTTGAGTATTCTACGTCCTGAGTCCTCGTCAATCCCCGTATCAATTATCACGCACTCATTATTATCTATAACTAACACGCCGGCATTCGTTCTACCAATCACAACGTAAACATTATCCGAAAGTCTCTGTAGTCTCTGCGTTTGCATCACTGATAACACATTAAATAGTTTATATAGTTTTTAAGTAATTCAGCATACCTATGGACGTAAATTGGTTTCAGCATTTTTCTCAATAACTCAACGTTGTTTCCAGGTTTCACTCAGGTAGAAGATCAATAATCATTAATGTAATGCGCATATCTAGAATACGGAATAATTGATTTTTAATGGGATTCATTTAGTATTAAGTTTATATGGCAGCAATACGAGTGCTGCCGTTAGGGTTATCAGGGCTGCGGTTGTGAAGGCCCACTGTACAATCATCGATGTTAAGGGTAATACCAGGAATGCCCCCCCAGTAAATCTCCCGGCCTCACCCACAACGGTGCTTGTGGAGAACACCCCGGGTAGTACATCACTCCTCCACCTGAGTTGTATGAATGTTGTTATGGCTATTCCAAACATAGCATGAAGAACCAGCGAGTTAAGGCGAGGGTCCAGGCAATTACGGGATTGCCCACGACGCCCATTAGGCCGGTGGTCGCAGCCATAACAACTGTGGAGGCTATAGCAATGATTAATTCACGCCCCCCCAGTTTCAATAGTCTACGGCCAAGGAAACCACTTATTATGCTACTTATTGGTGGTGCTGAATATATTAGGGCTAATTCATAGGTATTACCCCCCCTGGACCACATGACCATCAGTGCTGGGGGGGTTAGGCTATAGGCTATACCCAGTAGGAACGAGTTAAGGTAAATTAACCTAGCCTCGGAAAAGACGAGTCTCTCGCTCCTCCTATACTCAAACCGTGGAAGCAACAACGCTAGTAGGTAAAGGGGTATTGCTACGTAAAGCCAGGTGGGCTTAATAAATAAAGCCATCACAATGCCCATTAAGTCGCCCAGTGAGCCCATGATGATCCTCTCTGAGTTTACACGACCAAGCCTCTCCTTACTGACTAGGCCTGGGATTACTGAGGATGTATGGACACTCAACATACCCATAAGCAGCGCGGTGGTGAATAAGCGTAGGTAAGGAAGGTTAATGAGAAGGAGGAGGGACGTAAAGGGATAAAGAGCCCTGGCGGTCCTAACCCTAACCAGCGTGAAAGTGGCAAGGCTTGATAGCGAATAGGCAATAGTCAATAGGAATAACTTAAATCCATTAGAACCCGCAGTAAATAAAGCCCGTAAAAATACATACGTAAACAAAAATCTACTCAAAAACAATAGCAAATAAATTATAACTATTACATTGTATTTTTTACTTACTGTTTTAATCATGAAATTTCACGATAAAACGAACTCTCTCATGAAATTAGGAATGGCACTTAAAATTTCTTTTTTCTCTTTCATATAATCATCTTTAATCTTATTCCATTTATCTTTAAGAGTATTTCTTATTATAAAATTAGTATCAATTACTAATTTCATATACTCATCAATTAATTCGACAATTTTATTCTTAATATTTAATGTCTCTTCAATTTCACCTTCAATTAAACTTTTATGATATTTAGCTACTATTTCCGCTAATTTAATGTATATCTGCATTCTCTTCTTTTGAAACTCCTTTACAGTACTTAATAATCTTTGTAATGTATCCTCATCTATTCCTAATTCCTTACTATTATAAATTACTCTATGTAAAGTAATATCTGTGAATATCATAATCAATAACATATGCTTGCACCACCAATGGAGGAAAGGGATGATCCGCTATGTAAGGTGGCATCGATTAATAATAAGATTAGGAGTATATAAATCTTCATAAGTGTTTATAACAAATCTTTATTATAAAATATCATAAAATTAAGAAAGCTTATTTAACAATAATATCCTATTAAGCAAATGATTTCGAATTAATTTTAACTAAATTATTAACTAATTTCTTAATAAATTAATTTAGGCTTAGGCATAATTAAGTGCTTGGTTGAGGTCGTTGATTATGTCCTCAGGGTCCTCAAGGCCCACGCTCAGTCTAAGTAGGTTGTCCTTAATGCCCGCCCTGGCCCTATCCTCAGGGCTCCAGTGTACGTGTGTTGTGCTTGCTGGGTGCGTTATTATGCTCTCGGCACCTCCAAAGCTAACGCTTGGTATTATTATCTTAACGTGTTTATAGACGGCCATGGCTTCCTTCAAGCCACCCCTGACCTCAAAACTAACCATGCCACCGCAGTTACTGAGTAGTTTCTTCGCGACTTCGTAGGTCTCGTGATTATCGAGGCATGGGTAATAAACCCTCTCGACCTTTGGATGGTCCATTAAGAATTCAGCTACGGCCTTAGCGTTCTCCTCGTGGGTCCTCATCCTAATGTGGAGTGTCTTCAATCCCCCCCTATCAACTAGGAATGCCGTGAAGGGCTCCATAATCGTACCAAGGAACCTCCTCCACTCCCAAACACCTTTAATCCTATCGTCACTTCCAACTATGAAGCCCGCCACAACATCATTATGCCCACTAAGGTACTTGGTGGCGCTGTGAATCACGAAGTCTGCGCCATGACTAATCGGTGTAATGCCCATTGGGGTGGCTAGGTATTATCAACAACGACCATGGCATTAACCTCATGGGCCGCCTTAACTATCTTGGGAATATCGTAAACCCTAAGGAGTGGGTTTGAAACGGACTCGATGAACACGACATTAATGCCGCTCTTTAGGGAATTAATGACGTTATTGGTGCCCGGGTCTGTAATTACCGTCTTAATGCCGAACTTGCTCAGTCTCTCCATGAGGACTAGTGTTGAGCCGTAGACGTCGAGGGGCATGAGTACGGTGGAGTCCCTGGAGAGGAGGGTCATCATTAACGTGGTTATCGCGGCCATACCACTGGATGTCCCGAGGGCATCAACCCCCCCATGCTCAAGCTCAGCCACTTTACTCTCCACCGCATGAACCGTTGGGTTATCCTCCCTACTATACTTAAGCGGTACTACGCCATGCAATGACGGCCTTCGCTCAGGCTCCCTATAATCGAAGAGTGAGGTTTGGTAAATGGGTTCAATGATGGAGCCCATGTTGTCATTAACATGCCTCACACCTCCACGCACACTCTTTGTGCCCTTACCCACGAAGCTCACGATTTTAACAGAGATATTAAGTATTGCGTACCTAATCATTGATTTTTGACCTAATATTCATTTCAATCTCCTGACTAATCTCACGCCCCCCCCTCCTCGCAGTCTCCTCAATCATCTTCATAATCAAGCCCCTAAGACCACCCTCCTCAGCGACCTTAATACCCCTAATGGTGACGCCGCCGGGTGTTGTAACCTCCTCAATGACCTCCCACGGCCTTCTGAACTTCAGTAACTCGGTGCTTGTTTCTAACGTGCCAATGGCTAACTCCCAGGAAATGTCAGTCGGTATGCCAAGCAATAATCCGGCTTCCCAGAGGGCCTCGAGTATCAGCGCCATGAAGGCAGGCCCTGAACCACTAATGGCGGTTATCGCATCCATGTAACGCTCATTAACGACGAGGCACCTACCCATGGAGCCGAATATGCCGCACGCCCTCTTAATATCGTCATCGGAGGTTCTCGAGCCTGGCGCAATGGCGGTCACCCCCCCCTTTCTATCACAATGCCTATGTTCGGCATTGCCCTAATCACCTTAGAAGGCACGACACCCTCAATAATACTGGTAGTAATCCCCCCCGCAACCACGGAGATAAGTAGCTGGTCGCTATTAAGGACGTTGCGTATTGACATTAGGGCATCAAGGACTTGGTAGGCTTAACGGCTAGTATTACTATGTCCGCATCCTTAACGACCTCCGCATTATTCGTAGTCACGAACACACCAGGTAATTCATGCCTAACCCTATTGATGCTCTCGACTCTCCTAACACTACCACTTATATTCGAAGGATCAACGCCGGACTTTATTAGGGACTTGGCTATGGCAGTGCCTATTTTACCAAGCCCGATTATTGCATACCTGGCAATAAAACCACCCAATGCAGTGCAATGAACTACCTATTTATAAGCATTGCGTGGGTTATAGATAATATAGATTGGTCAGCCCGGTGATCAACGTCACAGGTCCAACGGCTAGGATCTCATCACCAAAACCTTAAAACCAGGGTCTCTCTTTAAACAGTTATTGGTGATGAGGTTCAAGGGCCGTGAACGATGAAGTCAATGGCGGAGTGCTGACCATTAAATATTTAATAATTCACGCTGGGGCTGTGTATCATGAACCAGTTAGTAATTACGGCATTACTAATACTGGGGTTAATAATTGCGGTGCTGATTTATGAAATGCCATTCATATACGGCAGTGCGTACACCGCGCCGATGGAGTTAGGTAACGACTCATTAATAATTGCCATATCAGACCTACACCTGGAATCGAATGAGAGGGACCTGGGCTGTATTGGCAATTACCTGAGGGGGGGCTTAGGTGAGGATGGCATTTACCTAATCATCAATGGGGGGGACCTATTTGACAAGGCGCATGGGCAGGTACTAGGTCAATCCCACATTACTGAGTTAATACGTCGCCTGGGCCTGGCGGGCATTAGCGAGCTGAGGGGGGGGTTGTCTATGTGATGGCTATGTATGACCATGACCCGAGGATAGGCTATGGTGAGGTTAAGTACTTCATAGATGGTGTTAATGTTAGGGTAGTTCGTGGGGGGGTGGTGAAGCTTGTCATAGGTGGTAGAACCTTTTGGTTTCTGCATGGTGATTACGTCGTTAAGAATGGGCTAATTGCATCACTGATGAATAAATTATTTAGTGGTTCATACGATAAGTTAGTTAGGTTTGCCGTGAGGGCTGGGGGGGAAGGTGATTGGGTCGTGATTGGGCATACACACGTACCCAGCATAAACACTGAGTTACGCGTGGCCAATACTGGTTCGTGGATAAATAGGCTCATAAGTGCCACAGACACCGCAATAGTTATTGATGGGTCAGGCAATGTGAAGTTAATCAATATTAAGTGTAGTTCTTGACCGTGCTCTACGGTTTAGGTGAAACCATAGATTTAAATTAAGGGTTCCAGTGCATAACCTGTAGTGTCACTGGCTGAGGAGATAAAGAAGGTATTAATGGAGAACCCTGGTATTCTAGTTGAGGTTCTCGTTTCCAAACCTGAGATTATCTACCAAGCCCTGGCCAAATTAATGCCATGGCAAAACCTAGCCACAAAGCAAGATATTGAGGGATTGGGAAGTACGTAGATGATAAATTTGAAGAATTAAGGAAGGAGATGCAGGAAATGAAGAACACGATGTCAACAAAGGAGGAAGTCAGGGAATTGAGGCATGAGGTTGAGGATGTAAGGAATAGAATGGCAACTAAGGAGGAGACTCAGGAACTAAGGAAGGAAATACAGATGATTAAGGACACAATGGCTACGAAAAACGATGCCGAGGAACTGAGGAAGCATGTTGATACTCAGATTAAGTTCATATCCGTTAAATTAGATGCCCTTGGTGCTCGATGGGGGCGTGGTTAATGAGGATGCCTTTAGAGATGGTGTGAGGGAGATACTTAAGGATGCAGGTTACACAGTTGAGAAGTGGCTGTATTATGACGCAGACGGTTATGTCTATGGGTACCCAAGCGAAATAGAGCTTGATGTGATCGTTAAGGACAAGATTATTATGGTTGTGGAAATATCATCAGCAATAAGGAGGAGTGACTTAATCATCATTAGGCGTAAGGCCGAGTTATACATGAGGGTCACGGGCAAGGCAGTTGATAGGGTATTGGTGGTGACGCCGTACATAAGCGATAGAAACCCAGATTACGTAAGGGTTATGGCCGAGAGAATGGGGATCAAGGTAATAACGCCGGAGGGCATGGTGGGGGGGCAAGGGTAGTAATCATGGGCGTTTAATCTCGGTGGTCAGTAGGGCTATACCAATCATTAACCAGGCAATTAGTAATAGAATTAGACCAATGAACACCGGCATCAATACTGCACCTACTATGTAGAGTAGTCCACCAATCCTAACGTAATCACTGCCAGTGTATGCATAGGTCCTCCTGGCAATGCGGTACATGAAAGCCGCAGAGATAATCAATGGTATGGATGCAAAGGCCCCCCCAACAATCATCACTAACTCCATCAATTGTAAAAGCTCCGTGAATTGCGTATACGTATAACCAACAATGCCACTAGGTCCATAATGAACACCAGGTATGCCAATGGCGTGGGCAATCATCATGACTACCATGGAGAAGGCAGGGTTGTGAATGAAGAAAAGCAGGAATAAGCCACGATAAACACGGCAAACGCCACTATGGTCAGGATAAACCAGGCAATCGCATCGCTCCTCAATGCATTATCACGAAGATTACCCGCGATCTCGATAATCCTCACGAGGAACATGACAATACCAACAATGCCAAGCGCACCATAACCAAGAAAGCCTACACCAGCGAGTACGGCGCCAATGCCCGCCACAACCTTAGCATTGTTTAAGTCCATATTAAATAATGAGTGTAGGGCGTCACTATTTAATCCTTAGGTGCGTGATGATTCGAGGCAATACATGTAGTACAATTAATTAATTCAAGGTGTAATGTAACCTAGGTTTAATAAAGGCATTTGATCATTAGTTATGTAATACGGTATACGCTTCTATGCGTAATTGAAATAAAGCCTTGAGTGAGTGGGTGCGGGTGCGCGCACCGGACTATGGTATAAATACTATATGTATAATAATTAATCAAATAAATAGTTTATTTATTGATTAAATGCTCAGTGGCCTGAACCATGGTTTACACGGGCTATATAGCATGTGCACTAGGCCTATGTCCCTTGGCCTTTTGGGAAGGCTTATATGGCTTTGTTTTTGTTAATTTAGAGTGCTTGGGTATGGATGAGGTGCTTATTGGATTTATTGGCGTGGTGATCACGGTAGTTGTATCAGTGGTGTCTACGGCATATTGGTTGGGCAGTAAATTTAGGGGTATTGAGGATAGCTCAACGAGTTAAGGAAAGGGTTAAGTGGCGTTGAGTCTGAGTTAGGTGGCATAAAGGTTGAATTAGGTAATGTCAAGGCTAGTTGGAGAAGGTTAAGGATAGGATTTCACGGCTTAGGAGGTCTCTCCTTGATTTTACGACAACCATACGCAACTCCCAGGAGTTTATGATTGAGATGCCGAGTTACGAAGGCGTGTCAAGGCCTGAGGCAGCCTCCGTCATTAGGGGGGGCGAGTTGAATAGGCTCCTTGAGTCCTTGGCTGGCAGGATCAGCGGTAATCCTTTGACGAAGGAGGAGTTTGAGGAGATTAGGAGGTATATTCAGAAGGATGAGTTGACGCCTGAAGAGGCGTATAGGTTTAAGGAGCTTGCCTGGAAGTTGGTTAGAGAGTATAGGTATAGGTTTCCTGACGTGTGGAAGATCTACTGGTACGCGGTGGCTTGGATCGGCTGGGCAGCAAGCTTGAGAAGGAAGGAAGCGCCGGGGGGGTGGTGTTCAGGGTAGGTAATGGTTAAGGGCCCATCATCAAGGAGTACCAAGCTTAAGTGCTTGGCTTGCACCGTGTTAGGTCTATGAATTCCTCCTTGGTTAGTTCCCGGTATATAACTGCCATGTCGGTTAGGAACTTGCATATGAATTCCCTGGCGTCATCATCACTCCTAAACACGCTGAATACCCCCCCTCCCTATCCGGCCCATTGTATTGGTACCTATGTAGTTCGAGGGATGCCAGGGTTAGGTACGGTATCATTGGGTTTAGTGTGGCGAGTATCTTGGATACCTCGAACATGCGTGTCGTGGGCATGAAGGCCACCACGTACAATGCCTCATTAATCCTCTCTTTCAATCCCCCCCTAACCCTTACCTTACGCTTATATACCTTGCTTAACTCATTGATCATGTCGGTGGATATTGCCGCGAGGAATGACTTCCATGCCTGGAATGCCTTACCGGCCGCGTTCCTGGTCAAGCCCTCACCGAGCATTCTAATTGCTATCTCAGCCTCGTAACGCACCTCCATTAGTCGCGTTCTCCTGTACTCACCTAAATTAATCCAGGGCTTGCCCAATTCCATGGGACTGGGTTAATGACGATTAACGGCATTATAAACCTTGCATAACGCAGTGTGTGGCTAGCACTAGTTAAAGTGCCTAGTCATTAAGTCAGCGTTTAAATGTCGATTTAATTAGTGGCTTGGTGATGCATTACAGGGTCCTTGGAAGGACGGGTATTAGGGTTTCGGAGATTGGTTTTGGGGGGGCTTGGGTCATTGGCACGGACATGTATGGTCCATGACAGAGAGCGAGACATTGCCTAATAAGGACTGCCCTTGACCTAGGAATAAACACCTTCGACACGGCGGACATGTATGGTGAGGGATTGAGCGAGAAGATACTGGGCGAGGCCCTTAGGGTTATGACGTTAATATATTCACGAAGGTTGGTTATGAGGTCGGTAGGGTGGTTAATGGTCGTCACATGCAGAACTTCAGCGTTAACTACATAGTCAATGCCGTTAAGGAGTCCTGCAGGAGACTTGGCAGGAGAATAACGTTGCTCCAACTCCACAACCCACCAACCGGCGTGATTAGGGATAGGGAATTACGCAGGGCCCTGCTTAAGCTCGTGGAGGAGGGTTACGTGGAGCACATTGGCGTGGCCCTGGGCCCCCGAAACCAACGTCCTAAATGAGGGCTTGGCAGCAATTGATGAGGGTTATGAATCAATAATGTTTGTATTCAATATTCTAGAGCAGGAACCTGGCAGGTCATTGATAAGGCGTGGCGTTAAGGAGTCGGTGGGTTTAATAACCAGGGTCCCGCATGCTTCAAATGTATTAACGAGTGGGCAGGACATAAACTTTAAACCAAACGACCACAGGAACTTAAGGAACAGGGGGGGCTGGTTAATCAAGGCTTTGGAGTTCACGAATACGAGGATTAAGCCCATAGCCCAGTCCCTGAGCATGGACCTAGAGACCCTGGCCATCAAATACGTCTTATCATACCCAGTGAGTACGGTTATGGTTACGGCAGCAAACGCCGAGGAATTAGTGAGGTACGTGGGCGCTGCTGACGGCAATTACTTAAGTGACGACGTTATAAAGTCCCTGGAAAGCCTTTACGCGGAATTCACGAAATCACTCAATGAGTGAGGAATCAAGAACCAAGTTCCTCATCATTTGTCGTCAGTCATGGCGGTCATCTTCACACAGGATATAAACCACCGCAGTATTTATATCCATTTCCAACTAAGAACCACGCAATGCTCAGAGTCAAGGGCCATGCATCACGTCATGGTAAAGTGCGAGTCTGCTTTCTATTTTACTCGTTTCATTTTCTCTGAACACCCAAAGTAAAAAAGTCCTGTGAAGTAGGAGGTTTTGATGGTTATGGGTTCGGGAATGAGGCTCTTGTTAATAACTGCCGTGGTTATGGCCGCTGTGGTTGTTGCCTCGGTACTCCTTGCCCTGCCTAGGATCCTCGTTAGTCATGGCGTGAAGGTTGGTAATCCAACAACTAGCGGGTTCTCCACAGCCAACCAGAGCGTTGTTGGTTCTCCAATCAGCCTAAACATTCCAATCTACGTTGTTGGCCCACCAACGCTTGTTCAGAGACTGATTAGTGTTGGTATTAACCAATCACTGATCAGGTCCGTGAGCCTCAACGAACTACCCAGCCTACCCAGCAATAGCTTGGTTGTCATTGACTGGTCTGTGATTGGTCCTGGCCTCATAATCAATGAGAGTGGCTTGGTCCACGTGAACGTGAGTTCAACAAGCTTCAAGCTAATCAGGGAGTTGATTAGTCGTGGTGACTTCGTGATTGTTCATGGCAACGCAAGCGAGGCACCAGCCATTGAACTGGCCCTAGCCACCGCGTGGTCGAGGGCTTACAACACGAGCATAATCGCAACACCAGTCCCGAGATACCTAAACGGCTTAGACTACATAATAGCCTACGGAAATGACCATGCACTAATAATAGGTCCACACACACTAAGTGACGCACTAAACATAGCAAGCAAGCTATGGATACCAATGATAATGAAAATAATAACACCAGGCCCAGGTGATTTATGCTGGACATTAGCCCAGGATTATGGCTTACCAACCAATCAACCAGGCCAGGTCAATAACGCGTACATAATCATTTATGGTGAGCAAAGTTACAGTGACTCACTTGGAACCTTCACTGTTGACTTCTGCACATCGTGGTCAGGGATTGTTGATGAGGACTATGAAGGCTACACAGTTGGTTCAGCTCAACTTTATAATTTTGTTGAATACTATCCAAGTTCCGGTACTCAGATTGAGTACCTTAAGTCCTTCCAGGACGCCTTGGCATCATACGTGGTCTATGAGTACGAGACCGGCAAGACAACACAACTCCCTGGTGACGTCCAGTACATAGCAGGGAGTGGCGGAGGTTATAATCCAGGCTACTGGGCGAACCCTGATTTTACGCCGTTAGCTTCTCAGTGCGACACATCGCAATCATACACGATTGGTATAGCTACGAGTTGGTCTGAAACCTCCTTTGGCATAACATACTCCTGCCCTGCTTATACAATGTCGGTGACTGGACCTAACACAGGAACGTCATTGGGACCTGCCGCAAACATAACCTGGGTCTACACACACAGAATGCCCAGCAAGCCTCTCAATATTACTACTACGGAACCGAGAGCGACGGACCCACATACATGGGCTCTGCTATAACCCGCAGTCTTCGGCTTACACAATACCGGCTGGTTCCTCGGTTGTTGTTAATGAGACGAATGGGTGTACGTATTACATATTTGGCTTCATACCGACGAGTGGCACCTTGGTTGAGCACATAGCCTACGACATCAACTGGGATGTTTGGGTTAACTCGAACGGTGCAATGAACCCCCCCTACAGCTCCGGCTTAGCCATAGTCCCGCCAGCCGCCTCGGGCTGGAGCTCAAGCAACGGCTTCTACTACACGACGAGTTGCCAACCATAGTGGGGTTAAACCCAAAACCCGAGCCCTTAAACAAACACCCTTCTTTCACCAGCCCCCCCTCACCATAAATAACCTCCTTAACGCTCCATGACATCATAACCAAGCCTTACCTGGAGTCCCTATCCTCCCTAATCAACCTAACAACCTCCTCAACACTAACATCATTAAGTAACTCCCTAAGCTCGTTGGCTATCTTCCTCAGCCCCCCCTCCTGCAGCTCCCCCCCATCCCTATTAATGCGTGTCACGGTGAATTCCCCCCCCTCATATTGATACCATGGATATAAATCCTTCTCTCCTCGTGTTAAAGCCCGTAACGTGAAAACGAATAATGCAATTACTCCGCCCCCGCCGGGGGGGCCGCAGACCTCATCAATTGCTTCATTAAATTCGTTAAAGAATTCAATGCAATGCCATTAACTAGGACTAGTGACCATGCATTAGTGCCTGTGTTTTGGTAGGTTAAGTTCGCCATTGCCCTGGCTATTCCCCCAAGCCTCTCGATTTCACCCTCGCTTATTACCTCCCAGCGCATTCTACGGCTAAGTCCTGGGTTAACCGAGGAATTACTCGAGATGGGCTTCATAGAAACGTAGTCAGAGGCCTTATGACCGCCAACTGACGGCGTGGTCCCCCATACTAATGTCAATACTGACGTTAATTTCACCCCCCCTGAGTACGCAAAGCGCATCATCGAATGGTTCATGGGTTGGCGTGGTGGTTAATATACCGAGGCAGCAGTTCTTCAATCCACTAATCATTATTAATGGTGAGTTGTCAATGCGGCTGTACAGTACCCACCATACATGTTCTATCACTACGGGGGTTTACCCATAACATACTTAAAATACCGGAGACGGTTTATTTCAATGGTAGTAGGTACACCGTGAATGCCGTTGTGACTGAGGTTATTGTGGACGTTGTTGGCTATAACCAGCCCGGTAAGTATTATCAATTCCCAGCGAGTAGCAGCTTCTGCTCAACATTACCCTCGTTTCTAATGCCGTGGTTAAAATACACAACGTGACGGACATTTTTGCGGGAATCTCATAATCGCCGAGACAATGAATAGTATAGGCAACGAGACGCCGAATATGAGACTTAGAAAATTAAGAGTAGGTCACTGAGTTATTACTGTGAGCGTGTCAGCGTCAGCATTAGGTCACTCTCTATTATCATCGCCATAGTTCTCGAAATCAGTTAATACGTGATTATTAAGGTCGAGTTCAAGTCCATTACTGACTTTATTAATTCTACTATTATATCAAGTCATTAACCCTCCTACCTAGATCATTGAGCCTATTATTGATTTTTCCACTAATTCATTAAATCTCTTAGTCGATTAATTATTCATTCACTATATTTTGTTTTAGTCATAGCACGCATTACGGTCTTCCTGGAAAGTAAGCCTTATATTTGTATTCAATAAATAGTTTACAATGAGTGTAGTACTGTCTGTTAGGGTTCCTAAGTGGTTAAAGGAGGAGTTGGAGAGGCTTGGTATTGATTACTCGAGGGAGATTAGGGAGTACCTTGAGCGTAGGGTTCGTGAGGAGTTGGCGAAGAGGCTTGAGCTCGGTATGAGGAGCTCCTGAGGGACTCGCCAGTGATTAGAGGTAACCTGGCCGTAGAGTTCATTAGGAGGATAGAAATGCCAGGTAGGCAGATCGTGTGTGATGCCAGTGTCATTGTTAAGTGGGTTATTAGGGAGGATTATAGTGATTATGCCGAGAAGATACGTATTGACCACCTCAATGGTCGTGTCATAGTCGTTATTCCATCAATAGCGATTGCCGAAGTGGCTAGTGCTCTGAGGAAGTATTACCTGCGTGGGTTAATGAGTGAGGATTACTTAAGGAGGGCATTAAACTTACTGAGGGATAGCCTATTAAGTATATATGGCATTACGTGGGAATCCATAATCAGTGCAAGTGAGTTATCCATTAAGTACGGCATATCGATATACGATGCCGTATATGTGGACCTCGCCATGAGGCTCGGCACGATCATGTACACCGCGGATGAGGCACTAGTGAGGTCGCTAGGTAATAACCAATACGTGAAGCATATAACTGAGTATGTATCACCAACCTAAAGGCATTTACCTTAATAGTTCTACTCTTTAATACAGCACCTTAGCCCTTTCCTTAATTCCCCTAACCCTAACGGCGAGAACCACGGTAAAGCACGTACATAACACTGAATACCGCAATATAAATCCTTGAAGTAATATTAAGTTCGTTATACAAAACAACACGGCAATCAATACCTACTCCTCTGAACCACAGACCTCGTCGATCACCTCATTAATATCGCCATTGGTCTCAAGATTAACAACCTCAGGCCTGTCACTACCACCAAGTAATGCGTAGGCCATACCATCACTGCCCAACAGTATGTATGTGCAGGACTTAATGAGTATGTAATCACCAAGCTCAACATAACCCATTGTGTAGAGCACCTTCCTATAATTATCCTCAACAAACCTAATCAACTTCATGAAAGACTCCACATCACCATCCTCAACACCAACCAGTAAATCCTCAATCGAATCCTCCACAGGCTAAGCTCCCCATAGGCAAATAAAAAACTCACTCAGAATTCAGCTCAACCAATGCGTTCCTCACCAAGTAGGGCAGCATGATGTTGATATTACTAAGCAATGGTTACAAAGATTATAATAAACCAGGACTAAACCTCCACACCATAGTACACCCTAAATTCATCATTCATTACATCGTAGGTGCATACAATATTCTAACCAAAGCCATAACCCCGAGTCCCCACACGGGGGGGATAGGGGGGGTAACGGGCCCGAGACCAGGCCTGGGGGGGCTGAACCCAAACGGGAATGTAGCCCAAACCTCCCCCCCGCCTTAGCAACACCAAGAACCCTCGCCCTTCAGGGCGGGGGAGGAGGTCAGCTCCAACGGCAGAGTTAAGTTAAAAATAACGGTGCGTTGAACATTATTGGTTAATGGATTCCTCAAGGTTCATAGGACTTATATTGGATCTACACAATAAGTACGGCAGTGCATTGGGTATTAGTGACGTATATGCCTACAGCGCCCTGGGCAGGGTCATTAAGGCGGTGGGCACGGTAATAATATCCCCCCCAAACTCACCAATGCTCCTCAGCAAGACCCCAAGGACAATATCAATGTACCTACTGAGCAACGGCTCAGTAATAGCCCTTGCGGACCTACCCATAGACGTGGCTAACCTAAGGGATTGCAGTGGTGAGAGGGTTGAGGTCACTAACGACCTCTATAAACCACCGAGCACCCTGACGGCCATTAACATGACTAAGTGCCAGGACTCCATATTCAGGGTTGTTAAGGATGTTGGTAGGAAGTACGGCGTTAACCTCGAGGTTTGGTTTACGAGTGAGTTGGGAATGGAGGGTGTTAAGGTGGTTTATAGGGGTGGTTTTAAGGATCTAAAGCACCTGGCCAGGGTTGTTATTGTAATGACGGCACTAACCAACATCAGGGGGTAATAATGATGTGGAAGCCGTTCTTAAATTAATAAGTGATTTAATGAGGAGGTATTGAGTCACCAAACCTCCTTCTCCTTGAGTATGTCCTCTATGTTTACGATTGTCGAGCCGTCGGGGCCATAGAGTGGGCTTAGGGCTGGCGGCGCCTTTAGGTAATTGGGCATTTGCTCCAGGATCCTCTCCTCGTATGTTGGCACGTACTCATTCTGGTAGAAGATGCCGATGGGTATCTTGTCGCCCCACTCCATACCCCTCAGGAAAGCTTGCGTGAGCTTCTTCGTAACCTCCTCCTCACTTGGGCTCCTAACCACCGGGTCCCAACCAGGCTCATTCTCAAGCTTGTAAATCCTAGCCTCATACCACTCCTTGGTATTCACATCATTATACGTTGGGCACGGCTGAAGAATATCAATGAAGGCGGAGCCTTATGCCTAATGGCCTCCCTAATGAGGTACGCCAGGTGCTTAACGTCATAGGCGTAGCCCCCCCTGGCCACGAACGTGAAGCCAACGGACAAGGCCAAAACCACTGGGTTAATCGCATCATAAATATTCGGCCTGGCAAGGGCCTTGGTCTTAACACCCCCTCCTAAGCGTTGGGCTCGCCTGACCCTTTGTCAGCCGTAGACGCCATTATCGAACATAAGCACCGTTAAGTCCACATTACGCCTACCAGCATGAACAAGGTGCTCAGCGCCAATACCCATTAGGTCACCGTCACCGCCAATCACGATAACCTCAAGATTCGGATTAGCCAATTTAATGCCGGTTGCATACGGTATGGGCCTACCATGAAGTGTATGAGCACCATTAGCATTAACATAATGAATAGTCTTGGCAGAACAGCCAATGCCAGAAACAAGGAACACACTGTGAGGATCAAGATTCAAATCAGCCAAAGCCTGATAAAGGGCCTGCAAGATACCGTAATCCCCCCCACAACCAGGGCACCAATCCGGTCGACGCCTCTTCTCAACGTAATCCATCGGCGTCCTCTTTACGGTGATCTTAACGGTGTTAGACACGATACAAATGTCAAATGAGCTGGTTTATAAAGCTTTCGTGAGAATCGTTAGATCTAAATCAACTAAACCAACATGCATCCTCATCACCCCGATATCCCACACCTTTCAGTATCTCTCAGCACATCTCCCTTAAGTACGCCACAACCCCCCCACTCTTAAACTCGCATCACCCCCCCTCATTACTTAAGGACGACTACGCAACAATTACCGCCTCCTACGTATATTTTTGTCTTAGCCTGAGACTTTCAATTACTCAATGAATCTTCAGCACCTTCGTACACCCTACGGCGTTTCTCACCAATCCAAACATAAGCAGTTATCTCCAGTAATGCTGCGAAAGGCATTTGATTAATACCCGGAGTTAAACTCGTGGGTTACTTCTACGGAGTATTCATTAGAGAGTTTGACGTAACGTCATTAATTAGGATACTACCCGTAGTACCGGTGAGAAGGGAGAACCTTCACATGACCATCGTGTACGTCGGCGATAAGGTACCAAGCCAGGAAATAGATGACAGGATTGGGATGAGCATAGGTTCAATACCCTGCTTTAACGTCAAGCTCGGACAACTAATACTACTGCCAAATGCCCTGAGACCAGGGTGTTGGCTGTTGAGGTCGCTAATAATGAGATGTTGAGTAAATTGAGGTCCACGATAATGAGCATATTAAGGGATTCAGGAGTCCCAATTAACGATAGGCATTCAGGCGAGTTTAGGCCTCACGTATCAATAGCCTACATAAAATCAAAGAAGCTAAATCCACAGGACATACTCGAGACAGCCCGCGAGATGGGTGTCGAGAAGGAGCTCCAGGGTAAATCATTGCTAATTAGTAACGTCTCTCTAATACTGGCGAAAGAGGATAACTACAAGGAGTTAACAAGGCATGAATTACAATGCCGATTTTAGGCAAGATCACGAAAGCCTAATCACGGGGGGGTCAGCATTGCGTATCCCCCCCACGATCCTAACCACAAAACGCGTACTGGCCAATGGACCCAATAGGTATCGGCAGTCACGGAACGGACAAACACTAGACTTATGCCTCCTCAACTTATTATCACCGTAACTCTCAGCCTAATGAGTAGTAAGTCACCATCACGCGTATAAATAACCCTATACGGGTAATGAATAAAGACGCTACTCATTGAGTCTCTAATCACTAACTCTACGTAGTCAGCCATGGATAAATCAACAAATAACGAGGTATTATCACCCTTAACCTCGTCCACGCGGTACTCCTTGATCACCAGGTTACAATTATTGGCTTCCCTGACCAACTGCATGATTACTCACCAGAGAGACCCTAAATGATTCCCAACTCCTCAACAATTCATTGAATTCTGTGATCAAATTCCTAAGTCTAGCCTTTCGGTAAGCCCTCAATTCATACTTCAAGTCCTCACTTAAGTAATTTATCCTAGCCCTTATCGAATTAATTATCGCATCCACAATGCGTTGAGCATCGCTGGCACTCACGTATACTGGATAAACACGGATAAAGGCATTGCCATACCTCGAAAAAACCTCCCTCCACTTATTAACGTCAAAACACACCTCACGACCAATCCACGCATGGCCATACTTCGCAAAGCACCTCCTAACCTCCTTATGAAACTTCACGGATATGCCCACGTCATTAGGGACCCTAAACTCCAGGATATATAGCACAACATTACCACTATTACCGGGAGACACCCTACTAATTAATTGATTAAATAGGGCAGGCAAGAACTTGGTACCATCACCACCGATACTGACATCCACGATGTACGGCTTAGAATTAACGAAATAACCCTTAACAACGGCATAGTCACCACCCACCACCTGAGCCCTAACAACATTACCACCCTCAACAACCCTAACACCCCTAGCATCATAAACCGCAATAAACGCTTATACGAACTAAGATAGGGCAGGACAAACTCTACATACTGACCACTCCCCGGACCAACGAGCCCCCCAACTCCATAGTAAATACAGGAGGTAAGGAACAATTTAAACTTAACAAACCGTGCGCACACGCGCAAAAACACCGTGCGCAGAAAAACACCGAAAAAGGCGCAATAACAATCGGTAAGAGAAAACATTATGATAAAACACCAAACACGGTGCATCGAAGAATTAACGAGAATCACCACTTAAAGAAAGATTGAGGTATCAATAATACGGTGATTAAGCATGTAACCCTAACCATGGCTTAACCAACGCATGAACCGCGAGGGAAATCCCCGGGGGGGTTAAGCCCTGGGGGGGAAACCCTCGTAGGCGATTTAAACGATGGGCCAACCCCCTGGAGTCGGGAGTTGAAGATCGATAAGAAACTAATGAGGGTGCTACTCGATTTAGGAGATAAGCCGTTAATAGTGATTGGCCCACCAAGCTCCGGAAAAACCACAATAATCACTACGTTGGGTTTAATGAGGCACGAACTCATGCTCATCCATAACCTACATGACGCATAAGTCATCTGACGCTATTGGGGCTGTAATGAAACCATTAATACCCTGGAGATGCGTACGCGACAACCTATTCCTAATACTTGATTCTTATGAGGAGCTGAGCGCAAGACCTGGAATATCACTGTTAGCATCCTCAGCATATAGGTATAAGACCTATAGTAACTATGTTAGATACCTAAGATACCTCGCTAGGAGTCCACGTAATGTTCACGCACTATGGCTTCTAGGACGAATAATGCTACTACATGATATTGTGACTGATCAAGTCATTGACGATGAAGCCGGTAAGATAACCACAATATTAAGTAGTAGGGACATTAAGGGAGCATACCTAGCAACAGCCCTAATAATCAACAGCATGTGCCAACAAGGAACCAACAACCTATTGATACTAGACGACATAACAATACTACCATAAGAGGATGCATTACTAAGGATCATTAGGATAGCAAGAGGCTTTACGAACATATGGATGGTAATGCATAGTATAGGTAAGTTAAACCTTGAAGACCTAAACACACCAACGATAATAACAAGCCATAGTGGCCCCCCCGCCAAATCACTGTCGAGATTAAAGGACTTACTAAGTCGAATAAAACCAGGCGAGGCGCTTTATATGGGCATTAATGAAGAATTGAAAATAGAAATAAACGAGGTAAGAGAACTACGTAACAAACTAATCAACGAGAGTAGTAGTAACCCGTAACCGTCACATCCACGACAGGCGAACCCGTTAAAATCCCCTTCCTCTTTTCAATCCCCCACGCAGGGGGGGAGGAGGAAGGGGGGGAGTATGATGGGCACGAGAGACCGAACCGATGGCTCGGTCCTCGGACGCCCTGAGGTTCGTAATGATGAGTCCCCCATAAAAATGATTAATGATTAAATGAGAAAGACTGATCAAGCCCATCACCTGGGTACCCGCGGGGGGGCGGGCCGCCCCGCCATTGAACATACCAACGAGGGGGGGCGGTGACTGTGGGAATACCACAGTCCCGCCCTGTGGGTATCCAGGTGATGGGTATGGGTAGGGATGGGGGGGAAGGCAGAGACGGGCGTGTGCCTGTCGTGGATGTGACGGTGGTTGGCTTTGATGTTGGTGTTAGGCGTTCTGTTGTGGCTTTTGTTGGTGCGAGGGCTAGGTTGCTCAATGATTTGGCTGTGGTGTATGCTAGGCAGAATGGTGTTTCGTTAATGCCGTTGGGTGTATATGATGCCATGACCAAGGCATACGTGGCTGAGGTTAGTTATCCAGGGGGGGTTAATAAGTACCGTGGTGGTGAGTTGACAAGTAACATTGTTAATAAGGCGTTGGGTGCCGTAGTTAGGGCAATCCATAGTGTTCAGAGGATTCATAATGCACTGGTTGGTTTAGCGTTTGAGGATCTTAGGCTATTTAATGAGCATAAGCGTGACCTAGCTAGGGCTAGGGTGGTTTGGGAGTTGATTGTTAATAGGTTTGGTAAGGTTGTGAGTAGGTGTCCTGCCGTTAAAACCTCTTGGTTCTGGATAAGCTATGGGGGGGGTGAGGTTATTGTGCCAATTAGGGATTCAATACCCATAGTACTCGTTGAGCCCGAGTACACGAGTAGTACGTGTCCACGATGCGGCACCACTCTTCGACAGGAGGTTCAGGAAGTACTGCAGCGAGTTCATGAACTACGGAGTACAATGCATTGATAATACCAACGAATTAAGGGCAAGCCCGGGCTAACCCGCCCCCAACCAACCGGGTGGGGGGGTTGGCTTGGGGTGGGGGGGATGAAGCCCGGGTAGCTTGATGAAGGGGGGGCAAACCGAGCACGGGCTGCTGTCGTTGATGAGCGGCTTAGGAACTGTTTCCCGGGCTGACCCACCCCCCCAGCCCCTAAAGCCCGGTTTGGTTGGGGGGGCTTAATAAGTTTGTCGCTTGTGGTGCATGCCCCGGGTTGACCAACCCCCCCACCAGCCTTGGGTGGGGGGGGCTGGGTTGGGGGTTGGGGGGGTGATGCCCGGGGTTTGATGAAGAACAGAACCACAGACCCCCTGAAGAACTATCCTTGGCCTGACCCCCCCGGGCGGACCACCCCCCCCGCCCAGCCACTGACTAAGGCTTGGCCGGGGGGGTTAATAAATGTATTGCCCCCGAT
>BBCS01000015.1 GCA_001316125.1 Vulcanisaeta distributa JCM 11213
ACCTCCACCACCGCCACCACCTCCACCGCCCAAGGTCACAAAGCCGCCAACAATAAGCACAACACTACTAATAGCCATAATAGTGATTATAGTTGTAATAATAATTGCTATAGGTGCATGGCTAGCTGTTAGAAGAAGAAGATAATTAACTTTGTAAAAATCATCTCTTTAAAAATTTATTTTCTTATATTTATTCTAGATTGACCTAAATAACGTTAGTAAGGCTTAAATAACGCGAGGATTCTCTTCAACTTCGATGGGTCTTGCGAGGACGCTTGCCGTTAGAGCCGTGACACTGGTTGTTTTGCTATTCATAGTGCTCTTTGTAATATCCTTCGCCCTGGCCGGGCCTGCGTCTAAAATACTTAAGGATGAGATATTTATGGAGACGAAGTCGATAATAATGAACTTAATGCTGCACGGTCACTATAACTCAACGCAGATACAGCAATTACAGCAGCAAATCATGACCGAGCTGGAGAACGCCTATGGACTTAATAAACCACCTGCAATTAGGACCCTTTACATAATGTATAACATGATTGTCTTTAACTGGGGCTATTCATACTTCCCAAGTGAGTATGGTAATATTGGTGGTGGTAAGGTCGTAGATATAATATTATCAGCACTTCCCGGAACAATACTTCTTGACACCTTTGGCATATTACTAAGCGCTTTCATTGGAATTGAGATAGGGCTTAGGTCCGCCCTTAAGTACGGCTCTAAATCCGATAGAGCCGTTATGTATTATGCGGCATTGGCTAATGGCATACCACAGTGGTGGCTCGGTATTGTAATGCTACTCATATTCTCATTTTACCTGGCACAGATACACTCACCAATTTACTTCCCAACGGGTGGTATAATAAGCCCTAAGTACTATGAGTTATGGTTAACAGACCCTGCTAAGGTATTTACAATACCGCAGGCAGTCCTTGACCTACTATGGCACTTCGCATTACCTTTAATAACGGTATTAATAATTAATATTGGCGGTTGGGCATACTTCGCGAGGACTGTTGTACTTAATATTTCTCAAGAGGATTTCGTGACCTTCGCAAAGATTAAGGGATTGCCTGAGAGCCACGTGGTTAATAGATACATACTTAGACCCGCTGCCCCCCCATCGATATTAACGAGCATATTCATAACAATACCATTCATAATATTCGGCGGCTTCCTAGTCACGGAGATGGTATTCCATTGGTGGGGGCTAGGTTATGTATACAATATTGCTATTGTTGGATCCCCCCCAACGCCTGATTTACCTGTCGTTGTTGCGCTAACATACGCATCAACACTGCTTTACATCGTGATTATATTTATAATGGAGATCGTATATATAATACTCGACCCAAGAATTAGGGAGTGAGGTGGTGGATATGGCGAGGAAACAGCGTGAGTTCAGGATCCTTGGAATGACGCCAAGCGAGATCGCTAAGGAGTTCTTCTCATCAGGTACAGGTAAGGTTGCGGCTGCATTATTCATAGTATTAGTGGTGGTATCAATATACGCATTAATAGTATTACCACCAAACTTCGCAAATGTATGGAATAACCCAAAGTATTGGGAGTTAAATCCGCAGTACGCACCACCTGCCTGGGTTGATTCAATAATAGGGCCTGTTTATTCACCGCAGATTTACGTAAACGATTATACATTTACCGTCCAACAACAGAGTGGGGGGGTTACTTACATTACGGTGACATTTAGCGTTAATTATGAGTATGATAAACCATGGAATGAATTGTTTATTGTAATTAATAACCCAGCCATATATAGCATGTCTCAACCCCCCCCAGTGGTATCAATAACAGTTTATAGGCCGACGGGAGTAAGATAACACTCGGTCCACTACCCATTAATACGAAGGTAACAACGCTTGGTGTGGCTCCAGAAGTCATTAGTCAGGTTAACCTATTCTATAATGAGGAATATCACATTAGCAGTATTGTGCCCACCGGATCATCTGCGACACCATACCTATTTTATACAGTTGATAATGGTAAGTTAATGCCGTTAAAGGGGGCCGTATAAGTTCGTTATGGTGTTTTACGTATTTTCGCAGATTCAACCGTGATTAATAGGAACGACCTTGAGATTGTGCTTCAGGGGGCAGATATATGGTTTAATGGGTACTGATAATGAGGGTCATGACCTATGGCTTGGCTTATTGGCAGGTTTCCCAATAGATCTCGCTGTTGGTCTTCTCTCTGCGTTGATAATAGTGGTTATAGCGGTAATAATTGGTATTGTGGCTGGATTCTATGGTGGGCTTGTTGATGAGACGTTAATGAGACTTACGGACTTTGTAATATTACTACCAGCCTTTCCACTATTAATTGTCTTCTCAGTCTTATTTGGTTGGAGTATTTGGGATGCCGTAGTGTTCCTGGCGATTGTGTCCTGGGGGGGCGCATCGGCTAGGATTATCAGGGCGATGATTATGCAGATAAGGAGTGCCCAATACATAGAGTCTGCGGTGATAGCAGGTGCCAGTAGGATGTGGATATTGAGAAACCACATACTGCCTCAGATAATTCCATACATACTTTATCTACTTGTCACGAATGTGCCTGGCGCAATACTGACATTGGCCTCTATAAACTTCCTAGGCTTAGCAGGTTCTGAGTACAACGTGGGGGGGTACACTTCTATATTACGCTGATGAGTTTGGCGCATTAACATCTGGTTATTGGTGGTGGGTCATACCACCGGGGCTTCTTGTTGCCTTCGTGGCGGTAGTGTTTATATTAACTGCCATGGCATCGGAGCCCGTGGTTAACCCAAGGCTTAGGTATGGGTGATGAGTATGGCGCTACTTGAGGTTAAGAATGCAAGGCTTTACTACACGACAACAAAAGGCGTCGTTAAAGCCGTTGATGACGTATCCTTCGAATTAGATGAGGGGGGGGAGACTTTAGCCGTTGTTGGTGAGTCAGGCAGTGGTAAGTCCACCCTGGCTAAATTGCTTGTCAGGGTTTGGGAGAGGAATGTATCGCTCGTTGATGGTGAGATTTACCTTGACGGTAAGGAGGTCCTTCACATACCTGAGGAGGAGTTTAGGAGGGAAATTAGGTGGAAGAAGATTGCATGGTACCTCAAGCATCAATGAACGCCCTAAATCCAGTAATAAAGATTGGCGACCAAATGATTGAACCACTGCTGCTGCAGGGAACCAGTAAGGATGATGCATTAAAGATGGCAATGGACGCGCTCGAATCCGTTGGATTACCTAGAGATACTGTGAGTAGGTATCCACACCAACTTAGTGGTGGCATGAAGCAAAGGGTCATAATAGCCATGGCCATAATGGCCCATCCTAAGGTAGTTATTCTCGATGAACCAACATCGGCCCTTGACGTAATAACCCAGGCAAACATAATGAACCTACTTAAGAAGCTTAAGTGGGAGTATGGACTTTCGTACATATTCATAACCCACGACCTAGCGCTGGCAAGCGAACTTGCGGACTCCGTAGCCATAATGTACGCTGGTAAGATGGTGGAAATTGGTGGTGCTGAGGATATTTACGGAAACCCAAGCCACCCATATACTCAGGCTTAATATCTAGTGTGCCAACGCTAAGGGTTGATAAGACCTTATCATTCATACCCGGTGAGGTGCCGAGTTTAATAAATCCACCGCCTGGCTGTAGGTTCCACCCAAGATGCCCATTCTATAGGGATAGGGATTACCTAAAAGGTCTTTGCGATGCTAAGGAACCACCAATGGTAGAACTTGAAGGTAAAGCAAATAGGAGACACCTCGTGGCTTGTTGGTTATATAAATAATTTATACGCAAATAAATTATAAATGCAAATATAGGTTAGATTTTTAAACAATCCTTGAGTGGCATAATCGCTATATGCCTGAGATCTTTGAGGATGCGCCGTGGGTTAGGAAGGATAGTCTTGTTGTTGCCCATAGATTAAGGACATATTACACAATAAAACCTGGCTTATTCGCAAAGCCGAGGTATGTTAAGGCCGTTGATGATATAAGCCTGAGCATTGATAGAGGCGATACATTGGCAGTTATTGGTGAATCAGGTAGTGGAAAGACAACGCTGGGTAGGACGCTCATTAGGCTTCTCGAACCCATATCAGGAGAGATCTACTTTGATGGTGTTGATATAACGCATATGAAAGAAGAGGGGGGGTTGAAGAAGATAGGGTTTAGAAGGAGGGTTGGTATGGTGTTTCAGGATCCATACGCAAGCCTTAACCCGTTCCATAGCATTCACTTCATACTTGAGGAGCCACTCATGGTGCAGGGAGTACCGAGAGAGGAGAGGGAGGAGAGAATTTACAAAGCCCTTGAGGAGGTTAAGTTAACACCACCCGAGGACTTCATTAATAAATACCCGCATATGCTCAGCGGTGGGCAGAGACAAAGGGTTGCCATTGCAAGGGCTATTATAACGAATCCAGACTTCATAGTTGCTGATGAACCTGTATCAATGCTCGATGCCTCAATAAGGGTTGAGATACTAACAATACTCAAGGATATTCAGCAAAGACATAAAATGGCGTTTATGTACATAACCCATGACATATCAACCGCGAAGTACTTCAGCGACTATATATTGATAATGTATGCTGGTCAATTCGCTGAGTACGGTCCATTCAGGGATGTTGTTAAGAACCCACTTCACCCATATGCACAGTCACTTATTGAGGCAATACCAGACCCAGACCCGAACAATAGACTGAGAGAGAGGAAGGTGGCTCCTGGCGAACCACCTAACTTGGTCAATCCGCCGTCTGGCTGTAGGTTCCACCCAAGATGCCCATACGCGATGGATATCTGTAAGAGGCAGGAACCACCAGTAGTTGAGGCAAGGCCTGGCGTGTTCGTTAAGTGCTGGTTATATCGTTAAGAAATAGCTAAATTAATTAGGAACAAGGTTTTAATAACATAGTAATAAATATCACATTACAATGGACATAACGGGTGAATTACTTAAGGCGGTAATGAGGAATTACCCAACAGGTGTCACAATAGTGACCACGGTCTATAACAATGAGTATTACGGGTTGACCGTAAACTCCTTCACATCCCTATCACTCGACCCACCACTGGTACTTATAGCGATTGATAAGAGGCTGGCTAGTCATGAGGCTATTGATAAATCAAATGCTTATGCCGTTAATATACTACCCGACGATATGAAGGACTTAGCCATAAAATTCGCCACCGCACCAAGGGAGGAGAGGTTTAAGGGATTGAAAATTAAAACCGCAAAGACCGGTTCACCAATAATTGAGGGTGCAATAGCATACCTAGACTGTAGGGTAACCGCTAAATATCCAGGTGGTGATCATACAATATTTGTTGGCGAGGTTGTTGATGCCAAATAATGAATAATAAACTGCCATTAATTTACTATAATAGGGGGGGTTACTATAGTATTAAGCAGGCAATACCATTGCAATAATTGGAATAAAAACCATTTAAGTAGGTGAATTAGTAGTACCTAAGTGATGATGGGTATCAAAACTGAACCGTGAAGACCTCACGACGAGCTGATTAAGACTGTCCGAGAAATTCGTTAAACGTGTAAGGCACTGAGGATGCTATAGCCAATGCCTTCCTCATGGTGCCCGTCACCTTAACAGTGACAACAGCCGCATTACTCCCCCCCCTACCAGCCATTGCGACTGATGACCTTAGGTACTTAAGCAAGTCATTAGGTACCTGAATAACTAACCTGCCCCCCCTTCCTTCATATTTCGCAATAATTCTTAATTCAATACCAATGGCATCCTTACCGGCAAAGAACCTAAACCAATTATTTAATTCACTAATCACCTTATCGATGTATTCCCTTGGGTAAACATCAATTACTACATACCTCATAAACAGACGCCCCTTCTATACAAAGCATCAACAAGTACCTCATATGGATTGTCACTAACCAGCGGCTTAGCATTGACATTAGTTAATACCTCTATTAATTTCGCGATATCCCTGGGATTTCTAATATCAGACACTTTACTTACGCCCTGGGACACTATTATCCTAAGACCATCGATCGTTGAATACTCATTAATAACATCCCTAAGGAATGCAAGTCCAGCCTCGCCATTACTCACAATAGGGTTTATAACGATCTCTAACGCCTTACCCTCCCTAGCCATAATCCTGGCCTGGGCCTTTGATGGTAGGATGTCCCTATTAACCTCGTTGATTGTTATTACATCAACCCTATCATCGCTTATCAACTTATTAAGTACGAACCTACTCCACGGCACCACAGACACTAGGTCGAAGTTTTTAAACATCCTTATTTTCCAGGCACTACCTCTCGTAATCACAAGCTTCCTAAAGGTCGTAATTCCTCAACGTCATTACCACCAATCACCAACGCCACTAAACCATAACCGTGCGCCTTCAATAATCTAATCAATTTCCTATCCGTAGAGCCTAGGTGTAATTCTACGAACATTTAAATACTTATTTACAAACCTCATTAATAAACTGCACGGCATCAACACCCGTAACCCTGAACCTAATCCTAATCACGTCATCACCATCGCTAATCACGATACGGCCCCTCGCAAATTCCTGCTTATCAAGCCTAAGGAAGACGTTACCGGAACCATCAACCCTATTCCCAAGGGTCTTCAATAGGTAATCCCTATTGACAAGTGATGAGCATATGGACCTTATGATACTCATTACTAAATCCCTATCCCTAATGGATGATTGAACCTATATATTGGGTTGCCATAATGCCCATAAAGCACCTCAACCACTATTGGCGCTTTATCCGTCAATAACCTGGTCAGGTAATTAATCGCTCTATCTAAGTCCTCAGTTGCGTGTATATTAACTTCAAGGTCTAGTTGAGTAATTGCCATAGAAGGTGAGGATTTATGATTATTGTGATTGAGACTGCTCAGCCCTTTTCCTTAACCTTTCAATCAACTTCCTCTGCCTCTCCCTCAACCTTCTCCTCCTACGCCCCCCCTCCCTATCCTCCTTACCAACAAGCCAGGCAAAGTCAGGGTCGCTTCTAATGGCTGGGTGGCTTGGGTCAACTAGTATTACCTCGTACCACACGTACGTGCCATCTTCACCAACCCAATACGAACCAAGAACCTCCATATTCGGGTGCTTCTTGGCGGCCCTCTCCTCGGCAATTAATTGAAGACTCTTGCTGGTGGTTATTCCATAAACACCCATCCTCTTCGGTCTCCTCCCACTGTTAGGTCTCCTTCTGTTAAATGGGCCTCTCCTGAGCCTGACCCTAACGACTATTATCCCCCCCTGCTTAGCCTTATAGCCATACTGCCTAGCCTTGTTAACCCTCGTGGGCTTCTCGACCCTAACAATAGACGGCTCTCTACGCCACTCTATCAACCTCTGCTTCATTACCACATCCCAAACCCAGCTACTCCTGGCGCCAGCCCACGCCTCAGCTAAATAGTGGTAAAGCCCCCCCTTCGCCATCAAGACCAGGTTATGTGTGGGTATTAAAAACATTATGCTAACCAAGCGCGTTTTCACACGGCCTCCTCAGGTCAAAGGCTAAATCCCTCAATACATTACCCTCAACCCCCCCACCCTCCCTGAGCGATGCTCCCTAAGCGCTATTGAGAGGAGCACGGTGGTATCCATGTCCTGATAAGCATTAACGAGCCTAGCCAACTCATTGAATAAATCCCTCAACCTAACTATTAAGTAATCACCAAATAATACATACTCATTACTTAAACCATACAACTCACCAATTAACCTCCTACCCCCCCTATCCGTGACTCTAATAATCGACCTACCATTCGAAGTCCTTAATTCAATTAAACCCTCATTAATCAACTCACCTAAGTCCTTCAGAACAGACCTACTAATGATGGGTGGGTTCTCGAACACGTACCTAACAACATGCGATGCCAAGTAAGTTATGAGTAATAACCTATAGAGACTCATTGAGGAGCCCCCCCTCGAATACCAGACCATAAATAGTAATGCATACTTATTGGGCAGCGCTTTAAACCTTCCACGACCAATACTAACCTCTGGAAGCATCACTGCTCATTAGCCACGTTGTGTATATAACACTAATGGCGTAGGTCAATGCAATCGTGGTCCTCATGGGATGACCAGTCATGGGACCAAGCCTAATCTCATACGTAGCCCTACTCCTCAGACCTAGGCTAACATCATCATACTCATTACCAAGTATCAAGCCGATTCTCAAACCCTTACTTAACGCCTCCCTACTCACCTCAATCAGCTTCCTCTCATTATAATTGGCATGCATCGATAACACAATTGGTATGTCAATACCATTCAACGCATCATCAACATCCACAACCTTAACCCTGGGCAAAGAACTAAGTCTCAGAGCCTTCAACGCCCTATCAATAAGCAATGGGCTAGTTATTAATCTGACCTCAATCCCAAGGGCATGACTAAGCTGTATCAAGTCCATAGTCTCGTAAACCTCCCTAGGACCCTCAACAATGCCGACCACGCGATCTACCCAATCAGCGGGTATCGCCTCCCTCCTCTTACGGAATAGCTCCCTAGTTGAATGGGCAACTATGAAGGAGTCCTCCCTAACCTCAACATATATTATGTAATCAGGATCCTCCAGATCAGCCTTAGCAAATTGGGCTAGGTACTCACCAAGCTTCTTGGCAAGTTCAATACTGGTCATTGGGTATTTCTTATCCATCCTCCTAACAATAACCTTGAATGTCCTATCCTTATTATTAATAAGGCTCAGCAATACCTCCTTGGTCACCGCGAACAATGCATTCAAGTCCCTGCTAATTACTTGATCAATTATTGATAAATGGGCTACATAATTAATATCCCTAAGAATCGATAATGCATCTGAACCGCAACCACTCAGATCAACTATGCATTTATTACGTCCCCACTCAATGACTTGACCGCAGCTAATCCTGGATAATAAATCATATGGACTTATACTCCTTGCATACGGCTCAAACGTTACTAAAACCCTCATTCCTACCTGCTAATTGATATGAAAATTTATGAATTTAAAAGGCATAGGTCACTACGGCTCCATAAGTAACGATGCGAGCACAGTCTTTATATCACTAATGACGTCACTAATGAGTACGTGCTCGTCAGGTGCATGGGCTGTTTCCTTAGACGTCATCCAAACAGCCACGGGTATACCCCCTAGCCCTAAGGTAGCGCGCGTATGTACCACCACCAATACCAAGTAACTTCGGCTCCAGGCCTTAACAATCCTTATAGCCTTAGTCAGCCTCCTAACTATTTCACTGTCTGCGCTTGTTGGTTGCGCAGGATCTTCCCTACTGACGATGTCAATATCGACCTTACAACCATGGGTATTGCAGTAATTGTTTGCCGTGTCCTTAATTACCCTGAGAACATCATCAATGCCATACTTAGGCAGTATTCTACAGTCAATATAGAATATATGCTTACCGGGTATTGTATTCACATTACCAACATTTGGCTCCACCTTCGTTGGTTCGAAGGTTGACTTGGGTGGTATGAACAATGGGTCCTCATAATTAAATGTCTCGTGTAACTTCCTATCAATTTCAAGGGTTAACTCACTACCAAGTCTATACGCATTAAGTCCAAGCTCAGGAAGCGATGCATGTGCTTGCTTTCCATAAACAGTGACCTTCACCCAGAGTATTCCCTTCTCCGCAACCTCTATCATCGTGCCATCGGCATTACCAGCGTCAGGGACCAATACGAGGTCCCTATTACTTATCAGGCTTGGTTCCTTATTAATCACGTATTGAATACCGTACTTACTACCAACCTCCTCATCACTCGCCAATATTACTCCATAATTAACCGGTGGCGTTGCGCCAAGCTCCCTTAATACCTTACCGACTGTTAATCCCATGACAATTCCCTGCCCATTATCCTCAACACCCCCTACCGTATACCACATCACCAATTACCGTGGCGTTAAAGGGTTCGTAATTCCATAATGACCTATCACCCTCGGGTACCGTGTCCATGTGAGCAATGACCCAGTAGGTCCTTGATTCATTAAGTCCTTTTATTAAGGCTATTATGTTTGGTCTCGAGCCCTTACTAACCCTGCTGTCTGGGGGCTTCTATTACCCTAACCTCATCAAAGTACCTCTTAACTACGCTCAATAGATAATTTGCCCTATCCCACTCACCATCACCACCATTCTCAGGCGCCATTGCCTTTATCG
Organism: Vulcanisaeta distributa JCM 11213; assembly: GCA_001316125.1. The sequence continues at coordinate 10,195 of BBCS01000015.1, forward strand.
GTATAAAACCCCCCTATACAACTCGATTATGAAGTCCCTTTGGTTATCGACGTACTTAAGAACATTACCTAAGTCAACCTTTGACCTCACGGATAATGGGTCTCCATAATTAATTATTTAACTTTATGCTTGTTTACAGCATAGTTATTTTACATTAGCACCTGAAACAATACTTAAAACACATCTGTACTCGATACTTAATGATTATTGAATGAGTAAGATTAAGTCATTAGTAATGACGTACCGGGATTACGACTTAGGCACATTGGCTAAGGTCTATTTCATGAACGAGGAATTGACAAAATTATATAAATTGTACGACTCACTCATCGCATTAGAGACCTGTAATAGGGTTGAGTTTTACCTGGATGGCGATGAGGACGAAGCCGAATTAATAGAGTTAATTAATAAAAGGGCTGGGGTAAGGCCTAGGGTACTTTATGATTTAGACGCGGTTAAGCACCTATTGATGGTAGTGACTGGTCTAGACTCAATGTTTTTGGGAGAGAGGGAGATATTGTCGCAGGTTAAGAGGGCTTACGGTGCTGGTAAGCCATCGCCAAGATTAAGGATATTATTTGAATCAGCGATTAGGTTCGGGGGAGGGCTTTAGGCGTAGGCATAATCTTTACGATATTTCATTCGTGAGATTCCTGGCTGATTATGTAATGAGGAATGTTGATAAGGATGGTAGCATACTCGTTATTGGTGGTGGTGAGGTTGCGAGGGGGGGTGTGGTTAGGGAGTTGTTGAGGAATGGTTATAGGGATATAACGGTGATAAATAGGACAACGGATAAGCTTAGGTATGAATTTAATGGTTCAATTAGGCTATTAGGTCTTGAATCGTTAATGGGCGAGTTAATGAGTGGTAGGTATGAGGCCATGGTCGTGGCCGTGTCAGTACAGTCACCTTTAATTAACCTTAATGGTTCCATAGACGGTTCATTACCGAGGCTCATAATTGATGTCTCAACACCAAGCGCGGTTAATATTCAGAGTAAGAGTAATGGCCATGTCAGGGTTATCAGGCTTGAGGATTTGAGGGGACCATACTTAGAGTATGTGAATGGTAGGAGTAAGGTAATGAGTGGGTTGTTGGAGATAGATCATGAGGCTGAGAGGATAATGAGACTTATCATGCGTGTTGATGCCAATGAGGCTATTAGGGATGTAATGAGGTTTATTGAGGAGATTAGGGAGGAGGAGGTTAGGGAGGCATTGAATGCATTAAGGAGTGGTGAGAGAGCCGAGGCTGTGATTGATGCAATGAGTAAATCCTTGGTTAAGAAGATAATGCATAATTACCTGGAGAATATGAGGAGACTTGCTGAGGTAGGTAATGAGGATGCTGTAAGGGAGTTAAGGAATTATTTAATGGAAATACTAAGTAAATAATGAGAATTAGGTCTGTCTAAGGGCCTTAACTGAGTCCTTGATTTGCCTAAGCGTCTCCTCAACCACGTCATTGGTATGGCTTGAACTTGTGAACATGGCCTCGAATTGACTGGGGGCTATGAAAATACCACGCTTAAGCAATTCCTCATGAAGCCTTAGGTATAGTTTTGTATCTGACTTACCTGCTGTTTCATGATCAATGACCTCACCTTTAGTGAAGAACACCTGGAGCATTGTTGGTACCCAATTAACCACGTGATCGATACCAGACCTACTAAGTACGTCATTGATCCCCTCAGCTAACCTACGTGATGCGCTTATTGCGATGTCATACGCGTTCGTGGTCTCAAGAACCTCTATCGTGGCTAACCCAGCGATCATGGATATTGGGTGTCCATTAAATGTGCCAGCATTGAATACGGGACCTCTCGGTGATAGTAGGTCCATTATTTCGTCACGGGCACCCACGGCACCCACAGGAACCCACCACCAATTATCTTACCCAATGTGGTTATGTCAGCACTAACGCCGTAATACCTCTGGGCGCCACCTAAACCAAGCTATAGCCAGTGACAACTTCATCAAGTATTAATAGGGCTCCGTACTTATCCGCAATCTCCCTAAGTCCTTTCAGGAAGCCCTCCCTAGGTGGTATCACTCCGTAGTTCGCCATTACTGGTTCGACGATTATCGCAGCCACGTCATTACCCTCACTCCTCATTACTCTCTCCACACTATCGAGATCGTTGTATCTAGCCACAAGCGTTAACTTAGCCACATCCTCAGGAACCCCCCCCGCCGATGATGGTGTGCCAAAATGCGCCGCGGCGCTGCCTGCCTTAACCAATACGTAATCAATGGCACCGTGATAACACCCCCCCTCGAATTTCAGGATCTTCCTACGCTTAGTATAGCCGCGGGCTAGCCTAATCGCCGTAGCCACAGCCTCGCCACCACTATTGACAAACCTAACCTTCTTAATACTTGGGAAGTGACTCACTATTTTCTTGGCTAGGGCAACCTCAATCTCCGTTGGCGCTCCATAAAGCCAGCCCCCTATTGATGTACTCCATTACCCGCTTAACCACGGGTTCAGGCGCATGTCCAAGGATCAATGGTCCATAACCAAGCACGTAATCTATTAACCGCTGACCATCAACCGTGAATATGTATGGGCCCTTACCCTCTCTCACGAAGAATGGGTATGGCCTGATCGCAGCCCTGACCGGACTATTGACGCCACCGACTAAAACCTTCATAGCTTCCTCATATAACTTGCTGGACTCACTCATCAATATTCCAGAAGTAGCCATATCATTAAGCTTTATCTTCATAGTCATAAAATTTTAAAGGGGGGCTTGACATCATCGATTCCCAGCATGATTGAGAGAACCTGGTAATAATTAAGCCTGACGCAGTTAAAAGGGGGGGATTGATTGGGGGGGAGATAATTGCTAGGTTTGAGAGGGCGGGCTTGAGGATCGTTGCTATGAAAATGATTAGACTTAGTAAGGAGGAGGCCGCCAAGTTTTATCCAAGTGATGAGAATTGGCTTCGCTCAGTGGGTGGTAAGTCCTTGAAGTCCTACTCCGAGATTGGGAAGGATCCAAAGGTTGACCTGGGAACCGACGATCCAGTGGAGATTGGGAAGATAATTAGGGGTTGGCTTGCCGATTACCTATCAATGGGCCCAATAGTTGTAATGGTGCTGGAGGGTAATAGAGCGGTTGAGGTTGTTAGGAAGATCGTGGCTCAACAACGCCGTACTCATCACCGCCAGGTACGATTAGGGGGCGACTACTCCGTGGATAGCCCAGACCTGGCAAATCTGGAGAAGAGGGCATTATTCAACCTAGTCCATGCCAGCGATAGCCCTAGGGAGGCGGAGAGGGAGATCAGGTTCTTCTTCCGTGAGGATGATTCGTAGATTATTCATAAAACCACCTTATCATAAGGCAACTCTATCATTGTTCCTCCTTATTACGACTTCATAAACTTCTTATCTGTATTACGGACTTTATGTCCTCATGGCCCCCCCAATTATATGCGTACTCGTACTCATCCAGCGTCACTTCCTTCGTTATTAACTTTCTAACCCAACCGCCGAACTCGAACTTCGCCTTAACCAGGTCTGAGACTCCCATCTCGAAGGCCCTTATGCTTGCGTTGGTCGCACCGATTATCAGCTTATTTCTCCTCCAATCATCTAGTAACGGTCCGATATTAACATTTTTACTATCTAGGTAAATGCCCAGTAATACGGCTACACCATCAGCACCTAGATGCCTTAATGCCTCATATGCCGCATTAGTCGAGCCGGTAGCCTCAATGACTATGTCAAACTCGCCACTTATTTGATCGACATTAGTATTGACGTAGGTTGCGCCTATCTCCTTAACGAGCTTTGCCTTTAGGCTGTCGTAAGGTCTCGTAGCCGTTACGGTTACGTCAGTAAAGCCTCTAAGCCTCATGACCATTAATGCCAGCATGCCGATGGGCCCCCCCGCACCCATTATTAAAACCCTCCTTGGACTCCAGGACTCAAATCTTGCCTTACCAAGCCTTATTGCCAAGTCGATGCCCTTCTCAACGATGCTTAGTGGCTCCGTGAGCACAGCGACATCTATGGCCTCCTTGGGAACCCTAACCAGGTACTGGGAGTCAGTCACGGCGAATTCGGCGGCAAATCCGTGTAAGTACCATATGCCGTGTTCTGCGTATGTACCCCCCCTTGGACAATAGTCTAACTCTGTTACTGGTAATGTGCACGTTGTTGGTCTTCTCACTGTTGGTACTACGATATCGCCAACACCCACATTATCAACACCATCACCAAGCTCCACAACCTCAGCCACAGCCTCATGACCAAGAATAAGGTACTCTTCACCAGGTGGTGGTGCTCCATACTTACCCTCAATAATATCCTTATCCGTACCACAAACACCAACCTCAATTGGACTTAGCAAAACCTGGCCGCGCTTAGGTGATGGCTTTGGCATATCCCTTAATACCAATGAGTCCTTTACCAATGGAACTACCGTAACAGCCTTCATCAATGATCAAGGGAGTATTCCCCCTTAATAAACCAGATATGTATAGTGTTTTCAATTCGTTAATACTCATTAAATTACGCCTAAACGCTCTAATGGGTTTAATCACTATATAGGTTATATACTCATGGGGGGGGAAATGCGTATTAAATGCGTCAATGTAATAGACGTGGTATGTCACAGACATTAAGAGAATTAATCAACCAATTAATGAACAAGAGACTCATTATGATAGACCTATCGCATGAACTATACAATGGAATGCCCACCTACCCTGGCGATCCACCCTTTAACCATGAGTATGTCAAGATTGGGAAAAACTATGGCGAATCAACATTATCAAAAATATCCGCCGGACTCCATAGTGGTACGCACATAGACCTGCCACGTCACTTTGTACCGAGTGGCTTAACTGCGGAGTCACTACCATTAACGGACTTCATAGCCTACGGCGTAATACTAGACCTGAGCTATAAGAAGCATGGTGAAGCCATAACGGCCAATGACCTGAGGAGATTCGATGGTAGAATACAGCGCAATTACGCAGTAATGCTGTACACGGGCTTCTCAAAGACCTGGGGTACAGAGGAATTCTTATATAACTGGCCGTACCTCGACAGGTCAGGGGGCGGATTACCTAGTCACTAAGGGAATTAAGGTTGTGGGTATTGAGGCCCTTAGCATAGCTGGTTGGCCGGGTAAGGAGGGTTATCCATACCCACCCAGGGTTTCTAGGGATGATGTGGTGTATGTTCACTATAAATTATTATCAAGCGGAGTTTACATAATAGAGGGCGTTACCAACCTAGACGTTGCATTAAATACATGTAAGGATGGTGAGGGGGGGTTATTCATGTTCATGCCACTTAAGATTAGGGGGGGTGCTGAGGGTTCGCCACTACGATTGATAATGCTATGTGAACCAAGGTAGGTCAATAAGTGTCCCTTGGGTCCTTCGGCAAGTCAATGCCAAAGGCGTCCCTTAATAATCTACGTAGTATCCTATACGTCATGCCCCATATCGTTACATCACCCATGATTATTGCAGGTCTCGTTCTACCCTTTATATTAACATCCAACTTAACATACTTCATAATATCATTAATATCCAGCCAAAACACCTTCGACAACTCAGCCCTATTTATCGTTAGTTGAGGATTGCAATCCTTTAATGAAAATATTACCGGTACAACATTGATGTTAGGAGCATTGCTTGGTGAGAATGGATCCAAAACCCCCCCAAGTAGTTCTGCGTCTTTTGTGAGGTCAAGACCAACCTCCTCCTTAGCCTCCCTAATTGCTGTTTCCACCAGATCCCTATCCTTAGCAGGCTTAAACCTACCACCGGGAAATGCCGCATCCCCCCCACTCCAGGGATCTTCAGGATTCTCCGTTCTCTTACCTATGAGGATTGCATTTAAGCATGGATTGTAAATAACGGCGACGGCGGCCCATAAGTGCTCATTATCTGGTGTTGGCCTATCATTCTTCACAATCCTCCTCAATTTATCAACATTATACGACCCCCCCATAATACATTATACCTCATAATCATTTATACCCAGCTAATAAACACTATTCACCATAAATCATATTAAAGCCTGAAGCGGTCTAACCGAAAGAACCTCAGGATTAGCTAGATACAGCGGTCTCTTACCCATCAATATGTTTATTAAGTTTCTAACGGCAACCTCAGCCATCCTCTCCCTGGTCTCGTAGGTCGCAGACCCTATATGCGGCGTTAACACGACATTGTCGAACTTCGTTAACTCATGAGTACTGGGTAGTGGCTCCTCCTCATATACGTCTAATGCCGCACCCGCTATCCAACCCTCCCTAAGTGCCTTCACCAACGCATTCGTATCCACAATGTCACCCCCCCTAGCCACATTTATTAGATACGCAGTCTTCTTCATTAACCTCAACCGCTCCTCATTAATTAGGTGCCTCGTCTCGGGGGTTGCGGCTACCGTTATTACGACAAAGTCAGACTCAGTAAGTACGGACTCCAGTGGCCTGTACTCAATACCAAGGGCAAACTCTATGTGGGGGGGCTTCCTAGTCCTCGACCAATAAATCACCCTCATATTAAATGCCTTAGCCCTCCTCGCCAACGCCGTACCTATGTTGCCCAAGCCTATTATGCCCAGGGTGGCGCCGTGAACCTCACTACCAAGAAGCCAGCCCCCACTTATCGTATATACCGCCCATCCTAATTAGCCTATCACCAAGCACTATCTTACGTGCAAGGGCTATTAACAATCCCATGGCCAGGTCGGCCACAGCCTCAACGAGGACCTCGGGCGTGTGAGTTACATAAATCCCCTTCTCGGTGGCGGCCTTAACGTCTATGTGATCAACACCAACACTATACGTACTAATTATGAATAATTTATCCGCCTCGTTAATTAATGACCTATCAATAATGTCGCCTAAGGTCACTATAGCCCCAACACAGTTCTTGAATACATCAACCAGACCTCCCTAGGTGGTGATGCTTGCTTACCCCCACATTGGCCCTGTCTCCTTCCACATCCTAATCTCCACAGGTAATTTATTGAGCTCTGAGTATATTATGGAAGGTAGGTTACTCCTACTCACGAATATGCAGGGCCCAACCATTACGGTGCAGTGCTAAGGCGGATTAATTAATATTTTCAGGTTGGTGCACTACTATGGATAGTCAGTATTAAATAATTAGGCATGGCTGTCTTAATGAGGTTAATGGTGACGATTAGGGACGTATTAAACAAGCTTAAGTGGACTAATCAAATTGATAATTACGTCGTCGTCTTCATATCAAGAGGTTCGCCAAATAATGAGGAGGTTGTTGACTTATCGAGGGTGGTCTCAATAAGTAGGGATGGATTTACATACATCAGTAGTAGTGGTAGGGAGACGTACATACCCTATCATAGGGTTGTGGAGATTAGGCGTAAGGATGGCACCGTGATATTTCGCAGAAACGTACCTCACTAAACCAAGGGCCCCCCCTTTTAACCATCTTATTAATAAACGCCATGTGCCTACGTATCAACTCCTCATCAGCGCCCAGGACATTGACTAGGTACTCCTGCTCCACTGGATTAAGTAGGCCTGGGATTACTATCGTGTGCGGCGTCTCTCCAATGTTAGGCGCATCCTCGATTGTCGATACCTTAATACTTTGATTACCCCAACCAATCCTTGCAGCATATACTACTGCTAAATCCCTGCTTATAATACCTAATTTGCCATTATCCTCCATCTTCTTAAGAAGCTCCACAGCCTCACTCACGCTCATGAAGTCGCCATCATCCTTAATATCAAGCAATAATATTGTGTGAAGCCCACGAATAAGATTATCACTTAATACCTCATAGGCCCTCATACTCAACACACCCATTCTTGGGTATGTTATGGTTGCCACAGGACCAAGTTTATACGGCGATAACCCAAGTTGACTAAGCACTGCACAGACAATACTTACGGAGTTAATGACCCTAACGTTGAAGCCCCTCCTCTTGGCAATAACGGCTATGGTCGTATGAGTCGTGGCTATCATTGGATCGCCAATAACGAGAAGGGCCGCATTACGACCACCCTCTAGCTCCCTCATTATTACCTCGCCATTCCTATCCTCTAAATCCTTCCTCGAAACCTGGATTAGGTCTCCTCTAATGCTTCTTAGTTGATCCATGAATTCGGCAGGTCCCTTCGACGTGTACATCTCCAGAAATACCGCATCTACCGAACGTATTACCTCCAATGCCTCAGCCGTAATATTAGCAGGCTCAATCCAAGACCAACAATATACAGCGTTGGTGCTTCCTGACCCACGTTATTTTCCAATTATTGAAAGATTTAAAAACGTAGTAATTACGTAAATATAGATGTCCTCGAGGGTAAAAATACCTGAGGATGGAGAACCAATTGTTGTTCAGGGTGGTGTATGGAATGTACCTAACAAACCAATAATACTTTACATCGAGGGTGATGGTATAGGGCCTGAGATAACCAATGTAGCCATTAAGGTGATTAATAAGGCCGTTGAGAAGGCCTATGGAAGCTCAAGGGAGATCAAGTGGGTTAAGGTCTATGCGGGTGAGGAGGCTGAGAAGGTTTATGGTAATAGGTTCCCTGAGGAGACGATAAACCTCATTACTAGGTATAGGGTTGTCCTTAAGGGTCCATTGGAGACACCAATTGGTGGTGGTTGGAGGTCGATAAACGTTGCCATTAGGATGCTCCTGGACGCCTATGCCAATGTGAGGCCCGTCAAGTACATGCCAGGTCTTGAATCACCGCTTAAGCACCCTGAGAGGGTTGACATGGTTATTATTAGGGAGAACACGGACGACCTGTACAGAGGCATTGAGTGGAGTTGGGATAGCCCGGAGGCTGCTAAGTTGAGGAAGTTCCTTAAGGAGGAGTTGAAGATAGAGCTTGAGGATGACACTGGAATAGGCATAAAGCCAATTAGTAAGTATAAGACGCAGAGGGTTGCGAGGTTTGCCTTTAAATTCGCAATTGAAAATAAGAGAAGGTCAGTAACGATAATGCATAAGGGTAACATAATGAAGTACACGGAGGGTGCCTTCAGGGAGTGGGCTTACGAGGTAGCCTTAAGGAGTTCAGGGATTACATAATTACTGAGGAGGAGGTGAATAAGCTCTATGGTGGCAAGGTACCGCCTGGCAAGATACTTGTCAATGATAGGATAGCCGATAATATGTTCCAGCAGATAATCACGAGACCCGAGAACTACGATGTAATACTCGCACCAAACCTAAACGGTGATTACATAAGCGACGCCGCTGGAGCCCTCATAGGTGACATAGGGGGTACTTGGTGGTGCTAATGTTGGTGATACGGGAGGTATGTTCGAGCAGTACACGGAACAGCGCCTAAGTACGCTGGTAAGAATGTAGCCAACCCAACGGGCATAATTAGGGCCGGCGAATTAATGCTTAGGTTCATGGGTTGGAGGGAGGCTGCTGACCTAATTGATAGAGCAATAACTGAGGCCATAAACCAGAAGAAGGTCACGCAGGACTAGCTAGGTATATGGGTGTTCAGCCATTAGGCACTAAGGAGTTTGGTGATGCATTAATTGAAATAATTGACCAATTAAAGTAAATTCGGTGATTCGCCCTTAAATAAATTCAATTTAAAATTAAAAATACCCTTTAACGATAATTCACTGATTCATTACTTATAACTACTGATTGCCGTGACCTCTCTTTCCTTAACCTTAACCTCAGGTAACTTCGGATTGATATACTCATTAAGTGCCTTTACCACGAGATCCACATCGCTTGGATCTAGGTCCTTAAGTATTGGTCTATGACTCCTATAATTAACGATATCGCTTGGGTCTATCTCAATGGTCTTCACGTCCTCCTCATAGTACTTAGCCTTAATGAGTACATTACCCAATGGATTAACTACGTGACTACCACCAAAGAATCCAAGTCCGTCGTATTGACCAACGGTGTTTACGTAAACCGTATATGCACGTTCTCAAGTGCCTGGCCACCATGAACGTCTCAAAGTGAATCCTCGACATGTCTGGAGCCGCGCTTATGTACACATGCACCTCCGCACCCTTTAACATCATGACCCTCGATACCTCTGGGTAAAACGCATCATAGCATATCGCAATGCCAACTTTATGGCCATTAATATTAATAACGGGGATGTCACCCTTACCAATGCCGAAGTACCTATACTCATCAAACACTCCATATGATGGTAAGTGCCTCTTCCTATAAACGGCTAATACGCCGTCAGGTCCCACGGCAACCGCCGTATTATAAAGCACGTGAGTATCCTCATTCCTCTCCGCAAACCCGACAATAACATGGCAATTCCTTCTCCTGGCTCCATGACTAGTCTCGTAATCGTCTTACCACCTATTGGCTCCGCAATTTGAAAGAACATGTCCCTAGACATATAACCCGGTAAGTAAAGCTCAGGGGTCACTATCAAATCAGCGCCATCACCCACACAAAGTGTTTCCATGGCCTTAATCAGCTATCTAGGTTGAATTCCACATCACCAAGCTTACTACTATATTGAAGCAAGTGTATTCTAAGCATTAATCAATGATGCTAGTGGGGGGGTATTAAAAATACAAACTCCATTTTGCAAATGAGTAAGTAATAAAAGTCGTTGATTATTAATCCTCACGTGCCCAAAATAACTCTTGAGAACCTAATACGCATTGATTATGAGTACGTAACGCAGAGAATCATCGACTTCATTAGGTCATACGTTAGAGATGCGGGGGGGGCAACCGGCGCAGTCATTGGACTTAGTGGTGGTGTTGATTCCAGCGTTACTGCATACCTACTCGTTAAGGCCTTAGGTAGTGATAACGTTATTGGGCTGATACTGCCCTATAAGACGACACCGCCTGAGGACATTAGGGATGCTAAGTACGTAGCTGAGACCCTAGGGATTAAGTATTATTACATAGACATTGGAAGGATTAGGAATGCCTTTGCTGAGTCAATACCTGAGTTTGATGAGAGTGATAAGATAACCGTTGGTAACCTCCTCCCTAGGATTAGGATGACGCTACTCTATTACTTCGCCAATAGGTTCAACAAGGTAGTGGCGGGTACTGGAGATAAGAGTGAGTTATTGATTGGGTATTTCACGAAGTACGGTGATGGTGGTGTCGATATATTGCCAATTGGCGACCTATACAAGACGCAGGTTAGGTACCTGGGCAAGTACCTGGCTTACCCGATAATATTGCCTTTAAGCCATCAAGCCCAAGGCTTTGGGAGGGTCAGACAGCCGAGGGTGACTTGGCGTTAAATATGAGGATGTTGATGTAATTCTACATGCGCTTGTTGATTATAGGATGAGTGTTGAGCAGGCTGCTGAGGCAACAGGTAAGCCCATTGAGCTTGTACAAACAGTGTGGCGCAGGATATTGAATACTGAGCATAAGAGGAAGCCGCCGATAGTGCTAGGGTTTCCATGAGGACATTGGGGATTGACTGGAGGATGCCCGTGAACAAGACTGGGGTGAGCGAGCTCATGGAATAAGCCTTAATAATTTTTCTAAACCTCCATCCTCAAAATGAGTAGGCCTTTGTGGCACGTCATTGAGGATCCTGCATACATCATTAACCTATACGCTGGCATTATCATCACACTCATGCTTATAGCGCCGTGGTTATTTATGTAATAACACAATCAATCACCGATGCCATACTCACCTCACTACCGCCAATCTTCATAGCCCTAATAATGATTGCGGCTAAGAGAGCCATTAAGAGGAGCGAGGTCATGATATATGGTGATAGTTCGTGGCGTTAAGAGGTACTGAGAAGATTGAGTTACCAATATATGAAGTAACCAGGATTAGAGTAAGGCCCGTGATTAATACTGTGAGGGTTATTAACATTAGGTTAATACCAATATCCTCAATACCGAGGTTTAATACCTGGTCTGTCACGTTCATATCAGGTGATAGGGAGATCATTAAGGTGTGGATCAACGAGAATGAACTTGATAGATTAAGGGCAGCGATTAGGAAGTTATGTAATGAGAGGTTAATATGTATAAACATTGAAAGTGCTATGTCCATTTAATGATAAGGACAATAAAGGCGGGGGGGCCCGTTGATCATGCGCATCTTGAGACATCCTTCTCAGCAATATGCCCAGTGGACCACAGCATTGATAATTACGTAATTGAGGTTGATTATAAACCGACATGCAGTGATGATGGTTGTATCTATATAGAATTGAACAGCCTCAGGGAGTACCTGGACGGGTTTAAGGACAGGGTTATCTATCACGAGGACCTAATTAACGAGTTAATAAATGAGTTCGTAAGGACCTTAAACCCAATTGAAATAGCGGTGACCCTCACAAGTAATTATAAAGGCATTAAATACGTAATAAGACGAAGTATTAATAAACGAGATTCCCAACACGCACTCTAATCTTTATCCTACTCAAATCACCGGATGCACCCTCTACGAAATTAGGCTTCCTTAGTGAGTTTGCGTACGTCATCGCCTTCATCAAGCCCTCCCTATCCTTGCCTTTATATATGGCCATAAATCAACCACGGGCTCCTTATATAGGCAGGTCTTTAACCTACCATCACTTGTTAACCTCATTGTTGTACACCCCGCACAGAAGGTTGGGTTATTGTAATTCTTAACTATCTCAACCTTAACCCCATCGACCTCGTAAATGGGCCTATTATGAAGATCCTTCCTCGTCCCCCCCAATAATTTGCCGTGCTTATTTAACCAATTAATTATGTCGCTCAAGTCATCGTAGTACCTGGCAAATACGGGGAAGCCATCACCCATGGGCATTAACTCTATTAGCTGAAGAACGAAGCCGTACTTGGAGGCAAACCTTATCATCATCGGTATCTCATCCGTGTTAAGCCCCCCCTTAGTACGACCACGTTCAACTTTATTTGCTTAAAACCCAACCCACTTACATAGTCTATGTTCTCAAGAACCTTATCTAATGCATCAACTCCAGTTATGAACTTATACTTCCTACGATCTAATGAATGAAGCGATATATTTAATCTACGTAACCCATGATTAAGCAATTCCTCGGCATAAACATCAAGTAAATAGCCATTGGTTGTTAATGATAGGTCCTTAGGACCAACCCTATTTATTTCATCTACGACCTTGACAATATCCCTACGTAGCAACGGCTCACCACCGGTTATCTTAAAATCATCAACACCCAATTCCTTAGCCACAGAGGCTACAAAACCAATGTCCTCAGCACTTAACTCCCTACTTAGAAACTTACCCTGTCCCTCAAAGTGACAAAAGATACATCTGTAATTACATACACTGTTAACCACGATCCTAAGCTTCAACCAGGGCCTCCCATAATTATCAATTAACATTATGATGACATAACATAATTGCGCGTTTAAAATAATTATTCCTGCATTAATTGTGTTTAATCAATGAATTTATTACTGTGTATTTTATCGATCAGATAATCATGGAGGAACCTTAACCCGTGCGTTGATAAGGCCTCGATCTCAACCTTCTTCTTAGTCCTTAGGAAGAGCTCGATCTCCCTCTTCCAATGATCACTCTGGAACCAGGGATACCTGAGTAATTCCTGGGCCCTCTTCAAATCCCTATCCGTAGCCTTTATCACGTACTCATCACTAATCTTATAGGCGCGTATGTCCGTTGCTGTGACACCCACAAACTTGGCCTCGGGTGTCGCCAACCTATCACTCTCATAACTTAGCTTTATTGAACCACTCTTATAAACGCTGTATATGTACCACCCGTATGGATCGCCGTCAGTCAGTACGTAAACGGCAGTCCATATTCCTCATTAAGTCTCCTAACAAACCTCCTGGTTGCTCTGTCAGGCATGCCCTTAGCCGTAATTAATAAACAGCCCTCCTTATTCCAGAAGCCCTCCCTATTAAGCCTCTGGAATATTGCGTCCTTCTCAATAACGAGTACATAATTAGCCTCAACCTTGACAATGTCGAGATCATCGGGATTCGGCGGAAGGCTTAATGCGGTATCACCGAGTTTCGTGGCGTCAATCTCAAAGCCCTTAGATCTAACGATTATTGGCCCCCCCACGACCTTACCCTTAACATCAGCCGAAAGCCCCCCCATCTCCTCCCTGAGAATTCCAGTGGCTACCTCAATATCCTCAATGACTGCATTGGACTCTGACTGCTCATCCCACGTGTTTTCCCTAATCACTTTGTTTATTATGTCCGCCTTAAACTCCATTGTGTGCTTACCATTGTAATATAGGTCCCTTATCGTTGGATAAACGCCCTCCCTAATCGCCTGAACTATTAACCTAAGCATTAACATAGTCTGCATGAACCTCTTAGACTCCTTAAGATCGAGAAACTTCCTCCTCAATTTCTCAGGGCCAAGCACCAGCATCTTTTTCTTTGGGTCCCAATCGTATTGCTGAGAGTCCTCGATGGTATTTCGAGGATTGGCTCCTTATTATTAAGTATTGTGTTTGTTATGGAATCGCCCCCCCAATCCTCAAGAACCTTAAGTACTTCATCCCTGTTCTTAGCCACGGCTCATGACAGAACACTCACTATAAAAACTTAACGCCGTGAGGTCATGCTTTAATACTTTAATTCCTTAGTTATTATCGTGACCAATATAAAATCACTTAGGGGGGGTAGGGACTTCATAACCCTCATGGATTACACAACGGATGAGATAAAATACCTACTAAGTTTATCCAGAGATCTCAAGTCCCGGTATTACCAGGGAGAGCGGTACAATGACACGCTGAGGGGGGGCAGGACATTACTTATGATTTTCGAGAAGCCAAGTACCAGGACTAGGGTTAGTCTCGATGTGGCGGCGACGCAATTAGGAATGCACGTAATCTACTCAAACCCGCAGGAGCTTCAATTGGGTCGTGGTGAGACCATAGCCGACACGGCAAGGGTCGTGGATAGGTTTGTGGATGCCATTGCGGCTAGGGTGTATAGGCATGAATCGTTAATAGAAATGGCTAAATACGCCGTGGCACCCGTGATAAATGCCTTAAGTGATAAGGAACATCCATTACAGGTACTGGCCGATGCATTAACACTGTGGGAGGTTAAGGGGGGGCGGCTTGATGGCATTAAGTTAGCGTTTGTTGGTGATGGTGACAATAACATGGCACACTCATTAATGATAATAGGCGCAAGCTTGGCTGGGAGGTTAGGATAATATCCCCCCCGAAGAAGTATTGGCCAAGTAAATTCGCTGAATTGCTTACTGAGGATTCAAGGAGGACCGGCGCTAATATAGTAATCAGTGATAATATTGAGGATGTTAGGGGGGGTGTGGATGCCGTGTACACCGATGTTTGGGTTAGCATGGGTATGGAGGCTGAGGCCGAAGAGAGAAGGAAGGTGTTTAGGCCATACCAGGTTAATGCTGAATTAATGAGGAGGGCGGGTCCTCAAGCAGTATTCATGCACTGCTTACCTGCCCACAGGGGGGGTGAGGAAGTCACTGATGATGTGATTGATGGTCCACAAAGCGTTGTTTGGGATCAGGCGGAGAATAGGCTGCATACGGCTAAGGCGGTGCTAATATCATTATTAGTATGACGCGGTGTTCACTCTCACCATGAGTTAAACTTTACTGAGTGTGTAAGCTTTATTAATTAAGGAATCACCGTCACCTTGTATGGCAAGACATAACAAGTCATTAGGCATTATAGTATTAATAATGTTAGCTTTGACATTGAGTGTATTTACGTATGCATTAGCGGGTGAGTGGCAGGAATTAACGGTATATGTTAGGTCAATAACCATACATGCATTAGCCGTCTCATCGAATAACAGTGGTGCTGTAATCAATATAACGGTAACGGCCATGAAGCCAGGCTCGGGCTATGTATACGTTGCGTCAAGCCCATTACCAACCGCAGAGAGTGGCACATTCTTATCATCATCGCAGATAGCGGCGTTAGTAGCCACATACCTAGCAAATCAACCATTCAATGAATATAACTTCTTAATAAACGTTGAACCGACAACCCTCGAGATAGGTGGTCCATCAGCGAGTGGTTACATGACGGTTGCAATGTGGGCGTTGATAACAAACCATACTCTAAATCGAGACGTCACCATGACCGGGATGATACTGCCTGATGGCTCAATAGGGCCGTGGGTGGTTTACCGGCTAAGATCAAGCAGCGGCTCAGGAGGGTTATGAAATAGTGCTGATACCCTATGGACAACAAATATACCAAACCAGCACTGGGCAGGTAATTAATTTAATAAGCTATGGAAGGAGTCTTGGCATTGACGTAATACCCATTATGGACGTTAGGCAAGCCATTTACTACTTCACGGGCGTGAACATGTCAATACCAGCAATACCATCACGGGCACTTAAGACTCAGGCGTATGTTAATGTTACTAAATTCCTATGGATGAGGATATACAATAGGATAGTGAGCACGGGAGCCATAAACTCCACAGACCCAAATGTTTCCAAGTACATCAATGAGGCGATAAATTACGCTAACCAGGGCATGTACTACACGGCGGCAAGCCTTGGGTTCCAGGGATTAATTAATTATTACCAGGACGAAATGCAGAATTACACGGCCTCGCAATTAGAGGGCTTACTCAATCAATTAAGTAATGAATTGCAGTACTATGAAAATACGCTGCAGCATTACAATGTGACTACCGCGAACATAGACATAGTGATCGGTATTTATGATAGGATATTCGATGCTCAGCAATCATTAAGCGCGGCATCACAGGACTTGTCAAGCAATGATATTAGTGACGCGATAAGTAACCTCGCCTACGCGAAGGCTAGGATAGAGACCCTGGGTGATTGGCTGGCTGTATTGAACGCCATAAAGGGTGGAGCGCCAATATCGGAGAATTACCTCGAGGAATTAACAAGCATGTACCTAGTGTATGCGCAGTCAATAACTGAGTACACACTTTCCCTATCAAATGCCGTGGGCGCATCAAGCCTCCTTCAAAGCATGAACTCGGTAACCCAGGAGGTTCAGGAGGCCCAGAATAATTACCAAAAGGGCCTTTACTCGCTGGCACTTGCACAGAGTCTCGATGTCATATCAAGCAATGATGCAATGCTGCACCTATTATTTACGCCTATAATAAATGGGCAGGTAAACACTCAATACCTAGTCAATATTACGGATTACGTGGAGGAATTAGCTGTATTTAACACGTACGAGGCAGAAAACAACTGCAACCTATTCCCAATGCTCGCGATTTCATACATAGATTTCGGCAATTACTACCTAACTAAATACAACTCAACAGGAGACGTAAATGACTTGGCAGCCGCACTTCAACTCTATGAATTAGCAGCCTCATACTCACAGGCACTCTATGAATTAGCCTCATCAACAAACTCGTGCAGTGCTGCATTCACGATATCGAGTATAGTACCAATAAATGTAAATAATACCGTTAATGCATCATTAAACCCAGCATTTAATACATCAACGAATTACAATACAGCGGCCTTAGCGGCGGGTATTGCATTAATTGCACTAGCTGTGGGTATTGCAGTATTCTCAATAAAAAGCCTAAAAACAACCACGTCTAAACCCTGATTATAATGAACATAACAGCATTATTAATAATGGACTTCCTCATAAGCTTCATAGGCAATGCACTACCATTCTTTGGAGAGGCATACACAGTATACGCCGCATTAACATTACTAGACATTAAATCGCCAATGCAGTACGTAGTCCTCGTAATCGCTGTAACTGCGATTGGCGCCTCAATTTCTAAGAACGTATCCTATGCCCTAGGTTACGCATTAAGGAAGCCCCCCCTCAGGAGGACCAGCGCCGTGAAGCTAATAATGTTATTGTCTAACAAGGCACCACTCTGGGTGTTAGTGATAATTTTGGCTGCGCTTCCTGGGTTACCCCCTTGACGATTATTTATACATAGGTACTGGGGGGGCGGCGTCAATAAATCTGGCAAAACTAAATGCCTACATACTCATTGGCAAGCTAATAAAGGGCTCCGTGGAAATACCAATAGAGCTCCTTCTCTTTTCATCACTATACGGATTACTAAGACCGAGTATGGGTTTATCAACATTCCAGTTAATCATGGCCGTATTATTCACGGCACTCGCCTTTGTGATATTTAAAATTGATTGGATAAGGATATATACAAAGCTTCAGAGGAGAATCAGTATACTACCAAGAATAGATGAATTTTAATTTTAAGCCGTGATGTAGTATACCTATGTCTGCACTATTCTCTTGGCAAGTGCGTATATTAATGGTATCACTATTATACCAAAGGCTATTGCTAAGCCCCCCCATGCCATGCGTAGATTATCTGCGTTATGTTTGCGAAGGGCTGCACGATAATGGCTACGGTGACTAGTATGAAGATTGCGTAGAGGATTAGCCTTGCATAGCCAAGCACAGCCTTCATCTCTGGGTGCTCCTTACTTATGTCATTGATCGCCTTATTAACAATGCTGAAGCTGAAGAGTAGGATTATTGATGCTATTATTATGTCGTAGAATAGGTACGGGCTTATATTGGGTATCCAATAGAAGATTGCCAGGTTAGCGGCTATCGTTATTATCACGGCATAAAGACCAAACCTAAGCACATTAATTATCGTTGCAAGCAACTCATCAGTTGCGCCCATCTTCTTCTGCATATAATCAACCAGTAAATCAACAAGCAATAAGCCAGGGTCAGTAGGATAATGGCACCGGCCAATGATGGCAGGTACTTGGCAATCATTGCAACCCAAACGGTGGCGGGCCCAAGGCTCAGTACTGAGAAGGCTATGGCAAGCGCTATCAGGATTATAAAGGCCTCAACGGCACCAGCAATAATACTAACAATCTCAGGACTTAGACCAGCCTGCTTAATCAACGCAGGTAAAAGTCTCTTAATAACCTTAGCCACAATAACAGCTATTGCATAACCTATCAACGCTATTATTATGAAAAGTATTAAAGTATTATAGATGGTATAGCAAGTATCAACTCACTCAACATACTAGACAAGGCACTAGTTATTGAAGTAGTTGCTTGAAGCACGAGACCGGACATCGCAGCTTATTCTTTGAGAACTTTTTTAAGCATTACGTATATATTAAAATTGAAATATTACTAAAAAGCGTATATTAAGATTAGAAATCAAAACAATAAACATAATAGACTAAATTTAATTAAACAAGGAATAGAACAAAACAAGGAAGTAAATGGCACCATAGACATAACCTAAGTCATGATGATTAATTCCTGGTGCGGGGGGGGTGGGATTTGAACCCACGCAGGCCTTCGCCAGCGGATCTTGAGTCCGCCCCCTTTGACCTGGCTCGGGCACCCCCGCAAGACCAATAATTCCGTGCTCCCTTTTTAATCTTTGCTTCATGAGTCAATATCAAGAATTATGGTAATTTGATTTTAGACTTGCTTAAGATTATGGTTATATGAGGTTACGTACTTTTACTTATTACATTGTAATTCAGTGATTAGTCCTCCCATGTTGTAGTAATTTGTGGAGTTTATGATAATACCCTTGGGTAGAGGGACTGTGAATCGCCTGCACTCGTTACCTTCGGACTCCTAACTAATGTCACATACAACGGCGTATACTGCAATGGAAGATAAACATACACAATGGCACTTAGGCCAAAGTTATTCTGATTCACAGTGCCGTATTCACAAATGCACCAGCTACGGTTAAGGCTGAGGAAACTCCTATGCTAAGGTATTTTATGAATGTTAAAAGTGTTTGACTTGAACCCATGACCTCCGCTATTTGAGGTGCCGCCAAGGCAAATAAACCATCTATCATAAATGCCCAGCCAATTATGTTTGTTCATAAAAAGTGAGTTAGACAAAGTTGAACAATAGCTTGGCCGAGACCTCCGGCATTGATTGACTTTGTTTTTACTTATTTCTCGATAATGGCCTTAGGATTCTCCTTGGGTTGTCATCCACGATCTTCTTCATAACCTCCCTCGGTATTGGTATGTTTAGGAATTCCCTTAGGTTAGCCTTTATGTCATAAACCCCCCCAGGGCCTGGGTAATCACTACCGTAAATTGCCTTATCGCTTATCTCCGTGAGCCTTGGCAGGTACTCCAGGACCCTTCTCGGTGGTATGCTCGAGAGGTCAGCAATCATGTTCGGCCTTATCCTGATTAATTGAAACGCCGTGGGTACCCAGTTAGGCCTGCCCACGTGGGACATTATTATTGTCAGCCTTGGGAAGTCCACCGCAACGTCATCCACAAATATCGGGTCACCATATTTATTCCTAGCCCTTGAGAAGGCGCTTGTCCCGGTGTGTATGTACACCGGTAGTCCGTGGTCCTCTGCAAATTGATAAACAAGCTCAAGCTGTCTTAAACCACCCTCCTCCGGCCTATATGCATTTGGCTTGAGCCACATGTGCGGTGGGTGTATCTTAATCGCGCTAATGCCGGCCTCGTACTGCCTCTCAAGCCAGTACCTGGTCTCCTCGATGGATAGTTCATTGGCCTCCACACCACCTATAACTGCAAACCTATCGGCATAATCCTTGACGGCATCCATAACCCTTATTGCGTAATCCTCCTTCGCAATACCCAACTTCCTAGATGGGTAGGCCATGACACCCACGTAATCAATATCCGCATCATCAAGTATCCTAACAACATCAGCAACGCTCATGGTCAGTACCTCACGTGGTGCGCCCCCCCATTCCCTAAGGGCGAAGTTCATTAATTCTTCCGTGACCGTCTCCTTAAACACTATGTGGGTATGTGCATCGATATAACCCATTAAATTATGGTGCGTATACTACTGTTTATACGTTTTGCAGCGCATAGAGTATGTTTTTTATGCCCATCACATAACGCCCCCTTGTATGAATGAAGCATCCCTGAGAAGGATTATTGTTGAAATATTTAGGTTAGCATACGCGAGAAGGCTTGTAGACCTACTTGGCGGTAATGCAAGTGCTAGGTTAGGTGGTGATGAGGTATTAATCACGCCGACCTCAATGCCAAAGACGCTTATAAAACCACAGAGTATTGTTAAGATTAGGTTTGATGGGACTGTCGTGTCTGGCGGAAACCCCAGTAGTGAGTGGAGGATGCATGTAAGTATTTACAGGGTTAGGGATGATGTGAAATTCGTACTTCACACGCACCCGCCCAACATACTGGCTTTGATTAGGGCAGGTCTTAAAGTTGATTTATCGTTAAGTGAAGCTATCTCATACGTTGGTGAAATCGCAGAAGTTCCCTACCTAAAACCGGGAAGCGCTGAGCTTGCTGATGCCGTCGCGAGGGCAGTGTCTAAGAAAAATATTACTGCCGTGATTCTAAGAAACCATGGATTAGTCACGGTGGGTTCAACGCCATATGAGGCACTCAATAGGGCTGAGGTCCTTGAAAACCTCGCATATATAACATTACTTTCAAATTGCTTCACTAGGTAGTTAATTCATAGAGTTACTAATACCTCAATTTCATCACCATCCCTAAGGCCAAGCTTATCCCTTAACTTATAAGGCGATATGACCTCTATGGTGTCAGGCCCGTGATGCGTCCTCTCAATTAGCAGGACGGCGCCGGGTAACCCCCCCTGAATCGTCGCCCTAAAGCACTTAACACCCCCCCCGTAAGTCCTAACACCATTACTAAAGCCCTCTATGTAAATGCCAGGCAGTGCATCTAGGTAAAGTCTGTACTTAACGTACTCCGGCTTAAGCCTAATATTGAGGGTTCCAGGGTATGGCTTAAACCCAAGCTTCTCAACAAACTGCTTAACATAACCATCAAGGCTCATGTAGAATCCACCCTCACCAAGCCCGGAGACCACATGACCGACAAGCCTAATCACCAACCTTTCATCGAGGTAATGCCTAATTGTGTCGATTACAAATTGAAGAGCCTCGGAAGCCCTTTGCGTGAACTTAATAGCCAACTGACCACTAACGGTGGATTTAATTATCAATCCCTCCTCAGCAAGCCTATTTATGATCTTGAATACATTCTGTGGTGTTGTGCCGATGTCATTGGCGAGCCTCGTTAGATTTATTGCTGCGTAATCTTTATCGTTAATTCCGTACTTAACGAGAAGTATTAGGTATGGTATTCTTCGGAGGAGCTTATAATCAATTCCCAATGAAGCGCGGCTCACGGGATTTCCCATACACTTCGTATTGGCGTAAAGAACCCATTTATTAACGCTTCCTTCTAAATATGATGAGATGAATCATTGAGAATAAAGGTGATGGACATTTCCGTAATCAGTGTGAGACAGTCTCGTCATTTTTACGGATTCTGCCCGCCTCATCACCCACTCCCCCCCTATTTTATAAGGAATTAAAAAGCCTAAGTCTCCCCCCCTGTCGACTCCTCGCCCTCCATGACCTCCTCCTTAACCTCCTGTTCGAGTGCCTTAAGGGCCTCCTGGGCATTATCCGCAGCCTTCCAATAGGCCACCTTACCCCCCCTCTTAATCTCCCTAATCAGCCCATCCCTCTGAAGGAGCTTTAATGCGTAAAAGACCTGGCTGTGGCTTAGGTTTGTCTTCTTGACAATCTCGTTGGTGGGTAACTCACCCTCCTTAATTAATAGTTCTAGTATCTCCTTTTTCCTTTCCACGATTCGAACAGTCTGTTTGCGAGGCATTGCGTTGTTTTTTAACTGTTTATTTTTAAAGATTAAGAGGCCGACAAATCGATATTACTGAATCACCTTAATCAAGTTCCTGAATCTCAGGTAAAGTGCATAATCTATGTATGCCTTATTCTCAAGGTAATAACTAACAGTCCTCGCCCTACCCACCTTCTCGGGTAATAAGTCCGTGGTGATTAGGCTGAAGGCATTCGACCCAGCACCACTACCGAAGGAGACCATTAATATCCTAGAACCCGGCCTTGCATTCTCGAGTATGTTCGCGAGCCCTATCAATACTGCGCCATTGTACGTATTACCAATCCTATCAACCACGATACCAAGCTTTACCTTATCAAGAGGTATACCAAGCATTTGAGCAGCCCTCACTGGGAATCTGGCATTTGGTTGGTGGAATACGGCATAGTCAAAGTCGCTTGGCTTAAGTCCCGTAGCTCCATAAGCGCCTTCGCCGCATTCACAATATGCCTAAAATACGCAGGCTCGCCCGTGAATGACTCACCATGTACTGCATATGGTATGCCATCCCTACGCCAGAAGTCAGGTGTGTCTGAGTTATATGCATAAATGTGCTCAATCTCAGCTGCAACGCCGTCGGACCCTATTATGTAAGCTGCCGCACCACCAGATACCGTGTAGTCGAGGTGATCCCCTGGCTCTCCATGACTATGGTCAACACCAACAGCAAGCCCATACTTAATTAGGCCGCTCTTAACAAGGCCCGTTGCGTTAACTATTGCATCCGAGCCAGCTTTACATGCAAATTCCATGTCAACAGCGAACGACTGCTTCCTCATTCCAAGAGCCTCAATTAGTATTGAGGCTATGGGCTTAACGGCATACGGCTTTGACTCAGTACCAACAAATACCGAACCCAACTCCTTAGGATCAATACCCGCCCTCCTCAATGCATTTCTTGAGGCCTCCACCGCCATCGTGACCGCATCCTCGTCAGGACCACCAACACTCCTCTCCTCAACCCAGTAAAGATCCTTAATCCTAAGCGGGTCATCACCCCCCCATACCCTAGCGATTTCCTTTGTGCTTATTCTGAACCTTGGTATGTAGACACCCCCCCACCCAACAATGCCTACCTTACCCACAAAACGCATTATTTTATACCCTATTTAACTTTTAGCGTTGTTGAATTCGACAGTAAACGCATGGTATTGGCTTAGTGAGTTAGCAAGGTGAAGATAATTATATAAGCTGAGTTGAGGATTAAGCAGTGAGGATTAGTCATGGGTTCTAATAATGAGGTTAGTCTTAGGGTTGCGGAGGCTAGGACGAGGGATGTTGGTAGGCTCATTGTTAGGATTCCCCCCCAGCGGTACATGAGGTGCTTGGTATTGAGCCTGGGGGAGTATGTTGAGATAGTTGGTAATAAGCGCAGTGCCTATGCTCAGGTATGGCCTGCCTACACTGATGATGAGGATAAGGACTACATAAGGATGGATGGCGTATTGAGGCAGAATGCCGGTGTTAGTATTGGTGATGTTGTTAAGGTTAGGAAGGCTAACCTAAGGTCTGCGCAAAGGGTCACAATAGCGCCTGTTGGCGAGTACATTAGGGTTGACCCTGATTATCTTAAGAGGGCTTACTTACTTGGCAAGCCTGTTTGGAAGGGCTCGATCATAGAGATACCGTATTACACGGGCTCCATTAGGTTCATGGTAACAAGCGTGACGCCAGGGCCGGCATCATACGTGGGTATAGACACGGAGGTCCAGGTCAGGGAGGAGCCGTTAGGGAGATGGAGCTAACAATGCCGAGGGTTACCTGGGAGGACATTGGTGATTTGGAGGAGGCGAAGAGGAAGATTAGGGAATTGATAGAGCTACCGTTGAGGCATCCTGAGATATTTAAGCACCTTGGTATTGAGCCTCCTAAGGGCGTTCTCTTAATTGGCCCACCCGGTACTGGTAAAACTCTCCTAGCAAAGGCCGTGGCTTCGGAGCTAACGCCTACTTCATATCGATTAACGGCCCTGAAATAATGAGTAAATACTACGGTGAGTCTGAGGCTAAGTTGAGGGAGATTTTTGAGGAGGCTAAGAAGAATGCTCCTGCCATTATCTTTATTGATGAGATTGATGCGATAGCACCAAAGAGGGAAGAAGTAACTGGAGAAGTTGAGAAGCGTGTTGTTGCTCAGCTCCTTACATTAATGGATGGTTTGCAGGAAAGAGGCCAAGTAATCGTAATAGGAGCAACCAACAGACCAGAAGCCGTAGACCCAGCACTAAGAAGACCAGGAAGATTCGACAGAGAGATATACATAAGCATGCCCGATAAGAATGCGAGGAAGGAGATACTCCAGGTACACACGAGGAATGTGCCGCTGTGCACCGAGGATGATGTTAAGGAGAAGATATGTGACCCAGGCGACGTTGTGAATATCGATGAGATTGCTGAGATGACTCACGGCTATACGGGGGCTGACCTAGCGGCGTTGGTTAAGGAGGCCGCGATGATAAGACTTAGGGAGGCTATAGACGTTACTAAGGAGATTGATCTGGATCAACCACAGATACCGCCTGAGCAGTTGGCTAGGATTAGGATTAGGATGAGGGACTTCCTCGAGGCTATGAAGTACATACAACCAACGGTACTTAGGGAGGTCATTGTTGAGGTTCCTGAGGTTCACTGGGATGATATTGGTGGTTATGAGAATGTGAAGCAGGAGCTTAAGGAGATGGTTGAGTGGCCACTTAGGTATCCCAGGTACTTTGAGGAGCTTGGCGTTGA
>BBCS01000016.1 GCA_001316125.1 Vulcanisaeta distributa JCM 11213
TCCCAAACATCATTAATTCAATGTTAATCCTTAAAATAAGCATTATACGCATGGTGGCCTCCCTAAACACCTCATGAATGGGTCTACCATTTAATGGGCCTTGGGGGGACGCCAGGTCTCCTAATCAATGGTTTCGTGAGTCTCTCGGGGGGGCTATTTACGTATTGATAACCAAACTTACCCTTAACGCATAGCTTGCCCTCATTTGCGGGTCCATAGGCGCCTCTAGCCCAGACAACCTTGCCATCCTTAATTCCGTACTCAACCTGGCACCCAGTGCCGCAGTATGGGCATGTAGTCTCAACAACCTTATCTGCGGGTACCCAATCCTTTTCCATTAATGCCCCCCCGGTTGGGCATGCATCAACACATGCACCACAGCTGACGCAACTTGACATACCCATTGGGGTGTCAAGGTCGAAACCAACCCTAGTACCAGATCCTCTACCTATGACCGCTATAACATCATTATTCTGGTCAACGCCGCAGGCAATTACGCACTTCCTACACATTACGCAGGCCGATGGGTTGAATATTATTGCTGGGTGTGTATCATCAACCTTGGTGTCCGGTATTACTGGCGCTGGTTCGAGGCCGTATTTAACCGCGTAATCACATATCCTACACCTCATCTGCTCCTCCTTACTCCTGTGGGTATGATTCTTCAGTAAGAGCCTTAGTAAGGTCTTCCTAGCCTCAGTGGCTCTCGCGCTCTCAGTCTCAATCCTCATGCCCTCGGATACCTTGGTTATGCATGATGCATTAGCCTACCATTAACCTCAACGACACATATCCTGCAGGAGCCATTCGCAAATCCCTCGTAGTAACACAGCGTTGGTATTTCAATGCCATATCTCCTGGCCAGGTTTAGTATGGTCTCTCCCTCGAAGGTCTCGACCTCCTTACCGTTTAGTATTACCTTAACCATACCCATCACCTAAAATGAACACCAGCCCTGCAGACACCTTTCACGTGCTCCTCAAACTCATCCCTGAATTGGGTAAGTGCGTCAAGGAATACCTTACCGGCGGACATGCCTAAACCGCAGAGTGAGGTTTCCATCATCGTCTTCGCCACAGTCTCGGCCCATCTAAGATCCTCCTCACTCGCCTTACCCGTGCTAATCCTTTCAAGAACTTCGACCAGCTCCCTAGTACCTAGCCTACACGGTTCACACCTACCGCACGACTCATGGGAGAAGAACCTCTCAACCTCAAGCATTACATCAACAATGCACCTATTGTTAGATAGGGCTATGATTACGCCAGGCCCAAGGAAGACACCAAGTTTCCTCGTCTCCTCAGGCGTAAGCCTTACCCTAATCCTTGAGGAGTGAATAAGACCCGAGGAGACCCCGCCGACGAAGGCAGCCTTAACGTTTTCCTCCTTAACCCCTGCCTTTGCTAACAATTCGTTAAGACCTACCGTGAGCTTCTCCCTATAGAGGCCTGGCTTATCAACATCGCCTGTAACGCAGAAGTACTTCTCAATGGTTATTTCCTTACCCTCATAGTAATTACTAAGGAGTACAGGTGCCGCCGCAACGACCTCAACGTTAATCACGGATGTGGGCTTACCGAATAAACCAGCCTCGGTGGGGGGGTCTGGAGGTCTTAATCGGGGCTCGCCCCCTATTACCCTCAAGCGAATTTATTAATGCCGTTTCCTCACCAACGATGTATGGAGAACCAACTAACGAGACCGTAACAGTAGGTAACCTATTAATTAGGCCCCTACTCGCTAAAAATGGTCTTAACTCATCAAGTGCCTTCTTAATCATTGTCCTGGCATTTCTAAACCTCTCATTAACTGCGATTATAACCTCATCAACGTTAAGGGCGAGTGATAGTAATAACGCACCCTCAAGCAATTGGTGGGTATTCCTCTCCATTATCAACTATCCTTAAAGCCGCCGGGCTCACCCTCATGACCATTAACAATTAGGTACTTAGGCCTATTAACACTATCGGCTAGGGCCTTAAATCTACCTAGGGCACCACCGCCTAGTAGGCCTGCCTTAACGAGTAATTCAAGTATGAAGAGCTTATTGCCTTCGCTGAGGAATTTCTCGAAGTACTTATAGCCGCCCCCCCTCGCTATGTACTTATCGAGAGGCTCGTATTGTGATTCAACATAATCACTACCTGACTCCTCGATTTCCCTGAATTCGCCATTAACAAACGTGTAGTACTTATCACCCATCCTAATCACTGGACCTTTATCACAATAACCGAGGCAGTACGTTATTGAGTACTTAACACCACGCCTTTCTAATTCCTTAACGACTTCTCTAGCTCCCTTTAGTATGCATGGAAGGCCCATGCAGGCCTGGACCTCTGAGTAGTCATGGAAGTAGAATGTGGATAATGTCTTAACCGTTGATGGGGGTAGGTTATATTTATCGGCAATTTTCTTAAGCTCGTCATCCGATGTGACCCTCCTTTCAATTATCTCCTTACTCGCCTCACGCAATCTCGTCCTATAATCCATGTAGGAAAGACCCATCGGGGGGGCTTTAAAGGTATTTCGGGACCGTGATGTGTAGTGGGTTATTAGGCTTAGTTATTTTGAGTAATTGGGTGTTAAATGCTGGGTTCATGGGTTATTAATGATATGGTTAGGATCGTTAGGATAAACAATTACGCGGATCTCAATAAGGTACTCATCGATTTAGGACCCGGCGAATGCGCATTACTACTTACTAAGCAGGCTGATGACTCACTAAGACACGTGGATGGCATTACCACGGTATTACTGAGGAGTATTAAGGATAAGACCGAGGTTGATTACCTACTTGCCGCCGGTAATAAGGTGCTTTGTATATCCATGGATGGGTTTGGCCTACTCAGTGAGTACGCACTGTCGAGGCTTAAGTACGTAATAATAACCCGCCAACCCTCAGAATCGGATACAAAGCTCTTCAGGATATTACTAAACATAACTCAATAATTCATTATAATTCATACATGTCTGAAGCCACATCCTCTTTATCGCACTTACCTTATCAAAGTCTTTATCCTCACTGACGAATACCCATAGCATTCTCAGCCATTCATAATTTCATTAAACTGGTAATATGTCCACAGGTGTTACCTTGTACCTCGGCGTCTTCACGTAGGGGGGGTCAAACTCTGTGCAAACCACATAATTTATCCTTGAATCATGCATATATGCGAAGACCACGCCCCCTGGGTACATCATTGCTTATCAATGCCCTGAAGGTACCCTCACCGCAGTTGGATACCAGCTTTACTAATTGACCATTGCGTATACCTAGTGCCTTTGCGTCTTCAGGATTTATGGCAATGCTTGTCTCGAATTTGCCACTAATCCTCCTAATCTCATTATCCGTGTTGTACCTAAGCACGCTCCTACCAGTAACCAGTATGAACCTCTTACCGCCAGTATTTACCGGCTTATACTCAACGCTAAAGAACCTCGCCTTACCGCTTGGCGTCAGAAATCTCTCAGAGTACAGGTGAGGCGTATTCTCTGGTATTCTCGAATCTTTCGTTGAGTCCATAATATCCTCAAGCGACACACTCCTCATTATAGGCACCACCTGACGCATTTCATTGAATACGGTCTTCGGGTCGTTACTAAATCCCTTAAGGCCGAAGGCATTGGCTAACTCGAATATTATTTCATAGTCAGGCTTAGCCTCGCCGGGTGGATCCCTAACCTTGTATCTCCACTTGACTAATCTATCTAGCTTAGTACGGAGCCCTCCCTCTCGATCCAGAGCGCCGCTGGTAGGACGTAGTGGGCGAACTCCGCAGTTTCGCTCATGGCTATGTCCTGAACCACCAATAGTCTAGGTTGCTTAGGAACTCCTCAACCTACGCCTATTGGGTAGTGAAGCCACTATGTTAAAGCCCATTAGGTACATGCCCCTAATACCGCTGTTCTCGTTATACACCGCGTCTATTAGCGATAGGCCTGGCTTAGTCGGTGGCGTGAAGCCCATATCTCAGCGAGTTTTTTGGCGTTCTCCTCATTAATAGGTAGGCCACCTGGGAATGCGTCTGGCTTCAGGATGTCGCCGGAGCCCTGCACGTTCGTCTGGCCCCCCCTATAGACAATGACACCGCCACCCTCAATACCCATGTTGCCCGTTAATAAGGCGAGGGCTATGTAAGACTTAATGCCGTCGACGCCTGACGACTGCGACATGCCGAGGCCCCCCCACGTGAATAATACGGGCTTTGTGGCTATTAATTGAGCAAACTTAAGTATTAAGTCCCTAGGCACGCCCGTGATTTTCTCTGCATCGTTAATTGAGTACTTACTAACCACCTTAGCGTATTCCTCGAAGTTCTCGGTCCTATTAACTATGAAGCCTCTATCGATGAGCTCGTTATTGATTAGGTAATTGGCCACCGCATTGAATAGGTAAACCTCTGTGGAGGGTATTGGCCTGAGGTGCAGGTCTGCCATCTTTGCTGTTGCGGTTGTCCTGGGGGGGTCTATGACCACTATCTTAGTACCATTCCTCTTGGCCTCAATTAAGTACTGGGAAAGTACTGGGTGGTTGTCCGTTATTGATTCGCCAGTTATTACAACGACCTTCGCCTTAGGTATCTCATTAACTGAGTTTGCGCTACCGCCATAGCCGAGCATGTCTTTAAGGGCTTGGCTGATGGATCATGGCAGAGCCTCGCGCATGAATCAACGTTATTCGTACCGAGCGCTCTAGCTAACTTCTGGAATAGGTAAACCTCCTCAAGCGTGTTTCTGCAGCCGCCGTAAAAGGCAGAGCCTCTGGACCGTATTTCTCCTTAATCTCCTTCATCTTATGAACTATTTCACTAATGGCTTCATTCCACGATATCCTAACGAACTCGCCATTAACCCTCTTCATTGGTATAACAACCTATCGGTTGTGTCAAGGAGCTTTATTGATGAAGCGCCCTTACCACATAGATGCCCATGAGAGACCGGGTGGCCTTTAAAACCTTTAAATCCAATTATTTTCCCAGCATCATCAATAGTTATCTCAATACCGCACCCAACACCACAGTACGGGCATATCGTAATCATAGACCTGGACATACCAATCAGGCATAGTATTCATGAGGTATTTAAAATGACTATATTTGCGTTCATTAGCTATATTTACCTAGAAAAGTATATAAAAGTATATAAGTGCTATTAAGACTGTAAGCACCGTGCAAGCATACTGCCACCGGTTGCCGTGGGGTTCTTCGGCCTGGGTATTGGTTATCTGGTATATGGTGGTATGGGCCTGTTTTACCCGACAAAAACCGATGAATCCACTAATAAGTCGCTTGCCGTATGGGGCCTTTGGATGCCGGGTTTTATGCAGTTCCTGACGGGTATATACATATTAATTGCCATTTCCATATATAGGGAGCTACCGTCAGTATTTTACATGGCTGGGGGTTGCCTTCACGGCCTATGGAGTCCACTGGTTCGCCCTCGGTTGGAAGAGGTACATCGGTTCAAGTAACCTACCGGATGCCTTCATGGCGTTGGGTTTCCTCGTAATGAGCGTGCTTGGTGCTTTCGTGTTTGGCTACGTGCATGATTACCCAGTGATGATCCTATTCATAATACTAACCCTCGTCTATGCCACAGAAGCGCCGGCTAGGTTCTTGAATTCACCAACGCTCAGTAGGTTGGTGTCGTTATGGCAGTTCATAGGTGGTTGGTGGTTGATGTACCTGACAATCGCCGCCGTGGTTGACCTAGCCTGGGCCTGTCATTACCTGTATGAGAGATTGAGCCGCAATTACTAATTAAAAATTTAATTAGGTTTGTTTGATTGTTAGTTAACGCTTATATTTCAGGCATGAACACGATATCCGTGCTGAGTGAGTTAATGAGCAAGTGGGGGGGCTTTAAGGAGTTTGATCTAGTGTATATTCACCTTAGGGATGGCACGTCATTAAATGGCGTGGTACTGCCTAGGCCTGGCGTTGGTGATCCTGATGTATTGATTTTAAAGCTCGATAATGGCTACAACGTGGGCATTCACGCCAGTAATATTGAGAAGGTGGAGGTTAAGGGCCATGTTGAGTCGAAGGGCGCGGTGTCCATTCCAATTGGTCGGTTCGTTAAGGCAGAGTCCACGGGCTACCCAGAGTTAGGCTTGTGGCTACGGGTGGCACGATAATGTCCAAGGTGGATTATAGGACTGGCGCCGTATACCCGAGCTTTAGTCTCGAGGACTTGTACGCAATGTATCCTGAGGTTAAGGGTATAGCGGATATTGAACTCCTCAATCTAATGGCTATATTCAGCGAGGACATGACGCCGAGGAGGTGGGCTGAAATTGCTGAGGCCGCTTACAAGGCGTTCCTCGACGGCGTCTTCGGAGTCGTCGTACTTCACGGCACTGACACCATGCACTACACAGCCGCCGCATTATCCTTCGCAATCAGGAATCCCCCCCCGGGCCCAATAGCCCTTGTTGGCTCACAAAGGAGTAGTGACAGACCGTCGAGCGACGCCTTTGAGAACATGCTAGCTGCTGTACTCGTTGGCGCCAGGCGCCCTTCGCGGGTTCTTACGTTGTAATGCATGCATCAACGAATGATGGGTTAATAGCGGTTCATAGGGGGGGGACGAGGGTTAGGAAAATGCACACGTCTAGAAGGGACACGTTCATCAGTATTAATGATAAGCCCGTGGCGTACGTGAATATAGATAAGCTCGAGATAGTACTGAACACAAATAATTACATCCCTAAGTCCAAGGTGGAAGAAGCAGTATTGATGAATAAGTTTGATGAGAGGACAGCCCTAATCAAGTTTTACCCTGGTATGGATCCAGAGATACTGCACTTCCTAATTGATAAGGGTTACCACGCATTGTAATTGAGGGCACGGGGGGGTTTGGGCACGTTAGGGAGGAATTCCTTGACCCAATCAAGAGGGCTATTGATAGTGGCATACCTGTGGTAATTACAAGCCAGACGATATTTGGTAGGGTTAACCTGAACGTCTATAGGAGGGGGGGCGTGGAGTTGCTTAAGCTTGGTGTTATACCCGCGGAGGACATGATACCGGAGGTCGCTTTCGTAAAGCTCTCCTGGGTGCTGGGACAAACCAGGGATATGAATGAGGTAAGAAGGTTAATGCTAACGCCCATGGCCGGCGAATTAAACCCAAGGAGTGACGTGTACATACATACTTGGACCTGAACTACCCAGGAAGTGAGTACAATGAGTAATTCTATATTGAGTAACTGAAAATACCTTCACCGAAATTACCCAATCCTAACTTCGAGCAGACCCACTGGAGTCAATGTCCAATCCCTCATCAGTACTAATTTATACGCCAGGGCCTTAACTCCATGCTCAATGGCATATCTAAGTGATTCCGAGAATTTAGGATCAAGTGCTGTATTTGGCATGAAGACAACAGCCCCCCCTGACCTAAGCACTAGGAATAGTACGTAGGCCTCATAACCAAGCTCTAACGCCCTAACTAACTCATGCATGTGTCTCGCACCACGCGCTGTTGGTGCGTCAGGGAACTTAGCAATCCCGCCCTCCTCCAGAGTCACGCCCTTAACCTCAACAAGGGCGTAGCCACCACTTGGTGACTTAAGTAGTAGGTCGAACCTACCATTACCAAAACTCGGCTCTTTTCTAACCACATCATAACCACTTAATACGTAGCCATTCTTTATAAGCCAGACGGCGATATCATTATGTATTGCTGAGTTCACAAGTACTAATTCATTACCCAGGTCAACAGCTGTTAAGTAAAACCTTGTCTTACCCATAGGCTTTGAATATGCGAAGAACCTAACACCAGGTTTAAGGAGTTCCGTCAACCTACCTGGATCATGAATATGTATGAGTTCCTCCCTGCCATTAATAACGCCAACACCAACGAACCTATTTAACCTCTTGATGAAAAATCCCTCAGCGTCTGGTTTCTTAATGGTGTACTTAATCACTAAGCCACCACCTACGCTAAAAGCCTAAATTATCAAATTTTATTAACTCTATTATGAATTAATTTGATTAATTACCACGCCATTAAAGTATACGCCAGTTATTCCAGTCATATTTATGCACCTAAGCATTATTGGGTTCTCAGAAACGTTATTAATGATTAATGTTAACGTCACACCAACCCACTCATTCGGCTCTTTAAAGTAGGAACAGAGTATTGGCATTGATGAATATACTTGTGAACCAACTATATTTGATGCTTGTAAGATACCTATTGTACCATTACAGGGCTTTGTAATCATGAAGTACGCGGTTATATTGTAAATACCCGGTAATAATGTTAGGTAAAACGGACCAACCCAGAAGGTTCCTATATTCCCACCTTGCCAGTAATACGCAGAGTCTTGATCACTATTGAGCATCTCAACAGTCGTTCCAGACCATAACTGGAACTTACTTGCAGGTATTACGTAATTAGTGAGCGGCTCATAAATTATAGGCTTCCCATGATAACCCTTCTTAAATAGATAAATACCATCGATGGCTGCTAGTAACCCATAACCCTGAATCTCAGCCTTTAATAACCCTGCCATAGAACCTCTACTGCTGATTGTCATTAATATATAGGTTGCATTTATATTAAGCACATACTCATTATAATTGGGAATTGACATTGGGAATACATATGCATTTAACCTGTTTGCGAGGTGAGGAAAAATACTATCGGTCGTTAATACGGATGCATTACTAGGTATTAACTTAATGACTGAATCAATAGCCTTAACACTTGCTGAATTAAGGCGCCATACGAATATGTACAGGTTTTGTGGGGCTATGGGGCTTAATGGGTTATATAGTATGAATAATAGTATGCCAATGATTAATGATGAAACTAATACATGCTTAGCATATCGCTTAATATGATTAATACCCATTACATATGCCACAAATAATTGAGGTGTCACGTACATTGTGTATTGAAGACCTAGTGAATAGTAGGAGGCGTATGTTGATAAGAGGGAGAAGGCGGTGTATGGAATCATTGGTAATAGCCATAATGGTGATAATAACGATGGGAATAGAGGCGCCCCCAAGTATTACGTAGTACATTATTTTTTGCCTAATATTCGTAAGAACTGACTGCCTAACAAATACCCAATACTTCATGGCATACCGTATGAAGTTGATTGGATTACCAGATAGCTAGCTATTGTGGATGGGTTATAGACTGCAAATGATGACTTATAGGATTAATTAATCCCATGATCTTTGGCGTTATCATTATGTATAGGATAATTATCGCGCCCATTAAAATCACGTACATCACGTATCTGCTCAATTCCTTACCCCTAATAAGCATGTACGTTATTGGTATGATCATTGTTAGGGCAATTATTGGTGTATACTCAATAATCATGAGAAATAGTATCATTGACATCATAGCTGGCACCCACCTCTTCATCAGTATTAATAATACAGTGGTGATGTAGAGTAATGATATGAAAACCTCAACGTGAAAATCGAAGTAAAGGGGGACTTGCTACGCCCGGGTTAAGTAAGTATATTAATGAAGTTACGAAGGCAATATTCCTATTATTTGTTAATTGCATGCTCATGATGTATAGCGGTATTACAGGTATGTAAAGTAAAATAGCTTGTATTGTTAGTAGTGTTGTTGGGTGTGGGTTTAGGTAGTATATTGGTACTAGTGTGAATAGTATTGGTGAGAAGTGGGTTCCTAGGAAGCTTCCACTTGGGTTTACATAAAGTTCAACAGTATAATAAAACAGCTTATGATAAAAAGCAGTACTAAACAAAGCCTGCTCAAAAATACCCAAATCCCAGGCATAAGCATCATACACAAGATACTTAATGTAGGATAATAAGGACCCTAGTACTATGAATAACGCCGTTATGGAGACTATGACTAGGAAGTGCTTATCTTCATGTATTAATCTAATTATTTTATATATAGTTGGCATTAACAACATGATTAGGCCTATTATGAATATGGCTGATGATATTTTCTCAAGGGTCTCATAGAGACCTAGCGATATGATGCCAAGATATCCTAGGGTCCAAAATAAATAGAATGGTATTATCAGAGGTATGCCTATCAATAAATGGATTTTATTGTTCAATTTCACGACAAAGTAAAACTGAATGAAATACTTAAACCTAACGCATTAATTAATACCTAGCCAATCACTCATGTGGCTTATCCACCGATTTAACGTACCTCCTCAGGAATACTAGTGCTATTATTACTGGTGGTATTAATACAATGAACGTATTCCTAATCCCTATTAAATCCGCTACGTAACCCGTTATTGTCGGTGTTACTATGCCTATGAGCATCATAAATGAGAAGAATAGGCTATTTGCGGTGTTCCTATGCTGGGGGGGTTTGAAGGCCCTCGATATAGACACCACGGAAAGCGGATAGGTGGTACCATGCGGTATGCCCAGTATTAACAGGGCTATAGCATAGATCAATGGGCTGTTCGTGAGCACTATTAATAATACACCGATTACTGTCATAGTAACAGCACTAGCCATGTAGGGCCATAACCTCTCTGCAGGCCTTATCGATAAGTAAAGCCTGCCGAGGAATGACGTTACGAAGAATAGTGAGAAGAGAACCTCAACCATTGAGTAGCTAACGCCGAAGGAGTCCTTGGCGTATATACCGCCAAATGCCATTAGGAAGGAGAAGACCACGTTATACGTGGCTATGTTCAGTACTGCCGCTATGAAGCCTGGATTTGAAATGACCTCAGACGTACTAATCACTGTATTACCACTCACGTTCTCTTCAGGGAACCTAACAAATGGGGGGGTTATGGCAAGGGCTAGGATTGGGAATACCGTGAAGAATATGAAGGACTCCCTAAGTCCGTAGTACTTAAGTATTAATGACTCGATCGCCGGGCCAAGTATGAGACTTACGCTTAGGGCCAACGTGTAAATGTTGAGTAATCTCTCCCTAGCCCTCCTATCTGGTAGTAGGCTTGCCGACGTTATGACATTGGGCATGAGAAAGCCTAGGGCAAAACCAGCCACTGCAGATAATAGCCAAACCGTGATTGGCGATGACAGCCAGAACAATGGAAATGTGGCTGCGTAAATAACTGATGACACTATGAAGGCGATTCTCCTACGGCATGCCCTAAGCCTCGAATTTATTAGGCCACTGCTTATGAAGGTCATTAATGAGATTAGGCCGATAAGATGCCCACCAAGGTATTGCTAAAGTGAAAGTTATACCTGGCCAACAGTGGTATGGTGGTCATGAGCATGTTATTTGAGGCCCTAATGGCTATGGTTAACGGCACTATTATGGAAATAGCCTGAATCAAGCCTAGGTACTGCCCTCTCGTCATTTCCCGCCACCGTACCTTTTAACAACCTCAGCGAAACTTCCATAATCACCTGGACTATAAATACCATACTTCACCCTAACTAATATATTCCTAATGAATTCTCTTGGTACCTAATCGGTAATTTATTGGCTATGTAATCAACGGAACCGTTTAAGTCCTTCCTTGCCATTT
Source organism: Vulcanisaeta distributa JCM 11213 (assembly GCA_001316125.1). Next base: position 11,482 of record BBCS01000016.1, read on the forward strand.
CAATTCCAGCCCTATAAACATCGATGAAGTATTGATGGTCACCATTAATCTGGGCACCACATGCACCTGGCGCACCGACTAGGTCCTCGAGAAATTCACCCCTATGTTCAAGGACACCGAGGTTTAAAACCGCACTCTGCGCATTGCCAGTGTTAAGCATGTTAAGTACTGAAGGCCAGTCATCTGCATAAACGAGCTCAGCCCTCAAACCAACCTTATCCAGCAAAGCCCTAATGAGTATATCAGCCGCACTACCACGTCTCCAAACCGCTATCCTAGGACCCCCTCAACTCTGGATACACAAACATTAACCTCTTAACGGTAACTACGTCAATCCTTAGACCACTCTTTATTAGTGACGTCAATGAATCGGCAATGGCATAGGCACCAGGTTCCTCACTACCCTTGCTAAAGACCAGGTCTAGGTCCTTGTACTCCCTCGTTGCGAGTATTAATGGATAAGATACAGGGCCTGGCGCTGCTATGATCTTCATGCTTATTAATATCGAAAAAGATATCTAGTTTATAAACCCACCCCGCAGGTTCTAACTTCATTAACCCTTAAAAATACTATTACTACTCATGCCACTAAATGGCATGAACGAGTAGGAGAGTAATTATTAATACTAAGATTAGCAGTGCTGCGCCCATTGCTAAGTAATCCTTGGGTTTATAATTCCCTGGGTTGTAAACGAGTAGGTTCGCTGGATGGCTGAAAGGTGTTAGGAACGTGGTTGTGGAGGCCATCGCAACCACAGTAACGGCGAGCAGCGGGTTTGGGTATGTTAGGGCTATTGGCGTCATTATTGTTGCTGCACTTACATTATTTACGAAGTTGGCTATGAGCGCAGTTATTAGGAATAGTACTATTAAGGACCTTGGGATCACGCCGGCTATTACCGTAGACAATCCACTGCTACTCATTGCATAGCCTAGGGATAAGAAGGACGCTATGAATATCAGTACAGACCAATCAATGTACTGATAAATCCTCCTATAATTAACAGCGCCGCTAAGCATGAGTACGACCACGCCCGTTAGGAATGCTAAGGCAATATTTACGCCGAGTAATGATGCTATCGTGACTCCCGCCAGTACTGCAATGGATGCGGCACCTTTCCTAACATCAAAGAGCTTGGCACCCCCCCTGGTCCTAAGTGGCACCAATCCATAATCACTCATGAACTTAGCAATACTCTCCTCATCACCCATCAGAAGAAGGGCATCGCCAGGTCTAAGCATCACGTGAGATATCCTACCGTATATCCTCCTACTCCCCCCCGCGGAAATGCCCACAATCCTAACCCCATACTTATTCAATACGTCTAGATCGGATATTGTGTAGTTAATGAGGGATGATGAACTCGTTATTAATGCCTCAACAACCTCCTTACCCTCAACCTGCTCTGACTGTGGCGTCAGGACCAGCCCCTTTATTGATGAGATTATTGGTAGTTTGTCCACGGGAACCTCCATTATCAATGTGGTCCCGCCGTAAATCCTGCCAGTCCTGGACAACCTCCTCGGCAGGATCGACCTTATTCTAATGCCATATTCCCTCTCAACTTCACGCTTGGTCTTCCCCACTAACTCGCAGTCACTGTTTACCTGGGCCTCAACCACATACTCACCGATCTTTAGATCATCGACGCTTGTGACCACGCTTTCCCTATTCGGCAGTAACAGGTATATGAGTAGTAGTGCGGGTATGCTTACGAAGACTATTGCTAGGCCTATGTTTAGGAATTGAAATACAGATAAATACCTACCAAACCTCTCGTACCAAAGCTGATCAATTATTAAATTAGTGCTGGTACCAAATATCGTATACCTACCACCAATAATAGCCGCATAAGAGAGGGGAAGTAGGTACTTGGATAGTTTCTTGTTGTGATTCCTCGACACTGCGTACATGAACGGTATGAAAATGGAGACCAGGGCCACATCACTCATGAATCCTGACAGCAACGAGACTATCAACAGTACAATGAGCAGGAGCACATACTCATTCCTAAATACCCTATCTAACTCCTCAGCTAACCTATCGAGAAAGCCCGACTCCTCAAGAGCCTTACTAATTATCATGACGCTGCCGAGCACTACGACCGTGGCCGAACCAATGAACGCCAAGGCCTTCTCAGGGCTAATTATACCACCAATGATTAGTAGTACCATTACGAGTAAACCAACTACATCATACCTAATGGCACGTGTTAGCAATAGTACTATCGCTAATGCGAGTACAGCCAACACGTAGTACTGAGTTAGTGAAAGGCTCATCATTGATTTAAATAATAATGAATGGCTTGGGATTATAAGTAGTGAGGTGTGTTAAATACCGTGGGTTAAATAGTCGATCCTACCACCATCAGCCACAATGGTTTGCCCAGTTATGTACCTAGCCCTCTCACTGGCTAGGAAAAGTACCACGTTGGCTATGTCCTCAGGTACGCCAGTAGTATTTAGCATGGTCCTTGATCTAACCAAAGCCTTTGTTTTCTCAATCTCCTCAGGAGTCCTATTGGCAGTGGTCATGTCTGTCTCGATCCAACCAGGCGCGACCGCATTAACTCTAATACCGTATTTCCCAAGTTCAAAGGCCATGCGCTTCGTGAGTATTATCACGGCAGCCTTAGTTATTGCGTAGTAGGTAGTGCCTTCAAATGCCGTGCCTATACCTGCATTTGAAGCTATATTGATTATAGCACCTCTAGTCTTCTTTAACTGCGGTAGGAACTCAATGGTTGTATAGATTATACCCTTGAGGTTGACGCCTATCATCCTATCAAATAACTCCTCATTATATGACTCAAACGGCATTAAATACATCACGCCAGCGTTATTAACGAGTACACTAACATCGCCAAGCCTGTTCCCAACTATTTCCGCAGCCCTCCTAACCTCATCCCTATTCGTAACATCGCACTTAATAGCCAATATACCATCTTCTCGAGCTCCCTGGCCTTATCATCACTCTTGGCATAGGTCACTGCGACTTTAGCGCCCTCTCTCAGGAATGCCTCGGCGATAGCCCTGCCAATACCACGGGTGCCACCTGTGACTAGCACTACCTTATTGCTGAACTCACCCATACGGGCATGCGTATCGTCTAAGTGTTTATAAGGATTAAATAAACCATGTAATAATAAAAGATGGAGTTCCTGGCACCACTTGGCTTGGTTAATGTTGGAGGTAGATTATTAAGTAATGCCAAGGTCTCAATAAGTGATAAGTACGTCTTCATAATAGGCATTGGACCGGATGGTAGCTATGAGGAGAGATTGCTGGAGATAAATAGCGATGAGGCTAAGCAGGTAATTAGTAATAACAAGGATTATTTCAATGAACTACTCGATAAACTTGACGAACTTATTATTAATGTTGGGCGTGAGGTTAACGTTAATATTAATACAAAGAACGTTGAGAACGGAGACCCAATTCAGTACTTAATGAAAAGACTCAATAACCATGATGAATACCTCAAGCTCGTTGGTGATGGTTGGAGGAGGGTTCTCGACTCCACGAGACTTGGTAAGGTAAGTATCAGCCTTGCAGGTAGTAATAGGATTTACGTAACACACAGTGGTAATAACGTAACACTTAACCTGGTAGCAGAACCTATAGAGAGTGGTGTTATTGAGGTCATAACCTATACTGAGGGTAAGGTAACGGGGATCGTCAGGGTTAGGGTTGGCGAGGACGTGGTGGTTAAGGTCGACATTAGGTCCACATCGTCCCTAATAATACTATCCCAAGCCAGAGATATTGATAGGCTGGGCAGTCCATTCATTAACCTGATGCCCAGGGTCAAGGATCACGTTATTAAGTACGTCAATAAAATACTGGATGTGATGAGGAGGTATGGAGTGATTCAGTGATTCCCCGTAAAGTAATGCTTAAAGCCCTACTTTAATGGTATGAGATCGTGATAAGCGAGCAGGTGGAGATCCTGGGCCTTAGGAGGAGTACCGAGATTAAGGGTAAGTACGTAGACTTAGTGGTTTATGTTGCCAAGAGCAATAAGAGGACCTTCCTCAGTGGCGTTGTTAAATGTCCATTCACTGGTAAGGAGTTTAAACTATACATGACACCCCATACCGATCAGGTTAGGCTCGGTTTTATCCAGCACTTTAACGGCTTTAATGAGCATATTATTAGGACTAAGGAGTATAGGCAGTGGCTCGTTGTTAGGGTCGAACCATACTCAAGGAACTCATTCCACAAAAGGAGGTACTTCGTATGTGCGAAATGTGGTTATAAATCAACTAGACTCATTGACGCATTACTTCACTTGATCACTATCCATGGTTTCCTAACAAAGTTGCCATAACAATACTTAATAACTTAGCAATTACGGATAAAGTTAATGAGCGATCTTAGTGGTAGGATTCAGGAGTTGATTGATAAATATACTAAGATTTATGCGGAGAGGACGGGTAAGTCGAGGGAGTTATTTGAGAGGGCTAGGAGGGTGCTCCCTGGAGGTACGACGTATCAAATTAGGTACTTCGCACCATACCCAATATACATAACGAGGGCTAGCGGTGTTAAGGTTTGGGATGTTGATGGCAATGAGTACGTGGATTACTGGATGGGGGGGCATGGAACGCACATAATGGGGGGGCATAGTCCCGACTTTGTGATTAAGGCTGTAAATGACGCAGCCTATAGTGGCACACACCTGGGTTATCCAAACATCCTTGAGGTTGAGTATGCCGAGCTTCTTACCAAGGTCATTCCCAATGTTGATATGGTTAGGTTCTCAAACAGCGGTACTGAGGCCAATATGTACGCAATTAGGCTCGCAAGGGCATACACTGGGCGTAGGTACGTGATTAAGATGGAGGGCGGTTGGCACGGTGGTTATGATGGGCTACACGTAGGTGTCAACCCACCCTTTGAAGGTCCAGAGAGTCTTGGCTTACCTGTGGAGCATATAAAGTACACCATCGTAGTTCCCTATAATGATCTGAATGCCCTAGAAAATGCCCTGAAGAGTTTCGATGTTGCCGCCGTAATCATAGAGCCGTGCTTGGCTCAGGCGGCTGCATAGAGCCACAGCCAGGGTATTTAAAGGGTGTTAGGGAGTTGGTGGATAGGTATGGTGCCTTGCTCATATTCGACGAAGTAATAACCGGCTTCAGGCTGGCCCTAGGTGGTGGGCAGGAACTATTTAACGTGAAGGCTGACATGGTTACCCTAGGCAAGATAGTCGGTGGTGGATATCCAGGGGCTGGTGCCATAGCCTCAAGGTCGGAGATTATGGAGCTTCTTGACCAAATTAAAAGACCAAGCGCTAGATCAAGGAGCTTTCACGGTGGTACATTTACAGGTAATAAAATAACGTTAACCGCAGGCTACACACTGGTCAATTACCTAAGCCAGCATAAATCAATTTATGAAGGCTTTAACAATCTCTGGAATTGGGTGCGTAATGAGCTTGATAAGGCATGTGAGGAGCACAATAGAATCTGCTGGGCAACGGGTGTGGGTAGTATGCTTGGTGTGCACTTCACCAAGGAAAGGCCCATCAATGTTAGGATGGCGTATGAGAGTAGGATAAACGAGAATCTCTATCACCTAGCCACCTTTACATGAGGACCAGGGGGTATACTGTACATGACGGAGCACATGCCACACCTATTACCATCAATGATACACACCAAGGAACACGCTACTTCACTAATCCAGGAGTTCAACAACCTATTAAGTGAGTTGATGGCAAAATAATAGTTTACTACTTAATAGTGGATTGACACGGGGGTAGTATCTATGTCAACGGTGGTATCGATCTTTATACCGAAATTCTCAATTAAAGGCTTTAGTGTAAGCTCTAATATTGCTTTATCATCATCCTCAAGCCTTCTTCCGGATTCATGTGGCATCTGTGGGAATGACTCATCACTGAACTTTACATCGTGTGGAAGTGCAAACCTGAGGTAATCTAGCTTAACATCCTTACGATTAATAAGCTCATCAAGATTTCTCCTAAGTGACTCATTAATCCTCTTAGCTCTACCCGCAGCTATACTTATTGTGCTTGGCTTCATTTTCTCCACTTCAATGCGCTCTATACATAATACCTCGCTTAGGTCTTAGCCTCAATTAGGAATTTATTTATATCGAAATTGAACACTAATGTAAAGGCAGGTACATTCTCACCTATCCTCTGAAACTGCTTTGCTATTTTTGTGACCATATTATTTGTCCTATTAGTATCTGTTAGGGTTGGCCTCAATACGACAACGGCTCTCTCAGCATTACGGAGGGCTATTAGGGTATATCGCTTATCAAAGAATGGTGCTGTATCCACGACAATAACATCGAACATAGCATCAACATTACTACTACGTAATATATTCCAGACTATCCTGCCCACATCCACATTCTGATTCTCAGCAAAGAACTCATCAAAGCCCTCACCAGGTGGTAATATGGCAACATCGTTAAATTCAGGGTATAGGTTAATATCATTATCATAGCTCTTGGCTTGCTTCCCATAAACCACGTAATCCTTAATACTAACCTCTGCCTTGCTATCGTAATCCCTTATCAAATCCATAAGCGACTTACGTTCACTTAAAAGCCTTTGGTATGCTAAATCTCCGAACATCCTAAGGGTTAGGCCTGCCGTTGGATCAACATCTATCAATAACACCCTATGTCTAGGTCTGGATCTGGATAATACGTAGGAGATCATGAGAGAAAGTGTCGTCTTACCAACGCCGCCACCCGCAGAGATAATTGGTATAATCTTAGTCATTTCTAGTATTTAGGAATAGAGAGCTTATTTATAAAATTATTTCAACCAAAGAATAAAACGTGGATATCATAGAAGCAATTAGAGCAATGAGTATCGATGCGTGCCAACGAGAAACCTGCTTCCAGGACTACTTAGCGGCGCTTCTAAATGCTAAGGTCAGGGTAATTATAGATGGAATCGAGGTTGATGTTTATGGAGAAGGCTTCGCCATAGAAATTAAGGTCAATCCAAGAATATATGATGGAGTTGGACAGGTATTGGCGTATAAGCGATTATTGAAAATAAATGAAGTATGGCTACTGCACATATTCACGTATAAAATCAATACACAGTCCTGGTGCAAAAACTAGGTGATATACTTGAAGGCCTACTTATCAATTATGCAGTAATAACACCAAGGGATAATTGTATAGTACAAAGTGATTTTTATGATTTTTATGAATATTCTACGTGATCATTCACGACCAATATCTGGCCAGCTCATCGGCTGTGATCACAGGGAAGAACCTCCTCATATTAGCCAGTGATCTCTCATGGGCGTCCTTATCGTATGATGAGACCGCGTCCGAGATTATCACTGGTATGAAGCCCAGGGCATAGGCATGTCTCGCACTGGTCTCCACGCCTATGTCCGTGGCGATGCCCGTGAAAACGACCGTGTACCTACCCGAGTTCCTGAGTAGTAACTCCACGTTTGTCCCAACGAAGAGTGACCAAGTGTTTTTGTTTATTACTATGTCATTGGGTTGTGGCTGAACTATCAACTCCATCTCCTCAGGCCTAAAGCTCCCCCCCTCCATGGCATTATCTTCGTGGTTATGGGTTCAAAGCCACTTGGGAATGGGGGGGTTATCTTCGTGAATATTATCGGTACATTAACCCTCCTGGCGGCATTTATCGCCGTGCTCAACGCCCTTTGAAACTCATCCTTATTGAATATACCATTAAACAACGCCCTATGCACGTCCCAAACCACGAGGACGGAATTGCTCGGTTTTAGTATTTCCCTAAGTAGGTCAGGGCTGACCATATGCCATACACGGCTAAACCCAGGATTTAAGCATTGCCCACCTGCCGCGCGTAGTAAGTTTAATTACCCAATAAAGGGGGGGACTAGCACTGCTGCAAGGGGGGGCATGGGCTTAATCGAGTGCATAGTCGTTGATGCCCTCAGGAGACTTGGCAGGGTAAGCCTAGATAGACTTGCCAAGATAGTATTCCTGATAGATAGGTTGGGAGGCTTTGAGGCATTTAACTGGGATAGGATTGACCTAGTCCTAACTAGCCCGGAATTCATAAGCGTCATCGAGAGACTGGCAAAGGCGGGTGTTGTTAAGACAGTGGGTGACTTCGTAATACCCATCGACAACGATTATGACCCAGGGTGCGGCTGGCTCGAGAACTCCGTGAAGTCCGCAATTGATTACGTAATTAATAAGTACGGTGGATTAAGTGATGGTGAGCTGGATGATGTCGTTGACTCAATAATGGAGGGTGTGTACTGATGACGCTCGTGTTAGGCATCGAATCCACGGCACACACCTTCGGCGTTGGGATAGCCAGTGAGGATGGAATACTAGTGAACATTAACGACACGTACACACCACCACAGGGCGTGGGCATACACCCAAGGGTTGCCGCAGACCACCATGTGGCGGTAGGTCCGAGAATGCTTAACGAGGCCCTAAGGAGGTTGGGAATAGGCATTAGGGACATAGACGCCGTGGCCTTCTCCATGGGCCCAGGCCTTGGCCCAGCCTGAGGGTCGGCGCCACCCTGGCGAGGGCAATAGCCATTAAGTTCGGTAAGCCCCTAGTGCCTGTGCACCACGGTGTGGCGCATGTCGAGGTTGCTAGGTGGTCCGTAAGGTTCAGGGACCCGTTGGTCCTACTCGTGTCTGGAGGCCACACGATGGTCATAGCCCACTCAGGGAGGTCCTACGGGGGGGTCTTCGGCGAGACCATAGACATGGCCGTCGGCAATGCCCTAGACTACTTCGCAAGGAGTGTTGGGTTGCCAAACCCAGGCGTGCCGCACCTGGAGGAGTGCGCGGAGAAGGGTAGTAGGTACATACCACTGCCGTACACAGTGAAGGGGGGGCAGGACGTATCCTTCTCCGGATTGGTAGAAGAGGCCCTAAGACTCGTTAAAAAGGGCATTGCGTTACCCGACGTATGCCTAAGCCTTGTCGAAACAGCATACTCAATGCTCGGCGAGGTAGTCGAGAGGGGGCTCGCACTGACCGGGAAGAAGGAACTACTGCTGGCTGGCGGCGTGGCGAGGAGTAGGAGGCTCAGGTCAATAATGGAGTGGATAGCCAATGAATTCAACGCCAAACTGGGCATAGTACCACCAGAGTACGCGGGGGGGACAACGGAGGAATGATAGCACTAACAGGACTACTAACCTACAAGAGCGGAATCACCATAGACCCAACCGAGGCAGTAACAAAACAAAGATGGAGACTAGACGAGGTAGAGACACCCTGGTTCGGCAAAGAACCCTGGTTCAGTAAATAACTACAATGCGTAATAAGATGATAGTAACCGTATAAGTTTTGTAGATAAAAACAAAAAGAATTGAATTTTTTTTTAACGAAACGATTTAAGGCATTAGTCACATTATGAGCTTGCTGTCACTGTGAATGGGTATGTCTGTCCGCTGACGGTTGTTAAGTAGCCGCTGTACTGAATGCCTACCGCGGCTGTCTGGCTACCGATGCATGATGCTGAGGTTCCACTTGGCACTATTATTCCGCCGCTGCCACTGACACCTGAAACTCCTGAGAATGCGCCGTTAGTTATTTGTAATGTTATTTGTAATTGCCCTCCCTGTGTCCCAGCAGGCACCTGCACTAGTTGACTAAAGACGCATGACAAGCTACCTAGCGTGAAGCCATTAATACTAATGCCGCTGCTTGATGGGTTACTAATTAGCAGCGTCAACGTGGCAGAACTGCCGGAACTAACACCAGTCAAACCAACAGCCTGCACCTGAAGTGTTGCTGTTTTGCTTGCTGAGCCTGCTAAGCCGAAGACCCATATTGCGACTGCCACTGCCAGTGCTATTGCCACGGCTATGAGTATTATTGTTGCTACTACGTTAGATATACCCTTTCTATTCATTTTGGTTGTCATACGGCATAGTCTTCTTTCAACTACTTAATAAGTACTCACAGGCGTAGAACTTAGTACTTTCTATTCCAGAAAAACTCTTTCTACAACCGTAGAGGCATGAACGGCATGATTAATTAATTGTGGGTTTCACGGAGGTACTCCTTCTTTGTATTAGTGAATGTACTGCTTTTGTTTCAGTTCCTTTCTCCGCTTAATTCAGTTTCTTAACTAATATTTAAGGGCATTAATTAATAATTGGTTCATTGCGAGTATTGTGTTGTTTATGCCGTAGAATCCCATTGAAGCGGCTATGTTACCAGCCACGGCTATGAACTTCATGGTTATGAAAACAGCCATGAACCACCTGAGCATTGGGAATCGCAGCATTGCAAGGTATATGCCCGTGATCACCACCTCATAAGTTATGAAGCCAGTGTGGCCGCCAGGTAATTGTTGAGGTGCATGACACTTGCGTAGTAGTTAAGTTCCTGGAGCCTGAGTAGGGAGAAGGCGAGGTAACTTGTTGCGAGGTCAAGCGCGTTGGCTAGTGTGGCCACTAGGAGTAGCTCTACCTGCCTATCAATATTCATTGCCGTATTCTCTTTCTACGCGTGAAATATAAAAGACTTGTTGAGAAGTTATGAGTAATTATGTTGTTAACTCTTTGTAGAATTGTTGAGAAGAGATAGAAATCATGGAATAGAAAAGAAAAATACATGCAAACCACTTGGAAACGCACTCAATACTTAAATCCCTGGCTAATCCATGGACTTGCTAAGTATGAAGGCCGTGGGTTTTGAGGTGCATGGTGAGCCAAGCGTGCTTAAGGTCATGGAACTCCCAGACCTTAGGCCAGGCCCTGGTGAGGTTGTTATTAGGGTTTTGGCAACCTCGTTAAATAGGATTGATACTATAGTGCGTAGGGGCTACCCAGGAATACCCGTTAAGCTTCCTCACGTGCCCGGCGCTGACATAGTTGGTTACATAGAGTCTGCCGGGCCCGGCACGGACCTCGGTGATCTCAGGGTTGGCGATTTAGTCCTGGTCAGTAATGTGTGGGGTTGTGGATCGTGCAGGTTCTGTAGGGCTGACATGGAGGATCACTGCCCCTCGTGGACCATGCCTGGCTTTCATGTTTGGGGGGGTGGGTACGGCGAGTTGGTTAGGGTCCCCCCCGTTAAAGCCCTTGTCAAGGCGCCTAGGGAGTTGAGCATTAATGAATTGGCCGTATTACCGCTGGCCTATAGCGTTTCCTGGAAGGCCCTTAGGGTCGCCAATGTTGGCCCAGGGGGGGATTGGGGGGGTTTGGTTCTTGGTGGGTCTGGCGGCATTGGCACTGCATTAACAATATTGGCTAAGGCGTTGGGTGCCAGGGTAATCGCCGTAACCACTAGACCCAGTCTTTTGAAGTCCCTTGGTGCCGACGTGGTTGTTGGTTATGATAGGGAGGAGCTGATGAGGCTTGTCAATGAGAATACTGATGCGGCGTCGACGTGGCCATAGATAGTATTGGCGATACACTGCCCATGGCCCTTGAAGCCATTAGGCCTGGGGGGGGTACCGTGGTCGCGTTTGGAGTCCTTGGGAAGTCACCAATTGTCCAGGTCGACATTAGGAGGTTTTATCTGAGGCATACGAGGTTAATCGGTATTCATAATGCGTCTAAGGCGTACCTTAGGGAGGTAATTGACTTCATGGTTAGTAAGGGCATTAAGCCATTCATAAGTAGGGTGGCCACTGTTAAGGAGGCGCCGACCCTCCATGAATTGATGGAGAGCAGGGGGGGTGTGGTTGGTAAGGTGATGATGCTTCATGAGTGGGACTAGGGCTAGGGACGTGGCCTACATAGCGCTACCCCCTGGTTCTGTGGCCGCTTTCTTTCGATGTGTTTAGTAGGTACTTTGTCTATGGCATGGCATTATCAACGTTACTGCTTGGTTCATTGTCACTGGCTTGGTTTAGGGATAGCTTCGGTGGTTTAGGATCAACGCCGTGGTGGTGATAGTACTTGGCCTTATTATGTCCGGCGTCCTCTACATGGTCTTTATTGGTGGTTATGCGTTGCTTAAATACATGGGGGGGCTTGCGGGTTATGTGGTCATCGTTTATGAAATGGTTAGGGGGGGCATGGTCAATGCCTATGCCTTATCCATTGCCCTGGTGATCATTGGATTCATGGAGGAGGTTTACTGGAGGGGGGGCGGTCTTCAGGAATTGGCGAGGGGGGGGTTAGGCAGTATCTTTAATAGGGAGCCCTGGATAGCGTTAATGATTTACTACACGCTCGTTCACATATCCACGTTGAATCCAGCCCTAGTCGCCGGGGCCTTCGCCATTGGGTTTGTTGATGGTGTACTTGCGGATAAGGCTGGCCTCACGGCCTCAATAATAACCCACGTAGTGTGGCTAGAGTTAATGATGGTGCTCCTCCCGCTAGTTTCGTAGCGATGCTTGGCTCGTGCCATGGTTATTTTACTTAATATAGAAAATAATGCTTTTAAATGATTGATAATTGAATTGAATATTAATGAATAAGGGTGATATCCTCGGACTTATTAGGCATGGAGCCTATTAATGACGCTAGCAGTCTCCCTAGTCGGTATTGGCTATGTCTACCACCTTGGGCTTTACTACGGTTTGAGAATTGTGTACTCAGTAATGGCTGTGGCGGGCGCCTTACTTCTTCATGCCAGTGTTAATGTGCTTAATGACTACTACGACTTCATACACGGTGTTGACAGCCCAAACTCACCCACGGCTGTCTATAGGCGTCAACCGCTGGTCATGGGTACGGTGAGCCCATCATTCGTTAGGAACCTGGGATTCTCATTAATTATTGCGGGGGGGGCCTCAATCGGCGTGTATCTAACGGTGATGGAGGGTTACCTAATACTAGCGCTTGGGTTACTTGGTGTATTCCTACTCTACGCCTACACAGGCCCACCCTTCACACTTAAGTACAGGGGGCTTGGTGAGTTATCGGTTGCATTGACCTGGGCCCATTACTTGTCAGCGGCTTCTTTGTGGCTGCATCCGGCGGCTCACTACCACTAAGCGTGCTTCTTATCTCATTACCGCCATTCCTCATAATGTTCTCGATAATATACGCAAACAACTATAGGGATAGGGAATACGATGCCAAGGCCGGAATTAGGACTTTGGCCATGTTAACGGCTAAGTACGGCTACCAAATATACATAGCTCATTAATTATGGCCTACATATCAACACGACATTGATAATCACCGGCATACTACCATACACCGCACTGGCCACGCTACCCACGGCAGCCCTAATACCAAGACTGGCGAGGGCCTTCAGGAACAATGCACATGATATAGACGCAAGGACGGGACTACTATACACAATATACTGCCTAATATACGGCGCAGCCTTAATAATACCAACGTGAGTTACGAACCAACAATAAAAACTTAATATATGCCTTAAATAATTAATAACCTGGGCCCGTAGCTCAGCCAGGTAGAGCGGCGGCCTCCGGAGCCGTAGGTCGTGGGTTCAAATCCCACCGGGCCCGCCAATCTTCGCGACCTTAAGAACCTCGGTCGTTTTAAGGTAAATAAAGCTTAAAAACTGGGGGGGTGAGCACGTCATTAACGGCCAAACCGAGGTAACCCGGCCATAGGCAGGGTGGCACCACCCGGACTCACCAGAACCCGGAAGTGAAACGCCCTGCCGCGTTCGGGAGTACTGCGGTCCGCGAGGCCGCGGGAAACCGGCGTGCCGGGACCTCGGGGGGGCTATAACGTAATCCTTAACCACAGATTTAAACCGATGAAGTACTTATTCAACGCTTAAAGTCACGTAAGGACATGGTCAATTTTAATTGATGATTAACAGTTAGGTAATTAATGGTAATTACCAGGTCATTTTAGCGTGATTGTTCATTACCATTTGTGGTAATGCCGCGAATTCGCCAATCATTATTATCATCGGCATTGCAGCTATGATTCTCAGGACAAGACTCAGTACTGGGTATTCAGTAAATGCCGTCAGTAGTATGGTAACTGCGTAGTTAATTACGTAGGGCATTAGTAAAAGTCTCTCGATTCTAGTGATACCAAGGATATTAACACCAGTCAATGCTCTGTGGACCTTAGCGTACAGAAAGGCCCAGGGACCACGCCTAACGAGTAACGTATAAGCAAGTATAAGCCATGCAGCAATGCTTAAGCCTATGGTGATTAACGAATCATTGAATAGTAGTATTAATTGAAAGACCAATGAGTATATCGCCGTCATTACCACGAAAACTAGGTTTGCAAAAATCACGCCTTCCTCAATCTCCTCATTCATACCGCAAACGATGAGGGGGGGCTGGGTATTTAAACCATTCTACAAAAGCAAAATGGGAAAGCTGCCAGTAAATGAAAGATAAGTTGAATGTGAAATTCTACATAAGAAGGAAATAGAAAGTGAATAGCGCGCCCAATAGATACGGAGTAACAGGGACAAAAACTTAAAAGCATGGATGATAAGAGTACCATTGCCGGGGGGTGGTGCAGCCTGGAAAGCATGCGGGCCTGTGGAGCCCGTGAACCCGGGTTCAAATCCCGGCCCCCCCGGCCCCCCAATGGTCTTTGTTTTATTTTGGCCCGTGGGCTTTGAATAAGGTATTTTTCAGGGTATCAATTGGTTCACCGTACCTTAGCCTTTTCTCGCCTTTGATCCCCCCCACCACAGCGGTTCTTAATGATTTGATTGTCTCAAGAGCCATGGAGATATGCGTGGGATTAATCATAACGAGGTTAATAAGTCACTATCGACCCGGTGCTGAATTGGGTTAAGCACTTGATTGAAATTAAATGAACCTTCAAAGGCGTATAAGCTATGTACGAAATACGACCAATCCATAGTCAGTACACACATCATCGCAGGAAGAAAAGCTTACTTAAGGCAATTCCCCCACAACTAACAACTAACTCAGCAAACCACCAAAGACGTCCCACAAACTACAACACTAAGAAAACACGTCACACGCACACGAACAATAAGCTAAAACAAAAGTAAGGAGCAAAATTCTCCTTGGCTCAATAATTCGCAATTAGTAAATGAGATAAAAATTAAAACTTCTTTGGGATTGGAATTATGTTATGTCACTGTCTTTACAGGGCATTGCATTTGGGACCAGTGGTTCTGCTTCGAACCTTGGCTTTACTTATCATGATGCAATAATTATAGAACCCGAAAATTATGAAGTGAAGGTGAAGAATACCTTATTGCTCACTTATGACCCGAGTATTGCCAATGATAGTGAGATTAAAATTAAGGAACTTAGGGATGGTGTATTTTATGTAATAAGCATAAATGATGAGATACACTTAGTTAGGAAAAATGGTTTAAACATTGAATTCTACACGGCTTATGCTTGAGAAACGGTACACTAGTGCTGGTTTTAAATGCCGTCGGAAGAGAATGAAGAGGTTGAGTTAGAAATCCAATTATTAAGGATATTTGCCCTCAAATTTAAGATTAAACGAGTTATCCCAATTATTTCGTTAAAGCCCTGTACATACATCGAGACGGGGGGGATTATGCGGAAATACCGATACCATTACAATGGCAACACATTAAAGAGGTTATAAAGTTGGTGATTATTAAATGAGATTCAGAACATTACTGGCAAAGCCGGGACATATAATACTGGCTAATGGTTGTGAGACAGAAATAAATATTTTTATATTTGACGTCGTCATGGGCCCGCCCGTCGGTGGTACCCAGACTTTAATATCTTAACTAATGGCTTTCTTTCAAAGCTTCAATGCCCGCAGGAGGTCATTAATGAGATTAGTAAATGGCAGGTTCTTATGGGAGGCATAACTGAGTTAGGACCCTGGGATTTAGTACCTATAAGGAGTGCTGATACCGCTGAGTTAATCGTGGAGATATATAAATGATTTAAAGCTTCAGGTTAAGGTCACTGCAACACCATACTTAGCTACAATATTAAGGGGGGGTTATAAAACTCCTGATAATCAACCCATAATTTATGTTAAGTGGCTATATTCATACCAATTAATGAGAATGGAGAGAATTCATGCCTAAATCGATACTTACTTCATCATTAATTTATCATAGTCTATGGATTCATTAATCTATTGCTCGTAATAAGTACATTACGCATGAATTAATCACGTACTACTTTTCGTGAGTGTTTTGTGGAGATTAACCTTTAAAATATTGTTTTTGGGTTAGTCTCAATGCCTCGCTGTATGGAGATTGTTAATGAGGAGCTGCAGAAGAGTTTGAATAAGGTGATTCTAGTGAAGCTTAGGAACGGTACTGAGATTAGGGGCGTCCTCGTTGGTTATGATCAGCACCTTAACCTGCTGCTTACGAATACGGAGGAGGTCAATCCGAAGGGCGGTGTTAAGGGTGGTTTGATGATTATTAGGGGGCGACACGGTGCTATTCATTAGCCCGGCTACGTCATGACTTAATCAGTATTGTCTTTATCTCGAAGGGCCTAAAGCAGAGGTTACCTAGGTCCGCATTGCCGTAATTGTTTAGCTCAAGGAGGTCGGTCTCAATGCCTTCGCCTTTAATGAAGCCCCTGACCTCGGTGCATGTATTCACTCCGTAGGTCTCGTAAAGCCTCAGAACAATCCCCCGAGTCCTCACCCCACTTGAGGGCCTCGAGCATTATTGCTGGGTTTGTGATCTCGAGGAATGATGAGTCGCCGCCTGCCGTATCCTCAACAATAATTAGTGGTTGATTGAACTCGTAGGCCCTCCTGGGGGGGATTTGGGCAGCCCTCCAATCACCTGGGTGTGGGTATATGGCGTAGGTGAACTTATTATGGCCGTAGTCCAGGAATGGGTTTGGGTAAATGGGTGACCTGAGTAGTGTTATTGCCACGGTATTCTCCTCAACCGAGTAGCCCTGCCTACCATCATTAAGTATGGCAATGCCGTAGTCCGGGTCCCAAACATCCACCCACCGTAGAGCCGGCACCTCGAACTTAGCCACCTCCCAGGTATTACTTGGCCTCGTCGGCCTATTAACCACGCCGTAGGGTACCTCGAAGGATGCGTTATGCCCGAATATGCCGAGTTTATAAACGGCCTTCAGAAGAGTTAACCTCTCCCTCCAATCAACGTCATTCTCCACATCAACACGCCTACTGAAGGCATTCACGCAAATCCTCTGCCTAATACTCGACTCCCTAAACCTATAATTAACCTCAATACAACCCCCTCAACGGTCCACCCTCCACGACGCTAAACCCAGTCGGTTCCAACCTCTTACAAACCCTCCTGTAATAAGCATCTATGTCCCAACCATCCCATCGACTTGGCATATCCTCACAGGCCATTAAATAGCCGTCCTCAACGGCCCACCTCCCAACCTCCTTATCGTAGATCCTCAACGAACCATCAAACACAACCCTAACCACGGAATTCTCGACATAGTTACTACCCGTGGTCACATCACCCACGGAGCTCCCTGGACCCTTCTCGAGGACCTCCAGCCGAGGGCCGGGACCTCAATGAGCGCCAGGTAACCATTGTCAACCCTCTGCGTTGCCACACCACTCAGCTCCTCCCTAACCATGACCAACTCCCTACGGGCCCAGGGCAGTGGGTTAACGATCGTTACGAAGTGGCCTGTGCCAAGGGTCTTCCTGAGCACGTTCATCAACTCCCCCCCATCAACCCTCTTCAAGTCCTCCTCGAGCTCATTGACCACCTCATCATATACGGACTTCGTCGACGTAGCCCCCCATTGGGTCGTGGTACTCAGCCTCGAGTAGTGGATACCAAAGCTCCTCATAACTCCTCCTTACACCGGCAATTACACTGAAGGTCTCCAATTCCCTAAGCTTCGTCTCGAGAGCCCTAACCAACTGCTTAAGCCTTATACCATTCGTGTAAACCCCCCCCTGTGAATCTCAAGGTATAGCTCACCCCCCCTCCACCTCGGTAATGAGTCGTCCCTCACAACCTCATTAACCAAGTCCTTTAGATTACCCATGACGAGCCTCGGCATACCTGGCAAGTCCCTATACACCTGTACCTCTCGAGCATTAGCCATGTCGGTCCCCCCCCACCACCATCACCCTTACCGAAGGGTAGGAAGGCAGGTAGCTCGGGGGGGCTTGTGTGGTCTGACCAAGCCCTGGCTATTTGCCTAGGCGTTAGGTCGGCGCCGTAGGTTGCGTAGTTTATTGTGGGTATCACCGAGCCATCAATCCCCCTCCCAGAGGAATACGGAGTATGGGAATCTATTGACCGTGTTCCAATACATCTTATGCTCAAAGAACACCTTAATCCCCGCCTTCCTTAGTATTTGTGGTAGTGATGCTGGGAATCCGAAGGTGTCGGGCAACCAACCAATCTCCGTGGTGAAGCCAAACTCCCTGAGGAGGAACCTCTGCCCGTATAGGAACTGCCTCACTAGGGACTCACCACCGGGCAAGTTAGCATCACTCTCAACCCACATACCGCCCACGGGCACTATCCTACCGGCCTTAACGGCTCCCTAACCCTAACCCACAAATCCCTATCCTCACTAAGCCACCTTAGGTACGCCATGTTCGATACCAAGAACGTGAGCTCTGGGTACGACTGGAGTAGCGATAGGACGTTGATGATTGTCCTCCTAACCTTCTCCCTGGTCACGTCCCTACTCCAAAGCCAGCCAAGGTCTATGTGCGCGTGGCCAGCAACATAAACAACGCCCCCCCTATGACCCCCCCTCCTAACCCTCAACCCCCCCTCAATACCCTCCTCAAGGACCCTCAAACCCTCCTTAGCAGCCCTACCAAGCTCGCTGAAATCAGGCGGCCTCAGGTGCGTCAGCTCCTTGGCATCGTAATAATTAAACAACGCCCTAACAAAGCCTGGAGACTCAACAATATGAGCCCTAACCGCGAACTCCAACTGCCAATTGGCCACGGAGTCCAGGGGAACCACGTCAAGGGCCTCATTAAGCACCTTGAGGTAGTCAGTCCTCAGGTCCTCAAAGGCCTCGGCAACATCAAGCAGGAGCTTAGCCCTAAGGACAAAACTGAACAGTGATGGCTCCCTATAAACAACGTACATACCATTGAAACTAACCCTACGCTCACCAAACATCCTAACAGGGGGGGACAAAACAAGCGATAGGGAATGCCTACCTGGGGGAAGCCCTAACCCACCTACTCTCACCCTCATCACCGTAATTAAAAACAGCGAACTGAAGATCATCAACCCTGAGAGTACCCTCACCAACAACATCAACAAAAAACC
>BBCS01000017.1 GCA_001316125.1 Vulcanisaeta distributa JCM 11213
TTCCAAACATCATTAATTCAATGTTAATCCTTAAAATAAGCATTATACGCATGTAATCCGTGAGGGTCATTGAGATATTTAAGTCCTGGCAGGGCGAGGGACCCAACGCGGGTAGGGAGGCCGTCTTTCTAAGGCTGGCCCTCTGCAACCTAAGGTGTTCGTGGTGTGACACTAAGTATTCATGGTTTGGCGGAACTGAAATGAACGTTCATGACGTGTATGAGGCCCTGATGAAGACCGCCGGTGACGTAAGGCACTTAGTGGTGACTGGCGGTGAGCCGCTGCTCTGGTCCCGTGAGTTAATCCAGTTATTGCGTTTTATGAGGGCCCAGGGATTCTATGTGGAGGTTGAGACGAACGGCACGCTCAGGCCCGGCGAGCTCGTTAACTACGTCGATGAGTTTAATGTGTCGCTCAAGCTATCTAACTCGGGCGTTTCGGTAAGGCTCAGGGTTAATGAATTAGCCATTAGGGATTTCGTGATGAGTGGCAAGGCCATCTTTAAGTTTGTTGTTGATAAGCCTGGGGGGATGTTGATGAGGTCCTTTGGTTCATTAATAAATTCGGTATACCACGTGATAAGGTTTACTTAATGAGTCAGTGCACGACACGTGAGGAGTGCATTGCCAAGGATGAAGGCGTTACTAAGCCCATGGCCATGAAGCTCGGTGTTAATTACACACCGAGACTTCATATTCTAATGGGATTCAAGTGAAGGTTTAAATATCCATGCACAGTCCAGGTCAGGATGTGCACAATTGGTGGGGTGCTGATTTTTGGCGATAAGTTGGATAGGGATAGGGCCAAGAGTATTGAGGAGGTTCTAAGGATGATCATTGTTAAGGGCGAGGAGAGGGGGGGCCGTGATAGCTTCGGCATCATCGCCCTGGACAAAAACGGCGAGTTGAACGTGTTCAAGAGCAGGGATAGACCAAGCATTGCGGTGAGTAGGATGCCCAGTATCATTAATGAAAGTACCGTGGCCGTAATATTCAACAATAGGGCTGAGCCGACGACGGAGTACGTGAGGGCTAAGACAGAGGATGACATACAGCCGATGATTGGCGAGCACGTGGTGGTGGCCCACAACGGCACGATAGCGAACGACAAGGACCTGGAGACCAAGTTCAACTTGACCCGTAGGTCCAGGATAGATACGGCAATACTCCCACCCCCCCTACTCGAGAGGCTTTGGGATGGATCGCTGAATGGGCTTAGGGATGTGTTGATTAACCACGTCGTTGGCAGTTACGCACTGGCTATAATGGATACCCGCAGACCCGGCAAGGTCTGCTCGCCACAAACTTCAAGCCTCTATACATGGCCTGGTACAGTGACCTGAAGGCCCTATTCTTCGCGAGCTGGATGATTACCTAATCAATGACCAAGGCAGGCCCATTTGGGACATGCCGACAATAAGGCGTGTGGAGCCGTACACAGCCATGGAAATTGGGGGGGTTGACGGTACCTGGTCCACGGTATCACTAAGGAGGGAGGAGCAGGGTAGGAGAAGGAGGGTCCTCGTAATAGCCAGCGGTGGGCTTGACTCAACCACGGCAGCCACGTACCTGCTTAAGCAGGGCTACGAAGTAGCGCTACTGCACTTTAACTATGGGCATAGGGCTGAGACCCAGGAGGATAGGGCTATCAAGAGGATTGCGGAGTTCCTCGGCGTCCCATTACTCGAGGTAGACATGGACTTCTTCAAGGTTGTTAGGCACTCGCCACTCCTCGGTGATGGGGGGGAGATTAATAGGGTTGATGAGGGTAGGGAGGGCGCGGAATTCGCGCATGAGTGGGTTCCCGCTAGGAACTTTGTTTTCATAGCCCTGGCAACAGCCATTGCTGAGGCTTATGGCTACGACTACATAGCCACGGGCATTAACCTGGAGGAGGCAGGTGCTATCCTGACAATGAGATGGAGTTCATAAGGCTCCTCAACAAGGTGATGCCCTACGCCGTTGGCCCCAATAAGCACGTGGAGTTGCTAATGCCCGTGGGGGGGCACTTGGTTAAGCATGAAATCGTTAAGCTAGGTCTCGAGGTCGGCGCACCGCTACACCTGACCTGGAGTTGCTATGACAATGGGGGGGAGAGGCACTGCGGTAGGTGTGGGCCGTGCTACATGAGGAGGTGGGCGTTCAGGATTAACGGGGGGGTCAGGGACCCCCGTGGAGTACGACCTACCAAGCGAGGTTGAGGAGGAGTTCTGGAGGGGGGGTGCGAGGCCGTACGAAACCCCCTAAAAGGCCGAACGAGTAGACGACGCGTTTGGTTTTAAACCCAAGGTTAGAGATTAGGCTGATGAGTGTTAAGGTTGGTAGGATTAAGTACGGGAGCTTCGCCTATGTTGGTAGGATAAGGGTGAGGCTGGATGGCCGTGAGGGTGAGACTAAGGATAAGGGTGGGGGGGAACAAGGCGGTGGAGGAGGTGGCACTACTTAATAGTGGTTTTGAGGCGCCCACGCCACAACTACTAATCCCAATAAGTACTGCGAGGGCCCTCAGCCTCTGGCCGCCCACCGAGGACGCTAGGGAGGTTAGGGTTGACACGGCTGGCGGCCCATTAAATGTGTGGTTTTACCCAAGGGCCGCAACAGTTAAGGTGGTCACGGGCGATGCCGAGTCCAGGGAGGTACTGGTTGACGTCCTGGTCTCGCCATTGGC
This sequence comes from Vulcanisaeta distributa JCM 11213, assembly GCA_001316125.1. The sequence continues at coordinate 2,668 of BBCS01000017.1, forward strand.
CGATGAACCATTGATAAGTGATTTACTCGCCGATGAGTTGGAAATAATTGTTGAATCCTTCGGTAAGGGATTATGGAGATTCAGGAGTGATCCACCAGGTAAGTTAAGGCCCTCAGAAGGAAGGCGGTAATTCCATAACCATGCATCGTCTCGTCACCTCATCGATTAATGACTCATCGTGCAGGTTTCCTCAATAAAGCGGAGGCTGGTTGGGCATGGTGTAATAGTGGGTTAATGCTCTTAAGGCGTTAATAAATCAATGGGGGGGTTCTAGTTTGAAAACTGAAACGTAAACGCATTATAATTATAATAATGTATTTTTATACTGAGCTCCACGGTGGTACGTACTTATCTATTTCATTACCGTACACGATACTCAATACCTCATTGATCCTTTTCCTCAATTCATTGGTGGTATCAGCAACTATGTTTATGTGGCCCATCTTACGCCTCGGCCTAACCCTGGCTTTACCGTACCACCAGACACTGGTCCCTGGCACCGCCAATACCCTCTTAATCACTTCCTCATTATAAGCACACCGAGCATGTTCACGATGCCCGAAGGCCTCAACAACGTGGTAGGTCCCAGCGGCATGTCTAGGACTGCCCTCACGTGATTCTCGAATTGGCTCACCGCGGCGCCCATTAGTGTCCAGTGGCCTGAGTTGTGGACGCGGGGGGGTGCGAATTCGTTAATGAGTACATCCCCCCTCCTTGTTATGAAGAACTCAACCGTAAGGACCCAACGTGGTTTAAGGCATCGGCGAGCCTCACGGCCATCTCCCTAGCCTTATTGGCGGCTTCCTCATCAACCTCAGCAGGGGGCTATGCTATAGAGGAGGATCCCATTATAATGGTAGTTCTCCGTAACTGGGTAGGTGAGTACCTCACCACTGCTGGACCTGACTAAAACCACCGAGACCTCCTTACGTATGTCCACGAACTCTTCAGCCAGCAGTGGGAACTTCCTGGGCACCCTACTTAGGTCCTCCCTATTCATTACGTAGTACTGCCCTCTGCCGTCATACGCACCCTGGGATTCCTTGAAGACTACCCTCCCAAATCGCTCGAGGCCCTATCCACGTCCTCAGGACCATCAACGACCATGAAATTGGGTATTGGAAAGCCATTGTCCCTAAGGAACACCTTCTCACGGATTTTATCCTGCTTCAGCCATATCGTTAATGAGTTGGGCCTTAACTTACCAAGTGAGTCAGCAGTACTCACCGCGTTGGGGGGGTTTACGTGCTCAAATTCGAAGGTGACCACATCGGACTTATGCACCAACTCTCTCCATGAATCGCCGATGTACTTGCCATCCGCCACACCCATCGCTGGCGCCTCCAGGTCCTCGTCATGCACGAGGAACCTAATGCCTAACTTCCTACTCTCTAAAATCATCATCAAGCCCAGCTGCCCGCCGCCTAGGATGCCCAATACCCTACTCATGGGTTGATCACCGTGTTCAGCACCTCATTCCTCATGGACTCCATGAGTTCAATTACCTTAGCCCTAATGCTTGGGTACTTAATGCCGAGTATCCTCGCGGCCAGTAACGCCGCATTCTTGGCATTGCCTATGGCGACGGTGGCGACGGGGGTTCCATAGGGCATCTGCACTATTGATAGTAATGAGTCAAGCCCATTCAAGTGCCTGCTTGGTATTGGCACGCCAATTACGGTAGGGGCGTCAGTGAGGCCGTCATGCCAGGCAGGTGGGCTGCGCCGCCGGCGCCGGCTATTATTACCTCCAAGCCCCCCCTGTTAAGCGCCGTCTTTGCGTACTCAAACATGAACTCCGGCGTCCTATGGGCCGAGACAACCCTGGCCTCATTAGGTATGCCCAATTGATTGAGTAACTCCACGGCCTCCCTCATTACGTCCCAGTCATTTTTACTGCCCATTATAACACCAACCAGTGGTTTCGTATTCATCGCGTTTATTGTTTAAAGAAAACTTTTAAAAGTATTCCTTCACTATTAATCGCAATATGCCCGTACATTGTTTAAAGAATAAATTAAATGGTGACCGTCACCATGCCCCCCCTCAGCAATAATGAGAAGTCAGTAATTAGGAAGTCCCTGGGCAGAGAACCGACTCGGGCCGAGTGGTTAGTGTTTGAGGCTGAGTGGAGTGAGCACTGCTCGTACAAGAGCAGCAGGAGGTTCCTCAAGTTACTACCCAGCGAGGCGCCACACGTGATTAGGGGGCCTGGGCTTGATGCGCCGTTAATTCGCATGGGCGACCTTGTGGTTAGTTTCAAGATAGAGAGCCACAATCACCCATCCGCCGTGGACCCATACGACGGCGCCGCAACAGGCGTTGGGGGTATCGTGAGGGATATACTAACCACGGGTTTAAGACCCATCGCTTTAATGGACAACCTACACTTCGGGCCGCTTAATAATCCTCACTCCCAGTGGTTGATGAGGAACGTCATTAGGGGGGGTATTTCGGACTATGGGAATAGGATAGGCGTGCCCGTGATCGCGGGTGAGGTGTGGTTTGATGAGTCGTTCATCAACAACCCGATAGTACTGGTCACGTGCATCGGTGTTGGTCGACCGGAGGATGCCGTGACCGGCGAGGCAAGCCCTGGGGGGGACTTAGTCCTTGTCATCGGTAATGACGTGGGTAGGGATGGAATGCTCGGTAGTTCCTTCGCGTCCAAAATCCTGGATAGGGGGGGCGAGGACGACATAGGCGCTGTGCAGGTTGGTAACCCATTACTTGAGAAGCTACTAATTGATACATTAATTGAGTTGAGAGGTAGGGGGGGGTTGGTTAAGGCGATAAAGGACGTGGGTGGTGGAGGCCTAGCCACCGCACTCAGTGAATTGGCTGATCAATTCGGACTTGGCATTGAGGTCCACCTGGATAGGGTCAGGACTAGGGAGGGCATGGCCCCCAGAGGAAATCCTGGTCTCAGAATCCCAGGAGAGGATGGTGATTGTGGTAAGTAAGGAGATGCTTGACGAGGTTGAAAGCGTTTTGAGAAGGTATGGTGTTGGCTATGACGTAATAGGGACGCTGACCGACAACGGCATGTTTGTGGCTTACTACGGTAATGACGTAATCGTCAACCTACCGGTGAAGCTCGTAACGCACGCGCCGGAGACTAATTACGACATAAGGGAGCCACAGTACCTAGGTAGGTTGAGGGTAATGCCGGAGCTCCCTGAGGTTCCTCTCGATGAGGCATTGATAAAAATACTGAGCGACCCAAACACGGCGTCTAAGGAACCCATATTTAGCCTGTACGACTACGAGGTCGGCGTTAGGACCGTGATTAAGCCGGGCAGGGCTGGCGCGGCGGTGCTTCGACTGCTTAATGATGATGGAGGCAATGGCAGGTTGGGAATTGCCGTGAAGGCCGATGCCAACCCAAGGTACTCATTCCTGGACCCATTCATGGGGGGCCGCCAACTCCCTAGCCAAGGCCTATAGGAACGTGGTTGCCGTTGGCGCGGAGCCTCTGGCGGCCGTGGACTCAATAAACGTGGGTGACCCCCCCGAGAAGCCCGATAGGTATTGGTACTTCGTAAACTCAGTGCTGGGCCTTGCCTGGTTCGCCCGCGAATTGAGCATACCAATAGTCGGTGGGAAAGTTAGTTTTTACAATGAGGATTCTGAGGCAACGTTATCAAGCCCGTGGTTGCCGTAGCCGTGTTAGGCCGGATGGATGATGTCGATAAGGCCGTCGATGGTGGACTCATTGGGGGGGATGGGGGGGCGTTAGTAATCATAGGTAATACATCTACGGAGATGGGGGGGGTTCCGAGTACCTATACGCGGTTCATGGCATTGTCAGGGGCGTACCACCAAGGCCCAGGCCGAGGGATGAGGTTAGGAACTCCAGGGCAGTCCTTAGGTTAATTCATGAGGGCTTGGTGACGGCCTCAATGGACGTCGGCGTTGGCGGTTTACTAACCACACTGAGTAAGATGGCTTTGATAAACGGGGTTGGCTTTAGCATTGACCTGTCCAGGGTACCAACTGATGAGTGCGGCATTGACCCAATGGCGTTGGCCTTTTCCGAGACCAACGCTAGGTATGTTATTGAGGTTAGAAATGAGGATGTTGATAAGGCAGTGGGCATTCTCAGTAACCTGGGCGTGCCATTCTCAGTGATAGGCCGTTCAGGCGGTGATCATGTGGTGGCTCGCTGGGGCCATCGTGAGTTGATGTCCCTGAAAATAGATGACCTAAGGACCGCGTACAACTCATTATGGGGTGCGGTGTAATGTGCGGTATATGGGCATTCCTAGGCCCTAACGCGGGTAATTACGTGGTTAAGTTAGCCCCCCCATGGCTAGTTCATAGGGGGGGTCAGGAGGGGGTATCATTCGTGTGCCGTGTAAATGGCTCGTTCATGAAGATGGGCAATGCCTCCGCGGTAGCCTCAACACTGTGTCTCGGGCATGCCAGGTACAGCACAAGTGGTCCGTACGGAGTGGAGCTTCAACCAATAGTGCTTGGTGATGACTTTGCCTGGTGTTCAACGGTACAATAACCAATTACGCTGATTTAATCAGGGTATTGAGTAATTTTGGGGGGGTTGATGTTGGGGGGGTTAATTACGATGCATTGGTCCTAGCCCACTACATGAGGGAGTTATTGGTTAGGTTGGGCGTTGATGATGGAATCCGCGAGTTATTCCGCACAGTACGTGGTGGCTACTCAATAATAGCCATTTGGAGGGATTCGTTAGTAGTGATTAGGGATCCCTGGGGGGGCTTCAGGCCCCTCGCCATTGGCAGTGATGGTAATGGCATAGCCATAGCCTCGGAATCAGCGGCGCTGGAGGCCCTGGGCATGGCTTGGCGCGAGGTTGAGCCGGGTAAAGCCTCGTGCTGCGTGGATCAGGCGGGGGGGAGTACTGGGTCGACGGTCCCAGGGTTAGGAGGGCCTACTGCGCACTTGAGTACATATACTTCCTCAGGCCTGATTCCCAGTTCAATGGGATTAGCGTTTACGAGGCTAGGCGTAGGCTCGGCATGGCACTGGCCCGTAAGGAGACGATTCATGACATCGACTTCGTGACCCCAATACCCGAGACCGCCAGGATCGCGGCGGAGGCCTACGCGAGCGGCATTGGTAAGCCGATACATGAATTGGTGATTAAGAATAGGTACGTGGGCCGCGGCTTCATTAAGCCTCCCAGGGAGAGGTCCCTGGACATGTATGGGGGGGTGGTCAGGAGTCTCGTTAGGGGGGGCGCGTCCGTAGCCTTGGTCGACGATTCAATCATTAGAGGTGACACCCTTAGGAAGGTTCTTCCGAAGTTGAGGCTTCGGGTGCGAGGGCCATACACGTTAGGGTCTCCTCACCGCCCATTAGGTACCCGTGCTTCATGGGCATGGACTTCCCAACAAGGCGCGAGTTGGTGGCTCACGGCAGGTCAATAGACGAGGTTAGGGAGTACCTTGGCGCAGACTCCCTCGTGTACCTAACGGTTGATGAGCTCGTGGACGCCATAGGAACCACCGAGCTCTGCACCGCCTGTTTCACGGGTAATTACCATTTACTGTGAACATCGATGATGCCGAGAGAGCATTCACGGGTGGTAGATCATGGTAGTCGCGGGAATGATTGGCGTTGTGTCATTCCACGACGGCTGGGATGTAGGCGAGATACTGGGGTATGCCCTGCCCGTACTTAGGCATAGGGGGGGTGATGATGCGTGGGTAGTAACACTCGGTAAAGGTGGTGTATTAACCGGGCGCCAGGTTAGAGATGAGGATCAAATACCGAGTGGTGAAGCCGGCCTACTATGCTTGGCACTGATGGTGGTGTCAGGGGGGGCATCGTGAGGTGCGGCCACGTCGACGTTGCGTACTGCCTCGAGGGTTTAATCGTGAGGCCGCAGGACGTGTGTAGGCTAATCAATGGCGAGGTTGAGGCCTTCACATACACATCGCTGGTGGCCCTAACTAGTGGTGGTGAATTAATTGCGCATAGACCCATTACTGGATTGAGGAGCCTTGCCATTGGCGCGTATGGCTTTGACCTGGCTATGGTATCAAACGAGAGCTCAGCCATTGGCGCACTTGGCGGTGATTTAAGGGCATTCATAAGGCCTGGATCCACGGTTAGGGTCAGTAGGTTGAGCCTGACGATACGGGAAGGCAGATCTAGGGGGGGTAGGCTATGTGCCATGGAATTCATATACCTATCAAGGCCTGACTCGGTGGTTGACGGCCACTCAATCTATGAGTTCAGGAGGGTGCTGGCAGGTAAGTTGGCGGGTAGATTAATGGGTAGGGTGGGTAACGTGGACATTGTCATCGGCATGCCCGAGACTGGGGGGGTGATCTACGGCATTAAGGTCGCCGAGTCATTAAGGAGGCCCTTTGAATACGCCTCATTAATATTGAGAGGCGCAGATCTGCCTTAAGGAGGGAATTACTTGATAAGTTGTCCTCCGTTCACCTAAAGCTCAGTCCGGTCACCAGCGCCGTCAGTGGCAAGAGGGTCCTACTTATTGACGACTCATTACTCACCGGGCTGTCCATTAAGGAGGCGTCCCAGGCCCTCAGGCATAGGCTGGCGCGAGCGAGGTTCACGTGGCGATAGCCAGCCCGAGGATCGTCAAGTCCTGCCCCCCCTACGGTGTCGACATGCCGCCCGATAATCAATTACTCGCCAACACCTTCAATGAGGAGAATGCCCAGAGGGTGCTTGAGGTTGATTCACTAACGTGGTTAAGCCTCGAGGACCTGTACGAGGCGGCTGACGAGGTGGGCATTGGTAGGGGTAACCTATGCACATACTGTTTCGGTGGTGTGCATGGGCTGGACCTATGAGAAGGCTGGAATAAGCTTAGCCAAGCATTGGGAAATGCACTCAATAGCCCGCGAGGTGATTCGCGAACTCTCCAACGAACTGGGCATTGGTTTGGTGAAGGGCGGCTTCACCATGTCGATTAACCTGGGCAATTACGAAGTAACCCTCCACACGGATGGCGTTGGCACCAAATCAATGATCGCCTGGTCCACGGGCAGGCTTGAGGTCCTTGGTTGGGACTGCGTCGTCGGCAACGTCAACGATATAGCCTGCGATGGCTTCATACCAATGGCGCTCACGGATTACATAGCCATATCCAGTAATGATGCCGATGCCGTGGGTAAGGTACTCAGGGGCATTAAGGATGCTGCCCTTAGGTTGGGGGCTGTGCTCCTGGGCGGCGAGACGGCCATAATGCCAGACCTAGTTAATGGCATTGATGTTTCCTGCACAGTACTTGGGGTTAGGAGGGCCAGGGCCGTGGGTGGTGCTGCGCCTGGCGATGTGGTCATTGGTATTGAATCAAGCGGCCTACACATGAATGGGTATACCCTCGCCCGCAAGGTCCTCCTGGGTAGGTATGGCGTGAATGATGAGGTTTGCGGTGATGAGTTAAGTAATTGGTTACTGAGGCCTACGGCCTATTATGGCGACCTTCTAATTAAGCTCTATGGCCGTGGGTTGATCAAGGCCGCAGTGCACGTGACTGGGGGGGGAGGATTCACTAAATTAAGGAGGGCCATTGGTGAATTGGGGGGGGTTGAGCTCGAGGTCCCTGAACCACCGTGCATATTCAGGGTGATTAAGGAGGTGGGCGACGTTGGGTGGGATGAGATGTACAGGGTGTTTAACATGGGTGTTGGGCTCATGGTCTTAACGAACGAGGGGGGGCGGGTGGGGGGGGAGGTAACCAGTGTGATTAGGGAGGCAGGATTTAATTACTGGGTCCTTGGTAAGGTCACTAATGGTGGCGGTATCAGCATTTTAATGCCGAATGGCATTAAGCTACGTCTTTAGGGTATACCAAGCAACTTATTCATCTCCTCATAGGCCCTAACCAGGTCCAAGGCCGAGGCACCCTTCCTAAACAACTCCTTGTCCAGGTGCCTGCCGTTGATTAGAATCCTCATGGTATCGCCACTGATTTCATCTGCTAGGACGATGTTGCCCGACTTATCGAAGCCGAACTCCAGCTTGAAGTCCACGAGCGTGAGCCCCCCCTACTCGCCATGAGCTCGCTGAGTATTGAGTTAACCCTTAACGCGGTGTTTATTATTTCATTCAACTGCCCATAATCCACGAGGCCCACCTCTATTATGTCGTCCATGGTTATTAATGGGTCATGAAGCTCATCACTCTTCAGGTGGAACTCAATAAGGGGGGGCTTCCTAAACTTCGTCAGCGGCTTCACTAGGGGGGGCATCCTCTTTAGGAATGACCCATAGGCGTAATTCCTAACGATAACCTCTATCGGTATCATCCTGAGGCTCCTAACCAGTATCTTCCTATCACCATCCCAATCAACCAGGTGATTCCTAATGCCATACTTACCCAGTAATTGCATGAAGAAAACCGTTTGAGCCGCGGCCAGCCTACCCTTACCCGGTGCCTGCTCCTTCCTGGCGCCGTCGAATGCCGTGACCTCGTCCTTAAACTCCATTATGAGGAGCTCATCGTTAACCCTGTAAACCCTCTTAGCCTTACCCTCATAGATTAACTCACCAACCCAGTTATCAACCATACCTAGTCTAGGTTTGGTTCTGGTTATTTAAGGTTTACTTAATTGTTTAAATATATGCCTGTATGATACCGTGATCCTCTCCCTATATTGTTTAATTAATTATTTAAATAATGTGTTTAATTATTTAATTGAATAATTTAAGGAAAACAATTATTAAGGGGGGGTGGCGTAATTGTTTAATTAATTATGATAAGGAGTAAGGTCCTAATAGTGGGTGATGGGGCTAGGGAGCACGCGCTGGCTGCAAGGCTCAGCCTGAGTGTTCATGAGCCTAGGGTAAGCGCGTTGGTGACCCATGAGAATCCAGGTATCAAAAGGGTTGTGGAGAGGACTGGGGGGGCGAATTGGTGAGGTCAAAGTTGGACCCAGTGGCCTGGTAAAGGCCATTGATAGGGTTAACCCCCGACATAGTGGTGATCGGCCCGGAGGAACCGCAGTTTGCGGGTGTCGCTGATAAGGCCGTTGAACTCGGCATACCCACCTTCGGTGTACCCAGGTCATTGGCCATCATAGAGCAGAGCAAGGCCTTTGCGAGGGCCTTAATGTGGAAGTACAGGATACCGGGTAGGATCGCCTTTAGGGCGTTTAGAGACATTGACGAGGCGCTGCGCTACGTGTCCAACGCGGGCTCCGTCGCGATAAAACCCGCCAGGCAAAGCGGTGGTAAGGGCGTCAGGGTTTTCTGGGATAGGCAGGCCTACCTCAGGGACGGCGTTAATAAGGCTAAGACGACCCAAGTGATTACGGCATCAAGTGACGTTAAAGCCTATGGCGATATTGATGACTTGATAGTGGTCGAGGAGGCGGTAACCGGGGGGGTTGAGTACACGGTCCAGGTGATAAGTGACGGTAGATCCATCATAGCCCTACCGCCAATTCAGGACCACCCACACGTGTTTGACTATGACATAGGCCCCGAGTGCGGTGGGATGGGCGCCATAGTGGGTCCAGGGCCCTCATTACCATTCATAACCCAGGAGGAGTACGAGGAGAGCGTTGAGATAGTCAGGAAGACGCTGGACGCACTACAACGCGAGGTGGGGGGGCTTAGGTACGTCGGTGTATTGAGCGGCCAATTCATGCTCACGACATACGGACCCACACTCATCGAGTACTACAGCAGGTTTGGCGATCCTGAAGTCCTCAATGCGCTGGCGATGCTGGATGGTGATTTACTCGAAATCATTGAGGCGGCTGTTGAGGGCAGGTTATCAAGCATTAGGTACTCATTTAGGGAGGGCATTGTGGCTGTATCTAAGGCGGTGGCGCCCCCCCTGGGATACCCACACAATAGGGACTTGGCACGCGGGAGGTCAATAACCATGGACATGGGTGAAATAGGGAGGTTGGGCTGCGAGGTTTACTTTGGTTCGGTTACCGAGGAGGGTGGGACCTACAGAACCTGGGTTCTAGGGCCGTCGAGGTCCTTGCCGTAGGCAATACGTATGAGGAGACGCATGAGAGGGTTGAGAATTGCATCGCCAATATTAAGTCGCCAGACTGGCAATTGATACATAGGCGAGACATAGGGAGCAGGGAATTACTTGAGAGAAGGATGCGGGAGGCTGAGCGGGTCAGGACTGTCTATAGGTGGAGGAGGAGCCATGGACTGGGCAGGGTGAGGATTGACTGGGTACCCGGCAGTGAGGTGATGATATACGATTACACGTAAGTATGTATACTACAATTTCATGAAGCAACATCGCTGGTTTCAACCTCAAAATGTCTGATTTTATCCTCCTACCCAACCTTAATCAGTGACGCGGCTAATCTAGCCTTCTCCCTTGCCTCCTGCACGGTATTTCCCGTGGCTAGTACGATGCCCATCCTCCTATGCCTATAGGTGAAGGGCTTCCCGAACAGCCTAACCTGGACTCCCGGTATCCTAAGTGCTTCCTCGAGCCCGGTGATTCTCGGTGCCCAGGTCTCGGTGTCCGCGAGAATCACATGGGCGGCCGCAGGCGTTATCAGCCTAACCTTGGGTGTTGGTAGGCCCAGCGCGCTCCTTACGTGGATTTGGAACTCGTTTATGTCCGTGCTTACTAACGTGACTAGGCCCGTGTCGTGGGGCCTAGGCGCCACTTCGCTAAATAGTACCCTGCCGTCCTTGGTGATGAGTATTTCAACTCCATATATACCGAAGCCTCCCAACTCATCAACCACCCTAACGGCGTATTCCCTAGCCCTCTCAACGATGTCACTACCCACGGTGGCTGGGTGCCAGGACTCCACGTAGTGATAGACACCATCAGGCCTCTGGTGCTCTATTGGAGGTACTGTGGCCGTTATGGCATTACCACCCAGTGGGTACCTATACGTTAACACCGTCAACTCCCTATCGATTTTAACGTACTCCTCAACCACGACCCTCCTACCGCCGCCCCTCGCGTGGGCCAGGGCTTCCCTAAACCCGCGTTCAGCATCTTCATAACTACTGATCAGCACGTGGCCGTGACCGCTCGAGCTCATCTCAGGCTTTATTAGGCAGGGGAAGCCCAGGTCCTTACATGCCCTCCTCACGTCTTCCACATCCTCGGCGAAGAAGTACCTAGTGGTTGGTAGTCGGAGCTTCTCGGCGGCCAATCTCCTAAGCTCAATCCTATTCATGCAGACCTTGACCGCCCTGGCGTTGGGCACTACCCTGAAGCCTCCTCCTCAAGCTCGGTAAGCGCCTCCGTGTTTATGGCCTCTATCTCCGCGATGATGGCGTCGGGGCTCTCCCTACGCACCAGGGCCTTTATGGCGTTGCCATCGAGCATGTTGATTACGTACCTCCTATGGGCACGTGCATTGCCGGGGGGGCCATATCATACCTATCCACGGCGATGACCTCAACGCCCATGCGCTGGGCCTCAATGGCCATTTCCTTCCCCCAACTCACCACTACCCAGCAGCATTATCTTCCTGGAACCTTCAAGGAGTGGTGGGCCGAACTCCATCACCAACCACCACTGAGACTTTCCCTGAGGCTGAGCCAAAGCTTAAGTCCACCCGGCATGAAGCCCCTTGGGGCCAACACGGCCTCTGCCGACCTCTCAGGGTGTGGCATTAGCCAAGTACATTGCCCTCGTAATTCACCACCCCCCCGGCTATTGAGGCTACGGAGCCGTTAGGGTTCTCCCCCCCAAAGTACGTGAAGGCCGCCCTAACCTCATCAACATTATCTATGAAGTACCTGCCCTCACCGTGGGCGATGGGCATCGAGACCACCTCGCCAGGTTCGTAAAACCTGGTGAAGGGCGTCTTAGTGTCATTAACCCTAACCCACACCCACCTGGTTATGAACCTGGGTGGGTCATTGGGTAGCAACGCCCCAGGCAGTAGCCCCGCCTCAACGAGAATTTGGAAGCCATTGCAGATACCAAGCACTGGCACCCCCCCACCCTCGGCGTCCATGACGACCTCCTTCATCGCCCTGGACCTGGCGGCTATCGCACCCGCCCTCAGCCAATCCCCCCCATAACTAAAGCCTCCAGGGACCACCACGGCATCGTAGATGCCGTGCCTGAAATCCTCATGCCAAACCAACTCGGCATCAACCCTAACCACATTCCTGAGCACGTGGACCACGTCAAGGTCCCCCCCATTAGTACCTGGGAACCTAATTACCGCCACCCTCGGCATTCTCAACACCCAGTATTATCAGTCTGTGAACCGTTGGGTTAAAGACCCTGGTCTTCTCACAGACATCCCTAACGTACCTAACAGCCTCAGTATCATCCCTAGCCCTCACGACAAAGCCTAGGTACTTACCACTGACAACCCTATTAACATCACCAAACCCACTGGCCAGGACTAAGTCCCTTAGTATGGTCTCACCCTCAGGATCACGGGAACCTTTAAGCACGATGGCCACGTGGACCAGGTACCTACCCGTTGCCTCGTTCATTAATTAATCAAATGATTAAAATTATTTAAAGGTTTCCCTTAGAAAATACCGATTATTATTTAAATAAATAATTAAACAATAACCCGACCCACCGAGCCCTCGCCCATTAATAAATCGGAAATTCGATGCGATAAGGCCAATGCTGAAAATGAACCATTATTTTAATGGAACCAGAGAGTACTGAAGCTCAATGCCTACCCAACGCCAGCTCGAGTAGGTACTTATGTATCTTCGTTGTAGTCAGTTCTGGATGAAACGCCGTGGCTATCATGCCGTCTTCCTGGGCCGCGGCTATAACGTTACCCAACTTGGAGTGTTTTACGTAAGCCAGCGCTCTCGCATCGCCCCCCCAGGCCCTTACTATGGCTGGGGCCCTAATGAAGACAGCCCTAACCGTGCCAACACCATCAATGCTCAGGTCAGTCTCAAAGGAGTCCCTCTGTCTGCCAAAGGCGTTTCTAACCACTGCTATGTCCATGACGCCTAGTATTGGTTGCCCGGTCTCGCCAACCACGGAATCCCTAACCTCCCTGGCCATGAATATTGCGCCGGCGCACGTGCCAGAGTCGGTAGCCCATTGATTATTGAGTCCCTGAGCCTATCGAGGAGGCCGACGCGCCTGGCTAACGAGCCTATGGTCGTGGACTCACCACCCGGTATCACCAAGGCACTTAAGTCGCTTAGTTGCTCGGTCTTCTTAACCCTAATGATATCCACGTTAATCCCCCCCAACTCCTCAGATGCCCTCTTAATGGCGTATTCATGCTCCTCAACGTCACCCTGAAGCGCAAGTACGCCAACCCTCACACTAGACACCCCCCCTGACCTGGAGTAACTCCTCCGGCTTCAATGACCTAATGTCTATGCCCATCATGGACGCCCTCTCGCTAACCATCCTCTGGGCCTCAACAACGGTCTCTGGGTCGTCCCAATGGGCTGTGGCGATCACGATAGCCTCAGCCCTCTCCCTCGGGTCCTGGCTCTTAAAGATTCCTGAACCAACGAAGACCCCCCCATCAGCCCCCCCGAGCCACATCATTAAGGCCGCATCGGCCGGCGTGGCTATACCGCCGGCGGCGAAGGTTATCACTGGCAACCTACCCACCTAGCCGTCAAGGTCACCAACTCGATTGGCACCTGGCACTGCCTGGCGAAGTCCTCAATTTCTCCTCGTCGCCATCCCTATATGCCGCGTACAACTCATTAATCGCCTTATAAAGAACCTTGAAGTGCTTGACAGCCTCACTGACGTTGCCCGTGCCCGCCTCACCCTTAGACCTTATCATTGATGCACCCTCACTAATCCTCCTAAGCGCCTCGCATAACTCTCGGCATCCATTAACGAAGGGTACCGTGAACAACCACTTATTTATGTGGTGCTGCTCATCAACCGGCGTCAATACCTCGGACTCATCTATCAAATCAACGCCTATCTGCTCGAGTATGAAGGCCTCGTAGTAATGACCAATCCTAACCTTCGCAGAGACGGGTATTGTTATGTGCCTCATTACGTCCTCAATGACCTTGACATCCGCCATCCTAGCCACACCACCGGCCTTACGTACATCGTAGGGCAACTTATCCAGGACCATGACCCCCACGGCGCCTGCCTCCTCGGCTATTTGCGCCTGCTCCACATTCGTCACATCCATTATGACCCCATTCCTAAGCATTGATGGGAAGCCGACCTTAACCTTCACTGTGCCGGTGATTATCCCGTCTAGTTCATAAGGCCTAGGCCAACTAAAGCCCCCTCTCCCTAAGCCTATCCCTGAGCTCCAGCATTCCGTAGAAGAAGTCCCTTAGTTTCTCCAGGTATTCGAAGGAGGGCGCTACGGACATCAACTTAGCTCGCCTGGGAATTATTATAGCTTGTTAAACGTTTAATAACCGGTAAGCGGCAATCACAATCAACGTTTTAATAAATCCCTCAACTTATTTATTAACCTAAGGACGTACTCCCTATGCAACTCATACTCATCTTTCGTCATGAAGTTATGGTAGAAGTTGGCATGCAAGCGTTCGGCGGCTCCAAAGTAAGTGGTAGGTCTTTATCACCAGTCTCCCTAAATAGTCTATTAATTATTACGTCGTAATCCCTGTGGCTGTAGTGCTCCCAACCCCCCCTAGCCTCAGCTATAGCGTTCAGTAAAGCAGCCACCGCGCCCCCAAAGCTTTTCACTTGCCTGGACCAGGTCTCCCTTAACGTACTCCTCATCACTATGCTTAAGTAGCTCCTCGTGAATCTTCAGGTATATGTCAACCCTATCCTTAGGGTCAAGCCTCTGAGCCAGCAAATCGGCCAGGAATAATTCCGTCGTGACGCCCCTCTTCCTGCTCTCCTCATTGATCAACCTGAGCAATTCCTCCACATGGGTTATCAATTATTGAAGCCCTAATAAGGGTTTGTTTAGTGCGTTCAATAAAAGCTTAATAATGGGGCAATAAGTGAGTTATTAATGGCTAAGACAATAATCGAGGAGGTTAGAGAGGGTAGGGTACCAGATGAGGTTAAGGCCGTGGCTAAGCATGAGGGTGTTGAGGAGGTTAAATTGGCCAGGAGAATAGCCAGTGGTAAGGTGATACTCATTAGAAACGTTAAGTTGTCCAATAAGGTTAGCGCAGTTGGTCTTGGGTTAACCACTAAGGTTAACGTTAACATAGGCACGTCGAGCGAGGTCGTGAATCTGGAAGCAGAGCTTGAGAAGGTTAAGATCGCTAATAAGTGGGGTGATACATTGATGGACCTATCAACGGGCGGTGACCTTGACGAGATACGTAGGGCGATAATCAGGGAGTCGAAGCTGCCCGTCGGTACTGTACCGACATATCAAGCATTCATAGACTCATTTAAGAAAAAGGGCGGTGGGGGGGCCTACTTCACCGAGGATGAACTCTTCGATATCATCGAGAGGCACCTAAGGGATGGGGGGGTTGCCTTCATGACGATACACGCGGCCGTGACCAGGGAATTGGCAATTAAGGCCCTGAGGAGTGACAGGGTCATACCGATCGTCTCCAGGGGGGGTGGTGATATGCTCATTGGGTGGATGCTCCATAACGATGCCGAGAACCACTCTACGCTAGGTGGGATTACGTGCTCGAGCTCTTCAGGGAGTACGATGCCATCATCTCAATAGGCGATGCTCTACGCCCAGGCGCCACGGCGGATAGTCACGATGAGTTTCACGTGGCTGAGTTGATCGAGGCGGCGAGGCTAGTGAAGAGGGCGAGGAAGGCTGGGGGGGTTCAGGTGATGGTTGAGGGGGGGCCTGGGCACGTCCCATTAAATGAAATTATATGGGATGTTAAGTTAATGAAGAAGTTAACCGATGGTGCGCCGTACTATGTCCTAGGCCCACTACCTACTGACGTGGCTGCCCCATACGACCACATCGCTGGCGCTATTGGCGCGGCGATTGCTGGGGGGGCCGCGGGCGCGGACTTACTATGTTATATAACGCCCGCTGAGCACCTGGGTTTGCCAACGCCGAGGCAGGTTGAGGAGGGTGTGATAGCCTTTAAAATAGCGGCTCACGTGGCCGACACAATAAAGCTTGGCAGGAGGGCCAGGGCCTGGGATGACGAGGTTAGTAGGTTCAGGGGTAAGCTTATGTGGAGGGAGATGATAAATAGATTAATAGACCCGGACAGGGCCTGGGCCGTGTATACACAGTACGGGGGGGAGCCCAAGGTTAGGGGGGGTTGTACAATGTGCGGTGGTTACTGCCCAATGCTCATGGTGATGCAGCAGATTAAGAAGGTTGAGGGTGAGGTCAATGGGTGAGGCTTGGCTCTGGAGCACCTGGGTTAAGGCCGGCAGGTTGAGGAATGCCGACGTCGCCATAGTCGCCGCCTGCCTACCCTTCGTAAACCCTAAACTCTACCAAGAGGTTACGAGGGATAAGGTGGTATTGCTCGCCTGCCCTGAGCGCGAGCACTCGGCGCTTTATGGTAAGATAGCGAGTATGATTCGATCATCAAGGCCGAGGTCTATAATGGTGGTCTCAATAGATGGGAGCCCACACTGCGCACTGCTTCATGCATCGGTCAATGAGGCTGAGTACATACTTGACGAGGACATACCCAGGAGACACTACGTGGTCGTTGACGGCGAAGAGCTTAGGGAAATATCACCAAATGCCGTGAGGGTTGCCAGGTACTTATCAATTGTTGAGGAGTTGATTAGGAAAGACCCCGAGGCACTCGAGGAGCTAGCTAAGCACAGCCTTGAATATAGAAATAGCATTGCCAGGGCTAGTAAGGGCGATATGCCAAGGGCCTAGTGATGTCATAAATCATAAAATATATTTCTATTAAAATGAATGAATAATGATATTATTAGGTTTCTACCATCACATGCCTATTTCACGATGCTCCTTGCGAGTTTCACTATATCCTCCACGTACTCCACATCCTCCCTGACCTGCCTCGGCCTTAGCCTAGCCTCATGGAATCCCTCCACATGTAGAAACCAGGCGGCCCTCCACCAAAGCCTAATCTCCCTATTATTGAGCCTACTACTTATTGAGTCTACGGCGTCGAATAGTAGCGTTGCTGCCCACCTCCCCCCCTGGGCCTCGGCCGTCCTTGCCTCGTCTAGGCCTAGGGCTACTGCCATGGCTTTAATGGCTTCCTCAGCGGCCTTGTAGAGCTTCTCGCTGGCCTGCACGGGGGGGTCCCTATCAATTAATTCCATGCCATCCCTCAGGAACTTCTCGGCAAGCTCAAGGTGGGCCTTAGACCGCTCACTCGGGTCTAGGTTTAATGCCTTTGATATTAGGTCAATTATGTCAATGCCCCCCCTCTTCATGGCTTCATTAATTAGACTCTCAGGTATTGACACGGGTTAAAAATCACCCCCCCACTGAGTATAAAGCTTTCTTGAAGGTGCATTGGTACCTTAATATTGATACTAGACAGGGTAGAGTGGGACTTGGTCCAGCGCTGTTGTCTCGGGAAAGCCCAGGGCCACGTTCATCGCCTGCACCGCCTGTCCTGATGCGCCCTTCATTAGGTTGTCTATTGCGGCTAGGACCACAAGCCTATTCAGCCTATTGTCTATTTCGAAGCCTACGTCAACCAGGTTCGACCCTATCACATACTTAACGTCTGGATACCTCTGAAAGCCGGCCCTATCCTTGACGATTCTAATGAACGGCTCATTACCGTACATAGCCCTAATGGCCCTCCACACGTCTGGCTCCTGCACGGGCTTTATTAACCACGTATGCGCCGTGGTTAGTATACCCCCCCTGACCAGGTCCACGGCGTGTGGCGTGAATGCTACGCGCACCTGCCTATTGATTAATAGGCTGAGTTCCTGCTCTATCTCCGCCGTGTGCCTGTGGTGAACAACCTCGTAGGTCTAATCACGTATGTCCTGAATGGGTGTAGGTCAAGCTAGGTGCATGCGCACCGGCGCCTGAGCTCGATATCTTCGCATCAACCACAATCCTCTCGGTATCCACGAGGCCTGCCTTCACCACAGGTGCTAGGGAGATTATGGCTGCGGTGGCCATGCACCCCCCCGGCACGGCTATTAACTTGGCACCTCTCAACTCCTCCCTATGCAACTCGGGGAGCCCGTAAACGGCCTTCTCAAGTAGGTCTGGGTATGGGTGTGGCTTCTCCCAGCCGTACCACTCAACGTAGGCGTTTGTCCTTAAGCCTGAAATCCGCGGATAGGTCAATGACGGTCAACCCAGCCTCATAGAGCTTTGGAACCCACTCAATACTCTGCCCATGGGGGTAGCGCCAGGAATACCACATCAACATCCCTCTTAAGTACATTATCGATTGTGGAGTCACTAAAGGTTAGGTTTGTCCTGCCCCCCCTGAGGTTTGGGTGAACCCTAAACAGGTACTCGCCCTTAAACTCCCTCGAGGTTGCGCAGGCGAGCTCAATGCCTGGGTGATTAAGTAATAGCCTAAGTAATTCACCGCCAGTGACTCCGCTGGCCCCAACGACGCACGCCCTATACCTACCACTCACCATTGTACCACCTCACAATCGTACTCACCACCTTATCCGTCAAATCCATTGTTAAATCAACCTTGGGCTCTATGCCGAGGACCAGGTGCTCATTGCCGTAGACACCTATTACGTACGTGCACAAAAGGCACTTAATATCCTTGAGATCTTTAGGATCCAGGGCCTTAAATCACCGCAGTTAAGGCACTCGTCACCAATGACCTGGGCATTAATGACTCTATCCGGCGCCTTAATAACCATGTTAATCCTAGCCAGTGGATTGGCCATGTACATCCTATGCTCAGCCACTGATTTGCCGCCTTCCCACGTAGTCACATTACCATCGAGGCCAAGCGACGGCGCTGGCGTCGCCAGGTATGCCCTGCCAAGCCCTTAATCACCTTACCAACCACGTTAGGATTCAACGCAATAGTTAAGTCAGGGATTGGGTAGCCCAACTCCGAGAGCTCCCTAAATAGGAGCGCCCTATTGATTGCCAGTATGTATGTATCGCGTGGGTTTAACGTATCATCGAATAGCCCGGATATTACAAAGGCCTCAAAGACATCGTCGAGGAGTAGGACGGCCTTGCCATCCCTATGCCTTACCTCATCATCCCTAGTATTTATTACGGATACCCTGAACCCCCCCCTATTAACTAATTCACTGTGTATTTTCTGTTCCACTGGGCCGTATTTACTGAGTACGAGTACGAGGTCTTGATTAACCGTGGTTCCCGCTTCAATGACGACTCACCAGTGCTTACCGTAATAACGAGGCTTTTAAATATTTTCTTTATTATCTCGGGAGTTATAAGCGTGTTATTGTTAATTAGGGAAATATTTATATAGTGTATTTAGGATTGTGGGTTGACAGTATGGAACGGTTTCCATGCTATACGACACAATGAGAGTTGAGGAGAGGTTAATACTAAAGGAGCTTAGGGACCTCGGCGCCAACGTTGCTTTAATAAACATTGATAATGTCTCCCTGAGCCTCAATGATGGTGGCGACTTCGGCATAGTCCTCGTTAGGCCCATGAGCCATTCAAAGGCAGGTTTAGTGCTCGTATCCTGAATATACATGGTGTGAAGACCATAAATAAGGGACTCGCCATAGAGAACTCGTGGAATAAGGCCATTGCAATATCAACGTTGGCTAGGGCAGGCATACCCACGGTACCCACCAGGCTCATACTCTCAATTAATGCCCAGGGTGATGGCGTTAGTTACCCAGCCATTGTTAAGCCCATCCACGGCTCCTGGGGGGGTAGCTCGTGAGTTTAGTGGGCAATGAGGAGGACCTGGCAATGATAATGAGGCATAAGGCCGTGGGTGATTCCTACTCGAGGATTGCAATGATACAACCATTCATCGGTGATGGAACGGACTATAGAGTGTTCGTCATTGGTGATGAGGTGACTGCGTCAATGGTTAGGAAGCCAGGTCCGGGTGATTGGAGGAGTAACGTTGCCAGGGGGGGTGGGTTTGCCCACGCGGTTAAGCTTAGTGCTGACGCCTATGAAATCGCTATTAAGGCCGTGAAGGCCCTTGACCTTGATTATGCGGGTGTTGACCTGCTATACAGCGAGGGAGGTGGTTACATGGTTAATGAGGTCAACGCAATACCTGAGTTTAAGGGTCTCATGAGCGTCTCGGGCGTTAATATTGCGCGTAAAATAGCTGAGTATGTGATAAATACTGCCAGGAGGTGATCACTCAATGAGTAATGACCTACTTAGGTTTGAGGATGAATACTTGGCGAGGTACTATAGCAAGAAGCCCATAAACATCGTCAGGGGGGGTTACATGCAGTATGTTTGGGACTCAAACAATAATAAATACCTAGACATGCACACGGGCTTTGGCGTTGCATTTCTCGGCCATAGAAATCCAAGGATCATAAACGCCATTAAGGATCAACTGGACAGGATAATCACCGTACCACTGATCTTCTATAACGAGGCGAGGGCCGAGTTCATTAGGGAGTTCATGAGGATTGTGCCGGGTAGCTTCGGTAAGGTGTTCCTACAGAATAGTGGTACTGAGGCCGTGGAGGTTGCCCTTAAGATAGCGAGGAAGATCAGTAGGAAGGTGGAGTTCCTGGCATTCCTGAACTCATTCCACGGTAGGACAATGGGCTCCCTCTCAGTGACTGGCAATGAGAAGTATAGGAAGGCCTTTGAGCCAATGCCGTATAAGGTCAGGTTCGCACCATTTAATGCAGTTGATCAGGTGGATAAATTGGTGACTGAGGATTTGGCGGCGGTCATCGTTGAGCCAATACAGGGCGAGGGCGGTGTTAACCCAGCAAAGCCCGAGTTCCTAAGGGCCTTAGGCAGGTGACTAGGGAGAGGAATGTATTACTCATATTTGATGAGGTTCAGACGGGGTTCGGCAGGACTGGGCGTGTCTGGGCCTTTGAGAATTACGGTGTGGAGCCTGACATATTTACGGCGGGTAAATCAATAGCCGGTGGGTTGCCAATCGGCGTAGCCGTTGTTAGGAGGGAGTTCGGTGACGTATTTGAACCTGGGGAGCACGGCAGTACCTTTGCGGGTAATCCGCTTGTCATGGCCGCGGCGAAGGCTGGTGTTGAGGTTTTGATTAATGATAACGTGCCAGAGAGGGTGAGGGCTGTGGGTGATAGGTTCATGAGGATACTTGAGGATGAGCTTAATGGATTAAAGACGGTCTTGAGGGTTAAGGGTATGGGGGGGTTAATGCTTGGTGTTGAGCTTAGGAAGAGGGCTGATCCATATGTTGATAAGTTAATAGGCATGGGGGGGCTATTGACAAGCGTCGCTGGTGGGACCACCGTGAGGTTACTACCACCCTACTGCATAACCGATGAAGACCTAGACATGGCTGTTAGAGCGCTTAAGAAGATAATAATTGAAGATAATAATTAATGAGGTGAGGGCAGCGCTTGATGCTGGTGCTGACGTTGTTCAATTCGATGCACCGGATATTCTTCAATTCGATGTTTACGGCGAGTACAACCCAGATAAGGGCAGGGCTAAGGAGAGGGTTAGAAGGGCCGTGGAATTAAATAATGAAGTACTCTCGAAACTACCCACCGAGCACTTTAAGCGCATCCAGGTAATCATCAATTGTTGGGTAATACTGCCTAACCTGTTGTCGGTACTTATCAATGAGCTCCCTGGGCCTTGCGGGCATCCATACACCAATAATGTAAATGTAATTGTAGTTATCACCAGTGAAACACCAACGATACCGCGCCCACTGGGTCTCTCGCCCATGCCAAGGGCCGTCAGCGTCGCCCATAGCGACGCTATGTCATACACCGTATATAGGCACATGCTGTGTGAAAAGACAAAAACTAGCAAACGCCACCTAAAAACAGCATGAACACTCCTAATACGGATTGCCCTTGAACAATACAAGCATGTAAAGGGCATGGACAATAAATGGCACCGAATATAGTAAGTAATTCAGGGTGACGCTTAGCAAGTCCTCGGCTGAAGACTGTGAGCATCATGTCCTATCTCTCTATTACTAGGTTTTATTACCTCGTTAATGCTGAGGAAAATCGTTATTTGAGTATCTACGGAATTAGGGTTTATCTCTATTGAGCCCGTGGGCCCTGGGCGGGGCAGTTTAAGTTTGCCATCGCCTTGGCTATTGCTTTTGCCCTCCTTGCCTTGTTCTCGCTCATCGCCTCATTAAGCATTCCTCTTAATACCTCGCAGACCTTAGCAACGAGCTCCTGATGCTTCATGACTTCGCTATGACCTATGTAGACCGCGAAATTCTTGTTTCGTTTGGATAGCTTGGCGTTATAGCCTGCGTTTCTGAGTTTCTTTAGGATTGTCTCTGCGTCCTCAAGCCTACTACGCATAATGACAAGCTCTACACGATTATTTCCTACGCGCACATTCATCCAAACGCCGGCGACCTCAACCGATGACCTACCCCCCCTCGGCTTAATCTTTATGTTGGCTAGCGTTAGTAATCGCCTGAGCTTCCCGGCGTCAGGTAACAGGGCCAAGTCCTCAACCAAAGCCTTAATCATCGGGTTGCTAAGCCACTTCCTAGCGAGCTCAATGGCCTTCGAGCTGTAAATTTCATAGTAATTAGCGACTTTACGATCAATATCCCTGAAGCCGAGGGTCCTCATCCTATCGATAATGCCTCTCCACAACTCATGCTTTGAACCGCCAATCACGAGCCCAATCCTCTTCACCCCCCCAACATTGATATCACCATCTCCAAAAATAGCAAACAATAGGAACGTTAGAAATTTCTCCTCATCGAGCTTAGGAACATCCTCGGCAACCTTAGCCTTACTCACGAACTCATACCTGTGGTCAACGGACATTAAATACCACTCGATGCTGACGTCAGTCTCATTGAGACTCACGGCATGTATACGCATACCATTTCTCCCAGGCCACATCAATGCCCATACCACGGACTGCCAGATATGATTAGTGCCCATTACTGGGTAGCACTTTTTATTAATTGAGCCGTCTGTCATGATCAAACCATATTGCATGGGCTTGAGTACGTCGTCGCCGAATAACCTGGGAGTTACGGCGCTAGTACTTCTAGAGCTAACCAACGATACGTTTATTGCTACGCCACCTCCTCCGACTTTAGTTACCTCAATTGTTATGTGTTTCGTGTAGAGGGTTATGCCAAAGCTCTTGTTGTTATTGATTGCTTCACCTCTCACGATTATTGTCGTTTCACTTCTCCTTAACTTTTCGATTAATTCCTCGAGCTCTGGCTTGTAGATTGTTAACCATTTTTCACGTGCTTTCTCGCTAGTCTC
>BBCS01000018.1 GCA_001316125.1 Vulcanisaeta distributa JCM 11213
TTAACAGGGCTAGGTTAAGGCATAAATGCGGCAAAGGAGGTGTGGATGAGTACGTGTATCTTGATGATAAGTGCCAGGGAGCCTGCACGGTAAGCCGGATAATAAATATCGTGAGGAGGGCATTAACTAGGGGCGTAGGTGCCAAAATCGCGATAGGCTACGGCAGGTTCTCAACATAAAAATTTCGGCATAAAATATGCTGCAAAAATTTATAATGTAAAACGCATTTAACAAGCCATATGTACCAATTAAAGCTAAAGTAATGCAGGTCCGGTTGATGAGGGCATTGTGGAACTTAAGAATAGATTAATGATCTTCTACGGTCCCAATGGTTCAGGCAAGACGACCACGGTTAGGGCATTGGATGCAATTCTACAAACCATTTATAACGGCGAGCCTTCATTAAGTGAGCTATGTAGTTTATGTAGAGATTCAACAGAGGTCATCCTCACGATAGGTGGTGATACATATTCCCTGAAGATAAATGAAGTTAAAGGCGCCGCTAAAAAGTACGCGTAATTTACACCCATAATGGTCAGGAAAACACAATGATGAGCATTATTGCGGAGCCGGTGGTCTCGTACCAATTAAATCACCCGAAAGTACCCCCCCATAAATTATGGTCAAGGTAATGCCAAGCCAGGTCAAGATATTCAATAATAAGATCCTTGAATTTAGCAATACATTGGATCCGAATGAGGTTTATGGCATAATCAGTGATGCCGTTAAGAAAAGGGCGGACAATGT
Source organism: Vulcanisaeta distributa JCM 11213 (assembly GCA_001316125.1). The sequence goes on from BBCS01000018.1 coordinate 748, forward strand.
TGAGTTAACTAGGGAGGATTTCCTGGGTTACTACGAGAGGTTCATTGATGAGGCTAATGATGTGATGAGGTACGTCACGGGGAATACAGCCGTGTCAGTGAGGGGCAGCACATGCGTGAGGGAGGATGATAGGGTAATATGCAATGAGGACGCAATAAGCGCTGGCCAAAGGAGGGTACTAATGATTGGCGCCGCTTGGCGCTAGCTAAGATACTCAAGGAGTTGGGGGCGCAGATCATCATGTACATAGACGTCCTTGAGCTGGGCCTGCATGCGGATTACGTATTTGACTTGCTGGACAGGTTGAAGGATGAGGAGGTGTCGATCATTGGGGGGGAAACACACCATGGTCTTGCCGTCGCTTATGCCGTTAAGAATGGGGGGGTGCCCGTGTACGTGTTTCACGACCATAAGGTACATGCAATAAGTATTGATGACTTAAGGAACGTCAAATTATTTGAAGAGGAGAGGATGGTGTATGAGAAGGTGGTTTCATAATGCCGATCGTTGGTTGCGCGGTTATGCATGATTGCGATAACGTGGGTAAAAACGTAAGTGAAATTGTAGATAAAGAGTGTGGATTATTATGCCCACGTAATGAGATATCGCGTAATGTACCAGGATCATACGTGTTAGGATTTTGTAGAATTGATTCCTCTATAAATTGTAACTTTACTAGAACTAACATCATCGCTCAACAATGCAGTAAATTAAACAATAAATTAACTAAATATCCAGACCTTATCCTAGTAGCTTTAGGGAGGGGTCGGCACGGTAAAAATAAGAAAATCGCTGCATTCATAGTTGAGTGTTCGTGTTGTTCAAATAGTGGACGCGGCAAACTAGATGAAATAGATGAGTACTTTAAGGTGAATATTTGTTCCAATAATGGTATAATATTTATTGTGCTAAAAATATAATTGAAAGATTTTAAGAAACCGTGCAGTAAGAGTAAAAAGGAGTGTATTGTTATTCAATGCGAGTGACCAGCCATGTTCCTCCTAGAATTCTCCAGCAGGATTCGCGTGAATATACCGAATTGCGTTGAGGAGGTGATTCGTGAGGATGAGGAAGGCGCGTTATACATGTATAGCTGCAGCGACCTTCCCATCGCCAGTCTTGACCTAGTCAGTAAGGCAGTGGAAGGGCAATACTTGGTAGCCGTAATACGTCGGACGCCGTTGAGGGTTTGGGTAGGTTCATGGATGTTAAGGCTCGTGAAAACTTTAATCAATACCGTAATGAGATACATAACTTATTCCTCAATGTTCTCCGCAAATAAGCCCGTGTTTGCCGTGGAGACGCCCGTGCCCTTCACGAGACACTTCATATTTGCTGGTGATGAGGTATTTGAGCCCGATATATTAGAGAAGCCCTGCGAGACTGTTTATGCTGTATATGCCTTAGGCGAGGTCTCGCGATTATTAACTTAACTTACATGTATAATTTATTGATGTTGCGTGAAAAAATACTTCCACTTGAGGTATCAGTGCCATTACCACTCACTAGGATCAGTGAGAGGACAGGCATTGAGGACTTAACAAACGAACTCAACAGGCTTGGGTGTAAAGTCAGCGTCCTCACACCCAAAGACCTTACATAGTAAGTTCCTTCAAATTCTATAGAAATCTCCAATGAACTCACCATCACGATTAGGTACCAAGTAATGCTCACACTTTCAATGTTCTATTGAAATCCTCCTCGATTACCAGGACATTGCTCGAGTACTACTTGATGAAAAATACTTTCAATGTTCTATTGAAATCCTCATAAGCCACGGTGGCGTGGACTACACACTCTATATTAATAATCTTTCAATATTCTATTGAAATCCTCCAAAAATGCGAAGAGTTATTCTCGAAATACATTAACTATGACACCACTTTCAATATTCTATTGAAATCCTCAAAGCAAAGAGTATATTAGAGATGCTGCAGAGGGTTTTTTACAATCTTTCAATATTCTATTGAAATCCTCTCGGCACCATACCGAATAATTCAACGTTGCGATAACTATAGCGAACACTTTCAATATTCTATTGAAATCCTCAATCACAAACAAAAGAGTCGGGGATTGGGTGGTGGTATGGGAGAGGCTTTCAATATTCTATTGAAATCCTCCGTAGTCGTAAAACCCAGACCTAGGCGCAATGAAGTTAAACCTACTTTCAATATTCTATTGAAATCCTCACACGCGTGGCCCACTAATCCCCCCCTGGCAACAACTACTTGGTTTGGGGGACCGCTTTCAATATTCTATTGAAATCCTCCATTATTTTGGATTGTTTGAATGGGTACCATGTTAGGTATTATAACTTTCAATATTCTATTGAAATCCTCTACATTGAGGTTGGTAGTGACGTGTACTACGAGGGAAGCCTCGAGCTTTCAATATTCTATTGAAATCCTCGGTGTACCACCACTAAAGACCAACGGCTTCTGGAACTACATTCTTTCAATATTCATTGAAATCCTCCGAAACTACTTACAGAATTGCTTGGAGTCCAAATACCAATGAACTTTCAATATTCTATTGAAATCCTCTTCAATTGCATTAGAAGCTTTGTAGAATCGAGGAAGAAACTTTCAATATTCTATTGAAATCCTCATGAGGGCGAAAATAATATTCTCTCCGACGGTTGCAGAAAAAATCTTTCAATATTCTATTGAAATCCTCCTGCCCAAACGAGCCAGTCACAATCGTGAAGTACGGACTGGAGAATGTCTTTCAATATTCTATTGAAATCCTCTTGGGCTTGGCACGAGGAGGCTGGTCATGATCTCGAAACCTTTCAATATTCTATTGAAATCCTCTGAACGCCAATATCAACAACACGATGAATAGTATCGTGAACCTTTCAATATTCTATTGAAATCCTCCATCATTTTTGCCTTTAAAACCATTCATTGAAAGGACTAAGAACTTTCAATATTCTATTGAAATCCTCTCATTGTTGATACTTACTTTTTCAAGTATTTATTTTTAATATGAATACTTTCAATATTCTATTGAAATCCTCATTCGACATACATGACTAGTTAGATTATCTTAAAAATAAATCTCTTTCAATATTCTATTGAAATCCTCGGGAGTTAAACGCGAGGATGCACCTACTCGGTGTAAACGTCTTTCAATATTCTATTGAAATCCTCTCACGTATATCTCACTTCCAAAGAAAGCCCCCCCATCGACAGTTGACTTTCAATATTCTATTGAAATCCTCAACTTGATACTGGGTTTTGACGTATACGCCACGGAGATAGAGCTTTCAATATTCTATTGAAATCCTCGCTTCATATTGCCCATAGTAGTGAAGAGGGACACAACCAGCTTTCAATATTCTATTGAAATCCTCTAGTACCTGGCCCATTGCCAGATGCATTGCTACGTTCACAAAACTTTCAATATTCTATTGAAATCCTCCAGGAAGATGACTGTGTTAGTCATTGACGAATTCGATAAAACCTTTCAATATTCTATTGAAATCCTCATTACGTAATAGCAAATATAAGGGAGTTAATCACGAAGGAGCTTTCAATATTCTATTGAAATCCTCGTTGATGTTAAGACAGTATACGCACAAGTCGTTAAAGTCGACGCAGCTTTCAATATTCTATTGAAATCCTCTGAGTTCCTCAGCGACTTCTGTCACGATATCGTTCATGGGAATCTTTCAATATTCTATTGAAATCCTCTCTTGGGAATTTAATTGACAAAATTGGAGATGCATTAGCTTTCAATATTCTATTGAAATCCTCCTCAAGGCCTGTGCTTCTGACTTCATCACTCATACTGAGACTTTCAATATTCTATTGAAATCCTCCCCCCCTGGGCAGGGGCAAATTAAGGTCGAGGATATACAGCCTTTCAATATTCTATTGAAATCCTCGGAGAAATGATGTGGTAGTGTATATCGCACCGAACGGGTATATCCTTTCAATATTCTATTGAAATCCTCCCCCCCGTCATATGCAGGGCATTGTACGTGTATCTAAACAATGCATAACTTTCAATATTCTATTGAAATCCTCTTACGTGAAGGAAGTCTACGGAGAAAAAATCGTTGATGAGGTTTTGCTTTCAATATTCTATTGAAATCCTCTAAAGTGATAAAGGTGCCTAGAAGGTTTTACGGTTGCATTAGCTTTCAATATTCTATTGAAATCCTCGTACCGTAACCCGGAGTGACGACCCCCCCCGAAAGACTTAAACTTTCAATATTCTATTGAAATCCTCCGGTTCATTACTTTATTTTGGGTTTTTAAGTTTTTCTCCTTCGTATTATTGTTTCTCGTTGGAACAGGTATTCCCATTGTCCATTCACGGGCCGTGTTTGTTCTCACGGTGTTTAAGCGGGATTGAATTTTTGTTCCCACGATCAATTCAATTCCCCCAAAATCATGCCTGTTCCAACGGTGTTTTATGCATTGTAAAGCGAGGGGGGGTGTGCATGGTATCCTGCATGTAGTGCGGTTTCTTTGGTGTGCGTGGTTTCGTGGGGGGGGTGTTCTTTGGGTTGTGCATGTTGCTGTGCCTGTCATGTTTTTCTTCGTGCACCATGTGAGTGTTTTTTACTCCTAGTTCATTTTCTTCCTTGTGCTTGGTAGGCTTCTTGATAGGGTTAGGGTCTTTGGTGTTGGGGGGGATTTGCCCGTGGAGCTTCGTGGTTGGTCTCAGGAGGTTAGGGAGGTTAGCCTTGAGTACTTGCCCACTGTGTCCGAGGCCTTCAGTCCATGCCCAACCCATAGGGATGCCTACGTGAGGAGGGTCCTGGGCCTTCAGCGAGGATTAATGAGTCGCTGAGTATTGGTAGGGCGCTCCATGAGTTGTTCCTGGCGCCCCTTAGACTGGTTAATAGGTTGGTGCTGGTGATGTGATTGAGGAGTTGGGTAGTTTAAAGGCGCAGTTGCTGGGTGACTTACCGAGGGACTTGGTGGACTTTGGTAAGGTCGTCTTTGAGGCGTCCTCGAGGGTGTTGATGGACCTCGTCTATGATGGCTACCCAATACCCGTGGTTGTGGAGCCGAGTCTCGAGGGTACGGTGATCGGCTTCTCGGACGTGGTCAAGCCCGACCTGGTCATTGGTCCCTGCCTGTGGAGGTGGTGGTTTCCGAAAACCCTGATTACCTGGTTAGGAAGGAGCTGGCGTTGGCGGTCTATGGAATGGCGATAGAGGCTTACCTAGGTAACCCGGTTAATTACGGGGTCATGGTTTTGATAAACCCCAGGGTTAGGGCTGTTCAGTTTAAGCACGTAGTGCTTAGTGACCAACTTAGGCGTGAAGCATTAGGGAGAGGAATGAGGTTGCTAGGATCGTGTCGCGCAGAGACGACCCGGGCCCCCGCGCTAGATGCCCCCCCGACTCATGCCCGTTCAGGGATGTGTGCAGGGGTGTTGGTAATGCCGAGGCTAATCGTGTCTAAGCCCTCGAGGATCTACGTTAGGAGGGGGGGCGTGGTTAGGGTTAGGGGGGGCATTGATGGTGAGGAGTTGGTGGTGGATTCGACGATTGACTCAGTCCTGGTGGTTTCGTCGAGGGTTTCAATAACGTCGTCGGCAATTAGGGTACTAAGCAACATGGGTGTTGACGTGGTTTTCCTCGCTAGGAATGGCGAGCCAGTGGCCAGGGTCTACCCACCCGTCATTAATAGGACGGTGATGACCAGGAGGGCTCAGTACGAGGCGCTCTTAAACGGCAGGGGGGGGATCCACGTGGCTAGGGTGGTTACCAGGGCTAAGATAATGAATCAGGCAAACCTTCTTAGGTACGTAAGTAAGAGCAGGAGGGTTGATTCGCTGAGGGACGAGGCGGTGAAGCTCGACGAGCTTGCCATGGGCCTGGAGGGGGGGTTGGCGACGCGTCGAGGATCATGGAGGTCGAGGCCCAAGCCGCCAGGCATTACTGGCAATCCATTGCCCAAGTAATACCACCTGAGTATGGGTTTAGGGGGGGTAGGGATCAGGAGGGTAAGGACCCATTCAACCTAATGCTTAACTACGGCTACGGGGTGCTCAGGTACATGGTCGAGAAGGCGCTGCTGATCCACGGATTCGACCCATACGCCGGGTTCCTGCACGCGGATAGGAGCGGCAAGCCCAGCCTCACCCTCGACGTTATGGAGCCTCTCAGGCCCGTAATTGATAAGGCGCTGGTCTTCGCTGGGGTTAGGGTTGATGTTGTGAATGGCTTCCTTAGTTATGAATCGAGGGCTTCAATTATAAAGACAATCATGGAGGAGTTCCAGGGCAGAGTCTACCTAGGCGCTAGGCCGGCGTCGCCGGCGAAGATCCTTAATAACTTCGTTGAGGAGTTGGCATCATACCTCAGGGGGGGAGATACTAACGACCTCGACCCGCCGGTCATTAGGTGGGGGGGTTGATGACGTACGTGGTGGTGTTTTACGACATATCGGATAATAGGAATAGGCAGGTGGTAGCCGATAAACTACTTAGTAAGGGGGGGTTGACCAGGGTTCAGAGGAGCGTGTTCGTGGGGGGGAGGGGGGGTGGGCACGCGCTTGCCAAGGACTTGTCGCGGTATTTAAGTAGGTTTGTCAGCGTTAATGATAGCCTGATAATTATGGTTGTTGGTGAGGAATCCGTTAGATCGATGGTTATAGTTGGTGGGGGGGGTGATGTCGTTGTTAACGCCTCAAGCGTTAGAGTCATATAGCCCGCGAATACCTATAGCTTTAATTAAGGAGTTCGTGTACTGCCCACGCTATGCCTACTACTTAGTGTTCGTGAGGGGGGGTATCAACTACGTGACTGAGTCCATGGAGACCGCATTGAGGAGTCCCGCGAACCTAGATGATGCTGTGAAGGGCCTGTGCAATGGCGCCAATGAGGTGCTTAGGGATTACCCCCGTTCACTCACGGTCCCTCGGTATATACGGTAAGGTGGACTACGTATGCCTCTACCCAGACCACGCAGTTCCGGTTGAGGTTAAGTGGTTGAGCAGTATCTCGAGGAGGTCCTTACTCAGTAGGCATAGGCACTACCTCATGCAAGCCGTTGCCTACTCCGTGGCTGCCGAGGAGGCGTTGAGGACCGTCGTTAAGCACTTCGTAGTATTAACATCAAGTAATCACATAGTCATTAAATTGACGCCCACCCTTAAGTCAGCGTTGGCGGAGGTCGTGAAGGAGTTAAGGCTTATCATAACCAACGAGAGGATGCCCAAAGGGTGAGTGATGCGCGTAAATGCAGTTACTGCGCCTTCCGACGGCTTTGTAAGCCCGCGTAAAGCCTCGCCAATATCCTGCCAGGGCTCGTTAAGGAGAAGCACCTGTGTCTCAAACCGCCTGAGCTGATCACGAGCCCTTATCCTCAAGCTCGTATAATTGCCTCCTAACCGTTGATGGGTCCTTATCGAGCCTCTCAGCCACCTCATCAACCCAGCGCATCTACCCGAGCCCTCAAACTCATGAAGTGCCCTCAACACGTTGATCAAACCCTCACTCAGTTCAACCACGTTAAATGCACTTAGGGTCTCCGTCAGGTCTAGATAATCGACTAGGTTCTCCGAAACAACGAATAACCTGACCTCCTTATTAATTACCACCCTGAGCATTGCCGTTACCAACGGAGAGACCGCAGAGAGGGCCCTAACACCGCCGGTAATCGCGATCACTACCGATTCGTAGTCATTAGCGTACTTCATGATCGCATCAAACACACTAATTACTAAGTTAGTCGGGTCGCTTGTACTTATGTACTCAAGCATTACCCTCAACTCCCCCCCAATCCTCCTTAGGAAATCGCCCAGGTCCCTCAACGCCTTTTCGGATTTTGACCTCTCATCCCCCCCACCCGACTGCTCAGGTATTAATGCCAGGACCGCATCACCACCACCAATACCCACCCTAACCAGGAACCTCACTACATAATCCACTTGAAAGCCCAGCGGGATTACGTAGAGCCTAGGCACGGTACTATGCGCATTAACGGGTTAAAATGCATTGTCTCATGCACACAACACATGCGGTTACGGCTCGCGACTTAATTGCTCATTAGGTTTTTTCCTTGCATGATCACGTGAACACAGCCTTGGTGTTAATTCACAACAGCCATGTTTAAATAAGAGTCCAGAAGCCAGTAAGCAATGGCTGTAGCACAATCGGAGAGTCAGGATTTACGTAATAAGTTCCCTGGCATCATTAGCCTACTCAGGTTCTTTAAGAGATCAAACCAATTATACATGGTTGATAGATTCGCAAACGCCCCCAGACTCGCACACGGCACTTGAGATAATTCGTGAAATGGAGGCTATAGTGCTTAGGTTAACGCCAACCACGGTTACGATAGAGGGTAAGGAGCATAAGAACATATGCTTACACGACACTATTAGGGAGAGTGAGGCTGAGTTATATAGGCGTTTAGGCGCCATAGTTGGTAAAGACGTTAATGGCAACCTGGTATATGCTATACCATGCCAGAACTCCCTAGGGAAGGTGAACTTGAGGAGCTAAGGAAGGAAATGGATAGCTATAAATTAAAGCCCGCTGAATTGGCAGCATTAGCCTTAGCAAGGAGAGCCAAGGGGGGGTGATGGGCGTGGGCGTCTACGCAAGCTTCTCCTTCAGAATACTGGTGGATGCTGAGGCCATGAATGCGGTTGAGACGATGGGGGGGAACATTATAAGGCATAGGAAGGCCACAATAATCGTACCCAGGGGGGGCAGTGGGCACCAGGTATTCACAGTGCCGGCAATATCAGGCGAGGCGATTAGGCACGGTTACCAGCTTAAACTAGCCCAACTGGCCAAGGTTAGGAACATTAATGTGTGTAAGTTCTGTGAGCAGGGCGAATTCATCAAACATGGTATTGAAGATCTCATAGAAGAAAATCTCCATAAAACATTGAGTGATAATAATATTAGTCTCCGTGATAAGGAGTACGCCATTATTGAATCATGCGCCGTTGAGGATATTGCAGGCTTCTTAGTACCCATGAAGAATGTCCAGATAAAGAGGACTAGCAAGGTTGAGGTAAGCTACATGATACCGGCCATTGAGGATTTGAAATACGGCCTAGATACGCAATTCCACGTTAGGCACGCCCCCCCCAGACGCAGCAGGCTTATGGCCAGCAGCAGGGCAGGGGGCTCAACCACAGTCAATATACTACATTGAGTCAGCCAGCGCCATATACACGTTCACTGTTAACATTGACCTAACGGGCATTGGACAGGTCTCGAACTGCATATACAAAGAGGGCGATAAGATCAAGGTAGATTGTAATAAGGCGCTAAACCCTGAGGAGAGGGTTAAGCGTGTTGAGCTTGCTCTAGACGCGTTGGCTGAGTTAGTTAAGAATGGCCCCCCCATAGGTGGGCATCATAGTAGCTATAACCCACACTGGATGCCTGGAAGCGCTGTGGCGTTGATAACTAGGCCAATACCCACGGTGGCGTATCCAGGGCATTACAGCAACTTCATAGTTAAGACCCGTGAATTAGCCGAGGGTAATAAGGCAATAGTGGGGGGGGAAGGCTACGACTATGCATTAGTAGCGTTTAAGGATGGTAAAGTGGACCCAGGGGGTAAATGTGGAGGGTATCGGCACGGTTAAGGGCTCCATAACGGACTTCTTCAAGGAAGTTAAGGAAAGGGCATTACAGTGGGTCAAGGAGGAATTAGGTGTTAAGTAAGGTGATGCGGTTAATGGCCCTTAAAATGGCGATTGCTGAAATGCTTCTTCACTGGGGGCTACTGGGTAAGGTACCCATACGCAAGCGCCAGGCAGGACACATACGTAATACCGCAGCCATCCACGCTAGTCGGCATGCTTATAAACGGCCTGTCAAGGGCGTTAAACGGGCTGTGTGGATTAAAGACGCCTGAGGTTGTTAAGGCAGGTGACGGTTACCTGGTGCCCATGGTTAAGGTATTCCTACCGTCAATCAGGCAGGTCTACTTCAGGGTGCTTGAGGGCTGGGGGGGCTTCAGGGTGATGGACATTACTAGGCACTTCCAGGGGGGGCCCTACATAAGGTCGAGCGATCTTAACGACCCAAGCCAATGGTTCGCCGTCAGGGTGACGGGCAAGGTTTACGCGCCGTCCATGAGGGTTGAGACTGCGTACCTAGTAAACATGGATGAGTTCAGGAAGGCCTTAAGCGCATTGGGCTGTAGCGTAGAGCTGCATAGGGCCTTAGTGGCTGGGTTGCTTTCAGTATCTAGAATAGGGCCTGTTGAGGGATTGGTGACTGTTAATAATGTTAAGGTGGCTGATGTGGAGGAGGTTGATGTTAAGGAGCCTGGCAGGTTGATGAATGAGCCATGCCCATACTTCGAAATCCCAGAGGAATATACAGGAAAGTTGGAGAACCTCAGCGAAGTGACCATCGCCAGGTTCTGGGATTGGAGGAGTATGGACTTTTGGACGGATAAGAGGGAACCCTCAGGAACCATAACCTACCTAATACCCCCTCAGGAGAAGCTACATAGACGGTGGCCTAATACCACCATTCACAAGATGCCCACTCCTAAGAAACATAGTTACGAAAATATACCTGGTGAGGACTAATGGGCATGAGTACACCTACCCTAAGGCTTAACGACCTACCACCAATATTCGCAAGCAAGTTACTCTATACGCTATTCAGCCACTTCATAGGGAGGGGGGGCCTTGAGTATGATGAGGCCACTAACACCATAAAGTGCGTGGACTGCAGTAGATTCATTAACGAGTTGAGGAACTACGTTAACTCTGACGAGTTTAATAACGTAATGACTAGGTATTTCCAATTGATTGATCATATAAGCGCAGGCAATTGCCTAGGGACTAGTTGGGGTAGGGTTCAGGACTTTGTCAGGCAGGTGCTTAATAATATACAATCACCAAGTAGTATATTTAAGGAGTTAGGCGCTGTAAATGTTCAGTTAGGTGGAAATCATATCAGGATTACATGGGGTACTGGTAGCTTTCTGAGCTTTAGAGTAACGCCACCCATAGTGGTTAGTGTAGATTACATGGAGGCATCGAGGAAATTCATGCCAATGCCCCCTTATCTTAAGGAGGGATAATGTTGAGAACATACCTAATGATGTTATTAGTGGGTCGTATAAGGCCATTGAGGTAAGCTGCCTGGTTTACGCATTGATCGCGATTGGGTACTCACTCTCCATAATCACACGCTTTCAGGATATAGATACATACCTGAGGCGCATGAAATTCTTGAAAATGCGTACAAAAAGGACACGCTTTCAGGATACAGGTACATACGTATTCCTGATACCATTAACACTTGATAGAGAACTTATTGAACGCCTAAGAGTCGCTAATGTTAGGGGAACTCTCGAAGAAGTATTAACCAGGATTAATATCAACATCGTAGAGGATCATTTAATGAATTTATTGATACTCTCTACAGTAAGATCAAGAAGTGGTGCTGCTGAATTGGCGGTGCTTAAGCGTGGTGATAAAAGAAATGTTATGTCTAAGGCTGAGATTGTCGTTGACTTATCTATGTATACGCCGCTGGTGGAATCATTACTGACGTATGATCCTGGGGGCTCATTTACGAGACTGGTGGCTACCGTAATTAGAGATGAACAGTCTGATGATCAGGCTAGGAAGGATATTTCAGGCAGGTTTTCAGATGTCTTGAGGAGGCTATTATTCGTAGCATCTAATACGGGTAATGTTGAGATGCATGCATATGAGGCTTTGAGGATACTTGACTCAATAAACCCGGTGACCTCGATGGCGTCTACATGTGGGGGGGCCTTGAGCGGTTGCCTGAAATAATAATCAATACCCTCGAGTTGGGTAAATTAATGTTCTAGGGGGGGTGGTTATTGATGGTTCTCCGCGACTATGTTCTTAAGGGTATGAGGGAGGTTTATGGCAGTGTTAGGCCTGGCATAGTTAAGCTGGTGGAGGGTGTTGATAATGTTCTTGATGGCGGGTTACTGATAGTTAGGCTACCCACAGGCTATGGCAAGTCAACCGTCACCAGGTTTATAATGCCGGCCATTAAGAGCATGGGTAGTGGGTACGGTATTAGCAGGGTTATTCACGTGCTACCCCCTTAGGAGCATTATAGAGGACCTATATACTAAAACAGTTAAGGACTATGAGAAGCATGGCGTCATTCTAAGCGTCTCTAGGGATGACGTGGCCTACCAGGCGTCGCTCATGATTGATGAGGGGGGGCGTAAGGATGAGCTATTCCTAACGCCGTTAATATACACGACGCTTGACAGCTACATGCTGAACTTCACGAAGGCTACACCTTACAGGACTAGGTACGCGTCCTTTGAGGCGGCTAGGGCGGCCATATACACGTCAATAACCTTCTTCGACGAGGCGCACCTGTTCGCTGAGGTTAATGAGGCTAAGGCATACACATCGCTAGTGACTGCGATTAGTAGCCTACTTAGGGCTAAGCTACCAGTAGTCGTCATGACCGCCACAGTGCCTGACAGTCTAGTGGCCAGGCTGATAAACGACACATCCCCCCTCAAGGTGCATAGTGGTGACTATGGATAAGGCCTCCAAGGGCCCTGGCAATATCATGGGCTGTAGGAACGTGGTATTCTTCGACGACGGCTACAGGACGGGGGGGCAGGTCGATACAGAGATTGTTGATGTTGAGGGTGATGGTGTTGATAAGGTGGTGGATCTGGCCATTGAGTTAGTTAAAGGTGGTAAGAGGGTTCTGGTGGTTAGGAATACAGTCAAGCTAGCCATAAGCACATACATTAAGCTTAGGGAGAGGTTACCCAACGGCGTTAACGTAGGCCTACTGCACGGGAGGTTAACCCACGGGGGGGATAGGGAGAGGGTGATGGATATGTTGGGGGGGAAATTAGACGTACTCGTGGCGACGCAGGTTATCGAAGCTGGAGTTGACCTAGACTACGACGCCTTAATAACCGACGCAGCCCCACTTGCCCAACTGGTCCAGAGGGTGGGGGGGAGGATTTGTAGGAAACGCCCAGAGTGTAGGGGGGGTGAGGCCTACATATTGAAGGGTAGTGATGAATACTACGATAAGGCCGTTAGGGGGGGAGTTTACGACGTGGACCTAGTCAAGGGGGGGACAATAAACGTCATTAGCGGCATTAAAGACGTTGACTGGAAGGTCCCAGATTCAACAAATAGTCAATCGTATCTTAACCTGCTTAACAAGGTCTATAGCCAATACTACGGCGGCCTGGAAATAGACCATGACTTAAGGGACGCATTAACGGCACTCGATAGCATCGTCACCATGCATAGGTCAGACGCAGAAAATGTATTGAATAAGCTATGCAGTTTCGTGAGGGAGAGCCAAATGGTGACGCTAATCGTTAATCACCAAGTTTGCTTAAGCCAAGGGGATAGCACCAATGTTATGCATTGCCTTGAGGAGAATTCCATAAGCCTAGACCTAGACTACTTAAATAGGAGGATAAACAATAAGAGGTATCTTTATGAGGAGCTATTCAACATAGAGTATGGCTACGTTAAGGTCATAGCCCTAGTGAATAAGGAGATTAAAGAAGTATCAATACCCCTGGACAGGTTAACCTACGGCGGTAAGCTAAGCTGCAGTAAATTCAATAGACTCGACGTTATCCTATACACCGCGGTTAAGAAGGGCGAATTAACCGACGCCGAAGACGCGGCTATTCATGTAGTGGCCCTGGGTATTGAGACGAGGCCAGGTGCGTACCGTGATGAACTGGGCCTTAACGTGGATGTGGGTGGTTAGGCATGCTAGCCTGGTGCAGACACGACCTGATTCAACACCTCAGGAACGTCTACACGCTGGTGGCAGACCCCAATAGCTATGAGTATAGTAATAGGGTGAGGGTTGATGCACTTAAGAGGGAGGTTGACGCAGTGGCAACACGCCTATCTAAAATATTGAACATGAATGAGGAGAGGGTTAAGGAGGCTCTCGCCGTATCAGCCTACCTGCATGACGTAGGTAAGGCGATAGGATACTACCAACACATCCTACAGAGCAGATGCGGCATAGATGAGGGGGAGGATATCGTTAAAGGGGGCATGAGTTAGTATCCATGTGGGTCGCATACCATGTCCTTGAGGACGTGAGACCTAGGGAGCCATTCCTAGCCGGCATAGCTTTACACCACAGCGCAAGGAGGAGTCTCGATGAAGCATACATAGGTCTAGTGAGGAACTTAGTGATAACGCACAACGACGTAGACGGCATAGTCAATGTACTTAAGGAGTTGAATAATTTAAGCAATGTTAAATTAGACCTGGACTACATCAGAGCCTGGCTTCACCAAGACATCGACCACCTCATTAAATTCAAGATAAGCGACTATTTAAGAGGGCTCGCAAACGAAAATACAAGTAAGTACGGTGAATTAGTAACATACGTAATCTCGATAGTTGATGACATAGACTCGTACATTAACCGTAAAGAATTCACACCAATAGTCATACGCAGATTCATAATAAATTCATCTTTTAAGTAAAGACCTTTTAATCCTACTAAATCTAATTCCAACAAAGTGAAAAAAGAATTTTCATATCCTTTAGAGGCTTCTCAAGAATAGATTTTAAACACTCATTAACAAGGTTAATTAAATCATTGCAATTATCAGCACAAATCCTGACCTTACCTTTACCTCCTAAGAAGGATGTACCTATACTTATATCTAATTCACTACATATGCTTTGATTCTTATTATCCTTATTAATATTATTAATATTAATGGACATAGACATCACCTAAAGTTTGTTATAAACCATGTTCCGTGTTTCGTCATCAAGCTTCCCCCGCACTTACTAGCTCAAGCCTATGGTCTATGCCATGCTTCGCATATTTTCTCAATTCCTCAAGCTGGAATGTGGCTATGTACGTTGTAACAAACCTCTCTATGAAATCCTGCGCCTCCTTATCATCCAGCTTAGTACAATAGCCTCAGGCCTATACGTCGTTATAGTTATTGTTGAGTAATTTAATGCCTCACTTAAAGTATTGATTAGGAATCCTGAATAACTTGCTGGAATGCCGTCGAATCCATCATCTATGAAGATTAACGGCATTAGCGAATACTCGTCATGTAGTACCTTAGCCAGGGCCGTCGATGATTCTAGAATATGTTTACTTAATTCACCGAGGCTTAACCTGAGTAATGTATCTTCTTTACCTTCCCTGGTAGTGTTGATTTCGATGGGTATGCCCGTATTTAACTCCAGTTCCTCCGAGATGTTGTATTCCTCATTGATTATTGGTGGTATCCTCGTCTTTAACAATATGGATATAGGCCTAAGCAGTGGGCAATCATTTTCAGAGGGCCAATTACTGATTAAATTATATACTTTGTTGAGATCCTTAATGTTCACTGAATATAGGGATTCCCTTAAGCTGTGTGGCCACGATAATGTGGCTGACACCCACGAGGTTAAACCCGGTATTAAGCCTTTGGCCTGGCTTAACGTTAGTGATTCTAACCTGCCATTTTTAAGGGTTAACTCAACACCTATACTTCCACTCACGTTGACTAGACATACGTAGGAAACATTGCCTGGGTCGTAGCCTAGGCTCCTTAAATCCTCATAGACCTGGCTACTATCGATGCAAAGCCTAATGGTGGAGCCCCTATGTAAATCCTCATAATTCTTAAACCCCGCCCTACTAAGTATCTAATCAAGCACCTTACTGAAGTTACTGACAGCGTCACTACACTTGGGCGGTAGATCCATAGATGCTCTATATGCTTCAATGGTCATTAGGGCAGGCTCCACGTAGAGGGCCCAGGCAAGCATTGTTTTCCCACTCCCAGGCATCCCAAGTATGAAGCTTAACCCACTGGCTCCCAATACGGGTCTCCATTAACCACCAGGCTTTTAACTGGGCCATAATTCTGGATTTCAAGTCTCACATTAAGCGCCACGTTGAGTCTCTTATAAACTTTAAACCGCTTAATGAAGGCCCTGGGCCTGCCTCGTTAAGGCGTTAAGTTTTTAGCCCTTCACCCATTTCACTTGCCGTGTCTTTAATCTTCACGTTTAACCTGGTGGTTAGGTCCCAGTCACCTATTATTCTCACTGGTTTTACAGGCTCCCTAGCGATGTCGATAGCCTTGAGGATTATTAACGAGGTTAGGCCGGCCTTGGTGACGAGCTCCACTCCTCTAGCTTCCCAAACCCATTTCAGTAACCCCCTTTATCCACAATGGCAGGTTCATATACAGGGGGGGTAGCCACATAGTGCCCCCCTAATGAGGAGGCTTCATTCAGGCTTACTGTTGTTGGCGAGGATTTGGGCCTCAGCATTGTTAATAGGCTTAATGACCCGTTTAAAGTCAATATAGGTGGTGTTGAAGCCTTAATTGAGCCTACCGGTGTTGAGGTTGTTAGGGTTGATGACCTTTGGAGGGTTGAGGGGTCTAGGTTCAGGGTCGATTTCCTGACCCCCCCTGTTAGGTTTGCTAAGAGGAGTACCATGGGTAGGAGGCGTAGGGTTAGGTTCGACTTCTGCCCGAGCATAGTTAACATACTCCTCTCAACCATAATGCACTACTCCAGGGTTGTGGGGGGGGTTGGTGAGGGTTTGAAATCATGGCCATACCTAGTCAGGTGGGCTACAACTACGTATACATGAGGGACCTGAGGGGGGGTAGGGTGGTAGCCACCACGCATAGTGGCTACCTCAACTGGGCTTCATAGGCTCAGTAGAGTTTGAGATTAAGGGTAGGAGCCAGGTTAGGGTACAGCAGCTGTGGCACCTGCTGAACTACGCCAGGTTGGTTAACGTGGGGGGGACTGGGAGGAGCCTGGGGGGGTTTGGGGGGGTGGTTAGGATAACGGCTAACCCTGCACAGGCCGCTACTTGACCATGAGTATGGAGCCGTAGCCGTACTCCTTGAACAGCCCTATATGGCTCCTGGGCCTCTTTAACTTAACCACAGTGCCCGGCGGTATGGCTGGGTATACGGGCCTCCTGCACCTGGCGGCTTCGCTAAAGCCTAGGGATGTTACAGATACCCTCTGCTTAACGCCTCCGTCGGTTAAGAGCCCGTAGACCAGCTCAACGTCGCCATCGACTTCTTCAACGTCCACGAGCGGTGGATCCCCCCCCGTGAAGGCGACTGGGCTTAGGACGACGCCATAGGCCCCCTCCTGATTCACGTCACCACCGGCGGTTATCTCGATAATGGCCTGCCTACCCTCGCCGCCGAACCTCATGGTTCGCCTAACGCCCACAAGCCCATCCTCACCCCCCCTCAACCTGACTACGTACTCGTAGCCCCCCCAACCCTCCACGGCATCCCTACGCTCATCCCCCCCAGCCCCCCCCTCACCCTTACGGACCCTGTATAGCCAGGTGAACCTCTGCCTATACATGAAACCCGGCTTAGCCGTGCCCGTGAACCTCTCCCTATCCATGGCTATGCCAACCTTCTCAATGGACCCAAACCTAAGCAACTCCCCACCGAGGAGTCCACCTAGGCAATCCCTGGCGCAGTTCATGTTAACCACCCTGTCCACGTAATCCCTAGCCCTATCGATGGGCACCAGGGTATCCTCGGCAATGAAGTACCGCTTACCTTCAACAACCGCCAACGGCCCCCACAGCATATCCAACCCCATCCCATCCTTAGCTTTCTTCAGCGAGTCAAGGCAGTTGGTTAACCCCCTGCAGGCTGCAGATGGATGAATTGCCCGTCACTTCACAGTACAGGTTGGCCAGTAGGCCAATCACGGTACTGGGCAGTGGGGGGCGTGGAGTGAGTGGCTGTGGTGATTACGTCAACGCCGCCGGCCATGCCCCTGGTCAGGTGGGGGGGCGCCTCTATTGGCTTTATCAATAGCCTAAGGGTCATGGCAATCGCCTCAGTATGTTAATCACGTTTATTAAATTACCTGCATAATCATACCCATACGTCCTTAAACCATCAACCATGCGCGACGTTAAGTCATCGATCACCGAGACGAGCCTAGTGTTATTGCCGATAACGTACCTAACGATATCCTCCATTAAACCAGCCTTACCCCCGCTCCTTAACCTTATCGTAGGCGTCCTTAAACCTTTCAAAGTCATTGGGGGTTGTGGTGCTTAGTAGGCCTGAGTACAGGTAACTCATGACCCTCCTCAAGTCCTCAATACCCCCCCTAATCGCGCGTCCATCAATCGGCCTAATTGGCAGTACCGAGACCCCCCCACTAGTCCTCGAACTACTTACAACCATGGAATCCTTATTGAAGGACGCCCACTTAGTCTCCTTAGCGTGTTTCTCAAGGACCTCGCCGGCCTCCACGTATTCCGTGGAGAATATGT
This sequence comes from Vulcanisaeta distributa JCM 11213, assembly GCA_001316125.1. The sequence continues at coordinate 19,006 of BBCS01000018.1, forward strand.
CGAGAATGTGCGTGAACCTAATCGAGTAGCTCTGCCCATAGGCCGCCAGGACAGGTACCACGTATTGGCCGGCCCTATGGAAGAAGGCGACATCCCCCATCCAAGCCCCCCCAGTAAATCCTCCTGGCACTCCCAACTAGCTTAAGCGCCACCTCGATGGGCGCTAACGCGGTCACGTCATCACCACCCATGTAGATCGGCATGGCGTTCATGCTCATGGCTGCGTAGAGGGCTTTGAGTGAGGTCACGGTAAGTGACCTGGTTATCGCAAATTTATAGGCAGGTGATACTGGGATCCTCTGTAACTTCTTACCATTCTTAATAACGGTGAAGTATGGGGACTGCTCAATCTCCTTAAGTAAGTCGATTTGCTTATTAATATCATCACTAAACTCTTTAACGTCACCATCAACGTTCCCTTTATCATTAAGCATGTTTGTATAGAGGTTCCTTAACTCATTGAAGTAGTTAGGGAGTAAGCCATTATGTATGTCACCGATTGAGTCTCCATCACCCCTCACTATGGCATACGTGAAGTGGAACATCAGGAACCTCCCAACAATATTAGTCATACACACCACCTTGGCTTCACTATCATTAATAGCGCCGCATACGTCGTCCACTATGGACTCATTAACAAGCTTACCGTAAACATCCCTAACCAGGTTAACGTTACTTAGAGCTTGATCAAGGCAGTCCTCGGTTAGTTTCCTAATGGTCTCGGGGGGGTTTCCGCAGGTTTCGCCTACGCATATGTCTTCAATGTCCCTGGGCGGCTCCTTATTAATGTAATAGAGTACTTGCCCGCAATTGCCCGTATTGAAGACCCCCCCGCTGAGTAGGTCTCTTATGGAGTAGAGGTACCTGGCCGCGACGTCTTCCGTGCTTTCAAAACCAAGTTTAAACACGTTTCTTAACCCCCCCATGTATATGACCCTCTTGGCCAGGTCTGTTGGACTTAGGGCTTCCCCCCCTGGCTTGAAGGTACTTACTAACGTGGCTATCTTCATGGCCAAGTCGCCCTGGCCTGGCCCGAGAATTTTCAACCACTGGTCAACACTCAATGCGCAGATTATGGGTTGGTTACTCACCTTAGGTAGTTGGTTCACTATGTTACCTAGGTTTAGGATTTGGATTAAGTCGCAGGAGGTGTCTGGATCGTAGCATAGGTTACCGTTTGGGTCTATGACCTTGCCGAACTTAACCACCGCTGGTGCGTCCGGGTTTAATGTGCTTGGTATCCAGCTACCACCCCCTCGTATATTTGGTTAGGTTAATTAGTGGCGAACCGTCCCTATCAAACCAGGAACCCGCCATGGGTAGCCTACGCCCCCCCTCCTCATCACGTAACTTCCTCTTAACATCGTTACTCACCATTAGGTAGTCGAAGAGAAGCATCTCACGGCACTCACCATCATTAATACCTAGTTTCTTCAGGAGATCGTCGCTTAATGGGCATGGCACGTTATCAACCTTAACATCATCATTAGAGTTCGGCCCAACGCTCAATACACCAATCCTAAGGGGTAGCTGAAGCTTGATTAAGTTCTCATCCCTTAGTCTCTCAAGTAATTTAATTACAAATTCATAATTAGACTTAGACTGCCGTTCATTCACCTCCATAGACTCCTGCTTATCTGCCTTTAAGAACTCGAAGGACTCATTAACTACGCAATTCAACGCCTTAGTAAAGTTACTCCTCAACTCATTAATTATGTAGTCCTTAGTTAGTTCAACACCCTCCGGGGGCGTGTCTTGGTAGGATTAATTGAAAGGACTCACCTATGAATGCGACCTGAAGTGCGTCACTAAGTAGTTCCAATCTATTAACTTCCTTAGACGTTCCAACGAGGAATGCGCTGATGGCGCCCATCAACCTATTGAGTATAGCCTCTAAACCCTCATCGAGCCTCTCACTCTTATTAAGTACATGGATTAATTTCTTAAACACCGCGCACGAGTCACACCTATCTGCATCACTGAGACTTAGGGCCGTCACTAGGAATGCGTAGTAGAGCGGATTCAACCTCGCCGTGGGCCTAATCAGTATGTCCGGACCAAAGCGCCAAATAAGTGGCCAGAGCGTTAACCAGACCACCATCGACAACGCCCAACTACTCGCCCACAGTCCCCAGACCTCCTGCTGGATGCTATGAAGTGTTGAACGCCGGGTATGTCACCGATTACGTAGTAGCCACCAACGAGCCTTCCATAATCATCGACCCAGTTGGATATCATTGCCGATGCGTAGACGTGGTCAAACACGTCGTGGTTGGTGCCCTGGTGTCTGCGGGGCTCGGTGGTAAACCTCGCGCTGCCCAGTATGACTCGTAGGCTGCGTAGAAGAAGTTGTAGAGGGCCCTGGGTCATTTCCATAATTCCTCACCAACCTTGAAATATCCTCCTTAAGGTCTTTCACATATCCATTAACCTCATTCTCGATGGCGTTATAGTCCGGGGGGGTTATTCCCTCGTATTTATGCCTTGGGTTGAATATGTTTACGAGCATTAACCTCCTGTACACGTAGTTCGAAGTGGCGGGCTTGAGGAAGACCCACCTATCGAAGGATGAGGCAAGCCTATCGGACTTCACAACCTTACTATGGCTTAGGTCCAGCACGCCACCGCCGAAGACCGTGCCCCTAAATATTTCCTCATAGATTCTCTTAGCCTCATCAACGTGATTTAATTTATTAATGATTAGCCAGGCCTTGTTGGGTGGGTCGTGCATTAAGACCCAGAGCTTAATCCTGAAGTAATTCTCAGCAATGTTCTGCATCCCTAATAATCACCTAGCTAACCCGTATTACCGAGGGGGGGTGAATTATTAAGTATTACCGGAGTCAGGTAAAGCTTTAAAGGTGATTATCGAGGAATAACTAATGAGCGCGACCCAGCCCACGCAGCAATCAACCAATAAGAGGGTTGCAGAGTTATTATTCATTTACTCATTAACGCCGACGCACCCAGGGACGGGTAGGGGGGGTGGTGAGATTATTGATCTACAGGTCCAGCGTGACGAGTTCGACATACCGGTAATATGGGCGAGCGGGTTAAAGGGGGGGTCTTCAGGAGCAACTTCACGCTAAGGTGTGGCGGTAATGACGCATGCAGGAATAAGGTCAAGGCTATTTTCGGCCTGAGGCGGGGGGGTCGCAGGAGGTCTCGGACTACGCATCCTCAGTGGTCTTCCTAGACGCCAGGCTCCTCCTAATACCGGCAAGGTCACTGAGGGGCGTGTGGACCTACGTAACATCGCCGCACCTACTCAATTACTACCTAACATACCTCGAGGCCCTGGCGGAATATAGCAAGAATTTCGAAGAATTGAGCAGTAAATTAACTGAATTAGTTAATAATGCTAAGTCGGATGCATTAGGCACAACTGCAATTGCTAATAGCGACCGAATTACTGTGGGTAATAAGGTAGTGCTTAATGAGCTTGAATTCAATTTTAAGAAGGATGATAAAAACATGACACAGAAGCTCTTAGACGTAATACCGAATAATGACTTGAAGAATAAGGTATCGCAGGCAGGTGTAGTGTTTGTCAGTGATGATGTTATCAGGGAAATTATTAAGAGAAGCCTAATCGTTCAGGCTAGGGTAAGAATCAACTATGAGACAAAGACGGTGGCGCATGGTGCATTATGGGAAGAAGAGTATCTACCACAATTCACAATCATGGTGTCAGGGCTAATATGCAGTGGTATGAGAAGATCCCTAGACAAGATTAACGATGAGACCGTTAAGAAGGAGTTGGAAAAGCTTAAGGAGCCTAATGACGTATGCCGTGAGTTACGTAACGTAAATTCACTAATGCTGGGCGGCAAGGAGACAGTAGGTAAGGGCCTAGTCAAGCTCTGGTGGTACCCATGAGCATTGGACAGGTTAAAGATGAGGCATTAAGCTTAGCTATTGAATGCGTGGAAGCGTTAAATACAGTATTTCGTAATAATGATGGTATTAAACAGAGATTCAGAGCTAGGTGTAACGATAGTCTCATTTACCTATATTACAATGGCATTAGCTACACATTAAGCTTCATACTATCTAAATCTAGTGATAAGAATATGAGCGGCTTTGATAAGTTGAGTCTTGCATTAAGTAAAGAGGCTATACAGGACGTATTTATGAAGCTAAATACCGCCGGCGGCGTCAGTGATGAGGCATATGGGTTATACGGTGTTTGTCTCATTAAGGCCCTAATAAGGCTTGGTATAATCACTGAAGCAAATTCCATTCTTGACGTTTTAAAGCAACTTAATGATGCCAATCTTGAAATAGTTGCGAGTAGTAAATTATTGATGTTTGCCGAGTGGTTAAAGAGGCTTGCTGAGGCATCAATTAAGAAGCCTGGAGGTGGTTAAGATGGCCTATGTTGAATTAGACCTAGAGACCACCACGCCGCCACGATTCGGCTCTTTTAACCCTAATGAGATTGATAAGGATTACCCAATAAGGCCTAGTGAGGTTAAGGGCCTTTGGCGCTGGTGGGCCAGGGCCTGGTAGCTGGTGCCTTATTCGATCAGGGTCTCCTTCACGGCATCCAGGATAGAGATGTATTAAGGAGACCGAGTGACCGTGAGGCTGAGTCCATTTCGAAGATTGTTGGGCTAAGCCTGGGCCTTGGATATGCGGGTCAGAGGGATTCTAAGGCATCATGCTTTCAAATTAACGCAATTTCCCAAATTAATACCACGGAAAATACCACGGAACCGTGGTTTCAAATTAATGCACATATAGCGATTGATGAGCATATTCCATGTGAATTAAGTGACGATGCCGTTAAGGCGGCCTTAGGTGCATTAAGCCTTGCCCTGAGGCTATCATGCTCGGTAAGGGCAGTAGGAGGGGTTTCGGTTGCCTAGATATAAGGTCAGTCAGTGGGAAATATTCCTCATTATTTGATCCAACAAGGCCAATTAGTGAGGTGATTAATGAGGTAACCGCGCATGTTAGAAATGTGGTTAATAAAGCTATTAATGAGGATAAGCATGGGTTTAAGCAGATACAGGCAACTAAAGGTAAGGACTGTAAATTACCCCCCCCAATGCCCATTGTTTCTAAAGCCGAATTCACTAAATGCATTCACAATTATACCTGTAATTTAGGTAAGTTATATGCGTTTCAGGTGCTGGAGCTGGGTAAAGGTAGTAACGCCTTAAACACTTTCCATAACATCTTCTCCAGCTTAAGGAATCAATTAGCCAATAATGTGTGGGTGCTTGGTTTACCAAGCCGTAGAATAATCAGTAATGTAAAAAGGAGAGCATCACCCATGATCCTCGCTGTACATAAGGATCAGAGCTACCTATCAGTCTTCCTATCTGCCGACTGGCCCAGGGAACTCACATGGAGGGGGGGCGCTGCCCGTCAAAGAATAAATGACTCTGATGTGGTTGAAAGAATAAATGACTCTGATGTGGTTGACGCAATGTGCATAGCGTTAAACGGGTTCCTTAACTACGCGAATAGGCAGGGAATTAAGGTGACGCTCATATGGCCACGAAACCAGACGAAATAAACATTATCAGCCACATTAGGCGGGAGTTCATTAAATGGGTCCAGGAGGCCGGCGCAGGCAGTGTACAGGCGAGGACTAGTATGAGGCGTAAGCGTGGTGGCCAGGGTTCAGCAATTAACGTTAGAAGGTATATTAACGAGAGGGCTAAGGAGTTGATGAAAAAATTGGCTGAAGAATATTCATGCGATAACCTGAACGGGTTAATGAAGCGTGTCGACAATTATATTACC
>BBCS01000019.1 GCA_001316125.1 Vulcanisaeta distributa JCM 11213
AAGTGGAATAAGCACTTAATTGAAAGCGAGTAAACGCAAAACTGCAAGCCCTAGTCAGGTACGGGAGTAGGGCGTACAAGCCCTACGCTAACCTCACCTACCACACCCTCGACAACCCACCAACATCAGGAAGAAACACAGCACATACACACGAACAATGAAACAAACATAGAACAAAATCCCCCCCCAAACCCAGGCGCAACAAAACAACACTCAATAAATAATCATGAATGCGTTGTCTGACTCATCAGAACTTCGCTGAGTATTTTGTTCAATTCCTCATCACTTAACGGCTCCCTCCTTAAACCATCATCGTAAATGCGCGTAACCCTCTCATAAACAGCATTAATAAGCTCAGGCGTGGGCTCAACACCACGCCTCCTCAGCCAATAGGCTATTGATGACCTGCCGAGTACGGCCCAATCAGTATCCTAGCCTCACGACCAATTATGGATGGGTCCATTGATAGGTAAGTCATTGGATTCCTCAACTGCGCATCAACGTGTATACCAGCTGCTGTCGTAAAGGCATTCTCACCAACAAGTGGTTGATACCTGGGCACTTGATAGTTAAGGCTCCTGAACTCCTCAACTATCTTACTAATTACCCGGGGGGGATTCATACCATCGAAGGACCCCTTAATCCTGGCGTACCAAATCACCAAGGCCTCTATGGCACATTACCAGCCCTCTCCCAATCCCCCCCAGCAACGTCCCATTGTTTATGGAAGCCCCCGTAAAGCCAGGCGGCAACCGCGTTGGGTACGGCCATGTAGTAGTCACCATGGCCATGAAACTCCAGGAACTCGCTGGGTATACCCAACACCCTCCTGAAGACCCACACGAGCTTTGGTATGCTATAGGGTAGTGGTGCGAATGGGTAGGGTACGCCAATGCCTGTTGTGTCAGGTAGCTTTATCGTGATCTCAACGCCATACCTCTCACTAAGCTTAAGCAGTTTCTCCACGAAGGGTATTACGAAGCCAGTCACGTCAGACCTGGTCACGTCCTCAAGGGAGCACCTAAGCCTAATACCCTCCTTCAACGCATACTCCGCAGCCTCTAGATACTTAGCCACGACCCTGTCCCTCGTGGAATTAAACTTATACCTAATGTGTATGTCGGATATCGACATTAGCATTACCATTTCATCAAGACCAGCCTCCTTAACGAGCCTCACATCCTCAACCCTAGCCCTACCCCCCCAACCAATAACCCTAGGCCACTCAAGGCCTAAGCCCCCCCTAACTGCCCTTACAAGCTCCCTATCCCTACCCGTGTACAGGAAGAACTCGCTCCTAATTATCCTACCGCTCCCATTATCTAAATCAGCCAACAACCTAAACAACCTAACAGCATCACCTATTGAGTAATAGACATAGAAGGCCTGCTGCCCATCCCTAAAGGTTGTATCCGTTATGAATAATTGACTGGGCGGTTCAGGATCAATATTAACACCGTCAGTTATCAACCTTGGCGGTAAGGGCCATTGCCTTAAGATGGAATTCTCCAACTCCTTATAGTCGATATTTTCACGCCTTAACAAACGCATTAGCGGTTCATCCTACCTGGAGCGGAGGGTTTTGACCAGTAGGTGCTTCAATGGGAACCACCCAGGTCTTCGTGAAATAAATAATTTATAAATTTTACCCTTAATAATAGATAATTATCTGATTATTATCTATTTATAAATATTCATAAATTCGACTACCGCTTGCTTATATATATCTATGGACCTGAGATAATCATCAATGAGAATGTACTCCTCAAGTGAATGGGAAAATGCGCCATCACCAGGGCCGTAGGCAACGATGTTCCTGGTTAATGAGCCAAGTCGTTCATATCGCTTGTGCCCCCACTTCCTGGCTAGGGTGGGTCCCCCCCTACCCAACACCTTGATTATCGCCCTGGACACAGCCCTGGCGCTGGTATTGTTTACGGGGACTTCAACGGGCTCGGTGCACCACCTCATATTAATGGTAATTAACTCGCCATACTTCGCCCGTAACTGATTAATTGCGTTCTCAACATCTTTGCATGACCTGCCAGGGGGTATTCTTACGTCGAGGATCAACCTACAATTGCTTGGTATTATGTTTTCCGCCTCACCGCAATTCATAATCGTTGGCGTTACCAGGAAGTTCTCATACGATGTCCCAGCCATCAATACATTCCACAGGTCCCTATACACATTCATGGCAATGAGTATTGAGTTTGAGTCGAGGTCGGGATTTGATGCGTGCCCTCCCCCCCTGGTCCTCACATTCACTTCAAGCTTTGTACCGCCCCCCCTATACTTGGTCACCACCCTATCAATCCCCCCCGTCGGCTCGCCGACAATTATGCCTGTTGGCCTCGGCACGTGATTGCCAACCATTAAATGCCTAGTGCCTAGGCTATCACCCTCCTCGTGAACTACCGCCGTAAAAGCCAGAGTTCCCCCCTCCTAAGCTCGCTTTCCATAAATGCGATGGCCATTGCCATTAATGGACCCTTATCATCACTGGCGCCCCCCTGCCAATCACCTTATTGCCTTCACGCCTAACCTCGATGAAGCCCGGCACCGTGTCCATGTGCGCGTGAAGCCAGAGGACCGGCTCACCACTGCCCCTGATTGCGATTACATTACCAACCTCATCGATCTTAGCCTCAAAGCCATTCATGGTGAGTAACTCCATTAGGAATTCCGCAAGCTCATGCTCCTCACCCGTGGGTGAATAAATATTCAATGCCTCCATGAGTAGTTTTAACCTAGCCTCATCACTGAACATGGTCAACCCCCTCTTAACAATACCCATAACCAACTCCGCTATTCGCCTAGCCACATTAACGCCAGTCACTCTCTGAACATTCTTGAACTCAGGGACTGTGTTGACCTCAAGCACCTTATAACCACCGTCAGACTCAACAACATCGACACCTGCGTAGTAGGCACCAATGGCCTTGGTGGCCTTGACGCTGATATCCTCAAGCTCTGGGTCAATCCTTACGGCCTCGGCCTTACCACCCCCCCTCGCAGTGTTCGTCCTCCAATCATCACCAACGGCATACCTATATATGGCCGCCACAGCCCCCCCATCGCCTACGACAGTGACCCTGATATCCCTACCAGGCTTCCTAATGAATTCCTGAACCAGGTACGTCTCATACTGGGGATTCTCCATGGAACTCCTATGCCTAGCCAGTAGGTTAAGTCCTCATTACTACCCACCAGACTCACCAACCTGCCCCATGAGCCATGCACCGGCTTAATAATGGCGGGATAACCAACAACGCCCAGGGCCTTAATTGCTGACTCACTGGATAGGGCGACCACCGTGTTCGGTATTGGGATTCCAAGGCGATTGAGTATTGCCAGGGTAATGGCCTTATTATTACCAATCATTATTGACGCGTATGGATTTATCGACCTACCACCAATGACCTCATACACCTGAGCCAATAACTGAGTCCTGTGTTGGCTAATTGTCCTTATGAATGCCGTGGCGACCTCATTAACTCCGGGGGGGAATTCGAAGATCAACTCCTCGGCATTCACAAGCCTATAATTGATGCCTAGGTTATCGAATTCCCTAATGAGTAGTTTTTCGTCAAGCCTTATGGCATCGTAGAGGAAGTGTACGACTTCAATCAGAACCACCCCCCCTCAGCAATTATTCGCCCCCCCAATCCTCCTCCTCCACCTTAATCAGCTTCAGTTGTATTAAGCCATTCTGAATAACCACTTGGTACTTCTGACCGCAGCTTGGGCAACTGACTAATTCACCATCGAGTACGTCATCCGGTATTTCTATGTCTGCCCCCCCACAGACCTGGCAGGAAACCTTTGTTGGCATCACGTTACTACGTAAATATAGCTATTTAAGCATTGCGGCTAATAGCGGAGATTTTATAAAATAACGATTAAGGTATATATTTAATAAACATCACCTCTGCGGTAACACATGTGTACCAAAGCCATTAATTGCCGTTGTAATTGGTCTATCAATCACCCCCCCGTTAGAGATTATCGTATATATGCCCCCCCTACCGGCCAACTGGCTGCCGTGTAGACCTTCCTCTTCATACCACCCCCCCTAACCTCCGGTTCTTAAACAACTCCTGAGCCTCAGCGGCACTTACCTTGTTAATGACCTTCCCATTTATGAGAACGCCATCAACGTCCGTGAGAATCACGGCATAGTTAGGCGTTAGGGATGTTGATAAGACCTCGAGTGCCTGGTCACCATCAACATTTAGTGCTCCACCCGTCTTAATGTCCATGGCTATTGGCGCTATTACGGGCGTGAAACCATCATTGAGCAATCTCATTATGAAGTCCTTATTGGCGCCCTCAATCTTACCCGTATAACCACCATCAACAACCCTCTCCCTACCCCCCCTCTCATCAATTATGATCATGGATTCCCTCCTCCTAGCCCTCAACAACCCACCGTCAACCCCCCCAGAAAGCCCGATGGCATTAACCCCCCCAACACCCTGCAACCTACTCACTAACTCCTTATTTAGGTACATCATACCCATGACGTAGACCCTCAGGTCTCTAGGTCTGTGTACCTACTCGTAACGCCGCTGGGGGCTGGTTACGAACTTGGGCTTGAGCCCCCCCATCCTCTCCATTAACTCATTTATGAAGTAGCCACCACCGTGTATTAACACCACCCTATGACCGTTATTGAGTAATTCGGGTATCTCCCTAATGAGGCTATCAACCCCCCCTTCCTGATCACGGACCCGCCAACCTTCACTATTACGAGCATCACTGGAGGAGCAGCATATTAATATTATAAATATTGCCATGCCGTAATGAACATAACATAATTTTAACGCCAGGGACTGAGCTATAATAAACCCTTTAGGTCATTAATGGCATTACTGATTCTCTCAATCCCCATGCGTATCCTCTCAATGCTCTCCACCACGAAGGATATCCTAATTGCCGACCTATAAATATCGCTGAAGTACGTACCTGGTATCACGGTCACGCCATACCTCTCAAGAAGCGCCTCGGCGAACCTCTCGGAATCCCTTATGTAGTGCGATAAGTCAACGAAGATGAACATTGAGCCCTCGGAACAACAAACCTGGACTCAGGTAGGTACTCCCTCAACGCCTTAACCGCCGCATCCCTCCTCGACCTATACTCCTCAATTATGTACTTAAGGTGTTTCAACCTGACCTCAGACCTTAGGTACGCAGCCACGAACTTCTGAGCAATAACAGGTGGGCAGTACGTCATCTCCTCAGCAGCAAGCTTCAACTTGGGTATTACATCGCTTGGTCCATAGACGAAGCCCAACCTCCAACCCGGCACCCCCCCTGGGTCCTTCGAGAACGTATTTATTGAGATTACGTGGTCAGGCGCGTACCTATAAATGTATGTGTGCTCCCCCCCTCGTAAATCAGCGTCCTATATGCCTCATCAGACACTATCCAGAAGTCCTTATCCACCGCTAGGTCGGCTATCGCCTTAGCAGTATCCCTATCGATTATATTACCCGTTGGGTTATCCGGGGGACACCAAAACCAGCGCCTTGGTTTTACCCGTTATTAACTCCTTGAGCCTCTCAACGTCGATCTTAAACCCATCATCCATGCTCAAGCCAAGCCTCTTTATCCTACCACCGAAGTACTCGATAATGGCTTATAACCAAAGTAAGTTGGGTCCAGTAGTATGACCTCATCGCCAGGGTTTAGTATCGTCATGAATGTCGCAAACATCCCCTCCTGACCACCCGTTATGATCACTATGTTGTCTGGGTTAACATCAATACCACCAAGCCTCTTCAAGTCCTCAGAGACTGCTTCCCTCAACTCAATAATCCCCCCCTGGCTGGGTGTGTATCCATAGAGCTCCATACTATTATCCTCCACCAACTGCTTAGCCAATAATGACCTAACCTCGATTGGTGGCGGTATCCCTGGTTGCCCAGCCGATAGGTTAATGATATCCCTCCTCTCACGCTTCAACCTCTCCCTTATCGCATCAATCCTCCTGGTCGGGCTTTCCCTAAGGAACGCTATTGACTGGGAGAAACCACGCATTAATGACTTAATTTTAAACAAGTATATATACATTATGTATCCAACACGGTTATGTAAGTGTCTTAAGGGCAAAGCTTATAAAATATTTATAACAAGCCCATCCGAATGATTCGGTTCAATGAGGTACTTGGTTCTCCAGGATGGGAGTGTATACCGTGGATATGCCTTTGGCGCTGATAATGAGGTTGTTGGCGAGGTAGTCTTCACAACGGCCAATGTTGGTTACCCAGAGTCATTAACCGACCCATCCTATAAGGGGCAAATACTGGTATTCACAAGCCCATTAATAGGTAATTATGGCACATCGCCTGATCAGTGGGAGAGCGATGCGATCCAGGTAAGTGGTGCGGTGATTTTCGACCTAACAACACCGAGCCACTACACATCGATTATGAGCCTTGACGAGTGGTTTAGGAGGGAGGGTGTCCCAGGTATTTACAGGGTTGATACTAGGGCATTAACGGTTAAGTTAAGGGAGGTTGGCGTAATGATGGGCGCCATAGCCAATGACGTGAGCAGGGCAATGAAGCTCCTCAGGGATGCGCCTAGGTATGATGATATCGACTTCACAAGGCTTGTATCACCAAGTGCACCCATTTACTACGGTGATGATGATAAGCCCTGCATTGGAATTATTGATTGCGGCGTCAAGATGAGCATTGTGAGGAATCTACTGAGTAGGGGCTTTAGGGTCGTTAGGTACCCATGCCACATGTGGAGGAATGCCATAAATGACTGTGATGGGATCCTCCTCAGTAATGGCCCAGGTAATCCAAACCTACTGACGTACTTAAGTGATGTTGTTACTGACGTGATTAGGGATAGAAAACCAACCCTAGGGATATGCCTAGGACACCAGGTAATCGCCCTAGGCATTGGGGCTAGGATCTACAAGATGAGGTATGGGCATAGGGCAATCAATAAGCCAGTACTCGACCTCATTAGGAATAGGGTATACATAACAACCCACAACCACGGTTACGCCGTCGACCCACAGAGCATTAGGGGCACTGGATTTAGGGTGTGGGCTGTGCAGCCTGACGACAATACAGTGGAGGGCTTGATCCACGAGAGACTGCCAATACTAACGACGCAATTCCACCCAGAGTCTAAGCCTGGCCCCCCCTCGACGCTAATTGGGTTTTCGATGAGTTTGCGAGGATGGTGATTAACCATGGACGTTAGGAAGGTTCTGGTAATCGGTAGTGGGCCGATTAAGATTGCGGAGGCCGCGGAATTCGATTACTCCGGGATACAGGCGCTTAAGGCGTATAAGGAGGAGGGCTTGACCACGGTCTTGGTCAACCCAAACGTTGCTACCGTGCAAACCACGCGAGTGTTTGCGGATAGGGTTTACCTAGTGCCCATAAAGCCTGAGTTCCTGGAGATGGTCATTGAGAGGGAGAGGCCCGACGCAATTGCCTGCGGCTTTGGCGGCCAGACGGCATTATCCGCATGCATAAGCCTCAATGATTTAGGCATTCTCAGGGAGTACGGCGTTAGGGTCCTTGGAACGCCAATAGAGGGTATTAGGTCAGCACTGAGTAGGCAGTTGTTTAAGGACCTGATGAGCAGGCACGGTATCCCGGTGCTACCGTCGAGGACCACGTACTCACTTAATGAGCCTTATCAGCGGCTAGAGAGTTGGGCTACCCAGTGCTTGCCAGGGTGTCCTTCAACCTCGGCGGTGCTGGCGCCTTTGTCGCGCATAGCGATGATGAGTTAATCAGTAAGTACCACAAGGCATTAGCCATGAGCGAGATCAAGGAGGTGCTCATTGAGAAGTACATCGGTGGTTGGAAGGAGATTGAGTTTGAGGTCATGAGGGATCAGTATGGGGGAGTCCGTGGCCGTGGTCTGTATGGAGAACGTAGACCCCATGGGAGTGCATACTGGGGATTCCGTGGTCGTCGCGCCTTGCCTAACACTAACGAATGACGAGTACCAGAGGGCTAGGTTAATCTCCATTGGCGTTGCAAATGCGATAAACCTAGTTGGTGAGTGTAATGTGCAGGTTGCGATTAATCCCAGGGGGGGCCCTGAGATGTACGTCATAGAGACAAACCCAAGGATGAGTAGGTCAAGCGCCCTGGCGAGCAAGGCCTCCGGATACCCACTGGCATACATAGCGGCTAAGTTAACACTTGGTTATAGGCTGAGTGAGTTAATTAACAGGGTGACGGGCAAGACCGTGGCTTCCTTCGAGCCCAGCCTAGATTACGTAGTGGTTAAGATACCGAGGTGGGAGAGCGATAGGTTCAGCGTTGATGAGTCCCTGGGCCCTGAGATGATGAGTATTGGCGAGGTCATGGGTATTGGTAGGACGCTTGAGGAGGCTTGGCAGAAGGCGGTGAGGATGCTCGACATTGGCGAGCCAGGCCTCGTGGGTGGTAGGATATACCATGAGGCGAGCATTGAGGAGGCCGTGAAGATGGTTAGGGAGAGGAAGCCCTACTGGTTCCTGTACGCGGCTGTGCTCCTCAGGGAGGGTTTCTCCATTGATGAGATTAATGAGTGGACAGGCGTTGATAAGTTCTTCCTCTACGCGATTAAGAGGGTTGTGGACTTCTACGAGGGGGGGTTGAGGAGGGGGGGCGAGCAATTACCGCTTGAGGAGGCTTACGTGCTTGGATTCAGTGAGGAGCAATTAAGAAGAGCCACCGGCAATGACCCAGCGAGGAGGTTACCCGTGGTTAAGCAGATCGACACGCTGGCCGGCGAGTGGCCGGCCGCCACGAATTACCTATACCTAACGCATGGTGGTGAGGTTGACGATTACACAGGGCCTGGGGGGGTTGATGCCGTGGTCACGGGTGCCGGGGGGGTCTTTAGGATAGGCGTTAGTGTTGAGTTTGATTGGTCAGTGGTTAATACAGTCCTCATGCTCAAGAGACTTGGTTATAGGGTTGGCGTGTTAAATTACAACCCAGAGACTGTTTCTACTGACTGGGACTTCGCGGATAAACTCTTCTTCGACCAATTAACCCCAGAAACCCTAAGGAACATACTAATTAAGGAGAGGCCCAAGTTCGTGGTGTTGTGGGCAGGCGGTCAAATTGGGCAGAGGCTTTATGGTAAGGCTAGGTCCTGGTTAACTGAGAATGTCAAGATACTGGGCACGAGCCCCCCCGAGTCCGTGGACCTGGCTGAGGATAGGTCCAAGTTCTCAAAACTACTTGATGAGTTGGGTCTCGATCAACCACCCTGGGCCTATGCATCGACCATTGAGGAGTTGATAAGGCTTGTGGAGAGGTGGCTTGATTACCCAGTCATTGTTAGGCCCAGCTACGTACTTGGCGGTACGTACATGGGCATAGCCAGGAATAGGCAGGAACTACTAAACTATGTTAATAAGGCAACCAGGATAAGCCTGAGCACCCTGTGGTCGTGTCTAAGTTCATTGGTGATGGTGTTGAGGCTGAGGTTGATGGCGTCAGCATGGTAATTCCGTGATTGTGGTACCCGTAGAGCACGTAGAGCCACCTGGCGTGCACTCCGGCGATAGTACCATGGTGATACCGCCAAGGGGGTGTTGATTATAGGTTAAATGATGGTTGGAGGATTAAGATGGCCGAGGCCTCGTTGAGGATTGCCAGGGCGCTAAGCATTGTTGGGCCATTCAACATACAGTTCATTGCCAGGGATAAGCTGTACGTAATAGAGGCTAACGTGAGGGCAAGCAGGTCAATGCCCTTCACAAGCAAGGCCACTGGTGTTAACCTAATGAATTTATCCGTGAAGGCCGCACTAAGTGGCTTGGGCATGGATAGGGAATTCATGGTGCTTAGGCCGAGGCGCTGGTGGGTTAAGGCGAGCCAATTCTCCTGGAGCAGGGTTAGGGGGGGTTCATACCCAAGGCTTGGGCCTGTGATGTACAGCACGGGTGAGGTTGCATCGAGTGGTAGGGCCTTTGAGGAGGCATTACTTAAGGCCTGGCTATCAACACGCCATCGAGGATGCCGAGGAGGAATGCCCTGGTTTACACATACGATGAGCAGTATGTTAAGCCCATCGATGAAATAAGGAACCGCCTAGGTAGGTGGCTCGTGGTCCTTGACGACACTGAGGAGGTTAGGGCCATGCTTAAGCAGGGCTCCGTGGACATACTCATGACTGGAGGTGACACTATGGATAAGGACTACGTCACGCGTAGGTTAGCCGCGGATACTGCGACGCCGATAGTGCTACACCCAAGCCTCGGGCTTGAACTAACAAGGGCCTTTGAGTGGTTGAGGGGTGGCGGTAAGTACATTATTGAGGAGTTGCTTGAGGCCGAACTTGGTTAGGTAGTGAGTAGCTTATTCTCAACCTCATCAAGCTTACTCACCATTAAATTAACCCTAGTCATCAACTCCCTAACCTCATTAAGCCTGGCCCTGGCATCATCAATCACCTGGCGTGGGTTTGATGAGCCATGCACAGGCTTCATCAGTGACTCATTAGCATCAAGGCCAACCTTAACGCCGCTCCTCAGTTCCCTGGCAACCTCATTATATACATCCCTAAACGGCCTCTTCTCCCTCATTGCCACCGCCTCCGC
Source organism: Vulcanisaeta distributa JCM 11213 (assembly GCA_001316125.1). The sequence goes on from BBCS01000019.1 coordinate 10,585, forward strand.
ATACTCAGCGGCTGTGACCACGTACTTGCCCAGCGACTCCTTAACGCCGTCCTCATTAACCTTAATGCCATTGATGAAGTCCATGAATATCAAGAGGCCTCGAGGGCGATCTTAACGATTGACCACATGTGCCTAGTCAATTCCTGAAGGTCCAGCTGGTAACCGGACTCTACAGGTCTTAGTATTGAGTACATAGCCACTAAGTGGCCCACGGCCTCCCCAATCCTAGCCCTAAAAACCTCCAGAGTGGCTGGGTTCCTCTTATGCGGCATGATACTACTCGTGGCGAGGTGGCTCGGGTCTGCACTCACGTAATTTAGCTGGGGCATTAACCACATCTCTAGGTTGTTGATGAACCTACCAACCTCCACCAGGTAATTGACTATTGCCGATGCCGCCGATATTACGAAGTACCTAGAGCCAGTTGCGTATATCGTATTATCAACAACACCGTCAAAGCCCAACTCAACGGCCTCCCTAAACCTATCAATACCGACCATGGTACCGGCAAGTGGCCCAGAACCCAGTGGTGACTTATTGACTAACCCATAGACGTGCATTAACTCGCTGAGGAAGTCCCTGGATAGGTCATCTAGGTAAAGCATGTAGTGGCCAAGCGTCGTTACCTGGCTGGCTGCCTATGGGTGGAGCCTATGATCACCTTATCATACCCCCCCTCAACAGCCTTGTTTAGTGCGACCTCCCTAAGCCTAAGCGTAATGAGCATTAAATCAAGCAAGGCCCTCCTCAGCCTAAGCCTAATTGCCGTCGCCACATGGTCATTCCTGGACCTGCCAATGCCAATCCAACCACCAATACTGCCCAATCTCCTAATCAACTCCGCCTCGATGTACTCATGGACATCCTCATAACCAACCAATTTACCTGGGTCATAACCACCACGCCAAACATCCCTAAGGGCATCCCTAATCCTCCCAGCCACATCACCACTAATAATGCCGCCCCTCTCAAGCTCGTTAACGTGGGCGATCAACGTAATGATCACGTACCTAAAGATCTCCGCATCATCAACAATTGATGACATGTAACTAACCTTATCAACACTCCCAGGGCCAAGCAACTCCCTACGATACACAGAGACATGGCCAAAGCCGCAATTTTAAGGATTAGCACGCACCCAAACAGGGCCGATGCACCAGGGCCGGTGCAAGGGACATGACAATAATTGATTTTAAGGGAGCATTTTACCGATAATCACTGAACTAGTCCTTAACCTCGATTATCACGTGAGCCTCCTTACCAGCCAATGACTTATTACCACGCAGGGCCTTCGGAATCATTATATATTCGATCTCGTAACCCTCACGTATTTTTCGCCGTTTGATTACCGTATCAAATTCAAGCCTGGTCGTCATTAAATTAACATACAAGGACCCACTTAAAAACCTAACCATATTAACCACTAAATATTCAATTAAAGAGAAAAGTTTATTAACCACTAAATTATCTATTTAATCGGTAATAAATATGACAAATAAAATAGGTATTAGTCCAGAAATGAATGAAATGGACAGGGCAAGGCTTGAGCAGTTAAGGCAAGCATGAAGCCTCAGACCCACCCTATGTAGATACCCACGCGGGAGAGCGCATAAAGGCCTTCCTTAATAAATTGATACGTGGTATTCAGCCTTGGGGGGGAGATTAAGGAGTACAGACATCTAACGTATTCGGCTCCTCCAATGCTATAAGAGGCTGGAGCAGCCGATACGCTTGAACCCGGCATTCATTACCCCATTCTCCCTACACAACATATCTTTCTCAAGCCTCACAATAGACCTACCCGAGAGTTCCTGCGGTCGAACACCATCGTGAGTATTAAGTCCTTAATTAAATCACTTGCCGCGACGCCATCACCCGCGTGAAATCAGCTCAATCTTACCACGGCATTCACGTTATGAGGATTCCAATAGAATATCGAGGTTTAGGAGCACACCTAAAGGAATGGCGAAAGGACTTCTTGAATACGTGGGAGACACCGACTTGAAGGTAAGCTTAAGGGGGGGTCACGGCTGAGTTACGATGATGAATATCGAGGTTTAATGGCTCCACAAATTTGTGTGGGCAGCGAAAGTTTCAGCCAACCTATGGTGCTTGTTTTCAACACCTCACTCCAGCAATACTAAATAAGCCAGGAAAACTCCCCCCCTCACTACGAGCCACACGGTTTAAGGTCACTAGGCTAAAACTTTCGCTGCCCACACAAATTTACGGATCGTTGTGGATTCGGTAGTTAGTTATCGTGGCCCCTACCGTGGTTTTGTTGGGATTGGATCTATGTTCGTGTTTCATGCTTATTAATTGGGTGTGGTTATTAGGAGCATGAATTAGGGCTTTGGTTATGGGTAGGCTTGGTGGGATTGTGCCTGGTAGGGCGTTCTTTTGGGTCTGGGAGGTATTCATCTCATACCTGGTCCTTAGGAATGTGGGGGGGATTCTCAAGGGAAAGTGCGGGGGGGCTGAATCCTTTTTCACGTTAATATAAATCTTTTTTATATTAATTTATTGTCAACTAATTTTGTGGAGAGATTACTGAGACCTAAGGAGGCTTGCCAACTCCTCGGCATTTCATACTCAACACTCCTACGGTGGATTAGGGAAGGTAAAATAAGGGCAGTAACAACTGAGGGTGGAAAGTATAGGATACCTTACAGTGAGGTGAGGAGGTACTTAGAGAGGAGGGAGGAAATAAGGGCGGTAATTTACGCAAGAGTTTCATCAGCAGACCAAAAAGAAGATTTGGAGAGACAAATAAACTACCTAACAAATTACGCAACTGCAAAGGGTTACAGGGTAGTAGAAGTGCTGAAAGATATTGCAAGCGGGTTAAACACGCAAAGGAAAGGATTGTTAAGACTATTCAAACTGGTAGAAGGGAGGAGTGTCGATGTTGTATTAATAACCTACAAAGACAGACTAACACGATTCGGTTTCGAATACCTTGAAGAATTCTTCTCAACCATGGGAGTTAGGATTGAGGTAGTTTTCGGCGAGGAGCCCAAAGACGCTACGCAGGAACTCGTAGAAGACTTAATCTCCATCATTACTTCATTCGCCGGGAAAATTTACGGAATGAGAAGTCACAAGAAGACAATCCTAATTCAAGGTGTGAAAAAGCTGATGGGTGAGTTAAATGGAGAGGACAGTGAAGTTAAGGGTTAGGGTTGACTACAACACGTATTCAGCGCTCAGGGAGGTTGAGAGGGAGTATAGGGAGGTCCTGGAGGATGCGGTAAATTATGGGCTGGCGAATAGGGTGTCATCCTCACTAGGATTAAAGCGGGGGGGATTTATAGGACTGAGAGGGAGAGGCATGGGGGGGACTTGCCATCCCACTATATCTACACTGCCTGCGAGGATGCCAGTGAGAGGTTGAGAAGCTTTGAGAAAATGAGGAGGAGGGGGGTAGGGCATACACCGATAAACCAGAGGTCAGGAATGTGTCGGTTCACTTGGATGACCACTTGTGGAGATTTAGCCTAGACAGTGTGGGAATATCCATTAAGAGGGGGGGTTGGGTTCGCATTTCCCTGATCCTTCCTAGAATTTTCTGGAAATACTACAATCAAGGCTGGGCAATAGCAAGCGAGGCTAGGTTTAAGTTATTGAGGGGTAATATTGTTGAGCTTTACATAATCTTCAGGAGGGATGAGCCCAAGCCCTACGAGCCTAGGGGCTACGTCCCAGTTGATTTGAATGAGAATCATGTCTCAGTCCTCGTTGATGGTAAGCCCATACTACTTGAGACTAATGCGAGGAAAATCACCCTTGGTTACGAGTATAGGAGGAGGGCAATCACCACTGGGAGGTCCACCAAGGAGAGGGATGTAAGGAGGAAGTTGAGGAGACTGAGGGAGTATAATAGAAAAGTCGACATTAGGAGGAAGTTGGCTAATCTAATCGTCAAGGCTGCATTGGAAAGTAGAAGCGCCATAGTTCTTGAGGATCTACCTAAGAACGCGCCGGAGAAAATGATCAAGGGCATTAGGGATCCTCAGCTTAGGTTGAGGATCTACCGCTCGGCCTTCTCCTCAATGAAGAAGGCAATCATAGAGAAGGCTAGGGAATACGGCGTCCCAGTAATCCTAGTTAACCCAGCCCGCACATCATCAATCTGCCCTATTCATAACTGCAGGATAACCTACCCACCCAATGTGGCCCTGCCCAAAGTGTAGGTGCGAGAAGGGTGGTGAATTGTGGCATAGGGACGTTGTCGCACTGTACAACCTAGTAAGGAAGGCCGGAGATGGGAGGGCCGTGCCGTTGCCCTCGACGGGCCCCCCCATGACCCACCTACCGTTAAACTTGGTAGGTGGCTGAGGGCCAAGTCCCTACACTCGATCATGAATGAACATAAAATGATCGAAATGAAAGTGTAGGGACAAACGGTAGGCGCATTAGCCTGTAATCATTCCTACGCATGTGTGGTTGCGACTACATCGCTAATAAGCAGGTTGATTGAATTGAGTATAGGGCTGTAGGTTCGTCCTAGGTGTGGTTAAGTTGACGAAGCATTAATTAGGAGGTTAATTGTGAGGGCTGGGGGGGAATTAATGAGGAGGGTGGCAACGGATCTTAATGGGTTTTACGTTTGTTGTCCTTTCACAGCCAATACCATGTTCCTTAGTTTTCGCCTGGCCGACTCCAGGGTTTGCACTGGGTTTGTGGCGCTTGATGCGAACCCACAACCTGGAGCCACAATTAATTTGTTTGGGTCTCCATTTACGACCTCCAGGGCCGCCTCATACCTCCTCTTAATCACCTCCACAGGTTCCACATTCCTCGACTTGACACTAACAATGCCAAGCGCCAACTTCTTGTCCCTGGGAACCGCGTACTGCTTGAAGTACTTCAATTCTTCGAAATCCCTAATCCCATCAAAGACCTCGAAGGGCCCCAACACGCCTACCCTTAAGTCGTAAAGCTCCGGCAACGCATCGTCATAGTGGCCGAGTGTGTTGAATTGCGAATTATTGAAATTACCCCCCCAGCATGAGTGTATTTCGAGGTGCTCGGTGGGTAGTTTCGAGAGTACTTCATTATTTAATTCCACGGCCCTCCTAACCCTCTCCTTAGCCCTGCCCTTATCTGGGTTGTACTCGCCGTAAACATCGAATTGAAGAATATCCGGTGCATCGAATTGAACAACGTCAGCACCAGCATCAAGCGCTGCCCTCACCTCATTAATTATTATCTTCTTAACATCATCCAGGTAATCATCAATTGTTGGGTAATACTGCCTAACCTGTTGTCGGTACTTATCAATGAGCTCCCTGGGCCTTGCGGGCATCCATTCTGGGTCTGGGTAAACCCTGGCCATGAAGCTTGGTGCGAGTATTGTGACCTTTATCCTCCTCCTGACGCCGAGCTTTTCAAGGGCCCTCTTAATTCCCTCAACCTCCCTGGCGAGTATTGGCTTGCTTGGGTCATAACCTATCGTCCTCAGTATAACTGGTATAAACCTCCTGTCGCCAGCCGAATTCTCCCAGTAAAGCTCGGTAACCTCGAAGCCCGGCAGCTCCGTTAGGTCTGAGATGAATGATTGACGCCTATACTCGCCGTCATTAACCTCATCAAGCCCAATCTCCACCTGCATCTTAACCACATCCTCAATCGCCCTATCCAGGTTTGAGGAGATAGATTAGGCGGTCTCGGCAAACTACCTACGTGCGTGGTCTTAACCCCCCCTCAAAACCCATATTATTGCATTAATAGGTTAGGGCTTTTTAACAATAGCACCCATAACCTAATAATAGCATAAACTGCCCGTTCCATTAAGACCTAAGGCATTCGCTTAATCATTGTTCATTAACACTCCTTAGGATTTCCTCCATCTCCCTTATAAACGTCTCAATGTCCTTCCTTGCCGACTCATCGTCCTTATATGGCTAATGACCCTCTCTGGGTCAGGGCCATTGTACTGGTACTGATGAATCCAAAGTGCCTTATCCGTGAGTAGGTCAACCTTGCCGCCGATGATCATCGCCACATCCTTTAAATAACTGGTTGGCATAACCGCTATTACCCAATCAACCCTATCAACACGCTCTTTCCTGCCCCCCCTTAACCTGACCTTACCACTAAAGACCTTGCTCAACTCATCCCTCTTGTCAACCGCCAGCGCAGCTACGAGAGCTTTCCACGCTTGAAAAGCCTTGCCGGCGGCGTTCCTGATCAATCCCTCATTAAGGAATCTCTTGGCAAGTTCTAACTCGCTCTTGGCCTCATCAATCCTAATCCTTTTATACTCCCTAGGGTCGTACCACGGCTTCGTTAATTGCGTATGAGCTCGCTCCTAATAACAAAACCTAGGCAGGTATTTAATGTTTATATGAATTTACGATAATACAATATGGAGCAGTGAAAAATAATCAGTTCACGGTATAAATGAATGAGGATTACGAACACGAATTACGAAAACGAGACCGTGCAATGTCTTAGTAAGTTACCCACGTGAATCGTCTTACCTTTAAACTCATATAGTGCTTTTAATTGAATGCCATTCTTAACAATAGTAGTATTTCTACGCCTTATGCCTGGCTCTATAGGCTGTTAGTGAGTGGAGTACGTGCATCCTTATGAAGCCCCCCCTCGCCTCCTCCTCACTTGGGTACCAACCGCTCACGTAATCAACAAGGTCCTTACTATAGCTTGCGTATGGGCTCTCCCTACCAAGTATTGTTAACCCGCCAAACACCTTGACCTTAACAACACCGCTAACCCACCTATTCATAGACCTAATTAGGGTATCAAGCTCCTCACGTAGCGGCTCATGCCATAGGCCACCATAGACAAGGTCAGCCCAGGTCTGGTCAACAAACCTCTTAAACCTATACTCAAGCGGTGTGTAGACCAGCTTCTCCAAGTCTTTGTGGGTCTCGATCAATGTCAATGCGGCTGGGGGGGCCTCATAGACCTCCCTAGACTTAAACCCAACAACCCTATTCTCGACGTGATCAACCTACCAAAGCCATGGGCACCAACCACCTTATTGAGTAGCAGTATTAGGTTTACCAGGTCCATCTTCTCACCATTGACAGCGATGGGCAACCCCCCCTCCCTGAACTCAATCTCCAGCATGAGTGGTTCACTAACCTTTTCAGGCGGGACTGTCCACTTGAAGGCATCCTCAGGAACCTCAACACCAGGATCGTCTATTTCACGACCCTCTATACTCCTCGACCACAGATTATCATCAATACTAAACCTACTATGTACGCTGGGTATTGGTATACCGTGCCTTTTGGCATACTCAACCTCCTCGGCCCTATTCATACCCCCCCAGATCTTTGCTGGTTCGATTATCATGAGGTCAGGTGCCAACGCCATTAATGCCTCGTTAAACCTGACCTGGTCATTACCCTTGGAGGTTGATCCATGGGCAATTGCGTCGCAGCCCTCCTTCTTAGCCACCTCAACTACCTTCTCGGCAATTAACGGCCTGGCTAATGCAGTGCCCAGTGGGTACTTATCCTCGTAGAGTGCGTTGGCCATTATTGCCATTGCCACGGGGGGGCCCTCAGCGAAATCCCTCTTGGCATCTATTGTGTAGTGCTTAATGGCGCCTGCCTTATACGCCCTTTCCTCGATGTCCCTGAACTCATCGTCCTGCCCAACATCTACCGTGACCGTTATAACCTCTGCATTGAATTTCTCCCTGAGCCAGTGAATGGCTACTGTTGTGTCGAGACCACCTGAGTAGGCAAGTGCAATTTTACTGGGTTTCCTATGTACCGGTTTAAGGAACCCACGTCTTCCCCGGGTCCTATGTATTAATAAGCCTTACCTCCAATAACCTATATAACCGCGGCTGGAAATAATCAGCTCATTACTTTATAATTAAAGCTGAACGGCATCATCACTATTGATTAAGCATTGGTCCGTAAAATATGGCCGTTTTAATATGGAGTACTGTTTAATTATTGTTTAGACGCTACAGAGCCCTGAATGCTTATATAGGTTAAATAGTACGTTGATTTTAATGGGTAGTGTCTTTGGACACGTGTTTAGGGTTGTGACCTTCGGGGGGGAATCTCATGGACCTGCCATTGGGGGGGTTGTCGTCGATGGTGTCCCTGCCGGCGTGGCTATCGATGAGTCGTTTATTAAGAGGGAGCTGGAGAGGAGGCGCTTTTGTCATTTGCCGATCCTCAACCCTAGGTGTGAGGATGAGGAGTTTCAAATACTGTCTGGTGTTAAGGATGGATTTACCGAGGGCACTTCAATAGCAATTGTTATTTGGAATAAGAGGGCCATCTCTGATTACTACAATGAGCTTTGGATGAAGCCTAGGCCGGGCCACGCAGACCTTGCCTATTACCTAAAGTTCGGTAGGTTTTATGATCATAGGGGGGGTGGTGGTAGGGCCAGCGGTAGGGAGACGGTGGCTAGGATAGTGGCTGGGGGGGCCATTGCGAAGGCAGTGCTTAAGCAGACAATAGGTGTGGATGTCTCGAGCCACCTTGTCGAGCTTGGCGGCGTGGCCATATCCAGGGAGGACTACACCTTCGAGGATGTGGTTAAGTCCTGGGAGAAACCGCTTCCCATGGTTGATGATGAGGCCATGAAGAGGGCCATAGATGTGTTAATTAGCGCCGTTAAGGATGGAGATAGCGTTGGCGGTATTGGCGAGGTATTAACCACCGAGGTTCCGCCGGGGCTTGGCGAGCCCGTCTTTGATAAGTTGAAGGCTGACCTGGCCAAGGCCGTAATGTCGATAGGCAGTGCGGTGGGTGTTGAGTTTGGGCTTGGGTTTAAGCTTGCCAGGATGAGGGGGGGTAGTGAGGCCAATGACCAAATAGTGCTTAGGGATGGCAGGCCGAGGCTTGAGACCAACAGGATTGGCGGGATACTCGGTGGTATGAGTATTGGCGAGCCCATTAGGTTTAGGGTTGCCTTTAAGCCAACGCCCAGCATTAGGAAGCCCCAGAGGACCGTGGATTTGGATAGGATGACAGAAACTACGATAACCTTTAGGGGGGGCCGCTACGACGTGTCCACGGCGCCAAAGGCGATACTGGCGGCTGAGGCTATGACCGCCATAGTCCTCGTGGACCACGCAATGAGGGTTGGGCTGATTCCTAGGGTTGTTAAAAGGTAGGTTTATAGGTTGGGAGGGGGGGGTAACCTAGTTGGGTGGGGGGGGTAACTGCTCTTTGACATTAGGGTTAAGGAGAGCCTTAGGGACTTGTTCGATAGGGATGATGAGATTGAGAAACTTAGGGCTAGCCTTAATGAGCCATTGGTGGTCGTCTTTGGCCTTAGGAGGGTTGGTAAGTCCTCATTAATTAAGGCCGTACTCAATGAATATGCACCAAGTAATTACTTCTACATAGACCTGAGGAGGTTTGAGGAGAGTGGTTACGTGAGTTACAGGGACTTTGTTAAGGCGCTTGAGGATTCCATAAATGCTAGGGTTAGGTCGAGAAGGTTATTGAGCATGCTCTCAAGGATTAGGGGGGGCGTAAGTATTAGTGGCTTTAGGGTGAGCTTCTCCTGGGGGGGCAGGGATAGGGTTATGCTTGCGGATATCCTGGACTCAATAAATGATTGGGCTAGTGATGAGGGGGGGTTAAGGGCAATAATAGTCCTTGATGAGGCCCAGGAGCTCGTTAAGGCGAGGGGGGGCTTCAACGTACTGCCAGTCCTCGCTTACGCGTATGATAACCTGAGGAATCTAACATTCATAATAACCGGGTCTGAGTTCAGAGTTTTCACAAAGTTCCTTAAGTTAAACGACCCGGAATCCCCACTTTTTGGTAGAGCCTATGTGAGTATTACGCTTAAACCATTTAGTGAGGAGCAGGCTGTCGAGTTCCTGAGACGTGGATTTAGGGAGCATGGTATTGAGTTTGACAAGGCTGAGGAGGTCTATGAGGAGCTTGGTGGCAATCCCGGTTGGTTAACACTCTTTGGCTATAGAGCCTGGGGGGGATGAGTTTTAATGAGGCCTTAAACGAGACTAGAAGGGAGGCTGTTGACCTGATTCGTAGGGAAATATGCAACTTTATTAATGAGGGTAGGCACCTAGCGGAGAGGAGGTACTTAAGAATACTCGAGGTTTGCGTCGGTGGTTGTCGCTGGTCAACCATTAAAATGGCCCTTGAGGCCATGGAGGGTAGGGAATTGAATAACTCCATTGTTGATTCCCTAATTAAGGCGTTGCTGGATTACTCATTACTCATTAAGGAGGGTAATACCACGTATTACCTGATAAGTTGATGAGAGATGCGGTGATTGGGCTCAGGTGCTTCGTGAACGCGGTAAATAGTGATAATGTTTAAAAATATAGTTTCTTAATAGCCATGGGACCTCTATGGAATATCTAGATTCGTAAGGCACAGGATCAAACCTGGTCGTTGTCCTAACTTAGCTGTGAATAATCACCGCCTGATAGGTGATTATCATGCTCTCTGAATTGAGACGTAGCATTGATAGTATTGATGAGGAGTTGATAAAGCTAATTGGGGAAAGGATCAGGCTTGCCGCAGAGATTGGTAAGGTTAAGAGGAGCCTTGGGTTGCCCATCATTGATAGGGATAGGGAGGGTGAGGTCGTTGCCAAGTGGGTTGAGGGGGGGTTGAGTAGGTTTGGTGTTGATACTGAGACTGCCAAG
>BBCS01000020.1 GCA_001316125.1 Vulcanisaeta distributa JCM 11213
TCTGTACTGGGGGGGTGGAGGCGGTGGCATTGTGGCGGTGGGGGGGGTGGTGGGGGGGATGGATACGCTGGGTACTGCTGGTAAGGCGGTCTCCTGGTTTGTTTCTCTTCTGGTTTCTTCTCGCTCATTTTACAACACCATTTGTTGCTATGCTTATTAATTAATAAGTTAATAAATGTTTCGAAAAAGAGTTGGTGTTGAGTTAATGATTATTGACTCACTAGTGGTTGCCGAGAAGGATTCCGTAGCTAGGGCCATTGCCAAGTACCTAGCCCAGGGTAGCATAAGTATTAAGAAGGTTTATGGTGTTAAGTCGTACTGGTTCACAAGGGGCGGTAAGCAGTGGGTTAGTATTGGTCTTAGGGGCCATATAATGGATGTTGATTTTCCCGAGGAACTGAATAAGTGGCACTCAGTAGAGCCGTCAAAGCTATTCGATGTAGAGCCAATACTTGTGATTAGGGGGGGACACCATAAGTTACGTAAGGGCGTTATCACGCTTGGGGGCGAGCGCTAATGTTGTTTACTTAGCCTTAGACGCAGATTCTGAGGGTGAGGCTATAGCCTATGAGGCAATGTTAGTAATAAGAAATGTAAACCCAAGGGCAGTATTCAAGAGGGTTTTGTTTTCGGCAGTGACTAGGAGTGACATTATCGAGGCCTTCGACTCACCGACGAGCTTAAACCCTGGGCTCGCCAAGAGAGTCTTCACTAGGATGATCCTAGACCTGACCCTAGGCGCTGTATTCACGAGAGCATTAACCCTAAGTGTTGAGAAGGCTGATAGGAATGCGTTGGCAAGGGGTAGCTTCCTTAGTTATGGCCCATGCCAAACACCCGTACTTAACCTGGTTGTTCAGAGGGCGCTTGAGAGGGAGAACTTCAAGCCGGAGAAGTACTGCACGCTTCATATTATGGTTGATGTTAATGGCGTAAGAATAACACTTAATCATGATGGTACCTTTAAGGATAGGCAGGAGGCGGAGAAGGTATTAAGCCTAGTAAGGGGTAAGGCTAAGGCTATGGTTGTAATCGCCAATTATAGGGAGGATTTCATAGAACCACCGATTCCGTTAGATACCGTAGAGCTTGAGAGAAGGGCTAGTAGGTTCCTTAACATTAGGCCCAAGGCAGCCCTCGATATCGCAGAGGAGTTGTATAGGCATGGATACATCTCATACCCCCAGGACCGAGACCACCATTTACCCACCAACATTAAGCCTTAAGCAGGTACTCCTTGAACTCACCCATGGTGAACATGGTGATTATGCCAAGGCGTTACTGGGCATGAGTATTAAGCCAACACGTGGTGATAGCAATGATGGAGCACACCCACCAATATACCCAACAAGGGGCGCCACAAGGCAGGAAATCCTCAGATACTTTAAGAACGAGAGGTACTGGAAAATCTATGACTTAGTGGTTAGGCACTTTCTAGCCACGTTGAGCCCTCCTGCACGTGTTGAGAGGCAGAAAATAGTTGTTGAGGTTTCTGGACATAAATTTAGTGCAGATGGTTTAAAGATAATCGATAAAGGTTACTTAACCATATACCCATTTGAAAGCCCCCCCGGCGAGAAGGTATTACCCAGGGTGAGGGTTAGTGATGAATTAAGCATTGTTAAGGCTTGGATTGAGGAGAGGGAGACCGAGCCGCCGCCATACCTATCAGAGTCAGAATTGCTCAGGTTAATGAAGAAGTACGGTATTGGCACCGATGCCACAATGCAGGATCACATACATACCAATGTTATTCGTGGATACTTCAAGATTAGGAATAAGCAATGCATACCGACACCCTTAGGTAAAGCCGTAATAAGCGTACTCAGTAAGACTGGTAATGAACTTATTGATCCATTATTTAGGTCACGCATGGAGAAGGCCCTTATGGAAATAACAAGCGGCTCATTAAAGCCTGGTGATGTATTATTTACGTTTAAAAGCGAGGCTAGGAAGATTTATGAGAAGTTCATAAATAGGCAGAGGGAGGTTGCCATGGAACTCATAAAGGCATTGAAGGACTCATTAAATAAGGGCAATAAAGGCACGGGCAGTAAAACCTCATAACGCTTTAATTTAAGTACCATAATCATAATGAATAATGAGTAGCCGCATTACCGAACTTCTCAGGAGTCAATCAGATGATGTTTGGCGTAGAATAATTAATCATCCATTCGTCACCGAATTATTTAGCGGCTCATTACCACTCGATAAATTCAGGTTCTACATCATTCAGGACTATAATTACCTAATAACACTAACAAGGTGCCAAGCACTAATTGCATCTAAGTTCGAGAACCCCCCCACAGCAATGAGGAAGGTACTTGAGCTGGCGTTAGCTGATGTAACTACTGAACTTGAGAATTATAATAAATTACTTAATTACCTTGGTTTAAATATCGATGAAGTTATTAAAGCGCGTCCAAGCCCCCCCACAAACGTTGCATACATGAACTTCCTACTAACCACATGCGCCCTAGGTAGTCCATACGAGGGCTTGGTGGCGATACTGCCGTGCTATTGGACATACCTAGAAATCGCCAGGCACTACGCCGATAAGCTAAGTGGAAATCCCATTAAGGTTTATAGGGATTGGGCCTCGGTCTACTTAACCCCCCCGGAGTATGAGGTATTGTTGATGGACTTAGGTCCATTGTTGACGGGGTTAGTGACTACTTAATGAGGGACTTCAATAAGTTACTAAGCATATTTAGGCAGGCGAGCGTGTATGAGTATTTGTTCTGGGATATGGCATATAGGCAGGAACAATGGGTGTTTTAACATTAACATATGCTAATGTGAATCTATCTTGGCATGTTTGATAAGTGGCGTGCTGCTGGTAGTATTGTTGTTCCTGCGTCTATTATGAATACCTGCCCCCCCGTTATGTTCCTTGCGGAGTCGCTCACTAGGAAAGCCACTAGGTCAGCGACCTCCTCAGGTTCAATAATCCTCCAGTGAGAGTCCCAGTCCTGACCCAATCCTCTTCCTTGGCATTAAGAACCTGAAGTAGGCTCATACCCATCTTAGTCCTTACGAGGCCAGGGGGGGCTATTGCATTGACGGTTATGCCGTAGGGCGCCAACTCGGCGGCTAAGGCTTCGTGAACCCTATCAGGGCTGCCTTAGCCGTTGCGTAGGGCACGTTGTATGCTGCGCCCATTATGCCCTCTATTGAACTCATGTTTATGACCCTACCCCCCCAATTATTCCTGATCATGTAGGGTACCGCGAATTTAGTCAATAGGTAAGCAGACTTCAGATTCGTGTTTATTATCTTATCCCATAAACCCTCATCAACGTCCACAAAGGGTCTCATTATGCCCAAGCCAGCATTATTAACTACAACATCAACCGAACCCCCCCACCGCTTAACAGCCTCATCAACCAGCGCCTTTGCACCGTCAGCCGTGGCCACATCAGCCTTAACCATGATGGCCTCACCACCAACACTCTTAATTAACCTCATGGTCTCCTCACCCTCCTCATCATGCCTCTTATAATTAACAACAACGCGAAAGCCATCCTTAGCCAACCTAACCGCAATAGCCCTACCAATGCCACGGCCAGAACCACTAACAATAGCAACCCTACCAACCATACCAAACAAAAACAACATAAAGGCAAATTAAGTATTTTACCCAAATTAACTTAATTTATAAATATATAACTAATATAGTAATATATAAATTTTAAGCAAGCCTACCAATATATATGTTGTCGCCATTCTCGATAATTTTAACCCTAACCTGATTCCCAATGAGTATCCTCTCCATGTGAGGGTCAGCCACCACTGTGATGACTCTATCATATATAGCGGTGTTTCTCAGTGGTAATATTACGCCTAGAAACTCACCTCTAATTATACCCCTGCTGATTATCTTAACCTTAACCTCCTCATTGATATTATAGGGCTTTGGCAATTTAGGGGGGGCTTTATGTATGTTTAGTTCTTCATTAGTAGCAGTCAATTTAACACCTAACTCACTCTCCAGCTTCTTGATTCTCTCCCAGAATTCCTGCCACGTCATAACCCTAACCTTAACCTTCCTACCTCTCTTATGCGGTATGTACTTTTGAATAAGCACTGGTGGTAATTTACCACTACCTAACCCTATCTCCCTAGCCCACTTAATAATCTCGACCATATCATTATCATTAATACTGGGTAACCAAACGGGGGGGATGCTATTACGTTAATCCCAAGTTCAAGGGCTTGAACCACTAATTCCATAACATGATTGACGTCATACCACGGCACACCACTTATTTTCTTAGCTAACTCGGGATTTAACGTGTCGATGCTCAGATTTATCCTATCTAAACCTGCCTGGGCTAACTCCCTGAGTTCCTCCTTAGTAAACATGTATAACCGAGTCTGCATTGACACTATTGAAACACCATCAATTTCCTTAATGCCACGGATAAGGTATGTCAGGTAAGGATAAATGCCTGGCTCGCCCATGCCATCTATGTGAACCTCGATATCCTTCGTACCCTTAAACCTAACGACCTCCTCCAAAGCCATCAACAATGTCTCAGGATCATCTACGAACTCCGCCCACCTATTCGTTGACCTTGGACCGGCATTTACTGAGCAATATATGCAGGATAGTGGGCATAGCGTTGTTGGTCTAACCTCAATTATGTTTGTACCCCCCCTATCAACTATGCCAAAGGCGAGTGCACCGATCTGTGGTGTACCCCTTTCTATCCTAATTACTTCCCTAGTCCTTTCAATCTCATTAATACTACCCCTCCACATACACTCAACACTTAAGTTTGTGCATTTACTAAGCACTATGGTTTACCAAAATAGGTTTTAAAATCAGAGGTTACATATTTGTGCACGTAAGATGATTAGAATAAACATGGCATCGATAGGACTGGATATGTTTAAGATTAATGTAAAGTCAGTAGCCGTTTTGCCCATTGAGTCCTTTGACGCTTTATTGAGTAATAATGTTAGGATAAGCATAATGGATATACTCAGTAGAGGCCCCATGACCGTTACGTCACTAGCAGGAGCTTGGCATGCTAAAGGGTGTTGTTCATAGGCATGTGAAGACCCTTGAGGACTTTGGCTGGATTAGGCAGTTAAATAATGATGAGGTAAGAGTCATGGGATTAAGTAGGGAGCTAATAGGATTTACTACATACCAACTGCCATGGTTTACCTAGGTTTAAACTTGAGACGAACGACCACGGCATGAAGATAATAATACCAACAAACTACGGCGCATTCATAGATGTTAGGGGGGGTCACAAATTTATTATCTTAACACCGACATTCTCGAACCACGATTGCAAAAATACATGCCCATCACATGATGCATGCCTCGACTGGATTAAGAGGGTTGGGAAGCAGTTTCACATAGGTATTGATTATGATGATGCAAGTAGGGCATTAATGTACCTCTATACGCAGTTAATACTTAAGGAGTTTAGGATAAACATGGTTAACAATGTCATAATGCTTGATAGTCCACGCCTAAACTCAATCTTCATAAAGCACTCAAACCTTGCCCTTTAATACAACGAGGTATTTACTGAAGCCCAAGACCTTACTTAATTCATACCACTTATCAAGTGATGGGAAGTATCGATTAATCACGATAGAGTTAACATCATTAATAAGCAATGCGACAGTACTACCGTCATTAAAGACCTCAGTTACAAAACCACATCTATCAAAGACTAACCTCCACTGCCTAATGGAGAACTCATTTATGCAATTATCCTGGAATTGCGAAATTAGCATTCTCTCAATACCAAATACCTGGATCTCATGATTAGCGTCAGAATACAGTAACTTACCCGAAAGGTTCAGCGTCCTCATAATCCTTAGGGCGTAACTATCGGGTTTAACCTTACGAGCCCTCAACCTCATGATTTTTACAATCACCAATAATGCCTCGCTAGGCTTCACATGCATTCTCGTACTTAGGCCCTCCTCACTCCACGAAACATCTACATCGCACTCCATATCAGTAATTACTAAGTATAATCCCTTCACGTAATCATTACTCCTTACCAAGTATCTTCCATATATAACCCCCCCGCTACATGGTGTATGAAGTATGACTTTAGTACCGTATAATTGAACATCCTCATTATTAAAGTGATAATACTCACCCTTAGTTAATGCTGCGGCATCCTCCCTCGGTATTACGTACATCGTTAAACCCGCCTTATCAAAGCTTACTCTGAAATTCTTGATCAACTCCTCAATATTGATATCCTCATTACTCATTTCACTTTACTAATCCAAGAAGATTCTTATTTAAATAAACCTAAGTTAATCGGGTGAATGTTGATAAGAATTACGTTTCTAGGGACTGGCGCTGGGATGCCAGGTAAGGACCGATACCTACCGGCTATACTAGTTGAGGATGGTTTACGAAAAATACTACTTGATGCTGGTGAGGGTGTTCAGTACAGGCTTTTCGAGATTGGTATTAGCCCGTTAAAAATAACCCACATATTTATTACGCATTTGCATGGCGATCATGTCTTTGGACTACCCGGGTTACTAGCAACAATGGCGATGCTTGGAAGGAAGGAGGACTTAGTAATAAGTGGTCCCTCAGGTATCGTTAACTTTGTGAAGAGTAACATGGAGATTGTCGGTGATCCACCGTTTCATGTAAGGATTTATGAGGTTGAGCCCTCCATAGGCATTAAGGACGTCATTAATGAGGAGAATTTTAGCTTACAATGCACAATAGCAAAGCACACAGTACCTGATTGTGCATACTCTCTTAATTGGAGAACGTATGTGGGTAGATTTAACCCGGAGCGGGCTAAGGAACTGGGTGTGCCAATAACACTTTGGAAGAGACTTCATATGGGTGAGACCGTAGTACTCGATGATGGTAGAGTCGTAAAACCTGAGGATGTAGTTGAGATTAGGAGCAGTGGTTTAGTGAAGGTTGTCTATACGGGAGATACGGCACCAGCGGACTCTGTAATAGATATATCACGAGGAGCGCAGGTACTCATTCATGAATCTACGTTCTCAGTGATTGAGGATGGAAATCTCGTTTGGAATCAGGGCCACTCAAGGTCTGTGGATGCAGCTAGGGTCGCTAAGGAGGCTGGTGTTGAGAGACTTGTATTGACACACATTAGTAATAGGTACTCCGACCCCCCCGAGTTATTGGCGGCAGAGGCATCTGAGGTATTCCCAAATGTTATAGCTGCCAGGGACTTAATGAGCCTAGTAATCACTTCGTAATAATGAATAGGTTGTTAATGGCTTCTAATATCATTAATGAAGGGCTTTAAGGAACCCGTTATTTTAATCAACTCATTAATTCCCAATTGCCTAACACGGCGCTCACATCAATACCTGCATTAACCACGGCATTCACAGCGTTTGGACCGAGGTACTTATTGAGGACCCACCTAAGCACCCTATTTCTATGCCTAAAGAGGAGTTTCGTCATGGATTCTAAGGCGTCTATGTCGTCATAGCAAGGCTCCTTCCTGCTCATCATTATTAACGATGAGAAAACCTCGGGGCTTGGTAGAAGGAGTCAGGTGCGTACGTGTTTAAGATGCTCACGGAGTAATTACATTGAGTAATTACGCTTAATCTGCCATAATCATCACTACCGGGTTCACCAGTAAGTCTATTGGCGACCTCACGTTGTATCGTCAATAAAGCCCTCGAAATATCCTCCCTAATAATCCTCATTATTAACGGTGACGTTATTGAATACGGCACATTGGAAACAAGGACATCGACCTGGGGGGGCCATGGAACCCTTAGGGCATCACCCTGGATTACAGATACATTGTTTAAGCCGCTCAATACATGCTCGGCAATCCTCACGAGTCTTCCATCAATCTCTATGGTAATTACCTGGGAAGCCACTCTGGCTAAGTAGTACGTTAGTATGCCAATTCCCGTACCCACCTCAAGAACTTTAGAGCCACGTGGTATGTGATTAACAATATCTCTTATGACCGTTGGGTCGATAACGAAGTGCTGGCTCAATCTCTTTATCGGCTTTAACCTATATCTCATTATTAGGCTTATTAAATCATCCCTGGTTACCGCATCGATGTCGGGTAGCATTACTTAATTATAGCGTATAGAATTGTGCTAAAAACCTTTTAAGTAGGTCCTTATCGGTTTCATGGTGTCATCATTAATAGACATAGTTAATATTGCGAATACAATACTTAATACGCCAAGGATTGGTTGGATACAGCGAGGAGTTCCACAAGCCATTGCTGAGAGCGTTGGTGCTCACGTATTACTTACCAGCTATCTCGCACTAATCCTTTGTAATAGCGTGCGGAGGATTGATAATACGATCAATGCTGATAAGTGCGTGTCAATGGCGCTCATTCATGATGCACATGAGGCTCTAACGGGTAATGTGGGTAATAGTGTTCGTTCAATGCTCAGTAATTGGAGGGATATTGAGGTTAGGTTGTTTGATGAGCTTCAATTTCCTGAGGAGTTGCGTACTTACTTCCGTGAGTATAGGTATGGATTGAGTATTGAGGGTAGAATTGTGAATCTCTCCGATAAGCTAGCAACATTAATTAGGGCATGTATATACGCAAAGGCTGGTTATGACACGAGGGAATTAATTATTAATTACAAGGAATTAGTAGAAAATTTGCTGGGTGAATTTACGGGTAATATTGGGCAGGTCATAGATAGTGTTGTTAGACCTATTTTTTCATGGTGTGATAACCGTACCATCACTAACACCCTCAGTAACGAGCCTCCTCAATGAGCCTAACTTACCACAACCAACCACGTAAATCGTAATACCACTCCTCTGGCTATGCTCAATGCCCACGGGTCGAGTAAGTCATAAGTACCCGCTATCGTCCTAGACCTAAGCATAGCCATCAACTCATTAATACTCACCCTATCGAGCCTCTTTGCATTAGGATCTACCCTTGGATCACTCGTATAGACAGCGTCAATGTTTGCGCAGTCGATTAACCTCTTGATGCCCAGGGACTCACTCACAAGTAATGCCACGGTAGCCGTTGATTGACCAGGTTGAAAACCACCCGTAATTACTAACTTACCCGTTGACCAAGCCCTAAAAACCTCGTCAATATTAGTGGGTATTGGTAGGTAAGCAATATCGCTGAGTGCCGCAGCCAGTAACTGGGCATTTAAACGACTGGCTGATATGCCGAGCATGTCAAGCAGGGACTCATTTATACCCATTTTCCTGCCAATCTCTATGTACTTACGTGCTAAGGACCCACCACCGGTCACCACGGTCATTTTATAGCCGGTGCTCCAAAATTCACGAATTAACTCCACATACTTGGGTAGTAAATCCTCATTATCGAACAGGTGCCCACTCAATTTAAGCGTGAATGGCTCCCGCATCATTCATTAAGCCATTGGTTAGTGAATTCTTAAATTTTCTTAACCAGGTCGTTTATTGCCCTGATAATACCATTAGATACGTAAACAGGTAAATCACCTAAGTTAAGGTTTGGTATCTTATTGTCGCATACATACCGCAACTCCTCAAGGTTCTTCATGAGAAAATCCTTAATCATGTCGTAATGATCAGCACCTATTAATGGCTGCAGGTATGAATCCATTGAGCAATCATTATCATACCACTCCTTAAAGAATTTAGCCGATGCAACCAACCTATTGAAGGACTCTACGTTCATCTCCTCATTATTAAGTATAATGATTACCTGGGTATTAAGCAGTTTCTTAACTACCCTAACCTTAACGAACCCTAAATCACAGGGTCTCCTCTGCCTAACGCATTCAATAACCCTATCGCTAATGTCCAGTATTTCAATTAACCCTCTATTCCTTTCATACTCAACTTTACATCTACAAATCTGTTGCATCACCCTTACAAAGCGTGACTTATACTCCTCAGTTAATGCTTCAATGGCATCGTAATTACGCATTTTAATTTTGAAAATTATTATATTTTAAAAAGTATTCTTATTAGGCCTTGGGTCTCGAGTTATTCAGCCTTACCAATGGCCTTTCTAACAACCTTACCTCCAGGGCATTTAAAGAGCCCTATTATCACACCCCCCCTCCTGCCCTTTGGCGCCAACATCCATACTTTAACCGGCTTTAGCTTCACTATTTGACCATCACACTCAACCTCGTATTCCTTCTCCATATAACTTGATAGTTCCGCCATCGCGCTCTAGTAATTATTCTATCCTTAATAAATAATCATAACCGTAAATAACGCGAAAATTAATATTTATAGTGCTCTTTCTACATGGGTAATTACAAGGACGAGTATATAGAATGTGCTGTACCTGCATATTAATAATTGTATTTTCCACGGCAATTAATATGGGATTAGCACAATAAAGAATTATGACCATGATACCTAGAAAGACTTTAAGGCAAGAGGCATTAATTACCCAGTGCTGATTCAGGATGAAGGGTTCCAAGCGCTGATTAGGGGGGGATGAGTCACGTAATACTACATGATGGTGATAATTATTATAAGATGCAGATTCACCTTAGTGATTAATGACCACTAGGGTTGTGGTTTATGGTGTAGGTCCCATTGGTCAATTAATAGCTAGGGTTGCGTTTAATAGGGGGCTTGATGTCGTTGGTGCAATTGATGTCGACCCGCAGAAAGTTGGTAAGGACCTTGGTGAGGTTATTGGGCTTGGCAAAACCCTGGGTATCAGGGTTGAGGATGATGCCGATAAGGTTCTTAAGGATACAAAGCCCGACATAGTTCTCCACTCAACGGGCAGTTTCTTCGATAAGGTCTACCCACAAATAATGAAGGCAATTAGCTGGTGCTGATGTAGTATCAACATGCGAGACATTAGCGTGGCCCTGGTACAGGTATCCAGACCTTGCGGAGCTCATCGATAACTATGCGAGAAGTCACGAAGTGACCGTGCTTGGGGGGGCTGGTGTTAACCCAGGCTTCGTATTCGATGCATTACCTGCCGTGCTCTCGGTGACGTTGACAAAACTCGATAAGATAACCGTTACCAGATCATTGGACGCGTCAAAGAGGAGGTACTCCTTCCAGAAGAAGATTGGTCTTGGCATGACGCCAGGCCAATTCACCGAGGCATTAAGTAGGGGGGGTGAGATAACGGCGCACGTTGGATTCGCGGAGTCAATACTGCTATTAGCCAGCATTATTGGTCTCAGGTTGGATAGGGTTGAGGAGGGTCAGGAGGCAATAATTGCAGAGAGGCATTATGAGACACAATACTTCAAGGTTGAGCCTGGGCAGGTCAAGGGCGTTGTCGGTCACGGGAGTGGCTTCATTAATGGTAAGGAGGTTATTAGGGTTGAGTTGAGGGCTTGCGTTGGTTGTGAGGACTTTGAGGAGGTTAAGCTTGAGGGTGAGCCATCAATCACATGGAGAAGCACTGGAACGCCTGGGGGGGATCCCGCCACGGCGGCGGTAATCGTCAACCTAATCCCGAGAGTTTTCAATGCAAGGCCTGGACTAATAACACTCAAAGACCTAATAAACTACTCATACGCAGTATGATAAAACACCACTTCACGGTAATCCTAAAAACCCAAGCCATTAATCTTCAGCATTAACCCGTAGCATTAAGTGTTAAGTAAACATATGTATTTAGGTACCTTAATTCTAGGTTATTTGGGTCGTACATCCATAACGTAGCGAACACCCTATAGTTACCAGTACCATTTATACTCAGAGTTATCCCCTGTATCCAAGTCTCATTATTAAGGAGAACCTTCTGCAATGTCATTACCGGTGTAGTGTTTAGTGGTGGTTCAGTAAGGCTCTCGTTAGTGACGTATAAATAAACGACAAACCACACAGGCCTACCCATGCCATTATATACATAAATACTCACATTAATGGGTTCACCAGGATAAACAGTACTTGGATAGCCAGTTATCGTACCGTTAGGCCCAAGAAAGGCTATGGCAGCGTACGGCTCGATTGCGTACTTATTTATCGCTGGGTAAAAGGAGAAGAATACGAGAAATACCACTATTATTGCGGCGATTACTGCAAGCACCTCCTCATTGAAAAGCATGGTCCTTGACTTACCACTGCCTCTAACAACCCTATAATGGCTCCTAAACCTAATCATTAATTTACCAATTATCTTCTCCCTCATAAGATACATGATGACTAAGGCCGCGATTATCACAGCTGATATAATACCGGGAAGCACCATGTACAGTATGTTTAAATACAACGAAGGTCTTAACGCCTCGGAATCCTTTATGACCTCCTCAGCCAGTAATTGAGCACCCGTATAATTACCCTTCTCCATCAACGCTATTGCATTATTCAATAAGGACACGTCCTTAGTCACATTAACGCCATTGGCGCCCAGGTACGAGATATCCCTATAAGCGATTAAAACAGTATTTTGCTGCGAGTATGAAACGACACTTATAATAACGAATAATAATGTAATCGGTATTAAAATGAACCATATGTATTTAATTCTTAATACCACAGAATTACTCAAGCCCAAATCCCCCCCCTTAATAACAAATTCTCACCCCCCCTAAGTAGCCGGTATCCACGCCCAACTTGGCGGTTGTGTGTACGTTATCGTTATTGAGTCCCCCCCAGGATCAAGCATAAAGCACTCACCATTTATTAACTGCGGCGTTGATGATTGAAATGCAATAATTGATACTCCACTCTTGGTTATCACTACCTGACTCACCGAGCCTCCATATAGGCATACCGTAATGGGCACTGGGTATGTGTTAGTTATTGGTGTGTTCGAGCTTGGTATTGACGGTGTGGTTACTATGGGCACCCAACCAATGTTTCTGATGGCGTACATTAATGATACATTACTATAGGTAACAGGCGTTATTGTGTCTCTGAAGTAATTATCATATAAGTAAGCGTTACCGCAGTTATTAATGCTCATCCCCCCCGTTGAGTAGCCAACCACGGTGTTGCCCCCCCTGAGTATTAGGTTCTTTGTGTTGCTTATGCTTGGTCCGTTTGCGCTGGTTGTTTTGTTTCCGAATTGGAACATGGTGTTTATTACCTCAACATTATCCACACCACCTACGTTGTATGGGGTTGAGCCGGCTGTGGTCACCTGGTCCGTGAAGCTTGCGCCGATTATTATTAGCTCGGCTCCGTAGCCTGGCGTTGAGGACACACTCAGTGTGCTTTGGGACCCCCCCGCCATTATTGAGGAGTTCTGTATGCCGAGCCTGCCCTGGGTGTTTATCACGGCGTTTATTGCCTTTGCCACGTTGCCCGTGATCGCCGTGTCCGAAATAATGACCTCACGACCAGCCGTGCTTATGGTTGCGTTAACGCCGTAGCCACCGCTCACTGTTGCGAAGTCAATGGTGCTTGAGTCGATTAGCACGTCGCCATCGTTAATGAGTATGCCGTTGCTGGCGTCTATTATTGATGACCCGTGAATGACCATGTTCGTTGATGATGAAACCTCAACACCGTAGTTAACACTCCTCCTAAGTGATGAGTAACCAATGAGTACCGTGTCCGAGCCACCCACGTAAGCCCCTATTGAGTCACCCTCACTGGTTATGTTGCTCACAATGGCGTGGCTTGAGTTCATGATACCGACCGCACCAGGCCCGTTGGTGCTGTATATTGAGTCGAGCCACACGAACTTGGCATTACTCACGGCAATGTTGAATTGACTACCAACACTATAGGTGTTGTTTTGGGAATTACCATTGAAGCCAATTTTCCTAAGCCAGACGTATTCTCCGTTAATCACGAACAAGCCCTGCCCCGATGAGGTGACTACGCCATTACCAACCGTGAAAATTACGCCAGTCGGATCCTCACCCTCAATAATAATCGGCAGCGGTGTGCCACCGCTCGATGAGTTTGTGATCGTGGCACAGGGGGGTACGAACCACACACATAAACACCACGCATAACAAGAACTCTACCACCCTTACCACTTAATTGACCAATTACATAATTAATGGCACCACCTGGGTTATTTGACTGATATATAGTAGAGCCGCTTGAATTCATTACGTAGTAATTACCATTACTAGTAAAGATTATGTAGTCATAACCTTGAGGAATAGATTGGGAAGAACAGGGAGGGCATTGACATTGAACACTCGTTGTTGGTTGTGTGCATGACGGACATTGGGGGGGCACTTAATGATTTCCTTACCAATCTCATAACCAATAACGCCAGCACCAACAGCCACAGCACTAGCGATTACAGCCTCTAAGAACCTACGCCTAGATCTGTTAATATCTTTATTACTATTAGCCATCCTCTCATTGATTAAGTATTTTTGGTTTTAAACATTATCATACTTTAACCTTCTCAATACGAACTCTCGTATCTTTATATGCTGGCGTCTTCGTAATTGGATTAAGCACGGCAGGTACCAAATCATTTGCCAGGAGCTCTGGGTAATGGAATGTAGTGAATAATATGCCCCCCCTTGGAACCCTATTCGATGCCCTAACCCTGGCAAGCACCTCGCCAGCTGGCGAGACTAATTTAATGACCTCACCATCCTCAATACCCTCAGTCCTCATATCCTCGGGATTCATCTCAACAATGGGTCCCTTCCAAATTACCTTAAGTATTGGTGACCTTGATGTCATAGTCGCGGTGTGGTACTGAGCCCTCTCCCTACCAATGATTAATGAATATGGATAAAGCCTCCCCATAACCACATCAAAGCCTCTCCAACCAACCACCCTAAACCTAGCCCTACCCCCCCTTGGGAATCCACCGGCATACAGTATTGGAGTACCTGGACTGGACTCACTCGGCACTGGCCATTGAAGCCCACCCCCCCCACGCTCAAGTCTTTCATGGGTTAAACCGCCAAATATCGGTGCTACTCTCGCCATATCTCTCATTATGTCAGAACTATTCCTAAAGCCCATATCATAACCAAGCCTCCTAGCCAACTCAGTAAAGACCCACCAATCAGGCTTCGCATCGCCTGGTGGATCAACTACCTTCCTCGTTAATTGCAACCTCCTCTCCGTATTCGTGAATGTGCCGTAATCCTCAAGGGCCGCCGAGGCCGCTGGCAATACAACATCAGCATACTCAGCGGTCTCCGTCAGGAATATGTCCTGAACCACCAGGAACTCCAACCTACTCAATGCCTCACCAACAGCCTTACTGTCCGGGTGAGACCTAATACTATTCTCGCCGACTATGTATAGCATCTTTATTAAGCCCCCCCTCTTCGCCATATCAATCATCTCAGTACTCCTAAAACCAACGAAGGACGGCAACCTACACCTCCAAACATCCTCAAAACGTCTCCTAACCTCCACATCCATTAACGGCTGATAACCAGGCAACCTACCGGCGCACACCCAACATCAGCCCCCCCTCCTTGAACATTATTCTGTCCCCTAAGCGCATTAAACCGGCACCCGGCTTACCGACGTTACCCGTTAGTAATGCGAGGTTTATCAGGGACGATACGTTCTCCGTACCATTCTCATGCTCCGTGATGCCAAGGGTCCACATGATCATTGATGGCTTCTCAAGCGCGTATAGCTTAGCGACCTCCTTAATAATGTCCTTAGGTACTCCAGTTACTTCCTCAGCGAAATCCAGGGTAAATGCGTTAAGGCTCCTTACCCAATCCTCGAAACCCTCAGTATACTTACTAATGAACTCCCTGTCGTACCAGCCCATGTCGATTATGTATTTAGCTATTGCAGAGAATAGTACGACATCCGTACCAGGCCTAATGGGGGGGAGTTCATACTCTGCATACCTAGCTAACTCCGTGTGTATTGGATTAACGACTATCAAGTGAGTGCCTGTTTAGCCGCCCTCTTAACATAGGCGGCAATGACTGGGTGTGTCTCATTCATGTTAGAGCCAACCACAATTATCGTCCTTGAATTCAGCACATCCCTAATCGGGTTGGTCGCCGCGCCATAACCCAGTTGCGTGGCTAGGGACCATGCTGATGGTTCGTGACATAACGTAGCTGACTGATCAATGTTGTCAGTACCCACGGCGCACCTCATGAACTTCTGGAATGCGTAAATACTCTCATTGGTACTTCTATCGCTCATTATACCCCCCAATCGCGGCAGGCCCGTACTTACTAATGACCTCCCTAATCTTACCGGCTACTAAGTCTAGAGCCTCCTCCCACGTGACCATAACGTCACTTAATCTGCTAGTAAACATGGCCGTATTGATGTCTGGGATTGGCGTCATTAATACGGTGGCTTCATCATGATAGTCAGGGATAGTTAATAGGTGGCATTATTGGGTTGTTTATGCCAATACTATTGTCGTGAACCTTAAGATCGTGATGGAGAATGCCTGAGTTAATTGATTTTGTTTTTATTGGGCCCGTGGGCTCTGGGCGGGTTTTTGGCAGTTGTTTTTTGCAATTGCCTTAGCTATTTTCCAAGCTCTCTCGGTCTTGCTCTCGCCCACCGCCTCCTCGAGCATTCTCCTAAGTACTTCACAGACCTTGACGGCTAGCTCCGGGTGTCTCCTTATTTCATTTTGGTTTATGTGGACTATAGACTTATTGTGCTGTATTTTCAACTTGGCATCATAGCCAGCACTCCTAAGTCTCTCCCAAATTACTACTGCATCTTCACGATTCTTACGTATAACCATTAATTTTACATAGCCGTTGTTGCTCATGTTTATTGACATACAAATGCCATCAACAACCTCAACCATTGAACTACCACGCGGCTTAACCCTCGCGTTAGCCAGCATCACTATTCGCCTGAGCTTCTCTGCGTCCGGCAGTTGACTTAGGTCCCCCCCAACCAAAGCCTTGATCAAAGGATTGCCAAGCCACCTCTGGACTAACGCGACGGCTCTCGAGGAACTAATTTGAATTACTTTTTTATTGTATTTTTTATCGTATTCCCTGAACCCTAAGCCCCTCATCCTCTCGACAATGCCACTCCACAGTTCATATTTCGAATCACCAATTGAAAGTGCGATCTTCTTTTCCTTAGTAATAACACTTGCATCACCAAGAACCGCGAATAGTAGGAACGCCGTAAACCTTTCATCGCTAAGCTTAAGCACTTCCTCGGCGACCTTAGCTTTGCTCTCGATTACGCCCTTATAGTTCATTGCCGTTAAGTACCACTTAACCCTCACGTTACCATCATTGATACTCAAACCACTTATGCATACGTGGTTCTCCCCCCGGGCCATGTTAACGGCCAAACCAAGGACTGCCAAAGCTGGTTAGTACCCATCTTCGGATAGCCCATCTTATGTATTGCCCCCCCATCAGTGAGTATCAATCCGTACTGCATTGGCCTTAGCAGTTCATCGCTGAAGAGCCTCGGCGTAACCACATACATGCCTCTGAGCCCAGTTAACCACAACGTTGTTGTTACGCTACCCGACTTGGCGGCTCTCTTGACGCTGATTGTCAAGTGCTTCGTGTATAGGTGTGCCGTGAAGCTCTTATCCTCATTAAACGGATCGCCACTTATGATTACCTCAGCCTTACCATTTCTTATCTCCTCGATTAGTTCCTCGAGTTCCTTCTTATACTTCCTAAGCCATTCCTTACGCGCTTGCTTGGTTAGTTTGAGCATTGCCCTGCCGACGTCGATCATTGCTTTCCTCAGTTTTGCAATGCCTTCGTCGTTTGTTTCCTCCATTTTCCCCTCCATAGCCATTAGCCAGTCATTGAGCGAGTCAATGACATAATCGAACGGCGTCTTCTCACTGCTTAGCAACACACCTCTGTGCTTCTCCACACGGCTGAGGAACTCACTTATTAACCTCATAACCTCCTCAACAACCCTTGGGTCATTGACCTCCTCACCACACTTTAATCTCTTGCCCCCCCTTG
>BBCS01000021.1 GCA_001316125.1 Vulcanisaeta distributa JCM 11213
AGCACAACTTAATCATTTCCCAAACACACCCACACACTCATAAATTAACTCCACAAAAAACAAGGTAAACAAAGCATTAAACCCTATGGCAGTGGATCTTAAACAAAACCACTAACTAGGCACTACATTAAAAACCTAAGGAGATTAAGCGCCTAATCAACTCATTATCCACAGCCCTAGGCGACTCGGCATAGACCCTCGCGCCTAGGCCCAGGGCTTCCCTGAGGACCGCCTCACCATCAGCGTCGGCATTAACCACATTAATGAGCAGGGCGTAGTCAATGGAGCCGGGCCTAATGGGCGGTAAAGCCGCGTCGGCGCAAACCACGTCCACGTTGGGCAGGTAGTTCGCGTGCCTAAGCACACCGCAGGCAATGTCCAGGCACACGTACAGCCTAGCCGAGCCCGACAACAGGCTGGCTCCAACGCCAACACCACAGCCAATGTCCAGAACCTCATGCCCCCCCTTGTCCTCAACGTCTCGGCAGCCCTGAGGTAGCCGAGCACGCTATCCCTCAGGTATAGGTCCAGGTACCTGGTGCCTAATGCCTCGTAGTAACTACGTACATAGAGCTTATATCCAAGCATAACACTGCCAACTAACTCACTATGCTCCTTAGCCCCCCCCTTTAAGCCTTCAGCCCCCCCTAATACATCGCCTCACCACCCGGCTTCGCTACTTCACGACCCTATCCCTGTACATTAGGTATATCGTTAGGTCATACATAATCTTCAGAGACCCACTGATTATGAATGGTAGGGAGTAAAGCCCCCCCTGGGATATTAAATCACCGACTATTAACGGACCTGGTAAGGAACCAATGCTCCTCGCGGTATTCGTCACCGCATTCGCCGGAACCCTCTCCTCATCACTAAATATCTGCGCCATGAATGCCTGCCTCGTTGGCACATCCATCTGGGAAACACTCTGCCTGAGCAGGAGGAATGCGAGATCCCCCCCGTGAATGAACCAGCGAGTGGTATGAGTATTAGGAATATGTTCGAAATAATGTGCGTGTAGACCATCGTCCTCAGATTACCGATCCTCTCGGCAATCAACGGCGCAATCACCAGTGAGATCGCCGTAACCACATTAACAACCATAAAAACCAAACCCAACTCCCTCAGGGTCACCCCCCCATAACGAATATAGAACCAGTAGGATAGTAGGGACTGCGTAACCAACCCACCCCCCCCAAAGGCATCCACCGAGAATAGCATTGATAAATTCCTAATGTCAGCAACGGCAGTCCTACCCAAACCCCCCCTCAAACCAAGCCTCCTCCCGCCACCCTCAATATTGCCTAGGCGCTGTAGGCAATAACCATGACCAAACCAACCACGGCATATATGAGGTACATCGACCTAACAAACACCAATTTATCCCCCCCCAGGTAGGCCGGTAATGATGATGCGAGGGCACCCAGCGATGATGCTGAGTAACCAATTAGGTTGTAAAGGCCCAGGACCCTACCCAACCTATTGCCCGTGAACTTAGGCAACACACCAACCTCAATGGATTGGAAGGGACCCGCCTCAGTCCCTGTCGTACTTATGTTACCCATGAAAAGCGCCAGGGCTAGTACAGGTATAGTGAGGATGAGGATAGGAGGATGCCGGAGATGAATATGAGTAGGCTAAAAATGATCAATAACCTCCTCCTACCAATCACATTGCCGAACCACGTAAGTAATACGTTTGAGAAGACATTACCGAGGACTACCAGGAATATGGATGCACCAACGTAGGTTGGTGAAAAACCCAGCATTGCCAGGTAAATGGGCGTCAATACGCTGACCATGCCGAAGACAAAGGTCCTCAACCCCCCCTTAACAATCAAAATCAAGTAAACACTCCTATGCATCTTTAACTGGGCAATGGGAAATCACTGAGATTTTAAACATAATTAGTAAGTTAGGTAATAGCCCGAGTAAAGTAATAAAAGCGAGTGGATTAGTGATTAGTTGAATGGGTTGTGCATTGAGAATTGAAAAACTAACCGTCAAGTACGGGAGTAAGGTCGCCGTCGACGGCCTAAGCACCTGCGTAAGACCCGGTGAAACCTACTGCCTCCTCGGGCCTAACGGCGCTGGTAAGACATCAACGATTAAGGCGGTGCTCGGCTCGTGAAGTACGAGGGCACAATAGACATACTTGGTATGGGGGCCGCCAAGGCCTGAGGTCATGAACAGCGTCGGTGCTGTCCTGGAGACACCGCTGGTCCTGGAGACGCTGAGCCCGAGGGATTTCCTGGAGTTCGTGGGCTCCGTGAGGGGGCATCAGGGACTCCAGGTACGTGGAGGCCCTGGTCAGGGCACTGGGCCTTGAGGAGTTCCTCGATAGGCCAATAATATCGCTCTCGGCGGGTAATAGGCAGAAGGTGGCCATAGTGGCGGCCCTAATGCATAGGCCTAGGCTCCTACTCATGGATGAACCCTTCAACTACCTGGATGCCAAGTCCGTCAGGGTTGTCAAGGAGTTGATGCAGAGGCACCTTGAGTCCAACGGCTCAATACTCTTCACCACGCACGTAATGGAGGTTGCCGAGAGGGTCTGCACCAGGATTGGCATCATGAACGCAGGTAAATTAGTCATGGAGGGGGGGACCCCCACGGAGATTATGAGCGCGGTCAATGCTGGTACTCTCGAGGATGCCTTCCTGAGGGCCATTAGGGCTGAGGATGAGATTAAGGGTTTGCTGGAGGGTTTATGACCATGAATCCCTGGGAGCTAGGTGACCTGGTCTATAGGGAGTTGATTGCCCAGACAATAACCCAGGTCAGGAGGACTGGGGGGGCTAGGCCCATCAGGGTTGATAGGGTCGTGAGCGGTTATGGGGTTATTAAGGCCGTGGCCTCAATAATCATAGCCACATACCTAGCCGCGCCGCTCATCATAGCCCTAACCACGCACTGGGGGGGTGATGTGGTCGGTATTTATCGGTCACCACCCTATGAGTACATGATAATGTACCTCACAATACTGATGACATACATGCTACTATCACCAATAATAACCTCTGTAATGGGTCACCCAGTGATTGGTGATTTACTCAGGACGTTGGGTCTTGATGAGGGCTCAATAAGGCTTGCGGCCACGATGGCCGTTATAAGGGCGGTGGATGCACCGTTAATATCGTTGTTAACCACAGCATGGTGATAGCCGCGGTAATACACACGCCGGCCCCCCCAGCCCTGGTCACTGCCCAGGCTGTGCTCCTAGGACTCGTAGGCCCCCCCTGGTGGGTATAGTTGCCCTGGACACCGTGGTCAGGAGGAGGGGCTCCGTGAGCACGTTCCTCACCAGGTCCTTGGTTGTCGCCGCGGACTCAATACCCTGGGTAATAGCGCTTACGCTCCTAATGCTCAGTGAGGACTGATCATAAGCCCGGGATTGCCCAATACATACCGCTGATCAGTGATCCATTGATCATGAGCCACCCAATGGCGCTACTAAACTCCGTGACCACCACGGCGGCGCTGACCGCCATTGACTCATACCTATTAATTAATGCTGGGTCGAGACTACTAATGCCGAGGCTCCCAGGGGGGGGTCCCGAGTCCCTAATCACCGTTAACAAGCCGTTCAGGGGGTTCAGGTTTAGGGGGCCGTTCATGGGCCTCGTCAGGTACTACATGAGGCAGTTACTCAGTGCCAGGGGGGGTTCCCTGGGAATGGTGATTGGTGGGGGGGCTCTGATGGCCGTGTTCCTATACGTTTCCCTGGCAACGTCGGTGAGGGGGGGCCTAACCCAGTTTGAATTAATAATCAGCGTCATGGCCTACGCCGCGCCGCTTGCCTTCATAACCTCGTTCCTACCAGTCATGATGTATAACGCGGAGTACTCGGCATTGCCCATAATACTCACGGTACCGATAACGCCCATTAGGAGGATGCTAGCTAAGGTCCCCATGGTACTCACTACGTACTACGCCCTCGCCGCGCCCATCGTGGCCATACTCGCGGCCCTCCACCACCCATCCGCCATACCGCCGGTCCTAGCCCTGGCAGTGTCGCCTCTGGCGTCCACCGTTATGTCCGCCGTAATATTCCAACTGGAGGTTAGGGATTACCTAAATGGCTCCCAGGCATTGGCGATACTAAACCTCGTCAATACACTGCTCATAATAACCGCAGCCTCGATACCCATCATAGCCTTCATAACAGCCCAGGTACTGACCATGAACATTACCTACTCAACAATGTCCCTGGCTGTGGTGGGGGGGGTTGCCGAGACAGCCGTGCTTTCCCTAGCCTAATAGGCCTGGTCAGGGCGGGGGGGTGACCAAACAATCACTGCTTCTGCTGGGCCTTCTGGGCGCCCTTCCTTGAACCACTCAACTCCTCCTCAATCCACTCAAGCTTACCAAGCATTGGCTGCCTAAGGGTCAGGCTAACCCTAACCACGTCCTTATTACCAGCAGTCACATAACTCACGCCCACGACCCTAGCCCTAACCACATCACCCCCCCTACCAAGCCTACGCCTACTACGCTCACCCACGAAGGCACCACTCTGCTTATCATAAAGAACCACGTTATCCTCCATCATCTGAGTCCTATGTATCAACGCGTCAATTGGCCCAACCCTCACGAGGCCCCCCCGAAATCCTCAGTCCTAACAACCTCACCCTCAACAACCTCATTAATCAACGGCGTGTACACCAGGGCCTTAAAGCGAACCCTATTGTACGTCGCACCATCACCAAATATCACCACGCCCCCCCTCCTACTAACCTCAACGTCGAATATGGCCACGTAGACCCCCCCCACGTCCCTCTCAACCCTACCCACGTACTGGCCCCCCCACAAAACCTCAAAGGCAACCTTCTCCAGAGGCTCCCCCCCAAACCTACTGGGCGGTATCCTGATGTGATCCTCGAGTGTTAAGACCCTAAACATGCAGGTTCGTTTTAACAAACCCTTTAAAAAACTAATCACCCAACCCATAAATCTCTCTCCAGGGCCTACCCTCCTCAACCATCCTGAGTATGATTACCCTAACCTTCTCAATACACGTCAGTAAATCCCTACCAAGCATCCCAGCAATCACGGGGGCTCGCCCTGGAGGCTATGAAGTTTGAGGAGATGACTATTGCCATGTACCTGGCCAGGACAAACTCATTACTCAACTCAATAACCCTCTCCATAACCCTCCAGGCGTTTTGTAGCTCATCATCACCGCACTCAACGCCCAGGGCATTGCAGGACCTGTTTAGGGCCTCAATGCATAGTTTTGAGAGTTCACTCAGTACCGAGGCCCCATCGCCGTTTAGGGCCTCGCCAACCTACTGGGTAACTCATCCCCCCCTAGGTACTTAATCAACGCCTCATCCCTACTAATCATCCCTAGGTCTCCACGATCGTCTCATCAATCAGTATGTTCTCCTCCCTAAACCCCCCCAACTCCACAAGAAGCTTCTTAACCCTCTGCCTCTGGTCGCCCTGGACCTCAATTGAATTCTCCCCTAACCGTGCCGCCAGCCGCAAGCCTGCGCTTAAGCTCCTTGGCAATGCCATCAATGTCTATGGCCTTAACATCAGAACTATCAAACTCAATAACAGTAACCAAGTGCCTCTTCCTCCTCTCAACCCTAACCCTAACCAACGCCTGCTCCTTCGCAATCTCCGCCTCAGCCGTACTCTCACCACCAAGCACTGACGAAAGCAACTCATCAACTATGTCTCCCTGACCCTCCCCACTCATGGACCGAGTAATTAAGAAGTACATGTATTTATATCTTTTGCGTCCAGGAAAACATCAACGCACGACAACGGAAGACCCACCAAGGTCAATAAATACCCTACCACCAACGCTGACAAGGCCCACGTAAACAAGGAGGAAGCGCGTTGATGAGCCGGGGCTAACCCCCCCAAGCCCTGCTAGGCAGTCCATTGGTGCGGAGACATCAACGACATTGCCACTCACGTCCCTCGTGACAGCCACAGGCCTCGGGAAGTCAAGGCCCCCCCTGGGAAGGTCCCAAAGATCCAACGGCGGGTTTAGTGGCCGTGACCTACAGCCCACCGCCCTACGCCCAACCACAGAGACCCCCCCAACCACGTAATCACCCACCAGGAATCCCAGGACCACGTCTAGCCAGCTTATTAACCGGCCCATCAACCACAACACCCCCCCTAATGATTAAGCCACTTATTGGGTACTCGCGGCCCAGGTCCACGAGGGTGAACCAGGGAACCGCCTGTATGGGCAGTAGGTACTTATCACCAACCCTCCTAGCCCCCCCAAACCTCCTACCCAACTCAACACTCGAGGCCCTAAACAAGGCCTCCAACTCATCCAGGGAGGTGGCGGGGGAACCTACCGCCGAATTGCCTAACCACCATGGCCATCAAACACAGGCGTTCTTCAATGCCTCCTCGCACTTAACGTGCACGTCCCTGGGTATCCTCGGTATCACGTTAAGTAAGACCTTACGGGCCAGGTCAAGCTTCTCACTCATTACCCTCTCCACGAGCTCCGCAGTCACCGGTTGATGAGGAACCCAAATGTCGTAGTCAGTCACCAGGGCAAGCAGTGAGTAGCACATGCCCAACTCACGCACGAGGTTAATCTCGGGCACGAGGGTCATACCAATTATGTCACAGCCATACACGTCCCTCCAAACCCTAGACTCAGCCTTAGTACTAAACCTCGGCCCCCTCAATACACACATAGCACCCGCCAAGGTGGGTCCTATTAACCTCGAGGCCTCCTCAAAGAGCAGTTGATTAATTACGGAGTTAAAGGGCTCAAGACCAATCTGTATATGGCAGGTCCTAGGCCCATCAAAGAACGTGTACTCCCTACTTAGTCGCATCAAAGAATTGGTCGGGAATCACGAAATCCCCAGGCGCAAAGTCCTGCCTAAGACTACCAACGGCGCTCACGCTAATCACAGCTCTAACGCCGAGGGCCCACAAAGCCCAGGTATTGGCCCTGTAGGGTATCCTGTGCGGCGGGTACCTATGCCCACGACCATGCCTAGGCAGGAACGCAACCCACTCATTACCAACCCTACCAATCACCACATTATCACTGGGCAGGCCATACGGCGTGTGAATCTGAACCTCAAAATACTCACTGAAGAAACCAGCCTCATAAAGACCACTACCACCAATAACACCAACGTAAGGCAGCGAATCAATGCCTAGCTCGCCTGGGCTGACGGGTGCCTTCGTAACCGTCAACTTCCTAACCTCAACCACGGTAAGGCAGGCAAAAGGAACCTTAAAAGCGTTACCCAATGAAAAGGCAGAATCACTAACCACTGACCCTACTGAGCCCTTCCCTCAGGGCCTTAAGCGCATTCTCAAGCTCGTCACCCCACCTGACCCTCGGCTTCAACTCCTCGACCCTCCTAACCAACTCATTAATCAATAATTCAATGTCTATTGCAGCCTCTTCCCTATTCCTGTACTTACTCACGGCCATGTCAGGGTCAGGACCATTGTACTGGTAGTCATGGAGGTTAAGCGCCTTATCTATTGCGAAGGAGATTCCTGGGTAACCAACCTCCTCGAGCATCTGCGACAAGGCCTTCATCTCGTGGTTGGCACCCTCGGAACAGCCCTATTAATCAGCCACCGCCTCTCCTCATCGCTCCTGGCTAACTTAAGTAATTTATCAAGCTCAAGCCTGAGTAGGACTGCTAATAAGGCACGCCACGCTTGAAAAACCTTACCAGCGGCATTCCTAACCAAGCCATCCTCAAGGAATTTAACGGCGAGAAACGCCTCAACCAAAGACTCAAGTAGCCTGGCATTTACGTAATCCTCACTTGTTGGCTTAGGCAGCGGCTTCTCTATCGTTTCCGCGCACACATTGCAGTGTTAGTTAATCCCTTAAATACCTAGCGGCGCGTATGCCGACATTGCCACTAATTACGGCACGTGGCATACCGCAGGTAGGACCACCTAGCCTTACCCAATCCCTCCCTCAAAGCCCTAAGTGCACCCTCCAACTCATCACCCCCCCACCTAACCCTTGGCCTCAATCCCTCAATCCTCCTAATCAATTCATCAATCAATAACTTAATGCCCACAGCGGCTTCATCCCTGTTTCGGTACTTTGACAGGACTAAATCGGGATCAGGACCATTGTACTGGTAATCATGGAGATCAAGCGCCTTATCTGTCCACGGCGAAATACCGCCATGACCAACCTCTTCAGGCATTGTGATAGGGACTTCATCTTAGTGGTCGGGACTCTAGGCACGGCCCTACTCACGAGCCATGTTTTCTCCTCATCAGTCCTAACCACCTAAAGCAGTTTATCCAACCCAAGCCTCAGTAAGGCAACGAGCAACACCATCCAGGACTGAAAAGCCTCACCAGCCGCATCCCTAACCAGGCCTCTATTCAGAAACTCAAGGGCCAACCAAGCCTTAACCAAAGCCTCAAGCAACCCAACACCCACGTAATCCTCCGTAGGGGGGGCTTAGGCAAGGACCTCTCAACGACCTCCACATCCACAGTTAGTACCTAACCAGCTCCTTAAAATACCTCAAGACCCAACAACCAAAACCCCCCCACCACCATAAGGGCATCCCCCCCTCAAAGAACGACCAACCACAAAGCCCACCAAGGAACCCCCCACAACCAAGCACATAAGCCCCCCCAACACCTCAATAACACGCATATAAACAACACCCAGAGCAATACCTACCCCCCCACAGTAACCCACTCACCAACAAATACATAAACCTATATAGACCGTTAGAACAGGCTCGGTGTTGAGTAACTGAAATTCCGTGAGAACAACTATTCAATTTTGCCTGGAGACCGTGGGAACAGGCATGGCTCGTGGACGGGCAATAGGGATACCTGTTCCGACGGAACCCAAGCCAACGATGAGGAAAAACTTATAAAACCCAAGATAAATCAATGAACCGGAGGATTTCAATAGAATATTGAAAGGCCGTGCCTAGCATCAATGTAGAAGTCGCATGAACCACCGGAGGATTTCAATAGAATATTGAAAGCTGCTCTGGACTTGGAATAATTTGCCCCGGCGGTTCCACCAACATGGAGGATTTCAATAGAATATTGAAAGGATTATCTTAAATATGCCAGTGCCAAGTTGAATGATTTGTTGGTTTGAGGATTTCAATAGAATATTGAAAGTATGTATTTTATCACTGCCGGAACCACAACGTCGATTCGGGGCCTAAGTGAGGATTTCAATAGAATATTGAAAGAATTTATACACATCCATAGCAGAGAAACACGAATTCGCAAGGTCACTTGAGGGAGGATTTCAATAGAATATTGAAAGGTTTAAAACTTATGCAATCGCTGTTCTCAGGATTTCATAAATCCTCCGAGGATTTCAATAGAATATTGAAAGGCAGTCACGGTTTTTTCCTTACGGACGTAATGAACGTTGTGAGGATTTCAATAGAATATTGAAAGCATTTACATAATTTATGGTTTCATCGTAAATCTCATATGCGAGGATTTCAATAGAATATTGAAAGTATGATGTTTATTACCTCCGACAGTTCATCTAGTCTATCCTCCATGAGGATTTCAATAGAATATTGAAAGTATGATGCGGAAACCCTCTCGTGGGTCGTCTTCTTCCTCCACATAGGAGGATTTCAATAGAATATTGAAAGTGGCGGTTATCAACGTCGATGCTCGGCATAGGCAAGACAAGAGGATTTCAATAGAATATTGAAAGCAAATCGGGAATGTATTTTACATAGATCCACTGAGTTTCCTATGAGGATTTCAATAGAATATTGAAAGACTGACCATGCGGGTTGTTTTGTCCTTAACACGTGTCTTGCGTGAGGATTTCAATAGAATATTGAAAGTTATCCTGATCTTCTTGTTGACGAGTCTCTCGAAGTCGATGCCGAGGGTCTTGGGAGGATTTCAATAGAATATTGAAAGGTGGAGTTCAATGAGTGCATTCACGTAATCACTCACATGCATGGGAGGATTTCAATAGAATATTGAAAGCCTAGCGCTTCTCGCCCTCCTGCCTTCGAGGACTAGTTCCAATGGAGGATTTCAATAGAATATTGAAAGGAGATAGTGTTTATCCGCCCCCCATGGGGGGGGCTCGGCGCTAGGTAGGAGGATTTCAATAGAATATTGAAAGCAACAACTGCAGGGGGGGCAGGACCAACCCGGCGAAGCCGAAGCAGAGGATTTCAATAGAATATTGAAAGCCTCAGCAACGTCGATGATTGGCCTCACAACATCGGGACTTAGAGGATTTCAATAGAATATTGAAAGGAAAGAAGTCTCGCCGTGCCTTCATGCCCGATGAACGATTCAAAGAGGATTTCAATAGAATATTGAAAGGAGGATTCGATGGTGCCATTCTCTGGGTGTCTTCATGAGTGTTTTGAGGACTTTAATATAGGAATTGAGTGGTTAATTTCATGTTTTGTATGCTGTGGTTGGCTTTTCTGATTTAGTGGAATGTTAGAGGAAGGAGTTGTTTGATGTGGAGCCCCCCCGTTATGTTCTATTATGATGTGGGTATTGATAGGATAGCTAATGATTCTTTGTATTATTGTAGGCATTTTAGTGCTTCATCATCTATTGCTATGCAGTAATCATCATCGCATTTCACAATCTTTGTGCAGTTCTTTAGTAATCCAGCATGAGCAATGAAGTTCCTCCTATCCTCCTCACTTTTGCATTTGCATTGACTGGGGGGGAAGCCCTCATGGTGCGTGAGTAGCATAATGTCTGAGTAGTAATTATTATAAACCCTTAAGCCAGGTTCGCAGCCTTAGAAATTGCATTGTACATGTCGTTTAATTCATCCTTAATTATGACTTTAGCAACTTCATTAAGTTTATCAATTAATCTATGATTCATTAAGTCCCCCCCGAGTTTTATCACACCCCCCCCTCTACCCACTGCTTGTCTGAACACGCTATCTCCACACAGCACCTCCTCAATAAGTCCTGAGTACACGTTGTATGGCTTTATATTGCCTTTGTGTTCGTACTTGACCTTCCTCTCTCCATGATTTATCTCGGCGTTTACCTGGAGATTAACGTGACTTCCACGGCATGCGCCATTCTTGCTCAGTACCTTTGGTATTATTGCCAATGCTCCGTAAGACAGCGCCTTAACGGCTTCATCAGTTACCTCCTGAGGTAGTACTAGTTGTCTCATATTTTCGTAAATTAACTTAACGATCCCAAAACTACCTGGAAGTGCATTGTACACCCTTATAGAAACCTCACTCGCGCCCTTTATCAGGGCTAGTGTGGCTATGTACCTGGTCATTTGGTACGTGAGTGTCGGCATGAAGTTTATACCGTGAGTAACGTCTAGAAATAGATATAGGCGCGCATCATCCGTAATTAAGTCCTTAATATTATCCCAAAGTCCAACAAGCAACTCGCTGGCTATTAAATCTGGGCTACTCCCGGTAAGTTCATGGCTACTTGTTGGTTCACGGTCACTCTTACCCGTGAACTCCCAATCACCCAATCGACCCCCCCTAACTGATGTTACCACAACCCTTACATTACGAGTATCACCCAGTAATTCCCTGACGATACACTCAATGTAACCTCTAACCAATTCGCGCCACTCCTTTAAGTTGCTTACCTTGTCCGTGTCTTGCGGAGCTAATTTGCTGCATTCATTATTAGCACATAGTGAGTATTTCCTGGCGCACTCGACAGCCTTTGGATTTTGCTGTCTTGCCGATGTGGTTATTACGCTATCGAGCACGTAGATTACGTAAATATCCGCATTATTCATACACGTTATTGAGGAATACGTATCTCTACACTCCTTCCTCTCTGAACCACATAAGTCCTTATCAGCGCACTCGTAGGAAACGGCTCTCCACTCCAGCGGGTTTCCCCACGTCGCTATGTAAACCCTCTTGATGTTACTCATCATTAAGTCACCCAATAAACCCAACCAACCTCCTGAACCACTCCCTAACCTCTACCTCACCATCCCTAATGTCTATCACGCCACCCTCCCTAAGGTCCTCAGGGTCTAAGCCGGCTGACCTAAGCTCGTCAATTGTTGGTCTCCCACTCAGTGCCTTTACGTACCTGCTGTCCAGGGTTATTGGCAGTATTGGTAGTTCCACGACCTCCCTAAACGTCTCGTAGGCATAGACCACCCTCCAAGCCCCAGCGAGTATGGCAACAACCGTTAGGTACGCTGACTCGGGCTTGAAACCACCCGTTGGGTTCACAACG
Organism: Vulcanisaeta distributa JCM 11213; assembly: GCA_001316125.1. Next base: position 12,197 of record BBCS01000021.1, read on the forward strand.
ACCTTATAACCATCTCTCCTCAACCTCACTATGTTGCTCACGAACTTATCCATCAAGTCCGTAAGCCCCCCCTCCCTAAACCACTCAACGCCCCCCCTACCGAAGCCCTTTAGGACAATTGGCTCATCAATGATTAGTGCGGAATCCGCAGGTATGCCTATCAAGCCCTTGAAGTCTTCCTGAAACCTCCTTAAGTACTCCGTTATGGCCCTTGCGCAGAACCTGGAGGTCCCCGTGTCCGTTGGGTAGAACTGAAGTCTTAACTCGCTGATAACGTGTCTTGCGGGTAACGACTTGATAAAGGCAATTATGGAATTAAGCTCTGCACTGAAGCCGGCCGGGTCCTTGCTTAATGCCTTAACCGCGTCCTCGAGGACCTCACCACCCTTGGCAGACCACTCCTCGAACGACCTCTGCAGCTCATCATCAACGGGTAACCTACTGGGTGGTTTAGCCCTATTTCCGAAGACCTCCCTAGACCTCTGGCTCAGGGTTAGTTTGTCGATGTTTCTCTCGAGGTTTCCAAGGAGGCTTGTGCCCACGGTGGATAATACCGCGATTCTAAGGGGGCATACTATGAGTATGCACTGCCCTCTCGTTTTAAGTATTTGGGATGCCGAGCCTTGAGGAGGCTATGCCGGATTTATTGGTTGGTTCAGTATTTTCGTGAATGCGTATAGCTGGATTATTTCGTGATACAGCTCTGGGCTAATTGGCTCTGGTACTTTGAGTCTGTCCCTGGTTATTAATTCGGAATCCAGTCCATACCTCTGCCATAGCTCGTGTGCCCCTATCCATGGTCAATATCCTCTTGCCGCTTAACGCCACCCTATCGGTGGTTGGTAACACCACATCGCACTCGTAAGGTGCCGTTGGCACGTACGCGGCATTCAGCCTCAAATGTTCGAAGGCAAGCTCCACGGCCTTTACAAGTATAGACTCACAACCATGCTTCTTCTCAGCCGCTGCGTAGAGTACCTCCACCTGGGCGCAATATAGTATTTCCACCTTAACCGGCAGGTTGTGTATGCCGTGATATATCATGTTTGTGTCGATCACGTAGTCTCCATCCTCAAGATTAATAATCCTAAAACCAAAGAAGTTTATCATCTGATCTACATATTTAGCATCCTCATTACTTATGCAGTTAAATATGGCTTCAATGAGTCTCCTCACCCCCCCATCTATGTCCACAGCTTTATCACTACCTATGCTACGATTATAGGTTGGGTTAGTCCTTAACCTAATGCTTTCAATTGGGATATTATCAACCAATAACCTTAGTTCACCTCTACTTAGTTACAACCTTAAAACTATTGGGCTTCACATTACTATCCACGTATACGCGCTGTGTTGGGCATGGTATTGCTGGCGTGTTAACCGTTAGGGCTGGTCGCATTAAGGGGGGGTGTGGTGAGGGTGTTAACGCTAAAGAGGTTGGTGGTGAGCTCGTGTGTGATAATTTCTTCAGGTGTAGGCCTATTGATGGTTTAGGGTGTTGGCTTTATTACTATAGGTAATGGTGAGGTGTGGTTGGTCGAGGGCCTGCTTTGATTAGGTATAAATAATACCTGAGAAATTAGTTTACTAATTGAGTTGATGAGGGAGGTCTTTGAGTTGGTAAGGCTTATGGAGGAGGTTGGTGGTAAGGTTGGTGATTACGTTAGTCCTGACGTTGTTGATCTTGGTGAGGGTTATGACGTTGTTAGGGTTTTCTGCGATAATGTTGATTTTGTGGTCATTGATAAGGGCGGTGTTGAGCTTGGAGATAGGTTGATTGGTGTTGATTCCCATACGTCCGTGCTTAAGTTCACGGCATTCGACGTGCACGTGGTCACGGGCGCACTCATAGGCCCGGACGTTTACCTAGTACCTGGAGTTCAGGGGGGGGTTAGGTGGTTGGGGGGGCTTAAGTTTAGGTTTAGGCTTGGCGATGTGAATGTCCTTGATAGGTATTCGGGCATTATCTACGTTAAGTCTGGGTACCTGGGTAGGTACTTCGATGGTTCATACAACGATGAGGCGATTAGGGACGAGGTGAGCTCCACGTTGAGTCTAGTCTCATTAACGTCGCCAGGGGGGGTTGAACGGCTTCGTCCTAATCGATGGGCCATATTCCCAACACCAAGTATACTCGGTATGGAGGGCAACCAATACTCAAGTCTCTACTGGGGGGGCTTGGTTAGGGATAGGGTTGAGGCTTTGAGGGGGCTTGAGGGCTGTGGGCGTAGTTAAGAGACTCAGCCAGAGCCACTACCTGGCCAAGTGCCTCGGGGGGGAGGTCTACGTCGATGACTACACGCTCACCATCAATAAACTAGCGCCGTTGCTGAGTAGTGGTGTTACTGCGGCCATTGGGCCCGTGAGGATTGAGGTTGGGGGGGATTACGGTAAGTACTGTTGGTACGTAGCCTCAAGGCTTGGTCGTAGGATTGACGTTGTTAGGGTTGAGGGGGGGTTGAGTGAGGAGGTTGCTGGGGGGGTTGGTAGGGACTACGTGGCGTTGACAATGACGGTTAGTGGGACGGCGATGCCCATACACATAGCTGATAGGGTGGCGAGGAGGTTGAACGCCAGTGCCGTGAATCTAATATCATCCATAACCCCCCCACTGGTATAACCTACGAGGGGGCTTGAGGCGCTCAGGGAGGCATTAGGTGAGTTGGGTGGTTGATGTGTCGGGTGCGTCATCCATTGATTGTAGGAGTGTCCTCGGTTACATAACCAGGCAGATGCCTAGTTCGGTAACGGCGGAGTCGGCAATCACTTACATGATCACTGAGTGCCAGGCGGAGTTCCCAGTGGGTAAGTACCTGGTGATTGAGGGTGGTGGGGGGGTTAAGTACCTGGCGAGGATCTCGGAGTCAAAGATAGAGGACATATACTCCGTCGCCAAGACCCCCCCCGTGCTCTCCCTGGAGCAGGAGTTGAGCATGGACATTAGGTACGTGCCTAGGTTAATAGCCCTCGAATTAGTGGCTGAGTGCAGAGGCGACACCTGCGGCGCGCCTGTGACTCCGCCACCAATACACGCCATAGTCAGGGAGCCAAACCCCCAGGAGGTCTCGAAGATGCTGTCACTACCGACTGAGGCGTCGTGATGGGGTCCCTCGCGCTGCCATCAGGCGTAGTGATACCTAGTAACGAGGTCCTAATAACGAGGGATGCCCTCAAACACCACATGCTCGTTGTCGGAACCACGGGCAGCGGCAAGACGACACTACTGAAGAACCTGGCCCTCGAACTCACCGCTAAGTATCCAAAGACCACGGTGATAGCCGTAGACGCCGTCGGCCACTACCACCACCTAGCCCTCAACAAAGTGAGGACCAGCGCCCTAATACCCGTGACCCACGGTTACGTGAGGAGAGCCATTAAGAGGGCGAGGGATGGGCGCGACGCAGTTAAGAGGCTCGCCAGGGCCTTGGCGAGGGACTACATAAACGGGGGGGTCTTTAGGTCAATGGGTATTGAGGTTGGGAAGGTTAGGATTAAGGCAGTAATGGCTAGGTCGGGCAGTAGGTATAGGCTCGTGAGGGTGGTGTTAGGTGTTGGCGGTGGTGTTGAGTTGATACCCTGGTCCCTTAGGACTAGGGACCTATTAATGAGTATTAATGAGTTGACGGGACTACTCACGGAACAGGCCAGGATGTTCTACGGTAGGGTAGTTAGGGAGGTTGGGAGAAGCATCCCTAAGTCGGCATTGACCTTTGGTGGGATTTACAACTACCTAACAAGCCCGAGTAGTGTTAGGTCAGGTAGTAGGCAACTGCTTAATTATGAGGTCATTGCCAATAACCTTGGGATCCACGAGAGCACCATGGAGAACATAGTCAGGGCGCTACTCGCCATAATAGAGACTAGGCTCTTCGACATTGAGGCCCCGGTTGGCAGTGACTACGTGGTTAGTGGGGGGGAGCCAAGTTATGAGCAGGTTTTCAAGCCTGGCTACGTGGTCCTCGACCTAAGGACAACCTCAGCCCTTAGGCAGAGGATAATGGTCTACAGGGTCCTTGACAGGTTGTTCAGGTTCATGGGTAAGGAACACCTACGTGATAGGGATAGGTTGGCTGTGGTGCTTGTTGATGAGGCGCACCTGTTCTTCCCACAGACGAGCTGATGAGGAGAGGAGACTCCTGGAGAGGCACATAACGAGGATAACGAGGCTGGGTAGGAGTAGGGGAATTGCCGTGGTCTTCGCAACCCACATGCCCGACGACTTAAACGACGCAATAATACAACTAACGAATACCAAGGTCATCCTCAGGAGCGATGAGAAGGTACTGGAGAGACTCGGCGTACCGACCAGGGAGAGTAGGTTCCTATCCATAGCACCGACGGGCTTGGCGTACGTTAAGGGCTTCGCCTATAAATACCCAGTGTACATAGCCTTCAAGCCCCCCCAGGCGTACCATGTCGGGTGAGTCTCAGGAATTCCCTAAACCAGGCGCCAACTCCACGGTACTACCCCCCCTCCTAACCAGGAAGCCCGACCTAACCAGGTCATTCAGCAAATCCCCCCCAGGTAACCTATCCAAGGCTCCGTTTAATACCCTATTAACCAACTCATCATCAACCCTGAGGGGCATCCTCGGCAGTATTATTAACCTGCCGTCAATGGTTACGTAGATGGGCTTCGCACCGAGGAGCCAAGCCACCATGGATGCCATGACACTCTCCAACTTAGTACCGCCGGCAATACTCACGTAGGCATCAAAACCCCCCCTGGAAATATAATTAACCAGGTCCGAACCAAGGGCCCTGACCAGATTACCCAAGCCAGCACTGAAGTCCCCAGTACCGAAGAATTGAACCTGGTGTAGCCATCAACCTCAACACCCAACTCACGCGACCTAGACGCAAGGCACTTAACGAGGGCCACGGCGCATAGTTGGGAACTCGCGGTATCTGTGGCGTAGAGCTTAACCTTAACAACGTCACCAAGCATCTCCCTAAGCAGGGCTATGGAGGAGCCCTCGGCGCAGCATTTAACCAAGTCCCTGCACGCAAAGCCACTCAACCTATTGATGAAGCCCTCATCATAGAGGTACCTGGAGAGGCTAGAATCAGCCTCACGATCACCACCCAACGTCCTCCTAACCAAATCATCATCAACAACACGGGAGTTTAACGCATTCTCAAGCAGGGACAAGCTAACAATAACGCCGAGGAAGGCAGGCATAGGCAACAGTGGCGGAGGCTAATATAAACCAAACCACTAAGGGCGGGCTATTCAAAGGATAGGTAAGAGGCTTAATGAAAATACACCCTGATGATTAAGCATAAAACCTAATGTTTAAATTCATGCTTCATTACTGCTTTGAGGAGAATTTACCGTAGCCTATAGCAGTCTTAGCACCTATACCCTTAGTTAACGCCCTATTCACTATGTACCTTAATTCGTCCACTTCACAGACCCCCTTACAATCACCAGTAGTGAGGTAAATATACCTGCCATCTACTCTTCCCCCCCCACTGCACTTATACCTTAACCTAGCCCTATTGA
>BBCS01000022.1 GCA_001316125.1 Vulcanisaeta distributa JCM 11213
AGTAATACTGTCATTAACACGCCTCAGCAATTCGCCTAAGTTACTGCATGAGTAAGCATCGACTAAACTCTTCATCAATTCCCTAGCCCTCTCATTAATGTAGTTCCTGAGATTGCCTCTAGAACCTGAACCACCACGTTCCTGCCCCCCCGCACCACCCTTAACCTGAACCCTACCGGCGCCAGCTCCCGGATCCACCCAATGAACTCAAGCCTAACGTGGCTGATTACGTTGGTCTCACTGGGTCTCACGGCCATTTACGCGTCACCCTTATCCCCCCCTGCCTTCCAACGTATTCGAGGAACCCATTTAATGCAATGCACATGGCATCAACCTATTAAAAAGGGCTGTTTATTATAGCTCAAATCTCTGGTTAACCTGGCATTTGATAGCACGGAGGATGTGGCGTCTGCGTGGTATGATAATAAGGTGGGCGATAGGGTGGTTAATGAACTGTCAAGTGGGTGTAATAAGGTTCGTGAATACATAACGAGGGATGGTAAGGACATTACCATACTGTGCCCCGACATTAGTAATTGCACCTTGAGTCAGCACGTAGAGTATTTAATGAGTGCGTTAGAGGGGGGGTTAATGGTAAGTTAATCGGTGATGTGGGGGGGTGGCAGCTCATTAAAGATTTAATAGGCATGGATGATGACTTCGCACGAATTATTAGGGGGGGTAAGGGGGGGTGGGGTGAATCAGTGCTTGAGTATAGATCCAATTACGCAATAATTAGGGTGATGCGGACAACATCGGTAAATTAAGCAGGGGGGTGAGGTGCCAATAACGGGTTATGAGAGACTGCTTAGTGTATTGAAGGAAAAGGCAAATCATATTAATGATGAGAGCTTGGCTAAGGCATACGATACATTGCTAAGTATTATCAGGAAGATTAATGGCCTTATCGTGACGCCGACGTATATTGCCGCCTTATCCATGGCGCTCATGGTGACGGCGCTTGAGGATATCTACGTGACTAATTATAAATACTACATTACATCTAAGCAGATTAGGTTATTTACGAGCTTAATATTCTCGGCCGGTGACGACGTGCTTGCGCTGGCCCCCCGTAGAGCTTGCCCTAAGCTTCGTTCATGCGCATAAATTATTGGGGGGGTGATGGTGGGTTCCATAGAATTAAAAGCCTCTTCATTGCCATGCCTGCCCTAAAGGGCTTTGGGAGGAGTTTCTCGGTTAGGTTCGTGAATTTAATGGATAATATGAATGAGGAGATTAGGATTGCGCATGAGAAACTTGAGGAGTTAGGTAAGAGGGCCATTTGGGAGATGTCACAGATGAAGTTGCAGAAGGACTCGCTTGTGATAAGCGAGTCCAGGACGGCTACCACAGCGGTGTTACCCCCCCTAAGTGATTGTAGTGTAAAGAATGTAGCGAAGATCGTTAATGTGCTTAATAGGCTCTTCCTCGCCAGACTGAGCAATATATTAAGCGGTAACATACCTGAGGATTTCGAAAAGTACTCAAAGGCCATTCATGAATTGATTAAGAATGAGAAGAAGAGCTTGGTAAGTGATATATGGAGCTACATTATTGGAAAAACCTAAACCTAAAGGTTAGCGACGAGACAAAATCTTCCGCATTGAAGATACTCTCATTAAATTCGATACAGCATTATGTCGATCTTGAAGGATACTAGACTTAAGTTAGGCGATGGATGCGATTCCCAGAATTATAATGAAAGATGTTTAGAAAGATACTTGATAAGTGAACTAGTTAATGCGTATAAGATACTAAGGGGGGGATACCCATGAAGGGGGGGCTAGTCATCAGACCGTTAGAACCGTTACACCTCGGACTTAAGAATCTGGGTGGTGTTGAGGAATTCTCCACAGATGAATCAATAACCCTACCATTATCAAGCACCGTGCTTGGAGCCTTAGGTAATGCACTTGGCATTAGGTTAAATGTTGACTGCAGTAAATATATCATGAACGGTGAGTACGACTTCGAGGACTTTAAGCAACTTATCAAAAACATATACAATAAAGACTTAAAGCCAGGGGGAAACCCATAGCGATAATCCATACCTATGGGGGCCCAATCTTAAGGATTAATAATGAGAATTATGCATCAGTAGGCTCCATCGCGATTAGGATTAACAAGTTAAGTGACTACGTTAGGGCTGCTGTTGAGGGCTTACATGGGCATGAAATAAGCAATTCATAAATAACGCAGTTAAGTTGGGCGATATAAAGAGGTTTAGCAACATAACCGTTAGGGTAGGGGTGAATATTGATGAGCTAGGCATTGTGAATGCCATGTTTAAGGCGTCTTACGTTAATTACAAGTACATGAACCCACAGATTATTTATCAATTAAGGGCGTTTAACCGTGGATTAAGCTAAAGGCCATTAGGCTTAGTGGTGAGGGTAGGTTAGCAATAGTAGATGTAATTGATGAACCTGACATAGCCATGGAGGGTAATTACGCGGTTACATTACAGCCCGTTTTAATACAGGGTGATGAATCCGTGGATGATGTAAGTAAGGTTCATGGTCTCGAGTGCGTCGATGAGGTTTATGGGTTTTTTGACAATGATAGGTTTAGGGTTAGGGTGGTTAATGTGGGGGGGCTTGGATTCAGCGAGGTCTGTGGATTTAGAAGGCCAATGATTAAGGCCTTGCCCCCCCAGGGCACCGTGATTAAACTAAAGGAAGACTGCGCCAATGCCAGAGCAATAGGTCTCCTCTCACAGCTTGGTTATGGCTCAATATACAGGATTTCACTGCAATAAAAGTAAAAATCCTTAATACTATGGTGATTAGTGTCCCTAATCTTCGTGTTCAATCTTGGCGTTAGATCTTCGTCACCTATTGTGCTTAGTGGGTTTACTGGCTCCATAACAATGTCCACACTCCTGAACATACTCAACACAATCGAGCCCGGCCTCGGCGATAAGCTGCACGCCACGAGGGGGGGTCCCAAGCCCATCTCTGTGACGCCCTTCACGCACGACGGCAGGGTCCTGTTTAGGGGGGGTGATTACGTGGTACCGCCTGGCGATGGGTTGGGGGGGTTCAGGGTTACGGTTGTTGGTGAGTCCCTGGGCCTCAAGCTCCTCAATGGTTTAGATAATGTTAGGGTCGTTAGGATCGGCAATGTTGATGCCTCACTCGAGGTCCTCGGCGTGGAGGTGCACAGGATCGACGACCTATGGAGAGTCGGCGGCAATAGATTCAGGATCGAGTTCCTAAGCCCAGTCAGGTTCGCCAAGAGGAGTACCATGGCAGGAGGCGCAGGGTTAGGTTCGACTTCTGCCCAAGCATAACCAACATACTACTCACCACGATAAACCACTACTCCAGGGTTATTGGCCTCGGTAATGAGTTTAGGTCATGGCCATACCTAGTCAGGTGGGCCTACAACTACGTATACATGAGGGACATGGCCGGCAGGGTCGTGGCCACGAAACACGCGGGCAGGCCCGAACTCGGCTTCATCGGATCCGTGGAATTCGAGATAACGAGCAGGAGGCAATCCAGGATACAACAACTCTGGCACCTACTAAACTACGCAGAGTTAGTAAACATCGGCACGGGGGGGAGGAGCATGGGGTTCGGAGTCGCGAAAATCACCGCAACGAGTAACGCCGGCGGTGGGGGGGAGGGTAATGAACCGCCGGAGAGTGTGGGGGAAATCCACGATAAATAGTTGGGCTGAGTTTAACATTACTTAACTTTTACCCATCCTCGGTCACTCCTCCATCGCCCTCCTGAGCTCGTCAATCTTCATACTCAATTCACTGATTTTACTACTCAACTCACTTAACTGCCTCTCTAGGTTGGTATTGGATTTACCCCCCCTCTCCCTAACCACCCTAGCCCATACTGGTACAGCCACAACGAGTACTACGAACATGAACACCACCCCCCATCAATGCCCATGTATATCACCGTTAAGACCGCAGCCACGGCTATTGCCGCCCAGACCATCGCCATCTAAATAAACCACTGATGACCGCGCTCAAACAATTATGCAGCCACCTTGGAACAACAATAACCAGCGGCAGCCAGCACACCACCCAACAACACCAACAAACAACACAGGAAGCCATGAACCAACGAACCAAAACACCAGGCGGCAGTAATGAGGCGACCAGCCAAACCACAATAAACGACCCATTGCAACCTTATAAATAATTTAGAGCAACACAATACTGTGAGAGAAGACCCACTCAAGGCAGCCCGCAGGCTCGAGAGGAGGTTGAAGGCGAGGGGGGGGCTCGGCCCAACCCTCGATGAATTCGCGAACCACGTAACGCTGGGAATAGACCCACTAAAGCCCGCGTTCAGCAGGCACATAGCCGTGCTCTACACCACGGTCGCGCAGGCAATAACGAGCAGGGAGGCATCAGCCACGGCGCTTAAGCTAATCAATGAAGGCGTGGTCCTGGACCTCTTCGCCACTGGCCATCACCACTTCAAGAGCATGCACCATATAGGCCTACTCCTGAATCGCTACATAAACATCATTAGGAACATCATCACCGAAGACCCGGAGATCCTACACAATGAGGGGGCGGAGGAGGTTGGCGCATTCGCCGTGGCGGCCACAAAGACTGCCACCCTGGCAATACCCCCACATAAGGATGATGGTGAGGTGGCGAGGGCAGCGGCAACCGCCGCAATCAAAGGCCCTAAACCAACAATACCAGGCGCCCTAACCGCCCTCTCCGGCATAGGCATCAACCCAGCACTCGATGATGAGTCGGCCGAGGAGATCATAATGATGCTCCGCAACTTCCTACTGCACATCCTCAGGCACTACCGTGGCGAGGCGCCACTAGGCTCATTGCGAGGGCATTGAACACCCTCGACAATGACGCGGTGAGCGCGTTGGTGAGGCACGGCGTGGAGGACCACGTAGTCATGTGGAACACGTGGCTCTTCAATAGGCTGCAGCGGCTCCACGGCAGTGGGGGGGAACCCACAAACGCACTACTAAGTGCGCTTAGGGCCTACATGAACGCGGTATCCACTGGCTGCCAGGGAGGCTGTGCCGAGCCATACGCCGAGGAAGTCCTCAGGTCATTAACACCCAACCTAATGAGCGAGGGGATGCACGTCCTTAAGGTACTTAACGCCATCGTAGACTCGACAACGTCGATAATCAAGCCCAGCGCCCAGCAGTACACGGACGACGAAGCGCAGATCAAGGCCCTGGCGGCACGCATCGCGGCATTGGCGAGCGACGCAATCGCGAGGGTCATCGACGACATAGGCAACCACGAGAAAGCCGTGGAACCACTCTCAAAGGCCCTCGGCATCACCACCCTAGCCATACTCAACACAGCGAGTAGGGAGGGAATACTAACCAAGGACCTGGGGATGCCCCTAATCGACGTGGTAATGGACCTCGCGGAACCCACGGTGAGGGCACTAGCCCTACTCTCACTCAAGTTCGGCATGAGCATACTGAAGGACCCCCAGAAACTAATCAACAGGATCATAAATTCCGCACACTCCCAGGGCTGGAACGAGCTATTCCTCACAACAATGCTCAACGATCCAGACGTAGTGGAGGAATTCATAAACGGCAGCACAGACTGGCAGGAAGACCTGGGATTAGTAATAAGGTGAGTGAAAATCACGAGAAGGCTAGGTGATTAGGACGAAGATTCAACGCCCAAACCCCTGGTCAAGCTCAACCATTAGCCCCCCCACCACCAGCCATAGCCCAGTAATAATGGCATTGCCGCACCCCCCCAACATCCATACCCAACACCACACAGCCACAGGCACTCAAGCCACACCACCCAAAACACAAAGATATCGCCCAAGACTTATGAAGCTAATGGAATATTAGTGGAACCTACACAGGACCAAGCACCACGGCAATAGCGGGCTACTACTGTATTAATTACATCCAGCCAGGGACGTACTCCATACAATTGAATGCCCAATTGAGCAACGGCTACTGGGTACAAAACGTCTACTCGACGGAGGATTATGAGGAGAATGGCGTTTGGAAGCCAAGCTTTACAACCGCAGTCTTTGCACCGGGCACATGCACAACGCAGGACAATGGTGTACTATGCAACTCAAGCCTCGTTGGCATCTACTACTACCCATACTACGGGGGCAACCTGCGCCTGGCTGGTAATAGCCATTTGGAATGGCACTGCCTACTTCGGCTACAGCTTGATGGCGTCAATGTTGACTGGTACTACGAGTACCCAGTGGGTAATGCAGTAATAATCCCCCCCGACCAAGCAACGAGTATAGTCCTTGCGGGTCCAGGCAACGGCGAAGGCCTCAACATAACCAACGCCGATGTGGTGCTCGCTTGGTACTACTGGAATGGTAGTGCTTGGGTGCCGGCACCAAGCACTGGACTCCTCAAGGTAATGACCCTAACCAACAACCTAAAGCCCGGCGATGAAACGACAGAGTACGTGAGCAATGCATGGGTCTACTGGAGCAACGGCACAGCCGTAGTCTCATGGCCACAGCCCATCAACCAAACGCCGAGCGTGCCGGCCCCTGGCTTCAGCCCTTGAGGCGCCATGAAATTAAGAGTAAGACCTAAAAACCAGTATGCTGGAAAAAGCTTGGCGGGGGGGTGGGCTGGTTCCCTCGGTGCCGGCTTATCATCATGCATCAGTCGGTCCACCACACATCACTGGGTTTAACCCTACCCCGCACATTCTAACCACATTCAAAGCCCTCATTTTTAAGGATCCTCGATTTGCCCTTCCCATGCCCGCACCTGCAGGCATTCTAATTAAGGCATTGGCCTAATCCCAAGCGTATGGTTTTGTGGGAAAAGGAAGAGGATGAGTTTAATGGGAATGAGGTCATTTATGATGAGGAGTTTTGAGAAGGGTGAGCCAATGGGCATTGGCTTAGATTTTAAAAGGAAAAATGATTTTTAATTTTTATGGTGAGGGCCTCGAGCCCAACGCCACACTGTATGTAGGGCCAATGTTATAGTTCTCCCCCCCAGGCTGTAACTGCGTCGACTGCCAATTACCACTCGTGCCTAGGGCCTGACCGTAATTGCTGAGGTTATTACCAGCACCAATCAATGCACTGCCAAAGCCACTGATCTGATTCCCAAGCCACTGTAGGCCATTGCCAATCCAATTGAGTACTGGGTTCCCAGTACTCTTCAGCCACTCACCAGCACTACTAAAGGCATTGCCAATGCCCGCCAATGCCCCACCACCAATCTTCAGGACTGCGGCAGTAGCGAAGGACGCGCTTTTAGCAATGTCTATTGGCACGGTGAGGTAGGTACTATAAGCTGGGTAAGTGACACTAGCCGGATTTGGTGGAGGTGGCGTGTTATTACTGCCAGGTGTTGGTGTACTGCTAATGAATTGGACATTCAATGGCATGGACTGCCTAATGTACTGGCTCAACTGCTGTATGTACTGCCCACCTCTGGCTGGCTCACTGACTGGCTGGTACTTGTCGTAGTGAATGAACTACTACCCGTGCTTACAGCCCAGCCAGTTATCCTGGGCACTTGCTTAACCACTACCTGCAGCCCAAAGCCAGTGTAGTTGAAGACAGCCGTAATGGCCGGCACATAAATGAAGTGCCCCCCCACTCCTTACTATTAATGCCATTGCCACTATTGCCCATGCCCGCCTTTAGGCTCTGCATGAGTAGCTTGGGTTCAAGCCACAGAGCCCGTTTTGGCACATTCCACTTGGCGTTAGCCAGGTCATTAGGTATTGGGTGAAGTACTCGATAATCGGCATGTACTTCTCAGTGATCCTAGTATACACCTCCTTTATTATCGTGTTCGTCACAGTCCTCGTTACAGCCTTAGTCACGACAACCTGGCCAGTACTGCCAGTGCCTGTCGTGGTTGGCGCATAGCCGTGCCCAGCATAACCACCGTAGTTCTGCTGGTAAACAATCCTCGGGCCAATGTAAATGCTTTTCCCTGTTGTGGTAGCCGTTGTTATTGGTATTGGCAGTGGCCTATAGGCATGACCACCAAGCACTACCCAAGCCCGCGGACTTATAAAACTGATTGGGATTGAAAGCAAAGGATTAAAAGGAAGTAATTCAATTAAGGCCAACCCACGTTTGCGAAGTCATGAATGGCCCTTATCCCTACCCATCAATGGCAGAGCAGGCACGGTGCATACCTGAGGTACCACTGCCTGAGTTCCTCATGCCTCAGTGACCATTAGTGCTCAATCAAGACTCGGTACTCGCTTGGCGGTGCCCTACCCTGGAGTGTATTCACAATTGACTCTGGCACACCATGGCTAATAATGTAGGTTGCGAAGAACTTACGCAACTTAAAGCCGATGCCGAGGCTCGAAATACTTTGGCCTCTGTCGTGGGAGGCTTGGTCGAGAGTATTGCCTCACTCCTTAAGGCTGTTGGCTGTAATCTTCTCTTTGCATGGCTTGTATGCGTAGAAGCGGCTCGCCATGAATAGGCTTTGGGCCACGGAAGAACTGACGTTTAGGGCGCAGTACTTTAATGATGTTATGAGGAGTAGTAAGGGACATGCAGATCCAGTATTGCTTAAGTACGTGGTTGGGAGGTCTATGGATTATGCCGAGTTTGCCTATAGGCATGGGGGGGTTAGGTGGTGGCCGCCGAGTAAGCAGCATGCGTCGGCCTTCATTACATGGGTGGTGGGCAGGGCTTGGTTAATCACTACTACCAATGGCTTGAGAGGAGGTCTGATAGGTGTAGGGTTGTTTATAGTGCTGAGATTGTTAGGATTGACGCACCCGATGGTGAGTTCAAGTCCCTCGACGTCATCATAAATGGTCAGGAGAGAATAACCCTCTCCGCCGATAATTTAATCCTAGCCACGGGGGGGGATTTGGAGGTAATATTGAGCTTATGAGGAGGATATGGGGGGGCGATAAGTTCAATTACCTAAGGTTTAGGGGGGGCCAGGGAGAATACAGGGATACCCCTATTTGAGATGATTAGGAATGGCGCGGCCACTGTCGGTCGTATGGATGAAGGTGTTCACCCAATCGTCGATGCCAGGGTTCCTAAGTATGATGGTGGTGTTATTGATAGGGATTACTCAATACCATACTCAATAGTTGTTAATAAACTTTGGTAAGAGAATATTTGATGAAGGTAGGTATGCGGGTGGCGTTACTGAGGTCACATACACGAGAATACTTCTTGAACAACCGGATGCGTTGGCATTCTCAATATTTGATAGAAAGGTTTGGGGGGGATTATTTAAGCCACACGCGTTCCCGCTATATAAGGACGACACTATTGAGGGGGGGCTTGTCAGACAGGTGGGTCTTGACCCTCAGTTATTAATTGATGCCGTTAAGGAGTTCAATAGGCACATTGTGCCTGGTAAGGATTACACACAGGGTCTCGATCCACCTAAGTCCAGAAATGCCAGGCCTATTGACACGCCGCCATTTTATGCATATCCATTGGCGCCAGGCTTCACATTCACTAGATACTCCCTTAAGGTTGATAGGAATGCGAGGGTTATACGTGTGAATAATAAACCATTCACAAACGTGTTTGCGGCTGGGAATATAATGGTTGGTAATATATTGACTGAGGATGAGTATCTTGGCTGTTTTGACATAACGCTTGGTGGTGTTATGGGCATGACCGCGGGTGAGAATGTGTGAGAATATTAACAATTAATGATATAATTACCGAGGGTATTAGGGAATATAATGTCTGTATTGCATGTAGGTTCTGTATTGGTTATTGCCCCCCCGTTTGGGACGCCCTTGACAATGTATTCTTTAAGTTAAAGAGGGAGTCCGTGGATAGAGGCGACCTACTCCCCCCCTTTGCATACTTATGCCATGATTGCAGAAACTGCTACTACGCATGCCCCCCCTATAAGCCACCGCATGAACTTAGTGTGAACATACCTAGGGTGAATAGCCAGGTTAGGCTCATCATTGATGAGGAGTATGTTAGGCCTAGGTTCATGGCTAAGGTGTTTAGGCATCAATACGCCTACGGTACTGGTTTATTCGCCCTATTCCTCACACTGGCAATTACCTACGTAATCCTCAGTGGGCATGCCCATACATTGGTGAAGCCAATAGCCTCGATATATGAGGTTATGCCAAGCGACTTAATAGATATTATTGGCATTACTCTCGGTATTTGGGGGGGCCTTGGTGTCCTAACCTACGAGGGCCTACTCTACTGGAGGGGGGGTTTGGGGGGGGAAGTTATGGTGATTTGCTTAATGCTCGTGCCAATCTCCGCGCACTGAGGGATGCATTTCTACACATGTGGTTTAGGGGGGGTGGTGAGGGTTGTGACTACCCTGGCGAGTACGGTACTCTCATGAGATTCTACGGCCACGTCTCACTATTCTTAGGCATGATTATTGACTTCATAGCAACGCTAGTTGCTGCCTATGAGCAGGACATCGCCCGCTTATACCCATTCTACCCAATAGTGAGCGCCCCCCCAGTGATACTTGGCGTACTGGGTGGTGCCTTAATCGTAATAGGCACGGCGCTACTCCTAGTCCTAAAGTCATTATCCAATAAGGAGCTTATGGATAGTGCGTGGCTTGAAATTGATGAATTCATGCTTTACCTACTAATGCTCATAGCGGTAACGGGCTTCGCAATACTCGCATTACGCCATTACGCCTTTGAGGGATTAATATTCATAATACACATAAGCTTAGTAGCCACATTATTCACGATAACACCACACAGCAAACTAACACACATAATATATAGATACATAGCATTACTAAGGTATTATAAGCAGTAAAAACAATTCATTAATATTATTTAAACACCTCACTGAATATATTCATTATGAAGCTTATGAATAGCTGCGGACCCTCAATAAGTGTGAAGTAACCTAATCTCCGCATTATTATTTAGTCTACCCCCCCCGTAATTTTCAGAGGCCTTTCTGGCAAGGTCTATAGTACCTGAATAATCATATTCACCTGCCAAGATATAAAGTGGCACTTAGCCTTTCCTAAGCCTTTTTGTTGAACGTGATTTAGAAAATCTACGCTATAAAAACAAAGGTCGCCATAATATATTCCAAAGCCTCCCTGCGAATAATACCAAATAACCTCCCGCTTAAGGTTTTCTGGACTTTGTGGTGCCATGACGCCTTTAAACCAGGCAGTAAATAGTAAATTAAAGTTAAAGTTATTAAGAAAGTAAGCATGGTACATGTTTGGGGGGGTACTAGTTCCTGAGCTCCTCATCCTCGGACTCCAATAATGCTCAATGAGTATCCTGTACTTCGAAGGTGACGCCCCGGTACGTCGATCACGTCTCGGCACTTCAGCGCTTGATTACTTTTCAACAATTATTCCCTCATCAATAGTTCGACCAAGTATCTCATTGCCTTGCTCAGCGTCACCTCCTTCTCGCCGGCCTCATCGCCGCACACGTACCTCACCTTGACGTTCTTTGGTTCCTCGCTCGTTATTATGTACATAACCCTGTACCTCGGCTTGGTCACGTCACTGCTCAATGCCCTCACCTGCCTAATTACCTTGACTTCCCCCCCATCCATCACCTCAAGGTAATAGTCCCCCCCTCGCAATCCATTGTAATGACAGCAGCATAGACCGGCTGCATTAACTTCGAATACTCCCTATGGAGTATGACCGCCGCAATGTGTGTACAAACCTCATTCCTTCTTCTCAATCCCCAACTGGTCTCGAAGCACGTGCAGTGGTACCTACCGTCCCTAAACCTAACCACATACGTTGGGTACCTATCGCCTAGTTTTGGATCACCACTCACTACCCAGGTGCTCTCGTTGATTTGCCTAACTGAGCCTCTCTCGAACCTCCTCAATGCCCTCCTAACCCATGAGATTGGCTTGCCCGGGAACTTCTCCCTAAGCCTCTCGATTGCCAAACCCTCAATGCCCCCCCTCTCGACCTTCACCATTAACCACCCTAGACCTAATGATCCGAACCCACGGGTTGTCCTCGAGATTGATTAGGGGGCTCGGTTGTAATGGCTTTGCCATTGACATTAACTTTATTTTCATTAGCGCTTAGTTGGCTTAGGCATTGCTCAGTAGGTCCCTCATTTCATTAATTGCTTGGTACGCCGTGAGTAATTGCCGAAGCAACTCACTAATTGACGTGCCATTAATTTCGGAGAGCCTAGCCAACGCCTCATACACGTCCTCCCTAACACTGACAGCCTATACCTCATCATTAAGTGCAGGTAAACAGGTTAAAAGGGAGGAGGTGCAGCACCAAGCCAATGCAATGCAATCCACAAAACCAATGCAACACGTGGAGTGCGGAAGCCACGGACGTGACTACACGATTTAATGAAACACGAAACACGCCTTAAGCCAACTCTTAAAGGCGCTGCCCCCCCGTATTAATCAATGCTAGTCCTTAGGGATGGGCTTGTCAGGAGGAGGGATTTGTTCATCTACGGCTTTAGGGTGCCGACACCAGTGAGTGTTGGGCTTGGCTCAATTGCCATGGTAACTAGGGACTCGGTCCTAATAGCCTCCGCAGTACCTAGGAACTTCGACGCAAAGGAACTACCGATAAGTCTAGGTAATGTCTTGGTTAGTGGTAGGGTCAGGAGGGAGTTCTGCTGGGATGGCAACTTCATATGGCCCCCAGAGAATGCCAACTCACTAATCGCACTGGTCGAGTCAGGCTACGCACTAATCATCGAGAGGACAGCCAAGCCCCCCCAAACATCATTAAGATCTACCGAAGGCTAGTCAACCACACTAAAGGAAGACTCAACCCCCCCAACCACACCCGGCACCCACCCATTTAGACCCCCCCACCACCCGCACCTGGGGCGATTGGGAGTGGCGGGCTCCCCCCCCTCGGGAAAACCCTCGGGGGTTACACCCCCCCCACCCCCCCATCAACCCCCCCGTCTTCCAC
>BBCS01000023.1 GCA_001316125.1 Vulcanisaeta distributa JCM 11213
ATTAGGTTAAGCACGAGATTGAAAGAAACTAAGCACCTAAGGCGTAAGGCATGCACTGAAAAGCCCTAGGGTTGCGTGGAACGTCGGGTACTACGCCGAGCTGAGCTTCCACGAAAATGAGGCGTGATTCTCATCATGTGAGGCGCAATAAACCGCAAGTAAGTGTCGAAATGAATAGGGCTTACGACTTTGACGGCTTAAGTGGTAGGAGGGGGGGGTTGTCGTGATTGATGGAGCCGACTCGCTGATTGCCAGCGCAGGCAAAGTCCTCGTCATGGGGGGGGTGGTAAGCCGTTGAGGGTGGTAGGTTCGTTGTGAAGGATTACGCATATGCCTCGACGTACACCTTCGAGTTGAATGCGGATAACCTAGGCGCCATCTGGTGGAGATTAAGGAAGCCTCCGCGCCATTTGTCGGCTTCACGTCGATCCTGGGCTCAGGCCCAATCGACTGGGTATGTTCACACTGCCTGCTGTTCATGGAGGCGTACTTGAGGGATGCGCCGGTGAGGTTGGCATCACCAATCATATTCATAATCGACACGTGAAACAACGTACTCCTGAACCACACGCCACACAACAGCACAAAACCAATGAATAAAAATCCCCCCCAAAGCCCAGGCGCAACAAAACAACACCCAATAAATAATCACAGTGATTAAAAACATCCCCCCCACCCCCCCCATGGACAAACCCTCCAAAACCACTCTACAGCACCCACCCAGGCATTGGATTGTGGGCTGGAATGGTTAGATTGGCGGTGTTGTAGGTTATGGTTTTGTCGTGTGATTTGTTGATTATGGCGCTCGTGTACGTTAATGCCTGCTCCTGGAACCACACTGGGCCATAATTTGGAGGTCCTGTTTGCCAGGTCCAGTCACTGCCTTCAGCAATGTATAGGTAGTTCCACAGCGTGTATATTGGGTTTGTTGAGTTTGGAGTTGTGTTGAAGGGTAGTGGTACCACGGGTGATATTGGCATGCCCACGGCCTTCGTAAACGCCACAAGGTACTCCCTAGCCAAGGCAACTGAGCGCCAAATTTCGATCTTACTTGGGTAACCATTGTTCCAGTTGTTTAGGTTTAGGGCCCATGAAGACTCCGGTAGGTTCGTTAGCACGGCTATGGGTTTATGAGTTGCGATGGCCTCGCTGGCCGTCTGTGTTACGAACCAGGTGCCTGGTACTCAGAGAGCGCTTGGTAAATAGCCTGTAAATCAGCGGGACCCGTGGTTGGGTTAAAAATTAGTGGGTTCTCGCCATCTAGTGCCACGACGACTACGGCGCCGGGCTCTGCATGTATATCCTGGCTAGGTAATGAATTAACTCCCTAGCGGTTACCTGTGGAGGTTGACTGAAGTACGCGAAGGAGAATGCGTTGGAGAGGTCTGTATCCCTAAATAACACTATTATTTGCTCACCAGTTGAATCCTCAACGATTATAGGCCCGTAGGGCGATGGAGTACCGCTAACCACGGTTGCGTAGGGCAGGAACGCCTGGGCATCGAGTATTGTGAATTCAATGCCGGTCTCATTATATAAATGAACTAAGCCCATGTTGAACGCCATCTCGGGCGTCCAGGCACCAGTTGCCTTAACGCCGAATACCTCCTCGGTCATTTCCTCACCCATGAGTATTTGAGCTAGTAAGTCACTCTGCCAGCCATTGTCATAAATTATTGCCTGCAGCGGGTGGTAAAATGGCACGGTAAGTATTTCGACCTTACCCTCCTGGGCGAGCCCCCCTGTATAGGCTGATTGTGTAGTTTATGGTCTCGAGGCACTGGGTCATGTTTACATTAAGTGTTGATGGGCTTGGCCAAACAGGTGAGTATGGGAATGCACCCTCAGTCAGTATTGTTTCCCACTGATACAGAAGTACGGGTGTGAAGTCTATGGTAACACTCACGTTATACTCATTGAGTAAGATGGCTTGCAATTCGTAGGTGCCAACCCACGTTCCATTCCATAGGAAGTCATGACACATATGAAGCAAGATCCGGTTGTAACTAAAGGTCTCGGAAGTACGTCTTCTTACACCTCATTATATATGCTATTTAAATTAAATGTTAATTATTTCATCAGTTACGAGATGATAAAATTACTATATTGATAAACCTATTGAGTCTGAACTATCGATTTTAATGAGTTTATTCAACACTGTAAGAAAATCTTTCTTTCTCTTATCGTTAATCTCATCGTTAACTAACAATTCACGGAGCTTAGTAATAACTGATCTCCTAAATATGGCACGGCGTGTGATTTCCGCCCAAGGAATTACAATCCGCGTGAAATCTCTATACGTTCTCTTCCTGACGTCAAGATTTTCGCCAAATATTGTCTTTAAATATTCAATGAGCTTATTAGCCTCGGCCTCATCTCTTACCCTAATGTATAATTCCGCACCGCTATTTGAAATAGACATGGAAAATGTAACGCCTTTAATGGTGAGCTTTAATTGTCCCTTATAATGGTTCAGCTTAAAGTTAGCTATTTGGAGCATCTTGTTCCACTTCTCAAAGCCTATTATTGCTAATAAGGTCCTTAATAATGGAGGTAACGAACTAATAATTTGTCTCGCTATTATTATGGCATTATGTCCGGCAAAGCGCACCCTTATCTTATACCCTTTGTCTTCTACTGCATAATAAAGTCCTAATTTATTTTTATACTGATCGAGTTTTTTAAGAATTAGTGGTTTCCATAATATATTGAACTTAATAGGACTAATTGAAATCTCAATTAATAATTTCATATCTCCGGAGGAGGTTTGATATATCGAAACATTACCATCCCCCCCTAATATAATTGCAAAAAGAAACAACCAAAACATTGTATCGTTAAACTTCGGCACTATATCTGCTACCATACCTTTAAGTGAGATATAGTCAGAGGACGTTGGATTTAACTTCCATCTAATTGATAGCTCATTCTCAGTTACGGCAATTCCGTCAATCTTGATGCGTATCGTGCCAGGATAAAGTAGTGACCATAATAGTAATTGCCATAACTGATGTGTTCTCAGAGATGGCTTATTTGTCGACGTTACAGATTCGTCGGTTATAGCCCAACCGAGCCTTAACGGAATAAGAATCTTTTCCTCTATTGTTTTATACTCGTTCTTATCTATTATATTTACTAAAATATCAAAAGTGTTAATGTAAAGCGGACTTAATTCATTAAATATTATGTGAAAAACGGTAGAATTACTTTTGTATATTTTCTCAGCAAATAACTCAGTATACTTTCCATATATACGTAATGTTAATGAATTTCCGGTATCCTCCATTATTACAATTGTTCGACCATTCTTTATATCATCGATCAATTTCTTTATATCATTACTAATGTAAGTTACCCAGTATTGCATTAATGTATTTTCTATATAATTACGTATTTCTTTTGATAATTTTATGATCGAATCAGCAATACTTCCTGTAACATTGGCTATGCTTATTTTCTCTAATTCATTGTCATAAACATACTTAATCCATGAAGTATCATAAATTTTCCATTTTTCAAGTAAAGTAATAAGGTTATTAAGTAATTTAATAGCAATGCTTTTCTTTTCAGGATCATTGACTTGTATTGTAGGCACACACCTATTACCTGACTTACATTCTCCATAATAAATAGGTATAAATTCAATATTCATACATTTCGTCTTCATCTTAAATTCTCACCTGTATTTAAATTTATTTTATCGTTTATATAATATTGTTAAGTTTAGCATGGAAAGATTAATTATCAATCACTAGAATTACCGTGATTGATTTATATAATTCATGAATGCTCATAAATAAAAAAGGCAAAACTTAGATATTCATCTATATGTTTATACCTAGGTATACCCATTAATAATGTAATTATTAACGACCATTAAGCACCAATAATCTTTGGCAAGTTATCTACCCTTGATAATGAAGTAATCACCACTTAAGATGCCACTACCATACCTCCTTGGTCTATTACTTAACCTAACCTCGAATTTATTATCATAATAAATCAATTCGCTTGAGTTAACTGTTATACGCCTAGGCATTAGGTTTAGTCCTGAAAGCCTTCTTACGAACTCATGAAGGGTATTGGGGCCGTTAACTCTTTTTCAATCCATACACCTCCTATTATCAGGATCAGGACCTCCTTCAAGCATTACCTCATCACCGTAGTAAAGCATTGGGGGTCCCGATCCAAGTGTATATGAATATGAGTGCCGCCTTGAATCTCTCAATGTCGTTATTAAGCATTGTCATTGCCCTTGGCGTATCGTGCGTATCCACAAAGAGCCAGGAGTTAATTAGGAAGTGTCTTGGCAGTACGTTCAATTGTCTCTTAAGCACCTGGGCGAAATCCTCGGCGTTAATTTCATCACGAAGAAACTTAATTAATGGCTCCCAGACTTGGTAATTCATAACTCCATCAACGGCATTTCTCCATAGGAATGGATCACCCCCCCAAACCTCGGCAATTAACGGCTTATTAATAAAGTTCCTTAGGTCCCATAAAAACCAGGGTGGTATACCGGCGCCCACATCGATCCTAAAGGCATCAACACCCATCAACGCCCAATGAAGTACAATACCCTTAACCCACTCACCGGCGAACTTCATGTTAAGCTTAGGCATCCTCTTAACATCCATGAACTTCTCATAATCACCATTGTAAATGTAGTACCAGTGGGAATACTCAGGGTCACCACTCAGGGCAGCCTTAAAGGCAGGGTGCTCAGAGCCGGTGTGATGTATGGGTAAATCAAGTATAACCTTAATGCCAAGTTCATGAGCCATCCTCAGCAATTCCTTAAACGCATTATTACCGCCTAGATCATCATCGACATTAAGATAATCAACAACATCGTACCTATGGTAAGACATCGCCCTGAAAATTGGCGTTAGGTAAATCGCATCAAAGCCCATAGACCTAATATAACTAAGCTTGTCCGTAATAAAGGATAAGTCGCCACCAAGCCTATCCCTAGGACCACCCTCCCTCTTACACCCAAACCTATCAACGAAAATACCGTAAACCGCCTTGAACAACCTACGTCTATTCTCACGAACCCTCCTAACAAAGCCGCTGAGTTTAAGTACGTTGAATCCATTCTCTGTAGGACCATTATCGAGAACCACCTCACCATCAACTAAGTACCTATAGTAGTACTTACCTGGAGGTAATGAGATATAAGCGCAATAATCAGAGCCACAAAACTCAAGTTCAACAGGTTTCATAAATGCCGTAAAATTACCAACTACAAAGGCAGCCTTTCTGGGTCGCCTATTCACCGAGAACCTAATGAAATAGAGATGGTCATTCTTAAATATGGCAATGGGCATCAAACAAACCGCAAAAATTATGAACTTAAATTGATTAGCCCAATGGGAATTACGAAATAAAGGCTTAAAAACCGACGTATTTAATGACTAACGAGCCCCCCCGGTAGTATAGCCCGGTCAAGTATGTGGGCCTTTCGAGCTTAGGCGAAGACAGCCCGTGACCCGGGTTCAAATCCCGGCCGGGGGGGCACCAGTATTTCTATTCTCTTATCTCTTACTCATTTCCTGTCCTGAGTTAAATTTTTATGCTGTACTTGATTGCCTGGTCTTGTGAGGATTAAGGTTAAGTTTTTTGGTGATCTTTATGAGTTAGTTGGTGCATTTAGAATAGAACTTGAAACCCCAAACGGCCTTTCTGTACGTGATCTTATTGATCTCATTTCCCATACGTTCAATCCTAAGTTTGCTGAGGCTGTGCTTGATGGTGATGGCAGGCTTAAGGGTGAGTATGTGATCTTAGTTAATGGTAGAGCCATTGAGTGGCTTAATGGCCTTGCAACGAAACTTAATGACAATGATGAGGTAGTGTTTTTACCACCTGCAGAGGGTGGTTGAGCTGTTGGTATGGGATAACTTATAAATTTGGTATTAGTTCTTTTCACAGTAATGAGTTATACCATTGGGTTGATAGGATAGCGAGCCAAGTTCTTGAGAGGTGTCGTAGTGAGGGTAAGGATGAGTGCGTACTTAATGGCGGCTTAAGTGTTTCTGGGCTTCAACACATTGGTAGGCTTAGGGGTGAGATAATACTGAATAGTGTTATCGCCGAGAAATTAAGGGACGCAGGATTAAAGGTTAGGCAAGTCCTGACCCTGTACACAGTGGATCCCTGGAAGGGTAAGGATAAACAGCTCGAGCAATTCTTGAACCCAGAGGTTGGTAGGAAGTACGTTGAATGGCCTCTCGAGCGTGTTCCTGATCCTAAGGGTTGCCATAAGTCCTGGGTTGATCATTACTGGAGGGACTTCGGCGACTACCTTGATTATTTTGCAAAGAATGTTGAGGTTATAACGACCGGCGAGATGTATAGAGAGCATCCCAGGATGAGGGAGTTCATAGTAATGACTATGAGAAATAAGGAAAGGTTGATTGAGGTCATTAATAAGTATAGGGGGGGTAGGAACCCATACCCAAAGGACTGGATACCCTTCGAACCAATATGCGAGAACTGTGGTAGAATTGGCACTGCAGAGGTCACGAAACTAGACCTCGATAAGTACGAGGTTGAGTATAGGTGCACGTATTGTGGACATGTTGGTAGGGCTAAGTTAACTGATGGTAAGCTTCCGTGGAGGGTTGAGTGGGTTGGTGTTTGGTACACGTTGCAGGTTGACTTTGAGCCTTATGGTAAAGACCATGCAATGCCCGGTGGCTCCAGGGACTCTGCCGTTGAGATCGCGAAAACTGTTTATGGCATCAACCCACCACTGGGTACTTGGTATGAGTGGGTTGGTTATGTGGTTAATGGTAAAGACGTAGGCGACATGGGTAGTAGTGACTTCATAGGCTTTACACCGAGGGAGTGGGTTGAGGTTGCAGAGCCTGAGGTTCTTAGGTACATATACATATTCCATGAACCAACGAAGAGGCTTACCTTCAGTCTCGACTCTATTTATCAATACGTGGATATATATGATAGAGCTGAGCGCCTTTACTATGGAATTGACAAGCCAAGCCCCAAGGAGAAGGATTACCTTGACCTAATCATCAGGTCCTATGAATATGCACAACTAAGGAGGCCATTACCCAGGGAGATGCCCTTCCAATTACCATACCTACATGCCGTTGCGCTTATCCAGACATTACCACAATCGTTAAGTGAGGAGGAACTTATGGAGAGAGTTATTAAGAGATTGAAGGAAACCAAAATACTCACTAAGGAATTGGATGATTTATCTCGTGAGAGGATTAAGTCAAGGCTCATTAAGGCCCGTAATTGGGTCAATAAGTACGCACCTGAGACATACAGGATTAGGGTTCTTGACGAGTTACCTGATTCAATAAGGGCATCATTAACAGACATCCAAAGGAGTAAACTGAGGTTACTGCTTCAGGAGCTTGAGAAGGTTGATGTTTGGAATGAAGATAATATTAAGGAGGCAATGAAGAGTGTTCCCAGGGAAAATAAGAATGTCGAGAAGGCTTTCTTTGAAGCTACTTACCTGGTATTCTTCGGTAAGCCAAGTGGTCCAAGAATCGCGCCTTACCTGGCAATGCTTGGTAAGGATTTTGTCCTTAATAGGTTAAGGAATGCATTGAGGTGATTACTAATGTCCAAGCTATTAACGGCAGCCATAGTCCTTGCGGTGATTGTGTATGCCGTTTTATTATCGTCATTAGCCGGCACGTACTTACCCAGCAAGGGTAATTTTGCCCTGGAAATCACAGTACTCGTATTGGCACTGATTAGTTTCTTCACATCATTCTATCGATTAAGCAGACGTGGTACGACGTGAACACCGCATACACAGATAGGGAATTGATAATTGGAAAGTTAAAGAGGATTCTGGCGTTTTTCTCGCTGGGCCTGAATATTGTTAACATAATCCTAGTCTTTGCGTATGTGCTTATCGTAGTTATTTGAAATGATAAATTACCTTCATTTTTCAATTCAATTACTTCTTAATCAGAGCCCTTAATTGATTAAGCTCCTTATCCTTACTCTCAATAATCTTCATCAATTCCTCCCTCTCCTTAAGTAGTTGTTCGTATTTCTTACGTATGTCTTGGCATTCACTTTCAATCTTATTAATCTCCTTCATCTTACTCTCTAGTTCCTCCCTCTCCCTATCAAGCTTCTCCCTCAACTCAACCAACGTGTTCTCCCTAATTATTAACGCTCTCTGGTAATTCATTAACTCCCTCTCCTTATCAAGAAGTCTCTTCTCCCAATCCGTGAGTCTCTTCTCCTCCTCAACAAGTTTCGTTATTAATGGCTCAAGCTTATCCACGAGCTCCCTTCTCCTTTTATTAATCTCCTCATCAAGCTTCTTAAGCGTGTCCTCCCTCTCCTTAAGCAGGTTCTCCAGGGAATTAAGCCTGCCCTCTTTATCCTTAAGTTCGGCCTCCAACTTATTCAGCATTTCCTGCCTCTCATTCAACTTCCTCTCAAGTTCTTTAAGTTCAGCCTCCCTCCGCGCCAACTGCTCAAGCCTCTCCTTAATCTCCTGCTCCTTCTTCTCCAGCTCCCTAAGTCTGGCATTCTCGGCATCAATCCTTACAGCTCCATCTCAAGCCTCTGCTCACGGGACTTCAACTCAACTTCCCAATCCCTAAGCTTAGCCTCCTTCTCATTAAGCGCCTTCTCCCTCTCGGCTAGGGCCTTCTCTCTATTGTCAAGATCATTAAGTCTCGTTGCTAACTGATTAGAAAGGGCTATAAGGGATGTCATTACACTACTCATCTCAGCTAACTTAGCCTTTTCCTCCTCAAGCGCCTTCCTATCGCTCTCCAATCTTTGCCTAATCTCCTCAAGGCTCTTCTCCCTAACTGAAACATCGCTCTCCCTTCTACTTATATCAAGTAACTTATTCTCCAGGTCCTTCTCCCTGTTGAGGACCTCGTTATACACCTTGTTCAACTCTGCCAGTAAATTACTCAGCTTAGATACCTCTGAGACGAGGGTTGATGCCTTATCAACTCCGCTCTCAATTTTAGCATTTAAGTCCTTAACATTATTATTTATTGATTCAAGGGTTGTGGTGGCACTTACGAGGCTCTGCTGCATGTTGCTTGATAATCCCTGAAGTCTGTCCAGGAGGTTGTTTATCTTCTCAAGTGCGTCGAATAGGGAGTCCATGAGCTTCTTGCTTGTGTCGTTGAATTGACTAACGATGGTATTCATTTGGGCGACTCTACTGGCTATGTCTGTTGTTGATGAGTTTATGACCTTAATGGCATCCTGCAGTGTCTTATCATTCCTCTCAATTCCAGCCGAAATAGCTTGAAGGTTCTTCTGCATTTGGTTAGCGTTATTGATTAGCGCTTGGACATTCTGTTGTAATGCCTGAAGTAAATTACTTATGTCGTTAATCCTCTGGTAAAGCTCCGATGCTCCTTAGACCTGAACACGGTACGTATTTTAAACAGGGGAACTAATATATTTTGCTTTTATTATTCTAAATAGAATTGAATGTAATGAAAACAACATAAAATTAAGTCTTACCAGAGCCCTTACCCAGGACATCCAAAATAACTGACTTAAGTCCCTCAATTATCTCAGAACTTTTTCTATACTCAGAGATCAACCTAATGCCCTGCTCCTCAATTAATTTCTGAAGTTCATTGAGCCGTGTCGCAACATTGGATAACTGATTCGTGATCTCAACAACCTGGTTAACATCAAGAGCTCTATACTCCCTCAAATCCATCGTGGTTTTCGCTAATAAATCCACGGCATTCTCAATCTTACTTTGCAAGGATGATACTGAATCCCTATACGCAATTAGTGAAGCCTCAATCCTTGTTAACTCCCTTAATGTATTGGACAACATGCCCGCTAACTCAGCCATACTCTGCGGAGTTATGCCACTAACTAATTCCTGAGCCTTAATTAAACTAGATAGGGATTTTTCAATTTCATTAACCCTGCCTTCCAAGTTCTCAACCCTAGTACTTAGGTCTGCCAGGTTCCTGGACAATTGATCGACTTTGCTATTCAGATTCATCAACTCCCTAAGAATCCTGGCTATTGGATCCTCACGCGGAGGCGGGGGTGGCGCTGGGTAATAACCCATTGTAAATAAACCAATGCACTAATTACTTAAATATTTATCTTGTGATTATCAATCAATGACGTACACATCCCCAAGGGCAAAAATACTAAGTAAAAACGTGAGTGAGAATGTAGTAGTGCTGGGTCCCACAGTAATTAACGAGGGTACGATAGTGGAGCCCCCCCTCGTTGTTATAGGCCACCCAATAAGGTCAAAGCTCCTGAGCGTAAGGGATAGAGGACTCAACATTGAGCAATTAATGGATGAGGTCAGTAGCGGCGCCATAATTGGTAGGAACTGCATTATCAGGAGTAATGTTATTATTTATGAAGATGTGGAGATAGGTGATGGGGGGGTTGAGACAGGGCATAATGCGTTAATTAGGGAGAACACGAGGGTTGGTGTGAATACTAGGATTGGATCTGGTGTTATAATTGATGGGGACACAGTAATTGGAAGCAACGTTAGTATACAGAGCATGGTTTACATACCGAGGGGTACCGTCATTGAGGATAACGTATTCCTGGGGGGGCCCAATGTCGTGATAACGAATGATAAATATCCACCGAGTAGGAGACTTGATGGTGTTAAGATTAGGAGGAACGCCGTTATTGGCGCCAATGCAACCCTGATAGCAGGTATTGAGATTGGGGGGGAGAACGCGGTGGTTGCCGCCGGCGCTGTCGTGACTAGGGACGTGCCACCAGGGGGGGAGGTCGTCGCTGGCGTGCCCGCCAGGCCTATCTACAGCGTTGATGTTTTTATTAGGAAGAGGATTGAGTATGAAAGATCAGAGGCCCCTTAACGTTCTCCTAAGGTTTCTAGCCATCTCTTCAAACCTGGCAATATCCTGCTTAGACAGTGACGGTGGGACTACCTTCAAGGCCTCCTCAAAATGCTCAATACCGACAGGCTTAACCTGATTAGTATTACTCCTAATGGTTTCTCTCAAAGCCAACATCGCGGCCTCCCTAACCAATGCTGCTAAATCAGCCCCCCCTGTGTATCCCTCGGTCCTTCTGGCCAGGTCTCTAAGGTACTTATAATTTCCATCTTTAACATCATCAGCGAGCTTTAAGCCCCCCCTAATGTGGACCTTAAGTATCTCAAACCTGGCATTCTCATCAGGTGGTGGTACGTAAACTATCCTATCGAACCTACCTGGCCTTAATAATGCTGGGTCTATTATATCAGCCCTATTTGTCGCCGCAATAACCACGACATTCTTCAATGGCGCGATACCATCCATTTCAGCTAATAATTGATTAACAATTCTATCAGTGGCCCCACTATCAACCTTAAG
>BBCS01000024.1 GCA_001316125.1 Vulcanisaeta distributa JCM 11213
TGTTGAGGCGCCTAAACTGCGCAAAATCGATAATAATGTAGGCGGGGGCGGCAATGGGCCTGGAGCCCCCCTTGACATTCGTAAATTGAAGAGAAATAGCTTCTGTTTTGGTATTAAACACGGTAGAAAATATATTTGTGGTAATGCAGTTAACGATTCAAATGTAATTAATCAGTATGTTGACTTACTGGCTGAGGCTATTGATAGAATGTTTAAGTGGCGTATTTGGGAGACGTGGTGGATTGATAAATATAAAATGGAGTGGCAAGCAAAGAAGAGGAATGTTAATGAGAGACTAAGGGGGGGCATATATAGTGATGATGTCGTTAATGGCATTCTTAACGTGTTTAAGGAGTTCATTAGTTATATTGATAGGTTCAAGGAGTACTGGGTTAAGAATGGTATTGAGATTAAGGAGATTATTGATGATTTAGTAGGTGGTAAGGCAGAGGTTGTTATTTGGGAAAATATATCTGGGCTAAGTATTTATGGTAAGAATATATTGCTTAATGTAAGTAAGACCGATGAGAGCGGTGTGGTGTCTCATTTGGTGTTGAAGGGTTTTGAAGGCATGACAATAGAAATACCCAATATTTTCATGGGAGTGATGAGTAAAGATGAGTATGAGAAGTTCATTAGGGAATTACTTATACCGTTGAGGGTGGGCTTTGCGGAGACGGATGAGGGTGTGGATAAGGATAGGCCTGTTATGAGCACAAGTAAGCCGTGGCAGGCACTGCTTTGGTTGTTGCTCTACCCCCCCGGCAAGATACGCATGCATGTACATTCCATCAACGTGAATAAACATGGTGTAACAATAACATGGCAGTTAAGGTCGATTGATCACGAATCGCTTAAAGGTTTCTTAAAAGACACTGAAAAGCTTAGTAAGCTCAGTAGGGAGCATTGCTTGCCATTTTGTTTACTGCTGTACTTGGTGATGGAAGTGCCTTTATTACTAATACTGTAGTTAATGGTCGCGTTTATGCTAAGCCCGTGATAGAAATAGTTATGTCGTCTGAAAAGTATAAAATGTGGGAGCCATTGCTCGAGAAATTGAAGAGTATCGGATTTCCGTGGAATAAGGCTCCTCGCACTGATGGAGATTCAGTTAATGTGGTATTTAATGGTTCTCATGCTGTTGATATTGCTAGAGGGATGATTAGTATTCTGCCATCAATAATAAAGGATGTTATTGATGCTTTGGCTGTTAAACCGTGGATAAACATAAAGCAAATAGCAGAGTTAGAGTTTGAAAAGAGGAAAGGTATGCAGACTATCGTTATTGCTGACTATGCATTTAGCGTAACTATTCGGGAGGGTACTGTTGAGTTGCGACATCATGCCAAAGATAAGGAAGAGGTTAAGGAAATTCTTGAGAAGTTGAAGGGGGGGATTTACGGCGATGAGTTTGTTAGTCAAATAAACGTTTATCCCGAGAATGGTGGTAAGTATTTGACGATTGTAGTACCAATGCGTTTAATTATGAGATATGATGATATTAGGGTGCAGATAATTAGAGTATTATGTCAGAAGCTTGGGATGGTAAAGAATGAAAGGAAGAAACAAATAATTGTTAAGCACCTCAAGAGACTCATGCAAAAACACGTACCCATAAAGGGGGGGGCGGCCGCGGCGATTAGTCTGTCCCCTCACGTATCCCTGGTGTGACGTTAGGAGTATACAGACCGAGAACGCCACGTTGATCCTGGAGTCGACGGAGGACGTGGTCCCCATGATTTACCTCGCCCAGTGGTTGCCGGGTTTAGCACCGCTTTTAATTGCCATTGGCCTTGGTCTCTCGGTATCTAGGCTGAGGAGTATTGGCTCATTGTTTATTGCGATTGGTCTCGGGCTTTACGTGGTTGTGGTTGGTGGTGCTGCCATCATTGCTTCTCAGTCGTTTTACACGGCTATGGTCAGTGATGGGGGGGGTATTTCATACATTATTAATCCGCATAATTTTGAGACTATTCCATGCCAGAACATTGGTTTGAGTATTAATGGCTTTGGTAATGTGCTCGAGGCATATAATAGGCTCGCCGTTTACGTCGCCCAAGCCGAGACAATAGTCTTGATACTCTATGCCCTCCTCTTCGTGGTGGTTTATGCCATTAGGTCTGCGTTGTCGTGATTATCATGCTCGGCTTAGTCCTCGTGGTTACAGCATGGTGGGTCTACTGCTTGTTAAGGCGCTCTACGCCATGGCTAGGGGGGGTGAGGAGTTTAGGGTCGGGGGGGTTGAGGATATTGCCTGGTTTGTTCTAGCCCTTGCCTTGGTTACGAACTTCTTCGGCGTAATACCCAGCAGTCTTTACTCAACCACGGTGGCGTTGAGTACGGTTGATGGGTTGATACGCACTTACAACAACTTAATAAGTGCGTTGGGTTTCGCTGATGAGGCTATCTCAATAGCGACTAATGTTGGGTTGCCTATCGCCGACGCCATTAATTACGTGGCTACGGATTCAGGGTTTAGCGTGGCGATTGAGGTCATCATTGAAGTCATTGAACACCTATTTACCATAACAATTAATTACTTAGTTCACGTGCTCTCCATGGTAGTCGCAGCCCTGTGGTTCATTAGGTACGCGTTAAGCATCGGCGAAGCGCTTAGGTCTCTCATACCCTACATAGCCTTCCTCTTGGTGCTGCCTAGGGCTAGGGATGTTGCCGTGATACCAGCCGCGATATACCTAATACTAGGCCTTGCGCTACCCGCCGCAATAAATGCATCGCATTTACCGCCGTTAATAAGCATGGCTAATAACCTACCCCCAATACCAAATGGCCTTGGGCTCATCGAGGTCGAGGTTGCTGATAGGTTAGGTAAACCGGTGCCCGCGGTGCTTTGTATTGAGGGTTATGGGTTCCCGTATAATGAAACTGTGGGCCTACCAATGGTGCCGGCATTATTGTTCTCCCAACGCATGTGTTTAGGGGGGGTGGGTTAATGCGTTATAGTGTTGATTGCCTTGTGGCTTATTCCTTAGGTTTAATGCGAATGAGTTGATTATGCCAAATCCATACTTAGGTAGTACCGTGGTTATTAGATTACCCATGATCGCGATATTCAACGGGGACTCATTGGTTGGACTATTTAACTACACATGGGTGGGTTATGGAAGTGTTAGTGTTAATGCGGGGGGGCCTGGCTATGCCGTCATAAACGTGACTACTCCATGTAGTGGTAACTTAACCGTGATGGCCTATGCAGCGCAGGTTAGGTTAATGCCCCTGGGCCTTATCGAGGGTAACTGCTCAATTAAGTACTCAGTGACGGAGGATAGGCCGCCGAACCTCGTACCTAAGTCCTGGATTAGAAGCATCATCATTAATCATGAGTTATTCTGCCTTAACCTTGAGCAGCTCGTTAACCCATCAATTACCTACCAAGGCCTCGAAGCACCACCGCAGGTCGTTGGTGCCGTGCTCTCTATAATGCGCAGGGCATGCAGTGGCGTGGGTAATTACTCAGAAGTGATTAGTGAACTTAGGAGCATTAGACTAACCGCATCATTTACGTGCCGTGAACCCTGTAACTACACTAGAATTAGCGTCTTAATCATCGGTGTTGAGCCCTACAACCTTAACTACTATGCTCTGTGGGGTGGTACTTACACGACTTGGCTAAATGACTCACTGATGGTTATTAGGAACGCTGAATCAAACCCGCTTAATCCAGGCATGTACATAGCCTTATTTGTGAATGCCGCGTATTACTCAGCAATATTCCTAGCTTCATTGGCTTAGTGGCTATGGCGCCTAGGATTAGGTACTGGCCAAGGTTGATGAGCGCCATTAGGGTTAAACCTCACATTACTTATGAGGATGTTGCGTCGATTGCAAGTCCGTTGGTAGCAACCATCGTTAGCAAGTGGGTTAGGCGGGAGGACCTTGTGAGGAGGTATTACGTGGTTAGGAGGATCTATGAAATTTCGAGGCATAGGTACATTAGGCATGGGCTTAGGACCGCTCATTGGGCTCTAAGGAACCTACCTCAGGTTGCCGTTGCACCCCACATCACACTACCGGCGCTCTATGGTACGTCCCTGACCAGAGAGTACGTAATGAGGAGAATAATGACCATGGAGAGAGGCCCGTTAAGGACCGCATTATCGAGTATTGCCAATACCGCGCTCTCGCCGGTCATTGTCTTAAGGCCATACTCGGTGATGAATCCCCCTGCTTCGTCATGGGGGGGTTAATGCCCTGGTTAGGTACATGGGGGGGATTAAGGTTAATCAAGCATCGAGCGTCTATGCTGCACTTAGGAATTACTTAAGCCCAGGGGTTGCGTTTTACGTGGCCATTAGGTCCGTGGTTGGGGGGGGTGTTGGTGATTACCTAGTTGATGCTGTGAATGAGGTGTGGAGGTCCTTGGATAGGCCACTGGAGGCCCTGGCCCTGGTCGGTGCCAGGTTCGGTGTGCTTAGACTTATTGATGCCGAGTCGACGGAATTAATAATTAAGGAGTTGGTTAGGGAGTTAATTAGTAGGCATGGCTCACTGACTGGTGTTAAGCTCGTGATTAATAACTCCGTGGCTAGGCCCAGTGATGTGTTAGGGTTGATGATTACACCGACGTGGTTGTGAAAACGGATAGAGAAAGCGTTGTGGTTAAGGCTTGGGTGATTAAGGAGCTTCTACGCCTAGGTGGCTCATTAAGTGCTTAAAAGGGAGGGTCTTCATTAATTTCCTTAGTGAGGATAGAGGAGGTGGCTGACCCTGCTGATGAGTATGGTCGTGCTGATTAACTCAATCTTAATTCATTTAACTGCGTCGGCTGGGTCAGGGCAGGCCAGTCTCTTCATTGGTCAGTACTGCAATGAGTCATCACCAAGTTAATAAATTTGCGTTAAGCGCTCAAAAACACTACTGTTCATTTAAAATAACAAGTTGAAAGAAAATCTATTTTCAGGAACTGGGTAATTAAGCCTAAAACCCATGGTTAATCATGCTTTCAATTATGAGCCCAGCAAAGGCTATTGATGATGCCCTAATAATAATTGGCAAGGCGAGGATAGCAAGATACCTTGCAACGAAGCCCTTGATAGACTATGGGAGATACTCGTAAACCTAGACTTTGAGTTGAAGATTACAAATACTATCAATGACGAAGTTTTAGAATTAAAATCACAATTAATGAATTAAGTATTTCACGTGAGGATTCATTACGAGAAATTAAGACTACACATAATGATTCAAAATGGAATGTCATAAGCTCCATGACTATACCCCATAATGATCCCCGAGACGAAAAGCTTAAATTTGCCATAAACCAGTCTTTCACTGGGGGGGCCCGTAGCTTAGCCAGGTAGAGCGCCCTGGGGGGGCGAAGGCCCCGCGTATGGCTCATAACCGGGAGGTCCCGGGTTCGAATCCCGGCGGGCCCACCAACCTTTTCATGCTGAAAAATGCGTTATGGGTTGGGTAATGCTTAATTATTTTGTTTCGGCTTATTCCCTGGTTGTTATGGATTTCCTTAGGTGTCAGGTTTTGGAGGATTTATTGCCCACGGGCTTTCCCTTCGGCTACCTAGTCCTGATCCGCGGGGGATTTGGGCATGGGTAAGACACTCCTCGTTAAGTTACTCGCAAGGAGCATACTAAGTAATTACCCACTTATTTACGTGTCCTTTGATGATAATCCTGAATCCGTGATTAATGACCTGAAGGAATTCAGTAATAGACTCTTCATAATTGATGGCTTCACACTCAGTGACCAGCGTAGGGTTAAGACCCCAAACGTTATCGACGTAATCACTGAGCTTGATCCTGGGCAATTAATTAGCAAGGTTGGTCAGGCTGTTTACTCTAGGAATGCCCGTGGCCTGATCATTGACTCAATCAATGACTTACTCATTAATATTGATCCGAGGGGGTTTGATCGCCATGCTTAAGCAGTTTAAGTCTTTATCGAGGCTTTACAACATGATAACGTTCATAGTGGCTCACGTAACCACGGAGGATATGGACAATCTGCTCAATAGTATTGAGTACGTGTTTGACGGCGTGATTGAGATGGAGTTTGATGAGAATATGGCGAACTTGGGAATACCGGTCAGGAGGATGAGGGTTAAGAGGATGAAGGGTGTGTCGCACTCAATGAATTGGTACTACTTTACCACGGCTAAGGGCACGATAGTTCCCGTGGACATTAATGAGATAAAGAACATGCTGAAGAACACCCTGGAGAGCCTAGGGATTCAGGTGCAGGGTGGTCAGTGATCCATGGACCTACTTAAGCTGCTCGAAGTTCTTGTAGAGTTTAACACGGTAAATGACCCTGATAATGGTAGGATGCCCGACCCAGGCGTTGTTGATTTTATTGAGGGCGTGTTAAATGGACTTGGCATCAAGACCAGGGTTTTGGTTAGTCATGGGTATAGGAGCGTGGTTGGGGGGGTCGTTGGTTCAGGCAAGCCTCGCGTATTACTCTTGGCGCACCTTGATGTTGTTCCGTTTATACGCAGTGAGTGGAGGTATGATCCGCTTAGGTTGACGGTTGAGGGTGACCTTGCCTATGGGCGTGGTACACTTGATGATAAGGGTAATGTGGCTGCCGTGCTTAAGGCCTTGGAGGACTTAGTGAGTATTGGTAAGGGCACGGTAATTGCTGCGTTCACTACTGATGAGGAGGTTGGGAGTGAAAATGGGGCTAGGGTAGTTAGGGATTACCTATTGGGTAATGGTCTTAGGCCGAACTATGTGATTAATGCTGATGGTCAGTTAATGGTTATTATAAATAGGAGGAGGGCAATATTCAATGCCAGGGTTAGGTCCAGGTTGAGAGGGCCGTGGTTAATGGGCGTAAGGAGACCATTAGGTTTCAACTTGATTATAAGGTCACGCCTCCATACCACGCCGCGTACTTCATTGGCGGCGTCGATACGCACCCAGTCATCGCCCTCTCACAGTACGTATGGCTTAACAATGCTTACGTGGCTAGTCTTAGGGGGGGTGGTTTTGTTAAGAGTAATGTTACGCCGACCTGGGTTGAGGCTGATGTGGTCAAGTCCTGCGGTGGCTGCCCACAGCAGGAGGTTGATGTGGGGGGGCTTACGAGGCTCGTTAAGGCCCTACTACCGTTGACTAGGTTCGTGCCCAGGATTAAGGCGCAGAGCGTTTATGGTGTCACGGCCACGCCCAATGTCTATAGGGTTGTTGGTGATTACCATGAGTTCGTGATTAATGTTAGGGCCATGACCGACGATGCGAAGGCTATTGAGGAGGCTATGAGTGATGCGTTGAGGGAGGATTTCCAGGGAATTGAGGTTAGGGTTGAGGGTGAGGGTGGTGGGGGGGGTACCTATACACTCCACGTGACTCAAGGCTCGTTAAGCTAGCCAGTGAGATGCTTACTGAGCTTGGTCTTGAGGCTAGGGTCATGGAGATGGCCGGCGCGAGTGATGCCAGGTACTTCTCACCACTTGGTATTGAGACCATAGACTTTGGGCCTGTGGGTAGCAATGCCCATGGACCCAATGAGTACGTGAGTGTGAAGTCCCTTGAGACCACGGCTAGTTTTTACTCATTATTGGTTAGGCGATTAATTTCTTCATAATTAAAAACAGTAATTTTTGACGTTAATTATTTCTTAGGACCCTGGATTAGTATAGTATGAAGAGGACTACGAGACCATAGATTGCAATTGCCTCTGCCAACGCGACGAATACTAAGTAAAGCGCGAATAGTTCCCTCCTCTCAACTAAGGCGCTTACCGATGCGGCACCAGCAATGCCGATACCAATGCCAGCGCCGAGGGCTGCAAGTCCAAATCCAATACCAGCCGCTAAAGCCCTGGCAGCCATGACCTGCGCCTGATCACTCGCCTGGGCATGAACAACTAAAGCCGCAAGACTAAGCACCAACACCGCTATTACCAAGGCCCTAACAAACCTCCTACCCACCATCGACGAATCAATACATAATACATTATTAAAATTTTATTCCAGAAAAGGAACCACGAACCCACAACACAAAAAACTTAAAACAAACAAAACCAACCAAGAAAACGCC
>BBCS01000025.1 GCA_001316125.1 Vulcanisaeta distributa JCM 11213
CGAAAGCCCCGTGGAGGCCCGAAAGGGTTCTGATGTGCAATTCGTTCCCATGACCTGGGGGGGCTAGGGGGGGCAAAAGACCAATCAAGCCCGGTGATAGCTGGTTCCCCCCCCGAAGCGGGTCCCAGCCCGGCCTCCCTGGAGGAGGCCCACGGGGGGGTAGAGCACTGATCGGGGGGGATGCAGGGGGGGCCGAAAGGCCCCGGTCCCCCCCGGTCAAACTCCGAACCCGTGGGCTCCGAAGAAGGGGGGGGAGGCGGGTTCCTCGGGGGGGTAAGCCTGAGGGCCGAGAGGGAAACAACCCAGACCGGGGGGGTTAAGGCCCCCCCTAAGTGCGGGCTAAGTGTCAACCTAGAAGGGTGTCCCCCCGCCCAAGACAGCGGGGGGGCCGTGGGCCTAGAAGCAGCCATCGGCTAAGAAGTGGGTAACACCTTACCCGCTGAGGCGGGGGGGGCCCCGAAGATGTCTAGGGACTCAAGCCCGCCGCCGAGACCCGGCCCGCGGACCGTTGGTCCGCGTGGGGGGTAGGGGGGGGCGCGGCCATGGGGGGCGGAAGCCGGGCCGTGAGGTCCGGTGGACCCGTGGCCGATGCAGATCCCGGTGGTAGTAGCAGCGAAGAGGGGGGGTGGGAACCCCCTCCGCCGGAAAGGACCAGGGTTCCATGGCAACGACAATCAGCCATGGGTTAGCCGGTCCTAAGGCGGGGGGGCCTAATTGGTACCCGCCGAAGGGGGGGAAACGGGTTAATATTCCCGTGCCGTGGGGGGGGTAGGCCTCGCGGCAACGCAGGCCCCACCCCCCGACGCCTCGGGATAGGGTGGGCGGGGGGGGAATACCCCGCTTAACCGCTGAAGGCCGGGGGGGAGTGCCGTAATGGCGAGAACCGGCCGAAGGCGGGAATAGCCGGGCCTTGAGCCCGGTCCACCCGACTCCTGGGGGGGCCCATGAAAAGGGGGGGGTGGGGGGGAACGAGCCCCCCACGACCGTACCGAGAACCGACACAGGTGTTCCTGGGTGAGAAGCCCAAGGCGGCTCGGGTGACCCCCCCGGGCCAGGGAACTCGGCAAATTAGCCCCCCCGTAACTTCGGGAGAAGGGGGGGTGCCCGTGGCTCTGGTGGTTACCCACTGGAGCCGTGGGTCGCAGTGGCAAGGGGGGACCTGACTGTTTAACAAAAACATAGGTCCCCGCTAGCCCGTAAGGGTGTGTACGGGGGGGGCTGAATCCTGGCCACTGGCGGTACGTGAAACCCGGGTCCAACCGGGCGAAGCGCCGCTGAAGGCCGGGGGGGTAACTCTGACCCTCTTAAGGTAGCCAAATGCCTTGCCGGGTAAGTTCCGGCGTGCATGAATGGATCAACGAGGTCCCCACTGTCCCGGCCCGGGGGGGCCCGGCGAACCCACCTCCGGGTGCAGAGTCCTGGGACCCCCGACGGGGGGGCGAGAAGACCCTGTGGAGCTTTACTGCAGCCCGTCGTTGGGGTGCGGGAGGGGGGGTGCATAGTGTAGGTGGGAGCGATGAAGCGCGGTCTCCGGGCCGCGTGGATGCGGCAATGAAACACCACCCACTTCCTCCCGCACCCCCTAACCCCGGGCGTACCCGGGGGGGACAGCGGCGGGTGGGCAGTTCGGCTGGGGGGGCGGCACACCCCTGAAAGGATATCAGGGGGGGTGCCCAAAGCTCGGCTCAGGCGGGTCAGAACTCCGCCGTAGAGGGTAAGGCCAAATGCCGGGCTGACTGCGCCCTTGAACGCAAGGGGGGGCGCAGGGGGGGGAAACCCGGGCCTAGCGAACGCTCGTGCCCCCACCAGTGGGGGGGGCCGGGCATGACAGAAAAGTTACCCCAGGAGTAACCGGCTCGTCGCGGGTGAG
This sequence comes from Vulcanisaeta distributa JCM 11213, assembly GCA_001316125.1. The sequence goes on from BBCS01000025.1 coordinate 1,871, forward strand.
AGTTCCCATCGACCCCCCCGCGGTTTGGTACCCAGACGTCGTCTCTTCCCATCCT
>BBCS01000026.1 GCA_001316125.1 Vulcanisaeta distributa JCM 11213
GGGAAGGGGGGGGAGGAGGGAGAGGGTGAGGGGGGGTAGGGAGGGGGGGCATTTGTTGGCTTAGTCCTCGAGTAGCCACCAGGCAGTCTGCTTGGCTCAACGCCTGTGTTGTATTTCTTGGCCAGCCTCTGCAGCTCGTTCAGTACCTGCCTTAGTTCGGCGTTGTAGAGCCATAACTCATCACAGCTTAATTCCTCACCCTCGAAGACAACCCTACCATCTTTGCATTTCCTCATTAAGTCCTCAACACGCTGTATCTGAGCCGCTAGGTCGCCGATACCGGCATTAATGACTCTCGAGATTATGAGGTCACCACCTACATTACTAATCGCGTTTTTCCCAGCGTTATTAAGCAAAGCCTCGTAAACGAGCCTAGCCACATCATCCAACAAACCCTCCCTAACGTCGACCCTAGTTAAGTCCACCTCCCCCCCGATAACCGACTCCACGGCCTTAACGCCGTAGGCCTTGACAAGCGGGTGGAGTATTGAGGCTATGCTAACCAAGGCCCTGATGTACCAAGACCTAAGGCACCTAATGGCTTCACCATCGAATCGCCAATTGCCCAAGTCATAGCGGTAGCAGCCACGGGTGAAGAAGGCCTTGACACCACGCTCATCAAAACCCCTCAAACGCCTAAGCAGCATACTCGCAAGCCTAACAGACTCAACCCAAGAGTTCATACTAACCCTCTACCCAGCCCACGGGCCCACTGGATCACCCCCCCCGAGGATTCGCCGGGGGGGCTAAACCCCCGACGCTATACCTCGGGGGGGGCTCATAGCCACCTCATTATTATTTGACCACTTGCTTAATAAGGCACTAGAGGC
>BBCS01000027.1 GCA_001316125.1 Vulcanisaeta distributa JCM 11213
CGAAGTCGTAACAAGGTGGCCGTAGGGGGGGAACCTGCGGCCGGATCACCTCCTCTGGGGGGATGGGGGGGTGTTCAAAGGGGGGGTTGGGTGACACCCACCCTGACCAAACCACCACCCGCACCAGCAAGCCGCCCGGTGGATGGCTCGGCTCGGGCGCCGAGGAAGGGCGTGGCAAGCTGCGATAAGCCCGGGGGGTAGGCGCAGGCAGCCTTTGAACCCGGGATTCCCGAATGGGGGGGCCTCCTGCCCGGGCCGAATAGGCCTGGGCGCTCCGGGGGGGTTTTCCTCGGAGCGGGAACCCCCCGAACGGAAACATCTTAGTAGGGGGGGAGGAAGGGAAACCAACAGGGACCCCCTGAGTAGGGGGGGCGACCGAAAGGGGGGGGTTAGCCCAAACCAAATCCCCCCCGCGGGATAACCGTGGGGGGGAGATGTGGGGGTTGAGGGCCCGGGTACCGCCGGGGCGGCCTAGCCGAAGTGGGCTGGAAAGCCCCCCCGCCGTAGAGGGTGATAGCCCCGTAGCTAAAGGCCGCCTGGCGGAGTCCCGGTGTCCCGGAGTACCACGCCTTGGTTTTGGCGTGGGAAGCT
>BBCS01000028.1 GCA_001316125.1 Vulcanisaeta distributa JCM 11213
TGTGACTATGTGCGTGCCCTCAAGGCCGCCTAACGTTAAATTCACCGTAATGTCTCCCGACCTCGCTACCCTCTCGACCGCCAAGTGCTCCGTGTATAGGTGTACCGTGAATGACTTATCAGTGTTGAATGGGCCTCCGCGTATGATTATTGATGTTTCATCGCTCCTTAACTTCCTGAGCAATTCCTCGAGCTCTTTTTGATAGGTATTAAGCCATTTTTCCCTGGCTTGCCTGGCCAGCTTAAGCATCTTCCTGCCTATTGTGATTATCGCCTTCCTCAACTTTGTAACGTTCTCATCGCTACCTTCCTTGGCTTTCTCCTCCATCAATGTTAGCCAGGCATTCAAATCATTGATAATATGGTCAAATGGTGTGCTTGACTCGCTTAGCAGCACGCCTCTGTGCCCCCCCTCGACTCTGCTTAGGAACTCGTCGACTAGCCTCATTACCTCATCAACAACCCTTGGATCATTTATTGGCTCGCCACACCTCAGCCTCTTACTGCCCCTAGCTCCTCAGCATATTTTCAACT